>CAVSSW010000001.1:0-737195 GCA_963730755.1 uncultured Solirubrobacteraceae bacterium
CTGGCGAGGACTGAGCGGGACCGGGCTGAGCCGAGCCTCACCGACGCCCGTACGCAGGCGCGAAGATACGCTTCACCCGCCGCGCGCGTGGAGCGCTGCGGCTACAAGCAGCGCGAGGAGGGTCCATGTCCGACAGCGATCTGATGTTCCGCAGCGCCGTCGAGCTCGCCGCGACGGTGCGCGGAGGATGTGTCCGCCCGCGAGCTCGTGGAGATCTCTCTCGAGCGCATCGAGGAGCTCAACCCGGCCCTGAACGCGTTCGTCGACGTGGACGCCGAGCGCGCGCTGCACACGGCGGAGCAGATCGCTGCGGGCGACGATCGACCTTTCGCGGGGGTGCCCGTCGCGGTGAAGAACAACCGACCCGTCGCCGGTCTGCGCCTGACCTACGGCTGTGCGCTGATGGAGCAGAACATGTGCGATTACGACCACAACGTCACCCGGCGCCTGCGCGAGGCCGGTTTCGTGATCGTTGGTACGACGACGCTGCCCGAGTACGGCATCCTGCCCGTCTCCGAGGCGCGCATCTTCGGCCCCACGCGCAACCCCTACGATCTCGGCCGCACCCCCGGCGGCTCCTCGGGCGGCGCGGCGGCGGCGGTGGCCTCGGGGATGGTTCCCGTCGCGCACGGCAACGACGGCGGCGGCTCGATCCGGATCCCCGCCGCCTGCTGCGGGCTCGTCGGGCTGAAGCCCGCGCGCGGCAGGATCTCCGCCGCGCCCGAACTCGGCGACTCCTCGCTGGGCATCGACGGGATGCTCACCCGCACGGTGGCGGACACCGCGGCGATCCTCGATGTGCTCGCGGGCTACGAGCCGGGCGATGCGACCTGGGCGCCGCCGCCGTCCAAGCCCTTCGCACAGGCGGCGGCCTCGGACCCGGGCCGGATGCGGATCGCCTTCAGCGTTCAGCCGCCCACCCCCGACGCCGCGCTCGACCCGATCTGCGAGCGCGGCGCGCGTGAGGCGGCCGAGCAGCTGCGCACGCTCGGCCACGAGGTCGTGGAGGTCGATCCGCCCTGGCGCGAGGAGGGGCTCTCCGAGCTCTTCGGACTCGTGTTCTCCTCGCAGATCGCGCTCTCGATCGGCTACTCCGGCCAGGTGGCGGGCAAGGTGCCCACGGCGCAGGACATGGAGCCGATGAGCTGGGCGATCTTCTCGATGGTGGGCAAACTCGGCACGCTCGAACAGCAGGCTGCGGCCGTGCGGCTGCAGGCCTACGCGCGGCGTCTCGTCGCTTGGCTCTCCGACTACGACGCGCTGCTCACGCCGGCGCTCGCGGAGCGCCCGCTGCCGCTCGGCACGCTCGACACGGCGGCCGAGAACCCGATGTCCACGTTCACCCGCTCCGGCCTCTTCACGCCCTTCACACCGGTCTTCAACGCGAGCGGGCAGCCCGGCATCGCGCTGCCGCTCTACGAGGGCGAGGACGGGCTGCCGCTCGGCGTGCAGATCGTCGGCCGTCCCGCGGGCGAGGAGCGCCTGCTCGCGCTCGCCACGCAGCTCGAAGCCGCGCAGCCCTGGGCCGCGAGGAGGCCCTCGATCGGGCAGCCGGTGACGGGCTGAGCGCCGCTCGGCGCACACGCCCCGCCACCGGGCAGGGCTCTCAGGCGGCCTCGAGCACGGCGGACATGCGCTGCGGGCTCACGCCGAGCGCCTCCACGTCCGCGCTGCCGCGCGGCGAGAGCATCGACACCTCCATCAGCTCGGCCTCGTCCCAGGTCGCGAAGGCGCGCGGCCCCATCGTGCGCTCGAGCGTGCGCAGCCCGCGCGAGACGACCGGCGTGGGTACCGGCAGGATCGGCCGGCTGCGGCCCTGGGCGGCGAGCACCGTGCGGATGATCTCGGCGTGGCTCAGCGTCTCCGGACCGGCGAGCTCATAGCGAGCGCTCGAGCCGCCGCCTGAACTGCGCAGCGCGGCGACGATGCAGTCCGCCACGTCCTCCGCCCAGATCGGCTGAAAGCCGCGCGGCCGCGGCCGGACATCGGCATCACCGGCAGCAGCGCCATCCGTTCGAGCAGCGTGAGCCACGCATCGCCGGGCGCGTAGACGATCGAGGGAGCGAACACGATCGAGTGCAGGTCGGCCTCGGCGACAGCCTGCTCGGCGTGCGCCTTCGCGCGCAGGCAGCGGGTCCGATGGTGCGTCGAGGCGCCGAGCGCGGAGAAGAAGACGAAGCGCTCCACTCCCTGGCGCTGCGCCGCCTCGACCATCCGCCAGGTCGCGATCCCGTCGAGCTCCTCGATCGAGCCCTCGGGCTGGTCGCGGATCGCCGCGGCGAGGTGCACGACGGTGTCCACCCCGCGCAGCGCGTTGCGGAAGGAAGGGGGGTCGGTGAGGTCGCCGAGCGCGATCTGGACGCGCACGCGCTGCGTTCCGAGCCGCCTCGGATCGCGAACCAGACAGCGGACCTGCCTGCCTTCGGCGAGCAGGCGGGGCAGCAGGTTGGAGCCGACCAGGCCGGTCGCGCCCGTTAGCAGCAGCATGATTCGTAGAATATGCCCCTCTCGCTGAGAGCCCACCGCAAAACCGACTGAGAAAGAAGCGAATGGCCTACGTAATCGCCGAGCCGTGCATTGGCACCAAGGACAACTCCTGCGTCGAGGTCTGCCCCGTGGACTGCATCCACCCGACGCCCGACGAGCCCGGGTACGACGCGGCGGAGATGCTCTACATCGATCCCGAGGAGTGCATCGACTGCGACGCCTGCGTCGAGGCCTGCCCGGTCGATGCGTGCTTCGCCGAGGACCAGCTCCCCGACGAGTGGGGGAAGTACACCCAGATCAACGCTGACTACTTCCGCAGCGGGGGTGCAGCCGCGGCAGGCTAGGCAGCGGGGAGCGCCGCACCGGTCGGCTCATCGGCGCCCGATGCCCCGACCAGCGTGTCTCCCTCGGAGGAGCGCAGGTAGAGCACCGAGCGGGCGACGCGCCGCCCGCAGACGAGGCCGGCGTCGCGCAGCACGCCGAGGTGCTGTGAGACGCCGCCGGGGGTGAGGCCGAGCTCGCCCGCGAGTTCGGTCGTCGAGCGCGGCGAGTCGAGCGCGGTGAGCAGCGTCGCGCGCGTGCGGCCGACGAGCCGCTCGAGCGCGTCGGGAGGGGTGTTCGCGTCCTCGGGGCTCCACAGCATCCCGATGCCCCGCGCCGGGTAGGCGAGCGTGGGCTGCCAGGGCTCGAGCGTCATCGTGGTCACCTTCGGCCACACGAACACGCTCGGCACGAGCAGCAGGCCGCGCTCGTCGAGGTCCATGTCAGCGTCGGACTCCCCGCACTCGATCCGCAGGACACCGTCGGACCAGCTCACGCCCGGGTCCAGGTCGCAGAACAGCCGCGCCGTGCCGCCGTCGGCGATCTGGCGTGAGCGGTAGAGCACGTCGTGCTCGAGCAGCGAGCGCAGCCGTGGCCAGTGCGCCTCGTGCGTGCGTGTCCAGTACTCCCGCATCAGCTCCGCGAGTGCCTCGATCGCCCGCTTCGGACGCTCGACGAACGGCTCGAGGACCGTCGGCAGCTCGACGCCCTGGTAGGCGAAGCGGACCTCCGCCGCGATCTGCCGCGGCGGCGTGGCGAGCATCACGGCGAGCTCGTCCTCGAACTCCACGAGCGGGCTGCTCGGCGGGGGATTGACGAAGTCGGGGTTGTAGGAGGGTGCTGACTGCAGCGCGAACAGCGTCGAGAGGTCGAGGTCGGCGACGGCGGGCAGCGCCTGCTCGACCCAGGGCAGGTGCAGCGCAACGCTCGCCGGGTCCTGCAACGCCTTCACGCTGCGCGTCATCTCGAACATCGGCGAGATCGCGAAGCGAACCCTGGTCAGGGCCTCGGTATGGAATCTCGCGAGGATCATCTCGGCTCTTCCCGGATCATCGGCCACGTTGCGCGCGTGTGATGAACCATTTAGTCCAGTCTAAATGTGTTAGCTCTCGAACTTAACCCCGCGAGAATGCTCCACATGGTCATCAGCCACCACATAGCCACAGAGCTCGCCGCCGAGCGTCAGCGCGAGCTGCGCTCCTCGTCCCGTCCCGGGTGGCGTTTCTCGTTCCCGTTCGGCAGGCGTGCCGCCGAGCTCGAGCCCGTCCCGCCGGTGGAGGTCGCCTCCGCCACCGGCGGCGACGGGCCGGGCCCGGCCCCCGCTCCGCGTTCCGAGCCGCGCGTCAGGCGCGGCCCGGCGCGGCGTGGGCACCTCGCGCCAACGCCCGCGGCGAAGCGCGCCCGCGAGCGCAGCGGCGTCTAGAACCGCGCGGCGGCTCCACGGCGCGCCATCATCGGCGGCGCGCCCGAGTAGGAGGGGTGAAGCACGTCGAAGATCGGCACGCCCGAAACCTTCTCGCCGAGCAGCGCGCGCAGCCGCGCGGAGTCGAACTCATGAGACTGCGGCGCGACCGGGTTGACGGTGAGCGCACGCAGGTCGATCGGCTCGGAGACGAGCAGCTCGATGCCCGCGCGGGAGTAGAACTCGGGGCCGTGGCTCGCGAGGAAGAGCCGTGTGGGGTCTCGCGCGAGCACCTTCAGCGGCGTGCGGCCGCGCCGCACCGCACCGATCAGCTTCTCGAGCAGTGCCTCGGGAACCGCGCCGGCGATCACCAGCCAGCGTGCGCCCCGCTCCTCGCGCATCAGCGCGTCGAGCTGCGGCTGATCGGCGGTGAGCGCGAAGCGCGGCGGCAGCACTCTTCTGTCGAGGTCCTCGCCGAGGACGAAGCTCGAGCTCGGATCTTCGGCGGCGAGCTCGCTGACGCGGCGCTCCTCCGGCGTGCCAGGGTCCAGGCCCGCAAGGCGAACGAGCGCGACCGCGTCGGCGGTGCGCGTCACGACCTCCTCGATCTCTTCGCTGAGGATCGCCCCGGTGGACATCACGAGCGCGTCCGCGATCTCCGGCGAGGAGGCGGCGCGGCGGTCGATCGCGCCGTCGATCAGCACCTGCTCGGCGCCGTGGGAGAGCATCGTGTCCGCAACACGACGCGCGTCCGCCGCGGCGGAGGGTCCCGCGACCTCGATCTTGCCCGCGCCCTTCAGGCGCGCGATCAGCACCTCGCCGAGCGGTGTGCGGATGCCCGTGCGCTCGAGCAGCTCGTGCGGGACACCGCTCGCGCGCAGCAGGCCGTCGGTCGTCGCGACGAGCGCGCCCGCGTCGAGCTCGACGGGCGGCTTGGCGATGCGGAAGTCGATCACGTCGTGCTCCTCGCCGTCGCGCCCCACAGAGGTCACGCCGACCGTCCGTCGCGCCGCCGAGAGCTCGGGGAGCAGCGCCGCGAGGGCGACGGTCTTGCCCGTGTTCTTCGCGAGACCGACGAGCGCCAGACGGGGCGCCGCGGCGGTGAGCTCGGCGAGCGTCGCCAAGGCGGCCTAGCCCGCCGCCGGGACGCGGTCTCCGGACTGGCGCGCCGCGAGCTCGCGGACGATGAACGTCGCGAGGTGATGCGGGTAGGTTCCCTTCGAGAAGCCCGCGTCGTAGCCGAGCTCCTTGGCGAGCTCGTTGGACACGCGCGGGCCGCCGCAGGCGAGGATCAGTCTGCTGCGCCGACCCTCCGCCTCGACCATCTCGACGAGCTCCGTGAGGTTGTGGACGTGCAGGTTCTGCTGGGTCACGGTCTGGGAGACCAGGATCGCGTCCGCGCTCACCTCGATCGCCTTGCTCAGCAGCACGCTGTTGGGGACCTGGCTGCCGAGGTTGTGCGTCTCGAAGGAGTGGTAGCCCTCGAGGCCGTGGTGGCCGTGGTAGCCCTTCAGGTTGAGCATCGCGTCGATGCCGACGCTGTGCGTGTCCGAGCCCGTGCTCGCGCCCACCACCACGATCCGCCGCCCGAGCGTCCGCTCGGCGAAGCGCTCGATCTCGTCCTCGCTCATGTACTCGATGTCGAAGCCCTCGCCCTGCAGCGAGGCGAAGTCGACAGTGCGCACGCAGCGCCCGTACATCACGAAGTAGGTGTAGCCCTCCGTGAGCTCCTCGTAGTGCACGACCTCGGGCTCCTCGAAGCCCATTGCGGCGGCGAGCTCGAGCGCCGCCTTGCGCGCGGCGAGCGAGTAGGGCACGGGCAGCGTGAAGCTCATCTGCACGAGCCCGTCGCCGAGGTGGTCGGCGTAGGGGCGAACGGCGCTGAGGTCGACCTCCCTAGGCATAGCTCGCCTCTCCCATCAGCTCGACGACCGGGTTGATGTAGCCCTCCGCCGTGCTCACGATCCCCTCGATCCCGCGGCCCTCGTCGATGCGGCGGCTGACGTCGCCGAAGGTGGCCTGCTCGATCGCGGCGAAGAGGCCCTGCTCGGCGATCCGCTCGAGCAGCTCCTGTGCGCCCGCGAGCACCTCCTGGGCGCGCGTCTGGATGATGCCGCCGCGCTTGAACTCGATCTCCTCGCCGAGGTCGCGAGCGGAGTTGAACACGTAGTCGACGTTCTGCAGGCCGAGCACGCGGTCGTGGATGTGCGGCGTGAAGATGCCCTCGGTGGGCACGCCGATCGTCTGGATCCCCTGACCGGTCGCGATCGTGACGAGGTTGAACAGCGTGTCGGCCGCGTGCGTGCGGAAGAGGTTGCCGTCCATGTGGCGCGTCGGCGGCATGTACTTCACCGGGCAGTCGGGGAACAGCTCGCGCGTGAGCTGCGCCTGTGCCACTCGAACAGCAGGCCGTTGGTCACGGGGACGTCGATCTCGAAGGCGTCGCCGAGGCCGATCTGCGCGTCGGGCACGCCGGAGTCCCGCGCGAGCTGGTGGTTGATGAACTGCGAGGCGGTCACCGAGGGCGCCGCCTCGACGCGTCGGCGGTGCGCAGGTAGTTGTCCTCGCCGGTGTTGATCGTCACGCCGAAGTGGCCGTTGATCATCCGCGAGACGCGCTGGTCGATCAGGCCGCGGACGATGTTGATGTCGCGGTAGAGGATCCCGTAGAGGGCGTCGTTGACCATGTTGTCGAAGCCCTCCCACGCGCCCATCGCGGCGATCTCCGACATGCACAGGCCCGAGCAGAAGCTCGACAGGCGCACGTAGCGGCCGTGCTCCTCGGACCACTCGTCCATCGCCTCGCGCATGATCCGGAAGTTGGCCTGGGTGGCGAAGGTGCCGCCGTAGCCCTCGGTGGTCGGGCCCGTAGGGGACGTAGTCGAGCAGGCTCTGCGCGGTCGAGCGGATCACCGCGACGATGTCGCCGCCGGCCTGCGGCGACGGCCTTGGCGTGGACGACGTCCTCATAGACGTCGCCCGTCGCGGTGAGCACGTAGCGCAGCGTGCCGTCGCGGTCGCCGAGGCGCTCGCGCATCGCCGCGCGCTCCTCGAAGCGCGCCGAGATCTCGTCGAGGCGCGCGCGCATCTCCGCGAGCACCCGCTCGCGGATCGCGCCCTCCTCGGCCTGCTCGAGGCTCATCAGGTCGAGCTCGCCCGCGCTCGACGGCCTCCGCGATCTGCTGCGGGGTGCGGCCCGTCGGCGAGCATCGCGTTGCCGAGCCAGTGCCGATGCCGCGCCCGAGCCCGCCGCGCTCGTGGACGTGGTCGACGAGCACGTTCGGCAGCGGCACCTCGAGCTCGTCCGCGCCGTCGACGCCGAGCAGCCGCGTCACGCTGCGCTCGACCGAGACCGTGGTCTTGCCGGCGATCTGCTCGGCCACCTCGTCGGCGATCCGCCGGGCGGCCTGGCGGCAGGCCGCGACCACGCCCGGGTCGAGATCGAGCTTCGAGCCGACTCGCGCTCATCGCAGGTCCCTCACGATCGGGAAGGGGATGACCTCGCGCAGGGTGTCGCGTTCGGTGAGGATCATCACCAGGCGATCGACGCCCATGCCGCCGCCGGCGGTGGGCGAGTAGCCGTACTCGATCGCGCGCGCGTATTCCTCGTCGTTGGGGTGCGGCACGTCCGCGTCGTCGATCATGCGGCGCTTGCGCTGGTCGACGAAGCGCTGCCACTGGTCGACGGGGTCGTTGAGCTCGGTGTCGCCGCTGACGAGCTCGATCCCGCCGATCACCGCGTCGAAGTGTTCGGCGAGCTCGGGGTGCTCCGGGTGGCGCCGGGTGATCGGGAACGGCTCGAGCGGGAAGTCGAACACGTGCGTGGGCTGGTTGATCGTCGACTCGATTTTCTCCGAGTAGATGTCGGCGACGACCTCCGCCCAGGTCGCCGCGGGGTCCATCGGCTCGTCGAGCACCTCCGCGAGCTGCTCGCGCGTGGACTCCATGAAGTCGAGCCCGAAGCGCTCGAGGATCAGCTCGCGCATCGTGATCCGCTTCCAGGGCTTGGCGAGGTCGATCTCCTCGCCGTTGCGTTTGATCGTCGTGCGCCCGAGCGCCTTCTGCGCGACGTCGCGGAACATTTCTTCGGTCACCGTCGCCACATCGTTGTAATCGGAATACGCGCACATGAACTCGATGATCGTGAACTCGGGCGAGTGCTTCGGTGAGATGCCCTCGTTGCGGAACACCTTGCCCATGTCGTAGACGTTCTCCATGCCGCCGACGATCAGGCGGTTCAGGAACAGCTCGACGGAGATGCGCAGGTAGAGGTCGCGGTCGAGCGCGTTGTGGTGGGTGGTGAACGGCCGCGAGCCCGCGCCGCCGGCGAGCGACTGCAGCGCCGGCGTTTCGACCTCGACGAAGTTGCGCTCCGCGAGCCATTCGCGGATCGCGAGCACGATCTTGTTGCGCGTGATGAAGAGGTCGCGCGTCTCCTCGTTGGCGATCAGGTCGAGCTCGCGGTAGCGGTAGCGCGTGCCCGTGTCGCCGAGGCCGTGATGCTTGTCCGGCGGTGGGCGCAGCGTCTTGGTCAGCAGCGTGACCTCGTTCGCCTCGAGCGCGAGCTGCCCGCGCTGGGTCACGTACACGCAGCCGTCGACGGAGACGATGTCGCCGATGTCGAGGTTGAGGATGCGGTCGTAGGCCTCCTGGCCGAGCGTGTCGGCGTGAAGCACGATCTGGATCGAGCCCGACAGGTCGCGCAGATCGAGGAACGATCGCTTGCCGTGGCCGCGCCGGGAGATCAGCCGCCCGGCGACGAGGTAGCGCATCTCCGGGTGGGCCCCCTGCTCCAGCTCGGAGGGATCGTGCGCCTCGAGGATCTCGGCGATACGCGTGCGCCGTCCCCCACAGCGTGACGGGCGGGTAGGGGTCGATCCCTTCCTCGCGCAGCCGTTCCATCTTCGCGCGGCGTTCGTCGAATTCGGCCACCGCCTCCCCGCCGACGGCCTCCTCCACGGGAGCCGCCCCGTTGGGCGCCCCGGTCTCGGCGTGCTCCTTCCCCTCAGCGGGGTTGTCCTCTTGCTCCTGAGTGGACATCTCGAAAAACGATCCTTTAGTTGGCTTGCTCTTGTCAAGCGCGTCGCACACGCTCGTAACGCGAGCGGGCGCGCGCCGACCTTGCGGTCCGGCGGGAGGAAGCGGGCATGTCGGGTGCGTCGTACGGCCCGTTCAGGCCATCGGCAGCGACATGCCCACGGGTTTGCGGCTCTCCTCGGCGACGGCGGGAGCGCCGACCTGGACGAGGGGCAGCGTGGGCAGCTGCACCGGTGCGATCGCGATCAGGCCGCGAGCGGTATGACGGATCGCCTGAGCGGCGGCGTCATCGGGGTCCTCGATCGTGAGCGGCGTGCCCGCGTCGGCCTGCGCGCGCAGCGGCATCGTGAGCGGCACGCGCCCGAGCAGGGGGACGTCGAGCTCGTCGGCGAGCTCCTCGCCGCCGCCTTCGCCGAAGATCGCGAAGCGCTCGCCCGAAGGAGTGGTGAAGCCCGCCATGTTCTCGACCACGCCGCAGATCTCGAGCGAGACCTTCTCCGCCATCTGGGCGGCGCGGCGGGCAACCTTCTGCGCGGTCGCCTGCGGTGTGGTGACGATCAAGAAGCGCGCCTGCGGGAGCAGCTGCGCGAGCGTCATCGAGACGTCGCCCGTGCCTGGGGGGAGGTCGACGAGCAGGTAGTCGAGCGCGCCCCATTCGACATCCTGGAGGAACTGGGTGAGCGCCTTGTGAAGCATCGGACCGCGCCACACGACGGCCGCGTCCTCCTCGACGAAGAAGCCGATCGACATCACCTTCACTCCGTGGGACTCCAGCGGGATGATCTTGCGCTCCGCGGAGACGGCGGGCCGCGTCGAGCCGAGGCCGTACATGCGCGGGATCGAGTAGCCCCACACGTCCGCGTCGAGCACGCCCACGCGCTTGCCCTCCGCGGCGAGCGCGGCGGCGAGGTTCGCGGTGAGCGTGGACTTGCCCACGCCGCCCTTGCCCGAGCCCACGCAGATCACGTTCGCGACCTGCGCGAGCGAGCCCGCGGGAAGCGCGCCGCGCCCGAGCTTCTGCTGGAGCGCGGACTTCTGCTCGTCGCTGAGCACGTCGAAGTAGACGTTGACGTGCGTGACGCCCTCGAGCTTGGCAACGGCGTCTTTGACGCCCGTCTGGAAGTGGCCCTTGATCGGGCAGCCCGGCGTGGTCAGGGAGACGGTCACGTCGACGACCCCGTTGGGGCTCGGGTCGATCGAGCGCACCATGTCGAGCTCGACGATCGAGCGGTGCAGCTCGGGGTCGATCACGACCTCGAGCGACTTGAGTATCTCGGCCTTGGAAACCATCCGGCGACCCATTCTAGGAGGCCTGGGTGGCGGCCGCTGAGCGGGGCGCCCGAGCGGGGATGCGCGCTACGCGCGCTCGCGCCCGGCCCGCCTCGCCAAGCTCCGGCGCAGACCGATCAGCGAGGCGGCCGACCACACCGTCTCGAGCACGAGAAAACCCCACTGCGATTCCGCGATCGCGCTCGCGGCGAGAGCGATCGAGCCGATGAGGTTGAGCGTGAGGTAGGTGAGTGAATGCGGGGTGAGGCGGTCCGCCTGCCCCGCTATGAAGGCGACTAGCACGAGCGCGGAGCCCGCGATCTGCACGAGCAGAAACATCGTTCCTCCTGATTAAAAGTGACCCCCGGGCAGTGGGGGCCGCCCGGGGGTCGAGGGAGGAGAGGGTGCTACTACTGCCGGCGGGATATGAGGCCGGCAGACTCTCCCGCTACCGGCCTCTCCGACCGGGCGGGGTAAGGGGTGGGCCTAGACCAGGCTGAGGATCCGCTCCTGGACCTCGCCCGCAAGCTCGGGAACGCGGTTCGCGAGCTCGCTGCCGTTCTTCGTGATGCGCTCGCGACGGTTCTCGAACTCGGAGACCGTCTCGTTGAACGAGCTCTCGATCGATTTACGGCGCTGACGCAGGTCACGCTCGACGCGCACGCGAGTTTTGCGAACCTCGCGCTCCAGCCTTTTGCGGGCGGTCGCGCCACGGCGCTCGAATTTGCGCAGCTGAGCCTGGGCCTTGGTGCCCGAGGAGTAGGTCGAGACCGTCTCCGTGACGGAGGACACGACACGGTCGCGCGCGATCAGGGCGGCGCCGACGGGAATCAGGACTGCGCGCTCTGCGTAGTCACCGATCACACCGACGCTCTGCACGGCGGCTTTCTCGGTCGAGCGGGCAGCAGCCTCGGTCTGGTGGACTGCGCGGGTGCGCGCGGCCTTCGCCTGCGTCGCTTTCGCTTTGCTCGCGCTCGTACGACGAGCAGCGGCTTTGGCCGGTTTGCGAGCGGTCGTTTTGCGCGCGGCCGTTTTACGGGCGGCTTTGGCGCGGGGTTTGGAAGCAGTCGGGGCGGTGGGCATCTTGGGTGCGATCTCCTATTTCCTCCTCGCCTGGGTGCGAGGGACGGGGCCTATGGCTTTCTTGTTCGCCTCTACCCGTTAGGCCGGATATGCGAACACCTGTTTGTAACCCGTTCCGCGAAGATCGTTACAGCGACATCCTACCATCCGGTGAACAGCCTGTAACCACGGGCCGTCCCGCCTCCGACTTTGTGACAGCTGGAACGTGCGTTCGATCAGGCGGAGCGGGGAATCAGACCGCGAGGGCGCCGATTCGCGCTGCCCAGAGGTGCGGCTGTTCGAGCTCCTGCGCCGTGGGCAGCGAGTCCGGGCCGCGCCAGGCGAGGGCGAGGAGCTCGGGGCCGCCCTCGGCCACGACCGCGTCGCAGAAGCGCCGTCCCGTCTCGTACTGGCGCATCTTCAGCTCGAGTCCGAGCAGCTTCTCGAGCACGCGCCAAGGAAGCCCTTTCTGAGTCCGGCGCCGGGTCATTGCGGCGCGCAGCTTCGGGAGCGAAGGGAGCACCTCGGCGCCGACCGCATCCATCGTGTGCTCCGCGTGCCCCTCGATCAGCGACATCGCGGTCTGCATGCGCTCGACGAGCTTCCAGCGGTCCTCGCCGAGTGTCAGGCGGAGGATCTGCCCTTCGCGCGCCCGATCCACCAGCGTGCGGAGCGAGGAGAGGTCGGGCACCTTCGGAAGCCGTAGGGGGTTGCCGTTCGGGCCGGCACCAACGAGTGAGACCTCGAGGCCGTCGAGCAGCTCGCGGAGCATTCCCCCGATGTGCTCGCGCAGCCAGGGCGCCCCGGTGAACTGGACCGCGTGGGTGATCTCGTGAATCGTCACCCAGAGCACGAGCTCATCGCGGTCGAGCTCCAGGTTCGACGCAGCCTGGGCGAGGTTCGGCGCGAGCAGCAGCAGCCGCGGCGTGACGCTCGCGTCGAGAAGCGAGAGGTCGTACTGGCCCAGCACCCGCTGGGAGAGCATCCCGGTGAGCCCCCCGACCTGGGCGCCCAGCAGCAGCCCGGACACAGAGCCGAGGGCGCCCCCGAGAGGGCCGCGCTGCTCGGCGAGGCGCTCGCTCAGCGGGGCGAGCAGGGGCCGCATCGTCTGCAGGTTCGCCGCGATCCAGGTCGGCCGGTCGACCATCTCGAGCGCCGGCAGCTCACCCTGCAGCGGGAGCCCGCTGTAGGCGCTCACACGTGCGGCGAAGTCGTGTGCGAGGGGCTCGACGGAGTCGGCGCGGACACCCCCGTACGGGGGTGAGCCGGCGATCAGCTCGCCGACCCTCTGAGCGGTGCCCCAGTCGATCGCGTCCACCACCAGAGCGTAGCCGTGCGGCACCGCCGCGCCCGCGTATCCTTGGCACGTGCCTGCCGCAAGAACCGCCGCCCCCTCGCCAGCATCGGCCGGCGCCGGGGGGACGGGCGGAGCGGGGGTCCCTCTGCTCAGGCGCGCCGAGGTGCGTGACGTGCTCGCCTGGCTGCGACTGCTGGTCGAGCCGCAGGACGCGACCGCGGTCGTGCGGGCGCTCTCCCGCCCGCCGATCGGCCTGCGCCAGGTCGATCTCGCGCGGGTGATCCAGGTCGCGCGGCGGCGGAAGCTCGATCTCGTTGTCGGGCTCGCGGCCGCCACCGAGTCCCCGCAGGTTCCCCCGGAGGCGCGCGAACGGATCCAGAGGTTCGTCGAGCTGCACCGGAGCGCGAGCGCAGAGCTCGACTCGCTCGCGCCGGACGTCTTCCTGGCTCATCTGATCGAGCGCCTCGGCCGCTCCGGAGGGTCGCGCGCTTCGCTGCTCGCGCCCGAGGAGGCGGCCGAGCAGGAGGAGAGCATGCGCCGACTGGTCGCGATGGCCGCCGAGTTCGTGAGCAGCGGGGCGGGGCGCGGGACGCGTGAGCTCGCGCGCCATCTCGCCACGGCCGCGCCGCAGCCCGAGGAGGCGCAGCAGGCGCCGGTGGAGCCCGGCGAGGAGCCGCCCGCGCCGGATCACCTCGCCGCCGCGCTCGCGGTGCTGCGGGAGGAGCTGCTCGAGGGTGTCGCGCGGATCGGAGGGCGGCTCGGGGAGCTGCGCCTCGACACCGACCTCGACATCTCCCACGGGGTCGTTCGCTACCTGGAGCTGCTCAAGGTCTCCGCGCTGATGCAGCGGCCTGAGGCGCAGCCACTCACGGAGGCGCTCGAGGACATCAACACACGCCTGCTCGCCGCAGTCACGCCGCTCCAGCGCGAGATCTTTCAGACCTCGACGCTCGATGAGAGCCTGCTCGCCGCCGAGCGCGGGGACGGCGCGGCGCTGCAGCCGATCGGGTTCCGCGAGGAGCAGTCGTTGGGAGCCTTCCTGCCGCGCCGCGGAACGGGGGTTGCGATGTCCGCCTCGGACATAGAGACCTACCGCCTGTGTCCGCTCCGCTACAAGTTCGCGCGCGTGCTGCGCATCCCCACCGCGCAGACCGTGCACCAGCGCTTCGGGATCGTCGTGCACCAGGTGCTCGAGCGCTACCACGCCGACGGGGGCACCACGCTCGCGGGACTGCTCGAGCTGCTCGACGCGGGCTGGCGCCGCGCGGGCCTCGGTTGGGAGGGGCGCGACGGCGAGCTGCTCGACAAGGCGCGCGCGGCTCTCACGACCTACCACTCGCGCCTTCACGGACAGGACTCCGAGCCGGTCTGGTTCGAGCGCGCCTTCTCCTTCAACGTCGGCCCGCACCAGCTGCGCGGGCGCGTCGATCGCGTCGACCGCCTCGCCCCCGGAGGGGCGGCGGAGTACGAGTTGATCGACTACAAGACCTCGCGGCCGAAGTCCACCGAGCAGCTGCGCGACGACGTGCAGCTCTCGCTCTACGCGCTCGCCGCGCGCGAGGACTGGAAGCTCGGCTCCTCTCGCCAGGCCTACTACTACGTGCTCGACGATCTGCGCGTCCCCGTGCCCCGGGACGAGCGCGACGAGAGCGCGGTGCGCGACCTCGTGCTGGAGGTGGGCGAGGGCATCCTCGGCCAGGACTTCGAGCCCACCCCCTCGCACTACGCGTGCTCGATCTGCGACTACCGGATCGTCTGTCCCGCCGCGGAGGCTTAGGACACGGCCGCCGCACCCGGCCGCTGAGGCAGCGCAACCACCCGGCGCGCGGGGCTTGTCGGGACCCGCGGAGTCGACTAGTGTCCCCGCAGCGGGGATGGGAGGGGTGAGGGTGTTTCGGATCGGTTTAGCTGCACGGTTCTTGCTGGTGGCGCCGGTGGTGGTGCTGGCGGCGTGGCCCTGTGCGGCGCCCGCGGGTGCGTCCGCCGGCAAGCCGGTGGTATCCGAATTGGCGGCTGCCCCCGCGACGGTGCCCAGCGGCGGCACCGCGACCGTCACCGCTTCGGTCACCGGCGCTCTCACGTGCACGCTCTCCTCAAAGAAGGTGGCGGACCTGCCGGCCACGTCCTCGTGCCAGGGCGGCAGCTTCCGCCAGGTCCTCGAGATGCCGAGCAACACGAAGAGGAAGGACGTCGCCTACAAGCTGATGCTCATCGCCACAGGAGCGCAGGGCGTCGCGAAGGCGAAGCTCACGATCACCGTCAGCCACCACCGGTACTCCCCCGTGCCGACCGTCGTGGCGAACCTGTCTGAAGCGACCGCGCTGAGCACCGGCTGGGGACAGGCGTGCGCGGTGCAGTCCAGCCGACGCCTCGAGTGCTGGGGGATCAACTTCTGGGGCCAGCTCGGCGACGGCGACCGCAACAACACCGACTCGCCCGCCGCGGTGTCGCTGCTCGCGGAAGCCACGGGGGTCGCGGCCGGATTCGAGCACACCTGCGGTCTGCTCGTGGAAGGGCAGGTCGTCTGCTGGGGACTGAACAACGACGGGCAGCTTGGGGGCGGGACGAGTGGCAAATCGAGCGAAACGCCGGTCGTGGCGAAGGGGATCGACGAAGCCACGCAGGTGGCCGCGGGCGAATACCACTCCTGCGCACTGCTCGCCTCCGGCCACGTCGACTGCTGGGGCTACTACTACCTTGGAGGCCTCGGAGGCGCTGTCTTCGATTCCCCCCTGGCGCGGGAAGTGCCCGGCCTCGGCGAAGCCGTCCAGCTCAGCGCCGGCGGTCAGCACACCTGTGCCGTGGTGGCGGGCGGCCGGATCCGTTGCTGGGGCTACGGCGCGTGGGGCGAGCTCGGGAACGGCTCGGTCCTCTCCTCCGAAGCGGCCGTCGAAGTGCTGGGCATCACCGAAGCGACCCAGGTCAGTGCCGGCGGCCAGCACACCTGCGCGGTGCTGGTGAGCGGACGCGTGGACTGCTGGGGAGCCAACGCCGGCGGGACGCTGGGCGACGGCACATTCACGGAGTCCCACACGCCCGTCGAAGTGCAGGGCATCTCAGACGCGGTCGAAGTGAGCGCGGGCGCCTATCACACGTGCGCGCGCCTGGAGACGGGGCACGTGGACTGCTGGGGCGAAGGTAGGTACGGCCAGCTCGGCGACGGTGGCGTGGAAACCTCGGACGTTCCCGTCGAAGTGCTCGGCATCGACGACGCGACCGAGGTGAGCGCGGGCGAAGAAGACAGCTGCGCGCTGCTCACCAGCGGGCAGGCGGAGTGCTGGGGCAGCAACGAATTCGGTCAGCTCGGCAACGGCACCGACGACTGAGGCGAGGACGCCCCGCGCAGCGCCGCTCGCGTCCGGGTCAGCGGTCGCGGCCCCTCTGTCGCAAGAACCTCTGGAATTCGCGTGCGATCGCGTCGCCGGAGGGGACCTCGGCGGGAGAGGCCTGCTCGTCGGACTCGGCGGCCTGCTCGAGGCGCTCGACGAAGGCCTGGATGTCGGGGTCGCTCTGGACGGCGAGCCCGACCTGGCGCTCGTAGTCGCCGGCGGCGGACTCGAGCTCGGACACGTCGACGGAGACGCCGACCAGGACTTCCATCCTCCGCAGCAGCGCGAGCGCCGCCTTCGGGTTGGCGGCGGCGGCGACGTAGTGAGGCACGGCCGCCCACAGCGAGGCGGCGGGGAGGCCCGCATCCGCGCAGGCCGCGTGGAGCACACCGACGATCCCGGTGGGCCCCTCGTAGACCGATGAGCTCACGCCGAGGCGCTCGAGCAGCGCAGGGTCGGAGGCGTGGCCGGTCATCGCGACGGGGCGCGTGTGCGGTACGTCGCCGAGCAGCGCACCGAGCGAGACGACGACCTGCACGCCCAGCGCTTCGGCGAGATCGACGATGTTGGAGCAGAAGGAGCGCCAGCGCATCGAGGGCTCTACGCCTTGGACGAGCACGAGGTCGCGCGGTGCACGCGGGGCGCTCGCCTCGAAGATCTCGACCCCCGGCCAGTCGATCTCGCGACGCTCGCGCCCGTCGAGCTTGATCGTGGGCCGGTTCGCCTGGAAGTCGTAGAACTCCTCCGAGTCGATGTGCGCAAAACGCTTTGCGCCGAGCGACTCCGCGAGGAAGGAGACCGCGCTCGATGCGGCGTCGCCCGCGTCGTTCCAGCCCTGGAATGCGCACACCATCGCGGGTGCGCGCAGGCCGTCGGGACGCCGGTCCCAGATCAGGGGTTGCATCCGAATCACCGTACATCATGCGTCGATGGCCACCGCCGGCTCCGACGAGCTCGAGCGGGTGCAGACAGTCGCCACGCTGCGCGACTCCGAGCACGTCGAAGGCGTGTACGCCTGCACCCGCAAGGAGCGCCAGATCAGCAGGAACGGCTCCCCGTTCCTGACGCTCGAGCTGCGCGACAGAACGGGCTCCATCGTGGCCCGCGCGTTCCGCGACGCCGATCTGCTCGCGGGCCGCTTCGAGCGCGGTGAGCTCGTGCAGATCGCGGGTCGCGTTCAGCGCTACAGGGAGCAGCTGCAGATCGAGATCGACACGATCACGCGCGCCGAGGGTGCAGGCGCAGACCCCGCGAGCTTCCTGCCGAGCTCCTACCGCGACCTCGACGAGCTCGAGGGCTTCCTCGAACACCTCGCCCGCGAGGTCTACGACCCGGGGCTCCGAGCGCTGCTCGACGCGCTGCTCGCCGATCGGGGGCTTCGCGCCGAGCTGCGCCGAGCGCCCTGCTCGCAGCCCGCGAGGCCCGGCGGACGACCCGCGCCGGGCGCGCACCACGCCTACCTCGGCGGGCTGCTCGAGCACACCGTCGCGGTGGCCACGATGGCGATCGAGCTCTGCACGCTGCACCCTCGGATCGACCGCGACCTGCTGTTGAGCGCCGCGATCGTCCACGACCTCGGCAAGACGCGAGAGTTCACATACGGCGCGGAGATCGAGCGCAGCCGAGAGGGCGAGCTGCTCGGCCACGTCGAGCTCGGGCTGCGGCTGATCGCCGCGCACGTCCCTCCGTCGGTCGATCCCGGGCGCCGGCTCGAGCTGGAGCACTGCGTGATCTGCCACCACGGCCCCGAGGGGGCCTCGTCTCAGCGCTTCGGCTCGGTCGAGGCGATCGCCCTCCACAGGCTCAACTCGCTCGACGCGCAGGTCAAGGGCGCGGTCGAACAGGGACTCGCGCAGTCACCTCGCTGACATCGTCCATCCGTTCAAGAGCGGCCTGGGGAATGCCGATAGTGCTCAATGATGGGCGAACGCTCCATGCCAACGATCGCCTCCAAGCGCACCGGCCCTCGTGGTGCGTCGGACGAACGCGAGCTCACTGCCGCGACCGGCGCCGATCTCGAGCCGAGCCCGGACGAGCTGCTCTCAGACGAGAAGCTCGCGGGCGAGCAGGGCAGCGGCCCCGCTGCTGAGCTCGACGCATCCCCCGATCAGGGTGCCGCCGCCGAGAGCGCCGAGCCCCCCGTCGAGGAGGACGCTGCGGCAGCCGAGGCCGACGAGCGGCCGGCTGCCGACGAGCGCCGCACCTCCCCTCGCTATCCGCGCCGTGGCGACACTGGTCTGTACCCGCCGAAGAACCCGGGCCGCTCCACACGGATGATCGGCGAGGTCGCGGTGGACCTCGGCTTCGCCGACCTCGAGACGGTCGAGGAGGCCGTCGCTGCCGCCCGGGCCCAGGGGCGCCCGACGGGCCTCGTGCTCGTCGAGCGGGGCATCCTCCGGCACGACCAGCTCGCGCGCGTCGTCGCCGAGCGCTTCGGGCTCGACTTCGTCGACCTCTCCGTCTACGACCTCGACATGGGCGCGGTCAACCTCGTGAGCGTCGACTCCGCCAAGCGCTACCAGGCCGTCCCCGTTGGCTACTCCGACGACGGTGCGCTCGTGCTCGCGATGGCGAACCCGACGAACGTCCTCACGATCGACGACATCGGCATGATGACCGGCCGCCGGATCCGCCCCGCGGCCGCCTCGGTCGAGGATCTCAACCTGCTGCTCGCCCGCCTCACGAGCATGGACGAGTCGATCGAAGACCTCAACGACGAGGAGGCCGAAGCCGCAGACGAGGAGAGCGTGCTCGTCGACGAGGCCGACCGCGACGCGCCGATCATCAAGCTCGTCCACTCAATCGTCGCCCAGGCGATCCAGCAGGGCGCCTCGGACATCCACGTGAACCCCGAGGAAGGCGACACGCGCGTGCTCTTCCGCGTCGACGGCGTGCTCATGCCCGCGGCCACGGTCAAGCGCAAGATGGCCGCTGGGGTCGTCTCGCGCATCAAGATCCTCGCCGACCTCGACATCTCCGAGCGGCGCGTGCCCCAGGACGGGCGCTTCGCGCTCACCGTCGACGGACGTCGCGTCGACATCCGCGTGGTCACCCTCCCGCTCGTTCACGGCGAGGGCGCCGTGCTCCGCATCCTCGACAAGTCCGTGGTCGTCGACGGGCTCGAGTCGCTCGGAATGCAGGACGCCGAGCTCGACCGCTTCCGCACGGCGATCCAGCGCCCCAACGGCGCGGTGCTCGTGACCGGTCCGACCGGTTCGGGCAAGTCCACCACCCTCTACGCCGCGCTGCACCTCGTCAACGACGGCGAGCGCTCGATCCTCACGATCGAGGATCCCGTCGAGCAGCGCATCCCGGGTGTCAAGCAGATGCAGATCGCCGCGAAGGCCGGCGTCACGTTCGACGTGGGCTTGCGCTCGATGCTGCGAGCCGACCCCGACGTGATCATGGTCGGCGAGATCCGCGACCGCGAGACCGCGCACATCGCTGTGGAGGCCGCGCTCACCGGCCACCTCGTCCTCTCCACGTTGCACACGCGCGACGCGCCGAGCGCGCTCGGCCGCCTGATCGACATGGGCATCGAGCCGTTCCTCGTCTCTTCCGCGGTCGACTGCATCGTCGCCCAGCGCCTCGTGCGCGCGCTCTGCCAGCACTGCAAGCAGCCCCAGACCGTGCCCGACACCGTGCTCGCCGAGCTGGGCCTCGAGGGCGCCGAACCGTACGAACCTGTGGGCTGCTCGCGATGCTCGGGCTCGGGCTACCGCGGCCGCGTCGGCATCTACGAGGTGATGAGCGTCAGCGAACGCATCCGCACGATGATCCTCGAGCATGCCTCGGTCGACGACATGGTCGCGGTCGCCCAGGAGGAAGGGATGCTGCGCCTGCGCGACGACGGCATGCAGAAGGTGCGCGAAGGCGCGACCTCGATCGCCGAGGTCGAACGCATGACGACGAGCCTGCTCTGAGGCCCGCACGGAGCGCCGGCGGGTCCCCGCTCAAAACAGCAGCGAGATCCGCAGCGGCCCGGAGGGGAAGGCGGTCCCCGTGAACGAGTAGGCCTGAAAGGTCCGCCCGCGGTAGCTCACGGTCCCGCGGTCGGGCACCTTCTCCGGCCCGGGATCGAGCGTACCCGCGACCTGTATCCCGCCCGTCCTCATCAGCACCTCCGCGCCGGTGAAGAGCTGGGCGAGCTTCAGATATCCCGCATCGTCCTGGATCGCCATCAGGAAGTGTCCGACCACGCGGCCGCCCACTCGCAGCGTGCCTTCGACCGGCGCGAGCACGTGCGGCCCGCCGAGGTCGTAGAGCAGCTTCCCGCCGACCGTCACTCGCACGCGCACCACGTGGATGTGCGCGGCGAAGAAGCCGACGATCGCCGCCCGCGTGGCGGCCACGTCCCGGCTCGCGACCGCGCGCTGGAACGCGGCGCTGGATTCCATCCTGCGCACCGTCGCCTGCACGTAGGAGCTCCCCGCCTCCTCTTCGTAGATCCGTTCGCCCACCCGGCCGAGAACCGTCGTGCGCGTCTGTGCTGCTTCGGCCGGGCAGCTGAGCTCGGAGGATGGGACCAGGATCGCGATACGCAGCGCACCCGAGGGGAACTCCGAGCCGCCGAGAGATGCGACCTGGTAGCTATGCGCCCCGATACTGAGCGGGCCGCTCGTCGGGATCGTCGTGCCCGCGGGGGGCAGAAGCGTGCCCGCGAGGCGATGCGTCCCCGCGAGCAGCACGACCTCGGCACCCGTGACCTGCTGCGCGACCTGCAGATAGCTGTGCTCCGACTGCACCGAGAGAAGGAAGCGCGCTCCCCCGCTCTGAGGGATCGTCCCCGCGACCGGCGCAACCGCAGCGCCTGAGCCCGCGGAGGCGAACAGCCGCGCTCCGCGGAGCACCTCGATCCGCACGATCTGGCCCGCGAGCAGTGAGCGCAGGATCGAGCGCGTCGCACCCGCGTCTCCCGAGCTCACCGCGTGCGCGAGCGCGACGGAGCCGGTGACCCGGTGCACAGCCTCGCTCACCGGACCTCCCGTGGCCGCCTCGTGGTAGATCCGCGCCGCGATCCCGCCGAGTGTGCCCGCGACGGTTTCCGCGCAGCCCGGCGTTGAGGCTCCCGGCACGGCGGAGGTGACCGGCGGGGTGGGAGCCGCGCTGGAGGCGATCGATGCGGTCGTGGCCCGACGGGGGTGTCCACCGGGAGCGGGTGCCGCCCCGCAGGCCGCGCAGCCGAGCAGCGAGTAGGCCGCGAGCGCGGCGGTCGCGAGGCGGCGGCGTCTGCGCCGAAGGCGGGAGGCGTCAGGGGCGCTCACGCCCCAAGCCTAAGGCCCCCGCCCGTCCGTGCCGGGAAGCAGAACGGGCCGCCCGCCCCCGGGGGAGCGGACGACCCGTTCGCGAGGCTGCCGTTGTCGAGGACTAGTGGTGGGCGGCCTTGTGCGCGGACTTCTTCGCGCTCGACTTCTTCTTCTTGCTCTTCTTCTTGTGCGTGACGATCAGCGGTTTCGGGTTCAGGCGGGTGCTCCCCGAGTACGCGTCGGGCGGGCAGCCTTTCGGGCGCCCGAGGTCGAACGGACCCGAGATCGCCTGTGTGACCACGCCTTTTTCGAGGTAGGCGTAGGTGACGGTGAGCAGCGGGTCCACCCGCGGCTCGGTGCAGATCGCCTTTTCCACGCCGAACTCACCCGCGATCACCTCATAGCCCGTTTTCGCGAGCCCCACGCAGTTGATCGCGTAGCCGGGGATTTCGCCGCTGCAGGAGAACGTGTCCTTCAGGGCGGGGCCCACTTTTGAGCCCGGTTCGAGCGTGCTCACGAGCGGTGCGGAGCTGAAGCCCGCCACCGGTACCTGAGCCTGGAGCTGATACCCCGTGATCGCCCCGTCGCAGTAGAAGCTGTAGGACACCGGCGAGGTGAGCCCTTCTTCCGGTTCGCCCTTCGCAATGCTGCCGAGGCAGTTGAGGTTGTTGGGGTTCGATTCTTCTGCCTGGCTCACGGCAGGCGCCGCGACCATCAGGGCGAGGCAGCCCACCATCGCCAGCAGCCACAGGCATGCCTTACGTTGGGCTGTGGGAGTTGCGTGCAACGGGATTCTCCGTTCGTTTCGTTGGGTGATCTTCCTCAGTGCAGGAGCTTTTCGAGGCTCTGCCTGGGGGAAGTGGGGTTGAACGTCACCGAGGAGCTCGCCCCGGCCTTTGCGAAGGGGGAGAGGAGCGCGACTCCGCCGGGGGGCTGGTAGGCGAGCGTCGAGGTCGACGCGCCCGCGGGCAGTTCGGACTGCGTCGCGATGCCCACCGTCGCGAAGGTGATCACGACGAGGCCGTGTTCCTTGTAGGTGCTCAGCGCGGTGATGCTCGCGAGCGAAGCCTTGAGGAATTCGTCCGCGGCGGTGAGCTGGCCGGGCGTTTCGGGTGCGCAGGGCGCTCCGGCCGCGCCTTCGGGGCAGGGGGGCTGGACGATCGTGTGGAGCAGCGGGGGAACCGCCCCCGTCGCAGGCGGTTCTGCGAGCGTCGCCTCCGCCGCGAAGGCGTTCGCCTGCACGGCGGACCAGTTGCTCAGCAGCGTCGCCGCGGGTTTGAGAGAGGAGTTGATGTAGGGCGCCGCGGCGGGTTGGGCGAGCGCGCCCGAGAGCGTTCCACCGGCCAGCTCGATCAGCCACACGTTCGTGATCGCCGGCAGTTTCCTGCTCGCGTTGCTCGACGATTTTTCTTTTGTTTCTTTCGGTTCCTTGCTCGTTTCTTCGCTCGCGGGCGTGGACGAGGCCGATTCTTTGGCCGCCTCCTTCGGGGCCGCCGCGGGCGTCGCCGCCGGTTCGCTCTGCGGCGGTTCGCTCTTCGCTGCGGGCGCCGGCGTGGACGCCCGGTCTTTGGCCTCGAGCCCGGCGATCAGGAGCGGGAGCTCCTTGGCGAGGCTCGGCACGTCGCCCGCGAGGGATGCCGCGGGGGCAGGACCGATCGCCGCTCCGACCGCGATCCCCACGCCGAGCATCGACGCTGCGAGCGCCGCCGCCCAGCGCCTGCGCGGGAGGCGCACAGGGCGTGGTGGAGCGGCGGGCGTGGTGGTGTCCTGATCGTTCTGCGCGTCCATCTCGGATCTCGTGAGAAGTCCCCTCAGAACACAACTTCGGGCTCGAAGGTGTGTTTCCCGACAAAATAGGCTATCCGGATCGAATCTATCGGGATTATGGTATGTTCGCCGGGAACCCGTGTCAACTAATTGTCAACACTCACTGAACGGAGTTACTCCCAGATGACTCGCTTCCGCCGTCTCTCAGCTGCCTTCGTGGTAGCCGGCGTGCTTGGGATCGCGGCGCCTGCGGCCGCCTCGGCACTGACGACGATCACCATCAGCGGCGCCACCGCATCGTTCCCGCTGGTCTCACTGCTCGCGGCGAAGTACAACAAAGTGCACCCGCACAAAGTGAAGTTCAAGATCACCCAGGGCGGTGCCCAGATCGGGATCAACGACGTTGCGGCCGGCCGCGTGACGATCGGAGACGTCTCGCGTGACCCGGTCTCCAGCGACCCCCCCGGCCTCGTCTTCTACCCGATCGCCCGCTACGGCATCTGCGCGATCACGAACAAGGCGAACCCTGTCTCCAACCTCACCACTGCGCAGCTCACCTCGATCTTCACGGGTAAGACGAGGAGCTGGGCGGGCCTCCCCGGCGCGACGCAGACCGGCACGATCGACCTGATCAGCCGCACCTCGGTCGCCGGCGTGCTGACGAACTTCCAGACGATCCTGCTCGAAGGCAAGAAAGTCTCTTCGCTCGCAGCGGAAGAGCCCTCCGAGGGTCTGATGCGCCAGCAGGTCGAAAACGACCCGGCCTCGATTGGCTTCGTGTCGAACTACCAGTCCGACAAAGGCACCGTCAACGCGGTCAGCCTCAACGGCACGGCGTGCAACCGCAGCACCGTGACGAGCGGGGCCTACTCCGGCACCGCGCGGTTCTACGAGGTGACCAAAGGCAAGGCGACGGGCGCCGCCTCCGCGTTCATCGGCTGGATCGAGAAAGCGGCCGCCGCGAAGGCGATCATCTCAACGCAGTGGGTCCCGATCAGCTAGTCGAGCTGTGCTCGAACGACTGAGAGCCCCATGGTCTGACCGCCGCGCCGAGCTGACGCTCGGCGCGGTGTCGTTGTTGGTCGGCGTCGTCGTGCTCGCGATGATCGCCTTCGTCGTCGCACAGGCATGGCCCACGTTCTCCCATCAGGGGCTGAGCTGGCTCGGCTCGGGCGGCGACCTCAAGTCGCAGCTGGAAACGATGCAGAGCGCGGGGCCGCATCCGGCGGCGTCGGCTTACTACATGCGCGCCTGGCCGCTGATCTGGGGCACGATCATCACGACCGTCCCCGCGGTCCTGCTCGGGCTCGTGATCGCGGTGCTCTCCTCGATCTTCATCGTCGAGCTCGCACCCGCGCGTCTGCGGCGGATTGCGATCCCGGTGATTCGCCTGCTCGCCTCCGTGCCCTCCGTGGTCTACGGCCTGATCGGGATCCTCGTGCTCGTTCCCTTCGTGCTCAACCACATCATCAGCCCGAGTGAAAAAGCCTCGCTTGCGAACACCGTCCTGCTCGATGGCGCGGGAGTGGGTGTGGCCATCGTGATCCTCACCGTGATGATCACCCCGATCATGGTCGCGCTGATCTGCGAGGCGCTGATCGCGGTGCCGAACTCCTGGCGCGAGGGCGCGATCGCGCTCGGGTGCAACCCGGTGCGCGCGATGCTCGCGGTGACCGTCCGCGCCGCGCGGCCCGCCATCGTCGCCGCGGCCGTGCTCGCGAGCGCCAGAGCGCTGGGCGAGGCGGTGATGATCTCGATGGTCGCGGGGTCGGTGAACTTCGCACCGCGCCTCGGTGACGGCTTCACCTTCTTCTTCGAGCCGATGCGCTCGCTCGCCGCGGCGGTCGTCGACTACCGCGACGGGATCGGTGCTCCCGCACTGAAGTCCTCGCTCTATGCGTGGGCTGTGCTGCTGCTCTTCTCCGCCTTCGCCCTCTCCGTTGCGGGCTACCTGATCAAGCTCCCGCTGCGGAAGTACCAGGTGCGCGGATGAGCGCGGTCAGCTCCTACGACCCGCGTACGCGCCCTCCGTCCGACGGTGGACGCGGCAGGCGCTCCTCGCCGCGCGAATGGCGCTGGAGCGACCGCCTCGCGCTCGTGCTCGCGTGGGGCATGGGGCTGCTGCTCTGCGCGATCGCCGCGGCGATCGTCGGCTACATGGGCTACCGCGGCATCCAGTACCTGCGTCCGAAGCTGCTCGTCGAACACCCTGTCGAAGCGACGCTCTCCCAGGCTCACTCGGGCGGCTTCCTCGACCCGATCGAGGGCACGCTGCTGCTCACCGCGATCGGGATCCTGCTCACTCTCCCGCTCGCCGTCTCTGCGGCGCTCTGGATGACCGAGTACGGGCGGCCCTCCTGGCTCGCGCGCATCGTCGAGTCCAGCATCGAGGTGGTCGCGGGCACGCCGGACATCGTGATCGCCGTCTTCGGACTCGCCTTCTTCCAGCTTTCCTTCATGGCGCCCTTCTCCTTCCGCGCCGAAGGAGGCGGGGTCTATGGCCGCTCCTTCATCGCCGCCGGTGCGCTGATGTCTCTGATCGCGCTACCCCCCGTCTTCGCCGCCACGCGCGACGGTCTGCAGACGATTCCCGCGCAGATGCGCGAGGCGGCCTACGCGCTGGGTAAGACGCGCATCGCGACGATCCGCAGCGTGCTGCTTCCGAGCGTGCGCTCGAACATCGCGGCGGGCATCACGCTCGGGGTGAGCCGCATCATCGGCGACACCGCGATCATCATCGTCGTGCTCGGCGGCCTGAAAATCGAACCGCAGGGCGGGACCCCGATCCTCGGGCTTCTGAAAGGCACCGGAGGCGCGCTCACGAGCTACGTGTTCGAAGACTCGCCCGCGGGCGAAGGCGCCGCGCCTCAGAAGGCCTATGCCGCCGCGTTCGTGCTGATGCTGATGGTGCTCGGCCTCAACCTGCTCGTCGATCGCATCGGGCGCTCCACCGCCGACGAGCAGGGAATGACCGTCGCCGGCGCGATCGTCTGAGCGCGGCGGCAGCGCCTTTACAACCCCCAGAACAGCCGCTAACGTACATAGATCAGTAAGCCGATGAAGATGATCGAGTCGATAGACACACTTTCAGACTCTCGCCGATGGAGAAGCCCGCGATGACCCCAGAGGAGATGCTGCTCGACCGGCCGCAGAGCGCGTTCGCAGAGGACGCTGCGACGGAGCGCCACCCGCGGATCACCCCGGTTCCCGCTCAGGCGGACGCTGCTCCGAGCGCGTCACCCGCACCCGCGATCCCGCCCGTGCGCCAGATCGTGCTCGACCGCATCCCCGTGCCCGCGCCGCCGCCGAGCGAGCGAGTGGCGGTGCGCAGCGAGCTCGCCGCCGCGGGTCCCGAACGCCTGCGTCTCGAGGACGTCTCGATCGACTACGGCCCCAAGCAGGCGGTCAAGTCGGTGTCGCTCTCGATCCACCAGGGCGAGGTGCTCGCTCTGATCGGTCCCTCGGGTTGCGGCAAGACCACGCTGCTGCGCACGCTCAACCGCCTCACCGAGCTGACCCCGAGCGCGGCGCGGGGCGGGCGGATCATGCTCGACGGCGAGGACATCCACGCGCTGCCCGACACGAAGCTCCGCGCTCGGGTCGCAATGGTCTTCCAGCAGCCCAATCCCTTTCCGATGTCGGTCTTCGACAACGTCGCCTTCGGGCTGCGCGAACAGTCGCGCAAGCGTCCCGGTCGGCGCGCGCTCGAACCGCAGGTGATCGATGCGCTGCGGCGTGCGGGTCTCTACGAGGAGGTCAAGGACAACCTCGACGGTCCCGCGCTGCGACTCTCGGGCGGCCAGCAGCAGCGCCTCTGCATCGCGCGCGCGATCGCGCCGCGTCCCGAGGTGCTGCTGATGGACGAGCCCTGCAGCGCGCTCGACCCGATCTCGACAGCGACGATCGAGCAGCTGATCGGCGAGCTCCGTCGCGACCTCGCAGTCGTCGTGGTCACGCACAACCTCGCGCAGGCCCACCGCATCGCGGACAAGGTCGCCTTCATGTACCTCGGCGACCTGATCGAGTACGGGACGACCTCGCAGGTCTTCGACTCGCCGAGCGCGAGCCGTACGCGCGACTACGTCAGCGGCGCCTTCGGCTGATCCCCTCTCGATGAGCCTCTCACCCGTGCCCTCAGATCAGCCCGATGCGACGTGCGCGAACTGCGGCGCGGCGCTCGTGGCCGACCAGCGTTACTGCCTGAGCTGCGGTCAGCCCGCATCGCCCGTGCGGCTCGCCTTCCTCGACGTGCTCGCGCCATCGAGTCCCGCTCCGACGGGCTCCGCTCCTGCGGCCTGGGCGACCCCCTCGACGATCGAGGCCGCCCCCGGGGCGTTCGTCGCCGTCCAACCGCAACAGGGCACGAATGCGTGGCTGCGCAGGAACTCGGGCCTGCTCGGCCTGATCGCGATCCTCGGCCTGTTCCTGCTCGCCGGGCTGCTGATCGGCCACTGGGTGAGCCAGAGCAAGACGCCCGCCAACACGACCGTGAAGATCGAAGGGCTCGGCGGCCTCGCCGCGGGCGGGACGGCGGGCACATCGACGACCGGGACGAGCTCCGAATCCACGAGCTCGACCGGTACCGCCTCGAAAACCTCGGCCAAGCAGGAAGCCAAGGAAGCCGCCGAAGGCGCGAAAGAAACGGCGAAAGAAAAGGCGCCTCCGCCCGCGCCCAAAGCTGTGAGCAAAGAAAAAATCGAGAAACTCACGAAAAGCACGGGCAAGAAGCACCAGGAAGAAATCAACGCGCTCGGCGCGGAACCGATCGAAACGCACTAGCGATGGCCGAGCCGATCGATCAGCGCGGCGCCGACGCGAGCCCGGGGGCAGCGGTGCTTCCCGTGGGCGGCCTCGCCGCCGAGGGCCCGGGCTCCTCGATGCGCGAGCTGCGACGGCGGCGCCGCGAGCTCGCCCAGCGGGTCGCGGAGCTGACCTGGGACCTCGGAGGCCTCGCCTATGAGATGGCGATCCGCGATCACTACCGCCTCGACGTGATCGCGCGCAAAGCGGCCGAGCTGCAGCAGGCGGACGCGGAGCTCGACGAGGTCCAGCGTCTGCTCGCGGGCGCGGAGGCGGGCATCCACGGCCAGTGCCGCTCGTGCGGCGCGGTGCACAGTCGCGGCGCGGCCTTCTGCTGGCACTGCGGAGCCTCGCTGATCGAGGAGGCCCGTCCGGCCGCCCTCGGCGGAACTCCGGTCCCCCGCTGAGCGCTCCCATAGCTTCGTCCATAAGCGCGACCCGCCTGCGGTTGCGCGACTAGAGTTGCGCGCAGGTGAGAGTGGCGCAGCGCAGCACAGCGGGGAGGATCCGCGCGAGCATGCTCGCAATCGCGCTCGGCGCGCTGATCGCCGCGCTCCCGGCCGCGGCGGGCGCGCGTGCGCCCGCGTCGGTGCGACACCACCACCGTGCGCGGCAGACGATCCGCAGCGCGGATGAAGGTGGCTGTGAGCTCTTCCCCGCGGACAACTCGCTCAACGAGGAAGTCGCCTCACTCCCGGCGAGCCCGAACTCTCAGGCCTATGTCGAAAGCATCGGCCTGAGCGCGCACCTGCACCCGGACTTCGGGATCAACCCCTCCTACGGCATCCCCTACGAGGTCGTGGGACCCGAACAGCCGAAGGTTCCGGTGAAGTTCACGAAATACAAGAGCGAATCCGACCCGGGTCCCTATCCGATCCCCCCTGAAGCCGCGATCGAGGGAGGTGGGAGCAAGGGCAAGGGGGACAAGCACGTGCTCGTCCTGCAGGAAGGGAGCTGCATCGACTACGAGCTCTACAAAGCCGCGCGCAACACGAAGGCCCCCGGCTGGAAGGCCGCCTCGGGTGCGGTCTTCAACCTGCGCAGCGATGCGCTGCGTCCCGAAGGCTGGACCTCCGCCGACGCGGCCGGGCTGCCGATCCTACCGCTGCTAGCCCGCTATCAGGAGGTGAGCTCCGGGGCCATCGACCACGCGCTGCGCGTGACCGTGCCGGAGTCCCAGGAGGGCTACATCCATCCCGCCACGCACTTCGCATCGAGCAGCTCGAACCCCGCGCTGCCGCCGATGGGGCTGCGGCTCAGGCTGAACGCGAGCTATCCGCTCGAAGGGTTCAGCGGGCAGGCGCTGGTGATCTTGCAGGCGCTCAAGCGCTACGGACTGATCGTCGCGGACAACGGCTCGCCCTGGTACATCACGGGCGCACCCTCCCCGAACTGGAACGAAGCGAGCCTCGCTCAGATCAAGCAGGTCCCCGGGTCGGCCTTCGAAGCGGTCGAAACGGGTCCGATCATCCACTGAGCAGCGCGCAGCGCCGCGAACCTCGCCGCCGGCGGATGACGCGAGGCCTAGGCCTGGTGCGTCGGCTCGGCGGGCGCCTGCGTGGCGGCGGGCTGAGCTGCTGCCTGCTGGGGGGGAGCGGCCGGCTGGTTGCCCTGGGTGAGCGCGGGGGTTTTTGACTCCCCGCTGACGGAGTCCTTGAACTCCCTCATGCCCGAGCCCAGCGAGCGCCCGATCTCAGGCAGTCGCTTGGCACCGAAGACCAGCAGCAGGATCACCACCAGGAAGGCGATGTGAAGTGGGTTATCGAGTCCCATCACGATGCAGTCTAGGTCATTCGGGGGCGCTTGGAGGAGCGTTGCGCTCCTCGCCGCGCGCGCCGTTCGCGATCTCGGCGTCGGCGCGCAGCGCGCGGCGCGCGAGCTGGAAGGCCACGAGCACCATCAGGGCGGCGAAGGCGTCGCGCAGCACGGGTCCGCTGAGCTGGTTGGCGAGCGCCACCCCACCGGCCGCACCGACGAGTGAGAGCAGACCGAGCACCAGCGCGTCTTCGCGGCGGACGTTGCCGTAGCTGTCGTGGCGCAACGTCCCCGCGATCGCCACGGGCACGATCGCGAGCAGCGAAGTCGCCTCGGCATGATGCTGGTCGAGGCCGAGGAAGAAGACGAGCCCGGGCACGAAGAGGACGCCCCCGCCCACGCCGAGCAGCCCGGCGATCACGCCACCGGCGAGACCGATCAGGATCGCGCCGATCACCGCAGCACGAGCTCGACCGCGCTGCCGAGCAGGACCAGGGAGAAGAGCAGCGCGAGCGCGCGCGCGGGCAGCCGCTGCGCGAGCGCCGCGCCGCCGAGCACGCCGAGCACAGCGGGCACACCGACCGCGGCGGCGTCGAGCAGACGCACGTTGCCGTAGAGACCCTGCGTGGCGGCGGCGAAGGCGGCGATGAAGATGATCGCGGCGAGCGAGGTGGCGGTCGCCGCGCGCTCCTCGTAGCCGAGCCAGATCATCAGCAGTGGGACGATCACGCTCCCCCCGCCGACCCCGAAGAGCCCGCTGAAGATCCCCGCCAGAGTGCCGATCGCGGCGAGCCGCAGGTTGCGCCCGCTGCGGCGCTCAGCAGCCACGCGCTTGAACGGCCTGCCCGGCGAGCATGCGCGGCATACTAGTGCCGTGTCGCCAGCCGCAACGCTCGTCGAGGCGCTCGGTCCGCTCCGTGCCGAGCCCGCGCGCTCGGCCGTGCTGCTCGACATCGACGGCACGCTCGCCCCGATCGTGCGCCACGCCGACGACGCCCACGTGCCCGAGGCAACCCGGGCGGTGCTGATCGAGGTCTCCCGGCGTTACGGGGTCGTGGGATGCGTGAGCGGACGGCGCGCCGCGACGGCCAGGGCGATCGTCGCGATCGGAACGATCGCCTACGTGGGCAACCACGGGGGCGAGCTGCTGCGGCCCGGTTCGACCGCGGCCGAGGTCGATCCGGCACTCGCCGCCTGGACCGAGCGCATCCGGGACTTCGCGGCGAGCGTGGACACGCCTGAGCTGCAGCGGCTGCGCGTGCGCGCCGAGGACAAGGGGGCGATCGTCGCCTTCCACTGGCGTGGCGCGCCGAACGAGGAGGCCGCGGAGCAGGCCGTCCGCGAGATCGCGGTGCGCGGCGAGGGGGAGGGGTTCGAGGTGCACTGGGGCCGCAAGGTGCTCGAGGTCCGCCCGCCCGTGGCCTTCGACAAGGGGCTCGGCGTCGCCGCACTCATCCGCGGCGGCAAGGTCTCCGCTGCGGTCTACGTGGGCGATGACACCACCGACCTCGATGCCTTCCGGGGCCTGCGCTCGCTCGCCGCGGAGGGCGCGCTCGAGACGGCGCTCTGCGTCGCGGTGCGCTCAGACGAAGCGCCGCCCGAGCTCGCGGCGGAGGCGGACCTCACCGTCGACGGGCCCGGCGGGGTGCGAGCGCTCCTGGAGGCGCTGCTCTAGCTCCGTGCGCTTCGTCGACTTCCTCCGCACGACCGTGCTGCTCAGCGCCGGAGCAGCCACAGCCCTCGGGGTCGTGACAGTGCTCGCGGCCTCCGCGAACTCGAACCACCTGCTGCTCGAGGTCTCCCTGGGCTGGTGGGTGATCGCGGTGGTGGTCGGCCTGAGAATGGGTCGCCGCGCGGCGACGAGCCCCCCGATCGCGAAGCTGCTCGCCTCCGCCAAGTCGAGCACCACGCTGCCCGAGCAGCACCCGAGCGCGATCCTGCTCAACAGGCTCTGGCCGCTGCTCGTGTTCACGCTGCTCGCGGGGGGGCTTGCCTTCCTCGCCCCACAGGTCCCGGGGATCGCCGCGGGCTTCGCGATCATCTGGGCGCTCGCGTGGCGCCGGCAGGACTCGGCGGTCGCCGCGATCGAGGAGCGCGACGGGGCGAGCTTCTACGTGCAGCGCACCTCACCGCTACGGCCGATCGCTCTGCTGCGCACGCCCGGCTTCAAAGCGAGTCGCGTGGAGAGCGTGAACGGGGCCGTGACCTAGGTGTCCGCCGCGGAGCCGCGCGCCGCCTCCCCGCCGGAGGGGACGGACGGCGCCGACGTGCTGATCGTCTCGCTCGGCTCCACCACGGGGCTGCGCGAGGCCGACGATGCGCTCGCGGACTCGCTGCGCCGCGCCGGCGCCGCGGTGGCGCTCGCACGCGCCGAGCCCCCGCGCGAGGTGCGCACACTGATGCTCACCGACCTCGCCTGGGCGCGCGCCGCGCGGGTGGCGGCCGTCCGCGCGATCGGCGAGGCCCGGCCGCGAGCGGTGCTCTATTCCACAACGACCGCCGCGCTGTTCTGGCCGGTTCCGGGCGCGATCCGCTTCGACGCTCCCGCGGCGGGCAACCGCTCCGGCCGACACGGGCTCTGGCAGCGCCCGCTCGAGCGCCGCCGCCTCGGCGCGGCCCCGCTCCTGCTCCCGCTGAGCGCGGGTGGCCTCGCGGAGGCGGGCCCCTCTGCCGCAGGCGCGAACCGCGCGCTCGTGCTGCCCCTCGCGGTCGAGCCCTCGGGCGCTCCGGCGGAGCGCCGCGACATCGCCGCGATCACCTACGCGGGCAACCCGCGCAAGAAGGGGCTCGAGCACGTGCTCGCCGCCTGGCGAGCGGCGCGGAGGGCGGGAGCGGCGGAGGGGGAGCTGCTCGTCGCGGGCGCCTCGGCCGAGCAGCTCCGCGCGGAGCGGATCGAGCCGGCTGAAGAGCCGGGTGTTCGCGACGTGGGCCCGCTCGCCCCCGCTGAGTACCGCGCGCTGCTGCGCCGCGCGCGCGTCTTCGTCACCGCGCCGCGACGCGAGGACTACGGGCAGGCCCAGCTGGAGGCGCTCGCCGAGGGCTGCCTGCTCGCCACGACGCCCGCGCCCGGTCCCTATGTTGCGCTCCCGATCGCGCGCCGCCTGGACCCCGGGCTCGTCGACGAGGACCTCGGCGCCGCGCTCACCCGCGCGCTCGCTCACGGGGACCCGCAGGGTTACGCCGCCCGCGCCCTGCGCGAGCTCGCCCCGATGCGCGCGGCCGCTGTGGACGCGCTGGTGGCCGGTGAGCTGCTGCCGCGGCTACTTCGAAGCTCGCCCCCGGCCCGCGGGCTTGCGCGCGGGGGTTGAGCGCTTGCTCCGCAGCTCCTTCCAGGGGCGTGTGTTCGCAACCTGATCGGCGCCGAGCCAGGCGCGGCGAGCGGTCGCGATCCCCCAGCGCATGTTGAGCAGCGTGCTCGTGCGGTGGGCGTCGGAGTCGATCAGGAGCATCACGCCCGCCCGTGCGGCCGCGCGAGCGTGGACATCGGAGAGGTCGCGCCGGTCCGGGTTCGCGTTGATCTCGAGCATCGTCCCGGTCCGCGCGGCTGCGGCGAAGAGCGCCTCGAGATCGATCGCATAGGGCTCGCGCGCCTCGATCTTGCGCCCCGTGGGATGACCGATCGCGCGGACCAGCGGGTGTTCGACCGCGGCGATCATGCGCTCGGTCATCGCCTGCTCGGAGGAGGCGAAGGCGGTGTGCACGCTCGCGATCACCCAGTCGAGCCGCGCGAGCAGCTCGTCCTCGTAGTCGAGCGAGCCGTCGGGGAGGATGTTCACCTCACTGCCCGCGAGCAGCTCGATCCCCTCGATGCGCTCGTTCGCCTCGGCGACGAGCTCGATCTGGCGCTCGAGCTGCTCGGGTGAGACGTCGTTGCCGAAGCCGTGGCTTGCGGAGTGGTCGGTGATCGCGAGGTACTCGTACCCAAGCTCCCGCGCTGCGAGCCCCATCTCCTCGATCGTCTGGCGCCCGTCGGAGGCGATCGTGTGGCTGTGGAGGTCGCCCCTGATGTCGGAGAGCTCGATCAACCGGGGGAGCGCGCCCCTCTGGGCCGCGGCCTCGAGCTCGCCGCGGTCCTCGCGCAGCTCCGGCTCGACATAGGCGAGGCCAAGCCGCGCGTAGACCTCCTGCTCGGTCGCGAAGGGCTCCGTCTCCCCGGTCGCGTCGTCGAGGATGCCGTACTCCGAGACGTGCAGGCCGCGCCGCACGGCGGCCTCGCGCAGCGCGGTGTTGTGGGCTCCCGAGCCGGTGAAGTGCTGGAGCAGGCTGCCGAGCTGCCCGGGGGCGGCGATACGCAGGTCGACCCCCACTCCCGCGTGCGTGCGGGCACGCGCGCCCGCCGCACCGGAGGAGGTGACGCGCTCGATCTCCTCCAGCTCGGCGAGCTTCGCGACGAGCGCAGCGGGGTCGCTCGTCTCGGCGATCATGTCGATGTCCTTGACGCTGTCCGCCTGGCGGCGGATCGATCCGGCGAGCTCGATCCTCGTGTCCTTCGCGGCTCCACGCATCAGCCCCGCAACGAGCGCTTCGCCGAGGGCGAACGCTCGCGGGAGCAGCACTCGTCCGACGCGCTCGGAGGGCTCGCGTTCGGCCTGCTCGAGCGCGGCGAGCATGCTCTCCTCGAACTTCGCGCCGAAGCCCCTGAGGGTGCGCAGGCGCTGTTCTTCCGCTGCGCTCCGCAGGGCGGCGGGCGAGTCGATCCCGAGCTCGTCGAAGAGCACGCGCGCTCGCTTCGGCCCCAGCCCCGGGAGGCGGGTGAGCGCGACGAGCCCGGGAGGGAACTTCGCGCGGAGCTTCTCGGTCGCGGGGATCGTGCCCGTCTCGGTGAGCGCAAGGATCTTCTCCTGGAGGGTCTTGCCGATCCCCGAGAGCTCGCTGGCCCTGCCCTCGCGCGCGAGCGCGGCCACGGACACGGATGCCTCGCGCACCGCCTTCGCCGCGGAGCGGTAGGCGACCACGCGGTGCACGATCGCCCCGTCGAGCTCGTAGAGGTCGCCCAGCTCCTGCAGAGCGTCGGCGATCTGCGCGTTGCTCGGATCTGAGGGCACCGCATCAGCCTAGGGCTCCACCGGCGATCATCTCCTCCACGCTCTAGGGTTCACCGACCATGCCCGGCGAGCCCTGGCTGATACTCCCCACTTACAACGAGGCGGCCAACGTCGAGGCGATCCTCACGGCGGCCGGTGAGGTGCTCGGGCGCGCCGCGCCGGAGGGCTTTCGCATCCTCGTTGTCGACGACGGCTCGCCCGACGGAACGGGGAGGCTCGCCGACGCGATGGCCGAGCGCCACGAGTGGGTGCGTGTGCTCCATCGCACGGCCAAGGGCGGGATCGGACCGGCCTATCTCGCGGGCTTCGCGCACGCGCTCGCGGAGGGGGCGGGCTACGTGATGGAGATGGACTCGGATTTCTCCCACGACCCCGCCGATCTCGCCCGGCTGCTCGAGGCCGCGCGCGGGGACGCGGACCTCGCCCTGGGCTCGCGCTACGTCCCCGGCGGGGGCGTCACCGACTGGGGCCTGCTGCGCCGTTTCGTGAGCGAGGGAGGCTCCACGTATGCGCGGCTCGTCCTCGGCCTGAAGGTGCGCGACCTCACGGGAGGATTCAAGTGCTTCCGGCGCGAGGTGCTCGAGGCGATCGACTTCGCGACCGTTCGCTCACGCGGCTACGCCTTCCAGGTCGAGCTCACCTATCGCGCGGTCCAGCGCGGCTTCCGCGTCGAAGAGGTCCCGATCACCTTCCGCGACCGCGAGAAGGGTCAGAGCAAGATGTCCTGGAAGATCGCGGCCGAGGCGATGTGGCTCGTGCCGCTGCTCCGCTTCGGATAAAGGACACCCGCCGCGGCAGACGGTTGGTGCTTATGTCGCGCCGCCGCACGGCCGATGCGGAAGGGATGGACGCCTCGGCCTATGCCTTCGCCCACGGCGTGCGCCACACGCGCGAGACCCTGCACGAGTGGCAGCACCGCCCGATCCGCGTGGTCGGCCGCTGGGCCGCGGGCTCCGCGGTCGCGGCGGCGGGCCTGCTCGCCGCGGTGTGGGTGATCGCTTCGCTCGATCAGGGCTACTCGCGCTACCTGAACCTGCAGCCCCCCTTCGCGGTGGGGGGCATCGACGATGTGCTGAGCGTTCTCCGCGCGAACCTGCTCGTGCTCGCGCTGCACGGTATGGCCTGCGTGGCGGGGTTCATCGCGGGGAGCGCGCTGCCCATGCAGGCCGAGCACCGCACGGGTATCTCGCGCTGGGTGCACGCGCACGGGGGGCGCATCGCGATCGGCTTCGTGGTCTGCGCCACCACCTTCTCACTGAGCGCGCAGGCCTACCTGATCGGCCACACGCTCGCGGGCATCTCGAACTTCCTCGAAGTCTCTCCCGCGGTGCTGCTGCTCGGCGTGCTCCCGCACGCGATCATCGAGCTCGTCGCGCTCTTCCTGCCGCTCGCCGCCTGGATCATCGCGAGCCGCAAGGGGGAGTGGGATCAGCTGCTCGCCGCGACGCTCGTGACCGTCGCGATCGCCGTGCCGATGCTCGTCGTCGCGGCGTTCATCGAGGTCTACGTCTCGCCGCACCTCTTCGCCTCGCTCACCCACATCCACCCGCCGATCATCAGACACCGCGGCGACTGGACAGTGATAATCGGCTGATGGCCTACGACGAGGAACTCGCCAACCGCGTGCGTGAGATCCTCGGCGCGGAGCGCGGCCTCGTCGAGAAGAAGATGTTCGGCGGCCTCGCCTTCCTGATCGGCGGGCACATGTCGGTCGCGGTCAGCCGCAGCGGCGGGCTGCTGCTGCGTTGCGAGCACGCCGAGACAGAGGCGCTGCGCGCGAAGCCCGGCGCGGGGCCCTTCGAGATGAGGGGCAAAGCGATGGACGGCTGGGTCCGCGTCGATGAGCACGCGGTCGACACCAAGCGCCAGCTCGAGCGCTGGGTCCGGCGCGGCGTGGACCACGCGCGCTCGTTGCCTCCGAAGTAGGGCCGCTGGAGCGCGGGCTCGGGGCGAGGCAGCCCGAGCACGACGAGCAGTGCGCCGCGACCCGGCGCGATGCCGGGCCGCTGAGAGACTCGGTGGCCTACGCCGCGCTGAGCGCGGGCTCGAGCTCTGCCTCGAGGCGCTTCTTCGGGTACGCGCCGATCACCGTCTTGACCGGCTGACCGCCCTTGAAGAGGATCATCGTGGGGATCGAGAGGACCTGGAAGCGAGCTGCGGTCTGCGGGTTGTCGTCGATGTCGAGCTTGACGATCTTGAGGTCCTGACGCTCGGACTGGATCTCCTCGAGGACCGGGGCGACGACGCGGCAGGGGCCGCACCAGGGCGCCCAGAAGTCGACGAGCACGGGCTGCTCAGCCTCGAGCACCTCGGCGTCGAAGTTGTTGTCCGTGATCTGGGGAAGGGTGCCTGCCATCTCGGTCTCCTCGGTTGGGGTACCACCCACTATACAAAATGAAGCGTGGGGTGTGAAGGGGTGGGGGGTGACCCTCACTCCACGCGCGAGAGCTCGATCCGCAGCTCGAGCCCGTCGACCTTCGCGGTCTCCGTGTAGGAGCGCGGCCCGGCGCCGTTCCGATCGCCGATCGCGAGATCGACGGCGAGAGTCTCGCCCGCGAGGTAGTCGCGGTTCGCCTCGGCGGCGGCGAGCAGGGCGGGATCTCCGGAGAGCACCAGGTCGATGCGGTCCTCGACCGCGAGTCCCGCGCTCTTGCGCGCGTTCTGAACCGCGTGCACCACCTCGCGTGCACGCCCTCCCTCGCGCAGGTGATCGTCGATCTCGAGGTCGAGCGCGACGGCGTGCGCGCCCTCACGCTCGACGGAGTATCCCTCCGGCGCGCGCATCGTGAGCAGCACGTCCTCCTCGGTGAGTGTGTGGTCGCGCCCGCCCACGGAGATCCCGATCGTCCCCCCGTCGCGGAGCGCGGCCGCAACGTGCGCGGGATCGAGAGCGCCGATCGCCTCGGCTGCCTGGGGCATCTCCTTGCCGAACTTCGGCCCGAGGGTGCGGTAGTTCGCCTTGGCCTCGTAGCTCCCGAGCTCCTCGGCGGCGGCGACGAAGCGGACCTGCTCGACGTTGAGCTCCTCGCGCACGACCGCGACGAGCCGCTCGATCGCCTCGCGCTCGCGAGTGTCAGCGACGACCACCGCCTCGCGCAGTGGCTGGCGGATCTTGATCTTCGCCTTGCCGCGCGCGCCGAGACCGAGCCGCACCGTCTCGCGTGCGAGCGCCATCGCCTGCTCGAGCTCGGGCTCGCGCGCGCCGAGCGCGGAGGGCTCGGGGAAGTCGCAGAGGTGCACGCTCGGGCGCTCCCCGTCGAGGTTGTCGTAGATCTCGTCGGCGACGAACGGGCAGAAGGGCGCGAGCAGCTTCGAGAGCGCGAGCAGGCAGCTGCGCAGCGTACGGAACGCCGCCGGGTCTGCGTCCCAGAAGCGCCGCCGCGAGCGCCGCACGTACCAGTTGGAGAGATCGTCGAGCAGCTCCGCGATCGCGCGTCCCGCGGTCGTGGCGTCGTACGCGTCGAGGCGCTCGGTGACATGCGCGACCGTGCCCGCGGTGCGCGAGAGCGCCCACCGGTCGAGGTCGGTCTGCTCGCCCTCGCCCGCCGCTCCCGCGGCGAGCTGGTCCTTGGCCGCGTGGGCGTAGAGCGAGTAGAAGTAGTAGGTCGACCAGAGCTGCTTGAGGAACAGACGCACCCCCTCGCCGATCGCCTCCTTCGAGAAGCGGTAGCCGTCCCAAGGCTGCTTGGAGGTGAAGAAGTACCAGCGGAAGGCGTCCGCCCCGTAGGCGTCGAGCACCTCCCAGGGATCGACCGCGTTGCCTTTGGACTTCGACATCTTCTGACCGTCCTCGTCGAGGATCAGGCCGAGGCAGACCACGTTGCGGTAGGGCGCGCCCTTGCCGAGCAGCACGGACTCCGCGAGCAGCGAGTAGAACCAGCCGCGCGTCTGGTCCTGCGCCTCGCAGATGAAGTCGGCGGGGAAGTGGCTCATCTCCTCCTGCCCCTCGAAGGGGTAGTGGTGCTGGGCGAAGGGCATCGCGCCGGAGTCGAACCAGACGTCGATCACCTCGGGCACGCGCCGCATCTGCTCCGCGCAGGCCGGCTCGGTGCAGGGGAAGCTGACCTCGTCCACGTAGGGCCGGTGGTGGTCTGCGAGCTCCGTGCCGGAGCGCTCGGCGAGCTCGGCGAAGGACCCGACCACACGCTGGTGGCCGCTCGCGCAGCGCCAGACCGGGAGCGGGGTGCCCCAGTAGCGCTCGCGCGAGAGCGCCCAGTCCACGTTGTTCTTCAGCCAGTCCCCGAAGCGCCCGTGCTTGACGTGGGGCGGGTGCCAGGCGACCGTCTCGTTGGCCGCGAGCAGCTCGTCGCGCAGCCGCGAGGTCGAGATGTACCAGGAGGGTTTGGCGTAGTAGATCAGCGCGTTCCCCGAGCGCCAGCAGTGCGGGTAGGAGTGCTCGTAGTCCTGCACCTTCAGGAGCAGCCCGCGCTCGCGCAGGTCATCGATCAGCTCGCGGGTGACCTCCTCGTCCTTCACCTGGCGACCCTCGTAGGAGCGGCCCCCCCAGCTGCGCACGGTCGCATCGAAGCTCCCGTCGGGCCGCACCGGGTTCGGGAGCGTGTCCGCCTTGGTCGGGTCGAACGCGACCCGCTCGGAGGCCGCGGTCACGCGGTAGTCCTCCTCGCCGAACGCGGGCGCTAGATGGACGATGCCCGTGCCGTCGTCGGTGGTGACGAAGGTGTCGGTGAGGATCGGGTACTCCCCCGGATCGCCCATCGCGAAGATCGGGCCCTCGTAGGCGCGGTAGCGCTCGGCGAGCTCGGCGCCGCTCATCCTCTCGAGCACCTCGGCGCCCTCGCCGAGCACGGGCTCCACGCGCGCGGCGGCGAGCAGGTAGGTCTCATCGACCAGGCGCACGCGCGCGTACTCGGCGTTCGGGGCGAGAGCGACGGCGACGTTCCCGGGCAACGTCCACGGCGTGGTCGTCCAGACCAGCAGCTTCTCCTCTCCGTCGAGCACAGGGAGCTTCAGGAAGACGCTCGGGTCGACGACGTCGCGGTAGCCCTGGGCGACCTCGTGAGAGGAGAGCGTGGTCTCGCAGCGCGGACAGTAGGGCACGACCTTGTGGCCCTCGTAGAGCAGGCCACGCGCGTCGATCTGAGCGAGCGCCCACCAGACGGACTCGATGTAGCTCTCGTCGAGCGTGCGGTAGGCGTTCTCGAGGTCGAGCCAGAAGCCGATCCGTTCGGTGAGCCGGTCCCACTCCTCGAGGAAGGCGAACACCGACTCGCGGCATTCGGCGTTGAAGCGCGCGATCCCGTACTCCTCGATCTCCGCCTTCGATTTGATCCCGAGCTTCTCTTCGACCGCGATCTCGACGGGCAGCCCGTGGCAGTCCCAGCCCCCCTTACGCTCGACGCGGAAGCCGCGCATCGTCTGGAAGCGGGGGTAGATGTCCTTGAACACGCGCGAGAGCACGTGGTGCGAGCCCGGCGGCCCGTTCGCGGTGGGCGGACCCTCGTAGAAGACCCACTCCGGCGCGCCCGCCCGGGCGTTCAGCGAGGCGGCGAAGACGTCGCGCTCCGCCCAGCGCGCGAGCACCTCCTGCTCCATCTCGGGCAGCTCACGGCGCGGGTCGACCTCGCGCCGGGGGATCAGGTTCGCGTCGCTCACGGGAGGGGTGATTCTAGGTGGCCCGCGCGTGGCGCCCTCAGCGCAGCCGCGGCGGGGAGGAGAAGAGCGCGGCGAGCGTGCCCGCGCTGGGATCCGCCGCTCCCCCGAGGCGCCGCAGTCCGAGCGCGTCCTCGATCGTGGCGAGCACGCCGTAGTCGTCCACCGGCGCAGCGGAGCGTGCCCCGCGCCTCACGCGCGGCCCCGCGAGGATCGTCGCGATGCGCCCGCCGTGGGCGACATCGCAGCAGCCCTCCTCGCTCGTGCCCTCGTCCCAGGTGAGCACGAGGAAGCCCCGTGGGCCGAGCTCGCGGATGATCGCGGGGAGCGTGCGCGCCAGGAAGCGGTCGGCGGTACGCGTCGAGCAGTCGTGCCCGTCGTCGCAGAGGTTCGGACTGATCCAGGCGAAGGTCGGCAGCCTCCCCGCGCGCAGGTCCGAGGCGAGCGCGCCGAAGCCCACGAGGTGGGAGCAGCGCGCGCGGTTCGAGGCGATGTCGCGGTAGTACGCGAAGGGGTTGTGCTTCTTCGCATAGCCCCCCGCCGAGGCGCCCTCGAAGCAGGGGCGCGGAACGTCCTCGAGATAGGCGGCCCAGGAGACCTTCGCCGCTTCGAGCTCGTCGACGAGGTTCGGCGCGGAGACCTCGCAGGAGGTGCAGTCCGAGCTCACGCCGTGCGTCGACCCGCTCGTGAGCGCGAGGTAGTTCGGCAATGAGGGGTGGGTGATCGCGAAGCTCTGCGTCGCCGTCCCGTAGTGCCGCGCGAGCGTGTTCACATACGGAGCGGCGGGATTTCCGATCACGCCCGTGTACTCCTCGTTCTCCATCATCACAACGACGACGTGCGAGCTCTCGGAGGCGGGCAGCGAGGCGGGCGAGCCGATCGCAAGCGGACGCCCGGCTTTCGCCGCACCGCACCCCGCGAGCACGCTCGCGGCGAGCAGCAGGAGCAGTGCGCCGCCCAGCGCGCAGCCGTGGCGGCAGCGTCGGCCGCGGTGAGGGTCGCGGCGGCGGGGGGTAGGCGGGCGCACACCTAGATCTTCGCGCGAGCGCGCCTACGATTGTGCGGTGCGTCTGCGCCTCTATCACCACAGCGACGGCGCGCGCGTGGCGTATCGCGAGGCGGGCACGGGGCCGCCGCTCGCGTTGCTGCACTCCGGCCTGCTCTCGCACAAGGAGTGGGAGCCCGCCGTGGAGCATCTCGCGGACCGCTTCCGCGTGGTGCTCCCGGACCTTCCGCTCCACGGGGACTCCGAGCAGCGCCCGCGCCACCCCTACACGCTCGACTGGTTCGCCGAGGTGATCGCGGGCTTCGCGGCGGAGGTGCTCGGGCCGCGGCCGCTGATCGCGGGCCACGAGGCGGGGGCGGAGATCGCGCTGCGCGCGGTCGAGCTCGGGCGCATCGCTCCGGCACGGCTCGTGCTGATGCCGAACCGCATGCACGCGCCACCCTTCCACGGGGGCAAGCGCGCGGCGGTCCAGTCCGCGCTCAGCGCGGCCGCCGTCCCCGGGCTCGACGTACTCGTGTCCTACACCGCCGCCGCAGCCTTCCGCCCCGAGCGGGGGGTCGCTCTCAGCGCGCGGGGGAACTCCGCGGCGAGCGATCTCTTCCGCCACGCGTTCGCGGACGTTGCAGGCAACTCCTCGCTCGCGCGCGCCTGGTCGCGCTGCGCGCGCAGCTGGCCGCGCGGGGCGCAGCGTCAGCTGCTCGACCTCTACCCCGCGCTGAGGATGCCCGTGCTGCTGCTGTGGGCCGACGAGGACCGCCGCCACCCGCTCGCGGTCGCCGAAGAGGCGCTCGAGCTGCTGCCCCGCGGCCAGCTGCGGGTGCTCCAGAACACGGGCTTTCTGATGGCCTACGACGATCCCGTCGGACTTGCTCGTGAGCTCGTCGCGTTCTGCGGGTAGGCCGCGGGCCGTGTCTGGATAGGGTTCTAAGCCCCCGATCAGGAGAGAAGATGCCAACTGAAAAGCAGCTCTGGGGCGGCGAGACAACCAAGGCCGTCGAGAACTTCCCGATCTCCGGTGAGACCGTCCCCGTCGAGGTGGTCCGCTGGCTCGCACGCCTGAAGGGCGCGGCGGCCGCGGTCAACGGCGAGCTCGGGCTGCTCCCGAAAGGCAAGGCACGGAGCATCGAGCGCGCGGCCGCGGAGATCGCTGCGGGCAAGCACGATCGCCAGTTCCCGATCGACGTGTTCCAGACCGGATCGGGCACCTCCTCGAACATGAACGCGAACGAGGTCATCGCGAGCCTCGCGGGCGGGGGCGTGCACGCCAACGACCACGTGAACTTCGGGCAGTCCTCCAACGACGTCTTCCCTTCGGCGGTGCACCTCGCCGCGCTCGACGTCGCGCAGAACGAGCTGCTCCCCGCGCTCAAAGAGCTCGAGAAAGCGTTCGCGCGCAAGGCGCGTAGCTTCCAGAACGTGGTCAAGGCGGGACGAACGCACCTGATGGACGCGGTGCCCGTCACGCTCGGCCAGGAGTTCGGCGGCTACGCCGCGCAGATCGCGCTCGGCATCGAGCGCGTGCAGTCCGCGCTCGTGCACGTCGGGCAGATCCCGCTCGGGGGAACGGCGACGGGCACGGGGTTGAACACCCACGCGAAGTTCGCCGAGAAGGTTCGCGCGAAGCTGAAGAAGGACACGGGCCTGAGGCAGATCGCCGCGCCGCTCGACGCCTTCGAGGCGCAGGCGAGCCGCGACGCGCTCGTCGAGCTCTCCGGCGCGCTGAAGGTGATCGCGGTCTCGCTCACGAAGATCGCGGGCGACCTCGCGCTGATGGGATCCGGGCCCCGCGCGGGGATCGGCGAGATCTTCCTCCCCGAGCTTCAGAAGGGCTCCTCGATCATGCCCGGCAAGGTCAACCCCGTGATCCCCGAGGTCGTCCTGCAGGTCTCCGCGCAGGTGATCGGCAACGACACCGCGATCACCGTGGGCGGGCTCCAGGGTCAGTTCGAGCTCAACGTGCGCATCCCCCTGATCGCGCGCAACCTGCTCGGCTCGCTGCGGCTGCTCACCTCGACCTCCGTCGTGTTCGCAGAGAAGTGCGTGGACGGGATCAGGGCGAACAAGGCAGGGACCGACGCCTCCGCGGGCAACACGCTCGCCGTCGCGACCGCGCTCAACGGGGCGATCGGCTACGACAAGGGCACCGCGATCGTGCAGAAGGCCACCGCCTCCGGGCGGCCGCTGCGCGAGGTCGCGCTCGAGGAGGGCGTCGACGCGAAGCTCTACGACGAGACGATCGACCTGCGCAAGATCGCCGCCGGGAACAAAGCCTGAGCGGCGCCTAGCCCGGCGGCAGCGCTTTGAACAGCGACGCGACGGCGCCCGCGGCGGGCTTGGCCGTGCCCGAGTAGGTGAAGAGCCCCTTCTGGTTGAGCCCTTCGATCAGCTTCAGGTGCTTGATCACACGGTGGATCGAGCCGCCGCTGAAGCTCGGTGTGAGCGGGTAGTCGCGCAGCACCCAGACGAGCATCGCGGTGAGGTGCGGGTCGGACTCGTAGACCTGGATGTGGTTGCGCAGCAGGCTCGCCTGGAAGGAGTAGCTCCCCGGAGTACCCGGCTTGTTGAGCATGTTCGATTCGGCGCCGAACTCGCTGATCACGAGCACCTTGTCGGGGAAGGTGCTCTCCATCGCGGCGAGCCGCGAGCGCATCCGCGCGGCGAGCTGAGCGGGGGTGTCGTGGGGGACTTCGTACCAGCCCGTGTAGTCGGTCTCGGCGACCGCGTCGACTTCGGAGTAGAGCGCGCCCGCGTGCGCTGGGGGGTCCCGTCCCCAGACGTCCACCGCGACCATCCGCGAGGGGTCGTTGGTGTGCAGCCAGCGAGCGGAGTCGCGCACGTAGGTGACCTCCGCGTTGTCGCGGCCGTTGCGCGCGATCTCATCGACGAGGTTCCAGGCGAAGATCGAGGGGTGCAGCGAGGCGGCGGTCGCCGCGGTACGCACCTGCTGCTCGGCTTCTTCGGTGAGCTTCGGCGTGGTGGAGTACCACATCCCCGCGCCTTCCACCGGGCCCACTCCCTGCCACACGAGCAGACCCGCCGCGTCGAGGCGTTCGAGCAGCGCGGGGTCGAGCGGGTGCTGCGCGCGCACCGCATTCGCCCCGATCGCCTTCAGATCGGAGACGATGCCGTCCTGATCGGAGGGCGTGAGCGCGTCGCCGTGGCCGGGCACGTCCTCCTGGATCGTCGCCCCGTGCAGGCGCAGTCGTTCGCCGTTGAGGAAGAGTTCCTGGCCGTGCCAGCTGATCTGGCGCAGCCCCACGTGGGCGGAATAGGTGGACTCCCCCTGAACCGCGAGCTCGAGTTCGTAGAGGTTCGGCGTGGCGGGCGACCAGAGCGCGGGCGTGGGCACCGTCACCGTCGCGCTCACACGCGCGCTCGCGCCCGCCGCGAGCGCCTGTGCGGGGAAGGCGAGCGGGATCGATTGCGAGCCGTGTGTCAACGAGCCTTCCGCTTTCACCGTGCGCGCGAGCGTCTCGTAGTTGTGCACGACCACGCCGACCTTCACCGTGGCCGTCGCGGCGGCCGGGACGCTCGCCGGGGTCTCGGCGGGCGACGCGGGAGCGGGGCTGGCGGGCGGGAGCGTGGTCTGGATCGTGGGTTCGGAGAGGTCGCTCAGGCCGATCGGGCGCACGTCCACCTCGCCGTCGAGCCCACCCCAGTTGAACCACGTGCGGTGGAACCCTTCTTCGGCCTGTTTGCCGGGGAAGCGCCAGTCCACGCGCACCACGATCGTGTGCTTGCCCGCCTTCAGAGTGGGGAGGAAGGAGAAGGGGAGGTAGGACCCTCGGTGCGATCCCAGCTTCTGGCCGTCGAGGAAGACTTCGGCGCGGTAGTTCGCGGACTCGAAGGTGAGCGCGTAGCGCCCCGCGGTCGCGGCCTGGAAGCTCGTGCGGTACCAGGCGACCGACCCCTGGTAGTTCACGCCGCCCGCTTTGCCGCTGTAGGGCGTGGGGTTGACCACGTTGGGCACGCGCACGGTAGCGCCGCTGAAGGTGCCCTTCGCCCACCCCAGCGCCGTCCCGCGGTTCTCGGGGTCGCGTCGCAGCACCCATTCGGTGAGCGGCTCGCGGCCCCCGGGACCTTCGAAGATCAGCGACTGGCTCGGCGGCGCCTGGGCGGAGGCGACCGAGCTCGCGGCGAGCGCGACGCAGGCGAGGATGGTTGCGAGGGCGGGCTTCTTCAAGGCGGTGGGGACGATCGCTGCGAAGCCGGTCACGCCCAGGGTTCTTTCCCGGCGCGCGTGCTTCTCCTGCTCCAACAGCGCGAACGCGCGATCAGAGCGCTGCTTGGATCGCGGGCTCGGCCGTTCCTGACCTCCGATGATCCGCCCCGGCGGCCTCCGGCTCCGATGAGGCCGCGAGCAGCGTGTCGAGCACGAGCAGCGCACCGGCCTTCGAGAGGGGCTCGTTGAGGTTCCCGCACTTCGGGGACTGCACGCAGGAGGGGCATCCAGCCGCGCAGCCGCAACCCGCGATCAGCCGCCGTGCGTCGCCGCAGAGCTCCTCGAAGCGCGAGAACGCGGTGCGGGTGATGCCAACGCCGCCGGGGTGGCCGTCGTAGATGAAGATCGTGGGCACCCCCGTCTGCGGGTGGAAGTTCGTCGAGAGCCCGCCGATGTCCCAGCGGTCGCACATCGCAATCAGCGGGAGCACCGCGATCTGCGCGTGCTCGGTCGCGTGCAGCGAGCCGAGCAGCTGCTCCATCGAGACGAGCTCGGCGAGCTCGCCCGCGTCCAGCTCGAACCAGAGCGCCTGAGTCTGGAAGCTCGTGGGAGGTAGGTCGAGCCCGAGCAGGTCGAGCTGAGAGTGATCGGACAGGCGCCGGCGCTGGTAGGCGAGCACCGTCTCCGTCACGCTCACCTCGCCGAAGGAGAGCTGCACCCCGAGCGCCTCGCGGCGGTCGAGCAGTTTCACGATCTCAGTGTCCGTGGTGCGCTTGGGCTGCGTGTACCACTCACCCGAGAAGGGCGCCACGATCGCGCGCCTGCGCTCGAGGTCGAGCTCGCGGACCTCGTAGGAGCGACCGAGGTGCATGTAGATCGCTCCCTCGTGGATCGTCGAATGCGCGCGCGCCGCCTCGGTCGTCCCGAGCAGCTCGCCCGATGAGACATCCACGATCGCGAAGCTCTCAGCCGAGGCTGAGCGCAGCGAGACGTCGCCCGCGGGGTAGCCGTCGGCGCGCCGGGGCACGTAGCACTCTCCGGTGAGCTTGCCCGTGCGCCGCCGCAGCTCGCCCGCGGACTCCAGCTGTTCGGCGGCCGCCTCCCAGCGTGGGCCGAGGAACTCCCCGTCCGTGCGCGAGAGCGGACCCTCATGCGCGGCGCAGAGCAGGTGGCGCCGGTAGATCAGCGGGCTCTCGTGATCGAGGATCGCCGCCTCCACGGGACGGTCGAGGAACTCCTCGGGGTGGCGGCAGAAGAACTGGTCGAGCGCGTCCTCGCCTGCGAGGTAGACCGCCAGGCCGCGCCCCCGTCGCCCCGCCCGCCCCCACATCTGTCGCAGCGATGCGACCGTGCCCGGGAAGGTCACGACGAGCGCGGCGTCGAGCTCGCCGATGTCGATCCCGAGCTCGAGCGCGTCGGTCGTCACGATCGCGCGAAGCTCCCCTCCCATCAGGCGCTGCTCCAGGTCGCGCCGCTGCTGGGAGGTGTAACCAGCGCGGTAGGGCGCGACCAGCTCGGCGAGCTCGGGCTGCTTCTGAGCGAGGTCGTCCTTGACCAGGCGGCTGAGCACCTCGACCCCCTTACGCGACTTCATGAAGCAGATCGTCCGTGCGCCTTCGCGCACGAGCCTCGCGAGCAGCTCCGCAGCCTCGCCGAGCGCCGAGCGCCGCGCCCCGCTCGCCTCGTCGGTGAGCGGGGGGTTCCACATCGCGATCTTGCGCTCCGGTGTGGGCGAGGCGTCGCGGTCGATCAGCCGGAACCCCTCGAGGCCCGTGAGCCGCTCGGCGAGCTCGACCGGGTTCGCGATCGTCGCCGAGGCGAGCATCATCCGTGGCTCGGTCCCGTAGGCCGCCGCGATCCGCCGCAGCCGTCGCAGCACGTTCGCCACGTGCGAGCCGAAGACCCCGCGGTACACGTGCGCCTCGTCGACCACCACCACCGCGAGGTTCGCGAACAGGTCCGCCCAGGCCGCGTGGTTGGGGAGGATCCCCACGTGGAGCATGTCCGGGTTGCTGAGCACCACGTTCGCGCTCTTGCGGATCTGCGCGCGGGTCTCGCGCGGGGTGTCGCCGTCGTAGATCGCGGGGCGCACCGTGCCCGCCAGCCCGAACGAGGCGAGCGCCCGCGCCTGATCCTGGGCGAGCGCCTTCGTGGGGTAGAGGTAGATCGCGCGCGCACGCGGGTCGCGGCAGAGCACCTCGATCGTGGGCAGGTTGAAGCACATCGACTTGCCCGAGGCCGTCCCCGTGGTGACGATCGTCGGTCCCTCCCAGGCTGCCTCGAGCGCTTCGGCCTGGTGGGCGTAGAGGCTCTCCACCCCCGCCCTGTGGAGGCCTTCGATCAGCTTCGGGTGGAGCTCGGCGGGAAGCTCGGTGTGTCGCCCGCGAGCCGCTCCTTCTCGCGCCTCTCTGACCAGCCGCCCGTCCTCCCGGCCCGCGTCGAGCAGTGCGCTCCAGGGCTCTTTTCTACGGTCGAGAGGCAAGGAGTTGAGATAGTAGAGACGATGCCAGCCACCTCGCCCGGGCACTCCCCCAAACTCCGTACGTTCCATCATTCGGCATATCCGCCCGAGCGTCTCGCTGCCGAGCGGGGCGAGCGCGTCTCGGTCTGTCTGCCCGCCAAGGAGTGCGCCGCCACCGTAGGGGAGATAGTGCGCGCGCTCTGCGAGCTGCGCGATCGAGGCGTGCTCGACGAGGTGCTCGTCGTCGACGCGGACTCCGCGGACGGGACCGCCGAGGTCGCGCGCGATGCGGGCGCGCGCGTGCTTCAGGAGCGCGAGCTGCTCCCCGGCGAGGGGGCTGTGCTCGGCAAGGGCGACGCGATGTGGCGTGCGCTCACCGAGCTCCAGGGCGATCTCGTCTGCTTCCTCGACGCGGACACCGAAGGGTTCTCCGCGCATTTCGCCTGTGGCCTGCTCGGCCCGCTGATCTGCGAGCCGGGTGTGTCCTTCGTGAAGGCCTTCTACCGCCGCCCGCTCGCGGGTGGCGGCGAGCCCGGCGAGGGCGGTGGGCGCGTCAACCACCTCACCGCGCGCCCCGCGCTCTCGCTCTTCTACCCCGAGCTCGCCGAGGTGCGCCAGCCCCTCGCGGGCGAGGTCGCCGCTCGCCGCGAGCTGCTCCTGCAACTTCCCTTCGCCACCGGATACGGCGTCGAGACCGCGATGCTCATCGACGCCTGGCGCGCTCTCGGCATCGAGCGAATCGCCCAGGTCGACCTCGAGGAGCACCGCAACCCCCACCAGCCGCTCTCCGCGCTCGCCCCGATGGCGCGCACGGTGCTCGCCACGATCGCACGGCGCCTGGAAGAGGACGGGCGGCTCCGCCGCGAGGATGGAGGCGGGGGGCGTGTGTTCGCCCCCGGGGATCAGGCCCCGCCCGAGCGCCCGCCGCTCGCACGCTTCCTCGCGGAGGCCGCGTGAGCGCGAGCCCGGGCGACGCGGGCCCCGCCGCGGCGCCCGCGGCGCGCTGTCTCTATCTCGACCTCGACGGCACGCTGCTCGGCCGCGGGGCCTCGCTGCTCCACGACGGGGAGGGGGCGATCTCGATCGAGGGAGTACGTGCGCTGCAGGCCTGTCTGCGTGCGGGTGTGGAGATCGTCCTGATGTCCGGCCGTCGTCGCCTCCAGGTCCACGAGGACGCTCGCCTCTTCGGCCAGGCCTCGTTCATCTTCGAGGCCGGAGCGTGTCTCGTGCTCGACGGCGAGGAGCACTGGCTCACCGGCTCGCTGCTTCCGGGTGAGATCTCGATCTTCGAGCAGATCGAGGCCGCCGGCGCCCCCGCGCTGCTGCTGGAGCGCTACGAGGGACAGCTCGAGTACCACGAGCCCTGGCACGCCGATCGTGAGGTCTCACACCTCTTCCGCGGCCTCGTCGACGCCACCGAGGCCGACGCGCTGCTCGCCGAGCACGGGCACGAGCTTCGGCTCGTGGACAACGGGGTTGTGCACCGCCGCTCGCCCGCGCTCGCCGCGCTGCCGCACGTGCGTGCTTACCACCTCGTTCCGATCGGCGCATCGAAGGCCGCCGCCCTCGCGCTCCACGCGCGAGCGCGGGGTTACGCCCGCGAGCACACCTTCGCGGTCGGCGACTCGCGCGAGGACCTAGCCTGCGCCGATCAGGTCGGCACCTTCTGGCTCGTCGCCAACGCCGTCGAGCGGGACCCTTCGATCCGCGAGGCGATCGGCGGCCGCGAGAACGTGCGCATCGCCGAGGCCGCGCATGGGCGCGGGGTGTACGAGGCCGTCGTCAGCACGCTCGTGGGCGGGGAGTGAGGCGCTCTATGCGGCCGGGGAGTGAGGCGCTCGTTGGGGGGTGAGGCGCCCGTGCGCGGGGGTGAGGCGCCCGTGCCTGCGATCAGCACCCATCTCTGACGCTTCCGACGAAAGCGTCCAGGGAGTGACAGGAGCCCCGCCCGCCGGCAACCGCAGCCGCAGCCGCAGCCGCAGTTCCTCAACGTGCGGCAAGCCGCCGCCAGGCGCGCCGCCAGAAGCCCGGCTGGGGCCTGCGGCGCCAGAGCGCGGGCGGGGGGACGGTGGCGCGGACGAGGGCGACCCACTCCTGCAGAGGGAGCTCGCCCGAGATCAGGCGTCCGAGCGCGCCGGTGACGGGCGCGGCCACGCCGGCGGCCTCGAGCGCGCGTGCGAGCAGCGGGACGGACTCGAGCGCCTCGACCGCCTGCCCCACACGCTGAGGGATCTCTGCGGCGGGGACCCCCGCGGCGAGCAGCTCACCTGCGCGACGGTTGCGGCTCTCGCGCGCGAGCGCGGTGGCGACGAGATCGCCCGCGCCCGCGAGCCCGATCATCGACTCCGGACGCGCGCCCAACCCCTCGGCGTAGCGCCAGACCTCAGCGAATATGTGCCCCGCCGCGGCGCCCGCCGCGTTCAGGCCCTGGGCCTCGGTCGCCCCGGCCGCGAGCGCGGCAGCGTTCTTCGCGGCGCCCGCGAGCTCCACGCCGACGGGGTCGTTGGACTGCTCGCAGACCACCCCCGCGCGCGTGAAGATCTGCGCAAGCGAGCGCGCGAGCTCCTCCTCGACCGCGGCCGCGACGAGCGCGGCGCCGTCGCGCACCATCTCGCGAGCGTGGGCGGGCCCACCCAGGCAGGCCACGCGCTTCGCGCCGAAGCGCGCGGAGAGGACGATCGTGGGAGGCTCGCCCGCGGGAGGAACGAGGCCCTTGGCCACTGAGACGATCGCCGCGCGGCCCCCGAGTCCCGAGGCGACGAGTGCGTCGATCGCTTCGCCGAGCGTTCGCGAGGGGACCGCGAGGAAGACGTAGTCCGCTCGTGCGGCGCCCGCCGATGCGGGCTCGATGCGCAGCGCCCCCGGGAGCTCCACCCCGGGGAGGTAGGCGCGGTTCTCACGATCACTCTCGATCGCGGCGGCCTGCTCCGCGGTGCGCGTCTGCAGTGTGGTGCGCAGGCCGCCGCGTGCGAGCAGCACCGCGAGCGCCGTGCCGAAGGAGCCCGCTCCGACGACCGTCGCGCGGCGCAGGCCCGGAGTACGCGGGGCGCGGCCCCGGCTGGACGCGCTCGCCCGAACGGACGGGCTGGCGGTAGGCTCGGGCTCGTCCATCTGATGATCGAGCCTAACGATCAGCGTGCGGCGTCCGCCTCCTGGCGCAACTGGGCGGGCGATCAGCGCTGCGCGCCCGCGCGGCGAACGAGTCCCGCGAGCGAAGCCGAGCTCGCCGAGACGATCGGACGCGCACGCGAGGGGGGCCGGCGTGTGCGCGTCGTCGGTGCGGGCCACTCCTTCAGCGACATCGCTCTCACCGATGGGGAGATGGTGGGGATGGGGCGAATGCGCCGAGTGCTCGACGTCGACCCCGGCTCGGGGCTCGTGCGCGCGCAGGCGGGGATCACGATCCGCGAGCTCAACACGGCCGCGGCCTCTCACGGCCTCGCGATGGAGAACCTCGGGGACATCGACGTGCAGACGATCGCGGGCGCGATCTCGACGGCCACTCATGGGACCGGGGCGCGGCTGCGCAACATCTCCTCGCAGGTGGCCGAGCTGAAGCTCGTGCTCGCCGACGGCTCGACGCTGCTCTGCTCCGATCAGGCGGACCCCGAGCTCTTCCGCGCGGCGCGCGTGGGCCTCGGCGCGCTCGGGGCGATCGCGGAGGTCACACTGCGCTGCGTGCCCGCGTTCACCCTGCGCGGCGTGGACAGGCCCGAACCCCTCGATCAGGTGCTCGACGGGTTCGAGGAGCGCGCGCTCGGCAACGATCACTTCGAGTTCTTCGTCTTCCCCCACGCGCGGGTCGCACTCACGCGCACGAACAACCGCACGGCCGAGCGCGCACGTCCGCGGAGCGCTCTCAGCGCGTACGCGAACGACATCGTGCTCACCAACCACGTCTTCGGGCTCGTCTGCGGCGCGGGTCGCCGCTTCCCCGCCCTCATCCCGCAGCTCAACCGACTCGTCACGAGGCTCGCGGGGAGCTCCACCCGCGTGGACCGCTCCGCGGAGATATTCGCGAGCCCGCGCCTCGTGCGCTTCACCGAGATGGAGTACGCGCTGCCGCGCGAGCGCACCCCCGAGGCGGTTCGCGCCGTGCTCGAGATGATCCCCCGCGAAGGCTTCGCCGTCCCCTTCCCGATCGAGGTCCGCACGGTCGCGCCCGACGAGGCGATGCTGAGCACGGCCGCGGGGCGGGAGAGCGGCTTCGTCGCGGTGCACATGTACGAAGGGATGGAGTGGCGTCCCTACTTCGAAGCGGTCGAGTCGATCATGGACGGTCTCGGCGGGCGGCCGCACTGGGGCAAGCGCCACTTCCAGAGCGCGTCCAGCCTGCGCGAGCGCTACCCCGACTGGGATGCCTTCCAGGCGGTGCGCGCGCGGCTCGACCCGGAGGGCGTGTTCGCGAATGCGTGGACCGATCGCGTGCTCGGGCCAGCGGCGCCCCGCCGATGAACCCCGCGCAGGCCTACGCACGGCTGGAGCGCGCGACCGAGGGCCTTCGCGCTCCGTTCGCGCTCGTCGACCTCGACGCGATGTGGGCGAACGCGGCGGAGATGGAAGGGCGCGCGCAGGGCAAGCCGATCCGGCTCGCGAGCAAGTCCGTGCGCTGCCGCGAGCTCCAGAGCCGCGTTCTCGCGCGGCCGGGCTTCCGTGGAACGCTCGCGTTCACCCTGCCCGAGGCGCTGTGGCTCGCGGAGCAGGGCACCGAGGACATCCTCGTGGCCTACCCCACCGCGGATGAGCTCGCGCTGCGCGAGCTCGCCGAGCGCGGCGCGGACGTGATCGTGATGGTGGACTCGGCCGAGCAGCTCGACCTGATCGACCGTGCTCGGACGGGGGCGAGGGTGCGCGTCTGCCTGGACATCGACACGGGCTGGATCGCGGCCGGGGGCCGCATGCGCGCCGGGGCGCGCCGCTCGCCTCTGCGCACACCCGCCCAGGCTGTCGTGCTGGCGCGCGAGGCGCTCGCCCGGCCGGGGCTCGAGCTGGTGGCGATCATGGCCTACGAGGCGCAGATCGCGGGCGTCGGCGACGACCCCCCGGACGGCCGCTGCGCGCCCGCGCGATCCGTGCGATGCAGGCGCGCTCGGGCGCGGAGCTCGCGGGGCGCCGAGCTGAGATCGTGGCGGCGGTGCAGGCCGAGCTCGAGCGCGCGGGCGCGCCGCCGCTCGAGCTCGTGAACGGGGGCGGGAGCGGGAGCCTTCAGAGCACGACGCGCGAGCCCGCGGTGAGCGAGCTCGCGGCGGGTTCGGGCCTCTACGCGCCGACCCTCTTCGACGCCTACCGCGCGTTCAGCCCGATCCCCGCCGCGCTCTTCGCGCTGCCCGTGGTGCGCCGTCCCGGGCCGGGCGTGGTGACCGCGCTCGGGGGCGGCTACCTCGCCTCGGGTGCGGGCGAGCCCTCGCGGCTCCCGAGCCCATATCTCCCCGCGGGGCTACGACTCGACGGCCAGGAGGGCGCGGGGGAGGTCCAGACCCCTCTGCTCGGTCGCGCAGCGGACGCGCTCGCGGTGGGGGAGCGCGTGTACATGCGCCACGCGAAGGCGGGTGAGCTCTGCGAGCGCTTCGACCGTCTCTACCTGCTCGAAGGCGAGCGCATCGTCGGCGAAGCACCGACCTACCGCGGGGAGGGACAATGCTTCCTGTGAGCGATCGACCGGAGAGCGAGGCGCAGATCGAGACGACGCTGCGCGAGGTGATCGAGCGGCTCGCGCCGCTCGATCGCACCCCCTGCTCGACGGGCGAGCGGGAGGCCGCGGGCTGGCTCGCCGCGCGCCTGCGCACCGTCGAGGGCGTGCACGTAACGCTCGAGGACGAGCCCTCGTGGGGGACCTTCCCTCCGAACGCGACCTTCGTCGGGCTGCTGGGGATGGCCGGCGCGGGCCTCGCCGCGCGCGGCCGTCGCGGCGCGGGGGCGCTGCTCGCCGCGCTCTGCGCGGGTGGGCTGCTGGACGAGGCGCAGAACGGCCCGCGCATCCTGCGACGTGTGATCCGCCGCCGGCGCCGCACGGTGAACCTCATCGCGCGCAGCGGCGACCCGGAGGCGATCGAGACTGTCGTCGTGATCGCTCATCACGACGCGCCGCAGACCGGTCTGCTCTTCGACCAGTCGCTGCTGCGCCGCGCGTGGGAACGCAACCCTGCGCGGATGCAGCGCGCGAAACGCTCGCTGCCGCAGTGGTGGATCGGCCTCGCCGCTCCCCTCGGCGCGGTGCTCACCGCGATCAGCGGCCTGCGACTCCCCGCGCGGATCGGCTTCGCGTTCGGCACGCTCGGCACGGCGCTCGTCGCGGACGTCTGGAGGAACCCCACGGTGCCCGGGGCGAACGACAACCTCTCCGGCGTGGCCGCGCTCGTCGCGCTCGCTGAGCTGCTCGCCGCGGAGCGTCCCGCGGGGGTGCGCGTGCTGCTCGTGTCCTGCGGCGCGGAGGAGACGCTCCAGGACGGGATCCGTGCGTTCGTCGCGCGCCACCGCGACTCGCTGCCGCCCGAGCACACCACGTTCATCAACGTGGACACGATCGGATCTCCGCACCTGATCATGCTCGAGGGCGAGGGACCGATCTGGATGGAGCGCTATCGCGGGCCGTGGCTGCACGACCTGCTCGCCTCGACCGCTGAGCGGCTCGGCATCGAGCTCGAGCGCGGCTTCCTCGCACGATCCTCCACCGACTCGGTGATCCCGAGCCGCGCGGGCTACCCGACCGCCACGCTCGTCTCGATCACGGACTGGCGCGTGCCCGCGAACTACCACCTTCCGAGCGACGTGCCGGAGAACCTGGACTACGGCACGATCGCGGAGGCCACACGGCTGCTGCACGCGGTGATCGCGGAGATCCCCGGCCGCGCGGGGCACACGGGCGCGTCGAGCGGGGCGCAGGCAACCGCCGCATCCGGCGCAGGCCCGGAGCGAGACGCGGCTTTGTCATCGTAGGGGGATGCCAGAGGGCGACACGATCCACCGTGCGGGGAACCGGATCCGCGCGGTGCTCGGCGGCCGCGTCCCAGAGCTGATCCTCACACCGCAGCCTCGCCATCGCCATGAGCGCTGGCCCGAGAAGCTCGCGGGGCGTGAGCTGAGCGCGGTGGACGCGCACGGCAAGAACCTCTTCCTGCGCTTCGAGGGGGGCCTCACACTGCACTCGCACCTGCGGATGAGCGGCTCCTGGTCGGTGCGCCGCGCGGGCGAGCTCGGCGCGAGAGCGCGCCGTCGCGCCTGGCTCGTGCTCGCGGCGGGGGGCTGGGAGGCGATCGAGTTCGGGGGTCCGGTGCTCGAGCTGATGAGCGAGAAACGCGCGCGCACCGACCCGCGACTGGCGGGACTCGGACAGGACGTGATCGGCGAGCGCTTCGACGAGCAGCGCTTCCTCGCACGCCTGCGCGAAGACGACCCCACGCGCCCGATCGGCGACGCGCTGCTCAACCAGCGAACGATCGCGGGGATCGGGAACATGTGGAAGGCGGAGTGCTGCTTCGCCGCCGAGCTCGACCCCTGGCGCGAGACCTCGTCGGTCTCCGACGAGCAGACGCTAACCGCGGTCGCCTTCGCGCGGCGCGAGATGAGCCGCGCGGTGCACGAGGGGGTCGGGGCCCGGCCGCACGCGGTCTACCGCCAGGCGGGCCGTCCCTGTCCCCGTTGCGGCACTCCCATCCGCGAGCGCGGCCAGTGGGAGAACAACCGCGTCACCTTCTGGTGCCCGGGCTGCCAGCACTGACCCGCGCGAGCGCCGCGAAGCGGGGCACGCACGGACGCGCGCCGCGCAGCCGGTCACGCAGCCGCGCGTCCAGGGTGTCTCTCAGATCAGCCCGGCGAGACGCACCCCCGCTGCACGCAGGCTCCTGCTCCCGCGCGCCCGGAGCACGGCCTGCAGGTCGAGGATGCGCAGGTCGAAGCGGTCGAGCTCGTCGGCGGCGGTGACCGCGTAGCAGGGCACGCCGCTCTGCCGCGCCCGGGTGGCGATCTCGAAGGCGGCCGAGCCCGCGAGCGTGGACTCGCGTAGCGCGGCGACCGCGAGCACGACCGCGCGCGCGGCGCGCATGCGCACGTCGAAGCCGTGGTCTCGCAGCAGGGCCTCGAGCTCCTCAGAGGGTTCTTGCGCGTCGAGCAAGAGCACGTCGGGATCGTTCACCCCGCCCTCGCCGAAGCCCGATGTGAGCGCGCTCGCGACCGCCTCGGCACCGAGGCGCGGGCCGAAGGGCTCGCAGACGAACAGGGGCGCTCGCGGAATCGCGGCGGTGCGGGGGCTCACGATCGGGCATCCTTCCAGCTGGTGGCGGCCAAGGGCGAGCACGAGATGATCGAGGTGAGCGGCCAGGAGGTGCGGGTGAGCAACCCGGGCAAGCTGTACTTCCCCGCCGTCGAGGTGACGAAGCTCGACCTCGTGAACTACTACGTGAAGTGCGAGCAGGCCGTGGTGCGCGGGCTGCGTGAGCGTCCGACCGTGATGAAGCGCTGGGTCGACGGGGTCGAGGGCAAGCCCTTCTTCCAGAAGCGCGTGCCCGACACCGCGCCCGGCTGGCTGGAGACCGCGACCGTGACCTTCCCCAGCGGCCGTCACGCGCGCGAGCTCGTGCCCAACGACGCGGCGCACCTCGTGTGGGGGGTGAACCTCGGCGTGATCGACTGGAACCCCTGGCCCGTGCGGCGCGATGACCTCGACAGCCCCGACGAGCTGCGCGTCGATCTCGATCCGCAGCCGGACGTGCCCTTCGCGGAGGTGCGCGAGGTTGCGCTGGGCGTTCGCGAGGTGCTCGAGGAGCACGACCTGCTCGGCTTCCCGAAGACCTCCGGCTCGCGCGGCATCCACATCTACGTGCGGGTGCGCCCGGAGCAGGGCTTCGAAGAAGTGCGCCGCGCGGCGCTCGCGCTCGCGCGCGAGGTCGAACGCCGGATGCCCGGTCGCGCGACGAGCCGCTGGTGGAAGGAGGAACGCGAGGGGGTCTTCATCGACTACAACCAGAACGCGCGCGACCGCACCGTGGCCTCGGCCTACTCCGTGCGTGCGGTCGCCGACGCGCGCGTGTCCTGCCCGCTGGAGTGGTCGGAGGTGGCGGCGGTCGAACCCGAGGAGCTCACGCTGCGCACCGTGCCCGCCCGACTCGCGGAGCGCGGCGACCCCTCGGCCACGATCGACGATCAGCCGGGGAGCCTCGACGGCCTGCTCGAGCTCGCCGCACGCGACGAGCGCGAAGGCCTGGGCGACGCGCCCTGGCCGCCGCACTTCCGCAAGCAGAAAGGGGAGCCCAAGCGGGTTCAGCCGAGTCGGGCGAAGAAGGAGAAGGAGAAGGAGGAGGAGTGAGCCTGCCGATCGAGCCACCGCTGAAGCCACAGCTTGCGCTCTCGCGCAAGGAGCTTCCCCTGGGTGAGCAGTACCGCTATGAGATCAAGCTCGATGGCTTCCGCTGCCTCGCGTTCGTCGATGGGGAGGAGGTCTTCCTGCAGTCGCGCAACGGCCGCCCGCTGAGTCGCTACTTCCCCGAGCTCACCTTCCCAGAGGGGCGCTTCGTGCTCGACGGCGAGATCGTGGTGCGCGACGCGGAGGGGCACGAGGACTTCGACGCGCTCGGACAGCGCATCCACCCTGCGGCCTCTCGGATCGAGCGGCTCTCCGCCGAGACGCCCGCGGTCTTCGTCGCCTTCGATCTGATCGCGCGCGATCAGGAGGTGCTAATGGAGCGCTCCTACGATGAGCGTCGCACCGCGCTCGAGGAGCTGCTCGCAGGCAAGGACTTCGCGGCCGCCCCGATCGAGCTGATGGAGGTGACCGACTCGCCCGAGCGTGCGGGCGAGTGGCTGCAGGGCGCGGAGGGCGCGATCGCGAAGGACCGCGCGGCGCCCTACCTCCCCGGCGAGCGCAAGGGGATGGTGAAGATCAAGCGCGTGCGCACGATCGACGCGGTCGTCGTGGGCTGGCGTCCGGGCAAGGAAGAGGGCACCGTGGGCGCGCTGATCCTCGGCCTCTACGACGCTGGGGAGCTGCGCGTGGTCGGGCACTGCTCGGGTCTGAGCGCGAAGGAGAAGAAGCGGCTCGTGGGCTTCCTCGGCGACTACGAGTCCGGCGATCGGGGCTCGGCGGACCCGAGCCGCTGGTCCTCGGGCAAGGAGCTCGAGTGGATCGGCCTGCGGCCCGAGCTCGTCGTCGAGATCGACTTCGATCACGTCTCCGCGGGCCGCATCCGGCACGGCGCGAAGCTGCGCCGCTGGCGCGATGACAAGCCCGCGAAGGAGTGCTCCTGCGAGCAGCTGCGCAGCTGAGCGCGTCCTCTAGAGTCAGGGCGGTGAGCGCGGAGACGGCCACAGTCGCGGAGGAGGAGTACCTGCAGATCCTCTTCTGGCTGCAGGAGGCGGGCCTGCCGATGACGGGGGCGAACGTAGCCCGAGCGATGCAGCTCTCAGCGCCCACGGTCCACGAGATGATCGGGCGACTCGAGCGCGACGGCTACATCACGCGCGGCTCGGACCGCGCGATCGCCTTCACCGCGAGCGGGGCGGAGCACGCGGAGGGCATCGTTCGCCGCCACCGCCTGATCGAGCGTTTTCTCACCGACGTGCTCGGCGTGCCCTGGGACGAGGTCCACGAGGAGGCCGAGCGCCTCGAGCACGCGATGTCACCCGTGCTCGAGGAACGCATGCTCGCCGCGATCGGCGACGCGAAGACCTGCCCGCACGGGCACCCGATCGTCGCGGGCGCACGGCTCTCCGGCGTTCCCCTCGCCGACGTGGAGGTCGGCGCGAGCCTGCGTGTGCTGCGCTTCGAGAACGAGGCGGAGGACCTCCTGCACTACCTCAAGGCCTCGGGGATCGAGCCCGGCATGCAGGGCACGCTCGCCGAGAGCGACAAGGCGAAGGTCGTGATCAAGACGGAGGACGGCGCCCTCTGCGCGGTCACCCCCAGCGTTGCGGAGACCGTCTCGGTGATCGCCGACCCCTCGCCCCCCGAGCGCACCGCGCTTCCGGAGCAGCTGGTCTTGGGCCAGCGCTACGGCCGCTAGAGCGAGCGGTATGCCTCCGCGAGCCGCTGCACGCCCGTCTCGATCTCCGCCGTGGTCACCCCGGAGTAGGCGAGCCGCAGCGTGTTCTCGCCGCCCTCGAGCAGGAAGTCGGTGCCCTTCACGAAGGCCACCCCGCGCTCGGCGGCGGCGTCGAAGAGGCGGTTCACATCGGTCCCCTCGGGGAGTGTGACCCAGAGGAAGTAGCCCCCCTGGGGGGCGACGAACTCGGCCTCCGGGAGCTCACGGCGCAGGGCCTCGCCGAGTGTGTGCGCTCGCTCGGCGAGCGCTCGCTTCACCGTCTCGATCGAGCTCTCGATCTTGCCCGAGGCGCAGAACTCGTAGACGAGCGACTCGGAGACCATGTTCGGCGAGATGTAGGTGTTCGTCGCGGCCTTGATCAGCTTCGCGATCAGCTCGGGGGGGCCGACGAGATAGCCCACACGCACGCCCGGTGCAACGGTCTTCGTGAAGGAGGACGCGTAGACCACGTGGCTCCCGTCCATCGAGAGCATCGTCGGGACGGCCTCGCCGGTGAAACGGAGCTCGGCGTATGGGTCGTCCTCGAGCACGATGAAGTCGTGCCGCGCGGCGAGCTCGAGCAGCGCTTCGCGCTTGCGCAGCGAGAGCGTGTAGCCCGCGGGGTTCTGGAAGTTGGGGATGATGTGCGCGAGCTTCGGCCGCGCGCCGCCCTGCAGCAGCGCGGCGAGCGCGTCCGTGTCGATCCCGTCCTGCTCCAGCGCGACGGGGTGCAGCCGCGCGCCGCGCTGACGCAGCCCCAGCAGCGTACGGTCGTAGGTCGGGCTCTCGACCACGACCTCGTCGCCGGGTTGCACGAGGAGGTCGAAGAGGAACGCGTCGGCCTGCAGCGAGCCGTTGGTCACGAGCACACGCTCGGGCTCGACCCCGTGCTTGGCCGCGATCCAGGCGCGGAGGCGGGGGTAGCCCACGGCGGTGCCGTAGGCGGTGGTGCCCTCGGGGTCGCTCTCGAACGCGCGGACGGCGGCTTCCTTGAGGCCGTCCACGTCGATGATGTCCAGCGAGGGCACGCCGCGGGCGAAGGAGATTGTCGGTCCGGTGGTCGTAGGCATAGCGGCGTAGCTTAGGCGTCCGAGCAGCTCGTCGTAGTCATGCGTCAGATCGTGGGCCGCGCGCTCGATCCGCTCACGGAAGCGCAGCAGCTCGGCGGGACCCGCCGGGGGTGGTCCCCCAACCGGCGGCCGACGCGGCGGGAGCGCCTGAGGGGCGACGGCGGGGGGCGCCACCCCAGGAGCGCTCGGAGGAGGCGTGCGCGCGACCGGTGCGCGTGGTGGCACCACGGGCTCGACCACAGCCTCGTCGACGATCCGGCCGAAGCCACCGCGCGAGGGGAGCGGGGGCTCGCCTGCTCCCAAGGGCGGGTTCGGCGTCCCCGTCGCGGGGGCAGCGGCGGGCGCCCACTGGCTCGCAGGGGCGGGCGGCTCGCCCGCGAGCTGCTGAGCAGCGGCCGCGGGGGGCGCGCCGATCGCCGGGGCGCCCATCGCGCGGAGGGCGCCTTCGAGCTCGCCGAGCTTGCGTTCGAGCTCGCGAATCGTCTCGGCGACGGCCTGCTCGTCCATGCGGGCAAGCGTATCGGCCGCGAAGGCCGCTCAGCTCGCGCCGACGGAGCTGCCGCCGAGGACCTCGACCGCGATCGAGGCTGCTTCGGTGGGGGTGCGCCCGACGCGCACGCCCTTCGCTTCGAAGGCTTCGGCCTTTGCCGCGGCGGTGCCCGCCGATCCGGAGACGATCGCTCCGGCGTGACCCATCTGCTTGCCCGCCGGGGCGGTGAACCCTGCGATGTACGCGACGACGGGCTTTGACATGTGCTCGGCGATGTAATCCGCGGCCTCTTCCTCGGCCGAGCCACCGATCTCACCGGAGAGAACCACCAGCTCGGTCTCCTCGTCGGCCTCGAAGAGCTCGAGCACGTCGACGAAGGAGGAGCCCGGGACGGGGTCGCCACCGATGCCCACGATCGATGAGCAGCCGAAGCCTGCCTGGGCGATCTCGTTGCCGATCTGGTAGGTGAGCGTGCCCGAGCGCGAGACCACGCCCACGTTGCCGCCCTTGAAGAAGGACGCGGGGATGATGCCCACGTTCGCCTTGCCCGGCGAGAGGATCCCGGGGCAGTTCGGGCCGATCAGCCGGGTACCCGGGTGGTCGCGCTTGAGCGTGTTGTACACGCGGAGCTCGTCGTGCGCGGGGATGCCCTCGGTGATCGCGATCACCAGCTCGACGCCCGCGGCGGCGGCCTCGAGGATCGAGTCGGCGGCGAAACGCGGCGGGACGAAGATCATCGCCGTGTTCGGCTGAGCATCGGCGGCGGCCTGCTCGAAGCTGTCGAAGACCGGGATCCCCTCGACGTCCTGGCCGCCCTTGCCGGGGGTGACGCCACCCACCACGTTCGTGCCGTAGTTGCGGTTGTTGAGCGTGTGGAAGGTCCCCTCGCGGCCGGTGATGCCCGCCACGCAGAGACGTGTGCGCTCGTCGACGAGAACGGACATCAGGCGGGCGCTCCCGCGACGTCGCGCCCGGCAGCGAGCGCGACGACCTTCTCGGCCGCCTCGTTCATCGTCGAGGCGGAGTACACGTTGGGCAGCGCTGCCTCCGCGAGCAGACGCCGTCCCTCGACGTCGTTGGTGCCGTCGAGGCGCACGACGAAGGGCACGTCGGGTTTGATCTCGCCGAAGGCCGCGATCAGGCCGTTGGCGACCTCGTCGCAGCGCGTGATGCCGCCGAAGATGTTGAAGAGCACCGCTTTGACCGCGTCGTTCTCGAGGATCAGCTCGACGGCCTGCTTGACCTTCTCCGCGTCCGAGCCACCGCCCGCGTCGAGGAAGTTCGCGGGCTTGCCGCCCGCCTGGGCGACGACGTCGAGCGTGGACATCACGAGCCCCGCGCCGTTGCCGAGGATCCCCACGTCGCCGTCGAGCTTGACGTACTGCACGCCCTGCTCCTTGGCGCGACGCTCGATCGGGTCTTCGTTCTCCGCGTCGGAGAGCGACTGGTTCTCAGGGTGCCGGTACAGAGCGTTCCCGTCGAGTGAGACCTTCGAGTCGAGTGCCCTGCACCTCGCGCTCGGGCGTGACGATCAGCGGGTTTATCTCGGCGAGCGTGGCGTCCTCGTCGAGCCACACCTCATAGAGCGCGACGAGCGCGTCGGCCACGCCCTCGCGGATGTCCTCGTCCGCGCCCCCATCGGCCGCGATCTGCAGCGCCTCCTCGCGGGAGAGGCCCGCGAGAGGATCCACGTGGCGACGGATCAGCTTCTCGGGAGTCTTCTCGGCGACCTCTTCGATGTCCACCCCGCCCTCGACGCTGAACATCACGAGCGGCTTCTTGGCCGAACGGTCCAGGAGCACCGACGCGTAGTACTCGGAGGCGATGTCCGAGGCGTGCTCGATCCAGACCGTGCGCACGATGTGGCCCTTGATGTCCATCCCGAGGATGTTCTGAGCGTGCTCGCGCAGCTCGCTCTCGTCGGAGGCGAGCTTCACGCCACCCGCCTTGCCGCGCCCGCCGATCAGCACCTGGGCCTTGACCACGACCGGGTAGCCGATCTCGCCGGCGGCTGCGACGGCCGCCTCGACGTCGGTGACGGCCTTCCCGGAGGAGACTCGCAATCCGTGACGGGCGAAGAGCTCCTTGCCCTGGTACTCCAACAGGTCCATTTGCGGCGCGGGACTCTAACGCAAGATGAAGGATCGCGTGCAGGAAGGGCGATTCGAGCGCTCGCGGAGCCCCCGAAAGGGACGATTCGCCGTAACGCGGCATAATGCCCGCGCGATGCCCCCGATTCCCAAGAACGTCACGTTCGTCACCTTCGACGTCTACGGCACCCTGATCGACTGGGAGACCGGGATCTATGACGCCTTCGCCAAGGAGGCCGCACGGGACGGCGTGGAGATCGACCGCGCGACCCTGATCCCGATGTTCCACGAGATCGAGCGCGAAATCGAGGGCGGCTCCTACGAGCTCTACGCCGAGGTCCTGAGGCGCACCGCGATCGAGATCGCGAAACGGCTCGAGTGGCCGCTGGAGCCCTCGCGCTCCGGCTTCCTGCCCGACTCGGTGCAGCGCTGGATGCCCTTCAAGGAGACCGCGACGCAGCTTCAGAAGCTCTCCAAGAAGTACAAGCTCGGGCTGCTCTCGAACATCGACGACAAGCTGCTCGGTCAGACGCGGCGTCACATCGGGATCGACTTCGATCTCGTGGTGACCGCCCAGCAGGTGCGCTCCTACAAGCCCGAACCTCCGCATTTCACCGAGTGCGCGAGGCGGATGGGGGGCAAGCGCGGCTGGGTGCACGTGGCGGCGAGCCACTACCACGACGTGGTTCCCTGCGTCAAACAGCGCGTTCCCGTGATCTGGGTGAACCGCGGCAAGGAGACGCTCGAGTCCTCCGCGAAGAAGCCCACGGCCGAGGTGACGAACCTCAAAGAGGCCGCGAAGCTCCTCGGCATCACCTGAGCGGGTGCGCGCCCGCGCCCTGCACCCGGACGTGCTCGTGGTCACGAGCGCGCTGCTGCAGGTCAACTGCGTGCTCGTTCGCGGAGCGGCCGCGGAGGGGCCGGGCGAGATATCCGAGCCGGCTCCGCTGAAGGTCGTGGAGGTACCCGCGGGCGGTGCCGCCGCGGAGACGGGGGAGAGCTTCGTGATCGACTCGCCCGTGCTCCCCGAAGAGCTCGAGATGCTCCCCTCGGTACTCACGCAGGCGGGCTTCCCGGCGCCGAGCGGTCTGCTCGCGACGCACGCGGACTGGGATCACGTGCTCGGGCCGCTCGCCTTCCCGGGTACGCCGCTCGGCTGTGCGGAGAGCAGCGTGCGGAGGCTCGCCGCGGAGCCCGGCGAGGCACAGCGCGAGCTGCGCGCCTTCGACGAAGAGCTCTACCTGCAACGGCCGCGGCCGCTCGCGCTCGGTGCTCCACAGGCGCTGCCCGTGCCCGGGCACCTGGAGATCGGGGGGCGCGAGCTCGAGCTCCACGAGACGGGTGGCCACACGAGCGACGGGATGGCCGTCCGGGTGCCCTGGGCCGGGGTGCTCGTGAGCGGCGACTACCTCTCCGAGATCGAGATCCCGATGCTGAACCCGGGCGCGGACATCGAGCAGTACCTCGCCACGCTGGAGCGGCTGCGCCCGCTCGTGGCTTCGTGCGAGCACGTCGTGCCAGGTCACGGGCCGGTGCTCAGCTCCTCACGCGCGGATGAGATCCTCGCCGAGGACCTCGTCTACCTTCGAGCGCTCGAGCAGCGGGGCGCTGAGGCCGTCCTGCCCGACGGGCGCCGCTCCCGGGAGATGCGCGCGGTCCACGCGCGCAACGCCGAGCGGCTCGCGGCCGGCTAGCCCTCGCTCTTGATCGTGGCGATCGGGGCGCCCGCCTGGATCGGGGCGCCCTCCTCGATCGGCAGCTCGACGATCGTGCCCGCCTTGTGGGCGGTGATCTCGTTCTCCATCTTCATCGCCTCGATGATGCAGATCAGCTGGCCCTCGGTGACCACGTCGCCCTCCTTGACGAGGACCTTCCACATGTTCCCCTGCAGCGGCGCCTCGAGCGTGTCGGGACCGCCGCCGGCGGCGGCTTTGCGCTCGCTGCGCTTCGCCTTCGCCGCTCCTGCGGGCGCGCTTCCGTTCGCTTGGAGGACCGCGCCGCCCCCCGCGAAGGGCGGGCCCACCACGCGCACGTCGAAGCGCTTGCCGGAGACCTCGACGGCGTAGGTCTGCTCGACCGTCTCCTCCTCATCGCCGCCGACGGGGGGCGTCTTCTCGAAGGCGAGCGTCTTCAGCCACTGCTTGTCCTCGAGCAGGTCCTTGCAGGTGCTCCCCGCTTTCCAGTCGTCGGTCGCGAGCAGCGCCTGGTGGAAGGGGATCAGGGTCTTCAGCCCCTCGATCTCGTATTCGGAGAGCGCGCGCAGCATCCGCTGCGTGGCCTGCTCGCGGTCGGCGTCCCAGACGATCAGCTTGGCCACCATCGGGTCGTACATCGGAGAGACTTCCCCGTTTTCGGCAACCCCCGAGTCGACGCGCACGCCGGGGCCGCTGGGCTCGCGGTAGCGCCCGATCTTGCCGGGCGCGGGGGCGAAGTTCTTCGAGGCGTCCTCGGCGTTGATGCGGCACTCGATCGCGTGGCCGCGGAGCTCGATGTCCTCCTGGGCGAAGGCGAGCTTCTCGCCCGCGGCTGCGCGGATCCCCTCCTTGACGATGTCGATCCCGGTGGTCATCTCGGTTACGCAGTGCTCGACCTGCACGCGGGTGTTCATCTCGAGGAAGAAGTACTCGGGCTCGGCGGACTCCGAGCCCGTGGCGAAGAGCCCCTCGATCGTGCCGGCGCCGACGTAGTCGACGGCCTTCGCGGCCTCGACGCCGATCTTGCCGATGCGCTCGCGGATCTCGGGGGTGACCACCCACTCGGGGGCGGGGGACTCCTCGATCACCTTCTGGTGGCGACGCTGGATCGAGCAGTCGCGCTCGCCGAGGTGGATCACGTTGCCGTGGCGGTCGGCGAGCACCTGCACCTCGACGTGGCGCGGGTCGTGCAGGTAGCGCTCGAGGTAGACGGTGGGATCGGAGAAGAACTTCTCGCCTTCGCGGCTGGAGCCCTCGAAGGCGCCCTCGAGCTCGTCCTCGGTGAGCGCGACGCGGAAGCCCTTGCCCCCTCCGCCCCCGGCGGCCTTGACCGCGACGGGGAAGCCCACCTCCCCCTTGGCGATACGCAGGGCGTCGGCGACACTCTCCACCGGCTCGGTCGTGCCGGGGACGATCGGCACACCCGCCGCCTTCATCAGCTCGCGCGCGCGCGTCTTCGAGCCCATCGCCTCGATCGCGCTCGCGGGGGGGCCGATGAAGACGATCCCTGCGTCCTCGCAGGCCTGTGCGAAGGGCGCGTTCTCGGCGAGGAACCCGTAGCCCGGGTGGATCGCCTGTGCGCCCGAGCGCGCGGCGGCGTCGAGGATCTTCTCGATCGAGAGGTAGTTCTCCGCGGCGGGGCCGTCGCCGAGGTTGAAGGCCTCGCCCGCACGCGCGACGTGCGGGGCGTCGCGGTCGAGCTCGGAGTACACCGCCACGCTCGCGATCCCCATCTCCTCCAGGGCGCGGGCTATGCGGATCGCGATCTCGCCGCGATTGGCGATCAGTACCTTCTCGAACATCGGCCGCGGAAGTTTAGCCTCAGGGGCGCCGGGCGCCCTCTCAGGCGGGTCCGGAGACGATCATCCCGGCGGCAACGGTGGCGTTGCTCGACTCCTCGATGAGGATGAAGCTGCCCGTGCGACGGTTGCTCGAGTAGGGGTCGAAGGCGAGTGGGGCACTGGTGCGCAGGCGCACCGTGCCGATGTCGTTCAGGCCGAGCTCGGCGGGTGGCCCGAGGCGTTCGAGCGAGTGCGTGTCGAGCATGTCATCGAGCGCGTCCACGATCGCGGTGACGGTGTGGGAGGTGTGCTTGAGCAGGTAGCGCGCGCCCGGACGCAGCAAATCGTCGGACATCCAGCAGAGGTCCGCGCGCAGCTCGCGCCCGACGGTGGGCGCCTCCTCGGGGTGGCAGATCAGCTCGCCGCGGGAGATGTCGAGCTCGTCCTCGAGGCGCAGCGTGAAGGACATCGGGGCGGTGGCCTCCTCGAGCTCGCCGTCGAAGCTGTCGATCGCGGCGATCCGCGAACGCCCTCCGCCGGGGAGCACTGCAACCTCGTCGCCGCGGCGCAGCAGGCCGCTCGCGAGCTGCCCGGCGTAGCCGCGGTAGTCGCCCTCGCCGCCCGCCGGGCGGATCACCCATTGCACGGGGAAGCGCGCGGGCTTCTCGCCGGGGTGGTCGTAGGCCACCTCCACGTTCTCCAGATGGTCGAGCAGCACGGGCCCCGTGTACCAGGGTGTGGCCTCCGAGCGCGAGACGATGTTGTCCCCGTTCAGCGCGGACATCGGGATGTAGGTGATCGAGCGCACCCCGGAGAGCTTCTCGGCGTAGCCCTCGAACTCCGCGCGCAGCTCCTCATAGCGCTCCTGGGAGTAGTCCACGAGGTCCATCTTGTTGACCGCCACGACCATCTCCGGGATGCCGAGCAGCGAGCTGATGAAGGCGTGGCGCTTGGATTGCTCGAGCACGCCGCGGCGGGCGTCGAGCAGGACGACCGACGACGTCCGCGGTCGAGGCGCCCGTGACCATGTTGCGCGTGTACTGCTGATGGCCCGGACAGTCCGCGATGATGAAGCGCCGCTTGGCGGTCGCGAAGTAGCGGTAGGCCACGTCGATCGTGATGCCCTGCTCGCGCTCCGCGCGCAGGCCGTCGGTGAGCAGGGCGAGGTCGAAGGTGCCCTCCCCGCCACGCCGCTCGCTCGCCTGGGCGACGTGCGCGAGCTGGTCTTCGAAGACCTGCTTGGAGTCGTAGAGCAGACGGCCGATCAGCGTGCTCTTGCCGTCGTCCACGGAGCCCGCGGTCGTGAACCGCAGCAGATCGAGCGTCATCGCGGGCGCGCCCCCGTGGGCCTGGCCCATGCGGCGCGGGGCGCGCTCGGCGCGCCGGCGCTGCGGACCGGGCGGGGCACTAGAAGTACCCGGCCTTCTTGCGGTCCTCCATCGCGGCCTCCGAGACACGGTCGTCCGCGCGCGTCTCACCGCGCTCGGTGATGCGTGTCGCGGCGATCTCGAGAACCACCTCCTCGAGCGTCGCGGCCTTGGAGACGACCCCACCGGTGCAGCTCATGTCCCCGACGGTGCGGTAGCGCACGGTGTCGCGGTAGACCTCCTCGCCCTCGATCAGCTGCGTGACCTCGGGGTCGAAGGCGTAGAGCATCCCGTCGCGCTTGAAGACCTCGCGCTCGTGCGAGAAGTAGATCGAGGGCACCTCGAGCTGCTCGGAGTCGATGTACTCCCAGACGTCGAGCTCGGTCCAGTTGGAGAGCGGGAAGACGCGCACGTGCTCGCCCTTGTGGATCCGCCCGTTGTAGAGGTTCCAGAGCTCGGGGCGTTGGTTCTTCGGGTCCCACTGGCCGAAGTCGTCGCGGAAGGACATGATCCGCTCCTTCGCGCGGGCGCGCTCCTCGTCGCGGCGCGCGCCGCCGAAGGCAGCGTCGAAGCCGTGCTCCGCGATCGCGTCGAGCAGCGTGACGGTCTGCAGGCGGTTGCGCGAGGCGCGCGGGCCCTTCTCCTCGACCACGCGGCCGTTGTCGATCGACTCCTGCACGCTTGCGACGATCAGCCGCTCCCCGAGTTCCCGCACGCGGCGGTCGCGGTACTCGATCACCTCTGCGAAGTTGTGCCCCGTGTCCACGTGCATCAGCGGGAAGGGGAAGGGCGCGGGACGAAACGCCTTCTCCGCGAGGCGCAGCAGCACGATCGAGTCCTTGCCTCCGCTGAAGAGCAGCACGGGCCGCTCGAATTCGGCGGCGACCTCGCGCATCACGTGAATCGCCTCGGACTCGAGGGCCTTCAGGTGGCTGAGCTGGGGGCGGGCGGCAACGGACATCGTCAGGGCTCGACGACCTCGACGTGCAGACCGCACTCCGTCTTCTCCGTGCCCGCCCAGCGGCCCTCGCGGCCACTCCCCGGACGGGTGCAGGGCGCGCAGCCGATCGACTCGTAGCCCTGGTCGTGGAGCGAGTTGTAGGGGAGCTCACGCTCGTGGATGCGGCGCCAGATGTCCTTCTCGGTCCAGTAGGCGAGCGGGTTGTACTTCCAGAGTCCGCGCAGCTCGTCGCGTTCGATCAGTTCGCTCGTCGCGCGCGTCGGGCCCTGCTCGCGGCGGATCCCGGTGATCCAGCCGCTCGCGCCCTCCAACGCGCGCTCGAGCGCGGCGACCTTCGCGACCGAGCAGCAGTTGTCAGGTCCGCTCCAGGGCTCGCCCGGGCTGCTCGCGTCGAAGACCTCGATCGAGAGGCCGTAGCGCTCCTCGAAGGCGCGCCAGGTCTGCATCGTCTCCTCGAAGAGCACGCCGGTGTCGATCGTGACGATGCGGACGGAGCCTCCGGTGCCCTGGTCGAGGCGGAGCAGCTCGTCGAGCAGGATCGACTCCTCCTTCTGGAAGGAGCAGAGCAGGACGGCCTGCTCGCCGTGGCGGGCGGCCTCGCGCAGCGTGTGCGTGAGGCTCAGCGCGGGATCCACGACGCGCGTCTCGGCCGCGCCTTGAGGGTCATGCTGGTTGCTCTGTAGCTGTTGCATCTGATCTGGCCTCGTTTCCTCGTCCGCCGGCCCCGTCATCGCATTCGCGCTAGACGGCGCACTCGCCCTCTCCACGGATCACTTCGAACGGAACGTCCCGGTTCCAGTCGATGAACTGGTTCATTGTCTCCAGCCCGAAATCGACGGGCATCGAGAGCTCCTTGACCTGCGCTTCCAAATCCCCCGTTCCGACGCGCTGCGCGAAGGCGCCCCACGTCTCTCCCTCCTGCCTGTTCGCCTCATAGTGGCGTATCCAGCGCTCGATCGCATCCGGTACGCGCTTGGCGGGCAGCCGTAGCTTCAGGCGCTGGCCGAACGCAACCTCGCCGCCTTCATACACGCCCCCCACGTGGGGGATGTAGGCCGGGATCGTGTGCGCGCCCACTTTGATCGACGCTCCGTAGAAGCCGATGTCAGCGACGTGGTGCTGCGAGCAGCCATTGGGGCAGCCGCTCATCTTGATGTGCATCTGCCGTGTGAGCGGGTCGTCGAGCTGCATCTCTTCGACGCGCTGCTGGACTGCCTGGTTCAGGCCCATCGAGCTCGTGATCCCGAGCTTGCAGGAGTCCGTGCCCGGGCAGGACACCACGTCACGGATCTCGCGAGATCCCGGTTCGCCGAGCCCGAGCTCCGAGAGCGCGCGCCACACGTCATACGCGCACTCCTCGCGCACCCAGCGCAGGAGGAAGTTCTGCTGGACGGTCGTCCGCGCGTAACCGCCCGAGTAGTCGCGCATGATCTGCGCGAGCCCGCGGAACTGGGCCGGGGTGAGATCGCCGCGCGTGACTTTGGCCTCGACGGTGACGTAGCCCTCCTGCTTCTGGGCTTTGACGTTCGTCTCCCGGAACCGATCGAACTCCGAGAGGTCCCCGTTGGGCGAGCCGTAGCTCGCGGGTGCGGCCGGCGCGGTCTCGCGCTCGTCGTCGACGAACAGCCGGTGCTCGACCGAGAAGTCCCGTTCGGCGACCCAGTCGCCCTTCAGCTCCTCCTCGACCTGGTTGCGCAGCTCGTCGATCCCGTACTTGTCCACGAACACCTTGATGCGGGCGCGTGCGCGGTTCACACGGAGCCACTCCTGGCGGTCGAAGATGCGGAAGACGGCCTCCGCGTACTTGAGGTAGTCGCCGTTGTCGAGCTCGACGAAGTCGTAGAGCGCGGGTGCGACTCGGGGCATGATCGAAGTGCCGCCGCCCACGAGCATCTCTGCACCACGCACCTGCCTGCCGTCGATCTCCCTGATCCTCGCGCGGTAGGCGATGTCGTGGATCCCGCTGATCGCACGGTCCTGCGGGCTGCCGTCGAAGGAGGTCTTGATCTTGCGGGGCATCGCCTGCGTGGTGGGGTGGCGCACGAAGTAGCGCACGTAGGCGCCCACGTAGGGCGTCATGTCGAAGAGCTCGTCCGCGGCCACGCCCGCCCAGGGGTCACCCGTGACATTGCGCACCGTGTTCCCGCACCCCTCTCGGCTCGAGAGCCCCGTGCGGCTCAGCTCGTGGATCGCGGGCTCCATTTCGGCGAGCGGGATGTGGTGGATCTGGACGTTCTGCCGTGTGGTGATGTGGCCCTTTTTGAGCGGCGCGTACTTCTCGACCACATCGGCGAAGGAGTCCATCTGGTCCGGCGTGACGCCCCCGAAGGGCAGCTTCACCCGCACCATGTTCACGTCGGGCTGGCGCTGTCCGTAGACCCCCTGCTTGAGGCGGAACTTGATGAAGTCGTCCTCGGGTGTGTCGCCCGCGAGGAACTTCGTCGCCTCGGTCCTGAAATCGTCGAACTCGCGCTCGAGGATCGGGATCACGTGGCCCGGCACGTTCTGCAGGACCTCGGGGTCCTCGAGCGTTCCACGTTCCTTGGGCACGGACACTGGCTCCATCAGGCGAAAACCTCCTCGTCCGGGGCGGGGAACCACCGGAGTGCTGGCGCTCTCAGGGGCGCCCGAGACGATATTGAGCGTAAAGCCTAGCGGCTTTCAGGTATTTATCCAGGGGTCGTTTTCGTCCCCGGAGCCGGCTCTTGTGACGCCTTCGATCAGGGCGGCGCGCGTCCACCCGTCGAGGCCCTCGGGAGCAGCGACCAGGACGGGGGCGGTCGCGCGCATGAAGCGCTCCAGCGCGGCCACCACGGCGGCGGCCTCCTCGGGCGAGGCAGAGGGCGCGATCAGCTCGAGCCGTGGGCGGCGGTTGGCCATCGCCCTAGAGCGGGATGTTGCCGTGCTTGCGCTTCGGGCCCGGTTCGCGCTTGGTCTGCAGCGTGTGCAGCGCGGTGATGAGCTTGGGGCGCGTCTCGTGGGGAACGATCACGTCGTCGATATAGCCGCGCTCGGCCGCTGTGTAGGGGTTGGCGAAGCGCGCCTTGTAGTCCTCCATCAGCTTCGTGCGCCGCTCCTCAGGCGTCGGGGAGCCCGCGATGTCACGGCGGTAGATGATGTTCACCGCGCCCTCCGGTCCCATCACGGCGACCTCGGAGGTGGGCCAGGCGAAGTTGAAGTCGGCGAGCATGTGCTTGGAGGCCATCACGTCGTAGGCGCCTCCGTAGGCCTTTCGTGTGATCACGGTGAGCTTGGGGACGGTGGCCTCGGTGAACGCGTAGAGGAGCTTCGCCCCGTGGCGGATGATGCCGCCCCACTCCTGGCTCGTGCCCGGGAGGAACCCGGGGACGTCCACGAGGGTGAGGATCGGGATGTTGAACGCGTCGCAGGTGCGTACGAAGCGCGCGGCCTTCGCGGAGGCGTCGATGTCGAGCACCCCCGCGAGCTGGTTGGGCTGGTTGCCCACCACGCCCACGGCGAAGCCGTCGAGGCGCGAGAAGCCGCAGATGATGTTCTTGGCGTGGTGCTCGTGCACCTCGAAGAACTCGCCGTCGTCGACGATGTGGCGGACGACGTTGCGCATGTCGTAGGGCTTGTTCGGGTTGTCCGGGACGACGTGGTCGAGCTCGGGATCCATCCGCTGAGGGTCGTCGCTCGGCGCCACGCGCGGGACGGTCTGCATGTTGTTCTGGGGTAGGAAGCCGATCAGGTAGCGGCAGTCCTCCAGGCAGGCGTCCTCGTCCTCAGAGGCGAAATGGGCGACGCCCGACTTCGTGTTGTGGGACATCGCACCGCCGAGCTCCTCGAACCCCACCTCCTCGCCGGTGACCGTCTTGATCACGTCGGGGCCGGTGATGAACATGTGCGAGGTCTCCTTGACCATGAAGATGAAGTCTGTGATCGCGGGCGAGTAGACCGCGCCGCCCGCGCAGGGGCCCATGATCAGCGAGATCTGTGGGATCACTCCCGAGCAGCGCACGTTGCGCACGAACACGTCGCCGTAGGCCCCGAGCGAGACCACGCCCTCCTGGATCCGCGCTCCGCCCGAGTCGTTGATGCCGATCACGGGGCAGCCGATCTTCGCGGCGAGATCCATGATCTTCACCATCTTCTCGCCCATCACCTCGCCGAGCGAGCCGCCGAAGACCGTGAAGTCCTGGCTGAACACGCACACGGTGCGGCCTTCGATCGTGCCGTGGCCGGTCACCACCGCATCGCCCCAGGGCCGGTTCTTCTGCATGTCGAAGTCGTAGGTGCGGTGGCGCACGAAGGTGTCGAGCTCCTGGAAGGAGCCGGGGTCGAGCAGCTTCTCGATCCGCTCGCGCGCGGTGTACTTGCCTCGCGCGTGCTGCTTCTCCTCCGCCTCCGGTGCGGAGTGCAGCGCCGCTTCGCGCAGCTCGTGGAGCTGGGCGAGCTTCTCCTCGTATGTCTCCGGAGCCTTCTGGCGGGGCTCCTTGCGGTGGCCGCTGCGGGAGCTCGCCAGCAGGGCTGCGTCCGCCTGGCGGTCGTGTGAGCTGCTCGACATGGCGCGGGATGTTATCCGGCGCGAAGCTCTCGGCAGCTCGCCGCGAGCAGAGCTCGCCCGACGGGCTAGGAGCGGGAGAAGGGGCGGTGGTGCGCTGCGCCGAGGCGGTCGAGCACGCCGGTGAGCACCGCTCGGACCTGCTCGGCCTCAGTCTCCTCCGCCGCCTTCAGCTCCGCCGCGATCTGCTCGGCGCTCGAGGCGGCCTCGCTCTCGGCCGTCTCCTGCGGCTCGGCTTCGGCAATGGGCTCGGCGCGGGTCTCGGCCTCGGAAGGCGAGCCCGTCGGAAGCTCCGCAGCCTCATGCCCCGGGGGAGGGCGGGCTCGAGCTCGGCGGCGAGCGCGGGCGCGGGCGCGGGCGCGGGCTCCAGCTCGGCGGCGAGCGCGGGCTCCGGCTCCGGCTCGGGCTCGGCGGCGAGCGCGGGCGCCGGCTCGGTGGCGAGCGCGGGCTCTCGGGGCGCGGCGGCCTCGGCCTCCGGCTCGGGCTCGATCGCCGCCTCCAGTTCGACGGCCGCGTCGGCCTCGGCTTCGGCACGATCGTCGAGTTCCTCCGGCGGGTTCGCGGGCTCTGGCTTGCGTCGCCTGCCGAAGAGGCGGGCGAAGAAGCCTCTCCGGGGTTCGGTCTCCGGCGCGGCCTCGATCTCCGTTATGGCGGAGGGCACGGGTTCGTCGGGTTCGACGATCGAGGAGACCTCCTCGGTGCTCCAGCCGGGTGTGGCGAGGGCTTCCTCGGTTTCGGCCGCGCGCAGGTCGCTCTCGATGGCGGGCCCGGCGGCAGGGTCCTCGGGCCATCCGGCCGCGCGGCGGGCGGCCTCGGTCTCGGGCCCAGGGGTGTGCTCGCTCGCGGGCACCTCTACGGCGAGGTCGAGGTCTTCGCCGGGGGACGCGACGGGTCCTGGCTCGGGGGCGGCCTCGGCGATCGGCTGATCCGCCTCGGCCGCGGGGCTCTCGGCGGCGAGCTCCTCGCGCGCGGGGCTCTCGGCGGCGAGATCCTCGCTCGGGGCCTCAGGGGCCGCGGTGAGCTCGCGGTTGACGGTGAGGATCACCTTCGTGCCCCAGCCCGAGGCCTTGATGGCGACGGTGCCGGTGGTGTCCTGTGCCTCCCACTCGATGAGCTTCTCGGGCTCGGTCCGCGTGATCCGGATCTCGCCGAGCTCGCCGAGGTGGCGGGCGAGCGAGTCGGGGTCGCTGAGCTCTGCCCAGAGCTCAGGGGGGGACTTGACGAGCGTGCGCTGAACCTCGGAGGAGATCATCGCTCCCCCTTTCGCGCGATCTTCGCGCAGTCCTCCCGCGCGCCTCGCTATGCAGGCTGGGTGGCGCGGGCGCTGCGAGCGGGATCGAGATTCCCGCGCTCGTGGAGCAGCTCGGCGATCTGCACCGCGTTCGTGGCCGCGCCCTTGTGGAGGTTGTCGGCGACGACCCAGAGGTCGAGTGCCTGCTCGTGCCCGGGGTCGCGCCGGATGCGCCCCACGAAGACCTCGTCACGGCCCGCCGCGTCGATCGCCATCGGGTAGCTCGCCGTATCGGGGTCGTCGAGGACGACGAGACCGGGGGCAGCTCCGAGCAGCTCTCGGGTGCGCTCGGGGGAGAGCGGCTCGCGGGTCTGCACGTTGACCGCCTCGGAGTGACCCGTGAGCACGGGGACCCGCGCGCAGGTCGCGCTCACACGGATCGTGGGGTCGCCGAGGATCTTGCGCGTCTCGTTGATCAGCTTGCGCTCCTCGTCGGTGTGATCCTCGCCCGGAGCGAAGCTCCCCGCGTGGGGGAGGACGTTGAAGGCGATCTGGTGGGCGTAGGACTCGGGTGGCTGGATCGGCTGTTCGTGCAGCAGCGCGTGGGACTGGTCGAGGAGCTCCTCGACCGCGCGACGGCCCGTGCCCGAGACGGCCTGGTAGGTGGAGATCACGAGCCGCTCGATCCCCGCCTCCTGCTGGATCGGACGCAGCGCGACGACCATCTGCATCGTCGAGCAGTTCGGGTTCGCGATGATCCCGCGATGGCCCTCGATCGCCTCGGGGTTCACCTCGCTCACCACGAGCGGGACGTCCTCGGCCATGCGCCAGCGCGAGGAGTTGTCGATCACGACCGCGCCCGCGGCGGCGAAACGGGGGGCCCACTCGCCGGAGGTCGAGCCGCCCGCGGAGAAGAGCGCGATATCGAAGCCCTGGATCGACTCCTCGCTCAGCCCCTGCACGACGAGCCCGCCCTCGAGCTCGCGGCCGACCGAGCGCTCGGAGGCGAAGGGCACGATCTCGCGCGCGGGGAAGCTGCGCTCACGGAGCAGGCGCAGCATCAGCGTGCCCACCTGCCCGGTCGCGCCCACAACGGCGATTCGGTAGCCCTCACTCATGCCCCTCAGGTTAACGCGCCCTCGCGCCGCGGGTCAGGCTTCGCGGGGCGTCGTCAACGCGAGGAGCTTGCGCAGCAGTGCGTCCATCCCGGCGATCTCGTGCGCGGCTCGCTGCCGCCCCGCGCCGCCACCGCGCTCGAGCACCCCGGCGAGCTCGCCCAACTCGGCCTCGCAGCCGAGATCGGCGGCGTGCTCGCGGGCGCTCGCGAGCGCCTCCGCGAGCAGCTCGGAGACGGGGCGCAGCCGCCCCGTCACGTCGGGTAGTCGTGCGCGCGTGCCGAACCGCGCGGCGCGAAACATCCCCTCCTCGAGGATCTCCGCGGGCGGGCTCGGGAGGGGAGGAGCAGTCGCGGCGGCGCGCGCCAGGCAATGTGTGAGTGCGACGAGTGCGGAGAGATCGACCAGCGAGCTCTGCGCGTCGAGTGCGCGCACCTCCACCGTGCCGAGTCTCGGGTGCGGGCGCAGCTTCCACCAGAACCACGTGTAGTCGGGAACGTCCGCCGCGCGCACCAGCAGCGCGGTGCGCTCGAGGAACTCCGCGTAGTCGTTCATCGCACGCGGCACGCCCGATCGCGGCCAGCCGCGCACGCTCACCTCGCGCGCGGACGCCAGGCCCGTATCGCGGCCGTGACGGAAGGGCGAGTTCGCCCCGAGCGCCTGCAACAGAGGCAGGTGGGCGCGCAGGCCGTTGAACGCGCGTATCGCAGTCTCGGGATCGGGCATGCCCACATGGATGTGCAGCCCGCCCACGGGGGTCGCCACCGCGTCGCCGAGCAGTTCGCGGATGCGCTCGTAGCGCTCCTTGTCGGTGATCTCCGCCTCGCCTTCGGGGGCGCGCGGATGGGTGCCCGCCCCGATCAGCCCCGCCCCGGTTGCGAGCACCTCGCGTCGCAGGTCCGAGAGCGCCGAGGCCGCCTCGCCGACGTTCTCGCAGACCGGCGAGATCAACTCGATCTGACAGGCGTGGAGCTCACGCTCCACGACGCCGGGCGCGCCGTCGGCGACGCGCTCGATCACCGCCCCCGAGGCGTTGATCTGCGCGCCCGTCACGGGGTCGCACAGGAACAGCTCCTCCTCCACGCCCAGGGTGTAGGGCTTGCCCGAGCCGAACTCGTGACGGTCCTCGTCGCTCATTCCTGTGAGTTGCCCGCTGCGGCGAGGCTCACACGCGGGGCCCGCGCTTACCAGAGGCCGCGAGCGGCGCTAGGCCCCCGTCTGGGCGACCATGAAGTAGATCGTCAGCAGGATCAGCACGTTGCCGAGCAGATTGACCCTGAAGACGCGCGTGCGAAGCGCACGGTACTCGGCGCTGAAGGACACCTCGCCCGCGCGCGCCGCCGCGACGTCGCGCTCCGCGAGCACTGCGAGCTTGCGCTCGTTCGGCGCGAAGAAGGCCCCCCCGAGCGCGCCGAGCACGATGATCACGCCGAGTCCCCACTGCACATAGAAGTCGCTCCAGGTGTGGAGTTTGCTCGCGAGGTAGATCCCCGCGAGCAGCGCCAGGCCGAGGAAGGGGGAGATCACGAACTTCCCCACCGCGTCCTGGATGCGGTGCATCCCCGGCATCGAGCGCGGCTCCCTGGAGGCTCCGACTGCGTACATCACCGGGTAGGCGAAGGTCACTCCGAATGCGATCACGACCGCCGCGATGTGGATCGCAAGGGCGAAGGTGAAGAAGGTCACGGCGGGAGTCACGGCGGGCATCCTAATGGCGCCTACGGCGTGGCCCGGCTCAGAAGGTCGGCGCGTACTTCCCGAAGACGTCCTGCATCGCGCCGCAGACCTCGCCGAGGGAGCAGCGGTCCTTCAGCGCCTGGCGGATCGCGGGCAGCAGGTTCTCGCTGCCGCGAGCGCTCGCGCGGAGCTCCTCGAGGCGCTGCTCCACGACTGCGTGGTCGCGGTCGGCCTTGAAGGCGGCGAGGCGCTCGAGCTGTTCGCGCTCCGACTCCGGGTCGACGCGGAGCAGATCGGGGACCTCGATGTCCTCCTCCTCGAAGGCGTTCACGCCGACGACGATGTCCTGGCCGAGCCGGTAGCGCTCCTGGTAGCCCCACGCGGACTCGTCGATCTCGCCGGTGATGAACTGGATCGCGTTGACCGATCCGCCGAGCGAGTCCACCTTCTCGATCAGCTTGTTCGCGCGCGCTTCGATCTCGTCGGTGAGCGCCTCGACGAAGTAGGAGCCCGCGAAGGGGTCGACCGTGTCGGCCGCGCCGGACTCGTTCGCGAGGATCTGCTGCGTGCGCAGCGCGATTTTCGCGGCGCGCTCGGTGGGCAGCGCGAGCGCCTCGTCGAAGCCGTTGGTGTGCAGCGACTGCGTGCCTCCGCAGACCGCCGCGAAGCCCTGCAACGCCACGCGCACGATGTTGTTCTCGGGCTGCTGCGCGGTCAGCGTGACGCCGCCCGTCTGCGTGTGGAAGCGGAGCATCGTCGCCTTCGGGTTCTTCGCCCCGAAGCGCTCGGTCATGATGTGCGCCCACATCCGCCGGGCCGCGCGGAACTTCGCGACCTCCTGAAAGACGTTGTTGTGGCCGTTGAAGAAGAACGCTAGCCGCGGAGCGAAGTCGTCCACGTCGAGACCCTTCTCGATCGCGGCCTGGACGTAGGCGATCCCGGAGGAGAGGGTGAAGGCCACCTCCTGCACGGCCGAGCAGCCCTTCTCCCGGAAGTGGTAGCCGGAGATCGAGATCGTGTTCCAGCGCGGCACGTTCTCGTGGCAGTACTCGAAGAGGTCCGTCGTCAGGCGCATCGTCGCCTCGGGCGGGTAGATGTAGTTGCCGCGCGCGATGTACTCCTTGAGCACGTCGTTCTGGGTCGTGCCACGGAGCTGCTTGGAGGGCACGCCCTGCTCCTCGCCCACGAGCTCGTAGAGCAGCAGCAGGCAGGCCGCCGGCGCGTTGATCGTCATCGAGGTCGAGACCTGATCGAGCGGGATCCCCTCGAAGGCCGTGCGCATGTCGTCGATCGTGTCGATCGCCACCCCCGTGCGGCCCACCTCGCCGAGACAGCGCGGGTTGTCCGAGTCCAGGCCGAGCTGGGTGGGCAGGTCGAAGGCCATCGAGAGGCCCGTCGAGCCCTTCGAGATCAGGTAGCGGTAGCGCTCGTTGGACTCCTTCGCCGAGGCGTAGCCCGCGTACTGGCGCATCGTCCAGGTCTGCTTGCGGTACATCTCGCGGTGCACGCCGCGCGTGTAGGGGAACGACCCCGGCTCGCCGAGGTCGAGCTCGGCGGGAACGTCCTCCTGCGTGTAGAGCTCGGAGATCTCGATCCCGGAGTCGGTGAAACGGCGCTCGTCGTCGGGGCCCACGATCGGCGCAACGGTGAGGTCCTCTGAGTCGCTGTCGGGCTCTGCTCTGGTGGCCATCGCACTGATGATATGGAGCCGCGCCCTCCCTTCGCAGGCCGCTCGGCGCCGCGCGCAATTGGTCTGCCGAAGGGCTGGCCGTTCTCCCTCGCGGGTATCCTCCCGGGCATGGCGACCTGTCTGGTTACCGGGGGGGCGGGGTTCCTCGGCTCGCACCTCTGCGACGAGCTGCTCGCGCGCGAGCACCACGTGATCTGCGTGGACAACCTGGAGACGGGATCGCTCTCGAACATCGCGCACATCCGCGATCCGCGCTTCACCTACCTGAACGTGGACATCACCGAGCCCTACTTCGTCGAGGAGTCCGTCGACTTCGTCTTCCACTTCGCCTCGCCCGCCTCACCGATCGACTACCTGCGGCTGCCGCTGCACACGCTGAAGGTGGGTTCCTACGGCACCCATCACACGCTCGGACTCGCCAAGCTCAAGCGCGCGCGCTTCCTCACCGCGTCCACGAGCGAGGTCTACGGCGACCCGCTCGAGCACCCCCAGTCGGAGAGCTACTGGGGCCACGTCAACCCGATCGGGCCGCGCGGGGTCTACGACGAGGCGAAGCGCTACGCGGAGGCGCTCACGATGGCCTACCACCGTCAGCAGGGCGTGGACACAGCGATCGTGCGGATCTTCAACACCTACGGCAATCGCATGCGTCCGTATGACGGGCGTGCGATCCCCACGTTCCTGCGCCAGGCGCTCGCGGGTCGTCCGATCACGGTCTTCGGCGACGGCAGCCAGACGCGCTCCTTCTGTTACGTGAGCGATCTGATCCGGGGGATCATCGACCTCGCCGAGTCCGGGTACCATGATCCCGTGAACATCGGCAATCCGGATGAGTTCACGTTGCTGGAACTGGCCGAGCACGTCCGGGAGCTCACCGGGGCGACCTCGGAGATCGTCTACGAGGCGCTCCCGATCGACGACCCCAAGCAGCGCCGGCCGAACATCGACCTCGCTCAGAAGCTGCTCGGCTGGTCACCCGAGGTGGGGCTGCGCGAAGGTCTGCAGCGGACGATCGAGGACTCAGGCATAGAGGTCCTCATCGGGGGTGGGCCTCGCTGATCGCGAGGCCCGACCTCGCCGGGTCCGCTCGAGGGCGTCCGGCGCCCGCGATCGCGGCCGTCCCGAACCGCTCCGTAGCCCGGCGGCGGGTGTTCCGATGAGCGAGATGGGAACACGAACCTCGGGCACCTCGGCTCCGGCCAAGCCACGCATCCAGGGTGCGCCCCCGCGCCCGCGCAGCGATCATCCCCAGGACAGCGCGCCGCACCTCCCCCCGAGCGGCTCCGCGCCAGAGCGCGACGTGCGCTCCAAGCGCCCGCCCGCGATCAGCTTCCTGCTGCGGATCTCGACGCTGCGCAGGGTCGGCCGTGTCGCCGCGCTGCTCGCTCTCGACTTCGCGGGTGTCGCGCTCGCGATCTTCACCGCCCTCGTCCTGAAGGAAGCGGTGCACGGCGACGTGACCTTCTCCCGGGACCTCCACGGCACGGAAGCCTTCGTGCCCTTCTGCTACCTGCTCACCGCGCTGCTCTTCGCCAACTCCGGGCTCTACTCCGAGCGCGCGCTTCGCCCCGGGTTGCCGCGCATCGTCGGCTCGCTCTTCGAGGTGGCCCTCGTCGCGCTGATCTTCGCCTTGGTCAACGGCGAACACTTCTCGAGCTACTACCTCTTCTACGGCTCGCTTGCCTTCGCAGTGCTCTACGTGGGCGTGTTCCGTGGGGTCTACGAGCACGCCACCGCCCTGCTCCTCCGTGCGGCGGGATTCCAGCGCCGCGCGGTGCTCGTCGGACGCGGCAAGCAGATCGCCGACGTCGCTCGCGCGCTCGCCGACCATCCCCACGCACAGGTCGAGGTGGTCGGCTTCCTCTCGCCCACGCCGCTCGCCGCCGACGGCCTGCGCTCGTTCGGCCCGCTCGAGAACCTCGAGGCGGTGCTCGCCTCCGAGCCCGTCGACGAGGTCATCATCGCGGACCCCGACTTCCCCCAGGAGGCCGCGGTCGAGCTCGTCGACAAATGCCACCGCCGCGGCATCCGCGTGCGTCTCGCCCCCTCCACGATGGAGATCCTGATTCAGCGTGCGGAGTTCGTCCCCGGCCAGTCCGTCCCGCTCTTCGAGCTGGGCCCGCCCGCCTTCGAGGGCGTGGACTTCGCGCTCAAGCGCACCTTCGACATCGTCGGGGCGACGCTTCTGCTGATCCTCCTCAGCCCGCTCTTCCTCGCTCTCTCCCTCGCTGTCGCGATCACCTCCCGCGGCCCCGTCTTCTTCCGCTCGATCAGGCGCGGAATCGGCCAGAAGCCCTTCCCCTGCCTGAAGTTCCGCACGATGCACACGGACGCCGAGGAGCGGCAGGCCGACCTCGAAGAGCTCAACGAGGCAAGCGGCGCGCTCTTCAAGATCCGCGACGACCCGCGCCTCACCCCGGTCGGACGCTTTCTGCGGCGCTTCTCGCTGGACGAGCTTCCCCAGCTCATCAACGTGCTGCGCGGCGAGATGTCCCTCGTCGGGCCGCGCCCGCTCCCCGAACGCGACTACACGATGCTCGAGGAGTGGCACCGCAAGCGCTACCTCGTGCTTCCGGGGATCACCGGCCTGTGGCAGGTCTCAGGCCGCTCCGAGCTCGACTTCGACGACCTCGTGCACCTCGACTTCCTCTACCTCGAGCGCTGGTCGCTCGCGCTCGATCTCACGATCCTGCTGAAGACGATCCCCGCCGTGATCTCGCGGCGCGGGGCGTACTAGACCTCCAACCCTCCCGCCGGCCGCCTCCGCAGCTGTCGTGGCGCGGTGGTGCGCGTGGTGCCCGCGTTCTTCGCGGCTTCCGCGTAGACCGACCAGGTCGCTCGGGCGGCGTCCTCCCAGGTCCAGCCCGGGGCGGGGGGCGCGGGGCGGCTCGCGCGCTGGGCGGCGGCGACGAGCGCGCTCATGTCCCCGGGGGCCACGAAGGTCGCGCGCTCTCCCAGCACCTCGCGCAGAGCGGGTCCTTCGGCCGCGACGACCGGCGTGCCGCACGCGAGCGCCTCGACGCCCGGCAGCCCGAAGCCTCCCTGCTCGGCGGACATCATCAGTGCGTGCGCGCCGGTGTAGATCGCGGCGAGGTCGTCGTCGGGTACTTGACCCGTGAGGATCACGCCGGGCAGCTCATGCGCCCAGGGGCGCGTCTTGCCCACGAGCACGAGCGGCAGATCTCGCGGGGCGGCGGCGAGCTGAGCGATGTGGGTGCCGGGGTCGGGGTGCTCCAGGCGCCCCACCCAGAGCAGGTAGCGCTCGGGGAGCTTCAGCCGCTCGCGCACGGCCGCCACTTCGTTCGTGGCGCGCGGGTACATCGCCTCGTCGGCCGCCTCGGGGATCACCACGATCCGGCCGCGCTCCAGCCGCAGGTGGGACACAGCGTCCGCGGCGACGGCCTCCGTCGGGACGATCACGCTCGCCGCGCGCTGCAGAGCGAGCGGTCGCAGGCGCAGGCTCGAGCGCAGATGCTCGCTGCGCCGCTTCTGCTTGGCGAGGTCGTGGATCGTCACGACCATCGGGCACGGGCTGTGGAGCATCGCGCCGTCCATCCAAGGCGAGTGGAAGACGTCGGGTCCCTTCGCCCGCACGGTCGCCGAAGGGCGGTTCGTGTCGAGCACCTCGTCGCTCGAGGCCGCCGTCCCTCGAAGCGCGCGGAGCAGGCAGCGCGCATAGCGTCCCACCCCGCCGAGATCGGAGACGGGACGGCTGTCCAATGCGACCCTCATCGGCTCAGCGACGGCATATGCGTGCGGTGCACACCCTCCCGAATGCTCACCGCGCCAACATAGTCGCTGCGAGCAGGAATGGATAGCTCTGACACTTTCTCTGCAGCTATGAGCGGTTCCCGCGACGCGCTCGCGCCAAACGCTCGCTGCGCCTCGCTCTAGGCTCCGCGAGGTGCCCGCCCGCGACTACCACGAAGAGATCTGGCGATCGCTTCCCGCGGGGCGCCAGCCGGAGAGCTTCGAGCTGCGACGCCGCTTCCTGCTCGCCGCCGTCGCGCGCGGCGAGCGCGTGCTCGATCTCGGCTGTGGCGAGGGCGCCTTCAGCGCGGCGCTCGCGGACGCCGGGGCGAGCGTGCTCGGCGCCGACGTCGCCGAGGAGCCGTTGCGCCGCGCGCGCGCCGCGCACCGGGGCCTGGACTTCATGCTGCTCGAGGAGGAAGCGAGTTGGGGCCTCGACGCGGCGAGCTTCGACGTGGTCTGGGCGGGCGAGGTGATCGAGCACGTCGCCGACACCGCCGGCTGGCTCTCGGAGGTGCGCCGCGTGCTGCGCTCGGGCGGGCGCCTGCTTCTCACCACGCCCGCGCTCGGGCCGCCCGAGCTGCTCGCCGCCGCGCTCTCCCCGCGCCGCTTCGCCGCGCGCTTCGAGCCTCGCTCAGACCATCTGCGCCATTACAGCCGCGCCACGCTGCGCGCGCTCATTTCCGAGTTCGGCTTCGAGCGGATCGACGTGCGCTCCGCCGGGCCGCTCGGCGCGCGGCGCGTGATTCTCGCGAGCGCTGTTCGCGCGCGGTTCTGAGCGCGGTTTCCTTCGCCATCACCGAGCGCAGCGCGCTGATGTAGTCGTTGTAGATCGAGATCGCTTTCGCGTTCCCCGCGGCGAGCGCTTCCGGTGAGATCGACTGCGGGTCGAGGTAGATCGCCGCGCGCAGCTCGCTGAGCGACGCTTTCGGATCGGTGGGCAGGTCGAAGCTCCCGAGCTCGAGCCAGGTCTCGGGGTTCGACGGCTGCAGCCTCACCGCGCGCAGCAGCGTCCGGCGCGCCGAGCTCGGTTCGTTCGCCGCGGCCTGGACCTCCGAGAGCGCGAAGAGCGCTTCGACCGAGAGCGGGTCGCGGGATACCGCGCTCTGCGCGTCCGCCCGCGCCGCCCGGGTGTTCACGCCGATCTGCCCGAGCGCCGCTTCGGCCGCTTCTTCCGAGCGCAGTGGCTGCCACTGGAACCAGGCCGTCAGCAGCGCCGCCGCGATCGCCGCTGCCGCGAGCGCGAGCCGCAACCGGCCCGAGCTCGTCCGCAGCAGCCGCTCGCGCAGGTCGGGGGCCGCGAGCCGGCGCCGAGGCGCTCGCTCGCCGACGGCCTCCGCGGACCTTCGGCGACGCAGCGGGCCCCGCCCGGCGAGCCATCCCGCGCATGTGAGCGCGGCGATCGCGTTGCCCGGTACGTACCACGTCCAATCGACCAGCGAATGCGCTCCGAACACGACGACCACGCAAGCCATGCTCAGCATGCCGATGCGCTCGGGCCCGTAGCGCGTGCGCTCCTCCGCGGTGAGCGGGCGCCACGCGGGCGGCGCACCGGCGCGGATCTCCCGCCAGCTGCGCCAGCGTCGGTTGAAGGGGTGCGTCGCGCGTCCCGCGGCCGCCAGCCAGCAGGCGAGCAGCGCGAGCACCGCGAGCAACCCGAGAATCCCCAGGTCGGCGAGCGTCTGCACGATGAAGCCGTGCGCGTGTTTGACGGACAGCGCGCCCGTCCGGTAGCGAAGGCGCGCGACTTCGTAGCCCTGCGCGCCCACCCCGAGCACGGGATGCGCTTTCCAGACCTTCAACGCCTCGTCCCAGTACTGCGCGCGTACGCTCGCGATCGCCGTCAGACGTCCGGGCGTGTTGGGGACCTTCGCGTGGGTGTCCGTGAGCTTGTCGTAGGCGTGCGAGATCGAGCCCGTGAAGCCACGATGGCTCACCGCGAGCGCCCCGGCCCCGGCCAGGACCGCAACGATCAGGGCGCCGATCAGCAGCGTTCCCGCGCGCTCGCGGAGCGCCGCCGTGGGCGGGCGCCTGCCGGTCGTGAACACGATCGCGACCCCCGCCGCGGTGAGCAGCACGACCATCGCGAGCACCAGCGCCCCGAGCTCGTGGCCCGCCGAGGTCGCGTTGGCGAGCGGCACGTTTTCAGAGCTCAGCGAGTTGTCGCTGAAGTCCCACGCCGCGATCGCGCCGGCCGCGATCGCGCCCGCTCCGAGCACCGTCGCGCCGCGCAGGCGCAGCGGCACGATCGCGAACCAGACGATCAGCGCGAAGACGAGCGCCGCGAGCGCGCCGCGCGAGTAGGCGAGCAGCAGCGTGAGCAGCAGCACACCCATCGCCGGATAGGCGAGCGCGCTGAGCACCGCGTGACCCGCGCGCCGCGAGCCGAGCCACATGCAGCAGATCGCTCCCATCGCCGCGGTCAGGCCGAGAGCGTTCCAGTACCCGAAGGGTTCGTAGAGTCGCGCGTAGTGGTTCGCTTCCACGAAGTGGCCGGGGAGCGACTTCGCGAGCAGCGCGTACCCGCACACGATCACGGAGGAGACCAAGATCCCGCCGAGCAGCGCCGGCCAGCGGCGCGGATCCAGCCGCGCGAGCACGACCGCCGCCGCGAACACGGCCGCGTAGGCGAGCAGCCGCGAGGCGTCGTGCCAGCTCGAGTCGGGCTGCACCGACCAAACGATCGAGATCGCGCTGAGCAGAGCGAACGCGAGCAGCAGCAGCGCGGGCCAGAGCCCGAAGGCGCGCGCGCCCGGGCGCAGGACGAGCACCGCCCCGGCGAGCACCACGCCCGAGCCGATCGTGAGCACGAGCTCCGCGTGCGTCATCGTTTCGAGGTTCAGCCCCCCCTTCGCGTAGAAGCAGAGCGCGCAGATCAGGGCGGCGAAGGCGAGCGTCGCGATCCAGCTCCCGTGCCCGCGGATCTGCCCGCTGCCTGCGGGCAGGCGCCTGCGGCCGGGCTCGCGCGCCGGGGTCAGCGGGGGCGCGACACCGAGCGCGGGAGCGGCCGCCGTCGGCGGTGGGCTCTCAGCTGGGGCGCTCGACACGGAACCGTCTGTGCAGGTGGCGCGCGCCGAACCCGAGCGCGGCCGCGAGGACGAAGGCGAGCAGGGCGAGCAGCGGCGTGGGCAGCGTGCTGAACGCGGAGGCCACGTTCGCGTGGACGACCCCCGGATGGATCTCCTCGCCGCCGAGGCTCACCGGTCCGCCGCCCCCGCTCGCCGCGCCCGCGATCTCCTTCTGCTCGGCCGGAGTCGCGGTCACCGCGCCCGGGAGGGCGCCCCCTGTCGTACCGCCGGAACGTTTTCCGCCCGAGGCCGCAGCGGCCTGCGCCTGCCGGATCAGCTGCCCACATTCGCTGTACTCTTCCGTCGTCGCGCTGATCTCTTTCAGCGCTTTCGCGTAGGCACTCGAGGGGAAGCCCGACAACGACTTCCCTTCCGCGCAGAGCCGGATGATCTTGTGCCCGGAGTCTTCGGCGGCCGCCGTCGATGGCAGCGCGAGCGCGGCGGCCAACAGCAGGACCACCGTCGCCAGGAGGGGTCTCTGCATGCGAGGGATTCTCATAGCTCGATCTTTCAACGCTACCAACGGCCGCGGGAGAGGTTCAGCGTGGAGAGTGCGGAGCCGAATCCTTCCGCCCAGCCTCCCGCGCTGTAAGCCCGCACGTCCTTTTCCCCCTCAACACCCATCGCCCTCCGTAGCTGCGGCGAACCCGCGAGCCGCTCGATCGCCTGGGCGAGTGCCCGCTCGTCGCCCGCGCGGACGACGAGACCGTTCGCGCCGTCGCGCACGAGCCCTCCAGCCGCCGCGCCCACCTGATCGGAGGCGATAACCGCCAGTCCCCGGTTCATCGCCTCGTTCACTACCAGGCCCCAGGGCTCGCGAAACGTCCGCGTGCGCAGCGAGGGGACGATCAGCACCTCGCAGGCCGCGTACACCTCGCGCAGACGCTCGCGGTCGAGGCTGCCGAGCGAGAGGCTTCGCGGCGCCGCCACCGACCCTCCGCCCGCGAGCACGAGCGCGATGTCCGCGCGCGCCTGCGCGGCCTGCCCCCAGGCCGCCGCGAGCACCTCGAGGCCCTTCTCCGGGGCGTTGCGGCCCACGAACAGGAAGCGCGTGCGCGCCTCTCGCGGCCACCGCGGCGAGGGGAGCGCTCCGCTCGCCGGACCGGCCCAGAAGTCGTTGTCCACCGCCTGCACCGCGACGTGCACGTTGCGCGCCCCGCGCGCGCTCACGTACGCGCTCACGTGCGGCCCGTAGGTGACCACCGCGTCGGCCGAGGCATAGAGCCGGCGCAGGGCGGGATACCCGAGCGTCTGGGCGACCGTCCGCGGATGGGCCCAGAGCGAGGCCCAGAGGATCAGGGGCACGCCCGCGCGGCGCGCTCCGGCCCAACCCGCGAGCGGGGCAAGGCGTCCCGCGGTCGAGACCACGACCGCGCGGTGCTCGCCACGGGAGGCGAGCGCAAGCGCCTGCCGTGGGCTCGCGCGACGGACGGGGAAGCCGAGCTCGCCACGAGCCTCGGCCGCAGCTCCGAGCGCGGGATCGCCCGCAAGCGCGCCCGACGGGCCGCCGTGCTGGAGCCGTCCGCCCGTGAGCAGCAGCTCGATCCCCTCGCGCTCGTGCAGCTCGCGAAAGCCCGCGATCCGGTAGTCGGGGAGCTGCCCGGTGATGAAGAGCAGGGGCTTCAACGCAGGGCGTGCTCGTAGGCCGCCACCGTCTGCTCGCCGCAGCGCTCCCAGGTGAAGCCCGCCGCGACCGTCGCGCGCGCCCGCTGGCCGGCCTCGCGCAGCCGGTGCGGGTCGCTGAGAAGCTCGTCGATCCGCTGGGTCAGGCGCTCGATGTCACCGGGGGGAACGAGCATGAACCCGTCTCCCGCCGCCGCGATCTCCTCCGGACCGGGCTCCCCACGACAGCCGATCGCGGGCAGCCCCCCGGCCATCGCCTCGATGTAGACCACGCCGAAGGCCTCCTCGGTCGAGGGCATCACGAAGAGCGTGCAGCGTCGCGCCTCCTCGAGCGCCCGCGCGGGCGGGAGCTGCCCGAGGAAGTCGACCCGCTCGCTCACCCCGAGGCGCACCGCCAGCCCCTCCAGCGCGGTGCGCTCCGGACCGTCCCCGATCACCTTGTAGCGCAGCCTGGGGTAGCGCTCCCCGAGCACCGCGAGCGCGCGCAGCACGTCGGCGTGGCGCTTGCGCGCGATCAGGTGGGCGACCGTCACGAGGCTCTGCTCGCGCTCCACCGAGGGGCCGCGCTGGAGCACCGGGAGGTCCGTGCCGAGGTGGACCACTCGCGTCTCGCGCGCGCCGTTCGCTTCGCAGAGCTCCGCGATCCCCTGGCTGTTCGCGAGCACCAGCCGCGCCGCCCCGAGCCCGCGCGCGACCGCCGCCGCTCCCGCCGGCCCGCGGCTCGCGGTGTAGAGCACGTCGCCCCCGTGTACGGATACGACGAGCGGCACGCCGAGCCGGGCGCGCCGGACCGCCTCGGCCGCGGGCACAGCGTTGTGAGCGTGGACGAGGTCGAAGGGGAAGGACGCTCGCAGGCGGCGGAGCGCGAGCGCCACTCCGGGGGCCGCCCACGCGCCCCAGGAGTGATAGCCCCGCTCACGCGGGGGTGAGACGTACGGGAGGTAGCGAACCTCGATCCCCTCGAGGCTCTGCCTGCGCGGCTCGGAGAGCAAGGCGGAGAGCGAGCTCGCCACGGCCCCCGGCCCTTCCGCGAGCGCGGTCCGTGGCGGGACGAGCCGGTGCAGCACGATCACCGAGACCTCCGCCCCGGCCGCCTTCGCCGCGAGCGCCTGGCGGTGGGTCCAGATGCCCCACACGGGGTCGCGGCGGCTGGGGTAGAACTCCGCCACGACCGCGACGCGGGGTGCGCGCGCGGAGCTCACCAGCGCGGGTGGGTGACGAGGGTCCGCTGCGCCTCGGCGGCGGCGACGTAGGGGCGCTCGGCGAGGAACGCGCTTGCCTCGGCGATCGCCTGCTCGCGGGGGTAGGCCGCTCCCGCGGGGGCGAGGCGATGGTGGATCGCCACCGCGTCGGTAACGCCACAGCGCCAGCCCTGCTGCCGGGCGAGCGCGGCCCAGTGGAGGTCAAGACCCCAGCCCATCCGCAGCGCGGGGAACGGGAGCAGCGCGTCGAAGCTCGCCTTCGCGAAGGCGGTCACCGGGCCGATCTCGACGAAGCTCGTCTCTCGCACCACGCTGCCGGGCCGGCGCCTCGTCACATCCCAGGCGGCGTGCGAGTCGAGCCGGTGGGCGGGCTGGGCGAGGGTCAACGAGAAGCGGGTGCACAGGAACAGGAAGCGGTCGAGGAAGCCACGCGGCAGCTCGACGTCGTCGTCGACCACCAGCAGCCAGTCCGCGCCCGCGGGTGGGTTCGCGGCGAGCAGCCGGTTGAGGTTCTCGAACTTGCCGAGATCACCGGGCTCGCTCGTCGCGAGCCGCACGTCGTGGCGCGAGCTCAAAAGCTCCGCCCGGATCGCCCGTGCGAGCTCCGCGCGCTCGGGGCGCATCACCCCGAGCACGAGCACCCGTTGCAGCGGCGGCTCGTGGCGCGCGGCGAGAGCGAGCCGCAGCCCGCGGCCGCTCAGCAGCTCCCCCGTCGCGGCGAGCGCGTCGCCTGCGCGGCGCCGCAGCGCGTCGAGGCCGCCGACCGTGCCGCTCGCCCCGGAGAGGAAATCCGGCGTGTCCGGCTCAGGGATCGCCCCCGCCCTCGCGGGCGCCGCACCGCCCGTGTCACCCTCGCTCAGCGCCTCGCGCAGGCGGCCGGCGCTGTGCGCGGCCATCGCCATCCCCGCGGGGCAGCGGCGCCGCACGACGTGCGCGATGCAGCCCGCGAGCGTGCGCAGCTCGCGGGCGGTGCTCGGCGCGAGCCCGCGCCACGCGTCGAAGCGCCGCGCGCCGCGACCACGCACGTAGGCCGCGCGACAGAGCGCTCGGAGCTCCGCATCCCGGCCCGCGCGCCGGTGCTCGACCGCCGCCGCGGCGACGTAGAGCGCGGAGGGCCGGACCGCACCCGCCGTACGCGCGGCGCGTTCCTCCCACTCCTCCTCATCTCCTCCTCCGCCGATCCGCTCGTCGAAGGGGCCCACGCGCTCCAGCGCGCTGCGGCGGATCGCCATGTTCGAGCCCCAGGCGAGGGGTGTGACGCGATCGGAGCCGCCGAGATCGAGCGTCGTGATCGGCGGCAGCTCACGGCCGCAGCCGCGCGGCGCACATCCTTCGAGGCGGGCGAGGATCCGGCCCGCGAATACCTCCCGCTCGGGATGGGCCTCAGCCGCGCGCAGCATCGCCTCGAGCCACCCCGCACACACGCGAACATCGTCGTCGAGGAAGATCAGGAGCGGACCCGTCGTCTCGCGAACGCCGCGGTTGCGGGCCGCGTTGAGACCGCCAGGAGGGCCGCTTGCGATGTGGCGGGCGCCGTGACGCTCCGCGAGCAGGCGGACGCCCTCGCTCGGCGGCCCGTCCTCGACGACGAGCACCTCGGCGCCCTGCGCTTGGGCCTGCGGCTGAACCGAGGCGAGCGTGACGGCGAGATAGTCGAGGCGGTCGCGCGTCGGGATCAAGATCGAGGCCGGCGGCTCCATGACTGGCAAGAGAGTCTAGGTTTGACGCCGGGATGGTCCTCTTCCTGCACAACCGCTACCGCACGAGGGGTGGCGAGGAGCGGGTCGTCGAGGACCTCCTCGAGCTCGTGCGTGACCGGCTCGGCGAGCGCGCGGAGCTGCTCGCGTGCGACTCCGCGCAGCTCGGTCCGGCACGGGCGGCGCGGGGTCTGATCCGCGGCGGGCTCGGCGAGGATCAGGTGAGAGCCGCTGTGAGGGAGGCTCGTGCGAGCGTGCTGCACGCGCACAACCTGCTTCCGGCCTTCGGCTGGCGCGCGCTCGCCGCGGCGCGCGAGGAGGGCGCGAAGGTCGTGCTGCACCTGCACAACTACCGCCTGGTCTGCGCGGTCGGCGTGTGCTTCACCGAGGGCGAGGAGTGCACGCGCTGCCACGGGCGCAACACGCTTCCGGGCGTGCTCCGCAACTGCCGCGGCAGCCGCGCGGAGGCGCTCGCATACGGCGCCTCGCTCGCGCTCTGGCAGCGGCGCACGAGCGAGCTCGCCGATGTGCTCGTCGTGCCCTCGCGCTTCGCGGCCGAGCGGCTCGCCGCGCTCGGCGCCCCGCTCGCGGGAGAGCTGCGGGTGCTTCCCCCGCCCGTCGCGCTCCCCGCCCTCGCGGGCGGACCTGCCGAGGGCGAGGGTCCCGAGAGCGGATACGCGCTCGTCGCCTCGCGGCTCGCGGCAGAGAAGGGGGTGGACGTCGCGATCGAGGCCTGCGCGCTCGCCCGCGTGCCGCTCTGGATCGCAGGCGAGGGGCCGGAGCGTGCCCGCCTCGAACGTCTCGCCGCCGGCTCCGGTGGCGACGCACGTTCGCGGGTGCGCTTTCTCGGCTCGGTGAGCCCCGCCGAGCTCGAGACGCTCCGCGCGGGCGCCTCGATCGCACTCGTGCCCTCGCGCTCGGCGGAGACCTTCGGGATCGCAGCGGCGGAGGCGATGGCGGCCGGCCTGCCCGTGGCGGCGAGCCGCGTGGGCGCGCTCCCCGAGCTGCTCGAGGACGAGTCGCTCGTCGCTCCGGGCGAGGCGAGCGGCCTCGCGGAGGCGATCGGCAGGCTCGCGGGGGACCGTGCGGCGGGTGAACGCGGCCGCGCCCGTGTGGCAGCGCTCTGCTCGCCCGAGGCGGTCGCCGAGGGACTGCGCGGGATCTACGCCGCCGCGACGAGCGCGTAGCCAGCAGAGCGCTCGCCACGCGGGCTATCCCTCGTAAGCTGGGCGCGTGTCCGGCTCAAAAACCGCGCTCATCACGGGCATCAGCGGCCAGGACGGGTCCTTCCTCGCCGAGCTGCTGCTCGATCGGGGCTACGAGGTCACGGGCTGGGCGCATGACACCGTGTCGCTCGGCGCGAGCGAGCACCTGCGCGAGCGGATCGCCCTGCGCGGCGGCGACCTGCTCGACCCGGGCTCGCTGAGCGCCGCGGTCGAGGAGCTTCGCCCGGATGAGATCTACCACCTCGCCGCGCCCTCCTTCGTGCCCGCCTCCTGGGAGGACCCCGAGCGGACGATGCGCGCGATCGCGGGCTCCAGCGCGACCCTGCTCACGACCGTGCGCGCGGCCGCGCTCCCCGCGAGGGTCTTCATCGCCGCCTCCGGCGCGATCTACGGCGAGGCACCGGAGAGCCCGCAGAGCGAGAGCACGCCCTGCCGACCCGCGAACCCCTACGCGATCGCCAAGCTCGCCGCGCACCAGCTCGTGGGTGCGATGCGCCGCCACGACGGGCTGCACGCGAGCTCGGGGATCGTCTACAACCACGAGTCCGAGCGCCGTCCCGAGCACTTCGTCACGCGGCGAATCAGCCGCGCGGCCGCGGCGATCGCACTCGGCCTGGAGAGCGAGGTCACGCTCGGCTCGCTCGATGCGGTCCGCGACTGGTCCTTCGCGGGCGACGTGATGCGCGGGGCGTGGCTGATGCTCCAGCAGGAGCAGCCCGGGGATTACGTGCTCGCCAGCGGAGTGGGGCACACCGTCGCCGAGCTCGCGCGCGTCGCCTTCGCCTGCGTCGACCTGGAGGCCGAACGCCACGTCCGCGTGGAGCAGGGACTCGTGCGCGAGCCCGAGCGCACACCGAGCGTGGGCGATCCCACGCTCGCGCGCGAGCGGCTCGGGTGGCGAGCCGAGCTGGGCTTCGAGCAGCTGGTCGAGCGAATGGTGCGCGCCGACCTGCGCTCGCTCGAAGCGGCCGCGCAGAGCCGCTGAGCGTCCCGGCGAGCCCCTACACTGGCGCGGTTGCGCACTATCGGTGTCATCGGCCTGGGCTACGTCGGCCTGCCGCTCGCCGTGTCCTTCGCACGCGAGGGCTGCGAGGTGATCGGCGTCGACGTCGACGGGCGCAAGATCGAGTCGCTCGAGGCCGGTCGCTCCTACGTGGAGGACGTCTCCGAGGGCGACCTCGCGGAGGTGCGCGAGCGCCTGCGGGTGAGCACCCGCTACGCCGCGCTCGCGGAGGCCGAGGCGGTCCTGATCTGCGTCCCCACCCCGCTCAGTCGCAACCGCGAGCCTGACCTCGGCCCGCTCGTCGAGAGCGCTCGCTCGCTCGCCGGGGTGCTCGTCGCGGGCCAGCTCGTCGTGCTCGAGTCGACCACCTACCCGGGCACCACGCGCGAGCGCCTGCTCCCTCTGCTCGAGGAGTCGGGCCTCTCCGCGGGCCGCGACTTCCACCTCGCCTACTCGCCCGAGCGCGTCGATCCCGGGCGGACGGACTACACGATCCGCAACGTGCCGAAGGTCGTGGGTGGGCTCACCGAGCGCTGCGCGGAGCTGGCCGCGGAGCTCTACGGGATCGTCTGCGATGAGATCGTCCGTGTCTCCGGCCCCGAGGCGGCTGAGCTCACGAAGCTGCTCGAGAACGTCTTTCGCTCGGTCAACATCGCGCTCGTCAACGAGCTCGCGATGCTCACCGACCGCATGGGCATCGACGTCTGGGAGGTCGTCGAGGCCGCGGCGACCAAGCCCTACGGGTTCATGCGCTTCGAGCCGGGGCCGGGGATGGGGGGCCACTGCATGCCCGTCGATCCGTTCTACCTGAGCTGGCGCGCGCGGGAGTTCGACATGACCACCGAGTTCGTCGAGCTCGCGGGGAAGATCAACCAGCAGATGCCCTACCACTGCGTCGCCAAGGCGCAGCGCGCGCTCAACGAGCGCGGGATGGCGGTCAAAGGCGCACGCATCGCGATCGTGGGCGTGAGCTACAAGCCAGGCGTCGGCGACGTGCGCGAATCGCCCGCCCTGAAGATCATCTCGCTGCTGCGCGAGCTCGGTGGCGAGGTCGCCTACCACGACCCTCACGTGCCCGAGCTCGCTGATCTCGGCCTGAAGAGCACGCCCCTCGAGGAGGCGATAGCGGGGGCCGACCTCGCATTGATCGTGACCGCGCACCCCGAGGTCGATCACGAGCAGATCGCACGCCGCGCGCGACTCGTCGTCGACCTGCGCGGCGTGACGCGCGGCGAGAGCGCTGCGAACGTCGTGCGGCTGTGAGCGAGCTCGAGTTCGGCTCGGTCTCGGTCCCCGGCGGGCAGCCGCTGCTCGGCGAGGGTGTGAGCGTCGGCGAGGGCGTGCGCTTCGGGGCCTACGTGGTCGTCCACGACCGCACCGTGATCGGCGCGGAATGCGTGATCGGCGATCACGCTGTGCTCGGCCGCGCACCGCGCCTGGCGGCGCACTCCGCCGCGGCGGGCCTCGGCTTCGGCAAGCTCGAGCTCGAGCCCGGCGTGACGATTGGCGCCGGCGCCGTCGTCTTCGCGGGCGCGAAGATCGCGTCGGGCGCGATCGTCGGCGAGCAGGCCTTCGTGCGCGAGCGCGCGACGATCGGCACAGGCTCGGTCATCGGGCGCGGCAGTGCGGTCGACAACGACGTTCCTGTCGGCGCGCGCGTGCGCATCCAGACGAACGTCTACATCGCCGCCGGCAGCACGGTCGAGGACGACGTCTTCATCGGCCCGGGCGCGACCACGAGCAACGACAACACGATGGCCCGCCACGAAAAGGGCTCGCCGCCCGAGGGAGCGGCGTTCCGCCGCGCCTGCCGTGTCGGCGCGGGCGCCGTGCTCACGCCGGGGGTCGAGATCGGCGAGGAGGCCTTCGTCGCCGCGGGCGCCCTCGTCACCAGGGACGTGCCCGCACGGGCGGTGGTGATGGGCGTCCCCGCGCGGGTCGTGCGGCAGGTCGGAGCGGAGGATCTGCTGGAGCGCTGGCGCTAGCGCGCCGGGTGCTCGTGGGCGGCGGCGCTCGTCCCGCGCACCGTCAGAGGCGGTGGCTCTTCGCCCGTTCGGCCACGATCCCGATCGCGCGTGCCTCGAGGCTGTGGAGCGGCGGACGTCCCACGCTGAAATCCGTCACGCCGATTTCAGCGGGGCCGTCGAGCAGCTCGAGAGCGTCAAAGTAGATGGTCACGCTCGCGGGCAGCCCTGCGGGGCGCTTCGAGGTGACCGTCGCACGGATCCGATAGCCGAAGCTGTCGCTCCCGAGCGGAGGGGCGATCGCGGCGATCCGCACGTGCGAGTAGCGCGCGCCGCCCGGCGTCTGGCCCAGCACCTCGGGAAGCAGCCCGGAGAGGCAGGCGCGTCCGCGAGCGGACTTGGTGGCGAAGAACGTCTGATGCGCGAGGCGCGCGCTGGGCATCACTTCCACCGAGGATTTGATCTCGCCCGTGGCCGCACCGCTGCCGATCCGCAGGGTGGCCGAGCGCTCTTCGAGCACCCTGTCGCCGGGGTGCGCGGCGCCCGCGCAGGTGGCGAACCGCCGCGCGCGGGCTTTTGGCGCGGGCCCTTCGCCTTCGCTCTTGGCCTCGACCGTGCCGGGGATGTCCCCCGGGCGCAGGTTCACCTCGTGCGCGAACGCGAGCGCAGATGCGTGTGTGACCGGTCCCCCCGCGCTGGTCGTGCTGCTCGCCGTGGTGGGGTGAGTCGTGCCGCTCGAGGAGGTCGCGGCGCTCTTGCCCCCGCCGCACCCTGCGAGCACGCAAGCGAGCAGGACGGCCAGGGTCGAGGCGCGCATCGTGGGAGCTACACGGCTCCCTTCGCGGCTGCGACCACCTGCTCGACCATCTCCCGCGTGAGCACGGGGCTCATCGGGATCGCGAGGTGGGTCCTCGCGGCCTGCTCGGTGCCCGGAAGCTCGGGGGTCCCGGACGCCCACTGCCTCATCGCCTCCTGGCGGTGCACGGGGGTTCGGTAGTAGGGCTTGTGCCCCACTCCCGCGGCCGCGAGCGCGGCTTCGACCTCGGCGATCTGCTCCGAGGCGATGACGTAGAGGTGCCAGGCGGGGTCTGCGCCCGCGACGGGCGTCGGCAGTTTCACGATCTCTCCGAGCCCTGCCGCCTCGTAGTGCGCCCCGGCCGCGCGGCGGCCATCGGCGAGCCGGTCGAGGTGGGGGAGCTGGACGCGCAGGATCGCCGCCTGGATCTCGTCGAGGCGGGAGTTGTAGCCCACCTGCTCGTAGGTCACCTTGTCCTTCGAACCGTGGAAGCGCAGCACGCGCACGCGCTCCGCGACCTCGGGGTCACGGGTCGTGATCATGCCGCCGTCGCCGAACCCGCCGAGGTTCTTGGAGGGGAAGAAGGAGAACGTCGCCGCCGTCCCGAGCGCGCCCGGACGCCCCGCTTGCGAGGTCGATCCGGCGGCCTGGGCGGCGTCCTCCAGCACGGGCACCCCGAGCGCCTCGATCTCGGCGATCGGCGCGACGTTCCCGAAGAGGTGGACCGCGATCACCGCCTTCGTCTTCGGGGTGAGCGCCGCCTTCACGGTCTCCGCGGTCACGCAGTAGGTGTCCGGGTCCACGTCGCAGAAGACGGGTGTCGCGCCGGTCGCGGGGATCGCCTCGGCTGAGGCGTAGAAGGTGAAGGACGGGACCACGACCTCATCGCCCGGGCCGACGCCCATTGCGCGCAGGGCGATCGTGATCGCCTCGGTGCCGTTGGCCACGCCAACCGCCTCGGGGGCGCCGCAGTAAGAGGCGAACTCCGACTCGAAGGCCTCTACCTCGGGGCCGAGGATGTAGCGCTCGGAGTCGAGTACGCGGGTGACCGCGTCGCGCAGCTCGTCGTGCAGGAAGGCGAGCGGCGTGGAGCTGTCGAACAGCGGGACGCTCAAGCGCTCCTCAGCTCCCCAGCAGCTCCATGTCGGCGCGCGTCATCAGCCTGATCAGCTCCTCGAAGGTCGTCTCGGGCTTCCATCCGAGGTCGCGCTCGGCCTTGCCCGGGTCGCCGATCAGGTGGTCGACCTCCGCGGGTCGCACGAACGCCGGGTCGATCGTCACGTACTGCTCGAAGTCGCCCAGACCCGCCTCGTCGAAGGCGACCTCGCAGCACTCGCGCACCGAGTGGGCCTCGCCCGTCGCGATCACGTAGTCCTGCGGATCGTCGCGCTGGAGCATCCGCCACATCGCGTCCACGTAGTCCTTCGCGTAGCCCCAATCGCGTTCCGCATCGAGGTTCCCGAGCCTCAGCTCCTTCACCAGACCGTGCTTGATCGCCGCCGCGTGCCAGGTGATCTTTCGTGTCACGAACTCCAGGCCGCGGCGGGGCGAGTTGTGCACGACGGTGCGTCCCACTCCTGCGCAGAAAACCCCGCTCTCGGTCTCGAGGTCGAAGACCCATTCGCTCTCGGGCAGCTCGACCCGCTTGACGCATCGCACCTCGCTCGGCCTGCGCGAGAGGTGCTGGCCTTGCGCCCCCACTCGCGCCGCAGAACGCAGATTGAGTTGGAAGTACCGCGCAGCGCCCCGGCGCTCCACGTACACAGACGCGGGCTGCCCCTGATTCGCGTAGAGCAGGCACAGCCCCTGGGCGAGGACAGCGCTGTTCGTCTTGACGGACTCGCCGTTGCCGCGCTCGAGACCGTCGCCCGCGTAGTAGCCATCGAGAAAGGCGCGCTGCACCTCCTCGCTCGCGTTCAACACGAGCGGTGGCACCTGCTTGAACGCGGTTGCCGTGTAGAGCTGCTCTCTGAGCCAGGGTCCGACCGCGGCGGCGCCGGAGAAGTTCAGCGCGGTGACCGTGGCGTCCGAGTCGAAGCCGGACGTTCCGGTCCACTCGCGGCCGTAACCCATGAAGCAACGCGACCACAGCTCCCAGGCACGACCGCGAACGAAAGGATCGTTGTTCGTCAGACGCACGTGCCTGCCATCTCGGGAGACGTATCCGTCGGCCGCGAGCAGGCCGAGCAGCTCAGCGAGCTCCGGGCTGATCGCTGTCCATCCGGGTGAAGCGGGCATCAGCTCGGCCAGCGCGACGTCGTCCCCGGCCTCGAGGGCATCGGCTCGCAGCGGCTCGTGGTCTCCGTCGAGCATCGTGTGATGGGAGGTCGCCTCCACGATCCCGCCCCTCGCCTCGATGCTGAGCATCTGGTGGTCGGGGTCGGTTGCGCGGCGACGCGTCGCCGTGATCGCGCGGACGTAGGTCCATTGCTCGCCGTCCCACACTTCGATCAGGTTGTGAGGCTCGAAGGTCTGCGTGCTCGGGCCCTTGCGACGGACAGGCACGAGATCGGCGGGAGTCTTGATCGCGAGATGGCCCAGCTCCCGGACGATCAGCGGCGTCGTCTCAGCCACGCACTCGTGGTTGAACAGGATCCCCGAGGTCGCGTGCAGGTCGTAGGACTCGCGGTAGTTCACGGTGATGAAGTGGCCGTAGGCCTTCGCCACGCCGTAGGGGGAGCGGGGGTAGAAGGGCGTCTTCTCGGTCTGCGGAACCTCGAGCACCTTGCCGAACATCTCGCTCGAGGAGGCCTGGTAGAAGCGCGAGTCGGGACAGACTTCGCGCATCGCCTCGAGCATCCTCGTGACCCCCACGCCGGTGAACTCCGCCGTCAGCGTGGGCTGCACCCAGGACACGGCGACGAAGGACATCGCCGCGAGGTTGTAGATCTCCGCGGGCTCGGAGGCACGGAGCGTGTCGACCAGCGAGCGCTGGTCGAGCAGGTCGCCCTGGTGCAGGGTCATCCGGTCGCGCAGGTGCTCGATCCGCTCGAACTTCTCCGTCGAGGCGCGGCGCACCATGCCGTGTACCTCGTAGCCCTTCTCGAGCAGCAGCTCGGCGAGATACGAGCCGTCCTGGCCGGTCACACCGGTTATCAGCGCTTTGCGGGGGGGCATCGGCGCGAACCTTATCGACCGCCGCCGACCCGGCCGCGCCGCCGGCGGGGCTTGTCCCTGCCGGCCGCGCCACGTGCTGCGCGCAGCTCGCGCAGCCATGAGACCGTCGCCGCGATGCCCTCCTCGACGGAGATCTTCGACTCCCAGCCGAGCAGATCACGTGCCTTCTCGACCGAGGGCCAGCGCCGCTGCACGTCGACCGCGAACGTCGGCAGGTGCTCCAGCTCGAAGTCCGCCGGGTCCTCGCCGCAGGCCTCCCAGATCACCGCCGCGATCTCCGCCACGGTCATCTCACGCGAGGCGGAGATATTGAAGTCCTCGTTGAGTCCCTTCGGGGAGGACATCGCGGTGACGATCCCGTCGGCGATGTCCTCGACGTGGGTGAGCGTCCGCGTCTGCTCTCCCGAGCCGAAGATCTGCAGGGGGCGCTGGCCGGAGAGCACCTTCTCGATCAGGTCCGGGACCGCGTGCGCGATCCCGGGTTCGGCATCGGGCACCTCGCCCGGCCCGTAGGCGTTGAACGGTCGGCAGATAGTGAAGGGCAGGCCGTGCTCGTCGTGTGCCGCGCGGCAGTAGACCTCGCCTGTGAGCTTGGAGAAGCCGTAGGCTGACTCGGGGACCGGGCAGCGCGGCAGGTAGGACTCGGTCGTGGGGTACTCCTCCGCACGCTCGAAGACCATCGAGGAGGAGACGTAGACGAAGCGCTCCACCCCTCCGTCGAGCGCCGCGCGGAAGACCGCGTTGTAGAGCCCGTTGTTCACCTCGGTGAGCGTGTAGGGGAGCTTGTGGAAGTTCGCGATCCCGCCCACGATCGCGGCGAGGTGGATGACCTGGGGGCAGCCCTCCATCGCCGTTCTCGCCTCCTCGAGCACGCGCAGATCCCCCGTGTGCACCTCGCATCCCTCGCGCATCCACTGCGGCGCGAGCCGCTGGTCGGAGACGCGCACCTCGTAGGCGGGGTCCGCGAGCAGGCGCCGGACGACCGCGGCGCCGATCGTCCCGGCGCCGCCCGTGACGAGCACGCGGCTCACCGGCGCGCCCTCGGCGGTTGGGTGGGTGTGAGCTCAGCGAGCTCGGAGGCGTAGCCGAAGACCTGAGCGGCTCCCCAGCAGTCCCACGGATCGACCACGAGGCAGTCCGCCGCCGCGCGCTCCGCGATCGCCGCAAGCGTGGCGGGCTCGCGGAAGGGCGCGTGGTTGGCCGCCACGATCACGACCTCCGCACCCTCGAGCGCCTCCTCGAGGGAGACGGTGGGAACGCTCGGCGTGCCGACGTGGGGGTCGTGGACGAGCACATCGGCGAGCTCGCGCTCGAGAAGCCGGATCAGCTTGTGCGCGAGCGAGTCGCGCTCGTCGTCGGTGTCGGCCTTGAAGGCCAGGCCGAGGACCGCCACGCGCCGATCGGCGAGCGAGCCCAGGCGGCGCTTGGCTCCTTCGAGCAGGAACAGCGGGACCGACTCGTTGACGCGCGAGACCGCGAGCAGCATCCCGGGCGCGTTCGAGCGCTCCTCGGAGAACGTGAAGTCCTTGCGCAGGCAGGTCCCCGCGGTGAAGCCCGGCTGCGCGATCCCTCCGCGCGGGTAGTCGCGGTTGATCAGGTCGATCACCTCGAAGACGTTCGCCGCGTAGCGCTCGCAGTCCATCATCAGGAGGTTCGGGAGCGCGAAGTTCGTGTAGCGCAGTATGTTCGCCCAGATCTTCGCGAGCTCTGCCTGAACCGGCGTGGTCTGCACGATCGGCGCGGAGAACGTCCCGAAGAGCTCGGCCGCGACCTCCCCCGAGCGCTCTCCGACGCCGCCGATGATGCAGGGGAGGCTGTCGATCTCCGCGAAGAAGCGTCCCGCCGCGATGCGCTCCGGGGCATGCGCGACGAACACCTCCTCGCCGATCTGGAAGCCACGGTGCTTCGCGAGGTAGCCCGCCACGAACTCGGTTGTGCCCGGAGCGATGGTCGATCGGAGGATCAGCGAGTGCCCGGGCTCCAGCACGCCCAGCAGGTCGTCCAGCGCCGAGCGGATGTCGCGCATGTCGATCTCGATGTGCGAGAAGGAGGGCGTCCCGAGCGTGATCACGATCTGGCGCGCCTGCGCCGCCGCGGCGACGGAGTGGGTGAGCGAGAGCGTGCGTGCGGCCTGCACTCGGTCGAGCACGTCCTGTGCGCCCGTCTCCTCGAAGGGCATGCGCCCTTCGCTCACCGACTCCAGGCGGCGCGAGTCGTTGTCGACGCCGATCACGCGCAGGCCGCGGTCCGCGAAGGACAGGGCCAGCGGCAGACCGACGCGTCCGAGGCCGACGACGGCGACGTCGGCGTTGCTCTGCGGGGCGCTCATCCGAGCTTTGAGGTTAGCGGCGCGGGTGGTCCGCTCACCTGGGCAGCCGCCCGCGGAGGTGCCGCGCGTACTGCGCCGCGAACCCCGCCAGGAACAGCGGGTTGTACCGCGCGTAGCGTCGCCACAGGCGCCGCGGCTCACGCGAGAGCCGGTAGGCCCACTCGAGGCCGGAGCGCTGCATCCATCGCGGCGCCTGCGAGACGAGCCCCGCATGGAAGTCGAAGGCCGCACCCACGCCGACGAGCAACGGCGCGGCGAGCCTCGGACGCATCTCGTGCATCCACTTCTCCTGCTTGGGCTGGCCCGTCCCCACCCAGACCACCGCCGCGCCCGACGCGTCGATCCGCGCGGCGTCGTCCGCCTTCTCCTGCTCGCTGAGGGGCCGGAACGGGGGCGAGTGGGCGCCCGCGATGTTCAGGCCCGGGAAGCGCTCACGCAGCCGTGCCTGCAACAGCGCGAGCGCCCCCGCGTCTCGGCCCCCGTACAGGTAGATGGGGATCCCACCGCGCGCCGCGCGATCGCAGAACGCGGCCATCAGGTCGGGTCCGTAGATGCGTGTCGCTGCGGGGTTTCCGAGCGCGCGCAGCGCCCAGACAAGCGGCATTCCGTCCGGCGTGGCGAGCGTCGCACCCGCAACCGCCGCCGCCGTCGCGGGGTCCTCGCGCGCGCTCATCACGAGGTTCACAGCGGCCGCCGTGACATAGCCCCGGCTCCCCGCCGCGATCATCGCCTCCATCCAATCGAGCACCTGCTCGTAGTCGCTCACCGCGAGCGGCACCCCGAGGACCTCCACGCGCTCGGGCGGGGTCGGCACGCTCCGGGGCGCGGGCGTTGGATCGGCGTGTGCGGGAATTGCGTGAAGATATCTCGCCCCGTGGCGATCGAAAGCGACTTCTGGGCCGGGCGGCGCGTGCTCCTCACCGGCCACACGGGCTTCAAGGGCGCTTGGCTCTCACTCTGGCTGCAGTCGCTCGGCGCTGAGGTCTCCGGCCTCGCGCGCTCCCCCCACGGCTCCGAGCTCTACGAGCGCGCCCGTGTGGGCGAGGGGGTCGAGGCTCACCTCGGCGACGTTCGCGACGCCGCCGCGATCGGCGCGGCGCTCGACCGCTCGCGCGCCGAGCTCGTCGTGCACCTCGCCGGGCAGCCCTTCCTGCAGCGCTCGCTGCGCGACCCGGTCGCGACCTACGAGGTCAACGTGATCGGCACCCTCAACCTGCTCGAGGCGGTGCGTGCCCGCGCGGGGGCCGTCCGCGGCGTGCTGCTCGTCACCTCGGACAAGTGCTACGAGAACCCGCCTCACGGCAACCGTGCCTTCGTCGAGAAGGACCCGCTCGGCGGGAGCGATCCCTATTCGAGCTCGAAGGCCGCCGCGGAGCTCATCGCCTCCGCCTACCGGCGCTCCTACTTCGGCTCGGAGGGAACCCCGAACGTGGCCACGGCGAGAGCGGGCAACGTGATCGGCGGGGGGGACCGCGGCGAGGACAGGCTGCTCCCCGATGCGCGGCGCGCGATCGTGAGCGGCCGGCCGCTGCTGGTGCGCAACCCCGCCGCGGTGCGGGCCTGGCAGCACGTCCTCGGACCGCTCGCCGGCTACCTGCTCCTGTTGCAGTCGCTCTGGCAGGGGGACAGCGCGGCACGCGCCTGGAACTTCGGTCCTCCGCCCGAGGAGGCCCGCTCCGTCGGCTGGATCCTCGAGCGGCTCGCTGAGCTCTGGCAGGGCGGGCTGCTCTGGCAGGCCGACGAGCGATCGAACCCGCCCGAGGCCGGCTACCTCGCGCTCGACTCGACCGCTGCCGAGGCCGAGCTCGACTGGACGCGGGCTTGGACCCTGGAGGAGGCACTCGAGCGCGTCGTCGAGTGGGACCGGCGCGAGCGCGACGGCGAGGACATGCGCGCCGTGACTCTCGCCCAGATCGCGGCCTACGCGGGCGCGCTCACAGCCTGAGCGCGCGCCGGAGAGGCGCCAGTCGGAGACAACGTGCTCGGACTGCATCGGGCGCAACCCCTGCAAATCACGGCTTTCGAGGATCACGCACCCGGGACGGCTGGCCCGCGCGCGCGGGCGCTGCGACGCTGCGCGCCATGAGCCCCGCCACGCTGCGCCGCTACCGGGCCGAACGGCTGCTCTCGCGTGACTTCGATGCGCTGCGCACGTCGGTGCTCTCGATCGTCACCGCGAGGCTGCGCGCGGGCGGCGCGACGCTCGATCGCGCCGAGCTCGAAGGCTGCTACGCCAGTGCCTGGCAGGGCCTGTACGGGGCCGCGCTCGCCGGCGAGCAGGTGGCCAATCCGCGCGCCTGGCTCGCGCTCGTCACATATCGCCGGGCGATCGAGGAGCTGCGCGCTCCACGTCGCCGCGAGGAGCCGCTCCCCGAGATCTCTCACGCCGGGCCCGATCTCGACGCCGACCTCGACGCGCGCGAAGAGCTGCGGGGCCTGCTCGTGGGAATGCGCGAGCGCATGGACCTTCGTGAGCGCGAGGCAGCCGCGCTCTGCTACCTGCACGGCTACTCCCGAGGCGAGGCCGCCCGTTTGATGGGCCTGAGCGAGACGCGCATGCGCAAGCTGATGGAGGGGAGCAAGGGACGCGCCGGGGTCTCCGCGAAGGTCGCCGAGATCGCCGAGTCGATCCGCTCGGGCTCCTTCTGCGCCGAGCACGCATCGCTGATGCGCGCGTTCGCCCTCGGCCTGCTCGACCCGGACGGCGAGCGCTACCAGCTCGCGGTAGCTCATCGCCGCGACTGCCCTGGCTGCCGCAGCTACGTCGTGGCCCTGCGAGGCGCAGCGGCCCTGCTGCCGCCCGTGCTCACGCTCCCCGGCGCGGCCGTGCGCGGCCTCGCCGCGCTCGCGGGCCTTCCCGCGCACGCCGCCGCCGGTCCGGCCGCCGCACCGATCCCCTCACTCGGCGCCTCGGCCGCGACCGGCGGCGCGGGCGCCGGCGGCTGGGCGCTCGGTGGCCCGCTCGCGGCGAAGCTCGCCGTGGGCTGCGTCCTCGCCGTCGGTCTGGGTGCGGGCTGCGTGGCGATCGAGCACGGCGTATCGGGTGGGGCCGCCCGCTCACCGGGCGTGGGCGTTCGGGCTCCTCTCCACGTGCGCGCTGAGGCCAGGACCGCCGACACGCTCGCAATCCCGGGTCCGGGCGCCGCCCGGCCGTCCGTGCGCCTAGCGGCCGCCCCCTCACAACCCGCCCCCGCACCGAGGGAGTTCTCGATCGAGCAGCCCGCCGGTGAAGCTGAGCCGCAGCCGAGTGGCGAGCGCGCCCACGCATCCTCGCTCGCCCGGAGGAGTCCCGCCGATCCCGTCCGGTCCGCCCCCGCACCCACGCAGGACGCAGCCGCCCTGCGCGAGTTCTCGCCCGGCTGAGGTCAGCCCTGCGGGAAGACCCGCGCGAGCTTGCGCAGTGCGAGCGGGTTGCCGCGCGCGCGCAGCTTTCCGGTGGCCATCGCGCGAAGCGGGCTCAGGCGCTCGCCGACGATGTCCGCGAAGTCCTGCCAGGAGATCGCGAGGCGCAGGTCGGGGCTCGGCGCCTCGCCCTGTTCGACGCGCGAGGAGCCGTTGTTCACGAGCAGGTGCCAGGTGGGCACGTCGGGGTCGGTGAACTCCCACTGGAAGGTCACCGGCCGGCGCAGCCCGTGCTTCGGGTCGACCTGACGGCGCACCGTGTCGAAGAGCAGCTCCACCGTCGCCGCGTCGCGGCTCGTGGGGCCCTCGCGGACGCCGAGCACCCCTGCCTTGGCGAGGGCGCGGCCGCGCTGGGAGAGCTCGAGCGGCGTGAGCCCCGGGGGCAGCAGCGGCGGGCCTGGGAGCGTCTCGACGGGCAGGCCCGCCGAGCGCAGCTTGGTCGTCATCGAGGTGACGCCCTCCACGCCCACCTCGTCGTAAGTCGCCCCGAAGGTCGTGATGTAGCGCTCGTCCCAGCCCGGCGGCATCAGCACCTGGGCGGTGTAGCGCGTGACTTCGCGCAGGAGCCCGGCGACCGCCTTGGGCACCCCGACGGGATCTTCGCGGTTGAGGTCCGAGAGCAGCTTGACGCCGAAGCCGATGTGGCGCTGCTCGTCGGCCGCGATGTTCTGCATCCCCTCGCGGAAGGCGGGGAGCTGGTCGCGGCGTTCGAGGTAGCTGCAGATGAAGTGCTGGCCGGGCTGTGCGAGCGAGGCCTCGATGACCACGTGGTACAGCGTCACCGCCGCGGCGAGCTTCGCCGGCGAGCGGTCCTTGCGCAGCTCGTCGGCCATCGTGTCGAGGCGGTCGAAGATCTTGCGGAAGCCGGGGCTGAGCTGAGGGCGGATCGCCTGCAGGCCGCTCGCCATCGTGCCGTCGCCGATCCCGCAGACCTCCTGCATGAAGCGCTTGAAGAACACCGCGTGCCGGGCCTCGTCGACCTGCTGGGTCGTGAGGAAGTACTTCTGCTCCTCCAGCGGCGCGGCGTCGATGTAGGGCGAGAGGTTGTCCGCGACCGCGTCCTCGCCCCAGAAGAACAGGCAGTAGTTCCAGAGCGCCGCCTGACGCTCGAACTCGGTGAAGTCCTCGCGCCACTGGCGCGCGTCCTCGGTGAAGTCGAGCTCGGTCGCGCGCCAGTTGCCGCGCTCCCAGCGCGCGTACAGGTCCTCGTAGGAGATCGCATCCGTCGGCAGCGAGCCGATCTCCGGGCTGGTGTCGGTCGCAGCGGCCATCGACGTCCTCCGATCGAGCTTGGGATAATGAACGTTATCGGAATAGCGTTTGCTCTGTCAAGTAAGATCGCGCGGTGGCGACGAGTTCCGCACCGAGCCGCCTGACCCGCGAGCAGAGCCGCGCGAACACGCGCGAGCGGCTGCTCGCCGCGGCCCGCGTGGCCTTCGCACGGAGCGGCTTTCGCGGAGCCTCCGTCGAGGAGATCGCCTCCGAGGCGGGGTTCTCGACGGGCGCGCTCTACTCGAACTTCGCGGGCAAGGAGGACCTCTTCCTCGTGCTGATGGAGAGGGAGATCGAGGAGCACGCGGAGGAGATCACGAGCGCGGTGCGCGCGCAGGCCTCGATCTCCGACCGTGCCACCGGCGGGGCGCGTCAGTGGATGGCGATGATCCAGCGCGAGCCCGAGGCGTTGCTGCTCTTCATGGAGTTCTGGGCCTACGGCGTGCGCGACGACCGCATGCGAGGAGAGGTCGCCGCGCGCTTCGCACAGATGCGCCGTGTGCTCACGGAGCTGATCGCGGACGGTGTGCGCGACTTCGACCTCGAGCTCACGATCCCCGCCGAGCACCTCGCCGTCGCGATCGACGCGCTCGCGGACGGGATCGCGCGCCAGAAGCTCGCCGATCCGGAGGCCGTCCCGGACGAGCTGATGGGAACCGTGCTCTCGTTGCTGCTCGCCGCGGTCACGCGGCCGGCGGGCGGCACAGAGCGGCGTAGTGGAGCGTGAACAGGCGCCGAGCCGTGCCCGCGGCGAGCCGGTTCGTGCCGGTGCGCAGCGCCCACTTCGCCGTGGCCTTCGCCCGCGCAGCCCCGTCCTCGGCGAAGAAGCGGTGGACGGGCAGGGGCAGCGGGTCCTGAAGCTCCGCGACCACGCGCAGCCCCGCTTCAGCGGCGATCCCGCGCGCGTCCTCCCGACTGAGCCGGTGCAGGTGGCCGATCTCCTCGGCGTGGCGGCGCTTGGCCGGGCGCCCGGCCGACCAGTTCGCCTCCAGGGGCACCTCGAAGAGGACCATCCCGCAGACACGCGCCACCTCGGCGAGCAGCGCCGCGGGGCGCGGGGCGTGCTCGAGCACGTGTGAGAGCACGCCGAGATCGTAGGAGCCCTCGGCGAGCGGCAGTCGCTCGCCGTCGAAGACGCCGATCTCCGTGCCGGGGAGGCCCTGCCGGGCGATCGCGGCGGCGGGCTCGGAGATCTCCATGCCCGCGAGTCGCCCGCCGAACCCGCGGCGGCCGAGCTCCCCGATCAGCGCGCCGTCGCCGCAGCCCACGTCGAGCGTCGAGGAAGGGGCGACGCCCGCGCGGTTGCACAACTCGACCACGTGATCGGCCTTGCCGACTGCACTGAGAGAGCGCCATCGCGCGTACCTGTCCGCCTCCGGACCGGCGTGCGAGTAGGCCTGCTCGTAGAACTCGATGAGCGCAGCGGAGTCCTCCACACCCCTGATTATCGTTGGCCCGATGACCGCCAAGCTAACGGCGCCTCTGCGCGAGGCGCCCGCGACGGTCCCCGCGCTCGCCGCGCTCGCCCTCTGCATCGTCTGGGCGACCGACCAGGCGGGCTATCCCGTCACGCACTGGGCGCCCGGCGGCCTCGTCGTGCTCGCCCTGCTCGCGATCGCCGCGCTCGCGGTGCGTCGACCGCTGCGCGCGGCCTCTGGCGCCGTCCGTCTCTCGGTGGGCTGCCTGGCCGCCTACACAGCGTTCAGCTACCTCTCGATCCTCTGGGCCGCGGCCCCGGGCGAAGCGCTCGAAGGGTCGGACCGCACGCTGCTCTACCTGCTGATCTTCGCGCTCTTCGCGAGCTGGCGGCAGACAGGACTCACGGGGCTCCTGCTGCTGCTCGTCTGGACGCTCTCCCTGACCGGCCTCGCGCTGTACGTTGCGCTGCACCTGGACGGCGCCGCCGCCTCCCACCTTCAGGCGCTGCTTCCGGGCGGCCGGCTCACGTTCCCGAGCGGCTACGCGAACGCGAACGCGGCGCAGTGGCTGATGGCCCTCTGGCCCGCGCTGCTGCTCGTACGCGAGCGGCGGCTGCCGTGGGCGCTGCGCGGGCTGCTCGCGGGAGGGGCTGTGCTGCTCGCCGAGGTCGCGCTGCTCAGCCAGAGTCGCGGCTCGCTCTTCACGACGCCTCTGCTCCTGATCCTGATCTTCGCCCTGCTTCCGGGGCGCACCCGGACCTTCGCTGTCCTGATCCCGATCGGGGCGGGGATCGCGGCGGCCGCCCCCGCCGTGCTCCGGGTGGGGAACCACCTGCAGAACGGCGAGGTGGTCCCGAGGACGCTCCATCACGCGGTCGCCGCGGCGCTGCTCGCCTCGCTCGCGGTCGCGCTGCTCGTCGCCGCTGCGACGGCGCTGGAGTCCCGCCGCTCCCTGCCCGCTGCGGCCGCGCGCAATGTGCACAGGGTGACCGCGGCGGTTGCGCTTGCCGCGCTGCTCGCGCTCGTCGTGGGCGGGCTCGTCGCCGCGGGCAACCCGGTCAAACGGGTCGAACACGCGTGGCACAGCTTCAAGGGCGGTTACGGCGAAGGCGGCGGCGACCGGCTGCTCAGCGGTCTGGGGAGCAGCCGCTACGACTTCTACCGCGTCTCGCTCGACGAATTCGCGGCGCACCCGATCGGCGGCATCGGCGTGGACAACTTCCAGCAGCAGTACCTCCGCAAGGGCAAAAGCGAAGAGACGCCACGCTACCCCCACAGTGTCGAGATCCGCACGCTCGTCGAGACGGGCGTGGTCGGCGTGCTGCTCGCGCTCGCCGGCCTCGGCGCCGCCCTGCTGGCCGCATGGCGGGCCGTCCGCGGTCCCGACCCGCTCGCGCGAGCCGTCGCCGCGGCCGCGCTCGCGGGCTTCGGCTACTGGGTGGTTCACGGCTCCGTCGACTGGTTCTGGGAGTTCGCCGGTCTCGGCGCGCCCGCCTTCGCGCTGCTCGGTCTGGTCTGTGCGCTCGATCCCGGCGCCGGGCGCGATCCAGCCGCGCGCAACCGTCCGTGGAGCCGACCTGCTGGCGCTCTCAGAGCGCTTCCCCGCCCAGCATGGGCGGCCGCGGGCGCGCTCGTCGCCGTGATCGCCGTGATCGCGTTGGTGGGCCCGTGGCTCAGCCAGCTCCAGGTGCAGACCGCGGCGCGCGAGTGGCCCCACGACGCCTCAGGCGCGTACTCGCGTCTGAACCAGGCCGCGGGTCTGGACCCGTTCAGCGACCAGGCCTATCTCGTCTCGGGATCGATCGCCCTGCGTCTCGGCGAACTCGGCCGCGCGGACGGGGAGTTCGCCAAAGCGCTCTCGCGCGTGCCCGACGATGCGTACGCGACGCTCGAGCGCGGCGCGATCGCCTCCACGCAGGGACGCGACGCCCAGGCACGGGCGCTTCTGAGGAGAGCGGCCACGCTCAACCCGCGCGATCCACTGACCAGGCAGGCGCTCCAGATCGTCAATCACGGGCGGCGCGTGAGCGTGCAGGCGCTGAACCGCGCGATCCTCGAAAAGGCCGATCAGCTCGCATGAGCGCCTCGATGCGCCGCATAGTCGAAATTAGCCTCGACACCCTCGGAGGGGTCCGCTAATTTATGTGTCATCTCGTTGAATCGTCGAGGCTCGGGCGGGGGGCTCTGCTGAGTGCCGACCGGGCGTGGCGCACGCAGTCGAGTGGCACGGAAAGCGAGCTTCAGCTCGAGCCGATGAAGGGAACCCAAGGCAGGGAAAATGGGTAGGCATCGCATCATCACGACAACCGTGACGTCGGTCGCGCTCCTCTGCCTGCCCGCGAGCGCGCTCGCGTCGAGCACGCTGCTGAGCGGCTACGGCGGGCCCGGCCAGGGCAACCAGGCGATCATCGGCTCGACCCTCGTCGGCGGAGGAAGCAGCGGCGGAGGCGGCTCCGGTGGGGGGAGCGGCTCGAGTGGGTCCAGTGCGGCCTCCTCGTCGATCGCCTTGCCCACGCAGGCCACCGCTCCCGCACCGAAAAAGGCCGCTCCGAGCGGTCGTCGGAGCGCTCCCAAACGCCGTCACCCGACCGAGGTGTCAGGATCCAAACATGCATCCAAGACAGGGTCGCCGACGTATCAGCGTACGGCGGCCACCGTCCAGGCGAGCGGGGGCAAAACGCTCGGCCTGACGGGCGCTGACGTTCTTTACATGGTCCTCGCGGCGTGCGTTCTTGCGCTGACCGCGGTGATCACCGGTCGTGTGGCCAGGCGCGCCGGAGGCACAGGTGGGGCGCAATAAGACAGAAGGCGGCTAAAGGGATGCCGAGCAGGACCCGAGTAGTCATCTAAGGACGGATAACCGCCAGCAATGGATCGCGCGCGCGTCACACAACAAAGCACTTCGAGCACCATCTCGCTTCGCAGCGAGATAGTCCACGACGCGCCGAGCCCTCGTGCCCTGAGGCGTGGAACCTTCCACGGGCCTCTGCAGTGGGCGCTGGAGGGCGCGGGCTGGGGGGTCGTCCGCCCGGTGAGCGACTTCGTCATGGTGTGCGCCGCGGTGCTGATCGCTCTCGGCGGGTTCGGCTCGGTCTTCCACGTCGACGAACTGCGCGCGCCGCTGCTCACGCTTCCCTTCGTCGTCGTCGCTCTCTTCTACCTGCGCGGGCTCTACCGCACGAAGATGCGCACCCAGGTGCTCGACGGAATCGTCCCCGTGATCAGCGGCGTCTCGGTCGCGGCGATGGCGGTCGCGGTGCTCGGGATGCTGCTCCATCACGAAGTTCCCGAGCAGGGCGAGTGGATCCGCGCCTGGTTCTACGCGCTGGTCGGCGTCGGCTTCGGTCGCACGGCGCTCGCGCTCGGCCAGCGCCGCGCGCGTGCGCAGCGCCTGATCGGCAAGCCCGTGCTGATCATGGGCGCAGGCGTGGTTGGCGCCCAGGTCGCGAGGCGTCTGGAGAACCACCCGGAGTACGGGCTCGCTCCCGTGGGCTTCCTCGACGAGGACCCCCGTTCGGTCGCCGAGGTCGGGGGCCGCGAGGTGCCCGTGCTGGGAACGATCGACGACCTCGAGGAGGCGGTCGCCCGGACGGGCGTTCGCAACCTGATCGTCGCCTTCTCCTCGGTCGCGGACGCGCGCGTCAGCCGCCTGATCCCGCGTTGCCAGGAGCTCGGCGTGGACGTCTCGGTTGTGCCGCGCATGTTCGACCTGATCAACGACCGCGTGGGCTACGACACGGTCGGCGGGCTGCCCCTGCTCTCCTTCACCGCGATCGACCCGAAGGGCGCGCAGTTCGCGATCAAGCACGCCCTCGACCGTGTGCTCGCCGCGCTGCTGCTGATCGTCTTCTCTCCGATCCTGCTGCTCGCAGCGCTTGCCGTGAAGCTCTCGAGTCCCGGGCCGATGCTCTTCAAGCAGCGCCGCGTGGGTCGCGACGGGCGCGTCTTCGACTTCTACAAGTTCCGTTCGATGCGCGAGCCCGAGCACGGCAAGGTCCAGGACGAGAACGCGCTCGACTTCCTGCTCGCGGGCGACGTCGCTCCGGGCGGCGTGGAGGGCGAAGACCGGCGTACCGCCGTCGGGCGCTTCCTACGAGGCAGCTCGCTCGACGAGCTCCCGCAGCTGGTGAACGTGCTGCGCGGCGACATGAGCCTCGTCGGCCCCCGTCCCGAGCGTCCCGAGTTCGTCGAGCTCTTCCGCAACGACATCATCCGGTACGGCGACCGCCACCGCGTCAAGTCGGGGATCACGGGCTGGGCCCAGGTCCACGGCCTGCGCGGGCAGACCTCGCTCGCGGAGCGCGTCGAGTGGGACAACTACTACATCGCCCATTGGTCGATCGGCCTCGACATGAAGATCCTCGCGCTCACGCTCGTCGCGCTGTTCCGCAACGCGAGCTGAGAGCGGCTAGACCTTCGCGCTCGTCGCGTGCGAGCGCCCCAGCCAGTACTGGTAGACGCGCACCGTGAAGCCGTGCGTGCCGAGCACCGAGGGAAGCGCGACGGAGTATTCGTTGAAGCGGTTCTGGATGAAGAGCGCTTCGAAGCGGAGTTTGCCGTGGATCAGCACTTCGAGCTTCAGGAAGTCCCCCACCGGGCCCGAGCCGCTTGCGGTGATGTGGGACCCGTTGCGGCGCAGCTTCAGCGTCACGCGGCTGACGGGCCCCGAGGGCTTCACGAACGCTTCTTTCAGCGCTGTGAACGAGGGCTTGTGCCCGCCCGAGGGCGAGAGCACGCCGAATTCTTCTTCGTTTGAGTCCTGGAGCTTGTAGATCTCCTCCGCTGCCACGTACGGCGCGCGGGACATCTCGCGAATCGAGTTGCGCATGTTCAGCGCCTGCGTCTTTGAGGTGACGCACCCCTGTTCCTGCTGGATCTTGTGCTTCGGCCAGCAGCTCGTCCAGCCGAACTCGTCGAGGTAGAGCGGCTTGGAGTCCCCGTTCGCGGTCTGCGTTTCGCGGATCGAGCGCAGCGCGCCGAGCGTGAGCGTGTAGAAGTGGACCGAGAGCCCGTCGTAGTAGCCCTTGATGCCCGCCGCGTAGAGCGCCTTCAGGAAGCCGCCGTTGGAGCCCACGAGCGAGCCGCCGAGGACGAGCGTCTGCGGCGCCACCGACTTGATCGCGGGATAGGCCGCGCGCAGCATCTGCGCGTAGTTCGCGGCCTTGTTGGGACCCGCCCAATAGTCTTCGTTGGCCTGATCGGGCTCGTTCCAGACCTCGATTGCGTAGAGCTTGCCCGCGTAGCGCTGTGCGAGCGCGCCGACGACCTGGGCGTAGGCGCTCGGGTCGGTGGGCTGGTAGCCCTGAGCGCGCGAGCTGCGGCCCGACTTGCATTCGGCGACGAGGTTGGGGGGCGCGGATGACGCCCAGCAGGGCGTCGAGGCGACGGTCATGATCACCTTGATCCCGGCCGCTTGGGTGTCGGCGAGCAGCTCGTCGACGAACGCGAGCGCCTTCGGATCGAGCGTGGGCCCGGTCGGCTCGAGCTCCGACCAGCCGATGTCGGTGCGCACGATCTTCGCGCCCACGCTCTTCGCCTGTGCGATCGTGTGCGCGATTTCCGCCGGAGAGTTCCCGGGGTTCAGGTTCGGGAGGTTCACGCCGCCGAGTGGGGTGGCGAGCGCCAGGCCCGCGCAGGCCAGCGATGCGGTCGCCGCCAGCGCGAGCAGCGCGGCGAGCCTGCGAATAGCTCGTTGCATTTCGGCAACGATAGAGGGCGAGACGACGGCAGTCGCCGCCTGCGGCCGACCGGTACCCCGCCGCGGCGCCCCCGCTAGGCTTGCGCGCAGATGCCGCCGACCTGGATCTGGATGCAGATTGCGATCGTCGTCTTCGTCGTGATCGGCATGATCGTCGCGATCACGAAGCTCGCCTGAGTTCTCAGCGCCGCAGTGGCCAGAGCCGGCTGCGACGGGTTCGCACCGCGGGTCGCCGTGGGATCGCCTCGCCGGCGAGGATCGCGGCGGGGACCTCTTCGCTCAGCCAGGGCGCGAGCTCGCCGAAGCCCGCGCCGGCGATCTGCTCCGCTATCGCCGGGGGACGGTTGCTCTCGTCGTGCGTGTCGGAGGCCACGTTCTGCGCGAGGCCCTCGTGCAGCAGCTCCACCGCAAAACGCCTCGTCTGTGAGCCGAAGCGCCCGGTCAGCGACCCCGCGGTGAGCGAGGCGACCACGCCGCGGCTGACGAGGCGTCGCACGATCTCCGGGTCGCGATGGATCGCCGGGCAGCGCTCGGGGTGGGCGAGGACGACCTTGTGGCCGTTGCGCATGACGCGATGGATCGCGGTCTCCAGGCCCGGCGCGACCGTTGCGAACGGGGGCTCGATCAGCAGCCACTCGCCGCCGCCCAGCGCGAGCTCGGCCAGCGAGTCCTCCTCGATCTCCGGAAGATGGGTGACCGCGATCTCCGCCCCGGAGAGCACTTCGAGCGGGATCGACTCCCGGCGCAGCGCATCGCGGACCGCGGCGAGCGGGGCGGCGATCGTCTCGGCTTCGTTCGGGTAGCGCGAGCTCGCGTGTGGCGTCGCGACGATCGTTCCGATCCCCTCGTGTACGGCCCGTCGCGCGATCGCCAGCGACCCTGCGAGGTCCGCCGGACCGTCGTCGATTCCCGGCAGAACGTGGGTGTGGATATCGATCAGGGTCAGGCCCCGAACATTACGGCCCAACCCGGCATTCACCCGCATGTTCCGTGGTACCCTCGGCGTCCACGGAGGCCAGGGATGGCAAAGACGGTAGGGGTGGCAGGGACGGCATGGAGCGGACGTTCGCAAAGCTCTCGATCAGCAACAAGCGCGTAGGGGTCTGGCTGGGCCTTGGCCTGCTGCTGCTCGCGGTCTGCGCGCTGCGCGCGGTGCCCGCACACGCTGCGACCCCGCTGCTGCCGAATCTCGTCGCCGATCCGCCCGACACGCAGAGCATCGCGACGGACACCTCGACGGGCACCCCGCGGCTGCTGCTCCGCTTCGACGGCTACATCCACAACAAGGGCCCAGGCGCGGTCGACTTCCGCGGCTCGCGCGAAGCGCCGAAAGTGAGTGCGAAAACGCTCGAAGAAGCGGAACGCGCGCACTCCAAAGAAGAATCGCTGCCGCAGAAAACCGAAGAAGAACTCGCGGTCCCGCCGATGAAAGCGTTTCAACGGCTGTTCACCACGACCAGCGAAGAAACCAACCGTGAACGCGCGCACGTCGAAGAACCGAGCAGCGCCGAACTGATCTACTCGAGCGCGGACGGGCACCACCACTGGCACCTGCAGCGGGTCGCGAAGTACTCGCTCTGGAACTCCTCGAAGACCGCCGAAGTCGCGCCCGCGATGAAGGTCGGCTTCTGCCTCGACGACAGCCAGCACGTCGAAACGAGCGTGGGGCCCGCCTCGCCCGTCTACTCCGACGCGACGGGACGCGCCTTCTGCCAGAAGTACGAGCCCTACGCGACCAGCCTGTTCGAGGGCATCTCCCCGGGCTGGCGGGACGTGTATGACTCCTCGCTCGCCTTCCAGTGGGTCGAAGTGTCCAACGTGCTGCCCGGCGAATACTGGCTGCGCGAGGACGTGAACCCGCTCGGCGTGGTCAAAGAAACCGCCGAAGCGAACGTGCCCGTCTACTCGACCACGGCGACGATCATCCCCGGCTTCGACGCCCTCCCCCAGGCCGTGACCACGCCCGCCGCCACGGCGAAGGCGATCACGCTCACCTCGAAAGCGTTCAATGACACCGCGAAACCGACCTACAAAGTCGTCTCCGCACCCGCCCACGGGACGCTCGGTGCGATCAGCGAAGGCCACGTGACCTACACGCCCTCTGCGGGCTTCAGCGGCACCGACTCCTTCACCTTCTCCGCCCAGGACCCGAGCAGCCCGTTCCCCGAACATCCCGCGACCGCGACGGTCTCGATCGAAGTCGGGGAATCCACCGCTCCCTCCGTCTCGATCGAAGGCGCCCCCGCCTCGATGCAGGCGGGCTCGAGCGTGCAGCTCACCGCGAAGGTCGCCAACGACTCGCCCGAAGTGACGTGGGGGTCGAGCGCAGGCTCGATCACCCAGGCGGGGAGGTACACCGCGCCCGCCGAAGTCCCCGCCGGCGGCTCGGTGACGATCACCGCGACCACGAGCAAAGGCGCGAAAGCCTCCAAGACGATCGAAATCACCCCCGCGGCCGGTACGAAGGGGTTGCTCGCGGGCGATCCCACCGCGACCTACTCGGTTGGTGATCAGACCACCGCGGGTCGCGAGGAAGCCTTCCAGTTCACCGCGAAGACGACCGGCACCGTCGAAGAAATGCTCTTCCGCACGAACGCCACGGCGAACACGGGGGTGACCGGCCTCGTCCTCGCCGTGTTCGCTGAAAACGGCGGCAAGCCGGGCGAAGTCCTCGGCAGGGCCACGGCCTCGGGAACGCCTGCGGTGAGCTCGTGGATCAAGGCCACGGGGCTGTCGGTGCCGGTGACCGCGGGAACGAAGTACTGGCTGGTCGCGCTGCCCGTGGGCTCAGGGGTCCTGCACTACAACGCGGCCGTCACCTCGGGCGGCACGGGCAACGTGGAGAGCACCGTGGGCGGACTCGCGAACGCGACCGCGGAGTCCTCATGGGAAAGCTACAACCAGGGACCCGTCGGCTTCCAGGCGAACGGAACCGTCGCCGGACCGCCCGTGCCCACCGTCACGATCGAAGGCGCCCCCGCCTCGATGACCACGGGCTCGAGCGTGCAGCTCACGGCGAAGGTGACGAACGACTCCCCGGAAGTGACGTGGGGCGCGAGCGCGGGGTCGATCACCTCGGCGGGCAGGTACACCGCCCCCACCGAAGTTCCGGCCGGTGGCAAGGTGACGGTGACCGCGACGACGAGCAAAGGCGCGACCACTTCGAAGACGATCGAAATCACGACGCCCACGCCGTCGGTCACGATCGAAGGCGCGCCCACCTCGATGCAGGTCGGCACGAACGTGCAGCTCACCGCGAAAGTGACGAACGACTCGCCAGAAGTGGAATGGAGCGCGACCGGGGGCTCGATCACCCCGACCGGGAGCTACACCGCGCCCGCCGAAGTGCCCGCCGGCGGCAAGGTCACGGTCTCGGTGAAAACGAGCAAAGGCGCGACCGCCTCGAAGTCGATCGAAATCACCGCGCCCGCTCCCAGCGTCACGATCGAAGGCGCTCCGGCGTCGATGACCACGGGGTCGAGCGTGCAGCTCACCGCGAAAGTGACCAACGACTCCCCGGAAGTGACCTGGAGCGCGACGGCAGGGTCGATCACGAGTGCCGGCAAGTACACCGCTCCTGCCGAAGTGCCCGCCGGCGGCAAGGTCACGGTCTCGGTGAAAACGAGCAAAGGCGCGACCGCCTCCAAGTCGATCGAAATCACCCCTGCGGCCGGTACGAAGGGGTTGCTCGCGGGCGATGCGACGGCGACCTACACCGTTGGCGACCAGACGACCGCGGGTCGTGAGGAAGCCTTCCAGTTCACCGCGAAATCGACGGGGACAGTTGAAGAAATGCTCTTCCGGACGAACGGCACGGCGAACACCGGCGTGACCGGCCTCGTGCTCGCGGTGTTCGCCGAAAACGGCGGGAAACCGGGCACGGTGCTGGGCAAAGGGACCGCCTCCGGCACACCGGCGGTGAGCTCTTGGATCAAGGTCACGGGCCTTTCCGTCGCGGTCACCTCGGGAACCAAATACTGGCTTGTCGCGCTGCCCGTGGGCTCCGGGCTCCTGCACTACAACGCCGCCGTCACCTCGAAAGGAACGGGCAACGTGGAGAGCACCACCGGGGGCCTCTCCGCGGCGACCGCGGAGTCCTCGTGGGAAACCTACAACCAGGGTCCCGTCGGCTTCCAGGCCAACGGCACGCTCTCGGTCGAAGGTGCGGCCTCCACGGAAAGCGTGGAAAGTGCCGCCCGTGAGGCCCACGCGGTGATCGCGAGCGCCATCGCGACCGCTGCGCGCATCGACAGTGCGCAGCCTGCCTCGCACGGCGAGCGCGCGGCGCGCAAGCCGCATCTGGGGCGGATCGCGCTCGCCGGCGCGCCGGCGGCGATGTTCGCTGGGACGAGCATCCAGCTCTCCGCACTGCTCGCGGGACCGCATGGCGCGCTCATCTGGAGCGCGAGCGCGGGGACGATCGGACCGGGTGGCCTGTTCACCGCTCCGGCGCTCGAGCACGCACGCACGGTCACGATCCACGCGGGCGCCGCGGGAGCTCGGGGTGAGAGCCTGCGGATCCGCGTCCGGCCCGTGCCCGTCGAGGCCGCCGCTCCCGCAGCCGCGGCCCTCAGCCCGGCGCGCCCGGGCCCCGGCGGACGCGCGCGCGGCGCTGACCTCACGCCGCTGCAGGCGATGCTCTTCAACGACGAAGTGGTGCTCACGGCCGGCGCACAGCAGGCGGGCATGGTTACGATCGTGGCGCGCGCGGACGGCAAACTGCTCGGCAGCTGCTCCACCCCGACGCCCGGTGGCGTGACGGTCACGTGCCGCCTCTCGATGCACGGCGCCCCGCGTGACGCGATCCTCGACGCGAGCGCGAGGTTGCTGGTCGGTCACCACGTGCTCGCGCGCAGAACCGTCTCCGGTGCAGCCGTTCCCGCGATGAAGATGGCCTCGCTGCTCCCCGCCGCAACTGGTTCCAGCCAGTCCGCCCTCGCCTACCTCTGCAGCCCCGCGCTGCGTCGCGGTGGGCCGGGTGCCATTAGCTAGGCGTTAGCCAATCTTTAGGACGTGTTTCCTTGTTAGTTCGCCGGTGCTTCCGTAGGCTGCCTGAGGTGACGTCACGGATGACGCATATTCGCCGCCATGCGCGGCTGCTCGTTCTACTGTGCGCAGCGCTCGCTGCGGCTGGCTTCTCTGTGCTGCTGACGCGCCAGATGGCGGGCGCGAGTGAACCGACTCCGCTGCTGCCGAAGCTCGTTGCCGACCAAGCCGACGGCTTCACGATCGAAACGTACAGCGTCTCGGGCGTCGGCACCCGTGACCTGCTGCGCTTCAACGGCTACATCGAGAACGAGGGCAAAGGACCGGTCGACTTCCGCGGCAGCCGTCAGGCGCCGAAAGTCTCGCCCACGACGGAAAAACAGCAGAAGTACGACGAAGAACACTTCGTCGAAGACCTGAGTCCCTCTGAGCAGGCCGAAGAGACGACGCCGCCGATGAACTCCTTCCAGCGTCTCTTCACATCGAACTCCAACGAAGAAGAAAACCCGAAAGAAGACAAACGCCCGTTCAAAGAAGAACCGAGCGAAGGCGAACTGATCTACTCCTCGGCCGACGGCCACGATCACTGGCACCTGAACAAGATCGCGCGGTACACGCTCGTGAGCGGAAGCACCGAAGTCGCGCCGGCGCAGAAGGTCGGCTTCTGCCTCGACGACAGTCAGCACCGCGACGAAAGCGTCGGTCCCAAAAAACCGGTGTACACCGACGCCAACGGGCGCGAATTCTGTGACCGCTTCCACCCGAACGCGACCAGCCTGTTCGAGGGGATCTCTCGTGGCTGGCGCGACAGATACGAACGGGAACTCTACTTCCAGTGGGTCGACGTCTCGAATGTCCTGCCCGGCGAATACCAGCTCCGCGAGGAAGTAAATCCGCTGGGTTTCGTGAAAGAAGAAAGCGGTGAAAAGCCGCCGTCGTACACGCAGGTGAACATCCCCGGCTACGACGCCCTGCCGAAATCGGTGTCCGTGGCGAGCGGCCAGCCGGACGTCGTCACGCTCAGCTCGTCCTCGTTCGCCTTCACCGAAGAATCGAAGGAAGGAGGAAACCGAACAACGAAGGGACTCGCCCCCGTCGCCTACAAAATCGTCTCGGGGCCCTCGCACGGCACGCTCAGCTCGATCAGCGGCGGCAAACTGACCTACACGCCGAGCGCGGGATACTCGGGGCCCGACTCGTTCACCTTCTCCGCGCAGCAGTCGGGCAGCGCTTACCCCGAACACCCGCAGGTCTCGAAGGTCTCGATCGAAGTCGGGGAAACCGCCGAATCGCCACCGCCGAGCACCGAAGCGCTGCTCACGGGCGACCCGACGCCGAACTACTCCGTCGCCGATCAGACAGCCGCCGGCCGTGAGGAAGCCTTCCAGTTCACCGCGGGCACCTCCGGCAAGGTCGAAGAACTTCGCTTCCGCACCAACGGGACTGCGAACACCGGCGTGACCGGCGTCGATGCTCGCGGTGTTCGCCGAAAACGGCGGCAAACCGGGCAGCGTGCTCGGCAGCGCGACCGCGCCGGGCACACCGGCGACGAACTCCTGGATCAAAGCGACCGGCCTCTCGGTGCCGGTCGGCGGCGGGCACCAAATACTGGCTCGTCGCGCTACCGCTCGGATCGGGCGAGCTGCACTACAACGTCGCCGCGCAGAACAACCTCGGCACGGGCAACGACGAGAGCCTCGCGGAAGATCTGAAAGCCGCGACCGCCGAGTCCTCGTGGGAAGTCGACAACGGCGGCCCCGCCGGGTTCCAGGCGATCGGGACCGAAGCGGGCGTGGTGATCGAAGGCGCGCCCGCCGCGATGGCGACAGGCGCGAGCGTGCAGCTCACCGCACGGCTCACCGGCGGCGCGCTCAAAGCCACCTGGTCGGCGAGCGCGGGCTCGATCACCGAAGGCGGCTACTACACCGCTCCCTCCGCGATCCCCGCGGGCGGGAAGGTCACGATCACGGCGCTCACGCCCGAAGGCTTCACCGCCCGCAGGACGATCGAAATCAGGAACGTCGCGCCGACGATCGCGATCACCTCGGCGCCCAGCGCACTGACCGCGGGCACCGGCGCGACTGTGACCGCGAGCGCGGCGAACGACCCCGGCGGAGTCATCGAGTGGAGCGTTGCTCCAGGCGGCAGCGTGACCCCGGAAGGCTCCGGGCGAAAAGGCCACGCTGAAGGCGCCCTCGACGCCGGGCACGATCACGTTGACCGCGCGCCTCGCCGACGACGAAGCCGTCAGCGAATCGCGGACGGTCACGGTCACCGCCGTCCCGCCCGACGAACCCGCGCCCGGGTTGCCGCCGGTCACAACGACCACGATCGGGAGCGGTGGCGTCGCCGGGCACCACGACAGGAAAGCCGGCGGCGAAGCTCACCGAGCCGCGCACGATGCTGATCAGTCACAAGCTCTTCATGACGACCTACATCACAGCAGCCGGGCGTGTGCGCCTGAGCGCGTACATCGGCGGACACCTGATCGGCTCGTGTGACGCACCGACGACCGCGAAGCGCAACTTCATCTGCGAGATCAAGCTGGGCCCGAAGCAGCTCAGCGCGAAGATCAAGGTCGTCGCGAGCCTGCGCCTCAAGAGCGGGCAGCTGCTCGCCGTGACGCTCCCCGCGCGCCGCGTTCCGCGGATGACGATGGCGCCCGCGGGCACGATCCACATCGCCGGGCGCGCGGCGAGCTACTCAGCGGTCTACTGGTGCAGTCCCACGGCGCTCGTGGACACGCTCGAATCCGTCCACGAATAGCCCCACCGCATCATCGGAGGGTGCTTGCAGGCTCGGCGGAGCGGCTCAGCCCCGCCGCGCGCGCACCGCGCCCGCGATCCGCTCGGTGAGCGGATCGGGCAGCGCTTCGGCGGCGAGCTTCGCGCGGTAGCGCAGCACGCGAGGTGCGAGCTCCGCGCGGCTGCGCGGCCAGCGCGCATTGCGCACGATCACCCCGCCCCACGCGAGAGGAGCGTCGCCGTCTGCGAAGCGCATCTTGTAGTCGTACTGCCCCGCGCCGAGGTCGAGGCGTCGCTCGCCCCGGGCGATCCCGTCTTCGAGCGCGGCGAGGATCGTGAGCATCGTGGGCTTGAGGTCCGCGTGCTCCTCCAGCCAGCCCCCGTTCCAGTACTTCACCTCGCCACCCGCGGCGGCGAACAGCTGCACGGAGATCAGCTCGCCCTCGATCTCGGCCGCCCACAGTCGCAGCCGCTCGGGGCCGAGCGTGGCCGCGGCCTCGCCGAGATGCTCGGCCATCCCCGGCCGCGTGAGGTGGGAGGTTCCCTTTCCCTCCCAACGGCCCTCGTGCAGGCGCAGCAGCGCCTCGATCGCCTGCGGGGTCTCCTCCGCGCCGATCATCCGCACCGACCCCCCGCGAGACTCCAGCCGGCGGCGCATCCGCCGCATCTGGCTGCGGAAGTTGCTCGAGCGGCGCCCGAGCCAGGCCTCTTCGCCCGCGTCACGCAGGTCTGCGGGAAGCTCCACGGTGGGCGCTGGGATCACCGAGTTGCGGTACGGGGAGAGGCGCGCTCTGCCGCTGAGGCCCTGGGCGAGCGCTGCGGGCCACGGCGAGGTGGCCGGGGTCGCCTCGAAGGAGATCAGGTCCGGCGCGGGCTGTGAGGCGAGGATCGCCTCGCGGATCGCAGCGGCGACCTCGGGTTCTCGACCGGGCGCGCAGAGCACGTCGACACGGTCGGAGTACTCCGCGCCGAGGAAGCGCACGTCCGTGCGCCCGCCGTCCTTCGGCGCGAGGAACCAGGGGGCGAGGGCGATCAGCTCGCCGTTCTCGCGCACGGTCACGATTCGCAGCGCCGCGCCGGTGGGCGCGAGATGCCGCCACCACGCGAGCATCCAGCCCGGCGCGCACATCGGCAGGGCGCGAGCGACCGCGAGCGCGTCCCACTCGGGCGCGAGCGTCTGTGCCTCGGATTCCTCCTCGATCAGCGATACGTCGAGCATCAGGCCGCCGCTTGCGGCTCGCCGGCGGCCGCGCTGCGGCGAACCTCGGCGAGCAGGTCGTCCCAGCTCTCCGCGTGGGGTGCGACCAGCTCGGCCAGGCGCGTCAGCGCCTCGAAGTCGTCCTCGAGCTCCCAGGAGGTGTGGAGCACGATCGGTATCCACGTCCCCGGCTGCAGCTCGATGATCCTTTCCACCGCGGGCAGCACGGTTTTCGCGTCCGCGTAGAGGGGGTGGTAGCAGGGCAGGAAGACCGCCCCTTCGCGCCAGGCGGGGCCGCCGTGGAAGCCCAGCAGCGCGACGCTCTCGGGCCCTCCGCAGATGATCTCGAAGCGCTCGGCGAGCACCGCGTACTGCGAGGCGTCGAAGCGGTTGAAGGGCGGCACGAAGATGTGCGTCTCGCCCACCCCTGCCGCGAGCAGCCTCTGGCGTCCGTCCTCGAGCAGGGCACGCAGCTGCGCGGGCTCGAGTCCGCAGAGCTCCGAGCGCTCGCGCGGGCTCTCGAAGCGCGTGCGGTGGGTGGTGCCGTGCTGGGCGAAGGTCACGCCGTCGCCGCGCATGCGCTCGAACATCGCGATCTCCTGCTCGCCGAGCGCGCGCTCACCGCTCGCCGCGGGGTCGAGCGCGGCGTGGGTGAGCTGCGGCATCGCGGACATCAGGTGCACGAGCCCCGCGTTCGCCATCACCTCGTGGAAGCGAAGCGACATCTCGTAGTCCTCGGGCCGGTCGTAGGAGGTGTAGTAGGGGTACTCGTCGACCCTCACGAGGAACCGCGGGGGCCCGTCCGCGCTCTCGCCGAGCACCGCACGGCGCGCGGCGATCAGCGGCTCGAGCCAGGCCTGCTCCCAATCCATCAGGTTGAGCTTCATCGCCACGCGCTGGCCGCTGCGAACCAGGCTCGACGGGACCTTGCGCGGGGTGAGCGCGCGCCTCACCACGGCCGGGACCGGGCCGTTCCCGGCCTCGGGTAGGTGCAGGCTTACGTTGCGCGCGAGGTCCGCGGAGAGAGGCAAGCGCCGCAGGTCAGGTCGTGCGGATGATCAGCACGGAGCAGGGGGCGTGGTGGGAGACCTTGTTCGGGACCGAGCCGAGCAGGAAGCGTTTCGCCCCCGTCATTCCCTTGTTGCCCACGACGATCAGGTCCGCCTCGATCTCCTCGGCCACGTCGAGCAGCGCGTCGGCCGGGTCCCCCTGCCGCGGGTAGACGTTCACCTCGACGCCCGCGTCCCGCGCGACCTTCGCGGCGGCCTCGAGAGTCGAATCGACGTCCTCACGCGGGGTGATGGCCCATTGCAGGTCCTCGGGGGCCTCGCGGCGCTCCTCGCGCAGGCGTCCCGCCGGGACGGGCTCGTAGGCGCTCACGATCTCCACATTCGCGCCCACGGCGCTCGCGAGCTCAACGGCTTGGCGCACGGCCTCGCCGGCGGTTGCGGATCCGTCGGTCCCGACAACGATCGATTTGAACATGGTCTGATCTCCTTGCGCGTTCGCCCGGGTCGGCACTCACGGCCGGACCCGATCATAACCGTGCGCCCCGCGCTCAGTGAGAGCGCTCGCCGCCCCTCGCCCTGGAGGCGACGCGCCGGACGAGCTCGGGGAGGTAGACACGCGCGATCGGCGCGAGGTCACCCCGGGCGAACATGCTGTGGGCGCTGAGCGGTGCGAGCGCGAGCGCTTCGGCAACGCCCTTGAGCCCGTCGGCGTGACGCGAGGCTGCGATGTCGCGGTTGAGCCACTGGAAGCGCGCGCCCACGCGGGCGGTGGGGACGGTGCCGAGCGGGCGGTCCGTCGCCAGCCGCGCCCAGATCGCTGCGACGTCCACACCCGCTCGTCCGGCCAACGCCATTCCCCCGTAGAAGCGCCCGTTCAACTCGGTGAAGCGGGGAACGCCCTGCTCGTCGAGCAGGTACTCCACCTCGCCCAGGCCGAACCAGCCGATCGACCGCACGAGCTCTCCCACCCGAGCGGAGATCTCCGCGTCGGGCTCGATCGTCCGTGCGCGCGCTGTCACGCCCGCTTCGGCGGGCCAGTAGCGGTCGCAGCGTTGCTGGACCTCCGCGACGACCTTGCCCTCGCGGTCCACGACGACCACGACGGCCCCGAGCTGACCGGTGATGCACTCCTGCAGCAGCGGCTCCCCGCCTTCCGCGCGGAGCTGCTCGACGAACGGACGAGCCGCCGCCGCGTCGGGGAAGCGGCGCGTTTCATAGCGAGTGGGCACGTGGATCCGGGCCTTCACCACGACCGGGCCCGACCAGGCTGCGAGCGTCTCCTCGCTGGCCTCCTCGGTGTGCGGGACCGCGAGCCCCGCCGCCTGCGCCGCGCGCGTGAACGCGAGCTTGTCGAAGGAGCGCTCCACGACCTCGTGCGGCCCGTAGGGGACGATCGCCGGCGCGACCTCCGCGCGGCGGCGCGAGAGCGCGAGCAGGCCGACGTCGTAGGAGCAGAAGATCACCTCGTAGCCACCGACGCGCACCGCCTCGGCGATGTCGGCGATGAAGCTTGTCCTCGTCCACCTCGGCTTCCTCGACGCGGTGGTGCAGGCCGGTGGCCGAGGATCGCGAGACGGTCGAGCGGGTCCAGGCCGCGGTGCCCACCTCCCAGCCGTCCGCGCGCAGCATCCGCGCAGCGACGAGCGAGGCCCGGTCCCGGGACTGGTCGACGATCAAAGCGCGCTTTCCGTCCATGTCCCCCTTCATCGGCAGCGGGTCAGTGTGACAGTAACCCGCGGTGAGCGCGACATTTCATCGCTCCAGCCCCGTCCTCGGCGGCCGAGATACTGAGGGCGTGAAGATCGTGAGCGTGATGACGACGAATTCTCCTGGCGGCGCGGAGTTCGCGGCCGTGGAGATGCTCGAGGCCCTGCGCCAGCGCGGGCACGAGACCGTGATGCTCACCGACATGCCCGAGATGGCCCGCGACACGCAGGTTCAGGTGAGCCCGCTCTCGATCGGGCCGAAGCTCTCGACGGGGAGCTGGGTCTCGCTCGCGGCTGCGCTGGCCGCAGCTGCTCGCACGGCTGCGCGAGGCGCTGCGCGCCCAGCAGCCCTACGACGTGCTGCTCGTGCACTACAAGAAGGAGCAGCTGCTCGCCTCGATGCTTCCCGCGGATCTGCGTCGCACCGTGGTCTGGGCCGAGTGGGGTCCGGTGCCCTTCCCGCTGCGCAAGGGCCCGCCGCGCCGCTTCTACCTGCGCGCCGGCGAGGGCGCGAAGCTCGTGATGGCGATCTCCGAGGGCACCAAGCGCTCCGTCTCCGAGGTCGGCGTTCCTCCGAGCGCAAGATCGTCGTCGTCCCCAACGCGATGCGCGCTGAGGAAATCCGCTTCAGCGAGGAGGGCCGCGCGCGGGTCCGCGCCGAGCTCGGGATCCCAGCGGAGGCCTTCGTGGTGGGATGCATCTCCCGCTTCCACTACAAGAAGCGCAACGACGTCGTCGTCCGCGCCGTGCGCGATCTGCAGGACGAGCGCGTGCACCTGATCCTCGCGGGCTCGGGTGACACCGAAGCCGAGCTGCGCGAGCTCGCGGAGCCGCTCGGCGCACGGGCGCACATCATCCCCACGCCCGGGCGCGAGGTGCCCGACGTGCTCTCGGCCTTCGACGTCTCGGTGTTCTGCCCGAGCCCCACCGAGGGCGCACCGCGCGCGGTGATCCTCGGGATGCTCGCCTCCCGGCCATGTCTCTCCACGGGTGCGGAGGGCGTCGCGGACATGATCCTCCCCGAGTTCGGCGGGAATCGCCTCACCCGAGAACGACCCCGATTCGTTGCGTCCGCTGATCGCGCGCTACCTCGACGACCCCGAGCGGGTCGCGCGTGAGGGCGCCGCGGCACGCGCGTACGCCGAGCGAACCTATGCCGCGCCTGTCGTCGCCGAGCGCATCGAGAAGCTGCTCGAGGCGGCGATCGACGGCCGCGAGCCTCCGGCCGCATGAGCGTGGGCAACGGCCGGCGCCTGCTGATGATCGAGCAGGGCGGCCGCGGTGGAGTGGGCGACTACACGGCCGCGCTCGTTGCCGCGCTCGCCGCGGAGGGCTGGTCGGTCACGCTCGCCACCGCGGAGGACCATCGCTTCGGTGCAGATCCCCGGGGTGCGCATCGTCCCCGTCTTCCACTACACGCGGGGCGACACCGCGCTCGGACGCTGGCTGCGCCGCCGCGGGCTCGGTCGAATCTCGAACGGGATCCGCTTCCTGCTCGCGCTGCCGAGAATGGCCTGGCTCGCCGCCCGCTCGGACGTGGTCCACACCCAGGGCTGGGAGACCCCGCAGATCGGAGTTCCCGCCGGGCTCGCGCTGCTGCTCGCGCGGCGGCCGGTCGTGCAGACGGCGCACGGGATGTTCGATCGCTCGACGACCTCGCGCGGCGGGCGCAACCTCGCGCGCCGGCTCGGGATGCGGATGTACGCGCGGACGATCGTGCACACCCAGGCGGACCTCGCCTACGTCGCCCCGGAGTTCATCGCGCGCACGGTCGTCATCCCGCACGGCGAGTACGGCGGGCTCGCGGCCACGGGCGGGCCCGTCGGCCGCGCCGCCGCGCGCGCCTCGCTCGGGCTCGGAGCGGACGTGCCCGCGACGCTGATGTTCGGACAGCTGCGCACCGACAAGGGACTCGACGACCTGATCGAGGCCGTCGCCGCGGTGCCCGGCCTGCACCTGCTGATCGGCGGCCAGGACCTCGGCGGCCTCAGCGCGGTGCGGGGGCAGCTCGCCAAGCTCGAGGGTCGCGTGACGGTTCGCGAGGGGTTCCTCGACATGGCCGAGTCGGCCGCGCTGTTCGCGGCGGCCGACACCGTCGCGCTGCCCTACAAGGAGGCGAGTCAGAGCGGCGTGCTGCTGCTCGCCTACGGCTTCGCGCGCCCCGTGATCGTCTACCCCGCAGGGGGGATGGTCGAGGCGGTGATCGACGGAGAGACGGGCTGGATCTGCGCCTCGCCGAGCGTCGAGGAGCTCACGCGCGCGCTCGCGGAGAGCGTGCGGCTAGGTCCGCAGGAGTGCGCGCGCCGCGGGGAGCGTGGCAGGGCCTTCTCGGAGGAACGCTACGGCTGGCCCGCGATCGCTCGCCGGACCGGGGCGCTCTACGCCGAGCTGCTCGGCGACTGAGAGGCCGCGGAGAGCAGCTCCTCGGCCATGAACGTCAGCTTCACCGCCGAACGGCGCGCAACCGCCACATAGCCTCCTGCCTTCAGCCGCGCGATCAGCTCGTGCGTTTCGCGGACGCTCCCGGTGTGGTGCAGCTGGGTCGCGAAGACCTGCACGCCGAGCGCGCGCAGGTCGGTCTGCGCGAGCAGCTCGAACTCCGCGCCCTCGATGTCGAGCTTGAGCAGGTCGATCCGCGCGTCGCCGAGCTCGCTCATCAAGGAGGAGAGGCTCCGGCCCGGGAGCTCGATGAAGTTCTCCGTGTCGTAGAGCTTCGCCGCGGAGACCGAGCGGCTGCCCTCGTCGTGTGTGACCTGCATGCGGATCGGCCCGTCCGTGAGCGCGATCGCCGCCTGGTGGATCGAGAAGCGGCTCTCACCGGCCGCTTCGCGTTCGGCCGACTCCACGTACCCGGCGACCGGGTCGAACGCGCGCACCCTCACGCCGTAGCGCTTGATCAGCTCGAGGTCGAAGCTCACGTCCCCGCCCGCCCCGACGCAGTAACACACCCAGTCGGGCCGGACAACGTCCGGGATCACCCAGCCGCCGTAGGAGCTGCCCAGGGCGACCGTCTCGACCCCATCGCGCACGGGAGTGCGTTCGAAGACGTACTCGAAGCGACGCCGTCGCAGGGCGCTGCGCACCTTCGACGGGCGCAGCTTCGCGGCCGTCGAGCCCACCGAGGCGCCAGCTGAGATCTGGTGCAGGCCGGTGGTCGAGGGCAGGCGCGTCAGCTCGAGGAGATGCAGCACTGCGTCGCATGGTAACGGCGGTCCCAGCGGCTTCGGCGGCGCCGTGGCCGCGCCTGGACGGGAGTACGGGAGCGTCCAGCCCGGTCCCTATGCTCCGCGCCGTGAGAGCTGCGGCGCACGCGATCGATGGAGGTGCGGGGCGATGAGAGCGGTGATCCTCGCGGGCGGTGAGGGCATTCGTCTGCGCCCCTACACCACGGTCCTTCCCAAGCCGCTGATGCCGATCGGGGACCGTCCCGTGCTCGACATCGTCGTCCGGCAGCTCAAGGCCCACGGCTTCGAGCGGATGACGATGGCCACGGGCTACCTCGCCGAGCTGATCGAGGCGTTCTTCCGCGACGGCTCGAGCTACGGCGTGTCGATCGACTACTTCCGCGAGCAGGAGCCGCTCGGAACGGTCGGCGCGCTCTGCGCTGATCGAGGGCTTGAGCGACGACGACGTGCTCGTGATGAACGGCGACGTGCTCACGGACATCGACTACGGAGCGCTGCTCGCGCGCCACAAGGCGAGCGACGCCGCCGCGACGATCGCGACCAAGGAGCGCCAGGTGCAGATCTCGCTCGGCGTGCTCCGTTTCGGCGACGACGGCGATCCGACCCGCCTGACGGGCTACGACGAGAAGCCCGCGATCGACTACGTCGCCTCGATGGGCGTCTACTGCTTCGCTCCGCGCGCGCTCGAGCACATCGAGCCCGGCAAGCGGCTCGACTTCCCCGACCTGATCCTGCGGCTGATCGCCGCCGGCGAGGTGGTTCGCGCCTGGCAGAGCGATGACTACTGGCTCGACATCGGCCGTCACGACGACTACGAGCAGGCGCAGGAGGAGTTCGCCTCCGTGCGCCACCGGCTGATCCCCGGCGAGCAGCCACCCGGGGCGGGGTAGCCGCAGCCGCGGGAAGGCTCTCCGCGAGGGGTCAGCTCGAGCGAGGCGCGCACGACATCGACGACCGTCTCGATCGCCTGCTCGTCCATCGTCGAGCTGAGCGGCAGCGCGCAGTGGCGGTCGGCCACCTCGGTCGCCACGCGCAGCCCGTCCTCCGGGATGAAGGAGCGGTAGTCGCTGAAACGGTGGATCGCGGGGTACCAGGTCGTCTGGATGCCCGCCTCTTTGAGGCTGTCGCGGAAGCGGTCGCGGCGGTCGCGGTCGGCGAGCAGGACGGGGAAGGCGAAGTGGGTGCCGCGCTCGACGTCCAGCTCGGAGAAGCAGAGCTCGATCCCGTCCACGCCCTCGAGCCGCTCGCGGTAGGCGCGCACGATCGCGCGGCGCGCGGCGAGCGCCTCCGAGAGCCGGCCGAGACGGCTCAGGCCGAGCGCGGCCCGCGGCTCGTCGAGGCGGTAGTTGAAGCCGATGTCGACGATGTCGTAGGCGGGGTCGTGGCCGCGGTGACGGTCCCAGGTGCTGCTCGTGAGCGCGTGCGAGCGGCGCAGGCGCACCTGCTCGGCGTGCTCGGGTGAGGCGCAGGTCACCATCCCGCCCTCGCCCACGCACAGCTGCTTCTTGGAGAAGAAGCTGAACGCGCCGAGCTCGCCGATCGTGCCGACCTGGCGTCCGCTCTCGTCGACCTGCGCGCCGATCGCCTGCGCGCAGTCCTCGATCAGGACGAGGCCGTGCTCGTCGCAGAGCGCGCGCAGCGCGAGCACGTCGGCGGGATAGCCGCAGAAGTGCACCGCGATCACCGCGCGGGTGCGCGGGCGTGATCCTGCGCGCGACGTCGGCGGGGTCGATGTTGAAGCGCTGCGGCGAGATCACGTCGCAGAGCACCGGCGTGCCGCCGGCGTAGGCGCACGGCGCTCGCGCTTGCGACGAAGGTGAAGGCGGGGACGATCACCTCGTCGCCCGGTCCGACGCCCGGCGGCCAGGCAGGCGAGGTGCAGCGCGGCGCTGCCGCTGTTCACGGTGATCGCGTGCTCGGCGCCCGACGAACTCGGCCAGCGCGGTCTCGAAGGCGCCCGTGCGGGGGCCCATCGTCAGCCAGCCCGACTCGAGGCAGTCCAGCACGGCGCGCACGTCCTCCTCGGGGACGATCACGTCGGTGAGCGGGACGCGCCAGTCGCTCATCGCGCGAGCACCTCGGCGAGCGCGGTGACCACGCGGTCCTGGTCGTCGAAGCTCATGTGGAAGTAGAAGGGCAGCGTGAGCTCGGTCCGCGAGGCGAGCTCGGTGACCGGGCAGCGAGACGCCCGGGGAAGCGCTCCTGGTAGGCCGTGAAGCGGTGGATCGAGGGGTAGAAGATGCTCGTCTGGATGCCGCGCTCGCGCAGTTCGCGGCTGACCTCCGCCCTGGCGTCCGTCCTCGCGCAGCATGATCGGCATCACGTAGCAGGAGGAGCTGGGGACCTCCTCGTCGGTGAAGGGCACGATGATCTCCTCGATCTCGTCGAGCATCGAGCGGTAGCGCAGCGCGAGCTCACGGCGGCGCTCGATTTCATCCTCGAGGCGCCCCATCCGCGAGAGCAGCAGCGCCGAGCGCGGCTCGTCGAGGCGGTAGTTGAAGCCGAGCCCGACCACGTCGTAGGTGTCGGTGCGTCCCTGGTGGCGGTCCCAGGTGCCGCTCGTCATGCAGTGCGAGCGGTGCGAGCGCACGAACGCAGCGACGTCGTCGCTGTCGGTGCAGAGCAGCCCGCCCTCGCCGACGGAGAGCACCTTGTTGGAGAAGAAGCTGAACGCGCCCGCGAGCCCCCAGGTGCCGAGTTTGCGCCCGTGCAGCGTCGCGCTCGGCGCGTGCGCGACGTCCTCGATCAGCGCGATGCCGTGGCGGTCGCAGATCTCGCGCATGCGGTCGGCGGCGGCCGCGTAGCCCGCGTAGTGGACGATGCACACCGCCTTCGTGCGCGGCGTGATCTTCGCCTCGACGTCGTCGGGGTCGAGGCTCGGCACCTCCAGCGAGGTGATCTCCGCGAAGACCGGCGTCGCGCCGCAGTACACCGCGGCGGCCGCTGTGGCGGCGAAGGTGAAGGAGGGCACGATCACCTCGTCGCCCGGGGCCCACGCCCGCGGCGAGGTAGGCGAGGTGCAGCGCGGCCGTGCAGCTCGACACCGCGATCGCGTGCTTGGCGCCGAGATGCGTCGCGAAGGCCTGCTCGAAGGCCGCCGTGCGCGGGCCGAGCGTGAGCCAACCCGAGCGCAGGGTCTCCGCGACCGCCTCCAGGTCCTGGGGCTGGAGCTCCAGGTCGAAGAGCGGTAGCTCGGGGAACGTGCCTGTCTGGGCCATCGTCGGGAGGCTCGCTGCCCGGCTTACGGGATGTTCTTGTAGCGAGGGTCGTAGGGGTCGCCGAAGCGGCCCTCGTCGAGCGCGCCCATGATCTCAGCGATCCCGTCGGGCACAGTCATCAGCGTCTCGAAGCCGAGCTCGGCCTTGATCTTGTCGAAGCTCACCTTGTAGTCGCGGGGGTCCTCGTTCTTCTTCACGTAGGAGACCTTGCCCTTGTCGGTCTGGCGGCCGATCTCCTCGACGATGTCGAGCTTGCGGTAGTTCTCGCCCGAGCGGCCTGCGTTGAAGACGTTGCCGCTCACCTTCTCGACCGGTGCCTCGAGCACGGTGCGGACCGCGCGGCCGGCGTCGCGGACGTGGATGTAGGGGCGCCAGAACTGCTCCCCGAAGACTTCGAGCTCCTTGTCGGCCCAGAGTTCGCGGGTGAACTCGTTGACCGTGAGGTCGAAGCGCATGCGGCGCCCGACGCCGTAGACCGTGGCGAAGCGCAGGCAGGTCGGGGCGAGCCCGTTGCCCGTTCCGCCGCCGAGGATCAGCTTCTCCATGCCCACCTTCTGCTCCGCGTAGAGCGAGACGGGGCGCAGCTCGCCGTCCTCGGTGATCGGCACGGTCGGGTCGGCCATGCGGCCGTAGTTGGAGCAGGTCGAGGCGAAGACCAGTCGCGAGACACCTGCCGCTTTCGCGTCGGCGACGAGCGACTCGGTCGCCTTCACGTTCACCTCGTTGGAGAGCTCGGGGTCCAGAGCGCAGGCGGGGTCTCCGACGATCGCGGCGAGGTGGACGACCGCGTCGGCGCCCTCGAGCGCCTTGGCGCGGGCGTCGGCGTCGCGGATGTCGCCGCGGACAACCATGATTCCGGCCTGCTCCTGCTCGGCGGCGATGTCCTCCTGGCCGTGCAGGAGCGAGTCCAGCACGCGCACGTCGTGGCCGTTCTCAAGCAGCTCTCGTGCGAGCAGCGAGCCGATGTAGCCGCTGCCGCCGGTGATCAAGGTGGTGCCCACGTGGTGCTTCCTCTCTGGTCGTTTCGCCGTGCCGAAAAGCTCGATGGCCACTGCGATGCAGAGCCTCGCAATGGTATAGCCGCTATCGGCACGGCTCCCGCGAGGCTTGAGGCTCACCGCACCGCGCCGATGTAGGGGTATCGTGACCCGGGCCCGAACGAGGACAGCGCGCCGATGTCGACCCTAGCCCGAGACGCAACGCGCCAGCGCGCCGCATCAGACATCGCCATGCAGGTGATCGTCCGCGTGTTCAACCTCGGGCTGGGCGTGGTCGTGACGGCGCTCGTCGTGCGCACGCTCGGCAGCGACGGCTATGGGCAGTGGTCGACGATGTTCGCGATCCTCACGCTCGTCGCCTTCTTCGCGAACTTCGGCATGGAAGGCGTCGCGCTGCGCGAAGCCGCCAAAGCGCCGGAGACCGAGCACGAGTGGATCGGCACGGTGCTCGCGCTGCGGCTGATGCTGATCCTGCCGGTGATGGCCGCCTGCTTCGGCGCGATCCTCGTGATGCAGCACACCGAACAGATGCTGATCGCCGGCGCGATCCTGATCGTGGTGATGCCCTTCGGGGGCGCGGGGGCGATGCAGCTGCTCTTCCAGCTGCGCGTGGACAACCGCATCCCGATGCTCGTGCTCACGCTGCGCAGCGTGCTGTGGGGCGCCGCCGTGCTCGTGATACATCTCGAACACGGCGGCATGGTCCCGCTCGCGATCGCGATGGTCTCGACGAACATGATCGGGACGCTCGTGCAGGCGATCGCCGCGCTGAAAGTCGTCGAGCGGCGACCCCGCCCCTCGCTGAAGCACATCCGCAAGCTCGTCGTGACCGCGCTGCCGATCGGGATCTCGGGCCTGCTCGTGATCGCCTACGCGCGGATCGACCAGGTGATCGTCTACTCGATCACCGGCCCCCACGCGGCGGGCCTCTACGGCGCGGTCTACAACGTGCTCGACCAGTCCCACTTCGTCCCGATCTCGATCCTCACCACGCTCGCTCCCGTGCTCGCCGCCTCCTGGCCCGCCGATCGCGAGCGGCTGCTGCGCTCGGCACGGCTGATCGCCGAGCTGCTCTCGGTCGCCTCCTTCGGAGGGCTCGCCTTCGCGATCGTCGCGGCGCGCCCGAGCGTGGTGCTCGTGTTCGGGGACCAGTACGCGACCGCGGCGACCGCGCTGCCCGTGCTCGCAGGGGCGTTCGTGCTGATCTGCTTCGGCTACCTCAACGGCAACCTGCTCGTCGTGCTGGGCCTGCAGCGCAAGCTGCTGCGGATCAGCCTCGTTGCGCTCGTCTTCAACCTCGCGGGCAACTTCGCGCTGGTGCCGCTCGTGGGCTACATGGGAGCCGCCTGGATGACGCTCGCGACGGAGGCGATCGTGCTCGTGCAGACGACGATCCTGATCCGGCGCACGCTCGAGCTCGGCATGCCCCAACCCGGCCGCATCGGGCGTTCTGCGCTCGCCGCGCTCGTGCTCGGCGCGGTGCTCGCGCTCGCGAAGCTCGCCGGCGCGCCGCTGGGCGCGCTCGCCGCGCTCGCCGCGCTCGGCTACCCCTCGCTGCTGCTCGGGCTGCGAGCGCTCGGCCCCGAGGATCTGCGTCTCGTGCTGCGCCGCGGCGCGACCGTCTGAGCTCAGAGAGCGCGCATCCGCTCGGCGAGCAGCGAGAACTGGCGCCGGGCGTCGTAGCGCAGCTCGCAGTGGACGCGCCCCGCTCGCCCCAGCTCGCTGCGGCGCTCGGGCGAGTCGAGCAAGGCGTCGAGCGCCGCACGAAGCGCGCGGACGTCGCCGTAGGGGACGACGGTGCCTGCGCGACCGTGGTCGAGCATCTCGGGGATCGCCCCGACGGGCGTGGAGATCACGGGTGTCTCGCAGGCCATCGCCTCGAGCAGCACCCAGGGATTGGTGTCGCCGTGGGTGGGTAGGCAGAGCAGGTCCGCCTGCTGATAGAGCGCGACCAGCGCGGGATCGTCAGGGAGCAGGCGGTGGGTTCGCACGCCCTCGCGCGGGGCGAGCTCGATCGGGGTGACGAGGTCGAGCTCGACGTCCGCGCCGAGGCGCTCTCCCAGGGCGGCGAGCAGATCCTCGCCGCCCTTCTCCGCGAAGCGGCCGCCGACGAACAGCACGCGCGGTCTGGCACGCGGGGATCGCGGCGCGGGCCTCCAGCGCTCGAGGTCGAGCCCGGGATGGTGCTCGATCACGTTCGCCCGGGGCTGCTCGGCTTCCACACCGCGCCTGGCCCAGTCTGTCCACGCGGTGACGAGCGTGGCGGCGGCGAGCACGCGCCGCTCGAGCAGGGCGCTCGGGGCGGTCTGCCAGCTCGCGCCGCGTTCCGCCGCCCAGGCGGGCATCCGCGCCCAGTCGCGGACGCTCGAGTCGACCGAGAGAACCGTGGGTTGGGCTCGCATCAGTCGCAGCGAGAACATCGCGATCGACTGCGTGTGGAGGTGCAGGACGGCGGGGTCGAACTCGCGCAGCTCGCGCCGCAACGCGACTCTGGCGCGGGCGGACTGGACCGCGTGGTAGCGGAGGGTGCGCAGGTCGAGGTTGCGCGCGGCGAGCGGTTCGATCCGACGGCTCGCGAGCGCCTTGCCCACGCGTCCGAGCGGCGGGAGGCCCGTGAACCTCGCGTCGATGTCGGGAGCCACGCTCATCCCCGCCCGCAGCGCGGCCCCGAGCTGGCTCTGACCGAGGATGTGGCTGCCGATGTTTCCCTCGTTGAAGAACAGGACGCGCATGGGGCGCCAGCGTGTCAGAGCGAGGGCACGGGCGCGGCTAGCCCGCGACCTTCCCAGACTGCGGTCGCGTCCACGCGGTGGGCGTCGCGGCGCCGTCCCAGCCGTATTCGTTGGGATCGGCCATCGCCTCGGGCTGCTCGAGGATCAGCCGCTCGTGGACCCGTGCGAGCGCCTCGTGCACCCCGTCGACGCCATCGAGCTCGCGCGGATCGATCGGCGTGTAGGCCCGCTCGTGCCAACCGCTCCCGACGCGTTCTATGCGCACGGGAACGACGAGCGCGTCGGTCTCGGCGGCGAGCCGGGCGGTGCCGTTCACGAGCATCACGCTCTTGCCGAGGAAGCTCGTCTCGTGGCGCCCGGGGAGGTCGTAGTAGACCAGCACCGTCTCGCCCGCTCCGAGTAGCGCCGTGAGCGTGGCGAAGCTCCCGCGCGGTCTGGTCAGGGGGAGGTCGGGGAGGCCGCGGCGCCAGCGCGCGAGACGCCGGCCCCAGTAGTTGTGGGTCGGCTCGTCGAACCAGAATTCTCCGCAGACCACGGCGGGACGGATGCCGATCGTGACGTAGTTCCAGGAGCGAGCGAAGTAGGGGCCCTGATGGCAGGCGCTGAGGATCAGCGGGCGCCCGCTGTCTCTCGCCGCGAGCACCAGCTCACGCGAGGCCGTATCCAGCGTGGTGCGCGCCGCCCAGGGCTGCCAGAACAGCGCGTCCCACGCCTCTTGCTCGATCACGTGGCGGCGGGCGATCTCCTCGAGCTCGCCCTCGCGCGCGGTCCCCGCGACGATCGCCTCCATCGCGCGAAGCGCGTTGCTGCGCGTCTCCGGGCTCTCACGCCAGAGCTTGGCCGCCTTGCGTTCGGCGCGTGCGACCACGAGCGAGGTGGGGAGCACGCGCCGCACGATCGGGGAGGTCTTCAGTCGCACGCCGAGCGGCGCCGGCGGCATCGGCGGCCGCTCGAGGTAGAAGGCGCCCTCAGGGAGCGCTGCGGAGGCTGTCTCGACGTCGAACTTGCTCATCGTCTCTGATCTGGGCGCGAGGACTGCGCGATCCCGGCGCAGGCCATCTATCGGCGGGGACGGCGGCTAACGTAAGCCGCCCGATGCGGATCCTCCTGGTGTCGAACCTGTTCCCTCCCGTCGCCTTCGGCGGCTACGAGGTCGAGTGCGCTGGTGTCGCAGATAGGCTCGCCCAGAGCCATGATGTTCGCATTCTGACGAGCCACCGGGGGGGCGCGCAGTCCGGCGAGGAGCGTGTGAGCCGCGAGCTCGCCTTCCTCAGCGCCGACCATCGCGGTGCTCTGCGCGCGCCCGCGGCGTCCGTCTCGGCCGTGGGCGCCGCGCGGCGGGCGCTCGCCTGGGAGCCCGAGATCGTCTACTGCTGGAACGGTTCCTCGATCCCTCAGTCGGCCCTGCGGGTGATCGCCGACAGCGGGGTCCCCCTGGCCTTCCGCGTCTGCGAGCACTGGTTCGGGCGGCTGTTCACGGGCGATCAGTTCCTGCGCGAGCTGATCCCGGCGCGGCGCGCGCCCGGACGCCGGCTCTGGGCGCTCGGCTGCCGCGCGACGAACGCGCTGCCCGCGATGCGCCTGCGGGCGCTCGCGCCCTTTCGCGCCGCGATCTCCTGGAACGCGGAGGCGCTCGAGCGGATGGTGCCCACCCCCGAGTTCATCGACCCGGTCCTCGAGCGCGTGGGGCACTCGGTGCCACGCTACGGCGATCTCTACGAGCGGGTCGAGCGCGCGCCCGCCGACACCCCGGAGATCGTCTTTCTCGGGCGCGTCACCCCCTACAAGGGCCTCGCGGTTGCAATCGAGGCGCTCGCCGCACTGCGCGCAGGGGAGCAGCCGCGCGCGCGGCTCGTCGTGATCGGCCCGGAGGAGCCCGACCACGGCGAGGAGATGCGCACGCTCGCACGCAAGCTGGGCGTGGCCGAGGCGGTCGACTGGCGCGGGCAGATGAGCCCCGAGGACTCGGCCGCGACGCTCGCCGGCGCCCACGCGATGATCGTGCCCTCGGTCTGGGACGAGCCCTTCCCGCTCGTGACGATCGAGGCCGCGCTCGCGCGCGTCCCGATCGTCGCCTCGGACGTCGGTGGGATCGGCGAGGGGATGCGTCACGAGGAGCATGCGCTGCTCTTCGAGCGGCGCGACTCGGCGGGCGCTGCGTCCGCGCTGGCCCGGGTCCTGGGATCGCCCGAGGAGACGCTGGCCCGCGTCCAGCGCGCGCGTGAGCGCGCCGAGGACTTCCGGATCGGGCCCTATCTCGATGCGCAGGAACGCTTCGTGATCGACGCGTACGAGGCGCTCAGAAGCGGGTAGGAACCCCCTGCCGGCGCCCATCCGGCGGCTCATGGACCGGATCGGAGCTGCCGATACGGGCGTATCATTCTCCGTCACCCCTGGATCCCCCTGGGATAAGTGCCCTTGCCCGACATCGCCCCGCCCCTAGAAGAGTCCCCGGCAGCACCCACGCTCTCGCCCTTCGAGCTGCTCTCGGTCCTGTGGCGCCGTCGTCTGATCGTGATCGCGACCGTGGTGATCGCGGTGGCTGTGTCGTTGGTCCTCTCCTCGCGCTCGCCCAAGCAGTACGGCGCATCGGCGCAGCTGCTGTTCCGCAATCCCGGGTTCGCGCAGACGGTCGGCGCGGGCGCGGAAGTCTTCACCCCCGAAACGCAGGAAGCCCAGCGCACGATCCAGACGAACATCGACGTGGTCGCCTCGCCGAACGTGGCGGCGACGGCCGAGACGCTGCTGCCGCACAAGGAGCCGGTCGGCTCGCTGCTCGAATCGGTCAGTGTCTCGCCGAACTCGAATGCCGACGTCGCCACGATCAGCGCGACCCGGAGCACCCCCACCGAAGCTGCGCTCGTGGCCAATGCGTTCGCGGAAGGCTACATAATCTATCGCCGCAACACGGACCGCACGACGATCCAGCAGGCCGAAGAACAGCTCGAACGCCAGGCGAAGGCGGCGAGCCCCGAAGACCAGGCGGGGATCCTCGCCTCGGTGCGCAAGCTCAGCCTGCTGCGCTCGCTGCAGACGGGGAACGCGGAGGTGATCGCACGCGCTCAGCCGAACACCACGCCGGTTTCGCCGAAGCCCAAACGCGACGGCGAGCTCGGGTTCGTCGTGGGGCTGCTGCTGGGCAGCGCGCTCGCGCTGCTGGTGGACTTCCTCGACCGGCGACTGAAGACGCTCGATGACTTCGAACGCGCATGTCCGGACTACCCGCTCACCGCGAGCGTTCCGCACACGCCTGCGGGCTCGGCGGTCCCCGGTGAGCTCACCGGGCCGACCGGTGAGGCGTACAGGATCCTGCGCGAGGGTCTGCGCTTCCTCGACCCCTCGCCGGGCTCGCGTTGCTATGTGATCACCAGCGCGGAGGAGGGCGAGGGCAAGTCCACCGTCGCGGTCAACCTCGCGATGGCGCTCGCCGCGGTCGGCCGCCGGGTGATCCTGCTCGAGGCCGACATGCGACGCCCGACGGCGGCCCTGCAGCTCGGCGCGGACACGAGCGGGATCGGCCTCTCCGAGCTGCTCGTCTCCGACACCGACATCGAGGAGGCGCTCGTCCGGATCGACGGCGAGCCGAACCTGCGCCTGCTTCCGGCGGGGATCGTGCCGCCGAACTCGGCGGACCTGTTGAGCGCCGGGCGGATGAGCGAGGTGCTCGCCTCGGCGCGCGACCTCGCCGACGTGCTGATCGTCGACTGCCCGCCCCTGCTCCCCGTCGCGGACACGCGCGTGCTGCTGCGTCAGCCCGCGGTCAACGGCGTGGTGATGATCGGTCGCGCAGGTGTGAGCCGGCGCGACCGCGTCCGTGAGGCCGCGCGGATCCTCAGGCAGAGCTCGGTTCGCGTCTTCGGGCTCGTCGTCACCGACGTGCGTGCGAACTCGACGAGCTCCTACTACGAATACGCGATGGCCGAGCCGGACCCGCGCAGCACCCGTCCCGCGCCGCGGCCGAACAAGCCGCCCCGCAACCGCAACTCCGGCGGCGGCAACCGCGGCTCCGGTCCCAACCGCCCGGCGGGCGGGTCGGGCAAGGTCAGGTCGCCCACCTGATCCGTCGTCTGGGGCGCCGTCGGCGCACCGGACGCCCGGCGGCAAGCTCCGCCGAGGACCTGATTGCGCCGAGGCGCACCGAGAGCGCCCCCCCGAGCGCCCCGAGCAGCAGGTCGATCTGCGCCCAGTAGAAGCTGTCGTAGAAGATCGTCACGAACGCGAGGCCGACGATCCCCAGCGCGAGGGACACCTCATAGGGCGGGACGAGCCCGTACCGCAGGCACCTCGCGAGGGCGAGGATCGCGACGGCGATCGGGATCATCGCGGCGAACAGGCCGAAGATCCCCATGTCGACGGTGATCGAGAGATAGCCGTTGTCGATCGCGCCGATGTTTGTGCGCCGCGTCGATTCCTCGGCGGAGAAGCCGACCACGCCCGCGCCGAAGACCGGCGCTTGGCCGATCTTGGTGAGCGCGAAGTTGTAGCTCCAGTCGCGATGGGTGAAGGACTGGGCCTGCGTGAGGTTCGAGTTCAGGCGCTTTTCGACGATCCCAGAGAGGCTGCTCGTGCTCGTCACGAGCACCGCGAGCAGCACGGCGCTTGCGAGCACGGCGGCGAGCGCGCGCACGTTCCCGGCCCGCACCTGGAGCATCACCGCCACGATCACCATCGCCACCACGGCGATCCATGAGCTGCGCGATTGGCTGAGGATGATCATCGCTCCCGCCCCGAGAGCGACCGTGCCCGCGAGCAGCCGAGAGCGGCGGTAGGCCGCGAGCAGTCCGAGCGGGAGCAGCGCGACGATCAGCGCGCCGTAGGTGATCGGGTAGCCCACGAAGTAACCCACTCGGCTGCTGGGGGCGCGCGCGACTGCGTCCAGACCGAGCAGCAGCAGGATGATCAGCCCTCCGAGCGCCGCGGCCGGCCAGCCCAGCTGGCTGCCGAAGCGGCGCGCGCAGAGGAAGGTGACACCCGCGAACAGGAAGCCGACGATGTTCGATTCGATCATCCCCGAGACGCCCCCGACGGTCGAGTAGATGAGAACCGCCAGGCCCGCGTAGAGCACGCCCATCAGCAGCGCGAAGCGACTCGGCCTGGTGCGTCGTCCGCCGAGCGCGAGCGACCAGAGCCAGGGCACGAGCGGCGCGGCGGCGATCGCGGCGCAGAGGACCTTCTGCTTGACGATCAGCTGCGAGGATTCGGTGACGAAGGGGTACCAGGGGAGCACCGCGACGATCACCACCATCCAGGGGAACGCGCGCTCGCCGAGCACGGCGAGGAACAGCGGTGCGGCCACAACGATCGAGATCAGGTAGGCGTCGCTCGGCTTGCGACCCGCGAGCTCGCCGCCGACCGCGCCGAGCGCGAGCACCGCGACCAGCGCCCACTGGCGGACGCCGATGGCGCGCACGGCCTGGCCCAGGGGGTTTCTTCGGTACGGGGTCGAGGACATGAGCCGGAGAGAAGCCCCACCCACGCTACCTCACGACCACGACCTCCTCCCCCGCAGAACGAACGCTTGCGAGGCTCGATCGACGGTGGCGCCCCGAGGGAGCGCCACCGCGATCGCTTTCAGCTCAGCTCCTCGTGCTCAGCCCGAGAGCTTGCCGAGCGCGGCGAACGAGAGCTTGTGTTTGCGCGAAGCGGTCTCCACGCCGTAGAAGTCGTTCGACCCGTAGTCGACCCCGTTGAAGAAGATCACCATCTTCACGTAGCCCGTGCCCCGGGCCCAGTTGGCGAAGTTCGTCATGTTTTCGGCCTGCTGGGCTTCGGTCCACTGCTGGCTGTCGCCGGTCGAGGGCTGCCCCACGGCGGTGGGCCAGCCGATCTCCGTCACGTAGACGGGCAGGCCGGAGCCCGCGTATGCGCCTTCGACGTCGCGGTGACCGCCGAGCGCGCCGCCGTCCTGGCCGCTCGAGCCGCCATAGGGGTGCACGGTGACGCCGTCGCACCAGCGCAGCGCACCGGCCGCCTTGATGCCCGCGCCCCAGGTGCTGTTCGGGCCCTCGCCGCCGTCCCAGGAGCAGAGCTCCGCGGGACGCGAGGAGGCGGGCAGGAGTTCGAGCGCTTCGTGCGTCGCCTTCGCGAGTCGCGCGTAGGCCGCGTAATCGGTGGTGTCGTGCCAGAAGCCGGGGTTGCCCGGCTCGTTGAGCACCTCGACCGCGTCGGGGTGCACCGCTCCCGCCATGCCCGCGACGCTCGCCGCGTAGCTTTCGGGTTCGATCGAGGAGATCGTGCCGCCCGAGCCGAAGACGATCGAGCCGATGTGCCCCGGCGCCTCGGAGGCGATCAGGCTCGCGACCGAGGAGTGCACGCGGAACAGGCCGATTTTGCCCGCGAGGAATTCGCTGATCAGGGAGCCGCTCCAGGCGCCGCTGTCCACACCCACGCTCATCGCGCCGCCGCCTTTGGATTCTTCTTTTTCAGCGGGGGGTTCTTCGAAGGGGGGTTCTTCGAGTTCGGGTTCTTCTTTGCCTTCCGCCGGCGTTTCTTCTTCCTTGGGCGGCCGTTCGCGACGCTGGCCGAGTTCGCGCTGCAGCTTGTGGCAGTTCGGGAAGCACGTGAGGCGGGCGGGGATTTCGGTTTCGGTCGCGCCGGCAGCGCCCGGGAACAGGGCGAGGGCGGCAAGCAGGACGAGCGCGAGTAGCGCAACTACGGCGGTGCGTGATCTCATTGGATCGCGGCTCCCTCCTGGAGTCTGGATCAAGGTCGAGCGACCGGATGGCGCCCTTCGTACGGTCTACTACCCGAAAGTGGGCAAAGCTCCTCAAACGCGAGCCTAGCGGTAAACGGAGCCCCTGGGCGTCATAACCCGTTACGAGGCTGTGAACCGCTCCAGGCCCGCCGGGAGGCCGCGGAGCGCTCCGGAGCGGCGCTCAGCTCGCGAGCGAGCCGAGCGTCGCGAAGGAGAGCTTGTGTTTGCGCGAGGCGGTCTCGACGCCGTAGGAGGTGTTCGAGCCGTAGTCCACGGCGTTGAAGAAGATCACCATGTTCACGTAGCCCGTGCCCCGGGCCCAGTTGGCGAAGTTCGTCATGTTTTCGGCCTGCTGGGCTTCGGTCCACTGCTGGCTGTCGCCGGTCGAGGGCTGCCCCACGGCGGTGGGCCAGCCGATCTCCGTCACGTAGACGGGCAGGCCGGAGTTCGCGTGTGCGGTTTCGACATCGTGGCGGCCGCCGAGCGCGCCGCCGTCCTGGCCGCTCGAGCCGCCGTAGGCGTGAGCGGTGACGCCGTCGCACCATTCGAGCGCGCCCGCGGCCTCGATGCCCGCGCCCCAGGTGCTGTTCGGACCCTCGCCGCCGTCCCAGGAGCAGAGCTCCACGGGGCGCGAGGAGGCGGGCAGCAGCGCGAGCGCTTCGTGCGTCGCCTTCGCGAGTCGCGCGTAGGCCGCGTAGTTGGTGGTGTCGTGCCAGAAGCCGGGGTTGCCCGGCTCGTTGAGCACCTCGATCGCGTGCGGGTGCACGGCGGCCGAGACGCTGAGGACTTCGGCCGCGTAGGTCGTCGGGTTGATCGAGCCGATCGAGCCGCCTTCACCGAAGACGATCGAGCCGATATGGCCCGGAGCCTGCGCGCCGACCGCGAGCGCGGCCGAGGAGTGCACCCGGAAGGTGCCGATCCCGCCGGCGAGGAGTTCGCTCAGCAGCGAGCCCGTCCAGCCGCCGGTGTCGAGGCCGATTTCCATCGAGCCGCTGCCGTGCGAGGAGTGTTCGACCGGGGGTTCCGGGGCGGGAGCGGCGGGGAAGGCGATCGAGACTTCGGTCGACCAGGAGCTCCCTTCGACGGCGGTGCGGATCGCGTAGTGGACGGTTGCGCCTGCGTCCGCGGGGGGTGTGAAGGAGGTGCCGCTCACCTCGGTGTATTCGTCCGCGTGGCCGGGGGCTTTGGTGTCGAGCACGTAGGTCGTGATCCCCGCGACCGCCGCCCAGCTGAGCGTGCCGCCGGACACGGCGAGAGCGGGCGCCGACTGGGGGTCCTGGGTCTCGACTTTTTCGGGCGCGCTCGGCGCGGGGTAGGTGATCGAGACTTCGTCTGACCACGAGGACTTGATGGCGGTCGTGCGCACGCTGTAGGTCACTGTCTCGCCGGGCACCGCGGGAGGCGTGGTGCTCGTGCCGCTCACGATTGCGTCCTGGACCGCCTGGCCGGGGACGCGGCGGGCGAGCACGTAGCCGCGTGCGCCCACGATCCGGGTCCAGGAGAGGCCCTGGCCCGAGAGCGCGAGGTGCGGGGCCTGGCGCAGACGTTCGCGGCGCGGGTGTGCGGCCCGGCGCTTGCGGGCCGTCGCGTAGGCCACGCCCGCGAGGTGGCGCTCGGCGGCGGTGAAGGCGTCGCCGGCGCGCTGCAGGGCGCGCTGGGCGGTCGTGCAGCGTGAGCTCGCCCGGCGGCACTTCGCGAGCGCGTGAGCGTCGTAGACGAGGCGGCGGTCGGCGATGCGTGCGTGCACCGAGGCGGCGATCAGCGCGACCGGGCGGGCGCCGCGCACGAAGCCCGAGCGCGCACCCGCCGAGGCGGGAAGAAGGGTGAGTGAGAGGAGTGCGAGCAGCGCCAAGCTCGCGACTGTCCTGAGGCGGGCCCGGCCGAGGCCGTGGGCGGGGCGTGTCATCTCCAAATCTCCTTCGGTAACCGGGCTGTCTCGAAGAGACCCCTTGTTTTGCGAGCCCGCCTCGCGACGGGTGTGCCTTTTTCCGGAGGCGCCCGCGGCCTGCCGCCTGCGCACTCATCTCGTTCCTCGTCAATCACCCCGGATACCTGAGGGCGCGAAACGCTGAGCGGACACATGTCGAACCCCTCTCCGATCGAGCGCCGCGCTCTCAGGCGCCGAGTGCCGCGCAGCGATCCCGGCCGCCGGCGGGGAGATCGGGGGCCGGGGGGCTGCGGGGGAGCTAGGCGGCCAGCAGGCGGCCGAGCGCGTCGATCGAGTAGCGCTCTTCGGCGAGGGCGCGTCCGCGCGCGCCGATCTCGGGCGCGCCGTCTGCGAGCAGGCGAACGAGCGCGGCGGCGAAGTCCTGCTCGCTCGCGGCGAGCACGCAGTCACGCCCGTCGCTGACCGCGAGCCCGGCCGCAGCCCTCGGGGTGGCGAGCACGGGCAGCCCGTACGCGAGCGCCTCGACGAACTTCAACGGCGTCCCCCCACCCTGCAGCAGCGGGACGAGCGCGCAGCGCGCGGTCGCGTACGCGGCGCCGAGATCCTCGACGAAGCCCGCGGCGAGCACCCGCGGGTCATCGCTCGGGGGTCGATCCAGGCCGGCGCCGACGAGCGTGAGCGTCGCCTCTGGCAACCGCTCCCAGACGAGCGGCATCACGCGCTCGAGCATGAAGGCGAGACCGTTGCGGTTCGGCTCGTAGCCGAAGTTCGCGACGAAGATCGCACGGGGCTCATCGGGCGTCTCCAGACGCGGAGCGATCGCCGCGACGTCGACGACGTTCGGCACATAGCGCAGGCGCGCGGCGGGGCAGAGCTCGGCGGCGGCGGCGAGGTCGGCCTCGCTCACCATCCAGGACTCCGCAGCATGCTCGAGCAGGCCGCGCTCGAAGCGGCGCAGCCCTGCGACCGTACCCCCTTCTTCGCTCAGCTCCCCACGGAAGGCCGACTCGAGGTTGTGAGCGTTGTAGACGACGGGGCGCCGCCGAGCGAGCCCGGCGAGCGCGGCGGCGGCGATCGGGCCGTCCGCGATCACCCGTCCGCGGCCCGGCACCCCCGCGAGCCGGGCGGCCTCCCGAGCGAGCTCCGCGGAGATCCCTCTCGCGAATCCCTCCGGCACGCCGCGCATCCGCGCTCCTCCGTAGGCGAGCAGGCGCCTCGCCCCACGCGAGGGCAGCACCTCGCGCAGCTCGACCCCCTCGATCGCGGAGAAGGCCGCATCGGGCTCGTTGCCCTCGAAGCGCGCGTAGAGCAGCGTCAGCCCATCCCCCGCGGTCGCGAGAGCGCGGGCGATCCCGTACGTGCGCATCGTCTGGCCAGAGCGAAGGACGGGCGTGTGGGTGCTGACGAGCAGGTCCCTCATTGCGAGCTCCCGCCCCCGAGAGCCCCGATCGCGGCGGCGATCTCCGCCAGCCGCGCATCCCAGGAGTGCGACTCGGCCGCTCGCGAGCGCTCCGCACGGCGCGCCGGGCTATCGGTCTCCAGCGCGTCGGCGAGCAGGGCCGCGAAGCCCGTGGCGTCAGAGGCCGTGGCGATCTCGGCCACCCCCTCCAGGGCGGGCAGCGGCGTGGCGACGACGGGCAGGCCGGCGGCGAGGTACTCGTAGACCTTCATCGGGAAGATCGACTCGGTGAGCTCGCTGCGCACGTAGGGGATCAGGCCCGCGTCTGCCCCGCGGAGCACCTCGGGGAGCTGCGTGTAGCCGCGCTTGCCGAGCAGGTGGACGTTCGGCTCGGCGGAGAGCGCGGCGACGTCGGTGTGCGGGTCGCCCAGCCCGACCGGGCCGACGAGCGCGAGCGACCACTCGGGGTGGGCGCGCGCGAGCTCGCCGAGCAGGGCGAAGTCGAGCTTGATCTCCGAGATCGCGCCCGTGAAGACGATCCGCGGTGCGGGCAGTGCGGCGAGCGCCTCGTCCACGGGGCCGGGTTGGAGAGCGTCCGCGAACAGCGCCGTGTCCGCGACGTTCGGGGCCTCGAGCACGTTGTCGGAGAGCTCGCGCATGCGTCGCACGAGCTCGGGAGCGCTGGCGAGCACGAGGTCCGCGCGAGCTGCGAAGCGGGCCTCGGCCGCACGGAAGCTCGCGGTGTCGATGCGCTCGTGTGCGGAGATGTCGTCGACGCAGTGATAGACGACGAGCGACGGGGAGAGCACCTCGAGCAGCTGCTCGGCCTGGGGGACGTAGGACCACAGGATCGGGCGCTCGAAGCCGAGCCGGCGTGTCGCGCGGTGCACGAGCGCGGGGAGCAGGCGCGCGTTCACCGCCTCCGCGGCGGCGTTGCCGTGCAGCGGTAGCACGAGCGGCGAGAGCACCTCGAGGCCGTCCCGTTTGCGCGGCGGACGCAGCCCCGTGTAGAGCCTTCGCGCGATCCGCCGCAGGTCGCGCCCCGCGAGCTGCGGGCGGCGAAGCCCGAGCGACTCGATGAAGAGGACGCGGTTCTGGCGGGCGAGCCGCGCCATCAGATGGTGCTGGTTCGTCCACAGATCGGTGTCCCAGTCGGCGAAGCCGACACACACGATGTCGCGCCCTTGCAGGCTCTCGGGGTGCTCCACGGCGCCATGATCCCAGGCGCCGGGGCGTGTAGCCTGGGAGCGGTGCAGGCAGCGCCTCACCCTGCCGGAGCCCAGCTGGAGGAGCTCCGAGCCCGATTTCCGCGCGTCGCTGTCGTCCACGACTGGTTGACGATCCCGGGGGGCTCCGAGCAGGTCGTGCTCGAGCTGCTCGCGATGTTCCCCGCGGCCGAGATCTTCACCTCGATCTACGACCCCGCCCCGTGGCCCGCCGAGATCAAAGAGCGCCGTGTGCATGCCTCCTGGCTGAGCGGGCTCCCCGGTGCGCGCCGCCACTACCCGAAGCTGCTGCCGCTGATGAACAGCGCCTTCCGCTCGTTCGACCTCTCCGGGTTCGACCTCGTGCTCTCGAGCAGCCACGCGAACGCGAAGAACGTGCGCAAGCCGCCGGGCGCGCTGCACGTGTGCTACTGCCACACACCGATGCGCTACGCCTGGGAGGAGGGGTTCCTGGAGGGCGAGGAAGTGGGACGGGCAACCCGCATGCTCCTGCCCCCGCTGCTCTCGCGGCTACGCCGCAACGATCTCGCGGGCGCGGCGGGGCCGGACGTCTTCGTCGCGAACTCCGCTCACGTCGCAGAACGCATCCGCCGCTACTACGGTCGCGACAGCGAGGTCGTGCACCCGCCCGTCGACGTCGGGCACTATCTCGAGCTCGGCCACCGGCCGAGCGACTACTACCTCGCCTTCGGGCGGGTCGTGCCCTACAAGCGGGTCGACCTCGCGGTCGGAGCCTGCTCAGCGCTGGGGCGCCCGCTCGTTGTCGCGGGCGACGGGCGGGCGATGGAGCAGGTGCGCTCGCGCGCGAGCCGCACGGGCATCGAGTTCCTCGGCAAGGTCTCCGACGCGCGTCGCGATGAGCTGCTCGGCGGCGCGCGCGCGCTGCTCTTCCCGGGCGAGGAGGACTTCGGGATCGTGCCCGTCGAGGCGCAGGCCGCGGGCGTGCCGGTGATCGCCTACGGCGTCGGCGGCGCGGTCGAGACGGTGCGAGACGGCGTCAGCGGCGCGCTCTTCGACGAGCAGTCCGAGCAGGGGCTCGCGCGGGCGATCGAGCGCTTCGAGGGGCTCGAGCTGCAGGAGGGGGCCGTGCGCGAGAACGCGCGGCGCTTCGGACGCGAGCGCTTCCACGCGGAGATGGCGGGCGTGATCGCGCGCGCCGCGGGGATGTAGGCTCGCCCGATGCGCACCCTCGTCACCGGCGCGAGTGGGTTCATCGGCGGCGTGCTCTGCCGAGAGCTCGTCGAGCAGGGCGAGGAGGTGGTGGCGCTCGTTCGCCGCGCGGGCAGCGAGCCGCCGGGCACCGAGGCCGTGCACGGCGATCTCGCGGAGTCCCGCGGGCTCGAGGAGGCGGTGGCCGCCGCACGGCCGGACGCCGTCGTGCACCTCGCCGCGGAGATCGCCTCTCAGCGCGACGGGCGCAAGGTCGCCGCGGTGAACGTCGGCGGCACGAAACGGCTGCTCGACGCCTGTCTCGCGCTCGCCCCCGAGCCCCGCAGCGGTCCGCGCTTCGTCTTCTCATCGACCGTCGTCACCGGCGACGCGCACGGGGCGCTGCTCGACGAGGAGAGCGAGCTTCCGGTCGAGACCCCCTACGGCCGCTCGAAGCAGGAGTGCGAGCGGCTGCGTCCTCGCCTCGGGCCTGCCCGCGGTCGTCGTCCGGCCCTCTCACGTCTACGGGCCCGGGGGCTGGTACGCCGAGGAGCTCGTCCCGCGGCTGCGTCAGCCCGGCCGTTTCGCTGTGATCGGCAACGGGGCGAACCTCTGGGACGTGGTCCACGTCGACGACGTGGTCTCAGCGATCCTGCTCGCGCTCCGCGCCGAGCAGGCAGCGGGGCGTGTGTACCACGTCGCCGACGACGAGCCCGTGTCCTTCTACGACTTCATGGCGCTCACCGCCGACGAGCTCGGCGTGGGCCCGCCGCGGCGGGTCCCGGTCCCGCTCGCGCGGATCGTCGCGGGCGCCAACGCGGTCGACGCGGTCGTGCGCTCGGCGCGCTCCTCGAACGCGCGGATCAAGCGGGAGCTCGGGTGGCAGCCGCGGTTCCCCACCGCGCGGGTGGGCGTGCCCGACGCGATCGCCGGCCTCGCCGCCACCTGAGGACGATTTGGGGAGAAGAGAGTGAAGCGGACCTAGGCGAACGCCCGCTCGGCCTCGTCGCTCACGTGGCGGGCGATCGCGAGCGAGGAGGTCGCGGCGGGGGAGGGCGCGTTGCGGACGTGCAGCGCGCGGTCGGTGTGGGAGAAGACGAAGTCGTCGACGAGCTTGCCGTCGCGAGCGAGCGCCTGGGCGCGAACGCCGGCGAACGAGGGCTCCACGTCGCCCGCCTGGAGCTCGGGCACGTAGCGCGCGGCGGCGCGGACGAAGGCCGAGCGCAGCGCGGCGTGGCGAAGCTCGGTCACGCCGGTGCGCCACCAGTGCGCGAGCATCCGCCACGTCCCCGGCCACGCGAGCGTGTCGCGCAGATCGCGCGGCCGCAGCCGGCTGAGCCTGTAGGCATCGCGCGCCCCGGCCATCAGGGCTGTGGGGCCGACGAGCACCTCGCCGTCGATGTGCTTCGTGAGGTGGACGCCGAGGAAGGGGAGCGCGGGATCGGGAACGGGATAGATCAACGAGCGCACGAGGTGGCGGCGCTCGGGTAGCAGCCGCAGGTAGGCGCCGCGGAAGGGGACGATGCGCGGATCGGGGTCGGCGCCGGCCGAGACCGCGAGGCGGTCGGCCCACGCCCCGGCGCAGAAGACGGCGTTGCCCGCCTCAGTCGTGCCGTGCGAGTGGGAGAGGCGCAGCGACCGTCCGCTCATCTCGACCCCGAGCACCTCGCAGCGCGTGGCGATCGTCCCGCCCGCGGCGCGCACGTCCTCGGCGTAGGCCCGGGCGACCGCCGGGAAGTCGGCGATCCCCGTGCCCGGCGAGTGCAGGCCCGCGATCCCGCGCGCGTGGGGCTCGAGCTCGGCGATCCCGTCCGCGTCGATCCGGCGCAGGCCGGGCACGCCGTTGGCGTGCCCGCGGCGCTCGAGCTCCTCGAGCCGGCCGAGCTCGGAGGGATCGGTGGCGACGATCACCTTGCCGCAACGCTCGCTGGCGATGCCGCGCTGCTCGCAGTACTCGTACATCTCCCGCGCGCCCTCGACGCACAGCCGCGCCTTCAGCGATCCCGGGACGTAGTACACGCCCGCATGGATCACGCCCGAGTTGTGGCTCGTCTGGTGCGCACCGATCTCGGGCTCGCGCTCGAGCACGCAGATCGACGCGGCGGGTTTGCGGCGGCCGAGCTCGCGCGCGACAGCCAGGCCGACGATGCCGCCGCCGACGATCGCGATGTCGCAGCGCTCGCTGGGCTCGGAGCTCATCGCCAATTGATCGGCATCGCGCGCGCTCAGCCTTTAGCCGCGTCCGGACCGCCGGGCGCCGTGGCGGCCGCCGCGTCGAGCAGTCCCGCCCCGTAGAGGCGTTCGTCTCCCCCTCCGCCGAGTTTGCGCGCGGTCGCGCGCAGCCGCGCGGTGATCTGCGCCGGGGTCGGGTGGGGCCCGAGCACGCCGCTCGCGATCACGAGCGCGGCGGTCGCTGCGACGTGTGGCGTTGCCATCGACGTGCCTTCGTAGCCGCTCGGCATCCCGAAGCGCTGGACCGAGCTGCCGGTGAAGGTCACCTGGTAGATGTCCCGCCCCGGCTTTTCGGGGTCGCAGTTCGGGTCGCCGGGGAGATCCGCATCCGGTCCGCCGCCGGGAGCGACGAGCGTGAGGCCCGAGCCGTCGTTGGAGTACGCCGCGAGGCAGCCGTGTTCGGTCGTCGCGCCGACCGAGACCACATCGGGAGCGCGCGCGGGGTAGGCGACCGCGGTGTGGCCCTCGTTGCCCGCCGCGGCGACGACGAGCACGTCGTGGCGGTGCGCGTAGCGCAGCGCTTCGATCAGCTCAGGGATGTCCGAGGCGGTGACGCCCGGCGAGAACTCGAGGCTGAGGTTGATCACCTGGGCGCCGTGGTCGACCGCGAAGCGCACCCCTTCGGCGATCGTCGAGGCTTCCCCTTCGCCCTCCGTGTCGAGGACCCGGACGGGCATGATCTTCGCCCCGTAGGCGAGCCCGGTCAGGCCGACGCCGTTGTTCGTCTCCTCGGCGATCGTCCCCGCTACGAAGGTGCCGTGGCCGTTGCGGTCGTTCGGGTAGGGGTCGCGCCCGACGAAGTCCCAGCCCTTGACGAACTGGAAGCGGCCGAAGTCAGGGGAGATCCGGAAGCGCCCGCGGTTCGAGTAGGCGACGCCGGTGTCGAGCACCGCGACGACCACGCCCCGGCCCCCGGGTGCGCCATCGGCCGCCACGTTCGCCCACGCTTCCGGTGCGCCGACGCCGAAGGGGCCCACGAAGTTCCACTGCAGTTCCGCCCAGTCCCCGGGGTTGGGCCCCGCGCCCAGGTCGTCGGGGTCGAACGTCCCCGAGGTGTGGGCCACATAATCGGGCACCGCCCACGCGACGTCGCGGGCGCTGCGGGCGCGACGCAACGCGCCCGCGACGCTCTGCCCGGCGGGGACGCTCTCCACGGCGGTCCGCCCCCCGGCTTCGGTGCTCTCGCCCGGGACGCTCGCCGCGGAGGCGCGCACGGGAGCGCGGTAGCGCACGACGATCCGGCGTGGCGGCGCGCCGGCGGTGGCAGCCCCCGCCGTGGCCGCGGCGGGCTGCGTGGCGAGGAACAGGCAGACGAGGCCGGGCGCGAGGCCCGCGAGCAGAGCGATCGCTCGGGATGTGCGCTTCGTGCCCGGGCGGCGGGGAGGGAGGGGCGGGGTCGCGGGGAGGGAGGTGCGCATCTCGCTTGGTAATGATGATGTGCCCGTGAACGGGGCGAGCCAGGCAGGTTCGCAGGCCTCGCGGGGGACTCGATGAGCGAGCGCTTCTTCCCACGCGACGACTACTTCATGCGACTCGCTCTGCGTGAGGCGGAGCTTGCGTTGGAACACGAGGACGTCCCGATCGGCGCGGTCGTGGTGCGCGGCGGGGAGGTGCTCGCGAGCGCGCACAACGAGCGCGAGTTGCGCGGCGACCCCACCGCGCACGCGGAGGTGCTCGCGCTGCGCGAGGCGGCGCGGCTCGACGGGACCTGGCGCGTCCTCGATGCGGTGCTCTACGTGACGCTCGAGCCCTGCGCGATGTGTGCGGGAGCAATCGTGCTCGCGCGCCTGCCACGAGTCGTCTACGGGGCGAGCGACCCGAAGGCGGGGGCCTGCGGGAGCGTGCTCGACGTACTCGGCGAGCCGCGCCTGAACCACCGGCCGGAGGTGGCGGGCGGTCTGCTCGCAGCGGACTGCGGGGCGCTGATCAGCGCGTTCTTCGCCGCCCGCCGCTGAGCGCGCGGGCGCCGCTCGGCGGTGTGGAAGGCGCGCCGATCATCTAGCCTTGGGGCCTCCCCGGGAGGGGTGGCAGAGTGGTTGAATGCGGCGGTCTCGAAAACCGTTGTGCGTCTTATTGGCGTACCGGGAGTTCGAATCTCCCCCCCTCCGTGACGGCCCAGGGATGCCCGGCGCGGGCGTTCCTGGGCTACGTCGTTCCGGCGTATGCGCGGCGGCGCTGGGCCGGGTAAGGTCCGCCACGCCGGGGAGGGGGCACTTCCACGGATGAGCCGGACGCTCGGGGGCACTGAGCGTCCGCTCGATCTCAAAAGAACGGGCATCTTTCACTCCCGAGAAAGGACCGGCCACATGTTGGCTAGATTCCGCAGCGCCCTGATCCTCGCGGTCACCCTGGGCGCCCTCGCAGCGGGCGCCTCGGCATCCGCCGCGGCATCGCTACCCACCCTCACGATCACGGCCACGAGCTCCTCGATCAGCGTCGCAGGAGCCGAGCAGTCCGGCGCGGTGAACGTCGTCACGGAGTACACGGGCAGCAAGGAAGCGAACGTGATCCTGGTCCAGCTGAGGCCCGGCGCCAGCTTCGAACAGGCCGAAGCCGCAATCCAGAAGGCTCACGGCGACACCAACGCGGTGGGTAAGTACGGCTCGATCGTCTTCGACGGCGAAGCACTCGCCGGCAAGGAAGCCGAAGCCCAGATCGTGCTCGCCCCCGGTCCGTACGTCGCAGTGCTCCCGGGGGGCGAAGGCAAGGGCAGCAAGGCGCACGCGGACTTCACGGTCGGCGCCTCACCCTCCCCGGCCGCACTGCCCGCTCCCGAAGCGACGATCAAAGCGATCGAGTTCGGCTTCAAGGGTCCGAGCACCCTGCGCGACGGCGAGCTCGTGCGCTTCGAAAACGCCGGTTACCTCGTCCACATGAACGTCGCCGCGCCGGTCAGGAGCCTGAAGGCGGCGAGGCTCGCGATCAAGGCGCTGCTCGCAGGCAAGGAAAAGGCGCTCGAAAAGCTGATCTCGGGGCCGCCCGTGGGCTTCACCGGCCCCGTCTCGCCTGAAGCCTTCCAGCAGGAGACCATCACGGCCAAGCCGGGGATCTACTTCGAGGTCTGCTTCATGGACACGCAGGACGGGCGCAGCCACGCGCAGCTCGGGATGGAGCGGATCATCAAGATCGTGAAGTAGCCGCACCAGCGTGGGCTCCTCGGGTCCGGCCGGGCATCCGCTCGGCCGGCCCGGGCACGCCTGGAGGAAGTGGCGACCGAGCGGACCGCCGGAGCCGCCTCGCGCCGGGCGAGAGACGAGGTTATGTCGATCGGTCCGCCACGCGTATCATGCAACGCGGTGGAGGATCCGCCAAACGCGGACTGATGGAAGCGCCTGGAGGGCGCCATAGCCGACCGGTCATCCCGGTCTGGAGACGAATGGACGGACTACGGGCCCGAAGGTGGCCCAGGAGAATGGCTGTGACCCTCGTCCTGACGGGGGCGACGATCGCGCTCGGCGGCCCCGCCGGGGCGATCTCGGGCGCCGAGGCGGCACCGGCGCTCTCGATTCAGAGCCCCGAACAGGGCGTTGTGACGAACGAAACGAGGCCGTTGATCGCGGGCGAGAGCAGCGACGGCGCCGATCCCGTGAGCCTCAGCCTCTACTCGGGCGGCTCGCTCGTGGCCACCGAAGCGGCGCAGCCCGAAGAGCTCTCCGGAGCATGGTCGGCGCGTTTCCCCTCCTCTCTCCCCGACGGGAGCTACCGCGTCGTCGCCCAACAGACCGAAGGCCTCACGGGGGAAGGGGCGAGCGCGGAATCGAGCTTCACCGTGTTCACGGCGAAGCCATCGGTGACACTCGAAGCGGTCGCCTCGCCCACCAACGACGTGACGCCCTCCTTCAGCGGCACGGCCAGCGAAGCCACCCCGATCACGGTCCGCATCCTCAGAGGGGGCTCCGTGTTTGCCGAAGCACACGCCGCGGGGACGGGTGGCAGCTGGAGCTCCGAAGCTGCGCAGCCGGCGCTCGCGGACGGGAGCTACACGGCCGTGGCCGAACAGGCGAGCGCGTACGGGAACGGCTCCGGCTTCAGCCAGGAGCGGAGCTTCACTGTCAACACCGCGCCGCCGCACGTGAGCCTCAACGGCCTCGCCTCTCCAAGCGGTGACAGCACCCCGAGCTTCAGCGGCGATGCAAGCGACACCACGCCGGTGTCGATCATGATCTACGCCGGGGCTCGCGCCTCGGGGAGCGTGGTGGCGAGCGCCTCCGCAGCGGGCACAGGCGCCGGCTGGAGCTCGGGCGATGCCTCCCCGCCGCTCGCGAGCGGGGAGTACACGGCCGTCGCGGTGCAGGAAAGCTCCCTGGCCGGCAACCCCGCGGGCGTGAGCAACGAAGTCAGCTTCCTCGTCGACACGAGCTCGCCGACGGTGACGCTCAACCCGGTGCCGACGCCCTCCAACGTGCGCTCGCCGACGTTCGCGGGAACCGCGAGCGATACGACGCCGGTCGTCGTCCACGTGCTCCTGGGTGGCAAGGAAGTCGACGTCGTCCAAGCCACACCCAGCGGGGGGAAATGGAAGACCGGGGCCGTGAAGCCCGAACTCGCAGCGGGCGAACACGCCTACGCGGCCTATGCGACACAGGCCAGCAGTCTGGGGAACCCACCCGGCAGAAGCGGCGAAATAGCGTTCCTCGTCAACACGAACCCGCCCGCCGTGACGATCGAACCGATCGCGACCCCGTCGAACAACCGAACCCCCTCGTTCGCCGGTACCACCAGCGAATCGACTGAAGTGAAGGTGAGGGTCACCGGCAAGACCGGCAAGAAATACGAAACCCAGGCCGTGCCCAGCGGCGGGCGCTGGTCGACCGCGGCGCTCACGCTCCCCAACGAAAAGGCCGAATACACGGCGGTCGCTGTCCAAGCGAGCTCGATCGGCAACCCGTCCGGCGAAAGCAAGCCGATCAGGTTTCTCGTCGACCCGGGGGCGCCCAGCATCGCGATGACGCCGCCGAGGGCGCAGGTGAACACCTCGACGCCCTCCTTCTCGGGAACTGCCGGGGACACGACGCCGGTCACGGTGGCGGTCTGTCGGGCTCTCTCCCCCTGCGCGGCCGAAGCGGGCGAATGGACGGCGCGGTCGAGCACGGGCGGCAGCTGGACGGCCAAGTTGACCACGCCGCTCCAAGACGGCGAATACCAGGCGATCGCCTCGCAGAAGAGCCTCCTGGGCGATGTGGGCGCGACCGGCCGGGTGCTCTTCACCGTGGACACGAAACCGCCGTCGACAACGATCAGCGCGCCTGCCAACGGCGCCACGCAGACGGGTGGGACGGTGCTCGTGAGCGGCAGCGGGGGCACGGAAGCCCACGACCTGGCGACCGTGACGGTCGAGCTGTTCGCCGGCGCGGCGATCGCGGAAGGAGCGGCGCCCCTGCAGACCGTTGCGGTGCCGGTGGCGGCAGGAGCATGGTCGGCCACATTGGGCGGCCTCTCGCCGGGCACCTACACGCTGCGAGCGCTGCAGTCCGACGAAGCGGGGAACGTGGGGACGAGCGCCGCCACCAGCTTCACGGAGCTCTCCGGGGGGCCCGCCGCGCACGGACCCGACGCCGGCTTCGACAGCTACCCCGCCAAGCCGCACGTCGGCGAAACGATCTCGCTGCTCTCGACCTCGACGGATGCTTCCAGCCCGATCACGACCTATTCCTGGAACCTGCGCGGATCCGCGTTCGCCCCGGGCACGCCGAAGCAGACCGTCTCCTTCGCCACACCCGGCAAACACGCCGTCGAGCTGAGGGTGAGCGATGCGAACGGGCTCAGCGACGTCGCCTCGCAGCTGATCGAAGTCAGCTATCCGCTGATGCAGCCCTTCCCGGTGGTGCGCATCGCGGGCACGCGAAGCGGCGGGCTGGTTCGCCTGCACGTCCTCACCGTCCGGGCGCCTCGCGGCGCAACGGTCAGCGTCGCCTGCTCCGGGGGCGGATGCCCGACGAGGTCCCAGACGCTCGTCGTGCCGCGGGCGAAATCGACAGCCGTCCTGGCCCCTGTTCTCGCCTTCCCCCGTTTCGAGCGCGCGCTGCCCGCCGGTGTCGCCCTCACGATCCGGATCTCCCATCCCGGTCAGATCGGGAAGTACACGCGGTTCGCGGTCCGCAAGGGGAAGCTGCCCGTGCGCACAGATGCATGCCTGAGCTCGACCGAGGTCAAGCCCGTGCCATGCACATCGTGACCGGGAGAGCACCCAGGCGGCGTCGGGCGCGGGCGACCTTCACGGCGGCGCTTCTCGCTCTGCTCGCCCTGCCGTCCGTAGCGGCGGCGGAACTGACGATCAGCTCGCCCACCTCGGGCTCCTACACGAACGAAACGACCCCCGCATTCACGGGCACGGTGGCGCCGGAGAACGAACTCGAATACTGCACGGGCGAAGTCGCGCTCTATGCGGGTTCGAGCGTCTCGGCGACCCCGCTCCAGACCGTTCAGACGATGGGCTGCAGCTGGCTCGCGATGCCGACTGCGCCGCTCGGGCAGGGGAGCTACACAGCCGTCGCGACGGTGCAGGGCTACCCCCCCGGCGGAAGGCGCGCTCGTCCACGAGTCGAGCGCGCCCGTGACCTTCGTCGTCGACACCACTCCCCCGGCGCCGGTGATCGTCTCTCCGGCCCCGGGCGCGGTCTCCTCCAGTGGCGCGATCATCGCGTCGGGAGATTCCACCTCGGCGCCGGGCAACGAGCCCGTCGTCTCCGTCGAAGTGCTCGCCGCAGGGGAGCCCACGGGCACGCCGCTGGAGGCCGTCCAGGCCCCGCTGAGCGCTTCGGGCTGGTCCGCCACGATCGCCGGTCTGAGCCCCGGCTCCTACGTGCTGCGCGCCGAGCAGCGCGACGCCGCGGGAAACGTCGGCGTCAGCCCCGATGTGCCCTTCAGCGTCGTCCCGCCCGCTCCGCCGGCCGCGTCGTTCACGTGGTTCCCGAGCACCCCGCGCGTCGGCGAACCCGTCACCCTGATCTCCGATTCCACCGACAGCGAAAGCGCGATCACCTCTTTCGGTTGGGCGCTCAGCGGGACCGCCCCCTTCATCGGAGGGGGTCCGACGATGACGACGACCTTCGCGTCGCCCGGCCCTCACACCCTGCGGCTGCTCGTGGCGGATGCAGCCGGCCGGTCGGACACGGCCAAGGAGACGATCCTCGTCGGGCACGCCGCCGCGGGCCTGATCGAGCCGTTCCCGATCGTGCGCATCGCCGGTCGCGAGACGCGAAGTGGCGTGCGCCTCAGCCTGCTGACGGTGACGGCCCCGCTGAGCTCGCGCGTCACGGTGAAGATCCGGCTCCCAGGAGGACGGACGAGCTCGCAGACCAGCCGCGTGGCGAGCGCGAGCACGCCGAACGCGGGCTCGACCGTGGTGATGCCTTTCCCGCGCTTCGCGCGCTCGCTGCTCGTAGGTAGCGTGCTGGAAGTGCGCGTGACCAAACCGGGCGAGATCGGCAAGCTCACGCGGTTCGTCCCGCACCGTGGTCGCCTCCCGACGAGGCAGGACAGCTGTCTCGGTCTCACCGAACAGCCGATCAGGTGCCCCACGCAATGAGCACACGACCGATCGCCCACCGTCGGCTGCGGCCGGTCTACGAACGCCCCGCGTTCCGTCGCCTGATCCTGATCGGGGCGATCTTCGCCGCCGTCTTCGCCGCCGCCTTCGTGCTCGGTCGCACGAGGGACTCGGGAGCGGCCTCCGCCGGTGGGCCGCCCGCGCTGCCTGCCGTGCGCACGCCCGTACCCGCCGCTCTCAGCTTCGCGCCGGCGATCGAGATCGGCGTGTTGGAACGACCGCTCGCTCCTGCCCGTGAAACGCACTCCTCGCCGATCCTGCAAGCCCCCACAACGGACGTCGAACCCGTGAGACCCGCGGCGACGCCGACGGTGCAGGCTCCCGCCCCGGCACCGACCGTGACCGCCCCCGCTCAGACGGCACCGACACCTTCGACGGGCGGTGGTGAACACGGCTCGGGCTCGAAATCCGGCGGGGGTGGTTCCGGGCAGGGCACCTCGTTCGAAAGCTCCGAATGAGATGGCCGTGCGTGCGCGCTTCGCAGTCCCGCTGACGCTGCTGGGGCTGGTGCTCGTGGCGGTCGCGGGCTACCTCGCCGGCAGTCACCGCTCGCCGGTCGCGGCGACCCCGGACCCGCCCAGCGCGGCACGGGTCCTGTCGAACTCGGGAGTGCTGCTCGAATATCCGCTCGACTGGCAGCGAAGTGCCTCCTCGGTTTCGATCCCCGGCCTCGTGCTGACGAACCCCGTGACGCTGTTTCCGCCGGGAGTCCGGACCGCCGGGCTGCTGAGCGGCCACCTCGCGTCAAGCGGCTCCGCGCCGCTGCCGGCAGCCTTCATCGCACGTCTGCGAAAGGTGCCGCACACTGAAATCGTCGATCTCGTGTCGACCCAGGCCTACCGGTACAGCCAGCTCGAGGTGCAGGGTTACACCGGCTCGCTCGACCTGTACGTGATTCCAGTCGCGGGTGGGGGAGAGGGAGTGGTGGGCTGCTTCGGCCCGCAGCCGCTGACCCCGGCCGGCCAGCAGTGCGAGCGCATCGTCTCGACTCTCGCCCTCACCGGGCCGTCCACCTCGACGCTGGCGGCAGAACCAACCTACGCAACAAAGCTGGCGACCCTCGTCGATTCGATCGACGCTGAACGCGCACGGGCGCGCAAGGAGATGAGCAGCAGTGGTTCGGCTGCGACGATCGCCGAGGATGCGGCCTCGCTGGCCTCGCATCTCTCCTCCGCCGCCGCGTCGCTCGAGACGTTCGAACCCCCTGCGCTGGTCGCCGCCGCCGGGGCGGCGCTCGCGTCGGCGCTGCGTGGCGCCGCCCAGTCCTATTCCGCGTTGTCGGAAGCGGCGCGGGCTGAAAGCGTGAGCTCCTATGACGCGGCGCGCACACGTGTGGTGAGTGCCGAGGGCGGCGTCGACAGGGCGCTCGAGACGTTCTCCCTGCTCGGCTACGGGCCTTAGTACAAACGTCCGCACGCTGACAGGGGAGGTCCCGACGGGGAACCCACCTCTTTGCCATGTCGGCCCCCTCGCAATCCCTCCTGCGGCGAGACGGAGCGACCCGCTCTCGACGCGGCGCCCCCACCCGGACGAGCCGCCGAGCTGCGCCGCCCATCGCTCCGCTCCAGCCTCCTCGGGCCGCGCCCGCCGCGCTCCCCGAGCGGCCCGTCCCGCAGAGCACGCAGCGCGATCCGTGGGCGGCGACGGGCGTGAGCGTGCTCCGCTACCTGCCCGCCGCCGTCGCGGCGACTCTCAGCGTCGCGATCCTCCCCGCCTTCCTCAGCGACGCCCTGATCTCGGCGCGGGGGGTGGGAGGCACGCTCGCGACGGTCGCCTGCGCCGTCGCGATCTCACTGCTTCTCGCCGTGAGTGAGTCCACCGTCTGGAAGCGCCTGCACGGCGTTCGCGGCGTGGTCTTCTCCGACCTGATGCTCTGGAGCTTCGCCAGGAGGCTCTGGGCGGAGCGGCGGTTGAAGCGGATCGGTGCCGCCTACGGTGCCGCCGTCGCAGGCGGCGGACAGGCTCGGGTCGAGCTGCTGGAGGGATTGAGCAGGTTGCTCGAGACTCGCAACCCCTACACCTACGGACACTGCCGTCGCGTCGCGCGGCACGCCGAACGCATCGCCCGCGCGATGCGCCTCACGCCCGCAGAGGTCTCCGAGGTGCGAGCGGCCGCGCTGATCCACGACATCGGCAAGGTCTACACCCCCGCCGCGATCCTGCACAAGCCAGGGCCGCTCACCGACGAGGAGTTCGAGGTGGTCAAGCGCCACGCGGCCGACGGCGCCGACATGCTCGCGCCCGTCCGCGACCAGCGGCTCGCGGCGATCGTCCGCCACCACCACGAGCGGATCGACGGCAGCGGCTACCCGGACCGCCTCCACGGCGAGGAGATCCCGCTCGCCGCGCGGATCATCGCCGTCGCGGACACCTTCGACGCGATCACCTCGCACCGGCCCTATCGGCGCGCACGCAGCCAGAAGGAGGGGCTCGCGGTGCTCGGCGCGGACGCCGGTCGAGTGCTCGACGCCGCCGCGGTGAACGCGTTCCTCGACGTGTACACACCGCGCCGATCGGTCGCCTCGATCTCTCTCTCGGCCGCGGTCTGGGCTCGGCTCGCGCCGATTCAGTTCCTGCCGAGCAGCCTCTTCGGCGGCGCCTCGCTCGCGGGCCTGCTGCCCGCGGTCGGCGCAGCGGGGCTGCTCGCGGTCTCCCCCGATGCGCGCTACGAGCGAGTCGCCGCCGAGCCCTCGGGTGGCGCCACGGCCGCTCTGCAGAGCGCGTTCCCCGGGGCCCTGGGAACGCGCCGCCGCGCCGTCCCGTTGCGCGTTAGCTCCGGCTCGCCCGTCGCCCTCGTTCGGGCGCCCGGCGGCCGGCGACTGGCGGTACGGGCCCCCTCCGGCCCGCCGACAGCCGTCTCCGGAACGCCCGCTCCGGCGGCGCCCGTCCTCCCCTCGGGCAGCTCCTCCACGGGCTCCGCGCCGAGCCCGGGCTCGACCCCGGCAGGGGCCGCGCCCGCGACCCCGGCCAAACCGCGGGTGAGCACACCGAGCGTCTCGACTCCTGCCCTGACCGTGCCCACGGCGACGGCCCCGAGCGTGACCACGCCGGCCGTCGCCGTCGGCCCGGTGAAGGTCGGCCCGGTGAGCACCCCGGCGGTCGAAACGCCACCCGTGAGCATCCCGGGCGTGACGGTCCCCGGGGGGTGAGCGTTCCGAGTGTGAGCCTGTGGGCGGCTAGGGCTGCGCCGTGGCGCGCTCGCCCGCGCGGCGGGCGGTGCACAGACCGAGGCGGCTGAGCGTCTCGCGCTCGTGCTCCGCGGCTGCCTCCGTCATCGCGAAGGCGACCTCGACACCGGCGCGTTTGACGCTCCAGTAGCCGGTCGGCGTCCGCTCGACGGTCAGCGCTCCGCGCTCGCGGGGACGCCCGCTCTCGTCGTGGTCATCGCTCATCGCCGCAGCTTCGGCCCCACGCGGAGATCCCTGTAGCTCCGGCGCAGAGTTTCGGCGTTTGGAGGAGTGGCCGCTCAGCCGCGGCGAGCGAGCGCGCGCCGATCAGCGCACGGCCGATCGTGAGCGGATGGCTCGCGAGCGTGGTGAGCCTGCCCGCCGCAGAGGAGGGGTCGTGCGCGACCCCGAGCTGGCGCATGATCGTGGCCTGGTCGAAGTAGACCCGCTCGATCACGATCTGCTCGCCCTCGAAGATGAAGAAGGCGGTCATCCGCGCGCGGAAGTCGCGCCCGGTCGGAGGAAGCCCGCGCAAGGGCCCGCGGTGGGTGCCGAGCAGGTCGAACTCGACGATCACGGCGTCCTCGGAGTGGCGCAGCGAGACGAGCTCGTTGCGCTGGTCGGGGAAGGCCCGTCGCGTCTCCTCGTAGTAGCGGCGAACCGCCTCCTCCCCGTCGTAGACGTCGCCCGTCGGCACGATCTCATAGCGCGGGTGCGAGAAGGTGCCGATCGTCGTGTCGAAGTCGTGCGTGTTCTCCGACTCCATGTGCTCGCGCACGACCGCCTCGCGGCGTGCGCGCAGATCGGCTCCCGGTTGCGGCTCCGCCATCGGGCACTTCTACCACGGCGGCGCACACACGCGCGGACCGAGCCACCGCGTTCGCGCGATCAGGCGCTCAGCCGTGCGCCCCACACGCATCGCGCGGACTCACCCGGCTCGAGCCGGATCAACGCCTCGCCGGAGCGGAACGCGTTCGCGGGGCAGGTCATCGGCTCGATCGCCGAGGCCGCGCCGGCGGCGTCCGGGCGCGAGGGTGTCGCCGGTGAAGAGCTGCATGTACGGGTAGCTCGAGTCCGCCCAGAGCTCGACGCCGGAGCCGTCGGGCGAGCGCAGGCGGGCGGTCGCGATGCCCAGTTGGTCGCGATCGAGATCGGTCGTAGGCCGCGTCGATCACGCTCTCCCCGAGCGCACGCGGCTCGTTGAAGTCGAACGCGCTGCCCCGCGCGGGCACCCTCTCCGTGGGCAGCCCCCGCGCGGAGTCGCTGAGGATCATCGTGGCCGCGCGCAGCTCGAGCGCACACTCCTCGAGCGGTGCGCGTCCGGGGGAGAGGTAGGGGTGCTGTCCGGCGCCGAAGGGGCAGGGGCCCTCACCGAGGTTCGTCGCGGTCGTGACGACGACCAGGCCGCTCTCGCCCAGCGAGTACTCGACGCTCACCTCGAGATCGAAGGGATATCCGGGCTCGGGGTGCAGCCGGGCGCGCATCACGACCCGCGCGGGCTCGTGGCTGAGCGCACGCCACGGCCGCCAGCGGAGCAGCCCGTGGATCGCGTTCCCGCGCGCGGGCTCGGAGAGCGCGAGCTGCAGGTTTCGGCCGTCGAACTCGTAGCGCCCGCCGTCGAGCCGGTTCGGCCAAGGGGCGAGCACCGCGCCATGCGCTCCGTCGCAGATCGACTCGCGGGCGTATGGCTCGAGCACGTCGCGCTCGCCCGAGCTGTAGGAGCGCAGTCCGCCGCCGACCTCGACCACGGTCGCGCGCTGCGCGCCGTGCGCGATCTCGAACTGCTCGCCGGAGGGCGAGGTCATCGCCTCAGAGCCTAGCCGCGAGGCTCGCGACGATCTCGCTTCCCACGCGCTCCATCTCCGCGGGGGAGGAGGCGAGGTGGATCGAGGCGAGCTGGTCCCATTCGCCCTCCGCCGCGTGCTCGCCGAGGCTGCCGACCACCGCATGGACCGGCGTCGCGCCGCTGCGCGCGAGGATCGCCCCGACGATCTTGCCGCGCCGCGTCTGCGCGTCGAGGCGGCCCTCGCCGACGATCACCGCGTCCGCGCCGCAGAGGCGATGCTCGAACTCGAGCGCGTCGAGGACCAGCGAGGCCCCGCTTCGGAGCCGCGCGCCGTGGACGGCCCACAGCGCCCCCGCGAGGCCCCCGCCCGCGCCGGTCATCGCGATCCCGCGGGGATCGCGTGGGAGCCGCTCGGCGGTCTCGTGCAGGCGGGCGGTGAGTCGCTCGACCGCTTCGGGCGAGGCGCCCTTCTGCGGCCCGAAGACGACGGCGGCCTCCTCGAAGGGCACGTCGACGTCGCAGGCGAGCTCGACGCTCATCGCTCCGAGGCCGCCGCGTTCCGCGATCACGGCCAGCGCGCCCGCTCCGCCGTCGCTCGTCGCGGTTCCGCCGATCGCGAGCACCGCTCGTCGCGCGCCTGCGTCGCGCGCGGCGAGGAGCAGCTCGCCGCTACCCGCGCTGCTCGCGCGCTCGGCGTCACGCTCGCCGGGCGCGACGAGCGCGAGCCCCGAGGCGCGCGCCATCTCGATCAGCGCGCAGGAGGAGCTCTCGATCCAGGCCCAGCCCGCCTCGATCGGGCGCCCGAGCGGATCGTGGCTGGGGGCGCTGCGCAGTTCGCCGCCGAGGGGGTCGAGCAGCACGTCGATCGTGCCTTCGCCGCCGTCGGCGACCGGGCACTCCTCGACCTCCGCACCGGCGCCGCGAGCGCCGCGGGCGATCGCGGCGGCGACCTCGGAGGCGGGGAAGGTGCCCTTGAAGGCGTCGGGGGCGACGAGCACGCGGGGCATCCAGCGCGGATTGTGCCGACTGCGCGCGCCGCGAAGCGCCGCCGTTGCTCAGCGGGGCCTGCCGCCGCTCCCACGCCTGAGGCGGTGGACGCGGCGCAGCTCCTCGACCGCCTCGTCGTAGCCCCCGAGCGGATCGCTCGCACGGCTGCCGAGCAGGTCGGGACGGATCCGTCGCCGCAGCAGCTCGCCCGCGATCGCGTCGAAGCGCTGCGCCTCGGCGGCCGGGCGAGAGCTCACCACGCGCTCGAGCTCGCGGCCCCGGAAGAGCAGCCCCACCCCGTCGTCGAGCGCCCAGCCTCCGGGCAGCGTGCCCTCGCGCACGTGGGACAGCCACACGGGTAGCCGCTCGGGCTCGCCGTCGGCGTGGACGGTGAGCGAGCCGGGAAGCAGCCCGAGCCCCTCGAGCGGTTCAGGCGGGCCGCTCGAACGCGTCAGTCCCCAGTCGAACCAGCACATCGCTCCGGCGCTCAGCCCGGCGAGGACGATGCCGCGTTCCCACGCTTCGATCAGCATCGTGTCGAGTCCGTGTGCACGCCAGATCGCGAGCATGTTGCGCATCGACCCGCCACCCACGTAGAGCACGTCCTGTTCGGCGAGGATCTCCCCCAGGGGGCGCGGCGTCTCGCGCAGACGGAAGAGCGAGAGGTGCTCGGGGATGCATGTGCGGCCGTGGAAGCGCGATTTGAACGCGTTGATCTGCGGCGTGGTGTCGCCCGAGGCGGTGGGCAGGAAGAGGATCTTCGGTTCGCGCGCGGCGGGGAGCGAGAGCACGTAGTCGTCGAGCAGCGGGTTGGCGGGCTCCATCGTGAAGCCTCCTCCGCCCATCGCGAAGATCGTGCGCTCCTGCGGCGGCACGATCGGGCGTGGCAGCTCGGCGCTCAAGCGGCGACCCCGACTGCGATCGGAAGCGGGCTCTCGGCGCGCAGGGGCTGCGTGCCACCGAGGTACTCGCTCGCCAGCGGCGACTCGCGCACGCGGCGGCCGTGCCTGCGGACCATGAACGCACGGCCGTCCGGGCGCGAGCTGACCACACGCTCGAGGCGCGTGCCGCGGAAATGCAGGCCGACCCCGTCCTCGACGGCGAAGCCCGCGCTCATCCCCTCCGCGACCGCGCGGTGGTACTCCTCCCGCCGCGCAGGCTCGGCGTCGTAGTGGACGCAGTTCGAGTAGGGCAGCAGGCCGAGCCCACGCACCGGGCGAGGAGCTCCGTGGAAAGCGCTCAGGGCCTGCTCGAACCAGCACAGCGAGCCAGCGGAGGGCCCGCACATCACGATTCCCTTGCGCCAGGCCCTGCGCAGGATCGAGTCCAGCCCGTGGGCCCGCCAAGCCCCGATCATGCTCACCATGTTCCCACCCCCGACGTAGATCAGGTCCTGGGAGAGCAGATGGGCGGCGAGGTCGTCCTCGACCGCGCCCGTGCCCTGGTCGCGTCGGAACAGCGAGACGTGGCTCGCGTCGCAGCTCGCCGAGAAACGCCGGTAGAAGCGCACCACGTAGTGGTCCGCATCGCCCGAGGCCGTGGGCAGGAAGCAGACGCGCGGACGGCTCGCGCCGAGCAACGAGAGGATGTAGTCGTCGAGCAGCGAGCCTTCCTTCTCCATCGAGAAGCCACCGCCTCCGAGCGCGACGATCTGCGGAGCTTTGGCTGGCATCCTTCGCTTCCCTCGTGGTGAGCCGACACGGACAATCTGCCCGATCGGCGCTGCGCCCAATATGGACCCGCGTCCCAACTCCTCGCAGGACGGGTCGACAGGAGCCCATATGCCCAGATCGGAGCCTCCTAGAGTGTCGGGCGTGAGCGGCCCAGGGGAAGAGCAGCGGGGCGAGAGCACCGCGGCGATCTCGCTGCGCGGCGTGGTCAAGCGCTTCGGCGAGATCACCGCGGTGAACGGCCTCGACCTGGAGGTTCCGTCGGGGATCTGCTTCGGCCTGCTCGGACCGAACGGCGCTGGGAAGTCGACGACGATGCGGCTGCTCACCGCGCAGGCGCTCGCGGACAGCGGTGAGATCAGCGTGCTCGGCTACGAGCTGCCGCGGGAGTCCAAGCAGTCCCGTCTGGAGATGGGGGTGGTGCCTCAGCTCGACAACCTCGACGTCGAGCTCACCTGCCGCCAGATCCTCGGCGTGTTCGCGCGGCTCTACCGCGTGCCCCGCGCCGAACGCGAGGCCGCGGTCGAGCGCGCACTCGGGATCGCCAACCTCGTTCCGCGTGCGGACACGATCGTGCGCGAGCTCTCGGGCGGGATGCGCCGTCGCCTGCTCGTTGCGCGCGGGCTGATCCACGACCCTCGCCTCGTGCTGCTGGACGAGCCGACGGTCGGGCTCGATCCGCAGATTCGCCAGGAGCTCTGGTCGCTGATCGACAGCCTGCGCGCGGAGGGGGTGACGGTGCTGATGAGCACCCACTACATCGAGGAGGCGGAGCGGCTCGCGGACATCGTCGCAGTGATGGACGCCGGGCAGATCATCGCCCGTGGCACGCCCGCCGAGCTCGTCGCCGCGCACGCGGGGGAGCAGGTGCTCGAGGTGTACGGGCCGCCCGAGCGGTTGCTCGAGGTGAGCGAGCTCGCATCGAGCGAAGGGTGGGCGAGCCGGCGCAGCGGCCCGGCGGTGGCGATCATGCGCGCGGAGTCGCTCGACGGGGCGGCCCCGGAGGGGGTGCGCCGTCCCGCGAACCTCGAGGACGCGTTCGTCGCACTGACCGGAGAGGAGATCGAATGAGCGCCCAGAGCGAGAGGGCCCTCGCGCGCGGAGAGCGGCGCGACGAGCGCCGGATCGGGCGCCTGGAACCGGCCGCGCTCGTCGGCGTGATGAGTCGCGACATCTCGCTCTTCGGGCGCTACTGGAAGGCGACGACGTTCTCCTCGGTCGTGCAGCCGACGATCTACCTGCTCGCGTTCGGGCTCGGCATCCGCTCGTTCATCCCGCACATCGCGGGCGTGTCCTACGTGGACTACGTGGCGACGGGCGTGGTGGCCACGGCGATCCTCTTCTCCTCGGCCTTCCCGGGGATGTTCAACACCTTCGTGCGCTGGCAGTTCCAGCGCACCTACGACGCGATGCTCGCCGCTCCCGTCGACGTCGAAGAGCTGATCACCGCGGAGGTGCTGTGGATCTCCGTGCGCGCGGGGGTGTACGGGCTCGCACCGTTGCTCGTCGGCTTCGCCTTCGGTCTGGAACCCGAAGCGGGGATGCTGCTCGTCCCCCTGATCGGCTTCGTGACGGGGTTCGGCTTCGCGGCCTTCGGGGTGACGGTCGCGGCGATCGCGAAGACGATCGACAACTTCAACTACATAACGAGCGCGGTGCTCACGCCGATGTTCCTCGTCGCGGGGACCTTCTTCCCGATCACGCGGCTCCCCACGGCGATCCGCGACATCGCCGAGGTCAACCCGCTCTATCACTGCGTCCAGCTCGTGCGCGACGCCTCGCTCGGCAACCTCCACGCGGGCGATCTCGGCCACGCGGGCGTGCTCGTCGCCTTCGCGCTGATCATGTGGCGCCTGGCGATATCCCAGCTCGGCCGCCGCCTGATCGACTGAGGCGCTTACAGAACTCTCACATTTCGCAAAGGCTGCTCCTACGGCGAGCGGCGAAGGTGGCGCGATGAGCATCGACTTCCAGAGCGGCGCGGGCGCCGAGACCGCGTCGGCGCCGATCGCGTTCGGCAGGGCCGGCGCGGGCGCTCGTGCGCGGCTGGCCGCGCTTCGGCGCGGGCGCCCCGAGCTGCTCGTCCTGCTCGTCCTCGCCGCGGTGCTCGATCTCTGGTCGCTGAGCCGCAACGGCTGGGCGAACAGCTACTACAGCGCGGCCGTGCGCTCGATGAGCACGAGCTGGCACGACTTCCTCTTCGTCTCACTCGACCACAGCGGCGTGATGACGGTGGACAAGCCGCCGCTCGCGCTGTGGGTCGAGGCGCTCTCCGTGCGCCTGTTCGGCTTTCACTCGCTGAGCATGCTCTTGCCGCAGGCGCTGATGGGGATCGCGTCGGTCGGCCTGCTCTACGACCTGGTGCGGCGCCGTTTCGGCCGCCTCGCCGGGGCGATCGGCGGGCTCGCGCTCGCGCTCACGCCGATCACCGTGGCGATCTCGCGCTACAACCAGCCCGACGCGCTGCTCGTGCTCTGCTCGATCGCGGCGCTGTGGTGCACCGTGCGAGCGCTCGAGGGAGGATCGACGCGCTGGCTCGCGATGGCGGGAGTCTGCGTGGGCCTCGGCTTCGAGACGAAGATGCTCGTCGCGCTCGTGGTCGTGCCCGGCATCGCCGCGGCGTGGATCTGGATCGCCCCGGCGGTGCGTGGACGCTGGCACGCGATGCGTCAGCTGCTCGTGGGCGGCGCGGCGATGACGATCGTCGGCGGCGCGTGGCCGCTGCTCGTCGAACTCACTCCGGCCGCAGACCGGCCGTGGATATCGGGGACGAGCGACAACCGCGTGCTCTCGCTGATCTTCGAATACAACGGCGTGGGGCGCGTCGACGGGCAGGCGGGCGGCCCGGGGGGCATCGGCGGCAGCCAGTTCGGCGGGCAGACCGGTCCGCTTCGGCTGCTCAACTCCGCCCTCGGCGGCCAGGGCGGCTGGCTGCTCGGCTTCGCCGCGGTGAGCGCGCTCGCGCTGCTCCTCGCGAGCCGCCTGCGCCGCTCCGATCCGCGCTCGGGATGGCTGCTCGTCGTCGGCGGGGCGTTCCTCACGACCGCCGTGCTGTTCAGCTTCGCGAGCGGCATCTTCCACCCGTACTACGTCTCCCTGCTCGCGCCTTTCACAGCCGCGCTCGTCGGCGCGGGCGCGGCGCACCTCGCGCGGCGCGGAGAGGGCACGCGCGCACTCGCCCCACTCGCGGTCCTCGCCGGCGTGGTGAGCGAGCTGATCGTCCTCGGCGACTACAGCGGTGAGCTGAGATGGCTCGTCCCGGCGCTGATCGTGCTCGGGGGCGGCGCCGCGCTCGCGCTCGCGCTCAGCGCGGGGCGCAGCGCGCGGCTGGCCGCGATCGGCCTGGCCACCGCCGCGCTGCTGCTCGCGCCCGCGGTCTGGTCCTTCGACACGCTCGGGCGGACGCTCACGGGCACCTTCCCCGAAGGAGGCCCGGCGAACGTGCAGACCGCAGGCGGGTTCGGCCCCGGGCGTGGCCTCGGCGGACCGCCGGGCGCCGTGGGCGGTTTCGCGGGGCCGGGCGGCGGCGCGGGTGTGGGCGGGCCTCCGGGCGCGGCGGGCGGTCAGGTTCCGGGCGAAGGGGCGCCACAGCTCTTCGGTACGCGACCCGGGGCGGCGGGCGCGAGCGGGAGCACGGGAGCGCTGCCCGGCTTCGGATCGAACGGGTTCGCCCGCCGCGCGGGCGGTGCGGGCGGCCCGGGAGCGGGTGGCTTCGGGAGCGCGGTGAGCAGCGAGGTCCTCGCCTACGTGAAGGCACACGGCGGCGGGACGATCGCGGTGGCGAGCCAGTCGAGCGCGGCAGATTCGATCCTCTCCGAAGACGCCCAGGTGGCGGGGATCGGAGGCTTCTCCGGGCGCGAGAGCGACGTGAGCGTCTCGTGGCTCGCCGACGAGGTGAGCGAGGGCCGGATCCGCTGGGTGCTCGGCGAAGCGAGCGCGGGCGCGGCTTCGAGTGGGTTCGGCGGGAGTCGCTCCCTGCCCGGTGATGGCCGGCAGGGATCGAAAAAGGCGATCGCGGCCGCCCAGCGTGCGTGCGTGCGCGTGACGTTGTCGACCGGCTCCGAAGCGAGTGGCGCCGGAGCGACGGGGGGCGCGGCGGTGCTCTACGACTGCGGGGGACGGGCCGGCGAGCTCTCGCGCGCGGGAGCCTGAGTAAGAATCGAACCGTGAGGGTCCTGATCGTCGACGACGACCGTGCCGTGCGCGACGCGCTGCGCCGCGCGCTCACGCTCGCTGGTTATGAGGTCGTGCCCGCGGAGGACGGCGAGCAGGCGCTCGAGCAGATCGCGCGTTCGCTGCCCGACGCGGTCGTGCTCGACATCGGCCTCCCGGGGGTCGACGGGCTCGAGGTCTGCCGGCGGTTGCGGATGCTCGGGAACCGCGTGCCGATCCTGATGCTCACCGCCCGCGACGCGGTGGCCGATCGGATCGACGGTCTCGACGTGGGCGCGGATGACTACATGGTCAAGCCCTTCGACGTGGGCGAGCTGAAGGCGCGCCTGCGTGCGCTCCTGCGCCGGGCCAACCCGCAGGCGGGCGAGGTGCTCTCCTTCGCCGAGGTGCTGCTCGACTCCGAACGCCACGGGGCACAGGTCGGCGAGAGCTTCGTGGAGCTCACGCGCACCGAGTACCAGCTGCTCGAGCTGCTGATGCTGAACCCGCGCCGGGTGCTCCCGCACAGCCTGATCTACGACCGCGTCTGGGGCTATGACTTCGGTCCGACCTCGAACGCGCTGCGCGTCTACGTGGGCTACCTGCGACGCAAGCTCGAGGAGGCGGGCGCGCGCAACCTGATCCACACCGTGCGGGGGGTGGGGTATGCGTTGCGGGAGCCCTGAGCGTCGATGAGCCTGCGCGTGCGGATCGCGGCGGTGGCGAGCATCAGCGTGGCGCTTGCGGTGCTCGCCGCCGCGATCGGGCTCTACGTGGCGGTGCGCTCGGACCTGCGCGGGGAAGTGGACAGCCAGCTGCGCAGCCGCGCGCACGCCTTCAGCGCCTTCGGAGTGCCGCCGCACGACTTTCGCTTCGGCAAACCTCCGCCCGGATCGCCCTCCGTCGCGCCCGGCCGAGCGCGCACAGGAGTGCTGCCGGGCAAAGTCCAGCCGGAGCCCTTCGGGGCGGCGTCGGGCTACGGCCAGTTCCTCGCGGCGAACGGCCGCATCTTCGTCCCGGGCGGCCAGGGCGCCTCCGCGCGCATCCCCGTCGACGCGGCGGACCGCAAGATCGCGAAGAGCGCTCACGGCAGCATGCTGAGCGACCGCGAGGTGAAAGGAACGAAGCTGCGCGTGCTCACCGTCGCGACCGGAGGAGGGAGCGCGCTGATGATCGCGCGTCCACTCACGGAGGTCGAACACGAGCTCAGCCACCTGCTGCTGATCCTCGTGCTGATCGGCGCGGGCGGGATCGTGCTCGCGGCGCTGCTCGGCGCGCTCGTCGCGCGCACCGCACTCGCGCCCGTCGCGCGCTTCACCTCGAGCACCGAGAGGCTGCGGGGGAGCCTCGATCTGTCCTCGCGGCTGGAGGTGCGCGGCCGCGACGAGCTCGCCCGGCTCGCGGAGAGCTTCAACGGAACGCTCGACGCGCTGGAGCGCTCTGTCGCGGCGCAACGCCACCTGATCGCGGACGCGAGCCACGAGCTCCGCACCCCGATCGCGTCGTTGCGCGCGAACATCCAGGTGCTGGGCGAGGCCGATCGACTACCGAGCGCCGAGCAGCGCTCGCTGCGCGAGGACATCGTCGCCGAGCTCGACGGGCTGACCGCGCTCGTCGCCGACGTGGTCGAGCTCGCCCGTGGGGCGGAGGCTCCGGCGGCCGTCGACGACGTGCGCCTCGACGAGGTCGTCGAGGCCGCGGTCGCCGGCGCGCGCAGGCGCGGTGGGGTGAGCTACGAGCTCGACCTGCAGCCAACCGTGATCAGCGGCCCCGCCGACCGGGTCGGGCGCGCGGTGTCGAACCTGATCGACAACGCACGCAAGTGGAGCCCGCCCGGCGGCGAGGTCGAGGTGGCGCTGCGCGAGGGCGTGCTCAGCGTGCGCGACCACGGCCCCGGGTTCTCCGAGGAGGACCTGCCGTTCGTCTTCGACCGCTTCTACCGAGCGGACTCCGCGCGGGCGCAGCCCGGCTCCGGGCTGGGCCTTGCGATCGTCCGCCAGGCCGCGGAGTCCTGCGGCGGCTTCGCCGAGGCACGCAACGCTCCGGGGGGAGGCGCGCTGCTGCGCGTGGGCTTCGGCGCGCCCGTCGCGCCGGTCGCGTCCGAGACCCCTTCTAGCGTCTGAACAACGCCTGGACACGTCGGGGAGGACCCCGGGCCACGGAAGGACAATCCGGATCTTCGTCTAATAGCTCGACGAACCCGCAACTTTTGCGGTGTCCTTGGAGTCATGAGGGGTAGAGGATTGGATGTCAGGTTCGAGAGGGAGGTTCGCATGAGGTCGCAGGCACGGGTTTGGTTGTTGACGTTGGTCTGCGGCGGAGTGCTCGCCGCCCTGTTCGCACCGGGGGTGGCGCAGGCGATAGGCATCGAAAAGTTCGTCGCGACGAACTGCAAGGTCGGGCACGCAGCCTGCGGCGAGAAACAAGAAGCTGAAACCTCTGAGGTGGTGGAAGAAGGCGGCGCGCCTGTCCTCAAGACCTTCAAATTCTTCGAGCCGCTTGAAAAAATAACGGTCACCGAAGCCCAGAACGAAGGCTTCGTCCAAGCCGGCGGTCGTGTGCCGTTCGGCGTCACCGACTTCAAGGTCGCGAGCGTCGGCGCATACCCCGAAAAGGTCCCGACGGCTGAGACCTCGCACATCCGCACCGACGTCGCGCCCGGGCTTGCCACGAACCCGTTTGCCGTCAAAATGTGCTCGCTGACCGCGTTCGAAGGTGGGCCTCCTCCTGCGTCCCCGCTTCGCTCGTCTGGGCTCTTCGACCCGCCCGCCGCCGAATGCGCCGAAAGCGAAATCGGCACGCAGGAAGCGACGATCTACACGGGCAAATACCCGACCGAAGGGTTCGGCGACGTCCCCGTCTCCGGTCGCGTCTACGACGTCGTGCCGGTGGAAACCGAAACGATGGCCAACGGCGCGCACCTCGCGGCTCTCTACGCGGTCGCCGTCAAACTGCCGAAATTCCTCACCGAAGCGGAGTTGACGAAATCGTTCGCCGAAAAAGGCCACCCGTTCGGCGAACCGACCGAAAAAGCGCTGATCGCAAAACAGTATTACTCCCACACGCTGATCAAAGGCAGCGTCGAATGGGGCAAGGAAACCCGTGGCACGAACGTCGGCGACTTCCACGACTACTTCGAAATCAACCCTGAAGCGTCGCCTCCGCTGCTGCGCTCGAGGTTGACGTTCGAAGGCACGAACGGCAACGGCGCGTTCATCACGAACGCGACCAGCTGCCCGGGCAACCTGACGACCAACCTCACGCTGGAAGGCCCGGCGATCATCGGTCCGGAAGCAGGCAAAACCGGCAAAGAACAGAAGTCCTTCACGACGCCGATCGGTCTCACGCAGGCGTCCTGCGAAGCGCTCGCGTTCGCGCCGGCCTTCGGGTTCAGCTCGGCGACATCGGTCGTCGAGCAGCCAAATGAATTCACGGCGACCGCATCCGAGGAACACAACCCGGCCACCTCTGACCCCTCGCAGGTCAAGTCGGCGTCCTTCACGCTGCCGGAAGGGATGACGCTCAGTCCCTCGGCCGCCAAAGGCCTCACCGCCTGCACGGAAGCACAGGCCCACCAGGACGGGAAGGTGTTCGACGAACCCTTCGGCGTCGAATGTCTCGAAAGCTCGAAAATCGGGACCGTCGCGCTGAACGTCCCGACACTTCCGGACGGATCGCTGACGGGGAGCGTCTACCTCGGCGCGCCGAACACAGGCACGATCACCGGGCCGCCGTACAAAATCTACGTGGTCGCCAACTCGGCGAAGTACGGCATCTCGGTCCGCCTGCTCGGCGAAACGGAACCGAACCCGATCACCGGCCAGGTGACGACGGTCTTCCGCAACCCGCCGGAACAACCGTTCACGAGCCTCACGCTCAAATTCGAACGCGGAGTCCTGGCGCCGATTGCGAACCCGCTGCTCTGCGGCACAGCGACGGGCTCGGCGTCGTTCGAACCCACCTCAGCTCCGGGTACGAGCGACAAAGACGCATTCGGCCTCAGCATCACGGGCTGCGCGTCCTCGCCGCCGCCGTTCAACCCGGCCCAGAGCACGGCCAACTCGAACGGCAACGCGGGTGCGAGCACGAACTTCACGTTCAACCTCGGCCGCAGCGACGGCGAACAGTACGTGGGCACGGTGAAGACCACCCTGCCGCCAGGGCTCGTGGGCAAGCTGCCCCTGGCCGAACGTTGCGCGGCCGCCGCGGCGGAAAGCGAAACGGTCGCCTGTCCGGCCGGTAGTCAGATCGGCACCGCCACCGTGCTTGCGGGGTCGGGCCCATCGCCGTTCTCGTTCACCGGTCCGGTGTACCTGACGAACTCCGTCAAAGGTGCGCCGTACGGGCTGTCGATCAAGGTCCCGGCGATCGCCGGGCCGTTCAACCTCGGCACGGTCGTGACCGTGGCGACGATCAACGTCAACCCGCTCACCTCGCAGGTGATCGTCGAAAGCACGCTTCCGAAGATCCGCAGCGGGATTCCGCTGCGCATCCGCACCATCAGCGTGGCGGTGAACAAGTCGGGCTTCATGATCAACCCGACGAGCTGCGCGAAACTGGAAACGCTCTCGACTGTCGGCGGCTACGCCTCGCTCGCCTCGGGCGGTGCGACGGCAACGAAGTCGCTCGCCACGCCGTTCCAGGTGGCGAACTGCAACAAGCTGAAATTCAAGCCGAAGTTCAGCGCGAGCACGAGCTCGAAGACCTCCCGTGTCAACGGGGCGTCTCTGACGACGACGATCACGATGCCCGCGGGTGACGCGAACATCAAGTCGGTCAAGGTCCAGCTGCCGCGCTCGCTGCCCTCGAGGCTGACGACGCTGCAGAAAGCCTGCACTGAACAGGTGTTCGCGGTCGACCCGTACAAATGCGGGAGCGGGGCGTTCGTCGGCGGTGCGACCGTCAAGACGCCGACCCTGCCCTACCCGCTGAAAGGCGCGGCGATCCTCGTCTCGCACGCGGGCGCGGCGTTCCCCGACCTGGACCTGGTGGTCGAAGACCCCAACCACCTCCGTGTGATCCTCGTCGGGAACACCAACATCAAGAACAACATCACGACGACCACGTTCGCCTCGACGCCCGACGTGCCGGTGTCGAGCGTGACGGTCTCGCTGCCCGTCGGCTCGCACAGCGCGCTGGCGGCCTACGGGAACCTCTGTGCGAGGCCGCTCCTGATGCCCACCACGATCACGCCACAGAACGGCGCTGCGCCCGTGAAACTCAACACGATCATCAACGTCGCGGGCTGCGGTGTGCGGATCGTCGGGCACAAGGTCGTGGGCAACACCGCCTACATCACCGTCCAGACCTACGGCGCCGGTCGCATCAGCGGCAGCGGGCCGGGTCTGAAAACGGTCTACCGCCGGCTCAGCAGGGCGTACAAAACGATCTCGCTGAAGGTGCCGCTGAACTCGCACGGAGCGAGCAGGGGCAAGCCGTTCAAAGTCAAGCTCCGCGTGGGCTTCGTGCCGAGCAAGAAGGGCAAGAACTCGGCCTCGACGACGACGGTGACCTTCCGCTAGGCGGACAGGAAGACAAGCCGTAGCGCCTTGGAGGGCGGCCGAGAGGCCGCCCTCCGGTGCGTTCGGGGTCGTTCCGCCCGCGATCGCGATGCGCTCGTACCCGTCCGGGGCACGCTCGCGCAGTGCTCGCCGCTACGACGTCGGTCCAGCAAACGAATGCACTTAGCGAACATGCCGTTCCCTGATCTCTGTCACAGACGCCGTTAGATGCCGTAAATTGGATGCATGGATGTCGTAACGGGTACGGATACCTCTGCGTCGTCCGGGGGCATGCAGCGCGTGCTCACTGGGCTGCGCCGCCTGACGGCACTGGCCGACGGTGCAGCCGATGTCGACGGGATCTACCGCGCGCTCGCGCGAGAGCTGCTCGAGGTTCCGGGGGCGGAGGAGGTGCACGTTCACCATCTCGCGGCCGAGGGCGGGGCGGAGGACATCGTGGACGTCTACCTCTTCGAGGGCGAGGGGCGGCTGAGCTACCTCTCGCCGCGCACGGAGCGTCCCCCGGGGGTGAGCTGGGTCGCGCGCACGAAGCGCAGCTTCCTCGCCGCGGACGCCGAGGAATTCGCGGCGAGCGTGCCACGGCTCACGGCCACGGGGGAGATGAGCTGCGTGCTCCTGCTGCCCGTCGTCGAGCGCTCGGACGTGGAGGCGGTGGTGATGCTCGTGCGTCGCGTCTCCGCGATCTACGAGTCGGCCTCCGTCGACCTCGCGCGCACGCTCGTCGAGCAGGGCGCGACCGCGCTCGCGCTCGTGCGCGCGCGCTCGGAGGCGGGAACGGACGCGGTGACCGGCTGCATGAACCACCGCGCGATGCGTCGCCGCCTCGACGAGGAGATCACCCGTGCGACGCGCACCGGCGGACCGCTCTCGTGCCTGTTGATCGACCTCGACGACTTCAAGCAGGTCAACGACGTGCACGGTCACCCCGCGGGCGACGCGATGCTGCGCGAGGTGGTGCGCGCGCTCGTGGGCGAGTTCCGCGCGTTCGACCGCGTCGCTCGCTACGGCGGCGACGAGTTCGTCGTGATCCTCCCGAACGCCGAGCTCGAGAGCGCGGCCGCAGCTGCTTCGCGAGCGCTCGAGCGGCTGCGCGCCCTCACCTCCTACGCGAGCGGCGAAGGGGTCTCGGCCTCGATCGGCGTGGCCCAGTGGCAGCCCCCGATGACGACCGACGAGCTGCTCGCCGCCTGCGACGCCGCGTTGCTGCGCTCCAAGCGCGAAGGAAAGGGGCGCGTGACGCGCTCCTTCGACGCGCCTCGCTGAGAGGCCGTTGACCGCACCCGCGGCACCCGCAGGGACAGGGTGCGGGAGTGGACTCTGCGAGACTGCGAACCGTCCCGTAGAGCCACGAAGGAGGTCGGATGTCGCAGAACAGCTTCGGAGCAAAGGACACCCTCCGCGTCGGCGACCGCGAGTACGAGATCTACCGGCTCGACGCGCTGCAGCAGCGTTTCGACGTGGCGCGGCTCCCCTTCTCGCTGAAGGTCCTGCTCGAGAACCTGCTCCGCACCGAGGGCAACGGCTCGGTGCAGGCGCGCGACATCGAGGCGCTCGCGTCCTGGGAGGCGAAGGCCCAGCCGAGCAAGGAGATCGCGTTCACGCCCGCTCGGGTGCTGATGCAGGACTTCACCGGCGTACCTGCCGTCGTCGACCTCGCCGCGATGCGCGACGCGATGGCCGAGATGGGAGGCGACCCGGCGAAGATCAACCCGCTCGCGCCCGCCGAGCTCGTGATCGACCACTCCGTGCAGGTCGACGCCTTCGGCACGCACGATTCCTTCCGCTTCAACGCCGAGCGCGAGTTCGAGCGCAACGAGGAGCGCTATGCCTTCCTGCGCTGGGGCCAGGGAGCCTTCGACGACTTCGCGGTGGTCCCCCCGGACACGGGGATCGTCCACCAGGTCAACCTCGAGTACCTCGCGCGCGTGGTCTTCCCGCGCGAGCGCGCAGACGGGATACCCCAGGCCTACCCCGACACGCTCGTCGGGACGGACTCCCACACCACGATGGTCAACGGACTCGGGGTGCTCGGCTGGGGGGTCGGGGGAATCGAGGCGGAGGCGGCGATGCTCGGCCAGCCGATGTCGATGCTGATCCCGCAGGTGCTGGGGGTGCGGCTCCACGGCGAGCTTCCTGCGGGGACTACCGCGACCGACCTCGTGCTCACCGTCACCGAGATGCTCCGCGCACGCGGGGTCGTCGGGATGTTCGTCGAGTTCTTCGGCGCCGGCGTCGGCGCGCTGCCGATCGCCGATCGCGCCACGATCGGGAACATGTCGCCGGAGTTCGGTTCGACCTGCGCGATCTTCCCCGTCGACGCCGAGACGCTTCGCTACCTCGAGCTGTCCGGGCGACCCGCCGAGCAGATCGCGCTGGTCGAGGCCTACGCGCGCGAGCAGGGCCTCTGGCACGACGAGCGCTCCGAGGAACCGACCTTCAGTGACACGCTCGAGCTCGACCTCGCAACCGTGGAGCCGAGCATCGCGGGGCCCAAGCGCCCCCAGGACCGCGTCGCCCTCAACGGCGCGCAGGAGGCCTTCCGCGAGGCGCTCAAGGCCTACGTGCCCGACGACGGGGAGCAGCCCGACGCCCAGGACGAGGCGGTCGCCGAGTCCTACCCCGCCTCGGACCCGCCCGCGAACGGCACGCCGGGACACGAGGCACCTCATGCCGCCCCGGCCCCGCAGGGGAGCACGAGCACGGCGACGCTCCCTCGCAACGGCACCTCGCAGGCCGTGGAGATCGACGGCGAGCGCTTCGAGGTCGATCACGGCCACGTGGTGATCGCGGCGATCACGAGCTGCACGAACACCTCCAACCCCTCGGTGATGATCGGCGCGGGGATCCTCGCGCGAAACGCCGTCGCCCGCGGGCTGCGCTCGAAGCCCTGGGTGAAGACCTCGCTCGCCCCCGGCTCGAAGGTGGTCACCGAGTACCTCGACCGTGCCGGCCTCACCGAGCCGCTGGAGGCGCTCGGCTTCAACCTCGTGGGCTACGGCTGCACGACCTGCATCGGAAACTCCGGACCGCTCCCCGAGGAGATCTCGGCGGCTGTGAGCGAGGGGGACCTGGCGGTCGTATCGGTGCTCTCGGGCAATCGCAACTTCGAGGGGCGGATCAACCCGGACGTGAAGATGAACTACCTCGCATCGCCCCCGCTCTGCGTCGCCTACGCGCTCGCGGGAACGATGGACTTCGATCTCTCCGACGGGCCGATCGGCCAGGACGCCGACGGCGAGGACGTCTTCCTGCGCGACATCTGGCCCTCTGAGCACGAGGTTGCCGAGACGATCGGCGAGGCGGTCCGAGCGGACATGTTCCGCAAGAGCTACGGGGAGGTCTTCGCGGGCGATGAGCGCTGGAACGGCCTCGACGTGCCCGGCGGGGAGCGCTTCGCCTGGCAGCCAGATTCCACCTACGTGCGCCTGCCGCCCTACTTCCAGGACATGCCCGCGGAGCCCGGCGAGGTCGCCGACGTGAGCGGCGCACGGGTGCTCGCCGTGCTCGGCGACAGCGTGACGACCGACCACATCTCACCAGCGGGCTCGATCAAGCGCGACGGCCCGGCGGGCCTGTACCTGCAGGAGCAGGGCGTGGAACCGCGCGACTTCAACTCCTACGGCTCGCGGCGAGGCAACCACGAGGTGATGATGCGCGGCACGTTCGCGAACATCCGCCTGCGCAACCTGATCGGCGGGGGCGAGAAGCTCCCCGAAGGGGGATGGACGCGCTACCTCGGCGAGGGCGGCGAGCGTGGGGAGCAGATCGCGATCTACGACGCGGCGATGCGCTACATCGCGGCGGGAACCGAGCTCGTGATCCTCGCGGGCAAGGAGTACGGCTCTGGCTCCTCGCGCGACTGGGCGGCGAAGGGGACGAAGCTGCTGGGAGTCCGCGCGGTGATCGCCGAGAGCTTCGAGCGCATCCACCGCTCGAACCTCGTCGGCATGGGGGTGCTGCCGCTGCAGTTCCCCGATGGGGAGAGCGCGTCCTCGCTCGGCCTGACGGGTGAGGAGACGGTCTCGATCGAGGGCCTCGCAGAGGCGATGGCGGGCGGCGGTGCGCCACCCTCGGAGGTGCGGGTGAGCACCACGCGCGAGGGCGCGGAGCCCGTGTCCTTCGCCGCGCGGGTGCGCATCGACACGCCACGCGAGGCGGACTACTACCGCCACGGCGGCATCCTTCAGTACGTGCTGCGAGGATTGCTCGCCTCATGAGCCCGCAGCCGAAACGCCCGACCCGCCGCCCCTCCGCGCCAAGACGCAAAGCGCCCGCGCGCAACCCCGTTCCGCCTGTGCTCAGGGAACTGCTCGAGGCGAAGGGCCCATCGGGTTACGAGACCGCACCCGCGGCGGTCTGGCGCGGCGCGGCGCGGCGCTTCGCCGAGACCTCGACAGACGCGGTCGGCACGCCGCTCGCGCTCGTCGCGCGTCGCAAAGGCGCGCGTGGGACCTCGCGGCGGCTGCTGGTGATGGGCCACATCGACGAGATCGGCCTGATCGTCACGCACATCGACGACGACGGCTTCCTCTGGTTCGGCGAAGTCGGCGGGTGGGACGCCCAGGTGCTCGTCGGTCAGCGCGTCGTGCTCGATACGCGCGGCGGCGCGGTGCGCGGCGTGATCGGCAAGAAGCCGATCCACCTGCTCCGCGGCGAGGAGGCGAAGAAGGTCGCCGAGACGAAGCAGATGCACATCGACATCGGAGCTCGCGACGGCGACGAGGCGCGAGGTCTGGTTCGCGTCGGGGACGTCGCCGTGATCGACGCGGAGCCGCTCGAGCTGCCGAACGGACGGCTCGCCTCGCGCGCGCTCGACAACCGTCTCGGCTCCTACATCGCGCTCGAGGCCGCGCGACTCGTCGCCAAAGCGGGTGGCGCGGCATGGGAGCTCGCCGCGGTGGCGGCCGCGCAGGAGGAGACGACCTTCGGGGGCTCTCGCACGAGCGCCTTCTCGCTCGCGCCCGACGCCGCGATCGTGCTCGACGTCACGCATGCGACCGACGCGCCCGGGATCGAGGTCAAAGCGCTCGGCAGCCACCCACTCGGCTCGGGCGCCGTGATCGGCCGTGGCTCGGTCCTCAACCCGGGCGTCTTCGAGCTGCTTCACGAGACCGCTGAGGCGGAGAAGATCCCCTTCACGGTCGAGGCGAACGGCCGCAGCACGGGCACCGACGCGGACGCGGTCCACCTCAGCCGTGGCGGGGTGCCCACAGGTCTCGTCTCGATCCCCCTGCGCTACATGCACTCCCCTGTCGAGCTCGTCGAGCTCGCTGACGTCGAGGCCTGCGCGAGGCTCGTCGCAGGCTTCGCTTTGCGCCTCACCGCGAGCACGAGCTTCGCGCGTTAGACCGCCTCGAGCTCGGTCATCGGCGAGATCGAGTAGGCAGCACCGGGGCAGCCCCCCACTGCGAGCATGCGCAGTCCCTGCGGACCCGCGTAGACCTTGCGTTTGGCGTCGGGCCCGACGCGAACGACCGTCTCGGAGTCGAGGTCGATGCGCTCGCCTTCCACGTCCATCGTGCCCGAGCCGGAGAGCACGACGAAGACCTCCTCCTGCCCGCTGTCGGAGTGGTCGTGTTCGGGGTAGTCCCCGAAGTCGGGCGGGAGCTGGATCACCTGCATCCCGAAGGCGCTCACTCCGAGCTCGGCGCGGACCTTCACGAAACCGCCCCCGAAACCCGCCTGCATGTCCTTGATCTGCTTCGCGGTGTAGTCAGCCATGAGCGGCAGCCTAACCGATGGAGGGGAGCAGGATCGCGAGCTGTCGCGACTGCGCGAGGACGCTCCCGTCGGCCGCCCAGATCACCCCGTCCTCCTCGAAGAACCCCTCGTGGATCAGCTTCGAGGTGGTCTGCGCGAGCACGAGCTCGCCCGTCTCGGGCGCGGCGCCCGCCTCCCTCGGCGAGCGGAAGTGCACGGTGAGGTCGACGGTCGGGGCGGCGGCGGGCTCGGCGGTCGCCATGAAGGGAGAGGGGATCAGCGCGTCGCTGAAGAAGGCGAGCGCGGGTGCATCGAGCGCTCGCCGCTCTGCGAGCCCGACCCAGGCGCGCACCTGCATCGGCCGGCGCTCACCGGTGAGCGGCAGCCCATCCGAGCGCGACTGCATCACGAGGTGGCGCGTGAACACGGGCGCGCCGAACTTGACCGCGGTTCCCGCCTCCCGCTCGGCGTCGGGCGGGGCGACCTCGGGAGGCGGGAGGTCGTCGATCTCGGGTCCGTGCCAGGGCACGGAGAAGGCCGACAGGACGAGGGCGATCAGCCTGCCGTCCTGCTCCATCCGCGCGGAGAGCGTGCTCACCGAGCGGCCCGCGCGCTCGATCCGGGTCCGGATCTCGACCTCGCCGGGCTCCGGCGCGCGCGCGTAGTGGATCGTCAGAGAGCGTGCGGCGCGCCGGGGGTCGTCGACGCTCTCGGTGAGCGCGCGCAGCAGGATCGCCGCGAGGTAGCCCCCGTGCGGGCCACGCCCCGCTTTCCAGCCCTCGGCGACGGTAGCCTCGAACGTCGCGTGCTCGGGCCCCTCGCCAGAGTCGCGCCGTGTGACGGCGGTGTCGCGCTCGAACGGCCCCTCCTCGCCGCGGTGCCCCGCGGCGCCCTCAGCCTCAGCCACGCACGAGCCGCTTGTAGGTGATCCGATGGGGCCGGTCCGCGGCCGCGCCGAGCAGCTCGTGGCGGTTCTCCTCGTAGGCCTCGAAGTTGCCCTCGAACCAGCTCACCTGCGAGTCGCCCTCGAAGGCGAGCACGTGCGTTGCGATGCGGTCGAGGAACCAGCGGTCGTGGGAGATCACGATCGCGCAGCCCGGGAAGCCGAGCAGCGCGTCCTCGAGCGCGCGCAGCGTGTCCACGTCGAGATCGTTGGTGGGCTCGTCCAGGAGCAGCAGGTTGCCCCCGCTGCGCAGCAGCTTCGCGAGGTGCACGCGGTTGCGCTCTCCGCCCGAGAGCTTGCCGATCCGCGCCTGCTGGGAGGAGCCCTTGAAGTTGAAGCCCGCCGTGTACTGGCGCGAGTTGACCTCACGGTCGCCCACCTTGATGTGCTCGAAGCCTTCGGAGATCTCCTCCCAGACCGTCTTCTCCGGGTTCAGCGAGTCGCGGGACTGGTCCACGTAGGCGAGCTCGACGGTCTCACCGAGGGTGAGCGTGCCGCTGTCCGGCTGCTCCTGGCCCGTGATCATCCGGAACAGCGTGGTCTTGCCCGCGCCGTTGGCGCCGATCACGCCGACGATGCCCGAGCGGGGCAGATCGAAGGAGAGGTCCTCGATCAGCAGTCGCTCGCCGAAGCCCTTGGAGACGGAGTCGACCGTGAGCACCTTGTCGCCGAGGCGGGGTCCCGGCGGGATGTGGATCTGGACCTCGTCGAGCTTCACGTTGCGCTCCTCGGCGATCATCTCCTCGTATCGCGCGAGACGGGCCTTGGACTTCGTGCGTTTGCCCTTCGGGTTGGTGCGCACCCACTCGAGCTCCGCCGCGATCGTGCGCTGCCGGCCCTTCTCGGAGCGCTCTTCCTGCGCGAGGCGCTTCTCCTTCTGCTCGAGCCAGCTCGAGTAGTTGCCTTCGTAGGGGATCCCCTTGCCCCGGTCGAGCTCGAGGATCCAGCCCGCGACGTTGTCGAGGAAGTAGCGGTCGTGCGTGACCGCGACGATCGCGCCCTTGTACTCCGAGAGGTGCTGCTCCAGCCAGGCGACGGACTCGGCGTCGAGGTGGTTGGTGGGCTCGTCGAGCAGCAGCAGGTCGGGGGCGCGCAGCAGCAGGCGGCAGAGCGCGACGCGGCGGCGCTCTCCACCGGAGAGCTTGCTCACCTCGGCGTCGGGGGGCGGCAGCCGCAGAGCGTCCATCGCGTACTCGAGCTGGGTGTCGAGGTTCCAGGCGTCGGCCGCTTCGATCTGGGCCTGGATGCGCCCGAACTCCTCAGCGGTCTCATCTGAGTAGTTCGCGGCGAGCTCGTTGAAGCGGTCGAGCAGCGCCTTCGTCTCGGCGACGGCCTCCTCGACGTTGCCCTTCACGTCCTTGCTCTCGTCGAGCTGAGGCTCCTGCTCGAGCATCCCGACGGTCGCGCCGGGGGCGAGGGCGGCCTCGCCGCGGTACTCCTGATCGACCCCGGCCATGATCCGCAGCAGCGAGGACTTGCCCGCGCCGTTGTAACCGAGCACGCCGATCTTCGCGCCGGGGTAGAAGGCGAGCGTGACGTCGTCGAGGACCGTTTTGTCGGGGGGATGCACCTTCGAGAGACGGTGCATCGTGAAGATGTACTGAGAGGACATCGGCACGCAGGATAGAGAGAAAGGATCCCGCCCTCCCTCGCTAACGTTGTCGGGTCATGCCCACGACGGTCCTCGATATCGAGCAGCACCTGCTCCTCCTGGAGCTCGAGGCCCCGTTCGACAAGCGCGACGTGCAGCTCGCCCGGCGGCGGATGGCCAAGCGCTGGCATCCGGACGTCGCGCCGCAGGGGCGCCAGTTCGAGCACGAGCGCCATCTCAAGGCGATCAACGAGGCGGCCGACCAGCTGGAGCGCATCGCCGAGGGCTCGCGTGGCGGGAAGGTCTCCAAAAACGCGGTCAGGGCGAGCGCGGCGGCGGCACGGCGCGAGCGCGAGGAGGCAGGCCGGCGCGCCTACGAGGCCGAGCAGCGCGCGCGCGCGGCGGCGAAAGAGAAAGCCGAACACGACCCCTTCGGCGCGCGGGTCCCCGACCACTCGGTGGTGCACCGCTACGCGCGCTGCGTGTCCTACCCCGAGTGGGGGGTGGGGACGGTCGCGGGGATCTACTTCTCCAACGAGGAGAACGCCGGCGAAGAGGTCCAGCAGTGGGCGCGCGTGAAGTTCGCTCACGGCATCCGAACGGTGCCCGCTGGGAGCCTCAAATTCGTCGACTTCTCCAAGCCCGATCCAGCGGAGGAGCGAGTGGAACGTTTCCTGATCGCCGCCCAGCGCGCAATGGCCGAGGGCGAATACGAGCTGGCTGCCCAGCGGCTGATCTATGCGCGCGACGCAGAGCCGCGGAACGTGGCCGTGCTGCGCCTGATGACGCTCGCCTTCTGGCAGGCCGGGAGGCTCGAGGCGGCCGCGCGCGCGGTGCGCGACTGGGCCCGCGTGGACGGCACCCGTCCCGCAGCGCATCGCTTCGCCGCACGGATCTACGAAGACATGGGCGCGGTCGACCTCGCCGAGGAGGCCGCCGATCGTGCAGCCCAGCGCGGCCCTTCGGACGCGAGTGCCTGGGAGCGCCTCGGTCGTCTGCGCCTGAAGCTGATGGACCGCGAGGGTGCCCTGCAGGCGCTGCGGCGGGCGAGCGCGCTCGGCGCGCACGGCGATGTGGCCGCGCTGATCGCCGAGGCGCTGGCGATCGAGCCGAGCGTCTCCGCCGCGGGCTGAGCGCCGCGTGCGCGTGGGGCGCGCTACTGCAGGATGTTGACCGCGCGCGAGACGATCAGCCCGATCGTGACGAGCGAGACGAGCGACTGGACGCCCATCACGCCCTTCGCCATCCCGCTCAGGGGCATCGTGTCCGTCGGTGAGAAGGCGGTCGCGTTCGTGAGCGAGACGTAGAGGTAGTCCATGAACTTCGGGCGCCAGTCGCGCGGCTCGATCGTGTCGTCGGACATCTGAGGGAAGAGGAAGTCCGGTGCCTCGTCGTGCCCGGCCGCTCGTTTGCCCGGCCCGCCGCGGTCGAGCTCCCAGTACCAGAGGCTGAAGATCAGGAAGTTCGTGAGCCAGATCACGAGGCCCGAGCGGATCAGCTCATCGCCGTGGACGACCACGTGGTGGAGCAGGTATTTGCTCAACGTGGTGAGCGAGTAGATGTTCGCCGCGCTGACGAACGCGATCATCACGAGCGCCACGCGCCGCCGTCGAGGATGCTCGAACTCGAGCTCGCGCGGGGTGGCGAAGAACATCCCGATCAGCAGCGCGCCCTCGAGTCCGGGGATCAGCCAGAAGGGGCCGATCGTGAGCCGGTCGGGGAGCGAGAACTGCAGGCCGATCGCGGCGAGGATGGTGAGCTGCGCGGGCCAGAAGGGCTCGCTCGAGCCGGGCGGCGGGTAGGGGCGGCGGCCCTGGCTGATCGGCGGCAACGATGGCGGTTCGTGTGCCACTCCCAGAGCGTAAGCGGGCGGTCGGACCGGGGCATTGCTTCGCACGCCTCGCGGGCGCTAGCCTGAGGGGAGATGGGAATCGAGAACCCTGTCCACCTGATCTTCATCGCGGCGATCGCGCTGATCTTCCTCGGACCCAAACGCCTGCCCGACCTCGCAAAAGCCCTCGGGCACGGGATCCGCGAGTTCCGCGAGGCGATCAGCGACGGGGAAGACGGCGGACCGATCGTGACGCCTGCTCCTGCCGCCCCGCCCGCGCCCGCCGCGCACGCCGCGCCCGAGCCTGCGGCGAGCTCCGAGCAGGCCGTCGCCGCCACGGCGGCGGGACCGCCCGCGCCCGCGAGCGAGCCCCTCGACTCGCCCGAGCAGAGGCCGCCCACACCGGGCGCCTAGCTGAGGTCCGCCCCAGGCGCTAGGTTCGCGCGGTGCGCCTGATCGTCGCCCGCTGCCGCGTCGCCTACGCAGGACGGCTCTCGACCGTGCTCCCCGAGGCGGTCCGGCTGCTGATGCTCGGCCCGGACGGGACCTTCATGGTGTGGGCGGACGGTGGCGGGGTCAAACCGCTCAACTGGATGACCCCGCCGACGGTGATCGAGGAGCAGCGCGACGAGCAGGGTGTGCTGCGGACGCTTGTCGTGCGCCGCCAGCGCGGGGAGGACCGTCTGGAGATCGAGGTCGCGGAGATCCTCTCCGACGTGGAGCATGCGCTCGACGCGGAGCTGGGACTGGAGAAGGAGGGGATCGAGCGAGAACTGCAGGAGCTGCTCGCCGCGGCGCCGGAGCGCTGCGGCGAGGGCCTGCGCCTGGTCAGGCGCGAGTGGCCGACTGACATCGGGCCCGTCGATCTGATGTGCCGCGACGGCGAGGACGAGTGGATCGCGGTCGAGATCAAGCGCATCGGGACGATCGATGCGGTCGAGCAGCTCACCCGCTACCTGGAGCGGATTCGCATCGATCCCGCGATGGGAAGCTGCCGCGGCGTGCTCGCCGCGCAGACGATCAAGCCGCAGGCGGTCGTCCTGGCCCAGTCGCGGGGGATCGACTGCGTCGAGGTGGACATCGCGGTGCTGCGCGGCGAACGCGAGCCCGATCTGACGCTCTTCGCCGCCTGATCGCGGCGCGCGCGGGTAGGCTCCGCCCGCAACCACCGAGAAGGAGCGAGGATGACCGACCAAGACGCCGCCGAGCAGCCCGCAGTCCTCACCGAGCGCAGAGGGAACGTGCTGCTGATCACCCTCAACCGGCCAGAGGTCCGCAACGCGGTCAACGCGGCGCTCGCCGAAGGCGTGGGCAAGGCACTCGACGAGCTCGACGCGGACGCGGAGCTGTCGGTGGGTGTGCTCACGGGCACGGGCGGCTTCTTCTGTGCGGGCATGGACCTCGGCGCGTTCGTCAAGGGGGAGTCGCCCTGGTACGGGGATCGCGGCTTCGCGGGTATCGCGCAGCGCTCCGCGGAGAAGCCGCTGATCGCGGCGATCGAGGGCTTCGCGGTCGCGGGCGGCATGGAGATCGCGCTCGCCTGCGACCTGATCGTGGCCGCGAAAGGCGCGAAGCTCGGCATCCCCGAGGTCAAGCGCTCGCTGGTCGCCGCCGGCGGCGCGCTGCTGCGCCTGCCGCGCCGGATGCCCTACCACGTGGTGATGGAGCTCGCGCTGACCGGGGACCCCTTCCCGGCCGAGCGCTTTCACGAGTTCGGACTCGTCAACCGCGTGGTCGAGCCGGGCACGGCCGTCGAGGTCGCGCTGGAGCTGGCCGCCACGCTCGCCAAGAACGGTCCCCTCGGGCTTCGCGCGGCGAAGCAGATCCTCCAGGAGCAGTGGGACTGGTCGACGGGGGAGATGTGGGGCAAGCAGGGCGAGATCGCGGGGCCCGTGATGGCCTCCGAGGACGCCAAGGAGGGCGCGAGCGCCTTCAAGGAGAAGCGCGAGCCGGAGTGGAAAGGGCGCTAGCCCCGCAAGCGCTTCTTGCGCCGGCGCTGGGCCATGATCAGCCGGAAGCGCCGCCAGAGGGCGCCCATCAGCGCTCACCCGGCGTCTTGCGGGGGTACTGCGAGATCGGCTGGCGAAGGTCGATCGCCGTGGTGACGATGCGGCTCTGTTCGGAGGCGTGAGCGGCGGGGTAGCCCTCGCCGGGGCTCGCGCGCTCGGGGCGGCCGATGTAGCCGAAGTGCATCTCCGGGGGCATGATCTGCATCAGCCGCGGGAACATGTGTGCGCGCGCGCCCATGTTGCGCGGCTCCTCCTGGACCCAGAGCACCTCGCGCAGGTTCGGGTAGCGCGCCATCAGCTCGAGCAGCTGGCCTTCGGGGAAGGGGTAGAGCAGCTCAACGCGCGCGACGGCGAGCCCGGTGTGCGTGGCGCGCTCCGCGTGGCCGACGAGGTCGTAGTAGATCTTGCCCGTGCAGAGCACGAGCCGGGTGACCTGCGCGTCGTCGACGCCGGGCTCGGCGAGCACGGGCTGGAAGCGCGTGCCCTCGCCCATCTCCTCGACCGAGCTGGCCGCCTGCGGCAGTCGCAGCAGCGACTTCGGCGTCATCACGATCAGCGGCCGCTGCTTGGCGATGCGCGCCTGACGGCGCAGCAGGTGGAAGTACTGGGCGGGCGTCGTCGGGCTCGCCACGCGGATGTTCCCCTCGGCGGCGAGCGCGAGGAAGCGCTCCAGGCGCGCGGAGGAGTGCTCGGGGCCCGAGCCCTCGTAGCCGTGGGGGAGGAGCAGCGTCAGGCGCGAGGTCTGGCCCCACTTCGCCAGGCCGGAGACGATGAACTGGTCGACGATCACCTGCGCGCCGTTGACGAAGTCGCCGAACTGCGCCTCCCAGAGCACGAGCGTCTCCGGCGCCTCCTGGCTGTAGCCGTACTCGAAGCCCATGCACGCGAGCTCGGAGAGCGGGGAGTTGTGGAGCTCCAGCGGCGCGGCTGCGTCGGGGAGGTTCTGGATCGGGCAGACGGTCTGGCCGGTCTTCGCGTCGTGCAGCACCATGTGGCGCTGGCTGAAGGTGCCGCGCTCGGTGTCCTGTCCGGTGAGGCGCAGCGGCGTGCCCTCCGTGAGCAGCGAGGCGAACGCGAGCGCCTCGGCGTGCGCCCAGTCGATCTCGTGGCCCTCGCTCGCGAGCGCCTCGCGGCGGCGGTCGAGCTGTTTGACGAGCTTCGGGTGCACGGTGAAGCCCTCCGGCGTGCGCAGCAGCTGCTCGCCCAGCTCGCGCAGCCGCGCGGCGGGGACCGCGGTCTCGACGTCGGGGCTCGGCGAGCGGTCGAGCTGGTACTCGCCGGTGCTGTGCTTGCCGCCGTGCTCGGCGACCTCCGCGATCTTCGACTTCAGCTTCTGGTGGAGCGAGCGTGAGGTTGTCCCAGACCTCCTGCGCCTGCTTCTCGACCTCCTCCTGGGTCACCACGCCCTCGGCGACCAGGCGCTCGCCCCAGAGCTCCGCGACGCGCTTCTTGCCCTTGATCTTCGCGTAGGCCTCGGGCTGGGTGTAGGCGGGCTCGTCGGACTCGTTGTGGCCGAAGCGGCGGTAGCCGATCAGGTCGATCAGCACGTCGTGGCCGAACTCCTGGCGGAATGCGAAGGCGAGCCGCACGGCGCTCGCGCAGGCGGGCACGTCGTCGGCGTTGACGTGGATGATCGGCACGTCGAAGCCCTTCGCGAGGTCCGAGGCCCAGCGCGTCGAGCGCGCGTCGTCGGGGTCGGTCGTGAAGCCCACCTGGTTGTTCATGATCAGGTGGATCGTCCCGCCGACCTTGTAGCCGTCGAGCCCCTGCAGGTTCAGCGTCTCAGGCACGATGCCCTGGGCGGGGAAGGCCGCGTCGCCGTGGATCACGATCGGCATCGCCGCGTTCGTGTCCTGGTGGGCGTGGGGCCCGCGGCGCGAGGTCTGCGCGGCGCGCGTGGCGCCCTCGACGACGGCCGAGACGAACTCGAGGTGGCTCGGGTTGGACTCGAGGTTGACGCGGATCGTGCCGCCGTCGGGCAGGTCGTAGGTTCCCTGCGTGCCGTGGTGGTACTTCACGTCACCCGTGCCGCCCTGCGGGATCGTCGTCACCACCTCGAGCGTCGAGGCGCCCTCGAACTCCGCGAAGATCGTGTCGTAGGTGCGTCCGAGGTTGTGCGCGAGCACGTTCAGCCGGCCACGATGGGCCATCCCGATCACGACCTCCTGGCCGCCGTGCGCCGCGGAGAGCTGGATCAGCTCGTCGAGCATCGGCACCGTCATGTCGAGGCCCTCGATCGAGAACTGGTGCTGGCCGAGGTAGGCCTTGTGCATGAAGCGCTCGAGCGCGTCCACCCGGATCAGCCGCTTGAGCAGCCAGCGCCGCTCGTCGTTGGTCAGCTCGTGGCGGAAGGCGCCGGACTCGATGTGCTCGCGAAGCCAGACGCGCTGGCGATGCGACCCGACGTGCTCGATCTCGTAGGCGATCGTCCCGCAGTAGGTCTCGCGCAGGTGCGGGAGCGCGTCGGCGAGCGTCGCGCCGGGGACGTAGACCTGGAAGAGCTTCGCGGGGATCCGCGCCTGCAGCTCGGGGGTCAGGCCGAGCGCCTCGGGGTCCAGGCCGGGATCGCCTTCCGGTTCGCTGCCCAGCGGGTCGAGCTTCGCGGCGAGATGGCCGTGGCTGCGCACGCGGTGCACGTAGGTCGTCGCGGCCTGGACCGCGCGCAGCATCTCCTCGCTCGCCGCAGCGGGCGAGGGCACCGCCTCGGGGACGATCGCTGCCGCCGCGGCGGGCGCAGGGACCGCGGGCGCCGGGCCGAGCTCGCGACGCCGAGCGAGGAGAAGACCTCCTCGTAGAAGCCGTGGTCGCCCTGGAGGTGCTCCTCGATCAGCTTCAGGAAGCGCCCCGACTCGGCGCCCTGGATGATGCGATGGTCGTAGGTCGAGGTCATCGTCATGACCTTCTCCGCGCCGATGATCGAGCCGACCGAGCCGAGCCCGACCGGGTAGTCGATCGAGCCCGTCGCGATGATCGTGCCCTGTCCGTTCATCAGCCGCGGCACCGAGGCGATCGTGCCGATGCCGCCCGGATTGGTGAGCGTGAGGTTGCCCCCGACGAGGTCCTCAGCGGTGAGCGAGTTCGTGCGCGCCTTCTCGACCAGCGCGTCGTAGGCGTCGAGGAAGCCCGCGAAGCTCAGTTTGTTCGCGCCGCGGATCACGGGCACCATCAGCGTGCGCGAGCCGTCCTTCTTCTCGACGTCGACCGCGAGGCCGAGGTTGACCTGGCCGTCGAGCACGCGGTGCGGCTTGCCGTCGACCTCCTCGAAGTGGTTCGCCATCACGGGCATCTGATCGCCCGCCTTCGCGATCGCGTAGGCGATCAGGTGTGTGAAGGAGACCTTGCGCGGGCCCGCCTTGAGCTCGCGGCGGCGGCCGTCGAGCATCGTCACGGTGAGCGTGCGGAAGCTCGTCGCCGTCGGGATCGAGCGGGACTGGTCCATGTAGCGAGCGAGCGCCGCGGCGCCGCCCTTCAGCAGCTGGGACTCGGCTGCAGCCGGGGCGCCGCTCGCCGTCGCCGCGCCGTTGGCTGCGGAGGCCGGGGCGCTCGCCGCAGCGAGCACATCGGACTTCGTGATCCGCCCCTCGCGTCCGCTGCCGGCGACGCCACCGAGGTCGACGCCCTCGACCGCCGCCGCGCGCGCAGCCACCGGTGAGACCTTCGTGCCCTCCGGAACGCCGGAGTCCGTGGAAGCGGGAGCCGAGGAGGAGCCGTTCGCGGGCGCTCCGGCAGGGGCCGCGCTCGCGCCCGCCCCGACCGCGATCCGCGCGATCACCTGGCCGACCGTCACGGTGTCGCCCTCCTCGACGAGGAGCTCGGTGACCGTTCCGGTCGCGGGAGAGGGGAGCTCGAGGTCCACCTTGTCCGTCGAGATCTCCACGATCGTCGCGTCCAGCTTGATCTCCTCGCCGACCTTGACGTGCCATTCGAGGATCGTCCCCTCGCTCACCGACTCGCCCGCGCCGGGGGTTACGACGTCCACGACGCCCGCCGTCGTGCCCGCGGGCTCGGTGGGCGCCCGCTGCGCGGGCGGCTCGCCGCCGCCGTTGCCGTCCGTCGCTGTGGCGGGGGGAGCTTCAGCCGTCGGAGCCTGCTCGTTCGCCGGTTCGGCGGCGCCGTTCGTGCCGGGCGTGTCGTCGGTGGGCGGCGCGCCGCCGCCGACCGCGATGCGCGCGATCACCTGGCCGACGGTGACGGTGTCGCCCTCCTCGACGAGGATCTCGGTGACTGTTCCCGTCGCGGGCGAGGGAAGCTCGACATCGACCTTGTCGGTGGAGATCTCGACGATCGTCGCGTCCGTCTTGATCTCCTCGCCGACCTTGACGTGCCATTCGAGGATCGTGCCCTCGGTGACCGACTCGCCCGCCGCGGGGGTCACGACGTCCACTATCTGCTGGGTCGTCGTCTCCGTGGCCATCGACTTATCACTCTAGCGTTCCGGGAGGGCCGGAGGAACGGTTCCCCGAGGTCCTTCGGGGAGCGGGGATCCAGCTGTGAAAGCCATGTTTTCAGAGCTCGGGGTGATCGTCGCGAGCGAGCGCTCGCTGCCGTCCCTCGCGGACGAACTCGAAGCTCCCGAAGAAGGGCCCGATGCCGCCGAGCACGACGACAGCGACGGCGAGACGCAACGAGACGATGCGCAGCCGCGCAGCGGTGAGGCACGCGAGCGACATGCCGATCCAGAGCAGCCCGTGCGCGAGTCCGAGCACGAAGGTCTCGGGCTGGGGCCCGCCGAGAGCGAAGGCGCAGATCAGCAGGGCGAGGTAGACGCAGGAGTGAACGAAGGAGCTCGCGCGAAGCCCTCCGAAGGTGAGCGGCCCAGCGGCGGCCCGCCGATCGTTCACATCGTCAGCCAGCGCGCCATGCGGGGCAGCGCCTCGCCGGCCTCCGCGGGCCAGTCGTCGATCTCCGCGGGCCACCAGGCGTATTCGTCGTGCTCCTCGTCGGGCTTGACCGCCTGCTCGTCGCCGGCGGCGAGCCAGGCCTGCCCTACGAACATCACGAGCTTGTGCGGGAGCCGCAGGAGCGCCTCGCCGCGGACCCGCTCGGGGGCGACCGCCCACTCCTCGGCGAGCTCGCGGACGAGCGTGTCCGCGGGGCTCTCGCCCACGTCCACCGCGCCTCCCGCGCCGAGTGCCCAGCGCCCCGCCCAGGAGGAGACCCAGGGAGCGCGGCGGCCTGCGAGCCAACGTCCGTCCGCGGCGCGCGTCACGCAGAGCGCGGCCATGCTCAGGGAGGCGTCACCGGCGACGAGGCGCAGCGCCCAGCGCAGCGGCTGCATCTCGATTGCGATTCCCTCCGTGTCCTCGCGGTAGTCCACGAGGCGTGCGGCGACCCCGTCGTGGCTCGGTGAGCCACGGCTCTGCAGCCCGCGGATCGCCTCGTCCGCGGCCTCGGTGAGCGAGGCTGGGGGCTCGTAGGGCTGATCGAGCCAGCGCGCACGGATCTGGTGCATCTCCCACGGGCCGCGGGCGAGGATCTCGGGTACCTGGCTGCTCTGCTCGGCGGTCTCTGACACAGCTCGGAGAGGCTATTGAATGAGGCCCCAGGCCGGGGATCGCGTGGCGCGGGGAAGGTCCTCCGGCCCCTCGCCGGCGCATAGACTCGCGGCGTGGCCGGTCGCAGGCGCAAGCATTGGGGATGGGGTTATGAGGACCAGCAGCCCACGCTGGAGCAGGCGCGCGCGGCGCTGCCCACCCTCTCCGAACGGCTGGGGATAGAGCTGCGCGAGGTTGAAGAGCCCGTCCCGCTCGAGCGCGTCGAGCTCCCCGCGCCGCGGCTCGAGATCCCCGCCGCGCTCGCGGAGATCTGCTCGCAGGAGCCGCACGCGCGGGCCTCCCATGCGCTCGGCAAGTCCTACATGGACATCGTGCGCGGCTTCCGCGGCCGGTTCGAGAGCCCACCCGATCTCGTCGCGCGCCCGCGCGGGGAGGATGACCTCGAGCGCGTGCTCGAGTGGTGCTCCGCCGAGCGCGTCGCGGCGATCCCATACGGCGGCGGTACCTCGGTCGTCGGCGGCGTGACCCCGGAGCTCGGGCCCGGTCACAACGGCGCGATCTCGATCGATCTCGGCGCGCTCGGCGGCGTGCACGAGCTCGACGAGGTCTCGCGCGCGGCGCGCATCGGCGGCGGGGCGTTCGGTCCCGCGCTCGAGTCCGAGCTCGGCGAGCGCGGAATGACCCTGCGTCACTTCCCTCAGTCCTTCGAGTACTCCACTCTCGGCGGTTGGATCGCGACGCGGGCGGGCGGGCACTTCGCGACCGTGTGGACGCACATCGAGGACTTCGTCGAGTCCGTCCGCGCGATCACGCCCTCCGGCGCGTGGGAGTCGCGCCGACTGCCCGGATCGGGGGCGGGTCCGAGCCCCGATCGTTTGCTCGCGGGCTCGGAGGGGATCCTCGGAGTGATCACGAGCGCCTGGGTGCGCGTGCAGCCGAGGCCCTCGCATCGCGCCTCTGCGGGGGTTCGCTTCGAGACCTTCCTGCGCGGAGCGGAGTGCGTGCGTGAGCTCGCGCAGTCCGGCCTGCACCCCTCGAACTGCCGCCTGCTCGACGCCGCCGAGGCCGGGCTCACGATGGCGGGCGACGGCAGCCACGCGCTGCTCGTGCTCGGCTTCGAGTCGACCGACCATCCCGTCGATCGGGCGATGGAGCGGGCGCTCGAGATCTGCGCACAGCATGGAGGCGGGGTGCTTCCGCGTCGCGAGGGTGCGGGCGGGGACGCGGTCGAATCCTGGCGCGGCGCGTTCATCGGTGCGCCCTACGTGCGCGACCTGCTCGTCGCGGCGGGTGTGGTCAGCGAGACCTTCGAGACCGCGATCACCTGGGAGCGCTTCCCCGCCTTCCACGCGCGGGTGATGGAGGCCGCGCGCGAGGCGGTGCGAGAGGTCTGCGGCCGAGGCGGAGGTGTGTTCTGCCGCTTCACCCACGTCTATCCCGACGGGCCCGCCCCCTACTTCACCGTCCTCGCCCCCGCGCGTCGGGGTGAGGAGATCGAGCAGTGGAGCACGATCAAGCGCGCGGTCTCAGAGGTGCTCGTCGAGCAGGGAGCGACGATCACCCATCACCACGCGGTCGGTCGCGATCACCGCCCGTACTACGAACGCCAGCGCCCGGAGCCCTTCGAGCTCGCTCTGCGCGGGGCGAAGGCGGCGCTCGATCCTGCGGGCGTGATGAACCCGGGCGTGCTCCTGGAGGCGCGCGGATGAGGATCGCCGTGCTCGGGCCCGGGGGTGTGGGCGGCCTGCTCGCGGGCGTGCTCGACCGCTCAGGACATGAGGTGATCGTCGTGGCGCGCGAGCAGACCGCGGAGAAGATCGCCGCGCAGGGGATCGAGATCGAGAGCGTGACCTTCGGCGAGTTCGTCGCGCACCCCGCTGCGGTGGCGCGCCTGACCGAGCCCGTCGACGCGCTGCTCGTCGCGACGAAGGCCGCGGGCCTGGAGGCCGCGCTCGAGCGCCTCGACGTCGAGCCCCCGGTAGTGCTCCCGCTGCTCAACGGTCTCGACCACCTCGAGGTGCTGCGTCGCCGGCTGCCCTCTGAGTCGGTGCTCGCCGGCTCGATCCGGGTCGAGGCGGACCGGCCGAGCCCGGGAGTGGTGGTCCACACGAGCCCCTTCCTGCTCGTGAGCATGGCGAGCGCCGCGCCCTCGATGCAGCCCGCGATCGCGGAGCTCGCGGCCGCGCTCGGCGACGCGGAGGTGCCCGTCAAGGTCTCGGACTCCGAAGCGGACGTGATGTGGTCGAAGCTCGTGCGACTGAACGCGCTCGCGTGCACGACGAGTGCCTACGACAAGCTGCTCGGCGAGATCCGCTCGACGCCGCTGCTGCGAGCGGACCTCGAAGGCTCGATGAAGGAGGCGGCCGCCGCGGGGCAGGCGGAGGGAGCGGCGGTCGACGGGGAGACCGCGATCGAGGAGCTCGAGCGCGCGCACGCGACGCTCGGAAGCTCGATGCAGCGCGACATCGCCGCTGGACGCGAACCGGAGCTCGACGCGATCCCCGGCTCGGTGCTGCGGGCGGCCGCGCGTCACGGGCTGAGGTGCCCGACGATCGAGCGGCTCGTCGAGATGATCGCGGCGCGCGCGGGGATCGCGCCGCCCGTGGTCTGAGCGCTCAGCCCACCGGCGGGGTGAGCCCGGAGCGGTCGTGGCGAAGCAGCTCGAGCAGCTCTACCGAGGGCCCCGCGAGGAACGCGTCGTCGCCGGGGGCGAGACGGGTGTCGCGGCGGGGAGGGTGCTCGAGCTCGTCGGGTCGCTGGGCGCGACGGATCGCGACCACCCGGATGCGACCGGGCAGCTCGCGCATCGCGAGCCCGTCGAGGCCCCCACCCTCGCTCACACGGAGCCTTGCGAGCAGGAAGGGGTGGTTGCCCACGTAGAAGGTGAAGAGCACCTCCATCCCGAGCGTCGCGCCGACGAACCAGGGTGCGGCGATCGCGGAGGTCGACCACACGTGGCGGAAGCCGAAGCTCTGCTCGAGTCGCCGGCCGAGCTGACGGTCGAACACGCGAAGCACGACGGGCACGTCGGTCCAGCGCGCGCCGAGGCGCTCGCGCACGGCCAGCCCGGTCTCGATGTTCGTGAGGTCGTCCGAGGTCAGGATCGCGACGCCCGCGGCCGCGTGCAGGTTGACGGAGTCGAGCGTCTCGCCGAGCGTCGCGTCGCCGAGCACCACGGGCACGCCGAGCGCCCGCGCGCGACCGAGCGCGCCGCCCGCGTCGCTGCGCTCGACGACGATCACCTGTGCACCATGCTCCAGCAGCCCTTCGAGCACGCGCACGCCGACCGCGCCGAGTCCGACGAGCACGACGTGGTCGCGCATCCCGGGGATCCGCCCGCCACCGAGCGACTGGGCGAGCCGGCGGCTGACGAGCGCGTTCGTGAGCAGGGCGAAGATCGTCGTGACGAGCGAGGTGCCCGCGACGATCAGGAAGATCCCGAAGGCCTCGATCCAGCCAGGCTGGTTGGAGAAGGAGAAGTCGCCGAAGCCGACCGTCGCGACGGTCTCGACCGTGAAGTAGATCGAGTCGAGCAGCGGCAGGTGCGGGTCGCCGATCGGGCGCCGGTAGCCGAAGTGCAGGACGAGCGCGGAGCCCACGAGCAGGAGCAGACCGAGGGCGAGCGTGATGCGCAACGGGCGGTCGACGACCGTGCGCAGGGTGCTCTGTAGGCGTGCGCCGGTCGCGCGCAGCGCGGCGCCGCGACCTCGCGCGAGGACGGGGCCCCGTGGTAGCGGGATGCCCGCCGCGGCGTGCTGCTCGGGCGTGCCGATCAGCGTCACCCGATCGCGTGCGTGAACGGATAGGTCGCGTCCCGGGCAGGCGGTGAGCGCGCCGTCGGAGTCGGCGATCACGCCCACGGGGGCGAGCGAGCCGTAGAGCTCGCGCAGCGTGGCCGCGTTGGGCACCGCGACCTCGGCGGCGACGAACGTCTCGCTGCCGAGCGCGATCGGGCGCGCCTGGCGGCCGAGCATCGTTTCCACGACGGCGGGCGCGAAGAGCGAGGCGACGTCGAGCACGCCGATCGCCTCGAGCGTGTGCTCCACCGCATGGGCGACGGCGGCGTTGTCGAGGTCGGCCACGAGCAGCACGTCCGGGCGCAGGTCGCGGATCTGGAGCACGGTCTCGAGCGTGCGCAGGTCGGTGGCCTCCGCGCAGACGACCGCGCGCGCTCCGGGGAGCCCCGCCTCGAAGAGCGGGCCTGTGAGGTGCGCGCCCCGGGGAAGCAGCGGGATGCCCCAGCCGCGGACGACACGAGCGAGCCGCTCGTCCGCCTCGTCCTCCAGCACGACGACCTGCGCGCCCGCGAGGTGCAGCTGCTCGACGGTGCGCAGCGCGACATCGGTGAGGCCGCACACGATCACGTGCCCGCTCCAGTCGCTGCAGGCGCCGCCCTCGCGTGAGTGCTCGGTCGCGCGCGCCACGCTCGCAGTCTCTGCTACCCGCCGGTCGGCGACCTTGGCCGGATGTCCAGAATCAGCCGCTGGAACCGGGCCCGGCGTAGCGCGCGACGGTGAAGCCGATCAGCATCGGGACGTGCACGGCGAAGACGAGCAGCGAGAGGGTGAGGACGAGCAGCGGACCGCCGCTGAGATGGTCGCGAAGGAACGAGTACTCGATCATCGCCGCGATCACGAGATAGGCGAGCAGCGCCCAGCGGGCGATCTCGAAGAAGCGCCCCCAGGCGAAGCCCTGGACCCGGGTGAGGCTGAGCACGTTGCCCACGAGCAGCGCGACCGAGGCCGCGAGCAGGATCACGGCGGGGGCGAGTGGGACGTGTTTGGGGAGGTGGGCGGCGAGATAGACGCCCCCCGCGAGGATCAGCGCGAGCGAGGCCATGCCGACCTCGGTGACGGGGGGAAGCCTGCGTTCCTCCACCTCTCAGCCCACCGTGAGCTTGGCCATGATCACGAGCGTCGCGATCTGCATCACCCCGGTTGCCCCCGCGGTGTAGATGAAGCGCTTCATCAGCCGCTCGATCACGGCGGGGTTGGGCTTCGGCTTCTTCAGCTCGACGAGCACGGCGATGTTCGCCGGCTCGAGCAGGCCGAGCGCGATCACGGCCATCACGCCGACGACGATGAAGCTCGCCACGGTCCAGCCGTGGTTGTAGTAGTTCGACTGCACCGTTCCGAGGTGCACCCCGAGCTGCCATCCGGCCGCGAGCGTGGCGGTCACGACGGTGGGCATGATCAACAGCATCTTGGGCATCAGCCGCGTTGAGAACTCGACTTTCGCGGGCGGCGAGAGTTTGCCGAGGATCGGGCCGATCACGAAGCCGAGGAACAGGTCGATCACGGTCCACGCCGCCCCGCCGACGAAATGCAGGAAGGCGAGTGGCCAGAGCTTGTTCGCGGCGATCGCGGCGATCACCGCGACGAGCACCACGCCCACGGCGATCAGACCCTTGCGCGGGACGATCTGGAAGTCCGGGCGCACCATCTCGGGCGCCTGCGCGGGCGGAGCCCCCACGGCCACGGCCACATCTGCCATGCCACGAGCATAACCGCGCGGGCGGGCGCCCGCACGGGAGGCGGACGGAGCATGGACGACCCGCCGCGGCGGTCGCTCAGAGTTCGCGCGTGCGCTCGCCGATGCCCGGGACGAAACTCGGGACGGACTCGCGCGCGATCGCCTCGACGGCCTCCTCCTCGGCGGCGCTCAGCTCCTCGTCGTGCTCGCCGTCGCAGAGCACGCGGAAGTTCCCCGACACGCCGCTGTCGGCCTCGATCCTGATCCCGGGCAGGATCTCCTCGCCCTCCTCGAGGCCGAGGCGCTCGATGTCGAAGTGCGCGAGCCCGATGCCGTACGCGGTATGCGTCGGGTTCTCGCGGTCGTGCGCGGCCACAGCCTGCGCGAAGCGCTCGAGGTTCTTCGCGATCTTCCCCGTGTCAGACATCGCTCTCGGCGGAGCGTAGCGGTCCGCTGCGTACGTGCATCTCCCCGCGTCTGGCTAGGGTGGGCGCGAGCCGCCCAGAAAAGCCGAGGAGATCGCCGAGATGCCTGAGCCCACCCTGATGATCGTGATTGCGAGCACCCGCCCGGGACGCGTCGGCCTGCCGGTCGCGCAGTGGTTCGAGGGCCGCGCGCGCGACCACGGAGGGTTCGAGATCGACGTGGCGGATCTGCTCGAGATCGGTCTGCCCTTCGTCGACGAGCCGAACCATCCTCGGCTGCGCGAATACACCAAGCGCCACACGAAGGAGTGGAGTGCGCGCGTCGAGGCAGCGGACGCCTTCGCCTTCGTCACGCCGGAGTACAACTACGGCCTGCCCGCTCCGTTGAAGAACGCGCTGGACTACCTCCATCACGAGTGGGCCTACCGGCCTGTCGGGTTCGTCTCCTACGGCGGGGTCTCGGCGGGCACGCGCTCCGTGCAGATGGCAAAGCAGGTGGTCACGACGCTGCGCATGTACCCCGTCTTCGAGGCGGTCTCGATCCCCTTCGTGAAGAACTTCATCGACGAGGAGGAGCAGGTGCAGGCGAACGAGACGATGGAGCGCGCGGCCGACGCGATGCTCGACGAGCTGCGGCGCGTGGGCGATGCGCTCTCCGTGCTGCGCGAGAGCAGCTGAACGCTCTGGGCGGCGTGCGCGGGGGCGCCTGACCCGCGCGCCAGCGCCACGCTACGATCGCCGCCGTGGTCCTCTACACCTGTTTGGACGGTAAGGCCTTCGGCTCGATGCCGAGACCGCTCGCCCACCCGTGCGGGCGCGCTGCCGTCGCGCTCGACAAGGCGGGTCACACCTACGAGTGGCGCAAGGTTCGTGGGGGGACGCTGAAGTTCTGGACGTGGCGCTCGCGCGCTCAGGACCGCGCGGAGATCGAGCGCCTGAGCGGCCAGCAGTCCGTCCCGATCCTCGTGCTCGATGACGGCGAGGTGCTCACGGGCTCGGGCCCGATCGCTAAGTGGGCGCGCAAGAACAAGGCGAAGCGGGCCTGAGCCCGGTGCGTCCCGCGCGGTCGGGGACGCCGCACAGGTAGCTTGCTCGCATGGCGAGAGCGGGCGAGCGCTTCGAGATGCCGGACGGCAGCACGTACATCGTGATGCGCCCGACGGCCGAGACGGACGGGGCCTACGTGGAGATGGAGTTCGTCCTGCCCTCGGGATGCGTGCCGCCACCCCCTCACGTCCACCCTCACCAGGTCGAGGAGTACGAGGTGCTCGAGGGGAGCTTCGAGGTCGTCATCGACGGTGCCTGGAGCACGCTCGCCAGTGGTGAGTCGGCATCCGTTCCGCAGGGAGCGCTCCACACGTTCAAGAACAGCTCCGGGGCGGTCGTGCGCGTTCGCAACCGGCATCGGCCCGCGATGCGCTTCGAGGAGTTCATCGAACGCACGAGCCAGAGCCTGCGCACCGCGGGGGTGAGCAGCAAGCGGGACCCGCGCGTCTACATGTGCCTCTCGAAAGTGATGCTTCGCTACGGCGACACGCTCGTGCCCGCCCGGCGTCGCGACCGGATTCCGATGCGGGCGCTCGCCTGGCTCGGTGGGGTGCTGCGGCTGCCTGGTTGACGCGCGGGCACGAACGACGAGCTACGGCTGCTCGATTATCTCAATTCGATATCCGTCGGGATCGCGCACGAAGCAGAGCCGCGAGCCGCCCTCCCGAACCGAGTAGGGGGGCTTCTCGGGCTGTATCCCCTGCTCGGCGAGGTTGGCGAGCGTGCCGTCGAGGTCGTCCGAGGTGATCGCGATGTGGCCGTAGCCGGTCCCGATCTCGTAGCTCTCGACGCCGAAGTTGAAGGTGAGCTCCAGGCGGGGCATGTCGCCGTCCCCTGGCTGGTTCATGAAGACGTTCACGGCCTCGTCTTTGATCGGAAGCCGGCCGATCTCCTTGAAGCCGAGCGCCTCGTAGAAGGCGACGGAGCGCTCGATGTCGGTGATGCGGTAGCAGGTGTGGATGAGTGCCATGAGCGCGAGTCTACGCCGCGAGCAGTCGCACGCGCCAGATGCACTCCAGCGGCCAGCGCCGCGCCCATTCGCGGTCGGCCTCGGTGCGGTAGGAGCTCGTCGCCTCGGCGGAGGGGCGGAGATCGATCAGATCCTCGATCGCGAAGCCGTGCTTGCGGAAGACGGCGATCCACTCGCTGTAGGGGAGGTTGAAGTTGATCGGCTCGCCGGGCTCTTCGATCACCCGGATCCCCTCGAAGTAGTCGTTCACGAGCTGCTCGCCCGGACCCTCCGCGCCGAGCGGCCAGGCGATGTCGGCTATCGGGGTGATCGCGGAGAAGACGAACAGGCCCCCGGGCCGGAGCACGCGGGCGACCTCGGGGACGCTCTTGTGCGGGTCGGTGAAGGTCATCGCGCCGAAGTCGCAGAAGACGAGGTCGAAGCTCGAGTCGGGCAGACCCGTCGCCTCGGCGCTCGCGTGTACGAGCGGGAAGTCGAGCCCCGCCGCGGCGAGCGCCTCGCGCGCGTGATCGAGCTGACGGCCGGAGTTGTCAAGGCCCGTCATCCGAGCCCCGCGAGCCGCGAGTGCGATCGCCCACTGCGCCGCGCCGCAGCCGAGCTCGAGCACGTCGAGGCCGGAGACCTCGCCCAGCGCGTTCAGCTCGGCCTCCGGGATCTGCCAGACGCCCCAGGCAGTTCCACCGGACTCCTCGAGCTGCCCTCCGTGGCGCTGCTGGTAGGCATCGGACTGCTCGTCCCAGCGTTCGCGGTTAACCGCCGCCTCAGGTGTGAGCTGCTCCTCCTCCACGCTCGGAAGACTAGAGCGGCGCGGGTGGGCACGGCCCGCGGGCTCGCCTCGGCGCTCGCGCCCCCGCCTCTAGACTGCACGCCGTGCGGACGCTCGTTGTGGGCCACGGTGGACGGGAGAGCGCGCTCGCGATGCGGATGGCCGAGCACAGCGAGCTGCACGCCTTCCTCGGCCACGAGAACCCCACGATCCTGCGCCACGCCGAGCGCTCCGGCGGGGATCACCGCGTGGGTGACGTCTGCGACCCGGCGGCGGTCGCCGCATACGCGCGCGAGCGCGAGATCGACATCGCGATGGTGAGCTCCGACGAACCGCTCGCAGCGGGCGTGGTCGACGCGCTTCGCGCTCAGGGAACGCGCGCGGTGGGGCCCACGCGCGATGGCTCGGAGATCGAGTGGAACAAGGTCTTCGCGCGCGAGCTGCTCGCCGAAGTCGCCCCCGAGGCGGTCCCGCTGATGCGAGTCGCACGGACCCCCGCCGAGGTCGCGGAGGCGTTCGCCTTCTTCGGCACGCGCCCCGTTGCGGTCAAGCCCGCGGGGTTGACCGGCGGCAAGGGCGTGAAGGTGATGGGACCCCACCTCGCGGACCACGCCGCGGCCGAGGCCTACGCGATCGAGCTGCTCGAGAAGGGCGGGGCGGGCGAGGCGGTGCTGATCGAGGAGCGCATCGACGGGGCCGAGTTCACGATCCAGGCGGTCAGCGACGGTCGCACCGTGCTCTTCCCGAACTCCACCTACGACTACCCGTATCGCTTCGACGGCGACGAGGGCCCGGGCACGGGGGGGATGGGCTCCCTCTCCCTGCCCACGCCCACGCTGCCCTTCATGACGAGCGCCCACTACGCGCAGGCGTGTTCGATCATCGAGCGGGTGATCGAGCGGCTCGGTGCGCTCGGCCGGCACTTCAGCGGCGTGATGAACTCGGGCTTCTTCGCCACCGCGGACGGGGTCAAGGTGATCGAGTTCAACGCGCGCTTCGGCGACCCGGAGTGCATGAACATCATGAGCCTCTTCGAGGGCTCCTGGACGGCGGCGATGGAGTCGATCGCCGCCGGCACGCTCAGCGCGGGCGACGTGCCGCTGCGCGCGGAGGCCTCTGTGGTCCTGTACCTCGTCTCGCCCGACTACGCGCTGCGCAAGGGCGGCCCGTACGAGTTCGCGCTAGACGCCGAGGCGATCGAGGGCGAGGGCGGCCACGTCTTCTTCTCCTCCGCGGTCGCGCTCGGCGAGGGCACGTACCGCACCGTGGGCACCTCGCGTGCGGTCGCGCTCGCCGCGACCTCCGCGACGCTCGAGCAGGCGCGCGCCCAGGTCGCGGGATGGGCCGAGCGTGTTCCGGTCCTCGAGTGGCGGCGTGACGTGGGCGAGGGCTCATACCTCGAGGGCCTCAGCCGGCTGCTCGCCGCGGGCGCGCCCTCGGGCGCCTAGGATTGCCCGCATGATCGTCGAGCGCTCGACCCACCCGCAGTTCGTCTCGAACACCTTCCTCGTCGCCGACGGGCAGGGCGGACCCGCGTTCTTCATCGACGCGGGCGGACCGGTCGCCCCGCTGATCGCGGCCGCCGAGCGACTCGGCCTCGAGCCCACCCACATCCTGCTCACCCACCACCACTTCGACCACGTATGCGAGGTCGACGAGCTGCTCGCCCGCTGGCCGGGGATGAAGGTCCTCATCTCCTCGCGCGAGCGCGACCTGCTCGCCGCCTCCGGAGGAGACGGCGAGAGCGCAGCGGCTCGCTACGAGACGATCGAGGCGGGCCAGACCGCCGAGTTCGGCGCGCTCTCGGTGAGGCCGCTTCACACGCCGGGGCACACCGGCGGAATGCTCTCCTTCCTCGTCTCCGGGCCGGAGGGCCCAGCAGCTGTGTTCACCGGGGACACGCTCTTCAAGGACTCGGTCGGGGGCGTGAAAGCGCCCGGTCACACGACCTACGCCGACCTCCGCGACTCGATCATGGGCACGCTGATGGAGCTCCCACCCGCGACCGTCATCCAGCCCGGCCACGCCGATCCCACCTCCGTCGGCCGCGAGTGGGAGCAGAACGCCTTCATCCGTGTCTGGCGTGGGCTCGACCCGGAGGGCTCGGAGCCCTGCAGAGCACTCGGCGAGCCCGCCACGCTGATCCTGCTCGGAGCGGACTACGACGGCGGCACGAAGGCCTGGATCCGCTGGCCCGACGGGGCGGACGACATTGTGCCCGGCTCGAAAATAGAGCGCTCCGCCTAGCACGCGCTCCTGCTCGGCTCCGCCGTCCGCCTAGGATTGGGGCGATGGCGCGCGAGAACGAGAAGATCCCCACCTCGCGCGTGCGGCGCACCGCGACGGTCGCCTCGCTCGCGGCGAGCGAGGCGGTCAAGCAGTTCGGAACGCGGGCGGCGAACGTCACCCGCGACGAGGAGGCCGCCGAGGAGGCGATGTCGCGCCGCCAGCTCGAGACCGCGAAGCAGATCGTCGCGGTGCTCGGGACGATGAAGGGCGCGGCGATGAAGCTCGGGCAGGTGATGTCCTTCCTCGACGTCGGCCTCGTCCCCGAGGAGCACCGCGAGGAGTTCCAACGTGAGCTCGCCAAGCTCCGTGACGCCGCCCCCACCGTGTCCTTCAAGCAGATGCGCCGGGTGATCGAGGACGATCTCGAAGCATCGCTGAAGGAGGTCTTCTCCGAGTTCGACCCCGAGCCGATCGCGGCCGCCTCGATCGGGCAGGTGTACCGCGCGCGGCTCGCCGAGGACGGGCGCGAGGTCGCGGTGAAGGTGCAGTACCCCGGCGTCGCGGGCGCGGTCCGCGCGGACATGCAGAACCTGGACATGATCATGCGCCTGCTCAAGCGCATGACCCCCGGCCTCGACGTGAAGGCCGTCACCACCGAGATCCGGGAGCGGATCGAGGAGGAGCTCGACTACGAGCTCGAGGCCCAGAACCAGCGCTCGCTCGCGCGGATCTTCGCGGGGCACCCCTTCATCGTCGTCCCCGAGGTCGTCTCCGGGCTCAGCCGTGAGCGCGTGCTCGTCAGCGAGTTCGTCGAGGGTGTGGGCTTCGAGGAGCTCAAGACGCGCTCGCAGGCCGAGCGCGACCGGCTGGGGGAGATCGTCTTCCGCTTCTTCCTCGGATGCCTCTATCGCCACCACCAGTTCTCCGGCGATCCTCACCCCGGCAACTTCCTGCTGCTCGAGGACGGCCGTGTGGCCTTCCTCGACTTCGGCCTCTTCAAGCGCATGGACGCCGCCGCCGTCGAGCTCGAGCTCGCCTGCCAGCGAGCGGTCGTCGAGGAAGATGCGCCGCGGCTGCACGCGCTGCTCGCCGAGTCGGGCTTCCTCCCCGAGCCCGAGAAGGTCAACGCGGAGAACCTGCTCGCCTTCATCCGCGATGCGATCTGGTGGTACACCACGTGTGACCGCGACGTGCAGCTCACGCCGGAGATCGCAACCAAAGTGATGATCGAGAGCTCCGACCCGCGCTCCACCCACTTCCGCGAGATGCGCCATCAGGACATGCGCCCGGAGCACCTCTTCGGGAGGCGCATGGAGATGCTCACGCTCGCCGTGCTCTCCCAGCTTCGCGCGAAAGGGAACTGGCACAGGATCGCGCGCGAGTGGATGTACGGCGATGATCCCGTCACCGAGCTCGGCCGCCAGGAGGCCGAGTTCTACAGCGGCGCTCGCGCAGCGCGTTGAGCCGCCGCTGAGGCCGCCGATCGGCGATCATCAGAGACATGGATCTGGGACACGCGCGCAAGATCCTCAACGTCTCTCACAGCGCCTTCATCTCACTGGATGAGGAAGGGCGCATCACCTACTGGAACATCCGCGCCGAAGAGACCTTCGGGCGCAGCCGCGAGGAGGTACTCGGCGAGAGCGTGATCGACATGATCGTCCCCGAGCGCTTTCGTGAGCCTCTGCGCGCTGGTTTCCGCCGCTTCAAAGAGGGTGGGCGCACGCCGCTGCTCGACAACCGCACCGAGCAGGTCTCGCTGCGCGCGGACGGCACCGAGTTCCCTGTCGAAGTGATCGTCTCCGCCGTACCCGAGGACGGCGGGCACTCCTTCCACGCGTTCATCACCGACATCTCCGAGCGACGCCGGCAGGAGGCCGAGCGTCAGCGGCTGCTCGACCAGCTGGAGCGGGCGCTCGCGGGCAGCGAGCAGCGCCTGCGTGCGATCGTCGACTCGCTCGCCGAGGCGATCACGATACGCGGTCTCGACAACCGCCTGATCTACGCCAACCGCGCGGCCCTCGACAGGATGGGCTACGACACCCCCGAGGAGCTCGCCGCGGCCGATCCCCGCGCGTTGATGGGGCCCTACCTCACGCTCGACGAGGAGGGAAACGAGCTCGGCATGGACGACCTGCCCTCCGTGCGCCTGCTCCGCGGCGAGAGCCCCGAGCCGCTGATGATGCGCACCCTCGACCGTCGCACCGGTGAGGAGCAGTGGGTGCTGCTCAAGGCCACCGCGGTGCGCGACCCCGAGGGGGAGATCGAAGCGGCGGTGACGATCATCGAGGACGTGACGCAGAGCAAGCGCATGCAGATCCGCAGCGACTTTCTCGCCACGGCGGGGGCGGTGCTCGTCTCCTCGCTGGACTACCAGCAGACGCTGCGCAACGTCGCCGGGCTCGCTGTGCCCCAGATCGCGGACTGGTGCGCGGTCGATCTCTTCGACGAGGAGGGGGGACGCGATCCCGTGGCGATCGCCCATGTCGATCCGGCGATGCTCGAGATGGCCACGAAGCTCCGCGGCTACGACCCGGGGCACCTCGACCCCGAGCGCGGACTCGGGCTCGTCCAGCGCACCGGCGAAACCACTCTCTACAACGAGATCCCGGACAGCTTCCTCACCGAGGCCGCGGTCGACGAGGAGCACCTGAGGCTGCTTCGCGGCGTGGGCATGCGGGCCGCGCTGATCGTGCCGATGAACGTGCGCGGGCGCACGATCGGCGCGCTGACGATGGTGAGCGCCGAATCGGGCCGCAGGTTCGACGAGAGCGACGCCGAGTTCGCCGGGCAGATCGCCGAGCGCGCCGCGCTCGCCGTCGAGAACGCGCGCCTCTACAGCGAGCGCTCGGAGATCGCGCGCACGTTGCAGAACAGCCTGCTTCCCGAAGCTCTGCCGGAGATGCCCGACTGGGAGATCGTCGCGCTCTACCGCCCCGCCGCGCAGGAGAGCGAGGTCGGCGGGGACTTCTACGACTTCTGGGAGGCCGAGGGCGACTGGATGATGATGATCGGTGACGTGACGGGCAAAGGCGTGCACGCCGCCGCTGCCACCTCGCTCGTGCGCCACGCCGCTTGGACAGCCTCCGAATTCGACGCGCGCCCCGCGCATCTGCTCGAACGCGTGAACGCCGCGCTGCGTCGCCGCCCGGGTCTCTCGGTCTGCACCGCGCTCTGCCTGCGCGTCCACGGCTCGCAGGCCACGGTCGCCTCGGGCGGGCATCCGCTGCTCTGGCGACTCGGCGAGGAGAGCGTCGAGGAGATCGGTGAGCACGGCACGCTGCTCGGCGCCTTCTCCCGCGCGGAGTGGCCCGAGACGACCTTCCCCGTTCGGCCCGGCGAGACGATCGTCGCGATCACCGACGGGGTCACGGACACGATCGGTAGCGCTGACGAGCGTTTCGGGAGCGCGCGCCTGCGCGAGCTGCTGATGGAGGTCCGGCGCGAGTCGCCCGGCGCGATCCGCGAACGTCTCGTCGCCGCGCTCGAGCAGTTCCAGGTGGGCTCGCAGGTCGACGACACCGCGCTCGTCGTGATGCGGCGTGCCCCGCAGCCCACCTCGGTCGAGGAGTCGCCGGCGCCGGCCCGGCCGGGGGTGGGGGTCTAGCGTGGCTGCCAGCCGGCCTCTGGAGATCGAGGAGCGCACCGAGGGCTCGAGCACGCTGCTCGTGCTGCGCGGGGAGCTCGACATCGCGACCGTTCCGAGGCTGCGAGGAGGTGGTGCGCGACGTGCTCGCGCGGGCGCCCACTCTGCTCACGCTCGACCTGCGCCCGCTCTCCTTCCTCGATTCCTCGGGACTGCGGCACTTCATCGTGCTCGCCGAGCGGGCCGAGCAGGAGGGTTGGAAGCTCGCGCTCGTCCGTCCCGGCGCGCCCGCGATCGCGGTCTTCCAGATCACGCGCGCGGAGGAGAACCTGCCCTTCGTCGACGAGCCCGGGACGTTCGGAGAATGATGCGCACAGCTGATCCCGCCGGATCCCCGGGCACGCTGCGCCTGGAGCTGGAGCGGAACGTCCGCGCGCCCGCGCTCGCGCGCTCCGCGGTCTCCGATCAGCTCTTCGCGATCGGCATTGAGGGTTCGCTCGCGCAGACGATCGTGCTGCTCGTCTCGGAGGTCGTCTCCAACGCGGTGCGCCACTCCACCGGACCCGCGGACTCCTCGATTGCGCTCGAGGCGACGGTCACCGAGCGGCTCGTGCGCGTCGTGGTCACCGACGCGGGCACGGGCTTCACTCCCCGCCCGCGCGATCCCGATCGGATCGACGACGGCTATGGCCTGTATCTGCTCGAGAAAGCGGCGAGCAGCTGGGGGGTCGGCGAGGACGGCGGGACGACGGTCTGGTTCGAGGTCGAGCGCTAGCCGCGCCTAGCCTCTTGCGAGCGGCTAGAGAACCTGGATCTGGAAGAGGCTCGTGGTCCCGGGACGCCCCGAGGGCAGGCCCGCGGTGATACCCACGCGCTGCCCCGGCCGGCACCAGCCCAGCTCGACCACGCGCCGAGCGGAGTCCGCGATCAGCGCCTCGGTCGTCTCGTGACGGGGGATCGAGGCGGCCTGCACTCCCCACATCAGCCCGCAGCGGCGGACGGTCTCGCGGCCGGGAGAGAGCGCGTAGATCGGCACTGTCGGGCGATGCGCCGAGACGAGCCGCGCAGAGCGGCCGGAGAGCGTCGGGATCACGAGCGCGTCGAGGTGCAGCTCGCGCGCGGCGTCGCAGAGGTTGTGGGCGATCGTGTAGGCCGGATCGGAGACTGTGCGGCGCACGCGCGAGAGGTTCCAGCGCTCGTAGGGCGCGATCGACTCGGCCTGCTCGGCGACTGCCGCCATCATCGCGACGGCCTCGACCGGATAGGCGCCCGACCGCCGTCTCCTGGGAGAGCATCACCGCGTCCGTCCCGTCGAGGATCGCGTTCGCCACGTCCGCGACCTCGGCTCGCGTCGGGCCGTGAGGAGCTCACCATCGAGTCGAGCATCTGCGTGGCGGTGATCGAGGGCCGCGCCCTCAGGCCCGCGAGCTCGAGAAGCTGCTTCTGCACCACGGGGACCTGGGCGATCGGCAGCTCGATGCCGAGATCGCCACGCGCGACCATCACGCAGTCGGCCGCGTCGATGATCTCCTTCGCGCGCTCGACGGCCTGCGGCTTCTCGATCTTCGCGATCAGCGGGAGGCGCGTGTGATCGCGCACCGTGTGCACATCCGTGCGGGGAGCGCACGAAGGAGAGCGCGACCATGTCCACGCCGATCGACTCGCCGTGGCTGAGCAACGCGAGGTCCTCCTCGGGCACCGCCGGGAGCGCATCCACCGGTCCGGGGATGTTCAGCCCCTGGCGTGAGGCGACCGCGCCGCCGACCTCGATCTCCGTGTCCACCTCGCAGTCCGCCTCGCGCACCGCCGTCACGCGCAGCCGCACCGAGCCGTCGGCGAGATAGATGATCGAGTCGGGCTCGACCGCCTCTGCGAGCCCGTCCCAGGAGATCGACATCCGCCGTGCGTCGCCGGGCTCGGCGCCGTCGCCGCAGAGGATCGTGAGCGTCTCGCCCGCCGTCAGCTCGACCACGCCCTCGTGCAGCGGTCCGATTCGCAGCTTCGGTCCGGGCAGGTCCTGGAGGATCGCCACCGGGCGTCCCGCGCGCCCCGCCGCATCGCGCACGCGCAGCACCGTCTCCGCGTGCTCGTCGAGCGTGCCGTGCGAGTAGTTCAGCCGCGCCACGTCCATCCCCGCCTCGACGAGGCGCACGAGTGTCTCGGGCTCCCGCGAGGCGGGGCCGATCGTGGCGACGATCTTGGTGCGGCGCATGTCCCGCACGGTATCGGGCGCGGCGCGCCCACCGGGGCCTTCTGGAAGCATCGAGGGGTGCCCGTCCCCTCACGTCTCGTTCCGAGGGTCGGCGACCGTGCGCGGATCGCCCACTTCGGCGGCGGCTTCGAGCCCGCGGTGATCACCGCGGTGAGCGAGGAAGGCCGCCGCGTGGAGGTGCGCGGGGAGGGGGGCGAGCTGCTCGACTTCGCCCTCAGCCCGGCAACCGCGCGCTTCGTCAGCCGCGACCCGGGCGGGCCACGGCTGGAGCTGCTCGGGCGCTAAGGGAGGTTCAGCTCGGGGAAGTGCTCCGCACAGTGGGCGCGCAGCGTCTCGCGCACCCACTGGCGCTCGGCGGGCGTGGCCAGGCGCAGTCTGCCCAGCAGCTCGCGCTGCCCATCGGCGGGCACGCCCGCCACCGTCCAGCTCACCGCGAGACGCTCGAAGAGCAGCTCGAGCGCCCGCTGCTCGGCATCCTCGCGCGAGAGCGGAGATCCCGCGAGCGCATCGAGGTAGCTGCGACGGGAGCCCGGTGAGAGCGCGCCGCGCAGCACGAGCACGCCCGCATCGGCGTCCTCGTAGGAGCTCTCGGGCGCCCGCGGCGCACGCTCGCTCGCCGCGGCGGCGCGAGCGGCGGCCCACCTCAGCTCTCGGCGGCTGCCGAGAGCTTCGCGCGAACGTCGCCGACCACGGGCTTCGCGTGTCCCGGCCAGGCCGCCGCGGGCTCGAGCTCGGCGAGCTTGCGGATCGAGGCGCGCGCCTGCTCGGTGTCGTAGTTGTAGATCGGCATCGGCACATGGGCCTCGCTGTCGCGGCCCCAGATGTCGAGCGTGTAAAAGCAGTCGCTCACGAGCGCGAGCCGGTCGGACTCGCGCCACAGCCCGATCTGCCCGGGTGCGTGCCCGGGCAGCGAGATCACCTCGAAACCCGCGACCTCATCGCCCTCTGCGAGCGTCCCCTCGACCTTCACCGGCCCGCCGTCCCAGGCGTAGCGATGGAGGAGCCGGTGCAGCTGGCGGTGCCCGGCGGGCAGGCCCGAGAGCCGCTCGGGCCAGTAGCGGAACCCTCCGCTGCCTTCGGCGTCCTGCATCTCGTCCGGGTGGCAGAGCACGGGCACGCCGAGCGCGGGCGCGCTCCCGCGATGGTCGGTGTGGCCGTGGCCGAGCACCACGCGACGGATTCCGCCGAGCTTCGCACCCGCGCTCGAGATCGCGCGCGTCATCGTCCGCGCGCCGGCGTCGAAGAGCGTCACGCCGCCCTCGTCCTCGAGCATGTAGACGTTGCAGCGGCCGGGCTGGCCCTGAACGACCCACACCCCCTCGGCGACAAGCTGCGCGTCGCTCGCGGCGAGACCGCCGGTGAGCCGCGTCTTCGCGTTGAACGCCCCGGTCATGCGCTGTTCGGAGGCCGAGCCCTGCGGGGGCATCATCCCGACCTGGCGGGCGAAGGTCATCGAGTCCGTGAAGGCGTCGTTGCCCTGGATCAGGCCGTCGCGCACCGTGACGAGGTCGAAGCCCTCGATGTCGAGCCTGCTTCCGGTGGGCGCCACGCCCCCGAAGGTGCCTGGGCCCGCGAAGGTGCCCCGTAGCCGCCAATGGACGCCGCAGCGCTCGCCCTCGGCGGTCGTCGAGACGACCTCCATCGAGAGATCGGGGACCGCATCGAGCAGCTCGCCGAGGAAGCTCCGCACGCCCTCCGGGGCGATCACGTCGGCGCGGCCGCGGACGTTGTCGCGGCCGCCCTCGGCCCACAGCGCCACTGCGCCCTCGAGGTCGCGAGCGTCGATCGCAGCGAAGTAGCGCTTCGCCACGCCCTCGGCCTTGCTTCCCGAGATGCGTCTGCGCCCGGCGGCCGCCTGCTGGACATTGGCGGCGACCTCCTCCACCTTCGTGCTCGTCCCGGTCGCCTTCCGTTCGGCCATCCCCGCCTCCTTTTCGCTGCTCGAGTGCCGTAGTCTAGTCTCCGCCCCGTGGCGGACGTGACGAGTCGGGGCGAGCGCGGACGGGGCGAACGCATCATGCGCGGGGTCTACCGGCTGCGGCTGCCGCTGCCCTGGCCCGGGGTCCCGCACTGCAACGCCTGGGCGCTCTCCGCGGGCGACGGGTTCGTGCTCGTCGACACGGGCTACCACGACGACGAGTCGATGGCGCACCTCGAGCACGCGATGCAGATGTGCGGGCTGCGGATCGAGGACGTGAAGCTCGTGGTCTGCACCCACGCGCACTCCGATCACTGCGGCCAGGCCGTGCCGATCGCCGAGCGCGCGGGCTGCGAGCTCTGGATGCACCCGAGCCACGAGCTGATGAACAAGCTCGTCGAGGACCCCGAGGCGGTGCTCGCCCGGCGCCTGGAGGTCGCGCGCCAGAGCGGGGTGCCGGAGGCGCCGCTGGCGCGCTACGCGGCGCAGCGCGGCAGCTCCAACCCGGGCATCGTCGGACCGTTGAAGGCCGACAGGGACCTGGTCGAGGGGGTCACGGTGCAGAGCGACCTGGGCGAGTGGGTCACATATGAGACGCCGGGACACGCGCCCTCCCACATCTGCCTCTTCCAGCCCGAGCGCCGGCTGCTGATCTCCGGGGACCACCTGCTGGGGCGGATCTCGCTCTACTTCGAGTACGGCTACTCGCCCGACCCCGTCGGCGAGTTCCTGAGCTCCCTCGACGTGGTCGAGCGGCTCGGGGCGAGGCTCTGCCTTGCGGGTCACGGGCGAACCTTCACCGACGTCCATGCCCACATCCACGGCAACCGCGCGCTCGTGGAGGAGCACCTCTACAAGGTGCTCCAGGCGGTCGGGGCGGAGGAGCTCACGGCCTTCGATGTGGTCGGGGCGGTCTACGGGGAGGCGCTCTCCCAGCAGAACGGGCAGTGGCTGCTCTCGCAGACGCTCGGCTATCTCACGCATCTGGAGAGCACCGGCGGGGTGCGCCGGATCCCGGGAGAGCCCGAGCGCTGGACGGCATAATCGATCGATGCGCATCGACGAGCTCTACGGTCGCAACGGGCCGGTCTTCTCCTTCGAGTTCTTCCCCCCGAAGACCCCCGTCGGGGAGGAGAACCTCTACAACGCGCTCGGTGAGCTGCGTGAGCTGGAGCCCGCCTACGTCTCGGTGACCTACGGCGCGGGGGGCTCGACGCGCGAGAAAACGATCGAGATCGTGAAGCGCATCAAGGAGGAGTGGGGCCTGGAGGCGATGGCGCACTTCACCTGCGTGGGCGCGACGGTCCCCGAGCTGCGCGCCACGCTCGACGAGATGAGAGCGGCGGGGATCGACAACGTGCTCGCCCTGCGCGGGGATCCTCCCGCGGGCGAGGAGGAGTGGACGATGACCGAGGGCGGTTTGGAGTTCTCACACCAGCTCGTGGAGATGATCGACTCCGACTACCCCTTCGCGATCGGTGCGGCCTGCTTCCCGGAGACCCACATCCACGCGAGCAGCCCGGAGGACGACCTGCGCTTCCTCGCCAAGAAGGTTCGGTCGGGCGTCGATTTCCTGATCACGAACCTGTTCTTCGACAACGCGCGCTTCTTCGACTTCCTTGCGCGGGCGCGCGAGGCGGGGATCGACGTGCCGATCGTCCCGGGGATCATGCCGATCACCCGGGTGGGTCAGATCGAGCGGATGGCGAAGATGAGCGGAGCCTCGATCCCGCAGGGGCTCGCCGCCGAGCTCGAGAAGCGCGGTGAGGACGAGGAGGCGGTGCTCGACTTCGGGGTGGCCTACGCCACCCTGCAGTGCGCCGAGCTGCTCGCCGCCGGCGCGCCGGGGATCCACTTCTACACGCTCAACCGCTCGCCCGCTACGCGCGCGATCCTCAGCGCGTTGAAGCTCTCCCGCCCGTGGGAGCGGGCGGCCTAGCCCGTCTCTATCTCCAGTCCCTCCGCCACTCGCGGCGATCCGTCGGGAGCCTCGTAGCGGACGTCCACGGAGTCGTTCTGGCGGTAGGTGCCGACGCCCCAGGCGCCGAGCAGCCAGCGCCAGCCGCTGATCTTGTCCTTGCGCAGCTCGCGCTCGAAGACGAGCGACCCTTCGCGCACGGTGAAGTCCTCGCCGAGCTTCTGGGGCACGCCGTTGAGGAAGACCTCGTAGGGGTCGCGCACATCGCGCGGCAGCCGGACCTTGGAGAGGGCCATCGCTCGATTATCGCCGCGGGGCCGCGCTCCGGTCCGGCGGTCGGCCCGGCGCTAGCCCGCCTCGCCCGTCGCCCTCGTGCGCCGCGGCGTGTGTTCGGCGGCCGCGAGCTGGCGCGAGTAGGCCTGCTCGACGATCTCGAGCGCGTGCCCCGCGCTCCCGACCACCTGCAGCAGCTCGAGGTCGCGGGGGTCGATGTGCCCGGCGGAGAGCGGGCCGCGCGCGAGCCAGTCGAGCAGGCCCTGCCATTCGCCCTCGCCCGCGAGGAGGACCGGGACGTGGCGGGCCGTGCCGGTCTGCACGAGCGTGAGCACTTCGAAGAGCTCGTCGAGCGTGCCGAAGCCGCCGGGGCAGACCACGAACGCGCACGCGTAGCGTACGAACATCACCTTGCGCGCGAAGAAGTGCTCGAAACGCAGGCCGATGTCGAGATAGGGATTCAGCGCCTGCTCGTGGGGGAGCTCGATGTTGCAGCCGATCGAGAGGCCACCGCCCTCCTGGGCCCCCCGGTTGGCCGCCTCCATCAACCCCGGGCCTCCGCCCGTGATCACCGCGAAGCCAGCCTCCGCAAAACACTCCCCGATCGAACGCGCGAGCGCGTAGTCGGGGTGCTCCGGGGGTGTGCGCGCCGATCCGAAGACCGTCACCGCACGCCTCACCGCGGAGAGCGCGTCGAAGCCGCGGGCGAACTCCTCGGCGATCTCCCGCACGCGGTCGGTGTCGGCCGCACGTACCTCGGGGGACTCCCCGTCGAGCCAGAGCAGCAGCTCCTCATCGAGCGTGGGCCCGCTGCGGAGGGGCTCGGTCACGGCTGAAGCGTACGGGCGCGAGTCTTGCGCTGCGCCGCGAGCGGGGCCGCCCGCTCGGGCGCGTACCCTGATCGGTCGATGAGCTCCGCTCCGAGCATCCCCGCGCCCCAGGAGATCGCCTACACGGTCAGGCGATCGAGCCGCGCGCGGCGTGTGCGGGTGAACGTCCATACCCAGACGGGAGTCGAGGTGGTGCTCCCGCAGCGTGCACCCGAGCGCGAGGCGGCCGCGGCGATCGTCGAGCTGCGCCCCTGGATCGAGCGGCGGCTCGCCGAGGCGCGCGCGACGATGGCCGTGCTCGCGCTGCGCGGTGAGACGCTGCCCTACCTCGATGGAACCCTCCAGCTGCGCGCGGAGCCGGGGCGCACGCGCGCTCATCGCCGCGGCGAGACGCTGCTCGTGCCCGAGGGAGACTCGCGAGCGGCGATCGAGCGCTTCTACCGCCGGGCGGCGCGCGCCGAGATCGAGCCACGCCTGGACCGGGCGAGTGCGGCCGCCGGCCTGCGCTACACGGGGTTAGACATCCGCGCCCAGCGCACCCGCTGGGCGTCCTGCTCCGCGCGCGGGCGGATGAGCTTCAACTGGCGGTTGCTGCTCGCCCCCGAGCGGATCCTGCACTACGTCGTCTGGCACGAGGTCTGCCACCTCGCCGTGCTCGACCACTCCCCGCGCTTCTGGGCGCTGCTCGGCACGACACTGGCCTGAGTGGCGTGAGGATCGTGCCTGGCTCTCGCGCCACGGCGCGACGCTCGTGCTGTAGAAGTCGAGGATGCTCGCCTCGGTTTGGCAATCCGGCGCCGGACGTGGGGTGGGCCTCGCCGTCGCCCTCCTGTTCGTCGCCGCGCGCGGCCTCTACCGATCGGGAAGGCGACGCCGATCCCGACCGGGCGAGTCGAATCCGCGGCGGAGAGCGCCGGGGCCGTGGGGTCCGCTCCGGGGCGGGCGGGGCCGGTGGAGGCGCAGGTCGAGCGACCCGCGACGGAGGCGAGCGAAGCCTTCGCCCAGCGAGACGAGGAGGGGTAGCGGTGCGCGCCGAGAGGGAGAGCCGCCCGGCCGCCCTTCCGAGCGCGCGCCGCGCGCTCGGACGCGCTCGCTCGCTCCCTCGCAGGGCTCGCTGGGCGCTCGAGGACCGGCGGTTGACGCGCGAGCAGGAGCGCGCCGAGCTGGGTCCCGCGCACCGGCGCTGGAAGGGGAACTCCTCGACCGAGAACCGCAGCCGCTGGGACGGTTGGGACTGGAGCTCCGCAGGGGAGGAGTGGACGGCCTCCCCGGAGTGGAAGCAGTCGCTGATCGACGACGTGCTGCTGCGTCTGATGCCGCCCGGAGGGGTCGTGCTCGAGATCGGGCCGGGTGCGGGTCGCTGGACCGAGCGGTTGATCGGCCACGCGGAGAGCCTGATCCTCGTCGACGTGAGCGAGACCACGCTCCGTCTCTGCCGGGAACGCTTCGGCGACGCGGCGAAGATCGACTACGTCACCTCGCAGGGGAGCGACCTCGGAGCGGTCCCGGACTCCTCGGTGGACGGCGTGTGGTCGTTCGACGTGTTCGTTCACATCGCGCCGCTCGACGTGGCGGGGTATCTCGGTGAGATCGGTCGTGTGCTGCGGCCGGGTGCGGATCGCTGTGGTCCACCACTCGGACGGGCGCAACCGCGGGGCGTTGCCCTCACGAGCCGGGTGGCGGGCGCCGATGTCGCGGGGACTCTTCGCCGCCCTCGCTGCGCGCGGCGGCCTGAGGGTGGAGGAGCAGTTCGACTCTTGGGGTCCCGGGGGACGCTTCGATCTCGGGGCCTACGCCGACGCGATCAGCGTCTGCCGCGCCGCGGGCGCGACGCCTGCCTAACGCTCGGCGATCGGAACGTAGTCGAGGTCGCGCGCTCCCGTGTAGATCTGACGGGGGCGGGCGATCTTCTGCTCCTCGTCGCCCACCATCTCCTTCCACTGCGCGATCCACCCGGAGGTGCGGCCGATCGCGAACATCACGGGGAACATCGCGACGGGGAGGCCGAGCGCCTCGTAGATCAGGCCCGAGTAGAAGTCGACGTTGGGGTAGAGCTTGCGCGAGGTGAAGTACTCGTCGTCGAGCGCGCGCTTCTCGAGCTCGGTGGCGACCTCCAGCAGTGGGCTCTTCCCGCGCACCTCGAAGACCGCGTCGAGGTGTTTTTTGATGATCCGCGCACGCGGGTCGTAGTTCTTGTAGACGCGGTGGCCGAAGCCCATCAGGCGCTCTTTGCCACCCTTCACACCCTCGAGGAAGTCGGGGATGTTCTCCACCTTCTCGATCCGCGCGAGCATCCGCAGCGCGGCCTCGTTGGCGCCGCCGTGCAGCGGCCCGTAGAGCGCGGCGACCCCGGCCGCCACGGCGGAGTAGGGGTCGACCTGGGTGGAGCCCACCGAACGAACCGCGCTCGTGGAGGCGTTCTGTTCGTGGTCCGCGTGAAGGATGAAGAGGACGTCGAGCGCGCGTTCAAGGCGCGGATCGGGCTCGTACTTGAGCTCGGTCATTTTGTACATCATCCCGAGGAAGTTGCCCGCGTAGTCGAGCTCGTTGTCGGGATAGACGTAGGGCTGGCCCATGCCGTGACGGAAGGAGAAGGCGGCGAGCGTGGGCATCTTCGCGAGCAGGCGGATGATCTGGATCGCGCGCGTGCGCTCATCGTGGATCTTGTTCGCATCCGGGTAGAAGGTGGATAGCGCACCGACCGAGGCGACGAGCATCCCCATCGGGTTCGCGTCGTAGCGGAACCCCTGCATGAAGTCCTTGACGTTCTCGTGCACGAAGGTGTGGATCGTGATCTCGTCGATCCAACCCTGCAGCTCGACCTCGTTGGGCAGGCGCCCGTTGATCAGCAGGTAGGCGACCTCGAGGTAGGTGGAGTGCTCGCAGAGCTGCTCGATCGAGTACCCGCGGTGCTGGAGGATCCCCGCGTCGCCGTCGATGTAGGTGATCGAGCTGCGACAGGAGGCGGTGTTCATGAACGCCGGGTCGTAGGCCATCAACCCGAATTCGTCGGGATCGACCTTGATCTGGCGCAGGTCCGTCGCGCGCACGGTGCCGTCGGTGATCGGGAGCTCGTAGCTCTTGCCCGTGCGGCTGTCGGTGACCGTGAGCATCTCCTGCCCGGGCTCGCCGCCGGCCTGTCCGTTCTGGGTGCCCGGCTCAGTCTCGGTGCTCATCCGTATCTCCTATCCGAGGGTGCGATGCCCTGTGTTCGATTATGAGGCATGGGGCCGGGCGTTCCGCCGGCCCTCCTGGCGTCAGACACGCCGTCCGTGCCGCATCACGGCGACGGCGCGCATGCGCGGTGGCGAGGCCGGCCTCGGGTCGCCGTGCGGGCCGCGCCGCGGTCTGCGCGGGGGGCGGCTGCGTGGGTGGTGAGGGTGCACGGGACGCGGGCGCGGCCCGATTCCGCCGTCCCCGCCGGGCGCCGTCTCAGGCGTTTCGCGCACGGCCCAGCGGACGATCAGGAAGAGGCCGACGATGGGGATCTTCAAGAAGACCATCAGCCACAGGAAGGTCCAGATGTCCACGTCGCGATCATACCCGTTGACCCCGCGCGGGCCGGTGCATCGGACGCCGCTCCAGGATCGATCCTCGAGCCTCACGCCCACCTCTGTGTCGAGGCTGAGCGCCGACGTAGTTACGGCTCGTTCCAGCTCGCGTTGTGGTGTGGGTGCGCATATGCACACGCACACCGCAGGACGACCTCGCATGAACCGTGGATACAGACGCACACACGGGCAGCGCGCGAACGCGCTCCGGGCTCAGCCGCGCAGAGGCAGCGGCGTGCCGCTGAACTGCGTCATCGCGTGGAGCTGCTCGATCCGCGCGGCGATCTCCGAGCCTTCGAGGCGCTGCAGCCGCTCGGTGCCGAACTCCTCGACGTTGAAGGATGCGAGCACGGCGGCGTGCGCCATCGCTCGGCGCAGCAGCTCCTCGCCGAGCTCCGCGCCCGGGTGGGCGGCGATGTAGCCCACGAAGCCGCCCGCGAAGGTGTCCCCCGCGCCGGTGGGATCGATCACTGTCTCGAGCGGGTAGGCGGGCAGGGCGAAGAAGCCCTCCCGGGTGATCAGCGCGGCGCCGTACTCGCCCTGCTTGGCCACGACCACGCTCGGGCCGCGCCCCGGGGAGCCGGGGGGCGGGGACCAGGAGAGGACCTCGCGCGCGGCGGAGAGGAGGTTGGGCTTGCCCGTGAGCTGGCGCAGCTCGGCGTCGTTGAGGATCACGCAGTCGACTTCGCCGATCGCGGCAACGAGCGAGTCGCGCGCGATGTCGATCCAGAGGTTCATCGAGTCGAGGGCGACGAAGCGCGCCTCGGGGAGCTGCGCACGCACCTCGCGCTGCAGGTCGGGCTGGATGTTGGCGAGGAAGAGGATGTCGCTCGCGAGCGCGGCGGAGCTGAGCTTGGGCTCGAAGCCCTCGAACACGCCGAGTTGCGTGTCGAGCGTCTCGCGAGTGTTGAGATCCCAGCCGTACTCGCCCTGCCAGAAGAAGGTGCTCCCGCCGGGGACGTGCTCGATCGAGCTCACATCCACGCCACGGCGCGTCATCACAGCGATCTGCTCCTCTCCGAAGTCCTCGCCTACGGGACCGACCACGCGAACGTCGTCGAAGAACGAGGCGGCGAGCGAGAAGTGCACGGCCGCGCCGCCGAGCATCCGCTCGCGCTCGCCGAACGGGGTCTTCACGGTGTCGTATGCGATCGAGCCGACCACGGTGATGGGCATGGGCGGGCACCTTAGAGGACGCGCCCAGGGGAGCGCCCGCCAGGGGGGCTGCCGGGGCGCGGGCGAGCGAAGGCGCCCGCCGGGCGCGGCCCGGGCGAGGGCGCGGGCTCTCCGATAGCCTCGGGGTCGATGCGCGCGATCCAGATGACAGAGTTCGGCGGCCCGGAGGTTCTGCGCCTCGCGGAGCTGCCCAGCCCCGAGCCCGGGCCCGACGAGGCGCTGATCCGCGTGACCCGTGCGGGCCTGAACTTCGCGGACACGCACACCCGTACGAACTCCTACGTGCAGAAGGCGACGTTGCCGCTCGTGCCCGGAGGAGAGGTCGCGGGCACGCTGGTCGAGAGCGGGGAGCGCGTGGTCGCGCTCGTGGGCTCGGGGGGCTACGCGGAGTACGCGGTGGCCCCGCGGGAGCGCATCTTCCCGATCCCCGACGGGGTCGAGGAGGGCACCGCGCTCGCGCTCGTGATCCAGGGCACGACGGCCTGGCACCTGCTGCGCACCGCCGCGCGGATCGCGCCGGGGGAGAGCGTGGTGGTGCACTCGGCGGCGGGCGGCGTGGGCTCGCTCGCCACACAGCTCGCGCCCGCCTTCGGCGCGGGCCGAGTGATCGCAACGGCCTCCAGCGAGGACAAGCGCGACCTCGCGCGAGCGCTGGGCGCGGACGTGGCGCTGGATGCGGATCCCGAGGGCCTGACGGAGCGCCTGGTGGAGGCCAACGAGGGCAGCGAGCTCGACATCGTGCTCGACTCCTCCGGCGGCGCGGTCTTCGACGCGTCGATCAAAGCGCTCGCGCCGTTCGGGCGGATCGTGGTGAACGGGATCGCCACGGGTGATCAGAACGAGGTGCGCACCGGCTCGCTGCTGCGGCACTCGCGCTCGGTGATCGGCTTCTGGCTGTTCCACACACTCGAGCGTCCCGGTCTCTTCGGAGAGGCGCTCGCCGACCTCTTCGCACGCGCGGCCGCCGGCGAGCTGCGTGCGATCCTCGGCCAGACCTACCCGCTCGCCGAGGCCCCGCAGGCGCAGATCGACCTGCGCGCGCGGCGCACCACGGGCAAGCTCCTGCTGGACCCCACGATCTAGATGTCCAAGACCTTCGCCGAGCTCGGCCTCTCCGAGTCCACCGTACGCGCCGTGGGAGATCTCGGCTACGAGTCCCCGAGCCCGATCCAGGAGGAGGCGATTCCCTCGCTGCTCGCGGGCCGTGACGTGATCGGCCAGGCGCAGACGGGAACCGGCAAGACAGCGGCCTTCGGGCTTCCGATCATGGAATACATCGACGCCTCCGAGCAGACCGTCCAGGCGCTCGTGCTCACGCCGACCAGAGAGCTCTGCATCCAGGTCACGCAGGCTCTGCGCGCGTACGGCGCCCAGGGCGGGATCGACGTGGTCGCCGTCTTCGGGGGCGCCCCGATCCGCACGCAGCAGGCGCAGCTGCGCGCCGGCGGGCACGTCGTGGTGGGCACGGTCGGCCGTGTGCTCGATCTGATCTCGCGTCACTCGCTGATGCTCAGCGACTGCCGCTTCGTCGTGCTCGACGAGGCCGACGAGATGCTCGACCTCGGCTTCCTGGAGGACGTGGAGAAGATTCTCTCGCTGACCCCCTCGGGCCGTCAGACCGCGCTCTTCAGCGCGACGATGCCCCCGCCGATCCGCAAACTCGCAGACCGCTACATGTACGAGCCCGAGGTGATCAAGGTCGAGGCGGCCACGCTCACGATCGACACCGTCGCGCAGTTCCAGCTCCCCGTCGAGACCAAGCACAAGGCCGAGATGCTCGTCGAGGTGCTGCGCGCGGAGAAACCCGACCAGGCGATCGTCTTCGTGCGCACGAAGATCCGTGCCGATCAGCTGTTCCGCACGCTCAAGGACCGGGGCATGAACGTCCGCGCGCTGCACGGCGACATGTCCCAGGGCTCCCGCGACGGCGTGATGCTCGCGTTCAAGGGCGGGCGCGTGCCGATCCTCGTCGCAACCGACGTGGCCGCGCGCGGCCTGGACATCTCGACCGTCACGCACGTGGTCAACTACGACGTGCCAACGAGCCCGGACACCTACGTGCACCGCATCGGGCGCACGGGCCGGGTCGGGCGCACAGGACGGGCGATCACCTTCGTGGAGGACCGCCAGAAGCGCGAGCTCGAGGCGATCGAACGTCACATCGGCACGAGCGTGGCGCGCTGGGAGAAGGGCGCGGAGGCGACCCCCACGCCCGTCAAGGAGCGTCCGCGCCGCCACTCCAAGCCGAAGATCTCGCGCAAGGACGAGGACGAGCCCTACGTGAAGCTCGTGCTCGGCGGCGGCCGCTCCTCCGGCCTGCGCGTGGCCGACATCGTCTCCGCGGTGACCACCTCCACGGGGCTCGACGGCGAGGCGGTGCGCGACGTGCTCGTGCTCGACCGCTTCTCGTTCCTCTCCGTGCCCTCGGGCGAGGCCGACCGGGTGATCGAGGCGGTCGACGGCAAGGACGTGAACAGCCGGCGCATGAGCCTCGAGCGAGTGCCGGTACAGTAGGCCCCATGTCGACCGCAACGATGCAGACCACAGAGGGACCGATCGTCTTCGAGCTCTTCGACGAGGAGGCCCCCAAGACCGTCGAGAACTTCCGCAAGCTCGCCGGCGACGGCTTCTACGACGGGCTCACCTTCCACCGCATCATCAAAGACTTCATGATCCAGGGCGGCTGCCCGCAGGGCACGGGCACGGGTGGCCCGGGCTACACCTTCGAGGACGAGATCAACCCGCACAAGATCGTCCGTGGCGCACTCGCGATGGCGAACGCGGGGCCGAACACGAACGGCTCGCAGTTCTTCATCGTCACCGCGGAGGCCTGTCCCTGGCTCGACGGCAAGCACACCGTCTTCGGGCAGGTGAGCGAGGGGATGGACGTGGTCGATCGCCTCGAGGGCGTGCAGACCGACGGCGGCGACCGGCCCTCTGAGCCGGTGGGCATCGCCACGGTCGAGCTCAGCGAGTAAGCGGTTCCCTCTACGCTCCCGCCGCGGGCGTGCGCAGTCGTATCGACGGGGCAGTGGTCCGCTCTCTGTGGAGTGCGATCGCATACGCGCACGCACTCCAATACGCAGACCCCCTGGCGCCGTAGATACGCGCGCGCACACGGCCGGGGCGGGCGTCCGGCGTCAGTGAGTGGGCAGGCCGAGCACGCGGAGGAGCTGCATCGCGAGCGACACGTACTCCCGTTCGCCCCTTCCTTCGCTCGCACGTCGGTGCGCTGCGCGGCGTGCGTTCTGCGCGCGGGTGGAGTAGCGGCGGATCGTCGCTTCGAGCAGCCCTCGCTGCCCGCCGAGCTCGATCGATTCGAGTGCGCGCTCTCGCGCCAGCAGCCGGGCGGTGCCCGGTGGTGTCGACGCGCCGCGCGCGTGCACGAACGAGCGCGCGTCCGCGCAGATGTCGGGTGCTGAGGTCTCGCTCAGCAGCCGGGCCGCACGCGCGGAGCGATGCACCACCGCGGTGAGTTCCGGGTCTGAGAAACTCATCTCCGAAGCGCTCTTCGCGAAGGCGGCCAAGGCATCTGCGCTGCCTTCTCGGCGCGCGTCTTCGACCGCCGAGAACGCCTCGCGGCCGAGCGGGCCGCCGCGCTGCGGCGCGCCCAAGAGGACCCCGGAGCATTCCGATCTCACCCTTGCGATCAGCTCGCGCGCGTGCGGGTCGCCCGCCGCTTCCTCTGCTTCCTGTGCGCGTTCGACCGTTTCGGTCGCCTCGACGTAGGCGCGCCCGGCCGACGCGTCGTCGTTGCCTGTGCTGCCGCAGCCCACGCTCGTGAGCAGAGCCGCTGTCGCGGCGAACGCGGCTGCGCGTGCCCCCGGCCTCATGAGCGGGAACCTAACTCCTTCGAAGGCAGGCGAGGGCACCCCCGGCGGAGTAACCTAAGCCTCACCAGCGAGCGAGCAGGGGAGAGGAACATGGCCACGGCCGAGCAGCAGGTGCCTGAGACTGAGACTGAGAACGCGGTCCTCAACGGTGCCGCGCCGGATACGGGCGGGATCCCCGTCGAGAACCCCGCAACCGGCGAGATCGTCGCGACGGTGCCCGACCTGGGGCCGGAGCGGGTCGCGGAGATGGCGGCGGCCGCGCGCGCGGCGCAGCCCGAGTGGGAGGCCTACGGCTTCGAGGGTCGCTCGCGGGTGATGCTGCGAGCACAGAAGTGGGTGATGGACAACGCGAACCGGATCGTGGACACGATCGTCTCCGAGACGGGCAAGACCTTTGAGGACGCCGAGCTCGCCGAGATCGGCTACGCGGGCAACGCGTTCGGCTTCTGGGCGAAGTACGGCCCCGAGTACCTCGCCGACGAGCGCGTGAAGTCCAGCCAGGTCCTCGTCAAGGGGAAGAAGCTCATCAACCGTTATCGCCCGCTCGGGCTGATCGGCGTGATCGGGCCCTGGAACTACCCGCTGACCAACTCGTTCGGGGACTGCATCCCCGCGCTGATGGCGGGCAACGCGGTGATCCTGAAGCCTTCGGAGGTCACGCCGTTGACCTCGATGCTGCTCGCCGAAGGGATGCGGGAGTGCGGCCTGCCTGAGAACGTCCTGCAGATCGCGACGGGCCGCGGCGCGACCGGCGCCGCGCTGATCGAGCACGTCGACATGATCATGTTCACGGGCTCGACGAAGACGGGGACGAAGGTTGCCGAAACCGCGGCGCGCCGCCTGATCCCCGCCTCGCTGGAGCTCGGAGGCAAGGACCCGATGATCGTGCTCTCCGACGCGGACGTAGAGCGCGCGGCGAACTTCGCGACCTACTACTCGATGCAGAACGCGGGGCAGACCTGCATCTCGATCGAGCGCGTCTACGTGGAGGCGCCTGTCTATGACGAGTTCGTCGCGAAAGTCTCCGAGAAAGTGCGCGAGCTTCGCGTCGGCAAGCCGGAAGGGCCGGGCTCGGTCGAGGTCGGTGCGATCACCTTCCCGCCCCAGCTCGACACGATCAAGGACCACGTCGCGGATGCGGTGGAGAAGGGCGCGCGCGTGGTCGTGGGCGGTCACGAGGCGCCGGGCGCGGGGCGCTTCTTCGAGCCCACCGTGCTCGTCGACGTGGACCACACGATGAAGTGCATGACCGAGGAGACCTTCGGCCCGACGCTCCCGATCATGAAGGTCGCCGACCAGGACGAGGCGGTGCGCCTCGCGAACGACTCGCCCTACGGTCTCGGCGCCTCCGTCTTCTCGCGTGACACCGAACGGGGCGAGGCGGTCGCACGGCGGATCGAATCGGGCGCAGCGAACGTGAACGACGCGATGATCAACTACACCGTGCTCGAGCTCCCGATGGGCGGCGCGAAGGCCTCGGGTCTCGGCTCGCGCCACGGCGCCGGGGGGATCCGCAAGTACTGCTCCCAGCAGGCGATCGTGGTCACCCCGAAACTCGCGATGAAGAAGGAAATCTTCATGTACCCCTACAAGTCGCGCACCTCGAAGCTGCTCGCGGGGTTCTTCAAGTTCATGTACGGGCGCGGGAACCGGGCCTGAGGCCGGGGTCCCAGCAGCCACACCGCCGGCCGGCAGCCTCGCGCCGCCCGCCGCCGCCGGCGGGGTCGCGCCCGTGAGCGAGCCCGCAGGCCCGATCCTGGGCCTGCATCACATGCAGCTCGCTGCGCCGCCGCAGAGCGAGGCAGAGGCGCGAGGCTTCTTCGGGGAGCTGCTCGGGCTGCGCGAGATCGAGAAGCCCGAGCCGCTTCGGGTGCGCGGGGGAGTCTGGTTCGAGCTCGCCGACGGCCGCCAGCTGCACGTGGGCGTCAGCGAGGACTTCGCCCCCGCCCAGAAGGCGCATCCCGCGCTGCTCGTGCACGGGGACGCGCTCGAACCGCTCGCCACCCGGCTTCGGGACGCGGGGCGGCCCGTGGTCTGGGACGAAAGCCTCCCCGCGCGCCGCTTCTACACCGAGGACCCGTGGGGGAACCGGCTCGAGCTGCTCGGCGACGAGAGCACGCGGAGCTGAACCCTCCGCTCCGCGCGGGGGCGGACCTCCTTCGAGACCCTAGGCCGCCGCGTCCGCGCGCAGGCGCACGCCGAGCAGCGCTTCGAGCTCAGGGATCGTCTTCTCAGCGTCGGTGTGGTGGACCGTGGCCATGCCGAGTTCCTCGGCGGGCGTGAGGTTGAAGGGCAGGTCGTCCACGTAGACGCATTCGCGGGGCTGCGCGCCGGCGCGCTCGGCGCCGAGCTCGTACATCTTGACCGCGGGCTTTCGGATCCCCTCTTCGGCTGAGATCACCACGCCGTCGAAGAGCTCGTCGAACATGTCGTGCGGGTAGCGGTGCACGCCCCAGGAGTTCGACACGAGCGCGGTGCGCACGCCCGCTCGGTGCGCGAGCTTGACCGCCTCCACCATCGCCGTGTCGGGCTGGACCCCGCGAACATGCCGTCGATCAGCCCGTCGGGCTCGACCTCGAGCAGCTTCGCGAAGCGCCGCTCGAAGCTCGCCTCGTCGAGCGCGCCTGTCTCCAGCGCGATCAGCAGCTTGCGCGCCTCGGGGTCGGTGCGAAAGCGCCCCATCAGCAGCTTGGGATCGATCTCAGCGGCCACGCAGTAGGCGTGGAAGGAGGCGAAGAGGTTCGTCGTGAGCACGCCGCCCCAGTCGATCAGCAGCGCGCTGCGGGGCGCGCTCGGATCAGGCGCCACGGGAGACCGCTTCCGCCTGGCTGGCGAGCTCGAGCACGCCCTCGCCGAAGGACTTCAGGTAGGGATCGTCGGTCGTGCCCGCGATCGCGCGCTTGTAGTTGCCCTCCATGAAGACCACGCTCTTCCAGAGCGCGAGCGTCATGTACCAGCGGATGTCGCTCATCGAGCGCCCCGAGCGCTCCTCGTAGAGCGCGATCACCTCGGCCCGCGTGGGGAAGCCCTCCGCGCGGGTGACCGCCCCGAGCGCGTCGCGCATCCCGCCCGCCGGGTCATCGGCCTCCGTCCACATCATGCACAGGTAGCCGAGGTCCGCGAGCGGATCGCCGATCGTGGCCATCTCCCAGTCGAGCACCGCGGCGAGCCGCGCCGGGGCGCCCGGAGCGTAGAGCGTGTTGCCGAGACGGAAGTCGCCGTGCACGATCGTCGCGGGGCCCGATTCGGGCAGGTTCTCCCCGAGCCACCCCGCGACGCCCTCCACAGCGGGGATCTCACGTGTCTTGTTGATCTCCCAGAGGCCGAGGAACCGGCGCAGCTGGCGTTCGAGGTAGCCCGTGGGCTTGCCGAAGTCCTCGAGTCCGGCGGCGCGCCAATCCACGCCGTGGATCTCGACGAGCGCCTCGATCAGCTCATGCGCGGTGCGCTCGCGCTCGGGTGGGCTGTCGAGTGCGGGGGGCATGCTCGAGACGATCACATCCCCCTCCACTCGCTCCATCACGTAGAAGGGCGATCCGATGATCTGCTCGTCGGACCCGACCGCGAGCACCTCGGGGACACGCGCGGGGGTCGCGCTCAGCGCGCCGAGCAGCCGGGCCTCGCGGAGCACGTCATGGGCGCTGGGGGGCAGCGGTGGCCGCGGCGGGCGGCGCAGCACGAACTCCGCTCCACCGCGCTCGATCAGGTAGGTCACGTTCGAGTGGCCCTCGCCGATCGGGCTCGCGTGCACCTCGCCCTCGCCGAGGCCGTGGGCGTCCAGGAACGACTCGAGCGGGTCGAGTACGAGCAGCGGTGGGCGGCTGTTAGCCTCCCCCTCCGCCGCCGTGCGGACGATGTCGTCTGGCGCGATCGGTGCGCTCACGGACGGGAAAGCTATATCCACCGCAACCTTCCCTGCGCTGAGGTGTCTCAATTCACCATGCCCAGACTCCGTTCCCTCACACTCGCCCTGCTCGCCTGCGCCTCCTGCGCGCTCACCGCCGAGGCCGCAACGGCCTCCGCCTCGCGCGGGCAGACGACCTTCTTCGAGGCGGGCTCGGCCCTGCTCGAAGCCAACCAGCCCAAGCTCTTCGCGCAGATGCAGACGCTTGGCGTCAAAGCGCTGCGGATCGAGCTCCCTTGGGGGGCCGTCGCTCCGGGCTCGACGAGCGCGACGAAGCCCGCCTTCGACGCGACGAACCCGGGCGTCTACGCCTGGGGCGGCTACGCCTCCGCGATCGCCGAAGCGAAGCGGCTCGGCTGGCCGGTGCTGCTCACGGTCACCTCGCCCGTCCCGCGCTGGGCGACCTCCGACCACAAAGCGCCGTACATCACGCGCCCCGATCCGAAGGACTTCGAAGAATTCATGACCGCCGTCGGACGCGAGTTCGGCACGCAGGTCTCGCTCTTCTCGATCTGGAACGAGCCCAACCACCCCGCGTTCCTGCTCCCGCAGTGGAACTCGAACGGCACCCCCGCCTCGCCGCGGATCTACCGTGCGCTCTACCAGGCCGGCTACGCCGGGCTGCAGACCGCGGGCCTGAGCCACCCGAAAGTTCTCTTCGGGGAGACCGCCCCGACGGGCTACGACACCGTCAACCCCCGCAAGGAAGGCTCGCGCGCGCTGCTCCGCGACGTGGCCCCGCTCGCCTTCCTGCGTGGCGCGCTCTGCCTGAACGCGCACTACCGCCCGGCGGGCTCCTGCGGCAAGCTGCAGATGAGCGGTTACGCCCATCACGCCTACACCAAGGCCGTCAGCCCGCACTACGTCGCCCCCGGCGCGGACAACGTCACGATCGGCTCGCTCTCGCGTCTCTCCGGAGCGCTCAACAAAGCGGCCGCGGCGCACGCGATCCCCTCGGGCCTGCCGATCTACCTCACCGAGTTCGGGGTGCAGAGCTTCCCCAACAAGGAACTCGGCGTGCCGGTGTCGGTGCAGGCCGAATACGACGCGATCGCCGAAAAGATCGCCTGGGGCAACTCGCGCGTGGCCGCCTTCTCGCAATACCTGCTCAAGGACGACCCGCTCGGTGGCGCGCCCGGCTCGAGCGTCGCGGGCGGCACCGTGGGCTTCCAGACCGGCCTGGAGTACTCCACCGGCAAGGCGAAGCCGCTCTACGCCGCCTGGTCGGTCCCGCTCGTCGTCGCCAAGCACGGGCACGGCTTCTCGCTCTGGGGCCTGGTGCGTCCGACGACGGGCTCGACCAAGGTGACGGTGCTCGTCCGCAAGAAGGGCTCCTCGGCCTACCGCACGCTGAAGGTCGTGGGCACCGACAGCCGCGGCTACTGGTCGCTGAGCTCCTCGGTGAAGGGACTCGCCTGGCGCGTGATGTGGAAGAGCCCCTCCGGCCACATCTACGAGGGCCCGCCGATCTCCGCACGGTAGGGCGCGGGAGCGGGTTAGCGGCGGCCTCGACGTGGAGGCCGCCGCCCCTACGATGGAAGCTGCGATGCCCGAGCTCCCCGAGGTCGAGATCACCGCGCGCCGTCTCGACGGCGCGCTCGCCGGTCGCACCGTCGCCTCCGCACTCGCTCCGGGGATCAACGCTCTGAAGACCTTCGACCCGCCGCTCTCGGCGCTCGAGGGTCGCCGTATCGCGGGTGTTCGACGTCGCGGGAAGAACCTGATCATCGAGCTCGACGGCGACGGCGAGCGCCCGCTCGCCCTGCTGATCCATCTGATGTCCGCCGGGCGGCTGCAGCTCTTCGACAAGCTCGCGGGCCCTCGCGATCGCACCTCGCGCCTGCTGGTGCGGATCGACCCGGCCGACGGCGAGGCGGGGCCGCTGGAGCTGCGCCTGCGCGAGTTCGGCTCAAAGCAGGCCGCCTGGGTGAAGCTGCTCGACGCCGCCGAGCTGGACGCGGATGAGGCGCTCGCGAAGCTCGGCCCCGAGGCGTGGCCGGAGCCGGGCTCGATGAAGGAGCTGCTCGCCGTCCCGCGCCCGTTGCACACGCTGCTGCGCGATCAGCGCACGATCGCGGGGATCGGGCGCTCCTGGGTCGACGAGATCCTCTGGGAGGCCCGGCTCTCCCCCTACAAGCGAGGGTCCGACCTGGACGAGGAGGAGGCCGAGCGCCTGCGCGGCGCGATCGTCGCAACGCTCGGGGCGGCGCTCGAGCACTACGAGCAGGTGGTCTCCCTGCCGATCCCCGACAAGCTCCCGATGCCCCTGCGGATCCACCGTCACGAGGGCGAGCCATGCCCGCGCTGCGGCGACACGCTGCGCGCGGTGCACTTCGAGGACTATGTGATCGCCTACTGCCCGACCGACCAGACCGAGGGCCGAGTGCTCAAGGACCGGCGGCTCTCCCGACTCCTGAAGTAGGGCGCGCGGGAGCCCGGCGAGGCGGGCCCCGCCCCGCGCGCGCTGCGGTTCGGCCGTCGGGGGCGCCGCTACGATCCCCCGGGTGCGCTCGATCCTCAAGCTCGTGTGGAGGTCCTGCGCGTACCTTCCGCTCCGTCTGGCGCTCCCGTTGGGCGGACCGGATTCAGCGCGTGACGTGCTGCGCCAGCTGCAGCCACGGCTGGATCTCGACCTCCCTGCCTCGGTGACGAGTGCGGAGCGCCTCTCCGTTCTCGCGCATCGTCCCTTCCGCAGCATCCTCTACTACAGGCTGAGCAAACGCGGGGGACTCGCTCGTCTCCTCGCGGAGGTGCTCTCGCGGGTCTACCGGGGCGAGCCGGCGCTCTACATCAGCTGCCCGGATATCGGGCCCGGGCTGATGATGATGCACGGCTTCGCCACCATCATCACCGCGCAACGGCTCGGCGCGGACTGCCAGGTCGCTCAACAGGTCACGATCGGCTACGACGACCGCGGCGCACCTCCGATCCTCGGCGCTCGTGTGCGCGTCGGCGCGGGAGCGATAGTGCTCGGGCCGATCGAGGTCGGCGATGACGCGGTGATCGGGGCGGGCGCGGTGGTCGTGCGGGACGTACCCCCTGGGAGCGTCGTCGGTGGAGTGCCCGCAAGGGTGATCGAGGGTGCAGCCGACCGCTACAGCGCCCTCAGTCGCCGGCCAGAGGGCCCCTGAGCCGCATCGCGGCCGCGTGGCGCGGCCCGAACATGCTGACTCGATCGCCGCCGCGGAACTCGTGCTTGATCTCTCCTTGAGTGGGTACAGGCATGGTGTGCACACAGTGCCCGCCCCTTCGAACCTGAGGAAGCTCCGTCCGGCGAAGGTGCGCAGCGCGACGAGGCGGCGGATCTTCGAGCACGAGCTCGAAGGGTTGCCGCTGACCCCCGCTCCAGGCGTCGTGCAGATGGGAAGCAAACCGGGTGGTTGGATGATCCCGAGCGGCCTGCTCGGCCCCTCCTGGCTCTGCTACTGCGGCGGGATCGGCGGGGACATCTCGTTCGACTTCGAGCTGATCCGCCGCTACGACGCGACGGTGAGGGCGTTCGACCCCGTCGGCTACTTCGTCGAGGACGCGATCGAGAAAGCCGCCGGGGAGCCGCGCTTCACCGCGCGTCAGGCCGCGCTCGCGACCTGTGACGGCCCGCTGCGCATGCAGGTCACCCACGAGCTCACCGGACGCTCCGTCTCGGCCGCGGACCTCTATGACTCGAAGACCTACGTCGAGCTGCCCGGCCGCAGCCTCGCTTCGCTGATGGCGGAGCTCGGCGACGCCCACATCGATCTGTTGAAGCTCGATCTGGAGGGAGCGGAGTACGAGCTCGTCCCCACGCTCGACCTCCGCGGCCTCGGGGTGAAGGTCTTCTCGACCCAGCTTCACCACAGCGGCACGGTGAGCGAAGGCCGGAGGCTCATCGCCCACCTGCGCGAGGAGGGCTACGAGCTGGTTGGAAGCAAATCCGCGGTCAAGCTCACCTTCGCCCGGAGGGATCTGCTCGGCTGAGGCCGGGAGCGCTCGCGCCGGGCGCTGCGCTCAGCGGACAGGCCGCCGCCGGGGCGGCGCGGGAGCAAACCGCCGACGAGCGGCGTCGAGCTATGCTCGCGGGATGATCGAACCCGGCGACCAAGCGCCCGACTTCGCCCTCCCGGACCAGGACGGCCGCGAGGTCAAGCTCGGCGACTTCGCGGGCCAGATGGTCGTTCTCTACTTCTATCCCAAGGCGGACACGCCCGGGTGCACGACGCAGGCCTGCGGCGTGCGCGACCACGCGCCGGACTACGCGGATGCGGGCGCGGTCGTACTCGGTGTCTCACCCGATCCGGTCGCGAAGGTGAAGAAGTTCCACGAAAAGCAGGGGCTGAACTTCTCGTTGCTCGCAGACGAGGGCCACGAGCTCGCCGACACCTACGGCGTCTGGGTGGAGAAGTCGATGTACGGGAAAACCTACTTCGGGAACGAGCGAACCACCTTCGTCATCGGCCCCGACGGGGTCGTCGCGAAGGTGCTCCGCAAGGTCAAGCCCTCCGAGCACGACGAGCTCGTCCTCGCAGCGCTCGCCGAGGCCTCACCGCCCGTCGTCTAGCGTCCGCGGAGCAGGCCGCCGACGAGCATCCCGACGCCGAGGTGGGCCCCGAGCACCGGGCCGACCTCGGTGCAGAAGAGCGGTTCGCGGTCGAAGATCTCCGTGCCCGCGGCGACGAGACGTTCGGCGTCGAGCGCGGATTGGGCGTGCTGGACGATCCAGTCGCTCGCGCCGCGCTCGCGCAGCTCGCTCAGGTAGCCCTTCATGCGTTCCATCGCCCGAGCGCGTGTGCGCACGCGTCCCACGGGTTTGATCTCCTCGCCGAAGGTGAGGATCGGCTTGATCCTCAGCGCCGTCCCGAGCAGCGACTGCGCCGCCCCGATCCGTCCCCCGCGGCGCAGGTACTCGAGCGTGTCCAGGCAGAACCAGATGTCGAGCGTGTCGTGTGCCCGTTCGACTCCCTCCAGGACCTCGGCCGCACCGTGGCCGGCCGCCGCGAGCGCAGCTGCTTCCAGCACCAGGCAGCCGAGGCCGCCCGCTCCCGTTCGTCCGTCGTGAACCGTCACGCTTGCGCTGTGCCCCTCCTCGGCGAGCACGCGCGCCGCCTCGCGCGCGCTCTGGCACGTGCCCGAGAGCCCCTCCGCGATGTGTATCGAGAGCACGTCGCGCCCCGCCGCGAGCAGCGGGCGGTAGACGCCGAGGAAGTCCCCCACCGAGGGCTGCGAGGTCGAGGGCAGGGCGGGCGACTCGCGCAGGCGCGCATAGAAAGCATCGAGGTCGCTGTAGCTCTGCTCTGGGAGCAGCTCCCCGTCCCAGCCCACGTAGAGGCTCACGCGGTGCACGCCGAGGCTGTCGAGCAGCGTGTCGGGGAGGTAGGTCGTGCTGTCGGTCACGATCGCCACCCCGGTGCTCGGGGCGCTGTGCTCTGGGGTCGCTGAAGCGGACACGGGCGCGAACCCTACGCGCCCCGGCTGCTCCCGTGCGCAACGGCGCCGCGTGGCCGCGCGGCGCGAGCGTGCCTAGCGGATGATCGCGTCCATCCGGGTCGCGTTGATCGTCTCGCGCAATGTGTCCAGGGCGTTGTGACGCGGGCGCCAGCCGAGCTCTTTGCGCGCCTTTGCCGTGCTCATGATCACGGGCTCGCGGAAGGCCGCGATCCACTGTGCCTGGGCGGGCAGGAAGCCGAGCCGGGAGACCATCTCCGCGACCGCGTCGACCGCGAGCTCGGGTACGGGGATCGAGTACCAGCCCAGCTCCTCCGCGAGCGCCCGCACGCTCATCTCCCCGGGGCCCGCGAGGTTGTACACGCCGGGCTTGCCGCGCCCCACGACCGCCGCGCGCATCGCCGAGGCGACATCGTCGTGGTGGACGAGCTGGAAGGGCACGCCCGGATCGGGCAGCACCGGGCGCAGGATCGGCACGCCGTCGAGCAGGCTCAGCACCGGGCCGGGAAGGCGCTCGGAGACCTGTGTGTAGGGGAGGCTGTCGATCAGCAGCGGCGCCTGCGGCCCCGCCACGATGCACGGCCTGAACACGTAGGCCTTCGTGCGTGAGCCGTGCAGCGAGTCCGCGAGCAGCTCCTCCGCCTCCGCCTTCTGCTGGGAGTAGTAGTGCGCCGAGGTTCCCCGCGCTGCGACGTCCTCGGTGAGCGGCTGCGGGTTGTCCTTGTGGAAGCCGTAGGCCGCCACCGAGGACGCATAGACGAGGCGTTTCACCCCCGCCTGCGCACACGCTTCGAAGACGTTGCGGGAGCCGTCGAGGTTGACGCGGCGGCTCGCCTTCGCCCCGCCCATGATCATGAACGCGAGGTGGATCACGACGTCCGCCTCTTCGACGAGCCGTGCGACCTTGCGCCGGTCGAGCACGTCGCCGCGCCGGTAGACCACCTTCTTCCAGCCGCGCTCGCGCGGATCGAAGGGGCGCCGCGCCATGCCGAGGATCTCGCCCACCTCACGCGAGCGCTCGAGCGCCGCGACGACGGCCTGGCCGATCTCGCCCGTCGGGCCGGTCACGGCCACCTTCAACGGCCGTGGCGTACGGGCTCTCGCAGAGGAGGCCATCGCTGCGTTGTATCGCATCGGAGCCCGGGCCGTGCGTCGACGCTAGATTCAGGCGATGAGCGGAGCGGAGCTCGGGCTGGCCGCGTCGGTCTTCACGGCCTGTGCGGTGGAGTGCGTCGAGGCGCTCACGATCGTGCTCGCGGTCGGCTCGACGCGGAGCTGGCGCTCAGCGCTCGCCGGTGTGGGCGTCGCGCTGCTCGCGCTCGCGGTGATCGTCGCGGTGCTCGGTGCGGGCCTCGGTGCGCTACCGGTCGACCCGCTGCGCCTCGTGGTCGGCGCGCTGCTGCTGCTCTTCGGCCTGCAGTGGCTTCGCAAGGCCGTGTTGCGCCAGGCCGGGCGCAAGTCGCTGCGCGACGAGGACGCCGCCTTTGACCGTGAGCTCGAGGCCGCGCGGGAGGCAGAGCGCGCGCGCGGCGGCTGGGACGCCTACGCCTTCGCGATTGCCGCGAAAGGGGTCCTGCTCGAGGGGCTCGAGGTCGCGCTGATCGTCGTCACCTTCGGCGCCGACCACCACCGCACGGGCATCGCCGCGGCCGCGGCCGGTGTGGCCGCGCTCGTGGTGCTGCTCGCCGGGCTCGCGGTGCGCCGGCCGCTCGCGCGGGTGCCCGAGAACGCGATGAAGTACGCCGTGGGCGTGATGCTCAGCTCCTTCGGTGTGTTCTGGTTCGCCGAGGGTGCCGGGCTGAGCTGGCCCGGCGGAGAGGCGATCCTGCTCGCGCTGATCGCTTCCGTGCTGTTCTGCTCGCTCGCCGCCGTCGCGCTGCTCCGCCGCGGCCCGGGCACGCTCGCGGGCGGCAGTTGAGCGGGTGATCCTCGGCATCGCCCACGCCCGGGCCTCCCTCGACCAGGCCTGGCCACCCTTCGTGCTCGTCGCCGGCCTGCTCCTGATCGGGCAGCTCGCCGCCGCCGACGGCCTCTATGAGGCGGCCGCCGCCTGGCTCGTGCGGCTCGGAGGCCGCCCCGCCTCGAGCCTGCTCGCGTGCCTCGCGCTCGTCGCGCTCGTCACCGCGCTGCTCAACCTCGACACCTCCGCGGTCTTTCTCACCCCTGTGCTGATCGGCGTCGCACGAAGGCGACGGATCGACGCCGCGCCCTTTCTCTACGGCGCGATCTTCATGACCAACGCGAGCTCGCTGTTCCTCCCCGGCTCGAACCTCACGAACCTGCTCGTCTTGCGCGGGGATGTGGCGGGCGCGAACTCCCTGTTCGCCCGGCTGCTCCCCTCCGCGCTCGCCGCCACGCTCATCACCGCGGCGGGCCTGCTCGTGATCCACCGGCGTGCGCTCCGCGCGGGCACCGCGACGGAGGATCTCGCCCACACGCCGAGCGGCGGGTCCGCGACGGCCACGGAGGAGGCGGTGCTGCGCGCAGGGCCCGGACTCGCCGGGGTGCTGCTCGCCGCGGTGCTGATCCTCACGATTCCCAACCCCGCCCTGCCGGTGCTCGCGGTCGCATGCGTGCTGATCCTCTGGAGCGCACTGCGCGGCGGGTCGAGCCCAGGGCGCGTGCTCGCCGCACTCGGGCTGCCCACGCTGATCGCGCTCTTCGCCCTGACCCTCGCGCTCGGCATCGCCGCGCGCTCGGGGGATCTCTCGTTGCACTGGCTGCAGGAAGCGGGCGCCCCCGCAACCGCCGCCGTTGCCGCGCTGCTCAGCGTGCTGCTCAACAACCTCCCCGCCGCCGTGCTGCTCTCGGCCCACGCGCATCTGCAGGCGCGCGCGCTGCTGATCGGCCTCGACATCGGCCCCAACCTGGCCGTAACCGGCTCGCTCGCGGTGCTGCTCTGGTGGCGTGCCGCGCGCGCGGCGGGGATCGCGCCTTCGGCGCGCGCCTACTCCAGGCAGGGCCTCGTCCTCGCTCCGCTGGCGGGCGTCGTCGCGCTCGCGCTCACCTATCTCTAGTCGCGGCCCGGGAAGTGCCCGCGGCGCACTCACGTAAATTGGGTGGGGTGCTCGCGTTGCCGGTGTCAACCTCGATCGGCCAGAGCCTCAGCTCGTTCTTCGACGCGGTCGGGCAGTTCTTCTCCGACCTCGCTGCGGTGCACTGGCCCGCGCTGCTGCTCGGGCTGCTCTTCTTCGGGGCGAACCTCACGATCCGCTCGCGCGCCTTCTTCAACAGCCTGCGCGCGGCGTACCCCGCCGCGAGCTTCCAGTGGCGCCGCGTGTGGGGCGCGTACTTCGCCGCCGTCGGCTTCAACAACGTCGTCCCCGCCCGCGGCGGCGACGTGATCAAGCTCTTCCTCACGAAGTCCTCGATCCCCGGCTCGCGCTACCCCACGGTCGCCGCCGCCTTCTTCGTGGAGTCGGTCTTCGACGCCTCCGTGGGCGTGCTCGTCCTGATCTACGCCTTCACCCAGGGCGTCTTCCCCAAGCCCCCTGACTTCTCGAAACTGAGCTCCTTCGACATCTCCTTCTTCTTCGCGCACTTCCGCTTCACGCTCTTCCTGCTCACGCTGCTCGCCGTCATCGGCCTCGTCGCCTTCGCGCTGCTCTCCACGCGAGCGCGCGCCTTCTGGCTGCGCGTGCGCCAGGGGGTCACGATCCTCAGCGACAAACGCCGCTACCTGCGCGAAGTCGCCGCCCTGCAGGTCGTCGCGTGGCTCTGCCGCTTCGCCGCCTTCTGGTTCCTGCTCGATGCCTTCCGCGTCGGCGGCTCGGTGCAGAACGTGCTGCTCGTGTTCGGCGTCAACCAGGTCGCGGGCGCGGTGCCCTTCACACCCGGCGGTGCGGGCGTGCAGCAGGCGCTGCTCGTGAAGGTCTTCTCGCACAAGGCGAGCACCACCGTCGTCGCCGCCTACTCGGTGGGGCAGCAGATCGCGATCGCCGCCTTCACCGCGCTCACGGGCCTCAGCGCGATCGTCTTCATCTTCCGCTTTCGCTCCTTCAAGGAAGTGATCTCGGCGGGCCGCGCCTCTCAGCAGGCAGAAAAAGAGGCCGAAAGCGAAGGGCGGATCAGCTGGTCAGAAGATCAGGAGGAGGAAGAGGAGACGCCCGCCCAAGCCCGTGAACGCCGGCGCCGCGAACGGCGCGCCGGCTCGCGCTACTGAAGGCCCTCGCGCGCCTCGCGCACGAGCGCGACCGCCTCGGGGAAGACGCGAGCGATCACGGTGCGGATCTGCTCGGCCTGCGCCTCGGCGTTGCCCTGGATGTTCACGCGTCCCACCGCCGCGACCGTCATGTCGACGGCGAGCTTGATCGCGTTGTCCGCCCAGGCCAGTCGCTGGCTGCCCTGCATCTGCTCCGCGAACTCCGCGAGGCGGCGCTGCAGCTCCTCGGGATCGCCGAACATGTCTCCGAGCCCGCCGCCTTCCATGCCCAGATCATAGACTGCCCTGCTCGATGCCCACCAAGGATGAGACCCGCAAGCAGATCGCCTGGGAGCTGAACCGCCGCCAGCGGCTCTCCGTGCCCGCCTTCGCCGGGGGCTTCCTCTACCTGCTGAGCGCGATCGTGATCACCTCGACGTTGAGCGGGCTGCCCACGGTGGGCCCGCTCCAGGGTCTCGGGCCGCTGCTCGCGGGTGAAGCGAACCCCGCGGTGAGCCCGCGCACCGAAGAGGTCAAATTCATCTCCAAACACGCCTTCCCACTCGTCGCGGGGAGCGTGCTCGCGGCGGTCGCCGTCGGTGCGCTGACGATGATCCTGCTGCTGCTCTTCGACGGGAGCTCCTTCCGTCGCCCCACGATGTGGCGCCCATCGCGCCAGCTCGTGCTCGGGGGCGGCGTCGCCGTCGCGCTCGCGAGCGTCGCGCACGAGGTGGTCTACGCGATCGAGACGCACAACTTCGCCACCGGGCACGACTTCACGCGGAGCGCCGTCGACAACGCGCTCACCAAGAGCACCGCCAACCAGGTCGTCGCCTACCTCTCGCTGCTCGCGGGCCTCGCGCTGGTCGTGGGGATGATCGTCGTGCTGCTCAACTCGATGCGCACCGGCCTGCTCCCGCGCTGGCTTGCGATCCTCGGGATGTTCAGCGGTCTTCTGATCCTGCTGCCCAACGTGGGGGCGACGCTGCAGCTGATCCCCGCCTTCTGGCTCGTGATGACGGGCATTCTGCTCTCGGGCAAATGGATGGGCGGCGACCCACCCGCCTGGGAGGCGGGCGAGGCGCGACCGTGGCCGAGCCGCGCGCAGATGGCCGCCGAACGCGGTCGGGCCAAGGGCGAGCCGCTCGCCGCGGGGGCGGGAGCCGGCGACATCGCTCCGGCCCCCAAGCCTCAGCAGGCGGGCACCTCGCGCAAGCGGCGGCGCAAGGGCGGCGAGCGCTAGCGCGTCTGTCAGCCGCGTCTGTCAGCGCTCGGACTCGAGCGCCGCGGGCAGCCTGATTAGCCGCGCCGCCGAGGGGTAGAAAAAGAGCAGGGAACGAGGGAGGACCGCGCGCGGTCCGACGTCTCGCTCGCACGGCTATCGAAGGAGGCTCGCCATGTCGGCAGCGTCTATCCAGCGAGACCCGACGCGGGAACCGCCGCAGCCCCCACCGGCCGCGGCGGCAGGCGGCTTCACGCCCGCCGACCCGGGACCGCTGGGGCTCGGGGCGTTCGCGATGACCACGTTCGTGCTCTCGATGTTCACCTCGAACATCGTCGATGAAAAAAACACGCCCGTCGTGCTCGGTCTCGCGCTCGCCTACGGGGGCATCGTGCAGCTGCTCGCGGGCATGTGGGAGTTCCGCACGGGGAACACCTTCGGCGCGGTCGCGTTCTCCTCGTTCGGCGCCTTCTGGATCTCCTTCTGGCTGCTCAACGTCTTCTACGCCAAGGACATCACCGGGAACGCCGGTCACGCGGTCGGCGTCTTCCTCTGGGCGTGGGCGATCTTCACCGCCTACATGACCGTCGCCGCGCTGCGCACGAGCGGCGCGGTGCTGCTCGTGTTCGTGCTTCTCACCGTGACCTTCGTGCTGCTCGCGATCGGCAACGACGGCGGCGACAAGACGATCCTCCACTGGGGCGGTTACCTCGGTCTCGCCACAGCCGCCGCGGCCTGGTACGCCTCGTTCGCGGCGGTCGTGAACTCGACCTTCGCGCGGGTCGTGTTGCCCGTCCTACCCCTCAACGTCGGTGCCCGCCGGCCGGGCAACATCGACGTGTAGGGTGAATGCCATGAGCTCAGCTACCGATCGAGGAGACGGCGGCGACGGTCTCGATGCCGAGCTCGCGGGGCTGCTCGACCAGGAGCGCTTCCCGCCCCCGGCGGAGTTCCGGGAGCAGGCGCTGCTGAAAGATCCGGAGGTCTACGAGCGGGCCGCGAAGGACCCGCAGGGCTGGTGGGCCGAGCAGGCGCAGGAGCTGCACTGGTTCTCACCGTGGGAGAAGGTGCTCGACGACTCGGACCCGCCCTTCTACAAGTGGTTCGAGGGTGGCACGTTGAACGTCTCCTACAACTGCCTGGACCGGCACGTCGAGGCGGGGCGGGGCGATCGCGTGGCCTTCCACTGGCGCGGGGAGGAGGGCGATGAGCGTGCGATCACCTACGCGGAGCTGCTCGCGGAGGTCCAGCGCTTCGCCAACGCGCTCAAGGACCAGGGCGTGCAGAAGGGCGACGTGGTCGGGATCTACCTGCCGATGATCCCCGAGGTCGTTGTCGCGATGCTCGCCTGCGCGCGGATCGGAGCCCCGCACAACGTCGTCTTCGGAGGGTTCTCCGCCGAGGCGGTGCGCGAGCGCATGGAGTTCTCCGAGGCGAAGGCGCTCGTCACCGTCGACGGCGCGGCGCGCAAGGGCAAGACCGCGCCGGTCAAGGAGCGCGTCGATGAGGTGATGGGCGATCTCGCCACGCTCGAGCGGATCATCGTCGTGCGCTCGAAGGGCGTGGAGTGCGAGATGAAGGAGGGGCGCGACGTCTTCTACGACGAGATCCTCGCCGCCGCGGACCCCGACTGCCCGGCCGAGCCGCTCGACGCGGAGCACCCGCTCTTCATCCTCTACACCTCGGGCTCGACCGCGAAGCCGAAGGGAATCCTGCACACCACCGGCGGCTACCTGACCGGGGTCTCGGCCACGCACCGCTACGTCTTCGACCTGAAGCCCGAGAGCGACGTGTACTGGTGCGCCGCCGATGTGGGGTGGGTGACGGGCCACTCCTACATCGTCTACGGGCCGCTCTGCAACGGCGCGACCTCGGTGATGTGGGAGGGAGCCCCCGACTACCCCGACAAGGGGATCTGGTGGGACAACGTCGAGCGCTACGGCGTCACGATCATGTACTGCGCGCCCACCGCGATCCGCGCCTGCATCAAGTGGGGCGCCGAGTGGCCGGAGAAGCACGACCTCTCCTCGCTGCGCCTGCTCGGCTCGGTCGGCGAGCCGATCAACCCGAAGGCGTGGCTCTGGTACCACAAGGTGATCGGGGGCGAACGCTGCCCGATCGTGGACACCTGGTGGCAGACCGAGACCGGCGGGATCATGATCACGCCGCTGCCCGGGATCACCGAGACGAAGCCGGGCTCGGCCACGATGCCCTTCCCCGGCGTGTTCGCCGAGGTTCGCGACGAGACGACCGGAGAGCCCGTCTCCGAGGGACAGGGCCTGCTCGTGCTCACGCGCCCGTGGCCCTCGATGCTGCGCACGCTCTACAAGGAGGAGGAGCGCTTCATCGAGACCTACTTCAAGAAGTACGGCCCGGAGACCTATCTCGTCGGCGACGCCTCGCGCCAGGACAAGGACGGCTACTTCTGGGTGATCGGGCGCATCGACGACGTGGTCAACGTCTCCGGTCACCGTCTCTCCACGGCCGAGGTCGAGTCCGCGATCGTCGCTCACGCAGACGTCGCCGAGGCCGCCGTGATCGGCCAGCACGACGAGGACACCGGCCAGGCGATCGTCGCCTTCGTCACGCTGCAGGGCGACCTCGAAGGCGGCGAGAGCACGGTCGAGGGGATCCGCGGCACGGTCGCCGAGCGGATCGGCAAGTTCGCGCGCCCGAAGCGGATCATCTGGGCCGACGACCTGCCGAAGACGCGCTCGGGCAAGATCATGCGCCGCCTGCTCCGCGACATCGCCGAGGGACGCGCGCTCGGCGATGTGACCACGCTGCGCGACCCCGACGTGATGTCCCAGCTCGAGGGCAAGGTCAAGGAGATGCAGGCCCAGGAGGACTGACCACTAGGGGTGATCCCTTAGGCCGCGTCGCACCCGCGGTGCGATCATCTGCTCATGTCCTCGCAAGCGGCGCTCGGACAGCGCGCGAAGGGCGGGCACGAGCCCTGGCGGCGTCACCCCGATGAGGGGATGCTCGGCGGCGTCTGCGCCGGGCTCGCGAAGCGCCTCGACGTAAGCGTCAAAACTGTCCGCATCCTCGCCGCGATGATCGCGGGCCTCGGTGGGGTGGGGGTGGCCGCCTACGGCCTCGCCTGGGCAGTGATGCCGGTCGCGCCGGAGAGTCAGGGGCGGCCGCGGCGGTCCGGCGCATGGCGCGAGGGCGCGCTGATCGTGCTCGGCGCGCTCTCGCTGGTGTATGTGATGCGCTACGTCGGCCTCGGGCTCGCGCAGTCGATCCTCTGGCCCACGGTGATCGGGATCTGCGGCCTCGCCCTCGTCTGGCGCGCGCCCGCCGCCGAACCCCACGGCGAGCCTGGCGCGGAGGACGCCGCGGGGCGTCTCGGCGCGCTGCGCCTCGCGCTGCGCCGCAGCTCGCGCGTCGACGGTCTGCGCGTGGTGCTCGGCGTGCTGATGGTCACCTTCTCATCCGCCGCGCTGCTGCATCACTTCGCCGTGATGCGCAGCCTCGGCAAGGCGATCGGTGCCGTCGCGCTCGTCGGCGTGGTGATCGGCGCGCTCGTCGTGCCCTGGGTGCTGCGCCTCTGGGGGAGCCTCTCCTACGAACGTGCCGCGCGCATCCGCGAGCAGGAGCGCGCCGAGGTCGCCGCGCACCTGCACGACTCCGTGCTGCAGACGCTCGCCCTGATTCAGAAGCGCTCCGAGGATCCACGCGAGGTCGCCGGGCTCGCGCGCCGCCAGGAGCGCGAGCTGCGCAGCTGGCTGCTGCAGGGCCCCGCCGCCCCCCGCACGGACACGGTCGCCGGGGCGCTGCAGCGCGCGGCGGCGGAGATCGAGGAGCTCCACGGGGTCCCGATCGAGCTCGTGAGCGTCGGCGACGGACCGCTCGACGGACCGCTCGAAGCGCTCGTGCTCGCCGCGCGCGAGGCGATGACGAACGCGGCGAAGTTCGCGGGCGCGGAGCGGATCGACCTCTACGCCGAGGTCCAACCGGGACGCGTGGAGGTGTTCGTGCGCGACCGCGGTGTGGGCTTCGACACCCAGGCCGTCCCCGAGGACCGCCGGGGGCTGCGCGACTCGATCGTCGGGCGCATGGAACGACATCGCGGCCTCGCGAGCGTGCGCAGCCGTCCCGGCGAGGGGACCGAGGTCGAGCTGCAGATGGGACGCAACCCGTGAGGGCGCGCGTCGTGATCGTCGACGACCACCGCCTCTTCCGGGCGGGCGTGCGCGCCGAGCTCGGCGAGCGCGTCGAGGTGCTCGGCGACGCCGGAACGGTCGAGGAGGCCGTCGAGCTGATCGCCGCGACCAAACCGGACGTGGTCCTGCTCGACGTGCACATGCCCGACGGCGGCGGAGCGGAGGTGATCCGACGCTGCTGCGAGGGCGGCGCGGGGGCCCCGCGCTTCCTCGCCCTCTCCGTCTCCGATGCGGCGGAGGACGTGATCGCCGTGATCCGTGCGGGCGCGCGCGGCTACGTCACGAAGACGATCTCGGGCACCGAGCTCGCCGACGCGGTCGCGCGCGTTGCCGAGGGCGATGCGGTCTTCTCCCCGCGGCTCGCCGGCTTCGTGCTCGACGCCTTCGCCGAGGGCTCCGAGCCTCCCGCTCCCGTCCCGGGCGGGGATCACGAGCTCGACCAGCTCACCCCGCGTGAGCGCGAGGTCCTGCGTCACATCGCGCGCGGCTACATGTACAAGGAGATCGCCCAGACCCTAGGCATCTCGGTGAAGACCGTCGAGGCGCATGTCTCCGCCGTGCTCCGCAAGCTCCAGCTCTCGAGCCGTCACGAGCTCAGCCGTTGGGCGGTCCAGCGACAGCTCGTGAGCTTCGACTGAGCCCACACCGCGTGGTCTACGCGGAGCGTCATACTACGTAATACGATATAACGTAGCACGTACTATAGGCCACTAGGGGCAATTCCCGATTGCGCGGGGTCGCACCGATGGCCAGAGTGATGGGACCCCCCGATTCAGAAGGAGTGCGATGCCCCCCGAAGCCGACCCGCTGCTCCCCCGCGGCGAGACCCTCCCGCTGCAGAGCGCCCCGCCAGAGCCCGCCCCCGAGGCGACCGCGATCGAGACCCGTGGCCTCACCAAGCGTTTCGGTGCGCGTGCCGCGATCGACGGCGTCGACCTGCGCGTGCCGCGCGGCTGCGCCTTCGGCTTCCTCGGGCCGAACGGAGCGGGCAAGACAACGATGATCCGCACCCTGCTCGGACTCACCCAGGCGAGCGCGGGCACGATGTCGATGCTCGGCATGCCCGTGCCCGAGCGCCGCGTGGAGGCGCTTGCGAGGGTCGGCGCGATCGTCGAGGAGCCGCGCTTCCACATGCATCTCTCAGGCCGGGAGAACCTGCGCGTGGTGGCGGCCGCCCGCGGCCCGGAGGTCCGTTCGCGGATCGAGCCGGCGCTGGCGCGGGTCGGCCTCACCGCGCGCGGGGACGACCGCGTCTCGAAGTACTCGATGGGGATGCGCCAGCGCCTCGGAGTCGCGCGCTGCCTGCTCGCGGACCCGCTTCTGCTGATGCTCGACGAGCCCACCAACGGCCTCGACCCGGGGGGTATCCAGGAGTTCCGGCAGATGATCCGCTCGATGGTCGAGCAGGAGGGCCGCACCGTCTTCATCTCCTCGCATCTGCTCGACGAGGTCGAAAAGACCTGCGACGCGGCGGCGATCGTCGATCGCGGCAAGGTCATCACCCAGGGCGCTGTCGCGGAGCTCGCCTCGGGCGGGGCCAGCGGCGAGCTGATCCTCGGTGTGGACGACCCGGATCGTGCGATCCAGCTGCTCGACGGGAGCGAGCTGATCTCCGCCGTGCGCCGCTCCGACGAGGGCCTGCGCGCGGTGCTCTCCGCACAGGCGGACCCCGGCGTGAGCGCCGCGCGCGTGAACGCCGCGCTGGTCGCCGCGGGCATCGGCGTGATGCGCCTGGAGCCGGTGCGCCACAGTCTCGAGCAGCGCTTCCTGGAGATCACGACCCGGCTCGAAGGCGAGCCGGCCGCAGAGGAGGTGCAGGCATGAGCGCCGCGGTCGCCGTGCAGATGGTCGGCGCGGACTTCCTGAAGCTGCGCCGTCGACGTTCCACCGTGGCGTGGTCGCTGCTGCTCGCGATCGTCCCGCTGCTGATCTACTTCATCGTCTCCGCCGCGCAGCACTCCTCGAGCCCCGCCGAACACCCGCCCGCCGGAGGCGTCAACGGCTATCAGGACGCGCTGCGCATCGTCGCCGTCTTCTTCGGCCCGCTCGCCGCGATCCTGATCGGCGCGGACGCGGGCGCGGGCGACGCTTCCTCCGGGGTGTTCCGCGATCTCGTCGTGACGGGCCGCTCGAGGATCGCCCTGTTCCTCTCCCGCGTACCCGCCGCGATCGCGTTGAGCTGGCTCGTCGCCTCGGTCGCCTACGCGCTCGTCGTGATCGGCACGCTCGCCCTGGCCGGCGGCTCCTCCACTCCCGATGCAGCCACGTTGATCGAAGGCTGGGGCTTCACGCTGCTCTCCGCTGGTGTGATCTGCGCGGTGGCGGTCTCCTTCGCCTCGCTGACCGCATCGCGGCCCGGCGCGCTCGTCGCGCTGATCGGATGGCAGCTCGTGGCGAGCCCGATCCTGACCAACATCTCCTCGCTGGGCAGCGCACGCGACCTCGTGTTGAGGGAAGCGATCGACCACTTCTCGCCGATCAGCCTCGGCGACCGCGGTGGCCGAGTGCAGATGAGTCCTTCGACGGCGCTGATCGTGATGATCGTCTGGCTCGCCGTCTTCGGTGCGCTCGGCGCATGGCGGACGAGGACGATGGACGCATGAGCGCGTGCGAGCACGGGCGGATCGGCGAGGTCCCTGTCACAAGACAGCCGTTACCCGCGAAATACGGGAAGTGAGGCGGAAAGGGGCATGAGCGAAGCGGACCGGCGTCCGGCGGAGGGGGCTGTAATCTCGACCCAGGTGGCCAACCCGACGGACTACGAGAACAGCGGCGCCGAGCTCGTGAGCGCGCGCGAGGTGAGCCGTCGATACGGTGAAGGGGAGGCGGCGGTGGACGCGCTCGCAGACGTCACCGTGTCCTTCCCGGGGCGTCGCTTCGCGGCGATCATGGGCCCGTCCGGGTCGGGCAAGTCGACGTTGATGCACACGCTCGCCGGCCTGGACAAGCCGACCTCGGGAAGCGTCTGGATCGACGGCGTCGAGATCACGGCGCTCGGCGACCGCGAGCTGACCCAGCTGCGACGCGACCGGATCGGCTTCATCTTCCAGACCTTCAACCTGCTGCCTGTGCTCAACGCCGAAGAGAACATCCTGCTTCCGCTCTCGATCGCGGGGCGGCAGGTCGACCGCTCCTGGTTCGACACGCTCGTGAGCACGGTCGGGATCGCCGACCGCCTCACCCACCGGCCCGCGGAGCTCTCGGGGGGGCAGCAGCAGCGTGTGGCGGTCGCGCGCGCGCTCGTCTCGCGCCCGAGCGTGGTCTTCGCCGACGAGCCCTCGGGGAACCTCGACTCGAAGGCGACCGATGAGGTGCTGCGGCTGCTGCGAGGGGCCGTCGACGAGTTCGAGCAGACCGTGGTGATGGTCACCCACGATGCGCACGCGGCGTCGTTCGCCGATCGCCTCGTGGTGCTCGCCGACGGGCGCATCGTCCACGACGGGGAGGCGGTCAGCACCGAGCAGACGCTCGACCTGATGAAGGCCCTGGGCTGATGTTCGAGCTCGTGTTGCGCGGCTTCATGCAGCGCAAGCTGCGGGTCGCGCTGACGGCGATAGCGATCGTGCTCGGCGTCGCGTTGATGGCCGGGACCTACATCCTCACGGACACGATCAACCACTCGTTCGCGAAGATCTTCCAGACCGCGAGCAAGGGGCACGACGTGGTGATCACGCCCGCCGAAACGCTGGGCCGCGAAATCCAGTCGGAAAACTCGCCCGTGACGCAGGCGATGGTGGAGAAGGTCAAAGCGACGAGCGGCGTGGCCGAAGCGGCGGGCTCGATCTTCACACGCGGAACGTTCCTCGACACGCACCGCAAACGGCTCACGAGCGGCTTCGCGCCGGCCTTCATCAACTCGATCGTGCCCTCGCGCTTCGAGTCGCTCACGCCCGTCCAGGGGAGCTTCCCGTTGAACGCCTCACAGGTCGCGATCGACGAGGCGACCGCGAAACGCTCCGGTCTCCATCTCGGCGAGCAGATGATCGTCGCGGGGACCGCGGCGACCGGGCGCTACACGATCGTGGGGATCCTCAAGTTCGGCGGCGGCGAATCCTTCGGCGGCGCCGGGATCGCGACGCTGCTCCCGGCCGAGGCGCAGCGGCTGCTGGGCAACCCCGGCCACTTCGACCAGATCGACGTCGCGGCTAGCCCCGGGGTCACCCCGGGCCAGCTCCGCGACCGGATCCGTGCGGAGCTACCGCAGACGGTCCAGGTGAGGACGGGTTCCGAACAGGCCAAACAGGACACGAGCAACCTCGAAAACAACCTCGGCGGGCTGCGCACCTTCCTGCTGATCTTCGCCTACGTCGCGCTCGTGGTCGGGGCGTTCATCATCTTCAACACCTTCTCGATCACCGTCGCCCAGCGCGTCCGCGAACTCGCGCTGCTGCGCACGCTCGGCGCATCGCGCGCGCAGATCCTGCGCTCGGTGGTCTACGAAGGGCTGCTGCTCGGGGTGATCGGTGCGGTCCTCGGGCTGCTCGCCGGGATCGCCGTCGCGCCGGGCCTGGACGCGCTCTTCAAAGCCTTCGGTGCGACCCTCCCCGACTCCGGAACGGTGCTCGAGACGCGCACGATCGTCGTCTCGCTGCTGGTGGGCATTCTCGTCACCGTGCTCGCGGGCCTCGCGCCCGCGCTGCGCGCCACCCGCGTCCCACCGCTCGCGGCGATGCGCGAGGGCGTGCAGATCCCGCCGCGCCCACTGCCCACCCGCAAACGGCTCGTGATCCGCTTCGTCGCGGGCCTGGTCGTGCTGCTCGCGCTGATCGCGGTCGGCGCGGCGGGAATCGGCATCGTGCTGATCGTCGTGTGGGTGGCGCGCGGCATACGCCTGACGGTGCGGTTGCGCCGCGGCGAAGAGCGTCCACAGCGCCGCTACCGGATCGTGCCCGCGATGGGCCACGCGATCGGCTCGCTCGTGCGGTGGCGCGGGGTGACGGGGCGCCTGGCCGAGGAGAACTCGATCCGTCAGCCCGGCCGAACGCTCGTCACGGCGGCGGCGCTGACGGTCGGGCTCGGGCTGGTCGCGTTCGTCGCCGTGCTCGCGGCGAGCTTCAAGGCGACGATCAACCACGCGGTCGACCGATCGTTCGCGGGCAACCTGATCGTCGAGAACTCGCAGAGCGGATCCGAACAGGGGATCCCGCCGGGCGTCGCCGCGGCGGTGCGCGGGGTGCCGGGCGTAAAGGAAGTGACCGCTGTGGCCTTCTCGCTCGGGCGCCCGAGCGGGACCACCCACAACGAAGCTGTGACCGCGGTCGAACCCTCCTCCTTCGGCAAGGCATACAAGCTCGAATACAAGGAAGGCCCCTCCGACGCGCTCGCGAACCTCAGCGGCAACGAGGCGATCGTGACCGAAAAGTTCGCCAAAGGCCACCACCACCTCAAACCGGGGCGCACCTTCACGCTGCTCACGCCGACCGGCGCGCACGTCACGCTGACCACGACCGCGGTGATCAAGGAAAACGCCGAACTGCTGGGCGGGATCACGATCGAACGACAGCTCGCGCTCAGCGCGTTCGGGCAGCGCGAAGACGGCGTCGACTTCGTGGTCTACGCGCCCGGCGCGAGCGATGCGCAGGTCCAGCCCGCCGTGGACAAGGTGCTCGCGGCGAGCTACCCACAGGTCCGCTCGCGAACGGCCGCCCAGTTCAAGCAGGATCTCGCGGGGCAGATCAACAACCTGCTCACGCTGATCTACGTGCTGCTCGCGCTCTCGGTGATCGTCTCCCTGTTCGGGATCGTCAACACGTTGATCCTCTCGATCTACGAGCGCTCCCGCGAGCTCGGGATGATGCGCGCGATCGGCACGAGCCGTCGCCAGATACGCCAGATGATCCGCTACGAGTCGGTGATCACAGCCCTGATCGGGGGCGTGTTCGGGCTCGTGCTCGGGATCGCCGGAGCGCTCCTGGCCTCGATCCCGCTCTCGGGCGGAGGCTACGTCCAGGCCTGGCCGGTCGGGACCCTGATCGTGCTGCTGATCGCCGCTGCGCTGATCGGCGTCGTCGCCGCCGCGATCCCAGCACGCCGCGCGGCGCGGTTGGACATGCTGCGGGCGATCACGGGCGAGTAGCTAAGCTGGCCGCGATGGCGGCCCCCACCGAGACCGACGAGGACCTGCAGGCAGCCTCCTGGGATCTCGAGCCGCTGGTCGCGGGGGAGGGCAGGGAGGGCGTCGAGCGTCGCATGGCGGAGGCACTCGAGCGCGCCAAGGCCTTCGCGGCGACACACGCGGGCAAGCTCTCGCAGCTCGACGGCGATGGGCTCGCCACGGCGATGGGCGAGCTCGCCGCGATCCAGGAGCTCGTCGGTCGCGCGGGCTACTACGCCGCGCTGCGCTTCTCCACCGACACCGCCGATCCGGCGACGGGCGCGCTGATGCAGTGGGTGCAGGAGCAGGAGACCGCGATCCAGACGCTGCTGCTCTTCTTCGAGCTCGAGTGGGCCGCGATCGACGACGAGCGCGCCGATGAGCTGCTCGCCGCGGAGGGACTGGACTTCTGCCGTCACCACCTGCGCAACGTGCGCCGCTACCGCGAGCACCTGCTCTCAGAGCCCGAGGAGCGGATCGTCACGGAGAAGTCGCTCACAGGCGCCGGCGCCTGGACCCGCCTGTTCGAGGAGCTCACCTCGGTGATCGAGGTCGAGCTGCCCGCGGCCGGCGATCGGGATGAGCCGCAGCGGCTGCCGCTCGACGTGGCGCTCAGCCGCCTGCAGGACTCCGACCGCGAGGTTCGGCGCACGAGCGCCGAGGCGGTCACGCTCGCGCTCGCCCCCGGCCTGCGCACCCGCGGCTTCCTCTTCAACACGCTGCTCGCCGACAAGGCGACCGAAGACCGCCTGCGCGGATACCCGCACTGGCTCGCCGCGCGCAACCTCGCCAACGAGGCCGGGGACGAGTCGGTCCAGGCGCTGATCGAGGCGGTGCGGAGGCGCTATGAGATCCCGCGTCGCTGGTACCGCCTGAAGGCCCGGCTGCTCGGTCTGGACCGTCTCGCGGACTACGACCGCATGGCATCGGTGAGCGAGGACGACGTCGCCTTCCCCTACGCGCAGGCGCGCGAGATCGTGCTGGACTGCTACTCGAGCTTCTCACCCGAGCTCGGTGCGCTCGCGAAACGGTTCTTCGACGAGCAACGGATCGACGCGCCCGTACGGCCCGCCAAGCGTGGCGGCGCGTTCTGCGCGGGGACGGTCCCCTCGGAGTTCCCATATGTGCTGCTCAACTACACCTCCAAGCGCCGGGACGTGCTCACGCTCGCGCACGAGCTCGGCCACGGCGTGCACTTCGCGCTCGCCGCGCGCCAGGGGATCTTCCAGCAGCACACGCCGCTCACGCTTGCCGAGACGGCTTCGGTGTTCGGCGAGACGATCGTGTTCGGGAAACTGCTCGAGCAGGACAGCTCGCCCGCCTCGCGGCTCGCACTGCTCGCGGAGAACCTCGAGGACACGATCGCGACCGTCTTTCGCCAGGTCGCGATGAACCGCTTCGAGGAGCTCGTGCACACCAACCGCCGCGAGCACGGCGAGATCTCCGTGGATCGCTTCGGCGAGCTGTGGGCCGAGAGCCAGTCCGAGCTCTTCGGGGACTCCGTCGAAGTCACGGAGGGCTACCGCAGCTGGTGGTCCTACATCCCCCATTTCATCGGCAGCCCGGGTTACGTCTACGCCTACGCCTACGGTCAGCTGCTCGCGCTCTCGGTCTACGAGCGCTACGAGCAGGTCGGCGAGGAGCTCGTGCCGCGCTACCTGGAGATGCTCGCCGCGGGGGGCTCCAAGAGCCCTGAGGAGCTCGGCGAGATCGTCGGCATCGACCTCGCCGACCCGGGCTTCTGGGAGTCGGGGCTCGACCTCGTCGAGCGCCAGCTGGGCGAAGCAGAGCAGGCCGCCGAGGCGTCCGGCCGGCTCTCCGCGGGCTGAGCTCCGAGGCGCTCTAGGCCCGCGCCGCAGCGCCGGGCTGCGGGCTAGAGCAGCCCGAGCGCCGAGCCCGTGTGCCGGACGAGCTCGAATAGCGGCTGGGGGACGATCCCGAAGAACAGCGTGGCCGCACCGGCGATCACCGCGACGAAGGCGACCTCGGGCTGGATCTTGCTGCTCGCCGTGTGAGCCTCGTCGAGCTCCGAGGACCCGCCCGCGAGCACGGGCAGCGCTCCCGGTCCTGCTCCCGCCGAGGGCAGCCCGCCGCGCGCGGGGGCATCGCGCATCCACATCGCGGCGATCACGGGGAGGTAGTAGCCGAGCGAGATCATCGAGCCCACCACGATCACCACGCCGAGCCAGGCGTAGCCCCCTTCGACGGCCGCCTCGATCAAATAGAACTTCCCGATCAGCCCGGCCGTCGCCGGGATGCCGGCGAGGCCCAGCATCGAGAGCGTCATCGGCCAGGCCAGCCAGGGGCGCTCGCGGCCGAGCCCGGTGATCGACGCGATCGAGTCGCCGAGCCCCGTTTCGCGCTCGCGCGCGACGATCGTGGCGAAGGCGGCCATGTTCATCATCAGGTAGACGATCAGGTAGAGCACGGTCGCCTGCACGCCGAGCTTCGAGGCCACCACGATCCCCGCGAGCATGTAGCCCGCCTGCCCGACGGAGGAGTAGGCGAGCATCCGCTTCAGCGAGGTCTGACCGAGCGCGCCGACGTTGCCCACAAGGATCGTGATCGTGGCGAGCGCCGCGAGCGCGGGCGCCCAGCTCGTGGAGGCGCCGATCAGCGCGACGTCGAAGAAGCGCAGGAAGGCGCCGAGCGCGGCGACCTTCGTCGTCACCGCCATGAACGCGGTCACGGGTGTGGGCGCGCCCTCGTAGACGTCGGGGGTCCACTGGTGGAAGGGCGCGATCGAGGCCTTGAAGCAGAGCCCCGCCACCGAGAGCGCGATCCCGGTGAGCGTGAGCACGTCGGTTGAGGTGCCCCCTTCGGCGAGCTTCGCCGCGATCCCGGAGAAGTCGGTGGTGCCCGTCGCGCCGTAGATCATCGCGAGGCCGTAGAGCAGCGTGGCCGAGCCCACGGAGCCCACGATCAGGTACTTCAGCCCCGACTCCAGCGAGTGCTCACGGCGCATCTCGGTCGCGCAGAGCACGTAGAGCGGGATCGACAGGAGCTCGAGGCCCACGAACAGCGCGACCGTGTTCTGCGCGGAGGCGAGCAGCGACATCCCCGCCACGGAGGTGAGCAGCAGCGCGTGGAACTCTCCGTGCGCCGCTTCGTGCGCGGCGAGCGAGCGCCAGGCGAGCAGCACCGTGCAGATCGCGCCCGCGAGCAGAACGAGGTTCAGCGTGAGCGAGAGCGGGTCGATGCGAAGCGCCCCGGAGACGATCGACTTCTGCGCTCCCCACTGCCAGATCGTCAGGCCGAGCGCCGCGCCGAGCGCGCCGAGGGTGAGCGTGGGCACGAGCTGCGTGCGCACCCAGCGCGAGCCGAGAAGCCCGAACATCAGCACGAGCGCCGCGCCGCCGAGCAGTGCGATCAGCGGCGAGAGCCCGCCGAAGTCGACGTGCGGGCCTTTGAGGTGGGCGGTGGCGAGGAGGGTTGTCACTTGATCACCAGGATCTGCCCGTTCTGGACTTCTCCCCGCGACTGCCGGAGGTCGCTGAATATCGTCAGCTCTTTTGACTGGCCCGTGTCAACAGCCGTGAGCGCCACGGCGCCCTTCACCGAGACTTCGCTGCGCTTGAGCGCGAGCTGCGGGTAGAGCGCCATGAAGAGGATCACGGCGATGATCGGTACGAGCACGAGCCCGTCGCGGAGCGTGATCTCACGCGAGGTGACGCCCGAGCCGACGCGGTTGTGCATCGCGCGGATGAAGAGCCGCAGCGCGTAGACACTCGCGAGCACCACGCCGGTGAAGGCGATGATCGCGATCGCGAGCTTCGCCTTGAAGACGCCGAGCAGGATCAGGAACTCGCCGACGAAGTTGGACGATCCGGGGATCGCGAGCGTGGCGAGCGCGACGATCAGGAAGATCGAGGCGAGCACCGGCGCGCGGAACGCGATCCCGCCCATCCGGCGGATGTCTTCCGAGCCGCCCGCGCGCTGGCCGAGCAGGCCGGCGATGAAGAGCAGCGGCGCGACGACGAGGCCGTGGTTGACCATCTGCAGCAGCGCTCCCTGCGCGCCCTGCTCGTTGAGCGCGAAGATCCCGAGCGTGATGAAGCCGAGCTGGGCGACCGAGGAGTAACCCGCGATCAGCCGCGCGTCGGTCTGGCTGAAGGCCTGCAGCGAGCCGTAGATGATCGAGACCAGGCCGATCAGCAGCATCAGCGTCTGGAAGTGCACCGCGGCGCGGGGGAAGAGCGGCAGCACGATCGCGAGGAAGCCGTAGGCGCCCACCTTCGAGAGCACGCCCGAGAAGACCATCAGCACCTCGACGGGCATCGCGCGATAGCCGTCGGGCATCCAGCCGTGCAGCGGGAAGGCGGGCATCTTCACGAGGAAGGCGGCGGCGAAGAGCAGGAAGATCCACTCCTGCGAGCCGAGCGCGAGCGGCATGTGGGTGAGCGCGCTGAACGCGAAGTCGACGTGCCCGCCGTTCTGCTGCGCGCTCAACACCCCGGCGGCGATCGCTCCGGCAAGCATCAGCAGCGAGCCCACCAGCGTGTAGATCACGAGCTTCGTGGTCGCGCGCACGCGCGTCGAGCCCTCGGGGTCCCTTCCCCAGCCCCCGATCAGGAAGTAGAAGGGGATCAGCATCAGGTCGAAGAAGGCCACGAAGAGGATCAGGTCCTGGGCGAGGAACGCTCCCATCACCGCGGACTCGGCGAGCAGCAACTGGAAGTAGAAGAGACGCGGCCGCTCCGGCGGGCCCGACGCGCGCACGTTGCTCGCGAGGATCGCTGCGGCGAAGAGCAGCGTGGCCATGCCGACGAGGATCACGTTGAGCCCCGTGACGGCGAGCTTGTAGTGGATCCCGAGCGCGCGGATCCACATCACATCGGTGACGTGCTGCAGCCCGTGGCCGCTCCTGTAGTCCGCGATGTAGGCGATCGCGAGGCCGAGGGCGGCGAGCGATCCGAGCAGCGCGAGCAGCCCGGCCGGACTCGCCGGACGGCGGACCTCGCCGCCGGGGGCGGTAGCGGGGGTGGCGACCCGCGCCGCGCCGCTCGGCAGCAGCGCGCCGAGCAGCCCGCAGGCGGCCGGCAGCCAGAGCATGATCGAAAGCGGCGGCATCAGCTCTGGAGGAGGAAGTAGAAGCCCACACCCGCCACGCCGAGGACGAGCAGCGCGGCGTAGTAGCGGACGAAGCCGCTCTGCACCGCGCGCACCGCCGCGGAGCCCGCACGCACGACGCCCGTCGTGCCGCCGATCAGCGTCTCGTCGATCACGCGCCGCTCGAAGACGTCGCGTGCGAACGCGCCCGCCGCGGCGAAGGGTTTGACTACGAGCGCGTCGATCAGCTCGTCGAAGTACCACTTGTTCACGAACAGCTCATAGAGCGGCTTGAAGCGCGTGCGCACCGCGTCCGCGCTGCCCGGGCGCGCGACCCAGAAGCGGTAGGCGAGCGCGATCCCCGCCAGCCCCAGCACCGTGCCGAGTGCGAGCCCGAAGGCGAGCAGGCCGTCTTTGGTGTGGGGTTCGTACAGCGAGGAGCCTGAGAAGGTGGGGCGCAGGAAGTCGTCGATCACGAAGTCCACCTTCGGGATCTGGAGCAGTCCGGCCCCGATCGCGCCGAGCGCGAGGACCGACATCGCGATCCGCATCGGGAGCGCGCGCTCCGCGGTGGTGTGGTGCGGTCCGGGGAAGCCCACCGCGGTGTCCTCCACCTCTCCGGTGGCCGGGTTGGTGGGGTGCTCGGCGTGGTGCAGGTGGCCTTCTTCGAGCTCGCGTGCCTCCGGCACGGGCTCGCCGTGGAAGGCGCGGAAGATCATCCGGAAGGTGTAGACCGCGGTGAGCACCGCGCCGATGTAGCCGACGACGTAGAGCGCCCAGTGCCAGCCGCCGCGCTCACCCGTCACGAGCAGGATCTCGTCCTTGGAGAAGAAGCCCGAGAAGGGGGGGATGCCGGAGAGCGCGAGCCCGCCGATCACGAAGCAGGCGTAGGTGAACGGCAGCGCCTTTTTGAAGCCGCCCATCTTCTGCAGCGACTGCTCTCCGCCCATCGCGCCGATGATCGAGCCCGCGGCCATGAACAGCAGCGCCTTGAAGAACGCGTGCGTCATCAGGTGGAAGAGGCCCGCCGCGTAGGCGCCGATCGAGACGCCCATGATCATGTAGCCGATCTGGGACATCGTCGAGTAGGCGATCACGCGCTTGATGTCGGTCTGCGCGAGGCCGATCGTGCCCGCGATCAGCAGCGTCAGCGCGCCGATGATCGCGCCCACGTCCTGCGCGGCGGGCGCGAGTTCGAACAGCGGGTGCATGCGCGCGATCAGGTACACGCCCGCCGTCACCATCGTCGCCGCGTGGATCAGCGAGCTGACCGGCGTGGGGCCCTCCATCGCGTCGGGCAGCCAGGTGTGCAGCGGGATCTGCGCGGACTTCGCGAAGGCGCCGACGAGCAGCAGGATGCAGCCCGCGACGAGGTCGCCGTCGCCCGTCGAGCCGTGGCCGAACGCGCCCCTGGCCCGCCGCGTGGAAGGTCTTGCAGCAGGTCGAGCGTGCCCGTGTGCTTGAAGATGAAGTAGGTCCCGAGCACGAGGCCCACGTCGCCGACGACGTTGATCACGAAGGCCTTGATCCCCGCCTTCGTCGCGGTCGTGCGCCGGTACCAGAAGGAGATCAGCAGGTAGGAGGCGGCGCCGACGAACGCCCAGCCCACGATCAGCAGCAGGAAGTTGCCCGCGAGCACGAGCAGCAGCATCGAGAAGACGAAGAAGTTGAGGTAGGAGAAGTAGCGGCAGAAGCCCTCGTCGCCCTCCATGTAGGAGATCGAGTAGAGGTGGATCAGCGTCGAGGTCGCCCGTGACGACGAGGATCATGAAGACCGACAGCGGGTCGACGAGGATCGACAGCTCCGCGTCGATGCCCGCCGTCTTGGCGTAGTTCCACAGCGAGGAGACGAGCTGGCGGTGCTCGGGCGAGTGGCCCTGCAGCGAGATCAGGCAGCCGATCGCGGCGAGGAACGCGAGGAAGATCGCGCCCGTGCCGAGCCAGCCCGCGGAGCGCCCGGGCAGGCGCTTGTAGCCGAAGCGCGCTGATCAGCGTCCCCGCAGCGGGAACGCGAGCACGAGCCAGCCCCAGGTCGTGGTGCTCATCAGCCCTGCAGCTCCCTCAGCTCGTCGACGTCGATCGGCAGTCGGCGGCGGTAGATCGCGACGATCATGCCGAGCCCGATGCAGACCTCGCAGGCGGCCACGGTCATCACGACGAGCGCGAGGATCTGCCCGTCGCCGTTGCCCCACATGCGCGAGAAGGCGACCAGCGCGAGGTTCGCGCCGTTGAGCATCAGCTCCAGGCAGAGCAGCATCACGAGCGGGTTGCGCCGCGTCATCACGCCGACGCGCGCCGAGCGAGAAGACGATCGCGGAGACGGCGAGGTACCAGCCGATCGTCATCCGGTCCGTCCTCCCGACGCCCTCGGCCATCGTGCCCCGTGACCTCGCCGCGGGCGGAGCAGGTCGAGCGGCGTGATGCGGTCGCGCTCGGCGTCGTCCTCGCCGAGCCCGCCGCGCCGGCGCGCGAGCACGACCGCGCCGACGGCCGCGATCAGCAGCAGGAAGGAGGCGACCTCGAAGGCGAGCAGGAAGCGCGTGAGCAGCAGTTTCCCGATGAAGGCGGGCGTGCCGTAGGCGTGCGGGCCCGGGCGCGTAGCCGGCGCCGTAGCGCGTCGACCGCCTCGAGGCCCGTGCCGAGCAGCGCGATCAGCAGCTCGACGAGCAGCGCGCCGCCGAGCACGGCGCCGCCGAGCCGCAGCGCGCGCGCCGGAGCCGCGGCCCGCGCCGTGCAGGCGCTCGCCGATCGAGTCGCCCTCACCGCCGACGTAGGCGACGACGAACACGTAGAGGACCATCACCGCGCCCGCGTAGACGACGACCTGCACGGCGGCCACGAACTCCGCGCGCAGCAGCAGGAAGAGCACCGCCAGCGAGACGAGGTGCCCGACGAGCGCGAGCACGCTGTAGAAGGGGTTGCGCAGCACGACGACGCCGACCGCGCCCGTGATCGCGCCGATCGCGGCGATGAAGAAGAGGACCGCGCTCACTCGCCCTCGTTCCTCAGCGGCGTGCGCTCCAGCGGCTCGGCGAGCAGCATCTCCTTGGTGAAGATCAGGTCGGTGCGGTCGTAGTCGGAGAGCTCGTAGTCGTGGCCCATCGTGATCGCGTCGAACGGGACAGGCGATCTCGCAGTAGCCGCAGAAGATGCAGCGCGACGAGGTTGATCTCGTAGACGGCCGCGTAGCGCTCGCCGGCGGAGACGCGGTTCTCGGGCGTGTTCTCGGCGGCGACCACGCGGATGCAGTCCGCCGGGCAGGCCGCCGCGCAGAGCGAGCAGCCGACGCACTTCTCGAGGCCGGTGTCCTCGAAGCGGTGCAGCTTGTGGCGGCCGCGGAAGCGCGGGTAGACGGGCGTCTTCTCCTCGGGGTACTGGATCGTGCTGGTGCCTTCGACGACAGCGCGCCGAACGTCGTCTTCAGCCCGCGCGCGGTCTCGCGCGAACGTGCGCCAGGCGCTGCGCGCGGCGCCCGGCGCGGGCGTGCGCTGGACCTCGATCACGTCCTCGCCGGGGCTCCAGCCGTGACGTTCAGCGTCGGCGCTCGCGTGCGGGTCGATCTCGGCCATCAGTGGGTCGCCACCACGAGGATCGCCGTGACGAGCGTGTTGAGGGTCGCGAGCGGCAGCAGGACCTTCCAGCCGAAGCTCATCAGCTGGTCGTAGCGCAGGCGCGGCAGCGTGGCGCGGATCCAGATGAACAGGAAGGTGATCGAGCGACATCTTGCGAGCACGACGAACGGGTCGACCCAGCCCGGCGGGTGGATGCCGAAGGGCAGCAGCCAGCCGCCGAGGAAGACCGTCGTGACGATCCCCGAGACGACGAGCACGTTGAGGTACTCGGCGAAGTAGTAGGAGGCGAAGCGCCCGCCGCCGTACTCGGTGTTGTAGCCGCCGACGAGCTCGGCGTCGGCCTCGGTCAGGTCGAAGGGCGCGCGGTTGGTCTCGGCGAAGCCCGCGACCAGGAAGATCAGGAAGCCGAAGAACTGGGGGATGAAGTACCACATGCCTTTCTGCGCGGTGACGATGCCCGTCAGCGAGAGCGTCTGCGCGGTGATGATCACGCCGACGAGCGCGAGGCCCTGGGAGACCTCGTAGGAGATCAGCTGCGCGGCGCCGCGCATCGCGCCGAGGAACGAGTACTTCGAGCCCGAGGACCAGCCGCCGAGCATGATCCCGTAGAAGGCGATCGCCGCCGAAGGCGAAGACGTAGAGCGGGCCGATCGAGACGTCGATCCCGTAGAGGCCGACTTTCGTGCCGAAGATGTCCTGGGTGTTGCCGAAGGGGATGATCGCGAACGCCGCGACCGCCGTCAGGATCGAGATCAGCGGCGCGAGCGCGAACAGGAACCCGATCGAGGTCGTCGGGCGGAACTGCTCCTTGGTGAGCAGCTTGAGGATGTCGGCGAGCGGCTGCAGCGCGCCGTAGGGGCCGACGCGGTTCGGCCCGTAGCGGCCCTGGAAGCGGCCGAGCAGCTTGCGCTCGGCGAGCAGCACGATCGGCACGAGCTGCAGGCCCACGGCGAAGATCACGATCGCCTTGATGATCTGGATCCACCAGGGCTCGAAGTAGCCGACGATGGCGATCATCCGCGCACCAGCTCTCGCTGCGGCACGCCGCCGGAGTGCAGGAACTCGAGCGCCGGCGAGTGCTCGACCTCGGGCGCGTCCCAGACCGAGCGGAAGCCGGCGAGCTCGGCTTCGCCTGAGCCGGCGCGGGGCGTGTCGCGAGCTCCGGCGCGGCCTGCGCCGACGGTCGCGCCCGCGGGGAGGCGCGACGCCGCCGTCGCGCTCCTGCCAGCGCGACGCCGCGCCCGCCGATCTCCTCGAGCGTGAGGCCGGCGTAGAAGGGCACGGCCTCGAACAGCTGGCTGCGAGGCCATCGCGCCGCTGAGCACGTCGAGGTCGAGCCCGAGGCGCAGCGCGAGCTCGGAGATCACCTGCCAGCCGGCGCGGATCTCGCCCGAGCGGGCGATCGCCGGGCGCAGCCGCTGCAGGCGGCCGTCGGGGTGCACGATCGTCCCTTCCTTCTCGGCGTAGGCCTCGGCGGGGAAGACCACGTCGGCGTGCTCGGCGATCGTCTCCGTCATGAAGGACGCGCGTGCGCGATCACGGTCGAGGCGCCCGCGAGCGCGCCGCGCCAGAGCTCGGCGTCGGGCAGGTCGCGCAGCGGGTCCGAGCCTGAGCAGGTAGATCGCGTGCAGCTCGCCCGCCGGCGAGGCCCTCGGCGATCGCGTGCGCGTCGCGCCCGCCGCGCGAGCGAGGGCTCGGCCAGGCCGGGCCCGGCGTTCGGCAGCACGCCGGCCTCGCGCAGGCCGCGGCCGTTGGACGCGTCGGGGATCTCGAGCAGTCCCGCGCCCTCGACGGTCCGCCGATGCCCAGGCGGCGGCGATCTGCAGCAGCGCCGTGGCGGCGGCCGCGCCGTCGGGGCCGGAGGTGAGCGCGCTCGCCGCAGAGGACGACGACCTCGCGCGGCGCTCCGACTCGCCCTCGGCGGCGGGGCCGCGCAGCAGCTCGGCGAGCGTGCGCAGCTCATCGGCTCGCTGCCCGCGTCGCCGCGAGGCGCATCGAGCTCGCCGCTCGCCGCGCGAGCGCGGCGGCGAGCGCGGCGGCGAACGGCGCCCGCCGCCCGGGGCGAAGCGGAGCGAGAGCTCCGCGCTCGGCGTCGAGCGAGCTCGTCGCGGGCATCGCGACGGCGAGCTGCAGGCCGTGGCGGCGCACGCCCTTGCGCAGGCGCAGGTCGAGGATCGGCGCGTCGTTGACGGGGTCGGCGTCGAGCACGAGCACCGCGTGGGCGAACTCGAGGTCGCTGACGCGCGCCTGCAGCGCGGGCTCGCCGAGCGCGCGGTGCAGCTCGAGCGGCGAGTCGCCCGCCGCGGCGCGAGTCGAGGTGCGGCGAGCCGAGCGCCTCGCGCATCAGCCGCGAGAGCAGGAGGCCCTCCTCGCTGGTCGCCTGGCCGCCGGCGATCGCGCCCGTCGTCGCGCGCCGGCGCGCGCGAGGCCGGCGGCGGCCTCGGTCGAGCGCGCGCTCCCAGGAGACGGGGCGCAGCTCGCCGCCGTCGCGCAGCAGCGGCTCGGTGATGCGCTCGTCGACGTGGAAGGACTGGTAGGCGAAGCGGCCCTTGTCGCAGAGCCAGCCGTCGTCGACCTCGTCGTTCTCGCGCGCGAGGACGCGCAGCGCGCGCTCGTCGCGGACGGTCACCGTGACGTTGCACTGCGCGGGGCAGAGCGTGCAGACCGAGCCGGCGCCCTCGATGTCCCAGGGGCGCGCGCGGAAGCGGTAGGGGCGCGAGGTGAGCGCGCCGACGGGGCAGAGCTCGACGATGTTGCCGCTGAAGGGCGCCACGTAGGGGTGGCCGTCGAAGGTCGAGACGTAGGAGTGCGCGCCGCGCTCGAGCAGCACGAGCTGGTAGTCCTCGGAGACCTCCTGGGAGAAGCGCACGCAGCGGTAGCAGAGGATGCAGCGCTCGCGGTCGATCGCGATCAGCGGCGAGAGCTCGAGCGGCTTGACGAAGTGGCGCTTGGGCTCGATGAAGCGCGAGATGCCGCCGCCCCAGCCGAAGGTGATGTCCTGCAGCGGGCACTCGCCGCCCTTGTCGCAGACGGGGCAGTCGAGCGGGTGGTTGATCAGCAGGAACTCGACGACCGACTGCTGCGCGGTCTTCACGCGCTCGGTCTGGGTGTAGACGACCATGCCGTCCTTGACCGGCGTCGAGCAGCCCGTCTGCAGCTTCGGGATGCCCTCGATTTCGACCAGGCACATGCGGCAGGCGCCGACCGGGTTGCCGAGCTTCGGCTCGTAGCAGAAGACCGGGATCTCGACGTCGCCGAGCTTGGCGGCGTCGACGAGCATCGTGTTCTCCGGCGCCTGCACCTCGACGGCCGTCGATCGTGAAGGTGATCGTGCTCGGCTTGGGGCGCGGCATCGGCTAGCGCCTCCGCTCTGTGTGCCGGGTTCGCCGGCGTGCTCGCCGGGCGCCTGGTCGCCGGCGCCCTTCGCGGCGAGCAGCAGGCTCGGGATCGCTCGTCGAGCGCGCCCTGCGCGGCGAGCGCGCCCTGCGAGGCCGCCGCGTCAGCCGAGCCCGCGCTGCGAGCCGCGCGCGCTCGATGTGCGCTTCGAACTCGTCGCGGAACTTCGCGATCATCGAGCCGATCGGCATCGCCATCGCGTCGCCGAGCACGCACAGGCAGTTGCCGATGATGTGCTCCTGGACGGAGGCCATGATCTCGAGGTCCATCGGCGTCGCCTCGCCGGTGTCGATCCGCTCGAGCATCTTCACCGTCCAGTTCGTGCCCTCGCGGCAGGGCGTGCACTTGCCGCAGGACTCGTGGCGGTAGAACTTCGCCGTCTTCATCGCGACGTCGAGGATCGGCGTCGTGTCGTCGACGACGATGATCGCGCCCGAGCCGAGCATCGAGCCGGCTTTGCGCGAGCGAGTCGAAGTCGTAGGGGAGGTCGAGGTCCTCGGCCGTCAGCACCGGCGAGGAGGAGCCGCCCGGGAACCAGCACTTGACCGCGCGGCCCGTCCGGCGGGCCCGCCGGCGAGCCCGTAGATGATCTCGCGCGAGGGGATGCCCAGCTCGATCTCGTAGTTGCCGGGCCGCTGGACGTGGCCGGAGACCGAGACGAGCTTCGTGCCCGTCGAGGTCTCGCACGCCGAGCTTCGCGTACTCCTCGCCGCCCATGCGCATGATCGTCGGCACGGTCGAGAGCGTCTCGACGTTGTTGATCAGCGTCGGGCCCTGGTAGAGGCCCTGGTTGGCCGGGAAGGGCGGCTTCAGGCGCGGGTTGCCGCGCTTGCCTTCGAGCGAGTCGAGCAGGCCGGTCTCCTCGCCGCAGATGTAGGCGCCCGCGCCGCGGTGCACGACGAGCGAGAGCGAGTGGCCCGAGCCGAGGATGTCCTCGCCGACGTAGCCGGCCTCGCGCGCTTCGGCGAGCGCCGCGTCGAGCGCGTCGGCCTGCAGCACGTACTCGCCGCGGATGTAGATGAAGGAGCGGTTGGCGCCCGCCGCGTAGGAGGCGATCACGATCCCCTCGATCAGCATGTGCGGGGACTTCTGCATCAGTTCGCGGTCCTTGAACGTGCCCGGCTCGGACTCGTCGGCGTTGCAGACGAGGTACTTGTCCATCGAGCCCTTCGGCAGGAACGAGACCTTCTTGCCCATCGCGAAGCCCGCGCCGCCGCGGCCGCGCAGGCCCGGAGGCTTCGAGCTTCGCGAGCACCTCCTCGGGATCCATCGCGAGCGCTTTGCGCAGCGACTCGTAGCCGCCGCGGCGCTCGTAGACCTCGCGCGTGCAGAGCCCGGGCTCGTCGATGTCGGCGAACAGCAGCTTGGTGGGCGCGGGGGCGGCCATCAGGACTCGTCCTCCTCCTCGTGCTCGGGGCGCTGCTCGTGCGCCGCCGTCGGGCCGCGGCGTTCGCCGCTCATCTCGCCGATCGCGGTCTGCGGGGACTGCGTGGGCAGCTCGAGGTTGGCGGCGCCGCGCGGGGCGCGGCTCGGCGGGGTGCTCGGGGAACTCGCGCGAGTTGGCGTGCGGGTCGGCGACCAGCCGGCGCGCGAGCTGGCGCTCGGGCAGCACGGGCCGCTCGGCGCGGATGTCCTCGAGCAGCGCCGGGACGTCCGCTGGCGCAGAGCGGTCCCACGTAGACGCCGTCGACCGAGGCCATCGGCGCGATGTCGCACGCGCCGAGGCACTCGAAGGCGCGCACGTTGATCTCCGCGTCGTCGGCGGCCGCGGCCTGCGACCGCCGCGAGCAGCGCGTCGGCGCCGCGCAGCGAGCACGAGATGTTCGTGCAGACGTAGACGCTGTGACGCCCCACGGGCTCGGTCTCGAGCATGTCGTAGAAGCTCGCGACGGACTCCAGGTAGGCCGGGGTGACGCGCATCACGCAGGCGACCTGCTCGATCGCCTCGGGCGAGCACCAGCCGTGCACGCGCTGCGCCGCGGCGAGCGCCGGCAGCGCGGCGGAGCGGCGGTCGGGGTAGTTGGCCATGTGTGCCTCGATCTCGCGCGCGCAGCTCCGCCGGCACGTCGGTGCTGTCGGGGTCGGGGATCGTCGCGGGGTCCTTCTCGAGATCGGCGGCGCGGTCCCAGCCGGGCACCCGCGAGCCATGCTCGAAGCGCGGACGGGCTCATCGGTCGATTCCGCCGAGGATCGGGTCGAGCATCGCGAGCGTCGCGATCATGTCGGCGATGTAGCTGCCCTTGGCCATGTGCGAGAGGGCCTGCAGGTTGACGAAGGAGGGGTCGCGCATGTGCACGCGCGCGGGCTTGGAGGAGCCGTCGGAGCGCACGAAGCAGCCGAGCTCGCCGCGCGGGGACTCGATCGGGTAGTAGATCTCGCCGGGCGGCACGCGGAAGCCCTCGGTGACGAGCTTGAAGTGGTGGATCAGCGCCTCCATCGAGGTCGCCAGCTCGTGGCGCGGCGGCAGCGCGACCTTGCGGTCCTCGGTGATGTGCGGTCCCTCGGGCAGCCCGTCGAGCGCCTGCTCGACGATCTTCACCGACTCGTAGATCTCCGCCAGGCGGCACGGCGTAGCGGTCGTAGTTGTCGCCGACCGTGCCGACCGGGATCTTGAAGTCGAAGTCCTCATAGGAGCAGTAGGGCGCGGCCTTGCGCAGGTCCCAGGGGTTGCCCGCGGCGCGCAGCAGCGGTCCCGTCACGCCGAGTGAGAGCAGCGTCTCGGCGTCGAGCGGGCAGGTGCCGCGCAGCCGCTGCAGCACGATCTCGTTGCGAGTTCAGGAGCGCGCCGTACTGGTCGGCGCGGCTCGGGCATCTCCTGCGAGGAACTCGCGCAGCTTGGCCTCGAAGCCGGCCGGGATGTCCTCGATCGACGCCGCCGACCTGGAAGTAGCGCGTGTGCATGCGCTGGCCGGAGGACATCTCGAACAGGTCGAGGATCTTCTCGCGCTCGCGCAGGCAGTACGAGGAAGATCGAGATCGCGCCGAGGTCGAGCGCGCTCGTGCCGAGCCAGACCAGGTGGGACACGATCCGGTTGAGCTCGAGGTGGATCACGCGCAGGTACTGGGCGCGCTTGGGCACCTCGACCTCGAGCAGCGTCTCGACCGCGCCGCAGTAGGCCATCGCGTTGAAGTAGTAGGCGAGGTAGTCCATCCGCTCGACCACGGGGATCACCTTCCAGTAGGACTTGTCCTCGGCCGTCTTTTCGATGCCCGTGTGGACGTAGCCGATGACCGGTTTGACGTCGCGCACGATCTCGCCCTGGAGCGTGACGATCAGCCGCAGCACGCCGTGGGTGGCGGGGTGGTGCGGGCCCGAAGTTGAGCGTCAGCAGCTCCTGCGTCGTCTCGCCCTCGCGCTGCTCGCGAGCTGCTCGTCGAGCGAGGAGAGCGTGATCGCTCTGCTCGCGCCGGCGGTACTCCGACATCGTCGGGCGGCGCTCACTCGGCGCTCCCGAGCGCGGTCGCGCTCGTTGTGGCGTGAAGATCACCGGTTCGCCGCCGATCGGGAAGTCGCGCCGCTGCGGGTGGCCCTCGTAGTCCTCGGGCATCAGGATCCGGCGCAGGTCCGGGTGGCCGTCGAAGCGACGCCGAACATGTCGTAGATCTCGCGCTCCTGGTGGTCGGCGGTCGGCCATTCGGGCGTGACCGAGTGCGACCGCCGGGTCCTCGATCGGCGACGCGCAGCCTTGACCGTGATGCGATCGACGCGCGCCATGTCGAGCAGCTCGTAGATGGACGCCGAGGCGCGGCTCCTCGGGGTAGTAGTCGACGCCGTGCACGCTCGCCAGGAAGGCGTAGCCGCTGCCGCGCAGGCGCGCGAGCACGCGCGGACGCGCGGCGGGGTCGATCTCGAGCGTCGCGCGGCCGCGGAAGAAGAGCGTGTCGAGCACGGCTGCTCGCCGTGCTGCTCGCGGAGCTCGGTTGCGATCAGCTCCAGCCCGGTCGCGTCAGGCACCGGCTGTGTCGCCTTCGAGCGCCACGTTCACCGTCGCCGTGCCGACCGCGCTGACGACCTCCTCGGTGCCGCGCGCGTCGTAGCGCTCGCGCCAGCCCATGTCGGGGTCGTCCTGGACCATCTTGCGCAGCTTCAGGACGCCGTGCATCAGCGCCTCGGGGCGCGGCGGGCAGCCGGGGACGTGCACGTCGATCGGCATGAACTTGTCCGCCGGGACGAGCGCGTAGTTGTTGAACACGCCCATCGAGCTGCAGCAGGCGCCCATCGAGATCGCCCACTTCGGCTCGAGCATCTGGTCGTAGATGCGGCGGATGATCGGCGCCATCTTGATCGACACGCGGCCCGAGAGGATCAGCAGGTCGGCCTGGCGCGGCGAGGCGCGGAAGGCCTCGAAGCCGAAGCGCGCGATGTCGACGCGCGCGGCGACGATCGACATCATCTCGATCGCGCAGCAGGCGAGGCCGAAGGTCGCGGGGAAGAACGAGTTCGAGCGCGCCCAGGCGACGGCTCGGTCGAGCGTCGTGGTGAGCACGCGTTCTTCGACGTAGCGCTCGAGGTCCGCGCCCTCGAGGTGCGCCGGGTGGTTCGGGCCTAGCAGCTCGGCGCCGCGCAGCAGCTGGCGCGCGTTGAGGTCGCGCACGCGCAGCGCGGATCCGTCCACCGGCGCGGCCAGCGGCTCGCGCTTCACCTCCACTCGAGGGCCCCCCGCCGCCAGACGTAGACGAAGGCGACGAACAGCAGCACGATGAAGACGATCGTCTCGACCAGCGCGTAGCTCCCGTAGGCGCGCAGCTCGACCGCGATCGGGTAGAGGAAGACGACCTCGATGTCGAACAGGATGAAGAGCATCGCGATCAGGTAGAAGCTGATCCCGAAGCGCATCCCGCGCTTGATCTCCGAGGGCAGGCCGCACTCGTAGGGGTCCTGCTTGTGCGGCGTCGCGCGCCGCGGCCCGATCACGGAGTTCAGCACCGCGAACGCTCCGCCGACGGCTCCTCCGAGCACCAGGAAGACGATCGCCGGGAGATAGCTGCGCAGCACCGGACGCTGTTATATCACCCTTGTGGCAGAGTGTTACATAGTGGCAATCGGCTCGATATCGAGCCATGAATGAGGCCGTCGTCGCGGGATCGATCGCGGTCGCCGCGCTCAACCTCCTGGCCGGCCTCGACGGCGCTCTCGCCTACTACCTCCTCGACACCGAGCGGCAGCGCTCGCGCGGCTCTTCTGGCTGCTGCTGAGAGTGGGCCAGGGCTCGGCGCTGACGCTCGCGATCGCGGTGGGCTCGCTCGCCGCGGCGGGCAACTACTCGACCGAACACCTCTTCTACCTGTACGCGCTGCTGCCGCTCGCGATCGCGCTGCTCGCCGAGCAGCTCCGCGTCGCCTCCGCGCAGACGATCCTCGACCAGCGCGACCTCGAGGGCTCCGCCGCCGTCGCAGAGCTGCCCGAGGCCGAGCAGCACGAGCTCGTCGCCGACGATCATGCGGCGCGAGACGGGCGTGATGGCGCTCTCCGCGCTCGTCGTCGTGTTCCTCGCGCTGCGAGCGGCGGGGACGGCGCACGGCTTCTAGAGGCCGAAGGCAGTCGCGCCGGGCTCTGAGCGGGCCTATATATTCCTGCCGCATGAAGGCCGCCGTCACGCTGCTGGTTCTGCTCGTCTGCGCGTCCGTGCTCGGAGCCTGCGGATCGCAGGGCGTGCAGATCGCAAAGGACAGCCCCTACCACCGCGGCGCGGTGCTCTTCCGCGACCACTGCTCGGGCTGCCACACGCTCAGCCTGGTGGGAGCGCAGGGCTCGGCGACCTCGATCGCCAACCGCGTGAAGACGAACGGGCCGAACTTCAACATCCGCAAGGAGAACGAAGAACAGGTCCTCTACGCGATCCGCAACGGCGGCTTCTCGGGCGCGATCATGCCCGAGAACATCGTCGTGGGCAAAGAAGCGACGGAAGTCGCGGCCTTCCTGGCCAAGTACTCGGGCCTGCAGAAACAGTCCGTGCCCGCAACGAACATCCCGCAGAGCGAACCCACCAGCGAAGAGGCGGGCAGCGCCACGCCGGGAGCGGGAACGGGCAACACGACGTCGACCGCCGCGCCCACGCCGGCGAGCGAAAAGGGCGCGGGCAACGGCTCCGGCGGCACCGAAGCCCGCCAAGAAGAAGACCAAGACCGGCAAATAGCGAGCGCGGGCGGAGCGACGCCTTGCTCGACATCAAGCTGATCCGCGAGGACCCGGAGGGCGTCCGCGCCGCGCTCGAACGCCGCGGCGCGGAGGCCGCCGCCGCGCTCGACGGCGTGATCGAGCTCGACCGGCGCCGCCGCGAGCTGCTGCCCGAGCTGGAGGGGCTGCGCGCCGAGCAGAACGAGGCCAACGAGCGCATCCGCGGCGCCGCCGACGCCGCGCGAGCGCGAGCGCGAGATCGAGGCGATGCGCGCGGTCGCCGCGCGCGCGAAGGAGCTCGAGCAGGAGCTCGCGGGCGTCGAGGGCGAGCTGCAGGCGGCGCTCGCGCCGCTCCCCAACCTGCCCGACCCCACGCGCCGCGCCCGGCCCCGAGGACGAGCTCGTGCGCGAGGTCGGCGACGCCGCCCGAGCTCGGCTTCGAGCCGCGCGACCACCTCGAGCTGGCGGGCGAGATGATCGACACCGAGCGCGGCGCGCGCCTGTCGGGCGTCGCGCTTCGCCTACCTGCGCGGCGCGCTCGTGATGCTCGAGCTCGCGCTCGTGCGCTGGGCGCTCGAGAAGGCTGCAGGGCCACGGCTTCGAACCGGTGATCCCGCCGGTGCTCGTGCGCGAGCGCGCGCTCTACGGCACCGGCTTCCTGCCCGACACCGAGCAGCAGATCTACGCGCTGCCCGAGGACGAGCTGTTCCTCGTCGGCACCTCGGAGGTCGCGCTCGCCTCGCTGCACGACGAAGAGATCCTCGACGCCGACGCGCTGCCGCTGCGCTACGCCGGCTTCTCGCCCTGCTTCCGGCGCGAGGCGGGCGCGGCCGGGCGCGACACGCGCGGGATCTTCCGCGTGCACCAGTTCGACAAGGTCGAGATGTTCAGCTTCGTCGCGCCCGAGGACTCGGCGGCCGAGCACGAGCGCATCCTCGCGATCGAGGAGGAGATCCTCGGCGAGCTCGGGCTCCCCTACCGCGTCGTCAACATCGCCGTCACCGATCTCGGCAACTCGGCGGCGAAGAAGTACGACTGCGAGGCCTGGCTGCCGAGCCAGGGCCGCTACCGCGAGCTGACGTCGTGCTCGAACACGACCGACTACCAGGCGCGGCGCCTGAACATCCGCATGCGCGCGGCAAACGCACGCGCCCCCGCACACGCTCAACGGCACCGCCGTCGCCGTCGGCCGCACGATCGTCGCGCTGCTCGAGAACGGCCAGCGCGAGGACGGCAGCGTCGCGCTGCCCGCTTGCCTGGCGCGTTCGGCGCCCCCGCCGAGCTACGCGCTAGCGCGTAGCGCCGAGAAGCGCCCCGGAGCAGCCGCTATGGTCCGCCGCTGCGGCGACGCAGTGGCGCCGCGGCACCGAAGGGGGCAGATGGAAGCTGCAAGCAGATGGAAGGCGCTCGCCGCGACGGCGGCGCGACGCTGGCGCTCGCGGGGCCGGCGTGCTCGCCGCGGGGCCCCGGCTCGCGCGCGAGCGGCGGGACCGCGAGCTGCGGCAACCACGCCTCACGATCGAATCGGCGAAGCGGCAGCCGCGACGAAGTTCAAAATCCAGGCGAAGAACGTGAAGGCGACGGAGCTGAGCTGCAAGGCGGCCTTCAAGTTCATCAACGCCGTCTACCACTCCAAGACCGGGACGCCCGAACACTACAAGTGCAAGCTCGGCAAAGCGAAAGAGCCGCGCGGCTACTTCCCGCAGGTCTGCACCAAGGCTCCAAGAAGGTCGAATACGGCGCGCAGGGCGGCTGAGCGCGTCTCCCCGCCGCGATCGGCGGGAGCGCTCAGCCGATGTGGAAGAGCAGCGAGCGGCTTGCCGCTGCTCGGCGTGAGCGTGAGGCGGTAGAGGCCCGCGGCGAGGCGCCGTGCCGCCGGGCAGCCGCTTGACGTTGCGTCCCGCGGCGGCCGCGATCGTCGTCGGTGCGCCCGACCGCCACCCAGCGCGTGTGGCCGTGGAGCGCACGCGGCGCTGCGAGCGTCACGCGCACGCTTCGCGGCGATGTTCGAGACGAAGGCGAAGGCGACCTTGCGCGGTGGTCGGGTGGCGGTCGAGCGCGATCACGCGAGACCGTCGGTGAGGCCGAGTGAGCTCAGATCGACGCTCGGCGGCGGCAGGGCGGGCGCCGGGGGCGGCGGCGCGGCGGCGGGCGCGATGCGGTCCGGCCGGCGGCGTGCGGCTCCGGCTTCCGCGCTGGCTTCGTACTGGCCCGGGCGTGAAGCCGAGCGATGCCGTTCGGCGTGCCCACGCCGGTCGGGCCGTCGTAGCCGGGCGCGGCCAGGCAGATCAAGCGCCGAGGAGCAGCTCGTCGCGGCCTCTTCGGCGGCCGTGCAGCGCGATTCGCCCGTCGTTTCGTTGAAGCCGAGCGCGCATTCGCCGTTGGAGCCGCTGGGTGACGTCGTGGAATGTCCGCGGGCGCGTGACGCTGCGTTTCGTACAGCGTCTGCGCGGGGTAGCGCGGCCGTTCGCGCCGCCCGCGAGCGCGAACACCGAGGCGATGATCGGCGAGGCGAGCGAGGTGCCGCCGTAGGTGCACCAGTTCGGCAGCGATTTCACGCTTTGCCGCTTCTTCGTGTATCGCGTTTCGCAGAGTTCGCCCGGGGCGTCGGTGTCGCGGATCACGACGCCCGCTGTAGGGGTCGGCGTCGGCGGAGACGTCGGCGACCGCGCGTCGGCGATCCGCAGCCGACCGAGCCCCAGTCGGCCGCTGCCTGCTGCCAGGCGCGGCGCGGCGAAGCTGCGTGCTGCAGCCGCCGCCGCCCGCGCCGAGCCGTTCCAGACCGACTCGCCCGTCCAGTTCGCCGTCCGCGTCCGAGCGGCGCAGGCGCGTGCCGCCGACCGCGACGACGTGCGGGGAGGCGGCGGGGAACGAGGTGAAGCCGCGTTCGAAGGATCTTCGGCGTCCCAGTTGCGGTAGCCGTCGTCACCGGCCGAGGCGGTGATGACCGTGCCCGGGTCGTCGTAGGGGCGCTGCGTCGCTGCGGTCGTCGAGAAGCGCTTCCTCGGGCGCGCCCCACGAGTTCGAGATCTCGGTCGCGCCCGAGCGCCTCCGCGCGGCCGACGCGCGGCGGTCGAGGTCGGTGAGTTCCTGCGTGTTCGGCCTCGACGAGCAGGATCTTGCAGTTCTGGCAGGTCGCGTGGGCGGACTCGATGTCGAGCGAGATCTCGACGCCCCAGCCGCTCGGCTTCTTCGGCTTCTTCTCGTTCGCGCTTCGCTCGCCGATTCGAGGCTTCTTCGAGTTCTTTGACGGTTTTCGGGAACGGCAGCGGCGCCGCCCGATGCTCTGTGCCGACCTGTGTGAAGCAGCCGTTCGGCGGTCGGTGCAGCGCGGGCAGGCCGAATTCTTCGTCGTAGGTTTTCAGGTCGGCTTCGGCGGTCGGGTCGTTGTAGGCGTCGACGAGCGCGATCGTCTGTTCGCCGGCGCGCGTCGTCGGGCAGCGAGTAGGCGCAGTGCAGGTCCTGCGGGCGCAGGCCGAGCTCGCCGGTCGTCGGCGAGGGCACGCGCGGGCCGTGCGCGCGCAGGACGGCGCGACCATCCCGATCGGGTGCGTGTGGCGGCGCGCTTCGCGGCTCGTCGCGGCACGAGCTGCAGCGCCAGGCAGCTCGCGTCGCCGGGGCGCGGCGCGCGCAGGCCGGGCGCACCGCGTAGTTCGAGCGGGCAGCGGCGCGATCGTTTCGGCGCGTCGCGGCGGCCGGCAGCGCGCCGAGCGCGAGCGCGGCGAGCACGGCGGGGCGGGCGATTGTGCGCAGCGGTCGGCTCATCCTGCGGTCCTTCATGCTTCGGTACCCGACGCGATGCGCTTGAGCGCCAGGACGGACGAACGGACGTACTCGCAGCGCGCGATGCGCCGACGTGCCACGGCTCGCGTCACCGGATCGTCACACGCTGGTCACGGCGCGGTCACGCCCGCGAGCGGTCGCAGGGCGGAGGATCGCGATCGGACGGCGGCAGCTGTGGGCGGCAGGCGAGCGCGGCGCCCAGCTGGCCCTCGAGGGAGCGCCGCCGGACCGCGCCTGCAGAGCGCGGCGGCGGGGCGGGACGCACCTCCCGTCCCGCCCGCCATTACGCTGCGAGGGCGATGTCAGCGTTTCGGCTTTCCTGCTCGCCCCGGAGCCGCCGCCGAGGCGGGTGGGCGCTGCCGTCGCGCGTGGCGCTCGGTCGCGCTCTGCACGCTGATCATCTATCCGCTGCGCCACGTCGCGCCGGTGGCCTCGCTGAGCGTCGTCTACCTGCCCGGCGGTGCTGATCGTCTCGATCATCTGGGGCGGCGGGCTCGGGCATCCTCACGGCGGTGCTGAGCGCGGCCGCCTTCAACTTCTTCCACCTGCCCCCGACGGGGCACTTCACGATCCGCGACTCGCGCAACTGGGTCGCGCTGATCACCTTCTTCGTCGTCGCGGGGATCGCGAGCTCGCTCGCGGAGATCACCCGCGCGCGCACCCGCGACGCGCAGGAGCGCCGCCGCGAGGCCGACCTCGCCGCGGAGATGGCGCGGCTGCTGCTGCGCGGCGAGGAGTCTCGCCCAGGCGCTGCCGACAGCCGCCGCGCGGCTCGCCCAGATGCTCGAACTGGGCTCGGCCGCGATCGAGATGGAGACCGTCGAAGGCGACGAGCGCCGCCTCGCCTTCCCGCTGCGGGACGGCAGCGCACGGATCGGCACGCTGCTGGTCGGGGCGGGTACCTCCGAGGCGAACCTGCGCCGGCTGCAGGAGCGGGTCGTGCCGTCGCTCGAGGCGCTGCTCAGCGCCGCGCTCGAGCGCGAGGCGCTGCTCGGGGGCGTCGTCGAGACGGCCGCGCTGCGCCGAGCCGACTCGATCAAGACCTCGCTGCTGCGCGCGGTCTCGCACGATCTGCGCTCGCCGCTGACGGCGATCGCAGCCGCCGGCGAGGCGGTCGCCTCGCCCGCGCTCTCGGAGTCCGAGCGCTTCGAGATGGCGGCCGTGATCGAGGAGGAGACGGTGCGCCTCGTCGCGCCTCGTCGACAACCTGCTCGACCTCTCCAGGCTCGAAGCGGGCGCGGCGGAGCCGCGGCGCGACTGGGTCTCGGTCGGGCGAGCTGATCGGGGCCGCCGTGAGCGAGCTCGGCGACCCAGCGGAGTTCGCGCTCTCGATCGATCGCGACCTGCCGCTCGTGCTGCTCGACGCCGTTCAGATGGAGCGCGCCTTCGTGAACGTGCTCGAGAACGCGCGGCGCTACTCCGGCGGGCATCCGGTCTCCGTGCGTGCTCGTGCCGTGCGCTCGCTCGCGGGGCGGCGGCGATCCGTGGGCGACGCACGAGCCCGCGCGGCGCGGGCGATCGTCTGTCGTGCGTGTGGTCGACCGCGGACCCGGGATCCCGCCCGCGCAGCTCGAGCGCGTCTTCGAGCCCTTCTACCGCGCAGGGACGCCCGGAGGGGAGCACCGTGGATCGGGCCTCGGGCTCGCGATCGCGCGCGGCTTCGCCGAAGCGAACGGCGGCACGCCTCTACGTCGAGTCGCTGCCCGGCCAGGGGGCGACGTTCGTCTTCGAGCTGCCGCTCGCCGACGACGCGCGCCTGGAGGATCGGAGCGCCACCCCCGACGGCTCGCGAGAGCCCGCTCCGCTGACCCCCGCGCCCGCGGATCGGGCGGGCGGATGAGCGGAGCAGCCGCGCCGGAGCCCGAGGAGCGACCCCCGGTACGCGGATTCTCGTCGTCGACGACGAGCCGCAGATCGTGCGCGCGCTGAAAGTGGTGCTGCGCGAGGCGGGCTTCCAGGCGGTGGCTGCGGAAACCGCCTCGGAGGCGCTCGACCTCGCGGCGGTGCGGCCGCCGGAGGGAGCGATCATCGACCTCGTGCTGCCCGACCTCGACGGAGTCGAGCTGACGCGGCGCCTGCGCGAGTGGAGCGAGATGCCGATCCTCGTGCTCTCGGCGATCGGCGAGGAGGCGCAGAAGGTGCGGGCGCTGGAGGCGGGAGCGGATGACTACATCACCAAGCCCTTCGGCGCGCGTGAGCTGGTCGCGCGTCTGCAGGCGGCGCTGCGACGCGCGGGCCGCGCCGAGGAGGAGCCCGTGGTCTCCGTGGAGGGGCTGGAAGTAGACCTCGCCTCCCACCTCGTGCGGCGCGAGGGGGAGACGATCCACCTCACGCCGATCGAGTTCGAGCTGCTGCGTGTGCTCGTGCGCAACCGTGGCCGGTTGATGACGCATCGCAAGCTGCTCGTCGACGTGTGGGGGCCCGAGTACGTCGAGGACATCCAGCCGCTGCGCACTCACATCGCAAGGCTGCGCGCGAAGATCGAGCCGGAGGGCGAGGGGGGCGGGGCGGCGTTCCGTTACATCCTCACCGACCCCGGTGTCGGCTACCGCTTCGCGGGCTGAAGGCCGACACGAAATCGTAATGGCGCCGGGTCCGATCGTCATGTGAGCGTGACGCGCGCCGCCGAATAGTGGGGGCATGGATGTAGTCGCAGTGATCCTGGCCCTCGGAGTGTTCGCCCTCCTGATCGTGATGATCGAGGGGATCGACCGGATATGAGCCCGCAGCTGCCGCTCGGAGCGTTCATCGCGCACATGAGCGGCGCCGACTTCTTCGGGCTGGTCGTGTCGGTGATCGTCATCGCCTACCTCTTCTACGCGCTGATCCGCGGAGAGAAGCTGTGACCTTCGCGGGCTGGACGACGATCGTGCTGTTCGTCGTGGTGCTCTCCGCTCTGGCCCTGCCGCTGGGGACCTACATGGCGAAGGTCTACGCCGGAGAGCGCGTCTTGCTCACCCCGGTTCTCGGGTGGGCGGAGCGCTTCATCTACAGGGTGCTGCGCGTCGATGAGAAGCGCGAGCAGGATTGGAAGGCGTATGCGAAGAGCCTGCTGATCTTCTCGCTCGCGGGCTGGCTGCTGCTCTACCTGATCCTGCGCACGCAGAACGCGTTCTATGTCCCGCACGCGCTCAACCCGCTCGGCTTTCACCCGGCGCCGTGGAACGTGACGTTCAACACCGTCTCTTCGTTCGTGACCAACACGAACTGGCAGTTCTACAGCGGCGAGACGACGATGAGCTACCTCAGTCAGATGATCGGCCTGACGGTGCAGAACTGGCTCTCGGCGGGCGTGGGCATCGTCGTCGCGGTCGCGCTGGTCCGGGGGATCGTCGGGCGCAGCGGCAAGAGCCTCGGCAACTTCTGGCAGGACCTCGTGCGCACGATCCTCTACGTGCTCGCTCCGCTCTCGGTGATCGGTGCGCTGGTGCTCGCCTCACAGGGCGTGATCGCGAACTTCTCCCACTACCTCACAGCACACACGATCACGGGCCTCACACAGACGATCGCGCAGGGCCCCGTCGCCTCGCAGCTCGCGATCAAGATGCTCGGCACCAACGGCGGCGGCTTCTTCAACGTCAACTCGGCGCACCCGTTCGAAAACCCGACGGCGTTCACGAACTTCTTCGAGATGCTGCTGGTGCTGATCATCCCCGCCGCGCTGGTGTTCATGTACGGGCGCATGACGGGCAATCGCCGTCAGGGCTACGCGATCTACGGCACGATGATGGTGATGTTCCTCGGCGCCGTGGTGGTCGCCTACATCGCCGAGGCGCACGGCTCGCCCGCCCAGCACGCGGCCGGCCTCCACACGGGTGTGATCCACGGCTCGACCGGCGGCAACATGGAAGGCAAGGAGCAGCGCTTCGGCATCGCGGGCTCCGCGCTGTTCGACGTCGTCACCACCGTCACCTCGTGCGGCGCTGTCAACAGCGCGATCGAGTCCTTCACGGGCATCGGCGGGCGCGGTGCCGTTCGCCAACCTCTCGGCCAGCGAGGTGATCTTCGGCGGCGTGGGCACCGGCCTGTACTCGATCCTGCTCTACGTGCTGCTCGCGGTCTTCATCGGCGGACTGATGGTCGGCCGCACCCCCGAGTGGCTCGGCAAGAAGCTCGAGGCGAAGGAGATCAAGCTCGCGGGCCTGGGGATCCTGATCACGCCGCTGGCCGCGCTGTTCGCCACCGCGCTCGCCGTCGCGACAAGAGGTGGCCGCGCGTCGATCTCCGAACTCGGCGAGGCCCCCAGGGGTTCTCCGAGACCTTCTACGCGTACCTCTCCCAGTCCAACAACAACGGCTCGGCGTTCGCGGGCTACACGGGCTTCATCCAGCCGAACGCGGGCAACCTCGGCTCGCACGGCGTGACCTTCGCGGACCTTCTCGGCGGCCTCGTGATGCTGTTCGCGCGCTTCGGCCCGATCATCTTCGCGCTCGCCGTCGCCGGCGCGCTGGCGGGAAAGCGCGTCTCGCCCGCGGGCCTCGGCACGATGCGCACCGACAACCCGACGTTCGTGGTGCTGCTGATCGGCGTGGTCGTGATCGTCGGCGCGCTCACTTTCTTCCCCGCCCTGCTACTCGGCCCGGTGGTCCAGGGCCTGACAGGACACCTGTACTGACATGCGCCGCGACATCGTCACCTCGGCGATCGGGATCGTCGTCCTCACGGTCCTGCTCGGGCTCGTCTACCCGCTCCTCGTCACCGGCGTCAGCCAGGTCGCCTTCCCGGGCGATGCGAACGGCCAGAAGGTCTATGTGAACGGCAAGCTCGTGGGCTCGAAGATCATCGGGCAGAGCTTCTCCACGCCGGTGCTCGGCAGGAACGGCAAGCCGGAGGAAAAGGAAGGCGAACTCGTCACCGAACCGGACCCGCGCTACTTCCAGTCGCGGCCCTCCGCCACCGAAGGCGGCGCGTACAACGCCGCCGCGAGCACCTTCTCCAACCGCGGCCCCAACGACAAGATCACCGAGGAAGACGACGCCGAGAACATCAAGGCCTACCTCGAACTCAACCGGCCCTATGACCCGGGTCTGACCGTCGCACGGATCCCCGTCGACGCCGTCAACACCTCGGCCTCGAACCTCGACCCCGAAATCTCGCAGGCCAACGCGTGGATCCAGGCGCACCGAATCGCCTCCAAGCGCGGGCTCACACTGAGCGCGGTCGACTCGCTGATCGCCAGGTACACCGACGAGCGCGGGCTCGGCTTCAGCGGTGAGCGCGGAGTGAACGTGCTCGAGCTGAACCTCGCCCTCGACCGCCTCACCGGAGGAGCGCACTGATGTCCGCCCAGATACCCGCGGCCCACGAACGACAGGCGATCTCCCTGTTCCAGGGCGACATCGTGCGCCGCGCGCTGATCGACAGCATCAAGAAGCTCGACCCCCGCGTGCAGGTGCGAAACCCGGTCATGTTCGTGGTCGAGATCGGCTCGGTGATCACAACCTTCACCTGGCTCAAACAGGCCTTCGGCGGCAGCCCGCTCGGGGGCGGAAACGAGCCGGCCTGGTACACGTTCGTGATCGCGGTGTGGCTGTGGCTGACGGTGATCTTCGCGAACATGGCCGAGGCCTTCGCCGAGGGACGCGGTCGCGCACAGGCGGACACGCTGCGCGCGATGCGCAAGGAGACCGTGGCGAAGATGCGCGACGGCTCCACCAAGGCGGCCTCCGAGCTGACACGCGGCGACGTGGTGGTCGTGCCCGCGGGCGAGCTGATCCCCGGCGACGGGACCGTGATCGAGGGCATCGCGACGGTCGACGAGTCCGCGATCACAGGCGAGTCCGCGCCCGTGATCCGCGAGTCCGGCGGCGATCGCAGCGCGGTCACGGGTGGAACGCGCGTGACCTCCGATGAGATCGTCGTGGAAATCACCCAGGAGCCGGGCCACTCCTTCCTCGACCGCATGATCGCGCTGGTCGAGGGCGCCGAGCGGCGCAAGACGCCGAATGAGATCGCGCTCAACATCCTGCTCGCCGCGCTGACGCTGATCTTCATGATCGTCGTCGCCACGCTGCGTCCGTTCGGCCTCTTCGCGGGCACCTCGATCTCCGAGACGACGCTGATCGCGCTGCTCGTGGCGCTGATCCCGACGACGATCGGCGCGCTGCTCAGCGCGATCGGCATCGCGGGGATGGACCGTCTCGTGCGTCGCAACGTGCTTGCGCTCTCCGGGCGCGCCGTCGAGGCCTCCGGAGATGTGGACGTGCTGCTGCTCGACAAGACGGGCACGATCACGATCGGCAACCGGCTGGCCTCCGAGTTCATCCCGATGCCCGGCGTGCCCGAGTCCGAGCTCGCCGAGGTCGCGCAGCTCGCCTCGCTCGCCGACGAGACCCCCGAGGGTCGCTCGATCGTCGTGCTCGCCAAGCAGTACGGCATCCGGGAGCACGACATGAACTCGATCCAGGCGGAGTTCGTGCCCTTCACCGCACAGACGCGGATGAGCGGCGTGGACTACGACGGGCACCAGCTGCGCAAGGGCGCGGGCGATTCGATCGTGGAGATGGTGATCCGCGAAGGCGGCTCCGCGCCCCCCGAGCTGGCGCAGCAGCTCGACCGCATCGGGCGCGAGGGAGGCACGCCGCTGGCGGTCTCGCGGGACACGCAGATCCTCGGCGTGATCTACCTCAAGGACACGATCAAGGAGGGCATGAAGGTCCGCTTCGACCAGCTTCGCGCGATGGGCATCAAGACGGTGATGGTCACGGGGGACAACAAGCTGACCGCCGCGAAGATCGCGGAAGAGTCCGGTGTGGACGACTTCCTCGCCGAAGCCACCCCCGAGCGCAAGCTCGCGCTGATCCGCGAGCAACAGGCCGACGGGCGCCTCGTGGCGATGACGGGCGACGGCACCAACGACGCACCCGCGCTCGCGCAGGCGGATGTGGGCGTGGCGATGAACACCGGCACCCAGGCGGCGCGCGAGGCGGGCAACATGGTCGATCTCGACTCCAACCCGACCAAGCTCATCGAGATCGTCGAGGTGGGCAAGCAGCTGCTGATCACGCGCGGCGCGCTGACGACCTTCTCGATCGCGAACGACGTTGCCAAGTACTTCGCGATCCTGCCCGCCGTCTTCATCGGCACCTACGCCGCGACGCCGGGGGGCAAGGGCCCCCTGCACGTGCTCAACATCATGGACCTCGGCACGCCCCGCAGCGCGATCGTCTCGGCGATCATCTTCAACGCGATCGTGATCCCGCTGCTGATCCCGCTCTCGCTGCGCGGCGTGCGCTACCGCCCGATCGGCGCGAGCGCGCTGCTGCGGCGCAACCTCTGGATCTACGGCCTCGGCGGGATCATCGCGCCGTTCATCGGCATCAAGGTGATCGACCTGATCGTGCACAACCTGCTCGGCGGCTGAGCGCAGCGGGCGCTGCCGCCCGGAGCGGCTCGTATGTTTCTCGGGATGACGGTCGGCAAGGCCAAGGAGGAGCATCCCGATCGCGCGGAGTCGAGCGGCTTCAGCTTCACGGTGCCGTGCATGGACTCACTCGACGAGAAGGCGATCAAGGACCACCTCTCGAGCGACCACTTCTTCTGGCTCGATCTCGTCGCGCCGAGCGAAGGAGAAGCCGAGCGCCTGCGCGAGGTCTTCGACTTCCACCCGCTTGCGCTCGAGGACACGATGCACTTCGGGCAGCGCCCGAAGCTCGACGACTACGGGAACTACGTCTTCCTCGTCTTCTACGGCGCCCGAGAGGAGAACGAGGAGATGCATCTGCAGGAGGTGCAGATGTTCATCTCGGGCAAATACCTCGTCACCGTGCACCAGGACCCGCTCCCCGCGCTCGACGAGCAGCAGTCGCGCCTGCAGGGGCAGGTGCTGCACAGCGAGCAGTTCCTGATCTATCGCGTGTTCGACGCGCTCACCGACAGCTTCTTCCCGCCGCTCGCACGGATGGACGACGAAATCGACTCGCTCGAGGACGCGATCCTCTCCGGTCCCACCGACACCCAGCTGCAGCGCGTGTTCGCGATGAAGAAGACGCTCGTCGCGATGCGCAAGGTGGTCACGCCCCAACGCGACCTGTTCGCGCGCTCGGTCGATCAGCTCGCGGAGCTGCCGGGGCTGCAGCTCGACGAGCGCGACTACTTCCGCGACGTCTACGACCACCTGATTCGGATCTCCGATCTGATCGACTCCTACCGCGACCTGCTGAGCGGCTCGACCGACCTCTACCTCTCGACGGTGAGCAACCGTCAGAACGAGGTGATGAAGCAGCTCGCGATCGTCGGCACGATCTTCCTGCCGCTCTCCTTCATCACGGGCTTCTTCGGCATGAACTTCGGCTGGCTCGTGAACAAAGGGATCACGCCCACCTGGACCTTCTGGGTGTTCGGGATCGGCTCGATGCTGCTCACCTGCGTGGCGCTGCTGCGCTTCTTCAAGCGCCGCGGCTGGATGTGACGCACCGCCGCGCGCGGCGATCAGGCGAGCGCCGAGACGACGGCGAGCGACAGGTAGAGCGCGATCAGCGCCGCGCCGGAGCGCCAGGTGGAGCGCCCGCTCGCGGTCAGCCCCGCGGCGAGCAGCGCCGCCAGCGCGAGCGCGACGAGCTCGTAGCCGTTGAAGACCATCGCCATCGGCGCGGGGCCGATCAGGAACGAGAGCAGCACGACGAGCGGAGCGAGCAGCAGGGCCACCTGGCCGGATGAGCCGACCGCGATGTTGACGGTCAGGTCCATCTTGTCCTTGGCGGCCGCGGCCACCGCCACCCAGTGCTCGGCGGCGTTGCCCACGATCGCGACGACGATCAGGCCGATGAAGAACTGCGAGAGGCCGATCTCGTGTGAGGCGACCTCGACCGATCCGACCAGAGTGTCGCTCGCGATCGCGACCAGCGCCGAGGCTGCGGCGAGCACGCCGAGAGCCTGGCGTGCGGACCAGCGAGGTACTTGGGTCTCCGTATCGGGCGCGCTCGCGCCGGGCCCGTTGCGCAGCGAGCTGAGCAGCCCCGCCAGGTAGACCACGACGAGGATCGCGGCGATCACGATCGAGAGCGCTTCCAGTCCGCCGCCGAAGCTCTGCCGCGGAGCGCCCACCGACGGCAGCGCGTCGCCCTGCGCGAGCCGTACGAGCGACGGGACGGCGAGCGCCGCCGCGCCCGTGAGCAGCATTGCTCCCTGCACCCGGGCTCCGCGCCTGCCGAAGCGCTGCACGCGGCCCCGCCGACCGCCGACGATCATCGAGGCGCCGAGCACGAGCAGTGCGTTGCCGATCACTGAGCCGACCAGCGATGCCTTGACGACCTCCTGCAGCCCGTCGCCGAGCGCGAACAGCGCGATGATCAGCTCCGGCGCGTTCCCGAAGCTGACATTCAGCAGGGCGGCCACGCCGGGCCCCGAGTGCTCGGCGAGCTGCTCGGTCGCATCGCTCATCAGCGCCGCCGCCGGGATCACCCCGAGCGCCGAGCAGACGAAGACGAGGGCGGCGGAGACGCCCAGCAGGTCGAGAACCACCGCAACGGGGACGAACCCGCCCAGCAGATACAGGCGCGGCACCTCGCTGAGCCTAGCCGCGCGATGTGACGCGAGCGCGCCGGGCGCTCTCCTGAACGGTGCGGCGAGATCGGTCCGGTCGGCGTCTGAGAGCGACGCACGGTGGCCGTCACGGAATCGTTATGCGCAGCAGGCTGTTCGTTATGCGGGCGTGATCGTCGCGTTGGAACACTCGATTCGTTCTCGTTCCATCGCTCGATCTGGAGGTGCTCGGGATGAGTGCTCACACGAACCGCGGGACCTCACCGATGAGGCCTCGCGAAGCTCGCCTCATCGCGCCGCGGCGTGGCACCCGCCAGCATCGGGAACGGACTTCGCTCCCCTTGCGGCTGAGGGTGTACCTCAAACGCGGCCGCCTCGACCGGAGCATCGGCGACGGTCGTGAGGCGGAGGCTTCCGTGGAGCTGCTGCTGCGCATCGAGCAGCTGACGAGCCCGGCCAATCAGCGCCGCGTCGCCCGCGACCTGCGCCGGATCGTCGACTATGCAGACAGGCACCGCTCGGGACGAGTGATCTCCTCGGTCGTCATCGACCCCTCGTCGGTCAGGCGCGGCCGTTGGGCGATATCCGAGCTCGCGGAGCAGCTCGAACGTGGAGGCGCCGTGGAGCCGCGTGGCATCGTCCTTGCCAACGAGCTGCTCACCAACGGGCTCGGTCCGCTCTTCAACCGCCACGCAGACCGAACTGTGGCTCGTGCCGTGCGCGACGTGAGGGCCGCGCTCGAGCCCGTTTCCGTCTCGATTCGGTGATCCAGATCTCTTCGCGCTAAGACTGGGCGGCGCCGTAGCGCGCGGCGATCCAGCGGATCCCGGGGGACTCGCTGAGCCCGTGCGCGATGATCGAGCAGAAGACGGCGAGCGCTGCGAGATCGAAGATCTGCTGACCCGCCTGGATGTGGCGCGAGAGGATCAGCAGTGAGAAGGCCATCGTCGCCACGCCCTTGGGCCCGAACCAGGCCATGAAGGCCTTCGCAGCCGCGCTCGCGCCGGTGCCCGCGAGCGAGATCCAGATCGCGAGCGGCCGCGCGAGCAGGAAGGTGCCGGCGACCACGCCGACGGCCGCCCAGCCGTCGGTCTCGAGGCCGTGCAGCGTGAGCAGCGACCCGAAGACGGCGAACACGGCGAGCTTGACGATCTCGACGATCTCCTCGGCGCCCTCGGCGAAGGCCTCGCGCAGATCGGGCCGGCGCACGCCCACGACGATCGCCGCGACGAACACGGCGATGAAGCCGTTGCCGTGTGGCGGGATCACGGTCAGGCCGTAGGTGAGGAAGGCGAGTCCGAGGCCGTACAGGGCGCGCTGGTGGCCGAGGATCTTCCCGAGCGCGCGCTCCTCGCGCTCGCGCGGCATCAACAGCGAGCCGATCAGCCCGCAGACGAGCCCGAAGGCGAGGCCGAGCCCGATGTCCTGGAGCACGTAGTGCCACCACACGAAGTGCTTCTCGGAGGGTTCGAGCGCGGCGGCGAAGGCGAGCACGGCGGGCAGCGCCAGCCCGTCGTTGAGGCCCGACTCGAGGTTCAGCGAGTGGCGGATCACGCGCGGCACGCGCTCGTCTGTGACCACGCCGGAGGAGAGCACGGGATCGGTGGGCGAGAGCAGCGCGCCGAGCAGGAAGGCCTCCGTCCAGGAGAGCCCGATCCACCAGCGCGCCAGCAGCGCGACGACGATCGCGGTGATGGGCATGCCGATCGCGAGCTTGCGCAGCGGAAGCTGCCAGTGGCTCTGCAGAAGCTCGCCCTCAACCTCCAGGCCGTCGCGGAAGAGGATCACCACGAGCGCGACCGTGGCGAGATCGTTGACCGTCCCCGAGCTCGCCGAGAAGTCGAGCACTTCCAGTCCGCCCGCCCCGAGCACGAACCCGGCGAGCACGAACAGCGCGGTCAGCGAGAGCAGGCTGCGACGCGCGACCCCCGAGAGCAGCGCGCCCGCGACGAGCAGACCCCCCAGCACCGCCGCGGTCGTCTCGAAGGAGGTCACTCAGGTAGCGTCCCACACGGTTCCCATGTCAGAAGGACGAGGTCACCTCAAGGTCTTCATCGGCATGGCGCCGGGCGTGGGGAAGACCTATCGGATGCTCCAGGACGGACGCGCCGAACTCGAGAGCGGCAGGGACGTGGTGGTGGGCTACCTCGAGTCCCACGGGCGCGCGGAGACGCTCGCCCAGGCCGAGGGCCTTGAGATCGTGCCGCGCCGCCACGTCGTCTACCGCGGCACGCCGCTCGAGGAGATGGACCTGCCCGCCGTGCTCGCCCGCGCCCCCGAGCTGTGCCTGATCGACGAGCTCGCGCACACCAACGCGCCGGGTGTGGAGCACGAGAAGCGCTACGAGGACGTGCACGAGGTACTCGCCGCGGGCATCGACGTCTTCTCCACGGTCAACGTGCAGCACCTCGAGAGCCTCAACGACCAGGTTGCGCGGCTGACGGGCGCGACGGTCCGCGAGACGATCCCCGACGAGATCCTCGCCGAGGCCGACGAGGTCGTGCTGATCGACCTCACGCCCGAGGCTCTGATCGCGCGCCTGCGCGCGGGCAAGGTCTATCGACAGGAGCGGGTGCCCGCCGCCCTGAACAACTTCTTCAAGATCGAGAACCTCGCGGCGCTGCGCGAGACGGCGCTGCGGCAGGTCGCCGAGGACGTGGAGGTCAAGCGGCTCGTGCGCGCACCCGCTTCAGCGGATCCGCCTGTGCGCCGTCGCGATGAGGAAGGCCTGCTCGCCCCGGTCGAGCCTGCGCCGCAGGCGATCAGCGAGCGTCTGCTCGCGATCGCCACACTCGACCGCGAGTCCGAGCACGTGGTGCGCCGCGCCTCGCGCTCGGCGCAACGGCTCGATGCCGAGCTCGACGTGCTCGTGGTTCGCCCGCCGGGCCGTGAACCGAGCGCGGATGACCGCAGCAGGCTCGAGGCGCTGCGGCGGCTCGCCTCGATGCTGGGGGCGCGGCTGCGTGTGGAGGACGGCGACGACGTCGCGTCGCTCGCTGTCCAGGCCGCGCGCGCTCTCGGCTCGACCTATGTGCTGATCGGAACGCCCGCCCAGCGCCGTGGGCTCGGCAGGCTGCGCCCCGGGGGCGAGTCGTTGCTCACCAGACTGCTCGACGGGCTGCCGGGGGTGGACGTCAGGATCGTGGCGGACCCCAGCCTGCGCAGGCCCCCGGATCAAGATCTCCTAAAGGGCGAAGGAGTCGCGGGGACCTCCGGCGAAGGGGAGAGCGACGCGGTCTGACGTCCCCCGATGCCGCCTTTCCGGCAGATGGCGTGCAGCGTCCATAAAGATCACTAGCATCGCGCAACCCGGGTACACCGCCCTTGTTGGTGTGAAGACATGAGATCAATCCCACGCATCCCACGCACCCTTCCGTTCGGCCTCGTCGCGGCCCTCGCCGCGCTGCTGCTTGCCGTCCCCAGCGCGCTCGGCGGCGCCGCGAAGCCTCAGGCTCACGCCTCCGCGTCCTTCCTCACGGGCGTGGGCGATGAGCAGGCGACGATGTTCACCAACCCGCTGTGGCAGCAGCTGCACACGAAAATCGTTCGTTACATAGCGCCGTACGACGCGGCCGTCCGTCCCGACAGCCTTTCGGTCGCGCGCAACTGGATCGAGCACGCCGAAGCTGCGCACCAGCAGGTGCTCGTGGCCTTCTACCACTCCGAGCACACGCCGACGAAGCTGCCGAGCGTCGCGACCTACCAGCACGACGTGCAGAAATTCGTCAAAGACTTCCCGCACGTGCGTCAGTACCAGTCCTACGACGAGGCGAATCGCGGAAACATCAGGGGAGTGCTCGCCAGCCCCTCGGCGGCGACGGCGGCGAAGTACTACCAGGCGCTGAAGCGCGTCTGCAAGGGCTGCACCGTGATCGGGCTCGACGTGCTCGACGAAGACTCGATTCACGCCACGCTGCGCTACATCTCCGAATTCAAGCGCGAGATCGTTCGCCTGCGCACCGTGATGCCCTCGATCTGGGGGCTGCACAACTACTCCGACATCAACCGCCTCGAAAGCTGGCGCACGCGGGAACTCATCAAGGCGCTCGGCGGTCAGGTCTGGCTGACCGAGACAGGCGGTCTCGTGCAGTTCAAGCCCTCGTTCCTGAACAAGCACGGCTCCGGGCTGACGCGCGCGGCGAAGGTGCTCAAATTCATGTTCTCGGTGGCCTCCGCGCATTCGCAGATCAAGCGGCTCTACATCTACGACTGGACCGGGGGCACGAGCTCGACGCGCTTCGACGCGGGGCTGATGAACGCGCACGAAGAACCGCGCCCGGGATATGTGGTGGTCTGCAAGGCCCTTCACGCTGCGAAATGCAGCGTGAAGACAGTCACGAACTAGCCGGCGGGCGCGGGCGCGGGGTCCGCGCGAGCAGTGCGGGCGCGGCGCAGGATCGACGCGGCACCCAGCGCGAGCGCTCCGACGATCGCGGCGTAGATCACGAGGTGGGTGAGCGGATAGCGCACGCCGTGATGCAGGGGCAGGTTCAACGCGGTCGCGTCGCCTGCGCCTTTGATGTCGAGCAGCCCCCGGTGGTCGATGCCGAGCAGGGTCGGCGCGAGCGCGGCGAACAGGCCCCAGGCGATCAGCGAGAGCGCGCCGGCGAGCAGCGCTCGCGGGCTGAGACGCAGCTTCGGCACCGCCCAGATCGCAAGCGCGGCGGCCCCCGCGGCGGCGAGCAGGAAGGGCCAGATCCCCGCCCAGTTGCTCACCCCGACTTCGGGCTCGCCGATGCCGAGGGCGGAGAGGATCGTGGGCTGGAATTCGCCCTTGCTCAGGAGCCGTGTCCAGACCACGGTCTCGTTCTCGTAGCCGACCAGCGGGTGGGTGATGGTGAGGATCGCCATCGTCGTGATCGAGGCTGCGGCCAGGGCGATCGTGGGCGCGGGGAAGCGCTTCAGCGCGAGCCCGAGCGGGCAGGCGAGGAAGGGAAGCATCGTGATCATGAACCGGGGCCCTGGTGCGCCGCCGCCGAAGGGGAGGTAGTAGCCCGAGTTGTAGATCAGGAAGCAGAGGCACACACCGACGATCGTCAGTGCCTCCGCGCGCCGGCCGCTGCGGTAGAGCAGCCATGTTCCGACTCCGCCGAGGATCAGCACGGGGGAGAGCGTGAACAGGCCGCGTGAGTCGAAGAGCAGCGTGGCGAGAACGGGCAGGCTCGGGGCGGAGATGCCGAAGAAGCCCTTCTGCTGCTGGGGGATGTCCGAGTAGGCGAGGTGCGTCCAGGAGTCGAAGGCGGCGTGGTTGTAGAGCAGCAGCGGCACGATCCCGATCAGCCCCCCGAGCACGTAGGCACCGACCCGCCCGGCGAGCAGCCGAGGCTCCAGCGCGCCGGGTCGCGAGAGCAGGAACAGCCCGAGCACGACGGCGACGAAGGCGAGCGGGTACTCGGAGCTGATCGCGTACCCCATCACGAGCCCCGCCGCGCCGAGCAGCAGCGGGCGCGGTGGCCCGGCCCGCTCGCGGATCATGATCGTGAACGCGGCGAAGCCGAGCATCGCGCTGAAGACGTGCGAGAAGAGCATCGTGGAGAAGGGCAGCAGCAGCGTCCCCAGTCCGGCGATCACGGCCGCCGCGACGCCGTAGCCCGGCTCGAACCAGTCCGCGACACGCCAGACGAGCAGCATCAGCATGAAGGCGGGGAGGACCGTCGCCCACCAGCCGACGAAATCGATCATCTCGTCTTCGTTGCGAAGCGCAGGCGAGGAGCGGGCGACTTTCGGGGCGTCGAGCAGCGTGAGCGTCTCGTAGAAGGGCAGCGAGAAGATCGCGAGGCCCGGCGCACGCGCGGAGTAGTAGCGGCCCTTGTAGAAGGCCTTGTCTTTGGTCGGGTAGGGCCCCGGATCGATCGTCGTGCGACCCGCGTCGATCGCGCGGATCAGGTCGTAGTGGGAGGCCTGGTTGTCAGACCAGTTCTGGAGCATCGAGAAGGAGGCGAAACCAGCGAGCAGCACCGCCACGAGCGCGAGCCGCGCGGCGCGCCCGCGAGGGAGCAGACGGCGCCGTGCGCGAACGGGCGCCTGCGGGGCGGTGCTCGCCGCCGAGGGTCGGTGCGCGCCCTCCATCAGTCCGTTCCGTGCAGCGAGGCCGGGCCGGGCCCGATCTCGTAGATCACGCTGTCACCGACCTGGCGGCGGGTGATGCCGAGACCGGTGACGGGTTTCGCCGCGGCCGCGGCGGGGTCGGGCGGCTCGGGGATCTCGAGGCCGTGCTCGACGGGGAGATCCTTGATCGTGTTGAGATGCAGGACGACGGTTTTGATCTTGTAGTAGCGCAGCTTCTCGATGCTCGCCTTGTCGGGGAAGCCCTTCATTCCCCCGCGCAGATCGTCCACCTGGGGCATGTCGAAGGTGGAGTTCCCGATCGGGATCTGCGGGAAGCCATCGGTGGAGAAGTACTGCCAGATGCGGTCGTGCGCGCCGTCGGTGGGCAGGTCCAGGCGCGGGCCGGGGAGCCCGACTTCCGCCCTGGTCGGCTGAGGCACGACGGGGTGGCCGAGGTGGCCCGCGCCTTCGCCGAGGATGCCGATCAGGAGCACGCCGCCGACGATCGCTCCCAGCGCGGGAGCGGCGGAAAGCGACGAGCGTCCGCCGAGCAGCCGCGAGCGATCGCGGATCCACTCCGCGCCGGCGCCCGCGAGGAGCGCGTAGAAGAGCGTCCCGAGCATGAACACGCGCCCGGGTACGCGCACCCCGTTCCAGCCGGGGGCATAGTCGAACAGGAGGCGATAGGGGTAGCCCGCTCCGGTCAGACCCATCCCCATCGCGAGCACGGAGCAGACCACGATCCCCACGAGCAGGCCGAGGCGCAATCTTCGCGTGAGCGGGGATGCTCCGACCGCCAGGCCGACGAGCGCGAGCAGCAGGATCAGCCCGCCGGGAAAGAACACGTCCTCGTTCTTGGAGTGCACGTGTTCACGTGGCCCCGAGGTGATCGAGCCCCAGACGCGGTTCTCCGAGGAGGCGGAGATCAGAGCGGCCGGTCCCGAGGAGTAGTTCTCCACTTCTTTGATCGTGCGCTTCGCCGTCGGGTAGAGGTGCGACACGCGCAGGTAGGGGCGTGCCTGGTAGGCGGTGATGCCTCCCATCGCGATCAGCCCGACCGCGCTCATCAGCAGCACTCGACGCGAGAGCGCGGGGAAGCCGGCGCGTCCCGCAGGCGCCCCCTCGGCGGCGGGCGCCTGGGCGCGTCCGAGCTCTCGCCAGGCACCCGTGCGCCAGAGATGCCAGGCGACGAGCAGCGCGAGCACCAGCACCAGATAGGCGAACTGGAGACCGAGCGTGAAGCCGAGGCTGATCTGCCAGGCGGATACGAGCCAGCCCGCGAGCACGAGTCCTCCCGATCCGCGGCGATAGCCACGCAGCAGCAGGAACAGGGCGAGGGCGATCCCACCGGAGGAGACGACGTGCAGGTGGCCCGCCTCGGTCACGCGGTAGGGGGCGTAGGCGAAGGCGACGCCCGCGGCCGCCCCCCCGAGCTTGCCCAGCCCGAGCTCGCGGCCGAGCAGGTAGGCGCCCACGAAGCAGAGCGAGTAGGCGAACAGGAAGAGCAGGTTGTAACGGACGAGCGCGGCGACGGTGCCCGAGCCGAAGAAGGCGGCCGGTCCGTAGCCGAGCAGGGAGTCCGAGAAGGCGAGGCTCAGCGGGTGCGGGTAGAAGGCGTTCGAGTCGAACAGGTGCAGCGGGTTGTGGAGCATCGCGTGCCCCACCCAGGCGATCTCCCACGCCGTGCGCACCGGGTCGCCGAGGTCCGGTGCGATGCGGCTCGGCATGTGCAGGATCAGCGGCCAGGTGGTGAGCACGGCGAGCAACACACCCGTGAGCGCGACCAGTCCGATCTCGCGCCGCGTGAACGTCGGCGAGGGTGCCCAGCGCCCGCGGGAGCGCTCAGCCGTGCCGCGTGTGCCGGTCTCGGTGTTCTGGGGGGCGGCGGCGCTCGCCGGGGCTGTGTCGGCGGGAGCGCTGGCGGGGGTGGGAAGGCCGGTGCTCACGGCCTGCGGTTGTCGGGGGCCAAACGGATCGGCGGAGCATACGGGAGCCACCTGAGGGGTTGCGGCGCATCGCCGCTGAGACGATGCGGCGCATGCGCGCGCCAGCGATGTGACGTTCTGCTCGGTGCGTTTGCGTAAGACTGGCGCGGATGAAGGTTCTCGTGGTTGGAGCGGGCGGTGTGGGCGCGGCCTTCGCCGGAATCGCACAGCGCAGGCCGGTCTTCGAGCACGTCGTGCTCGCGGACGTCGCGGCCGAGCGCGCCAGGGCCGCGGCCGATCGACTCGGCGAGCCCGACCGCTTCTCAGCCGAGCAGGCCGACGCCTCCGATCGGGCGGGCCTCGTCGACCTGATCGAGCGCGTACGCCCCGACGCCGTGCTCAACGCCTGCGACCCGCGCTTCAACGAGCCGATCTTCGGAGCCTGCCTGGACGCGAAGGTGACCTACCTCGACATGGCGATGACGCTCTCACACCCGCACCCCGAGCGTCCCTACGAGCTCACCGGCGAGATGCTCGGAGACAAGCAGTTCGCCGCCGAGCAGGCGTGGAAGGACGCCGGCCTGCTCGCTCTCGTGGGTATCGGCGTCGAGCCCGGGCTATCGGACATCTTCGCCCGCTACGCCGCCGACGAGCTCTTCTCCGAGATCGAAGAAGCCGGTGTTCGCGACGGCGCCGACCTCGTCGTCGAGGGTTACGACTTCGCGCCCACCTTCTCGATCTGGACGACGATCGAGGAGTGCCTGAACCCGCCTCTGATCTGGGAGCGCGAGCGCGGCTTCTACACCACCGCTCCGTTCTCGGAGCCCGAGATCTTCGACTTCCCCGAGGGCATCGGCCCGGTCGAATGCGTGAACGTCGAGCACGAGGAGGTCGTGCTGATCCCGCGCTGGGTGCAGTGCGAGCGCGTCACCTTCAAGTACGGCCTCGGCCAGGAGTTCATCGACGTGCTCTCCACGCTGCACAAACTCGGCCTCGACCGCACCGACCCCGTCACCGTGCGCGGCCTGGAGGTCTCACCGCGCGACGTCGTCGCCGCCGCGCTGCCCGATCCCGCCACGCTCGGCGAGCGGATGTCCGGTCGCACCTGTGCGGGAACGTGGGTGAGAGGCAAGGGCAAGGACGGCGCCCCGCGCTCGACCTACCTCTACCACCTCGTCGACAACGAGACGACGATGCGCGAGTACGCCAGCCAGGCTGTCGTCTGGCAGACCGCGATCAACCCCGCCGTCGCGCTCGAGCTGCTCGACCGCGGCGACTGGAAGGGCACCGGCGTGCTCGGGCCCGAGGCCTTCCCGCCCAAGCCGTTCCTCGACCTGCTCGCCGAGTACGGCTCGCCGCACGGCGTGGTGGAGAAGCCGCTCTAGCTCTAGAAGTCCACCGGCGCGGGGATCGTCTCCAGCGCCGGTTCCTCGAGCAGCCCCGGCCGCGCGGTTTCGGTCTTGCGCGCGAAGAACTCTTTGAAGTAGGGCCGCGAGGCGATCATCAGGATCGCGCCGAGGATCATGCCCCCGATGCCGAACCAGAGCGGGAGCGTGATGCCCGCGAGCGGCGCCGATTCGACGTGCTTGGTTTCGCCGTAGAAGACGATGGCCTTGATGAACACGCCGAAGAGCATCAGCCCGCCGATCAGAGGCGCCAGCCCCACGAGCAAGAAGTTGCGCGCGCTCTTGGTCAGCTCGTGGCGGAAGTACCAGGGGCACGCGATCCCGGTGCAGCCGTAGTAGAAGCACACGGGAAAGCCGAGCGCGGTGATCGAGTCGGCGAGCACGCTTTCGGATACGAGCAGCAAGGGCACCGTCACCGCGATCGAGAGCGCGCCCATGCCGATCGTCGAGACATCCGGCGTGAGGAACGTTTTGTGCACTTTGCCGAGCACCTTGTGGACCGCTTTCCAGTGCGCCATCGAGAGCGTCGTGCGCGCGGTCGGCAGGATCGTCGTCTGGGTGGAGGCCGAGGCCGAGGTGAGCACGCAGATGATCAGGGCGTGAGTGAGGATCCAGCCCACGGCGCCGCCACCGAAGACCGGGCTGCCGAGCGCGTTGAGCACGTCTTCGGCGTTCGCTTCGTTGGAGAGGAAGCCGGTGCCGTGATAGGCCTGCGCCGCCGTGGAGACGAGCAGGTAGATGACGACGAGCAGGAGGGTGGAGACGACGGCAGCCTTCCCCGGTCCGTTCGCCGGGTCCTCGGACTCCTCGTTGACCGCGACGCCCGAGTCCCATCCCCAGTAGATGAACACACCGAGCAGCACCCCGGGGAGCAGGTTCCCGAAGCTGATCGCGAAGGGGTTGAACCAGTCAGCGGTGGGCTTGATCGCGGTGTGTCCCGCGCTGCCGCCGTAGACCTTGGCGAGCGCGACGACCGAGAAGATCACGAGCATCACGACCTCGAAGCTGAGCAGCATGCGCTGGATCGCCGCGGAGAGCTCGATCCCCCGCCAGCAGATCCACGTCATCAGCACGATCCAGACGATCGCGATGATCAGGACGAGCGCTTTCGTTTCGTGGATCCCGAAGAGCTTCAGCGAGTAGATCGCGGCGATGTCCGAGAGCGAGGCCATCACGAGGATGTCCGCGAGGAAGATCGCCCAACCGTTCAGCCAGCCGAGCCCGGGTCCGAAGGCGCGGGTCGTCCAGGCGAACGTCGTACCCGCGTCGGGATCGGCGCGGTTGAGGTATTTGTAGGCGACCGAGACGAGCAGGATCGGGACGAAGGAGGCGATCAGCACGCCGGGGGCGTGCACACCCGTTCCTTCGACCGCGACAATGAAGCCGAGCGTGGCGGCGAGCGAGTAGGCCGGGGCCGTGGAGGCGACGCCGATGACGATGTTCGAGACGTAGCTGATCGCGCCCTTTTTCAGGCCCTTGTCCATCACACCCGACGGGTGTTGTCCCCCCGTGACAGCGGTTCCCTCGACAGCCATGGATGCGGCTCCTCTCCAGTCGACCTCGCCGGTGCCCAGCAGCCTGTCCTGCGCGTGTGCGGAAAGTTACGCGCTTGCCCGGCGGTGACGCAAGTGGCAGGTGTCCCAAAAGTTTTGCGCGGGTATGTACGGTTTGTACAAGCAAAATTGGCGCGATTTACCGACGGCGTACTTGAGACGGCAATAGGGCGGGGATAGTGTTGTCCTGAGTGTCTAGACGCGCGTTTGCGGCGTCGTGGAGACGATCCAAAGGAGAGGTGCGAATGGCTGGCAGCGATCTGAGCGAGGCGACCACCACGTCCGGTGCTGGTGACACGAGCGACGACTCCGCGCCCGGCCCCTCGGCTCCGGCGCTCGCGCAGGACGCGAGCCGTCTGCAGCGTCTCGCCCGCGAGCACCTCTGGATGCACTTCACGCGCATGGGCTCCTACGACGCGGATCACGCCGTGCCTGTGATCGTGCGCGGTGAGGGCTGCTACGTCTACGACGAGAACGGCAAGCGCTACCTCGACGGCCTCTCCGCGCTCTACTGCGTGAACGCGGGGCACGGGCGCGCGGAGCTCGGTGAGGCGGCCGCCGCGCAGGCGGCGAAGCTCGGCTTCTACACGAACTGGAGCTACGCCCATCCGCCCGCGATCGAGCTCGCCGCGCGCATCGCCTCGATGACACCGGGCAACCTCAACCGCGTCTTCTTCACCTCGGGCGGCTCGGAGGCGGTGGAGACCGCGTGGAAGCTCGCGAAGTCCTACCACCGCGCGCGCGGCGACATGAACCGGCACAAGCTGATCTCGCGCAACCTCGCCTACCACGGCGTCTCGATGGGTGCGCTCACCGCGACGGGCCTGCCGCCGCTGCGCGAACCCTTCGAGCCGCTCACTCCCGGCGGCGTCCACGTCCCGAACACGAACTCCTATCGCTGGAAGGAGGAGCGCGACGCGTTGTGGGCGGCCGACGCGATCGAGGACGCGATCGAGTTCGAGGGTGCCGACACCGTCGCCGCGGTGATCCTCGAGCCCGTGCAGAACGGCGGCGGCTGCTTCACCCCGCAGGAGGGCTACTTCCAGCGCGTGCGCGAGATCTGCGACCGCCACGGCGTGTTGCTGATCTCCGACGAGGTGATCTGCGCGTGGGGTCGACTCGGCCACTGGTTCGGCTGCGAACGCTACGGCTACCAGCCCGACATCATCACCACGGCGAAGGGGATCAGCTCGGCCTACGTGCCGCTGGGCGCTGTGATCGCGGGCGAGCACGTCGCAGAGCCCTTCCTCCAGGGCAACGCATCCTTCGTGCACGGCTTCACCTTCGGCGGGCACCCCGTGGCGTGCGCGGTCGGGCTCGCGAACATCGACCTGATGGAGCGCGAGGACCTGCCGGGGAACGTGCGTGCGAACGAGCCCGCCTTCCGCGAGGCGCTCGACAGCCTGCGTGACCTGCCGATCGTGGGTGACGTGCGCGGCGCGGGCTACTTCCACGCGATCGAGCTCGTCAAGGACAAGGAGACGAAGGAGACCTTCGACGACGAGGAGTCCGAGTACCTGCTGCGCGGCTTCCTCTCCGGCGAGCTCTACAACCGCGGGCTGATCTGTCGCACCGACGACCGCGGCGACCCGATCGTGCAGCTCTCGCCGCCGCTGATCGCGGGCCCCGAGCAGTTCGAGGAGATAGTCTCGATCCTTCGGCCGGTGCTCACCGAGGCAGCCGAGAGAATGGAGACATGGAGCTCACTGTCGAGAGCCTGATCGGCGAGCTCGGTCTCGAGCTCGTCACCGGCCAGGCAGCAGCGCAGACGCACGTCCGCTGGGTGCACAGCACCGAGCTGCCCGACCCCACGCCCTGGCTCAAAGGGGGCGAGGTGCTGCTCACGACGGGCCTGCAGCTCGACGGGCCCAAGGCGCAGCGTGAGTTCCTCGAGCGCATCGCGGGACACGAGATCGCCGCGCTCGGCTTCGGTACCGGTTTCAGCCACCGCAAGCTTCCCGCGGCGCTCGTCACCGCGGCGGGCAAGCGCGACTTCCCGCTCTTCGAGGTCCCCTACGAGCTGCCCTTCATCGCGATCACCGAGCGTGCCTTCGCGCGCCTGCTCGACGAGCGCTACGAACTGCTCCAGCGCAACATGGTCGGAGACGTGCTCGCGGAGGCGCTCAGCGGCCATCTCTACCCCGAGGACCTCCAGGCGCGGTTGCGTCCGTTCGGGATCGGCGAGCGCATCGCCGTGCTCGCCTTCCGCCTCGAGGATGCGAGCACGGCCGCGGCGGTCGTCGAGCGTATGCTCGCCGCCGAGCGGATCGGGAACCTCGTGGCGATCCGCGGCGGCCTGCTCTGCGCGGTGATCGACGCGGGCGAGGGCCGCGGCCAGGGCGGGCCGGACCCCGTTGCGCTCGCCGCGAGGATCCGCGCCGAGCTCTCCAACCGCTTCGGCGAGGTGGGCGCGGGCGTGAGCAGGCCGGCGCCCACGCACTCGCTGCGGATGAGCTTCCACGAGGCGCGCTGTGCGCTGGAGGCGGTGCGTCTGCGCAACGGCAACGCCCCCGCGGTCGCGACCTACGAGGACCTCGGCGCCTTCCAGCTGCTGCTCTCGCTGCAGGACGAGGAGGCGCTCAGCTCATACTGCCGCTCGGTGCTCGGTCCGATCGAACAGGGCGAGGGCGACTACGGGGATGAGCTCGTGCGCTCGCTCGACGTGTTCATCGAGCACAACGGGCACTGGGAGAAGGCGGCGGGCGCGCTCTTCTGCCACCGCCACACGTTGCGCTACCGGATCCGCCGCATCGAGCAGCTGACCGGGCGAGACTTCTCCAACGCCCGCGACCGCATCGAGTTCTGGCTGGCCCTGCGCGGCCGGGAGCTCGCGCGATGAGCCACGAACATCTCGAGCGCTCCCCGACGGGGCGCGAGAAGCGACCGAAAGGAGCGCCGAGCAAATGAGGATCGGGGTACCGACCGAGATCAAGACGGACGAGTACCGGATCGCGATCACCCCCGCAGGGGTGCGCGAGCTGACGGCCCACGGACACGAAGTGCTCGTGCAGGCCGGAGCGGGGGAGGGAAGCGCGATGAGCGACGAGCAGTTCGTCGCCCAGGGCGCACGGATCGCGGCGGACGCGGAGGCGCTCTTCGGGGAGTCCGAGCTGATCCTGAAGGTCAAGGAGCCGCAGCCCGAGGAGGTCGCCCGGTTGCGCCCCGACCACACGCTCTTCACCTACCTGCACCTCGCGGCCGAGCCGGAGCTCGCGCGCGGACTGATGGACTCGGGCGCGACATGCATCGCCTACGAGACGGTCGAGGACTCCCGGGGTCACCTGCCGCTGCTCGCTCCGATGAGCGAGGTCGCGGGGAAGATCGCCACGCAGGCGGGCGCGTTCATGCTCGAGAAGCCGCTCGGCGGCCGCGGCATCCTGCTCGGCGGGGTTCCCGGTGTGGCGGCGGCGACGGTGCTCGTGATCGGTGGCGGGGTGGTCGGCATGAACGCCGCGTTCATCGCGATCGGCATGGAGGCCGACGTGTTCGTCTTCGACCGCTCGATCGATCGCCTGCGCGAACTCGAAGTGGCCTTCGGCGGTCGCGCCTCGACCGTCTACTCCTCGACGCTCGCGATCGAGGAGATGCTGCCCGCGGCGGACCTCGTGATCGGCGCGGTGCTCGTCACCGGCGGGCGCGCCCCGCACGTGGTCACACGTGAACAGCTCGGCCTGATGAAGCGCCACGCAGTGCTCGTCGACGTCTCGATCGACCAGGGTGGGTGCTTCGAGACCTCGCACCCGACCACGCACTCGAACCCGACCTTCGAGGTCGACGGAGTGACCCACTACTGCGTCGCGAACATGCCCGGCGCGGTGCCGATCACCTCGACCTATGCGCTCACCAACGCGACGCTGCCCTACGTGATCGACCTCGCCGAGCGTGGTGTCGAGGAGGCCCTGGCGGCGAGCCCGGGCCTGCGTCTCGGGCTCAACGTGAGCGGCGGCGAGATCACCCATCCCGCCGTTGCCGAGGCGCTCGGCCTGCCCGCGCCGGCGTGAGCGTTCCGCGCAGCACGATCAGCCAACCGACCCGGCGATATCGTCGGGAACACCGTCCGAAGTCATGCAGAGAGGGAGCGAGATGAGCACCTACGCCGTTGTGAACCCCGCCACGAACGAGACGCTCAAGGAGTACCCCGAGATCTCCGACGACGCCCTCGAGGGCGCGATCGCCGCGGCGGATGCCGCCTCCAAGACCTGGAGCGCGACGGTCGCCGAGCGGGCGGCGCTGATCCGCGCCGTCGGAGCGCTCCACGTCGAGCGCCGGCAGACGCTCGCGGAGATCATCGTGCGCGAGATGGGCAAGCCGATCGAGCAGGCGCTCGGCGAGGTGGACTTCGCCGGTGCGATCTACGACTTCTACGCGGAGAACGCGGAGAAGCTGATGGCCGACGAGCCGATCGAGCTGCTCGGCGGCGAGGGCACCGCGCTCGTGCGCCGCAGCGCCTACGGCGTGCTGCTCGGGGTGATGCCCTGGAACTACCCCTACTACCAGGTGGCGCGATTCGCCGGCCCGAACCACGTGATCGGCAACGTGATCCTGCTCAAACACGCTCCGCAGTGCCCCGAATCGGCTGAGGCGATCGAGCAGATCTTCGACGACGCGGGCTTCCCCGAGGGGGCCTACCGGAACATCTATGCGACCAACGACCAGATCGCGTCGGTGATCGCGGACCCGCGCGTGCACGGGGTCTCGGTCACGGGCTCCGAGCGCGCGGGCGCGGCGGTCGCCGAGATCGCCGGGCGCAACCTCAAGAAGGTGGTGCTCGAGCTCGGGGGCTCGGACCCCTTCATCCTGCTCGCCACCGACGATGTCGCAGATGCGGCCGAGAAGGCCGCCGAAGCCCGCCTCGAGAACGCGGGCCAGGCGTGCAACGCGGCGAAGCGCTTCATCGTGATCGACAACCTCTACGACGAGTTCCTCGAGCAGCTCAAGGGGCAGTTGGGCGCGGCGAAGCCGAGCGACCCGACCTCCTCGGAGACCGCGATGGGCCCGCTCTCGTCGGCCGCCGCGGCCGACCGGCTCGAGGATCAGGTGAACCGCGCGGTCGAGAGCGGGGCCGAGATCCTGATCGGGGGCAAGCGCGAGGGCAACTTCTACGAGCCGACGATCCTCACGGGGATCAAGCCCGGCGACGCTGCCTCGCAGGAAGAGTTCTTCGGACCGGTCGCCCAGGTCTACAAGGTGTCCTCCGAGGAGGAGGCGGTGACGCTCGCGAACAACACGCAGTTCGGGCTCGGCTCCTACCTGATGACGAACGACCCCGAGCAGGCCGAGCGGGTGGCCGACCGCATCGACGCGGGCATGGTCTACGTGAACATCGTCGGGGCGGACAGCCCCGAGCTGCCGTTCGGTGGCTTCAAGCGTTCGGGCTTCGGGCGCGAGCTCGGGCGCTACGGCGCGGACGAGTTCGTGAACAAGAAGCTGATCCGCAGCGCCTAGCGCGATCGCCCGGTCCCCGCCCGCTCACGCCGGGCGTGCGGGGGCCTGCGGGCGGTGCAGGATCCTCACCGTGGGTCAGGCTGGTGACCACGGTGCTGCTACGGTCAGCCCACGGGCGGCGAAGTCGCTCGTGAGGTTCTTTGTCTTTGTTGGCGCTCCGAGCGCGGATGGGGTCAGTCGAATCTCCATCTGCAGCGGCAGCCGATGGCTGCCAGAAGGAGCACCACAACATGAAGCAAGCATCATTCGCCGAGCTCGGCGTGTCCGAGGTCGTCGTGAAGGAGCTCGTCGAGCGCGGGATCACCTCGCCCTTCGCAGTGCAGGGGATGGTCATCCCCGACGTGCTCGCGGGCCACGACGTGCTCGCCCAGTCGCCGACCGGCTCCGGCAAGACGCTCGCCTTCGGCGTGCCGCTCGTCGACCGCCTGAAAGACTCCGACGCGCGCCCCTCGGCGCTCGTGCTCGCGCCGACGCGGGAGCTCGCGATCCAGATCGTCGAGGATCTACGGCCGATCGCGCACGCCCGTGCGCTCTCGATCGCCGCGGTCTACGGCGGCGCGGGGATCGTCAAGCAGGCGCGACTCGCGAGTCGTGCGCACATCCTCGTGGCGACACCCGGCAGGCTGCTCGACCTGATCGAGCGCGGCGACGTGTCGCTGTCGCGAATCCGCATCCTCGTGCTCGACGAGGCCGACAGGATGCTCGACATGGGCTTCAAGCCCGTCGTCGACAGGATCGTGAAGATGACCGCGGCCAAGCGCCAGACGCTGCTCTTCTCGGCCACGCTCGAGGGTGAGGTGGGCAAGATCGCGAAGGCCTACACCTCCGAGCCGCGCCGTCACTCCCACGCGCACTCCGAGGAGCGCAAGGGCGACGTGGAGCACCGCTTCGTGACCGTCAGCCACGAGGGCAAGCTCGCGCGCCTGACGAGCGAGCTCGCGCATCCCGACCGCGGCCTCACACTCGTGTTCGTGCGCACCAAGCGCGGCGCGGACAGGCTCGTGAAGCGCCTCTCCAAAGACGGCCTCACGGCCACGGCGATGCACGGAGACAAGTCTCAGGGCCAGCGCGAGCGCGCCCTCGCGAGCTTCGAGTCGGGCAAGATCGACACGCTCGTCGCGACCGATGTCGCCGCGCGCGGGATCGATGTCGCGGGGATCACCCACGTGATCAACTTCGACATGCCCGGGAGCCGCGAGGACTACGTCCATCGTGTCGGGCGCACCGCACGCGCGGGTGCGAGCGGCACCGGTGTGACGCTCGTCACCGCCGACCAGGCCAACGAGCTCAGCGGAATGCTCGCCGGGCTCGGGCTCGACAAGCGAGCTCGAAAAGGCGGGTCTGCGCGTGCGTCACTCCGCGCCCGCTCCTGCGCGCAACGGTCAGCGCAGGCACAAGCCCTCGGCCGGCCCTCGCGGCCAGCGCGCGGGTCAGGGACCTGGGCGCCCGGGGCGTCGCTCGCGCCGTGAGAACGCGCGCTCGGGCGGACGCACCGGCTGAGCCGGGCGGCTCGGGAGATGCGGTGACGGGGCGGCGGGCGAACTTGGCTGCTGCCCCCTCTGCATCGTCAGCTAACGTCGCGCTCATGGACATGGGCGAAGCGGAGGTCGTCGAACCGCGCGAGCCGGCCGAGGAGGAATCGCTCGCCGACCTGCGCGAGCACTACGGCATCGAGCTCGTGCGCGCGCCCAACCCGGGCCCGCTCACGCTGACGGGGACGAACAGCTGGCTGGTCGGACGCGGTCCCACCTGGCTCGTCGACCCGGGACCGCTGATCGACGAGCACCTCGCCGCGCTCGACGAGAGCATCGAGGCCCGCGGTGGTCTCGGCGGGTGTCGCCCTCACGCACGACCACCACGATCACTCCGAAGCGGCGCGCACGGTGAGCGAGCGCTACGGCGTGCCGCTCGCCGCGGGCCGAGGCGCGGTCGACATCGCCCTCTCCGAAGGCGCGCGCGTCGGCCCCTTCACAGCGGTGTTCACACCGGGCCACGCGGTCGATCACTACGCGCTCGTCGCCGAGGGCGCGTGCTTCACGGGCGACGCCGTGCTCGGCACGGGGAGCGTGTTCATCAGCCCGTACCCCGGGGCGATGGCGGGCTACCTGCTCGCGCTGACCCGTCTGCGCCTTCGTGAAGACTTCAACGTGCTCTGCCCCGGCCACGGTCCGCCCGTGTGGGACGCGCAGAGCAAGCTCGAACAATATGCAGCCCACCGAATCGACCGAGAGAACCACCTGATCATGGCCCTCGGCGAAGGCCGCCGCACGATCGAGGAACTGCTCGACGCCGTCTGGTCGGACGTGCCCGCGCAGCTGCGCCCGGTCGCCGCCGCGACGCTCGCCGCGCACCTCGACAAGCTCGACGAAGAGCAGATCCTGCCGCCCGGCGTGGAGCGGCCGCGCTTCGAGAGGATCGAATGGTGAGCCCGGGCGACGGGGTCGAACCCGACGTGCCGGTCGCGCGCGGGACGAGTGCGACCTCGCTCGACTCGCCCTTCCCGCCGATCGCGGACTACGGCTTCCTCTCGGACTGTCACACCGGAGCGCTCGTCGCCTCGGATGGCTCGATCGAGTGGATGTGCCTGCCGCACTTCGACTCGCCCTCGGTCTTCGGCGCGATGCTCGACCGTGGCGCCGGGAGCTGGCGCGTCGGTCCCTACGGGATCTACGTCCCGGCGGGACGCCGCTACATCCCGGGGACGAACATGATCGAGACGACCTGGATGACCCCGCAGGGCTGGCTGCGCGTGGTCGACGCGCTCACGATCGGACCCTGGCACGACAACAAACACGGCTCGAGCCACACGCGGCCGCCGACGGACTACGACGCCGACCACCTCGTGGTGCGGATGATCGAATGCATCCAGGGCCAGGTCCAGGTCGAGATCGTGTGCGAGCCGATGCTGGACTACGGCGCCACGCCGGCGAGCTGGACGGTCGTGCAGACCGGCGAGGAAGGCGTCTGTGCGATGGACGCGACAGACGACGTGACCGCGTTTCGCGTCTTCAGCGACATCCGCATGGGGATCGAGGGGAACCGCGCGCACGGGCGACACACGATGAGCGAAGGGGAGAAGCGCTTCTGCGCGCTCTCCTGGACCGAGGGTCTCGGCGGTCCCCACACCGTGGAGCAGGCCGAGGGGCACCTCGAACGCACCGCCCACTTCTGGCGCTCCTGGCTCGCCGAAGGCACCTACCCCGATCACCCCTGGCGCTTCCACCTGCAGCGCTCGGCGCTCGTGCTCAAGGGGCTCACCTTCATGCCGACGGGGGCGCTGGTCGCAGCGCCGACGACCTCGCTGCCCGAGACGCCGCGCGGCGAACGTAACTGGGACTACCGCTACTGCTGGATGCGCGATGCGTCCTTCACGCTCTGGGGTCTTCACGCGCTCGGCCTGAACTGGGAGGCCGACGACTTCGTCCAGTACCTCGCCGACATGGAACGCAACGCGGACGGATCGCTGCAGATCATGTACGGGATCAAGGGCCAGAAGGAGCTCGAGGAGTCGACGCTCGATCACCTCAAGGGCTATGAGAACGCGCGGCCGGTGCGTGTGGGCAACGGCGCCTACAACCAGCGCCAGAACGACGTCTACGGGGCGGTGATGGACTCCGTCTACCTGCACTCCAAGAAGCGCGACCACATCCCCGAGCGCCTCTGGCCGGTGCTCAAGGACCAGGTCGAATGCGCGGCGCGCGTGTGGGGCGAGACCGACCAGGGGATCTGGGAGGCGCGCGGCGAGCCGCGCCACTACGTCTCCTCGAAGATCATGTGCTGGGTGGCGATGGACCGCGGCGCGCGTCTGGCCGAACGCCGCGGAAACGAGGAGCAGTCCGAAGCCTGGCAGCAGATCGCCGAGGAGATCCGTGCGGACATCCTCGAGAAGGGAGTGGACAAGCGAGGCGTGTTCCGCCAGCACTACGAAACCGACGCGCTCGACGCCTCGACGCTGCTCGTCCCGCTCGTGCGCTTCCTCGGCCCCGAGGACGAACGTGTGCGGGCGACCGTGATGGCGATCCGCGAGGAGCTCACCGACGGGGGCCTCGTGATGCGCTATCGCACGGACTCAACCGACGACGGCCAGCAGGGCAAGGAGGGGACCTTCCTGATCTGCTCCTTCTGGCTCGTCTCCGCGCTCTCTGAGATCGGGGAGCACCGTGAGGCGGAGCACCTCTGCGAGCGCCTGCTCTCCTACTCCTCGACGCTCGAGCTCTATGGCGAGGAGCTCGAGGCCTCCTCGGGGCGCCATCTCGGCAACTACCCGCAGGCCTTCACCCATCTCGCGCTGATCAACGCGGTGACGCACGTGATCGCCGCTCAGGCCGACGCGCGCAGCGCCGCCTGAGGCTCTCCGTACGCGTACGAGGCCGGGGGTCAGCGCGCGGGCTTCGCGCCGCTGGGCAGCGTCGCCTGCGCGAAGGTCACCGCCCCCACGATCACCGATTCGTGCGGCGCGGAGCGCGACGGGCCTTCGGGGTTCTCGTACGCGACGGTGAAGGACTCGTGGGCCGCACACGCAGGCGTGTAGACGAACAGCCCGAGCGAGAGCGTCCGGATCCTCTCGCCGCGACGGACGTCACGTTCGAGCGCCCAGCCGGTCTCCGGGCGGCCACCGACCGGGCAGCGCGCGGCGCCACTGATCGAGTAGTCGGGCCCCGCCCTGGTGACCGCGTAGGGGGCGTTGAAGGCCACGAGCCCCTCGTAGCAGGGGGTGAGCAGGAACGCGCGCTTGCAGGCCGCGGCGGACTGGGGCAGCAGCGTGAGGCGCACGGGCCGGTGCAGGCTCCGGTGTGGGGAGTACCAGCGCTCTGGGATCGGCGTGGGGCGGTTCGGGCAGGGTCTGCTCGCAGGCGCGCCCGCACCCTGCGAGCAGACCTCGGCGCCGAAGCGGAAGGTGACGGCCGTGATCATCCTTCGGGCCCCTGGCAGCGGCGGCCCGAGTACCTGGACCGAGCTGCGCGCGGCGCTGCCGTTGACCGTGCCGCCGACGAGCGAGGGGCTCTCGATGTAACCCGCCCGCTCGACGATCACGAAGGCTCCGTCGCGGCCGCGCGTGGGAACGGTGCGCAGGCCGCCGGGGGTCCTGTAGGTGACGCTCACCGCGTGCGGGCCGAGCAGGCCGTAGGCGAGCGCGCGGCGGTGCGAAACGGGTGGCACGTGGCGGCGGCCGGGGAGTTCGAACTCCTCGGGGATCAGGCGCGCACCGCTGCGGTCGGCGTTCGCGTTTTCGACGATCATCGTGCGCCCCGCGGCGACGCATTCGACCTCGGCAGCAGAGCCCCCATAGCCTGGTGGCAGGGCGTCGGCGGGCAGGGCGTGGAAGCGCGCGTCGTCGTGGAAGGCGCTGTCTTCGCCGATCTCGCCGAGCTGCCCAGCGCGCAAACGGCCGACCTGGATACAGGCCTGCCCGCGCGTGGTGTGGAAGACCCTCGCCCCCCAGCCCAGGCCACCCGCGGGGTCCGGCACGGAGATCAGCGGGCCGCCGGTACGGCCGAGCGGGAGGCCGTTGCCCGAGGAGGCGCTCGGGGCTTGTTCGGGGTTCACCGGAGCGCCCGAGAGCACACCGGTCGCGGCGAGTGCGACCGCGCCGCCTGAGAGCAGCAGCGCGAGCGCGACGGCGGCCGCGTTGAACCGTCGCGAGAGCCAGAGCCGCAGAGGACCCGGCGCGGGCACGTGGCCTTCGCTGTCTGCGCGCGGCCTTCACGAGCCGCTCGCCGAGCGATGCGTAGGGCTCGCTCATGCGCCCTCCCTCGCGCCGCGCCGGAGCGCGGCGAGCCCGCGCGAGACGCGCTTTCGCACGACCTGCTCCGAGCAGCCGACACGCGAGGCGATCGCGGCGTATCGCTCCTCGTTCAGCACCCGGCCTTCGACCGCCTCGCGCTGCTCGGCGGGAAGTCGCGCGAGCGCGCGCTCGAGCTCGGAATCCGATTCCCCGGCGAGCCGCTCCAGGCGGTCGTCTTCGAGCACGATCCGCTCCATCGCGAGGCGGCGCCTGCGAGGCGTCGTCGACGCGCCCGTGGCGAACCGCGTCGACGAGCAGGTTGCGCGCGATCGTGAGCAGCCAGACCGCGGCGGTCCCGCGCTCGGGGTCGAACTGCTCGCGGCGCTCGAGTGCGCGTGCGAAGGTCTCGGCGACGAGGTCGAGAACGAGGTCGGGCTGCGGCCCGAGGCGGCGGCGCAGGTAGCCCCGTACGAGATCGAGGCGGCGCTCGTAGAGCAGGCCGAAGCCCTCCGCTCCGCCTTCACTGAGCAACTGCTCGTCGCTTGCCTCGGGAACCATCTCGCTCTGAATACGGAGCGACGGGCCGATTTGTGACCGGCTGTCAGTAGCCCGCCTCGCCGGGGAGCAGGATCCGGGCGACCTCACCCTCGACGACGACGCGGGGCTCGATCGGGAGCACGTCGCGTCCGCGCGCATAGTCGAGCAGCGCGGAGACGCTCGCGAACTCGCCGAGCTGCTCGAGGTGCTTGATCGTGGGGAAGACGAGCAGGATCTCGCCGGCGGCGTGGGCCTCGAGTGCGGCGGAGGGCGCGAACCAGCCGAGGTCGACGCACTCCTCGCCGTCGATAGCCGGCTCCTGGCCCTGGGGGAGTGTGGCGAGGAAGAAGTGCGTGTCGAAGCGGATCGACACAGCGGCCGGCGTGATCCAGCGCGAGAACTTGACGAGCTCCGCGGGGTCGGCGAGCTCGATCGCGGCCTCCTCGTGCAGCTCGCGGATCGCGGCGAGACGGTGCGCGGCGTCGCCGTCGCCCTCCTCGGCGTCGACGGCGCCGCCCGGGAAGACCCATACGCCGCCCATGAAGCGGGCCTTCGGTGTGCGCTTGACGAGCAGCAGCTCGAGCGTCTGATCGCCGCCGCGAAGCAGGATCACGCTCGCCGCCTGGCGCGGTCGCACCGGCGCGCCCGTGTTCAGCTCCTCACCCGGTCCGGGCCGCTCGCTCTCCCCCGATGCGCGCATCGGCTGACCCTACCTGTCGGTAATCTTCGCCGCATGAGCGAGCGCACAGTGAGCACCGCGCCATGAGCGCCACCGAGACCCTGCAACGCTGGATCTGCGAGTCCTGCGGATTCATCTACGACCCCGAGGAGGGCGACCCCGACGGCGGGATCCCGCCCGGCACGCCCTTCGAGGAGATCCCCGACACGTGGTTCTGCCCTGTGTGCGGCGCGCGTAAGCGCGACTTCACCCTCTACGAGGACTAGGGAGCCGTCGGGCTGAGCAGCGACTGGGAGGCGCTCCTCACGCTCGACGCGGAGCGCGTCTGGCACCCCTACGGAGCGCTCCCCGCCGCGCAGCCTTCGCTGCCCGTCGTGTCGGCCGCGGGGGTGCGCCTGCGGCTCGCGGACGGACGCGAGCTGATCGACGGGATGGCCTCGTGGTGGTGCGCGATCCACGGTTACGCCCATCCCGCGCTCGACGCGGCGCTGCGCGAGCAGCTCGCAGCGATGGCGCACGTGATGTTCGGCGGGCTCACGCACGAGCCCGCCGTGCGCCTCGCGATGCGGCTCACCGAGCTCGCCCCGCCGGGTCTCGAGCGCGTCTTCTTCGCGGACTCCGGGTCGGTCTCCGTGGAGGTCGCGATCAAGCTCGCGCTCCAGTATCAGCGCGCCTGCGGGGAGATCGGCCGCACGCGGCTGCTCACCGTGCGCGGGGGATACCACGGGGACACGCTCGGCGCGATGGCGGTCTGCGATCCGGTTGGAGGGATGCACTCGCTCTTCGCGGGCGCGCTCCCCGAGCACGTCTTCGCCGAGCGTCCCCCCGACGGCTTCGACGCGCCGCTCGACGAGCGCTGGGCGTCCGGCGTGCGCGCGCTCGCAGAGCGCCACAGCGGCGAGCTCGCGGCGGTGATCGCGGAGCCCGTGGTGCAGGGCGCAGGAGGGATGCGCTTTCACTCACCGGCCTGCGTGCGCCTGCTCCGCGAGGTCTGCGACGAGCACGGACTGCTGCTGATACTCGATGAGATCGCAACCGGCTTCGGCCGCACGGGAGCGCTGTTCGCGAGCGAGCACGCGGAGCTGAGCGCAGACGTGATGTGCGTGGGCAAGGCGCTCACCGGTGGCTACGTGACGCTCGCAGCCACGCTCTGCACCCCGGCGGTGGCCGAGGCGGTCTCGGGCGGGGAGGGAGGAGGCCTGATGCATGGTCCGACCTTCATGGCGAACCCGCTCGCGTGCGCGGTCGCGCTCGCCTCGCTGGAGCTGCTCGGCGAGGGGTCGTGGAGGGAGCGTGTGGGAGCGATCGAAGGCGGCCTGGCGCGGGGCCTGGCTCCGGCCGGGGAGATCCCCGGGGTCGCGGATGTGCGTGTGCTCGGCGCGATCGGGGTGATCGAGCTCGATCACCCTGTCGACGTCGCTGTCGCGACCGCCGCGGCGCTCGGCAAGGGCGTCTGGCTGCGGCCCTTCCGGAACCTGATCTACGCGATGCCTCCCTACGTGACCGGCGCGGAGGACCTCGCGCAGGTCTGCGGGGCGATGCTCGCCGCGGCGGGCGCGGTGAGCTAGCGGCCGGGAACCGTGGAGGGTGCGGCGAGCCAGCCGCGCCAGGGCAGCGTCTCCCCGGCCGCTGCGAGCAGCGCCGGTGTCGGCGCGGAGATGTGGGCGAGCGTCGCAACGGGCAGCCCCCCGAGTCGCGAGATCGTCTCGCGATTGGACCGCTCGATCTCGCCAGGAGCCTGCGGCCAGGGGGTGATCACGACCGCGCGGACGTCGAGCGCCGCCGCGCGCGCGCCCTCGAGCGTGAGCAGCGTGTGGTTGATCGTCCCGAGCCCCGGGCGCACGGCGAGCAGCAGCGGCAGGCCGAGATCCCGCGCGAGGTCGCGAAGCAGATAGTCCTCGGCGAGCGGGACGAGCAGCCCGCCCACGCCCTCGACGAGCAACACCCCCTCCTCGCCGGGATCGCGCCGGTGCGCTCCCTCGATCAACGCCCGCGGATCGATCGGGGCGTGGGCGAGCTCCGCGGCGAGGTGAGGGGAGACGGCCGGTGCGAAGCGCAGCGGCGCGACCTCGGCGGGCGTCGCGCCGGAGGCCAGGGCGAGCAACTCGTCATCCGGCGGCCAGGCACCGTTCGGCAACTCCTCCGTGCCGGTGAGCGCGGGCTTGTACGCGCTCACCGAGAGCCCCGCCGCGCGCATCGCGGCGAGCAGCGCGGCAGAGAGCACGGACTTGCCCACGCCCGTGTCGGTCGCCGTGACGAACAGGCCGCGCACGCTGTCCCGCGCGGCCGCTTCAGGCAGCGCGGACGGGGGTCTCGCGCTCGAAGTCGAAGAGCTCGGTGGCCGCTCCGGCCGGGGCCCGGCCGCTCTCCGAGGTCGTCGGTGCAGGTACATCCGCGGCGGGGGCGCGCGCAGGCTCGCCGATCGCGGCGAGCTCCTCGGCGAGGGTGGGCCGGGCGACCGGTGCGCCCTGTGTGCCGTCCCGCTCGAAGTCGAAGGGCGCGGGACCGTCCGTCGCGCGCGCGTCGGCGGCGAGACGCTCGGCGCGCATCAGCGCCGTCTCGATCTCCTGGGCCTCCTGCGGTGGCTCGGACACCGGAGCGATCACGCTCGCGGGGTCGAGGCCGATCCGGCGAGCGGCGTGCCCGAGCGTCGCGGCGGCCTCGCGCAGCTCGCCGGGGGTATGCGAAGCCATCGTGGTGAGTCGCAGCCGCGAGGTGCCCGCGGGCACCGTCGGGGGCCTGATCGCCTGGGCGAAGACCCCGAGCTCGATCGCCTGCTGACAGAGCGCCATCGCCGTGCGCTCCTCGCCTACCACCAGCGGGACGATGTGCATCTCGGATTCGGCGACGGGGAAGCCCTCCTCGGCAAGCGCACGCCGCAACGTGCGCGCGTTGGAGCGCAGCCGGTCCACACGATGAGGGCGCTCGCGCAGCAGCTCGAGCGCGGCGAGCGCTCCCGCAACCGCGGGCGGCCCGAGCGCGGTCGAGAAGATCATCGACCGCGCGGTGTTGATCAGGTACTGGACCATCTGCGTGCTCGCGCAGGCGTAGGCGCCGTAGGAGCCGAGCGCCTTGCCGAGCGTGCCGACGAGCACGTCGACCTCGCCCTCCAGCCCGGCGGCGGCAACCACGCCGCGGCCCTCGGGCCCGACGTTGCCCGTCGCGTGCGCCTCGTCGACGACGAGGCGGGCGTCGTAGATCTGGGCGAGCTCCGCGATGTGCGCGAGCGGCGCGATGTCGCCGTCCATCGAGAAGACGGAGTCGGTCACGATCACCCGGCCGCCGTTGCCTCCGTGGCGGCGCAGAGCACCAGTCGAGGTGCTCGATGTCGCGGTGGCGGTAGACCACGGCCTCCGCACGCGAGAGGCGGCAGCCGTCGACGATCGAGGCGTGGTTCAGCTCGTCGGAGAAGATCACGTCGCCCGCGGAGGCGAGCGCGCCGAGCACGCCGATGTTCGCAAGGTAGCCCGAGCCGAAGAGCACGCAGGACTCGGTGCCCTCGAAGTCCGCGAGGCGCTCCTCCAGGCGCCGGTGGATCGTCATCGACCCGGAGACGAGGCGCGAGGCTCCTGCGCCCACGCCCCAGCGCTTCGCCGCCTCCGCCGCCGCGTCCCGCACGCGCGGATGATCCGCAAGCCCGAGGTAGTTGTTCGAGCAGAGCAGCAGCACCGGCTTGCCGTCGAGCAGCACCGTCGGGTCCCTGAGGGCCGCTGATCATGCGCAGGCGACGGGAGAGGCCGAGACGCTCGAGCTCAGAGAGACGCTCGGCGATGTCGCTCATCCGCTCTGGCCTAGGCGACGGGGACGGTGTTTTCGGCGCCGTCGGGCCGCGGCGGCACGGCGTGCTTGGCGCGATAGCGAAGTTGCTTGGAGGGATCCCACAGGCGCACGACGAGCTCAGAGCCCCGTTCCTCGGTGGCGAGCAGCTCATCGACGAGATCGGGCGTCTCGCCCTCCATCCAGCCCGAGCGGTTGTCCGGGCGCGGATTGCTCGCGTTGTCGGGCTGGCGTGCGACGTTCAGCCCGAGATCCTCGAACATCGAGCGGTCGGTCTCGGGGTCGTTGCCGAGGGTGGTGAGGAAGTTGCCCATCATCACGCCGTTGATCCCGGCTTGGACGGCGAGTTGCTGGAGCTCGCCGAGGTTCTCGACGCGCCCGCCGCAGAGCCTGAAGAGCGCTTCGGGGAGGATCAGCCGGAAGATCGCGATCCACTTCACCGCCTCCCAGGGGTCCATGAAGTCGCGGTCGCCGAACTTCGTGCCGGGGCGCGGGTTGAGCATGTTGATCGGAACGCTGGTGGGGTCGATCTCGGCGAGCTCGAAGGCCATCTCGACGCGCTGCTCGCGAGTCTCGCCGAGGTTCAGGATCCCGCCCACACACGTCTCCAGGCCCGCCTCGCGGACGGCGTCGATCGTGCGCAGCCGGCCCTCGTAGCGGACCGTGCTCGTGACCTCGTCGTAGTAGCTCTGAGAGGTCTCGACGTTGTGATGAACGCGCTGGATCCCTGCCTCCTTGAGGCGGCGTGCGCGCTCGGCGGAGATGTGACCGACAGAGGCGCAGCGCTTGAGGTTGGTCTGCTCGGAGACGAGACGCACGCCCTCCAGGTACTTCTCGAAGTCCCGTTTGGAGAGCCCCTGGCCTTGGGTGACCATGCAGAAGCGGTGAGCGCCCGCGGCCTCGGCGGCGCGTGCGTGCTCGAGGATCTGGTCGGGCTCCATCATCGCGTGCATCGGTGTCTCCGCCTCGGCGAAGCGGGACTGCGCGCAGAACCCGCAGTCCTCCGCGCAGCCGCCTGACTTCGCGTTGACGAGCGAGCACATGTCGGTCGAGTCGCCGAAGCGCTCGACCCGAGCCTTCCAGGCGCGCTCGATCAGGGCTTCGATCTGCCCGTGATCCTCGAGCTCGCCCAGCCGCAGGGCCTCCTCGCGAGTGATCAAAGGGGGCATGGAGCGAAACCGTATGAGGTGCGGCGGACGGGCCCCCGGCGCCCATGGGGAGCCGCGGCCGCAGGGCGCTCTCGCGGCGTCCTTGCGCGGGGGCGGGGCGGGCGCCTCCGAATGCCCGCCCCGCTGCGTCTGCTTCCTCAGGCGGTCAGGTTTTGACGTGCAGGAGCGCCTCGCCGCTCTTGCCTTCCGCTGCGCCCGCCTTGACGAGCGCGACGGCCTTTTTCGCCTCGGCCTTGGCCGCGGTCTTGTTGTGGGCTTTGATGTCGGCGATCGCGGTGCCGAGATCGTTGAAGCCAGCGACGAGCTTGCGCAGCCCTCCGATGTACTCGCTCTTGCCCTTCGCGCCCTGCGTGGTGGACGCTTTCTGCGCGGAGACGGTCGCGATCACTTTGCGCACAGCGCCGTCGAACTTGTGGACAGCCGACGCGACTTTTTCGAGCGACTTCGGGTCTTCGCGCAGTTCGGTGAGCGCGCTTTTCACTTCACCGCTCTCCTTGACCTGCTGGCTGCTGTGTTCGATCGCCTGACGCACGCTTGCGTCGCTCGCCTGCGCGCCGGTCGCGGTGAGCAGGCCGACGAGGGCGACACAGCAGACCGCAAGGGCAAGTCTCAGTCGGGTCATTCGGTCCTCCAGGATCGTGGGTTCGATTTCGGCCTTAGGGCTTGAGCGCGGAATCGACCGCCGTGTGGGGTCTCGCGCTGGAGATGGCCATACCCGCTTCGCGGGGCGTTCGAACCGTTTCGATGAGGCGAGCGCGTGGGCCGCGGTGCGACCGCGCGTCCGGTGCGTGTGTCAGCGACCCTGCCAGCGCGCCGGGCGTTTCTCCGCGAAGGCCTTCATCCCCTCGCGCATGTCCTCCGAGGCGAAGGAGGCGCGGCGCAGCTCGATCAGCTCCTCCTCCACAGCGGGCTCGAGCTCGGCCTCGGCGGCGAGCAGCGCGGCGATCACGCGCTTGTTCCCTTTCTGGGAGAGCGGCGCGTTGCCGGCGAGCTCAGCGGCGATCTCGAGCGTGAGCGCCTCGAGCTCGCTCTCGGTGGCGAGCCGGGTGACGAGGCCCCACTGCAGCGCGGTTGCGGCGTCGATGTAGCGACCGAGCAGGAACAGCTCGCGTGTGCGCGCCGCGCCGATCGCGTCGATGAAGCGGCGCAGGCCGGTGTGCGAGTAGACGAGGCCCAGCTTCGCCGGGGGCATCCCGAGCTTGATCCCCTCCAACGCCACGCGCAGGTCGCAGGCGAGAGCGAGCTCGAGCCCGCCTCCGATCGTGTGGCCGGGGAGCATCGCGAGCGTGGGATAGGGAAAGGCCTCGAGCGCGTCGATCGCTTCGGTGAAGGGGTGTGCGACGAGGCGCTCCGCTCGCTCCTCGAACTCTTCTTCAGGTATCTCGCCGATGTCGTAGCCCGCCGAGAACATCCCGTGGGCGCCGGTGAGGATCACGCAGCGGGTCGACGAGCTCGACGCGCCGAGCCGCGCGAGCGTCTCGCTGATCGCGTCGAGGATCGGGTGGTCGAGCGCGTTGCGCTTCGCGGGGTTGGAGATCGTCAGGCGGACGACCCCGGCGGCGGGCGCGTCGAGGAGCAGCTTTCCGTCGGCGAGCTGCTCGCTTGATGAGGTGGCGGACACGGCGGGGAAGGCTACCCGTCGCGCCGCGAGCGCTCGTGCTCGCCTAGTCGAGCACGACGAGGGTGTCGCCCTCGTTGACCGCCTGGCCCTCCTCGCAGACGATCTCGGTGACGGTGCCGGCGTCTTCGGCTTCGACGGGCATCTCCATCTTCATCGACTCGAGGATCGCGACCGTATCGCCCTCCTCGACCTTGTCACCTACGGCGCACTCGATTTTCCATACCGTGCCGGTGATATGTGCCTCGATGTCGGTCATCGCTCCTCCGTCCGCGTCTCGCCCGCCAAGTGGCCGAGACAATAGACAGGCCAGGCGACGGCGAGGGCGCCCTCCCGGGCCCCGTCGCGGTCCTCGTCGCCGCCTATGAAGAGGGGGACAGGATCGCGGCGACGCTCGCCGCGCTGGGTCGAGGCGTTCCCGAGCGCGGAGCTCTGGGTGGCCGACGACGGCTCGCGCGATGGGACCGCCGAGCTCGCGCGCGCGGCGGGAGCGCGCGTGGCGCGTTGCGAGCAGCACGGTGGGCAAGGGGCGAGGCGATGACGAAGGCCGCGCGTGAGGCGCTGGGCGCTCGGCCCGGCGGCCCGGAGGATGTGATCGTGCTCTGCGACGGCGATCTCGGCGAGTCGGCGGGGCAGCTCGGTGCGCTCGCCGCCGCTGTCGCGGAGCGCCGTGCGGATCTGGCCGTCGCGATCTTCGCGCGCTCGGTGGGTGGGGGGTTCGGGCTCGCCCTGGGTTTCGCGGCCTGGGCGATCCGCCGTCGCTGCGGGCTTCGCACGCGCGCCCCGATCTCGGGACAGCGCGCGCTCAACCGCGCCACGCTCGAGCGGGTGCTGCCCTTCGCGGGGGGTTACGGGATGGAGATCGCGATGACGGTCGAAGCGGTCCGCGGTGGGGCGCGCGTGATGGAGATCGAGCTCGATCTCTCCCATCGCGCCACCGGCCGCACGCTCGCGGGCTTCGCGCACAGAGGGCGCCAGCTGCTGGACTTCGCGCGCGTCTACGCGCTGCGCCGTTAGGCTGCGGCTCGCAGAGCGGGAGTCGAGCGAGCGGGGGCGTAACCTTGAAGGCGCAGGGAGGTAGAGCGCAGAGATGAGCGAACTGGCGCCGATGCGCGAGCAGGTCTACGCGGACCCGCGGCCGAAGGAGTACTTCGACCGCTTCCACGCTCGCGCGCGCACGCGCGAACCGGACTGGGTCTACGAGATGGTGCGCGTGCTCACCTCGCTCTACGCCTACACGCTGCTGCGCGCACGGGCGATAGCGCGTGGAGAACGTCCCGGGAAGCGGCGCGGTGATCCTCGCGCCGAACCACTTCTCCTTCATGGATCACTTCCTGATGGGGAGCTACATCAGGCGCAAGGTCCGCTTCATGGCGAAGTCGCAGCTCTTCAAACGGCCGATGCAGTTCATCTACACGCACGGCGGCGTCTTCCCCGTGCGGCGCGGAGCGCGCGACGAGGAGACCTTCATCACCGCTCGCACGATCATGCATCGCCAGGGAGCGATCGCGATGTACTGCGAGGGCGGACGCTCGCGCACGGGCAAACTCGCGGAGAGCGCGAAGCCAGGGATCGGGAGGCTCGCGCTGGAAACGGGCGCGCCCGTCGTCCCGATCGCGATCCACGGCTCCTCGAAGGTGCGCAACTGGAAGCGGCTGCAGTTCCCGAAGATCACCGTGCAGTACGGCGAGGCGATGCGCTGGGAGGCGATCGAGGACCCCACGCGCGAGCAGCAGCAGGTCGTGGCCGACCAGATCCTCACCGAGATCCGTCGTCTCTACGCGGGCCTCGAGGAGCACGGTCGCCGCGGCATCCTGCGCAGCCTGCGCGAGCAGCGGCGCGCTCGGCGGGCTGCGAGCAAAGGAGCGGCCGTCGCCTGATGGGAGCCCGGCTCGACGTCGGCGGGGTGATCGCCCGCGTCTGGCGGATCTACGTCGACCAGGCGCCCGTTCTGATGCCCGCGGCCGCCGTCGTGTTCGTGCTCACGGGCATCGTCGCCGCGCTGCTCGCGAGCTCGGGGTCGGTCGGCGGTCTGCTCCTCGCCGAGGTGCTGGTGGTCGTGGCGGGGATGCTCTTCACGGCGATGGTGGTCGAGCTCGTCTCCGACATCCAGGACGGGCGACGCGACGCGAGCCCCGGGCAGCTGCTGCGTGCCGCCGCGCCGGTGCTCGGTCAGCTGATCCTCGTGGGCATCGTCGCGGGAGTGGTGATCGTGGTGGGCTTCTTCGCGCTGATCGTTCCCGGCCTGATCCTGCTCACGATCTGGTCGGTCTTCGTCCCGGTGATCGTGCTCGAGCGCCCACCGGGCTTCGGCGCGCTCTCGCGAAGCCGCCAGCTCGTGAGCGGCAACGGCTGGCAGGTCTTCGGCGTGCTGCTGATCCTCTTCGTGCTCGTCGCGATTCTCTCCGTCGCGCTCGCCGCGGTCGCTGCCTCCGCGGGAACCGCCGCCGCGATCGTCGTGCGCGTGGTCTTCGGCGTCCTCACGCACCGCTCGCCGCACTCGCCTCCGCGGTGCTCTACTTCGACCTGCTCGCCCTGAGCGGGCAGCGCGCCCCGGCCCCGCCCGGCGGCGGTCCGGGCTCAGGCCCGAGCGATCAGCCGCGAGAGCAGCCCGCGCCGTCCCCCGCGGACCCCTTCGGGGGAAGCTGAGCGCAGCGTCTGCGCGCCGCCGAATAGGGTGCGCGACGCGATGGGCATCGAAGCTGCGGAGCTGCTCAGAGAGGGCCTGCTCGACGGGGTGCGCCTCGCCGTGGCCGCGGCCCCGGAGAGCGCCGAGGGCTCAGCCGCGGCCGAGCTGATCAGCGCGGCGCGCGGACTGGGCGCGAAGGTGGGCGAGCTCGCGCTCGCACCCGCGCAGGATGCCGAGGCGGAGGAGCGCGCCGCCGAGGAGGCCGCGGCGGCCGCCCTCGCCCAGCTCGGCGCGATCTCCGCGCTCGTCGTCGACGCGGGGAGCGTCTTCGCCGCGCGGCCGGAGGAGCAGCGGCTCTCCGCGTGCCTTGCGGCGAGCTGGAACGCCGCCCGCGCGGTGGCCACGCGCGCCTTCATCCCCGGCGAGGTGGGCGGGCGCGTGGTGCTGCTAGCTCCCGAGGCGGGCGCTCCACACGCCGGCGCAGCGGTGGCGGGCCTCGAGAACCTCGCGCGCACGCTCTCGATCGAGTGGGCGCGCTACGGAGTCACGCCGGTCGCCGTCGCGCCGGGCGCGCGCAGCGAGCCCGCCGAGCTGGCCGCGCTCGCGTGCTGGCTGCTCTCCCCGGCAGGGGCGTACTTCTCGGGCTGTCTGCTGGACCTGCGCGGACCGCGCTAGTCGCGCGTCGCCCCGAGCGCCAGGGAGAGCGCGCGTGTCCGCGCGCTCTCCGGCACCAGCTCAGCCCGTCATGCCTCCGAACAGGCCGCCGGTGATGTGCAGGGTCTGCCCGTGGACGTAGTTGGACCAGGGGGAGCAGAGGAAGAAGATCCCGCCGGCTGCCTCCTCGGGGCTCGCGGGGCGCCCGAGCGGGATCAGCATCGAGGCCATCTGGCGCATCTGCTCGGGGATTCCGAGCTGGACCTTCTCGCCGCCGATCTCCATCGCGTTCTCATCGACCTTCGCTTGGGTGAGGCGCGTGTCGATGAAGCCGAACGCAACCGCGTTGACGTTCACTTTGAACTGGCCCCACTCCTTCGCGACGGTTTTCGTGAGCCCCACGACGCCCGCCTTGCCCGCGGAGTAGTTCGCCTGCCCGGCATTGCCGAAGGTGCCCGAGGTCGAGGACACGTTGACGATCTTGCGGAAGACCTCCTTGCCTTCCTCGCGCTCTTTCTTGGCGGGCTCGCGCAGGTGAGGCGCGGCCGCGCGGATCACGCGGAAGGGGACGATCGTGTGGATGTCGATCATCGCCTGGAAGTGCTCGTCGGTCATCTTGTGCACGGGTTCGTCGATCGTGTATCCCGCGTTGTTCACGATGATGTCGATCTTCCCGAACGCGTCGATCGCGGTCTTCACGAGCTCGTCCGCGGTCCCCGGCTTGGTCAGGTCGCCCGCGTAGACGGCCGTCTCGCCCTTGATCTCGCCCGCCGCCTGCTCGGCCACATCGCCGTCGAGGTCGTTGATCAGGACCTGTGCGCCCTGCTCGACGAGCAGCTCTGCCGTGGCTCGGCCGATCCCTCGCGCTGAACCCGTGACGATGGCCGACTTGCCGTCGAGTGCTCCCATAGCTCTTGCTTCTCCTTGATCTCGTTTGGGTGCGGCGCAGGTTATCCCAGCGCCGTCGCTCAGCCCCCCGGCCGCGCGTGGTCGCGCGGATCGCAGGGGTAGTTACGGCTGAGGGTGATGTCGTTTGCGAATGCTGTGCGCCTATGCGCACGCACTCCGCTCCAGAGAGTCGACTACACCGTAGGTACGTAAGCGCACACAAGTCGCCCAAGTGAGGGCGCGCAGGGCGCGTAGAGCGCACAGGCGCTTAGATCACCGAACAGCGCGGCCGTCACCGGCATAAGCGCGCGGAGAGGTGCTAGCCGACGATGACGCCGAAGTCCTGCGTGTAGATCCCGCCGCTCTGCCCGTTGGCAAGGCGGCCGAGGTGCGGTGAGACGCCGATGCCCGTGTCGCGGAAACGCCCGTCGAGGATGTTCGCGCGGTGGCCGGGGGAGGCCATCCAGGCGGCGACGACAGCGCGGGGAGTGCCGAGCCAGAGGCTGCCCCAGCCGATGTTCTCCGCGACTTCGTAGCCCACCCTCGAGCTCGAGATGTAGCCGTCGCGGCGCATCCGGCTGAGCGGCGTTTCGCCGCGCGGGCCGGTGTGCTGGAAGTAGTCGTTGAAGGCCATGCTCTCGGTGTGTCCCTGTGCGGAGGCGACGAGGTGCACGTTCCAGTGCAGCGCCTGCTCGCCGTGGGCCGCGCGTTCGCGGTTGACCAGGCAGAGCGTGGCCGCGCGGATCTGCGGAATGTCGCTCGCGTTGGGCTGCAGCGCGGCGTCCGGGCATTTGCCTTCGTGGGCGGTGAAGAAGAGCAGGTGTGCGGGCCTACCGTGGTGCACCCGCGCGCCGTGACGCACGCAATGGGACTGCCGGTAGCTCTTGGTGCCGCTGTGCGGAGCGCGCGCCCCGTGCGCACCGCAGCGCGTCTTCGCGGAGGCGCTGCTCGCCACGGCGGGCGCGGCGGCGGTGATCAGGAGGGCGATTGCGGCTGTCGCGGAGGCGATGCCGGTTCGAGCCATGCGCCCCTATCGGACGGTCCGCAAAACGACATGAGCCGGAGGGGGGAGGTTTGGACGGGTTGCAAAAACCTGCCCAAACGTGCGCTTTGCTACAGAGCGAGCACCTTCGCGAGGATCTCTCGCATGATCTCGTCGCTGCCCCCGCCGATCGGGCCCAGTCGGGCGTCGCGAGCGGCGCGCTCCACCCAGTACTCGCGCATGTATCCCGCTCCCCCGTGGATCTGCAGGCAGGCGTCCATCAGGTCGAAGGAGGCACGCTGCGTGAGGAGCTTGGCCATCGTCACCTGCTTCAGCGCTTCCTCGCCCGCGACGAAACGGCGCAGCGCGTCGTAGGTCACGCAGCGGCAGGTGTACACGGAGGTGGCGAGGTCGGCGAGCTTGTGCCTGATCGCCTGATGGCCGGAGAGCGGGCGTCCGAAGGCGTTGCGCTCGCCGGCGTACTCAGCGGTCCTTTCCCAGGCGAGCTGCATCGCGCCCACCGCCCCGAGCGCCATCGCGAGCCGCTCCCATTGGAAGTTGGCCATGATCAGCTTGAAGCCCCCATGCAGCTCGCCGAGCAGGTTCTGCTCGGGTACGAACACGTCCTGGTAGCTGATCGTCGCCGTGTCCGAGGCGTGCCAGCCGAGCTTGTGGAGGGCCGAGGACTCGACCCCCTCGCCGCGGTCGACGATCAGGAAGGAGATGCCTCCGTGGCCTCCGTCCGCGGTCGTCTTGCACGCGGTGACGATGAAGTGGGCGCGCACCCCGTTGGTGATGTAGGTCTTCTCTCCGTTGATCACGAAGCCGCCGTCGACGTGCTCCGCGCGCGTGGTGATCGCGGCGACGTCGGAGCCCGCTCCGGGCTCGGTGATGCCGAGCGCGCCGATCAACTCCCCGGCGATCGAGGGGACGAGGTAGCGCTGCTTCTGATCCTCGGTGCCGAACTTCCAGATCGGGGGGGTGGCGATGTTGATGTGCGCGCCGATACCCGCGGCGGTCCCGCCCGAGCCCGTGCGCGCCATCTCCTCGCAGAGCACGGCCTCGTGCAGGTAGTCCCCGCCCTGCCCTCCGTATGACTCCGGGTACTTCAGGCCGAGCAGCCCCTGCGCGGCGAGCTTCGGAAAGACCTCGTCGGGGAACCACTCCCGCTCCTCCCACTGCTGCGCGTGCGGCGCGAGCTCGCGCTCGATGAAGCCGCGTGCGGATTCGCGCAGCTCCTCGTGCTCGGCGGTGAAGGGCGGATCGAGGCTCACCGCAGGGATCATCCTCCATCGCGCGCTTCGACCTTCCAAAAGGTGAAGAATGGGGGCATGGACGAGCCGCAGCTCGATACCGCGCCCCGCTGGCGAAGCGCGCTCGCCGTGCTCGCCGATGGGGCTGTGGCGAGCGCGGCGGCCTGGGGGTTGCGCCTACGCGGCGGGACCGCGACCGCAGGGATCAGGCTGCTCGGGCCGTCGAGCGAGCTGGTCCGCCAGCAGCTCGGAAGTCCCGGCCAGCGCCTGCTCGGGGTGCGCACCGTCGATCGGCGCACGGGCGCGCGCATCGCCCCGTGGCGCTCGCTCGCCGCCCTGGGCATCGGCCTGGGCGCACAGCTCATCACCGCGCGGATGCGCCCGCCCGCCCCCACCCCCGAGCAGCAGCGCGAGCGCGAGCGTCATCTGCAGGCGATGAGCGAGACCTACCGGCGTCACTCCGCCGACCCCGCCGCGGGCGAGGAGGAACGCGCTCGACTGATGGAGCACGCGCCGGCCGGCGCCTCGGCCGATCTCTGGCGGAACCTCGGCCCGACCGTCGCCGTCACGCTGCTCGCCGGGCGCCTGCGCCGACGCCTGATCGCCACCGAGGAGATCCGCCGCGCCTAGCCCGCAGATGAGCCGCGGCGCAGTCCTCGCCGCCTTCGACGAGCAGCTGAGGCGCTCCCCTCGCCCGTCCAGCGGACGCGTCGAACGCGAGGGAGCGATCGTGAGGGTCGTCGGCGAGGGCTGGTCAGGCGTGACCTGGAGCGACCTCGACGAGCGCACCGCCGACCGCGCCATCGCCGCGGAGATCGAGCGTTTCGCGAGACCCGGAAAGGGCTGGGAGTGGAAGCACTACTCCTACGATCAGCCCGCTGACCTGCCGCTCCGGCTGCGGGCCGCGGGTCTGCTTGCCGAGCCCACGGAGTCCTTGCTGGTCGCCGAGGCGAGCGTGATCGCCGCCGCGACCCCGCCGCCCGCGGGCGTACGGATCGTGCGGGTCGGCGACCGCGAGGCCGTGCGCGCGATGCTCGCCCTTCAGCGCGAGGTCTTCGGCGACGAGGCGCCCGGGCTCGAGCGCGAGATGATCGAGGGGCTCGCGCAGCGGCCCGCTTCCACCCTCGGCCTGCTCGCCTTCGCGAACGAGCGCCCGGTCGCCGCGGGTCGTATCGAGTTCAATCCCGGGGCGGAGTTCGCGGGGATCTGGGGGGGCTGCACGCATCCCGACTGGCGAGGGCGCGGCATCTTCCGCGCCCTCGTCGCGAGTCGCGCGGCGCTAGCCGCGGAGCGGGGCTACAGGTGGGTGCAGGTCGACGCAGCTGAGATGAGCCGACCGATCCTGCTCCGCCTCGGATTCGAGGAGCTCGCGAAGACCACGCCCTACGTGCTCCCTCTCTAAAGCCCGTAGCTCCGGCCGATCACGTCGAGCATGATCTCGTCCGTGCCCGCGCCGATCCGGTTCAGGCGCATGTCGCGCCAGACCCGCTCGACGCCGTACTCGCGCATGTAGCCCGCGCCTCCGTGAATCTGGATGCATTCGTCGGCCACTTCGCACGCGATCCGTGAGGCATGGAGCTTCGCCATCGAGATCTCGCGCACGGGGTACTCGCCGTTGTTGAAGCGCCACGCCGTCACGTAGACCATCTGGCGCGCCGACTCGATTTTCGTGGCCATCTCCGCGAACTTGTGCCGGATCACCTGGAACTTGCCGATTTCGCGACCGAACGCTTTGCGCTCGTGCGCGTACTGCATGGTTTTCTCGAAGCATTTCTGGGCCCCCGCCACGCACCCCGCCGCCCCGATCAGACGCTCGCCCTGGAGCTCCCACATGATGTGGTAGAAGCCCTTGCCCACCTGGCCGAGCACCGCTGAGGCGGGCACGCGCACGTCCTGGAAGGCGAGCAGCGCGGTGTCCGAAGCGTGCATCCCGAGCTTCTCCAGGCGCTTCTCGCGGATCACCCCGGGGCTGTCCATCGGCACGAGGAAGAGCGTGAAGCCGTCGTACCCCGCGTCAGCGTCGGTCTTGGTCACGAGCACGATCACGTCCGCGCGGTGGCCGTTGGTGATGTAGGTCTTCGACCCGTTGATCACGTAGTCCTCGCCGTCCTTGACCGCGCGCGTCTTTATCCCCGACACGTCCGAGCCCGCATCGGGCTCGGTGATCCCGAGGCAGAGGATCTTCTCTCCCTTGATCGCGGGCACCACCCACTCCTGCTTCTGCTCCTCGGTCCCGAAGGCGAGGATCGGGGGCATCGCCATGTCGGTGTGGACCGCGATCCCCATCGCCAGGCCCCCCGAGTTCGCGTTGCCGATCTCCTCCGCGAGCACGAGGCTCGTGTAGTAGTCCCCGCCCTGGCCCCCGTACTGCTCGGGCTTGTCGAGGCCGAGGAAGCCGAGCTCGCCCATGCGCGGGAAGACCGAGTCGGGGAAGGTCGTCTCCTCCCATTCCTCGGCGTGGGGCGCGAGCTCTTTGATCGCGAAGTTGCGGATCGACTCGCGGAGCTGTTCGTGCTCGTCGGTGAAGATGAAGTGCTTCTTCTGGCTCTTGAAATCCGGCTTGAGCACATTCTCAGCGGTGGCGGCCATGGCGCGGGTTCTCTCCTTCTCGGGTCTGGAAGTCTCGCCGCGGCGGGCCCGGCGGCAAGACCGGACGCTAACGCAGCGCCGAGGAGAAGTAAACAGTAGCGCTAGCTACTTTGGGCGTTTCCCGCCCAGTGCGACGGGTAAGACAGACAACCATGCGAACAATGCGAAAGACCACCACGCCGCTCCTCGCCCCCGCCGCGATCGCGGTTGCGGGCTGTGCGCTCGCCCTGCCCGCCTCCGCCGCAGCCACCACGCCCCCCGAACTCGCTCCGCTGCTCGCGAAGATGAAGGCGCTGCAGGTCACCTCGGAGCGCTTCCAGGGGACCGTCACGCTGCACGCGCGCAAGCTCACCAACGAATTCTCCGGTCTTCGCGCACTCACCGTGCGCCTGCAGGGAGAAGGAACGTTCACCACCCCCCGCACCGCCACCGTGAACACGACCGCGCTCGGGCGCACGACCACCACTCGGGTGATCGGCGACACCGTCTACTCGCTCGAACCCAAGCTCGGCGCGAAGGACGGGGGCAAGCCCTGGGTCGCGGAGACGGTGAAGGCGGAACCGAACCTCGGCGCGAGCACCCCCGGTCTCGCCGGTGCGGGAACCGCGCCCTACGCGAGCTACGCCGCCCTGCTCGAAGCCGCGAAGACCGCGAAGTCGCTCGGCCCCGCGACCGTCGACGGGCAGCCCGTCACGCGCTTCGAGCTCAGCGGACTGAACGTCGTGAAGCTCGGCGAGCTGAACGCGAAGACGCGAAGCGACCTGGAGCGCAAGCACATCGTTCCCAAGGCATCGCTCGAGGTCGACCTCAACGCCGAAGGCCTGCCGATCCACACCGCGGGTGCGATCTCGCTCGGCAAGATCTCCGTCGACTTCAGCGCCGACGTGCTCGCCGTGAACTTCCCGCTCAGCATCACCGCGCCCGCGCCGACCGAAACGATCACGGTGAAGGAAGCGCTCGCGCTGCTGAAGAGCTCGACGAAGAAGAAATGAGCCGGCGTCGGGCGCGCCAGGTGCCCGCGCTCCGCTCCCGCTCGCCTCGCCGGTCCGCCGTCGGGGCGGGTGGGCCAACGCCGCAGAAGTGAATAGTAGGACTGCGCACTTCCGACAGAGGCTGCTTCGGGTTAGGATGCGCGCGTGGCGAGCGAGAAGGTCCTCTACGAGGTGGACGAGCGGGGTGTGGCCTCGATCACCCTGCACGATCCCGAGACGCGCAACGCGCTCTCCGCCGAGCTGCTCGGTGGCCTGCTCGAGCGCTTCGAGCAGGCGCGCGAGGAGGAGGCGGTGCGCTGCGTGGTGCTGTGCTCATCCCACGAGCGCACCTTCTCCTCGGGCGCGAACCTCGGTGGCTTCGCCGCGGAGACCGCACTCGTCCACAAGCACTTCGCGGGCGAGCGCTTCGTCTCGCTCTTCAAGCTGATCGGCGAGCTCGGGAAGCCCACGATCGTGGCCGCCCGCGGGCACGTTCTCGCGGGAGCGCTCGGGATCGCGCTCGCCTGCGATCTGATCGTGGCCTCCGAGCAGGCCTCCTTCGGCACGCCGGAGATCAACATCGGCGCCTTCCCCTTCATGATCATGGCGCTGATCTACCGCAACGTGCCGCGCAAGCGGGCCAACGAGCTGCTGCTGCTCGGCGAGCGCTGGAGCGCGGAGCAGGCGCTGGAGGCGGGGATCGTCAACCGCGTGGTGCCCGACGCCGAGCTCGACGCGACGGTGAGCGACTGGGCGGGCAAGCTCGCGGGCAAGTCGCCCGTGATCATGCGCCTCGGCAAGGAAGCGATGCGCCGCCAGCTCGACATGCCGCTCGACGACGCGCTCGACTACCTGCGCGCACAGCTCACGCTCGCGCAGTCCACGGAGGACATCGTCGAGGGCGTGGGCGCCTTCTTCGAGAAACGCCACCCCGTCTGGAAAGGACGCTGATGAGCACAGAGCAGGCGACCTCGCTGCTGCGCCCGCTGGTCGAGGACCTGCTCGAGCGCCGCGCGCAGATCGCGCTCGGCGGCGGCGAGGAGAAGATCGCGCGCCAGCACGCACAAGAGAAGCTCACCGCTCGCGAGCGCCTCGCGCTGCTGATCGACGAGGGCACCTTCGTGGAGATGGGCATCCACGGGCGCCCGCACTACTCGGTGCGGGGGCTGGAGGGCAAGGAGGCTCCCGCCGACGGTGTGATCACGGGCTACGGAAAGGTCGAGGGACGGCTCGTCGCCGTTTGCGCCTACGACTTCACGGTGATGGCGGGCTCGATGGGGATGACCGGGGAGCTGAAGGTCACGCGACTGCGCGAGCTCGCGCTCACCAAGCGCATCCCCTTCATCTGGCTGCTCGACTCCGCGGGCGCTCGCATCCAGGAGGCGGTCGGCTCGCTGTTCGCAGGCTCCGGTCACCTCTTCCGCGAGGAGGTGGTGATGAGCGGAGTGATCCCACAGGTCGCCGCGCTGATGGGTCCCTGCGCGGCGGGCACGGCCTACATCCCCGGGCTCGCGGACTTCGTGCCGATGGTCAAGGGGCGCGGCTCGATGGCGCTCGCCGGGCCGCATCTCGTGCGCGCCGCGGTGGGCGAGGACGTCACGCAGGAGGAGCTCGGGGGCTCACGCGTGCATTGCCGCAAGTCCGGCGTGGGGGACATGGAGGTTGCCGACGATCAGGAGTGCATCGTGCGGATCAAGCAGTACCTCTCCTTCATGCCCCAGAACTGCGAGGCCGCCCCGCCCGTTCGGCCCGTCGTCGATCCGATCGAGCGCGCCGAGGAGGAGCTGCTCGACGTGCTCCCGGAGTCCAACCGCAAGCCCTACGACATGTACGAGGTGATCTCGCGGATCGTCGACGACGGGGAGTGGTTCGACATGAAGGGGCAGTGGGCGAAGACGATCATCACCTGCTTCGCTCGCTTCGGGGGGCGCCCGGCGGGGATCGTGGCCAACCAGCCCAAGCAGCTCGGCGGCATCCTCGACAACGACTCCGCCGACAAGGCCGCGCGCTTCGTCAACCTCTGCAACGCCTTCTCGATCCCGCTCGTCTTCCTGATGGACGTTCCGGGCTTCATGGTGGGCTCGAAGGTCGAGGAGGGTGGGATCATCCGCCACGGGGCGAAGATGCTCTACGCGGTCGCCAACGCGACCGTCCCGAAGATCACCGTGATCACCCGCAAGGCCTACGGCGCGGGTTACTACGTGATGAACGGTCGCGCCTACGAGCCCGATCTGATCGTCGCCTGGCCGAGCGCGGAGATCTCGGTGATGGGCGCCGAGGGCGCGGTCGAGATCGTGATGCGCAAACAGGTCGAGGAAGCGGACGATCCCGCCGCGAAGAAGGCCGAGCTGATCGAGGCCTACCGCAAGATCATCGACGTCTACATCGCGGCGGGCAACGACATGATCGACGACGTGATCGACCCGCGCGAGACGCGCGCCACGATCTGCCGGGCGCTGGAGATGGCCGCGGGCAAGAAGATCGAGCGTCCCTACAAGAAGTCAGGAGTGGTGCCGGTATGAGCCTCGATGACCCAGTGGTGATCACCTGCTCGATCTCGGGGGCGATCGCCAACCGCGAGCAGTGCCCCGCGATCCCCTACACGCCCGAGGAGTACGCCGCGGAGGCGCGGCGGATCGTGGACGAGGGGGGCGTGCACATCCACATCCACGCGCGCAAACCCGACGGAACGCCGAGCTACGAGGTCGAGGACTTCCAGGCGATCACCGACGCGATCCGCGCCGAGGTGGGAGACGCGGCGATCATCAACTACTCCACCGGCACGATCGGCGTGCCCGTCGCGAAGCGGATCGAGTACCTGCGCGCCTGCCGACCCGAGGTGGCCGCGCTCAACATGGGCTCGATGAACTACGCGAAGTACTCGCGCTCGCGCAAGCAGTTCGTCTTCAACATGGTCTTCGAGAACCCCTTCTCGGAGATCATCGAGCTGCTCGAGGCGATGAACGAGCTCGAGATCAAACCCGAGCACGAGTGCTTCGACGTCGGTCACGTCGGCTCACTCGCGCCGCTGATCGACATGGGCGTGCTGCACACCCCGCTGCACGTGGACTGCGTGATGGGCGTGGTGGGCGGCATCCCGCCGACCGCGCGCAACCTCGCCGCGATGGTGGACAACATCCCCGCGGGCTCGCACTGGGGCGTGATCGGGATCTCGCGCGACCAGTGGATGCTCGTCGCCGCCGCGCTCACGCTCGGCGGCTCGATCCGCGTGGGGCTGGAGGACAACCTCTACCTCCCGGACGGTCACATGGCCTCATCCAACGGCGAGCTGATCGCCAAGGCGCGGCAGATGACCGAGGACGCGGGCCGGCGCCCGGCGACGGTCGAGGAGGCGCGCGCGATGCTCGGCGTCCCCGCCCGGCCCGCGGTCGGGAGCGCGGCGTGAGCCTCCCGCTCGAGGGCGTCCGCGTTCTCGACCTCTCGCGGCTGCTCCCCGGAGGCTTCTGCTCGCTGCTGCTCGCCGACTTCGGCGCGGAGGTGCTGAAGGTCGAGGACACGGGGATGGGGGACTACATCCGCTGGTCGCCCCCGCTCTACGACGGCCCGCACGACAGCGCGCGCTCCGCGCTATTCCTCGCGCTGAATCGCAACAAGCGCTCGATCCGCCTCGACCTGAAGAACGAGCGCGGCCGCGAGGCGCTGCTGCGGCTCGTCGCCGAATACGACGTGGTGCTCGAGTCCTTCCGCCCCGGCGTGCTCGACCGGCTCGGCGTGGGCTACCAGCGGATGAAGGAGGTCAACCCGGGGATCGTCTACTGCGCGATCTCGGGCTACGGTCAGGACGGCCCGAAACGCGAGGCATCCGGGCACGACATGAACTACCTCGGCCTGATCGGGCTGCTCGGGATGACGGGCGAGCGCGGTGGCGCGCCGGTCCAGGCCGCGGGGCAGATCGCGGACCTCGGGGGCGGCGCGCTGATGGCCGCCTTCGGGATCCTCGCGGCGCTGCGCGAGCGCGACGGCTCGCCCGCGCGCGCGGCGGGCTCGGTAGGGCCGGACTCGCCCGAGCGCGAGGCCGCCCCGGGCTCGGGCGAAGGGCAGATGGTCGACGTCTCGATGGCCGACGGCGCGCTCTCCTGGCTTGCGATGGTCGCGGGGGCCTACTTCGCCGACGGCACCGTCCCGCGCCGGGGCGATCTCCCGCTCGCCGGCGCGCTTCTCTGCTACCGCCCCTATGAGTGCGCCGACGGGTGGGTCTCGCTGGGCGCGCTCGAGCCGAAGTTCTGGCAGGCCTGGTGTCGCGGGGTGGGCCGCGAGGACCTGATCGCATCGCAGTTCGAGCGTCCCGGCTCGGCCGCGCACGCGGAGGTCGCGGAGATCTTCAAGGGCCGCACGCGCGAGCAGTGGGAGGCCTTCGCGCGCGAGCACGACTGCTGTCTGGAGCCCGTGCTCGAGCTCGACGAGGCGCTCTCCTCAGAGCTCGTCGCGGCGCGCGGCATGGTCGTCGAGCTCGATCAGCCCGGTGCGGATCGGCCGGTCCGTCAGCTCGGGGTTCCCGTCAAGCTCGATCGCACCCCGGGGCGCCACGACCGGCTGCCCGGCCCCGCGCTCGGCGAGCACACCGAGGAGGTGCTCGCGGCGGCGGGCTACTCCGAGGAGGAGATCGCGGAGCTGCTCGCGGGCGGCGCGGCGGCGGGGCCGGCTGAGACTCAGCACGGCGCGACTCTGCGCGCGTGAGCGGGCAACCCCGGCGATGAGCGCGACGCGCAGCAGCACGGCGAGCGCGAAGGCGCGTCGCAACGGCGAGGAGCAGTCCGCTCCGGCGCTGCTGAAGATGAGCGAGCTCGCCGAGCGCTCGGGGGTGAGCCCGGGGACGATCCGCTACTACCTGCGCGAGGGGCTGCTCGGGGAGGGTGAGGAGATCGTGCGCACGAGTCGCAACATGGCCTACTACCCGCCCGATTACGTCGAGCGGATCGCGCTGATCAAGCGCCTGCAGGAGGAGCGCTTCATGCCGCTGCGCGTGATCCGTGGCGGCGCTTCGCGAGGACCCCGAGCGGGTGCTCGCGCTGATCGAGCTCGAGGACCGGATCCTCGAGTCCGCTCTCGCCGGGACGGAGGATCGCAGCCGCGTCTCGCGCACGCTCGTCGCGGAGCGCTACGGCGTGCCGCGCAACGTGCTCGACCGGCTCGCGGACATCGGCGTACTCACCCCCAACCAGCGCGGCTACGACCGCGACGACCTGAAGATCATCGAGGCGATCGCGAGCTTCCGTGCGGGCGGCTACGAGGAGGCGCTCGGCTTCACCGTCTACGACACGCTGCGCTACCGCCGCGCGCTCGAGCCGCTCGTCAAGGACGAGGTGCGCGCGCTGCTCGAGCGGCTCGCGGGCGAGGTGGATGTCGACCGCGCGATGGAGATCGTCGTCGCCGGTGTGGAGCCGCTGCGCGAGCTGATCGGCGCGATGCACTCGAAGCTCCTGCTCGCCGAGCTGCGCCGGCAGCGGGGCGGACGGGGCTGAGCGCTACCAGCGCGCGCGGTGGTGCTCCATCACGCCGCGCCCGGAGGCGAGCTCGATCCCGCCCGGCAGCGAGCCCTCGAAGCTCCCGAAGGGCGCTCGGTAGTCGGAGCTGAGGATCAGGAAGTTGTCGCGACGGGCGCGTTCTGCCTCCGCGCGGAAGCGCAGCTCCGATCCGTCTGCCGCGCGGATCCGGGAGAGGTCCGGGGCGAACTCGACGGGGGGGACCTCGCGTGGGGTGCCGTCGACCCACACCGCGCGCTCGCTGCCCTCAGGCGGGTCGTTGATCCCGCGCACGAGGTTCCAGCCGAGCGAGCGCCCCTCGCGGTCGAGGCCGACGCCCGCGCTCCAATGCCACTCCGTGAGCCGCTGGTGATAGCCCGCCGAGTCGTCGATCACCGCGAGCGCCTCGACCTCCACGCGAGGAGCGCCGCCGACGCGCAGTGTCCCGCGCGCGGGCACGCCCGCCTGCTTGCGCGTCCAGGACTCCGAGCGTCCGTTCGGGCAGCGCGCCTCGAAGCCGCGCTGCTCGCTCAGCTCGAGGTCGAGCTCGACCCCGAGGTCGTGGATCCGAAGCCGCCCGGGCCGCGCCCCGTCGGGGCTGCCTTCGCTCAGCTCCACCTCACCGCGGCGCGGGAGCAGCCGCGTGCGTTCGCCGCCGCCCCCACCGGCTAGGCGCAGCGCCCAGAAGCTCTGGCGCGCCGGCCCGATCTGGACGAGCGCCGCGCAGGCCATCAGCTGATCGGAGAACACGCCCACGTAGCGCCAGCGCTTGAGCGGGCGGCCGCGATCGAAGAGCCCGCGTCCGGCGAGGAAACGCTCCGCCGTGAGGCAACCCGCCCCGTCCTCGGCCGTTATGCTTCGCGACATTGACTGACCAGTCAATCTATTTCGTGCGGGCCCGCCCCTCCGGCGAGGGGCGCGGGGCTCGTGCTGGGGAAGAGGTCCTTTGAGGGTCGCCGCGCTACAGCTCAACTCGAACGCCGATCAGGCGGCCAACCTCGCGACGGCGGACCGCCTCACCCGCGCGGCGGCAGCGCAGGGGGCGGAGCTGATCGTACTCCCCGAGAAGTGGATGGCGATGGGAACCGAGCAGCAACTGCGCGACTCCGTCCAGGCGCTCGACGGTGGCGAGGGGTTCGAATGGGCTCGCTCGGTTGCGCTCGAGCTCGGAGTGGACCTCGTCGCGGGCTCGATCCTCGAGCGGGTCGAGGGCCAGGAGAAGCCCGCGAACACCTCCATCCACGTGGGTCCGGATGGTGAGATCAAGGCGGTCTACCGCAAGATCCACATGTTCGACGTGGAGGTCGGCGGACGCACCTACCGCGAGTCCGAGCTCGAGGAGCCCGGCGAGGAGATCGTGCTCTCGCAGACCGCGCGGGGCGTCGAGCTCGGTCTGAGCGTCTGCTACGACCTCCGCTTCCCCGAGCTCTACCGGATCCTCGCTGTGCGAGGCGCGCGAATCATCACCGTCCCCTCGGCCTTCACGCTGGCGACGACGCGCGATCACTGGGAGACGCTGCTGCGGGCGCGCGCGATCGAGGATCAGGCGTTCGTGATCGCGGCCAACCAGGTTGGCACGCACCCCGGTGGACAGCACTCGGGAGGGCGCTCGATGATCGTCGACCCCTGGGGCGTGGTGCTCGCTCAGGCGCGCCGATGGCGAGCACGCGATCCTCGCGGAGCTCGATCTCGAGCGCCAGCTGGAGATCCGTGCGAGCCTGCCCTCGCTCGCGAACCGGCGTCCCGGCGCATACGAGCTGGCCCGAGGCGCAAGCGCTCGGTGCGGGGACGCAGCGATGAGCGCGGGGCGCGTGGGCACTGCGCGGACCAAGTCCGCGGCTGACAAGCGGCGCCTGATCCTCGACGCGGCCGTGCGGGTCTTCGCGCGGCAGGGCTTCCACGCCTGCCGCGTCTCGGACATCGCCGATGAGGCGGGGGTGGCCTACGGGCTCGTGTACCACTACTTCGCCTCCAAGGACGAGGTGCTCGACACGCTCTTCCTCGAGCGCTGGAACGTGATGCTCGAGCTGATCCGCCAGGTGGACAGCGAGCAGATCCCGGTGCGCGAGAAGCTCGAAGCGATCGCCGCGTTCATCGTCGACTCCTACCAGCACGACCCGGAGCTGATGAAGGTGATCATCGTCGAGGTCACGCGCGCGGCGAACTCCTTCGGCAACACCCACATCGGCACGATCCGCGAGGCCTACGAGCTGATCGGCGGGATGATCTCCGAGGCGCAGGAGGCAGGGCTGTTCAAGGCGGAGATCGACTCGCGCTTCGCCGCGATGGCCTTCTACGGAGCGATCGAGCAGCTCCTCACGGGCTGGATCTTCGAGCTGCTCCCGCACGGGCCGGAGGACTTCCAACGCGCGAAGTGGCTCGTGGTCGAGACGGTCTGCGGGGGCCTCGAGACGCGCGCGGGCGACCAGGCCGCGGTCCGTTGACGCTGCTCGAGAGAGCGCGCTCGTTTTCGATCGCGACAGCACCGGGCAATAGACTGGGGCGCTGATGGAGAACGAGATGGTCAAGAGGCTGGTCTGGTCGGGCCTGCTCGCAGGCTTCGGCGCACTCGCGAGCATCGCGGCGAACCGCATGGCGGGCGTGGTCTGGCGGCAGCTCTTCCACGAGGACCCGCCCGAGTGAGCCCCGGTTCCAACGGCGAGGTTCCCTCGAACATCGCGGCCGCGATAGCGGACGTGTCCGAGCGCGCGAGCGTGCTCGTGCGTGAGGAGATCGAGCTCGCGAAGACCGAGGTGACCGAGAAGGTCGGCAAGCTCGCGAAGGGGGCGATCGTGGGCGTGGCCGCGGGCGTCTTCTTCCTCTTCGCGCTGATCTTCATCCTGATCGGGGGGGCGCTGCTCCTCTACTGGTTCCTCCCCGTCCCCGAGTTCGCGTTCTTCTGGGGCTTCTTCGCGATGGCCGCGATCCTGGTCGTGCTCGGCGTGATCGCCGGTCTGGTCGCGGCGAAAGTGGTCAAACGCGGCGCTCCGCCCGTTCCCACGATGGCGATCGCCGAGGCGCAGAAGATCAAAGCGAGCGTGAGCTCGCCGCCCCCCGCGCGGCCTGGCCCCGCCGCCTCCGCCCCCGTCACCCGCGCCGACGCCGGTCGCTGAGCCGTCGCCCGTCGCGCAGCCCGTGGCGGTCGCGGAGCCCGTTGCGGTGCCGGAGCCCGTTGCGGCGCCCGAGCCCGTTGCGGCGCCGGAGCCTGTCGTCGCGCCGGAGCCGGTGGTGGGCGCCGAGCCCGTGGTCGACCCGACGCTGGTCGTGCCTGCGGAGCCGAGCGAGCCGCTTCCGCCCGAGACGCCGGGAGCCGAGACCTGATGGCGCAGCGAACCTCAGACTGAGATCCGCAGCTCGATCGAGGCCAACCGCCAGGAGCTCGCGGTCTCCGTGGATCGCCTGCGCGGCGAGGTCCAGCGGATCACCGACTGGCGCTCGCAGGTGGAGCGCCACCGGCCCGAAATCGTCGCGGGCGCGGCGGTCGTCGGGCTTCTGTTCGGCGCGCGGCTGCTGCGGCGCCGCGGGCGTCGCAGCTAGACCCGGCAGCCGACCTGCTCTCGCGCACGTCGTCCCGGCCCGGGGAGGCCGTGCGGCGGTCCGCTTACTGACCTCGCGATGCGCTTAGAGAGGTCGGGAGCGCTCGCCCAGGAGTGCCCCCGTGACGATGCTCATGTCGTGGCCACGCGCGCACAGACGGTTCGCTCACGCGTCCCCACCACCGCGGTCAAGCGTGGGATGCAGGTCGCGTTCGTCACGCTGCTCGTCGCAGGGTGCCCCGTCGCGGTCGTCTGGTGGCTGCGCGCGTCCGGTCTCGTCACCTCGACGCCGCTCGCGCTCGGCATCGGTATGGCGCTCTCCCTGCTCGCGAGCTGGGCGGGCCAGATCGTGTGGGAGAAACAGCCGGGATCTGAAGACCTGCTCTTCAACGAGCTGATGGTGTGGGGCTACCTCCACCGACTTCACAAGCAGCGCAAGCTCGCGCACGCCGGCGATCTGATCGTCCACGCAGAGACCCAGGATGCCGCTCGTCAGCGCCGGCTGCTCGAGCGTCTCGTGGCCGGGATGGAGACGCGCGACCCCTACCTGCACGGCCACTCGCGCAGGGTGGCGCGACACGCCTGGGTGATAGCCCAACGGATGAAGCTTCCCCGCGAGGAGGTTGCGCGCATCCGCGCGGCGGCCGCCCTGCACGACGTCGGCAAGACGAAGACGCCCAAGACGATCCTCCACAAGGCGGGTCGGCTGGACGACGAGGAGTACCGGATCATCCAGCTCCATCCGGGCGAGGGCGCGCAGATGGCGAGCGTGCTCGGCGACGAGCGCCTCTCCGCGATCATCCGCCACCACCACGAGCGGCTCGACGGCAGCGGATATCCGGACAGGCTCGCGGGGGATGCGATCCCGATCGGCGCGCGCATCATCGCCGTGGCGGACACCTTCGATGCGATCACCTCCGCACGGCCCTACCGCGCGGCGAGCGCCCACAAGAAGGCGATCGACATCCTGCACGAGGAGTCGGGCTCCCGCCTGGATCCCGACGTCGTCAAGGCCTTCTGCGACAACTACGCTGGCCGCGGGCCGCTCGCGCTCTGGTCGTTCGTGGCCGCCCTCCCCGACCGGATCCTGACCTGGCTCTCATCGAGCGTGGGCGCGGTCGCCTCCGCAGCGAAGGTGGTCGCGGTCGCCGCGGTCGTCGGCGCGGGGGCCGCCTCGAGCGCGACGCTCAGTCTCGCCGCGCACGAGTCCAACGGCGAGGGCCGCGCCACGGGCCGTGCGGCCGGCGCACTTCACACGCACGTGACGGGCGCCGACGCGCCGGGCACCGTCGCCGCCGCCGCGACCTCACCCGGCCACCGCGTGCGCTCCACACGCGGGCCGGATTCCCGCATCGCGGGCCACCGAGGCACCGTCGCCCGGTCGACGTTGGGGCCCACCGCCCCGGCAGGTGTGAGCAGCGGCGCGGCTGCTCCCCCCGGAGCGGGAGCGCCCGCAGCTCCCGGCCCGGCGAGCACCAGCGGCAGCGCCGAAGCGCACCCGGTCGAGCCAAAGCTCGAAGCGAAGAACACCACGGGACCCGAACCCGTCGAAGCCACGGGTGCGCCCGCGAAAGGGACGCCCAAACCGGAACCGCCCGCCAAGCCCGCGCCGCCCGCCAAGCCCGGGCCGCCCGCGAAGCCCGGGCCGCCCGCCAAGCCCGGGCCGCCCGCCAAGCCCGGGCCGCCCGCCAAGCCGGGGCCCCCCGCCAAGCCGGCCCCGCCGCCGCCTGCGGGCCACGGTCCCGCCGCGAAACCGGAACCGATGCCCAAACCGGCCCCGCCCGCCCCGACGAGCCCGCCGGCAAGGCCGGCACCTCCGGCTCCCGCCCCGGCCGCTCCCGCTCCCGCTCCGAGCCCAGCGGAAGCGCCGTGCGCGCACGGGAAGAGCTGCGGAGCGCCCGGCCACGACAAGTAGGGCTTGCCCGGCGCGTTCGGGCGCCGCGGGCTGGTCAGCTAGCTCAGCAGCGAGCGCGGCACGCCGCCGACCCCGATCAGCCCAGGCCCGGTGTAGGTGCCGATCACGGGTCCGACCTCCGAGGTGAAGACGGGTTCGGAGTCGAAGATCTCGCGGCAGCGTCCGATCAGGCGCTCGGCCTGCTCGGGCGCCTGGATGTGCTGCACGACCCAGCCGTCCGATCCCGCTTCGCGCAGCTCCTCGGCATAGCGGACCATCCGCTCGAAGGCGCGGCCCGCGGTGCGCACGCGCTCGACGGGCATGATCTCGTACTCCAGCGAGAGGATCGGCTTGATCCGCAGCGTGCCGCCGAGCCAGGCCTGTGCCTTGCCGATGCGCCCGCCGCGGCGCAGGTACTCGAGCGTGTCGAGGCAGAACCAGATCTTCAGCGACTCGCGCGCCTCGCGCACCCGCGCGACGACAGCGTCCTTGTCGCCGCCCGCCTCGGCCGCCGCGCACGCGACGAGCACGAGCAGTCCCGCGCCGCCGCAACCCGTTTCGCCGTCGATCACCGCGACGCGCTCTCCGAGCCCGCGCTCGGCGAGCAGGCCGTGAGCCTGGCGGGCGGCCTCGGCGGTGCCCGAGATGCCCCCGGCGAGATGGATCGAGACGACGTCCGAGCCCTGCTCGATCAGAGGCTCCCACACCGAGAGGAAGTCGCCGATCGAGGGCTGCGAGGTGCTCGGAAGTTCGGGGTCGGTGCGCAGCCGCTCGTAGAAGGGGTCGAAGCTCCCCATGTCGAGCTCGCGCTCGGGGTGACCGGCCCAGCCGACGTAGAGGCTGACCTGGTGGACGCCTCGCGCGTCGGCGAGGGCCCGGGGTAGATAGTGAGTCGAGTCGGTGGCGACCGCTACGGGAGCCATGCGGCGCGAGACGCTACCGCAACGCCTCCTCGAGCTCCCCGGACTCGTACATCTCCGTGACGATGTCGCAGCCCCCGACGAGCTCGCCCTTGTGGAAGAGCTGGGGGATCGTCGGCCAGTTGGAGATCGCGGAGAGCTCCTGGCGGATGCGCACGTCGGGGAGGATGTCCACCGCGGCGAAGGGCACCTCGAGCGACTGCAGGATCGCGACCGTGCGCGCGGAGAAGCCGCACGCCGGGGCCTCGGGTGTGCCCTTCATGAAGAGGATCACCTCGTGCTCTGAGATCGCCTCCTGGATCGCCTCACGGATCGGGCTCGCCTCGGCGGTCGGCGCGGGCGCCGGCGGAGCCTGGCTCGCCATCGGGATCGGGTCGAACTGGCTGCTTGACATCTGCTGCTCCTCGCTCAGTTGGTCGTGGGGGCCTGCGCGCTCGCCGCGTAGGTCTTCAGCGCGAGCGCATGGATCGCGCCGCCGATGTCCGGTTCCAGCGCGGAGTAGACGAGGCGGTGCTGCTCGATGCGGCTCAGGCCCGCGAAGGCCTCGGAGGTGACCGTCGCCTGAAAGTGGTCCGCGGTTCCGGTCGTGTCGAGCACCTCCACCTCGCTGCCCGGCAGGGCGGCCTCGATGCGCTGCTTGATCTCATCGGGGGAAGGCACCTCGCGCCTAGGGTAGAAGATCGAGAGAGGCGAGCGGGACCCCGGTCCGCTGGCCTCCGAGCGCTTTTGCGGCGCGCAGGAACGGCCGCTATACTTTGGAAAGTCTTGGAGCTGCCGATGGGAGCAAAACGATGATCGAGATCACCGACAAGGGCGCCGAGAAGGTGCACGATTTCCTGGCCTCCCAGCAGGCCGACGTCACCCTCGCCGGATTGCGCGTGGGCGTTCGCGGGGGTGGCTGCTCTGGCTTCCAATACCAGCTCGCCTTCGACGAGCAGCGCTCCGGCGACGTGGTCTTCGAGAGCCACGGTCTGAAGCTCCTGGTCGATGAGGAGAGCCTGCAATTCGTGCGCGGCTCAACGATCGACTATGAGGAAAGCCTCCAGGGGGCGGGCTTCAAGGTCAACAACCCCAACGTCGTCGCAGCATGCGGCTGTGGCTCCTCCTTCCGCGTAGCCGAGGAGGAGCAGGTCTCCGCAGTCTGAGCCCGGCGCGCCTGCGGGCGCCGAGTGGCTCATCGGAGGTCAGCGCCCGTCGTCGCCGGGTGTGTGCGCTCGCACTCGCGCTGGGTGTGACGGTGATGCTCGCCTCTTGCGGTGGCGGCTCTCGCACGACTCCGCAGAAGCAGCTCGCCCCGGCCCCCCGCGCGCCCGTTCGCGCGGCCCCGGCGTTCGGGCTGACGGAGGACAACGCGGACCTGCTCTGGAACCCGGGGGCAAGCGACGCCCCCGCGGTCGCCGCCCCTTTTCTCGGCTCGCGGCGCGCGCTCACCGCGCTGCACCCTCGTTACATACGCCTGCTCGTGGACTGGGCGAAGATCCAGCCCACGCCGCAGGCTCCTCCGGCGCTCGATGAGGCGGTCGACGGCTGTGCGCGCGGGGTGGGTCCGTGTGGGGAGTACGCCGGGCTCGAAGCGGAGCTCGCCGCGATCGCCTCCCAGCAACGCGCCGCGCGCGCCGAAGGGCGCCCCGCCTTCGAAGTGGTGATCGACATCCTCGGCGCGCCCTCCTGGGCAGCACTCGCTCCGCACGGCTGCGAACTCCCGGGCACCCCGCAGGCCGCGCGTCCGCTGCGCCCCGAAGCGCTCGCCGCCTACCGCGCGCTGATCGCCGCGATTGCCGCGCTCGGTCGCAGGGAGGGCGTGGCGCTGCCCTGGTGGAGCCCGTGGAACGAGCCGAACGATCCGCGCTTTCTAAGCCCGCAGCGCGCCTCCTGCGAGGGGGAAGGCACGCCGGCGGCGACCGCGATCTACGCTCAACTGGCGCTCGCGATGCACGAAGCGCTCGGCTCGGCCGGAGGCGCTCAGATGCTGCTCGGCGAGCTCGGCGGATACGAAGCCGGCTCCGCGCACCGGCTCTCCGTCGCGCAGTTCGTGCAGGCGCTCCCCGAGAGCGTGCTCTGCCTGAGTGAGACCTGGGCGGTGCACGCCTACGCGACGCGCCCGCCCGCGCGCTCCGCGGGCGACCCCGTCGCCGTGCTCGAGCACGCTCTCGATGCTCGCGGAGGCTGCGCGGCGAAGGCGTCCGTCTGGGTCACCGAGGCGGGCGCGGGCGCCCCAGACCCAGGGCATCCCCGCCCGGGCGTGCCGGGGGAAGGGCGCGCGGCCTGCAAGTCCTTGGCCGCCCAGCTCCTGGGTTGGCAAAGAGACCCGCGCGTGAGCGCGATCTTCCAATACAGCTTCCGCGACGACCCCGCCTATCCGGTCGGCCTGGCGAGCGCGGACCTGCGCCGGCTCAACCCCGTCTACGGGCTCTGGCTCGCGTTCGCCCAGGCCGCGGGCGGGCCCAGCTCCGACGCCGCGGAGTGCGCGGCTTGACGTTCACACACGGGCAACAACTTACGAAACTGTCGGATATCTGCATGCAGCTCAGCTTGAGCCTGAGGCTTTTCTTTCGCCGACGCGGCGGTTGCCCCGGTTTGCGGGCTTTCGTGCTGTGAGCGCTCCAGGACTGGAGAAACGCGCTTCGGCTCCCTCCCTGACTGTACGGCCAGCCAGCAAAAGTCGCGCGTTTGCAGGGCTCTGATCGGTTGACGGTCCCGTTCTAGGTGTGGTACGGTCGCCGCGACATGAGGTCAGGGGTGGAGATGGGGAGGGATGCCCAGGCGCGTGGCAACGCGTGCGTTCCCTGCGTGGGGGCGGACCCTGAAGTTGCCCATCGCCATCGCCCAAAAGGCTTGACCTTGACGCACGAGATGTTTTCTGCCAGGGTCGAGAGCAGTTCCGTGTCGCTGAGGATCAGCGGTCCGGCCACGACGGGCTTGGGGGCAGCCTCGTCTTTCTAGAGGCTGTTTGCTAGGTCGGTCGACCTAATCAAGAGGGAAAAGGAGCAGTACACAGATGAAAAACCTGAGGATCCTGGGGCTCGCCCTGGTCGCCGTGTTCGCGCTTGCCGCGCTCTCGGTCTCCACGGCTTCCGCGGCTCCGACCATCAATGAATGCGCGAAGGTCGCGAAGAACGCCGAAAAGAAATACACCGGCAAGTACTCCGACAAGCTCTGTTCGTCCGAAGACCCGAAACACGAAGGCAAGTACGAACTGCAGGTCGGTACCGGCAAGAAGGCTGGCTTCAAGGGCAAGAGCGGCGCGTCCGAACTTGTCGTCGTCGTTCCTCCGGGCGTGAGTGAAGAATTCCCGGGCGGCGCGACCATCGCCGTTAAATGTGGTTCGTCGAAGACTGCCGGTGAAGTCGGCAGCCCGAACCTCGTCAAAAAAGTCGTTGCTGAATTCAAGAAGTGCAACGCGGTCGGCTCGCCTTGCCAGAGCGGCTCGGCGAAGGAAGTCATCAAGACCAACAACCTCGCCGGCGAACTGGTCGACATCGAAACGGGCAGCAAAGTCGGTTCGCTGCTTGGTGCGGAAACTGGCACCTCGCTGTCGCTGTTCACCTGCACCGAACTCGCGACGACGAACGTGATTGGTCACGTCATCGCCGAACAGACCGGTGACGTTGGTGTGGTTAGCAAGGAATTCACCGACCACTACGTGATCGGCGAAGGCCTCGGCGAACCGCTTCCGGGCTACCACCCGAAGGTCAACCTCCCGACCCACAAGTCGGGCGGCGCCAACGGTGAAGACATCCTGATCTCGCAGATCGAAAAAGGCGGGAAACCGCAGGGCGAACTCCCCTCCGGCCAGCAGCAGACGGCTGTCCAGAAGGGCGAAGCTGTCGAGATCCTTCCGTAAGGGACTGATCACGACCTGACGTCCCGCTCCCCTTCGGGGGAGCGGGCCGCCAGCCCAGTGGTTTGAAGCAGTGCGGGGCCTTCGGGCCCCGCACTTCGTTAAGCCTCGAGATGGTCGGCGACCTCCGAACGAACAGCCCGCCGGGAGGCGCCCACGCCCCTTCCGGGGCCCGACGCAGCGGCCACGCGGACACTCGGTTCAGGGCTCACACACCCCCTTTATCGCCCTGGGTCCGGCGCTTCTTGGCAGAGCCCGGACCGCTGCCCACCCCCCGCCGGTAGCCGCTTGACAACCCGACCGGCCTATATACACTGGTCGAAGGAGAGGTACAGAGAGAGACTATTGGGATGAGGGAGAAAATCGGGACCACTGGCGCGCGCCTTCGCGGGCGGCGCGCACTGGGCGTGCTCGCCGTCGCGGCGCTCGCGCTTGTCGTCGCCGCGCTCGCGGCCGTGCCCGCGGGCGCCCTGATTCAGCGCGGCTACGCCCCGTTGAGCTCATTCGGCGAACCGGGCTCGCTCGCCGGCCAGATGCTCGACCCCGCTGGGGTGGCCGTCAATCAGACCACGGGCAACGTCTACGTCGTGGACTCGGGGAACAACCGCGTCGACGAGTTCGCCTCCACGGGGGAATTCATCGAGGCCTGGGGCTGGGGCGTACAGACAGGTGCGAAATCGCTCCAGACGTGCACAAAAGAAACCGGCTGCAAAAAAGGTCTCGCCGGGCACGCCGCAGGAGAGTTCCACGGCGCTGACGCGATCGCGATCGACAACGACCCGACGAGCCCTTCGTTCGGCGACGTCTACGTCGAAAGCGTCAAGCCCTTCGAAGAAGTCATCGGCAACAAAGAACTCGAATTCGAATACGGCAAGATCGCGAAGTTCAACGAAAAAGGCGCACTGCTCAGCGAAATCAAGGGCTACCGGCCCGGTAAGCAGGAATCTCTCGAACGCTGGGAAGAACCGCATGGCATCTCGGTCGATTCCGAAGGGCACCTCTGGGTCTACAACGAAGAAGAAGTCATCGAGCTCGATAACTCGGCGAAGAACGCGTTCGTCAAGATCATCGAAACCGAACTCAACGGCGAACCTCGCGAAGGGCTCGCCGTTGCTGACGAATCCCACCTCTACATCGCGCACTCGCCCTACAGCGGCGAATCGGCACCGACGGTGATCGCGAAGGACACCATCTTCACCGAAGAAGGCGGGGAACCCGAAGGCCTGCCGGTGAACGAACAGCTCGTGCCCGACGACTCGACCGGCGTTGGAGTCTCACCCGTCAACAAGGACGTATTCATCGACACCGGTACGAGCGTCTCGATGCTCACAGCGACGGGAGAACTCGTCGAGAGACTCGGTGCGCTGCAGAAGGGCACCGGGCTTGCCGTGAGCTCGAAAACCAACAACCTGTTCGTAGCCGACGCGGGGACCGGTCAAATCGACGTCTTTGCTCCCGAACCGGTGGGCCCGCCCAGGCTCGAAGAATTCGGTGCCGCGGGCACGACCGCGACCACCACGACGCTGAAGGCGACGATCGCGCCCGACGGCGCGCCAACGACCTACTGGTTCCGCTACACACCGGAAGGCGCGGTTCCTGCCGCATCCGAACCGTGCACGAGCCCATGCGTCGAAGTTCCGGTACCGCACCAGGCGCTCGCCGAAGGGGGCGAAGGCAACTTCACGAACGTGACTGCAGCTCCCGTCGCGATCACGGGCCTCACGGCGTCGCACCCGTATTCCTACAAGCTCTTCGCGGACAACGGCCACGGTCCGGTGGTGGAAAGCGCCGAACAGCGATTCAAAACGCAGGCGGCGGTTCTCGGCTCGGTGCTGCCGGACGGGCGAACCTGGGAGGTCGTTTCTCCACTCCAGAAGAACGGTGCGCTGATAGAATCCTTCACCCGGGAAGGCGGGCTGATCCAGGCCGCGAAGGAAGGCGGCAAGATCGCGTACGTCGCGTCGAACGCGATCGAAGGCGCCGAAGGCAACCGCGCGCCCGAACCGAACCAGCTGCTCTCGGTCCGCACCGAAGATGCGTCTGGATCGCATTGGTCTACGACCGACATCAACACGCCGAACTCTGGCGCCCGCGGGATCGAAGCGGGCCAAGGTGCGGAGTTTCGGCTCTTCTCCCCCGACCTCTCGCTCGGCGTCGTCTTCTCGGACCCCCCATCGAACGAACCGAAACTCGCTCCCGAAGTCACCGAATACACGGGCTACCTGCGCCACAACTCCGAATGCGGTGGTGCCGGATCGTGCTTCACGCCGATGCTCTATCCCGGCGACGTAACGGGCGAAACAGAATTCGGGGGCGTGAAATCTCCGGAGAAATGGGCGGGGTCGCTGAAGTGGCTCGCGTCCAATAAACCGGCTACCAGCACGGTCGTGTCGGTGGTCGGTCCGCTGACGAAAGAAGCGGCGCCGAACCAGGTGAACCTCTACCTCTGGACAGCCGGCAAGACGGGCGAAGAAAGCCTCAAGCGCGTCAACGCGCTCTCGAATGGCACCTACGTCGAAGCTGAAGTGGGAGACCAGAACAAACTCACGCGAAACGCGATCAACGAAGAAGGAACCCGCGTGATCTTCCGGGGCAAGCTCGAACCGAACCTCCCGACGCACCTCTATCAGCGCGAGATCCTCACGGGTAAGACCCTCCAAGTGGACACGCCCGAAGAAGGAGTCGCCGAAAACCCGGCGGTTTCCCCGGTCTACCAGGGGGCAAGCGAAGATGGCGGCCAGATCTTCTTCACCGACCAAGCGAGGCTCACCCACGACGCGACAGCGGCCCCCGAACAGCCGGACCTCTACGACTGCGAAGTGCAGGAAGCTGAAGGCACGCCGAAGTGCAACCTCACGGACCTAACGGTCGATCACAACGCGAATGAGGCGGCGAACGTCCTGGGTGCGGTCCCGGCTATCTCGCCCGACGGATCCAGACTCTTCTTCGTGGCCAACGGGGCACTCGCTGCGGGCGCGAAACGCGGCAGCTGCCTCCCGGCCGAAGACGAAGCGGGCAAAGAAAGCGAAATCCAGCTTGGCGCGACCTGCAATCTCTACATGGAGACGCGTAGCGGAACGACCTGGGGAGCCCCCAGCACGGTCGCCACGCTCTCGGTCGAAGACGAACGCGACTGGGCCGGCGGCGGAACCCAGGCTTACAACCTCGCCAACGTGACGGCCCGGATCTCGCCGAACGGCGAATGGTTCGCCTTCATGTCCGACCGGCGGCTCCCAACGGTCACTAACCCCGCGGGCTACAACAACCACGACGCGCGCAGCGGGAAGGCCGACGAGGAGGTCTTCCTCTTCAATGCCAACAAGGGTTCGCTCGTGTGCGCGTCCTGCGACCCGACCGGCGCACGGCCTCGTGGCGTGCACGACCTGCTCGAACCGAGCGAAGAAAAAGTCGAAGCGGGCGAGGAAGAATCGACTCAGGCCAACGAAGGCTTCGGGCTTCTCGTCGATCGTCCGCTCGCCTGGGAATCTCGCTGGCTCGCCGCGAACCTCCCCGGCTGGACGCCGCTGACGGCGTTCTCGAGCAACTACCAGTCGAACTACCTGCTCGACGACGGACAGCTGTTCTTCAACAGTTCCCAACCGCTGGTTTCCCAGGACCAGAACGGAACTCAGGACGTCTACGAGTACGAGCCCGCGGGAACGCTGGCTCCGGACGGGAAGACCGAAAACTGCACTACGGCCAGCGCGACGTACGGAGAAGCCTCGCTCGGATGTGTTTCGTTGATCTCCTCGGGCGAAAGCCACAAGGAATCGGCGTTCGTCGACGCGAGCGAAAACGCTGCCGACGTCTACTTCGTCACGGCCGCGTCGCTCGCGCCCCAGGACACCGACCACGAATACGACATGTACGACGCCGCGATCTGCGGCCAGCCCGGCACCTCGAGTTGCGTCCCGCCGCCCGCCGGCGCCGCCGAACACTGCGGCGCGGAATGTCACGAAGGCGGAACGAACCCGGGTGAACTCGGGGCGGGTTCCGCCGGCACGCTGAACGCGTCGGGCACGGGGAACTCCTCGAAGGTGGAAGTCCTCGGCACCAAAGAAACGAAGAAACCCACCACGACAACGAAAAAGCCGCTTACTCGCGCCCAGAAGTACGCCAAAGCGCTGAAGGCGTGCAAGAAGATCAAGAACAAGAGCAAGCGCGCGAAATGCCAGAAGACGGCGAAGAAGCTCTACGGCCCGAAGACCAAGAAGAGCGCCCACAAGACGACCGCCGGAGGCGGACGATGAGCGCCCTACGTGTTCCCAGGCGTCTGCTGCTCGCCGTTCTGATCGGCGCCATCGCGCTGCTCGCCGCCGGCACAGCAAGCGCGGACGCGAGCTCCGGCGGCTGGTGGATCCTCAACAACGGAGCAGCGCCCACGAACCTGGCCCCCGGCGGGAAGGGCATCATCCTCGCCTCCGCCGTCAACGCGGGCTACGAAGCGATTCCCGGCACAACCGGTGAACCGATCGTGCTCACCGACGTCCTGCCTGCAGGCCTTGAAGTGACAGAAGTCGAAGCCGAAGCCGGTCCTTCGGAAGTATCCACGAAACCCCATCGCGAACTGCACAAGCTGACCTGCACCACCACGGGGGTCGTGACGACCGGCCAGACGCTGAGCTGTCCATGGGCGGGATCGGTTCCGGCGCTGGAATCGATCCGCATGTTCGTCCGTGTCAAGGTCGTGGGGCTGTCGGCCGGGACGACGGTACAGAACCGCGTCGAAGTGTCCGGCAGCGTGAAGGCCGGACCCTCGGTGCGGAGCTTCAACGTGACCAACGCGCCCACGCCCTTCGGCGTCGAACGCTACGAAATCCTTCCTGAAACGGCTTCCGGCGCCCTCGACACCCAGGCCGGTGCCCACCCCTTCCAGCTCTCGAGCATCTTCGACTTGAATCAGACGGAAGTCGCGATCCCGACCTTCGGCAACCCGGGAAAGTTCCTGCCGAACGTTCCCGCGCAGCCGAAGAACCTGCACTTCGTGCTTCCGCCGGGCCTGATCGGCAAGGCCGCAAAAGTCCCCGTCTGCACGGGCCCTGACTTCGCCACCACGACTTCCACCAACTCGAACCTCTGTCCTGAGAACACCGCGATCGGCTACGCCGTGGCGAGCGTCGTGGTCCCGTACACCGTGGGCTATATCCAGGTCACAGTTCCCGTCTTCAACCTCGAACCGCAGGAAGGCGAACCCGCCCGCTTCGGCTTCGAGGCGCTCAAAACCCCTGTCGTGCTCGACACCAAAGTGCGCAGCGGCAAAGACTACGGCGTCGAAGTCTCTGTCAACGAGGCCACACAGTCAGCCGCCGTGCTCTCGACCCAGCTCACGCTCTGGGGCACGCCCGCGGACCCGCGCCACGACAACATGCGCGGGTGGGAATGTCTCGAGGAAGGCAAGTGGGTGGCCGCGCTGAAGCCCTGCAAAACCGAGGCCCAGATCGAAAAGGAAGAAAACGAACAGCTCGCCAAAGAAGGCAAGCCCGCCAAAGGCGAACCCGAAGCGTTCCTGACGATGCCCACTAGCTGCACCGAGACACCGGTGACCTCGACGACCGGCATCGCCTGGACGGGTCAGACCTACCCGCAGGTAGGCGAAGAATCGAGCACCTTCACCTTCCCCGCCTTCACGGGCTGCGAAAAGCTGCCCTTCGAACCCACGATCAATGTGCAGCCGGACAAAGCTCAGGCGGCCACCCCGAGCGGCTACACGGTCACGGTCGAAGTGCCTCAGAAGACCACGCTCGAAGGCGTTTCCCAGGCGAAGGAAGAAAAACACGAAGAACCTCTCGGCGAGTCCGACCCGAAGGTGACCGAACTCACGCTGCCTCCGGGTGTGTTCGCGAGCGCGGGCGCCTCGCAGGGCCTCGGAACGTGCTCGACCAAGGGCTTCGGCTTCGAAGGCGTCGAATCGGAAATCGGGAAGCTCACCGAAAACAACGCCTTCAACACCGCGGAACTCAACACCGAAGTCGAAGAATGCCCCGAAACGTCGAAGATCGGGACGGTCGACATCGAAACGCCGCTGCTCGAAGAACACGTGATCGGTGGCATCGAAACCGCGCCGGGTGAAGTCTTCAAGGGCGGTGTCTTCCTCGGGCGCGTGGACACCAAACCCTTCGGCTCACCGCTCGTGCTCTTCATCCTCGCCGAATCGCCCACCTCTCACGTGCAGGTCAAGCTCGCGGGCGAAGTGACCTTTGAGCCCAACGGCCAAATCAAGTCGGTCTTCAAGAACACACCCCCCGTGCCTTTCAGCAAGCTGACGCTGCACCTCAACGACGGCCCGCGCGCCGCGCAGGCGACGCCGGAAAAGTGCGGCGACAAACGAATCGGTCGGGAACTTCGAAGGCTCCTCGGGCGCGAAACACACCGCGACGAGCAGCTTCTCGATCACGACCGGCCCCGGCGGGGGTGCCTGCAACCCCGCCTTCGCGCCGGGCTTCGAAGCGGGCGCCGAAAACGGCCAGGCTGGCGGCTTCAGCCCCTTCAAAGTGGTGATCCGCAAGCCCGACGGCGAGAACCAGCTGCGCACGATCGCGGTGACCGAGCCTCCGGGTGCCGCCGCGATGCTCGCGAACGTCACGCCCTGCCCCACCGCGATCGCGGAAGCGGTCGGACCTGAAACGCTGCCGAACAAGGTCGAAGAAGAGACGACCCTCGAATGCCCCGCGTCGAGCATCGTCGGCAAATCGACCGCGGTCGCGGGTCTCGGCGCGGCCACCTACGGTGCGGGTGCGGCGCGCGTGACGCTCGGTGGCACGGTCTACCTGACCGGCCCCTACCACGGCGCGCCGTTCGGGCTGCTCGACGTGACCAACGCCGAACACGTCGGCCCCTTCGACCTCGGCAAGATCGGCGTGATGTCGCGAATCCTGGTCGACGAACACACCGCTCAGGCGACGGTCGTGAGCAACCCGCTGCCGCAGTTCGTGCAGGGTGTGCCCGCCTCGATCAGCGAAATCGTGGTCAGCGTCGACCGTCCGGACTTCACCTTCAACCCGACGAACTGCACGCCCTCCGAAGTGGTCGGCTCGCTCACGGGCTGGGGCGGGGCGGGGATCGCCGAAGGCGTCGCCGGAATCCACTCGCCCTTCCACACCGCGAACTGCTCGTCGCTCCCGTTCAAACCGACGATCTCACTGAACGTCGAATCGAACTACAGCCGCGTCGACGGGACCGGGATGAAAATCAAGGTGACCTCGGGCGCGGGCCAGTCGAACATCCACCTCACGCACCTCGTGTTCCCGAACACGGTCCCCTCGCGACTGACCACGATCCAGAAAGCGTGCCCGGCGCAGACCTTCGAAGCGAACCCGGCGACATGCCCCGAAGGCTCCGTGATCGGCAGTGCGATCGCGCACACCCCCGTGCTGAAATCGCCGCTGACCGGTCCCGCCTACCTCGTCTCGCACGCCGAACGAATCCTTCCCCGACGCGGTCTTCGTGCTCCAGGGCGAAGGGATCAAGCTGATCCTCGACGGCAAGACGAACATCAAAGGCGGCGTCACGAGCTCGACCTTCGAATCGATCCCCGACGCACCCGTCTCGACCTTCGAAGTCACGCTCCCGCGTGGCCCGCACTCCGCCTTCAGCGGCTTCGGCAACCTCTGCGAAAAGCCGATCGAAGTGCCGACCACCTTCGGCGGCCAGAACGGCATGAAGATCGAAGGCAACACCAAGTTCACGGTCGAAAACTGCGGCGAGCGTCGCGAAATTCAAAGCGAAAAAAGAATCTGAACTTGCAGAAGCTGCTCAAGAAGTGCAAGAAACTGAAGAACCAGAAGAAGCGCGTCGACGTGCGAAGCCACCGCGCGCAAGCAGGTCAAAGCCGTCGCGACCTGCAAGAAGAAGAACAAGAGCAGCAAGAAGAAGATGAACAGCTGCATCGCGCACGCGCGCAAGACCTACGCCCTGAAGCTCTGAGGCGCGGCGGCGCTCGGGCGCCGGATCAGGTGGGCTCGTTCTGCAACGAGCGCCAGAGGTAGCGGCAGGCGAGCGTCCGGTGAGGGCGCCACGGCTCCGCGATCCGTTCCATCTCTGCAGGGTCGGGCAGGCCGGGCAGATCGTAGGCACGCTCCATCGCGCGCCTGATGCCGAGGTCGCCGACCGCGAGCACGTCGGGGCGCTCGAGCTGGAACATCAGGAAGATCTGGGCCGACCACAGGCCGATCCCCTTGACCGCCGTGAGCTCCTCGATCACGCGCTCGTCCTGAGAGCTCGTCGAGGCGCCCGAGCTCGAGCTCGCCCGAGAGGGCGTGCTCGGCGAGCGAGCGCAGGAAGCCCACCTTCGCGCGCGAGAGCCCGGCCGCCGCGCGCAGCTCTTCGGGGTCATCGGCGAGGATCTGCTCGGGCGTCGGCGGACGCCCCGCGAAGCGCTCGAGCAGTCGCCCGTAGATCGCTCGCGCCGCACGCACCGAGAGCTGCTGCCCGACGATCGCGCGCACCAGTGCCCCGTAGTGGTCCTCGCGCTCGGGACGGCCCTCGCGGGAATCGCCGAGCGGGCCCGCAGCCTCGATCAGGGCGGCGAGGACGGGGTCCGCGCGCTTCAGGTGAGCGAGGCCCCGCGGTCTAGGCAGGGCGCAGCGCCTCGGCGCCCACGCGCTCGCCGTCGAGGGCGTTCAGCGCGCGCTCGACGGACATCGCGATGCAGGTGAAGCTCGGCGTGTCGCGCACCGTGAAGGCCGAGGCCTCCGTCGTGCGCAGCCGCTGGACGAGGTCCAGGAACGTGCCCACGTCGTCCGTGTCGAAGGCGACCACGAACTCCTGGTCGTCGAGGCCGAAGGAGTAGGTCGTGTGGTTGTCGACGCCCGGGTATTCGCGCCCGACCTCGATGTGGCCCTGCATGATCCGCCAGCGCTCATCGGCGGGCAGCGCGTACCACTGGCGCGACTTCACGAAGGGGTAGACGAAGACGTACTTGCCGCGGAACGCGCGGGGCAGCATGCGCTCGTCTTCGGAGTATTCCGAGCTCTTGCGCATGCCCAGGAAGGAGTGCGGGATCTCCGCCCACTTCATCAGCCCGCTCTGCGCGAGCACGACGTGGAACTCGTGGATCCGCTCGAGGTTCTCCGCCTCGGAGATCAGCAGCAGCTCCGCGTCGCCGCGCGTGCCCACGAGCGAGAAGCTCTGCAGCATGTGGCCATCGGCGAAGTCCTCGCAGGCCGCCATGAACTCGCGCTTGTCGCGTTCGCGCTGCTCGCCGGGCAGCCGCCGCCAGGCGGGGTCGACCTTCAGGAAGGTGTACTTGACGAAATGCCTCGAGCTCACGGCAGCGATTATCGCAGCAGCACGGGCGATCGGCCCCCCGTGCGGATACAGTGTGTGGCCGTGCGGATCGCGCTCGTCTCGCCGTACTCCTGGACCTATCCCGGCGGTGTAACGCGCCACATCGAGGCGCTCGCCGCGGAGCTTGCCGCGGCCGGGCACGAGCCGCGGATCCTCGCTCCTCACGACCCCGACGATGCGCTCTCCGTGCGACTGCACCGCGGAGCGCGCCCGCAGCGCCACCCCGCCCGGAGGGCTTCATCTCGCTCGGTCGCACGATCGGCGTGCCCGCGAACGGAGCGGTCTCGAACATGGCGCTCGGTCCCGGCGCGATCACCCGGCTGCGTCGCGAGCTGCGCGAGGGGGGCTACGACGTCGTCCACATCCACGAGCCGGTCGTGCCGCTCGATCAGCTGGGACGCGCTCTGCTCCTCGGGCGAGCTCCCGCTCGTGGGCACCTTCCACACCTACTCCGAGAACACGCTCACCAACGGGATCGCAGCGATGCCGCTCGGCGGACGGCGTCGCATGAACCGGCTGCACGCGCGGATCGCCGTCTCGGAGGCTGCCGCTTGGACGGCGCGACGGTTCTTCGGGGGCAACTACCGGATCATCCCCAACGGCGTCCACCTGCAGCCCCCGCCCGACTTCGACGCGATCGCCGCGCAGGAGCGTGAGCCGGGCGAGCTGCGCATCCTCTTCATCGGGCAGGCCGTCCAGCGCAAGGGCCTGCCGGTGCTGCTCCCCGCCTTCGAGGCGCTGCGCGAGCAGATGCCCGCAACGCTGCGGCTGATCGGGCCGACCGCCGAGGAGATCGCGCACCTGCGGCTCGAGGACTCCGGCGTGAGCGCGCTCGGCAAGGTCTCCGAGGAGGTCAAGCTGCGCGAGCTGCGCGAGGCCGACGTGCTCTGTGCGCCCTCGCTCAGCGGCGAGAGCTTCGGCATGGTGCTCACGGAGGCCTTCGCCGGGGGCACGCCGGTCGTCGCCTCCGACATCGCGGGCTATCGCGACGTGGTCCGCGACGGCGTGGACGGCGTGCTCACCGCTCCCGGCGACGCGCTCGCGCTCGCCGAGGCGCTGCGCTCGCTCGCGCTCGACCCGGCGGGCCGCGCGCGAATGGCCCGCAACGCGCGCGAGCGCGCCGAGCGCTTCGCCTGGCCTCACGTCGCGGCCGAAGCGGCGGACAGCTACGAGCACGCGATCGCGACCGCGCGCCGCGCCGCACAGGGAGGGCGTCTCGGCCGGGAGGCGCGGCGCTACGGTCTGGCCCCCTCGGATCTGCTGCCGCGCGTCCCCGCGCAGCGCCTGCCGAGCCTCGAACCCGCGCGGCCCGTGTTCGCCGGGCCCGCCTCGGCCAAGCGGCTTCGCACGGTCCGCCGCGCCGCGCTCGTCACGAGCTCGCTGCTCGGCGCCGGGCTGGCCGCGCTCGCCCTGCAGCGCGTAGGCGTGACGCGCGTGGCCGCCTCGCTCGTCGCCTCCAAGCCCGGGTTGCTCGCCGCGGGGCTCGCGCTGATGTGCGCGGCGATGTTCGTGCGTGCGATCGCCTGGCACGCGATCCTCTCCGCGGCGCCCACCTGGCGCAAGGCGAAACGCCGCGATGCGATGCAGGGGACGTTCATCGGCGTGCTGATGTCCTCCACGCTCCCCGCCCGCCTCGGTGAGCCCTCGCGCGCGTTGATCCTCGCGCGGCGGCTCGGCCGCGCACGCGAGACGCTGCCCGTCGTGCTCGGCACGATCGTCTCCCAGACGCTGCTCAACCTGCTCGCCCTCACCGTGCTCGGTGCGGTCACGCTCTCGCGAGTGAGCGTGCTCGACACGCACGACCGCGACCTCGTGCTCGTCGCGCTCGCGCCGCTCGGCGCGCTGCTCGTCGTGCTCGCCGCGCCGGTGCTGATCCCGCCCTCGGCGGTCTCTCGCTTCCATCGCCTGCAGGCCGCGATGATCGGGGTGCGTCGCTCGCTGCTGCGGCTGCGCCGCGGCCTCTCCGTCTTCCGGCACCCGCGCGCGGCCGCTCGCGCGAGCGTCGCCCAGCTCGGGGCATGGGCGCTTCAGTGGCTCTCCTGCTGGCTCCTGCTGATGGCGCTCGGAATCAACCAGGCCGGCGCCGGCGCCGCCGCCGCGGTGCTCTTCGCGGTCAACGTGACCGCCGTGATCCCCGCCACCCCGGCGAACGTGGGCGTCTTCCAGGCCGCCTGCGTGGCGGTGCTCGTCGGCGCCTACCACGCCTCCACCCCCGAAGCGATCGCCTACGGGATCGTGCTGCAGGCCGTCGAGGTCGCGACCGCCCTGATCATGGGCCTGCCCGCACTGCTCAACGAGGGGCTCTCCTGGCGCGAGGTGCGTCTGCGCACGATGCACGCCACGCCCGTGCGCCTGTCCGCGCTGCCGAAGGCGAGCACCGTGAGAGCGGGCGCTCGCGCGGGCGCGGTCGCGAACACGGACTGAGCGCTTGCCCGAGGCCTGGGTGTACGTGCTGCGCTGCGGCGACGGCTCGCTCTACACCGGCTGGTCCACTGACGTGGAGCGTCGTCTCGCCACCCACCAGGCCGGCAAGGGAGGCCGCTACACCGCCTCCCGCCTGCCCGTCGAGCTGGTCCACGCCAGGGAGATGGAGGACCGACGCGCGGCGATGCGCGAGGAGGCACGGATCAAGCGCCTGGACCGGGCGGGCAAGCTCGCGCTGATCTCCGAAGCTCCCGGCTGAGCGGTCCCCAGAGCCCGCGGAAAGTCGGGCGCAGGGCTCCGCGCCGGGATTGCGGCATGATGGGGGTGATGGCGACGAGACCCCCAGGACGAAGCGTGAAGATCTCCGAGGACGAGCGGACGGGCTGGTCCTCGGACCGCCCGCGGCGCGAGGGCGCCCCCGTGCGGCCCGCGGACCTCACCGTCCACTGCAGCGTGCTGCGCCCCGGCGACCGCCTGCGCTACTCCCCGGGCAGCCTGCTGTTGGTCACCTGTGCCTCGGAGAGCGAGCTCGACGCCTTCATCGAGCGGCTCATCGAGGAGCGCTCCGCGGTGCTCTCGCTGCGCAAGGTGAAGGGCCTGCTCGCGGGTCGCGTGTCCGCCGAGGAGCTAGACGAGCGAGCGCGTGAGCTGCTGCTCGCCGCGGTCGAGAAGCGCCTCGAGAGCCGTCAGACCGTCGTGATCGCGACCGAGGGGTTCACCCCCGAGGAGCGTGAGCCCTTCCTGCGCGCCGCGGCCGCTCAGCGCCGCCCGCGCCACCTGATCCTGATCGAGACCTCCCGCGAGCAGGTCGGCGAGGAGGATCTCGCGCCGCTCAACGAGCTGCGCCGCGCGCTCGACGCGGGCGAGCTCGGCAACGAGGGCATCCAGACCGCGCTGCGGCTCGGCGGCGGCTCGGCTGCGGAGGTCAAGCGGATCCTCTTCCGCCCGCCCCCGCGCGAAGAGGACTAGCGCACCGACCGGGCTTCGGGCCCAGGCTCCTCGCCGCACTCCGCCGCTCCCGCTCGCGCACGAGCGCTGTCAGGTTTCAGACTGAGATCGCGGAGCCCCGATAGTTCGCCCATGCAGGACTTCCCCGCCGTGCTGGGCGCGCCCGGATCGGGAGCAGCAGAGCTCCGTGTACGTCGTCTCACACCTCAGCGGATGCCCGCTGCGGGGCAGAGCGTCGTCCGTGCTGCGCTCCCGGGGTTGCTCGACACGCGGCTGGTGCGCGCCGAGCTGAGCCGTCTGCGCGGTCCCGCCCAGACGAGCCCCGGACGCGCCTCCGGCGCTTCACGCGCCCGCGGCGTCTGAGAGCGGAAAGCGGCGGAGGGCGCGTGGCGTCGCGCACGGGTCACGCTCCTGACAGGCGAGTTGCGCGGAGTCGTTCGAGTCGCAAGAATTGCGCCACAGAGAGAGCCACGGAGGAGAAGGGGGCACACATGGGGGCAAGGAGCTTGCGCGCGGCGCTGGCGGTGGTGGGGCTGCTCGCGCTGCCCGCGTCGGCGTTGGCGTCGTCGCCGTCGCATTTCGTCACGAGCAAAAACGGCGTCCAGGAACCGATCGCGGGTCGCGGGTCGAGTGGCACCGCGGGCGAACAGGAGCTCCAGCTCCCGCCGTTCGACGTTTCGTGCGCGGTGGCGCGATCCACCAACGGGCCGGGACCGGGCTACACCGAGTTCCGCGACGACATCAAGTTCTCCCGCTGTAGCACCAACGTCCAGGTCGGCGGGGAAGAACTCGCGGTCCCGGCCAAGGTCAAGGGGATCATGGATCTGTTCCACCTGGGCAACGGCAACGCGGAGCTCGTCAACGGCTTCGAAGTGCTGGTGCCCGCGCTGAAGTGCACGATCGCGATCGACGAAGGCGCTGAGTTGCGCAATGGCTTTGAAGGATCCGAAGGCGAAACCCTCGACCCTTACGAGACGATCTTGGTGCCCACACGCAACCTGCACGCCTTCCCTAGCGGCTACCAGCGCAGGCTGGGGATCGTCAACCGGCTGCTCGGCTTGCAGTACAGCTTCAGCGGCAGTTGCTCGAACCTCACGCCTCAGGAAGGCGAGTACTCAGGGACGACCTTCGAGGAAGCGCTCCACGGCGACCTCGAATTCGTGCCCGGCTCCGAAGAATGGAACATCGTCAAAAACAAAGAAGACTGAGCGCGAGCGCTCTGGGGGCCTAGCCGCGGCCGGGCTGCGGCTAGGCGCTCTCGCCCGCCATCGCGGGCTCGTCCTCGGCTTCAACCGCGCCCTCCGGCGGATCCTCGTCACCGATCTCGCCGAACAGCGAGGGGTCGCGAGCGGAGCCGCGGATCACGTCGTCGGGGCTGCCGTCCGGCAGCAGCCGCCCCTGACGGGTGCCGAAGTAGATCGCCTGGGGGTGGTGCGCGACCATCGCGAGCGTGGACTGCTCGGGGTTCGGCGCGTAGCCGTCGGTGATCGTCATGCCGATCGTCTCCAGGTGCAGCAGCTTCTCAACCTTCAGGTGCTCGGACTGCTCGGGCACCGCGGGGTAGCCCCATGAGTAGCGGCGGCCCTGCGTGATCGGGATCGAGAGCATGTTGCGCACTTCGTAGTGCAGCCACTCGGCGAGTCCCTCGGCGGTCTGCACGCCGAGCCCGTGCACGAAGAGCTGCTCGGCGAACTCGCCCTCGGCCTCGAGCTTGGCCATCAGCTCGGTCACCTCGCTGCCCACGGTGACGGCCTGCACGGGGATCACGTCGAGTTCCTCGGGCGGTGAGCCGTCCTCGCGCGCGGGCCGGAAGAAGTCCGCGAGGCAGATGCGATCGCCCTTCGGCTGGCGGGGGCATACGAAACGGGTCAGCTCGGTGGTGCGGTCCTCGGGGTCGAGCAGCACGATCTCGTTGCCCTGCGCGTAGCAGGGGAAGAAGCCGAGCAGCGCACGCGGGTGCAGGTAGGTCTGCTCCTTCCACATCCGCTCCAGACGCGGGCGGAAGTCCTCGGCGAGCAGCTTCTGCCAGGCCTCGCCTTTGACGCCGCGCCCGCCCCAGTGCAGCTTGAAGAGCACGTGTGTGTCGAGGTGACGGTAGACCTCGTCCATGTCGACGGGGATCTCGCGCACGCCCCAGAAGGGCGGCTCGGGCACGGGGACGTCCGTGCGCGCGGAGGAGCGCACGGAGTCATCGGCGAAGTTCAGCTCCTCGACGGGCTCCTCCCCCTTCTCGCGGAAGGCCTTCGCGCCCGCGCGGAGCTTCTCGCGGAGCGCCTCGCGCGCCTGCTCGTCGATCAGCTGGTCCATCACCGCGAGGCCCTCGAAGGCGTCCTTGCAGTAGTAGACGCCCGGCTCGTAGATCTCCTCCGACTCTTTGCCGCCGGGGAAGAGCGCGCGGTAGCCGAAGGCGCGGTTGATCGCCGCACCGCCGATCAACACGGGGTAGGAGAGGCCCTTGGCGTGAAGCTCCTGGATGCAGGCGGGCATCTGCTTGGAGGTCGAGACGAGCAGCGCGGAGAGGCCGATCGCGGTCGCTTCGTGCTCCTGGGCGGCGTCGAGGATCGTTTGGATCGGCACCTGCTTGCCGAGATCGACGACGGTGTAGCCGTTGTTCGTGAGGATCGTGTTGACGAGCGACTTGCCGATGTCGTGCACGTCGCCGAAGACCGTGGCGAGTACGACCGTGCCCTTCGTGTAGCCCTCGATCTTGTCGAGGTATTTCTCGAGCTGCGCGACCGCCTTCTTCATCACCTCGGCCGACTGCAGCACGAACGGCAGGATCAGCTCTCCTGCGCCGAACTTGTCGCCGACCTCTTTCATCGCGGGCAACAGCACCTCGTTGAGCGTGGGAACCGCGCCGATCTTCTCGACACTCCGGTCGATCCACTCCTCAACGCCCTCCTTGCGGCGGCGCAGGATGTGGAAGTGCAGCGCCTCCTCGGGCTCCATCCCCTCGGTCGGGTCGGCCGCGCCCTGCGCGGAGTCCTCCTCGCCCTTGGACTCGAAGTGCCCGATGAAACGCTCGAGGGCGTCCTCGCGCCGGTCGAAGACCAGGTCGTCGGCGAGCTCGCGCTCGTTGTCGGGGATCTCGCCGTAGGGAGTGATGTGGTTGGGGTTGACCATCGCCAGGTCGAGCCCGGCCTGAACGCAGTGGTGGAGGAAGACCGAGTTGAGCACCGCGCGCGCACCCGGGGAGACCCCGAAGGACACGTTCGACACTCCGAGCGATGTCTTCACGCCCGGGATCTCCGCCTTGATCCGGCGGATCCCCTCGATCGTCTCGATCGCGGAGGGACGCCACTCCTCATCGCCCGTCGTGAGGGTGAAGGTGAGGCAGTCGAAGATCAGCACCTCGGGGTCCAGGTCGTGCTCCTCGCAGCAGAGGTCGCGGATGCGCTTGGCGATCTCGACCTTGCGCTCGGCGGTCTTGGCCATCCCGACCTCGTCGATCGTCAGCGCGATCAGCGCGGCGCCGTGCGCGAGCGCGACCGGCACGACGCGGTCGAGCTTGTCGCGGCCCGCCTCGAGGTTGACGGAGTTGACGATCGCGCGGCCGGGGATCTGCTCGAGCGCTCGTTCGATCACATCCGGCTCGGTGGAGTCGATCTGGATCGGGGCGGGCTGGCTGAGCGAGACCTTCTTGGCCACGAGCCGCATCTGTTCGTCCTCGTCGGTGCGCTCGGTGAGCGCTACGCAGAGGTCGAGCACGTGGGCGCCGCCGGAGACCTGGTCCTCGGCGATCTGCACGAGGCCGTCGTAGTCGTCGGCGAGCAGCAGCTCCTTGGCCTTGCGCGAGCCCTGCGAGTTGACGCGCTCCCCGACCATCGTCGGCGCAGGCTCCTGGGTCAGGGTGATCGCTCCGATCATCGAGGAGAGATGGGGCGGGCGCGGGAGCGGGGCGGGGGGCGACCTCGCGTGCGGCCACGCGCTCGGCGATCGCCGCGATGTGAGCGGGCGTGGTGCCGCAGCACCCGCCGACGATGCCAACGCCGTAACGCTCGACGAACTCCTTCAGCGCCTCGGCCAGGGGCTCGGGCTGCTCGGGGAAGATCGTCTCGCCGTCCGGGCCCTGCAACGGCAGGCCGGCGTTGGGGATGCAGGCGACGGGGACCGGACTGAACTCGCCCAGGAAGCGGATCGCGTCGCGCATGTCCTCGGGGCCCGTCGAGCAGTTCAGCCCGATCACGTCGACCTTCAGCGCCTCGAGCGTCGCGAGCACGGCGGAGATGTCGGTTCCCAGCAGCATCTTGCCGCCGTTGGGGAGCAGCGAGACGGAGGTGTGGATCGGGAGCGTACGGCCCGTGCGTCTTGAAGGCCTCGCGGGCGCCGAACACGGCGGCCTTGACCTCGAGGATGTCCTGAGCGGTCTCGATGATGATCAGATCGGCGCCGCCGTCGATCAGCCCGGCGGCCTGCTCGGCGAACACCGCGACCAGCTCGCCGAAGCGGATCTGCCCGAGCGAGGGGTCCTCGGAGGCGGGCAGGAAGCCCGTCGGGCCGATCGAGCCCGCGACGTAGCGGTTCTCGCCCGCGGCCTTGCGCGCGATCTCCGCGGCCTTGGTGTTGATCTCGACGGTGTACTCGCCCAGTCCCCACTCCTCGAGCTTCAGCCGGGAGCCCTGGAAGGTGTCGGTCTCCACGACTTCCGCGCCCGCCTCGAGCATCGAGGCGTGGACGCCCTCGATCACGTCGGGGCGGTTGAGGATCAGCGCCTCGTGGCACTTGCCCTGCAAACCGCCGTAGTCCTCGGGGGTGAGCTCGAACTGCTCGAGCGTCGCGCCCATGCCGCCGTCGTAGATGACGACGTGGCTGTTTATCGCCTTCAGGTAGTCGCGGGCCATCAAGCCATGCTAGCTGGGGGCGGATCGGGCGGGGCGTGCCGGGCGCTCTGCTTCGGCTCCTCGGAACTACGCTGTGCAGGGACTGTCACAGAGCGGGTCGCTCGCGCAAACCCCTTATTGGAGATGGAGCCTCAGAGCGCCGACCGGGAAGCAGCGCTGGTGCAAGCGATCGCGGACGGCGACGAGCGGGCGTTCGCGGCCTCTACAGACGCCAGCTGCCGGTCGATCGTCGGCTGGCTCTATCGCCAGACCGGCGACCGCGAGGTGGCCGCCGATCTCGCGGCTGAGGTCTTCGCGGCCGCGTTGATCTCCGCGCACCGTTATCGGCCGAGCCGCGGCTCCGCGGGGCTCTGGCTGCTGGGGATCGCGCGCAACAAGCTGCGCGAAAGCGCCGCGGCGCCGTCGCGTCGAAGACAGCGCCGCGCAGGCGGCTCGGCGCGGAGCCGGTGACCGTTGACTGACGCCGATCTCGAGCGCGTGGAGGAGATGGCCTGCGCGAGCCGGCGAGGGCAGTGCGCTGCTCGGCGCGCTGCCCGCCGACCAGCGCGCAGGCGCTGGTCGGGCGCGTGCTCGACGAGCGGACCTACGCCGGAGCTCTCAGAGCGACTGGAGTGCTCGGAGATGGTCGTGCGCCAGCGGGTGAGCCGCGCGCTGAGGACGCTTGAGATCGCAGATGGAGGGACGCTGATGGACTACTTCACGTCGGTCGAAGAGCGATTCGAGCGGCGCGATGCGCCGGGGCGCGCAGCGCAGTGCGCGACGGCGCCGCCTGGGCTCGCGCAACCGGCGCCTCGCTGTCTGCCGGTCGCGCTCGCCGCGGTCACCGCGGGAACCGCGCTCGCGGCGACGGGTGTGATCCCGCTCGGCGCGCCAGTGCACGTCCGAGCGGCCTGAACCCACGCGTGCGGCAGCGGCTTCCCGCGCCGGGCGGTGCGGTGCTGCTGCCGATCAGCGTTCCCGATCCGTGGGTGGGCCGCCCTGGGGGATGCGCCTCGTGCGGCACGACTCGCGGCCTGCTGCTGCGTGCAGGTGGCGCGGCTGAGGGCGGGCAGCTCGGCGTGCTCGGCGTGGACGGCTCGTTCCACGACGACGGTCGCTTCAATCCGCTGCCCGCCTCGGTGCTGCCGACGCGGGTGGCGCGCGATCGCGATCGCTGAGCGTCGCGCTCCGACGCGAACATGTCCAGCTTCCCGAACGAGACGTTCCTGTGGGATGAGTACGGAGTCGCGCGGGGCGGCGGCGGACCGCTCGACACCACGCACCTGCCGCGCAGCGGCCTTCGCGACCTGCTACTTCGGCCTGCTCGGGTCGCAGGCACTCGAAGGTCGACTACGCGATCGGTGAGCACGACGGCTGAGCGCAGCAGGTCGTGGCGGGGCTCGGCGGCCTACCTCGATGCGTCCGAGCGGCGAGCACTCGCGAAGTTACCTGTTGCGACCGGCGGGGCTCGGTCGGATCGACCGGCGGCGATGCGGCCCGGCGAGGCTGCTCAGCGATCTTCACCTACCAGCTCTGCCGGAAAGGTCGTGCGAACGGACCCTGCCGGGCAGCGCGCCGCCGCGACCCGTGTCCGGCGCCGCCGCGGAGCCTCTACGCCCCGGCCGTGCGCGCGCCGAGCGGGCCGCTGCACGGGCCGCTGCACGCGCAAGCTGCTGATCTCCGGCGCCACTCGTACGGAGGCCGTGCTCGTGACGCTCGCGCGCCGCTCGCGGTGCGTCGAGCGCCGGGCCAGGCATACCAGCTGCGGGCGCCCGATCAGGCACTGCCACGGCGCCGGCGGCGGCTTCATCGCGCAGAGCGACCGACCGCGACATCGCCGGCGGGCGAAGCGCTTCGCCGAGCGGCTGCGGCGATCCATTCGGCAACGCCTGCGGCAACGTCGCGCGTCGCGATCGGGTCTTCTACGAAGCACGCCGGCCACCCGCGCGCGAAGTCGGCTCGGCGCTGCTGCACGAGCCGCGCGGGTCGCACCGGAGACGGTGCCACGAGCCGCTGGCGAGGCTCCTGAACGCGCGCGGGTGCGGCGCTGACCCGCACGCGCCCCCGAACGCGAGAGAGGCCCGCATCATGCGAGCCTCTCTGTGCGTAGTCGAGGTCCAGGAATGCGCTACTTGATGAAAAGCATCTCTGAGTACTTCGGCAACGGCCAGAGGTCGTCGGCGACGAGCTTCTCGAGTCGGTCCGCCCCGTCGCGAACGTCTTCCAACGCGACCATCACGGAGTCTCGCATGTAAGCGGCCTCCTTGTGAATGTCCTCGGGGTGGTTCTCGTCGAGGTTCGCGTCCTCGAGCTTGAGCAGCGCGAAGTGGAACTCCCTGATGATCGGCTCGACCTCACCGACGAGGTCGTCCAGCCCGCTCGCGCGGAGTTCGTTGAGGTAGCGAATCGCGGCCGGGAGGAGCATCGTGCGCGCGATCGACGCGCCCGTCTCGGCCTCGATGTTGACGTTGATCACGTACTGCTCGGTGAAGACCTCTTCGCGGGACTCGAGCTCGCGTTTGGAGAGCACTTTGTACTTTTTGAACGCGGCGATCGTCTGTTTGTTGGTGATCCAGGGCAGCGCGTCGACGGTCGTTTTGAGGTTGGCGAGGCCGCGTTTGGCCGCCTCCTTGTGCCACTCCTCGGAGTAGCCGTCGCCGTCGAAGACGACCTGCTTGTTCGCGGCCCAGACATCCTTGACCACGCTCGTCACGGCCTTCTCGAGCGTCGCGCCGGACTTTTTCAGCGCCGCGGTGAGCTGGTCGGAGAGCTCGTCGACGGACTCCGCCACGATCGTGTTGAGAACCGTGTTGGGGAACGAGGGCGAGCTGCTCGAACCGAGCGCGCGGAACTCGAACTTGTTGCCGGTGAACGCGAACGGGCGAGGTGCGGTTGCGGTCGCCGCCGTGCAGCGGCATCGGCGGCAGCACCTGCGTGCCCAGGCCGAGGAACGAGCCCGGTTTCGAGGCCGCGCTTTGCCCGCATGCGATCGCGGTGAAGACCTTCTCGAGCTCCGCGCCGAGGAAGATCGAGATGATCGCCGGCGGCGCCTCGTTCGCGCCGAGCCGGAAGTCCTGGCCCGGCGAGGCGATCGACGCGCGCAGCAGCGCCTGGTGCTTGTTCACCGCGTGGATGACCGCCGCGCAGAAGAACAGGAACTGCAGGTTCTCCGACGGGGTGTCCCCGGGCTCGAGCAGGTTCAGCCCCGTGTCGGTGCCCATCGACCAGTTGTTGTGCTTGCCCGAGCCGTTCACGCCCGCAAAGGGCTTCTCGTGCAGGAGGCAGACGAGGCCGTAGCGGCGGGCCGTGTTCTGCAGGATCTGCATCGTGAGCAGCTGGTGGTCGGCGCCAACGTTCGAGCTCTCGAAGATCGGCGCGACCTCGTACTGGTTCGGCGCGACCTCGTTGTGGCGGGTCTTGATCGGCACGCCGAGCTTCGCGAGTTCGAGCTCCACGTCGAGCATGTAGGCGAGGATCCGCTCGGGGATCGAGCCGAAGTAGTGGTCGTCGAGCTCGTGCCCCTTCGGGGGCTTCGCACCGAAGAGCGTGCGTCCCGTCGTGACGAGGTCAGGACGTTCGAAGTAGTACTGCTCGTCGATCAGGAAGTACTCCTGCTCGCAGCCGATCGTGGTGAAGACGCGCGAGGCGCCCTCGACGCCGATCAGGTCGAGCGCGCGGATCGCCGCTCCGGAGAGCGCGTCCATCGAGCGCAGCAGCGGGATCTTGTTGTCCAGCGCCTCGCCCGTCCACGAGGTGAACGCGGTCGGGATGCAGAGCAGCGCGCCGTTCGGGTTCTCGAGGATGAAGGCCGGCGAGGTCGGGTCCCATGCCGTGTAGCCGCGGGCCTCGAAGGTCGCGCGGATGCCGCCGGTCGGGAACGACGAGGCGTCGGGCTCGCCCTGGATCAGCTCCTTGCCGGAGAACTCCGCGATCGCGGTGCCGTCGCCGACCGGGCCGTAGAAGGAGTCGTGCTTCTCCGCGGTCGAGCCCGTGAGCGGCTGGAACCAGTGCGTGTAGTGCGTCGCGCCTTTCTCCATCGCCCATTCCTTCATCGCCTGGGCGACGGAGTCGGCCAGCGTGGTGTCGAGCGCCTCGCCGCGGGCGAGCGTGCGGTGCAGGGCCTTGTAGACGTGCTTCGGCAGGCGGCTGCGCTGGATCGCCGGGGAGAAAACGTTCGCTCCGAAGACCTGGTTGTCGGCGATCGTGAGGTCGGGTGAGCCGAGCGCGGCACCGTTGGCGCTCCACTGCGCGGCGGTTACGTTCTGCTGGCGAGTCCTGGGCATGAGCGGGGTCGGATCCCTCCTGGAGAAAGTGGTCGCAGGGGCATGCGCGCCCGTCGAGCGCGGAGCCTCGTCAATCGTAATCCGATGCGCCGCCGTGGGGATCACCGGATGGCGAAACAGCGGCTCTCAGCTTGGACAGCTGGCCAAACGCGCGATCCCCGACGGGACGTCGGCGCGCTCCGCTGCGCTCGTGGCGGCGGGCCGCCGCTAGGGCGTTGCGTTGTATTCGCCGGGTACGACCTTGCCCGTGTTCGGGTCGACGTGCGTGATCGCGGGGCGCCCGCGATCTGGATCGTGAAGTGGCCCGCGGCCGGGCCGCCCGAGGCGAGCTGCGCTTTGGCGCGTCCCGCGAGTCCGGCGGCGACGCTGTAGTGGACCGTGTAGGAGCCGCTCTTCACGGCGACCACGCGCCACGTGAAGCGCGCGGTCTTCTTCGCGGCGAGGCGGCCGAGCGCCCAGGTGTTCAGGTAGGCCGTCTGGCCTCCGCCCGGGTTGCTCACTTCCTGCGTCGAGACGGGCGGCTTGGCGGGAGTGCCGGGGCCCTGTTCGATCACCCAGATCGGTCGTTTGTTCGCCGCGAGCTTGGCGTAGTTGGAGGCGTAGTTGAAGGAGTCGACCGTCACCGCGACGTTCGGGATCGCGTGTTCGCCCGTGTTCTGGACTTCGATCGACATCTCCGCGGGCTTCGCAACCGATTGCGTCGCGGGGAAGCTCGCAGCGACGCACCTTCACGTCGAAGCTCTTCGAGGGTTCTCCCGCGGTGGCTGCCGAGCCGCCGCAGCCTGCGAGCGCGACCCCGACAGCGAGCGCGAAGCCGCACGCACCGAGTGCGCGGGCGCCTCTTCGCAGGGTGGTCGAGGGCGCGCGCCCACGAAGGCCGGCCGCGCCGGCGGCCTGCAAGAAGACTCTCACCCTCCCCCTCACGATCGGGCCAGATTACCAGTGGGTGCAGGAGCTTCGACTGCGGCCGGAGGGTGGGCATCGCATTGCCGCATGGCGTAGAGTTACCCGCGACCACCGATTGCGACCCGAGGGAGGGCCAGGCAGAGATGGTGCGGAGCGTCGCTGAGCGGGTTTTCCCGTCCGCCCGGCACCTGCTCGAGGAATTCGGGGACATGATGATCCTCACCGGGAAGACCATCTGGTCTGCCCTGAGGCCGCCATATCCCTACGGAGGCGAGTTCGTCTCCCAGTTCCTGTTTGCGCTGCGCCTCTGCTGGTTCCCGCTGCTCGTCTCCACGGTCTGCATCTGCTACGCCGCGCCGGGGCTGCAGGCGGCGAACTTCCTGACGATCTTCGGCGCGCTCGACCGGCTCGGGGGCTTCTTCGTACTCGGCGCGGTGCGCGAGATCGGCCCGAGCGTGACGGCGATCGTCGTCGCGGGCGTGGCCGGCACCGCGATCACCGCCGACCTCGGCGCGCGCAAGGTGCGCGAGGAGCTCGACGCCCTACAGGTGCTCGGCGTCGACCCGGTCAAGAACCTCGTCGTCCCGCGCTTCCTCGCGCTGATGCTCGTCACCGGCCTGTTCGACATCTACGCGCTGCTCTTCGGGATCTTCGGCGGGATCATCGCCGAGCTCGTCAACGGCCAGGCGCTCGGCCCCTTCTGGGCGACGCTGTTCGCGAACGCCTCGACCACCGACCTCTGGGGCTCGGTGCTGAAGACCACGATCTACGGCGCGATCATCGCGATCGTGTGCTGTTACAAGGGCATGGCTGCCTCCGGCGGGGCCGAGGGCGTCGGCCGCGCCGTCAACGAGGCCGTCGTGCTCGCATTCACCGCGATCTTCTCCTTCGACTACGTGTTCACGCAGACGCTGCTCGCCACCCACCCCCAGATCCTGGTGATCAAGGAGACATGAACGAACTCTTCGCGATGCCCCGCGAATGGCTCTCCGCGACGGGGGAGATCGGCCGCTTCACGGGCACGATCGTCCGTGACGTCTACGGGCTGCGGGTCTTCCGCTTCTTCGGCGAGTCGCTGCGCCAGTGCGGGATCCTGATCGTGGGCTCGACGACGATCATCTGGACGCTGATGTTCATCCTCGGGCTGCAGTGCGGCATCGAGGGCGCCTACTTCACCGCCGCGCAGGGCGCGCCCGCCTACTCGGGCGTGTTCACCGCGTGGTGCGACCTCCGTGAGATCACGCCTTACGCCTTCGGCTACATGATGTCCGCGAAGGTCGGCACCGGGATCGTCGCCGAGCTCGGCGCGATGCGGATCTCCGATGAGATCGACGCGCTCGAGGTGATGGGCATCAACTCGATGACCTTCCTCTGCGCGACCCGCCTGCTCGCCTCCTGGCTGGTGCTCCCCTTCATGTACATGGCCGGCATCGGCGCGGCCTTCCTCGCCTCCTACATCGCGGTCGTCGATCAGATCGGCTACGTCTCCTCCGGCGGCTATTTCCTGATCTTCTGGCAGTTCCAGAATCCGCCCGATTTCTTATACAGCCTGATCAAGGCCATGTTCATGGCCACCGCGATCGTTCTGGTCGCCTGCTACTACGGGTACAACGCGAGTGGCGGCCCGGTCGGGGTGGGCAAGGCGACCGCGAAGTCGATGGTCTTGAACTTGGTTCTGGTGCACGTCATAGGGATGCTCGGAACCCAGATCTTCTGGGGCGCGAACCCACGCGCTCCGATCGGCGGCTGAGCGCATGAGCGAGGACGGCGAGCGGCGCATCCCCTGGGGCCGGCCCCGCGCGGCCCGCAAAGGAAACGAGCCCACTCCCGGCGCTCCGAGCGAGGGCGCGGGCTTCGGCACGCCGCCGCCGGCGCCTCCCGAGCAGCCCCCCTACGAGCCGCCCGCCGCGTCCGAGCCGCCGACGCCCGCAGACGAGGCGCCGGCCGCACCCGGGCCCGAACCGACCTTCCACACGGTCGAACAGCACGACGCCGCCGAGGCTGAGGTTCCGGTGGAGTCATACGAGCCGATCGAGCATCACCCCGCGCCGGTGGAACCCGGTGGGGAGACGGACTTCGCGCCCGCCCCGCAGCCCACTGCGCAGTCCACGACGGACATCCGCGAGGCGCGCGAGCGCGACCGCAAACCCGGCGGGGAGGACGAGTTCGCCTACCACACGGGCACGATCCGCCCGACCGACGCGGAGGACGCGATCGAGTTCATCGACGTGCACAAGTCCTTCGGGCGCAATCACGTGCTGCGCGGGCTCAACATGGGCCTGCCCGAGAACCAGATCTCGATGATCCTCGGCCCCTCGGGGACGGGCAAGTCGGTGTGCATCAAGCACATCGTCGGCCTGCTCTACCCCGACCAGGGCGACGTGATCGTGCACGGCCGCTCGATCCCGAGCCTCCCCGACGCGGAGCTCTTCGAGCTGCGCAAGAAGTTCGGCGTGCTCTTCCAGGACGGCGCGCTCTTCGGCTCGATGAACCTCTACGACAACGTCGCCTTCCCGCTCCGCCAGCACACGGAGAAGGGCGACGAGGAGATCGCGGAGATCGTCAACCGCCGTCTGCAGGAGGTGGGGCTCGGCAACGCGAACGAGAAGATGCCCAACGAGCTCTCCGGCGGGATGCGCAAGCGCGCCGGCTTCGCGCGGGCGCTCGTGATGGAACCGGACATCGTGCTCTTCGACGAGCCCGACTCGGGTCTGGACCCCGTCCGCACCGCGCTGCTCTGCGAGCTGATCAAGGAAATCCACGCGGAGAACGGCGGCTGCTACGTGGTGATCACCCACGACATCATGAGTGCGCGCCGGGTGGCGGAGCACATCTCCGTGCTCTGGAAGGGGCGGATCGTGGAGACCGGTCCGGCCCAGGAGCTCTTCGCCTCGGAAAACCCCTTCGTGCGCCAGTTCCTCGCGGGCCAGTCCGCCGGACCCCTCGGCATGGAGTAGGGCCGGGCGCCCCGGCGGCCCGGTCGACTCCACCTGCGCCCCCGGGCGATGAGCGCGCGGCTGTTCTCGAAGCTCGCAGGCTCGGCCGCGCGTCGCGCCGGCCTCGTGCTCGCGATCGCCGCGGTGCTCGGCATCGGCGGTGCGCTGCTCGCGCTGCGCCTGCAGCCGACCGCGGCGACGAGCAGCTTCGTCTCCTCCTCCAGCGGCTCCTACCGCAGCACGCAGGAGTTCTACGACCACTTCGGTGAAGAGCCGATCGCCGTGCTCGTGCGCGGAGACCTGCAGCAGCTCGTGCTCGGCTCGGACCTGGAGCGACTCGTCGGCCTGGAGGGCTGCCTGTCGGGCAAGGTGCCCGTCTCGGCGCTGAAGAACGAGGGCGGCCTCGAGGGGCCCTGCGCGAGGCTCGGACGACTCCGCAGCGTGAAGGTCGTGTTCGGGCCGGGCACCTTCCTCAACGAGGCGGTCGCGCAGATCGACGAACAGCTCAAAGGGCTGAACAAACGCGCGAGCGCGAGTGGCGCGCGCGCGGAATCCTCGGTCTACAGGGCGGCGCTCGCGCGCGGCCTGAGCAGCAGCGAAGCGCGCTCGCTCGGCCGCGAAGCTCGCAAAGTGACCTCGGCGGGCTACCGCTCGAAGCTCGTCTCGCTCGCACTCGAATACGGCCTCACCTCCTCACCCTCGCTCTCGAACAAGGAATTCATCTCCGACGTCGTGTTCGACTCGAGCAAGCCCGCGGGCACGCCCAAGCAGCGTTTCGCCTACCTGTTCCCGAGCCGCGACACCGCGCTGATCGCGGTGCGCATGCGCCCCGGCCTCTCGCAGAGCGTGCGCAACAGGACGATCGCGGAGATCCGCGAAGCGGTGGCGATGCCGCAGTGGCATCTGAGCACGGCGGGCGCCGGTTACCTCGTCACGGGCGAGCCCGTGATCGTCTCCGACCTGACGAAATCGATCACGAGCTCGATCGAGCTGCTGCTGATCGCGGTGCTGATCGTGATGGCGGGGACCCTCGGCCTGATCTTCCTCGGACGGCCGCGGCTGCTGCCGCTCGTGCTCGCGATGCTCGCCGCCGCGCTCACCTTCGGCGCGCTCTCCGCGGTCGGCGCCTCCCTGACGGTTGCCTCGATCGCCGTGCTGCCGGTGCTGATCGGACTCGCGGTCGACTACGCGATCCAGTTCCAGTCGCGCGTGGGAGAGGAGCTCGAAGCTCTCGGCGAGGCGGGCCGGGACACGACAGCGCGGGCGCTCGCGGTCAGGCGTGCGGCGGCCGCGGGAGCGCCCACGATCGCAACGGCGGCGGCCGCGAGCGCGGCGGCGATGCTCGTGCTGCTGCTCTCGCCCGTGCCGATGGTGCGTGGCTTCGGGCTGCTGCTGGTGGCCGGGGTCGCGATCGCGCTGCTCTGCGCCCTCACCGCCGGCGCGGCCGCGCTCTCGCTGCCTCCTTTCACACGCGGACGCAACGCACAGGGGGTGCACTGGAGCGCCGAGCCGCGCGGGCCGGGTCGTCTCACCGTCCCGCTCGCGGCGTCCTGGCGCGGGGCGAGCGAGCTGCTGCGGGAGAACGCGCTGACGCGCGGGGTGACGCGCTTCGCACTCGGCGGAGCGCTCCGCCACCCCGAGCGCGTGCTCGCTGCGGGGCTCGCGCTCGCAGCGCTCGGCTGGGGGCTGGACACGCAGACGAAGGTCGAGACCGACATCACGAAGCTCGTACCCCAGAGCCTCGGCTCGCTGCGCGCGCTCGACACGCTCGAGCGCAAGACGGGCGTCGGCGGCGAAGTCGCGGTGCTCGTCTCCGGGCGGAACCTGACGAGCCCCGCGACGATCGAATGGATGGTCGCCTACCAGCGCCGTGTGCTTGCCCACTTCGGCTACAGCGAGGAGCGGGGCTGCGCGAAGGCGCGGCTCTGCCCGGCGTTCTCGCTGCCCGACCTCTTCCAGACCTCCTCGACCCCCGGCACCCCAGCACCGAAGCTCAGCGCGGCCTCGATCCAGGGTCTGCTCGGGGTGATCCCGCCCTACTTCTCCCAGGACGTGATCACGGCCAACCGGCGCGCGGCCACGCTCTCCTTCGGCATCCGGCTGATGGGCCTCGACGAGCAGCAGCAGCTGATCGAACAGATGCGCGCGAGCCTGCACCCACCGGCGGGGGTGAGCGCGCAGCTCGTGGGGCTGCCCGTGCTCGCCGCTCAGTCCGGCTCGGAGGTGGCAGATCCGTGGCGGCGCGTCGAGACGCTGCTCGCCGGGCTCGCCGCGGTCGCTCTCGTGCTGCTGCTCGCCTTCCGCGGGGATCGCCGCCGCGCGCTCGTGCCGCTCGCCCCGATCGCGCTCGCCACGGGCTGGTCCTCGCTGATCGTCTTCGCGTTGCGGATCCCGCTGAACCCGATGTCGGTCACGCTCGGCGCGCTCGTCGTGGCGATCTCCACCGAGTTCAGCGTGCTGCTCGCCGAGCGTCACCGCCAGGAGCGCCTCGCGGGCCACGACACGATGGAGGCGCTGCGCCGCGCGTACGCGCGCACCGGAGCAGCGATCGCGGCCTCCGGGGCGACGGCGATCTTCGGCTTCGGCGTGCTCGTGCTCTCCGACATCAAGATGCTCCGCGACTTCGGCCTCGTCACGCTGATCGACCTGACCGCCTCGCTGCTGGGCGTGCTCGTCGCGCTGCCCGCCACGCTGCTGATCGCCGAGCGCGGCGACCTGCTCGCGGGCCGCCGCCTGCGCCTCTCGCCGCGCGCGAGGATGGAGGCGCGCAGGGCGGGCTCCGGTCATGGCTCCGCCTGAGGACGGGGCGCCCCCGGAGGGTCGCCCGGACGGACCGCCCCCGGAGGTTCGCCCGGACGGACCACCCACGCCTTCTCGCCCGGTCGTGCAGGCCCCGCAGTACGGGCGCTACGTCGTGCTGCTCGCGGTCGTGATCCTCGTGCTGATCACGATCAACACGATCGCGACGAAGCCCAACGGGGACGCGGGGATCTCACCCGGGACGACGGTGCCCCCGTTCGCCGTACCGCTCGCCACGGGGAACCTGCAGGGCGACGCCGATGTGGCACGCAGCGCCCACGAGGGCGCCGCGGGCAACATCCCCGCGTGCAAGGAGCGCGGCAAGGAGATCCTCAACATCTGCGAGCTCTACGAAGAAGGCCCCGTGGTGCTCGCGCTGTTCGTCGACGGCGGCTCCTGTCCGGGAGTGCTCGGCGACATGCAGGCGCTCGTGAAGGCGTATCCGCAGGTGCGCTTCGCGGGCGTCGCGATCAAGGGCGCGACCAAGGGCGTGCGCAAGCTGATCGCGAAGATGGGGCTCAGCTTCCCGGTCGGACTCGACCGCGACGGCGCGCTCGCCGCGCTCTACAAGCTCGCGACATGCCCGCAGCTCAGCTTCATCGAGCGCGGGGGCAGCGATGCAGAGCGATGCTCTGCTGAAGCGTCCTTCAGCCGCGGATCTTCGTGCGCGGGTCGCCGCGCTCGTTGCGGCGGGCGGCTCGGGATGAGCGGTGGCGTGCCCGCCGAGCCGGTCTCGGGATGGGTCGCGCCGTCCGTCGCCGAGGAGCTTCCCGGCCTGCAGATGATCAGCTGCGAGGCGCAGGTCGGGCGCGAGGGATCGCTCACCGGAGCCTCTCCGCCCGACGTGGAGGGCCGCCTGCGCGAACTCTCCAACCGGGTGCGCGGCGCACGCGCGATCGGGATCCGGCGTGAGCCTCTGCCCGCGGCCTACCGGGTCTTCTTCCGTCAGGTCGGGATCGACCCGGACGTGGAGCGAACCCCGATCGAGGCCGCCGTGCTCGAGCGGATGCTGCGCGGCGGCTTCCTCACCGGCGGGATGCTCGATGACATCCTGCTGATCGCGCTGCTCGACACCGGAGTCCCCGTCTGGGCCCTCGACTCCGGGACGCTCACGGGTCCACTCGGGATCCGGGTGAGTGCAGACGGGGAGGCGCTCGGGCGTGGGTCCGACGCGCCGCTGCTGCCCGCCGGCAGGCTCGTCGTCGCCGACCGGGAGGTCGCGCTCGCCGTTCTCTTCGGCGAGCGCGGCCCCGCGCACCTGCCGCGGTCGGGCACCGCGCGACTCGCGCTCTACTCCGTTCTCGTTCCGGGCGTGCCGCGCCTGTTCGCCGAAGAGGCGCTCTGGTCCTGCGCCAACGCTCTGCGCGGCCCCTGAAGGGCACCCGGCGGTCCCGGCGCGCTGGTAAGATCGCCCCACGGAGGCAGCCTGAGGAGAGGGACTTGATCGAGGCTCGTCAGCATCCAGCCGATCGCGAGCGACTCGCCACGAGTGGGGTCTCAGACGGCTCCCTCGCCCTCCTCCCCGCGGACGTCGAGGTCGGCGCGCAGGCCGAGCGCGCCGCACGCGCCACGCTCCGCTGCTCAGATCGCGAAGCTCGAGAACGAGCTCTCCGAACTGCTCGCCGACCGCTTCCCCTTCATCGCCGCACCGCCGCTCGCCCGCGATCCCGCTCCACTCGCCGTGGGCGGCCCCTGCCTGCCCGGTCTCGGCGAGCTCGAGCAGGCGCGCGACCGCCTCGCCTCGCGGCTGCAGATCGTTCGTGGGCGCGCTGAGATCCGCGGCACCCACGAACGTCGCGCCCGGGAGCTGCTCGAGAAGATGCGCCTCGAACCGGGCCGATACAAGTACTACCGCGTGCCCGTGCGCGACCTCGGCCAGTCGGGCTGCGGCGTCTACGAAGTCCGCCCGCGGCTCGGCGTGATCGGCATGCTCGCGGGCTGGTGGGAGCTCACGCTCTCATCCGGCTGTCCGTTAGCCGGGGGCGCTCGCTCGGCGAGCGCCCGCCCCACTGCCGGCCGCCGGCCCGAGCCGGCCGTCCGGCTCGAGCGCCGTGCGCGCCCGGACTGCCTCAGGCTCTCGTCAGGCCCTCGGCGACGTAGGTGAGCTCGCGCTGGGAGCGCTCGCGCTGCGGGCTCCAGGAGCGTCCGCGCCGTGAGGCGGTGAGCATCGCGGCAAGCGTGCGGCGCTGGCGCTCGGTCATCGAGCCGATCGTCTTCTTCTCGGACATCGGGACCTGCGCGAGGAACTTGCGGCAGCGGGTCTGGCCCCAACGGCGCTGGCTCATCGAGCAGGTCGCCCACCGCCATGCTCTCGGTCTCCCAGGGGCATTCGAGGATCACCTCGGCCACCCCGATCTCGTCGACTGCCACGCGGCGCTTGAGCTCGGCGCGGGCGAGCCGCACCTGATTCGCGCGTTCGAGCGCGCGCATGTGCTGAGGGCCGGCAGGGGCAATCGTCGCTGTCGCGGTCATTCTGGGCATCTCCCCGTCACCACCGCGAGGCTCGCGCGGCGGCAACATGCTTGCTCGTAATGGACGTGTGGGCGCGCCCTCTATGACCGCACAGGATTGATCCGCAACCGGGCGCGGCGGTCCCGGTAGAGATCACCCTTCGACTGTCTTATGTCATCCAGGGCGTGGCCCCGAACGGTCATGCAGAGCGCATCTGGAAGCTACGTGAGGAATGGGTACCCGGTCAACATCATCCAAATCCGTTCGTGCGCTAGAAGCGGGCTTTTTCTCCTCGGGCGAACTTGTGAAGAAATGGACAAGTGCGCAGCGCCTCGCGAGGCTCGAGGCGGAAGCTCAGTGCTCGCCCGGCGCGGGGAGGGGGCCGTGCTCGGCCTCGAACGTTTGCTTCACCGCACCGAAGGTCTCGAGCGCGCGGTCGATCGTGGCCTCGTCGTGCGTGGCCATCACGCTCGTCCGCAGCAGCGCGCCGCCGGGCGGGACGGCGGGGTGCAGCGCGGTGTTCACGAACACGCCCGCGTCGTAGAGCGCCTTCCAGAGCACCGCCGCCTTCCAGTCGTCGCCGACGAGCAGCGGCACGATCGGCGTGACGATCGTGTGCCCGTTCGCGCCCGCCCGCACGCCGGGCGCGTGCATCTGAACGCCGGGCTCCTCGGGGATCGGCTGAGGCCGCACGACGGCGAAGCCGAGATCTTCGAGCCCGTCGCGCAGCCGCTCCGCGCAGGAGAGCACCCGCTCCAGCAGCGGCGGGCCGTCCTCGGAGCGCAGCACCCGCAGTGCGGCGAGCGCGGCGCCCACGGCGGCGGGCACCGCGGAGGCGGTGAAGAGGAAGGCGCGCGAGGAGATGCGCAGGTAGTCGATGACCTCCTCCGGGCCGGCCACGAAGCCCCCGCAGGAGGCGAGCGACTTCGAGAAGGTCCCGATCCGCAGATCCACGCGCTCGGCGACGCCCAGCAGTTCGCTCGTGCCTGCGCCGCGAGCGCCGAGCACGCCGGCCCCGTGGGCCTCGTCGACCATCAGCCGCGCACCGTAGCGCTCGCAGAGCTCGCAGATCTCGTGCAGCGGGGCGATGTCGCCCTCCATCGAGAAGACCCCGTCGACGACGACGAGCACGCCGCCACCGTCCTCCTGAGCGCGCTGCAGCATCTTCTCGAGCTTGTCGAGGCGGTTGTGACGGAAGGGGCGGAGCTTCGCGCGCGAGAGCAGGCAGCCGTCGAGGATCGAGGCGTGGTCGGCCGAGTCCACGATCACCGTGTCGCCGGGGCCGAGCAGCGTCCCGAGCGCGCCGAGGTTCGCCTGGTGGCCGGTGCTGAAGACGATCGCGGCCTCGGTGCCCATCCACTCCGCGATCTCCTCCTCGAGTTCGAGGTGCAGCGGGATCGTGCCATTGAGCAGACGGGAGCCCGTGAGCCCCGTGCCATAGCGGTGCAGCGCCTGCTCCGCGCCCGCCATCACCCGCTCGTCGCCGGTCAGCCCGAGGTAGTTGTTCGAGCCCAGCATGATGCGCTCCGCGCCCTCCATCTCCACGACCGGCATCGCGGGCGAGGTGAGCACGTGGAAGTAGGGCAGCACGTCCGCCTCGCGCGCTGCGAGCAGGAGCTCCTCGCGCTCGTGGCCTCTGACCTTGGCGAAGACGTCGATGGAGGTGGGCATATAGGGTGGCTCCCCGGTGAGCGTTGAGGTGACAGCGGTCAAGGGCGGGCGCCAGCTCGGCGATTTCATCGACCTGCCGTTCAAGCTGCATGCTAACCACCCGCTGTGGGTGCCCCCGCTGAAGCTCGAGCGCCGGCTGTTCCTCACGAAGCGCCTGAACGCCTTCTTCACCCACGGTGAAGGGGAGTACTTCCTGGCCCGCCGGGAGGGGCGCGTCGTCGGCCGTATCACCGCCCACATCAACCACGCCTTCAACGATCACCACGAGACGCGCTGGGGCTGGTTCGGCTTCATCGAGTTCGAGCAGGACGCGGAGGTGCTCGAGGCGCTGCTCGGCACCGCGGAGAGGTGGCTGCGCGACCACGGCTGCGAGCGCATGCTCGGCCCGGCGAGCTTCGCGATGAACGACGACGGGGGCATGCTCGTGGAGGGCTTCGAGCTGCGGCCGATGATCCTCGAGACGTGGAACCCGCCGTGGTATCCGCAGATGATCGAACAGGCGGGGTTCACGAAGGCGATGGACGTGCAGATGTGGAAACTGGAGGTGACCGAGCGCGAGAAGGTGCTGCCCGTGATCTGGGAGCTCGCCGAGAAATCGCGCACCGAGCACCGCATCCGGATCCGGCCGATGCGCCGCCGCCAGCTGCGCAAAGACCTCGACTTCTTCGGCGCCGTCTACAACGAGGCGTGGGCGAACAACTGGGACTTCGTGCCCTACTCGAAGGCCGACCTCGACGCCTACCACCTCGACCTGCAGCTCGCCTACGACAAGAACTGGTTCATGATCGCCGAGAAAGAGGACACCGGCGAGGTCGTGGGCATGGCGATCACGGTCCCCGATCTCAACCAGGTCCTCGAACAGATGAAAGGCCGGCTGCTGCCGCTCGGCTGGTGGAAGTTCCTGACCAAGGCCAAAAGGATGGATCGCGTCCGTGTCGGCTTCCTGGGGGTCAAACCCGAGCACCAGCACACGGGCGTGGCCGCCGCGCTGTATGAGGAGCACTACAACGCCGCCGAACGCACCCCCCAGAAGGGGGGCGAGATGGGCTGGATCCTCGAGACCAACACGGCCATGAACCGCGGCATGGAAGCGATGGGCGGCCAGGTGGTCAAGCGCTATCGCGTGTTCGAGCGAATCCTCGCGGGCGAGCCTCCGCCCGCCGTTTGAGCGTCCGCCGCGGCAATGGGATCTGAGCGGGCCTCTACACTCCCGCGGATGAGCGAGGCGACCGAGACCGAGATCGTCCTGCGCGGCGAGGACGGTGAGCTGATCACCCCGAGCCACGCGGCGGAGATCGAGCCCGCGCGTCGCGGCAGCCTGCCCGTCGTCCAGGCGGCGGCCGCAGCCGCCGGTGGCTTCGTCGCGGGCGCCGCAGTGGTCGGGCTGGTCCACCGCCGCCATGCCCGTGCGCTCGCGCGTGGCAGCGGCCGCCGTGGCCTGCGCCGTGGGCGAGCGGCCGCGCGCAACGCGAGCGCCGCGGACCGCCTGCAGATCGTCGGGAGCCGCTCGCTGCTGCTCGACGTGCACCTGCTCGGCGGCTCGGGCGCCGGCCGCTGAGAGGGCGGGCCGTGCGCGGGCCCGTCGAGCTGCGCGAGGAGGTCGCGCCCGTCGGTCCCTTCAGGCTGCCCCGCCGCAGCGGCATGGACGGGATGCTCCGCCGCCGCGGGAACGTGCTCGAGCGTCTGCTGCACGAGGGCGAGCAGCCCGTGCTCGTGCGGGTCGCTCAGCCGGCACCCGACCGCGTGCTGCTCGGGGCACGGGCGCCCTCCAAGCAGGCCGCGCGCCACGGCATCGCGCGGATGCGCTTCGCGCTCGGCCTCGACTTCGACCCGCGTCCGTTCGCGCGGCGCTTCTCGCGCGATCCTCTGATCGGCCGCTCGGTGCGCAGCCGCCCCTGGCTGCGCGTGGGTGGCCGCCCCGAGCCCTTCGAGGCGCTCGTGCTCGCGATCTGCGAGCAGCTCATCGAGTACGAGCGCGCCGCGGCGATCGAGCGTCGCATCGTCGCCGCGCTCGGGCGCCGTTGGGTGAGCTGGGACGGGGGTCACTCCACGCTCGCCGACATGCCCACGGCGGAGCGTCTTGCGGGGACGGCCCCCGCACAGCTGCAGGCCTTCGACCTCGCGGGGAGCCGGGCGATCACCCTCACCCGCGCCGCGCGTGAGGTCGCCCGCGGGCGTGTCGACCTCGCGGCCGAGCGGCACGAGGACGGTTGGCGGCGGTTGAGGGCGATTCCGGGGATCGGCCCGTGGACCGTCGAGATGCTGGCCCTCCACGGCCAGGGCCGCCACGACCAGCTCCCCGCCGGGGACCTCGGGCTGCTCAAGCTCGTTGGCCGCGCGCTCAGCGGCGGTGACCCCAAGGCGGTGGCCGAGGAACGCCACGTGCGCGACTTCTTCGCGCCCTACGGCGAGTGGGCGGGCCTCGCGGCGGCCCACGCGATCGGGCTCTAGCGCGCGCCCTCGGTGCGACGATGGGCTAGCGCGCCTGGCGGCGGCGCTCGCGTCCGAAGCCGCGACCGGTGAAGTCCTCGCGGCGACGGCAGACCCCGCGGATGCGGGTATCGAGGATCTCCTCACCCTGGCGGGAGGCCGCCGGGCGGCAGCGCTGGCCCGCTCGCGGCTCTGCGCAGCGGCGGCGTGGGGGTCGGCGCAGACGAAGCATCAGATCGCCTCTGCGGGGATCCGGTAGCGCCGCGAGCGTGCGTCCTGCTCGAGCAGCCCGACGGCGAGCAGCGTGGTCATGTAGCGGTGGGTCGTGCTGGGGCTCATCCCGAGCCGGCTCGCTACGTCGGTGACCGCGAGCGAGCCCCCGTCATCGGGGAAGGTGGCGAGCACGAGCAGGCCGAGCAGCAGGGAACGGGAGAGGCGCGGGCTCTCGGAGAGGGCCTCGTAGCGCGAGGCGAGCGTGCCGTCCGCGGCGAGCCCGCGAAGCAGGCTCGAAACTCCGCTGCCCTGCCCAGATTCGCGAACGACACGGTCGATCTGCGGGCGAGTCAACTCGATGGTGATGCCGCTGCTCATGCTCTGCCCCCCCGGGAGTCAACTGATCATTCCGCCGGATCGAGCATTTGGACAAGTGGAAAGTCCACTACTTGACTTTCAAGTAACCGGAACCAGCGCGGAACGAGCGCGCAACACAGCGACCGCCGGGCGAGCCTGGGAGCCGAGCGCGCGGCGCACTCCCGCCGAGGCGGGGGCCGCCTCGGGCGTGTGGGCGCTGGGGCGCGCGATGTAGAAGCTCGCCATCGCGGTCAGGATCAGGCCGTGCTCGCTCTTCCGGGCGAGGCCCTCCAGGCGCTCAGCGGCCTCGCCGGCGATCCTCCCGAGCCGCTCGGCCGCCTGGCTCGACCCGCCGTAGTGAGAGACAAGACTGTGATCTCCGCTGCGAAGGTCGGCGTTGAGATCGACGAGGGAGTCGAGCAGCACGTGCAGCGCACCCACCCAGGGGAAGTAGGCCTCGGCCGAGGCGCTCACCTCAGCGGCGCTGAGCCGAGGGTCGGCGGCGGCGGCGATCAGCGCGAAGACCCCGAGCGAGGAGGCGGCCCCGGCCGCGGTCTCCCACCAGCGCAGACCGCTTCCTGCGGGCGTGAGCGCACCTGCCCATTCGCGCAGCGCGCGCCGTTCGCCGTCTTCAGAATCGTGGTTGAGGCTCTGGTAGCTCACCATCCGCGCGGCCGCCTGGGCGGTCGCCTGCGCGACGCAGTCGTAGCTCGGGAGCTCGGCAAGGGCGCCACGGCAGGCGGCGATCAGCTCTTCGACGTAGCCGCCGTCGGCGGTGAAGCCGCTGTGCTGCAGGTAGCACTCGTTGCGCCGTGCCGGATCGAGCGCGGCGAGGAGCGCGCGGTGGAGGGTCCGGCCGTTGGCAACCGGGTCTTCGGCGGGTAGCTCGGCGAGTGTGTCGAGGAAGTCGTAGAGCGCCTGAAAGGCGACCGCCGCGCGCACCACCTCCGCGCGTCGCGCGCGCGGCGCGAGCAGCGCGAACACCGCCGCGCCCTCGAGGTTGCCGCGCTCGCCCGCCTGCGTGGTCGAGGGCGAGGCGCGCGAGCCGCGCATCGGGAATCAGCTCGGCGCGCGCTCGCCACCGAGCGATCTCACGTTTCACATAGGGGAAGATCTCCAGCCAATAGGCTGTCGCGGCGCAGGCGAAGGCGTTGGCCTCACGCAGGCAGCGGCGGCATCGAACGACCACGCGCGCAGTCTCTGCGCGGCATGTGCGTGGAGGGAAGTCACTCTTGGAAGGTGGTCCGTGCGGGAGCCCGCGCGGCTGCCAATCCAGGCAATGAAATCACCGCCAAAGCGATGATTGCCAGCAGTGCGAGAGTGAGAAACACCCCGGGCAATCCGACGGTGAACGGGGCGGGGAAGCCGGTGTTCAGACGCAGCCAGCGCGAGGCGAGCGCGTGTCCGTAGATGCCGAAGGCGGCGCCGATCACGCAGCCGATGCCGAGCACGACCGCGCTCTCGAGCAGCAAGGCGCGCCACAGCTGGGAGGTCGCGTAGCCCTGGATCTTCAACGAGGCGAGGCGGGCCCGGCGCTGCCATATCGCAGCGCTGAGCGCGGAGGCGACGGCGAGCGCCGCGGCGATCAGCAGCAGCGTTGCGATCTGGCTGAGCGCCTGGAGGCCCTGCCGCGAATCCGCGGCGTACTGGCTTCGTCGTTCGGCGAAGGTCTGCACGCCGAGCCCGGGGCGGGAGCCGAGCGCGGCGATCACCGCGCGGCGGACCGCCCCGGGCGCGGCCCCCGGAGCCAGTCCCACCTCGAGTGCGGTCGGGTCTTCGCTGCGCCAGTAGCGCCGGTACTGCTGTTCGCCGAGGATCACCGCGCCAGGGGCCCAGCCGAGGTTCGTCGTGATCGCGGCGACGCGCAGCGCGAGCGGCCCGCTCGGGGTGGGGAGCGAGAAGGCGGATCCGACGGCGAGATGGCGTTCGCCCGCGAACCCCGCGGAGACCGCGGCCCACCCGCCCGCGCGCAGGCGAGGCTCGGCCTCCGCGAGGCTGCCGCTGAGGATCTGGCTGGCGGGGATCTGCGGGGCGTCGGCTGAGGGACGCGCGATCACCCACATGCGGCGCCTGCCCACGTCGAGGAACCCGCCCTGGTAGTCGCGCACCGAGCGCACCCCCGGGACCGCGGCGATCTTCGCGGCGAGGCCGCCCGCCGCGAAGGAGTTCGTGGTGAGGTCGTTGCCCCCCGTCGTCACCCAGAGGTCCGCGGTCTGCAGATATTCGCCGAAGTTCGCATCGAGTCCCCGGAGCAGGTCGTCGCGCGCGCCGCCGATCGCGACGCTCCCGTAGACCGCGAGTGCGGCGATACCCGCGAGCGCGACGGCGCGGGTGGTCGTGGCGCGCAGCTCCGAGACGACGACGATCAGCGCGGAGGAGCGCACGCGCTCTCCCGCCCAGCGCAGAGCCCGTGCGAGCCCCGCGAAGAGCGCGGGGATCGCGGTGAGCGTCGTCACCGCGAGCGCGACCCCACCCGCGATCGTGAGGCTCGGAGTCGATCAGCACGAGCAGGGTGATGCCGGCCACTGAGACAGCGCAGAGCAGGGCGAGCTGCACCGTCGTGCGCTGGGCGATCACCTCGCTACCGCCCTCGCGGTCGCGCAAGCGCGGCGTCGGTCGGACGGCTCGGCCGCAGATCGAGCGCGGGTGAGAGCGAGGCGAGCAGCGTGGCGAGCACGCCGCACCCGAGCGCGGCGAGCACCGTGGTGGGACGGAGGATCTCCTCGCTGCCGACGGGGAAGGCGGTCATCAGGTAAGCGGGGACGCGATGGAGGAAGGCGCGGGAGAGGAGGTCGCCGAGCGCAACGCCCACCGCCGAGGCGGCCAGCCCGAGCACGCACGCCTGGAATCCGAGCAGCACGAGCACCTGGCGCCAGTCATAGCCCTGCATCCGCAGGTCCGCGACGAAGCGCCGCCGCTCGGGCACGGTGAGCAGCATCGCGTTGAGCGCGAGCAGGAAGCCCACCATCACGCTGATCGCGGCGAACAGCTCGGTCGACTCGTCGTTCGGGCGCGCGGCGTGTTCGAGCAGCGTGAGCTCGCGATCTGCGCTCTCCACGTCGAGCCCGGGCCCGGCGAGTGCGGTGAGCTCCGCGCGCACCCGTGTGTCCGCGCCGGGCCGCGGCTCGATGTAGAGCTGCGTGACCCGGCCGCGCATCCCCGTGAGGCGCTGGGCGATCGGCAGCGGCGTCACCACGATCGGACTCGAGGCGAAGGCGCCGTAGCGATCGCCGAGGATCCCCCCGACCCGCACCGTGCGCGCCGCGCCGAAGGCGAGCACCTCGATCCGCTCGCCCCGCTCGATCCCGGTCCGGGCGGCCAGCTGCGCTGGCACGAACAATCCTCCTGCGAGCCCGCCGACGGGTCTCCTGCCAAAGGTGCCGAGCCGCAGAGCGGCGGGGGTCACACCGAGCAGCTGCGCGGCGGCCCGCCCGCGCGGACCCACGATCGCGACGTTCTCGCGCAGGACCGGGGCGGCGACGCGCACGCCCGGGAGCGCGGTCGCCTCAGCGGCGAGCCTCGTGGGGTAGCCCTGCTCCGAGCGCGCGGCGAGCTGCAGCCGCGCGGAGCCCACGACCTCGTGCACCAGGTCGCCCGCCGACCCGGTCAGGCTGGTGTTCGCGACGAGCACGCCGAGCACGAGCGCGACGCCGATCGCGATCCCGCTTCCGGCGAGCAGCTCCTGCACCGCGTGGGAGCGCAGCCGCACGCGGTAGAGATGGACGAGCATGCTCAGCCGCACACCCGCCACGCGCGGGTTGAGGCCGCTGCTCACGTCCCCGCCCGCGCGCGCTCCGCCTCCGCCGCCTCCACCAGCCGGCCGTCCCGAAGTGCGAGCACCCGATCGACGTGGTTCGCTGCCTCCGGGTCGTGGGTCACGAGCAGAGCGGGGATCTGCCGCTCGTGGCAGACCTCGCGCATCAGCCCGAGGATCTCGGCGCTGCGCGCCGTGTCGAGGTTCCCCGTGGGCTCGTCGGCGAGCAGCAGACGCGGCTCGCTCGCGAGCGCACGTGCGATCGCCACGCGCTGACGCTCGCCCATCGAGAGCTGCTCGGGGGTGTGCTCGGCGCGGTCCGCGAGCCCCACGCGCTCGATCCAGGGGCGGGCCACACAGCGCGCCTGGCGCAGCGTCGCTCCGCCGCCGGTGAGCTTGATCGTCGCGTTGTCGAGCGCGGAGGTGTGTGGCATCAGGTGGAAGGACTGGAACACGAAGCCCACGTCGCGCAGGCGGTAGGCGGAGCCCTCACGCTCGCTGAGCCGACCGACATCGCGTCCGTCGAAGAGCACGAAGCCCCGATCGGGGGCGGCCAGGCCGGCGGCGAGCAGCAGGACGGTCGTCTTTCCGGAGCCGCTCGGGCCGTAGAGCGCGACGAACTCGCCCGCGCGGACGGTGAGGGAGAGCCCGTCGACCGCGCAGACGGTCTGCTCGCCGCTCGCGTAGTGCTTCGCCACATCGCGCAGCTCGAGCATGCTCACCGCGGTGACCGGCCGCCGGCCGCGCGACGGCGAGGCAGTGGGACGACGGTGCCTTGCTCCTCGGTCGAGCAGAGCTCGCCGTCGGCGATCGAGACGAGCACGCCCACGCCCTGCAACGCGGCCATTTCCTCGGATGCGACCAGCAGGGCCATGTCCCGCTCGCGCGCCGCGCCACGGAGCTGCGCGTAGAAGCGGTCGCGGTCTCCGAGGTTGGGCATCAGCGCGGGTTCGTCGAGCACGAGCAGACGTGGCTCGCGCGCGAGCGCCCGGGCGAGCATCACGCGCGTGCGGTCGGTGAGCGAGAGCGAGGCGGCGGCCTCCTGGGCACCGGAGGCACCGATCCCGAGCTGATCGAGCACGCGCACCGCGCGGCGCCTGGCGTCACGCATCGTCAGGCCCTCGCTGCCGAGCGAGGTCGCGACGTGGTCGATCACCGTCTCACCCGGGTGGGCGCGCCAGTCCTCGGCTGACATGAAGGCGATCTCGCGACGCAGCAGCCGCCCGCGGGCGCCCGCGCTCATCGTTGCGAGGTCGACGCCCTCGAAGCGCACGCTGCCCGCGTCGGCGAGGACGATGCCCGCAGCGAGGCGCAGCAGCGTGGACTTGCCCGACCGGCGCGTCCCGTAGACGCCGACGGAGCTGCCGCCCTCGATCGTGAGCGAGACGCGGTCGAGGACCGCGATCTCGCGGCCGCCGTCCGGATAGCGCTTGCTGACTTCCTGGAATGAGATCAGCGGCGCCATCGCGACGTCCGGTTCAGTGGTTGGCCTCGACGAACTCGTTGATCCTGCGCCGCGTGCGCGCGGCCCAGTCGACCTCGGTCTGAAGCTGGGCGTAGATCGCGTCTCGTGAGCAGTCCATGCAGAGCGCCGCCCAGGAGTGCGCCCCGCCGTCGGTTGGGCAGACGACCTGCGCGAGCACCAGGCACTCGCGCTCGTAGGCGCGCAGCGCGACGAGCAGGCGCGGCGCGTCCTGCTCGCGGGCGACCGAGAGCTTCGCCTGCAGCCCGAGCCGCACCGGCTCGCGCGGGAGCAGCGTCTCCATCCAGAGGGTGAGCGCCTCGGGGGTCTCCTCCGTGGGGTGGTAGACGAGATGGGTGCGGCGGTTGTTACCGCGCTTGGGCTCGTCGCGCGAGGAGGCGAGCCCCGTGTTCTCGAGCTGCTCGAGCAGGCGGTAGACGTCGTTCGTGTCGATCCGCCAGGTCTCTCCAAGGCGTGCGGCGAGCCGGTTCGCGAGGTCCCCGCCGTGACCGGGTCGCTCGAGCAGCAGCCCCAGCAGCGCTCCGCGCAAGGGTGTCGAGGGCCCCCTCATCCATCTCGTCTTCTCCGGGCTGGCGCTGGCCATAGCTCCTCGTCTCGGCCGGTCTTCCCATCGGGACTGTAACCGACGTCCCGTCATCTTGACCAAATCGTTCCGAGGACTCGACCCTTCGATGAAAACTCCGCCTGGGAAGCGGGAAAACGTGCCTCGAGATGTTTCTGACTAAGCGCTTTTCACGGCACGATGACGGCCGCGCCGGTGAAGGAACCGGCGCGAAGGTCCTCCAGCGCTTGCCCCGCGTCGCCGAGCGCGTAGCGGGTGACGGTGCTTCTCACGGGCACCTTCGGGGCGATCGCGAGCAGCGCGCGGGCGTCCTCGCGGGTGAGGTTGGCGACCGAGCGGAGGCTGCGCTCCATCCACAGCAGCTCGTAGGGGAAGCTCGGGATGTCGCTCATGTGGATGCCCCCGCAGACGACCACCCCGCCGGGGGCGAGCGCCGCGAGCGCCAGCGGCACGAGCTCGCCGACGGGAGCGAAGACGATCGCGGCCTGGAGCGGTTCCGGGGGCTGCTGCTCGGATGAGCCCGCCCACTCCGCCCCCAGCTCGCGCGCGAAGCGCTGTCCGCGCTCGTCGCCCTCGTGGGTGAACGCGAAGACCCTGCGGCCTTCCCAGCGAGCGACCTGCGCGAGGATGTGGGCGGCCGCGCCGAACCCGTAGAGGCCGAGCCGTTCGGCGTCCCCGCACATGCGCAGCGCGCGGAAGCCGATCAGGCCCGCGCAGAGCAGCGGCGCGGCGTCGAGCGCTCCGAAGGCGTCAGGGATCGGGAAGCAGAAGCGGTTGTCGGCGAGTGCGTACTCCGCCTGCCCGCCGTCGATGTCGCGGCCCGTGAACCGCGCGTTCGGGCAGAGGTTCTCGCGCCCGGAGCGGCAGTACTCGCAGCTGCCGTCGGTCCAGCCCAGCCAGGGCACGCCGAGCAGACCGCCGGGGGCGGCGCCCTCGGGCGGATCGCCCGCGACGAGCTCGCCGACGATCTGGTGGCCGAGCACCCGCGGCGGGTCGGGAACCGCGACCTCGCCGTCGAGCAGGTGCAGGTCGGTGCGACACACCCCGCAAGCGTGGACCTTCAGCAGGACCTGCCCGGGCTTCGGCTCGGGCACGGGGAGCTCCGCTGCGCGCAGCGGCTCGCGAGGCCTCTCCAGGACCATCGCCCGCATCGTGTCGGGGATCGCCATTCGGTCATATTGACGGGCGGGCTGCGCGCCCCGGAGTCCGATGGCGAACCCTCTCTACTTCCACCACCCCACGAGCATCGAGCACGATCCGCGGCTCCACTCGCCCGGACACCCCGACACACCCGAGCGGCTGCTGGTGCTCGAGCGGGCGCTCGCCGAACGCGACTGGCTCGGATGGGAGCGAGCACTGGCGCCGGCGGCGAGCGAGGAGCAGCTCGCGCTCGTCCACAGCCTCGCGCTGATCGCTTCGATCCGCGCGCTCTGCGAGTCCGGGGGCGGGGCGATCGACATGGACACCTACGTGGGCCCACGCTCCTTCCGGGCCGCGCTGCACGCGGCGGGGGGCGCGGTCGAGATGACTCGCGCGCTGCTCGCGGGCGAGACCCACGCCGGCTTCTGTGCGCTCCGACCTTCGGGCCACCACGCCGAGCGGGAGCGCGCGATGGGGTTCTGCCTGTTCAACAGCGTCGCGGTGGCGGCCGCCTGGGCGATCGCCGAGCTCGGTGTGGAGCGTGTGTTCGTGCTCGACTGGGACGTGCATCACGGCAACGGCACAGCGGAGATCTTCAGAGGGCGCAGCGACGTGCTCTTCGCGAGCCTGCACCAGTCCCCGCTCTACCCGGGGACCGGCGCCCTGCAGGATGCGGGCAGCGGTGCGGGGGAGGGGTACACGATCAACCTGCCGGTTGCACCGGGGACCGGTCCCGCGCTCTGGATGGCGCTGCTCGAGCGTGTCGCGATCGCCGCTGCGCGCGAGTTCGAGCCGCAGCTGATCCTCGTCTCCTCTGGCTTCGACGCCCACCGCGCCGACCCGCTGGCTCACTGCGAGCTGGAGACCGAGACATTCGTCGAGATGGCCCTGCAGGTGAGGGAGCTGGCGGCCGAGTTGGGCGTCCCGCTCGGGGTGGTGATGGAGGGTGGCTATCAGCCCGCGGTGCTCGCGGAGTGCGTCTGTGCGCTGCTGCCGGTGCTCGCGGGGGAGGGGAGCGTGGAGGGTGGCGCGCCGGCCTCCTTGGAAGACCCGCTGGTGGCGCGCGCGGTCGAGATCTACGCGCGGTGGTGGGCGCTCGGCGGCAAACGCGCCTCTAGATGAAGTCGTTCCCGGTGAGCACGTAGAGGAAGGGGACGAACGGAACTATCACCGCGACGCCCCAGGCGAGCTTCGCCACGAAGCCGATGTCGCCGCGCGCGAAGAGCAGGTTGATCCAGATCAGCACGACGGCGATCGGATGCAGGATGCAGAGGATGATCTCGAGCAGTTTCTTGAGCATTTGGTCCTTCCTTCGCGTTGGGGTGAAGCTACCCGTGGGGCCGAGCTTCTATCTCCTCTAGATCCCCTGCCCGGGGAGGAACTCGTTGGTGAAGGGGGGGAGCCCGATGTTCGGGTCCGTGCGGAGCAGCTTGTGGGAGAACATCCAGCTTCCGAAGGTCGCCCAGGCTGAGGGACTCTGCCAGCCGTAGGGCTTCCCCGCTTCGCTCGGCAGCGCGGCGGGCAGTGTCTGCTTGATCGATTCGAGCTGGAGCTTGCGTTCGAGCGAGGGCGCGGCCTTCAGCAGCGTCGCCGTCGCCCCCGCAGGGTTCGCGCGCACCTCGCGCTCGCCCCGCGTGAGCGCCTGCAGGAATGCGCGGAGGTCCTGTCCGTCGCGTCTGCGCCTCTTCGTCGCGAGCGACGACGACCAGCTCGTCGTATGTGGGCACGCCCGCCTCGTCGATCGGGATCACGACAGGTTTCTTGTGTGCGAGGCGCAGCTGGATCCCCTCGTAGTTCCAGAAGCCGCCCAGGGTGGCGTCGACCTGGCCGGAGAGCATCGCCGGGATCAGGTTGAAGCCCACGTTCGCTTCGCGCACCGAGGATGGGCGTACCCCGGCGTGTTCGAGCGCGGTGTGGAGCTCCGCGGACTGGTAGGGGATGCCCGCGGTGCCCACCCGCTTTCCCGCGAGCGAGGCGACGCTCGCGACGTGCTTGCCCGGGAGCGCGATGATCGAGGTGAGCGGTCGTTGGACGAGCGCGCCGATCGAGACGACCTTCAGTCCCTGGTCGCGCGCGAGCAGCACCTCGGGCTCGTAGGAGATCGCCAGATCGACGCGCCCTGCGGCGAGCAGCTTCAGCGGTTCGGAGGGGTCGGCGGGCGTCTCGGGGACGACGTTCAGCCCAACCGCGCTGAAGTCGCCGTGGGCGAGCGCCGAGTAGAGCGCGGCATGGTCTGCGTTGGGGAAGAAGTCGAGCATCACCGTGAAGCGCTTCGCCGTCCCGGCCGAGAGCGCGTCCTGCTTGGAGCCGCAGGCCGAGAGCGCGAGCGCGGCGGCGAGCAGCGCGACGAGCGAGGCGCCGAGCGCGAACCTGCAGCGCGAGCGCGGACGGATACGGGACGGCGCGATGCTCACAGGGCGTCTCCTCCGGGTCGTGGGCGCCAGGGCGCGAGCTTTCGCTCCGCCAGGGCGAGTGCGTAGAAACAGGCGACGGCGAAGGCGATCAGCAGCACGGTACCCGCATACGCCCTCGCGGCCTCGAAGTTCACGTCGGTCATGATCTGCCGGCCGAGGCCCGGGTAGGCGCCCGTGGTGGGCGTGGCCACCTCCGCGATGAACGCGCCGATCACGCCCACCGCGAGCGCGATCCGCGCCCCGCTCAGCGCGGCGGGCAAAGCGGCGGGAAGCTCGGCGAAGCGGAAGGCCTGCCAGCGCGAGGCGTCGAGAGTTCGCATCAGCTTGAGCTGAGCGGGATCGACCGCGGCCAGCCCGTCGGCGGTTGTGACGAGCACGGGGAAGAAGCAGATCAAGGCGATCACCACGAGCTTCGGGACGATCCCGAAGCCCCACCAGAACACGAGCAGCACGCCGATCACGGGGATCGGAACGGCCTGCGATCCGACCGCGAGCGGGTAGACCGCGCGACGCACGAGCGGCCAGAGGTGGACCGCCACCGCGAGTGCGAAGCCCGCGAGCAGAGCGACCGCGAGCCCGAGCGCGACCTCCTCCGCGGTGACCGCGAAGTTCCGGTAGAGCACGCTCCCTCCGTGCCAGAGCGCCGAGGCGACTTCGTGGGGGGCGGGCAGCACGTCCGCTTCGACCCCGCCCGCGTCCGCATAGGCCTCCCACGCCCCGAGCAGCGCGAGCAGCAGCGCGAGCGCCGGCAGCGAGCGCGTGAGTCGCTCCCGCCGCGCGCGTGGCGCCTCGCGAGTCCTGCACGGGAGCGGGCTGCGCGGCGCTCACCGCCGCGCCTCCGCGAGCAGCGCGAGCGCACGGGCGCGCAGGGAGACGACCTCCGGATCGGCACGTCCGCCGCGGGCGCGCTCCTGTCACCTCGAGCTCGGCGGCGAGGCGGCCCGGCCGCGGGGTCATCACGAGCACGCGGTCGGCGAGCAGCACTGCCTCCTCCACGTCGTGGGTGACGAGCAGCACCGTTCGCGGCTCGCGCGCGAGCGCGCCCGCGAGCCAGTCCTGCATCTCCGCGCGCGTGATCGCGTCGAGCGCGCCGAAGGGCTCGTCGAGGCAGAGCACCCCCTTCCCCGAGAGGAGCGTGCGCAGGAAGGCGACGCGCTGGCGCATCCCGCCGGAGAGCTCCGCCGGGCGCGAGCGCTCGAAGCCCTCGAGGCCGAGCTCGGCGAACAGCGCGCCGGCCCGCTCCCGCGCGGCCGCGCGCGAGAGACCCGCGATCCGCAGCGCGAGCGCCGCGTTGTCGGTCGCGTCGAGCCAGGGGAGCAGCAGATCGTGCTGGGGCATCAACACCGCGGATGGCCCGCTCACGCTGCCCGAGTCCGGCTGCTGCAGCCCGCAGACGAGCTCGAGCAGCGTCGTCTTGCCGCAGCCGCTCGGCCCGACGAGCGCGACGACCTCCCCGGGTCCGACACGCAGCGAGAGGTCCTCCAGCGCGACCACGCCACCGCGCGGCCCGGGGAACGCGCGGTGGACGCCCTCGAGCATCACCTCAGCCGCTCTCGCGCCGCTGCTCGGCGGGGGCCTGATCTCGATGCAGTTGAACCGACAAGTCGCTCCCTTCGCGGGCATTACCCCACAGGTTCGAAGGGTCGACATCGGGGGAGCCCGAGGCCGGCACCTCCAGCCGCCGACCGCTCGGTTCCCGGATGCCATCTCAGCCGGCCTTCCCGCCAGCCCCCCTGGTATCCGCTGCTCCCAGCCGATGCTAGCGGGCCCGGGCGGGCGGGGGATCCAGCCCTTCGCCCGGAGTGCCCTGCTCGCTCAGGCAGAGACGACCGGCCGCGTGAGCGCGCGAACGAAGTCCTCGAGCTGCCCGGTCGTCCAGCACTCGAAGGCGGTGCAGAACTCCTCGTAAGCGGCGATCACGGAGTCCCCGTAGTTCCAGTAGAGCCGCGGCTCGGGGTTCAGCCAGAAGGTGCGCCCCGCGCGTGCGGCGACCTGCGCGAAGAGGTCGGCGCGCGGGTCGCGCCCGTTCGTCCGCGCGTCTCCGAGCACGATCACCGTCGCGCGTGGATGGAGGTCGTCCTCGACCTTCACGAGGAACTCCGACCAGACGCGGCCGTAGTCCGTGTATCCCGAGATGTCGGCGACGCCGGCGTCGGTGGAGATGCGTTCGCTCACGCCCTTGAAGCTGCGCTCGTGTTCGAAGATGTCGGTGACCTCGGAGATGCGCTCGATGAACACGAAGGAGCGCATCTTGCGGAAGGTGTCGTGGAGGGCGTGAAGCACAGAGAGGAAGAAGACCGAGGCCGAGGTGACGCTCGTGGAGACGTCGCAGAGCACGTAGATCTCCGGGCGTTTCGGCCGCCGCGGGCGGAACTTCAGCTCGACGGGAACCCCACCGGTCTGCAGTGAGGCGCGCATCGTGCGCCGCACGTCCACGTGCGCGTGGCGACGGTGCCCGCGCTGCTGCATGCCCTGCGTGGCGAGACGGCGGCGAAGCTGCGCGACCACGCGGTGCACCGCGGCGAGGTCGGCGAGCGGGCCCGAGGGGAGCGCGCGATCGAGCTCGCCGAGCGGCCGCGAGGGCGGCAGGCTGCCCGTGCGCTCGATCTGCGCGCGCTCGAGCTCGCGCCGCAGCAGCGCCTCGAAGCGCCGCAGCGCCTCGCGGGGCAGCCCGTCGTGGCGCGGGTCCTCCGGGGGCAGCTCCGGCTGCGGCTCCGCACGCAGCCCGAGCGCGCGACGGATGCGCTGCACGTCCACGCCGATCACCCCCGAGCCCTCCTGGCGCCGTGCGAAGGCCGCGATCGCCATCCGCGCGAGGTCGCGCATCGCGCCCTCATCGCCCTCACGCAGGGCCGCCGCGATCTGCTCGCGCAGCGCGTCGAGCTCCTCGTCGGTGAGCTCGCCGAGCTCGGCGAGGCTCTGCTCGGTGATCCCCTCGCGCGCTGCGGCGACCTCGACCGCGCGGAAGAAGAAGCGCTCGAAGACGAGCTCGAAGACGCGCCGGTCCTCCTGGCTCTTCGCGAGCGTCGCTGCGAGCGCCTCGCGGAAGTCGCGCTGCTCGGTCCAGCTCACCTCGCGCAGCACCTCGAAGGCGTCGAGCAGCTCGGAGGTGCCCACCGCGACCCCTTCGCGGCGCAGCTCTTCGCCGAGCTCGAGGATCCGCGCGGGCAGGCCGTCGGGTGCGGCGGATGAGGGGCGCGGTGCGGGGCGCTCAGGCGACATCGGCGGGCGACCCGAGCTTGAGCCCGACGCGCTCGGCGACGACGTCCATGTCGGTGCGGTGCTTGACGATCACCGACATCGTCTCCTTGAAGGTCTCCGCGTCGATGTCCTTCACGCCGAGCAGCAGCAGCGCGCGCGCCCAGTCGATCGACTCGGCGATCGAGGGAGGCTTCTTGAGGTCGAGGTCGCGGACCATCCCGATCACCTCGACGAGCCTGCGCGCGACTGTCTCGTCGAGCTCGGGCGCATGCAGGCGGACGATCTCGAGCTCGTGCTCGAGCTCGGGGTAGTCGAGCCAGAGGTAGAGGCAGCGGCGCTTCAGCGCCTCGGTGAGCTCGCGCGAGTTGTTCGATGTGAGCAGCACGATCGGATGCGTGCGCGACTCGACTTTGCCGAGCTCCGGGATCGAGATCTGGAAGTCGGAGAGCACCTCCAGCAGCATCGCCTCGAACTCCTGGTCGGTCTTGTCGATCTCGTCTATCAGCAGCACCACGGGCTGCTCGGAGGCGATCGCGGTCATCAGCGGCCGGGCGAGCAGGAACTCCTCGCCGAAGATGTCGTCCTGCACCGCCTCCCAGCCCGTGCCCGTGGCCTCCGCCTGGATCCGCAGAAGCTGCTTGCGGTAGTTCCACTCATACAGCGCCTTGGCCTCGTCCAGCCCCTCGTAGCACTGCAGCCGCACGAGCTCGCGGCCGAGGTAGGACGCGAGCGCCTTCGCGAGCTCGGTCTTGCCCACGCCCGCGGGCCCCTCGACGAGCACCGGCTTGCCGAGCTTCGTCGCGAGATAGGAGACGAGCGCTGTCGATTCGCCCGGGAGGTAGCCCACCTCGCGCAGCCCCTCTGCGACCTCGGCGACGGAGGTTGGCTCGGAGGGGAGGGGGGCGCTCATGGGCCGCCAATGATAGGCGCCGCGGGCCGCGCTCACCGGCGAGCCGATCGCGGTATAAGACCGGCATGGCCGGAACCGCTCACCTGCGGGGTGAGGGCGAGAGCCTCGCGGCGGGCGGATCGGAGATCGTGATCAAGGCCACCGCGGAGGACACGCAGGGCGCCTTCTTCCTCTCTGAGACCACGATCGCGCCGGGCTTCCCGGGACCCCCGCTCCACACGCACGAGCGGATCTGCGACATGTTCTACGTGCTGGACGGGGTGCTCGAGATGGAGATCGACGGCCGCACCCTCGAGCTCGGTCCGGGCTCCTTCGCCTGTGCGCCTCCGGGGACCGTGCACACCTTCCGCAACCCGGGCAGCGAGCCGGTGCGGTTCCTCAACTTCAACACCCCCGGGGGCTTCGAGCACTACATGCGCGAGCTCGCCGCAGCCCTCAGCGAGGGCCCGCTCACACCCGAGCAGGTCGGCGCGATCGCCTCGCGCCACGACTTCCGCGTCGCCTGAGCGAACCCCGGCTCGGGCTAGTCACCGTCCTGCGGGTCCTCGAATGAGAGCTGCTCAGGCTCATCGGGACGCGGAGGGAAGCGCGGGCGCTCGCGCCGTGGGGCGCGCTGTGGCGGCGCGGGGTCCCGCTCGCGCGACTCGCTTCGGCTCGCGCGGCGTGAGGCGGCGACGGGGACGAGCGCGGCGGTCTCCCCGGTCTCATCCGCGCGACGGCGTCCCGCCTCGCTCTGCGCCCGGCGCGCAGCCGGGGCGGGCTCGCGGTCGGGATCGGACGCGGCGTGCCGGGGCCGCTCCTCGGGTGATCGGCGCGGCCGCCTCCGGGCGGGTGCCGCTCGCGAGCAGCAGGGGGCTCGGGCCGTTCGCCGTGGCGCATCCGCCAGCCCGCGTAGGCGAGGCTCCCCGCGGCCACGAAGGCGAGGAAGAAACCCCACTCGATCCCCACCGGATATCCGTGTCCGGAGGGGCGGTCGAAGACGCGATAGAAGATCAGAACGGCCGCCCAGCCGCCCGCGATCGCGACGATCGTGCCGTCGCCCCCGGGGAGGCTGAACTCGCGTTCCTCCGCGCGCGCGAGAAGCATCGCGGTGACGCCTGCGGCGACGAGGAAGATCGCTGCCTCCACAAAGGAGACGTCCCCGAAGGCGTTGATGTCGTGCGAGTAGATCGCACCCGTCTTCCGGTTCAGGCTCTGCAGCCCGTACCAGGGGAAGAACATCGTCACGAGCAGGGCGAGCGCGGCCACCGCGGCGATCCTCCGCTCGCGGCTCATCGCCGCCCAGGCGTGGGTGAGCCGCCTCATCGCCGCCCGGCCCTCCGCCGTGCCTGTCGCGCGCTGTCCATCCGCTCAGAAGTCTAGGCGGGCGTCGGCGGCGTCAACGCAGCCCGGCCACAGCGGGTGAAGCGGATCTGCACGTTGGCCGCTTCGCTCAGTGTGAGCGGAAGCTCAGCCCACGGCGATCGTTGCGTTGGTGCTCGAGAAGTTGCCCGCGAGGTCGGAGGCGGTCAGCGTGACCGCGTAGGTCCCCGTCTTCGAGGGTGTCACCCAGAGGAGCTTCGGCTTGCCTCCCTCGACCGTCGCGCGGTTGCTCCAGATCACCTTCGAGCCCTGGCGGATCGTGAGCGTGACGGTGGAGACCTTCGAGAGCGAGATCTTCACGCCCGCGCGCGAGTGCGGCGCGACCTTGGTCGAGAGTAGCGAGATCGCGGGCGGTGTCTTCTCATCCGCGGTGAAGCGCTGCGCGGTCGTGCAGTAGATCTGGTCGCCCGCGATCTGGGTCGCCGGTGCGCTCGCCGCGGCGCGCGCGCCAGCGCTCCCCGGGGAGGTCCCTCCTCCCGTCGTCACGGGCGTGGTGGGGGTCGGTGCGGTGCTCGTCGGCGCGGTGGTCGTGGGCGTGGCGGGTGTGGGAGCGGGGGCGGTGCTGAGCGGGGGTCCTTTGCGTGTGCGTTCGCAGAGGTGCTGGAGGAATTCGGTGAGGAGTTCGTGGTAGTTGAGGTCGGATTCCCCGTACTGGTCGTAGAGCGACCAGTAGCCCGTGTCGTAGTGGGGAACCTCCGCGCGCGCCTCCGCGTCGCCTTCTTCGAACAGCTTCAGTCCGAGCGGGTCCTTGGTGATCTGCGTGTAGTCGTAGAGGCCCACGTCCGCCTGGATGAAGCCGTTGAGGATGCGGTCGCTCGGGGCGTAGGTGTACTCGGCGTACTCCGCCCCCGCTTTCGTCGCCACGCGCACACCCTGCGGGGGTGCCTGCTGGTAGATCCCGAGCGCCTGCTGGGCGGCGGTGAGGAAGGCGGGTTCCTTGAAGCGCGACCACGACCGCGACATCACCTGCAGCGCGGTGCCCTGGGAGAGGCCGCTCGTCCAGGGCGGGGAGCCCCCGTCGAACTTGAACATGTACTCCCAGGCGATGCCTCCCGCACGCTTGGTCGCGAGCGGGATCACTTCTTCGACGAGCTGGCGCAGGTTCGAGTTTTCGTGGCCGGAGAGGTAGTAGCCGTTGCCCTCCCCGAAGGTCGCGAGCCACTGGATCTCGATCCCCTGACCGGGGTAGTGCTCCCAGATGATCTTGCTCGGCGGGAAGCTCACGCGGACCTCGCCGGAGAGAAGCGATCTGGTCGTCCACCAGAGCTCGTTCTTTTCGAGCGTGAGGAAGATCACGGGGGCGCGCGAGGCGGTCAGGTAACCCGCGGCGGCCATCGCCTGCACGTTCGCCATCACCGCCGAGAGTTCGGTCTGACGCGTTCCGCTGAGGCGCCCGAGCGACCGTTTCGCCGCGGTGTAGGTCGCGTAGTAGGACCTGTAGGAGGTTTCGGTGATCTGGCCCGAGCTCTTCAGCGCGGAGAGCGCCGCGCTCACGCTCGGGCCGTGGCTCGCAGCGGCGCGAGCGCGCTCCTTCGCCGGCGCCGAGGCCGCGCCGGCCCCGTGCACGGGCGCGAGCTGGGTGGCTGGGTGGCCGCCGCCCGTTGCGGAGGCGGCCTGCGGAGCGAGCGCGCAGAGGAGCAGGGCGAGCGGGGCGGCAAGCAGCGGGAAGCGGCGCACCGCGCCGATGCTATGGCCGGCCGCGCGGAGCGCTGCAGCGGCGGTTGCAAGGTGCGGCGAGCGTGGCACTGCAACCCCGAACACCCCGTCGGGGCGCTCAGTTGCGCCGGTTGACGCTCATTCGCCGCCGAAGCCGAGGGCGTCCAGCTCCTCGTCTTCGTCCTCCTCCTCGTCCTCGTCGGGGTCGAGCTCGTCCTCCTCCTCGTCGAGGACCTCGTCGTCGGTGCGCTCGCCCCCGTCCTGCTGAGACTGCTGGAAGGACTCGATCAGGTCGTCGCGCTGATGCTCGTCCAGCGGTACGTCCTCGGCGATCAGCACCCACTCCGTCGCCTCGATCTCGGCTGCTTCGAAGATCTCGTGGTCGACCTCTGGCGAGTCGTCGACGACCACCATGATCTCGGTCTGGGGGTTGAAGTAGGTCCCCGGGCGGAGGACTAGCTCGTCGAGTTGGAAGCGGCGAACGTTGCGCATCTGAGCGTTTATACCCCACCCCCGAGCTCTGAAAGTGTCCGACTCACCTCGGCCTCCTCGTCGAGCGGCTCCAGTCCCTGGCGCAGGCGCCGCTCGTTGCGCGCCTGGACGAGCTGGCGCACCTCGGCGAGCAGCGCCGCGTCCTGCTCGCCGCCCGCCGGCGCGAGCAGCCGGTCGAGCTCCGCCTCGATGTCCAGCGGGGCCTCCCCGCGCTGCACCCGCCGCGCGCTTCTTGCGGTGAGCATCTGGCGGACCTCCTGCTCCTGCTCGTCGCGAGCCGCTGAGGTGAGCGGCGCGGTTGTTCCCGCGGGGCCTGAGTATTCGCTTTCCCGGGAGATCCCTCCCTGCCCGATCTGGTCGTACATCGAATCGCTCCCCCGCGTGACCAGGAAGAGCACCGACATCACGAGGGAGAAGGCCACCGTGCCCACCACGACGAACGTCAGGCCGTCTGCGGCGAGCCCGAGCACCAGCGCGGCGGTCGTGTTCTGCACTCACCGATTCTTGCCGATCGGCGGGCTCTCCGCTACCCTCCTACGGCTCGATTGACTGACCAGTCAATCTAACTTCGTGCCAGCCCGTTAGGAGGGGCTCCAGAATGGTCGATTTCACGCTCACAGACGAGCAGAAGAACCTGCGCGAGATGGCGCACGACTTCGCCGTAAAAGAGATCCGCCCGGTCGCATGGGAGTACGACAAGGACGGGACTTGGCCCGAGGACATCATCAAGAAGGCGTGGGACGTCGGCCTGATGAACAGCCACATCGAGGAGGAGTACGGCGGAGCGGGTGCGAGCTATCTCGACGGCTGCCTGATCGAGGAAGAGCTCTCCTGGGGCTGCTCGGGTATCCAGACCTCACTCGGCTGCAACGGCCTGGCCACCGCGCCGATCGCGCTCGGGGGCTCGGAGGAGATCAAGAAGAAGTACCTCGGCGCGCTCACCGAATCGCCGAAGCTCGCCTCCTTCTGCCTGACCGAGCCCGACGCGGGCTCAGATGTGTCCGGGATGCGCACGACGGCCGTGAAGAAGGGCGACAAGTACGTCATCAACGGCTCGAAGTGCTTCATCACCAACGGCGGCTACGCGGACTACTACACGGTCTACGCGAAGACCGACAAGGACGCGGGTCACCGTGGGATCAGCGCGTTCGTCGTCGAGCGCGACTGGGGCGTGGTCGTGGACAAGAAGGAGGACAAGCTCGGGCAGCGCGCCTCGAACACGGCGACGATCTCCTTCAACGACGTCGAGGTCCCGGCTGAGAACCTGCTCGGCGAGGAGAACCAGGGCTTCAAGCTCGCGATGATGACGCTCGACCGCACCCGTCCCGGTGTCGCGGCGATGGCCACGGGCATCGCCCGCGCGGCCTTCGAGTTCGCCGTGGACTACTCGCGCGAACGTGTCCAGTTCGGCGTCCCGATCGCGATGCACCAGGCGATCCAGTTCATCATCGCCGACATGGCCACCGAGATCGAGGCGGCGCGTCTGCTCACGTGGAAGTCCGCCGCGATGCTCGACAACGGCGAACGCAACACGCTCGTCTCCTCGCACGCGAAGCGCTTCGCCGCGGACACCGCGATGAAGACCGCCACCGAAGCAGTTCAGGTCTACGGCGGCTACGGCTTCATCAAGGAGTACCCCGTCGAGAAGCTCTTCCGCGACGCGAAGATCATGCAGCTCTACGAGGGCACCTCGCAGATCCAGCGCCTCGTGATCGCGCGCGAAACGCTGCTCCCGCGCCGTGTCGAGGAGCCCACCGCGGTTCCCGCCTGAGCGCGTTGGGCAGAGCGCAGTTTCGACCCGCCCGGCCACAGCGCCGGGCGGTGTTCGTTGAGGCCCGCTCACCGCGTGGAGCCGTAGGCTGAAGCACCGTGAAGCTGCCGGCCCTGCCAGTCGTCGTGGTGCTCGTCGTGGTCTCCGGTTGCGGAGGATCGGCGACGGCGAGGTCGGCGAGCCTCGCAGCTGCGTGCGCCAAGGCGTCACGCGAAGCGGGGTCGGTCTACCGGCGACGTGTTCTGCCGCTGGTGGGGAAGGGGTACGTGCCCGTGATCGGCCCCTCGCGTGCGGAAGCCGCGACGCTCGAAGCGGCCGCGGCGGAAGTGGCCGCTGCCGAGCGCAGGGCCGCCGCCTCGATCCGCCTGCTCTCACAGACCTCGGCGACGCGTTCCGCGCTCGCGCATCTCGCCGAGAACGAGAGGCAACTGCTCGCGATGCGGGCTCCCCGCGAAGAGATCGGCCTCGATATGAACTTCAGCGATCTCGCCACTGCCTCCGGCGGGTGCCGGCGATTCAGCACCTCGACCGACAGCTGGAGCGGAATCTGAATCGCTCTCGGCTGACGGTTGAGCGCTACTTGATCAGCAGCGGCTGGCCGTAGCTGGAGATCTGACCGGTGTTCACCACGCGGACGAGCACGCGGTAGATCCCTTTCTGGACGTGCACCACCCGGCTGAAGCTCGAGCTCGATGCGCCCTGGGGCTTGAGCACGGTGCCGCCCACGAGCACGCCGTGGCCGTGGGTGATGCGGAGCATCCCCACCTGCGAGCCGTTCTCGGCCGGGCTTACGCTGCCGAAGATGCGCACGTAGCCCGCGCGGTGCGTGCGCGCGATGTGGCTCGTCACTTTGACCGCCACGCTCTCCGTGGCCACGGGGCTGATCACTGGCGGGTTGGTGGTCGTGACCACGCGGAACTGCGTCGTCACCGCGGCGCCCAGCAGCGTGAAGCTGAAGCCGCCCGTGGCGTTCGTGAGCTCGGGGTTGCCGATCGTCACCCAGCCCGCCGTATAGGGGAAGGCGTCGCCCTGCAGGATGATCTGGCGCCCCGCGTTGTTGGTTCCCGAGAGCGTGCCCTGGATCACGACGGGGTTCCCGAAGACCACAGGGTTGGGTGAGCCGAGGATCGCGAGCGAGAGCGGGACCTTCTCCGTCTGGAAGGTGCGGTCGGCGCCGAAGGTCGTGCCGTCGGTGTTCACCGCGACGAGGCGGTAGTGGTAGACGGTGAGCGGCTGGAGCCCGCCGATCGCGACGGCGACGGGGATCGACTTCGCGCCTGCGCCCGCAGAGGCGATCGCGCTCTGCCCGCCGTACGCTCTCGTCGGGCCGTACTGGAAGTAGTAGGAGGTCGCGCTCGCGCCCGGGTCGATCGAGCCACCGAGCGTTGCCGCGTTGTAGCTCACCGCTTTGGCTCCGCCGGTCGTGACCGTGGGCTTGACCGCCTGCGCGGGAGCAGCGACGGCGAGCAGCGCGACGATCAGAGCGCTCGCGAGCAGACTCGCCCGGCGGACGCTGAGAGCGGGCCTGCGCCCACGCTCCCGCTCTGCTGGCTTCACTCGAATCTCCATGTACGCCTCCTTACCCGTTTGACAGCTTCGCGTACACCCCCGACGTCCCCAACCCGCGGACCGGCCCGTAGGTGCGGCGGAGCGGCGCCGCCGCTAGTCTCTCGGCCCCCCAGCGAGCAGAGAGCAGAGGAGAGCCAAGCATGTTCGTCTTCAAGGCCGCAGTCGTGGGCGCCGGAACGATGGGCGGTCAGATCGCCCAGACGATCGCCGCGGCGGGCATCCCCGTCGTGCTCAAGGACATCGACGAGAGCCTCGTGCAGGCCGGGCTCGACGAGGCCGCGAACGTGACCCGTGGCCAGGTGGGCAAACTCGCGGAGAAGGGCAAGATCACCGCCGAGCAGGCGGAGGCCCAGATCGCGGAGATCCTCGGCAGGATCGAGGGCACCACCTCCTACGGCTCCTTCGGCGACGTCGACTTCGTCGTCGAGGCGGTGCCCGAGCGGATGGAGATCAAGCAGGCCGTCTTCGCCGAGCTCGACGCGGCCACACCCGGCCACGCGATCCTCTCCTCGAACACCTCCTCGCTCTCGATCACCGAGATCGGCGAAGCCACCCTGAGGCCGGACCGCGTGGTGGGTTTCCACTACTTCTATCCCGCCTCGATCATGCCCCTGATCGAGATCGTCGAGGGTGAGGAGACCTCCGCGGAGACGGTCTCGGCCGCAGTCACCTTCGCCCAGGCGATCCGCAAGCAACCGATCACCTGCGCGGAGGTCCCCGGCTTCGTGGTCAACCGCATCCTCAACTCCGCCACCTCGGAGATCTGGCGCGAGCAGGAGGAGAAGGGGCTCTCGATCAAGGCGATCGACGAGGGGGTCGGCGCGGCGGGAGTGATCCCGGTGGGTCCCTACTACCTCGTCAACCTGCTCGGCCTCGACACCGTGCTGCACGTGGCCGAGCATCTCGTGGAGTCCTATGGCGAGGAACGCTTCTATGTCCCGAAGGGGATGCAGAAGCTCGTCGCCAACGGCAAACTCGGGGCGAAGACGGGCGGGGACGGCTTCTACGACCCCTCCGGCGAGCCGAACCTCCCCGGTGAGAACGAGCCCGACGTCGCGGAGCTCGTCGAGATGCTCTCACTGAAGACGATCCTCGAGGCCTGCCTCGTGCTCGAGGAGGGCGTCGCCACCCACCGCGACATCGACTTCGGGATGATGGCCGGCGCCGGGCTGGACCCCCGCCGGGGTCTGATGCCTCCCTTCATGAAGGCCGACGCGGAGGGCCTCGACACAGTCCTCGAGCGGATGGAGAACGCCGAGGAGCGGTTCGGCGAGCGCTTCGCCCCGCCCACGATCCTGCGACGCATGGTCGCCCAGGGCCGGCTCGGCCAGAAGAGCGGTCAGGGCTTCTACGCCTACCCGCAGCCCGACGGCGAGCAGGTCGCAGAGACGATCAAGCTGCAGACCCTCGGCGAGGGCGTCGCGATCGCCTGGCTCGCGAACGGCCAGATGAACTCGCTCGCCCCGCAGGTCGTCGAGGACCTCGCGAAGATCTGGGCGCACGCGAAGCAGGCCGGGTTGCGCGCGGTCGTGATCGCCTCCTCCAATCCCTTCCTCTACAGCGCGGGGGCGGACATCAAGGCCTTCACGCAGATGGACGAGGCTCAGGGCCGCGAGCTCCTCGATCAGACGCACGCGCTCTTCCTCGAGCTGGGCAGCGGGCCGATCGTGACGATCGCGGCCGTCAACGGGCTCGCGTTCGGCGGCGGCTGCGAGCTCGCGATGGCCTGCGACGTGCGGATCGCCGCGCGCTCCGCGATCTTCGGCCAGCCGGAGGTGAAGCTCGGGATCATCCCGGGCTTCGGCGGCACGCAGCGCCTCCCGCGCCTCGTCGGAACGAACAAGGCGCTCGAGATGAACCTCATCGGCGACCCGATCCTCGCCGAGGAAGCGTTCGAGCTCGGCCTGGTCAACCGCGTGGTGGAGGATCACGAGCTGCTCGACACCGCGCTGATGTGGGCAAGAAAGCTCGCCGCCCAGGCCCCGATCGCGGTCGCGCAGATCAAGAAGGTCTCCGCGAAGGGCGACCTCGAGGAGGGCATCGAGGCCGAGAAGGGCGGCTTTGCCGCCGCCTTCGCAAGCGCCGACGCGAAAGAGGGCATCGCCGCCTTCCTGGGCAAACGCGCGCCCCACTTCAAAGGGGACTGAGGACGTGCGTCCCGAGACCGGGGCGCCTCCGCGAGCGGGGCGCGCCGAACACGCCGCCGGCCCGGAGATCGTCCGCCTCGCCGAGATGATCGGCGGTGCGCGGCTCGGTCGTGGCGCTGACCGGGGCGGGTATCTCGGTGCCCTCGGGGATCCCCGACTTCCGCTCCCCCGGGACGGGGCTCTGGGAGAAGGTGAACCCGGTCGAGGTCGCTCACATCGACGCGTTCCACGCGGATGCCGCGCGCTTCTGGTCCTTCTACGGACAGCGCTTCGCCTCGTTGCGCGAGAAGCGCCCGAACGCCGCCCACGCGGCGCTCGCCGCGCTGCAGGACGAGGGGCTGATCGACGCGGTCATCACCCAGAACGTCGACATGCTCCATCGCCGCGCGGGCGGCGGGCGAGCTGGTCGAGGTCCACGGCTCGATCGCTCTCAGCCGCTGCCTCTCCTGCCCCGGCGAGATCGAGATCGAGGAGGTCCGCGCGCGGATCGCGGGCGCCGAAGACGGCGTGCCCCGCTGCGAGCACTGCGGCGCGGCGCTGAAGCCCGGCGTCGTGCTGTTCGGCGAGCTGCTCGATCCCCGTGCGCTGGAGCGCGCGCGCGAGCTCTGCGAGGGCGCCGAGGTGCTGCTCTGCATCGGCTCCTCGCTGGAGGTCCATCCCGTCGCCGGCCTGCCCGCACTCACGCGCTCCGCCGGAGGTTCGCTCGCGATCCTCACCCAGGGCCCCACGCCCTACGACGGCGAGGCCGACGTGCGCCTCCACGGCGACGTGGTCGCAGAGCTGTGCGAGCTCGCCGCCGCGCTCGGCGTCGCGCTCGAGGGTTAGGGCGCAGCGTGCCGGCTAGGCGGGCAGGGTGGCGAGCGCGAGCAGATACTCCGCGCGGGCGAGGAAGCTGCCGTCGGAGGCCTCGTTGACCTCCTCGTGCAGCGCGATCGCCTCGTTGCGCAGCGCCTCATAGCGCCCCTGCTGCTCGAGCGCCGCCTTCGCGAACACGCTCGGGCCGAGGATCCGCTCGTCGCGCTCGATCCACGCCTCGGCCGATTCGTGGCCGAAGGGAACGGTGCGGCGCTCGAAGGCGAGCTCCGCGCCGCTCGGCGCGAACAGCTCGCGCACGTGCGCCTCGGTGCCCCACATCACCGGCGGCTCGAAGCCCTCCGGCGGTGGCGGCATGTGGCTCGCGCTGAGTCCGAAGAGGCGTCCCACGAAGCCCTCGGGCGTCCATGCCGTCAGGAGGATCTTCCCGCCCGGCCGCGCCACGCGCACGAGCTCGGCCGCGGCCACCTCGTGGCGCGGCGCGAAGATCACGCCGAAGCACGAGGTCACGCGGTCGAAGCTCTGATCCGCGAAGGGCAGCGCCTCGGCGTCGCCCTCCACCAGCGCCACGCTCGCACCCGCCGCGGCCGCGCGCTCGCGCTGGGCCTCGAGCAGCTTCGGCGTGAGGTCGAGCCCCGTCACCGTCGCGCCCGCGAGCGCGGCGGGAATCGAGACGTTGCCCGTGCCCGTGGCCACGTCGAGCAGCTCGATCCCGGGCGCCGCGCCCGCGAGCTGCGCGACCAGCTCGCCCACGGGCACGATCCGCTCGGCCACTTCGGCGTAGTCCCCAGCCGTCCACATCGCCTTCTGTCCCTGCTTGAAGCCCTCGGTGTCGATGCCCATCGCTCCCCCTCTTTCCTGTTCTGAGCTCAGGTCTTCGCGAGATCGCGTCGCGGGTCGATCTCCCAGCGCGCCGCGACGGCCTCCAACTCCGCGTCCAGCTCCCAGCGGTCCGCGAGCGCCTCGCCGCTGTGTTCGCTCGAGCCTCCCTTGAGCTTCATGCACCCGCCGTTCTCCCCGATCGCGCGGATCGCCTGGATCTCATCAGCGTCGAGCAGGCCCGCGAGCCCGCTCACCGCCGCGAGCTCCGCGCGCTTGTGCTCGATCGGGCGCGCGCCCGGCCCCGCCTCCTGGATCAGGGTCGGCGCGACGCAGCGCACCGCGGGCTGAGCGAGGTTCCAGGCGCAGGCGAGCTGGAGCATCGAGATCCCGTGACGCTCCGCGATCGGGCGCATCCGCTCGAGCTTCTCGCGGCCCTCCTGCACCCAGCCCTCGGGGCGGAAGCGGCGGTGGTCGTACTCCGCGAACTCGTGGCCGGGGAGGACGTCGTCGTGGAACAGCCCGCCGTAGTCCACCACGCGGCTGATCACGCCCGCTCCCGCGCGCTCGGCCGCGGCGAGCGCGAGCTCGCCCGGCCAGGGCTCCATCGGGCCGAGGATCAGCATCGCCCAGTCGATCGAGCTCGAGAATCGCTCCAGGCAGCCGATCAGGTCGATCGTGAAGCCGTTGGCGGGACCCGGCGCGACGCCGAGCCGCTGCGTGAGCCCCGCCGCGCGCACCGCCTCCATGCCCTCCCAGACCGCCTCGCTGCGGTAACCGGTGCGGTCGGGGTTGTGGAGCAGCAGGAGATCGAAGCGCTCCACGCCGAGCCGCTGCAGGCTGCGCTCGGCGGCCATGCGGATGTAGGCGGCGTACTCCGACTCGCCGCGCAGCGCGGGGTCGGTGAAGCGAGGGAAGCCTTTGGCCCCTTCGCGACTGCCCTCGTAGAAGTCGTGGCCGATCGCCCCGATCAGGCAGTAGCTCTCGCGCTCGCACCCGCGCAGGGCGCGGCCGAGCGCGACATCCGCCTCGCCCGCGCCGTAGGCGTCCGCGGTGATCACCGTCTCGATCCCCTCGCCGGGGCGAAGCAGCGCCTCCAGACGCGCCTCCTCCAGAGGCTCGCCGAAGTGCATGAAGCGCCCGCCGCTCCAGGTGCCGATCGCGGTGCTGGTGGGTTCCATCTCCAGGGCAGCCTAGAGCTCGGCCGTCTCAGACGCCGGTCGCGGTGCGCGCGCGCAGCGCCGCCTCCAGGCGGCCGAGAGCGTGCTCGATCAGCTCCTCGTCGGGACCGCGTCCGGGCCCGTCGCCCGCCGCCCCGTGCGCCTCCGCGAGGACGAGGCCGGCCTGCTGCTCGACGCCCTCGTGGAGCTGCTCGAGCTCGGCGATGCGCAGCGCGAGGTCGGGGCGGCTCTCCGCGCGGAGCTCGCCGACGGCGAGCGTGAGCGCGCGATCGAGCCCGAGAGCGGCGTGAGCCGTGCGGCCCTGATCGAGATCGAGCCGCACGCGCAGCGTGAGCTCCTCGCAGAGCAGGCCGCTGTTGCGTCCGGTGAGCAGCGCGGCGAGACGCTCCTGTGGGCGCAGCGCCCATGAGCTGTCGCGGCGCCGGCCCCGCCCGCGGGGACGCAGCGAGAGCTCGCGCGCGTGCAGCCACATCCCCGAAGCGACCTGCTCGCCTTCGCCCCAGCCCGCGCGGACGACGAGCGCCTGGCCGGGGGCGACCTCGCGCAGGTAGGCATCCGCGGCCGCGATCCGCTGCGCGTCGAGCACACGGTTGAGCACGGCCACCGCCGCCTTCGTCTCGCGCTCGCGGTCGAGGCCGTCGAGCCACGCGCGTGCCTGGCTCTCGGCCGAGAGCGGCACAGGGTCGATCACCGTCGCGCGCGTCGTCTGCACCTCCGTGGGCGGCGGCTCGGGCGAGGCCTCGCGCTCGCGTGGCGCACGCGAGCTGCGGCGCAGGAGCCAGCCCGCCGGTCCGCGGATCTCCGCGGGCGCCGCTCGTCCCGCGCCCGCCGCGCGGCCGGCGGCGAGCGTTTCGAGCACGACCACGTGCTCGGGCTCCCCGTCCGGCCCGTCACGGAGCAGGTAGCGCCCGTCTGAGGGGCCGAGCAGCCAGGGGAACTCGACCTGCAGGAAGACGAAGAGCTGGGAGGGCACCGCTTCACCGTATCCTTCACCTCAGGCCGTCGGCCCAAAGCCCAACGGGTGTGCCCGCGGGCGCGCCCCGTCGAGAACCGGGAGTTAGAGGATGTCTGACGCTGGCAACGCCGCGAAGAGCCTGCGCGAGCGGCTTGGAGCGAACACCGAGGACCGTCTCGGCAAGGCGCTCTCCGAGCTGCTGGAAAACCCGCTGCTCACCGGCGCGATCGGGCGTGCGTTCGACGCACGCGAGAAGGCGGCCCAGGCGCAGGAGGTCGCAATGGGCGCGCTCAACCTCCCCTCCGCCGCGGACATCGAACGACTCACCCGTCGTCTGCGCGCGGTCTCGCACCGCCTCGAGGGGATCGAGGACGGCGTCGACCGGCTCGACCGCGCGCTCACCCCCTCCGGCGTGGAGGCGCGGCTCTCAGCGATCGAGTCCCAGCTCTCCGCGCTCGGCCGCAAGCTCGAGGACGTGCTCGGCCGAACCGCCGCGGGCGCATCTGCCAAACCCACGGCTGCGCAGGGGAGCGCAACGGGCACCGCGCGCTCCGCCGCCCCCGCCAAAGCCCCCGCGCGCCGCACGAGCGAAGCTGCCGCGCGCAGCACGGCGAAACAGACCCGCGCCAACCAGCTTCGCGCGGCCAAAGAGGCCAAAGCGAAAGCCGCCCGCGCGGGCTCCACGTCGAAAACCGCGAAAGCCACCAAAGGGACGAAAGCCGCCCCGGGCCGCACGGCCAAAGCGGCGAAAGCCTCGAAAGCCGCGCGGACGCCCGCTGCACGCTCCCGCGCCGCACACCCGGCCCCCGGCAAAACCTAGGCCCAGCCACGTTCCCGCTCCGGGCTGCGCGTGCCGCGGCCGCGGCCGCGTGCTCAGTGCGAGAGCGCGGCGAGCGCGACCGCGCCCATCCGCTCCGCGGCCGCAAGCAGCTGCTCCTCGCCGATCCGCTCGCGCTGCCCGTCCGCTCCGAACGTGTCCGAGACGACGAGCACACAGCCCACCGGGGTCGCGCGCGCTGCGCCGAGCGCGAACAGCGTCGCGGCCTCCATCTCGACCGCGAGAGCATCCCGTCCCGCTCCGGGGGGTCCCTGCTCGTAGAACAGATCGACGCTCACCACCGGCCCCGATCGCGCCTGCGGGGCGGCCGCGCGCAGGGCGGCCGTGAGGCCGGCGTCCCCCTCGACGGACTCTCCCGCACCCAGCGCCTGCGAGGTGCCGTCGGCGCTCAGTGCCCGCTCGGCGATCAGCAGCTCGCCGAGCGCGAACCCCGGAGCGAGCGCTCCACAGGTTCCCACCCGCACGGCGCGCCTCGCACCGAGCGCGATCAGCTCAGTGAGGACGATCGCCGCCGACGGGCCGCCCATCCCCGTCGCCTGGATCGTGAGCGGCTCGCCGTCCGCCGCCGCCCCCGTGTAGCCCCAGAGTCCGCGGTGGTGGTTGAACATCCGCGGCTCGGCCAGCAGCGTCTGCGCGAGCGCGAGCGCGCGGCCCGGGTCGCCGGGGAGCAGCACGCGCTCGGCGAGCGGCGCGGTCGGGCGTATGTGGGGGTGCGCGGGCTCGGACACGGGCCGCGACTTTAGACTCAGGGCCATGCAGGTGCCCGCCCCCAGGCTCCAGCGGTCCGGCTAGCCGTGGCCGGGTCGCCCCCCGACGAGGCCGAGCCACCCCTCGAGCCGCCTCCCGAGCCGACGCTCGTGCAGGTCGCCACGCAGGTCGGCGTCTCGCAGGGCACGCTCAGACGCTGGGTCGCGCGCGGGCTCGTGCCGGGCTTCGACGGGCGCTGGACGACCTCCGCGATCGCCTACGTCCGTGTGGTCGCGCGCCTGCGTGCGCGCGGGCACTCGCTCGAGCGGATCAAGCAGGCGAGCGACGAGGGGCAGCTCGCGATCGGCCCGATCGAGGATCTGCTCAGCTCCTCCGGCGCCCGCCACTCGCTGCGCCGTGTCTCGCGCGAGAGCGGTCTGCCCGGTGAGCTGATCCGCCAGATCTACGCAGCGATGGGTCTCGGCCCGATGCCGCCCGAGGGGCTCACCGACGAGGACCTCGAGATGATGCGCTACGCGGCCGCCGTGCTCGCCGCGGGCTTCCCTCTGCCCGCCTACCTGCAGCTGCTCCGCGTCTACGGGCAGGTGATGGCGCAGGTCGCGGACGCGGAGGTGCGGCTGATGCACCTCTACGTCCACAAGCCGCTGATGCGCGCGGGCGTGCCGAATGTGGAGATCGCCGAGGAGATGGAGGCGATGACGCGCGAAGTGCTCCCGCTCGCCACGCCCTTCATCAGCTACCTGCACGGACGGCTGCTCTCCCACTTCGTCGAGCAGGACATGATCGGCCACGTCGAGGCCGAGCTCGGGGAGGAGGAGCTGGAGGAGGGGCGGCTGCGCGTCGCGATCGCCTTCGCGGACCTCGCGGGCTACGCGCGGCTCACCGTCGAGCGCGGCGACGAGGTCGCGGTGAGCACGGTCGAGCGCTTCGTCGAGGCCGTCGGGCAGAGCCTTCCCGCGGACGCGCGCGTGATCAAGACGCTCGGCGACGAGGTGATGGTCGTCGGCCCCGATCCGGCCGCCCTCGCCTCCTGGGCGGTCGGGCTGCAGGGTGGGATCGCCGAGGGCGAGCCCACACCCCGGATCGGGATCCACTACGGCGAGGCGCTCTACCGGGACGGCGACTACTTCGGGCGCGACGTCAACCAGGCCGCGCGCGTGGTCGCCCGGGCGGGCGGGGGGGAGGTGCTCGTCACGCGCCCCGTCGTGGACGTCGCCGACGGGACCGACGGTCTGCTCTTCGCGCGTATCGGCGAGGTCCGTCTGAAGGGCTTCTCCGAGCCCACCGAGCTGTTCACCGTGGCCGCGCGCGAGGGGTGAGCGCGATCGAGCCCGCCGCGCTGCGCGAGGCGGTCCGCGAATCGGGTCTCTTCGCGCGAGACCGCCCGCTCGTCGCGATGCTCTCCGGCGGACGGGACTCCACGTGCCTGCTCGACGTCGCCGTTGCCCTGCTCGGCGCCTCCTCGGTCTGCGCCCTGCACCTCAACTACGGCCTGCGCGCGGAGGCCGACGCCGAGGAGCGCCGCTGCGCCGAGCTCTGCGAAGCGCTCGGAGCGGAGCTGCGCGTCGTTCGGGCTCCCGCCGGAGGCGCTCCCGCGCCGGGGAGCGCCACGGCGGAGGGCGACCGCACGCCCGGCAACCTGCAGGCCTGGGCCCGCGAGCTCAGATACGCGGAGGCCGAGCGCCTCGCCTCCGAGCGCGACGCCCTGATCGCGACGGGCCACACCGCGAGCGATCAGGTCGAGACGATCCTCTACCGTCTCGCCGCCTCGCCGGGTAGGCGAGCGCTGCTCGGCATGCCCGCCGCGGAGGGGCGGCTGATCCGACCTCTGCTCGGGCTCAGCCGCGAGCAGACCGAGGCCTACTGCCGGGCACAGGGACTCGCCTTCAGCGACGACCCGAGCAACGAGGACGAGCGCTTCGCGCGAACGCGCGTGCGGGCCGGGCTGCTGCCCGCGCTGCGCGCGGTGCACCCCGCCGCGGAGCGCAGCGTGCTGCGGACGGCCGCGCTTCTGCGCGAGGAGACCGAGCTGCTCGACGCGCTCGTGGGCGAGCAGATCGGCGCGCGCGCGAGCGTGGAGGTCGCGCGTCTGCGCGAGATGCCCACCGCGCTCGCGCGGATGGTGGTCGTGCGGCTCGCCGAGCAGGCGGCGGGAACCTACGTGCCCCAGGCCGGCGAGCGTGTCGCCGAGCTGCTCGAGCTCGGGCGGCGCGGCGGGCGCGCGGAGCTGCACGTCGGCGGGCGCGCGGGCGCGGTGATCGAGGACGGCACGCTGCGCATGGTGCGACTGCCGCCGCGCCCCGACTAGACTCAGTGGCGTGGCCACACCCTCGCGCGTGACCGACGAGCCCGGGCTGGGCGAGGTGCTCGTCACAGCCGAGGCTCTCCAGCGCCGGGTCGCCGAGCTCGGCCGCCAGATCACGGCGGATTACGAGGGCCGGCCGTTGCTCCTGATCGGAGTGCTCAAGGGCGCGGTCTTCTTCCTGAGCGACCTGATGCGCTACATCGAGGCGCCCGTCGAGGTGGATTTCATGGCCGTCGCCTCCTACGGCTCGGCGACGGACTCTTCCGGGGTGGTGCGCATCCTCAAGGACCTCGACGCCTCGATCGAAGGCCGCGACGTGCTGATCGTCGAGGACATCGTCGACTCCGGCCTCACGCTCCAGTACCTGCTGCGCAACCTCGGCTCGCGCAACCCCGCGAGCCTCGAGGTCTGCGCGCTGCTCACCAAGCCCGACCGGCGCAAGGTCGACCTTCCCACGCGCTACGTCGGCTTCGAGATCCCCGACACCTTCGTCGTGGGCTACGGCCTGGACTACGACGAGCGCCACCGCAACCTGCCCTACGTCGCCGTTCTCGGGAGCTAGCGAAGCGACCCGAGAGGCCCGCCGGGTGGGCGCTCCGGCACCGTTGGGCGCGGTCTCTCAGCGGTCCATAACCGCGGGTGCGCCGGAGTCCCCATGGTAGGCTAAGGGGCCTGGCCGCCTGGACGTACGGCGGCGCAAGCGGACTACGGATTTGACCATGAGCCGTTTCTTCAAGAGCGCCGCCTTCCCGATCCTGATCGTCGTGATCTTGGCGTTCCTCGCGGTCAAACTGGTCAACAACAACAACCCCGACCACCGCAAGCACAGCTACCAGACGCTCGTCAGCACCGAGCTCCCGCGCGGCGAAGTCGAATCGGTCGAGTTCAAGAACAAGAGCAAGGCTCTCGAAGTCAAGCTCAAGAACAAAGAAAACTACGAAGTCGGCTTCATCGACCAGGCCGCCCCCGAACTGATCAAAGAACTCAAACAGGCGGGGGTCAGCTACAACGTCGAATCCGAAAAGAGCAGCGCCCTCCTCGGTCTGCTCACTTATCTGATCCCGTTCGTGCTCTTCTTCGGGTTCTGGATCTTCCTGATGAACCAGGTCCAGGGCGGCGGGTCGAAAGTGATGTCCTTCGGCAAGTCGCGCGCGAAACGCATGTCCGCGGACTCCCCGAAGATCACCTTCCGCGACGTTGCGGGCGTCGACGAGGCGGTCGAGGAGCTCCACGAGATCAAGGAATTCCTCGAGAACCCGAAGAAGTTCCAGGCGCTGGGCGCGCGAATACCCACCGGCGTCCTGCTCTACGGGCCCCCGGGCACGGGCAAGACCCTGCTCGCCCGCGCGGTCGCGGGCGAGGCCGGCGTGCCCTTCTTCTCGATCTCGGGCTCGGACTTCGTTGAGATGTTCGTCGGCGTCGGCGCCTCGCGCGTGCGCGACCTCTTCGAGCAGGCCAAGCAGAACAGCCCCTGCATCATCTTCATGGACGAGATCGACGCGGTCGGCCGCCACCGCGGCGCAGGGCTCGGCGGGGGTCATGACGAGCGCGAGCAGACCCTCAACCAGCTGCTCGTCGAGATGGACGGCTTCGAGGCGAAGGACAACATCATCATGATCGCGGCGACCAACCGCCCCGACATCCTCGACCCCGCGCTGCTCCGTCCGGGCCGCTTCGACCGCCAGATCGCCGTCGATCGCCCCGACCGCAAGGGCCGCGCGAAGATCCTCGAGGTGCACACCCGCGGCAAGCCGCTGGCGAAGGTGATCGACATCGACGCGCTCGCAGGCCAGACCCCCGGTTTCACCGGCGCGGATCTCTCGAACCTGATCAACGAGGCCGCGCTGCTCTCAGCGCGCACGGGCAAGCGCGAGATCGGCCAGGACGAGCTCGAGGAGGGGATCATGCGCGTGATCGCCGGCCCCGAGAAGAAGACGCGCGTGATGAGCGAAAAAGAGCGCCTCGTGACCGCCTACCACGAGATGGGCCACGCGATCGTCGGACACTTCCTCGAGCACTCCGACCCGGTTCACAAGATCTCTGTGATCTCGCGTGGACAGGCGCTCGGCTACACGATCTCGATGCCGCAGGAGGACCGCTTCCTCACCACGCGCGCCGAGCTCGAGGACACGATGGCGATGACGCTCGGAGGGCGCGCCGCCGAGGAGCTCACGTTCAGCGAGATCACGACCGGAGCGTCCAACGACATCGAGAAGGTCACCGCGACCGCGAAGCAGATGGTGATGCGCTTCGGGATGAGCGACAAGCTCGGACCGCGCGTGTACGGCCACGATCACGGCCAGCCCTTCCTCGGTCGCGAGTTCTCGACCGAGCCCGACTACTCCGACGAGATCGCCCGTGAGATCGACGACGAGGTGCGCCGCATCATCGAAGCCGCACACCAGCGCGCCCGCGGGATCCTGACCGACCACGAGCAGGACCTGAAGAAGATCTCCGAGATCCTCGTGCGTCGCGAGACGATCGAGAAGGAGGAGTTCCTCGCGCTGCTCGACGGCAAGAGCGAGTCCGATGTCTTCGGCGACGAGGACCCAGCCAAGCCCGAGCTTCCCGCCCCGCCGATGCAGCCCGAGCGCTCCGAGCGCGAGGCGCCCCCGCGCACGATCCCCCGCCCCGGTCTCGCCGGTGGCACCGCAGAGATGCACGGCGACGGGCCCAACGGGCCCAAGCTGAGCTAGCGGCGGAGATCGCGGCCGTACTCGACGGTGCGGAGGTGCACGCTGGATCGTTGCTCGTGGGCGCGCCCGGTGAGTGTCCAGCCTTCGCGCTCGTAGAACCGCCGCGCTCGTCCCGCATCCCGGGGAGTCCAGAGGATCATGCGGCTGAGCCCCCTTCCGCGCGCCTCCTCCACCGCGGCCTCGATCAGGCGCTGGGCGACGCCGCTGCCGTGCCAGCGCGGGCGGACGAACATCTGGCGTAGGTAGATCGCGCCGGGCGGCGCGGGCGCCGGTTCCTCGGTTGTGACTGAGGCGAGCGAGGTGTGCCCGACGCTCTCGCCGCGCTCGAGCGCCATCACACACCAGGCGTCCGGCCCAGCGAGCGCCGCGGTCAAACGGGAAACGCTCTGCTCATCGAACTCCGGCGCCTGCCAGCCCGGCGGAGTCCACTCGAGCCAGGAGGCGAAGCCCTCCGCGACATTCGCGCTGAGAGCGGCCGCATCGCTCGGGGTGGCAAGCCGGAGCTCCATCCGCACAGCATGCCGCGACGAGACGCTAGGTTCAGCCCGATGGCCGCCTACCGCCTGATGGGTGTGATCAACGTGACCCCCGACTCGTTCTCCGACGGCGGGCTGTTCCTCGACGCGGCCGCGGCTGTGACGCGGGGGCGGGAGCTGATCGAGCAAGGGGCGCAGATCCTCGACGTGGGGGGAGAGTCCACGCGTCCCGGTGCTGAGCCGGTCCCCGCGGAGGAGGAGATCGCGCGGGTCGCACCGGTCGTGGCCGCGCTCAGCGCCGACGAGCGTGCGCAGATCTCGATTGACACCTCCAAGGCGCGGGTCGCCGAGGCCGCACTCGCAGCGGGAGCGACGCTCGTCAACGACGTGAGCGCGTTCCGGGCGGATCCGGAGATGGCCGGGCTGGTCGCGGCGGCGGAGGTCGATTGCTGCCTGATGCACATGCTCGGCGAGCCCCGCACGATGCAGCTGCAACCGCGCTACGAGGACGTGGTCGCGGAGGTCAAGTCCTTCCTCGAGGAGCGCCTGCGCTTCGCGCTCGCGGAGGGAGTCGCGGAGGAGCGCATCCTGCTCGACCCGGGGATCGGCTTCGGCAAGACGGCGGAGCACAACCTCGAGCTGCTGCGCCGTCTCGACGAGCTCGTCGCGATCGGGCGCCCGCTGGTGATCGGAACCTCCCGCAAGACCTTCCTCGGGCGGGTCGCTGCAGCGTCCGGTGCTGAGAGATCGATCGAGGAGGTCGCACCGGCTCCGCCCCACCAGCGGCTGCCCGGGACGATCGCGACGAACGTGCTCGCCTTCGAGCGAGGGGCGAGCATCTTCCGCGTGCACGACGTCGCCCCGGTGCGCGATGCGCTCGCCGTGGCTGCTGCTACGTTGGGCCCGCGATGGACGACCCGCAACGCGGCGACGACGACGTAGACGACGATTCCGACGGGCTCGAGGAGGACTCCGAGCAGGGCGCGGAGTCCGTCACGATCGAGATCGCCGGCCTCTCGCTCTACACCCATCACGGCGTCACCGAGGCCGAGCGCGAGGTGGGGCAGCGGCTGGTGCTCGACCTGCGGCTCGACGTGGGGGAGACCGATGCGACGGTGACGGACTCGCTCGAGGACACCGTGGACTACGCCGAGGTCTGCCAGCTCGTCGCGCTGATCGCACAGCAGCGCTCGCACAACACGCTCGAGCGTCTCTGCAGCACGATCGCGGACAGGCTGCTCGCCGACTACGAGCTCGAGGCGGTCTGGGTCAAGGCTGCCAAGCCCGAGCCGCCGATCGCGCTCCCCGTCGAGGAGGTCTCCGTGGAGGTCTGGCGCGAAGCGGACGGGTAGGCTGACGCCCGATCCAGATTGGAGGGCACCGATGAACGCAGCACAGCGCTTCCGCGCCGCAGTGGAGAGCAACGACATCGAGGCGGCCTCGGAGCTCTTCTCCGAGGGAATCGTCTTCCACAGTCCTGCGACGTTCCATCCCTTCATCGGGCGCGAGACCGTCACCGAGCTCCTGACGATCGTCGCGGGGACCTTCGAGGACTTCCGCTACACCGACGAGCTCGAGACCGACGGCGCGCATGCGTTGATCTTCCGCGCCGCGATCGGCGGCCGTGAGATCGAGGGCATCGACCTGCTGCGCCTCGACGCCGACGATCTGATCGCGGACTTCACCGTGATGCTCCGGCCGATCTCCGGCCTCGTCCCCTTCGCGCAGGCGATGGGCGAGAAGGTCCAGGCCGCAGGTCTCGCAACCACGCGCGCGTGAGCGCGGCCGGCGGGCCGACCGGGCAGCACTCGCGCGGCCTCGCCTGCGAACCCGGGGGCGGCCTGCTCGGGCTCGGCTCGAACGTGGGCGATCGCCGCGCGAACCTGCAGGGTGCGGTCGATGCGCTCGCCGGGGCGGGGATCGCGGTGCGCGCGAGCTCGAGCGTCTATGACACCGACCCCGTGGGGGAGGTGCTCGATCAACCGAGCTTCCTCAATGCCTGTGTACTGATCGAGACGCCGCTGGAGGCGCTCGACCTGCTCGCGGCGGTGAAGGAGATCGAGGCGCGCCTCGGCCGCGAGGCGGGCGGAGTACGCCACGGTCCGCGTGCGATCGACATCGACATCCTGCTGCTCGGTGGCGCGGAGCTCCAGAGCGAGCGGATCAGCCTGCCGCACGAGCAGGTGCTTGTCCGCCGCTTCGTGCTGATCCCCGCGCTGGAGCTCGACCGCGAGCTGCACACGCCCGACGGGCAGCGGCTGGGCGATGCGCTGGCCGCGCTCGACGTGTCCGAGGGCGTGCGCTGGGCAGGGCCACCCCTGGCCTGCCCAGCGCCCAGCCCTCGCGATTGAAGCGCCGGTTGGAGGTCCCGGGCCTCAGTGAACGATGATCTTCCCGCGCATCCCTTCGGCTTCGTGGATCGTGCAGCGGTAGCTGAAGGTCCCCGTGTGGTTGAAACGCACCGTGTAGGAGCCTGTTTCCTGGGTCCTCGAGTGGAAGCCGTGGAAGGTCACGTTGTGTTCGGTGTTGTCCCGCCAGAGCCACTTCACCGAGTCCCCGCGGTGAATCGAGAGCGTCCCCGGGTGGAAGCGGATTTCTTTCAGAACCACCGTGTGCGTCGTGCTCGCACGTGCACCGCCGAGCGCGACGGCGGGGACCAGCGCGGCGATCGCCACGACGGCGGCCGCCATAAGCCACAGTCCTTTTCTGCTCATCGCTCGCTCCTCTGCTCGTCGTTTCAGCGGGCGGGTCCGCTTCATGTGCGGCCCCTGGAACTAGAGGACGCCGCGCCGCGGAGAACCTTCCCGCTCTCGTCAGGTCGTGGGCGGCTCGTCGTCCCAGCTCGCGAGCGCGAGCAGCGTCGCCGCGTCCACTCCGCGACCGGAGACCACGCACAGGTGCCCGTCTCGGGTCCATGTGACGACCTCGGCGTCGTTCACGCTGCTCAGCCGGTAGTCCACGCCCTGGCGCCAGATGCTGCGCCCCGCCCCGATCCCCGGGGCGGGCGTGCCGGCGACGATCGCGTAGCCCACGCGGTGCCCTCTGCCGTCCGTGTAGAACACGGTTCGCAGCGTGCGCCCGTGGATCCGGTCTTCGCGCGAGCCCGCGGAGCGCCACCCGAAGCGCTCACCCCAGTAGGGGAAGCTCACGCCGTCGACCGCGGCGCTCAGCTGCGCGCGGTCGCTCGCGCTCTCACCCGGCGCGGGCATCGTCGCCGCCCCGAGCGTGACCGCGGAAGCCTGCGCGAGGCTGAGCGCGCCGCCACCCGTGCCCGACAGCGCGAGCACCAGCGCGGCGGCGCCCGCGGCGAGCGCGGTTGCGGCTGCACCCAGGCGCAGCCGCAACCCGCCGAAGAGCGCCGGGCGCCTCGGATGCACGCCCTCCGCCGCGATCGCGGCGACGCGCTCGTGCAGGTGCGCGGGCGCGGGCACATCGATCGAGCGGATCAGCTCGACGAGCTCGGCCTCGTCTCGGGGACGTGGCTGTTCAGTCATTGGCTCTCACCACCTGAGAGGACTCCGCCCGCGCCCTTCCCTTCCCGCAGCGGGCCCTTCGCGGAGGCCTGCGAGGCGCGCGCGCCGGGCTCGCCCACCGTGCCCTCCTCGACCGCGAGCCGGCGTGCGACCTGCTTGCGCGCCCTGAAGAGACGGGTCGTCAACGTGGCCTCGCGCACGTGCAGCGCACGCGAGGCTTCGCGGTAGGAGAGTCCGAGCACGTCGACCGCGACGATCGCGAGGCGGAAGTCCTCGGGCAGCGCGGCGATCGTCGTGTAGATCTCCTGCACCTCGAGCGCCTGCTCGGGGCGTGCGGTGGGCCGCGGGTCGGCGGCCACCACATCCTCGAGCGTCGCCGCCGTCACCGGTCGCCGCGAAGCGGTGCGCAGCCCCGTGAGGAAGGTGTTGCGAAGCACGCGCATCAGGTAGTAGACCTCCTCCTCGCCGCGTATCACGCGCGGACGCGAGAGCACTCGCGCGAAGGTCTCCTGCACCAGATCCTCGGCGTCCTCGCGCGAACCGCAGAGCGCCCAGGCGGCGCGATAGAGGCGGTCGACGTGCTTGGTCAGGGACTGCGGATCGAGGGTGCGCATTGGCGGAGGGGCCACCGAAGCTCCGCTCGGGAGCGGCCACGGGTCCCCGCAGGCGACTGTAGCGGGAAGGCTCTAATCGAGAGCCCGCTAGGCGGGTGCGCCGGCGCCGTTCATCGCCGCTCCCGCGTGGGGTATCCACGCCGCGGGAAGGACTCCCGCGGGGACTTCCCCCGCGATCGGCGGGAAGTAGCGCACGAGCTGCTCGCAGGGCCTGCCGTCGAGAAGCGCGCGCACATCGGCGATCGCGAGCAGCAGACGGATCGTGCTGCCGATCTGGAGGTCGGCGGCGTTGGGGCGCTCACCGCCGAGCAGGCCCTCGGCGACCCAAGAGTCGACGCGCTCGAGCTGGCCCGGGAGGGCGGCGAGGTCGTCGCGGGCGGCGTCGTCGCGGGCGCCGTTCTTGAGCGCCATCAGCCGCGCGGTGAGCGGAAGCGCGGGACGCAGCAGGGCACGGGGAACGGGGAGCTTCGCGTCGGCGGCGAAGCTCTCCATGCTCGCCGGCGCGCGGAGGAAGGCCGCGTCGATCACGCGCCGGGGCACCGCCTGGAAGACCTCGTCGCCCCAACGCTCGGCCTCGAGCACGCGGGCGTAGGCGGAGCTGCCCGGAGGCGGGAGCAGCGCGGGCTCGGGGGCGATCTCGTCGAGCCTGCGCATGATCGCTCGCGAGCCGACGATGCGCTCGGCTCCGATTCGCAGGCCGGGGACCGTCCTGCCGCCGTAGAGGAACGGACCCGCGAGGACGGGGACGATCGGCAGCAGATCCACGCGGCGATAGGCGATCGACTTGAGCTCGAGCGCGGCGGCGACGGCATCGCAGGGATGCGAGCCGGGCATCGCGTAGAGCTTGGTCGCGGTGGCTGCCATGTCCGGCGCCGAGCATAATGCGCGGCGATGCTGCTCGCGGTCGACGTCGGTAACACCCAGACCCACTTCGGTGCCTATGAGGGTGAGCGGCTGCTCGAGCACTGGCGCTTCGCGACCGTGCGCTCCTCCACGGCCGACGAGCTCGGGGCTGCGTTGCGCAACCTGCTCGAGCTGCGCGGCTGCTCCTTCGAGCAGATCGAATCCTCGATCGTCTCCTCGACCGTTCCTCAGCTCGAGCCGGAGTGGATGGAGATGGCGCAGCGCTACCTCGGCCACGCGATGCTCGCGGTCGGCCCGGGGATGAAGACGGGGATGGCGATCCGCTACGACAACCCGCGCGAGATCGGCGCGGACAGGCTCGTCAACGCGGTCGCCCTGCGCGAGCGCTTCAAGGGGGTGGCGGTGTGCGTGGACTTCGGTACGGCGACGACCTTCGACGTCGTCTCCCGTGAGGCCGAGTACCTCGGGGGCTCGCTGATGACGGGGATCGAGATCTCGCTCGAAGCGCTCTCCGAGCGCGGCGCGCGGCTCCCGAAGATCGACCTCGCCCCGCCGCGCAGCGTGATCGGCAAGAACACGATCGACGCGATCCGCTCGGGGGTGGTCTACGGGTACGCGGGCGCGATCGACGCGATCCTGCGCCGCATCTACGACGAGCTCGGCGAGCGCGGCGACGTCGTGGCGACCGGAGGGCTCGCGCGGCTCGTGGTTCCCTATTCCGAGGAGATCGAGGAGGTCGACGACCTGCTCACGCTCACCGGCCTGCGCCTGCTGCACGAGCGCAACGTCTGAGCGCCTCCCGTCGCGCCGATGCGGCGGGGGGGGGCGTGGGCGCGGCGTGATCCGGGCGGCGCGGCGGATCGCGGGAATAATGGAGCGGTGCCCCACGTGAGCTCGCTCGGAGAACCCTGGATGCTCGGGCCGCTGCGCGTGCCCAACCGTGTGGTCCTCGCGCCGCTCGCGGGGATCGGCAACTGGTTCGTGCGGCTCCAAGCGAAGCGCTACGGGGCGGGGATGGCGGTCTCTGAGATGGTCTCCTCGCACGCGATCTACCACCGCAACGAGAAGACCTGCGGCGAGATGCTGCGGATCGACCCGCGCGAGCGCGAGGGCGGCCCGGTGGCGATCCAGCTCTTCGGGGAAGACCCCGAGACGATGCGCGCGGCGGCGGCCTACGTGGCCGCGGCGGGAGCCGACGCGATCGACATCAACATGGGCTGCCCCGTGCCGAAGGTGCGCAAGACCGGCGCCGGCGCCGAGCTGCTCGCCGACCCCGACCGCGCGGTCGCCGTCGCACGAGCGACCGTCGAGGGGGCTGCCGAGCAGGCGAGCACCGGAGCGCGCGCCGAGGCGGCCCCGGTGACGGTCAAGCTCCGCTCCGGACTCCGCAGCGGCGAGTCGAGTGGCTTCGAGCTCGCGCACAGGCTCGTCGCCGAGGCGGGCGTGGCCGCGATCGGCTTCCACCCGCGCTCGGCGGCCGTCCACCACAAAGGGCACCCCGATTACGAGATGGCCGCGCGGCTCGTGGAGAGCCTGCCCGCGCCGGTGATCCTCACCGGCGGCCTCGACGACGAGCGCTCGATCGCGGAGGCGCTCGAGCAAACCGGCGCGCAGGCCGTGATGCTCGCCCGCGGCGCGCTCGGCAACCCGTGGCTGTTCGCCCGTCTGCTCGGCCGCAGCGAGGGTGAGCCGACCCCCGAGCAGGTGCGCGAGGAGCTCGAGTGGACGATCGCCCGCGCGGTCGAGCACCTCGGCGAGCCGCGTGCGACTCGCTACCTGCGCAAGTTCTACCCCTGGTACGTCCCCCGCCTCGGCCTGTCCGCGCAGGAGGCCAAGGCGCTCCAGGAGGCGCTCCAGAGGGCCGAGACGCTCGGCCAGGTGAGAGAGCTTCTCGCGCTCGCGCCGAGCGCGTTCGCGCCCGCGCTCTGAGTCCCCCGGGCGGGGGAGAGCCCTCGCTATACTGCTGCGCTCGCAAGCGCCGCCGTGCCCTTCCCATCCCCGCTCGGAGCGGGGTTTTGCGTACCGGGCCGGAGGCCGAATCCGTCGAGGGAAGCCCGCTCAGTCGCCATGCCGAAAGACGTAATCCTCACGCCAGAAGGACTTCAGAAGCTCCAGGAGGAGCTCGAGCTGCTCTCCACGGAGAAGCGCCGCGAGGTCGCCGAGCGCATCAAGGAGGCGCGTGAGTTCGGGGACATCTCCGAGAACTCGGAGTACGACGACGCGAAGAACGAGCAGGCGATGGTCGAGAGCCGCATCGCGCTGCTGCAGGAGAAGCTGCGGATGGCGACGGTGATCGAGGCGAAGGACCTCTCCACGGACGTCGTGCAGGTCGGATCGGTCGTGCACGTGAAGGACGAAAAGACGGGCAAGTCCGTGAAGTACACGATCGTCGGCTCGGCCGAGGCCAAGCCGCTCGAGCACAAGCTCTCCAACGAGTCGCCCGTCGGCCGCGCGCTGATCGGGCACAAGCGCAACGAGACGGTCGCGGTGAAGGTGCCCCGCGGCCCTGCCCGCAAGCTCAAGATCACGAAGATCGACGTCGGCCTCGAGTAGGGCCGGCAGGTAGGCTCGCCGCGATGAGCGGAGCCGACGAGCAGGGCGAGCAGGATGGCGGTGGGCGGCACGGCCTCGAAGCGCTGATCGCCGAGCGTCGCGCGAAGGGCGAGCGCCTGCGCGCTGCGGATCCCGACGCCTTCCCTCATTCGTTCCCCGGAGTCGAGCCCGTCGCCGCGGTGCTCGAGGCCTACGAGCACCTCGATGCGGGCGAGGAAACGGACGAGCGCCACCGCGTCGCGGGCCGGCTCGCCGCGCGGCGCGGGTCGGGCAAGGCGGCCTTCCTCGACCTCGTCGACCGCACGGGGAAGATCCAGCTCCATGCGCGCCAGGACGTGCTCGGCGAGGAGCGCTACGCGCAGCTCACCTCGCTGGATCTCGGCGACCTGCTCGGCATCGACGGCAGCGCGATGCGCAGCCGCCACGGAGAGGTCTCGCTGCGCGTCGAGGACTTCCGGATCCTCGGCAAGGCGCTGCGCCCGCCGCCGGACAAGCATCACGGGCTCAGCGATGTGGAGACGCGCTACCGCCATCGCGAGCTGGACCTGATCTCGAGCGAGGAGAGCCGCAGGCTGTTCATCGACCGCGCGCGGATCATCTCTGCGGTGCGTGGGGCGCTCGACGGCGAGGGCTTCATCGAGGTCGAGACTCCCGTCCTGCAGCCGCTCTACGGCGGCGCGATGGCGCGTCCCTTCACGACCCACCACAACGCGCTCGACCGCGACCTCTACCTGCGCATCGCGACCGAGCTCTACCTGAAGCGGCTGATCGTGGGCGGGCTGGAGCGTGTGTACGAGCTGGGCAAGGACTTCCGCAACGAGGGCGTCTCGCACAAGCACAACCCGGAGTTCACGATGGTCGAGTGGTACGAGGCCTACGCGGACTACGAGGGCGCGATGGCGCGGACCGAAGCGGTCGTTCGGGCCGCCGCCGAGACCGTGGGCTACTCGGGCGAGCTCGACTTCTCCTCTCCATGGCCGCGGATCGGCTTCGTCGAGGCGATCCACGAGGCGACGGGCATCGACCTGCACGAGCACCCCGAGGCCGCCGCGCTCCGTGCGGAGATCGAGCGGCGCGGCCTCGAGATGGAGACGAAGGGCAAGGACGTCGCGTGGTTCCAGCTCGCGGACGATCTGCTCAGCAAGTACGTCGAGCCGGGCCTCGTGCGCCCATCCTTCGTGATCGACTATCCCAAGGAGCTCTCGCCGCTCGCCCGCGAGCGCCCCGATCGGCCCGAGATCGTCGAGCGCTTCGAGGCCTTCGCGGCGGGCATGGAGATCGCGAACGGCTTCAGCGAGCTGATCGACCCGGACGAGCAGCGCGCGCGTTTCAGCGCGCAGGACCGGATCGAGACGCTCACGGCGGGCGAGGCGGAGACGATGCCCTACGACGAGGCCTACGTGCAGGCGCTCGAGCAGGGCATGCCGCCGACGGGTGGAGTGGGGCTGGGGATCGATCGCCTCGTGATGCTCCTGACGGGCCGCGAGTCGATCCGCGAGGTCGTGCTCTTCCCCGCGATGCGGGACGCCGGCAAGCAGGGCTGAGCGCGCTCTGAAGCGGGGCGACGCGCTTCTGGACGAATGTTCGAGCGAGGTCGCGGATTCCGCGATCAAGCCCCGCCTTCAGGGTGCCGATGAGCCCGATGAGGCAGTCGGACCGGTTGGTAGACTGGATCTCCAGGCGTCATAAGGACCACCACAAGACCCTATTTGGGGCGCCGCCCCGGCAGGAAGGAAGCACAAATGTTCGAGCGGTTCACAGAAAGGGCAAGACAGGTGGTCGTCCTCGCGCAAGAGGAGGCGCGGACGCTGAAGCACAACTACATCGGCACCGAGCACATCCTGCTCGGGCTGCTCCGCGAGGAGGAGGGCTTGGCGGCCCGTGTGCTGGAGAGCCTCGACATCACCGTCGAGCGGGTGCGTGCGCAGGTCGTGCGGATCGTGGGCTCCGGCGAGGAGGTCACCTCCGGTCAGATTCCCTTCACCCCACGCGCGAAGAAGGTGCTCGAGCTCGCGCTCCGCGAGGCGCTGAGCCTGGGTCACAACTACATCGGCACCGAGCACATCCTGCTCGGCCTGGTGCGCGAGAACGAGGGCGTGGCGGCTCGCATCCTGCTCGACTTCGACGCCGACTCCGAGAAGATCCGCAACGAGGTCATCCGCATGCTCTCGGGTCCCGGCGGTCGCCGTCAGGGCTCCTCGGGGGGCTCTGGCGCGGGTGCAGGCGCTCCGGCGGGCGAGGGCAAGAAGTCCTCGAAGCTGCTCGACCAGTTCGGTCGCAACCTCACGAAGCTCGCCTCCGACGGCAAGCTCGACCCGTGCGTCGGTCGCGAGACCGAGATCGAGCGGATCATGCAGATCCTCTCGCGCCGCACGAAGAACAACCCCGTGCTCGTGGGCGAGCCGGGCGTGGGCAAGACGGCCGTCGTCGAGGGCCTCGCTCAGCGCATCACCAGCGCGGAGGTGCCGGAGCTGCTGAAGAACAAGCAGATCTACACGCTCGACCTGGCAGCGCTCGTGGCGGGCTCGAAGTACCGCGGCGAGTTCGAGGAGCGGCTGAAGAAGGTGATGAAGGAGATCACCCAGCGCGGGGACATCATCCTGTTCATCGACGAGCTCCACAACCTCGTCGGGGCGGGCGCCGCTGAGGGCGCGATCGACGCGGCCTCGATCCTCAAGCCCGCGCTCGCGCGCGGCGAGCTGCAGACGATCGGCGCGACCACGCTCGACGAGTACCGCAAGTACCTCGAGCGCGACTCGGCACTGGAGCGTCGTTTCCAGCAGATCCGCGTGGACGAGCCGACGATCGACCAGACCGTCGAGATCCTCACCGGCCTGCGCGACCGCTACGAGCAGCACCACAAGGTGCAGATCACCGACGAGGCGCTGCAGGCCGCGGGCGAACTCGCCTCGCGTTACATCTCCGACCGCTTCCTGCCGGACAAGGCGATCGACCTGATCGACGAGGCCGCATCGAGGATGCGCATCAAGTCGATGACCTCGCCGCCCGCGAACCGCGAGCTCGAGAGCGAAGTCGAGACGACGCGCCGCGAGAAGGAGGCGGCGATCGAGGCTCAGGAGTTCGAGAAGGCGGCGTCGCTGCGCGACAAGGAGCGCAAGCTGACGAACAAGAAACGCGAGCTCGAGCAGGCCTGGGAATCGGGCGAGTCGGGCGAGCGTCCTTCGATCGGCGAGGAGGAGATCGCGGACATCGTCTCGATGTGGACGGGGATCCCGGTCTTCAAGCTGACCGAGGCGGAGACGCAGAAGCTGATGCGCATGGAGGACGAACTCCACAAGCGCGTGATCGGCCAGCACCCGGCGATCGAGGTGATCTCGAAGGCGATCCGCCGCTCCCGCGCGGGCCTGAAGGACCCGAAGCGCCCGACGGGCTCGTTCATCTTCCTCGGCCCTTCGGGCGTGGGCAAGACCGAGCTCGCACGCACGCTCGCGGAGTTCCTCTTCGGCGACGACGATGCGCTGATCCGGATCGACATGTCCGAGTACATGGAGAAGCACGCGGTCTCGCGGCTCGTGGGCTCGCCCCCGGGTTACATCGGCTACGACGAGGGCGGCCAGCTCACCGAGGCGGTGCGCCGCAAGCCCTACAGCGTGCTGCTGCTCGACGAGATCGAGAAGGCGCACCCGGACGTCTTCAACATCCTGCTGCAGATCCTCGAGGACGGGCGCCTCACCGACGCCCAGGGTCGCACGGTGGACTTCCGCCACGCGATCGTGATCATGACCTCGAACATCGGTGCTGCTGAGATCGCGCGCAACACGCCGCTGGGCTTCGCGGTCTCCGATGACGAGACGGGGATCACCTACGACGACATGAAGAACCGGATCATGGGCGAGCTGAAGAAAGTCTTCCGCCCCGAGTTCCTCAACCGCATCGACGACGTGATCGTCTTCCACAAGCTGCAGAAGGAGGAGATCAAGCAGATCGTCGAGCTGCTCCTGCTGCGGATCAGGGAGTCGATGGCCGAGCGCGAGCTGCAGCTGGAGCTCACGGAGTCGGCCAAGGACCTGCTCGTGGACAAGGGCTGGGATCCCTCGATGGGCGCACGACCTTTGCGCCGCGCGATTCAGCGCTACATCGAGGACCCGCTCGCGGACTTCGTGCTGCGCGAGCAGCTCACCCCCGGCGCGACGGTCGTGGTCGACCCGGACGACGAGGCGGAGGGCGAGGTCAAACTCTCGATCGTCCAGCCCAAGAAGGCCAAGACGCCGGTGGGCGTCGGCGCCGAGGGCGGTTCCGGCGACGAGCCGGAGCTGGGCGAGGACGAGAGCGTCACGCCCGACTCGACGCCCGACGAGAGCTAGCGGCCACAGCAACATCGCACGTCTTCGCGGACGGCCGGCAGGGGAGACCCCGTCGGCCGTCCGTCGTTTCGCGCCTCGACGGCGCCGTCCCCCCGGCTGCGTAGTCTCGAGCGATGGCTCGCAAGTCAGTCCACGTCTGCTCCGAGTGCGGCGCGCAGGAGTTCCGCTGGCACGGCCAGTGCCCCACCTGCCACGCCTGGAACACGCTCGTCGAGGAGGCGGTCCCGGAGGAGCCCACCGCCTCGCGGCGGCGCGGAGCGGGCGCGGCCCGTGGCAAGGCGGGCGCGCCGCGGCCGCTGCGTGAAGTGGGGACTGCGCCGGTGAGTCGCATGTCGACGGGGATCGGTGAGCTCGACCGCGTGCTCGGCGGCGGGCTCGTACCGGGATCGCTGACGCTGCTCGGCGGCTCACCGGGGATCGGCAAGTCGACGCTCACGAACATGGTGCTGGGACACCTCGCGGGCGACGGCCACGCGACGCTCTACGTGAGCGGCGAGGAGTCCGCCGAGCAGGTGCGACTGCGCGCGGAGCGGCTCGCGGGGGAGGGCTCCGCCGCGGCGGGTTCGCCCGCGCTGGACGTGCCCGTGCTCGCGGAGACAGAGCTCGAGTCCGTGCTCGCCACGCTCGAGGCGGTGCGCCCGGCGGCGTGCGTGATCGACTCGGTGCAGACGCTGCGCTCGACCGAGCTCTCGGGTGCACCCGGGTCGGTGGGACAGGTTCGGGAGGTGGCCGCGCGGATCATGGAGCTCGCGAAGTCCCAGGGGACCGCGGTGATCCTCGTGGGTCACGTGACCAAGGACGGAGCGCTCGCGGGCCCGCGAGTGCTCGAGCACCTCGTCGACTGCGTACTCCAGTTCGAGGGTGAGCGGGAGCGCCCCTACCGCGAGCTGCGCGCGCTGAAGAACCGCTTCGGCTCGACCAACGAGGCTGGACTCTTCGAGATGCGCCAGGGGGGCCTGGTCGAGGTGCTCGACGCCTCCGCGCGCTTCGTCGCCGAGGCCACGCGGGCACCCGGCTCGGTGGTGCTCGCGACGATGGAGGGTTCCCGCCCGCTGCTCGTGGAGGTCCAGGCGCTCGTGGCGCGCTCCGAGCTGGAGCAGCCGCGGCGCGTGGTCTCGGGTCTGGACCGCAACCGTCTCGCGCTCGTGCTCGCGATCCTCGGACGCCACGCCGGCGTGGGGACGGGGGGAGCGGACGTCTTCGTCAACGTGGTCGGGGGCGTGCGCGTGGACGAGCCGGGATGCGACCTCGCGGTCGCTCTCGCCGTCGCGAGCGCCTCACGCGGCGTGCCTGTGATGACGACCCACCCGCCTCGCCCGCGCGCGTGCTTCGGAGAGCTCGGGCTGACCGGAGAGCTGCGCTGGGTGGGACACCCCGAGCGGCGCCTGGAGGAGGCGGGCCGGCATGGTCTCGGCGAGGTGATCGCGCCCCCGGACAGCGGGACCGGATCGATCGGAGCGGCGAGCCTGCGCGAAGCGCTCGCGGTAGCGCTCCCCGGAGGCTCCGAGCGCCGCGGCGAGCGAGTCCTCAGAGCATCCCGCGGCGAGGCCCCGGAGGCCACCATCGGCGCTCTGTAGCGGGGTTCGCAGGAGTGACGAGCCGCTGAAAAATCCCCAAATGCCCTAGAATTGGGGATCGTGGCAAGGTCCGGTGAAGATGCAGAGAACGGAGTAGGGCCGGATCCGGGATTGATGAGGGCGCTGGAGATGATCGCGCCCGGGACCGCATTGCGGGAGGGACTCGAGAGCATCCTCCACGCGCGCACGGGCGGCTTGATCGCGATCGGCGAGCCCGAGGACCTGAGTTTCCTCTTCTCCGGAGGCATCAAGCTCGAGATCGACTACTCGCCCGCCTTCCTCTACCAGGTCGCGAAGATGGACGGCGCGATCATCCTCAATGCGAACGCGACGAAGATCGCGATGGCGAACGTCCAGCTGATGCCGGATCCGACGATCCTCTCGCACGAGACGGGCACCCGCCACCGCACCGCTGAGCGTGTCTCCAAGCAGACCGATGCGCTCGTGATCGCGATCTCGCAGCGCCGCGAGGTCGTCTCGGTCTACGTGGACGGCGTGAAGTACATCCTCGAGGACATCCCGATCGTGCTCGCGAAGGCAAACCAGGCGCTCGCGACGCTCGAGAAGTACCGCACGCGCCTCGATCAGGTCTCGACGCGCCTCACCGCGCTCGAGTTCGAGGGAGCGACGACGCTCCACGACGTGCTCACGGTGATGCAGCGCTCGGAGCTCGTCACGCGCATGGCCGTGGAGATCGAGCGCTACATCGTCGAGCTCGGAAGCGAGGGGCGGCTGATCGAGATGCAGCTCGAGGAGACGATGGTCGGCGCGGCCGCGGAGAAGGCCGCGCTCGTGCGCGACTACCTCTCCGGCTACTCCGACGAGGCCTTTGCTGCCGCGCTCGAAGAGATCGGCCGCCTCACCCACCAGGACCTGCTCGACTTCGGCCGGATGGCCGAGCTGCTCGGCTACGACCGCAAGCTGAACACGCTCGACTACCCGGTCTCCCCGCGCGGCTACCGAGTGCTCGGTCGCATCCCGAGACTTCCGAAGCTCGTCGTAGCAACGATCGTCGCCGAGTTCGGCGGCCTCGACGAGCTGCTTGCAGCGACCGACTCGGAGCTCGAGGCGGTCGAGGGCGTGGGCGAGATCCGCGCCAAGGACATCCGCGAGGGCCTGCGCAGATTGCAGGAGCTGAACCTCGTGGATCGCTACCTACAGACTTGAACAAGGGCCGTCCCCCCGGACCGGCCGCAAACGAAGGAGGACACCATTCCGGCACAAGCATCTGAAGAAGGAACGCTGACCGAGGAGATCGAGGTCACCCGCGAAGTGGAGTACATCGAGTTCGAGCTCGGGGACCACGTCGTCTACCCCCATCACGGTGCCGGCAAGGTGCTCAAGAAGGAGGAGATGGAGATCCTCGGCGAACGCCGTGAGTACCTCACGATCAAGATCCTCCACAACGACATGACCGTCCGCGTGCCCACCGAGAACGCCGCCCTCGCGGGCCTGCGTCGGGTGATCGACGAGGAAACGGTGAAGAAGGTCCTCGACGTGCTGCGCGACGAAGTCTCCGAGATGCCCAAGAACTGGAACCGCCGGTTCAAGCACAACCGCGACAAGATCAAGACGGGCGACATCTACGAGCTCGCCGAGGTCGTACGCAACCTCTCTCTGCGTGAGAGCGAGAAGGGCCTCTCCACCGGAGAGAAGCAGATGTTCACGCGCACCAAGAAGATCCTCGCCTCCGAGCTGATGTACGCGCTCGACAAGGACGAGGAAGAGGCCGAGAACTACCTCGACGAGCTGCTCGCCGACTCGGCCACCAGTCAGCTCGCCGTCGCAGGAGCCAAGTAGGCGGGCTCTCGCGCACGCGGCACCCGCCGGAGGAGGCCGGTATGCCGCGTGCGCGACAGCCACAGCGACGATGGCGCTCGCGCTGATCGTCGCGGCGGGGAGCGGCGAGCGCCTCGGTGCCGATCGGCCGAAGGCGCTCGTGGAGCTCGCGGGCCGAGCGATGCTCGGCTGGAGCGTCACAGCGCTCAGCGACACGCCCGAGGTTGAGCGGATCGTGGTCGCCATGCCGGCGGGCGCGATCACCCACGACGAGGGGGCCGAGATGCCCTTTCAGGCCGTCGCGGGGGGAGCTCGCGCTCGGAATCCGTGCGCCTCGCGCTGGCCGCGGCCGGTCCCGGCGATCCCGTGCTCGTCCACGATGCGGCGCGGCCGCTGCTCACCCCCGAGATCGCGTCCGGGGTGATCGACGCGCTGCTCGCCGACGAGCGGGCCGACGCCGCGATCGCGGTCGCTGCGGTGACCGACACGATCAAGCGCGCGGGCCGAGAGGGAGGGGCGGTTCGCGAGACGCTCGACCGTGCGGAGCTCTGGTCGGTGCAGACCCCGCAGGTCTTCCGCCGGGCGGCGCTCGAGCGGGCGCTGGACGTCGACGCAGCGACGCTCGCGGCCGCAACCGACGACGCATCGCTCGTGGAGCGATGCGGAGGTCGCGTGATCGTCGTGCCGGGAACAGCGGAGAACCTCAAGGTCACCACTCCCCTCGACCTGCGCATCGCGGGCCTGCTGCTCGCCGAGCGTGCAGTCGGACCGCCCGGCGACCCTGCTTGAATCGCTCACCGGATGCTCACCGACTACCACCTTCACCTGCGCCCCGACGATGCGCAGGCCACCCCCGAGCGCTACTTCACGAGCGCCAACGCCGAGGTCTACCGCGAGGCCGCAACCGCCCGCGGGATCGCCGAGCTCGGTGTCTCCGAGCACATCTACCGCTTCCACCAGGCGCTCGAGATCTGGCGCCACCCCTTCTGGGAACGGTTCGCGCGCGATGACCTCGACGAGTACTGCGGCTTCGTGCGCGAGCAGACCGACCTGCGGCTCGGGATCGAGGCCGATTTCGTTCCGGGGGCCGAGGAGCGGATCGCGGCGCAGCTCGACGCGCGTGACTTCGACTACGTCGTGGGCTCGGTTCACTTCGTCACCGAGGGAGCCGTGGACATGGACGACTTCACGGTCTGGGACCCGAAGGACCCCCGCCGTTCGCCCGAGGCGATTTGGACGCGGTACTTCGAGACGGTCGCCGAGAGCGCACGCTGCGGGCTCTTCGACATCATCGCCCACCCCGACCTCGTGAAGTACTGGGGCCCCGCCCATCCGGAGCGCACGCCCGATCGCGACCTGCGCTACTTCTACGAGCCTGCGGTCGAAGCCTTCGCAGAGGCGGACGTGGCGGTCGAGCTCTCGACCGCCGGGCTGCGCAAGCCGGTGGGCGAGATGTACCCCGCGCGGGCCTTTCTGGAGATGTGCGCGGAAGCGCGCGTGCCGGTCGCGCTCTCGAGCGACGCCCACCGGCCGGAGGACATCGGCGCGGACTACGGACAGGCGCTCGAGCTGCTCGCCGAGCTCTCGATCGGGGAGCTCGCCGTGTTCGAGCACCGCACCCGGCAGCTCGCTCCAGTGGACCCGATCGCCGAGGAGGTCGGCCGGTGACCCGGACGGGAATCGGGTACGACTCCCACCGGCTCGCCGCGGACCGCCGGCTGATCCTCGGTGGGGTGAACGTGCCCAGCGAGCTCGGCCTCGCCGGGCACTCCGACGCCGACGTGCTCTCACACGCGGTGATCGACGCGCTGCTCGGTGCGGCAGGGCTGGAGGACATCGGTAGCCACTTCCCGGACACCGACGAGCGCTGGAAGGACGCCGACTCGATCGCTCTGCTCGGGCGCGTGATGTCGATGGTGCAGCGCGCCCATTTCCGGCTTGTGAACGTGGACTCGACGGTGATCATCGAGGCGCCCAAGCTCGCACCGCACCGCGAGAAGATCCGGGCGAGCCTCGCGGGCGCGCTCGGCCTGCAGCCCGAGTACGTGAACGTGAAGTTCTCGACCGGCGAGGGGATCGGGTTCGTGGGCCGCGGCGAGGGCGTCGCGGCGCTCGCGATCGCGACGATCGAACTCGTGGTCTAACGGCCATGGGCGCCAACCGTTCGATCGTGATCCACGACACGCAGAGCGGCGAGGTCCTGCCGCTCGAGCCGACGCGCACCCCTGGCCGTGTGGGGATCTACGCGTGCGGTCCGACGGTCTACGCCCGCGTCCACATCGGCAACGCGCGCCCGTTCGTGGTCTTCAGCCTCTTCAAGCGCTTCCTCGAGCACGAGGGCTACGAGGTCGACCTCGTGGTCAACGTGACCGACGTCAACGACAAGATCTACGCCGCGGCCGCGCGTGAGGGAGTGCCGAGCGCGGAGCTCGCCGCGAGCATGACCGCCGCCTATGAGGCAGATACTGGAGGGCTCGGGCTGGGGCGTCCCACCCACGAGCCGCTCGCTTCGGAGACGATCGGGCCGATCGTCGACTACATCCAAGCGCTGATCGACGGCGGGCACGCCTACGCCGTCGACGGGGACGTCTACTTCCGTGTGCGTTCCGATCCGGGCTACGGACGTCTCTCGCACCGCCGGCTGGACATGATGGACCAGGGCGAGGGTGTCGAGGGGGTGGAGCGCAAGGAGGACGCGCTCGACTTCGCGCTCTGGAAGGCGCACAAGGAGGGCGAGGACACAGCCTGGTCCGCGCCGTGGGGAGAGGGCCGCCCGGGCTGGCACATCGAGTGCTCCGCGATGGCCGAGCAGCTTCTCGGTGTGGGCTTCGACCTGCACGGCGGCGGCTCGGATCTCGTCTTCCCGCACCACGAGAACGAGGCCGCCCAGACGAGAGCCGCGCGCGGGGCGGAGCTCGCGCGCATCTGGATGCACAACGGGATGCTCCAGTTCACCGGCGAGAAGATGGCGAAGTCGGTGGGCAACATCGCACCGCTCCACGAGGTCCTGGAGCGCTACGGGGCGGAGGCGGTCGTGATGTTCCTCGTCTCCGGGCACTACCGTCAGCCGCTCGCCTTCTCCGAGACGGCGATGGAGCAGGCCCAGGCGAACGTCGCCCGGATCCGCGAGGCTGGTCGTCGCCTCGGCACGGGCGAGAGCACGCCGCGAGATCCCGCGGGGGCCGCTCGCCTGGAGAGCTTCCGCAGCGCGTTCTTCGATGCGCTCGCAAACGATTTCAACACCGCGCTCGCGCTCGCGCAGCTCAACGAGTGGATCCGCGCGGCCGGATCTCTCGGCGTCGCGGGCGACTCCCACCTTCGCGAGATGCTCGGCGTGCTCGGGCTCGACTCGATCCTCGCGCCTCACGCCGAGGCCCCAGCGGAGGTGATCGAGCTCGCCGAGCAGCGCGAGCGGGCGCGGGGGGAGCGCGATTTCTCGGCGGCCGACGAGCTGCGCGACCGCATCGCCGCGCTGGGCTGGGAGGTGCGCGACGGCGCTCGGGGCTCCGAGTTGCTCCCACTGTGATCCTCTACGGGCGCAACCCGGTGCGCGAGGCGCTCGTCGGACGGCGCAAGCACGCGGTCAAGGAGGTCTGGGCGAGCGGCGGGGCGGCCCGTGAGCCGTGGCTCGCGGGCGTCCGAGTGCGAACCGCGAGCGCCGAGGAGATCGCTGCGCGCTGCGGCTCGGACGCGCATCAGGGGATCTGCGCGGAGGCCGGGGCCTACCCCTACGCGGGCTTCGCCGAACTGCTCGCGCTGCCTTCGCCGATGCTCGTCGCTCTCGACCAGGTCCAGGACCCGCAGAACCTCGGCTCGATCTGCCGCACCGCGGAGTGCGCGGGAGCTGCGGGGGTGATCGTTCCCGAGCGGCGTGCGGCCGAGGTGACCCCGGCGGTCTGCAAGGCCTCGGCGGGAGCGGTCGAGCACCTGCCCATCGCGCGCGTGCGAAACCTCGCCGACTTCCTGCTCGAGGCGCGCGCGGCGGGGTGCTGGAGCTACGGCGCGAGCGCGGAAGGGGACGGCGGCCGCAGCGCGGTCCCCTACGACCGCCCGGACTACTCCGGAGCGGGCGTGGTGCTCGTGCTCGGCTCGGAGGGCAACGGGCTCCGTCCGCGCGTGGCGAGCGCGTGCGATGAGCTCATCGCGCTTCCCCTGCGCGGTCGGATCGAGTCGCTCGGAGTGGCCGCCGCAGCGGCCGCGCTGCTGTACGAGATCTTGCAGAAAAGGGTTGACAGGGCTTCATAACTGTGCGAGTCTGCCGCGCATAACGCTTGACCTGAGGTTGAGAAGCCTTGGGAATTGAATAGCTTTGGCGCCAGGGGAGGAGTGCGCCACTGAGCAAACACCCGCGCCACCATGGAGGTGGACGCAGAAAGGAATGCTCGTGGCACGTATCTCCCATAACCCTAACTCTGAACCTAAGGTTGAGGATACCTTCCTGATCGCTCTGGCGAAGCAGGGGGACCGCAACGCATACGACCGTCTCGTCCGCCGCTACCACGGCTTCGTGCGGCTCAAGGCCTCCTCCTACTTCCTCGCCGGGGGCGACTCGGAAGATCTCATCCAGGAGGGCCTCGTCGGGCTCTACAAGGCGATCCGCGACTTCCGTACCGATCGCGAGTCGAGCTTCCGCAACTTCGCCGAGCTCTGCATCACGCGGCAGATCATCACGGCCGTGAAGACGGCCACACGCAACAAGCACACGCCGCTGAACCAGTACGTGTCCTTCTCCTCGACGCCCGCGGGCTCCGGCGATGAGGTGCCCACACTCGATCAGATGCTCCCCGGGCCCACGGTCCACGACCCGGTCAACCAGGTGATCTCATCCGAGGAGCTGCGCTCGCTCGTGGGCTGCCTCTCCACCGCGCTCTCCGAGCTCGAGAGCCGCGTGCTCTCGCTGTATCTGGACGGCTACTCCTACGAGCAGGTCGGCGAGCGTCTCAGCTGCGACACGAAGACCGTCGACAACGCCCTCCAGCGCGTCAAGCGCAAGGTCGGCGCACACCTCGACTCCCGCGCGGTCGCCGCCTAGAGGCTCTCACGCAGGGCTCCGGTCGGGTGGCGACCGGAGCCGCGGTGAACGCGCGAGCCGCGCCGCTCGACCAAGCGCCGCCGGGCCCAGGAGCCCGACGCGCGCGAGAGGAGGCCTACTCGCCGGCGTCGCGGCCGGCTGCGCCCGTCTCCTCCGGCCCGCGCTTGCGATAGCGGGGCGCGAGCGACTCGTAGCCGTAGGCGACGGGTGCCCCGCCGCGCTTGCGCCGGTAATAGGCCTGGGGGGCGTAGTGATCGCCGTGGTTGATGCTCACGATCAGCCCGATCAGCACGAGGACGAGCGCGAACAGCACGAGCAGGAAGATCGCCACGCCCCGATTGTCCCACTCTCTCGGCGCGGAGGCCTGAAAACGCCTGTGGCCGCCCCGAACGGGGGCGGCCACAGAGCGCCGAGCTGCTCCGCGATCACCGGTTTCTGTCGGCCGGTGATCGCGGAATCGGTTTGCCTACGGCGTGCCCGCCTCGGGGAGCGTCGCCGCGGAGACGGGGGTGACGGTAACCGTGAACGGCGCCGTCGCGCTCGCCCCGTTTTCGGGGTCACCGGGCACCTTCACCCGCAGCGTGTACGTCTCCGGGACGAACAGCGTGTCCGTGAGCGTGTATTTCCCGTCCGCTTCCACCTTCGCTTCGCCGATCGTGTGGAAGCCCGTGCCGATCGCGTTCTGCTTCTGCAGGAGCACGGGGTGGTTGACCTTCGCCGGGCTGACCGTTCCCGCGATCGTGAGCGGCTGGCCGGACTGCACCGTCGTCGGCGGCGCAGCGGTGAGCACGTATTTCACGCCCTGGTAGAGAACGGTCGACTTGCGGCCGCCGCTTTCGACGCGGTAGAGCGTGCTGACGCCGGTCTTCACGGGGAAGGAGTACTTGCCTTCCGGGTTCGTCATCGACGTCGCGACCGGAGCGAATTTGCCGCCCGGCGTGTGGCCGAGCAGCGTCACAGCCGTGTTCGCGAGCCCCGCAGCGACCCCGTGGATCGTCGTCGAGCCTTCGAACGGGACCGGGTCCAGTTCGCTTTCGATCGTCAGCGACGGGTTCTCGGCCTGCGAGATCGTGAAGCTGAGTTCGTTCGACGGGCTCACGATGTTGTGCGCGCTGCGCTTGAGCACAACGCGGATGTTCGACGCACCGGGGAAGCGGAACGTGTGCGGGATCGCGAATTCACCCGCGCCGCCCAGTTTCACGGGCTTGGAGATCGTGGTCCAACCGATGCCCTTGACGAGGTTCTGGCGCTGGAGGACGACTTCGCCCCCTTCGGCGCTCGGGTTGACGCTGCCCCTGAACGTGACCGAGTTCGCCTTGCCGGTACGCACGCCGGCGAGGACCGACTTTTCTTCGAGCAGCGTGACCTGCGAGGCGACCTTGACGGTGCGTTCGACGCTGTGGGTCGAACCGAGCACGGCGTAGAACGCTGTGTTCGAGGTCAGTACGCCGGTCGGAACGGAGTAGCCGCCTTTTTCGTCGACGGTCGCGGGCGAGCCGACCGTGCTGAAGCCCGAGGCGCCTGCGGGGCGGTCGTAGACGGTGACCGACTGTCCGCTCGCGGGTGCCTTGCTGCACCTGGCGATGCCGAAGGCGAGCGCCGATTCTCCCGCTGTGAGCACGTGTTTCTCGACGCGCAGGGTCACTTTGCAGCCGCTCGCGGGAAGCGCGTTCCCGGCAGCGTGATGATGGTTTTTCGCGGCTAGTGCCCCGGCCGGAGCCAGCGCCAGCAGCGCCGCCGCGGCCGTGAGGGCCGAGGTCAGCTTGAGTGAACGCATTCTGTGCCTTCTCCTTGTCGGGAGTGTTTGTTCCCCTCTGAGGCCCATAACCCCCCTTGCCCAGGTTCGATGCGGTCGCCGGACGGACGTCCAGGCGGCTGCACGAAATCGCCCGCCGCGCCCGCGCGGGAGCCCCTGTAGGCTCGGCCCGGATCGTGGGGGCACGAACGCACAGAGCCACACCGCAGCGCGTTCGCCGATGACTGCCGCGGTCGTCGATCTCGCGCCAGGAACGTTCCTCGCGATCGTCGCGTGCGCCGCGGTCGCGGGGACCATCGCCGCGCTCGCAGCAGGACGCGGGGTGCCGCTGCCCGTGGTGGTCGTCGAGCTGCTCGCCGGCATCCTGATAGGTCCGCAGGTGATCGGGCTGCACGTGGGCGACTTCGTCGCGTTCTTCTCGGACCTCGGGCTCGGCCTGCTCTTCTTCTTCGCGGGCTACGAGATCGACCTGCAGAGGATCGCGGGACGGCCGCTGCTGCTCGCGCTCGCGGGCTGGGTGCTCTCACTCGCGATCGCCTACGCCCTCGGTGGGGCGCTCGCCGCGGCGGGCATCGTGCTCTCACTGCTCTACACCGGATCGGCGATGGCGACGACCGCGATCGGGACGCTGATCCCGATGCTCGCGGACACGGGCGATCTGCGCACCCGCTTCGGCACCTACCTGCTCGCCGCGGGCGCCGTCGGCGAGTTCGGCCCGGTGCTGTTGATCACCCTGATCCTCTCCGCGCAGAGCACCGTGCACAACGCCCTGATCCTGATCGCCTTCGTCGCGCTCGCCGTCGCGGTGGCGAGCTTCGCGGTGCGCTCGGCCCAGCGCACGATCCCACTGTTCGAGCGCACCATGGAGGCGAGCTCCCAGCTGGCCGTGCGCTGGATCGTCGTGCTCGTCTTCGCGCTCGCGCTGCTCGCCTCCGAACTCGGCCTCGACCTGTTGCTCGGGGGCTTCGCCGCCGGGATGATCACGCGCCAGGTGCTGAAGCGACGCGAGCTGCCCACCTTCGACTCGAAGCTCAGCGCCGTCGCATTCGGCGTCTTCGTGCCCTTCTTCTTCGTCGTGAGCGGCATGAAACTGAACGTCGACGCGCTCTTCGCGACCGCCTCCGGGGTGCTCAAGCTCCTCACCTTCTTCATCCTCTTCCTGATCGTCCGCGGCACGCCCGCCCTGCTCCTCTACAGGGGCGTGCTCGACCGGCGCGAACGCATCGCCCTCGCGCTTATGTGCTCCACGCAGCTTCCGCTCGTGCTCGCGATCACCACTCTCGCGACGAACAGCGGGCACATGCGCACCTCGACCGCCGCCGCGCTCGTCGGAGCGGCCGTGCTCTCCACGCTCTTCTTTCCCGCGATCGGGCTGCGCCTGCGCGGCGAGCGCGTCGATGCCCGGGAGGCGATCGTCGAGGGCTAGCGCGGGGCGAGCGTCAGCTTCGCGAGTCGCTCCCGAGCGTGAGGTGGTTCAGCGAGGCCCCGCCGTCGACCGCGATCGTCTGGCCGTTCACCTGCGCGGCCCCCGGGCCGGCGAGGAACGCGACAGCCGCGGCGATCTCCTCGGGCTCGACGAGCCGACCGCTGGGCGCACGCGAGAGCGCGCGCTCGCGCACATCGGCGGGCATTGCGAGCACCTGCTCGGTGGCCACGAGGCCGGGGAGGATCGCGTTCACCGTGATGCCCTTCGATGCGTTCTCCGCGGCGAGCGTGCGGACCATGCCGAGCTGACCCGCCTTCGAGGCGGCGTAGGCCACCTGACCGGGGAGACCGCCTGTCGCGGCCACGCTCGAGATCACCACGATCCGCCCTCGCTCGCGCTCGCGCATGCCTGCGAGGCAGGCCTGAATCGTGCGAAAGGCCCCCGTCAGGTTCACGTCGATGTCGAGCTGCCACTGCTCGGGCGTCATCCGGTGAGCGGGCGCGATCGTGCTGGTGACGCCCGCGTTGACCACGCAGACCTCGAGCTCCCCGAGCTCGGGGAACTCATCGCGAGCCACGTCGAGCGCGATGTCGCATCCCGGCGCGAGGTCGAGCGTGAGCACGTCGAAGCCGTCCGCCGCGAGCCGTGCCGCGATCGCCGCGCCGATCCCCCGCCCCGCGCCGGTGACGAGCGCCCTCGCCGCCTCGGTCACAATTGCTCTCCGACGATCATCGAAGGAGGGAACGATGACAGACCGCTGGTTCACCGACGAGCAGCTCTCCGAGCTCTCCCGGCCGACGATGGACCGCGCGATCGAGGCGATCGACGCGGGCGACCTCGACACCGCGAGGCGGCTCTGCTCGGAGATGAAGCACGAGTGGCAGATGCTCCACGACCTGATGGCCGCGGGCGTGCTCGATCTGGTCTCCTTCATCCAGCAGCGGCTCGGCGAGGAGGGTGTGGGCGAAGCGTGGACGGAGTCGATGAATCGCGGCTGGCGCCGCCACCACGACGCGATCGTCTCGCTCGAGCGCCGCGACCTCGTCGAACTGCTCGCGGCCACGTGGCGCGCTCACTCCTGCTCGGGGGTCGGCCCGAACCCCGGGTCCTTCACGATCAGCGAGGACGAGGAGAAGGTCACCTTCGCGATGAACCCCTGTGGCTCCGGGCAGCGCCTCGTTCGCAACGGCGCCTACGAGGGGCTCCCCGACGGCGGCCTCACGCGGGAGGCCCACGACTGGTCCTTCCACCGCAAGGGGATGCCCCTCTACTGCACGCACTGCTCGTTCATGAACGAGTCGCTCCCGATCCAGTGGTCGGGCTACCCGCTCTACCCCTCCGAGCCCCCCGAGGACTACTCGAAGGATCCCTGCACCTGGCACTGGTACAAGGACCCCGGGGACATCCCGGAGAAGCACTGGAGCCGCTACGGCGCGGTCAAGCCCGAGCGCCGGCCCCCCGCCCGGCCGGGTACGGGCCGCTAGGGCTCGATCACGTGGCGGGGGTCGGGCTGCTCCTCGGCGGGGGCCTGGCTGTAATCCCCGAACGGCCCGTCGCGCCGCGCGACCGCGGCCCCCACACCCTCGCCCTCGGCGAGGCCGATGAACTCCGCGGCGTCGGGCGTGTTCCGCATCAGCCCGTCGAGGATCGGTCCGAGCGTCTGCGTGGAGTGCAGGCCCATGTTCTCGTAAGCCTGGTTGACGATCAGCTTCATCGCGCTCAGCTGCGAGAGCGGGATCGCGGCGAGCCGCTGCGCCTCCGCTGCGACCGTGCGCTCGAGCTCCGCGAACGGCACCGCTGCGTTGATCAGCCCGGCTGCGGCCGCTTCCGACCCGGAGAGAGGCCGGCCGGTGAGCGCGTACTCCTTCGCGCGGGTGAGCCCGAGGCGGTAGAGCCACATCCCCGTGAGGTAGCACCCCCACATCCGCGAGTAAGGGGTGCCGATCCGGGCGTCCTCGCTCGCGATCACGAGATCGGCGCAGAGCGCCATGTCGCTGCCTCCGCCCACGCACCATCCGTGCACCTGGGCGATCACGGGCTTCGGCGAGCGCCAGAGAGACATGAACTTCGGCACCGGACCCGAGGCGGGGGAGGTGGCCATCGCGAAGTCCTTGCCCGGGTCCCAGGCCCCGTCGGTCGTCATCCCCTCATCCCAGTGATGGAAGCCCCCACCGAAGTCGAAGCCCGCGCAGAAGGCGCGTCCCGCGCCGCGCAGCACGATCACCTTCACCTGCGCGTCGCGTGAGGCGCGGTGGACCGCGTCCTGCAGCTCGTCGGGCATCGGCGGCACGATCGTGTTCAGCCGCTCGGGCCGGTTCAGCGTGATCGTCGCGACCGCGCCCTCGGTCTCGAAGAGCACCGTCTCATAGCTCATCTCTCTCCTCCTCGGATGGACCGCGGCGATGCTATTCGCTGCGGCCGTTCGGCTTCCCTCACTCACGCCCGGAGAGCAGGTCCACGAGCGAGCCCAGGCGCGAGGGCCGCCCCGTGCGCCGCTCCGTGGCGTCCGCGCGCCGGTAGAGCGCGTAGACCGCCTGGATCTCGGCCCAGCGCAGCGGCTCGGGCTCCCAGCGCCGGGGGCTGCGCCCGACCCAGGGCAGGCGCGTGAGCTCGCTGCGCTCGCCGAGCAGCAGGTCGCGGAGCGTGCGCCCCGCGAGGTTCGCCGCGGCCACGCCCTCGCCCACGTAGCCCCCCGCGCGGGCGAGTCCGGTGCGCGGGTCCGCGTCGATCGAGGCGCACCAGTCGCGGGGCACGCCGAGCACGCCCGACCAGGCGTGGTCTGTTCGCACGCCCGCCGCGGCCGGGAACATCGCGGCGAGCTTCGCCTGCAGACTCCGCACCGTGCTCGCCGCGGTCTCGCCCCGCCCATCTGTGCGAGAGCCGAACCGGTAGGGCGCCCCGCGGCCGCCGATCGCGATTCGCCCGTCGGCGGTGCGTTGCAGGTAGGCGTAGACGTGCGCGCCGTCGCCGAGCAGCTCCGCTCCCTCCCACCCGATCTGCTCCCAGGCATCTGAGCGCAGCGGCTCGGTCACGATCATCGAGCTGTTCATCGGCACGAGCGCGCGGCGTTCGCCGCGCAGGCTCGCCGTGTAGCCCTCCGTCGCGCGAACCACCCAGCGCGCCCGCACGCTGCCCGCCCTCGTGATCGCTTCGTGCGGTGCGATCGCGAGCACGGGCGTGCGCTCGAGGATCTCCACGCCGCGCGCCTCGGCCGCGGCGGCGAGCCCGAGCAGCAGCTTCGCGGGGTGAACACGGGAGACATGGGGTGAGAAGCTCCCCCGAGCGCGCCCGTCACACGCAGCCGGCCTGAGAGCTCCGCGGCCCCGAGCTCGCGCAGGTCGCGCTCGCCGACTCCCTCCGCTCGTGAAGCCGCGACTCCCGCGCGCAGCCGCGTGAGCTGCGCGCGGTCGAGCGCGATCGTGAGGTTGCCCGCGGGGAGCAGATCGCATTCGATGCGCTCCTGCTCGATCACCCTCCCGATCTCCGCGACGGTCGCGAACATCGCCCGCTGCAGCTCCGCGTAGCCCTCGCCGGGGCCGTAGGCGCGCGCGGGACCGGAGAAGAAGCCCGAGACCCAGCCTCCGTTTCGCCCGGAGGCCCCGAACCCCGCCTGCTCTGCCTCGAGCACGATCACGCGCAGGGAGGGATCGCTGCGCTTGAGGTAATACGCGGTCCAGAGGCCGGTGAAGCCCGCGCCGACAATCGCCACGTCGGCCTCCTGCGCTCCCTGCAGCCCGGGCCTTGCGGGCGGGAGACCCCCGATCGAGCGCCACCAGAAGCCGAGCTCTCCCGTTCGCATTTTGCGAGCCTAGTCGCGTACGGGGATCGGGGTTATCATCGAGCGGTCCGCCGGGTACGGGCGGGGTGAGAGAGGGAGGAAGCGATGGAGGCCGCAGTTTCAGGAGCGCCCCGGGAGGGCACCCCCGCAGCAAGCGCCGCGACGATTGCCGAGGCGTTTCGCATCACCGCAGCCGAACGTGCGGAGGAGATCGCGATCCGCACGAAGGACGACGCGTTCACGATCACCTGGGGCGAGCTGCGCGACCGCGTCGACGCGCTCGCAGCGGGTCTGCACGCGCTCGGCCTGCGCCGCGGCGAGACGCTCGCACTGCTGATCGGCAACCGCCCCGAGTTCCACCTCTGCGACCTCGCAGGCACGATGGTGGGCGCCGCTCCCTTCTCGATCTACTCCACCTACACCGCCGAGCAGATCACCTACCTCGTCTCCGACGCCGAAGCGAAGATCCTGATCTGCGAGCAGCAGTACCTGGATCGTGTGCTCGAGGCCCGCCGCTCGCTCCCCGCGCTCGAGCACGTGATCGTGATCGACGGCGAGGCCCCCGGTGGCACGCTCGCGCTCGCGGACGTGGAGGGCTCTGACGCGGAGTTCGACGTCGAGGCCTCGGTCGCGCAGATCGAGTCGACGGACATCCTCACGCTGATCTACACCTCCGGGACGACCGGCCCGCCGAAGGGCGTGCAGCTCATCCACCGCAACCTGATGGCGGCCTGCGAAGGGCTCGAGGAGCTGATCGAATTCCCGCGCGATGGGCGCGTGATCTCCTGGCTGCCCTCCGCGCACGTCGCCGAGCGCAACGCCCACCACTACCTGCCGATCGTCTACGGGCTGCAGATCACCTGCTGCGAGGACCCACGGCAGGTGCTCTCCTACCTGCCCGAAGTTCGACCGAGCTGGTTCTTCGCGGTGCCGCGGATCTGGGAGAAGCTGAAGGCGGGTCTCGAGACGATGCTCGCCTCCCAGCCCGAGGAGCAGCGCGCCAACGTCGAGCAGGCGCTCGCCGCCTCACTGCGCAAGGTGCGCCTGGAGCAGGCGGGCGAGGAGGTCCCCGCGGAGCTCGCCGAGCAGGTCGAGCGCGCGGACGCGGAGGTCTTCGCCGGCCTGCGCGCGATGCTCGGGCTCGACCAGGTCGAGGCGATCAACGTGGGCGCGGCGCCCACGCCCGTCGAAGTACTCGAGTTCTTCCACGCGATCGGCCTGCCGCTCGCGGAGCTCTGGGGGATGAGCGAGACCTGCGGCGCGGGGACGGTCAACCCTCCCGAGAAGATCCGCATCGGCACGGTCGGTCCGCCCGCCCCCGGGGTCGAGATCAAGCTCGACACCGACGGGGAGGTGCTGATCCGCTCCGACGTCGTGATGAAGGGCTACCGGAACCTGCCCGAGAAGACCACCGAGGCCTTCACCGAGGATGGCTTTCTCCGCACCGGGGACATCGGCGAGTTCGACGCCGAGGGCTACCTCAAGATCGTCGACCGCAAGAAGGAGCTGATCATCAGCGCGGCGGGCAAGAACATGTCCCCCGCGAACATCGAGGCCACGCTGAAGACCGCCTCGCCGCTGATCGGGCAGGCCTGCTGCATCGGCGACGCGCGTCAGTACAACACCGCTCTGATCGTGCTCGACGCGGACTTCGCCCCGATGTGGGCGGGGCAGCAGGGGATCGAGGACTCCGCCCTGGAGGCGCTCGCCGCCGACGAGCGCGTTCGCGCCGCCGTCGCCGAGGGGGTCGAGGCCGCGAACGCGAAGCTCGCGAAAGTCGAACAGATCAAGAAGTTCTCGATCGTCCGCGGGGACTGGCTGCCCGGCGGGGACGAGCTCACGCCGACGATGAAGCTCAAGCGCAAGCCGATCGCGGAGAAGTACGCCGAGACGATCGACTCGATGTACGCGGGCTAGCTCGGCTTCCTCCGTGCTCGCCGAGCGCACAGAGCTGAGGTTCCCCTCGGCGGGCGACCAGTGTGCCGCGTGGCTCTACCGCCCGCCCGGCGCGGGCGACGCGCCCTGCGTGGTGATGGCGCACGGCTTCTCGCTCACCCGCCACGACGGACTTCCCGCATACGCCGAGCGTCTCGCCGAGGCGGGCGCGGCGGTGCTCGTCTTCGATCATCGCTACCTCGGCGACTCGGGCGGGATGCCGCGGCAGCGCTTTCGCATCGCCGCGCAGCTTCAGGACTGGCGCTCCGCCGTCGCCTACGCGCGTGGTCTGGAGGGCGTCGACCCGCGGCGGATCGTGCTCTGGGGCTTCTCCTTCAGCGGCGGTCACGCGGTCGAAACAGCCGCCGCCGATGCAGGAATCGCGGCCACGCTCGCGCTCTGCCCGATGCTCGACGGCCGCGCACGCGCGCTCGCCACGCCGCCGCTGCTGAGCGCCTGGCTCGTGCCGCGCGCGCTCGCCGACCAGTTCGGCCGCCACAACCTCGTGCCCGTCACCGCGCAGCCGGGCGGCCACGCCGCGATGACGCTCCCCGGAGAGGCGGACGGCTTCGCCGCCGCCGTACCCGCGGACTCGCCCTGGCGCAACGAGATCTCGCCGGGGGTCTTCCTGAGCGTGGGCATGCACCGCCCGGTACGGCGCGCCAAGGCACTGCGCTCCCCGGTCTGGCTCGGCTTGGGCGAGGCGGACGTCTCCGTCTCAGCCCGTGCGATCGAGGCCTTCGCCGCGCGTGCCCCCAAGGCGGAGCTCGAGCGCTACCCCTACGACCACTTCGGCGCCTTCCTCGGCGATGGCCCGGATCGGGTCGCCGCCGCTCAGATCGACTTCCTCGCGCGGCACGGTCTGCTCGATCCCTCCTGAGCGCGGGTCTCGCCGTAGGCGAGCGGGCGGGCGGGCGGGTCCCCCGGGGTCCCGCCCGCCACGCTCGCGCGAGCGTCTATTTCTTCTTCTTTTCCTTCGGCGGCTTTGCGTATTTGAGCGCCCACTGCACGGCGGTCTCCTCGAAGGACCCGTTAAGCACCGCCTTGTTGTGGCCCGCCCCCGCGGGGAGGCCGGCGAGCAGGTTCACGAGCGCGGTGCTGAGGCCGCAGTTCTTCGCCGCGGGCACCGCGAACGAGTCGTCTTCGAGCGTGACGTTCGAGATCTTGACGATCTTGTTCTTGTCGACGTCGGTGAGCGTCCCTTTGACCGCCGTGGTCAGGTTCAGGACGACGGGTTCGCTGTCTGAGCCGATCGAGCATTCGCTGCCAAGCAGGGTTGTCGAGTTTGATCTTCAGGGGCAGCTGCACCGCCACCCCGCCGCCTTCGATCAGCGAGAGCTGGTTGACGAGCACTCCCGTGGCTGGACCCGCGATCGTCGCGGTCGCGGTGACTTCGCCGCCGATCCCTTCGAGCAGGCCGATCCCGAGCAGGCCGCCCGGAACCTTCTGCGGCGGGCTCGTCAGGGTGTTGCCGTCACGCGCAGGGATCAGCGGCAGAGGCCTGCCGGTCTTCTGTTCGAGGCCGCCCTGCAGCACGATCGGCTTCGCGATCGGCACGTGCTTGTTGCCCATCACGAACTCCCCAGCGGTCGTTTCGGAGTACGCGCACTGACCCGCGGTCGCGGTGGGGCAGTCGAGGAAGGGTGCGAACTCTTCCTTCACTTCAGGCTTGATCGCGAGCGCGCCGGGCGCGATCGAGCCGAGCAGCGCACAGAGCAGTGCCGCTGCGGCGAGCGCGCGCAGCGGCCTGCGGGGAACTGAGGGCGTCGAGCGGCGGCGTTTTCTCATCTCTCTCCTTTGCCGGTCCGGCGGGTGGGGAGGACATCTCTAACACCGTAGGCTCTTCGTGTCAACCTGGTGGACACTGAGGCGGGTACGCGACACGAGACGAGCACATAGGTGTCGGCAGAATGACAGAGGCCCCGCTCTCGCGAGGCCCCTGGCGTCGTCTCCTGGAGGGAATCGACTGTGCCTATCAACGCCCTCTGCTCGCGGAGGTTGGAGGGGGGCGAGAAAGAAAATTCGCCGCGCGAGCGCCGATCGCTCGCGGTGCAAACCGATCGCAACGACACGGAAACGCGAGATCCCTCGATCGGGAGAGCTCTTCGAGGAGCCGGAGAGGGGACTCGAACCCCTGACCCCCTGTTTACAAGACAGGCGCTCTACCAGCTGAGCTACTCCGGCAGGGAGGCGGACTCTAGCGAGGAGGGGCCCCACCCAGGGCGGGGCCCCTCGATCGCATCCGAAGGCCGGGAGGGAACCGGCGCACTCCGTCGCGGCCGGCATACGGCTCTCCGGGCTACTCCATGAGGAGCTCTGAAGACCGGCTGCATTGCGGCCCAGCCGGACTCGACGCTTCCCGTGAAGTAGACGTCTTCGCTTCACCCGCGAAGCCGCGGTTCTGTTACTGGATTTGTCGAGTCTCTGCGAGTGAAATCCATCAGTCAAATCGTTTTTCACCGCACTCCCATGCGAGCGATTGATGTGCTTCTCCGAAAACGCCGTGATCCCCGGCCTGAGAGGGGTTCACGCACCCTCGCCAGACCTCCCCGTGCGGGCACGAATCGCACCGGAGCGAAATCGGCCGTTCAAGGAGCGCGAATCTGGGTAACGCAACTGACAGCGGGTGTTTGTCGTGGTCCTCCCCCGAACGCCACGACACGCACGCTTTAGAGACATGGCCTCCAACGGATCCACATCCCTGACAGACCTGCGCAAAGTGCTCGAGATCGACCCGGCGCTGGCCGAGGGCATCCCGCCCGAGCTGCGCGAGCGCGCGATCGCGGAGTGCCTCGCCCCCGAACTCACGATCCCCACCGGACGCTGGCGCGGGACCCCCCTGATGAACGGGCGGCGCGGCGGTATCGGCATCGGGCTGCTCGTGATCGACGGGCTGCTGGTGCGTCGCGTGGGGATCGAGGGGCGCTACGGAGCGGAGCTGCTCGGGGAGGGCGACCTGCTGCGACCCTCCGAGGGGGAGGACGAAGTTCCCACCCTGCCGATGACCACGGGATGGCGGGTGCTCGCGAACGCGCGGCTCGCCGTGCTCGACGAGGGGTTCATGGCACACATCGCCGACTACCCCTCGATCGCCGGCCTGCTCGTCGGACGTGCGGTCGGCAGGTCGCGGAACATCGCGGTGAACATGGCGATCGTTCACCAGGCGCGGGTCGACGTGCGCCTGCACATGCTCTTCTGGCATCTCGCCGCACGCTGGGGCAAGGTGGGGAGCGAGGGGGTCACCGTCCCCCTTCGCCTCACCCATGCGGTCCTCGCCGAACTCGTCGCCGCGCGCAGGCCCACCGTGACGAGCGCCCTCACGCTGCTCGCAAAGCGCGGTCTCGTGCGCTCGACCGACGCGGGCTGGCTGCTCTCCGGGGACGCGCCGGGCGAGGTCAGCGAGCTGAGCAAGCTCGTCGGCGAGACGGTCGCCTGAGCACGCTGTAACGCCGCGGCCGCGCGCGGTGTACAGAAAGCGTGGCAACTCCGATCACGCGCAAGCACGCCGGCGAGCCGAGCCCTGCAGGGAGCGTCGAGCACGGCTCCGGCGAGAGCGTCGTGCCTGCCCGCGAGCACCCCGCCGAGCGCGTGGACCTCGAGGCCTTTCGGGAGCGCTCGCTGCAACGTGGGGTGAACCCGGTCATCTACCGCGTACTGCGCAGCCTGCTGGTGCCCTCCTTCCTCATCTATCTGCGCATGCAGCGCGTCGGCCGCGAGCACCTCCCGCGCAGCGGACCGCTGCTGCTTGCAGCGAACCACCGCAGTTTCCTCGACCCCTTCGTGATCGGGACGATGGTCAAACGGCCCGTCTACTACATGGCCAAGCGCGAGCTCTTCGAAAAGCCCTGGCAGGCCTGGATCCTCAACGCGCTCGGCGCCTTCCCGGTCGACCGCGGCGCGGGCGACGGCGATGCGATGGCCACCGCGCGCGCGATCCTCGAACGCGGTGACTGCGTGGTCGTCTTCCCCGAGGGCACCCGCATGCGTCGCCGTCCGCTCGGCGAGCCGAGACGAGGGATCGGGCGCCTCGCGCTCGAAACGGGCGCCCCGATCGCCCCGATCGCTGTGATCGGCACGGACGCGGTGCGCCGCGGCTGGCGGATCCGACCGCGCAAGGTCCGCCTGCGTGTGGGACGTCCCCTCAACTACCCCACCGTCGAGAGCTGCTCTCCCGCGCTCGCGGGTGCGGTCACCGAACGGATCTGGGCCTGCGTGCGACTGCAGTGGGAGTGGCTCGGTGGGGCCGTCGAGCAGCGTGCCGTGAGCTCGGGCGAGACGCCGCCACGAGAGATCTCTCGCGCGGCCTAGCCGGGCGCCGGCACGGGGTAGGGTGCAATGAGTGGCCGAGCACGTCAGCGAGAAGACAAAGGCGCAGCTCGACGCGGAGTTCTCCGATCTCTACCGAGCGCATCTGCGCGACGTCTACAGCTACGCCTACTACCGCATCGGCAACCATCACGATGCGGAGGACCTCACCGAGCAGACCTTCCTGCAGGCCTACCGGCACTTCGAGCGTGCGCAGCGCGAATCCGACGGTCGCCCGCTGCGTCCCTGGCTGATCCGCATCGCCCACAACCTCGCCGCGAACCTCTACCGCGACCGCTCGCGCAAGCCCGCCTCGCCGATCGACGAGACCACGACGATCACCGCGCCGCACACGACCGAGCAGCTGGTCGAGGGACGCGACGAGCTCAGCCGAGTGCTCGACGGCGTGGGGATGCTCCCCGACGACCGGCGCGAGGCCCTGATCATGCGCTTTGCGCTGGGGATGGACAACCGCGAGATCGCGCGCGCGCTTGGTCGCTCCGATGGAGCGACGAAGGTTCTGATCCACCGCGCGATCCGACAGCTCGAGGAGATCGTGGGCGAGCGCGACGGAAGCAGCCCTGCGAAATCCAAGAACGGGGCGCCGGAGGATGAGTGAGGCGATGACGAACTTCGAGGGGCTGCTGCGCGAAGCGCTCGCCCCCGTCGAGCCCCCCGCCGATCTCGTCGAGCGGCTCGAGAGCACCCTCACGAGCATCACCGAGATGGCCGCCGACGAGCTGGAGGCCTGGGAGCTCTCTTCGATGCGCGACCCCCGCAACTGGGCACGGCCTGCCGCCGCGCTCGTCGCGGGTGGCGCCGCGGGCGCGGCGCTCGTGGTGCTCCGTGCGCGGCGGCGCACCCCCTCCACGCAGCCCAACCTGAGGGGGCTGCGCGACGCTGCGGAGCGCGCGATCGAGGACATCGAGCGAGAGACGCGGAAGCTGCTCGGCGAGCGCTGAGCGCTCGAACCCTTGCCCGCTCGGGGGGCCGCACCTCTCCGAGCTACGCTCACCCTCCCCGCAATGGCCACCTGCTACAGGCACCCCTCCCGCGAGACCGGCGTCTCCTGCTCGAACTGCGGGCGGCCGATCTGCCCCGACTGCATGACGAGCACCCCCGTGGGGATGCGCTGCCCCGAGTGCTCGCGTCAGCGCACCGCCGTCAAGCGGCTGCGCGACGTCGCCGCCCTGCCACGTGTGACCTACGCGTTGATCGCGATCAACGTCGTCGCGTTCATCGCCGAGGGGAACGTCTCGATCAACGGATCGCCGAGCAGCTCCGTCTACGAAGAAGGCGCGCTGTTCGGGAGCGTGAGGGGCGTCCCCGGGCTCGGCGTCGCCCACGGGCAGTGGTGGAGGCTCGTCACGAGCGGGTTCCTGCACGAGAACCTGATCCACATCGGCTTCAACATGTACGTGCTCTACATCCTCGGGCGGATGATCGAGCCCGCGATCGGCTCGCTGCGCTTCGGCGTGCTCTACGGGGTCTCGCTGCTCACAGGCTCACTCGGCGCGCTGCTCGTCACCCCGCACAGCCCCACCGTCGGTGCTTCCGGGGCGGTCTTCGGGATCATGGGCGCGGCCGCGGTGGAGATGCGCGCGCGCCAGATCCCCGTGATGCAGAGCGGCGTGGGCGGGCTGATCCTGATCAACCTCGTGATCAGCTTCACGCTCCCCGGCATCTCCTGGGGAGGTCACGTAGGTGGGCTGATCGGCGGTGCGCTCGCCGCCACCCTGCTGCAGCTGGGAGATCGCCGTCGCCTGCGCGCCCTCGCTCTCGCGGGGTGCGCGCTGATCGCCGCCGCCGCGATCGCCGCTTCGATCGCGACCGCGAAGGGGAGCGAAGAACCGGGCTCGGTCGCGCCCGCGCTCTTCTCGCCCGCTCCCACCGGCGGGTGAGCACACAGGTCCGGGCCCGATTGCGTCCAATGTCCGGGCGCGGGTCTCTTTTGAGTGCGTGCGCCTCACCCCCCCACGCGCCGCGCGAGCGCGCCTAGACGGGCGCGAGCTCGATCGCCTGCCCAGCGGGAGGCTCGACGTTCTCGAGGCGGCCGGGGTGGAGCAGGGTTGCGAGCAGCTCGAGGCCCTCCACGAGCCTTGGACCGGGCCGCGAGAAGTAGGCCGAGGCGTTGAGCGCGAAGACCCGCGAGGCGCCGAGCGCGCGCAGCGGCTCCGCGTGCGCGAGCGCCTCCTCGTAGGAGCGCGCGGCGTCGTAGCCGCAGGGGATCGCGATCACGACCTCCGGGCTCGCTTCGGCGACGCGCTCCCAGCTCACCGCCTCGGAGGGCTCGCCGGGCAGGCCGAGCACGTCTTCGCCGCCCGCGATCTCGATCAGCTGTGGCGTCCAGTGACCCGCGACGAACACGGGGTCGAGCCACTCCAGGGCGGCCACGCGCAGCGGACGGCGGCCCCGAACGGCGAGCCGCACACGGTCGATCCGCCCGGCGGTCCGTGCGATCAGCTCCACGCCCTCGCGGCGGCGCCCGGTCGCCTCGGCGAGCGTGCGCACGTCGCCGAGCGTTTCCCCGAGCGTCTTCGGGTCGAGGGAGATCACCCGCGGCGCGCCGGGGAGCTTCGCGGCGATCGCGGCGACGTCCTCGTAGGAGACCGCGCACACGGGGCAGAGCGCCTGGGTCACGATCAGCTCGGGCTCGAGCTCGGCGAGCAGCTTCTCGTCGAGCTCGTAGATCGATTCGCCCGCGAGCGTTCGCTCCCGTACCGCGGCGTCGATCTCGCCCGAGCTGAGCCCGGCGGGGAGCGCGTCTCGGGTCACCTGCGGCAGCTCGGTCGCCCCCGGGGGGTAGTCGCACTCGTGCGTGACCGCGACGACCTCCTCGGCGAGCCCGAGCGCGAAGAGCAGCTCGGTGGCGTGCGGGACGAGGCTCACGATGCGCATCCCCTGACTTTACGTAGAGCGGCGCGTGCCCCTCGGCCGGCGGGTGCGGCAGGCGCCGGGTGGGGCGCTTCGATCCGGGGTAAGCTCGCCTCGATGGCGAGGATGAGCGAGGCGGAGATCGAGCAGGCGCTGGCGGGCGTCGAGGGTTGGGAGCGGGCCCACAGCGGCGACTCGGAGGCGATCGCGCGAGAGTGGAAGCTTGCCGATTTCGCCGCGGCGCTGAGCTTCGTGAACCGTGTGGGTGAGGCCGCGGAGGCGGCCGACCATCACCCTGACATCCTGCTCCACGGCTGGAACAAGGTTCGCCTGACGCTCTCCACGCACTCGGAGGGCGGTCTCACCTCGGCCGACTTCGCGCTTGCCGCACGCATCGGCGAGCTCGCCTGAGCGTCCTCCAGCGCGCCGGGCTTCCGCCGGTGGGCCTTGCTACGGTTGAGCCGCTGACGAGCTCAATGACCGACGACGAAGAACTTCCTCGAAGTAGCGTGGCCCCGCCGGTCCGACTGCGCAGAGCTCGCGCCGGACGGGGCACAGGCGTGACGCTCGTGCCGCTCGCGGGGGCCGCGGCCAGCGCGTGAACGGGCTGAAGCTGATCATCGCGGCGATCCTCGTCGCGATCAACGCGTTCTTCGTGATCGCGGAGTACGCCCTCGTGCGCTCCCGGCGCGCACGCCTGGAGGTGATGCGCGACGAAGGCGCGAAAGGCGCCGCGCTGGCGCTCTCGCAGCTCGCGGAGGTGAACGAGTACATCTCTGCGGTCCAGATCGGCGTGACGATCACCTCGATCGCGATCGGCGCGCTCGGCGAGCCCGCGCTCGCGGACATTCTCAAAGGCGCGCTCGGCTCGACCTGGAACCACGGCGTGGCCGCGGCGATCCTCGCGGTCCTCGCCTTCGCCGTGATCGCCTCGGTGCAGCTCGTCGGCGGCGAGATGGTGCCGAAGTTCTACGCGATCGACCGCGCCGAGGCGGTCGCCCGGCGCGTGGCTCCTCCGCTGCAGATGTTCAGCGTGATCTTCCACCCGCTGATCGTCGTCCTCACGGTGGTCTCCAACCGCCTGCTCGCGATCCTCGGGGTGGACATGAGCGCCGAGCGCGCGGGCGGTACCTCCGATGAGCTCAAGCGGCTGATCGCGGAGTCCTACCAGGGGGGGCACATCGACCCGGGCGAGGCGGGGATGCTCACGGGTGTCTTCCATCTGCACGAACAGGAAGCACGCCAGGTGATGACGCCGATCCCCGCGGTCGTAACGCTCGATGCCTCACAGGACGTCGAAACCGCGCTCAAGCTCTGCGTCTCGAGTGGCCACACGCGGCTCGTCGTCACCGAGAACGAAGACCGCGACCGCGTGAAGGGCCTCGTCCACGTCTCAGAGCTCGCCGGGCAGCTGATGGATGCGGGCCCGCAGGCCCCCGTCGCACCCGTGGTGCACGACGCCCTGATCGTGCCCGAGACCAAGCCGCTCGACGACCTGCTCGCGGACCTGCAACGCGGCCGCACCTCGATGGCCGTCGTCGTGGACGAGTACGGACGCGTCGTCGGGGTGGTGACCGTCGAGGACATCATCGAGGAGGTCGTGGGCGAGATCGCCGACGAGACCGACCCCACTGCGGGCGAGGTCCGGCGCCTTGCGAACGGGGACTGGTTCGTGCGCGGCCACGTGGCGGTCACCGATCTGGCCGACTACGGCCTCGACCTGCCCGCGGACAGCGACGCCTACAACTCCGTGGGCGGATTCGTCTTCGCCGCGCTCGGCCGCCTGCCTCGCCGGGGGGACACGGTCAGCGCGGACGGCTACTCGATCCGCGTGGAGTCGGTGCGCGACAACCGCATCGAGTCCGTACGGATCCGCGAGCGGCGCTCGGTCCCGCGGCGCGGCGAGCGCGACGAGGAGTCCTAGCGACCCCTTAAACACGTCCGGCCCGCGGGGGGAGCGGACCGGATCGTGCGCACTGGGAGGAGGCGGGTGTGCGTTGCGACTTTGACGTCGCATGGACAAGTATCTCCACGGGGATGAAGGCGACCTAAAAGGTGATTCAGCGCGGATAAATCTTCAGTAGCTGTGCAGCCCGCGGCCCGTCTTGCGGCCCAACGCACCCTCCGCGATCAGCTCGCTGACCCTCGCGGGCACGGGCTCGCCGATCGTCTCGCCGATCGCCGCGGAGACGTCGAGCCCCACGAGGTCGAGCAGCGCGAGCGGCCCCATCGGGTGACCCGCGCCGAGCTTCATGCAGGTGTCCACGTCCCCCGCGTCCATGCCTGTGTCTTCGAGCAGCCGAACAGCGCTGAAGAGATAGGGGAAGAGCAGGCGGTTGACGACGAAGCCCGGAATGTCCGGGACCTCGACCGGGGTCTTCTCGAATTTCTCGCAGAGCTCGTTGGCGCGGCGGCGCGTGTCCTCGCTCGCCTGCTCGGGGAAGACGAGCTCGACGAGCTTCATCCTCGTCACCGGGTTGAACACGTGAAGGCCGAGGAAACGATCGGGCCGGCCGCTGGCCGCGGCGAGCGCGGCGACCGAGAGCGAGGAGGTGGTCGAAGCGAGGATCGTGTCCTCGCCGACGATCGAGTCGAGCTCTCCGAGCAGACCGGCCTTCACATCGTGATCCTCCACCACCGCCTCGACGCAGAACGTCGCCTCGGCGAGCGCCTCGGGATCGGTCACGATTTCGACGTGCTCCGGGTCGACCTCGGCCCCGAGCCGCTCGAGCGTCTTCTCCACCGTCGCGCGGGCGCGGTCGGCTGAGCTCTCAGACCGGGCGAGGAGCAGCACCGGGCCGTGATGGGCCGCTGTCGAGGCGAGCCCGCACGCGATCGCACCGCTTCCCGCTACCGCCAGACGTCGTGGCACATCGCTCCTTTGGGTCGTCCTCGCGGGGTGGGTGGGTTCGTCCCTGGCTGCGCAGCCAGCCCTCCCCGGGCAGGCGGTACAGTACGCGCTGAAGGGAATCGTTGGCCGGCCCGGCGCTCCGTGCTGGGCCGGGCGCATCTTGCCAGACGCGCCCGTCCGGCCCCGACGCACGCGAGCTCGCATCCGCCGAGCCGCCGAAACACAGACCTGAGAGGACTGCACAGATGAGGCAAGCAGAGGGCCGGGAAGTCGTGATCGTGGAGGCGGTTCGCACGCCGATCGGGCGCGGCCACAAGGAGAAGGGCTACTACAAGGACACGCACCCGAACAAGCTTCTCGCCACGTGCTACACGGAGGTGATCGAGCGCGCGGGGGTGGATGCGAGCGAGGTCGAGGACGTGATCGCGGGTTGTGTCCAGCAGTTCGGCGAGCAGGGCTTCAACATCGCTCGCAACGCCTGGCTGGAGGCCGGATTGCCGATCGAGGCGCCCGGGACCACCGTCGATCGCCAGTGCGGCTCCGCTCAGCAGGCCGTGAACTTCTCCGCCGCGCTGATCGCGGCGGGCGTTCACGACGCGATGATCGGCTCGGGCGTGGAGCACATGGGTCATCTGCCCTTCGCCGCGGGCATGAAAACGCAGGAGGACTTCGGCTACGCCTTCACCCCGGAGCTGATGGCCAAGCACAACATCGTCGGCCAGGGCCTCGGCGCGGAGATGATCGCCGACCAGTGGGAGATCTCCCGCTCGGAGCTCGACGAGCTGGCGGTGCGCTCGCACGCGCTCGCCCACCAGGCCACCGAGGAGGGCCGCTTCGAGCGCGAGATCGTCCCGATGGTGGTGGATGGGCAGACGCTCGTGACCGACCAGGGGATCAGGCCCGAAACGAACCTCGAGTCGCTCTCCCAGCTCAAGCCCGCCTTCAAGCCCGACGGCAAGATCACCGCGGGCAACGCTTCGCAGATCTCCGACGGGGCGGCCGCGGTGCTGCTGATGAGCGGCGAGAAGGCGAAGGCTCTCGGCCTGAAGGCTCGCGCCCGGATCGTCGACCAGACCACGGTCGGCTGCGATCCCGTGAAAATGCTCGAGGGACCGATTCCAGCCACGCGCAAGATCCTCGAGCGCAACTCGATGTCGATCAACGACATCGATCTGATCGAGGTCAACGAGGCTTTCGCCCCCGTCGTCGCCGCCTGGCGCCGCGAGCTCGAACCCGACATGGACCGCGTGAACGTCAACGGCGGCGCGATGGCCCTCGGTCACCCGCTCGGCTCGACCGGCGCGCGTCTGATCACGACGTTGCTGCACGAGCTCGAGCGCTCCGACAAGGAGATCGGCTTCGTCACGATGTGCTGCGGCGGCGGGCTCGGCACCGCCACGCTGATTCAGCGGGTCTGAGAGCTCCACCGGTGTGATTGCCGCTCCCGGCGCCGGCGCGCCGGGAGCGCGGTCGACCTACCTGAGCCAAGTTCTCGACGGTGCTCTCGCTGCTCGGGCGTGAGCGCGGGCTAGGCGCTCGGGCCCTTCCCCGTCCAGTTCACGGGGACGGTGGAGAGGGAGAGCAACGCCGCCCACGTCTGCGCGGTCGCCACGCCGGTTGGTTCGATCCGCTGCGAGCTCTGGAAGGCCTCGAGGTTTTCTGTCGTCTGGCTGCCGAAGGTGCCGGTGGTTTCCTGGCTCGGCTCGGCCGTGGCGAGGTGCTCCTGGAGCCAGAGCACCTGATCCCCCTTGCTCCCTTTGGAGAGTTCGGGGTAGCTCGTGTTCGGGGTCACGCTCGTCAGCGGCGAGATCGGTTCGGCGAGCGTCTGCCAGCCCTTTTCAGTGGTTTCCTGCCAGTCCCAGAAGGATGAGCCCGCCGCTCCGTAGGCCACGGCCTCCTCGCGGAAGCGGAGCAGGTCCGCTGAGGAGACGCCGCCGTAGGTCTGCCCGAGCGGGAAGATCGGCCGCTGGTAGATGCGGTTCGCGATGTAGGTGTTCGCGTAGACCGTGTCGACCGAGGTGCCGATGTCCTTCCAGTACATCTGCGGCGCGTTGAACTGCGCGCCCCCCGGTCCGAGGAAGACGGAGTAGGGGAAGGTGCCGTGGTAGGACACGTAAGGGAAGGAGGCGAGGGCGAGCGGGTAGGCCGCGCCCACCTTCGCGCGGAGATCCGCGATGTAGGTCTGAGCGGCGGCGTATTTGCCTTCGTACTCCGCCTCCGCGTCGATCACCAGGCAGTCCGCTCCGTTCGCGACCGCCTGAGCCCCCAGCGCGGCCTCGCCCGCGGGGTTCGAGCCGTAGACGTACTGCCATGCGCAGACCTTCAGACCCGCTGCGTGGAGTTCGGCCACGAACTGCGGCGAGAACTGGCTCCAGTAGTTGCTCGAGCCGTCGGAGCTCTTCACGAAGACCGTGGTCACGTCGGCGTTGTGAGCCTGGGCGACGATCCCCGCCACGGTCCCGCCGCTGGACTTGCTCACGTACCAGATCCACATACCCTGGCCTTCGAGCGCCCCCGCCCCGACGCCGCCCGCGATCGTGGGCGAGGTCACCTTCGGGACGGGGGGATGCAGAGAGTGCGTGTAGACGTAGATCGGGCCGTAGGAGCTCGTGTAGCGCCCGTGGCTCAGAAGGATCATCAGGTGGCCCGAGTGCGCCGCCTTCGGCACTGTTGCGATCAGGCCGAGCGAGCTGTTGCGCAGACGCGCCTGGGGCGAGGAGCTCGTCACGCGCGCGCCGGGCTTCTTCGGGAAGCCCACCACCATCCCGGGCGCCAGCCCGATCCCCTTCAGCGCAAGCGTGCCGTGCGTGGAGACCTGGTGCGGGTTCGCGCTGCAATGCGGGCTCGGCGTGCAGGCCACGCTCGTGATCCGCACGCTCGTCACGTGCGCCCCGGAGCCCGTCGTGCTCGTGGTCGTCGTGCTGCCCCCCGCGGAGGTCCCTCCGATGTTCGCCGCCCGCGCGAGCGAGGGTGAGAGCGCGCAGAGCAGCGCCGCGAGCAGCGCGATGCCGAGCGCGGTGTGTCGACGATCTGCGGCGCCTCTGCTCGCCGGAATCACTGAGACCCTTTCGTGCCGAGGTGAGTTGCTGCGCCGTGGGCGGACTGAGCCTCTCCCGACGGCTCGAACCGACGTTACCGGCTCTGCGCCTGCAAACGCTCAGGCGGCACGGAAGTTGCGCTGGGGCTGTTCTGCGCCCGCGCGCCCGGAGGCTCAGCCCCAGCGGAAGCCGGTCGCGCCAGGTGCCGGAGCGATCGGGCTCGAGGGCAGGCCGGCGGGGATCTGGGGCAGGTTGAAGCCAGTAGGCGCGACGTCGTTGGGGGCGTCGGCGTGGAACAGCGAGGCGAGGTACTGGTTCTGCGCGCGGCCCACACCGAGCTCGAACTGACCGCCACCGTAGTTGCCGATCCCGCGCTCGGCGCAGTAGTCGTAGGCCTCGAGCAGGTTCCTGAGCCCGCCCAGGCGCGAGGGCTTGATGTTCACCATCTTCGGCGGGTAGGGGAGTGCCTCGATGTCCTCGATCGAGTGGATCGGCGCGTCCCAGGAGAAGCGCGCGCGGTGCGCGGCGAGCAGCGTGTCGATCTCCGGTGTGAGCTTCGGATCCTCGATCCAGGCCTCGGGGAAGGCCGTGACCACGCGCTCGTAGAGCACGGGGTCAGCGGGCTGGTCGACGACCGTGCCGGTGTAGAGGCCCTTGAAGTCCACGGAGTCGACCGCCTTCGTCGCGACGAGCTCGGCGATCAGCTCCTCGGTCCACGAGGAGGTCGGGTCGAGCTTGAAGCGGAGTCCCGGATAGGGGTCCAGGCGGGCGCGCAGGGGCTCGATCGAGGCGGGCTCGCCGAGCCGCAGCGAGACGACGAAGCGCACCGGCTCAGGGCTGCGCCCGAGCGCGGAGTGCAGCGACTCGCCCGCCTGCGCGAGCGCGAGATCGAGCGCGGCGGACTCATACGCCCATGCGCGGTAGCGCGCGGAGACCTCACGCTGGGGCGGCTCGGGGAAGAGCTCGAGCCCGCGCAGGTGCTCGCAGAAGCTCTCGACCGTGTAGCTGCCCGCAAGCGGCAGCGTCGGCCCCGCGGCCTGCAGGAGCTCCTGGTCGACGTTGTCGTAGGTGACGTCCTCGCCCACACCCTCCTGCGCCTCGCCGCGCAGTCGGATCAACGTGCTCTTGCGCAGGAAGTCGCTCGAGACCGCCTCCTGGAGCCCCTCCAGCACGTAATCCTCGATCCGCAGCTCCAGGCCCGCGAGCAGATCCCATGTGCTCACGCGCCCGCCTCCTGCTCCAGTCGGGCCACGAGCTCGTCGAGCTTCAGCTCCTCGAGGGCGTCGCCCACCGCGGCGAGCTCGCTCGCGCACTGCTCGATCAGACGCTTGCCCTCGGCGACGAGCGCGAGCGTCTCCTGCAGGCTCGCCTCGCCCGAGTCCAAGCGCCGGATGATCTCTTCGACCCGCCCCGCGGCCTGCTCGTAGCTCAGCCGCTCGCCGGGCTGCTCGGAGCTCATCGCTCCTGCACCCGTGCGTGCAGCTCGCCGTCCGCGAAGCGCAGCGAGAGCTCTCCCGCCGCTCTGGCCGCTGCGCTGCCGGAGAGCGGGGTGCCGTCCGCGGAGCTCGCGAGCACGTAGCCGCGCTCGAGCGTGCGCTGTGGGTCGTGGCCGCCGAGTGCGAGTGCGAGCCGCTCCAGCTCGCGCGGGCGCCGCTCGCGGCATTCGCGCAACGTGGAGCTGCCCTTGCGCGCGATCACGAGCGCGCGCGTCGCGGTCACCGCGGACTCGCTCGCCACGCGTCGCCGCGAGCCCGCGCGGATCTCGCGGAGCTGCTGATGCAGGCGTGTGCGCTGGCGCTCCAGGTGTGCGGCGGGAGCGCGCGAGAGCAGAGCGAGGCGCCGCGCGCGCTCGAGCACCGCGCGCCTGCCGTGCTCGCGCAGGCGGCGCGCGGACTGCGCCTGGCTCGTGCGCACCGAGAGCGCTCTGCGGCCGTGCTCGGCCAGGCGGGCGGCTGCGGCGAGCTGCTCGCGGCGTGCGCGAGCGCAGTCGATCAGCACGGCAGCCTCCGCGGCGTGCGTGGGTGTGGAGCAGCTCGCCGCCGCCACGTCGTCGAGCAACGTGCGGTCGGTGTGGTGGCCGACCGACGCGATCACGGGTACGGCGAGCAGCGCGACCGTCCGGCAGAGCGTCTCGTCGCAGAAGCAGAGCAGGTCCGCGAGCGAGCCCCCGCCGCGCGCGACGATCACCACCTCGACCTCCGGCAGGGCGGCGAGGTCGCCGAGCGCTCGCGTGATCGCCGGGGCTGCGTGGCGGTCCTGCACGGGCGCGAAGGCCCAGACCACCCGCCCCGCCCACCCGCGCCGCGCAAGCGCGGCGAGCAGGTCATCGCGGGCCTTTCCCGACTCCCCGGTCACGATCCCGATCGTCGCGGGCAGCGCCGTGCGGGCGAGGAGCTTCTGGCGCTCGAGCAACCCCTCCGCATCGAGCTGCTTGCGCAGACGGTCGATCTGCGCGAGCAGGTCGCCCTCGCCCGCGATGCGCAGATCGGTCACGTTGAACGAGAAGGAGGGCGAGGACGTGGCGCTTCCCGTGTAGTAGTCGCAACCCCCTGCGACGACCACCTGCATGCCCTCCGCGGGTGCCTGGCCGCTCGTCGCGAGGAGCTTCTCCCAGTCGTTGCGCCAGACCGCGCAGGGGATCGCCCCGGAGGCGTCGCGCAGTTCGAAGTAGACCTTCGTGCGCGCCGTGCGCAGGTTCACGAGCTCGCCGAGCAGCTGCACGTGGGTGAAGGAGCGCAACTGCTCGCGCAGCCGCGCGGCATAGCGACCGACGGGGAAGGGGCCCGGTAGCCCGCTCTCCGGGATACCGCTCGTCACAGCCCCTTCTGCGCCTGTGTGCAGTGACATCCGGGCCAGCATAGGCGCTACGATCGACGGCGATGTCCTGCGGCGAACCCCGGGCCTGGGCCTGAGCGATGCCCAAGCGCAACGCAGGCAGGCGCGGCAGGACGCGAAAGCGCCGCAGCGGCACCGCAGAGAGCGCAGCGGCTCTCGGGGCGGGTAGGAGCGCGGCCGCGACCGAGGCCCCGAAGGCACCCGCCGTCGCGAGAGCCCCTCGCCCGCGAGCCGCGCAGCGCGCGCCGATCGAGCGCGGGGTGCAGCGCGACCCGGGCGGCGTGGGCGAGCGTCCCGAGGCGCCCTGGCACCCCTGGCCCTTCTCCGAGCTGCTGATCCTCGTCGGCGCGGTGGGCACGATCGTGGGCGCGGCGAGCAAGGACCCCGCGCTGCTCTTCGCGGGACTCGGGGCCGTGCTGCTCGGCACGCTCGAGTTCACGATCCGGGAGCACCGCACGGGCTACCGCTCGCATTCCTCGCTCCTCGCCGCGGTGCCCACCGCCGCGTTGCACGGCACGATCGCGCTCGGGCTCTATGCCCTCGGCGGGAGCCGCGATCTGCTCGTGATCGCGCCGCTGCTGATCGACATCCCCGTCTTCTGGGTGATCTTCCGCTTCCTGCGAGCGCGCTTCGAAGACGCGCGACGGCAGCGGGTCTTCGCGCTCGGGCGCCGCTAGGCCTCGGGCGCGAGGTTGAGCGAGGGGAGGGGGCGCTCGCCCTCGGCCGCGCCCTCGCCGCGATTCTCACCTTCCAAGCCGAGACGTTCGAGCCGTGCGATCTCGCGCTCGCCTTCGCTGCGCGCGGGATGACCCTCGGGCAGCCCCGCGATCAGCTTCGCGATGCGGTTGCGCAGCTGGAGCGCGAAATGCGGGGTGGACGCGCCCATCAGCTGGCGCACGTCCTCGACGGTCACGTCTTCGGCGGCCTCCTTGCGGAGCACGCGGCGGGGATCCTCGGCCTGGCTCAATGCGGTCCTTTCGCTATTCGGCCTGCGCCGCGGATTCTTCGCCGGCGCTCGTCTTGCGCGGGCTGATCTCAAGCAGCGAGTCGATTTCCGCCTGCGTCGCGAGGGACACCGCGTGTTCGTCGCCGATCAGCCAGCCGTGATTGTAGACCCCGCGCACGGGCCGGAATTCGGGCGCCGAGGTGTAGGCGGGCTGGATGTCGCCGAGGTAGGCCGCCAGCGCGGGCTCCAGCGTGCCCGGGGACTGCAGCAGCAGCAGCGGGCCGTACTCGCCCGTCGCCGAGAGCAGCGCCGCGGCGGGGGCGTCGAGCGGGCGGCTCGCGCTCGCGAAGACGAGGCCGTGGCCCGGATCTTTCACGCCCCATCCGAACACTCCGTCGGTGAAACGCGCGGCCGCGATCGCCCGCGAAACGGGAGAGAGACCTTCGCCTTCGCCTTCGGGTATCTGCGTCACGCGCCCCAACCGGGCGAGCGCGCCGAGCACCGCTTTGCCCAGGCTCGCTCCGTTCATCACGTAGATCGAGGGGTGGCCGAGCGTGCGGAGCGCGGCCGCGGTCGCCGGCGCGAGGCTCGTCGTCCCCGTGAGCATGATCGGCGATCCGCTCTCCGACGCGAGCCCCGCGGCGGGCATCTGCGAGGGGTGCTCGCCGGGGATCCCGAGCACCAGCGCGGTCGTGGGCTTCGCGCCCTCGGACTGCGCGAGCAGCCGCTCTATCTCGACGGAGGTCGCGGCGGCTTCGCCGACGGGGATGTTGCGCACCGCATAGCGCGCCGGGAGCTTGGCGCGAGTGCCGATCTCGATGACCTGTGCGCCGATCGTCCCGGCTCCCGAAGGGCGCATCGCTTCGAGCGCTTCGAGGGTGACCGCGGGCAGCGTTTCGCCTTCGGCGTAGAGGATCGGCGCATTCAACGGCGCGGCCGAGAGTGAGGATGCGGCGAGCGCGGCGGGCCAGCTCTGCTCGTCGACGATCACCACCGCCTGCGGGCGGGACGCGCTCGTCAGGCCCGGGTAGACCACGCGCGCGACCGAGGCGGCGTCGACGACCGCGTCCGCGCCTCCGACCCGCGTGGTGTTCCGGGTGGTCACGCTGACCGCGCCCTCCTTGGCGACCGGGGCGAGCTTGCGCAGCGGCCCACCGCCCTGGGTGGTTTCCCCGCCGGTCTTCCCGCAGCCCGCCAGAACCGTCGCCGCGAGAAGCAGGAGAATCGCGCTGCGCGTAGAAGCTCGCCTGAATCCCATCCGCGGGCGCACACTACCGGGGAGGTCGGAAAGCCGCGATTTGCGGGAAAAATCAGATTCCGAGAGCGGCAGGAACTGCATGCGTCATTGCAGTTTGCTAGTTTGCCGCCGAACGCCGAGTCCCTGGCACGGAGCCAGGGAACGGGGGACCCATGTTGTTGGGGCGAATCCTGCGGTTGATCCGCAGGAAGCGCAGGCTCTTTCAGCGCTAGCCCGTCAGCTAACCCCGCAGGCCGACGAAAGAGGTTTGTGTTTTGCAGGTACGTTCCGTAAGCGCGTTGTTCTGCAGCCTGATCGTGATCGGCTCCAGCGCACCCGCCGCCCTCGCGGCGAACACAGGCGGCTCCTCCGCGACCCCCGAAGCCGCCGCCCCCACCGCCGCTCCGAGCGCGCCGAAGGTCCATCTCTTTCCTGTCACCGCGCGCTCGCGCAGTGTGGCCTACAAGGGTCCCGTCTACGTCAAGACCGCGACCGGCGAAGTGCTCCCCTTCGCCAACGGCGTCTCCGCCCCGACGAGCACGACGACGGGCAGCGCGGCAAGCGCCACCGGCGGCGCCGCCCCGGCCGCGATCAGCGCACCCGCGGAAACCTCCTCGCTGATCCCCACCGAACTGATGCAGGGCGACGGGATGACATCGGCCACCGGCCCGGTCACCCGCCCCGAGCTGCTCGTCCCCGGCAACAACGCGCGCTTCGTGAGCGGTCTCGCGGCAGCGCCGATGAATGCTCCGGCGGCGGTCCAGCAGATGATCTGGGCGGGCAACGAGGTGATCGGCCTGCCCTACATCTTCGGTGGCGGCCACGGCTCGTTCACCTCGCGCGGCTACGACTGCTCGGGCACCGTCTCCTTCGCGCTGCACGGCGCGGGCCTGCTCACCACGCCCGAGGACTCCTCGGAATTCGAATCGTGGGGCTCGCACGGTGCGGGCCGCTGGGTTGCGATCTTCTCCAACCCCGGCCACGCCTACATGACGATCGCGGGGCTGCGCCTGGACACGAGCGCGGCGGATGACCCCTCCGACCAGCAGGGTCCGCGCTGGCGCCCGCTGCGCACGGAAAACCAGGGCTACCGCGTCCGGCACCCGCTCGGCCTCTAGGCCGCGTCGGCTACGCTTGAGGCCGTGGGCCGGGCCCCCCGGGCCGGCCGCTCAGATGCAACCGCATAGGAGGATCGGATGGCCGGCCTGACCGGGCGCATGTCTACCGTCGTGAAGGCGAAGGTCTCGAAGCTGCTCGACCGCGCCGAAGACCCCGCGGAGACGCTCGACTACAGCTACCAGAAGCAGGTCGAACAGCTTCAGAACGTGAAGAAGGGGATCGCCGACGTCGTCACGGCCAAGAAGCGGCTGCAGATGCAGGAGAGCACCCTTCAGCAGAGCGTCGTGAAGCTCGACACGCAGGCGCGACAGGCTCTCTCCGCCGGCCAGGAGGACCTCGCCCGCGCCGCGCTCGAACGCAAGAACGTCGCGCAGACAGAGCTGCAGGGTCTCGACACTCAGGTCACAGAACTCGAAGCCCAGCAGCAGAAGCTCACCGACTCCGAGCAGAAACTGCGCGCCAAGATCGAAGCCTTCCGCACGAAGAAGGAGGTCATCAAGGCGCAGTACTCCGCCGCCGAGGCGCAGGTCCGCATCTCCGAGGCCGCCACCGGCGTGGGGGAGCAGATGGCCGATGTGGGGCTCGCCATGCAGCGCGCCGTCGACAAGACCGAAAACATGCGCGCGCGGGCGGACGCCGTGCAGGAGCTCGAAGCCGCCGGGACCTTCGACGACGTCACCCAGCTGGGCTCCGGCGAAGACGACATCGACCGCCAGCTCAAGCAGCTCTCCAGTCAGCCCGCCGTGGACAGCGAGCTCGAGAAGATGAAGGCCGAACTCGGTTCGGGCGCCGCGCCCGCAGAGGGCACCGCCGCCCAGATCTCCGCGGGCGAGAGCGCTCCCGCCGGCGAGAGCGGCCAGGCATGATCGTCCGCATCTCCGGCGAGGGGCAGTTCACCCTCGCCGACTCGGAGTCCGACCGGCTCAACGAGCTGGAGCGCCCAGTCATCGCCGCCGTCGAGGCCTGCGACGAGGCCGCATACGTCCCCGCGTTCGGCGCGCTGCTCGACTACGTGCGCAGTGCGGGGACGCCGGTTCCCGATGACGAGCTCGATGCCTCCGACGTGATCCTGCCCCCGAGCGACACCACACTCAAAGAGGCCGCAGCCGACTTCACGGGCGAGGGCCTGATCCCGGACTAAAGCCAGGTCGGCCGGTCGCCTGGCCGCGGCCCGCGGCGTGGACCGCTCGGCGCCGCTCGTCGCCTCAGATCGGGATCCCCCACAGCGGGAACCAGCGCTCGATCTCGGGCTCGATGGGGAGTTCCTCGCCGATCTGCGCCTTGATCTGGAGCTCTCGTTCGGTCGAACGTTCCTGCTCGGAGCCCCCCGCGGCGGGGACGAAGGGGTACCAGTAGCCGCGCTTGTAGTTGTAGATGAAGTAGATCCGCTTGTTGTTCTGGTCGGCGAAGGCGAAGACCGCGCAGAGCAACCGCTCGCCGTGACCCGCTGTCTCGATCGCGCTCGACACGGCGTTGATGCCCACCGCGAGGTCTTCCACGCTCGGCGTACCGGCGGGGTTGCTCAGCACCATCCAGCGGTAGCCATAGCTGTCGTTCTCCGTGGCCACCGTCGTGCCGCTGTCGCCGCCCGTGGCCGTGACCACTTCTTCCATGTCCTTCAGCGTCGCTTCGAACTCGCTCGTGGCGAGCGCCTGGAAGACGATCGCGGCCTTCCCCGCAGGCGCGATCCCGTGCTCGCTCTGGAGCGTGATGTAGGCGGTGGTGATCGCGAACAGGCGGTCGGGCGCGGGACCCTTGACCTCGCGACGGCCGGTGAGGATGTCGCGCAGGCCCACCGCTCAGGCCGTGCCCTGCAGCTGCGCCTCGAACCGCTGCAGCGCGGCGAGGCGCTGCTCGAGCGGAGGGTGGTCGGCGAACAGGTTGAAGAGCGAGTTCTTCGCGCGCGCGGGGATGATGAAGAAGGCGCTCATCCCTTCGGCGGCGCGCAGGTCCTGACGCGGAACGCGCTCGATCGTGCCGCTGATCTTGATCAGCGCCGAGGCGAGCGCGCTCGGACGCCCGGTGAGGATCGCGGAGCCACGGTCGGCGGCGAACTCGCGGTAGCGCGAGAGCGCGCGCAGCAGGAAGAAGGAGATCGCGTAGACCACCGCGGAGACAGCGATCACGATGAAGATGTCCTCCTCCTCTTCCCTGTTGCCGTAGCCGCCACCGAAGAAGAAGGCGAACTGGAGAATCAGGGAGGCGAGCGAGGCGAAGAAGCCCGCGAGCGTCATCACCATCACGTCGCGGTTGATCACATGGGTGAGCTCGTGCGCCATCACACCTTCGAGCTCCGCGGAGTCGAGCATCTCGAGGATGCCCCGCGTCGCGCAGACCGTGGTCGTCTTCTTCGAGCGCCCCATCGCGAACGCGTTGGGCATCGAGGTCTCCATCACGCAGACTTTCGGCTTGGGCAGGTCCGCCTGCACGCAGAGCCGTTCGACGATCGTGTGCAGCTCGGGCTCCTGCTGCGCGGTGACCTCCTTCACGCCCATCGTCCCGAGCGCGATCTTGTCCGAGGCGAAGAGCTGCACGAGCAGCAGCACGACCGCCACGACGACGATCAGGCCGGCGGCCGCGCCGGCCGCGAAGAGCGCGCCGACGAAGACCACGTAGAGCAGCCCGAGCAGGAAGAGCGTGAGCAGCATGCGCGCCTGCAGGCCGGTGTCCTTGCCGAAGTTCGCCGTTCTCGTCGCCATCGCGTTGATTCTCGCAGACGTGGATTCGGTTGCCCTAAAGTGCAGCTCGTCCCCGATGCCCCCCGCGCGCTAGAGCAATGAAGCCCGAAGTCGAACTGCTCGGCATCTCGATCAAGACCTTCGGTGTGGCCTTCGCGCTCGGCTTCCTCGCCTGCGGTGCGGTCGTCGCACGGCGCCTGCGCGAGATGGATCGGCCCGTCGACTGGGCCTATGAGATCACCTTCTCCGCGCTGATCGGCGGCGTGGTGGGCGCTCGCGTGTACTACCTGATCCAGAACGCCTCCACGCTGCACGGCTCGATCATCGGCAACATCTTCTCCGGCTCGGGGCTCGTCTGGTACGGGGGCGCGATCGGCGGCGCGATCGGCGTGATCGGCTGGATGCGCTGGCGTGGGGTGCTCGAACTGCGGATGCTCGACATGTGCGCGACCGCGCTCGCCCTCGGTTACGCGATCGGGCGCATCGGCTGCCAGGTCTCCGGCGACGGCGACTACGGCATCCGCTCGACGCTGCCGACATCGATGGCCTACCCCCACGGCACCGTGCCCACCCCTCCGGGCGTCACCGTGCTGCCCACCCCGATCTACGAGACGGTCACGATGTGCCTGCTCGCCTACGGGCTCTGGCGTCTGCGCGACCGCGTCCGCCCGGGCGTGATCTTCGCGCTCTACCTCGTGGGCAGCGGCCTCGAGCGCTTCCTCGTGGAGTTCATCCGCCGCAACAGCGAGGTCGCGATCGGGCTCACCGCGCCGCAGCTCGAGAGCGTCGCGCTCGTCCTGATCGGGGCGGCCTGGCTCGCGCTGCTCGTCCGCCGCGGCGGGGCAGCGTCGCTACGGCTGAGCCCCGCTTAGCGCGACCGTCCGACGGCCGGCGCGGGCGCCACGCGATAATCACGCCGCGATGGCAACCGGCACCGAGCTCTCACCGGCCTTCCCCCTCGGCAGCCGCCTGAACGAGCGCGGCGTGCTCGAGGTCGGCGGCTGCGACGCGCTCGAGCTCGCGCGCGAGTTCGGCACGCCCGCCTACGTGGTCTCCGAGGAGGACCTGCGCGCGCGGGCCCAGGCCTTCATCGCGGCCGCGCGCGAGTCCCACCGCGACATGCACGTCGTGTTCGCCTCGAAGGCCTTCCCATGCACCGCCGTGCTCGCCCTCTTCGCGCAGGAGGGGCTCTGGTGCGACGCGGCCTCGGGTGGGGAGCTGCACCTCGCGCTCGGCGCGGGCTTCGCCCCCGAGCGGATCGTGATGCACGGCAACGCCAAGTCCGAAGCGGAGCTGCGGATGGCGCTGCGTCATCGCGTGGGCCTGATCGTGATCGACAACTTCGATGAGATCGAGCGTCTCGGCAGACTCGTCGCCGAGGGCGCCCTCGGCGACCGCGCGGAGGGCCAGCCCGTGCTCGTTCGCGTCAACCCCGACGTGAGGGGGGAGACGCACGAGAAGATCTCGACGGGTCAAGCCGACTCGAAGTTCGGCTTCTCGATGGACGCCGCGGGGGAGGCGCTCGAGCGTGTGCGCTCGGCGGCCGGGCTCTCGCTGCAGGGGGTGCACGCGCACATCGGATCGCAGCTGCTCGAGCTCGAGCCCTTTCGCCGGGCCTGCGCGCAGCTCGCCGCGCTCGGGGACTTTCCCGTCCTCGACATCGGCGGCGGGCTCGGCGTGCCCTATCTCGCCGGCCAGCCCCCCGCGCCCGCGGTCGAGGACTACCTCGCGACGATCGCAGCCGCTTTGGAGGGGGGCCCGGGACGGGTGCTCGTGGAGCCCGGGCGTTCGCTCACCGCGAACGCGGGGGTGACGCTCTACACGGTGGAGAGCGTGAAGGAGAACGTCTCGCGCTGGGTGGCCGTGGACGGAGGGATGTCCGACAACCTGCGCCCGATGCTCTACGGCGCGAGCTACGAAGCGCACGTCGTCGACCGCTTCGGTGGCGGCACGGAGTGCGTGCTCGCGGGCAAGCACTGCGAGTCCGGCGACGTGATCGTGCGCGGCGCGCTGCTCGACGACCCGCGGCCGGGCGATGTGATCGTCACGCCCGCCACGGGCGCCTACGGCTACGCGATGGCGAACAACTACAACGGGGTGCCGCGGCCGCCGGTGGTCTTCTGCGCGGCGGGCCGCGCGCGCGAAGTGGTGCGGCGCGAGTCCTTCGAGGACCTCACCTCGCGCGACGTTCCCCACGCCTCGGGCGGGGGCGCCCGATGAGCGCAGTCTTCCGGGTCGGGCTGCTCGGCCACGGCACGGTCGGGTCGGCCTTCGACGAGCTGCTCGCCGAGCGGGCGGACGAGATCGAGCGCTTCAACGACATGCGCCCCGTGCTCGGCGGGGTGCTCACGCGCACGCGCGGGAGCTTCGAGCAGATCCTCGCCGAATCGGATCTGATCGTCGAGGTGATGGGCGGGATCGAACCCGCGCGCGACTACCTGCTCCAAGCGATGAACGCGGGCAAGCACGTGGTCACGGCGAACAAGCAGCTGCTCTCCCAGCACGGCGAGGAGCTCTTCGAGACGGCCCGCGAGCATGACGTCCGGCTCCGCTTCGAGGCCGCCGTGGCGGGCGCGGTGCCCGTCGTCAGGGTGCTCGAGGAATCGCTCTCCGCGACCCCGATCAACCGCATCCACGGGATCGTCAACGGGACGAGCAACTACATCCTCACCGAGATGAGCAAAGGCGCGAGCTACGCGGAGGCGCTGACCGAGGCGCAGCGCGTGGGCTACGCGGAGGCCGATCCGAGCGACGACGTCTCCGGCCGCGACGCCGCCGCGAAGATGGCGATCCTCGCGAGGCTTGCCTTCGGCGCCCCCGTCCATCTCGACGAGGTCCGCTTCGAGGGGATCGAGAACCTCCACAGCGACGACCTGCAGTACGCGCGCGAGCTCGACCTCGGCTTGAAGCTCGTGGGCACGGCGGAGCGTCGCCAGGGCGGCCTCTCGGTTCACGTCTTCCCGACCTTCCTCTACTCCGGCCATCCCCTCGCGGGCGTCTCCGGGCCGTTCAACGCGGTGACCGTCGAGTCCGAGACGATCACGGAGATCACCCTCTCGGGGCCGGGAGCGGGCGGCCGCCAGACCGCGAGCGCCGTGCTCGGCGACGTCGTCAGCGTGATGACGGGTGGGGCGAAGCCTCCCGCCCCGCCGCTTCCGATGAAGCTGATCGAGGACGTCGAGAGCGCCTTCTACCTGCATCTCGACGTGGCCGACCAGCCCGGCGTGCTCGCAACCGTCACGAAGGTGCTCGGCGAGCAGAACGTCTCGATCAAGTCCGTCGTCCAGCGCGGCATGGGCGAGCACGCCCGGCTCGTGATGGTCACCCACCCGGTGCTCGAGTCGGGCCTTCGTGAGGCCGTCGAGCGCCTCGCCGGGTTCGACTTCGTCCGCTCCGCGCCGCGAACGATCCGCGTGATCGAAGAGGAGTTCATATGAGGAGCTTCACCCCCGTCCCGCTGCCCCGGATCGAAGGCGCAGCCTTCCAGGGCACCCACGTCCCGCTGATCGAGCGCTACCTCGACCGCCTGCCCTTCGAGGCGGGGGACAAACTCGTGTCCTTGCAGGAGGGATCCACACCGCTGCTGCGCGCCCCGGTGCTCTCGGAGATGGTCGGCGCGACGGTGCGCCTGAAGCTCGAGGGAGCCAACCCCACGGGCTCCTTCAAGGACCGGGGGATGACCTGCGCGGTCACCGCCGCGGTGCGCGAAGGGGCCAAGGCGGTGATCTGTGCCTCGACGGGCAACACCGCCGCGAGCGCGGCCGCCTACGCCGCGCGCGCGGGGATCACCTGCGCGGTGATCGTCCCCGAGGGCAAGATCGCCCAGGGCAAGATGGCGCAGACGCTGATGCACGGAGCGCGCGTGATCTCCCTGCGCGGCAACTTCGACCAGGCGCTCACGCTCGTACGCGAGCTGACCGCGACGAACCCGATCGTGCTCGTCAACTCCGTCAACGAATACCGGATCGAAGGCCAGAAGACCGCGGCCTTCGAGATACACGAGGCACTCGAAGGAGGGCTCGACACGCTCTGCATCCCGGTGGGCAACGCGGGCAACATCACCTCCTACTGGCGCGGGTTCAAGGAGATGGGTGCGTCTCCCCGGATGCTCGGCTTCCAGGCCGCGGGCGCCGCGCCGCTCGTCGAAGGCCATCCGATCGAGCACCCCGAAACGGTTGCGAGCGCGATCAGGATCGGCAACCCGGTGCGCTGGGAGGACGCGATGGCCGCGGCGACCGACTCGCGCGGAGCGATCCGTGTGGTCACCGACGATGAGATCCTCGAGGCCTACCGGCTGCTCGCCTACCGCGAAGGCATGTTCTGCGAGCCCGCCTCCGCCGCATCGGTGGCGGGCCTGCTCAAGTACGGCGCCGAAGGAGCGGAGCAGATCGTCTGCGTGCTCACGGGCCGAGGCCTCAAGGACCCCGAGACCGCGATCGCGAACAACGACGGCCGGATGATCACCGCCTCCGTCGAGATCGGGGCGATCGAGGAAGCGGTGCTGGGTGATTCCTGAGCCACGCATCGCGCCGACCCCGCTTCCCGCAAACGTGCGGAGCGGGCGCGAGTGATCAGGCGACGCGTCGTGCGGGTCCCGGCCTCGTCGGCCAACCTCGGGCCCGGCTTCGACTGCATGGCCGCCGCGCTCTCGCTCACGCTGCATCTGGAGGTCGAGGAGACGGGGAGCTTCGCGATCGAGACCGACCTGCCCGTGGCGCGAGGGCGCGAGAACCTCTGCGTGCGGGCCTTCGAGCGCCTGCACCCCGCCGACTCCTTCACTTTCCGGATTCGCTCGGAGATCCCGCTCTCGGGCGGCCTCGGCTCGAGCGCGGCCGCGATCGTCGCCGGACTCACCGCGGCCGACCACATCTTCGAGCTCGACGCCGACGTGCTCTCGCTCGCGACGGAGGTCGAGGGCCACCCCGACAACGTGGCCGCCGCCCTGCTCGGTGGCTTCGTGATCTGTGCCGACGGTGGCGCCGCGCGCTTCGAGCCGCCGACCGGGCTGGAGGCGCTCGCGGTCGTACCCGATCAGGCGGTCCGCACGCGCGCCGCGCGCGCCGCGCTCCCCGCCGAGGTGCCGATGGCGGAGGCGGTCTTCAACGTCGCGCACGCCGCTCAGCTCACGCTCGGTCTCGCCCGCGGGGACTGGGACCTGCTCGCGCGAGGACTTCAGGACCGCCTGCACCAGCAGCGCCGCGCCCATCTCTTCCCCCGCTCGATGGAGCTCGCCGAGCGCGCCGCCTCGCTCGGTGCGCTCGGTGCGACGATCTCGGGCGCCGGTCCCACCGTGCTCGTCTGGTGCTTCTACGAGCAGACCGGCGCGGTCGCCGAGGCGCTCGCGCACGAGACGGAGGGCTGGGCGAGCGTCCTGCGCGCGCCCTTCGAGCCGCAGGGCGCCTACGTGCAGGAGATCTAGTCGTGAGCGGGAGAGCGCAGCCGCTCCCCGCGCGCCTCGCCGCTGGCTTCGAGGTGCAGAGCGAGATGGAGCAGACGGTCCTCCTGAGGTCGCTCCGAGCCGCAGACGCGGGGGCGTTCGCGGAGCACATCGCGAGCGATCTCCCGCGACTGCGAGCGCACCTCCCCTGGCCGGACGGGACCGCCACACCCGAGGGCGCGGAGCGCTGGCTCGGTGGCTACGAGCGCCGCGAGGACGGGCGTGTGGTCGCGCTGGGCGCATGGGCGGGGCCGCGCCTGCTGGGTGGTGCGGTGCTGCTGCACCACCAACCCGAGGCCGCGATCGTCGAGATCGGCTGCTGGGTGATCGCCGAGGCAGCGGGCCGCGGCGTGGCCGCGGCCTGCTGTCGGGAGCTGATCGCCCTCGCGCGAAGGGAGCTCCGCGCGGAGCGGGTGGAGTGGCACGCCTCGCCGGAGAACGCTGCGTCCGTGGGGCTCGCGCAGCGCCTCGGATTCAAACGGGAGGGGACGCTCCGCTCCGCCTACGTGCTGCGGGGTGAGCGCCAGGACGTCGTGCTGCTCTCGCTCGTGGAGAGTGAGCTCGACGCCTTCTGAGCAGCCCCCGGAGGCGTGATCAGGCCGACTCGCGGGCGAGTTGGCGCAACCGCGCGTCCGCGCCGTCGAGTCCGCCCAGGCGGTCGATGAGCTCAGCGGCGAGCGCCATGTAGTCCGCGCCGAGATCGGGGCGGTGGTCGAGGATCGAGCGTGCGCGCTCGGCCGATTCGGCGTAGGCGATCGAGGAGCGGATCACGGTCTCGAAGACGTCTTCCTCGAAGCGCTCGCGCAGCGAGACGAGCGCCTCGCGTGAGTGCACCGTGCGCATGTCAGCAAGATTCAGCAGCACGCCGAGCAACTTCAGCCCCGGGTTGAGGCTGTCACGTGCGAGCTCGACCACCTCCATCGCCTGCTCGACGCCCTGCAGCGCGAAGTACTGCGCCTCGGCGGTGATCAGGGCGTAGTCAGCGGCGACGAGCGCGTTGATCGTGAGCAGCCCGAGCGAGGGCGGGCAGTCGATCAGGATCAGGTCGTAGTCCTCGCCCGCCTCGGCGAGCGCGCGACGGAGGGTGAGCTCGCGTCCCATCTTGCCCCCGAGCATCAGCTCGGCCTCGGCGAGCGACAGGTTGGCGGGGACGATGTCGCTGAGGATCGCCTCGTCGAGCGCGGAGCGACCGGAGAGCACGTCGGCGATCGTGGGCTCGGCGTCAGTGGGCAGGTCGAAGTAGTCGGAGAGGTTGCCCTGCGGGTCGAGATCGACCGCGAGCGTGCGAAGGCCCGCGCGCCGGAGCACGTCGGTCAACGTGCGAACGGTCGTCGTCTTGCCCGTCCCGCCCTTCTGGGAGAGGACCGCGATCGTCTTGGCCATGCGGCGATACTACGCGCCCGCGTGCGATCGGTGGCGCGCGGTGGCCGGACGGTCCTCAGGCGCCGGACTGCAGCGGCCCGCTGCCGCTCCCGGAGGGCAGGGAGGACTCCTCCCCGACCTTCAGGAAGCTCAGCCGGTAACGCCCGACGATGATCTCGTCGCCGTCCTGCAGGAGGCGCCCGTCGATGCGCTCGCCGTTGACGAAGACGCCGTTGAGGCTGCGGTCATCGAGCAGCCTCACGCCATCCGGGTGATGGACGATCAGAGCGTGGCGACGCGAGACGGTGGGGTCGTCGAAGCGCAGATCGGCTGCGAGGCTGCGGCCGATCCTGGTCCACTCGCGCGCGAGCGCGATCGTCTTCAGCTCGCCCCCCTCCTCCTCGTAGACGAGGTAGTCGCCGGGCTCCGCGATGCCCGCCCGCACGCCCGCGAGCCGCGAGCTCATGTCCGGCGCGGCGGGTTCCACGAGCAGCGCCGAGTGGGTGGGCTGGTCGTCGTGCGAGGGCGAGGTGCGCGAGGTGCTGAAGATCGAGGCGCGCACGAACTCCTGGCCGCCGCAGCTCGGACAGGGTGTCAGCTCTTCGGTGCCCTCCAGCGTCAGCGTGTAGCCGCAGTGCTGGCAACGGAAGGAGCCCGAGCCGACGAACGTACCCGCGCTAAGTGACTCCATCGCTGCTCTCCCTCTCTCGATGCGCTGCCAAGGGGGCGCTCCCTCGCCGAGGAAACTCGTGCCGATCATAACAAGAGTGCGGTGAACGAGGCCTCGATTCCGGGGTCCAGGTCGATCCCAGATGATCGAACAACCGCCCTTTCGGAGGCCCGTTCGCGCGCCCTCTGCGCCTGCATCTGAGCTACCCGAGCGGGGATGCGACGAAACCCGCCGCCCAGCGGCAGGAGGGCGCTCGGGAGCGGCGAAAGAGGAGCCCATGAGCACCGTCGCGGAAGACATCGAGCGGCTCGAGCGCCGCCTCCTGATGCGCGGCCTCGGGGCCCTGGAGGCGGACCGCAGCCACTGTGCGGACTGCGGGCGCTCCCCGCTCGTCGGGGAGCAGATCCATCTCTACGAGGACCCTCGCGCAGTGCAGGTCGTCTGCGAGCTCTGCCGCCAGCTCAGGCGCGAGCCCCCGCTTCAGAGCGAGCTCGTCCGCCACAGCGAGCACGGGCACACCGTGCGCATCACCGCGCGCGCGGCCTGAACCCGCACGGCGCACCCCGCTGGGTCTGTCTCCTCGCGCGCGCTCGCCCGTCCGCCGCCCACTAAACTGCGCTGCGCCGTGGACCCCGTGACCGTCTCGACCGTCGTCTCAGCGCCCCGAGAGGCGATCTTCGACTACCTCGAGGACATCGCGAACCACCCCGAGTTCACCGATCACTACCTCGTCGAGTGGCATCTCACGAGGATCGACTCGGTGGGTTTGGGCGCCGGGGCGCGGTTCCGTGTCACGGCGCCCGGAAACCGCTTCAGCTGGGGCGATGTGACCTTCTCCGAGGTCGAGCGGCCGCACCGCATCGTCGAGGTGGGCCGTACCGGGAAGAACAACCGCATCCGTACCGTCGGCGTCTACGAGCTCGACCCCGTCGCGGGCGGTGCGACGCGCGTGAGCTTCACCTTCCAGACCGCGCCCGGGACGCTCTCCGATCGGATCATGGAGGGCCTCGGCGCTCGCGGCTGGCTCCGCCGGAAGAACAGCAAGGCGCTGCACAGGCTGCGCGCGATCATGGAGGAGGGCGCCGGTCCGGGCGCCCGTCCGGCGCGGCGTGGACCGCGCGTGACCGTCGCCGGTGGGTAGACTGCCGCGCGCATGAGAACCGCCGCGCGCACGAGGAGCCGCCTGCGCAGATCGCTGCTCGCTCTCCCAGCCCTGCTTGCCGTGCTCGCGCTCGGCGCCTGCGGGGACTCCCACACGAAGGTCACCACCGGGACCTACGCGGGCGAGTCGGGCGCGAACGCGCCCTACCTCAACGTCGGGCCGCTGGTCTACGAGGTTCAGCTCTCACGCGAGCTGAACCCGACGAACAGCGAGGACGCCGCCTACCTGCAGGGTCTCGGCGCGGCCGAAGCGAAGCTCGAACCCGGCCAGGAGTGGTTCGGGGTCTTCGTGCAGGTCTACAACAACGGCAAGCAGAGCGAGCACGCGGCGGAATCGATCACGATCAGCGACACGCAGGGCAACGTCTACAGCCCGGTCGTGCCGAGCTCGATCAACCCCTACGCCTACCGCGGTGGGACGGTGGCGCCCAAAGGCCAGATTCCCGAGCCCGACACGACAGCGGACTCCGGGCCCACACAGGGCGCGCTGCTCCTCTACAAGATCAAAGTGCAGTCGCTCGACAACCGCCCGCTCGAGCTGAAGATCACGAACCCCGAAGACATGACCGAAACCGCCTCGGCGGAGCTCGACGTCTAGCTACTTCAGCCCGGCTTCGAGGACCTCTCTGGCGACCGGCGCGGCGGTGTCTCCGCCCGCGCCGTCTTTGACGAGCATCACGCAGACCGCGATCTTGGGGTGGACCGCGGGGGCGAAGGCGGCGAACCAGGCGTCCGTGTTCGAGGCCTGGTTTTCGCCGCCCTGGCAGCCTTCGTCGCCCGTCGTTTCGCTCGTTTCGGATTCGTGCGTTTCGGTTTCGTGTTCGGAGGTGGTGCAGGCGGACTTCAGTTCGGCCGTACCCGTCTTGCCGGCGACCACGACGCCGGGGATCGCCGCCGAGGTCCCGGTGCCCTCGCGAACGACCTCGGTCATCATGTGGCGGACGGTGCGCGCCACCGATCCGCTCAGCGCCTGGGTCCCGCCGCGCGCGTCCGGGTCGAAGGTGGGGGCGGGACGGTGTCCCCCGTCGGCGATCGTGGCGGCGACGGTGAGCATCTGAAGCGGCGTGGCGAGCACCTCGCCCTGGCCGATCGCGGTCGAGCCGACGGCGAGTTCGCCCTGTATCTGCGAGGCGGGGGGAAGCGTGCTCTTCGCCGCTCCCGGCAGCCCGCTATCCGCGTTGAAGCCGAACTTTTCGGCCATCGCGACGAGTCGAGGCGCGCCGAGCTTCACGCCGAGTGGCGTGAACACCGAGTTGCAGGAGACCGCGAACGCGAGTTCGAGCGAACCACCGCAGTCCTCGCCGTTCGCGTTGTTCAGCTTGACCCCGTCGAGTGTCGCGTGGGTCGCGTAGGGAAAGTCCGTCCGCGGTGTGGCGAGATGGGCGGCGAGCACCGCCGAGAGCGTGACCATCTTGAAGGTGGAACCCGGTGGCTGCAGCCCTTCGAGCCCGATCCCGGCGACGCCGAGGATCTCGCCGGTGGATGGCTTCATCGCCACGATGCCCCCGAGCTGGCCCCCGAGCGCGGTGACCGCAGCCTGCTGAACGGCGGGTGAGATCGTCGAGCGCACCGCGTGCGCCGCGCGCGGGGCGACCGAGGCGAGCACGTGTCCGCCCGCGAGCAGCTCTCCGCCCGGCCGTCCGCGCAGCTGATCGTCGAGCGCGAGCTCGAGCCCGCTCACCCCGACTTCCGCGTCGGACGGCACGCCTTCGGCTTCGAGCTCGTTGCGCCGCGAGGAGGGGATCGATCCGATCTGGCCCACGATCGCCGTGCCGAGTTCGCCGAGCGGCGTGCTCCGTGCACCGCTCTCGCCTTCGGGCGGGCTTTCCGCGAGCACCGTGCCGTCACGCGAGAGCAAGGTCGCGCGGCGCGGGAGCGTGGTGCGGCGTTCGAGGTGCGCGCCGGAGCGAACGCCCGGAAAGGCGTCGGCGCGCGTCCAGGCGATCTTCGTCGAGCCTTCGACCGAGACCGTGCTCAGGACGTAGTCCAACGAGAGGCTTCCCCACAGACGCGTTCGCACCCGGACCGGCACGCTCACGCGGCCGCTGCTCTGCGTGCGCGCGCGGCCCGTCACGCGACGGTGCTCGGCGGTCGCGGTGCGCATGTCCGCTTCGTAGTCCGCCGCGAATTCACTCGGCGATACGTCGTGCTGGGCGGCGGGGGTGATCTCGGCGTACATCGAGGCGTAATCGCCCCTGCTCCAGGCGGCGACGAAACGAGCGCCGAGCGCGGCCGACGGAGAAGCGCCGTGGTTGGCGCCGAAGATCACGCCGATCAGGAAAGAGACGGTTGCGAGCGCGAGCACCGGGCGCGCGCGGCGCAGACGCTGGCTGCGGATGTCAGACAAGGAGCTTGTAGAACATGCTGGTGACCGGGCTGGACTGGCTAATTGTCGCGTTCGCGGCGGTCCTCGCTTTTTTCGGCTTCCGCCAGGGGTTCATCGCGGGTGTGCTCTCCTTCGCCGGGTTCCTCGCCGGGGCCTTCCTCGGCACGCGGATCGGACCGCTCGTGCTCCCCAAAGGATCCGCCTCTCCCTACGCCCCCGCCTTCGGTCTGGTCGGTGCGCTGCTCGGCGGGGCGATCCTCGCAGGAGGGCTCGAGGGGTTGGGGTTCCGCCTGCGGCGGATGCTCCCGCTACCCGGCCTCGGGTTGCTCGACGGGACGCTCGGCGCGCTGCTCGGAGCGTTCCTCGCGCTCGGCGTCGTCTGGATCGCCGCGGCCGTCGCTGGACAGACACCGGGCGCAGGGCAGCTTCGCGGGGACATCCAGCGCTCGGCGATCCTGCGCGAGCTCAACTCGGTGCTGCCTCCATCCGGCCCGATCCTCGACGCGCTCGCCCGCCTCGACCCGTTGCCGACGATCACCGGGCCCTCCCCGACGTAGCCGCTCCGGTTCCCGGCGTCGGGCGCATCGCCGGTGTGCGCCGCGCGTCGCGCTCGGTGGTGCGCGTGCTCGGCACCGCGTGCGGCCTCGCGATCGAGGGCTCGGGATGGGTCGCCGAAGGGGATGTGGTCGTGACGAACGCGCACGTCGTCGCGGGGGAGCAGGACACGACCGTGCAAGTCGAAGGGCGCGGGGAGGAGCTCGACGCCGAGCCGATCGCCTACGACCCCACCGACGACATCGCGCTGCTCCACGTCCCCGGGCTCGGACTGCGCTCGCTCTCCTTCGCGCACTCGGCCGAATCGGGGACGAGCGGGGCGATCCTCGGCTATCCCGAGAACGGCCCGTTCGACGTCCAGCCCGGGCGCATCGGCCGCACGCAGAACGTCCTCACCCAGAACGCCTACGGGCAGGGTCCGGTGCAGCGGCTGCTCACCCCACTGCGCGGGCTCGTCCGCCCCGGCAACTCGGGCGGACCGCTCGTCGACGACGACGGGCTCGTGCTCACGACCGTCTTCGCCTCGACCGTCGGCGCGGGTCAGCACGGCGGCTACGGGGTCGCCGACGACACCGTCGCGGCCGTGCTTCGCAGGGCCGAAGGCGGACGCCGTGGCGCGGTGAGCACCGGTCCCTGCACCGCGGGCTGAGCTTGCGCACCGCCGGTGGCCGCTACGCTGACCGCCATGTCGAAGACGCTGCTCGTCGCCGAGAAGCCCTCCGTGGGGCAGGACCTCGCGCGCGTGCTGCCCGGGCCGTTCAAGAAGAGCGAGGGCTTCCTGGAGGGGCCCGAGCACGTCATCACCTGGGCCGTCGGACACCTCGTCCAGCTCGCCGAGCCCGAAGCATATGACCCGAAGTTCAAGAGCTGGCGGATGGCAGACCTGCCAATCGTCCCTGACCGCTTCAAGCTCGTGGTGCGCGATGAGCGCTCGCGCAAGCAGATGTCCGCGGTCACCAAACAGCTCGGGCGCGACGACGTTGATGAGGTCGTCAACGCCTGTGACGCCGGGCGCGAGGGCGAGCTGATCTTCGCCTACCTCTACGAGAAGGCGAAAGCGAAGAAGTCCGTCAAACGGCTCTGGCTGAACTCGATGACCAACGCGGCGATGCGCGACGCCCTGGGCTCGCTGCGGCCCTCGGAGGAGTTCGCGCGTCTCGAGGAGGCCGCACGCTCGCGTTCGGAGGCGGACTGGATCGTCGGAATGAACGCGACCCGAGCGGCGACGATCAGGCTGCGCAGCTCCTTCGACGGAGCGGTCTCGCTGGGGCGCGTGCAGACCCCCACGCTCGCGATCATCGCCCGTCGTGAGGAGGAGATCAAAGCTTTCCAGCCCGAGCCCTACTGGCTCGTCGATGCCACCTTCCGCGCAGATCCCTCCGGCGAGGGATCCGACCGCACCTACCTCGGCCACTACGCCGCACCCCCGGGCAGCCCCGGGAACACCAAAGGCCCCCGTCTCGGAACGGAGCAGGAGGCGCAGGCGATCGTCGCCGCCTGCGAGGGGCGCAGCGGAACGATCACCAAGCTCGAGAAGAAAGAGCAGCGCGAGAAAGCGCCGATGCTCTACGACCTCACCACGCTCCAGCGGGAGGCGAACAACCGCTACGGCTTCTCCGCCAAACGCACCCTCGGGGCGGCGCAGCGCCTATATGAGGAGCACAAGGCGCTCACCTATCCGCGCACCAACTCGCGCTACCTCACGACCGACATGGTCGAGGAGATCAAGCCGATCGCCGAGCTCGTCGGGCGCCAGAGCGAGTACAGCAAAGGGGCTGAGTACGTCATCGGCCTCGACGTGCTCCCGCTCGCGCGGGTGGTCAACGACGAGAAGGTCACAGACCACCACGCGATCATCCCCACGCGCTCCGAAGGCGGGCACCCGGTCGACAAGATGAGCTCCGACGACCGCCGCATCTACGACATGGCCGTGCGCCGCTTCCTCGCCGTCTTCCACCCCGAGGCCGTCTTCGAGAACACGCGCGTGGAGACCACCGTGGCCACGGAGGGGAGCGAGCACACCTTCCGCACGCGCGGCAAGCTGCTGCTCGTCCCGGGCTGGCGCGGGGTCTACGACGAGATCGCCGCCGACAGCAAAGCGGACGGCGAGGGTCGCGAGGAGGAGGAGGGCGCCGAGCAGCAGCTCCCGCGCCTGCAGGACGGCGAGCAGGTCGAGACGATCGAGATCGCGAGCGCGCGCAAGGAAACGAAACCCCCGCGGCGCTACAGCGACGCCTCGCTGCTCGGAGCGATGGAGACGGCGGGCAAGCTCGTCGACGACGACGAGCTCCGAGAGGCGATGAAGGAGTCGGGGATCGGCACCCCCGCCACACGCGCGGCGATCATCGAGCGGCTGATCACCGTGGGCTACGTCGAGCGCGACGGACGCGCGCTCGTGGCGACCGAGAAGGGGCTCAACGTGATCCGTCTGCTCGGAGAGCACGCGCTCACCTCGCCCGGGCTGACCGGGAGCTGGGAGCAGCGGCTTGGGAAGATCGAGCGCGGCGAGGACTCGCGCAAGGAGTTCATGAGCGACATCGCGGGCTTCGCCACGGAGACCGTCAAAACGCTCGACGAGACGCTCAAAGACGTGCGCATCCCGCGCGCGCGCCTGGGTCCCTGCCCCGTCTGCGGCCACGAGATCGTCGAGAACCGCAAGGGCTACTCCTGCTGGGCGCGCGACGATCCGGGATGCGGGTTCGTGATCTGGAAGGCGAAAGCGGGAAAGACGCTGCCCGTCGCGCTCGCCCGGGAACTGATCAGGCAGGGCTACACCGCACGCCCGGTGACGGGCTTCCGCGGCCGCAGCGGTCGCAGCTTCCGAGCCCGTCTCGCGCTGCAGCAGACCGACGAGGGCAAATGGCGCGTCGAGTTCGACGAGCCCTGGGCCCGTGAGGGAGCGAAACCGCCCGAGGCCGAGGGCGAGGGTGCGGCCGCAGAGAGCGCGACCGCCGAGGCCGCGACGGACGCCGTCGCGAGCAGCGCGGCCTGAGCGCTCCCGCAGAGCAGCACTCCGGAGCTCGAAATCGCCCGCCCGCCGCGTCGGGGCGGTGCGCCAGGATGGCTGGATGCCCATCACGCTCGTAACGGGCCCGGCTAACGCGGGCAAGGCGCAGGTCGTGATGGACGCCGTCCGAGCGCATCTCGCCCGCGGCGAGGAGCCGCTGCTCGTCGTCCCCACCCGCACCGACGTGGATTACTACCTGCGCGAGCTCGCGGGGAGCCGCACCGCGATGGGAGTCCGGGTGACGGTCTTCGCGGACCTGATCGAGGAGATCGTGCGGCGCGCCGGGGTCCGCGAGCCGGTGCTCGGGGCGCTTGCGCGCGAGCGCCTGATCGGCGCCGCGGTCGGCGCGCGCTCCGAACAGCGGCGCCCCGGGCTGATCCGCGCGGTCGGGGAGCTCTTCGCCGAGCTGCAGCTCGCACGCGTGCCCCCGCAGCGGCTCGCCTCCGCGCTCGCTGCGTCCTTCGAGGACGAGCAGGCTTCGCTCGGGCTCGACCTCACCGCGGCCTACGCGGACTACCACCGACGGCTTCGGCGGCTGGGGCGCGTCGATCAGGAGCAGCGGGCGATGCGCGCGCTGGATGCCCTGCGCGAGCGGCCCGCACTCTGGGGCGCGGGCCCGGTCCTCTTCTACGGCTTCGACGACCTCACCCTCCTGCAGCTCGACGCGATCGAGACGCTCGGCCGTGTGGTCGACGCCCCCGTGACCGTCTCGGTCGCCTATGAAGCGGACCGCACCGCCTTCGCGGGTCGCGCCGCGGCCTTCGAGAAGCTCCGGCCGATCGCCAAGGACCATCTCGTGCTGCCGCCGCGCAGCGACCACTACGCCGCGGGTTCGCGGCGGGCGCTCGCGCATCTCGAGCGCTCACTCTTCGAGGCGGGGGCGGGCCGCGTCGATCCCACGCCCGCCGTCGAGCTGCTCCAGGGGGGCGGCGAACGCGCCGAGCTCGAGCTGATCGCGCGGCGGATCGCCGAGGAGCTCGAGCGTGGCCTGCCGCCGGAGGAGGTCGCCGTGATCCTGCGCAGCCCAGCGCGTTCGGCCCCGCTCGTCGCCGAGGTATTCGCGGCCGCGGCGATCCCCTTCGCGATGCCCGTCCGTCGCCCGCTCGGCGACACCGCCGCGGGCAGCGCGCTGATCGCGCTGCTGCGCTGCGTGCCCGGCGAGGGTGACCGCCCCGCGCCCGGTAACCCGATGGATCTGCTCGCGTGGCTGCGCGCGCCCGGGCACCTGAGAGTGCCGGCACTCGCCGACGCGCTCGAGCTCGACGTGCGGCGACTCGGCCTGCGCACCGTCGAGCAGGCCCGTGCGCGCTGGGAGCAGCAGCGCTTTCCGCTGGAGGCGATCGACCGCCTTGCCGAGGCGCAGCGGCGCGGACCCGCGGCGCTCGCAGATCGCGCCGCGCGCGAGCTGCTGCGGCTCTTCACCGCCCCGCGCCGCGGCCAGGCCCGCCTGCTCGGGGCCGCGGAGATGGACGAGGCGCGGGCGCTCGCGGGTGGGCGAAGCGCGCTCGCCGAGCTGCGCGAGCTCGCGCGCATCGCCGCCGATGCGGCGCCCGCGTCGGCGGCCGATCTCGCGGACACGCTCGCGCGTGTCGAGGTCAACAGCGGTGAGCTTCCCGGTCCCGGCCGCGTCGCGGTGCTCGACCCGCTCCAGCTGCGCGCGCGACGCGTCCGCGCCCTGTTCCTGGCCGGCCTGCAGGAGGGGGAGTTCCCCGCACGCGCACGCGCACAGCCACTGCTCGGCGAGCGCGATCGCGGACGGCTCGCCGAAGCCTCGGGCCTGTTCCTCGGCGAGCGCCAAGACCTCCTCGCCGCCGAGCGCTATCTGCTCTACGCGATCGTCTCGCGGCCCGAGGAGCGCCTCTTCCTGAGCTGGCACGAGACCGACGACGACGCGGGCCCCGTCTCCAGATCGCTGTTCGTCGACGACGTATGCGACCTCTTCGACGAGCGGCTCGCCGAGCGCCGCGAGCGGCGCGCGCTCGGCGCACTCGACGGCGCGCGCGCGAGCGCGCCGCAATCGGGCGACGCGCAGCTCTCCGACGAGCGGATCCTCGGGCTGCTCGGTACGCGCGTGTGGTCGGGCACCTCGATCGAGAAGTGGGTCTCCTGTCCGGTCTCCTGGTTCGTCGACGGGATCCTCTCGCCCGAGGAATTCGAACCCGAGCCCGAGCCCCTGATCCGCGGAGGGCTCGCTCACCTCGCGCTGAAGGAGACGCTCGAAGGGCTGCGGCGCGAGGGAGGGGACGGGCGCCTCACACCCGCGAACCTCAGCCGAGCGCGGGAGCTGATGCACGCCTCGCTCGAGCGAGCGGAAGCTCGCGAGGAGATGCGTCTCTCGGTGAGCCCCGAGCGCGCGGCCGCGATCGCGCGCGGCCTGCGTGCCGACCTCGACCGCTACCTCGAGCACGCGGCGGGCCTGGAGGGCGCGCTCTTCCCGCACGAGCTGGAGCTCGGCTTCGGATTCGACCGCCCCGGAGAGGAGGACCACGGCGAGGCGAGCGAGCTTCCCGCGTTCGATCTCGGCGGCGGGGTGCTGATGCGCGGTCGGATCGACCGGATCGACATCGGCGAGGACGGCGAGGCGGTCGTGATCGACTACAAGGCGAAAAACGCGATCGCGGGCGAGAAGTGGATCGCCGAGCGCAGCCTTCAGGTCGGGCTCTACATGATGGCCGTCGAGCAGCTGCTCGGCGTGCGTGTGGTCGGCGGTCTCTACCAGCCGCTCGCGGGCAAGGACCTGCGGGCACGCGGCGTCCTGCTCGAGGATCACCCCGCCGCGGGCAACTGCGTGAAGACCGACCGGATCGAGCCCGAGGCGCTCACGGAGCTGCTCGGAGAGGTGCTCGAGATCGCACGCGGCGCAGCGGGCGAGGCGAGAGAGGGCGCTCTGCAGGCGCGGCCGGAGACCTGCGGCTGGGGCGGCAGGGGCTGCCGCTACCCGACGATCTGCCGCTGTGAGCGCTGAGGGCGAGATGGAGCCCCGCCGGACGCTCCTCCTCTCATGATGGAACAGCTCAGCATCGACCTCGCCGCGGGCCTCGCTCCCGCCGAGCCCGAGCAGCGCACGCTCCGCCTCACCGAGGAGCAGCGACGCGCGGTCGCGGGGCGCGAGGGCGACATCCTGCTCTCCGCGGCTGCGGGGAGCGGCAAGACCTCGGTGCTCGTCGAGCGCTTCGTCGAGGCGGTCCGCGACGACGGGCTCGCGCCCGGGGCGATCCTCGCGATCACCTTCACCGAGCGCGCCGCGGGGGAGCTCCGTTCGCGGGTGCGCGAGCGGCTGCTCGCGCTGGGGATGCGCGAGGCCGCTCGCGACACCGAGGGTGCGTTCATCGGCACCTTCCACGGCTTCTGCGCACGGGTCCTGCAGGCCCACCCGCTGCCCGCAGGCCTGGACCCTGATTTCGCGATCCTCGACGCCCCGCGTGCTGCTTCGCTTCGCCGACGCGCCTACGAAGCCGCGCTGAGGACGTTCGTCGCGGAGCGGGGTGGCGATGGGGTCGACCTGCTCGCGGCCTACGGGGTGGACACCGTGAGCGGGATCGTCGAGCGCGCGTTCGCCGAGCTTCGCAGCCGCGGATCGCGCCTGCCGCGCCTTCCGCTTCGCTCCGCCGCTCCGGGGGCTGAGCGCGACGAGGTCGACGCGCTCGCGGCGATCGTCCTTCTCGACCGGCTGCTCGTGCTGTTCGGAGAGGCCTACGAGGGCCTCAAGCAGGAGCGCCTCGCGATCGACTTCGACGACCTCGAGCTGATCGCGGGGGAGCTGCTCGAGCGCAACGACGCTCTGCGCGCGGGCTGGTCGGAGAGCTTCGCGCTGCTGATGGTCGACGAGTTCCAGGACACCAACCCGCGCCAGCTCGCGATCCTGCGAGCGCTCGAGCGGGGGAACCTGTTCACCGTAGGCGACGAGCTGCAGTCGATCTACGGCTTCCGCCATGCCGACGTGCGGCTCTTCCGGGCACGGCGCGCCGAGCTCGCACCGCGCGGCGCGGCGCTGGAGCTTCGCAGCAACTTCCGCAGCGGGCCCGAGCTGATCGAGGCGGTCAACGGCGTGTTCCGCGCTCGCTTCGAGGGCTTCAGCGGGCTCGTCCACGGGCGCGAAGAGCAGCAAGGCGAGCGCCGGGGCGAACCCGCAGTCGAGCTGCTTCTCACGGACTACGGCGCGGACTGGAAGAGCTCGCCCGCTGCGGCTGAGATCGCCGCCGGCCTTCCCAACAGTCGCGTGTTCGCGCGCCAGGCAGAGGCGCGTCTGCTCGCCCAGCGCGTGCGTGAGCTCGTCGACGCCGGTGAGGCGCGCGCGGGCGAGGTGGCCGTGCTGCTCCGCGCGGGTGGCGATCTCGAGACCTTCGAGCGCGCGCTGCAGCTTCAGGGCCTGCGCACGCTCGCCGCGGTCGGCACGTTCTGGGAACGCCAGCAGATCACCGACCTCGACGCCTATCTGCGCTCGCTCGCGAACACGCGCGACGAGGAAGCCCTGTTCGGCGTGCTCGCCTCGCCGCTCGCAGGGCTCTCACGCGACGGGCTCGCGCTGCTCGCGCTCGCCGCTCGCTCACGACCGCAGACGGTGTGGGATACGGCGCTGGACCTCGCCGCCGGAGGCGCAGGCGAGCTCGGCGAGAGCGACCAACTCACCCTCGCCCGGTTCTGCGCCTGGTTCGAGGTCGAGCGCGCGACGGCTCCCGAACGCGGGATCTCCGAGCTGATCGAGCGCGCGATCGCGGCGAGCGGCTACGCCGAGCACCTGCGCACGCTCGAGTGGCCGGAGCGCAGGCTCGCGAACGTGCACAAGTTGCTGCGTGTCGCACGCGCCTTCGAGAGCTCCGAGGGCCGGGACCTGCGGGGCTTCGTCGACCACGTCGCCGACCTCAAACGCGAGGGCACCGCCGAGCCGGAGGCGCCCGTCGACGACGTCGAGCCGGACACCGTGAGGCTGATGACGATCCATGCGGCCAAGGGGCTCGAGTTCCCCGTGGTCTGCCTGGCGGACCTCGGCCGCAGGCGGCCCAGCACCGACCTGCGGCTGTTCGTCGACGGCGAACGGATCGGTCTGCGCCTGTGGCGGCCGGGCCAGGGAGAGGGCATCAAGACGCTCGAGTTCGAGGAGCTTCGGGCCGAGCGACAGGCGCGCGAACGCGAGGAGGAGAGCCGCGTCTACTACGTCGCGATGACCCGGGCGCGCGAGCGGTTGGTGCTGAGCGGGATGGCCGACTTCGGCTCCTGGCCCAAGGAAGGCGACACCTCGCCGCCGATCAGCTGGCTCGGCCCCGCGCTGTGCCCCGGCCTGCTCGGGGCTCTCGAAGCAGGAGCGGGCACGATCACGCTGCCGAGCGGCGGCGAGGAGCAGGGCTCGGCGGCGACGCGGGTGCGGGTGACCCTGAGCACACCGGCGGGCTACGGGAGCGTGCTGCGCGCGCCCTCGGGAGGTCCCGCGGCGGTCTCGGCGCTCGACGCGGGGCTCCTCGCCCCGGCCGCGCCGAGCGCCGACGGGGGCGGCCCCTCCGAGCCGCCCGCGGCGCCCGTGCTGCCGCCCACCTTGAGCTACACCTCGCTCAGCCTGCTCGAGCGCTGCGGGTACCGCTACTACCTCGAACGGGTGCTGCGCATGCCCGAGGAGGGCCGCGAGCGCGGTGAGACACGCGGGATCGGTCTCGCCGCGCGCGATCGAGGCACGCTCGTGCATCGCGTGCTGGAGACAGCCGACCTCGGCTCGCCCGCACCCCCAGGCCCGGAGCGGGTGGGGGAGGTCGCCCTGGAACTGGGGATCGCCGCAACGGCGGGCGACGGCGAGGAGGTCGCGGCGCTGCTCGCCGGAGCCTGGGAGAGCGAGCTCGCCGCACGGATCGCTGCCGCGCCGAGGCGGCGTCTCGAGCACGCGTTCGCCTTCAGCCTCGGCGAGGGGGCCCCGCTCGTGACCGGCGTGATCGACGCGCTCTGCGACGAGGCGGACGGGACCGCGCTCGTCGTCGACTACAAGAGCGACCGAATCGAGCCCGGTGAGGACCTCGAGCGCCACGTGGAGCGCGACTACGGCGTCCAGCGCCTGCTCTACGCGCTCGCGCTGCTGCGCGAGGGAGCGCTCGTGGTCGAGGTCGCGCACTGGTTCCTCGAGCTCCCGCACGTGCCCGTGGTGGCGCGCTACACGGTCGCCGAGCTCGCCACGCTCGAGAGCGAGCTCGCGGAGCGCCTGCGGGCCGACTGGGACGACCCCTTCGCCGTCAGCCGGTTCCCGCACCGTGCGCTCTGCGAAACCTGCCCGGGACGGGGTGGGATGTGCTCCTGGAGCGAGCAGCAGACCGATCGCGAGGCTGCTGGCGATCCGCTCCCCCCGCCCGACAGGGACGGCCCGCAGCCCAATTAATTCGTGTCCGGCGCCTATTTCGGCCCGCTTTGCGCTGATACCCTTTCGGGCTCCGCCTCAGGTGCCCGCCTGCCCCTACCACGGGACGGCGCCCCCCCACGAGCACTCATATGTCAACGCACAGCACACGCCCGCCCAAGGCCGTCGGCCTCTACGACCCTCGCTTCGAGCACGACGCATGCGGCGTGGGGATGGTCGCCCGGCTCGACAACGTGCCCACGCACGAGGTCGTCACACGTGCGATCACCGCCCTCGAGAACCTCGAGCACCGTGGCGCCTCGGGGGCGGACCCGAAGACGGGAGACGGCGCGGGGATCCTGATGCAGATGCCCGACGAGCTGATGCGCGGCGTCGCGGGCTTCGAGCTCCCCCCTGCGGGCCGCTACGGGGTGCTGATGTGCTTCCTGCCCACCGACGAGGAGGCGCGTGCCGCGCTCGAGGCCCAGCTCGAGCGGACCGTGCTCGCCGAGGGCCAGGTGCTGCTCGGCTGGCGCGACGTGCCCGTCGACGCGGAGCAGACCGGGGTCGTCGCGGGCGCCTGCCGCCCGGTCATCCGCCAGCTCTTCGTGGGCGCCGGCGAGCCCCAGCAGGAGGATCAGGACGCCTTCGAGCGCAAGCTCTACGTGATCCGCCGCGTGCTCGAGCTGCAGGCCGAGCGGGAGGGGCTCTACATCACCTCGAGCTCCTCGCGCACGATCAACTACAAGGGGATGCTGATCAGCTTCCAGCTTGCGGCGTTCTACGCGGATCTGCGCGACGAGCGCTGCAAGAGCGCGATGGCGCTCGTGCACTCGCGCTTCTCCACCAACACCTTCCCGAGCTGGGAGCTCGCCCACCCCTACCGCGTGATCTGCCACAACGGCGAGATCAACACGGTGATGGGCAACGTGAACTGGATGCGCGCACGCGAGTCCGAGCTGCGCTCCGAGCTCTTCGGAGCGGACCTCGCGAAGATCCTGCCCGTCGTCACCGCCGGCAACTCCGACTCGGCGACCTTCGACAACGTGCTCGAGCTGCTGATGCTCGGCGGGCGCTCGCTCCCGCACGCGGCGATGATGATGATCCCCGAGGCCTACCGCAACCGGGACGACCTGCCGGACTACCTGAAGGGCTTCTACGCCTTCCACTCCTGCCTGATGGAGCCCTGGGACGGGCCCGCATCGGTGGCCTTCACCGACGGCCGCGTGGTCGGCGCGACGCTCGACCGCAACGGCCTGCGCCCCGGTCGCTGGGTCGAGACGCTCGACGGGCACGTCGTGCTCGGCTCCGAGTCCGGCCTGCTCGACATCCCGCCCGAGCAGGTGCGCAGGCTCGGCCGCCTGCAGCCCGGGAAGCTCTTCCTCGTCGACCTGGAGCGGGGCCGCATCGTCGAGGACGAGGAGGTCAAGCGCGAGGTGGCGGGGGCGCACCCCTACGGCGAGTGGTATGCGCGCAACGCCGTCCCCTTCAAGGACCTGCCGCCCTCGAGCGAAGTCACGCTCTCAGACCAGCCACTGCGCCTTCGCCAGCGGGCCTTCGGCTACACGCAGGAGGACCTCAAGGTGCTGCTCGCGCCGATGGCGGTGGACGCGGCGGAGCCGATCGGATCGATGGGCAACGACCTCTCGCTCGCCGTCCTCTCCGACCAGGCTCCTCCTCTCTTCTCCTACTTCAAGCAGCTCTTCGCCCAGGTGACCAACCCGCCGATCGACCCGATCCGCGAGGAGATCGTGATGAGCCTCGCGACCACGTTGGGCAACGAGCGCAACCTCTTCGAGGAGACCCCCGAGCACGCTCACAAGCTGCTGCTCGACCAGCCGATCCTTCTCAACCGCGAGCTGGAGACGCTGCGCCACGTCGACCATGAGGTCTACAAAGCGCGCACGATCGACGCGACCTGGCTCGTCCAGAAGGGCCCGGCCGGGCTGGCCGAGGCGATCGAGCGTCTGTGCCGCACGGCCAGCGAGGCGATCGCCGAAGGGGCGAACATCCTGATCCTCAACGACAGGCTGCTCGGGCCTCGTCGCGTGCCGATCCCCTCGCTGCTCGCGGTCGGAGCGGTGCACCACCACCTCGTGCTCGAGGGCACGCGTCTGCGCGCGGGGATCATCGTCGAGTCGGGCGAGCCCCGTGAGGTCCACCACTTCGCCACGCTGATCGGCTACGGCGCGAGCGCGATCAACCCCTATCTGCTGCTCGAGACGCTCGACGAGCTCGTGATCGAACGGCGCGTGCTGCGCACTGGGGAGAACGGCACACCTGTGGAGGTGGACGCCGAGCAGGCCGCTCAGAACCTCGTCAAAGCGATCGGCAAAGGCCTCCTGAAGACGATCTCCAAGATGGGCATCTCGACGATCCAGTCCTACCGCGGCGCGCAGATCTTCGAGGCGGTGGGCCTCGAGCGCGAGCTGATCGACGAGCACTTCACGGGGACCGCTTCGCGGATCGGCGGAGTGGGCCTGCAGGTGCTCGCCGAAGAGGCCCTGGAGCGTCACGCGCGGGCCTACCCGGCCACTCGCGAGAACCTGCTGCCCGTGGGTGGCGTGTACGCCTGGCGCCGCGACGGCGAGCACCACATGTGGAACCCCGAGACGATCGCGCTCGTCCAGCACGCGGTGCGCTCGGAGAACGGCGACGTGGCCGCCGCCTTGACGGGCGACGCGGAGGCCCACGCCGCGGTGCGCGAGAGCCCCGCGATGGCGAAGTACCGCGAGTACGCGCGTGCGGTCAACGAGGACGCCGCACGCCAGGCCACGCTTCGCGGGCTGCTCGAGATCGGCGGCGGTGAGCACGCGGTCGACGCCGGGTCCGCGGCGATCCCGCTCGAGGAGGTCGAGGCAGCGAGCGAGATCGTGCGCCGCTTCTGCACCGGGGCGATGAGCCTCGGCTCGATCTCGCGCGAGGCGCACGAGACGCTTGCGATCGCGATGAACCGCCTCGGCGGGCGCTCGAACACGGGCGAGGGCGGGGAGGACCCGGTGCGCTTCACCCCCGACCCGAACGGTGACCGGCGCCGCTCGGCGATCAAGCAGGTCGCCTCGGGGCGCTTCGGGGTGACGATCCACTACCTCGTCAACGCGGATGAGCTGCAGATCAAGATGGCGCAGGGCGCGAAGCCCGGCGAGGGGGGCCAGCTCCCTGGGCACAAGGTCGACGAGTACATCGGCTCGATCCGCCACACCACCCCCGGCGTCGGTCTGATCTCGCCCCCGCCGCACCACGACATCTACTCGATCGAGGACCTCAAGCAGCTGATCTACGACCTGCGCTGCGGGAATCCCGAGGCGCAGGTCTCGGTGAAGCTCGTCTCCGAGGTCGGGGTCGGCACCGTCGCGGCGGGCGTGTCCAAGGCGAACGCGGACCGTGTGCTGATCGCGGGTCACGACGGGGGCACCGGGGCATCGCCGCTCTCCTCGATCCAGGCCGCCGGAGTGCCGTGGGAGATCGGGCTCGCCGAGACCCAGCAGACACTGCTGCTCAACGATCTGCGCTCGCGCATCGTCGTGCAGACCGACGGCCAGCTGAAGACGGGGCGCGACGTGGTCGTCGCGGCGATGCTCGGCGCGGATGAGATGGGCTTCTCGACCGCGCCGCTGATCGCGACGGGCTGCATCATGATGCGCGCCTGCCACCTCAACACCTGTCCGGTGGGCATCGCCACGCAGGACCCCGAGCTGCGCAAGCGCTTCAAGGGCACCCCCGAGCACGTGGTGAACTTCTTCTTCTTCGTCGCAGAGGAAGTGCGAGAGATCCTCGCCTCGCTCGGCCTGCGCACGCTCGACGAGGCGATCGGGCGCGTCGACCTGCTCGGGGCGCGGCGCGCGATCGACCACTGGAAGGCGCGCGGCGTGGACCTCACACACCTGCTCACCCCGATCGAGCGCGGCGAGGGTGCGCCGCTGCACCGCGTCGAACCGCCGCCGCGGGTGCTCGAGGACGCGCTCGACTGGGATCTCGTCCGGGCGGCCGAGCCCGCGATCGAGCGCGGCGAGCACGTCAGCTTGTCGTTGCCGATCCGCAACCGCAACCGCTGCGTGGGGGGCATCCTCTCGAGCCACATCGCCCGCCGGCACGGCGCGGACGGGCTCGCCGAGAACTCGATCGAGGTGGAGTTCGAGGGCTCGGCCGGACAGAGCTTCGGCGGCTGGCTCGCTCCCGGAGTGACCTTCACGCTCTGGGGCGACGCGCAGGACTACGCGGGCAAGGGCCTCTCCGGCGGCGTCTTCGCGATCCGCCCGCGCGAGGGCCTTCCCGAGCACTTCCGCGCGGAGGAGAACGTGATCGTGGGCAACACCGTGCTCTACGGAGCGACGCGCGGTCGCGCGTTCTTCAGGGGGCTCGCGGGCGAGCGTTTCGGAGTGCGCAACTCGGGTGCGTGGACCGTGGTGGAGGGCGTGGGCGACCACGGCTGTGAGTACATGACGGGGGGGCGCGTCGTCGTGCTCGGCGCGACCGGGCGCAACTTCGCGGCGGGGATGTCCGGGGGCGTGGCCTACGTGCTCGACGAGAACGGTGAGTTCCCCGCGCGCTGCAACATGGGGATGGTGGGCTTCGAAGAGCTCTCCGAGGCGGACCAGATCGAGCTGCGCGCGATGATCGAAGAGCACGAGAGTCGCACCGGCAGCCCCGTCGCCGCGGATGTGCTCGCGCGCTGGAGCGAGCTGATCGCGGCGGGCGCGTTCGTGAAGGTGATGCCGCACGACTACAAGCGCGTGCTGCGCGAACGGGGCGAGGAAGAGGAGCGCGCCGTTCCTACCGGGGGCGAGCCTCCCGTGGGAACCGAGAACGCGCGACCCCTGGACGCCGTCGGCGAGGCCGGTGTGTGATGGGGCAGATCGGCGGCTTCCTGAAAATCGAGCGCCAGGGCGTCCCCTACAGGGCAAGCTCCGAGCGCGCCCACGACTACCGCGAGTTCCTCCTCGCCCGTCCGACCGAGGAGCTCCAGCAGCAGGGAGCGCGCTGCATGGACTGCGGCGTGCCCTTCTGTCACAACGGCTGCCCGCTGGGCAACCTGATCCCCGACTGGAACGATCTCGTCTACCGCGACCGTTTCCAGGATGCGATCGCGCAGCTGCACGCGACGAACAACTTCCCCGAGTTCACCGGCCGGCTCTGCCCGGCCCCCTGCGAGGCCGCATGCGTGCTCGAGATCCGCGAGGGCGACGCGGTGACGATCAAACAGATCGAGAACTCGATCATCAACCGCGCCTGGGAGGAGGGTTGGGTCGTCCCGCAGCCTCCCCGACACGAGTCCGGACGATCGGTCGCGGTGATCGGCTCGGGTCCCGCGGGGATGGCTGCGGCCCAGCAACTTCGCCGCGCGGGTCACACGGTCACGCTCTTCGAGCGCGACGAGGCCGTGGGTGGGCTCGTTCGCTTCGGCGTGCCCGACTTCAAGATCGAGAAGACCGTGGTCGAGCGCCGGGTGCAGCAGCTCGCCTCCGAAGGAGTCGAGCTGCGCTGCGGGGTCGAGGTGGGAACGGACATCTCCGCCGAGGAGGTGCTCGCGACGTACGACGCGCTCGTGCTCGCCACGGGCTCGCGCGTGCCTCGTGACCTCGACGTCCCCGGACGCGAGCTCGAGGGCGTGCACTTCGCGATGGAGTACCTCTACCAGCGCAACCGCTGGGTCGCCTCGGAGATCGGTCCCGAACCGCTAGCACAGGCGCCCGCGGCGACGGTGCAGATCAGCGCGGCCGGGAAGGACGTCGTGGTGATCGGCGGCGGGGACACCGGCGCGGACTGCGTGGGCAACGCGTTGCGCGAGGGCGCACGCTCGATCGTCCAACTCGAGCTGCTCTCCGAGCCACCCGCGCAGCGCCCGGACGATCGCACCCCCTGGCCCGAGTGGCCGCTGAAGTACCGCATGAGCTACGCGATGGAGGAGGCGCAGGAGCTTCAGCTCGGCGAGCAGGACTACTCGGTCGCAACCACCGCCTTCGCTGGAGCGGATGGTCGTCTCAGCGGCCTAACGATCGCGCACGCCTCGCCCGAGCCCCCGTTCGCGCCGGTGGCGGGGACCGAGCGCGAGCTTCCCGCCCAGCTCGTGCTGCTCGCGATGGGCTTCCTGCACCCTGAGCAGGGGCTGCTCGAGCAGCTCGGCGTGGAGAAGGATCGGCGCGGGAACGTACGCGCGGTGTCGCCCTACACGACCTCGGTCGACGGGATCTTCGCGGCGGGCGACGCGCGCCGCGGGCAGTCCCTGATCGTGTGGGCGATCAACGAGGGCCGTCAGTGCGCTCGGATGGTCGACCGCTACCTCGCCGGCCTCGGCGGCGCCGCAGGGCACGAGGACGAGGGGATCTCCGGGCACGCCGACGCCGACCGTGGCCCCGAGGGTCCCCCGCAGCACGTCGGTCCCGGCGTTCCCGCGGGCTGATGGCCCGCGTCTGCCTGATCGGGGCGGGCTCCTCGGGGATCGCAGCGGCGAAGGCGCTCCACGAGCGCGGGATCGACTTCGACTGCTTCGAGAAGTCCGACCGGATCGGGGGCAACTGGGTCTTCGGCAACAAGAACGGCATGTCCGCGGCCTACCGCGACCTCTTCATCAACACCTCGCGGCCTCGCATGGAGTACTCGGATTTCCCGATGCCCGCGGAGTACCCCGACTTCCCGCACCACACCCAGATCGCCGCGTACTTCGAGAAATACGTCGACCACTTCGGGTTCCGCGACCGGATCGCCTTCGAGACCGGGGTCGAGCAGGCTCGGCGCGAGGCGGACGGGAGCTGGAGCGTCGAGCTCGAGACGGGGGAGAGGCGCAACTACGCAGCCCTGCTGGTCGCGAACGGGCACCACTGGAACGCGCGCTGGCCGGAACCCGCCTTCCCCGGTTCGGACAGCTTCTGGGGCACGCAGATGCACGCCCACTCCTACGTGGACAACTCGATCTTCGTGGGCAAGCGCGTGGTGGTCGTGGGGATGGGGAACTCCGCGATGGACATCGCGGTCGAGTCCTCCTACGTGGCCGAGCGGACCTACCTCTCCGCGCGCCAGGGCGTCTGGATCGTGCCCAAGTACGTCTTCGGCAAACCCGTCGATCAGATCCGCAACGACCCGCGCGTGCCCTTCAAGATCCGCCAGCGGATCGTGCAGCAGCTCGTGCGCAGCTACGCGGGGCCGCCCGAGCGCTACGGGCTGCCGAAGCCGAACCATCGTTTCGGTGAGGCGCACCCGACGATCTCCGGGCGCATCCTCGACCGGATCCAGCACGGCACGATCGCGCCGAAGCCGAACATCGCCTCGATCGATCAGGGCCGCGTGCGCTTCGAGGACGGCAGCGAGGTGGAGGCGGACGTGATCGTGTACTGCACGGGGTACAAGATCACCTTCCCGTTCTTCGAGGAGTCGCTGATCTCCGCGCCGGACAACCACATCGAGCTCTTCCGGCGTGTCTTTCACCCGGAGATCCCGAACGTGATGTTCATCGGCCTGCTGCAGCCGCTCGGGGCGATCATGCCCCTCGCGGAGGCGCAGGGAGCGTGGGTGGGGGACTACCTGCTCGGCGACTACGCGCTCCCCGCGCAGTCCGAGCTGCGCGCGGACATCGCCGCCGACCAGGAGGCGATGCGCAAGCGCTACGTGGCCTCCAAGCGCCACACGATCCAGGTGGATTACGACGATTACCTGCACGCGCTCGCGAAGGAGCGCCGCGAGGGCGGCGCGCGTGCCCGCGCACACGGCTACGCTCCCCCCGCCCTATGCCGACCTTCTGTCGCCACAACCGGTTCGTAGAGCGCTGCCCGATCTGCAGCAAGGCGCTGCCGGGCAACGAGCCCGCCGCGGCCACTCCGGGCCGCGCGCGTTCCGCGAGGACCCGCACGGGTACGAGCCACGGCGCGCGGCGCACGCGCGGTGAGGGATTGCGTGTGCGGCGCGAGGGCCGGGCCGAGGAGGACGGCTACCGCTCCGCACTCGTACCGGGACTGCGGGCCTCGGCCGACGCCGAACGCCTCGCCACGGAGATCGCGTTCGCGAGCGCGAGGCTCGCCGCGCTCGCGCTCGAGCCCCCTGGCGCCTACGCGCACGCGGTCGAGGCGGCCGCGGGAGGCGACACGGAGCGCTCGAGCTGGCTCTGCTTCCTGCTCGCCTACCTCGGCCCGGCCGAGAACGAGCATCCCTTCGCGGGCGTGGACGCGCTGCTCGCCGCCGCACCCGGGCCCACCGCGGCCAACACCGAGCTCGACGAGCTGATCGAGGGGCTGCCGCGCGGGCCACGCAGCTCCCACCAGCCCGGGGCGGGAGCGCGAACCCTGATCGCCTACGCGCAGTGGGTGGAACGAGCTGGTGGCGAGGGCGCACAGGAGGCCGCCTTCACCGGTGAGCAGGGTTGGACCGCGGAGCGACGATTCGCGCGCCTCTTCGAACGCCTCGCCCTCCCCGGCCTCAGCCGGGCGGCACGTTACGAGCTGCTCGTCTCACTCGGCCGCCTCGGCGTCTACGGGCTGGCCGCGGACTCCCTGCATCTGGGGGCGCCACGAGTGAGCGGTGGCGAGGACGCCACCACGCTCGCGGCCAAGCGCGTGTTCGGGATCGGAGACCCGCTGCTCCTCGACCGCCGTGCGGTGACGCTCGCGGAGGCCGCGGGCGTGCCGCTCGAAGCGCTCGACCTGGCGCTCTTCAACTGGGCGGCGCCCGAGCGTGCCACCCTCGGCTTCGAGCCCGGCGAGGCCCCCGAAGCGAGCGCCGTGGCCGCGGTGCTCGGCTCCGAGGCCTAGGGCAGCGCACGCGATCGCAAGCTGCCCCCCGCGCGGGGGCGATGCCGTCCACACCGGCACCTACCCTCCATTCAGTCAGTTCCCCTCGGACCACCGGAGGCGCAATGCCCCTCTGCTTCATCCAGCCACAGGACGCGATTCGCGTGATCGCAGACTCGCTCGGTCGAGAGGCTCGGCGGCAGCTGGTCGGCGAGGTCGTGCGCGCCTGGGTCGACGACATCCCCGACCAGGAACTGTCCGTGCACTACGCCAAGGCGATCGCGGATCTCGACGAGGACGATCTGCACCTGCTCGCCGCCTGGCACGCCTCACTGGAGGTCGGTCAACCGATCCCCAACACGGAGTTCCTCGTCGGCGTCTTCCCCAGCCTCGGTGAGAACCGCCGTGAGGCGCTGAAGATCGCCGCGGGGTTCCGAGGCGAGGAAGCATTCCAAGCGGGCGTCGCTGAGGACCAGGCGCTCGACACCGTCCTCCCGCGCCTTTCCCACGAGCGCGCGGTTGAACTCGCCAATGAGTGCATTCAGCTGTACATGTGGGACCGCCTCGGCTGCGACAACTAGCGGCGCGTAGGCCGGCGCCTGGCGGCGTCCTCGTTCGCTCGTGTGCGGAGCACACTTCGCTCCCTGCGTCCTTGCCAGGCTTGGCCTACGCGCCGCTGGTCCACTGAGCAATTGGGTGGCGTCCTCGCAGGGCTTGGCCTACGCGCTAGCCCACCCAGCAATCGGGGGGCGCCCTGCGGCGTTCTCGCCGGCTTGCCACACAACTTGCGCTCCTTCTTACGTTTCGCGGCTAGCATCCTGCGCTCGATGCGCAACGCGCGTGAACAGAGGCTGATGCGACTCGGGCCGGTGCTGCTCGCGGTGGCTGTTGGCTGCGAGCTGAAGGTGCTCGTTGTCGGTGCCGCGCTCGTCTCCGTGGAGTCCGCGCTGCTGCTCGCCTCGACCGGATTGCTGCTGCTGATCGCACGCGACGCGCTGCGCGGCGACCGCTAGAGAGAGCGCGCCCGAGCGCCGCCCCCGGCGTGGTCGGTGATGTTCGCGGGTTCTGTGGGTAACCGGTTCAAGAGCCGGAGAAAGTCCACGAGAGGAGACGGATGTCAACGACCGAGCCCGAGCCCCGCGGCGCAGCGAACGGTTCGCGTGCGGGCTTCTGGATTCGCTTCGGCGGATCTTTCATCGACGGAGTGCTGCTGGGGATCCTCAGCGGGATTCTCCGTGTCGCCCTGAAAGGCGGAGCGGGATCGGCGATCGGAGGTGTGGTCGACCTCATCTACTTCACGTTCCTGATCGGTGGGCCGGGGCAGACCGTGGGCATGAAACTCGTCGGGATTCGAGTCGAGAGCAAGGAGGGAGGGGGCTCGATCGGCTACGCACGCGCCGCCGTGCGTTGGATCGTCAGCATCTTCTCCTTCCTCTTCATCCTCCTCGGCTACCTGTGGATGCTCTGGGACGCAGAAAAGCAGTGCTGGCACGACAAGGCCGCGGGCGACGTCGTGGTGCTCACGTAGGCGGTGCAAGCCTTGTACGTGATAACGTACACACGGTGAGCAGCTCGGTCAGTGTCTTCGCGGAGCACGCCCACGAGTACCACGCGCAGCGCCTGCGCATCGTGCCGTGCTTCGAGGAGTTCTACGGCACCGCGGTGGGGCTCCTCTCCCTGCGGGAGGGGCCGATCGAGCGCGTGCTCGATCTCGGCGCGGGAACGGGCCTGATGAGTCAGGCCGTGCTCGCCGCGCACCCGGGAGCGGAGGTCGTGCTGCTCGACGGGGCGGCCGAGATGATCGATCAGGCGCGGGCGAACCTCGCGGGCGCGCGTACGAGCTTCGTCGTCGCGGACCTACGCGAGGAGCTTCCCCACGGCCCCTTCGACGCGGTCGTCTCCGCGCTTGCGATTCACCATCTCGAGCACCCCGAGAACCGCGCGCTGCTCGCGCGCATCGCGGCCGTGCTCCGGCCCGGGGGCGTGTTCGTGAACGCCGAGCACGTCGCCGGACCCACGCCCTGGCTGCAGGCCACCTATCGCCGGCTCTGGCGCGAGGCCTGTTTCGCCGCAGGCGCCTCGCAGGAGGAGGTGGGCGCGGCCGAAGGACGGATGGAGATGGACCGTTCGAGCGACGTCGCCACGCAGCTCGGCTGGATGAGCGAGGCGGGCTTCGAGCAGAGCGACTGCTTCTTCAAGGCGCTCCACTTCGCGGTGCTCGCGGGCTGGCGGCCGGGCGGCGCGCCCGCGCAGGGTTAGACTGGTCTCATGAGCGAGATCACAGCAGCCGCACCGAGCGAGGAGGACGTGATGGACGCCCTCTCCAACGTGATCGATCCCGAGCTCGGGCTCGACTTCGTCGAGCTGGGCCTGATCTACGGGGTCGAGGTCGCGGAGGGCAACGTCAAGGTGACCTTCACGCTCACCACCCCGGGCTGTCCGATCGGTCCGCAGGTCAACGAACAGATCGAAGAGTTCGTCGGTGAACTCGACGGCGTCAGGACAGTCGAGTCCGAGATGGTCTTCACTCCGGCGTGGACGCCCGAGATGATGAGCGAGGACGCCAAGTTCGCGCTCGGCTACTGACGCTCCGGCTCTAGCCTGAGCGCGGCACGGAGCCCCCGGCGGGACGCCACATCGTCGTGACCTCTCGCCCTCCGTCGGGCGTCCGGAAGGAACCCTGCGCGGTGAAGCCGAGCGATTCGTAGCGCGGGACGTTGACCGGGTTGCTCGACTCCAGGTAGGCCGGTGCTCCCGCCGCGTCGATCTGCTCGAGGTTCGCTGCGAGCAGGCGCATGCCGAGTCCGTGGCCGCGACGCTCGGGGTGGGTACCGAGCAGGCTCAGGTAGAAGTGCGGTGGCTCCGCGGGGTGCGCCTGCCCAAAGCGCTCGAAGAGCGCGAGGATCTCCGGGGCGCGCGCTCCCGCGAGCTCGGCGACCAGCGGCTCGAGCAGCTCCTCGTCCTGCGCCGAGAGCTCGCTCTCGCCCGGTGGGATCCAGAGCGCGGCCGCCTCGCACGCTCCGAGCATCCACACCCACCCGTAGCCGAGCGCCGATCCGAGGAAGAGCCGCCAGAGCGGGCGAAGGCGCTCGTGCTGCGGGAACGCCCATCCCCAGAGCGGATCCCCGGCGAACGCGAGCCAGAGCGTCTGCGTGACGTCTTCGAGATCCTCTGCTGCGGCGCGCCGGATCTCGGGCACGCGAGCGCCCTAGGCGACGACCGAGGCGTGTTCGCGCGCGAGCGAGACGAGACCAGCGAGTTCGGAGGCGATCGCGTCGCCGATCGCCTGGATGTCGGGAAGCGCGTCGAAGTCGCCGAGCAGTCCGAAGTTCATCTGGCCGTTGTAGGACATGATCGCGATCGCGAGCGCGTGGTTTTCGGGCAGGAAGGCGACGGGTATCGCGAGGACCATCTCGCGGCCGAGCACGTAGAGCGGGAACTGCGGGCCGGGCACGTTGGTCACGATCAGGTTGAAGAGCCGCGTGGAGAAGTTCAGCCGCGAGGCCTGGGCGAGGATCGTGGGTGGCGCGAAGTTCTGCGCGCCCGCGATCACCTCCGCGCCGAGCGCCTGCTTGGACTCCTTGAGGCCGTCCATCGCCTGCGAGACGAAGCGCAGCCGGTTGAGCGGGTCGCCGATGTAGATCGGCAGCGGCCCGCGCATCACGACGATCCGGTTGCCCGCCGTGCCGTGCTCGTCCTCGCTGCGCACCGAGACGGGCACGAGCGCGCGCATCTCCACGCCCTCCGTGCGTCGCCCGCGCGAGATCAAAAAGGAGCGAAGCGCCCCCGCGACGATCGCGAGCACCACGTCGTTGACCGTCCCCCCGAACGCGTTCTTGACCGTTTTGAAGTCCTCCAGCGAGGCGGTCACGCCGACGAAGCGCCGGTGCGGGCCGATCGGCACGTTCAGTGGTGTCTCCGGCGCGGGGTTCAACCCCGCCCAGATCAGCTCGCCGATGCCCTCGGCCACCTCGCGCGCACGCGACATAGCGCGCTCGGGGTGCGCGAGCGCGTCGAGCGCACCCTCGAGCAGCGCCGCGCCCGCGCGCGCCGCCCCCGTCGCGCCGGCCGCGAGCAGCGAGGCCGTGCTCGGCTCCTCGTGTGGTTTCCACGCGCGCCCGGAGTGGGGGATCTGCGGCGGGTCCGGCGAGAGGTCGAACAGAACGGTCGCGAGATCGACGCCCGCGATTCCGTCGATCAGCGAGTGGTGCGTCTTCGTGATCAGCGCGAAGCGGTCGTCCTCGAGACCCTCGATCAGCCACATCTCCCAGAGCGGCTTGGAGCGGTCGAGCTGCTGGGAGAAGATTCGCGCGGTCAGATCCTGCAGCTGATCCCAGCTGCCCGGCGCGGGGAGCGCGGTGTGGCGAACGTGGTACTCGAGGTTGAAGTTCGGGTCATCCACCCACACCGGGCGACCCGAGTCGATCGCGGTGAAGGCGAGCTTGTGGCGGTAGCGGGGAACGAGGTGCAGGCGCCGGCGGATCTGTTCGAGGAACTCCTCCATTCCCGGCGGCGGGCCCTCGACGAGCGTGAGCCCGCCGATGTGCATGTGCGAGTTCGCCCCCTCCTGGTGCAGGAAGGAGGCGTCGACTGGGGTCAGGCGATCGAGGTGACGCTGAGCCATGGCCGGTTAGCCTACCCGGACGGCGCGGGGACGGCAGGGAAGGGGCCAATACAATGAGAACCGTGTCGAACTCCGTCGAGAAGCTGATCCTCGCCGCCCCCCGCGGCTACTGCGCAGGGGTGGACCGTGCTGTGCAGACCGTCGAACGCGCGCTGCAGATCCACGGTGCGCCCGTATACGTGCGCAAGGAGATCGTCCACAACAAGCACGTGGTCGAGGAGCTCATCAAGCGCGGGGCGATCTTCGTGGAGGAAACCGACGAGGTGCCCGAGGGCGCGGTCTGCGTGTTCTCCGCGCACGGCGTCGCCCCGAGCGTCCGTGAGGGCGCGGTGCAGCGTCACCTGGAGACGATCGACGCGACCTGCCCGCTCGTCACGAAGGTTCACCGCGAGGCCGTCAAGTTCGCGCAGGAGGGCTACACCATCGTGCTCGTGGGCCACGAAGGCCACGAGGAGGTCGAAGGCACGATGGGCGAGGCCCCCGCGCAGATCGTGCTCGTCCAGGACGAGCACGACGCCGAAACGCTCGAGGTCGAGGACCCCGATCGGATCGCCTACATCACCCAGACCACGCTCGCGGTCGATGAAACCACCGCGATCCTCAAGCAGCTGCGCAAGCGCTTCCCGAAGATCGTCGGTCCGCGCACCGACGACATCTGTTACGCGACGACGAACCGCCAGGCCGCCGTGCGCCAGATGGCTGCGAAGTGCGACCTGATGCTCGTGATCGGCTCCGGCAACTCCTCGAACTCGAAACGTCTCGTCGAGGTCGCGCGCGACTGCGGCACCGACGCGCATCTGATCGACAACGCGCGCGAGGTCCAGGAGGAGTGGCTCGCGGGGCGCCGCGTCGTTGGCATTTCCTCGGGGGCGAGCGCGCCCGAGAACCTCGTCGCGGAGCTCGTCGAGTTCTTCCGCGGGCGCGGGGTGAGCGACATCTCCGAGTTCGACGTGGTCAAGGAGGACGTGCGCTTCATGCTCCCCAAGCCGATCCGCGAGGCCGCCGCGGCCGGGGCCTCCTGAGGCCGCGCGCCGAAGTGCCCGCCCGCGTGCGGGCCGGGCGCGCCGCGAGCGGGATCGGAGGGTCCGAGGCGATGGGCAAGGTGGGGCGCGGATGCGCACGCTGATCGTCTCCGATCTGCATCTCGGGAGCAGCTCGCGCAGCGACCTCCTGCGCCGCCCAGAGCTGCGCGAAGTGCTCTTCGAGGCGCTCGAGGGGATCGATCGCTTGGTGCTGCTCGGCGACGTGCTCGAGCTGCGCCACGGCCCTCTGCGCGAGGCGCTCGCCGCCGCGCGACCCTTCTTCGAGGATCTCGGAGTGGCGCTCGGGGAGCGCGAGCTGGTGATCACCGCTGGAAACCACGACCACGCGCTGATCGAACCCTGGCTCGATTCACGCGCCGAATCCTCGGCTCCGGGGCCGCTCGAGCCGGAGCAGCTCGTCGAGCCCGCAGAGGCATCTCGCGCCCTGGCGCGAATCGCCGAGTGGGTCTCGCCCGCGCGCATGCTCGTCGCCTATCCGGGGCTCTGGGTCCGTCCCGACGTCTACGCGATGCACGGGCACTACCTCGACTCCCACCTCACCGTGCCCACGCTCGAGCGTCTCAGCGTGGGTGCGATGAGCCGCCTGCTGCGGATGCCCTCCACGGGATTCGACAGCGCGGAGGACTACGAGGCGATGGGCGCACCCGTCTTCGCGTGGCGCGATGCCGTCGCGCGTCAGACCGTCCCCGGCGCGGCGCTCAACGGTATGGCCACCGTATCCGCGTGGCAGGCCCTCGGGGGCGGCAGCGACGACACGGGTGCGGCGCGTCCCACGCGCCTGAAGGCGCTTCCTGCGCGGGTGCGCCGGCGCGCTCTCACGCTCGGCTTCCCGCTCGCCGTCGCCGCGCTCAACCGCGCCGGACTGGGCCCGCTGCGTGCGGAGATCTCGCGTGAGGAGCTGCGCCGCGCGGGCCTGCGCGCGATGGGCGAGGTGGCTGCCCGGCTCGGCCTCGGCGAGGCCCACGTGGTCTTCGGCCACACGCACCGTCCCGGTCCGCTCGATCACGACGAGGCGAGCGAGTGGGTGGGACGCGGAGGCGCTCGCCTGATCAACTGCGGGAGCTGGACCTACGCGGGCATCTTCCTCGAGGCGAGCGCCGCGGAGAGCTCCTACTGGCCGGGTACGGCCGTGCTCGTTCCCGATCAGGGGCCGCCCGTGGTACGCCGCCTGCTTCAGGACCGCACTCGCGAGGAGCTCAGGCCCGCCCCTCGTACTCGCGTCTAGAGCACGCCGGGGCGTTTGCGAGGATCGGATCCTTGGAGTTGGGGTCACAGATGCTTCCGAAGGTGTTGGTTGGCGCGCTCATCGCCCTGTTCGCGCCGGCGGCCGCCGCGATCGCGAACCCGGGCAAGATCACCGAGTACGCGATCCCCGTCGAATCGGACCCCTCCGCGCTCGCGCTCGGACCGGAAGGGGAGATCTGGTTCATCGACACCGGAAACCCCCCCGCCGGCGGGCCCTCCGTCGGGCGGATCGACACGAGCGGCGCGTTCGGCGCCGTGGTCCCCTTCCCCGATCCCGGGCCGGGACAGGCGATCGCGCTGGGCCCGGACGGCAACATGTGGGCCGCGCAGGCCGGGCATCTGGACAAGGTCCCGCCCGGCGTGAGCTCCCCGGCGCAGATCACCGCCTACGAATATCCCGCGCACTCCGGCGCGAGCGGAAACGGCTCGATCGTCACCGGCCCCGATGGGCGGCTGTGGGTGGGGCTCAGCGAAGAGCTCCTCGCCTCGACGCCCGGCGGAGAGATGCACCTGTATGAAACGGGCGCGCCGATGGGCATCTCGGCGGTGATCTCGGGCCCCGGCGGCGATCTCTGGTTCAGCGCGGGCAATCAGATCCGACGCATCACCACCAGCGGCGGGCACACCGAAGCCGACGTCTTCGAGCTGCCCGGCACAGGCACCGGGGTGCACGGTCTCGCCGTGGGCCCGGACGGGAACGTCTGGTTCACGCTCGCCCCCGCAGCTGTGGGCAGGATCACCCCGGCGGGGGCGATCACGATCTTTCAGACGCCCGCCCCGCTGAGCCTCCCCTTCGGGATCGCGGCGGGCCCCGACGGGCGCATGTGGTTCACCGAGGACGACGCCGACTCGATCGGCTCGATCCCGCTGAGCGCCACCTCGGGCTCGGAAATCTCCGAATACCACCTCTCGCACCCGAACACGGAACTCACGGGGATCGTCGCCGGGCCGGACGAGCGGATGTGGTTCGCCGAGCCGAACGCGAACCGGCTCGGAGCGATCACCACCGGCGCCTCTCCTCCGGAACCCGCGGTACCCCCACCCGCTGCGGTGAGCCGTGCGCCCCTTCCGCACAACCCGCTCGCCGTCGCCTGCAGCGCCGAAACGCTCAGTCTGCTCGACGTGCTCGCCCGCGGCGGGAAGGCCCACCTGACGGGGGTCGCCCCCCGCGCGGCGGCCGGCTCGCAGGTGAAGATCCTCGCGGACTGGAACGGGAAGGTGATCGGCAGGGCGAAGGTCGGCGCATCCGGATCGTTCACCGCCACCGTCGCCGCTCCGCCCGTGCGCTTCCGCCACGCTCCGAAGGGGAGCTACTACGTCCAGCGGGGCAGGAGCCGGAGCGCGCGGATCCGCTTCACGCGGCGGATCTACACGAGCTCGATCACAGCCTCGGGGCGGACGATCGACTACACGGGCTTTGCCACACCGCCCTTGGAGAAACCGCCGGTGGCGGTCGAGATACGAGCCGCGTCGAGCTGTGCGGCGGTTGCGAAGGGTGTCTTCGTCGCGAAGGTGATGCCCACGCGGGGCGGAGATTTCAGCGCGAAGATCACGCTGCCCGCCGCCCTGGAAGCGGGCGTCTCCGTCTACCTGCGCGCCGAAACGGTGCTGCGCGCGGGCAAGAGGACGCTTGCCGTCGCCGCGCCCGTGCGCGGCATCTCACTCGGTCCCTAGCTCCCGCCCGCGGCTTCGACGAAGCTCAGGAGGGCGTGGCCCTCGCCGGTGAGCCTTCCTCCGCGTAGCTGCATCGCCCAGCCCGCGTCGTTGCGCGAGTAGACGAGCAGCGCGCGCAGCCACCCGTCCTCGTGGAAGGGGAGGGCCGCACGGAGTTCGCTGCGGAGGGCTCTCGCCCCCGCTGCGCTCGCAAGGCGCGGGGGAGGGCACGCATCGCCCGCGCCGTTCACATCGGGCGCGCAGAAGCCCATCTCGGAGACGATCAGGTTGTTCTGACCAGAGGTCATCTCCGCCTGCAGGCCGGGTAGCGAGGGGATCCCTTCGCCGCCGTGCTCGGCGTTGTAGGGGTGTAGGTACCACCCCTTGATCTCCGTCTGCAGTTCGGGCCGGGCGGCGTAGAGCGCTCCGATCCAGCCTTTGTTCGTGGCGCCCGCGTAGATCCGGTCGAGTGGGAGGCCGGCCTGTGCGGCCGCGGGGAGCAGCTCGGCGAGGATCGCCGCGTACTGCGACGCGCTCCCGTAGCCCCAGGGCTCGTTGGTGGCCTCGAAGAGGATCGGTGCGGCTGGATAGCGGGCGAGGATCGCTCGGGCAGAGACGATGAACCCGCGCACGTAGGTCGAGATCGCGGCGCCCGCGGGCAGGCAGCCGTGAGTCCCGAAGCTGCACTGAGAGTAACCCCGGAACTCGATCGTGATCACGGGGATCTCGCCTGCGGAGATCGAGTTCCAGAGCGCCGCGCCGTCGCTGCGCGCGAGCGTTTCTCCGGCCGTCCACTCGATCGAGCCGCTGCGGTCGTACGGAGCCCCCGCGCGCACCCAGTCTTCGACTGGTCCCACGTAGCTCAGGCTGTTGCCGTTCAGTCCGAGCCACGGCCCGGCGGGGGCGGGATCGTACGCGTAGCGGTCCGCGGGGACGGCCGGGGAGACTTCGCCCTGGGCATCGCTCACCCGGATGTCAGCTTCGCCGCTCCCCGCGGGAGCGCTCGCGCGGATCTGCGTGTCCGATTCCACCGCGAAGGACGCTCCCTCTTCGCCGAAGCGCACAGCGCTCGCGCTGGCGAAGCCCACTCCGCGGATCGTCACCGCGTTGCCGCCCGGCTGCGGGCCGTTGTTCGATTCCACTCTCGTGACCTGCGGGAACGTGCGTCCTTCCGCCAGCGGCGGGGGAAGCAGCGCCGCCGCCATGCAGCAGAGGGCGAGCAATGGCATCCGGCGAGCCTAGCCAAGCGCCTGGGTCGCCCAGCGCAGTTGCGGCCGAGCGCTCAGAGCAGCCCGGGCGTGAAGCACGTCGCGTGAACGCTCACCCCGTCGCTCGCGGAGAGACGCAGCTCCCCCGTGGTGTGGCGGGCGTGCTCCGCAAGCGCGTATGCGCCGGGGTGGTCGACCTCCACGCGCCCCTTCACACCCTCGCCCGCCTCGAAGTCGAGCGTGCCCCTGCCGCTGAGCACGGCCCACACCCCGCCCGCCTCGTACGGGCCCTCGTAGGCCCCCTCGCGATCCTCGCTCTGCGGGGCCAGCGCCGCACCCGCCGCGTCCTCGGGCCGCAGCGCCGGGAGCGGCTCGCGCTGGCTCCCGAGCAGCTCTCCGATCGCGCGCTCGGTTTCCTCGTAGGCGCCCTCGCCGTAGTGGAACTCGAACAGGCGCGCACGACCGTCGAACAGGTAGCGCGCGGGCCAGCCCACGTTCTCGTACTCCTGCCAGAGCTCGAGCTCGGAGTCGATCAGCACGGGATGCACGATCTCCAGACGCTCCACCGCCTCGCGCACGGCCTGCTCGTCGCGCGAGGGCTCGAACCCCGGGCAGTGCACGCTCACCACGCGAAGCCCCTGGGCGGCGTAGCGCTCGTGCCAGGCCTTCACGTAGGGCAGCGTGCGCATCGAGTTCGGCCGGCAGAAGTCCCAGAACTCCACCAGCAGCGGCCGCTCGCGCTGGATGATGCTCACCTGCTCGCCGCCTGGCGTGTTCAGCCAGGGCAGGTTGCGCGGGAACAGCGGCGCTGCGATGTTGTCGACGGGGACCCTCAAGCGTGCCCTGCGAAGCCTGTGCCGTTCGTGGTCCGCACATGTGCGGACCCGGGGGCGAGCGCATGCGCTCGCCCGGCCCGCCTCAGCGGGCCTTCACGACTGCTAACCGATCGAGCCGACCATCTCCAGCTGAATCAGCCGGTTGAGCTCGATCGCGTACTCCATCGGGAGCTCCTTCGTGACCGGCTCGATGAAGCCGTTGACGATCATCGCGGCGGCCTCGTCCTCGGTGAAACCGCGCGAGCCCATGTAGAAGAGCTGATCGTCGGAGATGCGCCCGACGGTCGCCTCGTGGGCGACGGTCACGTGAGGGTTCTGGATCTGGATGTCCGGCCACGTGTCGCTGCGCGATTCGCCGTCCATCATCAGCCCGTCGCACTGCACGCGCGCTTTCGAGCCCGCGGAGTTCGCGCCCATCTTCACGAGGCCGCGGTAGCCCATGATGCCGCCGTCCTTGGAGATCGACTTGGCGAGGATGTTCGAGGTCGTGTTGGGCGCGAGGTGGACCACCTTCGCTCCCGTGTCCTTGTGCACGCCTTTGCCTGCCACGCCCACGTTGAGGTGGTCCGCGCGAGCGCCCTCGCCCATCAGGAAGGAGCCGGGGTAGAGCATCACGTACTTCGCGCCCATCGAGCCGCCCACCCACTCGACGGTGCCCTCGGCGTCGACCACCGCGCGCTTGGTGTTGAGGTTGTAGACGTCCTTCGACCAGTTCTGCACCGTCGTGTAGCGCGCCTTCGCCCCGTCGTGGACGAAGATCTCGACGACCGCGGAGTGCATCGAGTTGACGCTGTAGGTCTGCGCGGTGCAGCCCTCGATGTAGTTCACCTCAGAGCCCTCGTCGGCCACGATCAGCGTGTGCTCGAAGGTCCCCTCGCCCGCGCCCTCCATGCGGAAGTAGGCCTGCAGCGGCAGGTCGACCTTCACGCCCTTGGGCACGTAGAGGAACGAGCCGCCGGACCAGACCGCGCCGTGCAGTGCCGAGAACTTGTTGTCCTGCGGCGGCACGCATTTGTTCATGAAGTACTTCTGCACGAGCTCGGGGTACTCCGAGATCGCGGTGTCCATCGAGCAGAAGAGGATCCCGAGCTTGGCGTACTCTTCCTTCAGCCCCTCGTAGACGGGCTCCTGGCGCCAGACGCCCACCACACCCGCGAGGTGCTCGCGCTCGGCCTGGGGGATGCCCAGGTCCTCGTAGGTCTTCTTCATCTCCTCCGGAACCTCGTCCCAGGAGTTGAAGCGCCCAGCGGTCGGGGGGGAGTAGAGCACGAGCTCGTCGAGCTTCAGGCCGCTCAGGTCGGGGCCCCAGTTCGGCATCGGCTTGCGTTCGAAGATCTCCAGCGACTTCAGCCGTTTCTCGGCCATCCAGTCCGGCTCTCCCTTGATCTTCGAGAGCTCGGAAACCACCTCGCGCGAGATGCCCTTGCGGGCTATCAACTGACCCTGCTCGTCCTCGACGATCGGGCTCGGTTTTGCGATGCGGTCAACTGTGGCCATGTGGGTTCCTCGCTGAGGTCGCGAATCCTGTGCTGTGGAGTAGGAATTGTATCGCGGGGCTCCCCGGGGCCCGTCGCGCGGAGTCATCCTGCGGACCGCCGGCCGAAACATCGGGCCACTCTCGCACGCGGGTTCCGATGAGTAGGATCGCGCTGTGCGTGGGCGGAGAGGGGTGAGTCGCGTCACGGCAGCCGTGATCGGGGCTTCGCTGCTCGCCCTCGCCGGCTGTGGCGCGCAGGATCGAACTGAGGCTCGCGAAGACGCCGCCGCGCGGCTCCTCGCAAGCGTGCCGCCGGGTCTCGCCCGCTGCCTGCTCGAACACGCGAAGGAAGTTCACGGGCTCGTCTTCAGCATGGTCCGCGAGAGCCCGCAGTCGAAGGGGAGGACGGCCACGGCGGAGTTTCCCTCGCTTGCTCCCCCGGCCGCGGGCGAGCTCGAAGACATGTCTCTGCGTTGGCCGGACGGCTCGACCCTGCGCGCCTCCACCTACGAATCCGCTCCGCAGGCGCGCATTGCCGCGTCCGAATCGCGCGCCGGAAAGCCTCGCGCCTACACGCCCGTTCGTCGCGGCGCCACGTTCGCACGGTTCACCAGTGCCCCGAGCGCCGCGCAGCGCTCGTTCCTCGCCCGCTGCATCGCCTCTGGAGGTACCTGAGCGCCGCGCTGGACACCGGCGGGCGCCCGGCACAAGCCGGCGTCTCACTCGGGCCAGTCGTTCTCGCCCGTGACCGCTCCCCGCACGACCTTCAGGTTGAGCAGCGCGCACTTGCGGCGTGTGGCCGAGACGGGGATCCCGAGCAGGTCGATCATCCAGTCCGCCCCCAGCTCGGAGACCTCCGAGAGCGGCATGCCCTTCAGCTCCTCCGAGGCGATCGAGGCGGCGGCCTGGGAGATCGCGCAGCCGTGACCGTGGAAGCGGAGGTCCTCGATGCGATCGCCGGAGACGCGGATGTGCACCCCGAGCTCATCCCCGCAGAGCGGGTTGTGCTCGATCCCCTCCAGGTCGTGCGGGTCGAGCTCGCCGAAGTTCTTGGGGCGCTTGTAGTGCTCGAGGATGTAGTCGCGGTAGAGGTCGTCGCTCACAGGCCGAACACCTCCCGGCCCTTGTTGAGCGCCGCGATCAGCGCCTCGATATCGGACTCCTCGTTGTAGATCCCGAGGCTCGCGCGCGCGGTCGCGCTCACGCCGAGACAGCGCATCAGAGGCTGGGCGCAGTGGTGGCCTGCACGCACGCACACGCCCTCGCGGCCGAGCAGCTCGGCGATGTCGTGGGGGTGCATCCCCTCGACGGTGAAGGAGGCCAGTGCGCCTCGCTCGCGGCCCGCGGGCGGACCGACCACACGCACGCCGGGTACCTCGGCGAGCCGCGCGAGCATCAGCTCGGTGAGTGTCCGCTCGTGCTCGCGCACGCGCTCCATCCCGATCCCCGCGAGGTAGCCCACCGCCGCGGCGAGGCCGACCGCCTCCGCGATCGGGGGGGTGCCCGCTTCGAACTTGAAGGGGAGCTCGTTCCACGTGGTCTCCTGCATCGAGACCGAGGCGATCATGTCCCCGCCCGTGAGGAAGGGCTCCATCTCCTCGAGCAGCTCGCGGCGGCCGTGGAGCACTCCGATCCCCGTCGGTCCGAGCGCCTTGTGCCCCGTCCAGACGTAGAAGTCCGCCCCCGTCTGCCTGACGTCCACGGGCATCTGCGGCACCGCCTGCGCACCGTCGATCAGCGTCAGCGCCCCCGCCGCTCGCGCTCGCGCCGCGATCTCCGCGACAGGGTTGATCGTGCCGAGCACGTTCGAGACGTGGGCGCAGGCGAGCATTCGCACGTCGCCGCGGGCGAGCTCGGAGTCGAGCGCGTCCAGCGAGAGCTCGCCGTTCTCGTCCACCTCGAGGTAGCGAAGCGTTGCTCCGCGCGCGCGGCAGACCTGCTGCCAGGGCACGAGGTTCGCGTGGTGCTCCATCTGCGTGATCAGAACCGCATCGCCCGGTTTCAGGTTCGCCTCGCCCCACGAGCGCGCGACGAGGTTGATCCCCTCGGTCGCGTTCTTGGTGAAGATCGTCGTCTTCGCCTCCGCGCCGGTGAACGCCGCGATCTGCGCGCGCGCCGCGTCGAATGCGGCATCCGCCTCCTGGGCGAGCGGGTAGACCCCGCGGTGAACGTTCGCGTTGTGCGCCGAGAGATGCTCGTTGAGCGCGTCGATCACGACCTGCGGCTTCTGCGAGGTCGCGCCGGAGTCGAGGTAGACGAGCGGCGTCGCCCTCGCCCTGTGGCTGAAGATCGGGAAGTCCGCGCGGACCGCGAGTGCGCTCTCAGCGACTGGAGGCATACGTCTCGATGTCCTCACGCGCCGATGCGAGCTTCGCGGTGAGCTTCGCGCGCACGAGCTCCTGCAGCGGCTCGTCCCCGAGCTCGGCGATCAGCGGCTCGAAGAACCCTTCGACGATGATCCGCACCGCGGACGCGCGGTCGAGCCCGCGGCTCTGCATGTAGAAGATCGATGCCTCGTCGAGCTCGCCCACCGTCCCGCCGTGAGAGGCGGAGACGTCGTCGGAGGACACGAGCACCGAGGGGATCGCGTCAACACGCGCTTTCGGCGAGAGCATCATCGTGTGGATCTGCAGGTAGGTGTGGGTCTGCTGGGCGCCCGGATCGATCTGGATCAGCCCCTCGAAGCTCGCCCGGCTCTCGCCGCTCGCCGCTCCGCGCCAGTGCACGTCACCACCGGAGGGACCGGTCTCGTGGAGGTCCGCCGCGAACAGGTCGAGATGCTCGGACTCCTCCGCGAAGAACACCCCCCGGAAGGCCATGTCGCCCCCCGGCTCGGAGATCGCGAGCTCGAGGTGCTGGCGCACCATGTGCCCGCCGAGCAGCGCAGGCAGCCAGTGGCAGTAGGCGTCGCGGCCGATGCCCACGAAGCGGGTGCTCACGTCGAAGACCTCACCCTTGCCCCAGTCCTGCACCTGCGCGAGGCGGCAGCGCGCCCCGTCCTGCAGGTAGAGCTCGAAAGCCCCCGCGTGGAGCGCCTGTCCCGGCGCTTCGCCCGCGTCCGAGAAGTCGGCCGCGAGGTCGTACTCGTGCACCTTGAAGTCGCTCGTGGGGCCGCCCACGATCAGCGTGCGTCCGTACTGCGCGAGGCCGGGCCGGTCGATCGCGTAGACGAGCTCGAAGGGGTCATCGACGACCACGCCCGCGGGCACGTGCAGGAAGATCCCGCCCGTCCAGAAGGCCGCGTTCGCCGCCTCGAGCTTGTGGCGGTCGATCGGCAGGCGCCGCGAGAACCATTCGGAGACGAGCGCGCCGTGGCGCTCGAAGGCCTCCTCCAAGGAGGAGAGGATCACTCCGCGCTCGGCGAGCGCCGGGTCGAGCTCGACGTGGACGATCGAGCCCGCGCTCTGCACGATGCGCCCCGCGCGCGGGCGCTCGGGGATCGTCGCACTCACGATCTCGGGCACGCCCTGCTCGCTCACGCTCGTGTGCAGCGCCTCGAGGTCCAGGCTCTGAAGGTTCGTGGTCCAGAAGCCCGAGCGCCGCCAGACGGGGAGCTCGGTGCTCTCGTATGCCTTCAGCGCCGCTTCGCGCAGCTCGCCGAGCGAGCGTCCGTCGCCCGCGCCGGTGCCCGCGAGCGCTTTGTAGAGCGTCGCCTCGCGATGGCGGCCGGCCTTTTCTTTGACCGGCGCCGCACCGTTGGTGGGCGGCGTGCCGGTGCCCGCCGCGCCGGCGGGATCAGACATCCTCGCCACCCGCGCCGACACCCGCGCCGACCTCCTGGCGGATCTGGTCATAGCCCTCGCGCTCGAGGCGCTCGACGAGCTCCACGCCTCCCTCGAGCACGATCCGCCCATCCATCAGGATGTGCACGAACTCGGGCTTCACGTAGTGAAGGATGCGCTGGTAGTGGGTGATGATCAGGGCGCCCAGGCCCTGCTCGTCGTGCAGGCGCTGCACGCCCTCGGCGACCGTGCGAAGCGCGTCGATGTCGAGGCCGGAGTCCGTCTCGTCGAGGATCGCCACGTCGGGCTGGAGCATCGCCATCTGGAGGATCTCCGCACGCTTCTTCTCGCCGCCGGAGAAGCCGTCGTTGAGGTGGCGCGAGGTGAACGCGCGATCGACGTCGAGCAGCTCGATCGCGTGCTGGAGCTGGGTGCGGAACTCCTTGACCTGGATCGGCTCCTCGCGTTTCGCGTTGATCGCCATGCGCAGGAAGTTCGCGACCGAGACCCCCGGGATCGAGACGGGGTACTGGAAGGCGAGGAACAGCCCCGCCTTCGCGCGCTCATGCGGCTCGGCCTCGGTGATGTCCTCGCCTTTGAAGGTGATCGTTCCCTGGGTGATCTCGTAGGTCGGGTGGCCGAGCAGCGTGTTCGCCATCGTCGACTTCCCCGAGCCGTTCGGCCCCATCAGGGCGTGGATCTCGCCACGGCTGATGTCGAGGTCGACTCCGCGGAGGATCTCGCGCTCCTCGATGCGCACGTGCAGGTCTCTGATCTCTAGGTCGGCCATGTTGTGTGGTCAGGCTCCGGTTCTGAGGGGTTCGATTTGCAGGGATGGGGGGGCGCTGAGCGCCGGGGTCACGAGCAGGTCGGCGAGCGTCGTCTCGCGCAGGGTGTTGACGATCGAGAAGCGCACGCGCGTCCACAGCAGCTTCGTCGGGCAGACATGGTCGCGCTTGGACTCGCGCGCGCAGACGATCGACCCGTCCGAGGTCTCCGAGATGCACTCGATCGGAGCGATCGAGCCCTCCAACGCCTCGACGACCTCGGCCATCGTGATCTGCGCGGCGGGCCGGGCGAGCATGTAGCCGCCGCGCGAGCCGCGTCGCGAGTCGACCAGGCCCGCCTTGCGCAGGCGCGCCACGAGGTGCTCGAGGTAGGCGAGAGGCAGGCCGTCGTTGGCCGCGATCTCCGCGAGCGGGATCGGGTCGCCGCCGCTTCGCCGAGCGAGCTCAACCATCACGCGAACGCCGTACTCGGCCTTTGTGGAGAACATCATCAGAGAGATTTCCTACCTGCGAGCTAGGGTATCAACCGGCCCGCAGCTTCCCGATGTCGTGTGTGAGCGCTTCGGGGGTGAGCTGTTCGGTCCCGTAGAGCACCCGTTCGTGACCCGCGGAGTCGAGCAGGCGCACGGTCGCGTACTTCGCGAAGGTCGCTCTCCCCGCCGAGGCGGGGCGAACCTCGTACTCACGCCAGATGTGCTCGAGTGCGCTCTCGCTGCCGCTCAGGTAGTGCACGCGCCCGCTGAGCGCGACCCCCGCGAGGAAGCGCCGCACGGCCGTCGGCGTGTCCCCTCGCGGGTCCGCGCTCACGATCACCACGCTCACCGGCCTGGCGCCGAGTTCGTCCAGCGCCCCACGGATCTGCTGTGCGATCAGGACGCAGGGCGCCCCGCAGCGGGCATAGAGGAAGGCGAGCACGACAGGCCCCCCGCGCAGCGAGGAGAGCGACACGGGGCGTCCGTACTGATCGGCGAGCGTGAAGGCGGGCGCGAGGCGCGAGCCGGGGAGCGCCGCTCCGTCGAAACTTCCCTGCGAAGCCGCGCCTACCGATTCCGTGGTCTGGGGCGCGCTGCCCGCCGCGCCCGTGCTCACGCCGGAGCCGCCCCCCGAGGAGCTTTCTTTGCTCGCCACGAGCGCGAAGGCGAGCGCGGCGATCGCGAGCACGCCGAGGATCGCGGGCACGAGCAGTCTCCGATCTCTCATCCGCGAGAGCCTAGATGGCCCCCGCTCGCGGCGATCCGGTGCAGGAAACCGGGTCCTCTGCTCGTAAGAGGGGAGGTGCTCCGGATTCCGATGGTTCGTAGTGCACGTACCTCGCGCCGCTCGCGCTCGATGCTCGCGATGTCCGCCGTAGTGGTCGTCGCCGCCGTTGGCGCGGCCGCCACCGCAGGAGCCGCAGATCCCACGCCGGCGAACGACACGCTCGCGGGTGCGCAGGTGATCCACGCCTTTCCCGCAACGCTCTCGGGCACGCTCGTGGGCTCGACCGTGGAAGCTCCGCCCACGCTGGAACCTGGGTCCTCCTGCGGCTCGGGGACCGCGCACACGGTCTGGTACTCCTTCCGCGCGGCCCCCGCCGCCAAGAAGGAGCGCGTGGCGGTCGACATCGCCGCCGCCGGCACGCTCGACGCGGCGATCGAAGTCTTCCACGCGGTCCGCTCCGAACTGCAGGCGGTCACGTGCGAGCGCACCGAATCCCACGGCAAGGCCTCGCTCACGTTCAGCGCCGCGAAGAACGGGCTCTACGACATCCGCGTGGCTGCGCTCCCCGGCTCGACCCTCGACACCTTCACGCTCGACGCCTTCCTTCCCACTCCGGCCGCCAACCCGCCCGGGCCGCGGCTCCCCGCCGGAGGAGCCTCGGGCCGCGTCGACCGGATCCAGAACATCAACGCGGCCTACTCGGTCGTGCTGCACTCCGGCGTGAGCTACATCGTCAGCCTCGCCAACAAGACCGAACACGCATGCGTGAGCGCGGGGCTGTTCCCGCCGGGCACGAGCTCCTTCGAAGAAGGCTCGCCGTTGATGCACATCGGCTGCGGCGGCTTCCGGCTCTTCACCCCGGGCCCCGGCGCCGGAGGTCTCTACTCGATCCAGCTCACCCCGCGCTCCTCCTTCCGCGGAATCCAGCGCTTCCGTCTGCAGGTCGCTCCGGCGAGCCCGGGAGAGACGGCGCCGGGGATACCGCTCGGTAACTACGACCAGGCTCGTGCGCGGCTCGACGGCAACGGTGTCCAGGTGCTGCGCCTCTACCGGATGACGATCACCGACCACTCCAACCTCACGCTGCGACTGCGCGCGCCGCTGTCCGCCGAATTCAACCTGCAGCTGCGCAACTTCAACGGCCAGGTGATCGAATGCGCCTGCGGCAACAGCGGTCCGCAGACGCTCACCCACCAGCTCGCCCCGGGGCGGTACTACGCGGTCGTCTCGACCGAGGGCGCGACCGCCGGCAACTTCACGCTCACCCGCGAGTCGCGCACGATCACCTCGACGCACATCTCCTTCTCCGAAGCGAAGGTCGGCGCGGGTCAATCGGTGCCGATCTCCGTCAAGGTCTCGCCCTCGGTCTCCGGCCCCGTGACCGTCCAGATCGAGCGCTTCGACCCGGTCTTCGGCTGGCAGTTCTACCGCCAGGAGACGGGCTTCGTCTCGGGAGGCAGCGCCTCGCTCCCGTTCACAGCTCCGAGCGTCGGGCGCTGGCGCGTACGCGGCAGCTACGGCGGATCGCGCACCGCAAGCCCGAGCGAAGCGGGCTTCTCCTACCTGCTCGCCTCCTGAGTCTCGCGGGCCTCGCGCGAGCACCTCGGGAGGGGTGGTGGAAAGGCCTGCGCGCACGCTTCGGAGCTCCGCCCCGGGGCGCTATACTTTCTGAAGTCTATGAATCCCGACCTTCGTTTAGGAGTTTCAGGATGAGCACGTCCGGCCCAGAGCTTCTACGTCGCATCAAGAGCCAGATCGATGAGGTCGACCCCGCTGAGGTGAAGGAGCTCACCCACGAGGGCGTCACGCTCGTCGACGTACGCGGCACCGAAGAGTTCGCCACCGGGCACCTGCCCGGCGCCAAGAGCGTCCCGCGCGGGCATCTCGAGTCGCGCATCGAAGGAGTGGTCCCGGACCGCTCGAGCCAGGTGATCCTCTACTGCGCCTCGGGTCAGCGCTCGGCCTACGCCGCACGCACGATGATCGAGGACCTGGGTTACTCCCACGTCCGCTCGATGACCGGCGGGATTGCGCTCTGGAAGGACCGCGGCTACGAGGTCGAGGTCCCGCGCGCGCTCAGCGCGGAGCAGCGCGACCGTTACTCGCGCCACCTGCTGATCCCCGAGATCGGCATCGAGGGCCAGCAGAAGCTGCTCGACGCGAAGGTGCTGCTGCTCGGCGCCGGAGGGCTGGGCTCGCCGACCGCGCTCTACCTCGCCGCGGCGGGCGTGGGGACGCTGGGCATCGTCGACGACGACGAGGTCGACCTCTCCAACCTGCAGCGCCAGGTGATCCACTCCACCGCGCGCGTGGGCGTGGCGAAGGTCGACTCCGCCGAGCAGACGATCCACGAGCTCAACCCCGATGTGAACGTGGTCAAGTACCAGACGCGCATCGACGCCTCGAACATCATGGAGATCATCGAGGGCTACGACGTGATCGTCGACGGCGTGGACAACTTCCCCACGCGCTATCTGCTCAACGACGCGACCGTGCGGCTGAAGATCCCGGTGGTCTCCGCCTCGATTCTCGGCTTCGACGGTCAGCTATCCGTCTTCAAGCCCTACGACGGACCGTGCTACCGCTGCCTGTTCCGCGAGCCTCCGCCGGCCGAGCTCGCTCCCTCCTGCGGTGCGAACGGCGTCCTCGGCGTGCTCCCGGGCACGATGGGGCTGCTCCAGGCCACCGAGGTGGTCAAGCTGATCCTCAACATCGGCGAACCCGCGATCGGGCGTCTGCTGCTCTACGACGCGCTCGGCGCGACGCTCACCGAGGTCAAGGTGCACCGCGACCCGGAGTGCCCGATCTGCTCGCGCGATCCCGAGGAGATCGCCGACGAGGAGATGGGCGTGTTCCCCGATTACGAGGCGTTCTGCGCCGCAGCGGGTTAGCGGCTCGTCGGCCTGCGCCGTCCGCACGCTAAGGTCTCCGCAAATATGGCCACCGTGAAGATCCCACCCGTGCTTCGCGCCTCCGTCGGGGGCGAGAAGGAGGTCGGCGCCTCGGGCTCCAACGTGGGCGAGGTGCTGCGCGATCTCGCCGCCAACCACCCCGCCACCGAGAGCCAGCTGTTCGGGTCAGACGGCGCGCTGAACCGCTACGTGAACGTCTACCTCAACGACGAGGACGTGCGCGTGCTCGACGGACTCGAGACGGCCGTGGGCGAGAGCGACACCCTGCAGATCCTGCCGGCGATGGCCGGCGGGCACTAGCACTCCCGTCCACAGGAGGCGAGCGCGCATCAGCGCGCGGGGAGGGCTGACGATGCGCAGGCATGACCTCGCACGCCCGCACCCGCCCGCTGCCCCTCGCGGCGTCCCCGATGCTGCTCTGCGTCCTTTCGCTCGCCTTCGCGCTGCTCTGCATGCCCGCCCCCGCGGGGGCGATGGCCGACCACACCGGCTGGCCCGTGATCGGCCACCACGTCGGGCACCCGAGGAACGAAAGCGGGGTGGAGCGTGGGGTGGACGGCGTCCACAACATGCTCCTCGGGGGCGACGGCAACGACACGATCTGGGCGGGCAACGAGGGCGACGTGATCTGGGGGGACTCCCACCCGGACGACCCGCCGAACCAGTCAGACCAGCTCCACGGCGGGCCCGGCGACGACTGGATCTACGCGAGCATGGGCCACAACGTGATCTGGACCGGTGCGGGCAACGACCACATCGCGCTCGTCTACGGCTACGGGACGGTCTTCTGCAACGGCCCGGGTCTGAAGACGCTCGTGATGCGCTACCTCCCCGCCAACCGGCACTACAAGCTGGTGGGCTGCGCCCACACGGTCATCGACCCCTACCGCGCCTAGCGGCGCTCAGGCGGCGGGCGCAGGAGCGTCCGCGGAGGCAGGCCCGACCGGGACCTGGACCGGCACACCCGCGAGAGCTGACTCAGCGGCGAGCGCGGAAGCGGCCTCGGCGGGCGAGGCGAGCCCCGCAGGGGGGATCAGACCGATCGCGCGCTCGGCGAGCGCGGTGATCGTGAGCGAGGGGTTCACGCCCACGTTCGCGGGCACCGCGGCGCCGTCGCAGACGAGCAGGTTCTCATAGCCGAAGACGCGCTGGGAGGAGTCCACCACGCCGCGCGAGGGGTCGGGCGCGATCACCGCGCCGCCGAGGATGTGAGCCGTCGAGGGGATGTTGAAGAGCGCCTCGGTGATCGAGCTCTGTGCGATTCCACCGGTGCGCTCGGCGAACCATTCCGCGGCCTTGTTCGCCACCGGGATGAAGGTGGGGTTCGGACGCTCGGAGTCCTGCTCGGTCTGCAGCCAGAAGGAGCCGAAGGGGCCTTTGCGGGGACGCAGCGAGATCGCGTTGTCGAGCGTCTGCATCACGAGCAGGATGATCGTGCGCCGCGACCAGCGCTTGGCGAACATCACCTTCGCCAGTCGGTCGGGGTGACGCACGAGCTGCCCGAGCAGCTTCAGCGGGCGCGTGAAGCGCGTGCCGTCGCCGGTGAGCAGCGTGTAGAGCAGCCGCATCGAGTCGCCGTCGTCGCCGTAGGTCACCGTCTCGATGTGCGTGTTCGGGTCCGGGTAGATCGAGGATGTGATCGCCACCCGCTCGATCAGGTCCTGGGGGTAGTCCTCGGGCACGGTCACCGTGAGGATCGACTCCGAGTTGGTGCGCACGAGCTCGCCGAGCCGGTCGGAGATCCGGGGCAGTGAGCCCTCCAGCCGGCATTTCTGCAGCAGCCGGTTCGTACCCAGCGGCCCCGCCGCGACGACCACGCCGCGGGCGCGCTGAACGCGGCGTTCCTTGCGCAGCCACGCGCCGGAGCGCACCGATTCGACCTCGTAGCCCTCGCTGCCGTCCGCCGGTCCGATCGGGCGGATGTCGACGACGGTCCGTTCCGGCATCACCTCCGCGCCGCGACGCTCGGCGAACCACAGGTAGTTCTTCACGAGCGTGTTCTTCGCCCCGTGCACGCAGCCCACCATGCAGCGCCCGCAGAGATGGCAGCCCGTGCGCTCCGGGCCCTCGCCGCCGAAATAGGGGTCAGAGACGGTGCGGCCGCGCTCGCCGAAGTAGATCCCCACCGGGGTGTGTTTGTAGGTCTCGCCAACGCCCAGCTCCTCCCCGAGCTCGCGCAGCAGCTGGTCGGCGGGATCGTCGTGGGGGTTCTCCGTCACGCCGAGCATCCTCTGCGCCTCCGCGTAGTGCGGGGCGAGCTCGCTCTCCCAATCGCCCATCTCCGCCCACTGCTGGTCCTCGAAGAACTGCCGGGGGGGCACGTAGAGGGTGCACGCGTAGCCGAGGCTGCCGCCGCCCACGCCGCAGCCCGAGACCACGGAGACGTCCTTGAAGGTGGTCAGGCGGAAGATCCCCTTCATGCCCAGGCGCGGGTTCCAGAAGTAGCGCTTCAGATCGGCGGTCGAGCGTGGGAACTCGTTGTCCGCGAAGCGCCGCCCGCACTCGAGGACCCCGACCGAGTAGCCCTTCTCAGAGAGCCGCAGCGCGGAGACGCTGCCGCCGAAGCCCGAGCCGATCACGAGCCAGTCGTAGTCGTATGCGGTGGCGTGTGGGGGCATCGACGATGCCCCTCCTGCGGGGCGAGACGGATTCTAGAGGGTGTTTGGCTGCGTGGCCAGGATCAGCCCGCGAAGCCCGCTTCGGCTGTGATCGTCCCTGTCGGGAGTTCCGATGCGGCCAAGCCCTCCAGCGTGCTCGCTCCCAAGCCGCGGTGCGCGAGCTTCGACAGGGCCGACGCCTCGCCCGCCGCGGTCTGCGCCGGGGAGATCGCGGCGCTGAAATGCTCGACGGCGAGCAGCCGCGCGATAGCCCGTCCGGATCGGCGCTGCGCCGCGTACTGCGTGGAGATCGCCCGGCGCAGGCTGCTCGCGTGACGACTCTGGGCGGCCAGCGCCGTAGGGTTGTGAGCCAGTTCAGCGCCCGTCATCCGGTCGACGGTCGTGAGCAGCGCGGCGGTCAACGCCCGGCCGTCGGCGAGGCTTGTCGCATAGGCGAGCGCCGCGGCGCGGAGGCGCCTGCAGAAGCTGAGCGCCCTCCGGTAGTGCGCGCAAGAGGGCAGGTGAGCCGCCGGGCCGTGCGGGAAGGCCGGCTGAGCCAGCTTTCCGAGCTGCCCCTTGGCGGGATCTTCGATCGTCTTGGCGTCTTCGTACACCTTCGCGAGCAACACTCCGCAGGTTGTCCCTGCCAGCGCCGCGACCTCGGCTCCGACGACTCCCTCAGCGGCGAGGAAGGCAGCGGCGCTGACCTCCGGCACCGCGAGCGCGGCGACGACGCCGGCGATCCCGACGGAGGCGATCTCGCAGTTGAACGTGACGGGACCGAGCTCGCGGCGGATGTCTTCCTGAGCTGCTTTCTTGTCCAGGCAGGAGACCTTCGCGCCGGGAGGGCAGGAGATCGGCGGCCCCGGTTTCGCGGGCGGGTGTCCGCCGGTGGGTCCGGTCGTCGGGCCGGAGCCCCCCGGCAGCACCGGCGAGGTGAACTTCAGTTTCGAGCTGAGCGTCACTTCGAAGCTCTGGGTTCCGCTCGAGGTCTTGTACGTCGGCGGACTGATTTCGTGTGTGAACGGGGCACCCGGCGGGAAGTAGATGCTGGGTCCCGCCGCGCCTTCCCAACCCGGCTGGCTCAGGGCCCCGCCGAACCAGGTTTCGGAGTTGCTCCACAGCGTCGTGGAGCATTTGCTCGACGCGCTCGCGCTGCTCGACAGCAGCACCAGCGGGATGCCCTGCGGCGGCTGCACGTGGTAGTCGGGGTTGGTCGCCGGGTTGCCGCCGCCCGCGGGGTAGCCCGGCTCGTCGAGCGGAAGTTCGATCCCGCGCGTCCCGCCGTCGGTTCCGGTTGCGCTGAAGGTGCCTTCGCAGTTCCCTTCCAGTTCGTCGGCGATTTTGACCGAACCTGTGAGTTCGCTCACCTGCCAGTGGATCGCGCTTTCGCCGTAGTCGGCGGGGTATGCGATCTGATCGACCGGGCCCGAAACTTTCGTGTTCCAGTGCAGTTCCGCAGTGGTCGAGTGGGTCGGTTTTGAGGTGGCCACCAATTTCTGCGTCAGCGTGCCGCTGTATTCCGCGCTCACGTAGGGGTTTTCGTCCACGAGCGGCGCCGATGAGCTGTAGAGCGGGCTCGTCGGCGGGAGCGGTTCCGCGCTTCCCGCGGCGGTGGCGAGCATCGCGAGCACGCACGCGATCGCGGCGGCGATCGCCACCCTTCGCGCTGCGATCTCTGTGCTCCTCATCGCAAGCCGCTCCTTCTCCGGCCTCGGCCACCCCGCCGCGACCAACCGACATCGCGATCGTACATCGCCGCGTGCGCCGGAGGACGCCGGGCGAGGACTCCATGCTTCCCGGCGCACCCTCGCCGCGGGCCCTCACCACCCCGCTATATTCCGTGAAGTAATGGCTGCGGAGAGGCTCAGGAACCGGCCTTGCGGGGGGCGCTACGGCGACGTGGTGCAGTCGATCGGCAACACGCCGCTGGTCGAGCTCCCATCGCTCTCGCCCAAGCCCGGCGTGCGGATCTGGGCGAAGCTCGAGTCGCGCAACCCCACCGGCTCGGTCAAGGACCGCGTCGCCCGTGCGCTGATCGAGGACGCCGAGTCCAAGGGCGCGGTTGCTCCCGGCTCCACGATCCTCGAACCGACCTCGGGCAACACGGGCATCTCGCTCGCGATGATCTGCTCGCAGCGCGGCTACAGGCTGAAGGTCGTGATGCCCGAGAACGTGACCCCCGAGCGAACCCAGCTGCTGAAGATGTACGGCGCGGAGATCGTCTACTCGCCCGGCGACCAGGGCTCCAACGGCGCGGTCGCGATGGCGCTGGAGATGGCCGAGGAGGACCCCTCCGTCTACATGCCCTACCAGTACGGCAACGAGGCGAACCCCGGTGCTCACTACAACGGCACCGCGCTCGAGATCCTCGAAGAGCTCGACGAGGTCACCGCGTTCGTCGCGGGCCTCGGCACGGGCGGGACGCTGATGGGCAACGGGCGGCGCCTCAAGGAGGCCTTCGGAGACGCGGTGAAGATCGTCGCCGCGGAGCCGATGCAGGGCGAGCCCGTGCAGGGCCTGCGCTCGCTCGACGACGGCTTCATCCCGCCGATCATCGACATCTCCCTGCTCGACCGCAAGATCTTCGTGACCAACCGCGACGCGATCCTCTGGACGCGCAAGCTGCTCGACGAGGAGTCGCTCTTCGCGGGCGTCTCGACCGGCGCGATCGCCTCGATCGCGGTGCGCATCGCGGGCGAGCTCGACGAGGGCAACGTCGTCTTCGTGGTCGCCGACGACGGTTGGAAGTACCTCTCCAGCGGCATCTACACGCTTCCCGTCGACGAGATCGAGAACCTCGAGTCGACGGTCTGGTGGTAGGACCTCGGCGCGAGGCCGCCGCAGCACTGTGAAGATCTCCCGCGAGCTTCTCGGCGAGGTCGTCGCCCACGCCCTCGCCGACCCCGGCAACGAGGTCTGCGGGCTCGTCGCCGTCGACGCCGCGGGAACAGCCGCCGCCGTCCACCGGGCGACGAACATCCACGCGAGCCCGATGAAGTTCGAGATCGACCCGAAGGAGCTGCTCGCGCTGCACAACGAGATCGAGGACGCCGGGCAGGAGCTGGGGGCCATCTATCACTCCCACGTGCGCAGCCCGCCCTATCCCTCGCAGACCGACGTCAACTTCGCCCGCTCCTGGCCCGGCGTGGAGTGGATCATCGTCGGCCTCTCCGCGGGGCAGGAACCCGAGGTGCGCTCCTACCTGATCGACGGCGGCGCGATCGAGGAGGTCGCGCTGGACGAGACGGGGTGAGCGCGCAGCTGCGCTGCCCCAGCTGCGCTCGCGCCTACCCCGCGAGCGAGCGTTTCTGCGAGGACTGCGCGATGCCGCTCGTGCAGGCACGCGCCGGCGAGGAGCCCACCGAGCAGCAGCGGCGCGCGCGCAAGATCAAGCCGGAGTACGCGCAGGGGCCGCCGGTGAAAGTCTGCCGAGCGTCCAACCCGGCCGAGGTCGAGATGATCGGCGCGCTGCTGCTCGAGGAGGGCATCCCGAGCATCGGCCGGAGCTCCCGTGGCCTCGGCGTCCCCGACTTCTACCTCGCGGGACCGCAGGACATCCTCGTCCCCGAGTCCGGCGCACAGGCAGCACGCGAAGCGCTCGCTCCGCCGCCCCGCGCGGCGGGGCCCGATGGCGCGGAGTCCGCCTAGACGAGGACGGGCTGGCCGGCTTCGCTCGTGATCGAGCGGATCTCTTCCGAGGCCCGCTCGAACTCGGCGTCGGAGAGCACCGGTGTGCCCTCGAAGGGGAGTTCGCGCTGCAGCTGGACCCACGCGTGCGGCCCGAGGTACTCGTCCTTCACCTTCACCGTCACGGGGCGAGGGATCCGGTAGGTGCGCAGCAGCAGCACGTGCAGCGGCTGGCGGCCGCGCCAGCCGAGGCGCTTTTCGGCGTAGTCGGGGGTCCACACGTAGAAAGGGGAAAGCGCATCGACACAGCGCGGGTCCACGATCGTGAAGTGGTCGGTGACCTCGGCCCACGCACGGATCCGGACGCGGTCGGGCTGCTGCAGCGGAGCGCCTGAGGCGAAGGAGTGCATCGGGGGCTCACCGTCGCTCCACACGCCCTCCTCGAGCGCGCGACGCAGCTCGGGCTGGTGGGACTCGCGGACGAGATCGCCGGCCTGGTGGTCGAACGTGGGGTAGAGGAAGAACCGCTCGTGCGCGAGGCGGAAGGGCCTGTCGGGCTGGGGCGCGACGCCCTTGCGGATCGTCAGTAGCTGCTCACCTTCCGCCAGGGCGCGGACGGTGACCGCCCATTCTTTAAAAGCAATTGGCATGGGGTCTGATGAGGGGGACAGCAGTACTTTCGCCGCTCGCGAGGCCCTCGGCAACCGTGCGGCAGGTTAAAAGATACGAAAACTGGGCGGAAATCCCAAATCGCCTGCAAAACGAGGGCTTTTCCGCGGATTCCTGACTGACTGGCCAGTCAACTAGGGCGCGTTTCGTCCACTCGGCTCGCTCCGCAGCCCGATGCGGCGCGGCGAGGGCCGCGCGCGACGGCCTCAGCCCTCCAGGCGTCGCCCCGCGAGGCCCTCGGCGGCCTCGACGATCGAGGCGTAGTCCTCCTCGCCGTGGCCGCGTCCCGACGCTGCGCTGAGCAGGTCGCGGGCGTGGGCGGCGGCAGGGAAGGGCACACCCGCGCGCTGGGCCTCCTCGAGGCAGAGGCGCACGTCCTTGAGCATGTGATCGGTCTTGAAGAGGGTGGAGTAGTCGTGTTCGCGCATCGCGCGCGACTTCAGCTCGAGCTGCGCCGAGGCACCCGAGCCCGCGGCGACGACCGCGACGAGTGCGTCGAGCCCCACGCCCGTCGCCTCGGCGAGCAGCAGCGCCTCCGCGACGGCGGCTGCGTTCGCCGCGCCGAGCGAGTTGTTGATCAGCTTCAGCATCTCTCCCTGGCCGAGCTCGCCGACATGAACGATCAGCTTCCCCATCGTCTCGAGCACGGGCCGAGCACGCTCGAAGTCATCGTGCGAACCGCCCGCCATGATCGTGAGCGTGCCGTCCTCCGCGCGCGGCGAGGAGCCCGTGACGGGCGCGTCGAGCATCGATGCTCCCGCTGCGGCGAGCGCCGCTCCGATCCTGCGCGTGTCGGGCGGGGCGATCGTCGAGCAGTCCACCAGCAGCAGACCCGGCCGCGCCGACTCGATCGCGCCTCCCTCGCCGAGCAGGACGGACTCGACCTGCTCGCCGTCCACCACCATCGAGATCACGATCTCGCTCTGCGCCGCGACCTCCGCGGGTGTCTCGCAGGCGCTCGCACCGTGCCCTGACGCCCAGGTGGCCGCCTTGCCGGGGGTGTGCGTGCAGACCGAGAGCTCGTAGCCCGCGCGGGCGAGGTTCGCCGCCATCCGCGAGCCCATGATCCCGAGGCCGATGAAGCCGATCCGCTCCTGCCCCGTCACTGCTCGCTCAACGCTCTCCGCCATCGCCGAATCCTCCCCCACCCGGCGTTTCGATGCGCAGCCGCTGTCCGGGCAGGAGGGTGCCGGTCGCCTTTCCGGGCATCTCGCTCCCGTCGAGCCGGTCGCGCCCGGGCAGCCCATCGCCGCCTCCCGCCGCACCGCGCGGGGCGTGGCGGCGCCGCTCGGCGATCAGCGAGTAGCTCATCTCCGCGAGCGCCTGCAGCTCTCGCACCACACCCTCGCCGCCGTGCTGTGCCCCTGTGCCGCCGGAGCCCCGGCGCAGCGAGTACTCGATCACGCGCAGCGGGAACTCGCGCTCGAGCGCCTCGATCGGGGTGTTGAGCGTGTTCGACATCGCGACGTGCACTCCGCTCGGCCCGTCGGAGTGCTCACACGCGCCCTGTCCGCCGCCGAGCGTCTCGTAGTAGGCGAAGCCCTCCGCCCCGAGGCTGAGGTTGTTCATCGTCCCCTGCCCCTGCGCGCGGCCGAAGGCGGCGAGCACCATGTCGGCCACGCGCGAGGAGGTCTCCACGTTGCCCGCCGCGACAGCCGCGCCCGGACGGGCGTTGAGCAGGGTGCCCTGCGGGGCGATCACCTCGATCGGCCGGTAGGCGCCCGCCGTGGGCGGGATGTCCGGATCGGTGAGCACGCGCACCGCGAACATGCACGCGGAGCTCGTCACGGCAAGCGGGCAGTTGAGGTTCCCCGCGTGTTCGCTCGCGCTGCCCGTGAAGTCGAGCCGCAGCCGCTCGCCCGAGAGCTCCGCGCGCAGCCTGAGAACGAGGTCTCCGTCGGCTGCCTCGAGGACGTCCTCGCACTCGCGCATCCCCTCACCGAGCGCCCCGAGCGCGGCGCGCGTTCGGCGCTCGCAGTAGTCGAGCACCTCGTCGGTTCCCTCGCGCAGCCGCGCTGGGCCGAGCCGTTCGGCCCACTCGGCCAGGCGCGCCGCGCCCGCCCGGTTTGCGGCGAGCTGAGCGCGCAGGTCGGCGCGGCGCTCGTCGGGCTGGCGCATCGCGGCCACGATGCGCTCGAGCGCATCGGGGGTGAGCGGTTGGGGAGCGATCACCACGCCCTCTTCGTCGAGGCGCACGCTGTCCGCGGGCATCGAGCCAGGGCGGCGTCCGCCCACGTCCGCGTGGTGGGCGCGGCTCGCTGCGAAGCCGAGCAGCTCGCCTGCAGAGAAGACCGGGGTGACGAGCGTGATGTCGGGCAGGTGGGTCCCTCCCGCGAAGGGGTCGTTGAGGATCCAGGAGAGGCCGGGCTCGTGGCTCTCGCCGAGCACCGCGGCCACCGCGGCGGGCATCGCGCCGAGATGGACGGGGATGTGCTCGGCCTGCATCACCATCTGCCCGTCCGCGTCGAACAGCCCCGTCGAGGCGTCGCGGCGCTCCTTGATGTTCGAGGAGTGCGCCGAGCGGATCAGCACCGCCCCCATCTCCTCGCACGCTGCGCGCAGGCCACCCGTGAGCACCTGCAGCTCGATCGGGTCGAGGCTCATCGCTCGCTCTTCGTCATCGAGATCGTGCCGTGGGGGTCGACGTTCGCGCGCCACGCGGGGGGGACGAGCAGCGTGGAGGAGGGGAGCGCGAACAGGGCGGGGCCCGCCTGCTCGAAGCCGGGCTCGGGCTCTCCCGTGAGCGTCGCCGCTCGCACGCGCTCACCCGCGAAGACGATCTCGGTCTCGCCCTGGGCGGGCGGCGCTCCCACGCCCGCGCGCGGGAGCAGCTCGGGCGCCGCTCCCCAGACCGACGCGCGCACCGTGACGAGCTCGACCTCCGCGTGCTCGTCGCGATACCCGTAGCGCGCTTCGTGTGCGGCGTCGAACGCGGAGCGCAGCGCCTCCGCGCCGATCGCCGCCGTCCCCTGTGGCGGCTCCTCGACGGGGAGCTCGTGCGATTGGCCGCGGTAGCGCAGCTCGTAGCGCAGCCGTGCCCGATCGGGCTCCTCGCCGAGCTGCGCGCTCGCCTGGGCGAGCAGCTCTCTCCGCGTGAGCTCGAGCGTCCGTCCCGCCATCTCCCGCTCGCCGAGCATCACCGTCCGCGCAGCGTCACGGCGGGGCGCGGCGGCAGCGAGCCCGAGCGCGGAGAGAACGCCCGATGCGCGTGGGCAGAGCACGCGCCCGATCCCGAGGCTCTCCGCGAGCGCGCCCGCGTGCAGCGGCCCCGCCCCGCCGAAGGGCATCAGAGCGAATGGGCGCGGGTCGATCCCGCGCTCGACGGTCATCACGCGTAGCGCGCCCAGCATCTCCGCCTCGGCCACGCGCACGATCCCCTCGGCGCACTCCGATGGGCTCATTCCCAGCTCGTTCGCGAGGCTCGCGACCGCGCGCTCGGCGGCGGCTGCATCGAGAGCGACGTCTCCCGCGAGCGGGGTGCCCGCGAGCAGCCGGCCGAGCACGAGGTTCGCGTCGGTCACGGTCGGGCGCTCGCCGCCCCGTCCGTAACACGCCGGGCCGGGGTCGGCACCGGCGGAGGCGGGGCCGACGCGCAGCGCGCCGCCGGCGTCGCGCCAGGCGATCGAGCCGCCGCCCGCGCCGACCGTGTGGATGTCGAGAGCGGGGAGCGCGAGCGGTCGCCCCGCGATCACCCGTTCCGCGGTCTCGGGAACGCGCCCGTGCTCGATCAGGCAGACGTCGCAGGAGGTCCCACCCATGTCGAAGCACGCCACGTCGCGCTCGGCCGCGAGCGCGGCGAGCAGCGTCGCGCCCGCGACTCCCCCCGCCGGTCCCGAGAGCACGGTCAGCGCAGCGTGGCCTCCCGCCCGCTCTGCCTCCGTCAGCCCTCCGGAGGACTGCATCACCTGGGGCGCCGCGAGCCCCGCGCTCTCCGCCTGCGAGCAGAGGCTCGAGAGGTAGGAGGAGAGAGGAGGAGAGAGGGCGGCGTCGAGCGCCGTGGTCGCGGTGCGCTCGTACTCGCGGAAGGTCCCCACGAGCTCGCTGGAGAGCGAGAGCGCCGCACCGGGCAGCGCCTCGCGCAGCAGCTCGCCCAGCATCAGCTCGTGCGTGGGGTCGCGGTAGGAATGGAGCAGCGAGACGGCGACGGCCTGCGGCTCGCTCGATGCGACCTCTGAGACGAGCGCGCGCGCGGCCGCCGGGGTGAGCTCGCGCAGCGTCTCCCGCGCGCCGAGCCGCTCGGGCACGGCGAAGCGAAGCTCCGCCGGGACGACCGGCGGGGGCGCGGCCTCACACAGCCGGTAGAGGTGCACGCGCGCCTGGCGTCCGAGCTCGATCACGTCGGTGAAGCCCTCGGTTGCGAGCAGCGCGGTGCGCGCCGTTCGCCCCTCCAGCAGCGCGTTCGTCGCGACGGTCATGCCGTGTGCGAAACGCAGCACCTCCGGCGCTCGCACGCCCGCCTCCGCGAGCACCGCTGCGACCGCGCTCATCACGCCGATCGCCTGGTTGGCGGGGGTCGAGGGGACCTTCGCCGTGTGCACTGTTCCGGCCGGGTCCACGAGGACGGCGTCGGTGAAGGTGCCGCCGACGTCGACCCCGAGGAGCATGGGGCGCACACTAGGACAGCGCGGATCTCAGCGCCCGGCGAGCGACCGCGAGGCTCGGGCGATCAGGCTGCGGCGAGCTCGCGGTCCTCGGTGTCCGCGAGATGCTGATGCGAGGGGCAGTAGCCGTTGCGCGCAAGCGGTGTGCGCTGACAGGCCGAGCCCTTGCGCGTGGTCGCGCGGCAGCGCGGAGGTGCGCCGCTCACGGCGGTGTATCCCTCCAGCGGATGCGCGGCGAGGAAGCGCTCGGCGAGATCGACGTAGCGTGAGACGACGAGGTGCACGCGCGCCTGAGCGGACATCGGGAAGTAGCCCCGGATGTCGCAGAAGAGGGTGCGCTCGGGACGAGCGAAGTAGTGGCGATCGATCGCCATTCGTGTGACAACCGCCTCGCATGCGCGGAGGACGGCGGCGTGGTTCGCGGCGTGATCGCTCGAGGCCGGCTCGGCGATCTGGGGAGCAAGCTCCCGGTAGATGGCCCGACTGAACTGGTACATGGCTACCGCTCCTGACCCTCTCTCTCGATCGAAATGTCTCCTGGGAGCACGCCCGCCGTCTCTCTCAGACTCCGACCGCCTGAAACTCCTTCCATGACCGCAAACACGAACTCGATCTAAAAGGATCGAGATAAAGACCACCTGCGAGATCTTTAAAGACTTCCCCCCCGCAGGGTGACTCTCCATCCCTTACTGCGGCTGGGAGGACGCTTCGGATCAACCGCTCGATCGGGTGGCGGGAGGCTCAGTCCCAGGTCTGCCAGGACGGGCCGGCCTCGTCGGTGACGACGGCGTGATGGAGATCGAGCGAGGGGTCTCGCTCGGGGAAATCCTCGCGCAGGTGTGCCCCGCGGCTCTCGGTCCGCGCGAGCGCACACCGCGCGATCAGGCGGGCGAGCGGATGTGGGTCCTCGAGCAGTGCTTCGAGTGCCTCCGGCCGCCGCACGATGCCCGCGTCGCGCCACAGCGCCTCGCGTGTCGCGCGCGAAGCTTCGGGGAGCTTGCTCTGCCCGAGCGCGGCGAGCTCCGCCGCGCTCGGAGCGCCCGGGTCGGAGCGCTCGGCGGCGAGCGCGTGCTCGACCGCGCGCCGCGCGAACACGAAGCACTCGCTGAGCGAGTTCGAGGCGAGCCGGTTCGCCCCGTGCAGCCCCGTGCAGGAGGACTCGCCCACGGCGTAGAGACCCTCGACAGTGGAGCTTCCGTCGAGATCCGTGACGACGCCGCCCATCATGTAGTGCGCCGCGGGCGCGACCGGGACGAGCTCGCGCGTCGGATCGACGCCGGCCTCGCGCAGCGCGGCGACCACGTTCGGGAAGTGGGCGGGGTCCACGCTGCGCATGTCGAGGCCCACCGATCGTGCGCCGCTGCGCGTGAGCTCTTCCTCGATCGCCCGAGCGACCTCATCGCGCGGCGCGAGCTCCTCCACGAAGCGCTCGCCCGACCCGTCGTGCAGCGTGGCGCCCTCGCCGCGGATCGCCTCGGTGACGAGGAAGCCCTCGCGGCCTGGGACCCCGATCACGGCGGTGGGGTGGAACTGCAGCAGCTCGAGGTCCGCGAGCGCCGCTCCCGCCGCGTGCGCGAGCACCAACCCGATCCCCTGCGAGCCGGGCGGGTTCGTCGTTCGCGCCCAGAGCGCCGCGGCGCCCCCGGTGGCGAGCAGGACCCCGCGCGTCGCGATCAGCAGGCGCTCTTCGCAGAGCACCCCGCAGCACCTGCCCTCCGGGCACCAGAGCGCTCGTGCGCGCTCGCCCTCGAGCACCGTGATCCGCGGCTCGGCGACCGCCAAAGCGGAGAGCTGGCGCACCACGCGCCTACCCGTCGCGCTCCCGCCGGCGTGCACCACGCGCCTGACGGAGTGCCCGCCCTCGAGGCCGAGCGCGAGCGAGCCGTTGCGGTCCGCGTCGAACCGAACGCCGAGCGCCTGCAGATCGCGGACGCGGTCGGGGGCCTCGTGCACGAGGATCTCAGCCGCCGAGCGGCGCACCAGGTCGCGTCCGGCGACTTCGGTGTCCCGTAGGTGCAGCTCGTAGCTGTCGTCCGCCGCGAGCACCGCGGCGAGGCCACCCTGGGCCCAGTAGCTCGCCGTCTGCGCGAGCGGCGAGGCAGAGACGAGCACGACGCGCGCGCCGCTCCGTGCAGCGCAGAGCGCCGCGTAGAGACCTGCCGCTCCGGCGCCGACGACAGCGATGTCGGCCTGCGGCGTGCTCGCGGTGGGGCCGGGCATCGGCGAAACCGTATCCGCAGCGGGCAGGCCCGCGTCGCCGCTACTTCACGCTCGCGCCGCCGCCCGGGCTCTGGACGCCCGTGGTGCTCGGCTGCTGGACTTTCGCTTTGACTTCGCCCGCTTTGGTGCTCTGGCCGCCCGCGGGGCCGGTCACGGTCCCCGTCGTCGTGCTCGTCGTCGTCACCCCGGTCGTGGCGACGCCCGGCGCGACCGCCGGGGTGCTCACGACCGTGGAGGTGGTCGCGGCCCCCGCGGTGACCGTCTGCGTGACGGGCGCGGGCGCGGGGCCCGAGTCGCCCGCGAGCTTGACCAGCGCGGCAGCGAGCACGCCGAGCGCGATCGCCGCGATCACCGCGATCACCGCGATCGGCCCCTTCCATCCCGGCGCCGCGGCCAGCCGCGTCCGGGCGGCTGCGCCGCAGCGCAGGCACCACTCCTGATCGGCAGCGAGCGGGGCGGCGCACAGCGGGCAGACTTCGCCGGCGGGCTGGGGGGTGGGGGGCGTGGGCGCCTGCGTGGGTGGTGCTGCGGCGCTCACGGGCCGGGGGGGTGCGGGCGGATGATCTCCGTCGGTTCCTCGGGGCCGCGCGCGGAACCCTGGGCCGCGGGCTGCGGAATCGCCGGACGCCCGTCGGAGGACCCGCCGCCCGCGCTCGCTCCGGTCGGCTGGGGGACGCCCGGCGTGATCGGCTGAGCGATCAGGGGTGCCCCGGTCTGCCCGGCGACGGATGGGGCCTGCGGCGCAGGCTGGGCGGGCGCCGGGTTCGCCGCGGGGGCGCCCGCGGGCGCTCCGGCGACGGGGAGGTCGGCGTGCCTGGACATCGGCAGGCCGCAGTTCGGGCAGAAGCGGTCTTCGCTGCCGTGGATCGCGGCGCAGCGCGGGCAGGCGGTGATCCCCGCCTCGCGCAGCACCGTCACGGGCCGACGCTCGGCGAGCGCGGCCTCGATCGTGCGCAGCTCACCGTCGATGTGGGCGAGCGTGGCGAGCTTTGCGAGCACGAGCGCGTCGTTGCGCTGTCCGAAGCGGTGCAGGTTGTAGACCAGGCCACCGAGGTCGCGGTAGGCGAGCTCACGCGCGCGGCGCAGGAACTGCGCACGGCGCCGTGCGCGACCCCGCGAGCGGAACCCGGGCTGCGGGTCGGGCTGGGACTCGGTCGGCTGGCTCTCCTGTGGACCCTGCGCTGCCGGTGCGTCTGGGGGATTCGTGCCGGATGTCTGATCCACGCCGGATTAACACTACCCACCCCCCTACCGGGAGCGGTCGAGTACCCGCTGCCAGGCGTCGCGGACCGCCTCGGCGAGCCTCAGCGCGGAGTAGCGCTCGGCCACCTCGCGCCCCGCGACTCGATCCTCGCCCGCGAGGTGCGGGGCGAGGGCTGCCGCCCAGCCCTCGAGCTCGAATGGGGCGCAGAGCGTCCCTGCGAGGCCCGCGAGAGCCTCGCGATGGATCCCGACCGGGGTGGCGAGCACAGGGACCTCGCATGCGAGCGCCTCGAGCACCGCGAGCCCGAAGCCCTCCCGCTCGGAGGGAACGACGACCGCGCTCGCCGCGTTGACGTAGAGCGGGACCCGCTCGGGGAGCACGTTCCCGAGCGCGAGGAGAGTCGCTCCAGTGCGCTCGGCGAGCGCCTGCGCACGGTCGAAGCGCTTCTCCGGGCGCGCCGGGTCGGCGGGGAAGAGGAGCACCGCGCCCTCGGCTGGAAGCCCCAGCTCGGCGCGCGCTCGCGCGCGCTCGAGCGGGCGGAAGCGCTCCACGTCCACGCCGCAGGGGAGCACCTCCGCTCGCGCCCGGGCGCGTCCGGGGATCAGCGCGGCGAGCTCGGCGGAGACGGCTGCGGGCAGGTCGATGCGGCCGAGCACCGCGTGCGTCGCGAGCCGTGTGCGCGGGAAGGCGAGGTCGCTGCCGTGCATCGTCAGCGCCCGCACACGGGCGGGCACCGCGAGCGCGGGCCACGCGGTGAGGCCGAAGTGGGCGTGCACCACGTCCCAACCGCGATCCGGCGGCTGAGCGAAACGGCGACGCAGCGTTCCGAAGGCCGCCGCGAGTGCGCGCGAGCCAGGCGGGAACTCGTAGAGCTCGACCTCGAGGCCGGGGAGGCGACGCAACGCGGCCACCTGGTCGCGCACGAAACGCCCGCGCGCCGGATGGGCGGAGTCGGGCAGCATGTTCGAGACGACGAGCGCCCGCACGATCCGCTGACCGTAGCGCTCTGGAATGATGGCCCGCGTGAACGCACCCTCCACGCCCGAACGCAGCTACGGCCGCGCGCCGGGAGACCTAAGGCCCTGCACGATCGAGCCGGGCTTCATGCGCACGGCCACGGGCTCCGCGCTGATCTCGATGGGGGAGACGCGCGTGATCTGCACAGCTTCGGCGCAGGAGAGCGTTCCGCGCTGGATGGCCGGCAGGGGCCGCGGTTGGCTGACGGCCGAGTACGGGATGCTCCCCGCCTCGACCGGCGACCGCAAGCAGCGCGACGCCACCCGCGGCCGCCAGGACGGCCGTACGGTCGAGATCCAGCGCCTGATCGGACGCTCGCTGCGCGTGATCGTCGACTTCCAGGCGCTCGGCGAGCGCACGATCTACCTCGACTGCGACGTGCTCCAGGCCGACGGCGGGACCCGCTGCGCCTCGATCACGGGCGCCTACGTCGCGCTCGCGCTCGCCTGCGAGCGGCTGCGATCGGAGGGGCTGCTCGAGCGCAGCCCGCTCACGGGATCGGTGGCGGCGATCTCCTGCGGAGTGATCGACGGTCTTCCCCTGCTCGATCTCGACTACAGCGAGGACTCGACCGCCGAGGTCGATGCGAACGTGGTGATGACCGGCGAGGGAGGCCTCGTCGAGCTGCAGACGACCGGCGAGCGCACACCGCTCTCGCGTGCGCATCTCGATCAGCTGCTCGGCCTCGCGGAGGCGGGCATCGCCCGGCTGCGCGACTCACAGGAGGAGGCGATCGCCGCGGCGGCGAGCGCCGACGGGGCGTCCGCGGCCTGAGCTTCGTGCGGCTGCTGCTCTCGACCCACAACGAGCACAAGCGCCGCGAGTTCGAGCGCCTGCTCGCCGGGGCTCCCGAGCCGATCGGGCTCGACGTGCTGGACGCGGGCTTCGAGCTGCCCCCCGAGGACGGGGAGACCTTCGCGGAGAACGCGCTCGGCAAGGCGCGCGCGGCCGCAGCGGGCCTCGCGCGTGTCGCGATCGCGGACGACTCCGGGATCTGCGCGGCCGCACTCGGTGGGGCCCCGGGCGTGCGCTCGGCCCGCTTCGCCGGAGAGCACGCGAGCGATGCAGAGAACCTCTCCAAGCTGCTGCACGAGGCGCCGGAGGGGAGCGGTCTGGAGTACGTCTGCGTGATCGCCTACGTGGATCCCGAGAGCGGCGAGGAGCAGCTCTTCGAGGGTCGCTGCGCGGGACGGCTCGCGGCCGAGCCGCGCGGCGAGCGGGGCTTCGGCTATGACCCGGCCTTCCTCCCCGAGGACGGGCCCGAGGGCTTGACCATGGCCGAGCTCGGGGACGAGCAGAAGGACGCGATCAGCCACCGCGGGCGAGCGGCACGAGCGCTGCTCGATTGGCTCGCTAGAGCAGGTTGATCGCCGCGGAGACGGCGACGGCCAAACCGAGGCCGGCGTAGCCCTCATATCCCGAGAGCAGGAGCAGCAGCGCCGTCACGAGCGCGACGAGCACGGTGGCGGTCCAGGCGATACGCTCGATGCCCACGCCCTGATTCTTGCGCAGAGGGGCGCCGGGTCCTTGTCCGCAGTGGTTGTTAGCTTCGGAAAAACCGACTATACGAACGAGGAGGGGTTGAGTGACCAAGTCTGAGCTGGTCGACCAAGTGGCCGACCGCGGCCGGCTGACGAAGCAGGACGCGATGCGGGCCGTCGACGCCCTGATCGCGACCGTCGAGGACGCGCTGCGGCGCGGCAGCGACGTCTCCGTGTCGGGTTTCGGCAAGTTTCACGTCAGCGAGCGCGGCGCCCGCATGGGAGTCAACCCGCGCACCGGAGAGCGCATCCAGATCGCGGCCTCGCGGGTGCCTCGGTTCACCGCGGGCAGCGGTCTGAAGAGCGCCGTGAAGGGGCGCTGAGCAGAGCTGGGCCTCGGCGAAAGGCTGGCCGCACGGGTGGCCGAGCGCGAGTCCCAGCTCGTGCTCGGTATCGACCCCGATCCCGCCGCGCTCTGGCCCGGCTCCGAGCCCGCGCAGACGGGCGATACGCCGCGCGGCGGCGGCGGCGGCGGTGCTCGCGCACTGCCGCGCGCTGATCGACGCGGCGGGTCCCGCGTGCGTCGCGGTGAAGCCGCAGCTCGCCCGCTTCGAGGTGCTCGGCGCGCCCGGGCGGGTCGCGCTCGGAGAGGTGGCCGAACACGCACGCGCGGCGGGCCTGCTCGTGATCGCAGACGGCAAGCGCGGGGACATCGACGTGACCGCGGCCGCCTACGCGGCCTCGCTCTTCGGCGGGCTCGACACCCCTTCGGGCACATCGAGGGGCTCGGCGCGGATCTCGCGACGGTCAACCCGCTGATGGGCAGGGACGCGATCGCACCGTTCATCGCGGCGGCGCGCGCGACGGATGCGGGCGTGCTGCTGCTCGTGCGCACCTCCAACCCCGGGCGCTGCGGACCTCGAGGATCTCGCCGTCGAGCAGAGGGCGGCACGCTCTGGGAGCGCTCGGCCGCGCTCGTCGCGGAGCTCGGCGAGGGGGGCGCGGGCGACGGCGCAGATCGGCGACGTCGGCGCGGTGATGGGGGCGACCGCTCCCTGGCATCTCGAGCGTGCGCGAGAGCTGATGCCAGAGGCGTCGTTCCTGCTGCCGGGCATCGGTGCGCAGGGAGGCCGGGTTGAGGAGCTGAGCCCGCGTTCCGGCCCGGACCCGCGGGCGGCCTCGTCTCCGCGTCGCGCAGCATCGCGAGCGCGCACCTCGCGACGGGGGGCTCCCCGGCCGAGGCCGCACGCGCCGAGGCGGAGCGACTGCGCGAGGCCGCGTGGGCGCTCTCGGGCGTTCGCTAGCCTGTGTCGAGCGCGCCCTTCAGAGCTCCTCTCTGAGAGACGCCGGATGAAGGGGATCGAGCCAGGATGATCATCACGGTGACGCTGAACGCGGCGATCGACAAGTCGCTCGCGGTGCCGAACTTCCGTCTCGGGCGGCGCCACCGCACCGTCGAACAGCGCACGATGGCGGGGGGCAAGGGCGTGAACATCGCGCGCACGCTCAAGGCTCTCGGCCAGCCCGTGATCGCGACCGGCTTCGCGGGCGGCGCGACGGGGACGCACATCGTCGAGCAGCTCACCGAAGAGTCGATCCTCAACGACTTCGTGCGGATCCGCGAGGAGTCGCGGACGAACACCTCGGTGCTCGATCCGACGACGGGCGCGCAGACCGAGATCAACGAACGCGGCCCGGCGGTGAGCGCCCGCGAGGTCGAGCTGTTCCGCGACAAGCTGCTGTATCTCGCGCGCGGCGCGGCGATCGTCGTCTTCGCGGGCTCGCTGCCCCGCGGCGTCGAGCCCGATCTCTACGCGGCGCTGATCCGCGATCTCGAGCGCTCGGAGGTGACGACGGTGGTCGACACCGACGGGGAGCCGCTGCGCCAGGCGGTCCGCGCGGAGCCCGACCTCGTGACACCCAACGTGCTCGAGGCCGAGGAGCTCGTGGGCCACGAGTTCGGGAGCGAGGAGGAGCGCACCTACGCGATGGCCGAGATCGCCGCGCTCGGTCCGCGCGAGGTGATCATGACCCTGCCCGACGGCGCGCTCGCGCAGGTACGCGTGGACGGCCAGTCGCGTCTGAAACGGGCGAGCATCGAGCCACGCGAGCCGATCGCGAAACGCGGCTCGGGCGACGCCTTCCTCGCGGGCTACCTCGCGGCCCGCTACGAAGGCCGCCCGCCGGATCACTGCGTGCGCTTCGGGGTGGGTTGCGGAGCGGAGTCGACGGGGCGCTTCGGCGCCGGTCTGATCGACCCGCGCGAGGCGCGCAGGCTGATGGGGGACGTCGAGCTCGAGGACGTCGAGGTGCCCGCCGAGGTCAGCTGAGCCGGCGCTGTGGGGCTCTCAGCCCCCGGCGACGTCGCGCCTGAGGAAGATCAGGTAGCCCGCGATCAGGCTGGGGACCGCGTAGAGCGCGCAGACCCAGGCGGAGTGTGCGATCGGCGACCAGTCCGTCGGCGTGCGCAACAGGCCGTGCCAGTTCTCGAACTGTTCGTTGAGCAGGTAGGGGTGCAGGCCTTCGAGGCCCGGGATCTGCCCGACGATCAGCAGCAGGATCACGAAGCCGATCGTGCCCACGACGGCCGCTGCGCTGTTCCGTGTCGCCGTCGAGAGCAGCACGGCGAAGCTCGCGACCGTGAGCAGCGGGATCAGGTAGCAGAGGTTCGCGGCGAAGACGAGCAGCAGACCCTTCGGGGCGGAGACCACGGTCCCCGAGAAGGTCGTGATCGGGTGCAGCCCCCAGGAGGCGATCCCGGCGATCGTCGAGACAGCCGCGGAGAGGAAGAGCGCGGCGATCGCGTAGGTCATCGCGGCGAGCACCTTCGCGGCGAAGATCTGACCGCGGTCGACCGAGCGCGTGAGGATCGTCTTCAGCGTGCCGTTGCCGTCCTCGTTGGCGACGATGTCCCCCGCGACGAGCGCGGCGACGACGGGGAGCATGAAGACCGAGAGGAAGAGCAGCATCAGCACCGGTGTGGCGAGTCCCGACTGCGTGATCTGGGTGGCGAAGATGTTGTCGCGGTGCCCCTGGCGCTGGTGCAGGTTTTCGACGATCACGAAGATCAGCGGCAGCGCGCAGACGAGCACGAAGCCGAGGTAGGTGCGCTTCTGGGAGACGAGCTTGCGCAGCTCCCAGCGGTAGATCGAGAGCGTGTGCGGGCGCCGCGGTCTGGCGGCCGTCGCGATCAGCGGGGTGGCGGTGGTCGCGCTCATCGCGCGCTCGCCATCTCGGCGGTGGCGCTGGGCGCGGCGGCCTCGTGCGCGCCGGCGCTCTCGGTGAGACGGAAGAACAGGTCCTCGAGCGTCGCGAGCTCCGGGGCGAGCGCGAGGATCCCGATACCCGCGCGGCCGAGCGCGAGCGTGAGCTCGGCGACATGCGGCTCGTCGGCCTGGAGGTCGATACCGCCCTCCGAGGGCCGCACAGCCTCGATCCCGGGCTGCTCGCGCGCGATCCGCAGCGCCTGCTCGTCGTCGGTCGTTCGCAGCCGGTAGCCCGCGCCGCCCTGGCGCCGGAGGTCGGAGAGCGCACCCTCGTAGACGACCCGTCCCGAATCGACGATCGCGACGCGGTCGCAGAGCTCCTGTACCTCGGGGAGCTGATGGCTCGAGAGCAGCACCGTGATGCCTTCCTCGGCGAGACGCCGGATCAGAAGCCGCATGTCGCGCATCCCCGCGGGGTCGAGGCCCGTGGCGGGCTCGTCGAGGATCAGCAGGCGCGGACGGCGCAGCAGCGCGGCGGCGATGCCGAGGCGCTGACGCATGCCGTGCGAGAAACCGCCCACGCGGTGGCGCTGGCGGGGCGTGAGCTCGACCACGTCGAGGACCTCTTCGATCCGGCCGCGCGCCCCGCTGCCGTCGAGTGCGGCGAGCAGTTCCAGGTTCTTCCTCGCGGTCATGTAGGGGTAGAAGCGCGGGGCCTCGACGAACCCGGCCACGCCCTCGAGCGCGCGCGCCCCCTCACGCATCGGGTCGCGCCCGAACAGCTCGACCGTGCCCTCGCTCGGAACGATCAGCCCGAGCGCCATCCGCAGCGTGGTCGTCTTGCCGGCGCCGTTCGGGCCGAGGAAGCCGTAGACGTCGCCCGTGCTCACGTTGAGGTCGATGTGGTCGACCGCGAGCACCTCCTTGTAGCGCTTGACCAGCCCGCGGGCGCGGACCGGAGCCCGCTCACCCGCCGGGTCGCCCGACACCTAGAGCCCTCTCGCGAGCGCCTCGACCGCCGCGGGCTCCACGGCCCCGGCGAGCACGTAGCGCAGGCCACCACGCTGGAAGGTGAGGATCGTTCCGAGCTCGGTGCGCAGCTCACTCGCCGTCGCCGCTCCGATTTTCACCTTCGGAAGGCTTTCCAGGCTCGACGAGCTCTTGCCCGAGTCCTTCGCTTCGAGCACCTCGATCGAGGAGATGCCCTTGCCGTGCGTCGTGAGCTTCGGGTGCGAGCCGTCTGAGCTCTGCTTCGAATGCGGTTCGGTGCTCGTCGCGATTTCTTCGACCTTCGCGTCGGCGGGCGGGGTGATCGAGAAGACGGAGGGGTCGACGGGCCCGTAGGACACTTCGCTCGCGGCGAGTTCGATCACGGGGGAGGAGCTCGTGGAGGAGTAGATCGCGGTGCGCAGCGGGAGTCCGTTGTCGGCGTCGAAGGAGAGCTCCGCTCCTCCGATCAGGCTCCCCGGTTCCTTCGGCGAGACGCGAACCGTGTAAGCGGGGCGCCCGCCCACGTCGGTCGGTGTCGCGGTGGAGAGGCCGGCGTGCTCGCGCACCTTCGCGAGCGCTTCTTCGATCTTCGCCACCGATGGCGCTTCGTGATCGGCCGCTGTGCCGTCGCTCTTCTCGAGTGGGGCGTAGCTCGTCCAGCCCTGATCGGCCGTTGTGCCTTCGCCATGCTTGAGCGGGGCGGAGCCCGTCGGGCCCGATTCGCCTTCGTCCTGCTTCGGGGTGTAGCGGTAGACGGTGTTGCTCGCGGCGTCGTAGAGCGTGAGGGTGTGGCCGTCGTAGAGGATCTGCGTGTCGCCCTTTTCGGCCTGCAGCTCGAGGCGCATCCGCCCTTCATCGCCCACCCAGATCCGCCCGCTCGCGCCGGTGAGCAGCGGGCTGGAGGCGAGACCGCCGCCCTGTCCATCGCCCCCGGTGGCGAGTTCCGCGCCTTCGACGAGGTGGTCGGTGAGCTTCACGGAGGCGCTGTAGCCCTGCACCGGGCTGCTCTTCGCTCCCGCGAGGGCATCGTGGACCGCTTCGGCTAGCCCCTTTGCGGGCGGGGTGGGGCCCGCGCCTAGCGCGAGCGCAATCGCGGTCGCCGAGACGCCGATCGCGACCGTCGCGCCGCAGAGCAGCAGTAGACGGACGAGCGAGATGCGACGCAGGTAGTTCACGAGCTCGAAGTCCCCTTTCGACGGTGGAGGGACGCCTGAGATGAGGGTAGCGCGCGAGATTGTGCGCTCATAAAGGCCGGATGAGAACGGATGCATCGGTCCCGGGAGCCGATTCGCAGGCCGCTCTCGCTCCACCCGGCCCTCACTTCCTCCTCGCCAGCCGATAGATTTCCCTCCCGCATGGTCATCCTCTTCGTGCTCTTCTGGGTCGTGCTCGCGGCGATCGTCTTCTTCTCGGCGATCCGTGGCGGCCCGCGCGGCGCGCGCGCCTCGCTTCACACCGAGTCCGTCGCGAGCCGGCGGTTCGTCACGCTCGCGGTCGTGGTGCTCTTCGGCTTCGGGCTCTCCGTCCCCGCCCTCGTGCTCGCGTTCAACAAAGACGACAAGGCGAGCGTCGGCGTCGGCGGCGTGCACCTCAACGCCCAGGAGCAGAAGGGGCGCGAACTCTTCGCGCACAGCTGCGCGGTCTGTCACACGCTCTCCGCCGTGCGCTCCGTCGCACGCACGGGACCGAACCTCGACGTGCGCGTCGGCGAGGACATCGCGACCGCCTCCGGGCGCAAGGCGCTCGTGCTCAGCGCGATCGCCGAAGGACGCGCGCGCGGCCTCGGCCAGATGCCCGCCCTGCTCTACCAGGGCAAGGAAGCCGAACAGGTCGCGGATTTCGTAGCGGCCGTAGCCGGCCACTGATCACGGCCGTCGGAGGGGTCGACCGACCCGAGTTCTTCGACAGCGGTCGATACCGCCCTCTCACTCCCATCGGCTAGGGTCCGGGCTTGATGGCAGAGCGGCCGACGACAGCGGAGGACGTGAAGGCGCTCGTCGAGGAGCGCGAGATCAGGTTCATCCGCTTCTGGTTCACGGACATCCTCGGCCAGCTGAAGTCCTTCTCGATCAACGCGGCGGAGCTCGACGACGCGTTCGAGGCGGGGATGGGCTTCGACGGATCGTCGATCACGGGGTTCAACGCGATCGAGGAGTCGGACATGATCGCGATGCCCGACGCGAGCACGTTCGCGGTTCTGCCCTGGCGTCCGGGCGAGCAAGGGGTGGGACGGATGTTCTGCGACATCATCACCCCCGAGCGCACGCCCTATGAGGGCGATCCGCGTCACGTCCTGCGGCGCGCGCTCGAGCGCGCGCAGGCGATGGGCTTTGACACCTTCAACGTGGGCCCGGAGCTCGAGTACTTCCTCTTCAAAGACTCGAAGTCCACCGAAGTGCTCGACGAAGGGGGCTATTTCGACCTGACGACGCTCGACGCGGGCTCGGACGTGCGACGCGAGACGGTGCTCGCCCTCGAGCAGCTCGGCATCCACGTGGAGTACACCCACCACGAGGTGGGGCCCTCCCAGCACGAGATCGACATGCGCTACGCGGACGCGCTGAAGATGGCCGACGACTGCATGACCTACCGCATCACCGTCAAGGAGTTCGCGATGAAGTACGGCTGGCACGCGACCTTCATGCCGAAGCCCCTCTTCGGTGAGAACGGCTCCGGGATGCACACGCACCAGTCGCTCTTCAAGGAGGGCAAGAACGCGTTCTACGATCCCGACGATCAGTACTTCCTCTCCGACGTGGGCAAGGCGTTCATCGCCGGCCAGCTCAAGCACGCTCGGGAGATCAGCTCGATCTTCGCGCAGTGGGTCAACTCCTACAAGCGCCTGGTCCCCGGGTTCGAGGCGCCGACCTACGTCGCCTGGTCGCGGCGCAACCGCTCCGCGCTCGTGCGCGTGCCGCTCTACCACCCTGGGCGCGAGAAGGCCACGCGCATGGAGCTCCGCTGCCCCGACCCCGCGTGCAACCCCTACCTGACCTTCGCCGTGCTGCTGCAGGCCGGCCTGGAAGGGATCGAGAAGGGCTACGAGCTGCCTGAGCCGATGGAGAAGAACCTCTATCACCTCTCCAGCGAGGAGCGTCGCCGCCTCGGTGTGGAGCAGCTCCCTGAGAGCCTCGGCGAGGCGATCGAGATAACCGCGGAGTCCGAGCTCGTGCTGCGCACGCTCGGCGAGCACATGTTCAACCGCTACATCGAGATCAAGCGCCAGGAGTGGGACGACTACCGCGTGCAGGTCACGCAGTGGGAGCTCGACCGCTACCTCTCGATCCTCTAGCCCGAGGCGGCGCTCAGCGTGGGCGGGAAGGCCCGCTCATTCGGGCAGCCCGAGCGCCTGAGCGATTTCGAGCACCGGCGTCCCGATCTCGCGCTTCAGCGCGCCGAGCAGTCGTTTCACCTGCGCTTTCGTGAGCTTGTGCGGCAGCAGCGCCTTTGGGATCGAGCTCTCGTATGGCTTCAGACGGCGGGCGATCCGTTCTTCCAGATCCCCGCTTTCGCCGTTGCCGAATTCGATCCTCGTGATCGAGCTCGCGGCCGAGCTGCTCGCGAGGAACTGCTCGGTGCTCGCCGGAGCGCTCGTGAACCCGTCCGCGGCGAGAGCCTTCGCGTCCGCGCAGATGTCGGGCAGCGCGACGTTCTCGGAGGCCACTTCTTCCCCGCGGAGTGGGTCACGAAGTAGGTGAGCTTGCGATCGCTCCAGCGCAGCCGCTCAACGGTCCTCGCGAACGCGAGCGTGGCATCGCGAGCGGGACGTTCGAGCGTGAGCGGGACGAGTTCGACGATCTCCGCTCTGAGGTCATCGCGCGCGTGGTTCTCGGGCGCTCCTGCGAGCACTCCCTGGCATTCGCGCTTGACCTGCGCGACAAGCGACTGGACGGCGGCTTCGCCTGCCGCCTGGGTGCGTGCTCCGGAGAGCTCGGCCCGATGGCGCGCGAGCAGGTAGGTCCGCGTGGCGGCCACATCGCCGGCCGTGCCCGCCACGGCGAGCGCCGGGAGCACGCCGCAGCCGAGCGCTGCCGCGACGAGTGCGCGAAGGAGCAGCGACCGCCTCATCGGCGGGAGTATGTCCGCGCGAAGCTGCGCAGGCAAGGGGTCGCGCCCGCTGGGCGGCCTCTCAGCGCGCGTCGATCGCGGGCACCGCGCAGGCGATCGGGCGCGCGGGCTGCAGGCGCCAGTGCATCGCCTGCAGCAGGTGCCCGAAGGCCGCAGGGTGGCGCGGGGCGATCTCGCCGAGCAGCGCGATCACGGAGAGTCCGTGGCGCTCGTAGCGCTCCTCGCCGGTGAGCTGTGCGAGGCGGAGCAGCCCGGAGGCGGCGCTCGAGGCTCCGGCGGGGATCGGGCTGTCCTCCAGATCCTTGCGCCTGACGATCAGTTTCTGGTCGGCGGCCGTCGAGTAGAAACCTCCCTGCTCCGCGTCTGCGAAACGCGCGATCGTCTCGTCGGCGAGCTCGACGGCGAGCTCGAACCAGCGCTCGTCGCACGTCGTTTCGAACAGCACGATCGCGGCCTCGAGCAGGTAGGCGTAATCCTCCAGGAAGCCCTCGATCTTCGCCTGACCGTCGTTGTAGGTCCGCAGAAGTCGACCCCGCTCGTCGCGCAGGGAGGTGAGGATGAACTCCGCGCAGGTGAGCGCGGCCTCCACCAGCTCGGCGGCCGTTCCGACCGGGACGTTCTCCCCCGCCCCGGAGGCGAGCGCGGCGCTCGTCTCCGCGAGGGCCATGATCATCAGCGCGTTCCAGGAGGTGAGGCGCTTGTCGTCGAGCCCGGGGCGCACACGCCTCGCGCGCGCCTCGAGCAGCCGCTCGCGGATCCGTTCGCGCTGCGCGCGAGGGGGCCGCGGGCCGCGGGCGGTGAGCACGTTCAGGCCCGGTTGCGGGTGGTGGGGATCGTTGAAGTTGCCCTCCTCGGTGATGCCGAGCCACTCGCTGGCCGCGAGCGCGTCCTCGCCGAGCAGCTCGTCGATCTCGACCGCCCGCCACACGTAGTAGCGCCCCTCGACCCCCTCGGAGTCCGCGTCGAGCGCGGAGAAGAAACCTCCCTCGGGCCCGCGCATCTCGCGCAGCGCCCAGCCGAGCGTGGAGAGGCACACGTCGAGGAAGGGCTGTGCACCGCTCGCCTGCCAGGCATGCAGGTAGGCGCGCGCGAGCAGCGCGTTGTCGTAGAGCATCTTCTCGAAGTGCGGGACGTTCCAGGCGGCATCCACGCTGTAGCGAGCGAAGCCCCCGCCGAGCTGGTCGTGGATGCCTCCCGCGGCCATCGCGCGCAGCGTGGCCTCGGCCATCTCGCGGCCGTCGTGCAGGAGCAGGAACTCGAGCACCGAGGCCTGCGGGAACTTCGGCGCGCGGCCGAACCCTCCGAAGTTCGAGTCGTAGCTCGCACGCAGGTTCTCGAGCGCGTGCGTGAGCGCCTCCTCGGTCACCGGACCCGCGCTCGCGGTCAGGCGCGACGCGCCCGAGAGCTGCTCGCGCAGGCGCTCCCCGCCGGCCCGGATCGCATCGCCGTTCTCGCGCCAGGACTCTGAGATCGCCGCGAGCACCTGGGTCCAGGCGGGCATACCCTGCCGCGCCTCGGGCGGGAAGTAGGTGCCGCCGTAGAAGGGGATCTGCTCCGGTGTGAGGAAGACGTTCAGGGGCCACCCGCCGCGGCCCGTCATGCCCTGAACGGCCTCCATGTAGAGCGCGTCCACGTCGGGTCGCTCCTCGCGATCGACCTTCACGCAGACGAAGGACTCGTTCATCACCGCTGCTGTGGCCTCGTCCTCGAAGGACTCGCGCTCCATCACGTGGCACCAGTGGCAGGAGGAGTAGCCGATCGAGACGAGCACGGGAACGTCGCGCTCGGCGGCGAGCGCGAATGCGTGCTCCCCCCACGGAAGCCAGTCCACCGGGTTCTCCGCGTGCTGGCGCAGGTACGGAGAGGTCTCGCCCGCCAGCGCGTTGGACACGCGCTCAGCCTCCTTCGGGCAGGCGCGGCGTGAGCGGGCCGCGCGCCGCCGCGGGCGCGAGCTCGGAGAGCAGCTCCGAGGCCGTCGGCCATTCGCCGCCGCCCTCCCGCGAGAGCCTGCCCTTCGCAACGCTCAGGGCGAAGCGCCTCCCCCCGAGCGCGCCGCTCACGTGCCGTGAGGGGAGGCCGATGCGGATCTCACCCGCCGCCGCCCTCGGACCACTGATGCGAACGGTGCTCGCGAGCAGCTCTCCCTTGCGCACGGGGAAGGTGCCGCTGAGGGCGACCCCGGGCACGAAGGAGAGGTTCGAGAGCACCGCTGCGTGAGCGGTGAGTCGGGCGAAGCCGCCGTGCAGGCCCCCGAATCGTGCGCCGCTCGGCAGGCTCGACTCGGCCTGAAGCGTGGCCGCGATCACCTGACGGTTGAGGTCGAGCACCGTGTCGAGCGCGGCCACGAGCGTCCTCCCGGGCAGGCCGCCAAGCCCATGTGGCGGGCGGATCCGCGCGATGCTCGTGGGGGTGACCGGAGTGGGGGCGATGACGTCGCGAGCGTCGAGGCAGGGCTGCACCACCTGTCCTCCGAAGAAGGCGGCGAGCGCCTCGGCGGCGCAGCCCGTGAGGTCGCTGCCGATCACGGAGTGCCCGGTGAAGGGGACCACCTCGACCTGGGCGTCGGGGATCTGAGCCGCTACGCGCCTCGCGTTCGAGGTGGGTGTGCGCAGATCCTGGGCGCCCGAGAAGATCAGCGTGGGCACGTTCGGGAGTGGCGCGGCGGGTGGCGGGGGGGAGGAGGCGTAGGGCCATTCGTGGCAGCCTTCGACCGTGCTCGAGAGCAGCGAGACCTCGCGGTCGAACGGGGCGAAATCCGATTCCGGCTGCGCTTTGAGGAAGGCGAGCGCTTCGGCGCTGCGTGTCGCGGGCGACGCCGCGCGCTGCCAGGGGAAGGGCGCCTCCTCGCAGGTCGTCGTGACGAACAGGGCTTCGTCGATTTCGCCGCTGGTGGGCGGCGTGGGGACGTTCGGGATCAGTCCCTCGGCCAGCGCCTGCAGGCGCAGCACGGGATCCGGGTCGCCGTGCAGGGCGGAGCGGATCGCGGCGGGGAGCAGCGCGCGCAGCGCAGGGTTCACATCGCCCGCCTGGAGGATGCTGAGCAGACCCAGCTCATCCAGCTCCGTTGAGTGACGTCGCCCGAAGCCGTCGAAGACGGAGCCGCTCAGGGGGTGGCGCCGCAGGCGCGCGATCAGCGAGCTGAGGTCGGCGACGGGGTCGGATGTGATCCCGGAGCACACCCCTGCCGAGCAGAGCTCGCGCATCACGCCGTCGACCGCCTCGAAAGTGGGGATCCCGAAGGGTTCCGGACCGTCGGAGGGGACGACCGAATCGAGCACCAGCGCTTCCACGTGCTGTGGGTAGCGTTCGGCGTACTCGAGCGCGACCTTCGTCCCGTAGGAGGTCCCGTAGAGCACGAGCTTCTGGTAGCCGGTCGCCTGCCGTAGCGCCTCGATGTCGTTGACCGTTTCCTGGGTGGTGAAGGCTCCGCGCGCCGGGCCGATCTGTTCGGCGCAACTCGCGAACACGCGGCTCACCGAGCTGCTCGAGAAGCGTTCGAGCGCCGGGCAGCTCAGCGGGTCGGAGGAGCCCGTGCCGCGCTGATCGAAGACGAGCAGGTCACGGTTGTGCAGCGCCGCGGCCATCGACTGCGCGTTGAATTCGGCGAACGGGAGCGCGGGCTGGCCCGGACCCCCCGCGAGCGCGACCAGCGCCGAGGCGCTCGGCGTGGGGCCGGCGAGTTTCCGCGCGAGGCTGAGCGTGATCGTCCCCGGGACCTTCCCCGAACGGTCGAGGGGCACGGGGAGATCGCTGCAGCTGAGCTTCGGCTGCCCCGGGCAGGGCCGGAAATTAAGCGCCGAGGACGCGCTCGAGGCTGCGGGCCAGCAGGCGAGCACGAGCCCGCACAGCAGAGCCGTCAGGATCCAGACCGTCGCGCGCTGCCGCATCCGAACCGACAATAGCCGTCGCGCGTTCGCCTGACTCCGCCACCCGAACCTGCACCCCGCCCAGCGTCCCGACGAGCATCTCGTGGCGCCCCAGTCGCAGCGTCCCGTCGGCCGCTCCCGAGCCGCCGATGCGCAGGTCCGCGCTTCCCGAGCGCAGCGTTCCGCTCAGCGTCATCCCGGGCACGAAGGAGTAGTCGTGGAAGGAGACCCCGCCGCTGCTCAGCTTCGCCGAGCCCGAGCGAAGGCCCCCCACACCGATCGAGGGCGCCTCGAGCAGCGCTTCGAGGTTCGGGCTCGCTTCGAGCGTGAGCGCGATCTGACGCGCGAGATCTTCGATCGTGAGCTGCACCGCGCGCGCGGTGCGACCCGCCTGGCCCCTGTAGCCGCGCGCGGGTGCCACCGCGGACACGCGCAGCGGGGCGGGCGGCTCGGGGCGCAGCCTGCTGGGCACGGGCGTCACGCGGCAGGGCACGATCGGCTTCGCGGCGAACAGCGCCTGCAGCGCCTTCGAGGCGCAGCTCCCCTGCTCGGACCCGAGCACGGAGTGGCCCACGTCGGGTACGACGAGCAGGTGCGAGCCGGGAATCGCGGCGGCCACTTCGCGCGCGTTGGAGGTCGGTGTGCGCAGGTCGTCGGCGCCGCTCAGGATCAGCGTGGGGACGGAGGGGAGCGGGCCGCCCGCGGCGGGGGGTGAGGGGGTGGAGAAGGGCCAGTAGGCGCACGCGGGCACGTCGCTGAGTTCGAGCGCGTCGTTCGCGGCGAAGGGGGCGAAGGCCTGTGCGCCGAGCGCGGCGGCGGCGGCGCGGGCTTCGGCGAGCCGCGCGGCCGGCGCGGAGGCGCGGCTCCAGGGGAAGTCCTGGTCCTCGCAGCTCGTTGCGTAGTAGAGAGGGATGTCGATCTCGCTCGATTCGCCTTCGCTTTCTTCGGGGGCGAGTGCGAGCAACCGCGAGATCGGTGCGAGGTCGCCGAGCGCGGCCGAGCGAGCGGCGCTCACGAAGGCCGCGCGCAGGGCGCCGGAGAAGTCCCCCTCGAGCAGGACCCCGAGCAGCGCCTGCGCGGTGATCGCGACCTTGTGCGCGCGCCCGGACGGGTCGAGCGCGCTGCCGCGCAGCCGGCCGTGGCGGAGTCGCCCGACGAGCCGGGCGAGGTCGCGTGAGGGATCGGGGGTGACGTGCCTGCAGGCACGATCGCGGCAGACTTCGCCGAGCACGCGAGGGATCGCCGCGAAGGTGGACCGGTCCAGTGCTTCCGGCCCGGCGGGCGGAACGACCGAGTCGAGCACGAGCGCTTCGACCTGCGCGGGGTGCGCCTGGGCGTACTCCTCGGCGACCTTCGTCCCGTAGGAGGTCCCGTAGAGCACGAGCTTTTCGTAGCCGCCCGCTCGGCGTATCGCCTCGATGTCCGCCACGCTCGCGGCGGTTCCGTAGAAGGCGTGGGCCGGGCCGAGCTGGGCCGCGCAGGCGGTGATCTTCGCTGGCGGGGGAGTGGCGGTGTAGACGTGGCGGAACGCGCTGCACTTGAGCGCGCCCGATTCGCCCGTCCCGCGCTGGTCGAAGACGATCAGATCGCGGGTCGCCGCGATCGGTCCGAGCAGTTCGGCGAAGTCTTCAGCGAACGGGATCGCCGCCTGCCCGGGCCCGCCGGCGAGGGCGATGATCGCCGTGTGCGCTTCTCCGATCGGGGCACGGTGGCGGCGCACCGCGAGCGTGACCGTCCCCGGCGTCGCCCCCGAGGGGTCGAGCGGAACCTTCAGGCTCGCGCACGCGTAGTTGTTCGTGTGGGCGCAGCTCTTGAAGGGGATCGCCGCCTCGGCGCTCGCGGGCAGGCCGAGCGCGATCGGGAATGCGATCGCGGTGCTCGCGAGCAGGCCCGCGAGCAGACGAGATCTCAGCGGGGACCGTTGCACTCCTCGGAATCTATTCGCCCGGCGAGCGGCGCGACGCGCCCCCGCCGTCTCGGTAAGCGCTTCTCCCGCTAGTCTGGCCCCGATGGCGAGCGACCGGCAGACGCTGAACGCGGAGGGCGCCCCGGCGGCGGTCGGGCCCTACAGCCACGCGGTCCGTGCGGGCCGGTTGCTCTTCTGCTCGGGCCAGATTCCGCTCGATCCGGCGAGCGGAGAGATCGTGGGCGCGAGCCCCGGCGAGCAGGCGCGGCGCTGCCTCGAGAACCTCGAGATCGTCTGCGCGGCGGCCGGCGCGACACTCGCGGACGCGGTCCGCCTCACCGTCTACATGACCGATCTGGGGGCCTTCGCCGAGGTCAACGAGGTCTACGGCTCCTTCTTCTCCTCCGAGCCGCCGGCACGGGTGGCGATCGGAGTGTCCGCGCTGCCCAAGGGCGCGCAGGTCGAGATCGACGCGGTGGTCGCGCTCTAGCCCGCCGCGGAGGCGGTCGCGACGGGCACCGCCGGCTCGTCGGCGGGCTCGACCCCGCGCAGTGCGCGCGTGAGCAGTTCCCAGAGCACCTTGCGCTCCTCGGGCCCGAGCGCGCTCAGCACTTCGTCCTCGACGCTCTCGAGGTCTTTCTCCGCCCTGTCCAGCGCCGCGTTGCCCGCGGGGGTCAGCTGCACGACGTGCCGCCGGCGGTCGAGCGGATCGCGCTGCCGGCTCGCGAAGGTGGCCTGCTCGAGTTCGTTGAGCAGCAGCACGACGTTGTTGGCGTCCATGCAGAAAGCGTCCGCGAGCTCCTGCTGCGGACACGCTTCGTGGTCGCGCAGGAACGAGAGCGCGACCAGATGGCGCAGCTGCATGTCCAGACTTCTGTCCGTGCTGCGCCGGTAGACCTGCTTGGAAAGTCTCGTCAGGAGCACCAGCGTGCTCGGTGCGGACCCACTCATCGTTATCACCTTACCCGTCATCGCTCAATCTGTCATCACTTTACCACCGATTGTAAATATTTAGTAGATCATCCTTGAAACAGGGATGATCGCTGTTATGGTGTGATCCAACGCAACAAGGAGGATCACCATGTCAGCAGTCACCAACCTGTTTCAAACCAAAGCCGAAGGGGCGGAGCGCTCCGAGAGACGGCGTTGGGTAGCCCTGGCCGTGCTCTGCCTCGGGCAGCTGATGATGGTCCTCGACTCGACGATCGTGAACGTGGCGCTGCCCTCGATCCAGCACGACCTGCACTTCACGCAGGGCAACCTGACGTGGGTGATCGACGGATACCTGATCACCTTCGGAGGGCTGCTGCTGCTCGCGGGCCGGCTCGGCGACCTGATCGGCAGGAAGCGCGTCTTCCTCTCGGGGCTGGTGCTCTTCACGGGCGCGTCGATGCTCTGCGGCATCGCGACCAGCCAGGCGATGCTGATCGGCTTCCGGCTGCTTCAGGGTGCGGGGGGCGCGGTCGCCTCGAGCGTGATCCTCGCGATCATCGTGACCGAGTTCCCGGAGCGCGCGGAGCAGGCGAAGGCGATGGGCCTCTACGCATTCGTCTCCGCGGGCGGGGGCTCGATCGGCCTGCTCGCGGGTGGGGCGCTCACGCAGTCGCTCGACTGGCACTGGATCTTCTTCGTGAACGTGCCGATCGGCCTGGTGGCCTTCGTGCTCGGCTCGGCGCTGATCGAGGAGAACGAGGGAATCGGGCTCTCGGGCGGCGTCGACGTGCTGGGCTCGGTGATGATCACGCTCGCCACGATGCTCGGGGCGTTCGCGATCGTGAAGTCGGGCGACTACGGGATCGGCTCGGCCCGGACCCTGGGGGCGGCGAGCGGATCGCTCGTGCTGCTCGCGGCCTTCCTCGTGCACGAGTCGCGCGTGAAGAACCCGATCATGCCGCTGCGGATCCTGCGCCTGCGGATGTTGATGGGTTCGAGCCTCGTCCGCGGGATGCTGATCACGGGGATGTTCTCGGCCTTCTTCCTCGGCTCGCTCTACCTCGAGCGTGTGCTCGGCTACAACGCGATCCAGACCGGCCTCGCGTTCATGCCTCTGACGATCGGGATCGCCGCGCTCTCGATGGGCGGCTCCTCGAAACTCGTCGAGCGCTTCGGGGCGATTCCCACGCTGGTCGGTGGGCTCGCCGCAATCATCGCGGGGCTCGGGCTGCTGGCGACGGAGGGCGTGGGCGCGAGCTACTTCCCCGGGCTGTTCATCGCCTTCGCGCTGATGGGCCTCGGGGCGGGGACCTCGTTCCTGCCGCTGCTCACGATCGGCATGTCCGACGCGCCCGCGCGTGACGCCGGGCTCGCGTCGGGGATCGTCAACGTCTCGGTGCAGCTCTTCGGAGCGATCGGGCTGGCGACGCTCGGGACGATCGCGACGGATCACGCGAAAACCCTCACCCACCAGGGCGTCGGCACGCTCGCGGCGCTCACGGGGGGCTACCACCTGGCCTACCTCGTCGCCACCGGCGCGGTCGCCCTGGGCATCCTCGCGGCAATGCTCGTGTTGCGCAATCCCTCCCAGCCCGTCGTGCAGGAGACCGACGACGAGCTGGCGCGCATCGAGTCGATGCAGGCCGCCGAGCCCGTGGCGCAGGCAGCATGAGCTCGCTTGCGTCACGACCCACGCGCCCGCGGCGCCTGTCCGCCTCCCGGGGCGAGCAGGCGGCGCGGAGCGCCGCCGTGCCGATCGGCACGGCACCCGCGCCCACCGGCGCTCCCCGGCCCGCCGCTGTCCCCCGGCTCGGCGTGGTCCGGGAGCGCCGGGGCCGCGCGTCCACCTCCGCGGCCTCGCGACACAGGCGCGTGGGCACCGACGGAGCACTGACAGAGATGGCGCGCTCGCTTTTGCGTGACGCGCGCGTCGCGGAGTGCGTCCGGTCCTAGGTCATCGCGTTCGTTGAGTGCACGGGGCTCGCGCCCCGCGTCACTCACGAGCGCCGGCCGCGCAGCTCCGCGCGCTTGACCTTGCCCGAGGCGGTCTTGGGGAGGTCCTCGACGAAGTCGACGATCCGCGGGTACTTGTAGGGGGCGGTCACGCTCTTGACGTGCTCTTGGAGCTCGGCGGCGAGCGCCTCGCCGGGAGCGAAGCCCTCGCGCAGGACGACCACCGCGCGCACGACCGCACCGCGCTCCTCGTCGGGAGCCGCGACCGCGGCGGCCTCCGCGACAGCGGGGTGCGCGACCAGCGCCGACTCGACCTCGAAGGGGCCGATCCGGTAACCCGCCGAGACGATCACGTCATCGCCGCGACCTTCGAAGTAGAGCCAGCCCTCCTCGTCGCGGCGCACACGGTCGCCGGTGGCCCACGACCCCGCATCGCGGCGATCACGCACCCGCCAGGCCCCGTCCTCCTCGCGGCTCACCTCCTCGCCGAGATAGCCCGCGAAGAAGGTGGGCACGCTCGCGGGGGCGACGTGCAACTCGCCATCGGCGATCGAGAGCTCGACGCCCGGGAGGGCGGGGCCCATCGAGCCCGCACGAGGCTCGGCATCGGCGGGCGCACCGGTGAGCTGGCCGGTCTCGGTCTGACCGTACCCGTCGCGGATCCGCAGGCCGGTGGCCTCATCCCAGGCGCGCAGCACCTCGGGGTTCAGCGCCTCTCCGGCGGCGACCATGCCGCGCAGCTCCGGCAGCGGGCCCAAGGTGGTGCGCTTGGCGATCACGCGGTACTCCGTGGGGGCCATGCAGAGAACCCCGACTCGCTCGGAGGCGAGGATCTCGAGTCGCTCGTGGGGGTCGAAGCGCGCGTCGTGAAGGAGCGCCGCGGCGCCACGAAGCCAGGGGGCGATGAACACGTTGCGCGCGGACTTCGACCAGCCGCTGGCGGCGGTGCACCACACGAGCTCCCCTTCGCGGGGGGCCAGCCACTGCTCCGCCTGCAGGCGCTGCCCGTACAGGTAGCGCTGCGCATGCAGCACGCCCTTGGGCTCACCGGCGGTCCCGCTCGTGAAGGTGATCAGACAGGGCTCGCTCTCGGAGAGCACCGCGGCGGGGGCGGGGGCGGCCTGGAAGAGCGCCTCGTCGGGGATGCTTATCACCGGCGCGGTGGCCCCGACGAGCTCGCCGAGGTTGCGCTCGTCGGCGAGGATCGCGCTCGGCCGCGCGAGCTCGATCCGCAACGCGAGGTCCTTGGCGCGAAGCTGCTCGGTGCAGGGGAGCACGACGGCGCCGAGCCGGAAGCAGGCGACCATCGCGAAGACCCACTCGGGTCGGTTGCCGATCAGCGTCATCACCACGTCGCCACGCCCGATCCCGCGCGCGGCGAGCGTGCCCGCGAGCCGCGCGGAGCGCTCGGCCACCTCGCCGAAGCTCCACTCCCGGCGCGCGCCCCCGCGCGTGAGCTCGACGAGCGCGAGGCGCTCGGGCGGGGCTGCGTCGATCACCTCGGCGGCGAAGTTCATCGCCGCGTGATCGTAGACGGCGCGCAGGTATGCTCAAGGCAGGCGGAAGGCCGCCCGCGCCCGGGCAGGCCCCGCCATGTCGCGCCCCTACCGGCGCGGGACCCCGACCCTTGGAGCGCAGATCAACGTGGCCGTAGCGACCCCGCATGACGACATCACCGACGAGCAGCGTGCGATCACCGAGATGGTGCACCAGTTCGTCGACGAGCAGATCCTTCCCAACGCCGAGCACTACGACCACGAGGACTCGTTCCCCGAGCCGATCGTCGAGCAGATGAAGGAGCTCGGTCTCTTCGGCGTCACGATCCCCGAGGAGTACGGGGGGATGGGGCTCGACCTGACGACCTACGCGATGATCGTCGAAGAGCTCTCGCGAGGCTGGATCTCGATCTCCGGCGTGGTGAACACCCACTTCATCGGGTCCTACCTGCTGATGCACTTCGGAACCGAGGAGCAGAAGCAGAAGTACCTCCCGAGGATGGCGAGCGGCGAGCTGCGCGCGGCCTTCTCGCTCTCCGAGCCCGAGCTCGGCTCCGACGTGCAGGCGATCAAGACCTCCGCGAAGAAGCAGGACGACGGCAGCTGGGAGATCAACGGGCAGAAGATGTGGGTGACCAACGGCCTGCTCTCCTCGCTCGTCTTCACGCTCGTCAAGACCGACCCGCAGGCGGACCCCCGCTACAAGGGGATGACCTGCTTCATCTGCGAGAAAGAGCCCGGGGTGGAAGAGAACACCGGCGCGCTGAGCGGCTTCAAAGTCCCCCCGAAGATCAAAAAGATGGGCTACAAGGGAGTGGAGTCGACCGAGCTCGTGTTCGACGGCTACCGCTGTCCCGCGGAGAACATCCTCGGCGGCGAGGAGGAGGGGCTCAACAAGGGCTTCGTGCAGATGATGGACGCGCTCGACCTGGGTCGCGTCAACGTCGCAGCGCGCGGGGTGGGTCTCGCGCAGCGTGCCTTCGAGCTGGCGATCAAATACGCGCAGGAGCGCAAGACCTTCGGCAAGCCGATCGCCGAGCACCAGGCGATCCAGTTCAAGCTCGCCGACATGGCCACGCAGATCGACGCCGCCCGTCTGCTCGTACGGCGTGCCGCCGCCCTGAAGGACGCCGGGGAGCGCTCCGACGTGGAGGCCGGAATGGCCAAGCTCTTCGCCTCCGAGGCGGGGCGCTTCTGCGCGGAGGAGAGCCTGCGCATCCACGGCGGCTACGGCTACTCCAAGGAGTACGAGATCGAGCGCATCTACCGCGATGCACCGCTGCTGCTGATCGGCGAGGGCACCTCGGAGATCCAGCGCATGGTGATCGGCCGCAAGCTGCTGCAGCGTCATAAGATCTGAGCACCTGCGGCCCACGAGAGAGGGAGGTGCAGCGTTATGGCCGATGACGCCAAGACCCTGATCGAGCTCGCCGTGCGCAGGTTCCTCGAAGAGGTACCAGCGCTCGCACCGGTGAAGCTCGTCGTTGGAGTCGAGCTGCGTGGCCGCGGAGACGTACAGCAGTTCCGCGTGGAGATGCCCGACCTGAAGGTCACCAAGGGGCCCGCGGCGGACGCGCGCCTGCACCTCGACATGCGACGCGAGTTCTTCAACGTGATGGCCCGTGAAGCGAAGGTCCCGGACTGGATCGAGGCCTTCACCTACGGTCAGGCGAAGGCCTCCGGACCGGAGCAGATCGTCAAGCTGATCGTCAACGTGGTCGAGCGCCAGGTCGAGCGCGACCGCACGCCGAAGGCGCGACACCACGCCTCCTGAGGCGAGGCGGCCTCAGCGCGCGCCGGGCAGGGCGCCGGGCGGTCCGATGCGGGTGCTCTTGGCGATCGAGCGGTGAGGGAAGCTCGAGCGCGGCGTCCGCTGCACTGCGGGAGGCTCCGCGGGGGGCTGCCCGTCGGCGGCGTGCTGCGCGGCCGCATCGGTTGAGAGAGGCCCGATCAGCGAGAGGAAGGCCTCGACGACGCGCGGGTCGAACTGCGTGCCCGAGGAGGAGCGGATCAGCGCGACGGCCTGCTCGACGGGCCAGGCGGGCTTGTAGGGGCGGTCGTGGGTGAGTGCGTCGAACACGTCGGCGACCGCGACGATCCGCCCGACCAGCGGGATGTCGCTGCCGATCAAGCCCTGTGGGTAGCCGTTGCCGTCCCACCACTCGTGGTGGGACTCCGCCACCACCCCGGCGAGCTGCAGGGCGGGGGAGCGGCTGCCGAAGAGCAGGCGCGCGCCGAGGGTGGTGTGGGTCTGCATCAGCTCCACCTCGGCCTCGTCGAGACGACCGGGCTTGAGCAGCACGCGGTCGGGGATCGCGAGCTTGCCGATGTCGTGCAGCGGAGCGGCTTCGCGCAACAGCGCGACGCTCTCCTCGCTCAACCCCATCCGCACGCCGATCTCGGCCGACATCGCGCCCACGCGTTCGGTGTGCTGAGAGGTCTCGTCGTCGCGGTACTCGCCCGCGACCGCCAGCAGCTGCAGCGTCTCAGAGCGCGCTTCGTTGAGGTCGCGCGTGCGCTCGTCGACCATCGTCTGCAGCCGCCGCGCCTCGCTGCTCAGCTGCTGTTCCGCGCGCCGCTGCGCGGAGATGTCGTGAGCGAAGCCGTGGATCGTCCCGTCGCTCGAGCAGCGCGCGCTCCACTCGAGCCAGACGAAGCCACCCTCGTGGGTCTGGAAGCGGCTCGCCACGGTCACGCTCTCGCGCGAGCCGTCCGCGAGCGAGAGGATCCCGGCGGCCGCAGCGTCGCGGTCGCGCTCGTGGATGAACTCCGTGAGCGGGCGGCTGCACATCGCCTCGGGGGCGTGTCCCAGGCAACGCTTCCACGCGGGGTTCACGCGCAACAGGCGTCCCGCCCGGTCCGCCGCCCAGAGCAGCTCCGGGGACTCCTCGAAGTAGCGCTCGAGCTCAGCCTCCGCGGCGACGAGTGCCGCTCTACGCCCGAGGCCGAGCCGAGAACGGGTTGTGCCCGAGGGTCGAGGGGTGGCGCCCACGAACATAAAGTCGCCGCAAAAGCGTTCGGATATGCGGCATCGGAGCACCGCTGGACGAATCAACGACCCCCCCTGCGAGCGACCTCTCACGATCGCTCGACACCGTCAGATTACGGACACTCCAGGGGCTCCGGCCCACCCGGGTCGTCGGACCCGCCCCGGCACCTCCCATAAAGCGGAGGGTCGTGCGGCGGTTGCGAAGCCGCGGCGAAGCCGCCGCGAGCACCCGGCGCACGGCCCGGAGCGTCGGAGCGCTAGTGGTAGGACGTCAACTGCTCGGCCAGGAACGCCAGCGAGCCGAGCAGGAAAATGCACATCACGATCAGTGAGAAGTTTTCGTTCATCCGCTGCGTCTCCCTCGCCGCCAAGCATAACGCCCGTTCCCGCGCGGGGAAAGAGCGTGGGCGCGCTCAGTCGAGGACGGTGCCGCCGTCGTAGAGCTTGATGATCTTGACGGTGCCCGCGGGGCTCGCGTCGAGGCAGAGCCGGCAGAGCACGCACTCATCCACGTTGGACTCGGCGATCTCCAGCTTGCCCGCTCCGTCCTGGGCGTAGATGTCGACCGGGCAGGCCTCCGTGAGCTTGCGCGCGGCCTCGGGCTCCGCGGCGAGTGCGTCGTCGACCTCAACGGCGATGAAGGTTCCGTCCGCTCTCATGCGGCCTTCTCCGCGAGCTTGGCCTTGACTAGGTCGGGGATCTCGTCGATCCGCTGCACGACCGGTATGCCTGCGGCCTCGAGCCGGGCGATCTTCTCGGTCGCGCTGTCCTCCTTGCCCTCGACGATCGTGCCCGCGTGCCCGAAGGACATGCCCTGCATCTCCTCGTCGTCCATGAACTTGCCCGCCATGAAGGCGACGATCGGCAGGCGCGAGTTGTTCTCGGCGACCCACTGCGCGAGCTGGGCCTCCATGCGCCCGCCGGGCTCGGTGTAGATCACGATCGCCTGGGTCTGCTCGTCGGCCTCGAAGAAGGGCATCAGCTCGGCGTAGGTCGAGCCGATGATCGCGTCGCCCCCGATCGAGACGGCGGTCGAGACGCCGAGTCCCGCCGCGGTGAGGGTGGAGGAGATCTCGGTGGTCATCCCGCCCGAGCGGCTCATCACTCCCACCGATCCGGGCTGATAGGCGACCGCGGCGTTGCGCGCCGGTCCGCCGATGCCGCCCATCTTCGCGACCCCGGGGACGATCACGCCGAGGCAGTTCGGCCCGATGATCCGCGCGCCCTTGGCGTCGGCGAGCTCGACCATCATCGCGACGTCGCGGCGCGGGATCCGCTCGGTGACGATCACGATCGTCTTGATACCCGCGTGCAGCGCCTCGAAGACGGCGTCCCGGGTGCCGGCGGGGGGGACGGTGACGACGGAGCCGTCGGGGACGACTCCCCCGTTGTGCTCCACGACCTGCTCGACGGTGTCGAACACGGGCACGCCGTGGACCTCGCGGCCCTTGCGGCCCGGGGTGACCCCGCCCACGATCTTCGAGCCGTAGTCCAGGCACTCGCGGGTGAGGTTGACCGCCTCACGTCCCGTGATGCCCTGGATGATGAAGGTGGTGTCCTGGTCGATCAGGATCGACATCAGCTCGCGGCTCCTTGGATCTTCGCGACGGCCCGCCCTGCGGCCTCCCAGAGCGATACGGAGCGGTCGCAGTACTCGATCCCGTAGGCGTCGAGGATCTTGAAGCCCTCCTCCTCCCAGGCGCCAGGGATGCGGAAGATCGCGACGGTCTCGCCGGGGTCCTTGCCGAGCTCCAAACAGGCTTTGATCACGCCGCGGGCGACGATGTCCACGCGCGTGTTCGAGACGATCGACATCATCACCGCGATCTTCTCGACGCCCTCTTTCTGGAGCACCTGCTTGGCCAGGCCGCAGGCCTTCGCGACCGAGGGGTTGCCGCCGATCTCGGAGTAGTTGGCAGGATTGCCGCCCTGTTGGCGCACCGCGTCGGTGAGCGTGAGCGAGCCGCCGCCCGCCCCGATCACGAGCCCGATGTTGCCGTTGAACCCGGTGTCCTTGCCCTGGATCACGCCGCGATGATCGGCGGCGTCGATCGCCTTGACGGCCTCTTCGAAGGAGGTCGGGGTGTGGTCCTCGCGCGTCCCCTCCTCCTCGCCGATGCCGAGCGCCCTCAGCAGCGCTTTCTGGCGGGGCATGCCCTCGTTCTCCATCTCCATGTGGGCGTCGAGCGCGACGAAGGAGCCGTCCTTCAGCTCGGCGAGCGGGTTGATCTCGGCGAGCGTCATGTCGTTGTCGAGGAAGAGCTGCGCGAGGCGGGCGAGCACCGGCGTCGCGCGCTGCAGCGCCCTGCCGGTCACGCCGGCCGCGGCGATCACCTGCTTGGCCTGGAAGTCCGAGAAGGGCTCGATCGTCGAGAAGTGCCCGCGCCCCACGTGGTCTGGGTGCTCCTCCGCGACCTGCTCGATGTCGATCCCGCCCATGTCGCTGAAGAGCATCAGTGGTTTCTTCGCGGTGCCGTCCCAAACGACGCCCGCGTAGTACTCCTGGGCGACCTCGGCCTTCGGGTCGACGAGCACGCCGCGCGGCATGTGGCCGTTGATCTCCAGCGCGAGGATCTCGCGCGCGTAGGTCTCGGCCTCCTCGGGGCTGTCGGCGAACTTCACGCCGCCTGCCTTCATCCTCCCGCCCGTGAGCACCTGCGACTTGATCACCGTCGGGCCCGCGATCCGCTCGGCGACCGTCTTCGCCTCGGCGGGGTCCGTGGTGAAGCCGTAGTCCGTTACGGGGATACCCGCCCGCTTGACGATCTCGCGGGCCTCGAACTCGAAGAATCTCATGCGGCGCGGAAGCCTACATGCAGGCGTGCGGCGGATGACACGACGCGCTAGACCGCGGCAGGCGCGAAGCCGTAGGCCTCTGCCAGCTCCGGGTCCTTCTTGGCGAGCATCTCGGCGAGGTTGACCATCACCTTGCACTGCTTCCAGGTCGCGTCGTCCTGCATCTTGCCGTCGATCATGTGCACGCCACGGCCGTCGGGGATCGCCTCGATCACCTTTTTCGCGAACGCGACCTCGTCCGGGTCGGGCGAGTAGACCTTCTTCGCGATCGCGATCTGGGCGGGGTGCAGCGACCAGGCCCCGACGCAGCCGAGCAGGAAGGAGGCACGGAACTGCGTCTCGCAGCCCTCCTCGTCGCGGATGTCGCCGTAGGGCCCGTAGAACGGGAGTGCGCCGACCGAGGTGCAGGCGTCGACCATGCGCGCGATCGAGTAGTGCCAGGGGTCCTGCTGGTAGCTCGCCCGTGGCGCGTCCGGGTTTGCGGGGTCGGGGTCGGCGATCGTGCGGTAGCCCGGGTGGCCGCCGCCGACGCGCGTGGTCTTCATCCGTCGCGAGGCGGCGAGGTCGGCCGGGCCGAAGCTCATGCCCTGGATCCGAGGTGAGGCACAGGCGATCTCCTCGAGGTTCGCCACGCCCTGCGCCGTCTCGAGGATCGCGTGGATCAGGATCGGGCGCTCGAGCCCGGCTTTTGCCTCGAGCTGGGCGAGCAGACGATCGACGTAGTGGATGTCCCAGGGTCCCTCGACCTTCGGGACCATCACGACCTCGATCTTCTCGCCGATCTCCGCCACCACCTGGGTGATGTCGTCGAGGAAGTAGGGCGAGGCGAGCTCGTTCACGCGCGTCCACAGCGCCGTCTCGCCGAGATCCATCTCCTTGCCCACACGGATCAGCCCGGCTCGCGCGGCCTCCTTGCGGTCGAGCGGCACCGCGTCCTCGAGGTTGCCGAGCAGGATGTCCACGGTCGGCGCGATGTCCGGGACCTTCGCGACCATCTTCTCGTTCGAGAAGTCGAGGAAGTGGATCATCCGCGAGGGCTTGAAGGGGATCTCGCGGATCGGCTCGGGCGCGTCGATCGCAAGGGGCTTGAAGAAGTCTCGGGGGCTGCGCAAAGGGTCTCCTCGTTCCGGCCACAGGCGGCCATGTTCGTTTCGTCGCTGCTAGGAAGTATGGGTGATGGGCTACCGATTCCGTCTCGTCGCGTCGGCCCTGGCTCTCTGCGCGGCTCTCGGCGCCGTACTGATCGCGCCCCCGGCGGGGAGCGCCTCCGGCGCCTCACGGACCTACACCGAGGACCTCTCCCCGGCGCCCGGTGACATCGCCGTGCTGGCGATCCGGTTCCCGCGAGCCGGTCGACACGCGATCGACTCGCGCACGCTCGACCTCGCCGCCTTGGGAGCGTTCGGCGACGACTACCTGGCCGCCGCGGTGCCCCGCACCCGCGCCGCTCGCGGCGGCCCGGTGCTCGTGCTCGTCGCCAACCGCGCGAGCGCGCTGCTCGACCCCTCCTTCGTGCGACTGCGGCTTCGCGCCGCGCGCGGGCTCGGGGTGGCGCGGACGGTGCGACGGATCGATCCCTTCTCGTACCCCGCAGGTGCACAGGCCAAGCTCTGCACGCTCACGCATGGCCCTGCGGCGCTCGCGCCCGCCGCGCTGCGCGTGCTCGCCTTCCGCGGCCCGGCGCTGACCGGCCTCACCAACGCGGCGGCGATCGCCGCTGCCTACGACGCTGCCTGCGCGCTGCCCTATCCGGTGGCCCTCGTCCGCGCGGTCGGGAACGGAGAAGCCGGCTGTCCGGCGGGCTCGAGCTGCGTGCCCGCGCCGGTGCCCCCGCCGGTACCGGTGACGAGCCCTCCCGAACCGCCGCGATGCGCCCCCTGCGATCCGAGGCCCGGAGTGGCCTGCCCGTTGGAGGCCCGGGCGGCCTACTGCGTCGCCGCCGAGGACGGGGTCGCAGCCTCGGCGGTGCCGGGCGCCCACTAGAGTTCCGCCGGCCAAGAGACCAAGGAGAAGCCCGAGCAACATGAGCGAGACCCAATCCGTCGAGACCGAGCAGGCCGCGCGCGAGGCGAGCGGCGCGCACCCCTACGGCCGCTACCTGGAGGAGTTCGAGGTCGGCGCCGTCTACAAGCACTGGCCCGCCAAGACGGTCACCGAGAGCGACGACCACCTCTTCTGCCTGATCACGATGAACCATCACCCGTTGCACCTGAACGACGTCTACGCCGCCAAATCCCAGCAGGGGCGCAACGTGGTCGTCGGGCCGCTCGTCTACTCGCTCGCGCTCGGCATGTCGGTCAGCGACGTGAGCGGCAAGGCGATCGCGAACCTCGCCACCGAAGAGCTCAAGCATCCCGCCCCGGTGTTCCACGGCGACACGCTCTTCTGCGAGTCCGAGGTGCTCGAGAAGAAGGAGTCGCGCTCCAAGCCCGACCGCGGCACGGTGAAGGTCCACACACGCGTGCTCAACCAGGACGGAGTGCTCGTCGCGGAGTTCAAGCGGCTCGTGCTCGTGCCCCGGATGAACCCCGGCGCCGAGCCCCCTGAGGGGAATGTCGAGTAGGAAAACCTTGCGGTACCCTTCCCGAGCACGCGCCCTGAGGGCGTTCTCCCGTCACCGGTGCGCCTCCCGCCCGGCCTGAGGGAGACGCACAGCGCGAGCCGGACGAGACCGCGAATCGAAGGAGCCGCCAGTTCCCCATGAACACCACCGTTCCCGCACCGACCAAGAACGAGCGTCTGCTGGCCTGGGTCGAGGAGGTGGCGGCGAAGACCGAACCGGACTCGGTCTACTGGTGTGACGGAAGCGCCGAGGAGTACGACATGCTCTGCGGGCGGCTCGTCGAAGCGGGGACCTTCGAGCGCCTCTCCGACGCAAAGCGCCCGAACTCCTACCTCGCCCTCTCCGATCCCGGCGATGTCGCCCGGGTCGAGGACCGCACCTTCATCTGCTCGCCCACCGAGCAGGAAGCGGGCCCGACCAACAACTGGCGCGACCCCGCCGAGATGCGCGAGACGCTCGGCGAGCTCTTCGCGGGCTCGATGCGCGGACGCACGATGTACGTCGTGCCCTTCTCGATGGGTCCGCTCGGCTCGGACAAGAGCTACGTGGGCGTGCAGCTCACCGACTCGACCTACGTGGCCGTCTCGATGCGGATCATGACGAGGATGGGTCAGGCGGCTCTCGACGCGCTCGGCGAAGGTGACTTCGTGCCCTGCCTGCATTCGGTCGGGATGCCGCTTGCCGACGGCGCGGAGGACGTGCCCTGGCCCTGCAACGCGGATAACAAGTACATCGTTCACTTCCCCGAGACCCGCGAGATCTGGTCCTTCGGCTCGGGCTACGGCGGTAACGCGCTGCTCGGCAAGAAGTGCTTCGCGCTGCGCATCGCCTCGGTGATGGCGCGCGACGAGGGCTGGATGGCCGAGCACATGCTGATCCTCAAGCTGACCTCGCCCGAGGGCGAGGTCAAGTACATCACCGGCGCCTTCCCGAGCGCCTGCGGCAAGACGAACCTCGCGATGCTGATCCCCACGCTCGAGGGTTGGACCGTGGAGACGATCGGCGACGACATCGCCTGGATGAAGTTCGGCTCCGACGGCCGTCTCTACGCGATCAATCCCGAGGCGGGCTTCTTCGGCGTCGCGCCCGGCACCGGCGATGACACGAACCCGAACGCGATCGCGACGATCGCGGCGAACTCGATCTTCACCAACTGCGCGAAGACCGATGACGGCGACATCTGGTGGGAGGGGATGACCGAGGACCTCCCCTCGCACCTGATCGACTGGCACGGCAACGACTGGACGCCCGACTCCGACACGCCCGCCGCGCACCCCAACGCGCGCTTCACCACCCCCGCCGCGCAGGACCCCGCGATCGCCCCGGAGTGGGAGGACCCCGCGGGCGTGCCGATCGACGCGATGCTCTTCGGCGGGCGCCGCTCGACGGTCGTGCCGCTCGTCTCGGAGGCCTTCGACTGGGAGCACGGCGTCTTCCTCGGCTCGGTGATGGGCTCGGAGAAGACCGCCGCCGCCGCGGGCACCGTCGGCGAACTGCGCTTCGACCCCTTCGCAATGCTCCCCTTCTGCGGCTACGACATGGCCGAGTACTTCGCTCACTGGCTGGAGATCGGCCGCACCTCGGGCGCGAAGCTCCCGAAGATCTTCTACGTCAACTGGTTCCGCAAGGACGACGACGGGCGCTTCCTCTGGCCGGGCTACGGCGAGAACTCGCGGGTGCTCGCCTGGGTCTTCGCGCGCTGCGCGGGCCACGGCGCGGCCACGGAGACCGCGATCGGCTACATCCCTCCGAGCGGCCCCGATGGCATCGACACAAGAGGGCTCGACATCTCCGAGGGAGCCCTGGAGGAGCTGCTGCGGGTGGACGTCGAGGGCTGGCGTGCCCAGCTGCCCCAGTTCCATCAGCACTTCGCGCAGTTCAGCAACCTCCCCAGCGAGCTCACCGCTCAGCTCAAGGCGCTCGAAGAGCGCCTCGCCTAGAGCCCCGGGCCCTCGTCGCCGATCCTTCGCGCGGACGCTGGTCCTCGGCGCGCGCGGGCGAAGAGGCGTGCTGCAACGCGCCGGGCCCGGCGACCCGGCTGTCCTCGGGTTCGCCGGGCCCGTTTGCGGCCCCCTCTTGGCACGATCGGTTATTTCTTGATCGTCGCGCTGGCAGCGGTGAAGCCCGCGGCCTGAGCGGTGAAGCTGTCGCTCGACCAGCTGAAGCTGTTCGGCGCGGTGTAGGTGACCGATGTGCTCGAGGTGGCCGCGCCCGTCGTCGGGATCGTCAGCGATTTCGTCGAGAGCGTCCCGGTCGAGCCGCTTTCGGGCATGGTGAGGGTGACGTTGTGCCCGCTGCCCACGTTGCTGACGATGTTGCCGTTTTCATCGGTCACGCTGACCTTGCTGCTCCATTTCTGGTTCTTGGAGAAGCCCGACCAGGTGCAGGTGAAGAGGCACAGCCCTTCTGCGGCCCCGGTGTTGGAGCTCGCTCCGCTCCAGGCCGTCTTCGCGGCGCTGCCGGCGCCGACGCTGAAGCCGGCGGCCGTGCCTTTCGGACCGGAGGCTTCGCTTGCTTCCAGGCTCGTCGCGCTGTTCGCGTCGTAGAGCGTCACGCTCGCCGTCCCTTTGCCGCCGCTGAAGTTGACGGTCGCGGGGTAGGCGGGTTCCTTGCCCGACGGGCTCGCTTCCGGACCTTTGAAGGCGATCGTCTTCGTGCCTTCGTAGCTCGCCGCGTTGCCGAAGGCGTCGGTTGCGCTCGCGGTGAGGCTGACGTTGAACGGGACGCCCGCGATCTGCGCACCGATCGTCGCGAACGTGAGAGCGCTCGGTGCGGCGGCGCCGACGCTGAAGGTCGCGCTCGTTCCCGAGACGCTTCCTTCTTTCGCCGTCAGCGTGGTGCTCTGCGCGTTGCTCAGCGTGATCTGCGCGGTCCCCGTGCCGGACGTGAACACGACCGAGGCGGGGTAGGCGGGTTTCGTGCCGTTGGGGCTGTTGGTCGGACCGCTGAAGGCGATCGTCTTGGTGCCCGAGTAGGTGGCGGCGTTGCCCCACGCGTCCTTGGCCGTGATCGTCTCTTCGAACGCCTTGCCCGCTGTCGGGGCGGGCGTCGAGAGCGAGAACACGCTCGCGCCCGCGGCGGCGACGGCGAAGCTCGAGCTGGTGCCCGTGAGCGCGCCGTCGGTCGCTTCGAGCGTCGTGCTCTGCGCGTCGTACAGCGTGATCTGCGCACTGCCCGCACCGCCGGTGAAGGTGACGCTCGCCGGATAGCCGGGCGCCTGCCCGGAGGGGCTGGAGGCGGGCTTGGCGAAGCTCAGCTGCTTCGTTCCCGCATAGCTCGTCGCGGTGTTGCCGTATGCGTCGACGGCCGTGATCGCCTCGTTGAACGCGTTGCCCGCGGTCTGATTGCCCGGCGCGGCGAGGCTGAGCGCGGCCGCGGAGAGCGGGGCGACGGCGAAGCTCGCGCTCGTGCCTTTCGGCCCGCCCGTCTGCGTCGCGGTGATCGCGGCGCTCGCGGTGGCGTCATAGAGCTTGATCGTTCCGGTGCCCACGCCGCCGGTGAAGCTCACCGTGGTGGGGTATTCCGGTTTGCTGCCGTTGGGGCTCGATTCCGGTCCCGTGAAGGTGACTTTCTGGCTGCCCGTCTCTTCGGCCGGGTTACCGTAGAGGTCCGTCGCCGTGAGCGTGAAGCCGAAGGCGGTGCCGGCCTGCTGGGCGCCGATCGCGCCCCAGGCGAACACGCTCGCGGCTGCGGGCGCCACGTTGAATGAAGCGCTCGTGCCGCTGATCCCAGCCGTGTTTTCTTTCGCCGTGAGCGTCGTGGCGGCCGCGTTGTAGATCGTGATCGAGGCGTTGGTGCTCACGCCGCCCGTGAAGCTGACGGTGCTCGGGTATTTCGGCGCTTCGCCTTTCGGGCTCGAAGCGGGACCGCTGAAGGCGATCGTCTTCGTACCGGAGTAGCTCGCGGTGTTCCCGTAGACGTCCTTCGCCGTGATCGTCTCTTCGAAGGCTTTGCCCGCCGTCGGGGAGGGCGTCGAGAGCGTGTAGCCCGCGGCCGTCGCCGAACCGTTGATCGTGAAGTTCGAGCTGGTCCCCGCGAGCGTCCCGTCCGTGGCCTTCAGCGGAGTGAGCTCGGCGTCATAGAGCGTGATCGCCGCGGTCCCTTTCCCGTTCGTGAAGGTGACCGCTTCGGGATACAGCGGGTTTTTCCCGGAGGGGCTCGCGTCGGGTTCGCTGAACGTGAGGGCCTTCGACCCCGCGTATTCGGGCTGGACGTTGCCGTAGGCGTCGATCGCGCTGATCGTCGCGCTGAACTGCGTCCCCGCGGACTGCGTCCCAGGGTTGGCCACGCTGAGCGCGGCCGCAGCGGCGGGCGCGACCGTGAAGGAGGCACTCGTGCCCGAGGTGCTGAAGCTCTGTTTCGCCGTGAGCGTCGTCGTCTGTGCGTCATAGAGCGTGATCGATGCGCTCCCCACCCCGGCGTTGAAGGTCACGCTCGAGGGGTAGGCGGGCGCTTTGCCGCCCGGCGAGCTCGAAGGGCCGGTGAAGCTCATCGAGGTCTTCGACCCCGTGTAGGAGGTCGTGGTGTTGCCCCACGAGTCGACCGCTGTGATCGTCTCTTCGAAGGTTTTGCCGGCCGTCGGGGATGGCGTCGAGAGCGCGAAGGCGCTCGTGCTGCCCGCGCCGACGACGAGGCTCGTGCCGGTCCCGTTGGAGAGCGTCCCGTCGGTGACGGTCACGTTCGCAGTTTCGGCCTTGTAGAGCGTCATCGAGCCGTTTCTCCCGCTCGAGACGGTGGCCTGCCCGTTCGTGAAGGTGATCGTCTCGGCGGTGCCGAATGCGACCGCCGTGCCGGTGCTGCTCGTGACCGTCGGGTGCGTGGCGCCCGCGCTCTGCGCGCCGCCGAAGGTGAGGCTCTTCGAGCCCGTGTAGGTGGTCACGGTGTTGCCGGCGGAGTCCTTGGCGAGGATCTGAAGCGAGTCCGCCGCGCCCGCGGTCGGGGTCGTGTCCGAGGCTGAGAGGACGAGGTGGTCCGCGACTCCCACGGCGACGTTCACGCTGTGTTCCGCGCCGCGTGCGGTCCAGCTGCGCCAGACCGCCGTGACCGTGTAGACGTGATTGCCCGGAGCGAGGCCCGAGTCCGTGCAGCTCGTGACCGTAGCGGTCGAGCTCGACGTCGGGCAGTTGCCCGCCGGGGCCCCGCCGTCGCGACGCACGTAGTAGCTCACCGGACCCGTGCCCGGAGCGCTCACCGGGCCCCAGCTGAGGCTCACCGTTCCCGTCCCGGCGGTCGCCGTGGCGACCGTGGGTGCGGGGAGCGCGGCGACGTGGCCGATGCCCGAGCCCGCGCTGGGCTTGGCGAGGTAGGCCGAGGCGCTGCCCGTGGCCGCGCCGCTCAGCGCGAGCGCGCCGAGCGCGAGCGCCGCGATCTTGCTGCGAAAGCGAATGGTCAGTGCTCGGGTCATGAGTGGGCGCTCCCGCTGTAGGTGAACGTGAAGGACGCGTTCTTGCAGGCGTCCTGGTTGGTGGGCAGGTCTTCCATCAGAACCCGCGGCGCGTGAACCGAGCCGCTTGGCAGACTCACCTGGCCGCCCGCCGGGACGCTGAGGGTGTTCGTCGTGGACAGGTCCGACTGGGTGAGCGACAGGTTCGACGGGCCGTCACAGCCGGCTTTGCTGCTGCCGGCGGCGACTTCCACGTTCAGCGATGTCACCGTGATCGCTTCCGAGTTCGGGTTGCTGATCGTGAGCAGAAGTTCGCGCGAGACGCCCGGGGCGAGCGGTGCCGCGACATCCCCGGCGACCGTGAAGGGCTTGCCTCCGGCGGGCGTTTCGACCGGCTTTTCGACCGGTTCTTCCGCAGGCGCTTCCCCGCTTTTCGCGGCCGGTTTTTCTTCGACTGTCACAGCGGGTTTTTCGCCGGTGGCGCCGGCCGGCTTTTCTTCCCGGCTGCTGAGCACCGAGGAGGCCGGAGTCGCCGTGGTCTGCACGGTGAAGGAGGTGCTCAGTTGCTGAGCGGGCTTGGTCGCGTTGCCCGCGCGGTCCGCTGCGCGCACGTGCACCGTGTAGTGGCCGCTGCCGGGCACCGGCAGCGCGTAGGACCAGCTCGCCGCGCTGCTCGCGGTGTGACCGTTGGTGAGCTGCGCTGAGAGGAATCGCTCGCTCGTCTGATCGAAACCCGATCCGCCCCACCAGCGGCCGTCTTCGCGCTCGATCGAGACCGAGACCGCACGCACGCCGGAGGCGTCCTGGGCGGTGCCACAGAGACCCGCCCCCTGGGGGCATCCTTGCCCCCAGGCGTCGGCGCGGATCAACGCGCCGTTGGGCGGGTCTACGAGCGCGATCCCCGGCGGCGTCATGTCGACCGTCCACGACACGACGTTCGCAGCGCTCGTCTTCGAGCCCGCGGCCGCGCGGACTCTGAAGGTGTGCTTGCCGGCCGCGAGGCCGGAGTAGGTCACGGCAGGCCGTCGGCAGGGCTTGTAGCCCGCGCCGTCGAGCTTGCACTGGAAGCTCACGCCCGACTGCTTGTCGGCGTATACGAAGCGCGCGGAGCGCTGTGAGGTCACGCCCGCGGGGTGGCTCGAGACCGTCGGAGTGGGGAGGGCCAGCGAGCTGTGGCCGTTGGCGGCGAGCGCGAGGCCCGCGATCGGAACCGTCGCGAGCGCGGCGATGGCGGCGATCGGGAGGCGCCGCGCCGCGCGCTGGCGTCGCGTCTCACTTCCCTTCGAAGACTTGTCGTTGTGCCGTCGCATTTGGATTACCGGCTCTCCTGATCGTGTGTTGCAGAGGACGGAAAAGGCGAACGGGGGGACGTCGGGCGTCCCCCCGTTCGAGAGCTGCGTCTAGCTGGACAGGGTCAGGGTGATCGTCGCGCCCTGGCACGCGTCCTGGTTGGCTTCGCTGTCGATCATCGAGATCGAGCCCGCGTGGGTCAGTGCGACACCCGTGGAGTGTGCGGGGATGACCTGGCCCTCGACGGTGTCGCCGATGGTGAAGTCCGACGCTTTGCAGCCCGCGTTTTCGTGGGCTTCGTCGATCGAGACGACGGCGTGGACCGTGGCGACCTGCTCGCTCGAGCCGTTCGCGTTGTCCGCCGTGTATGCGACCGCCGAGCTTGCGCCCGGAGAGAGTTCGTTTTCGATCGTGCCGTGCAGCGTCACCGTGCCGCCGCTGGAGGCGACGGTGCCCGTGCCGGAGCCCGAGCCGGTGGTCGTCCAGTAGGCGAACGCCATGCCGGCGATGGCCAGAACAGCCACGACGGCGAGCGCTGCAGTGCGCTTCTTCTTCAGTACCTTGCGAAACACAGAGCAACTCCTCCTGTGGTGTTTTCAACTGGAGCGGGTTGCTCCACGTGGGGGGCATGGTGAAGCCGCGGGGGCGCCATCTCGCCGCACGTTCAGCTAGTCCCACCTAGACCTTCGGGTAGGGCGCTCCGCCCCGCTTGGGCAGCTCGCCGGCGGGCTCTCCTCCTCCGCTCGGCGCCGGTGGGGATCTAGACCAAAGGCCAGTACGAGAAACCTCCTGCGCGCGCGAAGATCTGCTCCGGCGCACGAACCGCGCCAGGGGCAAGATGGACACACACGCAGACATCCCACAGCCACAGCCACAGCCGCTACCCGCGGAGCTACCGGCGCCCGCGGAGCGAGGGCTCGGGGGCGAGGTGGTGAGGCTGCTCCCCGTCTCGGTGCTCGTGCTCTCCGCGGACCGCTACTTCCGCGCCGCGGCGACGATGCTGCTCTCGAGGCGCGGATGCAGTGTGCTCGGCGCGGCCGACGAGCAGGAGGCACTCGACGCCGCGGAGATAGCCACGATCGACGTGCTCGTCGCGGAGCTCGACGCGGACCGCGGGAAGCTTCCCGCTCGCGCGCTCGCGCTCGGGAAGAGGATCGACGCGGTCGGTCTCTCCGCGGGTCGCCGCGTAGCCGCGGTCGGAGTCGTCGTCGTCGGCGAGCCCGAGGCACTCGGCGAGGCGATCGACACCGATGCCTCAGCGCCCAATCCGGTGCTCGACAAGTGGGGCCCCTTCGAGCGCCTCCACCAGGCGGTCTGCGATCAGGACCGACGCCGCCGCCTCGAGCTCCCGCGCAGCGAGGCGCGCTGGCCCGAGGCCGCCCGCCGCCCCGTCGTTTGAGTCGCGGCCGGGCGTTGCCGATAGACGATTGAGCGCCCGTGGGGAGGATCCCTGCTCGGCGCGGTGAGCGATGACGAGCAGAGCGATCGAAGAGCGGAGCGCGCAGCGCGCGCTCGATCACGCCGTTGCGGTGTTCACCGCACGCGGCTCGTCCGCGGCCGCCCTGCTGAAGGACGCGCGCGAGCGTGCAGATGCCCTGCTCGAGGCCAGCGAGCCCGCCCCCGGCCCCGGGGCGATCGCCGCAGCCTTCGCGGGCGAAGTGCTCGGTTCGATGCTCGCCGCCGAGTCGCTCGCGGTCGAGCAAGTCGCCGAGCTTGCCGAGGACCTCGCGGCCGGGGCGGCTGTGCCGCCGACGATGCTGCTCCGCGAGAGCCTGCGCTCGCCCGCCCTGCAGACGCTCGACCCGATGCGTGCGATCGGGATCTCACTCGGCCTGACCGCGGGCTGCGCGCGGCTGCGCCGCGTCTCCCTCTGGTCCTCCGACGCACTCGGCGCGATCTCCTGCGTCGCCGATACCGCAACGGGCGCGCCGAGCGCGGTCGCCTGCGCGCTCGCGCGAGCGACGATCCGTGGCGAGGGCGCAGAGAGAGAAGGAGAGATGCAGGGGGTGCCGATCCTGCGCGCGGGGGAGCCCGTCGCTGCGCTCGTGGCACGATCTCCGCGCGGCAGGCGGGCGCGTACCGCGGCGATCCTCGCCGTCGCCCGAACTCCGATCGGTGCGGCGCTCGAGCGAGCGTTGCTGCTCGCGAGCACGGCGGCGAGCGAGCGTATGCTGCTCGCGGCGAGCGAGCGACGCCTGACGAGGCTCGGCTTCGATCTCCACGACGGCCCGCTGCAGGAGCTGTTGCTCGTGGGCGAGGACCTTGCGCTGTTCAGACGGCAGCTCGCGGTCGTGCTCGAGGGACGGCGCGGCAACGAGCTGCTCGGGGGCAGGCTCGACGATCTCGACGCGCGGCTGCTCGCGCTCGAGAGCGGACTGCGGCGGATCTCGACCTCCGTTCACTCGGACGTTCTGGTCACGCGCCCCTTCGCCGATGCGCTGCGCGACCTGCTCGGCGCGTTCCAGGCCCGGAGCGGGATCGAGCCGGACCTGGAGCTCGACGGCGACCTCGAATCGATCTCGACCTCACAGCGGCTCGCCGTCCTCAGCGTCGTCGGCGAGGCGCTCAACAACGTGCGCGAGCACGGCGAGGCGAGCGCGGTGAGGGTGAGGATCGCGCTCGACCGTGAGGGACTGCGCGCCCATGTCACCGACGACGGCCGCGGCTTCGACGTCGAGCGCGAGCTGCTTCGCGCCGCGCGCAGCGGCCACATGGGCCTCGCGGGAATGCACGAGCGCGTGCGCCTGCTCGATGGACTCTGCCGCGTGGAGAGCCGTCCGGGCGGGCCAACCGAGGTGACGCTCGCACTGCCTCACTGGGAGGCCCCCGCGGTGAGTACCCCCTCGACGCCGGCCACACCGGATCGCCGTCGCGCGCGGGGGGCTTGAGCGCGCCCGCTCAGTCTCGCGCGGTGGCGAGACCGTGCTCGAAGGCGTAGCGCACCGCAGCGCTGCGGTTGGAGACCCCGAGCTTGCGGTAGATGTTGGTGAGGTGGAACTTGACCGTGTGCTCGCTCAGCCAGAGCTCACCGCTGATCGCCTTGGTGGTCTTCCCGCCGGCGACAGCCGCGAGGATCGTGCTCTCGCGCTCGGTGAGCTCGGGCAGGTCCGGCTCGCCTGAGCCCCCGCTGTTGCCCGCGGTCGGCTCGTGGAACATCGTGTAGCCCGCTGCGACCTGCCGCACCACGGCGGGCACGTCGAGCGCGCTGACGCTCTTGAGTACGTAGCCGCTCGCGCCCGCCTCGATCGCGGCGCGGATCGAGGCACGGTCCTCCGAGGCCGTGAGCAGCACGGCCTTCACCTCGGGCGCGCTCGCCTTGATCTCGCGGACGCAGCCGACGCCGTCGAGGCCGGGCATGCGCAGGTCCATCAGCACCACATCGGGAGCGCGGCGCTGCACCAGCGGAGGGACTTCGCTGCCTTCGTGGGCCTCGCCGACGACCTCGATGTCGTCGCAGTCTTCGAGCGTGCGACGCAGCCCCTGCAGGATCAGGGGGTGGTCATCCGCGATCAGTACCTTGATCTTCTGCTCCACGCTTGGCTCTCTGGCGAGTGTCTCGCTCCCCTCTAGATCGGCGCGAGCGGCCGCGGACTGAAGCGCTCGGTGGCGGGCGCTACTCGTGGTGCGTCTCGCCGGCGGCGGCCGGGGGCCGCGACTCCTCGGCGAGCGAGGTGATCGTCAGCGCGCCGCGCGCGGAGGACTCGAGAACCTCGGTCGCCTCCTCCAGCGAGCGCGCGTAGAGCTCCACGAGCAGGTGCACGATGATCCGAGCGTCGTCTTCGTGCTTGTGAAAGCGCACGTGGGTGAAGAACTCGCGGACGCCGTGGTCGCCGAAGGCCGCGTATGAGAGCGAGTCGCCCGCCTCGGGGCCGGAGCAGCTCTCGACGTCTTCGGCGTCGACGGTCACGGTGCAGGACGCCACCCAGGGAGTTCCCGCGATCATCCGTTCCCAACGGTCCTCGATCGGCTCGACGCGACCGTTGTTGAAGCCGAGGTGTGGCTGGTCGTGCATGCAGTCCAGGCACTGCACGACCGCCTCCTGGAGCTCGTCCACGACTTCCGCGCGCTCACCCGTGTCCGGGTCGATCTTGTGGATCCCCTCGTAATGCACCTGCACCTCGAGATCCTGCGACCAGCAGCGGTAGCAACGCAGCCAGCTGCGCGCGCTCGTCTCTGCCATCGAGCCCTCCATGAGGACCATTGTAGGCCGCACCGCCTGCGCGGCGCGAGTCTCCCCGCCGCACAGGGACGGGCGGGACCGGCCGGCGGCGAGCCGCGGCCGGTCCCGACGCCCTCAGTGTTTCTTCTTGGTCTTCTTCTTCTTCGGCTTCAGCGTCACGTGCACGGTGCTCGCGCCGACGGTCGTGCCCGCGGCAGTCTTCGTCGTGAGCTTCACCGTCAGGTGCAGCGTGCCCTTCGATTTGGCGAACACGCGGCGGTACTTCTTCGCGATGTGGATGACCAGTTTGCCCTTGCCCGCTTTCGAGAGCTTCACCGACGATCTACCGAGCAGAACCGGTTTGTGCTTCTTCTTCTTGTGTTTCGTGCTCGCAACTTCGGCGAATTCGACCGAGACGGTGCCCACCGAGGAGAGCGAGGCGAGGCTCGGCCCACTGAAGAGTTCGCCGGTCTCGAGGCACGGGAAGCCGCATTCGAAGGGCAGTTCGACTTCCGTGCCGTGGAACGTCCCCAGATCGGAGAAGTCCACGTCTTTGGCGAGCTCGCTCGCCGCCGGGTAGGTCGTTTTGGCCGAGCTCCCGTTGTGGGTCGCGTCACCCGCGTAGGTGGCCGTGATCGCGGGTGCCGCGCTTGCTGCTGTTGGTGGTAGGAACGTCACCGAGCAACTCGACGTGTTCGGCGATGCCGGGGTCGGCACGAGACTGCACGATGTCCCCGCTGGGAACGTGCCTCCCGCCGCGGTCCCGAAGCCCACCGCGCCCGTCGGCGGCGTCGGTTTGGCAGATGCATCGGCGACGGTCGCCGTGCAGGTGTCTGAGGCAGTCGCGATCACCAGGTTGCAGATCACCTGCGAGACCGTCGAGTCAGGGCATTTCGCGCCGCACGCCCCGCCTTCGATCAGCGTCGTTAGCCGCGCGGCGAGTTCGCCGGAGGAGCCTTCGAGCGCGGATCCGCCCGAGAGGCCAGCCCAGTACTGCCAGTAGGGAAGGTAGTTCTGGAACCCGCCGAAGAACTCGACGGACTCAAGAGGCTTGCCGTCCGCTGCGAGCTTTTGCACCACCGGCACGATCTGATTGTTGGTGCCGGGGGTCCACTGCGAGTCTTTGATTCCGACCTTTGCCGTGGGTTCGGTGCCGGTGGCAAACGGATTTTCGACCCATGCGCTTTCAGCGATGCCGGAGTTGAGGTTCGGGTCGTGCGGCACGTTGTCGGCTATCAGCACAATCTCGTGCCGGGCGCCTGGGCGCCAGCCGATGTCAGGATTGGTGTCGGCCTCCCACAGCGCGCGCCCGTAGGCTTCGGGCGAGTCGCCGCCGTTGTCGATCACCAGACCGTTGACCGCCGCCGAGGCAGCAGCCTGGTTGGGCGTGAGCGGCTGCTTCAGTTCCCAAGCTTTTTCGGGATCCGCTTCGAATTCGGCTTCAGAGGGCTCGGGGACTTCGCTTCCGAATTCCGTCCATTTAGGGCCACCTTCCCACTTCGGCGCGTCTTCCACGCGCGAAACTCCGAACTCCACGTTCGGCAGGGTGCCCGCGAGTGCGGCCATCACGCTCTGGATTTTTTCCTTCGCTTCTTCGAGCTCGCCGGTCATCGACCCGCTCGTGTCGAACACGAAGAGGACGTCCGTCGAGGAGGGCGGCGCCGCTGCCGATGCCTTCGTCGCGGTCATCGCCAGCGAGATCGCTACCAGCGCGCACACCGCGCCGAGTGCGGCTGCGATACGCAGCCGCGTGATTGAAAGTCTTGAAACACGCTCCATCGAGACGTCCTCCGTGCTCTGTCGTTGGCCTCGCGCCCCCCGCCCCCCGGCGCCGCCCGATCCTAAGCCAAGGGTCGGCGAAAAGACCCCGTCTCTGGCCGGATGTACGCACTTTGCGCGTAAAGCCAAGCCTCGCCGGCTCTGCCCCGCGCGTTGCTTCGCTCACCCATCGCTCGCGGCCTTCAGCAAGCTGAAGCTGTCGAGGATGCGCGTCGCCGTTGCGTGCATGCTCGACGGCAGCCACAGGTCGACCTGCGCGTAGCCCGTCACCGTTGCACCGTCTCGGGTGACGACGATCAGGCCGTTGTCCGGATTCGGGTCGCCTTCGGTTTGAGCTGCGAAGCCGACCGCCGAGGGATTGATCTCGAACGAGCTGATCGTCCCAGCGGGGAGTTGGACCGAGCTTGCGTGCGGCGAGCCTTCGCCCTCGACGCACGAGACGCAGTCGCTCGTGAACAGCTGCAGCTTTTGCGACTGATCTGCGCCAAGCCATACGTCGGTCGTCGTTCCTTCGGGAGAGCTTTCCGCGTAGTACTGCCAGCCTGCCGGGACCAGGATCGTGTACGTGCCGTCGGGGGAAGACACGGTCTCCAGCTGTGGAGGATGGACCGAAGACGGCTTTCGCTTCGCCTGCGCAGAACTGGCGGCGAAGTCGCCTCGCACGGCGACCTCGGCGGTTGCGCTGCGCTGGCCTGGCGAGCTCGCCACGACTTCGATCTTGTTGGCGCCAGGACTCATTCGCAGCGTGCGGAAGAACACGCCGTCTGCGGTCCGCACAATCTGACCCTGTACCTCGACGCTGGCGTGGGAAGGCGTCACGGTGCCGTGAACGGTGACAACTGGCGTTCTCACCGTGCTCCCGTCGACCGGAGAGGAGACGTGCAGGATCACTGGATGCGCGGTGGCCGGCGATCCCTTGCGAGCAGTGTGGCCCGCGGCAGCGTCCGAGGAGCTTCGCTTTTCCGTGACCACGACTGTCACGGCGATGGCCGCCGCGACTGCAACCGCAGCCACGCCGAGCGCCCAGCGGCGGCGATGGTCGTCGCGTGCGTTCGCCGGGTCCGGTGGGGGTCCCTCTGGCCGTTTGCGATCTGCCTGCGTGGGCTCGGCAATTGGTGGACGGTTCGTCCGTAGCTGTGCCGGTGCGATCGGGTCAGCTCTTGCCGACGCAGTCACGACTCCTGACGCTACCGCTGTGGCTGTCTGGCTTCGAGGCAGCTTCGTCGGAGATCGCTCGCCTCTACCGGTGAGCGCGCGTCCGGGCCGGGCTCCGCCTGCCAGGAGCCGTGTCGCTTTGTCGATCAGCGCGCTCGCGGAGGGAGGCCTGTCCTGCGGCCTCTTCGCCATTCCAGCGGCGATGATCGCGTTTAGCGCTGAGGCGAATTCAACTCCGGCCTCCAGCTCGGGCGGTGCGTCGTTGAGCTGCGCTTGCAGCACTGCCGCCTCGGATTCGCGCTCGAATGGCGGCGTGCCCGTCAGGCATGTGAACAAAACGCCACCGAGGCTGTAGACATCGGCGGCCGGAGTGACGGGTTCTCCGCGGATCTGCTCTGGTGCCGCGTAGTTGACAGAGCCGACGAAGTCTCTGGTCGCGGTCAGGGTGGCGGCGGTTGTCGCCTTGGCGACCCCGAAATCGGCCAGCATCGGCCAACCGCTGGAATCGAGCAGTACGTTCTGCGGCTTCACGTCACGATGGACGATGCCGATCGTGTGCGCAGCATCGAGTGCTGCGGCAATCGGTCCCAGCACTGCCACCGCGTGGTCGAGAGCGAGCGAACCTCCTACCAGCTCCTCGGCCAGCGAATGTCCCTCGACCAGCATCATCGCGAGGTAGAGCATCCCTCCGGATTCCCCGGAGTCGTAGACGGGGACCACGTGAGAGTGGTGCAGCGCCGCCGCGTGTGCGCCCTCGCGCTTGAAGCGCTCGCGGTACGCCTCATCCCGACTCAGCCGGGGAGCGAGCACCTTCAGGGCGACGTGGCGTCTCAGCGCCACCTGTTCGGCGCGATACACGATGCCCATGCCGCCGAAGCCGATGATGTCTTCGACGCGATAGCCCGCAAGCATGTCGCCCTGGCTGAGAATGGTGATCGCCCTTCGGTAGCCGCGGCCGTTCGCCAGCCTTCCGCGCGGGCAATCCTACCGACTTCGGTCGCTTCAGCAATCTCGACTCAGTCCTGAAAGTCGAACTCTGTATGATCGGCGCGCGTCAAGTATTCGCATCTGCCGATCGGGGGTTGACATGAGGGTCGATCGTGACGCGACCATCGCGAAGGTGAGGATGCTGCCGGGGAAGCCGGCGGCTCGTTTCGGCGTGCTTCTGCTTCTAGCTCTCGCGATGAGCGCGGCCCTCGCAAGCGCAGCGCTGGCCGATAGCGCGACGATCAGCGTCACCAACACGGCCGGCGCGTCCGATCCTGCGGCGAAATTGCCGCGGGTGTTCACTCTCTCCGGCGTCTCCGCGGCTCAGAACGAGATCTTCGTGAAGTACAGGGCTCCTGGTGGCGCGCCCTGCGCACCCAGCGCGAGAAGCGACACCGGTCAGTATCTGGAGAACGAATCGGAGTTCGACGACAACGTTTGGGACGGGGAAGAAGTCAACGGTGACTTCAATCTCTCCTTTGTCGATTCGTGGCCAACCGTCGGTCCATCGATGTTCTGCATTTGGATCGGCGAAAACGAGAGCGCGATCACACCTCCGATCACTCAGGTGGTCAGCTTTCGTGCTCCCAGCGGAACAGTCAGCGCGGTCATCACTCCATCGCGACCCGCGCCAAATGAACTCGCGACGATCACCGCGGGAGGGGCGAGCGAAGCGCCCGCTGAAGTCGATGCGACGGTGAAGACCGGAGGCGGGGGCGCACCATGTGCGCCGACGCCAACGTCCGACAGCGGCGAGAACGTCCTGTATTCGAACGTCAACGGGGCTTTCTCGGTGCAGAGCACCTTCAAGGAGGAAACGCCGGGGACTTATGAGCTCTGTGTTTGGTTGGTGAACTCGCGCGAAGCCTCGCCGCCTGCGTTGGCCGGACCCGTCTCGATCCCGTTTGTCGTCGGATATCCGACGCCGCCGCCGCCCGTGAAAAGACCGCCCCCTCCGGCACACTGCATCGTCCCGACCTTCAGCACTCACATGACGCTCGGTTCGGTCAAGCGCCGGATCGCTGGATCTCACTGCCGCGTGGGCCTCGTGCGCTACGCGCACAGCCGCAGCGTCAAACGGGGCGACGTTATCCGGCTGTCGCCGCGGCCACATTCGCGTCTGGCTCACGACGCACATGTCGCGGTGCTCGTTTCCGCGGGGCGCTAGGAAGGCTTCTCGCGGATCAGGTCTGCCTCGCCGCCTCAGCCGAAGGTGAAGGCATACGCGGTCACTCCAGGCGCGAAGCGCAGCGCGAGGTGACCGCGGCGGTCTGAGGACAGCGAGACGAGCGAGTAGAGCCGCTGCCGGCGCACCGTCACGACGCCGTCGTGCACGTCGGCGCCCGCGTCCGCCGCGCCGATCGGCTTGCCGTCGAGCAGCACCTGCACGGGCAGCGGGCGTTCGCCCGGCGAGCTGAGAACGAGATAGACGTTCTTGGCCTGGAACTCCACGTCGATCCCCGCCGATGAGACCGCTGTGGCGGGCTGTTCGGCGATCTGCCAGCGTCCGCTGAGGACGAACTGGTTGAGCGTGGGGTCGGCGGTGACCGGTCCCCCGTAGTCGTGGAGCCCCGCTTTCGGCGCATGCAGCCAGCCTTCCGCGCGGGCGGTCCCCACGTAGGTCTCCGGAGTCGCCTCGGTGGAGGGCACGACGACGTCCGTCGGATGCCCGCGCCCTCCGACCGCGGCGCCTTTTTCGGCGAGCAGCGCGCGAATCGCGGTTTCCGTCTTGTCGTAGTCACCCTCGCCGAAGGCCGCGTAGCGCACCTGCCCCTTCGCGTCGATCAGGTAGTCCGCGGGCCAGTACTGGTTGCCATAGGCGTTCCAGGTCCCCATTTCGTTGTCCTGCACCACCGGGTAGTGGAGGCCGAACTGGCCGATTGCGTCGCGCACGTTGGAGGCGTCCTTCTCGAACGCGAACTCGGGTGTCTCGACGCCCACGATCGTCAGGCCGTCCTTGCGGTAGGCCGCGTCCCACGCCTTCAGGTAGGGCAGCGTGCGGATGCAGTTGATGCAGGTGTAGGTCCAGAAGTCCACGAGCACCACACGCCCGCGCAGCCCCGTGAGCGAGAGCGGCTTGTTCGCGGGGGTGTTGAACCAGTCCTCGGTGTCCGCGAATTCGGGCGCCGCGCCGAGCGCGGGAAGCCCGTTCGCCGCGGCGAGCAGTGTCTTCTGCGAGGCGCCGGGCGCGGCGACCTTGACCGAGGAGGCCGAGCCGTGGCAGGAGGACGAACCGTTCGCGGGCTGGAACTTCGCCCTGTGGCCCGTGATTTCGTGCAGGCGGCCGGTGACGCCCTTCGAGCACTCGAGCGAGGCCGTCAGGTTCACGTCGGGGATCTTTTCGGCGACGAACTGGTCGAAGCTCACGTCGAGGTTGGTCACGATCGCGACCGCGGTGAGGATCATCACGATGCCCAGCGCGCGCTGCAGCAGCGGCCCGCGGCCGCCACGGCGCACCCGATCGAAGAGCGTGCGCCCGCCGAGCGTGAGGGCGAGCAGCACGAGCGCCGAGCCGCCCGCGTAGGCGATCGCGAGCACCACGGTGCGACCGGAGGCCGCGCTCACGGAGATCACCGCGGCGAGGATCGGGCTCGCACAGGGGGTGTAGACGAAACCCAACGCCCCTCCCACGAGCAGGCCGGAGCGGAAGCCGCTGCCGGAGTCGCGCGGGCCGAAGCGCGCGAGACGCGAGAGCGGGGCCTCCAGAGCGCGCCGCGAGCCCGGGAGCGAGCAGCACGACGCCGAAGGCGAGCAGCACCGCGATCGCGACGTCGCGCAGCGGGTCGCTGCCGAGGCCGACGCCGTCGACCACGTTGGCCACGCCGACGATCGTGACCGTGAAGGTGATCGACAGCCCGAGCACGATCCCGAGCGGCCGCCGTCGGCCGCCGACGCCGCCCGCTGAGAGCAGTGCGGGGAGCACGGGCAGCACGCAGGGCGAGAGCGCCGTGCCCGCGCCGGCGAGGATCGCGAAGCCGATAAGGACGATCATCTGGTCATCTTCGAGTCCGTCGTGGCTCCCCCGCGTTACACCGCGCGAACGCGACCCGTGCGAGAGCTTAGATCGGAGCGAGCCGGCTACGCGCCGCTCTCCGCGGGCTCAGGCGGGCGCGGCCGCGCGCAACGTGCTCTCGAAGTCCGTCTTCGGGATCGGCCCGATGCAGGGCGAGGGCGCGCCCGCCTGCCTTGTAGCGCTCGATCCCGGCGCGCACGTCCTGGTCGCTGCCCACCGCGGTGAGCTCGTCGAGGAAGCCGTCGGATATCGCGGCCTGCATTGCGGCGAGGTCGCCCGCGGCCGCGTCGTAGGCGGCGATGTCCGCGCCGAAGCCGGTGCGCTCGATCATCGCCCGGTAGAAGGGAAGCCCGAAGTAGGGGATCAGGTCTTTGCGCATCGCGTCGTAGGCCGCCTCCCGATCCGGCGTCGCCGCGCCGGGGACCGCGGCGACGACGTCGAAGCCCTCCAGCGGGAGGCCCGCGCGCTCCCGGCCCGCGTTGATCTCAGGGATCACGACCTCGGCGATGTAGCGCGGGTTGCAGAGCCAGAGCACGACCCCGTCCGCGATCTCGCCCGCGAGACGGAGCATCGCGGGGGAGAGCGCGGCGATGTAGATCGGGAGCTTCGGCCGCGTCTCGATGCCGAGCAGCTGAAAGGCCGTCTGCCACTTCTCGCCGGACGCAGGCGGTGTGCCGTGCAGGATCGAACGCACGATCGAGGCGTACTCGCGCATCTCGGCGACCGGGCGGTCGATCGTCTGGCCGTGCCAGCCCTCGACCACGGGCCGGTGCGAGACGCCGAGCCCCAGCGTGAGGCGCCCATCGGAGAGCTCGTCGATCGTCGCCGCGGTCTGCGCCATCGTCGCGGGCGTGCGCGTGTAGATCGGGACGACTCCCGTGCCCACCCGGATCCTGCTCGTGGCCTGCGCGTAGACGGTCAGCACGGTGAGCGACTCGCGCCCGCGACGTGCGTCACGTAGACCGACTCGTAACCGAGCGACTCGGCGAGCTTCACGCGCTCGACCGCCTCCGGCAGCGAGCGTCCCGTCGAGATGAAGCAGCCCGTGCCCATGCGCCGGGCACGATACGTGAACGCGCCGGGGCGGGGGTGCCTTCAGCGGCGCAGCATCACGTAGACGACGCTGAGCGCGACGGCGATCTGGCCGAAGGCGAGCGCGGTCCCGAGGTTGGTCGCTCCGAGCGCCCCCGCGACCGCGCTTGCGAGCACGAACGCGCCGATGATGATCAGCAGGTCGCGGCTCACGCGGCGCCTTCGCTCGCACGCTCGAGCACCGCGATCAGCGCGGGCCCCTCGAGTGAGGGATCGGTGGAGTCGAGCATGCGCTCCGCCGCGATCCGGCCACCGAGTGCGCGCAGCCCGCGCTCCCCTCGCTCGGCGGCGAAATCGCTGAGCGCGCCGGCGCGCCGCGCGTGCAGGCGGCGTGCGGCGACGTCGAGCTGCTCGCGGTGCGCCTGGAGCGCCTCGATCAGCTCGTCGATCCCGCTCGGCGGGGGGATCGAGGAGACGGCGAGGACCTTCGTCGCCGTGGAGCCGAGCGAGCGCAGCGCCGCGGAGAGGTCGCGCCGCGAGCGCAGCGCGAGCTTGCCGAGGTCCGCCTTGGTCACGGCGAGCACGTCGGGTATCTCCATGATTCCCGACTTCAGGAACTGCAGCACGTCGCCGCTCCCCGGCTGGACGACGACGAGCACGGTGTCCGCCACGTCCGCGATCTCCGTCTCAGCCTGGCCCACCCCGACAGTCTCGATCACGACGACGTCGAACGCGGCAGCGAGCGCTTGCGCTGCATCTCGCGTCGGACGCGCAAGGCCGCCGAGACGCTCGCCGGCGGCGGTGGAGCGGATCAGCACGCCGCGGTCGGAGGGGTCGAACTCGATCCGCGCGCGGTCGCCGAGCAGCGACCCGCCCGACCGGCGCGAGCTCGGATCGACCGCGAGCAGCGCGACCGTCTGCCCGCGCGCACGCCAGGCACGGAGCAGCGCGGAGAGCAGCGTGGACTTGCCCGCACCCGGGGGGCCCGTCACGCCGATCAGGTGTCCGGGCGCCTCGCCGCCCAATGCGCCGGGGGAGAGCTCGGCGAGCAGCGCCGCGCGCTCCTCCCGCTCCGCCTCGGCGGAGCTCTCGAGCAGGTTCAGCGCCGCCGGAGCCGCGCTCAGGTCCTGCTCGCGCAGGCGCGCGCCGAGAGCGGCACCCTCGCCGCTCACGCCTCGCCGAGCACCGCCTGCGGCGGCGGGGCCTCCCCGGCGCCTGCGACGGCCACCGGGGTGCGTTCCGCGCCGTCGGCGAGCAACGCGAGGATGTCGCGCATGATGCGGGTGATGTCGAAGTCCTTCGGCGTGTAGACCGCGGCCACGCCCGCCTCGCGGAGCGGGCCCACGTCCTGGTCGGGGATGATCCCGCCGACGATCACCGGGACGCTCACACCGACTTCACGCAGCGCCTCGATGACCGCGGGGATCAGCTCGCGATGCGAGCCCGAGAGGATCGAGAGGCCGATCACGTGCACGCCCTCCTGGAGAGCGGAGGCAGCGATCTGGGCGGGCGTCAGACGGATCCCCTCGTAGACCACGTCCATCCCCGCGTCGCGCGCGCGCACCGCGATCTGCTCCGCGCCGTTGGAGTGGCCGTCGAGGCCGGGCTTGCCCACGAGGATCTTCGGACGGCGCCCGAGGACCTCCTGGAGCCTCGCGACCTCGGCCTGGAGCTCGGCGAGATCGCCATCCGGTGCGGCCGCGGCAGCCTCGCCGACGCCGGTCGGGGCGCGGTAGCTCCCGAACACTTCGCGCAGGGTGCGGGCCCACTCGCCGGTCGTCGCGCCCGCACGGGCGGCAGCGATCGTGGGCTCCATCAGGTTCGTCGCCGAGCCCGGCTCGTTCGCGACCGCGGCGAGCGCGGCGAGCGCGGCGTCGACCGCGCCCTGGTCGCGGCCCTCGCGCCAGCTGTGCACGTCCTTGATCTGCTCCGCTTCGACGTCGGGGTCGACGACGAGGATGCCGCCCTCCGCATCGGAGGTGAGCGGGGATTCCTCGGTCTCGGTGAAGCGGTTCTGGCCGACGACCGTCTGCTCGCGGGACTCGATGCGGCGGATGCGCTCGCGGTGCGAGTCGACGAGCGCGGCCTTCATGTAGGGGACGGCCTCGACCGCGCCGCCGTGCTCGGCGACGACCGCCATCTCGGCGCGCGCTCCCTCGAGCAGCTCGGCCACGAGCCCGTCCATCACCTTCGAACCCTCGAAGATGTCGGGGTACTCGAGGATGTCCGTCTCATAGGCGAGCACCTGCTGGATCCGCAGCGACCACTGCTGATCCCAGGGTCGAGGCAGCCCGAGCGCCTCGTTCCAGGCGGGGAGCTGGATCGCGCGTGCGCGCGCGTCGCGACCGAGCGTCACGGCGAGCGCCTCGAGCACGATCCGCTGCACGTTGTTCTCGGGCTGGGCCTCGGTGAGGCCGAGCGAGTTGACCTGCACGCCGTAGCGGAAGCGCAGCCTGCGCTCGTCGCTCACTCCGTAGCGCTCGCGGCCGAGCTCCTCCCACAGGATCGACATCGCGCGCAGCTTCGCGTGCTCCTCGACGAAGCGCACGCCTGCGTTGACGAAGAAGGAGATGCGCCCGAAGACCTGTTCCATGCGCTCCGCGGGCACCCGCTCGCGGGCGGCGTCGAGCACCGCGATCGCGTTGGACATCGCATAGGCGATCTCCTGCACCGGCGTCGCACCTGCCTCCTGCAGGTGGTAGGAGCAGATGTTGATCGGGTTCCACTTCGGCACGTGCTCGACGGTGTAGGCGATCATGTCCGCGATCAGCCGCATCGAGGCGCCCGGCGGGAAGGCGTAGGTGCCGCGGGCGAGGAACTCCTTGATGATGTCGTTCTGGGTCGTGCCCTGGAGCGCCTCCTGGGCGACGCCCTGATCCTCGGCGGCGACGATGTAGAGCGCGAGCAGCCAGGCCGCCGTCGCGTTGATCGTCATCGAGGTGTTCATCTCATCGAGCGGGATGCCGTCCATCAGCGCGCCCATGTCGCCGCGATGCGAGACGGGCACTCCCACCTTCCCGACCTCGCCCCGTGCGAGCTCGTCGTCGGGGTCGTAGCCGGTCTGGGTCGGCAGGTCGAAGGCCACCGAGAGGCCCGTCTGGCCCTTTTCGAGGTTCCGCCGGTAGAGCTCGTTGGACGCCTTCGCGGTCGAGTGCCCCGCGTAGGTTCGCATCATCCAGGGGCGGTCGGGCTCCGGCAGGCGTGCGTCGTGCTCGTCGCTCATGTGGCAATTGTAGGTTGCGCGGCCGTCGCGGGCACGCGCGCCGCATGCGCGCGCCCGGCGCGCCCGGCAGCGATCGCTGGCTCTATCCTGCGAACCATGAGCCAGACGGTCGAGGTTCCGCGCGCGGGCGGCCCCGGGACGGGGCTTGGCGGATCCTGGCGCGTGATCGTCCGCAATGACGACCACAACACCTTCGAGCACGTCGCGAGCACGCTCGCACGGTTCATCCCCGGGGTGAGCCTCGAGCGCGGGATGGAGATCGCCAACGTGATCCACTCGACCGGACAGGCGATCGTCTACAGCGGCCACCAGGAGGCTGCCGAGCACTACTGGGAGCAGCTGAAGGGAGCGGGGCTCACGATGGCCCCGCTCGAGCAGGCCTGACGGGCTGAGCGCAGGCGTGGCGGTGGACGCTCTCTCCGAGCTCCTATCCGGCCTCGGAGTCGAGCTGCCGGTGCTCGCCGCGCCGATGTCCGGCGGAGCGAGCACCCCCGCGCTCGTGATCGCCGCCGCGAGGGCCGGCAGCCTCGGCTTCCTCGCCGGCGGCTACAAGGACGCGGCGGCGCTGGCCCGGGAGATCGGGGAGGTCCGCGCGGCAGGGGCGCCCTTCGCGGTCAACCTCTTCGCGCCCAACCCCCTGCCCGTCGACCGCGACGCCTACCGGCGCTACGCGGAGGAGCTCGCGCCCGAGGCCGAGGCCCACGGCCTCTCGCTCGACGGGGTTCGTCCTCGCGAGGACGACGATCGCTGGGCGGAGAAGATCGAAGTGCTGCTCGCCGCCCCGCCGTCGCTGCTCAGCTTCACTTTCGGGATCCCGCCCCGCGGCGAGCTCGACGCTCTGCGCGCGGCGGGGTCGCTGCTCGTCCAGACGGTCACCTCGGAGGCGGAGGCGCGGCGCGCCACCGAGCTGGCATTCGACGCGCTCGTGGTGCAGTCCGCCGCGGCAGGCGGGCATTGGGGCACGCTCACCCCGCGCGAGCCCCCGCAGCCGGTTGCGCTTCCCGAGCTGATCGCGCGCATCGCCGGCCAGGGCTCTCCACCTCTGATCGCTGCGGGTGGGCTCTCGAGCGCCGGTGAGGTCTCCGCGGCGCTGCTGGCCGGAGCGAGCGCCGCGATCGCGGGCACCGCGCTGCTGCTCGCTCCCGAGGCGGGCACGTCGAGCACGCACCGTGCGGCGCTGCTCGATCCGGGCGCGCCGGCGACCGTGGTCACGCGGGCCTTCACCGGGCGCCCCGCTCGCGGCCTGCGAAACGGGTTCATCGACCGTCACGAGGCGGGCGCTCCGCTGGGCTACCCCGCGATCCACCACCTGACCGCACCGCTGCGGCGAGCCGCGGCGGCTGCGGGGGACGCCGAGCGCCTGCACCTCTGGGCGGGCACGGGCTATCGCGCGGCGCGGGAGGCTCCGGCGGGGGAGATCCTCAGAGAGCTGTCGGGCGCCGGCGGCTAGGCGCCGTCGGAGCCGTGCCCGTTGGAGCCGTGGCCGTTGGCTCCGACGGGAACACCCGGGCGCGTGATCGCGCCGCTCGCCGTCTCGTCCCACCAGCCGTAGAGCACGGGGACCTGATACCAGCTCGAGTGGCGGGCGCGGAAGTAGACCATCTCGTCGCCCTCCCAGTAGCGCTCCCAGTCGAGGTACTCCTCGAAGCCGGCGTGCTGCTGGAACTTGTACCTGTCGTCGCGGGCGCGGTAGACCGCGTAGGAGCTGGCGCCGTAGCGGAGCGCGGTGGCGGCGACCTCGTTCAGCGCGGCCTCGAAGCCGTCGCCGCGGAAGCCCGTGGCGTACCAGGGGATGATCACCGCGCCGGCCATCAGGCGCCCACCTCAGCGTGGATCGCCCCGGGGCCCTCGGCGGTCTTGCCCTGACCCTCGGAGTCCGCGCCCACGAGGATCGAGATCTTGCCGAGGTGCTTGTTTTCGAGCATCAGCTGGTGCGCTTCGGCGACGCCCTCGAAGCCGAGCGTGCGCCACAGCACCGGGCGGATCTGGCCGCTCTCGATCAGCTCGTTGGCCTTCGTGCACTCGTAGGCGTTCGCGAAGTGCGAGCCGAGGATCTCCTTCTGACGCATCCAGAGCACGGCCACGTTGAAGTCCACGTCGATCCCGGTCGTGCCCGCGCAGATCACGACTTTGCCGAAGGTCTTCGCGGTGAAGACCGAGACGGGCAGCGTCGCTTTGCCGACGTGCTCGAAGACGATGTCGGGTGCGTCGCCGAGGATCTCTTTGACGCGCTTGGCGAAGCCGAGCGCGACCTTCGAGCGTGCCTTCTCCTCGTCGGCGGTCTCGCCGCCCTTGCGCATCATCCCCGCGAACTCGCCGCGGTCGATGTAGTCCACGGCACCGAGCCGCTTTACGAGCTCGCCCTTCTCCGCCGAGGAGACGACGCCCACGCAGTTCGCGCCCGCGGCCTTGCAGATCTGCGTCGCGAACACACCGAGGCCGCCCGCCGCGCCCCAGATCAGGACGTTCGAGCCCGCCTGCATTTTGCAGCGTGTGATCAGCATGCGGTAGGCGGTGAAGTAGACGAGGCCGTAGGAGGCGGCCTCCTCCCAGGTCAGCGCCTCGGGCTTCGGCAGCAGCTGCTGGGCCTGGACCTTCGTGAACTGGGCGAAGGAGCCCCAGGTCGTCTCGTAGCCCCAGATCTTCTGCGAGGGCGCGGCCATCGGGTCGAGGCCGTGCACCTCGGGGTCCTCGTAGGAGGCCATGTTGCAGTGCACCACGACCTCGTCGCCGGGCTTCCAGCGCGTCACGCCCGGGCCCACCTTCCAGACCACGCCGGAGGCGTCGGAGCCGCCGATGTGGTGGCCGTACTCCGGGTGGTCGCCGTACTTCATCACCGAAACCGGCTTGCCGAGCGCGGCCCAGACGTTGTTGTAGTTCACGCCCGCGGCCATCACGCGCACGATCACCTCGAACGCCCCGGGCTCGGGTACCTCGATCTCCTCGATCTCGAAGGCGTCCTTCGGTTCGCCGTAGCGCTCCTCGCGGATCACCCAGGCTGCCATCGTGCGAGGCAGCTCACCGAGCTCGACGTCGACGGCTGAGACTTGCTGAAGATCGATTGCCACGTGCTCTGAACCTCGTTGATCGGGGATTGTCGGCGGTCCAATCCTATCTGCGGGTGGCCGATTCAGGCGCGCCGACGCTCCCTGCGCCAGACGAGCCGCAGTCCCGACCAGTCCTCGCCGAGCGCTGCGACCTTCACGTCGACGAGCCCGAGCGGCAGCGCGAGGTCGCGTATGTCCTGCTCTCGGACGTCGCTCTGGTGTCCGCCTGCGCGGCGCGGCCAGGCGACCCACACCGCGCCGTTCGGGAACACCGTCGCGCCGAGCCGCTCGATCGCCGCAGCGATCTCGGCGCGCGCTGCGAAGAAGGCGAGCACGACGTCCTCGGGCGCGCCCGCATGCTCATCGACTCCCAGCGCGCGCAGCCCGCAGTCCGCAGGGAGCTCCCCGGGATCCCATCGCGACGGTGCGCCGAGCGTGAGCAGCCGCCCGCCGGGCTTGCAGCCGAGCTTCTTCGCCAGCGGTGTGCCCGCGTAGCCCGCCGCGCTCATCGTGGGCCGAGACCCTGATCCTCTTCTTCGTGGCCTTCGCGGCGTCGCCGTGCGATCGAGTTGAAGAGCCCGATGTGCGGCCCCCCAACGAGCTCCCAGGCGCGCTCGATGCCGACGATGAAGCAGACGGCCACGAGGATGCAGACCGTTTGCAGCGCGTCCCGGTTGGCGTGGTTCGCGTTCAGTTCGATCGCGGCGATCAGCTGCACGACGAAGATCACGGCGAGCCCGGCGAGGAAGCTGATCTCGCGCAGCCTGATCTCCCTGGCGCGTGCGAGCGGGATCAGTCGCACCAGCGCCCCGAGCATGAAGGTGAGGCCGATCAGGGCGACCGAGATCGCAGGCACCGCGGGGCTCATTTCGGGGACCAGACCGAACAGCGAGACGGCGAGCGCGTTCGTGAAGGAGGTCAGCGTGGCGGCCGCACGCACCGAATGGACCTCCGACGCTTCCGGGCCGAGGACGCGCTCGGGAGCGACCGAGATCGCGACGAAGAGCAGGCCGATCAGCGCGCCGGCAACCCCCGCCGACGCTGCGAAGAAGACGTGCGCCTGTGCCATCGCGGCATTATGCAGTGATGGCACTCGACGGAACGATCCTCGGCAACTGCGCCTCCGAGCAGATGGAGGCGCTGGAAAAGGACTACGGCGGCGACGAGGCGGCCGAGATCGGGGCCGTCGTCACGATCGTCCAGGTGGTCAAACGGCTCGGGACCGAGGGCGAGTACAGCTCGACCGTGCGGATGCGCCACAACATCGCCGACCCCTACGCCGCGCTCGGCTACCTGCGTGCCGCCGAACAGACGATCCTCCAGCAGCTCGCCGGCCCCCCGGAGGAGTAGCCGGGCAGCGCTCCGGGTCGGGCGCCCGCCTCCGGCCGGCGGCGGGCGGCGCTATCGCGTCGCGAACCCCGGCAGCCTTCGCGCCAAGGAGCGGAGGTCGTCCCGGCGCGGGCGATCGACGCTCAGCAGCACGGCGAGGTAGGCGATCAGCCCGAGCGCGGCCTCCGCGCAGGTCTCCGCGATCCCGGCGAGCTCGGACTGCGAGGCGGGGTCGGTCGCCGCACCGAACAGGAGCATCGCGACGAGCATCGCGGCGGCGGCCACGGCCGGCCCCGCGCAGCCGCCGAGCAGCTCGCGCCGCGAGAGGTCGAGCTGGCCCGTGAGCACCCGCAGGTTGTAGACCGCGCTCAGGCAGGCGCTGAGCGAGATCCCGATCGCGACGCCGGTCGCTCCGAATGAGAACGCGCCGCCGGTCACGCAGACCGCGGTCAGGATCAGGTAGACGGTGCTCGTCCGCACGAGCAGCTGCGGACGCCCGATCGCCTTGATCGCCTCGACCGCCACCGAGCTGGTCGCGATCCCGAGGAGCATGAAGGAGAGGCCCGCGATCACGTGGCCCGCCGGTCGCCAGCGGTGTCCGAGGCTGAGGACCGCGATCGGGACGCCGAGCGGGATCATCGCGACCGATATCGGGATCGCGATCGCCGCGGTCAGACCGAACACGCGCTTGACCGCAAAGGTGAGCCGCTCGGCCTGACCGCTCATCCTCGCGAGCAGCGGGAGCAGCACGTAGGCCCCGACATCGACGAACGCGTTCGCGGGTTGCCCTGCGAGCTTCAACCCGTTGCGGTACTGGCCGAGCGCGCCCACCCCCGACACCCTCCCGAGCGTGATCGCGTCGAGCTGCGAGGCGACGAAGCGGAGCATCTCCGAGCCCAGAACGGGCCGGCCGAACGAGCTGAGCTCGCGCCACATCTCCATCGACGCCTCCCCCCAGCGCGGGCGCTTACGGGCGAACCCCCAGGCGCTTGCGAACTGGATCAGCAGGGAGGCGTAGGTGCCCGCGAGGAGCCCCCATGCCCCGGCACCGCGTGCGCAGAGCACGATCGCCACGGCCGCGAAGGCGACGGACCCGAGCGGATCCACAGCGACTCGACGCGCGAAGGACATGCGGCGCTGCAGCAGCGAGTCGGGAACGATCGTGAGCATGCGGATCAGCACCGAGGCGGAGAGCGCGGCCGAGAGCAGTCCGACCCGGCTGCTGCCGTAGTAGAGCCCGACGAGCGGGGCAAGCGCGAGCGCGCCGAGCGTGAGCAGCAGACCTCCCGCGGAGAGCGAGAAGAACGCGGTGCTCGCCGCCTCGTCGATCCTGTCGCGGCGGTTGATCAGCGCGGCCATCATGCCCGACTCGCCGAGCAGGCTGCCCACCCCGACGACCACCGTCGCCGCCGCGAACTGGCCGAAGTCCCTCGGGCTCGCGAGTCGCGCGAGCACGATGTAGGCGGCGAACGTCAGGCCCTGGCTGGCCCCCCAGCCCACGAGGGCGAGCCGCGTTCCGCGCTCGGCGATGCGCCGAAGTGGAGGGGCCTCAGCGGTGAAGTCCGCCTCGTCCTGTTTCCCAGCGTCGTGCACGCAGAGCCTCCATCCGGCTACGCCGAGTCCGGCCGTGTGGCCTCGCCGGGACGGCGGCGTACGCTAGCACCTCGGTTTCGCGACTTAGAGTGGGCGGCGATGCCCGCGCCCGTGCCCGCAGTGATCGTCAGCTCGGTGATGCCGCATCCCCCCGTCTCGGGGGCGCACAAGCGCACGCTGCGCCTGATCGAGGCGATCGCCCGCGCCGGCGCGGTCCCCCATCTGCTCACGGTCGACGGTGGGCAGCCGGGCGCGGCGGAGGAGCTCCGCGCGCGGGGCTGGCGCGTGGAGGTGCCGGTGCAGGCGCCGCCAACACTGCGCTCGCGGCTGCGCCAGCACGCCGAACGCCGTCCGGCCCCCAGCCTGCGGAGCGTCGCCGGCCGCCTCCAGGCGCTCGCCCCAGGCGCGGCCTTCGTGCAGTTCGAGCATCCTCTGAACGCCTGCTATTGGCACGCGATCGGTGCGACCCCGTCGATCCTGAGCACCCACAACGTCGACTCCGAGGTGCTGCGGGGAGCGATTGGGCAGGCGCGCGGGCTGGACCGCGCGCGGGCGATCAACCGCACACTCACGATGCGCTCGGCCGAGCGCAGGGCGGGCCGGCGCGCAGATGCGGTGCTCGTCGTCTCCGAGCGCGACCGGAGCTACTTCGCCGAGCTCTCAGACCGCGTGCTCCTCGCTCCCAACGGAGTCGATCCCGAGTTCTTCGAGCTGACCGCGGAGCTGCCCGAGAATCGCGACATCCTCTTCTTCGCGAACTACAACCACCGGCCCAACGCGGACGGGATCGAGCGGTTCCTCACCGAGGGATGGCCTCGCCTCGCCTCACTGGACCCCGATGCGCGGCTGCTGCTCGCCGGAGGGGAGATGGGGGACGGGCTGGCCGCGCAGGCCGACCGCGCGGAGCGTGTGGTGCGGCTCGGGTTCGTCTCAGACCTCCCCGGGTTGGTGCGTCGGAGCCGTCTCGTGCTGGTGCCGCTGTGGCACGGCGGGGGAACCAGGCTGAAGGTGCTCGAGGCCCTCGCCTCCGCACGCCCGGTGGTGGGCACGCCGCTCGGGGTCGAGCAGATCGGGGTCATCGATGGCCGGCACGCGGTGATCGCCCCCACCCCGGTGGCGCTCGCCGAGGAGTCGGCGAAGCTGATCTCCGACCCCGAGCGCTCGCTCGCCCTCGGCCGGGAGGGAAGAGCGCTCGCGGAGACGTTTCGCTGGGAGCTCGCACTGGGGGCCGCCGAGCAGCTCTACGGCGAGTGGACCGCGAAGCGCATGCGCTCGGCGGCGTAGCCCGCTCGCCGGCGCTCGGAAGCGACGGGGCTAGGTGGTTCGAGCGGGGATCGCGCCCGTCGCGCCGAGCGGCAGACCCGCGGGCCGCTCGGGCGGGCGGTCCGCGAGCCGCGCGGCGCGTTCGTGGCGGCGCCGTGGGCGCCAGACGCGCAGGTACTGCGCGCCCACGTAGGACCCGACGACGAGCACGAGCGAGAGCACCTGCGCGACGATCGTCTCGACGTTCGGGAAGATCGAGAACCAGGTGCCCGCCCAGGCCGGGACGTGCAGCCCGCCGATCTCGGTCGTGCCGATCCAGCCCGCGAGCTGCATCTCGTTGACCTCCTCGCCGACCATCACCCAGAGCACGACGAGCAGCATCGCACCCGTGATGATCAGCAGTTTCTTGTAGGGGAGGCGCTGGTGGAGCCCGAAGGTCAGGACGCCCACGGCCGCGGTGAAGAGCAGGCCGAGAGCAACGCCCTCGAGCACGATCGATGAGCCGAAGGAGACGCGCAGCCCCTGCAGGAAGAGCACGATCTCGAAGCCCTCGCGGTAGACCGAGGTGAAGCCGAGCAGCGCGAGGCCGAGCATCGTCGAGCGCAGCGCGACGTCCCCGCCCGAGCCGAGCAGCCGTCTGCGGCGCTTGTGGTGGTGGGAGATCCAGCCGGTCCAGTAGACGCGATGGAAGAACCAGTTCATCACCAGCAGCAGCACGAGGATCGCGGGGATCCCCGTGATCGCCTGCACGGTCAGGCCCCCGTCGCCGAACTGCCCGATCGTCCAGAGCGCGACGAACCAGGTTGCGACCGAGGCGAGCAGCGCGCCGCCCGCGCCGAGCACCACGGGCTTGCGGTAGGCCTTGTTTCCACCGAGGAAGCTCGCCGTGATCGCGGCCAGCACGAGGATCGTCTCGAGCCCCTCGCGGAAGACGAGCACTGCGCTGTCGACCACCGCCGAGGTGCGGCTCATGTGGTTCGCGGGGTCCGTCGGGTCCGGCGTGCCCCCGTGTGCGTTCCAGCCGAGGATCACTGCGGCGACCGCGACGGCGAGCACGACGAGCACCCACGCGCGCATCGCGCGCGAGCGGTCAGGTGCGGGGTGGGGGGCGGCGGTTGTGCTCGGCTCCGGCTGGGGGTGGCTCATCGCTCAGGCTCGCTCCGTGGCTCTTTCCGACCGCGGTGGTCGGGTATGAATGGGAAGCTATCACAACTTAGGGTGCCCTAATTAGGGGACCCTAAGACGAGGGCGGGGGCTGCCTTAGGGACGCCGCGGAGTGGGGAGGCCGCTCAGGGGGCGGGCACGAAGGGGAGCTCGACGACCTCTGCGGCCGGGCCGTCGGCGCCGACGCTCAGGCTCGTTCCCGGCTCGGCCTCGCGGCGGAGGAGCGCGAGCGCGAGCAGTCCGAGGCGTGGCGAGTCGGCGACGGTGCCCACTCGCCCGACGACGCGCTCGCCGAGCATCAGCTCCTCGCCTCCCTCGGCCGGCGCGGAGAGGCGCAGGCCGCGCAGGTGGCGGTTGGGCTTGCCCTTGTAGAAGAGCCGGGCGACGGTCTCCTGTCCGACGTAGCAACCCTTGGTGAAGCTCACCGCGCGGTCGTTCAGTCCGGCCTCCTGGGGGATCACCGAGTCGTCGATGTCGGCGCCGTAACGGGGCCTCCCCGCCTCTACCCGCAGGCACTCCGCCGCTCCATCGGCCACGCGCCGCGCACCGCGAGCCTCGAGTGCGCCCGCCAGCGCGCCGGTCCGGTCGCCGTCGCAGAGCAGGTCGATGCCGAGATCGGTCCTGATCGCAAGCGCGGTAATCCCGTCGATCTCCACGGGCCGGTTGGCGTGCTCCTCCTCGCCGGGGCTCGAGCCGAGCACCTCCGCGGCGCGCGGCCCGATCAGCGAGAGCAGCCCGCTCTCGAGCGTGCGCTTGTGCAGCTCGACGGCGTAGCCGACCTTGAAGCGGCGGATCATGTCGAACAGCGCCTGCAGCGCCTCGCGCTCGGTGTCGAGCAGCAGTTCGACCTCGCCCGGGGGGCCGTCCTGCGCCTCGACCGCGAGCACCCGGAGGTCGCCGAGCATCTTGCCCTTGTGGGTGAGGAAGGCCGCGTAGCGCCCCTCGCCGGGGGCGATGCCCTCGAGCTCGTTGGTGACCTGTCCGTTGAGGAACTCAACAGCGCCCGCGCCGCTCAACGCGAGCTTGCCGCGCTCGGAGCGGTCGAGCAGTCCGCAGCCCTCCATGAGGAGGGTGTAGTCCTCTGCTGTCGTGCTGTCTGCGACGGGCGCCATCGATTCGAGAATAGCCACGCTAGGCTTCGCTCCTATGGGCCTCGCCGAGACCTACACGCGGATCGTCGACTCGCTGCCCGAGGACTGGACGGACCTCGAGCTCGACCTCCGCATCGCGGATGAGTCGCGCTACGTCGAGGCGGCGCTGTATCTCGCGACGTGCAACGCGCGTCCCTACTCGCACCACGACTGGCACTGGCGGCTGCTCGTCGCGCACCGCTTCGGCCACGCGGCCGCGCCGCAGGCCGTCCACGCCGCGTTGCGGCTGCTCGACGAAGCCGGAGTGGAGGGTGAGATGGCGCTGCGCGAGACGCGCACGGGTCGCGTGGAGGTCACGCAGATGTGGGGCCGCCCGCAGTCCGCGCGCGAAGAGTTCCGCCGCATCCGCGCGCAGTAGCGATGGATCGCTCGGGCCGGGTGGCCTAGGGTGGCGCGCGCGGTCCTGCTCACGGCTGATCTGCTCTTCGGCTCGAGCGTGCAGGGTGCACTCGCCGCGGCGGGCTACGAGGTCGCCATCGCGAACGGCGAGGGGCCATTGCGCGATGCGCTCGTAGCGGCGCCCGCGGATGTGGCGGTGGTCGATCTCACCGATCACGCGCTCGAAGGCGTGCAGATCGTCGTCGCCCTGCGACAGGAAGGATTCCTCTCCGGTACGCCCCTGCTCGCGTACTACTCGCACGTCGAACCCGGTGTGCGCGATCTCGCGCTCGCCGAGGACTTCGATCTCGTCGTGCCTCGCTCACGGATGGCGCGCGAAGGCGCGGCGCTCGTCGGCTCGATCGCCGGCGCCCAGCACTAGCCGCGCGGGCGCGGCGATGCCCTCCAGCCTCAGGCGCTGAGCGTGGCGCCGCGTGGCGCGCGGCTGAGCAGCGGATGATCCGGGCTCGCGCCCGGGCCCGGACGGCCGACTGCGTCTCTCGCCTTCAGGCGCGCGCCGCAGCGCTCGCAGATGCGGTGCTCGTCGACCGAGCCGCCGCAGCCGCGGTGCTCGATGACCACCGCCGGCCCGCCCTCGGGCGGCGCGTAGCGGTCGCCCCACTTCATCAACGCGACGATCATCGGCCAGAGATCCAGGCCCTTCTCGGTGAGCATGTACTCGAAGCGCGGCGGGCGCTCCTGGTAGGGGACGCGCTCGATCACGCCGTGCTCGGCGAGGCGCTCGAGCCGCGACTGCAGGACGTTGCGGGCGACCCCGAGGTGCCGCTGCAGCTCGTCGAAGCGGCGCAGGCCGAGCAGGATGTCGCGCACGATCAGCAGCGACCAGCGCTCGCCCACCACCTCCAGTGCGCCCGCGATCGAGCAGGCCTGGTTCTCGTAGTCGTTGCGCAGCATCTGCACACAGCATAGCCGTAATAGGTTGCATCAAGCAACCCTTGTGGTAGGGTGCGTTTCGTGATGCAACGGAAATGGCGCGTCTCACTGATCGTGGTGGCCGGGGTGTTCATGTCGAGCCTCGACCTGTTCATCGTGAACATCGCGTTCCCCGCGATCTCGAAGCACTTCGGCGGTGCGTCGATCGGCTCGCTCTCGTGGGTGCTGAGCGGCTACGCGATCGTGTTCGCGGCGCTGCTCGTGCCCGCAGGACGCTGGGCCGATGCGTTCGGACGCAAGCGCACCTTCCTGCTCGGCCTCGGCGTGTTCGTGGCGGCGAGCGCGGCGTGCGCGGCCGCGCCCTCGGTGAACGCGCTGATCGGGGCGCGCATCGTGCAGGCGATCGGCGGGGCCCTGATGATCCCGACGTCGCTGGGCCTGATGCTGCCCGAGTTCGAGCCGGAGAAGCGCCACGTTGCGATCGGCCTGTGGGCGGCGAGCGGTGGCATCGCTGCGGCCGCCGGCCCGCCGCTCGGCGGCCTGCTCGTGAAGGCCGACTGGCGGCTGGTCTTCCTGGTCAACGTGCCGTTCGGGCTGGCGGCGCTCCTCGCGGGCGTGCGCGTGCTCAGCGAGCGTCGCGAAGTGGGCGCGGGGCGGCCGGACGTGGCGGGCGCAGCGACGTTGATCGTCGCGATCGGGACGCTCGTGGTCGCGATCACCAAGGGCCAGGAATGGGGCTGGACCTCAGCGGGCGTGCTCGCGCTGTTCGCCGCTCCGGCGGTGTTGCTCCCGGCGCTGTGGCGCCGCTCGCTCCACCACCCGACTCCGGTCGTCGAACCCTCGATGCTGCGGGTGCGGCGCTTCGGTCTGGCGGTGGGCGCCTCGGTGCTGTTCTTCGCGGGCTTCGGGACGATGCTCCTCAGCGGCGTCCTCTTCCTTACCGGGGTCTGGCACGAGGACGTGCTCACCGCGGGGCTGATGCTGTTCCCGGGGCCGGCGATGGCGACGGCCTTCAGCATCCCCTCCGCGCGGCTCGGGGCGCGCGTGGGCTACCGCATGCCGGGAGTCCTCGGCGCGCTGGTGTTCGCGGCCGGTTCGATCTTCTACATCACCCAGACCGGCGACCATCCCCACTTCCTCACGGAGTTCCTTCCGGGCAACCTGATCTCCGGCGCGGGGGTCGGGCTCGTGATCCCGACGCTGACCGGCGCGGGCGCGTCCTCGCTCGCACCCGAGCGTTTCGCGACCGGTGCGGCGGTGCTCACGATGGGGCGGCAGATCGGTGCGGCGCTCGGGGTCGCGATCCTCGTCGCGGTGCTCGGCTCCGGCGGCGCCCACGCGTCGGACTTCCACTCCACGTGGCTCGTCACGGTGATCGCAGGCCTGCTCGCGGGCTGCACCCTGTTCGCGATCGGGCCGCCCAGCGCCCAGGGCGCGCCGAGCGTCGAGGTCGAGGAGCTGATCGCGCTCGACCCTCTGGAGGTGGCCGAGCTTCCGAGCGAGGACCTGCTCGGCGGGGCCCGGGCGTGAGCGCGGTCGAGGAGCCGATCGCAGGCGAGCTGGCGCGCCGCCGGACCTTCGAGTGGGAGGACCCGGTCGCGGCCGCGGCGAGCGGCGCCGAACGTTCGGGGATCGAGTTGATGCGCGCGATCATCGCGGACGAGCTCTCTCCGCCTCCGGTGGCGCGGCTGCTGGGGATGGAGATCGTCGAGGTGGAGCACGGCCGTGCGGTCTTCGCGCTCGAGCCGGAGGAGTGGATGTACAACCCGATCGGCTCGGTGCACGGGGGAATCGCGGCGACGATCCTCGATTCGTGCCTCGGCTGCGCGGTCCACACCACGCTCGAGGCGGGCGTGGGCTACACCACGACGGACCTGCAGGTGCGTTACCTGCGAGCGATGCGTGCGGGCGGCGGCCGCGTGCTCGCGGAGGGGCGCGTGGTGCACTCCGGCCGCCGTACGGCGACCGCGGAGGGACGCGTGTTCCTCGAGGAGGACCCGACCGTGCTCTACGCCCATGGCACGACGGGCTGCGTGATCCTGCGCTGAGTCAGCTCCTCGCGGCGCTCACGCGGCCTCCCGTGCGTGCGGCTGGTCCTCGGCGGCCTCGCCGAGCACCGTGGAGAGAAGTTCCCTCAGCGCTTCCGCGACGCGCTCGGGCTCGGTCGTGTGCGGTACGTGCCCGGTGTCGAGCACGAGCAGCTGCGAGCCCGGGATCAGGCGATGCGCGCGCCGCCCGGCGCGCAGCGGGATGACCGGATCGCGCTTGCCCCACAGGAGCAGCGTGGGCGCGGAGATCTCGCGGGCACGCGAGCGCAGGTCGTGCTCGGGGGAGGCGAAGCTGCCCCAGAGCTCGGCGATCGTTCGCAGCCCGTCGCCGCCGCGCGTGGTGCGCACGCCCGTCTGCTGCGCGCGCCGGTCGGCGGCGGTGCGCGCGCGCATGTAGCGCGAGCTGAACGCGGGGTAGATCGCGCGCAGGAAGCGCGGCCGCGACATCAGCGCGCAGAACGCGCGGATCAGCGGCGAGCGGCCGAGGAAGCCACCGCCGTCCACGATCACGAGCCCGCGGACGAGCTCGGGCCGGCGGATCGCCAGGCGCGCGGCGGAGAAGCCCCCGATCGAGTTGCCCACGAGGATCGCCCCGTTCGGGGCGAGCTGCTCGACGGCCTGCTCGGCGATCGCGGCGAAGGTGAGCACGGTCGAGGACCCGCTCGACGCGGGCGAATCGCCGTGCGCGGGCCAATCGATCGCGATCGTCTCCAGATCGGCGAGCCGCTCGCGCAGCTCGTCCCAGTCGTGGCGGTCGTGTGCGCCGCTCGCGAGCAGCACGAAGGGGGGCGCTCCCTCGCGCGGTGTGCCTCGCCTGTCGTAGGCGATCGGGCCTGTGAATGTGTGCAGGGTCTCGGTCATGACGCCGACCCTACCATACCGACTGACCGGTCGGTCATATATGACGACCGATCGGTCATCTAGGATGACGGAATGGCAGCAAAGGCGGCTTCGAGGAGGAAGAGCAGGCCGGGCGGCGCGTCGCCCGAGCCCGTGGCGCACCCCACGCGCGAGGCGCTGCTCGCGGCGGGAGTGGCAGTCGCCGAGCGCGACGGGCTGGCAGGGCTGAGCGTGAACGGGGTCGTGGCCGAGGCGGGCGTGGCCAAGGGGACGTTCTACGTGCACTTCGCCGACCGCGAGGCGTTTGTGGACGCGCTGCACGAGCGCTTCCACGCACGCGTGATCGCGGCCGCCGAGGCGGCCACCGCGGGCAGCACGCCGGGAGCGGAGCGGATCTGGCGTGGGGCTGAGGCCTACCTGGACGTGTGCCTCTCCGAACGGGCGATCAAGGCGCTCGCGCTCGAGGCGCGGACCGACACGGCGCTGACCGCGGCGATGGAGCGACGCCACGAGCTGTTCGCGGCGAGCGCGATCCCGAGCATCAAGGCGATGGGCTGGCCCGACGCGAGCGCGGCCGCGCAGCTGCTCGCGGCGATGACCTCGGAGATAGCGATCCGCGAGCTGGAGGCGGGCCGGCGGCTGCCCGCGGCGCGCCGCGCGATGCGAAGGTTTCTCGGACTGCCCGCGGCCTAGCTCGGCTGCGTGCTCTCGCCGCCGCCGAGCTCGGCCTCTGCGGCGAGCGTGGGATCGAGGGGCACGATGGCGGCGTTGGCGACGCGCGTGAAGGCGGGGCCACCCGGGGGCATGCGGCGGTACATCGCGGCTCGGATCACCATGCCGTGACAGACGACGAGCGCGGGCAGGGGGCCTCGGGCGATCTCGGCGAGGGCGGCCTCGACGCGCACCTCCTGTTCGGCGAAGGACTCTCCGCCGGGGAACGCGAAGCCGGGATCGGCGCTCGCGAAGGCGTCGAAGCGCGTCTCGTCCTCGGTGCGCACGTCGGCGAAGAAGCGGTCGGTCCAGTCGCCCGCGTCGGTCTCCATCAGCCGCGCGTCCTCGCGGGGCTCCAAGCCGATCTTCGCGGCGACCGCATCGGCGGTTTCGCGAGCGCGCCGCAGCGGGCTGCACCAGAGCGCGGCGAAGCCGTAGCCGAGGGCTCGCTCGGCTAGCTCGGAAGCCTGCATCCGCCCCGTCTCATCGAGCGGGATCTCCTGCTGGCCCTGGAAGCGCCCCTCGTGGTTGTAGGCGGTCTGGCCGTGCCGGGCGAGGTAGATCCCGCCCGGCTGCTCGCCGCTCAGGAGAGGTCGAAGCGGTCGAGGTCCATGACCTTGGCCCAGGCCGCGGCGAAGTCCTCGGCGAACTTCTGCGGGGCGTCGTCGGCGGCGTAGACCTCCGCGAGCGCGCGCAGTTCGGAGTTCGCGCCGAACACGAGGTCGGCTGAGGTGGCCGTCCAACGGAGCTCACCGGTGGCGCGGTCGCGGCCCTCGTAGTGGTTCTCACCCGACTTCGACCAGACCGTGCGCATGTCGAGCAGGTTGACGAAGAAGTCGTTCGTGAGCGTGCCGGGACGGTCGGTGAGAACGCCCTGCGAGGCCCCGCCGTGGTTCGCGCCGAGCACGCGTAGACCACCGAGCAACACGGTCATCTCGGGCGCATTGAGGCACAGCATGAAGGAGCGCTCGAGCAGCCCGTGCTCGAGCAGCAGGGGCTCGCCCGGGCGGGAGTAGTTGCGGAAGGCGTCGACGGTGGGCTCGAGCACGGCGAAGGAGTCGACGTCGGTCTGCTCCTGGGATGCGTCGCTGCGGCCGGGCGTGAAGGGGACGGAGACAGCGTGCCCGCCGTCCTTCGCGGCCTGCTCGACCGCGGCGCTTCCCGCGAGCACGATCAGGTCGGCGAGCGAGACACGCTTGCCCGAGTCCGATGCGTTGAAGTCGCTCTGCACCGCGGCGAGCGTGGAGAGCACTGGGGCGAGCTCGGCGGGCTCGTTGACCTCCCATTCCTTCTGCGGGGAGAGGCGCAGCCGCGCGCCGTTGGCACCCCCGCGCTTGTCGGTGCCGCGGAAGGAGGAGGCCGACGCCCAGGCGGTCGCGACGAGCCGCGAGAGCGAGATCCCCGAGGCGAGGATCTTCTCCTTGAGCGCGGCGATCTCCGCCTCGCCGATCGGCTCCGTGTCGGCGGCGGGCACCGGGTCCTGCCACAGCTGTGGCTCGGCGATCCAGGGGCCGCGGTAACGCGAGATCGGTCCCATGTCGCGGTGCAGCAGCTTGTACCACGCCTTCGCGAAGGCCTCTTCGAGCAGCTCGGGGTTCTCGTAGAAGCGCCGCGAGATCGGCTCGTAGACGGGGTCCATGCGCAGCGCGAGATCGGTCGTGAGCATCATCGGCGCGTGTCGCTTGTCCGGTTCGTGAGCGTCGGGCACGGTGTCCTGCGCCTCGGGGTTCTTCGGCGTCCACTGCTTCGCACCGGCGGGGCTGCTCGTGAGCTCCCACTCGTACTCGAAGAGGTTCTCGAGAAAGCCGTTGTCCCACTTCGCGGGCTCCTTCGTCCAGGCACCCTCCAGCCCGCTCGTGAGCGTGAGCGCGCCGTTGCCACTGCCGTTGGCGTTCTTCCATCCGAGGCCCTGCTGCTCGAGCGGTGCGGCCTCGGGCTCGGGCCCGATCGAACCCGGATCGACCGCGCCGTGGGTCTTGCCGAAGGTGTGCCCGCCCACGATCAGGGCGACCGTCTCTTCGTCGTTCATCGCCATCCGCGCGAACGTCTCGCGGATGTCGACCGCAGCCGCGAGCGGGTCGGGATCGCCGTTCGGGCCCTCCGGGTTGACGTAGATCAGACCCATCTGGACCGCGCCGAGCGGCCCCGCGGGCTTGCGCTCGTCGCCGCTGTAGCGCTCGTCACCGAGCCAGCTGTCCTCCGACCCCCAGAAGATCTCCTCGGGCTCCCATATGTCCGGTCGTCCGAAGCCGAAGCCGAAGGTCTTGAAGCCCATCGTCTCCATCGCCACGTTGCCCGTGTAGACGAGCAGGTCGGCCCAGGAGATCTTCCGGCCGTACTTCTGCTTGATCGGCCAGAGCAGGCGGCGCGCCTTATCGAGGCTCGCGTTGTCCGGCCAGCTGTTCAGCGGCGCGAATCGCTGCGCACCCTGCCCGCCGCCGCCGCGTCCGTCGGCGATCCGGTAGGTGCCCGCGGCGTGCCAGCTCATGCGGATGAAGAGCGGGCCGTAATGCCCGTAGTCCGCGGGCCACCAGTCCTGGGAGGAGGTCATCAGCTCGACGAGATCGCTCCTCAGCGCCTCGACGTCCAGGCTCGCGAACTCCGCGGCGTAATCGAAGTCCTCGCCCATCGGGTCGGAGAGCGGTGAGTGGCGGTGGAGCACGCTCAGGTCGAGCTGATCGGGCCACCAGTCGCGGTTGGTGCGGGGGCGGGGCACATCCGACGTGGGGCTCTCGATCGCCGGGTTCTCGCTCTCGCTCACACTCTCAGTCATCTCGCTCCTGTCCGTTTCCGCTCGAAGATCGCGCCCCCCAGGGAGGCGAGCACGAGGGTATCGAGGCGGGCGCGGCGGAGTCGTAAAGGAGTGGGGGAACCCGTGAGGGGCGTTCCCACGGTGCATATGGGGTGGGGCCGCGCTGTGTGAGGATCCGTACATGAGCGCCGTCCTACTGATCACGGGGGCGCCGGGCTCGGGCAAGTCCTCCGTCCTCGATGCGCTCTGCACGCTGCTCGAACAGGAAGTGGTGGAGCACGGAGCGATCGAGAGCGAGGAGCTCGCGCGAGGCTTCCCGCCGCTCTCCAATGCCCTGCTCGTGGAGCAGCTCGGCGCTGCGCTCGCGCGGCCTTGCGCCGGCCGCCCGCGAGGCCTAGGGTCAGAGCGATGGTCGAGAGGCTCACCGCTATGCCCGCGGGCACGTTCGGCTTCCGCTTCGCCGGGCGCATCGACGCGGCTGATTATCGCGACGTCCTGATCCCCGCGCTGCGCGAGGGGGTCGAGAGCGGTGAGCTGCGCGCGCTCTTCGTGATCGGTCCCGAGTACGAGGGATTCGATCTCGGCGCGCTCAAGGAGGATCTGAAGGGCGCCGTGCCCCTCGCGCTCGAGCATCGCGGCGCCTGGAAGCGGGTCGCGATCCTCACCGAGATCGAGTGGATCGCCAAAGCGGTCGACGCGTTCAGCTGGGCGGTGCCCGGCGAAGCGCGCGTTTTCGCGCTCGCCGCGCTCGAGCCGGCCAAGGCGTGGATTGCGGGATCCGTCGACTAGATGCGCGTGACGGCCTCAATGTTGTGGCCGTCCGGGTCGAGCACGAAGGCCCCGTAGTAGCGCTCGGAGTACTCCGGCCTCGGCCCGGGCGCGCCGTTGTCGGTGCCGCCCGCCGCGAGCGCGGCCTCGTGGAAGGCCTCCACCTGCTCGGCGCTGTCCGCGCCGAACGCGACGTGCACGGGAGCGCCCACGGCGTAATCCGTCGAGATCGCGAAGGGGTGCTGTGCCCCGTCTCCGAACTCGACCTCGTTCGGGAGCACCTCGCTGGTGTGCGGCTCGCCGAGCCCGAGCGGTGCGAGTGCGCGTTCGTAGAAGCGGCGGCTCCGGGCAAGGTCGCTCACGCCGATCGTCACGTGGTCGATGGCCGCGCGTCGCTCCGACATGCGAGCGGTATACCCGATCGTTCCTGCCGGAGCTCGGTTGCGTCATAGAATCCGCTCATGCGCCGCCGGGTCACCTTCTCGCGGAACCTGACGCTCTCGCTGTCCCGGACGTGCCGGTGCTACTGCAAGTACTGCGCGTTTGCCACTCGCCAGGCGCACCTGCACACACCGGAGGAGGTCATCGAGCTGCTCGACGGTGCGGCCAAGCGCCGCGTCAAGGAGCTGCTCGTCCTGACCGGCGAGCGACCCGAGGTCAACGCGGGCGTGCGCGAGCGGCTCGCCGAGTACGGCCACGAGGACTTCACCGCCTACGTGATCTGGGCCTGTGAGCGCGCGCTCGAGCGCGGGCTGCTCCCGCATACGAACCTCGGCGTGCTCTCCCGCGAGGACCTCGCGCGGCTGCGCGAGGTGACCGCATCCCAGGGCCTGATGCTCGAGTCGGTCTCCGAGCGTCTGATGGAGACGGTCCACGCGGGCTCGCCCACCAAGCACCCGGCGCGACGCCTGGAGACGATCGCAGCCGCGGGCGAGCTGCAGATCCCCTTCACGAGCGGCATCCTCGTGGGCATCGGCGAGACCGAGCAGGAGCGCATGGACTCGCTCGCAGCGCTCGCCGAGCAGCACGGGCGCCACGGACACATCCAGGAGGTGATCCTCCAGAACTTCGTCCCCCACCAGCGCTATTACGGCGAAGAGCCCGCCGAGATCGCCGACGCGGCCGCGCGCGAGTACTGGCGCACCGGTGTCGCCGACGGACGGCCCGAGCTGCCGCTCCCGGACTGGGCATGCCCGGTGGGCATCGAGGACATGAAGCGGCTGATCGCCGAGACGCGCCGCTTGATGCCCGACGTCGGGATCCAGATCCCCCCGAACCTCGCCGACTGGTGGGGCGAGCTCGTCGCGGCGGGCGCGACCGACCTCGGAGGTCTCTCCGCGAACGGCGATCACATCTCGCCCGAGCACCCCTTCCCGTCCCCGCACCAGGTTCGCCGCGAGCTGCAGGCCGATGGCTACGCGCTCACCGAGCGCCTCTGCGTCTATCCCGAGTACATCGACCAGGACTGGCTCGCCCAGGGGGTGCTCGACACGATCAAGGCGCGTTACTGGTCCTTCATCCCGCGCCGCGGCTCCGGTCGCACCGAGCCTCCCACGCCGATCGCTCCGAGCCTCGTGCCGGGTGCGATCGCCCGCGCACGGGAGGGAGCGGAGCTCACACCGCAGGAGCTCACCGCGATGTTCGCCGAGACGCGCACGGAGGCGATCGAGGAGATGCGCCTGGCCGCCGACGAGCTCCGCGCCGAGCTCGCGGGGGAGACCGTCACCTTCGTGGTCAACCGCAACATCAACATCTCCAACGTCTGCACCGTGGGCTGCGCCTTCTGCGGCTTCGGGCAGGGCAAGCGCTCACCCGACGCCTACGAGCACGACCGCGAGGAGTTCATCCGGCGCATCCACGAGGCGCTCGACTTCGGCGCGAGCGAGCTCTGCATCCAGTCGGGGATCCATCCCGACTGGGATCTGGAGGACTACCTCGGCTGGTTGCGCCTCGCCAAGGAGACCTCACGCGAGGCGGGTTCTGAGCTCCACCTCCACGCCTACAGCCCGATGGAGATCGCACACATGTGCGACATATCCGCGCTGCCCCCCTCCGAGGTCTTCGCCCGGCTGCGCGACGCCGGTCTCGGCTCCACACCCGGCACCGCCGCGGAGGTGCTCCACGACGGGGTGCGCCAACGCATCTCGCCCAACAAGCTCCCCGTCGCTCGCTGGGTCGAGATCATCGAGGCGAGCCATGCCGCCGGTCTGCGATCGACCGCGACCGTGATGTTCGGGCACATCGAGGAGCCCTGGGAGCTCGCCGAGCACATGCGCGTCGTCCGCGGCCTGCAGGAGCGCACCGGCGGCATCACCGAGTTCGTGCCGCTCTCCTTCATCCCCTTCCAGACGCTGCTCGGCCGCACCCACGGGGTCGAGGAGATCTCGCGCGAGGAGAACCTCAAGCACACCGCCGTCTTCCGCCTCGCGCTCGGGCGCACGATCCCCTCGCTGCAGGCGAGCTGGGTGAAGATGGGCCTCGATGCCGCCACCGAGGCGCTTCACTGGGGCGTCAACGATCTCGGTGGCACGCTGATGGAGGAGTCGATCAGCCGCCTCGCCGGGAGCTACCATGGCACCCGTCTGGAACCCGAGCAGCTCGTCGCCGCCGCGCACGCCGCCGGCCGTCCCGCTGCCGAGCGCACCACGCTCTATGAGACCCGCCGCGCCTACCCGCTGCCCGAGGAGGGCGGCGAGTGGTCGATGGAGGCCGCCGTCGCCGTATGAGCGGCCTGCGCGGGCGCCTGACCGCGGTCAGTCGCGGGCGAACTGTCCGTGGAAGGAGAAGGGGATGTGGTGGGGGACCTGGGCTCGCGCGATCTCGCTCAGGTCCGAAGCGTCGAGCACGAGCAGGAAGGAGCGTTCGCTGCGCTCGTCGAGCACGACCGAGAGCAGCACGCCACGATCCTCCTCCTCGGCGCCCGGCTCGGCCACGAAGACGGGCTCTCCGGGGTAGCAGCCGGGCTCCGACCAAGAGACCGTCGAGCCGTCGCCCACGTCGACCTTCAGCACCCGCTCGAGCCAGCCGCTGGGCCCATCGCCCACGCCCCACACGTAGCGGTAGGGGCGCTCGTTGCAGCGCCCGTAGTTGATCCGGGGCAGCTCGATCTCGGCCTCCGCGAGGCGCTCGCGCTGCACCGAGCCGTCCTCGGGGCGCAACGTGAAGCGGGTCAGCGCCGCTCCGCGCACGGGCTTGCCCGCGCGGAGCCGGTCGAGATAGAGGTCCTCGACGATCCCCGCGTCCTCGAACGCGCACATGTCCACCACCACCTCTCCGCCCCGCTCGAAGGCGTTGACGTGGTGGAAGGCGAAGCACGGATCGGTCTCGAACGGCCCCAGCACCTCGCCGCCGTTGCGGCCGAGCAGCGTGAAGCGCGTTCCCAGCTCCGGCTTCCAGCGGTAGTTCTCGATGTAGGGCCGCCCCGCCGTCGCGAGCGCGAGCGGGTTGACCACGAGCGGGAACTCGACCAGCACGAGCCAGCGCTCGGTCAGCCCGAAGGAGTGCATGTAGGCCGGCTCCCTGACCGCCAGCGAGGCGAGCAGCCGCGTGGGCAGCTCGCCGTCCTGGCCCGGCGCGGGATCGACCGCGAAGAAGCGGTAGCTGCTGCGCGGGCCGAGCTTCGCCGCGTAGTTGATCATGCCCCGGTTCGAGCGGTCCATGTGCGGGTGCGCGGTGGAGAGCTGGCCCGGCGCGGTGTAGGGGCGGACCTGCGCGGCCTCCAGCGTCTGCGCGTCGAACTGCACCGGCAGCGGCGTCTCGGTCATCGCCACGAAGCGCTCCCCGAGCCGCGTGACGTTGACGTTCGCGTTGTCGGGCAGGGCGGAGCCCGGTGAGAACATCGTCTGCACGCGCTTGAAGAGCGAACGGCAGGGGTCGGTCGCGAACTCGCCGTAGACGAGCTTGCCCTGCTCCTCAGCCGCGCGGTAGGAGCGGCTGTGCAGGAAGCGGTTGCCGTAGGACACGCTGCCCGCGGAGATCGTGAAGCGGTGGAGCATCGCGAGTCCGTCGAACCAGTGGCGCATCCGCTGCTCACCGACCTCGAACTTCGCCGGGCCCGTGCGCAGCAACGATCCGGACAGCCAGGAGGGAATCGCACCCGTCAGCTCCAGCTCGTCGATCGTGCGCTCGTCTTCGAGCGTCTGAACTCCGAGCTTGGGAAAGGTCGCCGTTGCTGCCGCCGTCGCCATCACGATACCTCCTGAATGGTTCAATCCGAACGATACGCACCGTACGCTACCCTGCGGTGCATGTCAACCCCCCGCCTCTCGCAGACCTCATTCATCGTCCTGGGGCTGTTGGAGCAGGCGGGTTCGGGGACTCCCTACGACCTCAAGCGCGCGACGGAGATCTCCACGAACAACTTCTGGACCGTGCCCCACACCCAGATCTACACCGAGTGCGCACGGCTCGCCGAGAGCGGGCTGCTGCTCGAGGAGCGCGAGCAGGAGGGACGCCGGCGGCGGGTCTACCGGCTGACCGAGGAGGGGCGCGAGCACCTCGAGCGCTGGCGTGGCGAGCCATCGGAGGGGACGAGCGAACTACGTGACGCGAGCACGCTGAAGCTCTTCTTCGGAGGTGACCCGTCGGCGCTCGCCGCCGACCAGCTGGAGGCTCACGAACGCCAGCTCGAGGCCTACGAGGCGCTGATCGAGCACAAGCAGTACCTCCCCTCGGGGCAGCTGCTCGCGCTCGAATGCGGAATCGGCCACGAGCGGGAGTGGATCCGCTTCTGGAAGGGCCTCGCCGCGGGCACGGAGAGCGCGTCGATCTCGCTGCGCAGTGGGAACAACTCGGCTGAGTGAGGCAAACGCGCGACTACAGGAAGAGGTCTTCCGTGGCGTCTCGGAGCAGCGCGCTCGCGCCGGGGCCGTCGCCCGCCGTGGTGAAGCGACCGAGCCCGGAGATCGCGATCACAGGCTCGCCGGAGTCCTTCGCGCGCGCGAGGTCGGCGGCGGCCGCGGCCGCGTCCGCGACCGCGAGCCACGTCGCGCGCAGCTCCTGGCCTTCGGAGTCGGTGCGCCCGCGCCAGTCGTCGAGCGGCTCGATGCCCGCGAGCCCGATCGCAACGTCGAGCTGCCCGTGGCGCCAGGCGCGCCCGAAGCTGTCCGTCACGATCACCGCGGGGGGAGCCTCGCCTGCGAGCTCGGCGATGCGCGCGCGCAGGGTCCGCGCGGACCGGTCGGGGTCGGTGGGCAGGAGGATCGCGCGGTCGCTCGCGCCCGCGTTCGAGACGTCGACGCCCGCATTCGCGCAGATGAAGCCCTGATGCGTGCGGCAGATCAGCACGCCGCGTTCGGCGCGGATCACCTCGGCTGACTGGTCGAGGACGACCTGCACGAGCCGCGGGTCCTTCTCCTGCTCGGCGGCGATCGCGAGCGCGCGCTCGCCGGGTGTGACACCCCCCAGCTCCACCGTGGCGCCCTCGACCTTCGAGACTGCGGTGTGGGCGACCGCGAGCGTGAGCTCCGCGAGCGCCTGCGGCGAGCCCTCGCCCCTGAGCGCGGTGAGGATGCTCGCGGCGAGGTCGTCGCCCGCTGCGAGCTCGGGGATGCCCGCGAGGGGCCGGAGCGCGATCGTCGGCACGTGCCTAGCGGTGTCGGGCGAGCGGCGCCGGGTTCGACGACGCGGCGTTCGCGAGCACGGCGCGTGTGCGCGGGGCGCGTCCCTCGATCGTCGCGAGCACCTCGCGCAGCGCGCCGAGGTCCTCGCCCGTGTCGATGTCGAGCGAGAGGGAGGAGGACGCAGCCACGCGGCAGGCCACACCCGCCGCGCGGGCGAGATCGAGATGGCGCTCGCAGCTCCCCGGGCCGAAGCTCGGCTCGATCGCTCGCGGGGGCGCGAGCAGCAGCCCGTTCGTGCCGGTCCCGTGACGGTCCGCGAGCACGACCACCTCCGGGCCCGCGAGCGCATGGGCGGCGAGCAGCTCGGCGAGCTCGACGGGATCGAGCGCGGGGCAGTCGCCGGGCACGAGCAGCACTCGCTCGAAGCCGTCCCGCAGCGCGGTGCTCACGCCGAGCTGCGCGGCCGCGGACTGCCCCGTCTCGCTCTCGTCCGCGACCACGAGAGCGCCGTTCTCGCTTGCGGCCGCGGCCGCTCGCGGCTCTCGCGTCACCACGTAGCTCGTGCTCAGGCCCTCCGTCGCCGCCAGCGCGGCGAGCACGTCACGCGCCATCGCCTCGGCGAGCGCGAGGCGAAGCGGGTCCGCGACGCTCTCGCCGAGCCGCTGCTTGGCGCGAGTGAAGCTCTTCACGGGGAGGATCGCAGCGGTGCGCAAGGGGGGAGCCTGAGCCTAGCTCGCGATCGCCCTCAGAGCAGCCGGTCCGCGAAGTCGACGACCGCGCGGGCGAGCGCCTGGCGACCCTCCGCGTCGTCCATGCGGGTGCCCGTGCAGAGCGTGCGCAGGCCGGGCTCCTCGGCGACGGGCTCATCCGCGAGCAGCCCGTCGAGCAGCTTCCCGTAGTGCTCGCGGATGCCGCGAGCGTTGCACTCCCGGCCCGCGAAGTCCATGAAGGTCCTGGTCGGGCCCTTGAGCACCTCGCCGCCCACGATCGGGCTGACCGCGAGCACCGGGGCGTGCGCCTCCGCCAGTGCGGCGGCGAGACCGGGCACAGCGAGCATCGGCGCGATCGAGGCGAGCGGGTTGGAGGGGCCGATGAGGATCGCGCGCGCCGAGGCGATCGCGTGGAGCACCTGCTCGCTGGGTCGCGCCCGCTCCGCCCCACGGAACTCGAGGCCGTCGAGCGGACCCTCGGCGCGGCGGCGGATCATGAACTCCTGAAAGGCGCACCACCCGGTGGCGGGCGTGGAGACCCAGGTGCGGATCGGATCGTCACTTGCGGGCAGCACGGGCACGCGCTGTGAGATCGACTCGTTGAGCGCGGCCAGTGCGGAGGTCGGGGTGTGCCCCTCGGCGAGCAGCGCGGAGCGCTTCACGCACCAGGCGAGGTCGCGGTCGCCGAGGTTGAACCAGACCTCCTCGCCGAGCGAGCGCAGCCCGTCCATCACGGCGAAGCTGTCCTCGCGCAGGCCCCAGCCGCGCTCGTCGATCTGGCCCGCGAGCCAGAACGAGACGAGGTCCGGGTCCGGGCTCACGAGCGCGCCGTAGATCTCGATGTCGTCGCCCGTGTTCGCGATCACCGTGAGGCGATCGGGGCCGAGGGCTTCGACGATGCCGCGCGCGAGCTTCGCGCCGCCGGTGCCTCCCGAGAGGAGCACGAGGTCCCGCTTCTCGGCCTCCGGCGCGCTCACTCCCAGGGGTTCTCGGGGAGACCGCTGAGCGTGATTCCCGAGTGGACCTTGTAACGCGCGTTGACCCCGATCAGCAGCGCGGTGAGCGACTCCGTGGTGCGGGAGATCTCCAGCCGCCCGCAGTCCACGCAGCGCAGCCCGTCGATCCGCTCGATCAGCGCGGCGGCCTCGCGCTTGTCCTCGCGCTTGTCCCCGCACACGAGCACGTCCTGTTCGAGTGGGTGCTCGAGATCGCTCAGCGAGGCCGCGCTGACCGTGTGCAGCGCGGAGACCACTCGCACCCCGTCCGGGACCATCTCCGCGGCCTGCTCGGCGGCGGAGCCCTGCCAGACGCCGAGCATCCTCGTCGCCCTGCCGCCCACCGCCGCGGCGAGCGGGACGGTCGCGTCGATCAGCAGCTGGCCCGGTCGGAGGGCGTCCTTGAGGTTGCCGAGCGTCTCGGCCTGGCTGCGGAAGGGCACGCTGAGGATCACGACGTCCGCCGCTTCGGCCGCGGCGGCGTTCTCGTGGCCGCTGAAGGCGCCGTCCTCGATCTGCACCCGGCAGCGATCCGCCGCTTCCTCGGCCCGTCCGGCCTCGCGCGATCCGATCGCGACGGGCACCCCCGCCCGTCCCAGGCGCAGCGCCATGCCGAAGCCGAGGGCGCCCGAGGCACCGATGATCGCAACCGGCTTGGATGAACTGGATGACACGGCGGCCGAGTATAGGCTTACTCCGATGAGGCTCGAGGGAAAGACCGCGCTCGTGACCGGCGGCGCCTCGGGGATCGGCGCGGCGACAGCGCGGCGACTCGCTGCGGAGGGCGCGCGTGTCGCGATCGGCGACGTGGCCGAGCAGGGCGCGCGGGAGATCGCCGCCGAGCTCGACGGCTTCGCGTGTGAGCTCGACGTCGCCGACGGCGCCTCGGTGCGCGCGGGTGTGGCGGAGATCGAGCAGGCGCTCGGCCCGATCGACGTGCTCGTCAACAACGCGGGGACCGACCGCTTCTCCTTCTTCGTGAACACCGACGAGGCCCTCTGGGACCTTGTGCTCGGGATCAACCTGCGTGGGACGATCGCGGTCACCCACGCGGTGCTCGGCGGAATGCAGGAACGTCGCAGCGGCTCGATCGTCAACGTCGCGAGCGAGGCGGGCCGCGTCGGCTCACAGGGCTCGGTCGTCTACTCCGCCGCGAAGGCGGGCGTGATCGGCTTCACCAAGGCGATCGCGCGCGAGGCCGCGCGCTACCGCGTGCGCTGCAACGCGGTCGCGCCGGGACCGATCGAGACTCCGCTGCTCAACGCCGCGCCGCTGATGCTCGGCGAGCTCGGCGAGCGGCTCAAGCAGGGGATGGTCGACGCGACCGCGCTCGGGCGCTCGGGCGAGGCGGAGGAGGTCGCCGCCGCGATCGCCTTCCTCGCGGGCGAGGAGGCCTCCTACGTGACCGGTCAGACGCTCGGCGTGAGCGGCGGCCTGTCGATGTGGTGAGCGCGCGCCGGGCACCGGACGGGCTGCCCGCCACGGTCCGGGTTCGCGAGGTCGGTCCGCGCGACGGCTTCCAGAACGAGCCCGAGGTGATCCCCACGGCCCGCAAGGTCGAGCTGATCGAGGCGCTCGCGCGGACGGGGCTGCGCCGCCTGGAGGTGACGAGCTTCGTGCGCCCCGACGTGATCCCCCAGCTCGCCGACGCGGCGGACGTGCTCGCCGCGATCGACGTGCCTCCCGAGGTGAGCCTCTCCGTGCTGGTCCCCAACGAGCGCGGGCTCGACACCGCGCTCGCGTTGCGTGAGGCGGCGAGCGGCGAGCGCGCGCTCTTCGACGAGGTCAACGTCTTCCTCTCCGCGTCGGAGACGCACAACGCCAAGAACGTCAACCGCTCGATCGAGCAGTCGCTCGAGGGCCTGCGCCGGGTGCTCGCGCGAGCACGCGAGGCGGGCCTGCGGTGCGAGGGCGTGATCTCGACCTCCTTCGGCTGCCCCTACGAGGGCGAGGTCCCTCCGGAGCGCGTGCTCGCGATCGCCGCCGCGCTGCACGAGGCGGGCGCGGTCGAGGTGGGGTTCGGCGACACGACGGGTATGGCGAACCCGCTGCAGGTCCGCGAGTTCTTCCTCCGCGCTCGTGAGGAGCTCGGCCCGGAGGTAGAGCTCACCGCGCACTTCCACAACACCCGGGGGCAGGGCCTTGCGAACGTGCTCGCAGCGCTCGAGGCGGGCATCGACTCCTTCGAGTCGAGCTTCGGCGAGCTCGGGGGGTGCCCGGTGCCGGCGGGCGCCACGGGCAACATCGCGAGCGAGGATCTCGTCTCGATGCTGCACGAGATGGGGATCGCGACCGGCATCGACCTGCCCGCGCTGCTCGCGTGCGCGGCCGACGTGCGCGAGACGCTCGGGCGCCCGCTCGGGAGTCACACGCTCGTTGCCGGCCCGATCGACTGGCAGGCCGCGCCCACATGAGCCCCGCGCCGCTCGCGGCCGCTCGCTAGTCCGCGAAGGCCTCCTCGACCTCGCGCGCGCTCTCGCGCGCAGCGGCGACGCAGTACTCCTGCACCGCCACCTCCATCTCGAGCGTCTGCGCGAGCGCGGGCCTCGCCGAGGCGTCGAGCACGCGCTTGGCGCGACCCACCGCGACGGGCGAGTTCGCGAGCAGCTCATCGACGAGCGCCTGTGTGGCCTGCTCGAGCTCCTCGGGCTCGACCACCCGGTTGATCAACCCGATCCGCAACGCCTCCTCGGCGCCGATCGTGCGGGCGGTCATGATCAGCTCCTTCGCCCGGCCGAGTCCCACCACGGCCGGCAGCCTGGTCGACCCACCCACGTCGGGGATGATCCCGAACTTCACCTCGGGCAGCCCGAGCTGAGCGTCGCTGGAGGCGATCCGCAGGTCACACCCGAGCGCGACCTCGAGCGCGCCGCCGACGCACGTGCGGTGGATCTGGCAGATGACCGGCTTGGCCATCTCTTCGCAGAGGTTCGCGCAGTCCAGGAACACCTGGCGGAACGGCCGCAGCATCCCGGCCTGGCCGGTCGAGGCCATCAGCTCGTTCAGGTCCACACCGGCCGAGAAGACGGGTCCTTCGCCGCGCAGCACGACGCAGTGCACGGAAGGCTCCGCGGCGGCGTCGCGCAGCGCCTGTCCGAGCGCTCGCAGCAGCTCCTGGTTCATCGCGTTGCGCTTCTCCGGGCGGTTCAGGACGATGTGCCGAACCTGGCCGCGGTCCTCGGTCTCGACGATGCTCACGGCGCCTCCTCTGCTCGTGTGGTCCTCCCAAGCCTAGGGACCGCCGCGGTGCGGCGAAGCCCGCCCGGACGTGCGTTCAGGCCCCGCGGGTGGAACTCCCTTCCCGGTAGGCTCTGAGGCTCCCCGCCGTGGGTGATCCCGCTGCGGGCGCGAGCTTCAGGGACGTGCGATCGCCGTCCCGACCCAAAGAACACCGAGGAGTCAAATGGCGCAGCAGATCGAGAAGGTGGGGGTGCTTGGCGCGGGCCTGATGGGCCACGGCCTCGCGCAGGTGGCCGCACAGTCGGGCTATGCGGTGGTGCTCCGCGAGGTCGACGACGCCACGCTCGGCAAGGGCATCGGCAAGATCGAGAAGCAGCTCGCTCGCGCCGTGGAGAAGGGCAAGTCCAGTCAGGAGGACGCCGACGCCGTGCGCGGCCGGATTGCGGGCACGACCGACTACGCCGATCTCGCCGACTGCGACCTCGTGATCGAGGCGATCACGGAGAGCCTGCCGCTGAAGCTCGAGATGTGGAAGGCGCTCGACCCGATCGTCAAGCCGGAGGCGATCTTCGCGACGAACACCTCCTCGCTGTCGGTGATCGACCAGGCAGCAGCGACCAGCCGCCCCGCGCAGTTCGTGGGGCTGCACTACTTCAATCCCGCGCAGGTGATGAAGCTGGTCGAGGTCGTGCGCGCGGTGACCACGAGCGACGAGGCCTTCGAGAGCGCGCTCGAGTTCGCGCGCAGCGAGGGCAAGCTCGCGATTCCGACGAAGGACAAGGCGGGCTTCATCGTCAATCGGCTGCTCGTGCCCTACATGCTCGACGCGATGCGCGCCTACGAAGAGGGTGTCGGCTCGGTCTCCGAGATCGACGAGGCGATGAAGGCCGGCGCGGGGCACCCGATGGGCCCGCTCACGCTCGCGGACTTCGTCGGCCTGGACACGCTCGGCTCGATCTGCGACGTGCTCTTCGACGAGTTCCGCGAGCGCCGCTTCGCACGTCCGCCCACGCTGCGCAAGATGCTCGCGGCGGGGTGGTACGGCCGCAAGTCGGGGATCGGCTGGTACGACTACTCCGGCGATGAGCCGCGGGAGAACTCCGCGGTCTGAGGCCATGGTCGAGCCCTCCGGGATCCGAGCTGCCGACGAGGACCGCGACCGTGTCGCAGCGGAGCTGCGCGAGCACATGCTCGCGGGACGGCTGCGCCCGGAGGAGTTCGAGGAACGTGTGGGCAAGGCCTATGACGCTGCGACGCGAGGCGAGCTCGAGGCGCTCAAGGACGATCTGCCGATCAGCCCGCAGGCCGCTCGGTCCGAGGTCGCCAAACGCCGCGCGCACCTGCGCCGGCGGCTCGTGCAGGAGGCCGGCGGTGGGCTCACCGCCTCAGCGGTCTGCGTGGGGATCTGGCTCGCTGCGGGTGCGAGCGGCAGCTTCTGGCCCGGTTTCGTGATCTTCTTCAGCGTGCTCCCGCTGCTGCGCGACGGCTGGCGCCTGCTCGGCCCGGATCCCGACCTCGAGGGGCTCGAACGACGGCTCGAGCGTCGCCGCGAAGGGGACTCCCGCCGTGGCGGGCGCCACCGCCACGGCCCCAGGGGACTGCCGCGGTGAGCTCCCTGCACGAGGCTGCCGAGCGCGCCCTCGCGGGCGGGCCGGACCGCCATCGCTCGAAGGCGATCGAGCAGGGCAAGCTCCCGGTGCGCGAGCGCGTCGCGCTGCTGCTCGACGAGGGCTCCTTCTCGGAGGAGGCGCTGCTCGCGAACTGGCAGGAGGACGGCCTCGGGGCCGACGGCGTGGTCACGGGTGTGGGCGCGATCGACGGTCGCCCCGTCGCGCTGATGGCCAACGACCCGACCGTCAAGGCGGGCTCCTGGGGACCGAAGACGGTGGAGAAGATCCTGCGCATCCAGGAACGTGCGCTCGCGCTCGAGATCCCGATGATCTACCTGGTCGACTCCGCCGGGGCACGGATCACCGAGCAGGTGCAGATGTTCCCGGGGCGGCGCGGCGCGGGCCGGATCTTCCACAACCAGGTCAAGCTCTCGGGCCTCGTCCCGCAGGTCTGTGTGCTGTTCGGGCCGAGCGCTGCGGGCGGCGCCTACATCCCAGCCTTCTGCGACATCGTGATCATGCGCGAAGGCAACGCCTCGATGTACCTCGGCTCTCCGCGCATGGCCGAGATGGTGATCGGGGAGAAGGTCACGCTCGAGGAAATGGGGGGCGCGCGGATGCACACCGGCGTCTCGGGCTGCGGGCACCAGCTCGTGAAGTCCGACGAGGAGGGCCTCGCCCTCGCCCGGCGCTACCTCTCCTTCCTGCCCGGGAGCTGGCGAGGGGAGCCTCCGCTCGCGCCACCCGCCGCTCCGGCCGGGGGCGAGATCGCGGAGCTGATCCCCGCCGATGAGAACAAGCCCTTCGACATCAAGTCGTTGCTCGACGCGCTGCTCGACGAGGGCTCGTTCCTCGAGATCCACCCGCGCTGGGCCAAGGAGCTCGTCGTGGGCTTCGCGCGGCTCGAGGGTCAGGCCGTGGGGATCGTGGCAAACCAGCCGAAGCACAAGGGAGGCGTGCTCTTCACCGACTCGGCCGACAAGGCCGCGCGCTTCATCTGGAGCTGCAACGCGTTCAACGTGCCGCTGCTCTTCCTCGCGGACGTGCCCGGCTTCATGATCGGCACCCAGGTCGAGCGCGAGGGGATCATCCGCCACGGCGCGAAGATGATCAGCGCGGTGAGCGAGGCGACCGTCCCGAAGATCTCGGTGATCGTGCGCAAGGCCTACGGCGCGGGCCTCTACGCGATGGCCGGCCCCGCCTTCGAGCCGGACTGCTGCATCGCCCTGCCAAGCGCTTCGATCGCGGTGATGGGACCGCAGGCCGCGATCAACGCGGTCTACTACAACCAGCTCCAGGCGATCGAGGACGGCGACGAGCGCGCCGCAGAGACCGAGCGCCTGCGGGCGGAGTACGCGGCCGACATCGACATCCTGCATCTCGCCTCGGAGATGGTGATCGACGCCGTGATCGCGCCCGAGCTGCTGCGCGTGGAGCTGATCAGACGCTTCGACCAGGCGCGGGGGAAGCAGCGCCCCTGGCCCGCCAAGCACAACCCCGTCACACCGGTCTAGGCCGGGCCGCGGCGCGGGGGGTCAACCCTCGGGCGCTCTGCTCAGGCGATCCCCGCGGCGCGGGTGGTCTCGTCCTGGAAGGGCGGGTAGGTCTCGGTGAGCAGGAACAGATAGGCGTCGCTGCGCGCGGTGTAGGAGTTCGCGAGCACCATCAGGTCGAACAGGCCGCGCGGCATCTTGCCGGTTATGAGGATGATCACCCAGCCCGCGAACGCTCCGATCTCGAGCAGCAGGTTCATCACGTAACGCAGGACGAGGATCGGGATCGCGAGCAGCCAGCGAAAGAGCGTCTTCAGGCGGCTGTAGCTCTCCAGCCGCGTGAACGACATCCGCACCGGATAGGTCGGGTCGTCGGAGCCGCTGAACGGCGGGTAGGCGTCGCAGAGGAGCACGGTGTAGGCGAGGATCCGTGTGTAGTAGCGCACGAAGCCCGCGATGAACCCGTAGAGGCTCTCGGGATAGCGGCCCGTGATCAGGATCGCGAACCAGGCGATGATCAGCACCACGAAGGCGGCGATCCCGTAGATGTAGGCCACGATCAGATGCGGGATCGCGAGGATCAGACGGAAGAAGGCCGTCAGTCGGTTGCGCCGCTCGAGGTAATCCGTCTCGAAGGTGACCGGATAGCTCACTGCTCCTCCTTCACTGGCTTGCCCGCCCCAATCGACTGCCTGCGCGCAATCGTAGGCGCGGGGACGGCGGAGCGGAGCGCTTTGCGCTTAGATTGCGAGCGTGCAGGCGGTCGAGCTGGCATACGCGGGAATAGCCCGCCAGGCGGAGCTGATCGCCGCGGGCGAGGTCTCCTCGCGCGAGCTCGTCGAGCTCTACCTCGAGCGGATCCGCCGCCACGACCCGCTCCTGAACGCATTCCGCGTCGTGTTCGCAGAACGCGCCCTGATGGAGGCGAGCCAGGCCGACAGCCGCCGCACGGCCGGCGCCTCGCGGCCGCTGCTCGGCGTGCCGATCGCGGTCAAGGACGACATCGACGTGGCGGGAGAGCTGACCGCGCACGGCACGGGGGCGAAGGAGCGCCCTGTGGCGGCTGACGCCGAGGTGGTCCGGCGCCTGCGCGAGGCGGGCGCGGTGATCATCGGCAAGACGAACGTCCCCGAGATGACGCTCTGGCCCTTCACGGAGACAGCGACCTACGGGGTCACGCGCAACCCCTGGGACACGCAGCGCACCCCCGGAGGGTCGAGTGGGGGCAGCGGCGCGGCGGTCGCGGCAGGACTCGTCGGCGCGGCGCTCGGCTCCGACGGCGCAGGCTCGATCCGCATCCCTGCAGCGTGGTGCGGACTGCTCGGGCTGAAGCCTCAACGCGGGCGAGTCTCGATGGCCCCGCGTCCGCGCGCGTGGCACGGCATGTCGGTCAACGGCGTGCTCACGCGCCGCGTGGCGGACACCGCGCTCTTCCACGACGTAGCCTCGGGCTCCTCCGAGCTCGATCTCGACCGGCCCGCGCCCCCCGAGGTGCCCTACGTGCAGGCCGCGGCCAGCCGTCCGGGCAGGTTGCGCATCGCGTTCTCGACGAAGTTCCCCGGGATCGTGCTCGCGAAGCTAGACCCGCAGGAGGCGCGCGCGCTGCAGGAGACCGTCGAGCTGCTGCGCTCGCTCGGCCACGAGGTCGCCGAGCGCGATCCCGACTACGGCAACGACGCGATCCCGCAGGTGATCGCGCGCTACATGCGAGGCGGCCACGACGACGTCGCCGCGCTCGAGCACCCCGAGCGCCTCGAACGGCGCACCCGCTCCTTCGCGCGGATCGGCGGTCTGATCCCGCAGAGCTTCATCGAGCGCTCCTTCGCGGGCGAGCAGCAGCTCAGCACGCGGATCAACGCGGTGCTGGAGGAGTTCGACTTCCTGATCACACCCGCCGTGGCCGCGCTCGCTCCCCCGATCGGCGCACTCCAGGGGAGAGGAGCGCTGTGGACGTTGAACACGGTCGCGGGCTGGGTCCCCTACAACGGGATCTGGAACCTGACGGGCCAGCCGGCCGCCTCGGTACCCGCGGGCTTCTCGACCGAGGGCCTGCCGCTGAGCGTGCAGATCGTCTCGCGGCCGGGGAGCGAGGGAGCGCTGCTCGCGCTCGCCGCCCAGCTCGAGGCTGAGCGCCCGTGGGCGGATCGCCTGCCGCCCGGCTTCGCGTGAGCGAGGCCTCCGCGCTGCTCGAGCTCGCGGTCGAGTCCGCACGGCTCGCTGGCGGCCTGCTCGCCGAACGCGCCGCTCGTGGCAGCGAGCGAACCGTGGAGAGCAAGAGCACGCCCACGGACCTCGTCAGCGAGGCCGACGTCGCATCGCAACGCGCGATCCGCTCGCTGCTCGCCGAGCGCCGCCCGGAGGACGGGTTCCTCGGCGAGGAGGAGGGGGAGAGCGAGCCCGGCACGAGCGGGCTGCGCTGGATCGTCGATCCGCTCGACGGGACGGTCAACTTCCTCTTCGGGATCCCTCAGTGGTCGGTGAGCGTCGCGGTCGCCGACGCGGACGGAACGATCGCGGGCGCGGTCTATGACCCGAACCGCGAGGAGCTCTTCACCGCCACCCGCGGCGGACCCGCGACGCTGCTCGGACCGGCGGGCGCGAATGATCTGCACGGCCGGACGATCGATCCCGCGGGCGAGGGCGCCGAGTCGGACGGGCTCGCGACGGCGATGGTCGCGACCGGACTCGCCTACGACTCCCGCGTGCGCACCGCGCAGGCGGAGGTGCTCGCGCGGCTGATCCCGCGCGTGCGGGACGTGCGCCGCTTCGGCAGTGCGGCGCTCGACCTCTGCTGGACCGCGGCCGGGCGCTACGACGCGTACTTCGAGCGCAGCGTCAAGGAGTGGGACGTCGCGGCGGGAGCGCTCGTCTGCGAAAGCGCGGGGCTGAGCATCGCCGAGCTCCCCGAGCGCGACGGGCTGCCCTGGGGGATGCTCGCCGCGCGCGTGGGACTCGCTGAGGAACTGCTCGCCCTCGTGCAGGGCTGAGCGGCCCGAGGCTCCGGCACGCCCGGCGTGTGCTGATCGCATGCGGCGGGTGGGAATCGAACCCACACGCCCTTTCGGACAGGGCCTTTTGAGGGCCCCGCGTCTACCGTTCCGCCACCGCCGCGAGCCGCTCGATCGCGCCGAGCATACCCCGCCGCTCAGGCGGGTTGGGGCGGCGCGTCGACGTAGCCGCCGGTCTGGCCCGGCGCGGGGCGCCGTTCGAGCTCCACGTTCCAGCCCTGCTGGAAGCCGCGCATCGAGAAGGCGACGAGCAGGATCTGAACGGGCACGATCAACAGCGTGAGGAGCCCGAGCACACCCGCGTCGATCGCGGGCTGTTCATAGCCGGACTTGTCGCGGCTGAACCACGCCGGCCCCGCGACGAGCGCGAAGATCGCGAGCAGCACCGCCAGTGCGGCTGCGACGGGGAGCACGCCCCGGTTCCAGCGCGCGGCGTAGAAGGCGAGCGTGAGGTCGACGATCACGTAGAGGATCGACACGGGTGTCATGCCCTGCAGCACACCCCAGCCTCCGATCGTCACGATCAGAACGAGTGCGGCGCTCGCGAGCAGCAGCACGATCACCGTCGCGCGCGTGGCCTGCACGACGGGCTTGTCCCGGTTCGGGTGCGTGATGATCGTCCCGGCGGGGCGATCCTGCTGCTCTTCAGTCGACATCCGCCTCCTGAAGATACCCGCTGGAGCGGGTTCCGTGGGCGCTCTCGGGCGGCCGGGGCTAGGCTTGCACTCCGCCCGCGGGTGTGGTGGAACTGGTAGACACGCCGGCCTTAGGAGCCGGTGGGCCTTTGGCCCTTGGGGGTTCGAGTCCCTTCGCCCGCATCGACCCGTGCCGATCGGGTCCTCCTCGCATCTGCGACCCTGCGCACGTGAGCTCAGAGCGCGAGTCCATGACCGGGCTCGCCGAGCGCTCCCACCGGGTGCTGGAGGGCAACTGGGTGCAGGGTGAGCGCGCGGGCGTTCGGTTCGCCTACACACGCCCGAGCCCCGGGCGCTACCGCTGGCAGTGGTACTGGGACTCGTGCTTCGCCGCGATCGCGTGGCGCCACTTCGACCCGGCGCGTTCTCGCGCCGAGCTCGAGTCGCTGCTCGCCGCGGCGCGGCCCGATGGGTTCATCGGCCACACGATCTTCTGGGAGCACCCGGTGCGCGGCCCGCGGCGCCTGTTCTACAACGTGATCCACCGCGACGACTTCATGACCGCGACGATCCAGCCCCCCGCGCTGGCGTTCGCATGGCGGATCGCGGTCGGTGACCCGGCGCTCGACCCTCGGATCCTTGCTCACCACAGGGCGGTCACGGCTGAGCGTGACCTCGCGGGGGACGGGCTGCTCTGGCTGCTCCAGCCCGACGAGTCCGGGCTGGACGCCTCGCCGCAGTTCGATCCGATCTGGCGCCACGAGGCGCAGGGGTTGCCCGGTTTCGCCGAGCTCGTGCACCGCAACCGCGAGCGCGGCTTCCGGATCGAGGCGGTGCGCGACGACGGCGGGCCGGTCGTGTGCGAGGTGCTCACGAACGTGCTTCACGGCCTCTCGCGGCTCGCGCTGGGCCTGCCCTCGATCACTCCCGCGTTGATCGCGCGCTGCTACGAGCAGCAGAGCGGGCTGTTCCTGCCCGCCGTGGAGCCCGCAATCGACGAGCGGATCCCGATCACGATCGCGGCGCTCACGCCGCTCGCGCTGCCCGACCTGCCGGAGGAGATCGGGCACCGGCTCGCCCAGCACCTGTTCGATCGGAGCCGCTTCTGGGCGGCCGTCTCGCCGCCCTCGGTTGCGCTCTCAGAGCCCTCGTTCTCACTCGATGAGCACTTCAGTGGCCTGCGGCGGTACTGGCGGGGGCCGACCTGGATCAACACCGCCTGGCTGGTGTGGCGCGGGATGGTTCGCCTCGGATACGAGGAGCAGGCGGCGATCCTCGCGCGGGTGCTCACGGAAGCAGTCGAGCGCGAAGGACTGAGAGAGTTCTACGACCCGTTCGACGGGCGCGGGATGGGCGCGCGGGACTTCGCCTGGTCGGCGCTCGCGGTCGAGCTGCTCGACGCGGGCAACGCCATGGCGGGCATTCGCGCCTGAGCGGCGAGACTTCCGCGCGCGATCCGGTTTGATGTTCGTGCCCGTCGTGCTCCGGCGCGGGCACCCCCGCATGCTCGCGCGCAGATCACAGCTCAGAGCGACCCTCGCCGCCGCCGCGATGGTCCTCGCCTGCTCGGCCGGCGCCGCGGGGGCCGCCGAAGCTCCGGGAACGGGCGCGGCGCAGGCGCCCGCCTCGAGCGAAGCGGGGGGTGGCGAACCCACGCCCTCGACCCCCGCCGAACCCCCTCCGCCGCTCGCCCTGCCCGTCGAAGTCACGCTCAGCACCTCCGCCCCCGGAAGACCCGTGCCCGCGCGCTTTCTCGGGCTCTCCTTCGAGGCGGAGGCGATCGACCAGATCGGCCGGCTCGCGACGCGCGGGGATCTGATCGAGCTGCTGCGCTCGCTCGGTCCCGGGCTGCTGCGCTTCGGTGGGATCACCGCCGACCAGAACGTGGCTTGGACGGACTCCGCAACGCCGCGGCCCGTCTGGGCGACGAGCACGATCGGGCCCGCCCAGATGCACGCACTCGGCGTGCTCGCCCGACGCAGCGGCTGGCAGGTACTGCTCACCGTGGGACTCGCGCACTACGAACCGCAGGCTGCCGCGCGTGAGGTCGCCGCAGCTCATGCGGCGCTCGGGCCCTACCTAGCCGCGGTCGAGATCGGCAACGAGCCCGACGCCTACGGCCGCCACGGCTTCCGCGCGCTGCCCTGGATCGCACAGGGCTATGAGGAACAGGTGAGCGCGTACCGCGAAGCGATCGCCACGCTCGCCCCGGGCGTACCCACCGCCGGGCCGGACGTCTCGGGCTCCGGGGTCTTCCCCGAATGGGGATACGCGGAGGCGGTCTCGCAGACGCCCGCGCTGCTCACCGGTCACCACTACCCGCTCGGCTGTGCCTCCACGCCGCCGCCCACGATCGCCACGCTGCTCAGCGCGGCGGGCCGCGGGCGCGAGGCGCACTCGCTCGAAACCTACCTCTCCGTCTCGCGCCCGCTGAACCTCCCGTTCCGCGTCGATGAGACCAACTCCGTCTCGTGCGGCGGTGTGGCGGGGATCAGCGACACCTTCGCCTCCTCGCTCTGGGCGGCGGGATACATCGGGCAGGCGATGGCCGCGGGGACGGTGGGGGTGAACCTGCAGGGCAACCCGACGAACTGCGCCGGGTACACGCCGCTCTGCGCCCCCGACCTCGCCGCGCTCGCCGCGGGACGGATGCGCGCGGAGCCCGATTGGTACGCGCTGCTGCTCACGAGCTCGCTGATCGGCTACCGCCCGCTCGCCACGACGATCTCCTCGCCCGGCTCCCCGAACCTCGCCGCCTACGGTTTCGCGGGGGTGGGAAGAACACGCAAGCTGCTGCTCGTCGACGACGAACCACCCGGGTCGAGCACGCTCGCGCTGCGTGTCCCGCTGGGCCCGGGGCTCGGCGCCGCCCGCGTCCTGCGTCTCACAGGGAGCTCGCTCGCCGCTACCGAGGGCACTCGGCTCGCTGGACGCGCGGTCGCCTCCGACGGCAGCTGGAGCCCGCCCGCACACATCGAATCCGCGCCTGTGCGCGGCGGCGTGCTCACGATGCACCTGGCGCCCGCGAGCGCCGCGCTGGTCACGGTCGCGCCGGCGCCGAAGAAGAAGAAGCCCAAGCACCGACGGCGCGACGGCGGCTGAAGCGCGGCCACGGCGCGAAGCCGGGAAGCGAGCCCCGCTCAGGGGCTCTTGGCGAGCGTCTCGCGGCGGATCTTCCAGGCGGCCTTTACGGGGTTGAGGAAGTAGGGGGGCGACTCGTAGGCGAGGCGGTCGTCGTATTCGTAGTTCTTCAGGTAGCCCGTGGTGATCGTGCCGTTGTTGTTGGTGCCCACGGTCCCGCGGAACTTCTGCGCGATCGCTCCGAAGACCTTGAGAGTGCCGAGCGGTTCGCCGCTCGGGCAGTCGTAGTTGTCGACGATGAAGGAGTGGTTGAGCGCGAGGATCGCGGCGTAGATTTCGGGGTTCGTGAGGTCTTCGGAGGTGTTGTTCACTTCCGCGCCGCGACCGACGTTGCACTGTCCCTTTTCCGCTTCTCGGCTGCCTTCCAGCGGGTGGTAGATGCGGACGAAGTTGTTCGAGATCAGGCCGAGCACCGCGCCGGTCGTGGGGATGCCTTCCGTGTTCACCGGCGGCTTGAGGTTGCCCGTGATCACGACGTCGTTTTCGGCCGCGATCGTCAGCGATTTTTCATAGCTGCCCGAGACGTAGACGTTGCCGCAGCCGGTGTCGCCGCTGTAGGTCGGGTTGAAGGGCGTGTACTGCGTGACGCCACATGACGTGTTCGAGACGTAGATGACGCCGTTCGACGGCCAGGCGACGGTTTTTTCGACTTTGCCGTTGTTCGTCACTTCCATCGTCGTGCCTTTGAGCACGATCGTGGTCTTGCCTTTGTAGCTGAGCCCGGCGATCGTTTTCAGCGATTCGTTCGTCGGTGGCGCCTGGACTTCCTTGACTTTCGCCGGTGCGACTTCTGTGCCGACCATGTTGACGCCGTTGCCCGTGCAGCCCGAGTCGCTCACCCAGCCTTTGGCCGGGGTCGGCGTCGTGCCTCTCGCGCCGAATTCGATCACGTCGCTCGCGCTGCGGCCGAAGGTCGGTTTTTTGCAGACCTGCGCCGTGTCTTCGGTGTGGATCGGACCCTTGATTTTGTCGCCTTCGACGAAGTCGATGTTTTCGCAGCCCGCGCGCAGCGCTTCCCGTGCGGCGCGGAAGGCCGCGCATTCGGGTTTCGCCGGTGTGTAGGTGTTCGGATCGGGCGTCTCGTACTTCGTGTAGTAGATGTAGTTGAGGAAGCCCGAGTTGGAGAAGCTCGCGACGAGCGTGCGCTTCGCGCAGCTCGTGAGGTTTTTTTCGCAGGCCGCTTTCGGGCCCGAGTAGCCCGTCGACTCGATGCGGAACGAGCCGCCCGCTTCGTTGCCCTGCTCGATCATCGTCTGCGCCGCTTCCGTCGGGACGCATTCCGTCTTTTTCGAGGTCGACGCGGGCAGCAGCTGGATCGCGTATTCCTCTTCGCCGGAGCCTGGCACGGCGGCCTTCTTGGTCGTCGAGCCCGCCTGGTTGAGCGCTTTGTTTTCTTTCGCTTCCGTGCCGCTGGTGCACTGTTCCCAGTAGCTCGTGTTGCGGTTGAGGTGGAAGAGGTAGTTGTCGATCCCGGCCTGCGCGGCGTGGTAGGCCTTCTTGTAGGCCGTGTCGCGGTGGGAGAGGACCGTGTCGCTTTCGGCGGCGACCAGTGCGGCGGTGACGAGCAGCGAGGAGATCAGCAGCGCGGCGACCACGAGCAGCATCGTGAAACCCTCCTCAGCAGCGAGGCGGCGGCGCAGCGCGGAGATCGTGCGTGTCAGGAGCACGGCGTGTTCTGACCCGAGGTCGAGGAGGGGTCGAAGCGCAGCAGCACCGTGTCGGTGAGTTCGACGCTGCGGGTGTGTCCGAGTTTGGTGGTCACCGATTCAGGGCCTGCGATGAACGTGATCTGGACGGCCGCCGTTCGTTCGGCTTCCGTTTTTTCGAGCGGCACGCTCTGGGCGGTGCCGGACAGTTCGCCTTCGGCCCCATACTTGAAGTACTTGAAGATCGGTTCCGAACCGGACTGGCTCACGTTCGTGAGCAGAACGCGCTTGGTGCCGCTGGAGGGGAAGGTCCAGTTCGGAGCGGTGCCTCCGCTGCTCGCGTAGCTCGAGTCATACAGCGTGGTCCCTTCGAGGAAGATGCGGTGTTCGGTCATCGAGGTGAAGATCGCCGAGGTGCCTTCGACGCTCCACACGCGAAGTTCGTTGCCGCTGCTTTCAGCGCGCACGGGGTAGGCGCCGACCGAGACGCAGCTGGAGTGAAGGCGCGAGGCGATCGTTTCCAGCGCACTGCGGCCGCGCTGGTTCGCGCTCACGCGTTCGGCGACGTTGTTGGTCTGGCGAAAGGCGAAATCGATCATCGCGAAGATCGCGAGCGCGACGACGATCGAGACGACGAGCGCGACGAGCGCCTCGACCAGCGTCACGCCGGACTCCTCGCGGATGCGGGCGCCCCTGCGCATCAACACGTCCCCGTCGTCGCGGAGCTGCCCGTCTCGAAGAATTCTTCTTTCGGAGGCGCGGTGATGCTCTTGTTTTCAATCGTTTTGGTGATGTGGTATTTCGTCGTGCTTTTCAGGTACTGCAGGCAGACGGTGTACTTGCCGAACGGCAGCCCCGGGCTTTCGAGATCGCCTTTGGTCGTGGCCGGGCTCGCGACGGTTTTCATTTTCATCTTCGATTCGCTGCATTCCGAGCCGTCGGCCTCGGTGATGTAGATTTCCGGGCTCGCCACGAGCGAGCCCTTGGAGCTGGTGCCCGAGCCGGTGTAGGCGAGCAGCACCATCGCCGGCTCGATCAGCGATTTCGCGGGGATCCCGGTGGCCCCGGGTTCGACCTGGACCTTCGGCACTTCGGTCGCGGCGATGCCCCATTTCGTCGGGTCGTTCGCCAGGCAGCTCCCCGCGTAGACCTTCGCGTAGCCGTTCTGGAAAGGGAAGAAGGTCTGCGGCGAGGTGATGTTGCTCGTCAGGTAGGCGGTTTCGTTCGCGGCGAGGATCAACGTGCGGTAGCCGCCCCACGCGGACAGACCGGTGGGTTCGGTGGCCACCACGTTCATCGCCTGCGCGGTGCCGCCGATTGAGGTCGGTCGCGTTTCGAGCGTCGCTTTGATCAGGCCGGGTTTGTTGAACGCCCATTCCTTGTTGGAGGTCGTCTGCGCGGTCATCGAGAGCGCGCGTTCGCTTTCGGGGATGTCCGATTCGCCGTTGAAGTTCACGTAGCCGGCCTGGGTGGCGTGAACCGTGTAGGCGCCTTCTTCGAGCGGTCCGAAGATCAGGCAGCCGTTGCTCCCGGTGGTGCCCGAGAAGCTCTGTGGCCCGGTGCCGCTGATCAGCATCCCCGGCACCTTGCCGCCACGGCCGTCGTTGATCGTGACCGTGAGCTCGCCTCCGGCGGGCGGCGCGACGATCCCGGTCTCGACGATCTTCGGGCGGTTCTTCAAGCTCGCCCAGGTGACTTCCGAGGTGGTTTCGTAGTAGTCCGCGCTCGCGCCCGCGGACGCGCAGCTCGACGTCCCCGCTTTGTCTGAGACGAACTGCGACTTCGAGGTGACGGTGTATTCGACTTCCTGCTCCGTGACGGTTTTCGATTCGTTGAGGCTCGCCAGTTCTTCGGTGCCGAGGCCACGCAGGCGTTCTTGGTCCTGCTCGGCGAGCGCGGTCGCCTGCAGGTGGGCGCGCTCGTCGGCGGTCACGCGCCCGCTCACGTCGAAGGCGCTGAATGTGCCCACCGCGATCAACGCGACGAGCATCGCGCTGACCATCACCTCGATCAGCAGAAAGCCCTGCTCGCCGTCCGCGCGTGCGGCGTCGAGCCGTGCGCGCAGAGCGCAGAGCGCAGCGGGCCGCGACCGCTGCCAACCCGACGTCCTCTTGGAGAAAATGCGCATTGTTACAAGTGGCTCCAGACCTAATGACTTCTCGGCAGCGGCCACGCGGTGCTTGAGCGGAGAGCGGCGCCGTTAGGCGGCCCTTGAGAGCAGGGGACAGGCTGTCCCGCGAGCGCGGGTGGGGGCTCAGCCGCCGGTGAAGCGCGCGGGTGCGCTGAGGCGCGCGGAGCTGTGCAGCACGCTCGTTGCGCCGTTGGCGTCGCGCGTGCGGAGGGTGACGATCAGGGGCGTGGTTCGCGCATGCGCGAGCAGCCCCCGCAGCGCTTTGGCGATGTGCAGGAGGAGCGTGCGGCTGTGGCCCCCTGCGAGTTTGAAGGAGGCGGTGGCGAGAGTCCGCACCAGCGCTCGTCGTTCACGCGCCTCGAGGCGTACGGGGCGAGCGGTGCGCAGCGTGATCGTGCCCGTGCAGCTGACGGCCTGCAGCGGGCAGCGCAGGCGGGCGGGGACCGTACCCGAGCTCGCGGCGCGCAGCGAAGCGCTCGTGAGCAGAGCGCCGAAGGCGCTCGCGCGGAAGCCGAGCACGGAGCCCGTACCGGGGCCGGGCGGGGTGATGATCGTCGAGGGCGGCGGGGGCGAGAGGGGTTCGGCTTCGCCTCCCACGCCGCTGAAGGAGACTTCGTGAACGGCGCTCGAACCTTCGCCGTTGATCAGCCACGTGGCGCTCGCCGCGCCGGTCGTGCTCGGCGCGAAGCGCACGGTCTCGGTGAGAACTTCGCCAGGGGAGATCGTGGTGTCCTCCGGCAGCGAGCTGGTCGCTGTGAAGGGGCCTTCGGTTGGTGGCTTGGACTTGAAGATCGTGATCCCCGAGCCGCCGGTGTTCGCGACCGTGAAGGAGCGCGTCGCTTCGCCGCCGACGGGGACGTGGCCGAAAGAGCTGGATTCCGGCGCGATAGAGAGGACGCCGGGTGTGGCGGCGGAGCCCGTCAGGCGGACCTGTTCTTCACCGCCCGTGCTCTTCACGAGGATCGCGGATTCGAAGCTGCCCGTTTCGGTCGGGCTGAATTCGACCGGGATCGTGATCGAGTGTCCGGCGGCGAGTTCGGCGCCCTTCGCGGGCGCTCCGGTGATCGTGAAGGGCGAGTCGGGAAGCAGGACGGATTCGATCTTCAGGGCGGAGGCGCCGACGTTGCGGAAGCTCGCGGTGCCCGAGAGGTGCCCGCCGATCGTGGTACCGCCGAAGGTGAGCACGGTGGGGGCGGCTTCGAGCTTGGGGCCGGAGGCCTGGCCGATTCCCGAGAGCGAGAAGGGCAGTGTCTCACCGGTGCTCGTGGTCGCGGTCAGGGTGGCCGCCTGCGGACCCGCTTCGGTGGGTGCGAACGTAACCGCCACCTTCAGCTTTTCTCCCGCTTTGAGGGTCGCGGGGAGCGCTGGGGTGGTTTCGCCGATAAGGAACTGCGCGGAGCTCGAGCCGAGTTTCGTCACGCTCACTTCCCGGTTGGCCGTGAGCGTCGCGGTCTTCGTGCTCTGGCTGCCCAGCGTGGTTGCGGGGAATTCCGTGGGTTCGCCGCTGAGCGTCGAGGTGACGGGCGCGCCGAAGGCGAGCACGTGGCCGTCGCGCGTGCCCACGTACAGGCGCCCGCCGCCCACGCCGGGGGTGGCGAACTTCGATGAGGTGCCGATCGGCGCGCTCCAGAGCAGCACTGGTTCGCCGTCCGAGGGGGTCGGCGCGTATGCCCGCAGCTGGGCGCCCACGCCGGTCCCGTTCGGCGCCCACTCCATCCAGACCAGCGCCGAGCCGGATTTGGTGCCCTGAGAGGTGATCACGGGCGCACCCGAGGAGAAGCCGAACGCATCTTTGGAGGTCGCCGCGAGCGAGAGCGCCGGCGTGCCTTCGCCTGAGAGGCCGTAGCTGTAGACGCGCAGGTTGCCCGAGGAGCCCGCGGCGGTTGTGCCGTTCGAGGCGGTGGGGATGTAGATCCAGCCTCCTTCGCCGGGCCAGACTCCCGGGCGCGACCAGACCCCGCCGTAGGGGCCGAGCCGCTGCACCACGCGATCGGAGCCGCCCGGTCCCTCCCCGATCCCGCCGAGGTTGTCTCGGTTGAGCAGGTAGACGTAGCCGTCCTTGCCCACGATCACGGCGAGGTGGGGGATCGCGGGAGTGCCGAAGTATTCGCTCGGCAGACCCGTGACCCCGCCGGAGCCGAAGTCCGCGTCCCACGAGGCGAGCGTCGCCGCGTCGAAGGGCGCGAAGAAGTCCGTCGCCTTGAGCGTGCCGTCGGGCTGTACGCGCAGGCGAACCACCGCCTCCCCGAGCGTGCCGGGCGGTTCGGAGCCGGGCGTGGGCACGGCAGGGGTATCGCCGTTGCCCGTCGCGAGCAGCAGCGTGCCCGGGCCGTCGGAGGTGAGACCGGCTCCGGACTGCCAGATGCCGCCGCCCGAGCTCGCCGTTTCGGTGGTCCAGCGCGACTTGAGAACCCCGCTCTCGCTCACGCCGAAGACCCAGCCCTGGAACGGAGGGACGTCGCAGTCCGAGCCGAAGCCCGCGTAGACCACGCCTTCGAGCAGCAGAAGCCCCGGGCGCTGCAGCTCGGTCTTCGCGCTGAAGCTCACGCCCGGCGCGTTCTGCGCGGTGCCGGAGAGTTCGACGGGGAAACCGGGCTTCTCCGCGCCGGTTGTCATTTCGATCGCATCCATGTACCAGCGCACCGGGCCCGAGCTGCCCGAGACGTAGGACTTGTGGGTCATGTAGGCGACGTTCGTCGCGGGGTCGATCACGGGCGTGGCGGTGGCGCCGATCGTGGGGGCGAGATCGCCGCAGCTGATTTCAGATGACTGCCATGCGGTGCCGAGGCTTTTCACCCACTGCTGCGCCCCCGTTTCGGCCTGCAGACCGTAGACCTTGTCCTGCTCGGTCGCGACGAGCACGGTGTTGCCGTCGAGCAGCGGCTGCGCGTAGACCTGGCCTTCGACTTTCGCCGACCACTCCTGCCCGAAGGTGCCGCCCGTGACGAGCCCCGGGGTGATCGCGGATTCGCTGGGGTACCAGCCCGTGCGCAGGTCATCAGAAGAGTTGGTGATGCCCGCAGCGGAGGCCGATCCCGCGAGTGCGAGAAGGAAGATGCTGCCGGCGAGCGCGATCGCGCCGCTGATGCGCTTGTGGATCAGTCTGCCCTCCTTGGCAGCCCCCTGCCGGCCCGAACGGTCAGCGTGGAGCGACGGAGGTTACCCGAGCGTGTTCGCACCGAAAAGGGCTGCAAACTGACTGCTCGGGGGCCGATCGCCAGGGCCACCCCTTACAATCCCCCGTCCCCGGGGGACTGGTGTATCGGTAACACGGTGGTCTCCAAAACCGCAACGCGAGGTTCGACTCCTCGGTCCCCCGCTCGACTCCGGTGAGCCATATCCCGGCGCGCTGGAGCCAGACCCGGCTCAGCGCGTGGGCGCGTACGAGATCAGGATCGCCCGCGTCGCCTGCGATGGCGGTCGCGACGCGCGAGGTCGAGCCAGGCCAAGCCGAAGATGACGAAGACCACGGCGAGACCGATCCGCAGGCCGGTCCACCACGCCTGATGGATGTTCGTGACCGCGCTTGTCAGGCCGAGCAGCGCCGCCAGGCCGGCCGCCGCGAGGGCCCCCGACCTCGCCTGCTCGCGGGTGGTGGCGGGGCGAGGCACGTCGAGGGTGTTACCCCTACAGGGGCGTCGCAACTCGGGCGACTTTCACCGTCGCGCTCTCAGCGCGTCGCATCCACTCGTCGCAGCGCCGCGAGCGTGGCGTCGCTCGACGCGGCGGCGATCTCGTCGTGGAGCCCGGCGAGGTCGACGTTGCGCACGAAGCGCTCGGGGCCGCCGAGCGGCACGAAGAAGTCGTCGTAATGGGTGGGCACGATCACGCGTGGATCGAGCCGGGGGAGCACGCGCTCCCAATAGCGCGGCGTCACCTCGCGTCCCGCGACCCCTGCGAGGAACACGTCGACCGGGTCGTGGCGCAGCTCGTCGTCGTCGAGGTCCGCGCTCCCCTGGTGGTAGAGCGAGATGCCCGCGACCTCCAGACGGATGCCGTAGACCGGCCCGCAGCGGTAGGCCGTCGGGACGAGCCCGTCGAGCGCATCGCAGGTGAGCGGTCCGTCCATCGGGACCTTGCGCCCGAGCAGCAGCTTGGAGTGACGGCTGGGGACGAAGGTGACGAGGAACGGTCCCAGCTCGTAGCGGCGGTGCGGCTCGACCTCGACCGCGAGCGCGCCCAGCCCGTGCAGGGACATCAGGTGCGCGAGCGAGCTCGATCCGTAGGCGGGTGCTCGGTGGCGCGCGGCGATCGCGGGCGCATCGACCGCGTGATCGAAGTGCGTGTGTCCCACGAGGATCGCGAGGACCTTCCCGGGCGCGCCCGCGTACGCATCGAGCATCGCCGCGTCGGGGAGCGCTTTGCGGCGCAGCAGCAACGAGCGCAGCGGGACTCTGGAGACGTACGGGTCTATGTAGAGCGTCGCGCCCTCGTAGGTGAGCGTGTAGCCCGAGACCCCGAGCCATCTGATCTCCAGTCCGGGTGGCAGCTCGACGTCCACCGACTCGAATGCGCGGATCGCCTGGGAGTCATCGAGCGCGGACACGACCGCCTCGCAGGATATGGAAGCCCTGTACGTTGAGGTGGTGCCCGATCAGCGCGTCGAGGAGTGGGAGGTCGCTCCCGGATCGTTCGGTCCACGGACACGACACCTGCTCGCGCTCGAGTTCGGCTCCAAGGCGGAGTTCGACGATCCGAGCCTCGAGTGGCGAAGGCTCTTCTCGGAGCTGCTCGGCACGTTCATGCTCGTGCTCGTCGCCGCGGGTGGCGGGCTCCTCCACGCCAAGGGGCAGATCAGCCTCGCCGCGGCCGTCGTCGCACCCGGGCTCATGGTCATGGCGATCATCCTCTTCATGGGCGCGGTTTCGGGTGCGCACCTGAACCCTGTGGTCTCGCTCGCGTTCGCCCTCCGCGGCGACTTCCCCTGGAAGCGTCTGCCGGGCTACGTGGCTGTCCAGCTCGCCGGCGCGAGCCTTGCCTGCCTCTTCCTCTACGCGGTCTTCGGCGACGTGCAGCACCTCGGCGCCACGCTCCCCGGTCACGGGTACGCGAGCTGGCAGGCGCTGCTGATGGAGGTCGCGCTCACGGGCACGCTCGTCAGCGTGATCCTCGGCACCGCCTCCGCCGCGCAGAACGTGGGCGCGATAGCTGCCCTCGGCGTCGGCGGCTACATCGCTCTCGCCGGTCTCTGGTCGGCCCCGGTGAGCGGCACCTCCATGAATCCCGCTCGCTCCTTCGGGCCCGCCCTCGTCAGTGGCGATTTCAGCAGCTACTGGGTCTACGTTCTCGGCCCGCTCGCAGGCGCGTTGATCGCGGTGGGATGCGCATTCGTTCTGCGCGGAGCCGGCGGGGACGCGGTCTCCCGCCGCGCGGGGTCGGGGGACCTCGGTGTGAGCACGCCAGGGTCGGAGCGCGACCAGCCGAGCGAGGTCAGGCGATCTTGAGCGGGACTTCGCCGTAGGGGTCGATGCGGTAGACGAGCGACACGCGGTGATAGCCGTCGGCGATGTCCGCCCCGTCCTTCCCGCTCACCACGAGCACGGGGCTCAGGCGCTTGCCCTCGATGACCTTGATCAGGTCTTTGACCACACCCGGATCTTCCAGCGGCGCCGCGCTCAGGCCCGCGGCGCGGAGAATGTCGTTGGCACGCCGTTTCGAGAGCGAGGCCTTGCGCAGCTTCTTGACGAGCTTGTGCACCGCCTCGTCATCGAGCTTCAACGAGAGGTAGGCCTCGGCGGCGGCGTAGTCGTGGCGGGCCACGTCTTGGAGCCATTTGATTCGCTCCACGGGGCGGCTCGCGAGCGTTTCGTCCTTGTCGCTCACATGCGGATCATCCCACGGCCGCCGTGCGCGCGCGCCGCCCGCGCGATCACACACGGCACCGGCTCACCGCGCAACAACGCGCCCTCTACGCTCCCCGTGTGGAGGACTGTCTCGCATGCGAGCTCGCCGACGGCAGGCGCGAGCTCCCCGGTGGGCGTGTGGCCGAGACGCGCTCGTGGCTCGTGGAGCACTGCGTCGGCCCGCTCGGCGCCGGGACGATGATCGTCAAGCCCAGGCGCCATGTGCTCCACGTCTCAGAGCTCGACGAGGAGGAGGCCGTCGAGCTCGGCCCGCTGCTTCAGCGTGTGAGCGCCGCGATCGCGCACGAGTTCGACCCCGAACAGGTCTACGTCACCCTCTGGTCGCACTCCGGTGGGGTTCCGGTGCACATCCACTGGGTGCTCCAGCCCGTCGGCGCCGGGCGGCTCGGGGGACTCCTCGGACCTCATCTGCAGGCGGCGATGTTCGAGCGCGACGAGGCTCCGGCCCGCGCCGAGATCGAGGCCGCCGCGGCTGCGATTCGCGGCGCCCTCGCCGCCTAGTCGCCGGGGCGCGTGGGTGCGCCGGGAGCTCGGCGCGGCGGGCGCGTCAGCAGGAGAGGAGAGGGGAAGCAGATCGCCCTAAAGTCCCGCCGCAGGCGGGTCGATAACCGGCGCACGGGCATAAAGCTCATAAACCCGATCGACAAACATGTTATTATCCGTGCGCACGATGAGAACCGATGTCCACCAGCACCTGTGGAGCGAGCCGCTCGTCGAAGAGCTGGCGAGCCGGCGCGAGCTTCCGTTCGTGCGGATCGAGCGTGGGCTGACCGTGCTCTACCTGGCAGGGGAGCGTCCCTACGTGATCGACCGCGTGGGCGAGGAGCCCGGACGGCGCGCCGCGCTCGTGGAGCGCGACGGGCTCGAGCGCGCGCTGCTCTGCCTGTCGAGCCCGATCGGGATCGAGCGTCTCTGCCGTGACCAGGCTCTGCCGCTGCTCGACGCCTACCACGAGGGCGCCCTCGCGGCCGCGGGTCCGTTCGGCGTGTGGGGTGCGATCGCGCTGGACCGTCCGGAGCCCGCCGACGTGGATCGCGCGCTCGACCGCGGCTGCGTGGGAATCTCGTTGCCCGCGGGCGCACTCGCCGGGGTCGATGAGCTGCTCGCGCTGCGGCCCGTGCTCGATCGCCTCGAGGCGCGCGGCGCGCCGCTCTTCGTCCATCCCGGCCCGGGTCTCGACACGCCGGTCGCGGGCGGGGAGAGCGGCTCGCTCGCCGAGCCGCTGTGGTGGCCCGCGCTCACGCGCTACGTCGCCGGACTGCAGGCCGCCTGGCTCGCCTTCCAGGCCGTCGGCCGTCCCGATCACCCGCGACTGCGTGTGATCTTCTCGATGCTCGCCGGTCTCGCCCCGCTTCAGGCCGAGCGGCTCTCCGCGCGTGGCGGCCCGGGCCATCTCGCGCCCGATCCGCTGCTCTTCTACGAGACCTCCTCTTACGGGCCGATCGCGACGGGCGCGCTGGAGAGCGTGGTGGGTGCGCGGCAGATCCTCTACGGCTCCGACCGCCCGGTGCTCGAGCCGCCCGGCGATGAGGCCGTGCTCGACTGGGACCTGATCTCCGAGGTGACGCTGCGCGCGCTCGGCGAGCCGACCGGAGTGGCCGCGCTGTGAGCGCCTCCGCGCCCGATCTCACGCGCTCGCCCGTGCGTCCCGCACTCGACGCTGTGCCGCGCCCGCGCGGACGAGACCTCGACGGCCCCGAGCTGGAGGCGTACGTCGCCGATCTCGCCGAGCGCCCCGAGCTCTGGATCGAGCACGTGCGCCATGATCCGACCCAACGCTCCTATGTCGAGCTCCTCTCCGACGAGCACCTCACCGCCTGGCTGATCTGCTGGATGGACGATCACGACACGGGCTTTCACGATCACGACCTCTCCTCCGGAGCCGTCGCGGTCGTCAGCGGAGCGGTGCGCGAGGAGCGCCTCGCGCTAGGTGGCGAGCCGGCGAACCGCAGCTTCAAAGTGGGGCAGAGCTTCCACTTCTCCGCCTCGGACATCCATCGCGTGCGCCACACCGGCGAGGACCCCGCGGTCACGCTTCACGTCTACTCGCCGCCGCTGTTGCGGATGGGCGCGTACGCCGTGGGCGATGACGGCGTGCTCGTACGCCACGCGATGTCCTACGCCGAGGAGCTCAAGCCCCTCGACGGCGAGAGCTAGGCCCGGGCCTTCGCTCCGGTCCGGTGCTCGACGCCCGCGGCCGTACCGACCAGGACGTCGCTCACCATCTCCGGGCCGAAGAGGCCGTGCCCGATCACGCCGGGTGTGGCCGCGAGCGCCGCAGCGAGGGCGGCGGGGTCGCCGATCGCCCCCAGGTAGTCGGCGATCAGGCCGCCGTCGGGGCTCGGCGGCGTGTGCGCGCGCAGTTGCGCGGGCGCGAGCTCGGCGAGCGTACGCTCGACACCGAAGGCGAGCAGCTCGAGCGGGACCGGAGAGGCGAGCACCTCGACGGGCTTCTCCGATGAGACGATCACGACGAAGCGGCGTGCGGCCGCGGCAACGATCTTCTCGCGCACGTGCGCCCCGCCGCCACCCTTGATCAGCCACCCGGCCGGATCGACCTGGTCGGCGCCGTCGATCGCGATGTCGAGCTCGCCTGTCTCGTCGAGCGTGAGCACCTCCAAGCCGAGCGAGCGAGCGGCCTGCTCCGTTGCGGGTGAGGTGGCCACGCAGCGCAGACCCGAGAGCCCGCGCGCAGCGAGCGCGGGCAGCAGGTAGGCGACCGTCGAGCCCGTGCCGAGCCCGACGCGCATTCCCTCCTCGACGAGCTCCGCGGCCGCCTCCGCCGCGAGACGCTTCTCGGCCCCTGCGGGGCCCGCCTCGTTCAGCGGCGGCTGTCGCCGCCCAGCCGCACCCGTGGACGCCATGGCGCGGACGTTACCGAGCCGCTGCGGTCCCTGAGGCGAACGGCCTCCGGGGCGGAGGGAGCCTGGAGCAGGTGGCCCTGCCCGATCGAGCAGTCGAGCTGGCGCGCGAGGGCGAGCTGGCGGTTCGTCTCGATGCCCACCGCGATCGCGGTCAGACGCGCCTCCTTGGCGAGCGCGATCGTCGCGGCGAAGATCGCACGGCGGTCCTTGTCGCGGTCGAAGCTTCCGATCAGCTCGCGGTCGAGCTTGACCACGTCGAGCGGAATGTTCCGCGGCAGCCCGAGCGAGAGGCCGGCCGCGCCGAATTTGTCGAGCGCGATCGAGACCCCGAGCCGCTTCACCTCACGCAGTGCCTCGCCTGCGCGCTCGGGGTCGCGCATCACCGCGTCCTCGCTCACCTCGATGCAGAGCGCGTGGCCGGGCAGACGGCAGTACGCGAGCTCCTCGCGCACGCGCTCGGCGAGGTCCAGCTCGGTGAGCTCGCGTGCGGAGACGTTCACCGAGACGGGTACGACGATCCCCGCACGACGCCAGCGCTCGGCCTGCGCACACGCGTTGTGCAGCACCCAGCGGCCGATCTGCACGATCAGCTCGCTGTCCTCCGCGGGCGGGAGGAAGGTCGCGGGAAGCAGCTCCTGCGGGACGCCGTCGCGCACCGGGCGCCAGCGCACGAGCGCCTCGATACCCACCGCCTGGCCGCCGGTGAGCGGAAGCATCGGCTGGTAGGCGAGCACGAGCTCCTGGCGAGGGAGCGCGTCGCGGAGCAGCAGCTCGAGCTCCACCTGCGTGTCCATCGCCGCGCGCAGGCTGTCGTCGAAGAGCTCCAGGCGCCGGCCGCCCGCACCCTTCGCCTTGTACATCGCGAGGTCCGCCTCGCGAAGCATCGCCTCGGGGTCGCACGTCGCGTCCTTGGTCGTCGCCACGCCCACGCTCGCGAGCATCGCGACTTCCGCCGTCCCCAGCGGGAAGGGGCGCTCGAGCGAGTCGAGCACACGGCCCGCGAGCGCCATCGCCTCGCCCTGGTTCTCGAGTTCCTCCGCGAGGATCACGAACTCGTCGCCGCCGAGGCGAGCGATCGTGTCGGTGTCGCGCATCAGCTCGGCGAGCCGCTCGGAGACCGCGACGAGCAGACGGTCACCCACGTCGTGGCCGAGGTTGTCGTTCACCGCCTTGAACTTGTCGAGGTCCACGAAGAGCATCGCGAGGGTGCCGTCGCTGCGGTGCAGCCTCGTCAGCGCCTGCCGCGCACGGTCCATCAGCAGGGTGCGGTTGGGGAGTCGTGTGAGCGGGTCGTGCAACGCCTGGCGCTCGAGCCACATGCGGTCGGTCACGTCCTTCGCCGCGGCGTACCAGCTCTCGCCGTCGCGGCGCGCGCTCCACAGCAGCCAATGCCACGAGCCGTCGCGGTGCCGGTAGCGCGTCGTGAAGTTCTCGACCTCGGGGTGGTTCCCCGCGCCCGCGCGCATCGGGCCGAGCAGTTGCTCGGCGTCGTCGGGGTGCACGAAATCCGTGACCGGCCGCGACTGCAGCTCCTCGCGGCTCCAGCCGAGCAGCTGCTCCCAGGCGGGGTTCAGCAGTGTGAAGCGACCCTCGAGCGAGATCGTCGCGAGCAGGTCGCTGGTCATCTCGAAGAGCTTGTGGACGCCCGACTCGGCCTGGCCCAGGGTCTCGCTGAGGCCGGCCGGCGAACGTCTCGCGCTGTGCACGGTGATCGGGTCGCTGCCCATGGTCAGGGTCACTTCGGCCGCGGCGAGCGCAGACCCGGGCAGAGCGCCCGGTGCTGGACGGATTGGCACGGCCAAAGCTCCGCATCTCCCGCCAACGCGGCAGCGGGGCCGTTTGCGTGCCGGTCAGGCGGACGCGCGTTCGCGCGCGGGCGCGCTCAGGAGGCGCTGCCCACGGGAGCGGGCTGCTCGCCCGCGCCGGTGGTGTCTGCGGCCGGGGCGCGCGGCGGGTCGGCCCCGCGCAGGAACCGCCACATCGTGAGCGGCAGCATCAGCGTGAGGAGGATCGCGCTGGAGACGCAGTACTCGCAGATCTTTTCGAGCGAGAAGACCTCGCGGTAGGTGAGGTAGAGGCTGAAGCCGAAGCCGCCGAGCACGAGCGCCGCGGTCGCGAAGCGGAAGCGCTCTTCTTCGGGCGCGAGCAGCGAGCCGAGGATCAGCACGTAGCCGATCAGGCCGATCGTCGCGACCGGTACGCCGAGCAGATGCGAGTACTTCGAGGTCTGCACGATCTCGCAGGAACCCCCGTTGCGCCCGCAGAGCGGCTTGATCCCGGCGTAGTGGATGTAGGTCAGGTAGGCGGCGAGGCCCGTCCCGAGCACGGCCATCACGATCAGCGTGATACGCAGCGTCCGTGCGCTCATCTCCGCTTACGCCTTGGCGAGTGAGTCGACTGCCGATTCGAAGCTCGAGGGGTCAGCCAGCGAGGAGTATTCGAGCTTCTTCATCGCGCCGCCGGTCTTGCCGATCAAGAACGAGGGCGTGCCGGTGAAGCCGTTGTTGTTCGCTTCCTGCAGGTCCGCCGCGAGCTTGGCCTGCCATTCGTTGCTCGAGCGATCCGCTTTCCACGTCGCGAGGTTCAGGCCGGGCGTCGCTTCGGCCAGGTTCTGGAGATAGGTTTCGGTGACGTAGCCGCTGTCCTCTTCTCCCTGCACGTGGTAGAAGAGCTCGATGTAGTTCCAGCCCTTGTTCTGCTTGCCCGCGGCGAGCGCGGCGGACTGCTGGGTGCGGAACGTTTCCTGTTCGCGCGTGGCGGTCTCGAGGTTGCGGTATTCGATCCGCAGCTGGCCCGAGCGGACCTTGTTCTGGATCAGCTTCGGCAGCGCGCCGAGCGTGAATTCCCTGCAGATCGGACACTCGAGGTCTCCGAAGTAGGCCATCGTCACGGGCGCCGTCGGCGACCCGAGCACGTTCCCGCTCTGCGGGATGCCGCTGAGCAGGCTCGACACTGCCGAAGCCTCTTTGACGAATTCGGGGGGTGGTCCACCGGTCGTCGGTTTTTCGATTTTGTGTTTGCTGCTGCCGCCGCCCGTCGCGATCAGGATCACGACGATCGCCACGACCACCACGACGACCGCGCCGCCGAGCTGGGTCAGCCGCCGCCGGCGCGCGTCGCCCGCCGCGGCCGCTTCCTCCGCCGCTTTGCGATCCGCGCGCGCCTGCTCGCGGCGCTCCTTGCGCGTCAGCTCCTGCTCATCCCCGACCTTGCTCACAGGCTGAACTTTTGCAGATTTCTCATCAAGGGCGGCTAAGTACCGCAAATCGGCCGGACGGTCCCGCGCGGCGGTCGTCCCCGCGAGCCGCCAAGATGGTGCTCGGGCCCCTGTAGCTCAACTGGATAGAGCACCGGCCTTCTAAGCCGGGGGTTGCTGGTTCGAGTCCAGCCAGGGGCGTCCTGAGCGGGGCGTGCACGACCGCTCCGCCGGCGCGCGAGAAGCCGCGGCGGCAGCCTGCCGCCGGTCGAGAGCCACGAGCCCGCGAGGATCAGAAGCAGCCCCGCGACGGTTCCCGCGCCGGGTTGCTCGCCGAGCAGCGCGACGCCGAGCCCGACCGCGACCACCGGGTTCACGTAGGTGATCACCGATGCTCGCGAGGGCCCTGCCTCCGCGATCAGCATGTTGAAGATCACGAAGGCGAGCGCCGTGCAGAGCAGCGCGAGCACGACGATCGAGCCGAGCGCGCCCGCGCTCGGCACCCGCCCCGGGGCGGTGAGCGCGGCGAGCGGGGTCAGCACGAGCGCGGCGACCGCGAGGCTCGCGCCCATCGTCGCGCGGGGATCGAGCTCGACGAGGTGGCGCTCGAGGATCAACGGGCCGACCGCGTACCCCGCCGCCGCGCCGAGCACGGCGAGCACCCCCGGAAGCTCGCCGGGCCGTTGCGAGACGTCCACGCCCACCAGCGTGATCACGCCCGCGAAGCCGATCAGCAGCCCGGCCATCCTCGTTCGCGTGGGTCGCTCCGCGCCCTCGAAGCGCAGCGAGAGCAGCGCGATCATCAGCGGCACGGCCGCGATCAGGATCGCGGCGAGCGAGGAGGGGATGCGCTGCTCCCCGAAGGCGATCAGCGGGAAGGGCAGCGCGACCTCGACGAGCCCGTACGCGGCCACCCAGCGCATGCGTCCGCGCAGCGGTGCGAGTGAGCCCGCCCGGGCGGCGAGCGCGAGCAGCACCGCCGCCGCGATCGTCACCCGCGCCCAGGCCACATCCGCGGGCGGTGCGCCGCCGTCGATCGCGATCTTGATGAACAGGTAGGGCACGCCCCAGATGCTCGACATCGCCGCGAACGCCAACCAGCCCCGTCTGCTCATGCGCGCAGCAATAACAGAGCTCGCTCCATCGGGGAGCGGCCCTACCCTGCGGGGGTGCCCGGAGCAGCGCAGAGCCCGCGGCGGGACGAGATCCTGCTCGGCGAGAACCTGGAGCTGCTCCCGCGCTTCGCCGACGGCTCGTTCCAGCTCGTCTACATCGATCCGCCCTTCAACACCGGCCGGCGCCAGGAGCGGCGCACGCTGCGCGCGGTGAGTGACCCCGAAGGGACACGCACCGGCTTCGCGGGACGCCGCTACAGCACCGAGCTGCTCGAGCGCTCGAGCTACCGCGACTCCTTCGATGACTACCTCTCCTTCCTCGCGCCGCGGCTCGCCGAGGCCCATCGTCTGCTCGGTGAGGAAGGGACGCTCTACTTCCACATCGACTACCGCGAGGCACATCACTGCAAGCTGCTGCTCGATGAGATCTTCGGCCGAGAGTGCTTCCTCAACGAGATCATCTGGGCCTACGACTACGGCGCGCGCACGCGGCGGCGCTGGCCGGCCAAGCACGACACGATCCTCGTATACGTGCGCGACCCTGCCCGCTATCACTTCGACTCCGAGGCGGTCGACCGCGAGCCCTACATGGCCCCCGGTCTCGTCACGCCGGAGAAGGCCGCGCGGGGGAAGCTCCCCACCGACGTCTGGTGGCACACGATCGTGCCCACCGTGGGCCGGGAGAAGACGGGCTACCCCACGCAGAAGCCCGAGGGCGTGCTGCGCCGGATCGTGCAGGCCTCCACGAGGCCCGGAGAGTGGTGTCTGGACTTCTTCGCGGGCTCGGGCACGCTCGGCGCGGCCGCAGCGCAGCTCGGGCGCCGCTACGTCCTGATCGACGAGAGCCCGGAGGCGGTGAGGGTGATGCGCGAGCGTCTCGCCGCGATCGCCGCCACCGCGCCCGAGGAGGGCACGCGCGTCGCCGGCGGGCGCGGCTAGCCGCGGCGCCCGCCGCCACCTGATTTCTCACACGCGCCTAGACTCGAACGGCGATGGCCACGTACCACCTCGAACTGCGCAGCTTCCCGCGCTCCACGCTCCGCTTCAACCAGACGGGGGAGCAGATCGGCGCGATCGTGATCCCCTGGGTGCAGGAGCAGATCGTCGAACTCGACGAGGAGAAGTGGGCCCCCTACGACTCGACGATCACGATCGTCGAAGGTCCCCCGATCCCCGTCGAGCGGCTCTCGATGGGGCGCGGCTGGCCGACCGCAAAGCGCGAGGGCACCGACGTCACCGAGCGCGTGCTCGCCGAAGCACGTCAGGCGCTCGCGGACGGGACACTCACCTCTTCGAGCCCCGCCGCTGGCGGACACGCCGGTGCCCCGCCGAGCGGACCTCCGCTGGCGGCGACAGGCCCGGGGACCGTGCGCGCCGCGACCGACTACCCGAGTCGCGCGGCCGAGGCTGCCACGCCGGCCGAGCCCGCCCCTGAATCTCCGGCGCAGCGGCCCGCGCCGTCCGCGGGCGAGCGGGGTGAGCTGAGCGCCCTGCTCGGCTCCGACGCGCCGCGGCTGCTCGCCGCGTGGCGCGGTGTCTCCGCGCGGGCGAGCGGGCTCACCCCGAGCGAGAGCCTCGCGCTCGCCGAACGCGAGTTGCGGGAGGGCTAGGGCTACTCGGGCGAGGCGCCGCTAGACTTTGCGGCGCATCACGTGGTGGGCGTAGCTCAGTTGGTAGAGCTCCTGGTTGTGGTCCAGGCGGTCGTGGGTTCGAGCCCCATCGCTCACCCCTAGTAACAGGCTCATGGGAGCGTTTCATACGGATTCGCAGCGCTCTGCTCGATCCCACCGAGGATCGCTGAGCCAACTCCACCCGTGGTGTTCTGGCGTCCTCCGAGCACGACGGAGCCGGGGCCGACCGCAGAGTTGACCGTCCCGCCTGCCGCGAATGCTTCACGTCCGTGTGCGATGTTCTCGCCACCTCCGGCCACGCTCGAGAGCCTGCCTTCGGCGTCGTTGCCGATGCCACCGGAGACCATTGCCGAGTATCCCTCGACGAGGTTTGTTTCGCCGCCCGTGATCGAGGCGTACGGCGCAAGCACGCGGTTGTCGTTGCCGGCCAGGAGATCGCCGTAGCTCGTGTAGGTCTGGTTCTCGCCGAGGATCAGGTCGTGCGACCCGCTCTGCGCTCCCGGCGTGGCGCTTTCCCCGGAGGTCTCGCCGTATCCGATCACGAGGTTGCCGCTGCCGTTCGTCGTGGACGTCACACCGGTCCCGTTGACGATCTGCACGTTGACGCCGCTGAACTGAACCGTGGGCTTGCCGCCGATGCCCGCAGAGATCAGGTGGACGTAGGGCAGCATCGCCTTCAGCTGAGACGCTTCGGCCGCGGACAGCGAGGAGGTCCCTTCCGGTCCTTGTGGTCCTCGTGCGCCGGGGCGACCCGTGGGTCCGCGGCGGCCGTCGGCCCGCAGGCGAGACAGAACGCTCGGCTTGATCTGCGAGGTCGACGTGATCAGGTAGTGCTTCGCCGCGAGGGCGCTGCCGCCCATCGCAAGCACGAGCGCCATCGTCGCGACGATGTTGGCGTAGGTCATGTGTCGGCGCATTCCCGCTCTCCTCTGTGGTGGATCTCCGGGTCGGGCCCAACGTCCCGCCTCGACCGCTCAGGTGTGGCGCTGTCCGCCCTGACGGAAAAACCCCCGTCGGCGGTGGATGATGCGGCGCCACGGGCGAACGCGAACGTGCCTTTGCCCGCTCTTCGCGTCAGAATCAGCCGCGCATGGCCGGCTGCCTGAATCCATCCTCGCGGACCGACCTGCCCGAAACGCCGAACCCGTGCGCGCAGCTGCCCTCCCACCGGGCGGCGGAGAGCGAAGCCTGCTGAGCAGCGAGCTCACATCTCTCGCCCCCGGCCTCTATCGCTGGACAGCGCCGCACCCGGAGTGGCGTCCCACGACGGATACCGGCGGACCCCACGACTGGCCGCAGCTCGTCGGCTCGGTCCTCTACGAGCTCCCCGAGGCCGTGGCGATCTTCGACCCGCTGCTCCCCCGCGAGGGGCGGGAGCCATTCCTCGCCGCGCTCGATTCGCTCGTCGCCGAGCGCCCGGTGAGCGTGCTCACCACGATCCAGTGGCATCGCCGTGACCGCGAGCTCCTCGCGGAGCGCTACGCGCGCAACAGCTCGCGCGCCTGGAACGCGGTCCCCGCGGGCGTCGAGCCGAAGCCGCTGCGCGGAGCGGGGGAGACGGGCTACTGGCTCCCGGGTGCCGCCGCACTGCTCTTCGGCGACCGCCTGATCGGCGACGGGCACGGCGGGGCGATGCTCTGTCCAGAAAGCTGGCTGCGGCGCGTCCAGGTCGATCGAGCGGGTCTCGCCCATCTGATGAGGCCGCTGATCGAGCTTCCCGTCGAGAGGTTGCTCCTCTCACACGGCGAGCCTGTGCTTCACGACGGGCGGGCCGTGCTCGCGCGGGCGATCGGTGAGGCCGGCTAGGCGCTAGCCGAGCGCGTCGCGCTCGATCACGAGCTTCGTCCAACCTCCCTCGCCGAGCGCCTCGGCCGCATGAGCCCAGGGGACGCTGTGGGTCGTCACGCGCTCCGGGCGCAGCGCGCCCGAGGCGGCCAGGTCGAGCACGTGAGGGATCGCCTCGCGCGCGTTCGCGCGGCCCGTGCGGAAGGTGATCCCCTTCGTGTACATCTCGAGCAGCGGCATCCTCGGCTGCTCGCCGAAGTAGATCGCGCAGCTCGTGCACGTCCCGTCCGGCGCCGTCGAGCGCAGCGCGAGCCCGAGGCCCTCCGCGTCCGCGCACGCGTCGACGGTGACGGGGAAGGGCCCGAGGCGCGCGGGCGCCTCGGCCATCGTCTGCGCCCCGAGCGATTCGGCGATCGAGCGGCGCCCCTCGTCTGCGTCGACGTAGAGCACCCACTCCGACCCGAGCGCGCGCGCGATCCCCGCCGCGTAGAGGCCGATCGATCCGGATGAGGCTCCCCCGACCACCAGCACCGCCCCGCCGGGCTCCTCGCTCAGCGGCGGCGCGACCGCGCGCCACGCGTCCGAGATGTTGTCCGACGCGCTCGCCACCGCGGCCGAGGAGAGCCCCTCGGGCACGGGCACGAGCATGTGCTGCGCGTGGGGCACGCACACGCGCTCTGAGAGGAAGCCGCCCCAGCGCTCGACCGCGGGCCCGAACCCGTAGGTGGACATGAAGGGCACCGCCGCGCAGTTCGAGGAGCGCCCCCGCACGCACGGCTCGCAGGCGCCGCAGGAGATCTGGAAGGGCACGCTCACACGCTGGCCGACCTGGAGGCCGCTCACCTCCGCGCCGAGCTCGACGATCTCCGCCACGCACTCGTGACCGATCGCGAACGGCGGGGGAAAGGGCGAGGCTCCCTCGATGATCAGCGCGTCGAGGTCACACGTCGCCACCGCGAGCGGCCTGACGAGCGCGGCCGCCTCGGAGTCCAGGGAGGGCGTCCCTGCCTCACGCCACTCGAGCCTCCCCGGCGCTGTGTAGGTGAGCTGCTCCATCCCGCTCCTCCTCTTTTCTCTTCTTCTGTAGACCGGTCGATATAATAAGCAGATGGCTGGAAGCTTGCGCGACGAGGTGGAGCCGGAGACGCGCAGCCGCGAGCCGGGGCGCGCGTCGAGGCGGGCGTTCGTGCGGACCACGGGACAGCTGCTGCAGCGTCAGGGCTACGCGGCGACGGGCCTGAGCGAGATCGTCACCCTCAGCGGTGCGCCGAAGGGCTCGCTCTACTTCCACTTCCCCGGCGGCAAGCAGGAGCTTGCCCTCGCCGCGATGGAGCACACGGGGGAGCGGCTGCGTGAGGCGATCGTCGCGACGATGGGCGCGGGCGCCGGCCCAGCGGAGTCACTCGGTCTCCTGATCGACGCGCTCGCGGCGGGCCTCGAGGCTTCGGACTACCGGGAGGGCTGCCCGATTGCGACAGTCACGCTCGAGGCCGCCTCCGGGGCGGAGCCGATCAGGCTGACCGCCGAGCGCGTCTTCTCGAGCTGGCTCGCGGCGCTGCGCGACGCGCTCGAGCTCGCGGGCGTGGAGCGGGCGGCCGCGGAGCGCCGCGCGATGCACGTGCTCGCCGCGATCGAGGGCGCGCTGTTGCTCGCGCGTGCGCGCCGCGATCTCGTCCCGCTCCGAGCGGTGCGCGAGGAGCTGCTGGAGCTGATGTAACGCCCACGCGCCGCTCGGGACCTCTAGCTTGCACACAAATCGGCCTGGTCGAGTGGAGGAGTCCGGAGTGAGCGAGGCGGGAGACGGACAGCAGGTGGCTCTTTCGGAGCTCGACGAGGAGCTCTGCTCCCGTTCGAGATGGGACTTCTCGAACCTGCGCGCGCTGTTCGTGAACTGCACCTTGAAGCGCTCCCCCGCGGTCTCGAACACCCAGGGCCTCGCGGATCGCGCGATCGCGATCATGCACCGGAACGGAGTCGAGGTCGACCAGCTTCGGGCGGTCGACCACGAGATCGCGACCGGTGTGCAGCCCGACATGAGCGAGCACGGCTGGCCGCGCGACGAGTGGCCCGCGATCCAGCAGCGGGTGCTTGCGGCCGACATCCTGGTGCTGCTCACGCCGATCTGGCTCGGCGAGAAATCCTCCGTCTGCACCCGCGTGATCGAGCGGCTCTACGGCGACAGTCATCTGCTCAACGACGCGGGTCAATGGGCCTACTACGGCCGCGTCGGCGGCTGCATCGTGACCGGCAACGAGGACGGCGCGAAGCACTGCGCGATGAACATCCTCTACTCGCTTCAGCACCTCGGCTACGCGATCCCGCCGCAGGCCGACTCCTGCTGGCTCGGCGAAGCGGGACCCGGGCCGAGCTACCTGGACCCGGGGTCGGGCGGTCCGGAGAACGACTTCACCAACCGCAACACGACCTTCCTCGCGTGGAACCTGATGCACCTCGCGCGCCTGCTCAAGGACAGCGGCGGCATCCCCGCGCACGGCAACCAACCCGAGGCGTGGGACGCAGGTTGCCGCAGCGACTTCGAGAACCCCGACTACCGCTGAGACGGTGAGACGGCGGGCCGTCGCTTGCAGCGGGGCGCGCTGTGAGGGGCGCGGTTAGGATCGCCGCATAGGGGAGGGGGACACTCGAAAGGGGACACCATGTTGAAGGACTTCAAGACCTTCCTGCTGCGGGGCAACGTCGTCGATCTCGCGGTGGGCATCGTGATCGGCGCGGCCTTCGGGGCCCTCGTCACCGCGCTCGTCGCGGACCTCATCACGCCGATCATCGCCGCGATCATCGGCAAGCCCGACTTCTCCTCTCTGACCTTCACGATCAACGGCAGCCACTTCCTCTACGGCTCGTTCCTCAACGCGCTGATCGCGTTCGTCTCGATCGCCGCCGCGGTGTTCTTCTTCGTCGTCCAGCCCGTCAACGCGCTGATGGCGCGCCGGCGCACCGAGCCCGACGTGGACTCGGAAACGGCGCCCTGCCCCGAATGCCTCAGCGACATCCCGAAGCCCGCTCGCAAGTGCGCGTTCTGCGGCTCGGACGTGGTTCGTGGGGCCGCCGCGTGAGCGTGTCGCCGAGCCGATGAGCACCGAGGCCCGCGACGGAGCGCTTCGCGAGCTTCGACGGGACCGAGATCTTCTTCCGCATCTGGGGCGAGCCGGGGGAGCTCCCGCCGGTCGTCCTGCACCACGGCTTCGTCGCGGACGCGGAGGTCAACTGGGAGCTCCCGGGCATCGTCGCGGCGCTGCTCGAGCGCGGGCCGCGAGGTCGTCGCGCCCGACGCGCGCGGGCACGGGCGCTCCGGGCAAGCCACACGACGCGGCGAGCTACGGCGAGGCGCGGATGGCGCGCGACCTCGGCGCGCTGGTCGAGCTGCTCGGAGCTGAGCAGATCGATCTCGTGGGCTACTCGATGGGCGCGATCGTCGCGCTGCTCTACGCGAGCGCCGGCGCCCGGGTGCGCAGGCTCGTCGTCGGCGGCGTCGGCTCGGGGGTGATCGAGTGCGGCGGCGTCGACCGCCGGATCGTCTCCAACGAGTCGATCCTCGCCGCGCTCTCCGCCTCCTCGCCAAGGAGCTCGAAGCGCTCGAGCCCGCCGCGCTCGCGTTCAGGCAACCTCGCCGACGCACGTGGAGCCGACCGCGAGGCGCTGCTCGCCCAGGCCCGCTCGATCCATCGCGGCGGTGTCGCACCCGAGCGGATCGCCGCGCCCACGCTCGTGCTCGCGGGCGACGCGGACCCGCTCGCCTCGCGCCCGGAGGTGCTCGTGGAGGCGATCCCCGGCGCGCGCCTGGAGCTGCTCGAGGGCGACCACATGAGCGTCTTCGGCGACCCGCGACTGGCCGTAGCGATCTGCGAGTTCCTCGCCGCATGAGGGTGTTGAGCGCCCCCACCCCGGGGTAGTGGCGGAGCGAGCACCCGGACACGAACGAGCGAACGGAGACGAGCATGCCACCACGCGGGGTGAAGAAGGGCAGCAAGCGCGCCAAACAGTACGAGCACATCAAGGCCGCGGAGAAAGAACAGGGCCGCTCGACCAAACGCGCGGAGGAGATCGCCGCGCGAACGGTCAACAAGGAACGCGCCCGCAGCGGCGAGTCGAAAGAGAGCTCCCGCACCTCGACGAGCGGCCCCTCCGCGAGCAGCCGCGGTGGCAAACGCTCGGGCAAAGCCGGGCCGCGCGGTCGCACGCGCGAGCAGCTCTACAACGAGGCCAAAAAGCTCGGCGTCAGCGGCCGCTCGAGCATGAGCAAGACCCAGCTACAACGCGCCGTCGACGGCAAGAAGGGCTGAGGCTCAGGCCGAGCGGATGCTCGGCTGGGGCGGCTCGGGCGCGGGCGGGAGGTCCGGGCCGGGCGGCGGCGGAACGGGCTGCGGGCGCGGAGTCGGCGGCGACGGCGCGGGAGTCGGCGGGGCGGGAGCGGGGGCGGCGAGCTCGTGGCTGCTCATCGTCTCGGAGTCTACCCGGCCCGAGCGGCGCGCCAACCGCTGCGAGGCGCCCTGCTCCGCGCGAGCTACTCCGTGATCGCGACGTGCCCGGGCTGTGCGGCGACGCGCTCCAGCCAGGCGGCGATCGCGGGGTAGCGGGACATCTCGAAGCCCGCCTCGTGCGCGACGTGGGTGTAGGCGTAGAGCGCGATGTCCGCGATCGTGAAGCGCTCGGCGACGAGGAACTCGCGACGCGCTGAGGTGCCGCTCGATCGCGTCGAGCGCGGCATAGCCGCCCGCGCGGCGCTCCTCGATCTGCTGCCTCGGGCGGCGGTGCGGGCGGAGAAGAGCGCCCAGAAGCGGACCACCGCGATGTAGGGCTCGTGGCTGTACTGCTCGAAGAACAGCCACTGCATCACCCGTGCGCGATCGAGCCGCCTCGCTCGGGCAGCCACTCCGTGCCCTCGGCGAGGTAGCAGAGGATCGCGTTGGACTCGGCGAGCGGCTCGCCGTCGTCGAGCACGAGCGTGGGCACGCGCAGCGCCGGGTTCAGCTCGCCGAGCAGCTCCGTGCGGCCGCGGCGGTGCACCACGTCGACCTCCTCGCGCTCGAACTCGCGGCCGAGCATGCGTCAGCATCAGCCGCACCTTGTAGCAGTTGCCTGAGACCGCGGAGTCGTAGAGCAGCATCGCCGAGGCGAGGCTAGCAACGCCCTTGACAGGTGACTAAAAGGTCACGTATAGTGCGCGCCATGGACGAGGTGTTCAAGGCGCTCGCCGATCCGACCCGCAGGGGCCTGCTCGACGAGCTCTACCGAGAGGACGGGCAGACACTGACCGCGCTCGAGCAGCGCCTGCCGATGACGCGCTTCGGTGTGATGAAGCACCTGCGCGTGCTCGAGCAGGCCGGGCTCGTGACGACGAAACGCCGCGGCCGGGAGAAGCTGCACTTCCTGAACGCCGTCCCGATTCGCCTCGTCCACGACCGGTGGGTGAGCAGGTACGCAGAGCCCTGGGCGGCAACGCTCAGCGAGCTGAAGCAAACGATCGAGGAGAAGAAGATGGAGAAGGTGTTCGAGATCTACATCAAGACGAGTCCCGAGCGGCTCTGGCAGGCGATCACCGATCGGGAGATGCGCAGCCGATACACCTTCGGCGTGGGCATCGAGTCCGACTGGACGCCGGGCTCTGCCTACGAGGCCGCGCACCCCGCGGGGGGCCTGCTGATGGCGGGAGAGAACATCGAGGTCGACCCGCCGCGCCGACTCGTGCAGAGCTTCAGCGCGAGATGGAGCGAGGAGGTCGCCGCCGAGGGCCCCTCGCGCGTGACCTGGGAGATCGAGCCCGTCGCGGACTCCTGTCGCCTGCGCGTGATCCACGACGAGCTCCGCGAGGGTGGCAACGACGAAATCTACGGCGGCTGGCCGATGATCCTCAGCGGCTTGAAGACGCTGCTCGAGACCGGCGAGGACCTGACCACGCCCGGTTCGCTGATGTACTCCCAGGCCGCCTCCTAGCCTCAGGCCCGCGTCGGCTGCGGCCTCTCCAGAGGCCGCGCCGCGGGCATGAAGCCGGGTAGCTCGAGTTCGATCCTCGCGCCGCCGAGCTTGCCGTCGCCCGCGCGCACGCGACCGTGGTGGGCCTCGGCGATCGCCTTGACGATCGCGAGGCCGAGCCCGGTCCCACCCGAGCTCCGGGTCCGGCTCGCATCGGTGCGGTGGAAGCGGTCGAAGACGAGCTCGCGCTCCTCGGGCGGGATCCCCGGGCCGTCGTCTTCCACGAGGAAGCGGACCCAGCCCGGCCCCGCGCGCTCGACGGCGAGCAGCACGCGGCCGGAGCCCGGTTCGGTGTGCGCGATCGCGTTGCCCACGAGGTTGCGAAGCGCCTGCGCGAGACGGTCCGGGTCTGCCTGCAGCGTGCCCGGAGGGATCTCCCCGAGCTCGAACCGGCGCTCCTCGTCGAGCAGCGTGAACGCGTCCCAGAGCTCGGTCACGAAGGGCTCGAGCTCGACGCCCTCGATGCGCAGGAAGGCCGTCTGCTCGCTGCGCGCGAGCACCAGCAGGTCGTCGACGAGCCTCGCGATGCGGCCCACCTCGGACTGCACGAGCTGCTCGACGCGGCGGATCTCCTCGGGCGGGGGATGCGCCTGGGCGGCGAGCACCTCGAGCTGGCCCTGGATCACCGTCAGCGGCGTGCGCAGCTCGTGCGAGGCGTCCGCGACGAACGCGCGCTGGCCGGCGAAGGCGTCGGCGAGGCGGTCGAGCATGTGGTTGAAGGACTCCGCGAGCACACGGACCTCGAGCGCCCCGCGGTCGGTCTCGTGGATCCGGTGGTGCAGGTCGCCCGCGTCGATCAGCCGTGCGAGTGCGGCCATCCGGCGCAGCGGGTTCGAGAGGCGCGTGCCGATCAGCCACGCGGCGAGAAGCGCCCCGACGAGGGAGAGCACGCCCGCGAGGATGAACGCGCGCGAGACACCGCTCTGCGCCCGCGAGACGGTCGCGAGCGGCTCGCCGACCCCGATCGCGACGGTCCGCGCGGGCATCGAGCCCCGCGCGGGCAACCGCACCGTGCGGCGCAGCAGGCGCAGTTCCCCCACGTCGGGCATCAGCACGGTCGAGAACCCGAGCCCCGCGTCGAGCAGCCGCCCGGACTGACTGTTCTCCTCGGCCTGCTGAGCGAAGGTCTCCCCGTCGTCCGGCTCCTGTGCACCGAACAGCTCGGGCCGGTTCGTCACGGGCCTCGCACCGGGCAGGATCACGAACAGCAGCGTCGAGCTCGCGCTGAAGGGCTGCGCGCGGATGTAGGCCGCGGCCGCCGCCCGCAGCTGCTTCGTGGAGCGCGCGCCCGAGCTGGAGAGCGCCTGGCCGAGCTCGCCCGAGTCCCCGGAGATCTCGCTGTCGATCTGGTGGCGGAGCTGGCTGCCGGTGCCGTTGTAGACCGCGATGAAGGTGATCGCCGAGGAGACGATCAGCACGACGGCCACCCAAGCCGCCAGCCTCCAGCGGAGCTCGAGCGCTCGCGGCCCGCTACTTCCCCGCACGACCGAAGCGGTACCCGACCGAGCGCACCGTGTGGATCGGCGCCGGGCTGTCGGCGAGCCGCAGCTTGCGGCGGAGGTAGCCCACGTAGACGTCGACGATGTTCGTCGCCGGGTCGTGCTGGTAGCCCCACACCGTGCTCAGGATCTCCTCGCGGCTGAGCACGCGGCCGCGGTTGCGCATCAGGTGCGCGAGCAGCTCGAACTCCGTGCTCGAGAGCGCGACGGGACGCCCGGCGCGCGTGACCTTGCGCGAGAGCAGGTCGAGCTCGACGTCCTCGCCGTGCAGGCGCGTGCTCGTCCCGAGCGCGACGGTGCGCAGCTGCGCACGGATCCGCGCAGTGAGCTCGGCGAGCGAGAAGGGCTTCACGATGTAGTCCACCGCTCCAGCGTCGAGGCCCACCACGCGATCCTCGATCTCGCCCTTCGCCGTCAGCACGATCACGGGCACCTCGGGCTTGGCGGCCTGCAGGCTCGCGAGCACCTCGAGTCCGTCACGTCCCGGGAGCATCAGGTCGAGCACCACCACGTCCACGCTCTCGCGCAGCGCGCGCTCTTCTCCGCGCGTCCCGTCCGTCTCCGCGTGCACACGGAACCCCACACCCTCCAGGCCGCGGCGCACGAAGTCGACGATGCCCGGTTCGTCCTCGATCAGGAGCACCTCGGCACCCTTCCCGTCCACAGCGATCGGATCCTGCTGCGAGGACCGCCCCGTCGCGTTGCTCATCGCTCCAGCATAAGCGCAGCGAGAGCCCGCGAGACCCGCAGGGGCCCCGGCCCGCGCTTCGCAAGAGCCTTCTCATGCGATGGTTATCGACCTCTTAGCGGGTGTGCGCACACTGCCGAGCCAGAATGGGCGACTACGCGCAAACCCGGCGACGGCCCGACGCGCTCCCGCACGCCCGCATGGGGGGCACCGCGTTCGCCGGCGGCACCGGCGGAAACGAGCGCCTGACCGTGCAGACCGGCGCGCTGCTCTTCGCGGGGCTCGCCGTGCTCGGCGTGACGATCCTGCGGATCGGCCAGCTCACCTGGCTGCATCTGTTCCTCGGCCTGCTCCTGATCGGACCGGTGGGGCTCAAGCTCGCGAGCACCGGATACCGCTTCGCGCGCTACTACTCACACGACCCCGCCTACCGGCGCAAGGGCCCGCCCGCGCTGCCCCTGAGGCTGCTCGCACCGCTGCTCGTGCTCAGCACGCTCGGCGTCTTCGCCACGGGAGTCCTGCTCCTGCTGCTCGGACCGAGCTCGCGATCGGACTGGATGCTCCCGCACAAGGTCTTCTTCTTCGTCTGGCTCGCGGTCACCGCGGTGCACGTGCTCGGCCATCTCCCGGAGATGCGACACGGGCTGCTCGGGGCGCGCCGGACCCGCAACGAGGTGCTCGCGGTCGCCCCACACGCCGCGGCACGGCGCCGTGCGTTCGGCTCGCCGCAGGCTGAGCGTCGCGGGCTACACGCTCGCAGCACGGCAGGCGGGTAGCGGCGGGCGCGCTCTCTCGATCGCCGGCGCGCTCGCGGTCGGGCTTGCGCTGGCCCTCGCCCTGCTCCCGCACTACGGTGCGTGGGTGCACTCTCACCACGACTTCCACCACCGCTGATCCGCGCGTGAAGACGATCCACCGAAACGACTCCGAGCACACCAGCCGCTCGCGCGACGCGGCGGTGCGTCGCCTCGGTCGCGCGAACCGCTGGCTGATCGCGGGCAGCGCGGTGCTCACCGGGGTGCTCACCGACGTCGCGGCCAACGCCTTCCCCGGACACAGCATCGCGAGCAGGACGCGCGCCGCGGGAAGGACCGGCAAGCACGCGAGGCACAAGCCGCTCGCTCCCCCTGCGCACGCGCCGAAGACGACCACGCAGGCAACGCCGCCGCCCGCGCAGACGACCGAATCGGCCCCGCACGCCGAAAGCTCGACCACGGAACCCGCGCCCGAATCGCAGGCCGCGCCCGAAACGGAGGCCGCGCCCGAAACGACCGCGACGCCCGAACCCACGCCGGCGCCGGTCGAAGCGCCCGCGCCCGAAACGCACGAAGCGGAAACCGCACCGGAAGCCTCCGGACCGGTCGTCTCCGGCGGCTCCTGAGCGCTGCGCGGTCAAGCAGCCGCCGCGCTCAGCGCGAGAGCACGGCGAAGAAGTCGCGGTCGTCCGGCGTGAGGTAGCGCGTCGCCGGGCGTTCTGTTTCGGCGAGCAGCTTGCCGGGTTGCAGGGCGCCCGGCGCGGCATAGGTGTTGAAGCTGATCCAGTAGGAGTTGATGTCCAGCTCCATCGCGCGGACCGCGCCCGCGTGCAGCAGGATCCGGGCGAGGCTTCCCACCGTCTGGTCGTTCGCCGCCGCGTAGAGCAGGTTGCCGCGGGCGTCGATGCCGATACCCGAGCGCCACACCTGGACGGCGTTGCCCACCGTCGCGCCCCATTCGGCGCCGTTGGAGAGCTTCGAGCTGAGCCGCGAGCCGCTCACGATCAGGGGGAGGTTCTGGCGCGCGAAGACGACGTTGGAAGCGACGCGCGGACCGCCATGCCACGCCGTCACGTCGTAGTGCCCGTCTGCGTAGCGGACGAACGTCGCCTGGCCTTCGCGCATCGGCGCGTAGGTGCGCCCGCCGAGCGCCCATCCGCCGCGGGAGTCGGCGAGCTTGAAGCCGCTGTTGAAGGTCGCGAGCAGGCGCCCACGCTCGCTCGCGGGAACGTCCATCGGGCCTCGGTCGGGAAGCGTCACGGAGGGCTCGAGGCGGCCGGGGATCAACGAGATCGAGGTGCGTGAGGTGTTGATCCAGGCCACGCCCGCGACGAGGCGTGGATATTCGGAGGGATCGCTGCGGAAGGTCGTCACGAGCAGCGGCGGGTCGTTCCGGCTCTCCTTCGCGAGTGTTCCGCTCCACACGCCCTCACCCGGAAGCGCCGGTCGCGTGAGCGGCGCGATACGCGCGGGCCGGTCCACAGCGAGCGACCTGCCGGGGGAGGCCGCGGTGCGCGTCGTGCTCGTCCCCGGCCCCGAGCCGGCGAGTCCCGCGTGTGGCAGCGCGCGCAGCGCGGGGCCGCCCTTCGCGGGCGCGTTGAGCGAGTAGTAGATCGACTCGACCTTCGCCACCAGGCCCGCCGCGCCGTGGTCGCGAAGCCACTCGACCGACCTGATCCCGGCGCTCGAGTTCGAGGGTTCGCCGAGCGTCGAGATGTAGGAGACGACGGCCGGAAGGAGCACGATCAGGGCGGCCGTCGCGAGCACGCGACGGATCCGGCGCGGGAGCGCGGGGGTGCCCGCGCCGCGACCCGCGCGAGGACCCTGCAGGCGCGTCGCTGACCCGTAGGCGCCGAGCGATTCCATCGCGCGCATGCTCGCAGACGATCTGCCCGGCGCAGGCGGAAAAGTCCCTGCGTAAGAGCATTTTCACGGGTTCCACACCCTGCGCTCAACTATTCCTAGTGGCATGTCTGCGGACGTGGGAACGCAACCGGACCACACCTCCGCGCTCGCAACCGAGCCCGCCGCTGCGTTCGCGCCCCCTCGCGGTCCCGCGGGGTCGCTCGCCACCGTCCGGGCGCTCGCACGCGCCTGCAGGCCGCGACAGTGGACGAAGAACCTGCTCGTCCTCGCCGCGCCGGGCGCCGCGGGGATCCTCACGCATCCGGAGGTACCCGGGCGGCTCGCCCTGACCTTCGCCTCGTTCTGCGCGCTTTCGAGCTCGACCTACCTGCTCAACGACCTGCACGATCGCGGAGAGGACCGCCTGCACCCACGCCGGCGCGAGCGCCCGATCGCATCCGGGGCGGTCTCCCCGGCGCTCGCGCTCTCCGCGGCACTCGTGCTCGCCGCCGGAGGCCTCGGCGCCGCGTACGCGCTCCGTCCCTGGCTCGCGGCCGTCGGTCTCGGCTACGTGCTGCTCACCGGCAGCTACACGCTCTGGTGGCGAAGCGTCGCCGTCGCCGACCTCGCCGCGGTCGCGTGTGGATTCATCCTGCGCGCGCTCGCGGGTGGGGTCGCGACCGATGTGACGGTCTCGCGCTGGTTCTTGCTCGTCACCTCCTTCGGGGCGCTCTTCCTCGTCGCGGGGAAGCGCTATGCGGAGCTGCGCGCAGCGGGCGAGTCGGCGAGCGCGAGAGCCTCGCTCGGCGAGTACTCCGAGCAGTACCTGCGTTTCGTGCTCGGCCTCGCCGCGACGGTCGCGACCACGGCCTACTGCCTGTGGGCGTTCCAGCGCTCTCACCATGCGCATCTCTCCTGGTACGAGCTCACGGTCATCCCGTTCGTGCTCTGGCTGCTGCGCTACGCGCTGCTCGTCGATCGCGGTGGCGGCGAAGCGCCGGAGGAGGTCGTCTTCGCAGACCGCTTTCTGCTCACGATGAGCGCGGCGTGGACCGCGCTGTTCATCTCCGGTGTCTATGTCGTCGGTTGACGCCCCCGCTCGCCCCGCCGCCCCGCTGCCCGCAGAGGAGGTCCTCCTCGCGGGCTTCGGGCGGACCCGCTTCTCGCGCGCGCGGATCGCTCGACCCGGCGACGGGAGGGAGGTCGCGGAGCTGCTCGCGAGCGGCGTCCCCGCGCGAGGCCTGATCGCCCGTGGAGCCGGACGGAGCTACGGCGATCCCGCGCAGAACGAGGGCGGGCTCGTGCTCGAGACCTCGGCGCTCTCGCAGATCGGTGCGCTCGACTCGCGCACCGGCGAGGTGCGGGTGGGCGCGGGAACGACCTTCGCCGCGCTGCTCGCTCACCTCGCGGGCCACGGGCTCACGCTTCCGGTCGCGCCCGGCACCGCGACGCTCACGGTCGGCGGGGCGATCGCGGCCGACGTGCACGGAAAGAACCATCCGAGCGCGGGGAGCTTCGCGCGCCACCTCAGCTCGTTCGCGCTCCTCACGCCCGCGCTCGGGGAGATCGAGGTCAGCGCGGAGGAGGAGCCCGAGCTCTTCGACGCGACGCTCGGCGGGATGGGCCTGACAGGGGTGATCCTCGCGGCCACCCTGCGCACATCGGTGCTGCGCGAGCCCTTTGCGCTTGCAGACACGGACCGCGTCGACTCGATCGAGGCTGCGCTCGAGACGATCGCGAGCTCCGAGCACAGCCACGCGATCGCATGGATCGACCTGCTCGCCGCCGGGCGGCGCTTCTCGCGCGCCGTCGTGACGCGTTCGCGCGAGGGCGAGCAGGCAACCGGACCCGCCTCGCTCGAGCTGCGCTCGCGCCGGACGGCCTCGCTCGCGGGTCGCGCGCCCTCGGTCGCGCTGCGCCCGTCGAGTGTGCGCGCGTTCAACGCGGCCCTGTGGATGCGCGCGCCGCGAACGCAGCGCGCTCGCCCGCTCGACATGGCCCGTGCGCTCTTCCCGCTCGACGCGGTCGCGGACTGGAACCGCCTGTACGGGCGCCACGGCCTGATCCAGTACCAGTTCGCGGTCCCGGACGGCAACGAGAGCGCGCTGCGCCAGGTGCCGGAGCTGCTCCGCCGACAGGGCGTGCCGATGTACCTCGCCGCGCTCAAGCGCCTGGGCGCCCGGAGCGGCGGCATGCTCTCCTTCCCGCTGCGCGGCTGGACGCTCGCGATCGACATCCCCGCGGGCGCGCGCGGGCCTCGGGCAGGCGCTGAGGAGCGCCGACGAGCTCGTCGTGGCGGCGGGCGGGCGCCTCTACCTCGCCAAGGACGCGCGGATGAGCGCCGAGGCGCTGGGCGAGATGTACCCCGCGCTGCCGCGCTTCCGCGCGGTGCGCGCGCGCGTCGACCCGCACGAGGATCTTCGCTCCGATCTCTCGCGACGCCTGGGGCTCACACGGTGAGCCGCGCGCTCGCGGAGACGCCGAGGAGGCTGCTCGTGATCGGCGGAAGCTCCGAGATCGCGACCGCGATCGCCGCGGAGCTGGTCGACGAAGGCGCGCGCGAGATCGTCCTCGCCGGGCGTGACGCCACGGGCCTCGGCCGCTCGGCGGCGACGCTGCTCGCACGCGGCGCCACCCGCGTGGAGACGGTGATGCTCGACGCGGCGCGGACCTTCGCGCACGCCGGTGCGCTGCGCGCCGCCGCGGAGACGCTCGGCGGGATCGACGTCGCTGTGCTCGCCGTCGGCGTGCTCGGCGCTCGCGGCGGTCTCCCCGAGGACATCCCCGCGGCCGTCGATGTGCTGCGCGTCAACACCGTCGGCGCGGGTTCCCTGCTGATGGAGACGGCGCGCCTGCTGCGGGAGCAGGGGAGCGGCACGCTGATCGTCCTCTCCTCCGTCGCCGCGGAGCGCCCGCGCGCGGCGAACGCGGTCTACTGCGCCTCGAAGGCGGGGCTCGATGCGCTCGCGCGTGCGCTCGACGACGAGCTCTCGCCCGAGGGCGTGCGGGTGATGGTCGTGCGTCCGGGGTTCGTGCGCACGCGGATGACCGCGGGCCTGAAGGCGGCGCCGCTCGCGACGAGCGCGGCCGCGGTCGCGCAGGAGACGTTGCGCGGCCTGCGGCGTGACGCGCGCACCGTCTGGGCGCCCGCGCGGTTGCGCTGGGTGATGCTCGCGCTGCGGCTGCTCCCGCGCTCGCTCTTCCGAAGGCTGCCCGCATGAGCGAGCCGCTGCGGCTGCCCGCCGAGCTCCCACCCGCGGAGCGCCGGCGCTACGAGCTCCCCGACGAGGCGCTCGCGCGACGCCGGCGCGGCGCGGTGCGCGTGCGCCGCAGGCGTCTGCTCGCCGCGGACCTCGCGATCGGCGCCGCGCTCGCCCTGATCGGGCTGCTGCTCGCCCCGGGTCTCGCGATCCTCGCGCTCGCGGCGATCCTCGCGCTGTGCGCCTGCGCGGCTTGGTCGCTCGGCGAGCTGGTGCGTGCCCGCCGCGCGCGCAGGAGGGCTCGGCCGACGCGTGCGCGTCCTCAGGGCACGACGCACCCGAGCGTGGAGCGATGACCGCGCGGCTGCCCACCGAGAGCTGGCGCGCTCTCGGCAGCACCGCACTCGTCCGTCTCGCCGCCGAGGGGCCGCTCGCGGAGGCGGTCGAGATCGCACGCCGCACGCTCGCCGAGTTCGATCGCGCGTGCAGCCGCTTCCGCGATGATTCCGAGCTCAGCCGCGTCAACGCGCGCGCCGGACGGCCCGTCGAGGTGGGTGCGCTGCTGCTCGACGCCGTCGAGCTCGCGCTGCGCGGAGCCGAGCTCACCGAGGGCCTGCTCGACCCCTGCCTCGGGCGGTCGCTGGAGCTAGCGGGCTACGACCGCGACTGGGAGCTGATGCGCGAAGCACCACGGTGTCGGGTGGGCACGTCGCGTTGCGCGCACGGCGGCGCGGGGCCTGGCGCGAGATCGAGCTCGATCGCGCCGCCTCGACGCTGCGCATCGCCGCGGGAACGAAGCTCGACCTGGGCGCGACCGCGAAAGCGCTCGCCGCGGATCGTGCGTGCGCGGCGGTGGGCCGTGCGCTCGGAGTGGGCGTGCTCGTCGCCCTCGGTGGCGACATCGCCGCGCTCGGCGAGCCCCCCGAGGGCGGATGGGAGGTGCACGTGACCGACGATCACGCAGCGGGCGCCGATGCGCCCGGCGAGCGCATCTCGATCCAGGCGGGCGGCCTCGCCACGTCGAGCACGCCGCACGGCGCTGGCGGCGGGACGGCGAGCGAGATGCACCACATCATCGATCCCTCCAGCGGCGAGCCCGCGAGCACGCGCTGGCGCACGATCAGCGTCGCGGCGGCGGACTGCACCGATGCGAACATCGCGAGCACCGCCGCGCTCCTGCGCGACGCAGACGCCCCCGCCTGGCTGGAGTCCCTCGCCTTCCCGCTCGCCTCGTCGAGCGGGACGGCACCGTTCGCCGCGTCGCGGGCTGGCCGCTCGCGGACTCGATAGCCCGGGCGGTGCTGCGCCATGACGCTCGCGAGCGTCGGGCCGAGCACCTGGTGGTACCTCACGCGCTCGACGGGGGCGGTCGCGCTGCTGCTGCTCACGCTCACCGTCGCGCTCGGGGTGATCGACGTGAAGCCGCTACGCGAACGCGGCCTGGCCGCGCTTCGTGATCGACCGCCTGCACCGCAACCTCGCGCTGCTCACGCTCGTGTTCCTGCGTGCTGCACATCCTCACCTCGGTGCTCGACAGCTTCGCCCCGATCGGCCTGCTCGACAGCGTGATCCCGTTCGCGGGCGCCTACCGCCCGTTCTGGCTCGGGCTCGGCGCGCTCTCCTTCGACCTGCTGCTCGCCGTCACCGCGACCAGCCTGCTGCGCCGCCGGATCGGCCACCGCGCGTGGCGCGGCGTGCACTGGCTCTCCTACGCGAGCTGGCCCGTCGCCCTGCTGCACGGCTTCGGGACGGGCAGCGACGTCAAGGACACCTGGCTGCTCGCGCTGAGCATCGGCTGTCTCGCGGTCGTCGCCGCGGCCGTCGTCCTGCGGGTCTCGGACCGGCGCGTGGCGACGTCGCGCGCACGGAGCGCGGCGCTCGCGGGGACCGCGGCCTTCGCGCTCTTCCTCGCGCTCTGGCTCCCGAGCGGCCCGCTCGGCTCGGAATGGGCGCGACGCTCGGGCACCCCGAGCACGCTGCTCCACGCGAAGAGCGGCGCGAGCCCACGCGGGAGCGGCGCGACGATGAGCGCGCCGCCGACCACACGCGCGCGGCTGCCGCGACTGCTCGCCGGCGTGGCCGAGTGGGGCAGCCTCGACCTCGCCGCCCACCTCGAGGTCCACGGCGAGCCGCCCGCTACTCCCACGCGGGCGGCGCGGACGCCGCGGCGAGGCCGGTCGTGCGCTGATCGACGAGATCGAACGCGCGGGACTGCGCGGTCGCGGTGGGGCGGGATTTCCCGACCGCGTTGAAGCTGCACGCGGTGGCCGGCGCGCGCGGGGCGCACCCGCACCGTCGTGGTCAACGCCGCCGAGGGCGAGCCTGCGAGCAGCAAGGACGAGACGCTGATGGGGCAGGCTCCCCACCTCGTGCTCGACGGCGCGGCGCTCGCCGCGCAGGCGGTCTCGGCGAGCGAGGCGATTGTCTGCGTCTCAGAGGCCGCTCCCGATTCTCTGCGCTCGGTCGCCGCGGCGATCTCCGAACGCGGGCGCGCTCGCGGGTGACCCGCCGTTCACAGCTCGCCGCCGTTCCGCACACGTACGTCGCCGGACAGGAGTCGGCGCTCGTCAGCCATCTCAACGGCGGCGCCGGCGAAGCCGACCTACACGCCGCCGATGATCTTCGAGCGCGGCGTGCGCGGAAGGCCGACGCTCGTGAGCAACGCCGAGACGCTCGCGCACCTCGCGCTGATCGCGCGTCACGGGGCGGAGTGGTTCCGTGCGTTCGGCACCCCCGAGCATCCCGGCTCCGCGCTCTTCACGCTGCAGCGGTCCAGTGGCCCGGCCCGGCGTGTACGAGATCGCCCACGGCGCCTCGCTGCAGCTCGTTGCTCGACGCCGCCGGGGGCGTCGCTCGAGGAGATCCGGGCCGTGCTCGTCGGCGGCTACGCGGGCACCTGGATCGACGGAGCGGACGCCAGACGCTCACGATCGACGACGGCTGGCTTGCCGCCCACCGCGCCTCGACCGGGGCCGGGCGTGATCGCGCTGCTCGGCGCGGGCTCATGCGGTGTCGCTGAGACCGTGCGCGTCGCGCGCTGGCTCGCGACCGAGAGCGCGGGGCAGTGCGGGCCCTGCGTGCACGGGCTCGGACGCGCTCGCTGCGCGCCTGGAAGAGTGGGCGTGGGGCGGCGCGCAGGGCCATGCGCACGGAGGTGCGCACGACTCGGCGCCGTGATCCGCGGGCGCGGTGCCTGCCGCCACCCGGACGGTACGCTTCGCTTCATCTCCAGCGCGCTCGACCTCTTCGCCGCGGAGTTCGCCGATCACGCACGCCACGGCCCCTGCGATGCCTGTTCGCGGCCGCCCGCGCTGCCGCTGCCTCGCAGCGGCCGAGCCCGCCCTAGCAGGCGCAGGACTCGCGCGATGAGCGCGCACCGTCACGTGCGCGTGAACCCGATCGCCTGCGAGGCGCACGGGATGTGCGCGGAGCTGCTGCCGGAGATGGTCGCGCTCGACGAGTGGGGCTACCCGATCGTCGACGGTCGCGCGCTCCCCGACGACCTGCTCGCCCACGCCGAACGTGCGGCCGAGGCGTGCCCCACCTTCGCGCTGCTGGTGGAGCGCGGCCGCGCGCCCGCTCGCGACTCGCAGCGCCCCCCGGGCGGACGGTGCCCGCCCGGAGCGACCCGCCGGTGCGGTGCGCAACGTCAGGCGCCGCGTGCCCCGCATGCCCGACTGAGCGCGCTCAGTCGACCTCGCGCAGCTGCCCGCTGTGCACGTCGTAGACGAACCCGCGCACGTTCTTGCGCGGAATGAACGGGCTCGCCTCGATCCGCGCGATCGACTGGCGCACGTCCTCGTCGAGGTCTGCGAAGGCCTCGGCCGCCCACTCGGGCTTGATCCCCACCTCGTCCTGAACGGAGCGCTTGAACTCGTCGTCGGTGAAGGTGAGCATCCCGCAGTCGGTGTGGTGGATGAGGATGATCTCCTCGGTCCCGAGCAATCGCTGGGAGATCGCGAGCGAGCGGATCTCGTCGTCGGTCACGACGCCACCCGCGTTGCGGATCACGTGCGCGTCCCCCTCGTCCAGGCCGAGCAGGCCGTATGGGTTCAGGCGCGCGTCCATGCAGGCGAGCACGGCGACCTTGCGCGCGGGAGGCAGCGGCAGATCGCCCTTGTCGAAGGACGCCGCGTAGGTCTGCGCGTTTGCAAGCAGCTCGTCTGTGGTGCTCATCTCGGGCTCCTGTCCGATCGACGCTGGGGGCTCTCCTCATATTATCTATAAAAATAATGAGGAACTGAGGGAGCGCGACTCGGCCTGCGATCATCGGGGCCGATGCTGTTCCGCCAGATCACCCACGACGACCTCGGCTGCGCGTCGTATCTGATCGGCGACGAGCAGGCGGGAGTGGCGGCGGTGGTCGATCCGCGCTTCCAGATCGACGAGTACCTCGAGCTCGCGCGCTACCGCGGCGTATCGATCGAGCACGTGCTCGAGACGCACAACCACGCCGACCACGTCTCCGGTCACGGACGTCTCGTCGCCGCGACGGGCGCGCGCATCCACGTGCACAGGCTCGCGGCGCCGAGCTACGAGCACGAGCCGTTCGAGGACGGCTGGGAGCTCGAGCTGGGATCGCTGCTCGTGCGCGCTCTGCACACGCCCGGGCACCGCCCCGAGCACACTGCCTTCCTGTTGATCGACCGCGAGCGCGGCGCGGAGCCGTGGGCGGTGCTCAGCGGCGACAGCCTCTTTGTGGGCGACGTGGCGCGCACGGATCTCGCGGTCGACGGGGAGGAGGGCGCGCGGCAGATCTTCCGCTCGGTGCACGAGCGATTGCTGACGCTCCCGGCGGAGACGGAGGTGTGGCCGGCGCATCTCGGCGGCTCGATGTGCGGCGGCGCGGGGATGAACCTCAAGATCTGCTCGACGATCGGGTTCGAGCGCGCGCACAACGCGACGCTCGCGATAACCGACGAGCGGGAGTTCGTCGCCGGCGCGCTCGCGAAGCTCGGTCCGCAGCCGCCGAACTTCGAGAAGATCGTGGCGCTCAACCGCGGTCCGCTCGTGACCGGCGGCGTCGAGACGCCCGCGCTCTACGCCCACCAGGTCGAGCTGAAGCGAGCCGAGGGAGCGCTGCTCGTCGACGTGCGCACCGACCTCCAGTTCGACGACGTGCACATCGAGGGCTCGATCTGCATCCCGTCCTTCAGCCCGGGGTTCGGCTCGAAGCTCGCCTGGCTCGCCGACCACGAGCGCGAGGTGGTGTTCATCGGTCGCGACGACGCGGACGGCCGGCGCGCTGCGCAGCTCGCGCTCTCGGTTGGCGTGCGCAACGTCGCCGGGCTGCTCGCCGGAGGGATGACGAACTGGCGCCAGGAAGGCAACGCGGCCGCCCACACCGAGCGCGTTCGCGCGGTCGATCTCCCCGCGCGGATGGCGGCCGAGCCGGAGCTGCAGCTGCTCGACGTCCGCGAGCGCGACGAGTGGGAGCAGGGCCACGTACCCGGCTCGGCATGGCGCGCCTGGCACGACATCGACGCGATCCCCGAGGGACTCGATCCGAAGCGGCCGATCGCCGTCGCCTGCGCGGCGGGCAAGCGCGCCGCGACCGCGGCCTCACTGCTGAAGCTGCACGGCGCGGTGGAGGTGATCCACGTCACCGACGGGGGCATCCCGCGCCTGCTCTCTCACGCCGGGTCGGCGAGCGAGGCGTAGGCGTCGGGTCGTCTCGTGGTGAGGAAGGGGAAGAGCTCGAGCCAGTCGCGGCGCTGGTCGAGGTCGAGCTCGGCGAGCAGCACCGCGTGCTCGTCGCGCGGCGCCCGGACGAGCACACGACCGTATGGGTCGCAGATGAAGGAGGAGCCGTAGAAGCGCAGCGGTGGCTCTGAGCCCGTGCGGTTCACCGCGACCATGAAGGTGCCGTTGGCGATCGCGTTGCCCACGATCACCCGCTCCCACAGCGGCTCGGTGTCGAACTCCGGGTGGTCGGGCTCCGAGCCGATCGCGGTGGGGTAGACGAGCACGTCCGCTCCGCGCAGGCTGTAGGCCCTGGCGAGCTCGGGGAACCACTGGTCCCAGCACGTGGGCAGCCCGATGCGCGCCTCGCCGAGCGTGAGCGGAGTGAAGGCGTCCTCGCCGGCCGGGCCGGGGCGGAAGTAGCGATCCTCGTGGTAGCCCGCGGTGACGGGGATGTGGAGCTTGCGCGTGCGCGCGAGGATCGAGCCGTCCGGGGCGACCACGATCGCGGTGTTGAAGCCGAGCCCGTCGGGTCCGTCCGCGCGCTCGTAGAGCGAGGCGTGCACGTGCGCGCCGGTCTCGGCGGCGAGCCTCGCGGCGAAGCGATGGGTCGGCCCGCCCTCGAGCGGCTCGGGCTCCGCTCCGCCGGGGCGCGGGCCGTCGGGCTCCACGGCGAAGTAGCGCGAGAGCGTGAGCTCCTGCAGGCAGACGAGCTCGGCTCCGTTCGCGGCGGCGAGGCGGATGCCCGCGGCCAGCGCGTCTTCGTGCTCCTCGGCGTCCGCGTGCCAGCGCTCCTGGACTGCGGCCACACGCAGCGTGCCGCGCTCCGGCGCGCGCGTCCGAGCGGGCGAGTCGAGCACCCCCTCGGCGGCGATCAGCTCGATCGAATCGGACATGGCATGACTCTAGGCGCTCGCCGCGCTCTGTGATGATCTGCTGATGCGAGCCACGCTCGACTCCACGCCCGCCGCCGACGGCTACCGCATGCCCGCGGAGTGGGAGCCGCATGCGGGGTGCTGGATGGCCTGGCCCGTGCGCCCGGACAACTGGCGCGAGCGCGCGGCCCCCGCGCAGCAGGCCTTCGCCGCGGTCGCCGCCGCGATCGCGGAGAGCGAGCCCGTCACGGTGGCCGCGTCGCGCGCCCAGCTCGAGCGCGCCCGCGAGCTGCTCGCGCCGAGCGTGCGTGTGCTCGAGATCCCCTCCGACGACGCCTGGATGCGCGACATCGGCCCCACCTTCGTGACGGACGGCCAAGGCGGGCGCCGCGGCGTGGATTGGCGCTTCAATGCCTGGGGCGGGCTCTATGAGAGCTGGGAGCAGGACGAAGCGGTTGCGGCGAGCGTGCTCGAGGTCGAAGCGGCGGAGCGCTATCGCGCGCCGCTCGTGCTCGAGGGAGGCTCGATCCACGTGGACGGCGAGGGCACCGTGCTCACCACCGAGGAGTGCCTGCTGAACCCGAACCGCAACCCGAACCTCGACCGAGGGGAGATCGAGCGGCTGCTCTGCGAGTACCTCGGCGCGAGCAAGGTGATCTGGCTCGAGCGCGGACTTCCCTTCGACGAGACCGACGGTCACGTCGACAACATCGCGTGCTTCGTCGCCCCCGGGGTCGTGCTGCTCACGCACTGCGAGGATCGTGACGATCCGCTCTATGAGGCCTGCGCGGACGCCCGCCGGCGTCTGCAGGCCGAGACGGACGCTGCGGGTCGCAGGCTCGAGATCGTTCCGCTGCTCGCGCCGCGGACGATCACGATCGAGGACCGCGAGGCAGCCGGGGTGAGCTCGGTGGCGGGGACGCACCCGCGTCTCGCGGGCGACCGGCTCGCCGCCTCCTACGTGAACTTCTATCCCGCCAACGGCAGGGTCGTGTTCCCGCTGCTCGACCCCTCGCGCGACGAGGGCGCGGCCGGTGTGCTCGCCGAGTGCTTCCCCGGCCGGGAGATCGTCGGCGTCCCCGGCCGCGAGATCCTGCTCGGCGGCGGCAACGTCCACTGCATCACCCAGCAGGTGCCGCGCGCGGGGGGCTAGTCGCCGGTCGCGGAGAAGTGCTCCGGGTCGACCGGGCCGAGCACCCCGCCGATCAGCTTGCGCGGGCCCTGGTAGCCGTGCAGCACGGAGATCAGCTGTCCCGGCGCGGTCACGTCGACCGCCCCACCCGGATAGGCGGTGGTCTCGTGGTTCGAGTAGCCCGCGGGTGCGCTGAAGTCCCCGGCGGCGTTGAGCTGGGACTGTTCGTAGTAGGTGCGGTAGCCGCTCGTCACGGTGCCGCGCCAGCCGTGTTCGTAGGCCCACTGCAGCACCGGCACGATCCATGAGGCGATCGGCTTCAGCCGCGGGTTCCAGGGGGTGAGCGGCGTTTCCGCTTCCGAGGCCGGGATCTGCGACTGCGCCTCGGCGGCTTCGAAGGCGGCGACGGATTCCCCCGCGGGAAGCTTGATCCCGTGCTTCTTCGCAGCTTCGATCTCGCGCTTGACCTCGGAGTCGGAGGGCGCGCCCGCGGCGATGTGGACCTTGCCTTCGGCGAGCACCCGGTCGGAGCTCACATCGACCTTCGCGACGAGCTCGCGCTTGCGTTCGGCCGCGCTCAGCGGCTTGGGCGCCGTGGTCTTGCTCCTCGCCGACTTCACCGAGCTCGTTCCCGGCTTCTCGGTGGCGGCGGTGTGCGTCTTCGCGGCGCCGCCGCAACCGCTCAACAGCGCGAGGCAGATAGCCGCCGCGCTCGCGGCGCCACCCAGTGCGCGTGCCCGGCGCGGGCCTCTTCGCAGGTTCCTCATCGCGCACAGTCTGGCGGTCCGCGCGGCCGCGGCGGCGGTGGGGGTGCGTCCTCCGCGGCGCGCGCGTCGTAGCATCGTCTTCGCGATGGGAGCGGTCGACCAGCTGGGACCAGCTGAGGTGGCGGCCTTCGGCACGAGGGTCGCCGCGAACGTGGCGCGGGGGGTGCGGGTGCCCGAGCGGGTGACGCGCGAGCTCCTGATCGCGCTGCTCGCGGGAGGCCACGTGCTCGTCGAGGACTACCCGGGTGTGGGCAAGACCGCTCTCGCCCGCGCGCTCGCCGCCTCGGTCGAGGCTGACGTCGCGCGCGTCCAGTGCACCTCGGACATGCTTCCCGCCGACCTCGTGGGGGCGAACGTGTTCAACCAACGAGACGGCCGCTTCGAGTTCCGTCCCGGGCCTGTCTTCGCGAACGTGGTGCTCGTCGACGAGATCAACCGAGCGTCGGCGAAGACCCAGTCGGGGCTGCTCGAGTGCATGCAGGAGCGCCGCGTGACCGTCGACGGCACGACGCACGAGCTCGCGCGTCCCTTCCTCGTCCTCGCCACGCAGAACCCGGTCGAGTTCGAGGGCACCTACGCGCTCCCGCAAGCGCAGCTCGACCGCTTCATGGTCCGGCTCTCACTCGGCTACCCCTCCGCCGAGGATGAGACCGCGATGCTCGCCGAGCACGTCGCGGGCGACCGCGTGCTCGAGCTCACCCCGGTGAGCACCACCGCCGAGGTCGTCGCCGTCCAGGACGCGATCGCGGGTGTGCACGCGAGCGAGTCGCTGCGCCGCTACGTCGTCGCGCTGCTCGACCACACCCGCCGCGACGCGCGCACCGAGCTCGGCGGGAGCCCGCGCGCGGGGCTGATGCTGCTGCGCGCGGCCGTCGTGGAGGCAACCCTCCAGGAACGCGACCACGTGCTTCCCGACGACGTGCAGGCGCTCGCGCACTCCGTGCTCGCGCACCGGCTGCTGCTCGCCCCCGGGGTGCCCGACGGTGCGCGGGGGGAGATAGTCGACTCGGCGCTCGCCGCCGTCTCCGCGCTGTGAGACGCGCGTCGCGGATCGCGGCGCTCGGCATCGTTCTGATCCTGCTCGCGGGCGCGTTCGCGGTCTCGCCGCTGTACGTCCCCGGCGTCGCACTGGTCGTGCTCGCGCTCGGTGCGGAGTGCAGCGTGCGTCTCGCCGCGCGCCACGGCGGCGTGAGGCTCGCGCTCGAGGTGGCGAACGTCGAAGAGGGGCACCCCGCGCCGCTGAGCGTGCGCGCCGGGGGCTGGCCCTACGCGATCAGCCGCGGCGAGCTGCGCCCGCTACCGGGCGCGGCGTGGCGGCCGGTGCCCTTCCGCGGCACGGTCCAGGAGCTCGCGCTGCGCCCCGCACGCCGCGGCGAGCACGTGGTGGGACCCGCGACGGTGCGCTTCGCCGATCCCTTCGGGATCTGCCGCAGCGAGATCCGCTCCGCGCAGGGCCGCATCCTCGTGCTGCCGCGCGTCGAGCGCGTGCGTCGCGAGCAGCTCGAGCGCGCGCTCGGCCTCGGACGCGCGCGAGCGCTGCTCGACGACGGCCCCGACGTCGAGGGCCTGCGCCCGTACCGGCCCGGCGCACCCGCCGCGCGCATCCACTGGCTGACGGTCGCGCGCGTCGGCGAGCTCGTCGAGCGACGCTCCGAGCGCGACGCCGAGGACATGCCCTTCATGGTCGTGCTCGATGCGAGCGTGCCCGAGTCGATCGAGGCGCTCGACGCCGCTGTCCGCGCGGCCGCCTCGCTCTGTGTGGCGATCGCCGGCCTGGGCGGGTGTTCGCTGCTGCTCCCGGGCGCGCAGGAGGCGCAGCCGATCCGCGCCGATCTCGCCTCCTGGCCCTACCTGCACGCGCGGCTCGCCACGGTGGCGGCCGGCGCTCGCCCCGCCTGGGCGGTGGCCGAGCGAGCCCGCTCGGTGATCTGGGTCGGCGCGCGCTGCCCTGAGTCCGATCGCGCGGGCGGGGGAGTGGTCTGCTGCACGGTCTCGCCGCTCCCGCGCGGGGACCGGCCGACGATCTTCGACGTGGCGGGCTGCGCGGTGCAGCCTGCGGGACGCGCGGCGGCGAGCGCCGCATGAGCACCCTCGACCAGGCGGGGAGCGCCGCATGAGCACGTTCGCGGTCCGCGCGGGGGGACGTTCGCCGGCGCCCTCGCTGGCGGCGCCGGACCGCAGCGAGCAGCTGCTTCGCCTGCCCGCCTTCGTCGCGCTCGCGGCGCTCGCGGCGGTCCAGTTCGGGGAACTGCTGCTCCACCCTCCGGCGGCACGCCTGCTCGCCGTCGCGGCGATCGCGAGCACCGGCTGCTCGACCCTCGCGGTACGCAGCCGCGACGGGCGGCCCGTGCTGCGCTGGGCGCTGCTGCGGATCGCGGTGCTCCTTCTCACGTTCGCGCTCGCGCTGCTCGCGCTCGGCGTCCCCGCCCACCTGCTCGTCCCGGCGGGGTGGTCGCGGCTCGGCATGCATGTCGAAACGGGCGTCGAAGGGCTGGGAGCGTGGCTCTGGCCGTACCGTGGCGCGTCGCGCTGGACGCGTCTGGTCGTGCTGCTCGTCGTCCCCGCCGCGCTCGTGCTCGCCGGGGCGCTCTGCTTCTGGCCCTCCGCGCGCGGCGCCCGCCAGCGCGCCGCGGTTGCGCTCGCGATCCTCGTCGGACTGTTCCTCGCGGGAGCGGCGAACACCGTTCAATCCGAGCCGGGGCTGCGCGGCCTGCTGCTGCTCGCCGCGATCGGCGCCTGGCTCTGGCTCCCAGGTTCGGCGCCGGGCAACGCGGCGCGTGCGGCGCGCTGGCTGCTGCTCCCCGCGCTGCTCGCGCTCGCGGTGCGTCCCGTGCTCGCCTCCTCCGGGGCCTGGATCCCCTTCCGCGAAGCGGACTCCGCGCTCGCGTCCGAGGCGAGCTTCCAATGGGACCAGCGCTACGGGCCGATCGATTGGCCGCGCACGGACGCGCTGATGTTCACGCTGCAGGAGCGCGATCCCGGGTCTGCTGCGCGTGACCTCGCTCGATCGCTTCGACGGGATCCGCTTCCTGCGCTCCGCAGAACCCCCCGGTCTGATCACCGCGGACGTTCCCGCGCGTCGCGCACGGCGCTGGAGCGCCCAGGCCACGGTGCACCTCGACGGTCTGCGCTCGCAACTGCTCGCGGGAGCGGACGGCCTCGTGACCGCGGTCGACTGGCTCGCACGCCCGGCCCCCCTCAGACGCCAGTCAGACGGCACGCTCGCCTCGGGCGCGACCCTGCCCGCATCGCTCTACAGGATCACCTTCTACCGCCCGCGACCGACGGCGCGCGAACTTCGAGCGGCCCCCGACCGCTTCCCGCGCGCGTATCTGCCCTACGCGCAGTTCGAGCTCCCCGCGCGCGAAGCATCGGGGCTCGCGCGCCCGCGATTCGCGGCCGAGGCAAGCGAAGGCGTCCCGCGCTCGCAGCTGATCGGCCCGGCGAGGGCCGGGGCGCGGCTCGCGCCGGCCGCAGCGGCCAAGGTCGAAGCCTCGCCCTACGGACCGATGCTGCGCCTCGCACGCGGCCTCGCGAGCGGGGCCCGGAGCAACTACGAAGTGGCCCAGCGGATCGAACGCTTCCTGCTCGCGAACTACCGCTACGACGAACACGTCCCGCAGGCGCGCTACCCGCTCGAGGCGTTCCTGTTCGAACAGAAACGCGGCTACTGCCAGCAGTTCTCCGGCGCGATGACGCTGATGCTGCGCATGGACGGGATTCCCGCGCGCGTCGCCTCGGGGTTCAAACCAACGGACTACGAATCGGGTTCGGCCGCCTGGAAGGTGCGGGCGGTCGACGCGCATTCCTGGGTCGAAGTGTTCTTCGCGGGGATCGGCTGGATCGCCTTCGACCCGACACCCGCCGCGCCGCTGCCCGTCACCGGTTTCGCCGCGCCGGCGAACAACAAGAGCCAGGCCGTCGCCGGCTCGAGCTCGACCGCGAGCGGAGCGCACGGGCCCACACCGATCAGCCTCGCCACCCGCAAGGGCAACGGGCGCCTCGCTCCCGCCCTCCTGGCGCTGCTCGCCGCGGGCGGGCTCGCGCTGCTCGCGCTCGGGGGCCTCTGGCTGCGCGGGCACGCGCGTCTGCGACGGGCGCTCGAAGGCGAGGCCGAGGGCGCGGTCGCCGAGCTCGGCCGCGCGCTCGAGCGTTGCGGCGCGGCAACCGCGACGACGACGCTCGCGCAGCTCGAGCGGGGACTGCGCGCGGCCGGGGAGCACGCGGCGGGCGACTACGTGCGCGCGTTGAGCGAGCGACGCTACGGCTCACACACCGGACCGCCGGTCGGAAGCGGCCGTGGTGCGCTGCGGCGCGCGCTGCTGCGCCGCGCCCCGCGGCGAGCGGCGCTCGCTCTGCTCGCGAGCATGCCGCCCGGCGCGATGCGCCGCCGCTGAGCGCGAGACCCGAAGCGGACGTCCGTACCAGACGGGGCGACGCAGCGCCCGCGGATGTCACAAGATGAGGCCTCGCGCGAAGGAGGAAGTGTGGGCATACGCGACGATGTCGATGACAGTGCGCTGCTCACCGCGGCAGCGGCGGGTGACTCCACGGCCTTCGAGCTCTTCTACAGGCGCTGGCTGCCCGTGGTCACGCGGTTCCACCTCCGTCGCGTGGGCTCGCGCGAGGCCGCGTTCGATCTGACCGCCGAGACCTTCGCGGCCGTGGTGGTGGCGCTCGACGACTTCGATCCGGCCCGCGGCTCGGCTCCCGGCTGGCTGTTCGCGATCGCGGAGCACAAGCTGCGCACGAGCTTCCGCCGCGGGCGTGTGGAGGCGCGCGCGCGCCGCGTGCTCGGCCACCGTCGCGTGATCCTGGACGACGACGACCTGGCGCGGGTCGAGGAGCTCGCCTCGCTCGGCGGCGAAGCGCACGTCGAGAAGCTTCTCGCCGAGCTGCCCTCTGAGCAGGAGCGTGCGATCCGCGCACGAGTGCTCGACGAACGCTCCTACGCCGAGATCGCCATCGAGGTCCGCTGCTCGGAGGCCGTCGTGCGCCAGCGCGTGCACCGCGGCCTCGCGAGGCTGCGCAACCGTCTCGCGGAGGCCTCGTGAACGCGTTCGATCAGCTTCAGCGCCAGCTCTCAGACAGCGTCGCGGCGCGCCGCCGCACGCGGCGCACCACCGCGATCGGGGGCATCGGCCGCTGGTGGCGGGCGAGGGTCGGCCCCGGCGCGCCCGCTGCGGCCTTCGCCGCGCTGCTGCTTCTCCTCGCGGTGGGCGGTTTCCCGCACGCGGGGCGGGGCGGCGGCACCGAGACGGCGACGCTCGAGGGTCCGTGGAGGACCGGCGCGGCCGAAGGCTCCTGCCCGCCCTGCCAGGCAGTCGGCGGCCGGCTCCACGGACCCATCGGCGAAGCCGCGTCCGGCAGCTCACGCCCCGGGCGCGCGACCCGCGAAGTGCTCGTGCGGCGCGGTATCCCCACCGTCCTGTGGGCGGGTGAAATGAGGAGCTTGAGATGAGGAAGACGACCGCCGCGGTCGGCTTGGCCCTGCTCGCCGCGCTCGTGCTCGCCGCCTGCGGCTCGAGCGGCTCGACCTCGACGAGCGGCACGAAAGCCGGTGGCGAAAGCGCCGCGCTCAGCTCCGGTGGATACGCGAGCCCGCTCACCGAGCCGCTGAGCGGCAAGCGCGGAGGCACGCTGCAGGTGCTCGACGAAGCGGACTTCGAACACCTCGACCCGGGGATCGCCTACTACGCGATCGACTACGAGGTGGTCTACGCGACGCAGCGGCCGCTCTACTCGTTCAAGCCGAACACCGAGACCGAACCGAGCCCGGACATGGCGTCCGGCCCGCCGCAGATCTCCGCGGACAGCAAGACATTGACGATCCACCTGCGCGAAGGCGTCAGGTTCTCGCCGCCGGTGAACCGCGAAGTGACCTCCGAAGACGTGGCTTACGCGATCGAGCGCGGTGCGAACCCGAACGTGGCGAACCCGTACATCCACACCTATTTCGACTCCGTCGAAGGCGTGCCCGCCGCGACCGGAGGCCCGATTCGCGGGATCACCACGCCCGACAGGCACACGATCGTCTTCAAACTCACCGAACCCAAGGCGCAGCTCGTCGCCGACGCGCTCGTGCTCCCGCTCAGCGCGCCCGTCCCGAAGGAGTACGCCGCGAAGTTCGACCGCAACAAGCCCTCCAACTACGGCTCCTACCAGGTCGCGACGGGCCCCTACATGCTCGAGAACGACAGCACGGGCAAAGTCCTCGGCGTGGGTTACGTGCCGGGCAAGTCGGCGACGCTCGTGCGCAATCCGAACTGGAACGCCGCGACCGACATCCGCCCCGCGTACCTGAACGAAATCCAGATCAAGATCGGCGGGACGAACGCGGTGATCGGCAAACAGGTGCTCGAAGGGAAGAACTTCGTCGAGAACGAACCGCCGGCGCAGTCGAACGTGAGGCTCGCCGTCGAATCCCACAAGGGCCAGCTCGAGATCTCACCCAGCGCGGGGAGCCACGACATCGCGCTCGACAACAAGGTCGGCGTGTTCAAGAACATCGACCTGCGCAAGGCGCTATGGGCGGCGCTGGACCGCACTGCGATGAACCGCGCGCGCGGCGGCAAGCTCGTCACCGACGTAGCGACGCACTTCCTCTATCCGGGCGTGCCCGGGTTCGAACAGGCGGGCGGCCTCGCCGGGCCGAAGTTCGATTTCAACGAACACCCCGAAGGGGACATGGCGGTGGCTCAGAAGTACATGAAGCTCGCGGGCTATCCCTCGGGGAGGTACACGGGCAGCGAAACCGTGACGGTCGTCGGCGGACGCGGCAACCCCGCCGAACAGGACGCGGAAATCGTCAATCAGACGCTGAAGAACCTCGGCTTCACGACGAAGTTCACGCTCGAGGAACCGGCCACGATGTACGCGAAGTTCTGCGACGTGCCGAAAGAAGAGATCTCCGTCTGCCCCTCGGTCGGGTGGGTCGCGGACTTCGCGGACGGGCAGGCCGTGCTGAACATCACCTTCAACGGCAAGTTCATAAACGAAACCGGCAACGTGAACTGGGGCCAGACCAACGACCCCGCGATCAACGCCGCGGCCACCGCCGCGGAATCCGTCACGGGCCAGGCGGCCCGCGCGAGCGCGTGGGCGAAGGTCGATGAAAAAGTCGTCGAAGACGCGGCCCAGATCCCGTTCGACTGGGACAAGCAGCCGAACATCGAGGGCAGCGAAGTGAACGGCGTCGGCGACCTCTGGGACGTCGGCGAGTGGGACTACAGCTGGACCTCGCTGAAGTAGCCGAGCGGCTGCTGCCGGGCCCGGGCCCCCGCCGGGCCCGGCAGCGCGACGCTCAGGCTTCGGGCAGGTTCGTCCCCGCGCCGGCGCAGTAGCCGGTGCCGGCGGCGGCTTCGTTGCTCCAGAGCGACTGCACCGCGAAGGTCCCGCCGCCGTTGCCCTTGATGTCGCCCATCGCCCCGGGGATCGGGAGCACCTGCGGGCCGCCCGGGACCGGCCCGGTGAGCGGCTCGCCGACCCACGCGCACTTGTCCCCGTTCTCGTTCGCGTCGAGCGCGTCGTACCAGCCACCGAGGTTCTGCTGGCCTTCGCCGCTGGGCACGATGTCCTCGGCGCCGGGGTCCGTGATCGTCTCCTCGATCTCGTGCCCGAGCACGATCGAGATCCCGTCGAGCTTGCCTTCGGGACCGGGGTTGACCGCGTTTTCGCCGCAGTCGTTCGCGCCGCTTTCGCTGTCGATCTTCAGCACGTAGGGCATGTTCGTGTAGGAGATCCCCGGTGTGATCCCGTTGTAGATCCCTTTCTCCACGCCCGGCTCGGTGTAGTCGTGGAACGCGCAGTAGCCGCTTTCGTAGGCGTTCGGGTCGCTGAATTCCTGCGGCTGGGCGATCACGAAGTCGGCGTTGGCGAGGTCCTTGACGTGGAAGTGCTTCGCCGCGCGCGCGGCCTCCGCGCCGAGGTCCGTGTAGGTGTTCCCCGCGCCCGGTTCGCTGCTCGCGGAGGTCTTCGCGAGGTCCGCGGGGCTCTTGTTGTCCGCCCAGATGCCCGCGAGCACGTCGGTGGGGTTGGTGATGTGTTCTTCGGAGCCGTCCGCGCCCCTCTGGAAGTACTGCGTGCTCACGCCCGCCCATTCGGTGCCGCCCATCTGCGCCACCCAGTCGGCGATGCGCCGGCCCGCTCCGTCGGGGTCGCACTTCAGCGTCGCTTTCAGCGAGCCCTCCACGAGCTTCTCGGACTTGCACTTCTCACCGGCGGGGAAGGCGCCGGGCTCACCCCAGCCGAAGTAGACGACGTAGACCTTCGGCGCGGTCTGCACGTGCCCGCCCCAGTAAGCCATGTTCGTGGGGTAGGGGAGCGTCGTCGCGGGCGCCTCAGGCAGCCCGCAGTTGGAGAACGGTTCGGGCAGCATGCCGTTCTCGGGGCAGGGCGGCGCGGGCGGGGTGATCGCCTGGTGAGCGGCCACGATCGCCTTCTCGTTGGCGATCTCCTTGCTCACAGTGGGCATCGCGATCGGGTTCGCGCCGGCCGCCGCCGATGCGAGCAGTGAGCCGGTCAGTGTGAGCGCCACCGACACGGCGAGTGAACGTCCGTTGAGCATCGAGCTTCCTCCGGGACAGGGTTGACGAGAGACCGTCGTCTCACACCCCTGGAGACGAACGTGTGTTCCGTACCCCTGAGGGTGCGCGGGCAAACGCCGCACGGCTCGCAGGCCGTCGCGCGCGGAGCAGGTTTAGGATGCCTGCGCGCTTCGCCGTCCGTGCGGGTGCGGGAGGGAGAAACGGTTGTGAACCCAGCGCGCATCGCGATAACCGGTGGGCACGTGCTCTCGATGGACCCTGAGATCGGGGAGATCGAGGGAGGAACGGTGCTGATCGAGGGTGAGAGGATTCTCACCGTCGGGCCCGATCTCGGCGAGGTCGATGCGGAGCGGATCGACGCCTCGGGTGCGGTGGTGATGCCGGGCTTCATCGATACCCATCGCCACACCTGGCAGACCGCGCTGCGCGGGATCTGCGCGGACTGGACGCTGCTCGACTACTTCCTCGGCATGCGCTCGACGCTCTCGCCGCGCTACACCGCGGAGGACGTCTACGCGGGCAACTACGCCGGAGCGCTCGAGGCGCTCGACGCGGGCGTGACGACGATCCTCGACTTCTCCCACTGCAACAACACCCCCGAGCACGCCGACCGTGCGATCGACGGGCTCGCCGATGCGGGAATCCGTGCGACGTTCGCGTACGGCTACTACGCCCCGCCGCGCGCGGAACCGCACTTCATCTCGCACGAGATGCGCATCGAGGACTCGCGTCGCGTCAACGAGGCGCTCAGCGCACGCGCGGGCGGGCTGCTGCGGATGGGCGTCTCGCTCACCGAGCCCGGACTGATCCCCTTCACGGACACGTGCGCGGAGGTTCGCACCGCGCGCGAGCTCGGCGTCGTGATGGCGACCCACACCGCGTGCATCTGGGGGATGCCGAGCGGGCTCGACCAGTTCGCGGCCTGCGGGCTGCTCGGGCCGGACATCGTGCACGTGCACTGCAACGCCTGCACGGAGCGCGACTGGGCGCTGCTCGCGGGCTCCGAGGGGAAGATCTCCGTCACGCCCGAGACGGAGCTGCAGATGGGGATGGGGCACCCGCCGATCGCGCGGGCGATCGAGGCCGGGCTCGTGCTCAGCCTCAGCTGCGACGTGGTCTCCTCGAACTCGGGCGACATGTTCACGCAGATGCGCATCGGCCTGCAGGACGCTCGCGCACTCGCGAACGACCGCTCGCACGCACGTCGCACGGACCCCACGCAGCTCGCCTTCAGCACGCGCGACGCGCTCGGCTGGGCGACGGTCGGGGGCGCGAGGGCGCTCGGAATGGAGCAGAGCATCGGCTCGCTCACTCCGGGCAAGCAGGCCGACGTGATCGTCGTGGGCCCGGGAGCGGACCGCCTCAACATGTTCGCCCTCGTCGACCCCGCCGCCGCGGTGGTTCAGCAGGCGAACTCGGCGAACGTGCAGACGCGTGCTCGTCGCCGGACGCCCGGTCAAGCGCGGCGGGCGGCTGCTCGGCGTCGACTTCCCGGCGCTCGAGCGGATGCTCACCTCATCGCGCGACGGGATCCTCGAGCGCACGCTCGCAGACGGGCCGATCCTGCCCGATCCGAAGCCGAGCTTCGACGACATCGCCGGTCTGCTGCTCCCGAACCTGAACGTCCCCGGCTGAGCGCGCGCGCCGCGGGGCACAGAACCGCGCGGCGGAGCTGAAGAGCGCCGCTAGAGCGCGCGCAGGAAGTCGCGCAGCGGGCCGTTGACCTCGTCCGGGTGGGTGAGGTTCGCCGCGTGCGGGAGCGCCCTCGATCCGCACGACTCCCTCGCACCCGGAGAGCCCTGCGCAGAGCTTCTCGGCGAGCGCCATCTCGATCGACTGGTCGGCGGTGCCGTGGAAGACGATCGCGGGACAGTGCGATCTCGCCGAGCCGGTCCGTGATGTCCTCGCGCTCGAACAGGCAGTCCGCGGGCGCTTTCATGCTCTCCGGCGTGAGCTTGCGCCACTTCTCGATCCAGAGTGCGCTCAGCTCGGGGTCTCCGATGATCAGGCCCGCGATCGCGGTGGCGAGATCGTCGACGGGCCCCACCTGCAGCCAGGTCGTCTGCATCTGGCGGTAGGCGGGCAGTCGCTCCGGGTCCTCGACGCCGGCCTGGGTGTCGATCAGGACGAGTGCTCGCACCCGCTCGGGCGCGAGCAGCGCGGCGCGCAGCGAGAGGAAGCCACCCTGCGACATCCCCCCGACGACGGCGCGATCGATCCCGAGGTGATCGAGCAGGCCGAGGCAGTCGCGCGCGGAGTCCCAGTAGGTGAACGGCTCCCCGTCGAACTCCGTCTCGCCGAAGCCGCGCTCGTCCCAGGTGATCAGCCGGAACTCGGGCGCGAGCGCATCGACCTGCGGCGCGAACATCTCGCGGTCCATCAGGAAGCCGTGCCCGAGGATCACGGGCGGTCCCTCGCCACCGCTGTCCTCGTAGCGGATGCGCTGTCCGTTGATCTCGGCGAATGGCACGGCGCGATTCTAAGCCTCTCTCGGCGCGCCGGTGTGGCGACCCTCCGCGAGGCCCCGAGCGGCGCTGACGCTCATGTCCGATTCCCGCCAGAAATCCCGCTTCGCGGGTGCGATGCTGCGTGCATGCTCGACTTCGAGGACTGCTACCGGGCGATCGCCGCGAAGGACGGACGCTTCGACGGATGGTTCACGACCGCGGTCACCTCGACGCGGATCTACTGCCGCCCGAGCTGCCCTGCGCGAACCCCCAAACCGGAGAACGTGCGCTTCTACGCGACGGCTGCAGCGGCCCAGGGCGCGGGCTTCCGTGCGTGCAAGCGCTGCCGTCCCGACGCCGCCCCGGGCTCGCCGGAGTGGGATGCTCGCGCAGACCTCGTGGGTCGCGCGATGCGCTTGATCGCCGACGGGATCGTGGACCGCGAGGGCGTCGCCGGACTCGCCTCGCGGCTCGGCTACAGCGAGCGTCACCTCGGACGCTGCCTGTCCGATGCGGTCGGGGCGGGACCGCTCGCGCTCGCTCGCGCGCAGCGTGCCCAGACCGCGCGCGTGCTGCTCGAGACGACCGAGCTCCCGATCGGCGAGCTCGCGCTGACCGCGGGCTTCCAGTCCGTACGTCAGTTCAACGAGACGATCCGCCAGGTCTTCGACACCGCCCCGCGCGAGCTTCGCGCCCGCGGGCGGCGCAGGGCGAGCGCGCCGCGCGCCGAGGCCGGCGCACGTGCGGAGGGAGGCATCGTGCTGCGGCTCCCCTACCGCCCGCCGTTCGATGCGGAGGGTCTGTTCGCGTTCCTCGCTGCGCGCTCGGTACCGGGGGTGGAGGAGGCGCTGCCCGGTGCCTACCGGCGCAGCCTCTCGCTGCCTCGCGGCGGGGGCGTGGTCGAGTTGCGCGCGGGCGAAGGTCACGTGCGGGCGACGTTCTGGCTCGAGCACCTGCGCGATCTCGGCCCCGCGATCAACCGCGCTCGCAGGCTGCTCGATCTCGACTCGGACCCCGAGAGCATCCGCGAGCGCCTCGGAGAGGACGCGGTCCTCGGCGCGCTCGTGCGCGAGACCCCGGGCCGGCGTGTGCCCGGAAGCGTGGACGGGGCGGAGCTCGCGATCCGCGCCGTGCTCGGCCAGCAGGTCTCGGTGCCCGGCGCGAGAACGCTCGCCGCGCGCCTGGTGCAACGGCACGGGAGCTCGCTCGCCAGCCCTGTCGGCGCGGTCACACACAGGTTCCCCGCGCCCGAGGTGCTCGCCGCGCTCGACCCCGCGGCGCTGGCGATGCCCCGCGCCCGCGGGAGGACGCTCGTCACACTCGCCGCCGCGCTCGCCGACGGCACGATCGAGCTCGGCGAGGGAGCGGACCGCGAGGGCAGCCTGCGCTCGCTGCTCGCGCTGCGAGGAGTCGGTCCCTGGACCGCGGGCTACATCGCGATGCGTGCGCTGCGCGACCCCGACGCCTACCCCGCCGCCGATCTCGGTGTGCGGCGCTCGCTCGAAGCTCTCGGCGTCGCCGACCGGGGGCGGACGCTCGAGCGCGAAGGCGAGCCCTGGCGGCCGTACCGCGCCTACGCCGTCCAGCACCTATGGGCGCGCCTCGCGACGGCGCCCTCGGCCCGCACGGCGCATCGCGCTCCGAGCGCGCGCGAGGCCAGGCCCTGGAAGCTGGAGCGTGCGGCATGAGCAGCGCGGTCTTGCGCGAGGTGCTCTACACGCACGTGCCGAGCCCGCTCGGGAAGCTGCTGCTCGCGGGCGAGGAGGACGCGCTGCATTCGATCTGGATGGAGGATCAGCGCTGGAGGAGCGGCGTCGGCGAGGGCTGGGTCAGGGCTGTGGAGCCCTTCGCCGAGGCGTGCGGCCAGCTCGGGGAGTACTTCGAGGGCGAGCGCAGGCGTTCGAGCTTCCGTTGCGCTTGCAGGGGAGCCCGTTCCAGCGCCGCGTGTGGCAGGCGCTGCTCGAGATCCCCTACGGAGCGACGACCACCTACGGCGAGCTCGCGCTGCGCCTCGGTAAGCCCGGAGCGGCACGAGCGGTCGGGCTCGCGAACGGCCGCAATCCTTTTGCGATCGTCGTTCCGTGCCATCGCGTGGTGGGCGCCCGCGGTGCGCTCACCGGCTACGGAGGCGGTTTGGAGCGCAAGCGATGGCTGCTCGATCACGAGCGCCGCTGAAGCGCCGCGCCACGCACGCGCGCGCAGCGGTCGGAGGCGCTCCCCGCTCGGTATGCGAGCCCTCTCGGGGTCGGGTTAGCCCCAGGGTGAAGATGCCGGGGCGCCCCGTTGGCGACGGCCCGGCCGATGCGAGCCTCGTTCTGGAAATGAACACGACCCGGGAGCGAGGCAATGCAACGAAATCTCGCAGAGCGCGCCGGCCGCTGGAGCGCCGCGCACTGGAAGACCGCGACGTTCGGCTGGCTGGCGTTCGTCGCCGTCGCGGTCGTGCTCGGGCAGGCGCTCGGCACGGTCAAGCTCAGCGACGCCGAGCAGGCCAGCGGCGAAACGGCGCGCGCTGAGCAGGCGCTGGCCCGCTCGGGCCTGCACGGCACGCCGGCGAGGCGTGCTGGTTCGCAGGCTCGCTGCATGTCGGGGACCCGGACTTCACGCGCGAGCTCGCGCGTGTCGAAACGCGGTGCGGCGCCTGCCGCAGGCGATCGACGTGCGCTCGCCCCTGGCAGGGCGCTCCGGGCAGATCTCCAAAGACCGCCATGCGGCGCTCGTCGAGTTCGACCTGCGCGGCTCGCCGACACCGCGGCGGACCGCGTCCAGCCGGTGCTCGAACGCGTGGCGGCGCTGCGGCGCGGCGGCCCCCGGCTTCACCGTCGACGAGTTCGGCGACGCGAGCGCGGAGCACGAACTCAACAAGACGGTCAACGGCGACTTCTCCCAGGCCGAGAGGCTGTCGCTGCCGATCACGTTCCTGGTCCTGCTGCTCGCCTTCGGCGCGTTCGTCGCCGCCGGCGTGCCGGTGCTGCTGGCGTTCTCGGCCGTGCTCGCCTCGCTCGGGATCGCCGCGCTGGCGAGCCACCTCGTTCCACGCCTCCGACGCGACCAGCTCGGTGATGCTGCTGATCGGGATGGCCGTGGGCGTGGACTACTCGCTCTTCTACCTCAAGCGCGAGCGCGAGGAGCGGCGCGGCGGGCGACCCGCAGCGAGGCGCTCGCGCGCGCCGCCGCGACTCGGGCCGCGCGGTGCTCGTCTCCGGCATGACCGTGCTGATCGCGATGGCCGGGATGCTGCTCGCGGGCAGCAAGATCTTCAGCTCGTTCGGGATCGGCGCGATGGTCGTCGTGCTCGTGACGATGGTCGGCTCGCTGACCGTGCTGCCGGCGCTGCTCGGCAAGCTCGGCGACCGCGTCGAGCGCGGCTGTCGTGGTGGTCGCGGCGGTGCTGCTGTGGCTCCTGCGCCCGTCGACAGCCGCGGCTGCTCGTGCGGCTGCGTGACCGGCGCACGCTGATCCGGCGTGAAGGGCGAGCGCGAGAGTCGCGGGTGTGGCGCGCGTGCTGCGACCCGCGCTGCGCTTTCCCGCGGCGGCGGTGCTCGCCGAGCGCGCTGCTGCTCGTGCTGGCCGCGCCGCTGTTGGGCATGCACACGACGCTGATCGGGCTTCACCGACCTGCCGCGCAGCATGCAGATCGTCCCGCAGCTACGAGGAGATGCAGCGCGCCTTCCCCGGCGCGCAGATGCCGGCGGTGGTCGTCGTGCAGGCCGCTGACGTGACGCCGCGCCGGTGCGCGCGGCGATCGCCGCGCTCGCGCGCGCTGGCGCTCGCCGCGCGATGGGCGGGCCCGATCGACGGCACGGTCAACCCGCGCCACGACCTCGCCAGCATCGAGATGCCACTCGCGGGCAACGGCGCCGACAGCCGCTCGATGCCGCGCTGCGGACGCTGCGTGAGCGCGTGCTGCCCGAGACGATCGGGCGCGTGCCGGGCGCGAGCTTCGCGGTCACCGGGTCAGACCGCCGGCACCGAGGAGTTCAACGCGGTCACAAGCAGCACTGGCCGATCGTGTTCGCGTTCGTGCTCGGTCTCGCTTTCCTGCTGCTGCTGATCACGTTCCGCTCGCTGGTGATCCCGTGACGGCGATCGTGCTCAACCTGCTGTCCGTCGGCGCCGCCTACGGGGTGCTGGTGTGGATCTTCCAGGACGGGCATCTGGAAGGGCTGCTCGGCTTCCACTCCGAGGTGCGATCGTCACCTGGCTGCCGCTGTTCCTGTTCGCGGTGCTGTTCGGCCTGTCGATGGACTACCACGTGTTCATCGTGAGCCGGATCAAGGAGCTGGTGGACCGCGGCGTGCGCACCGAGCAGGCGGTCGCACGGGGCATCGCGGCGACCGCGGGCACGGTCACCGCGGCCGCGGCCGTGATGGTTGCCGTGTTCGCGATCTTCGCGACGCTGCCACGCTGGAAATCAAGCAGATGGGGGTCGGGCTCGCGGTGGCCGTGCTGATCGACGCGACGGTGATCCGGGCGTGCTGCTGCCGGCGACGATGAAGCTGCTCGGCGGTGGAACTGGTACCTGCCGCGCTGGCTGCAGTGGCTGCCGCAGCGTCCGCGCCGAGCGCGCTCCGGGCCGCGCGCTCGCGGAGGCCGGATGAACTTGCGCCGCGCTCGGGCCGACGGCCTCACGCGCGGGCGGCGCGAGCTGGCGTTCCTGCTCAGCCCGTTCGTCCTGGCGCGGGGTCTGGCTGGGGCGCTGATCGCCGTCTGGACGGTGACGGCCGCGGTGGCGATCACGCCGCTGGTCGTGCCCGCGGTGATCGGGTCTCGCGCTGGCCGTGCGTGGCTGCGCACACGCGGAGGCCTGGCTGCAGCCGGGGGCTGCTGGGCGCCCCGATCGGGTTGCCGCGCTGGAGAGCGGGGAGGGGTTCTGGCGCCGCGCGTGGGCGGTGCTCGCCGACCCGTGGCTGTGGCGCGCGCAGGTCTATCTGCTCGTTGCGCCTGACGGTCGGTTTCGCGCTCGCCGTCGCGCTCGTCGCGCTCGCTGGCGGGCGGGCTGTTCCTGCTGACCCTGCCGCTGTTCTACTGGGCGATCGACGGAGGCGCGAATGTCGGCCGGTCAGCGGGTTCACACGCTCGGGCAGGCTCTGCCGCTGGGTGCCGGCGGGCCTGGTCGCGCTCGGCCTTGCGGCGTTGTGCTGCGGCCGCTGGCGACGGCCCTGGCGGCGGCTTTCAGTCACCCTGCTGGGTGAGGTGCCGCGACTCCGGAGCAAGCGCGACGCAGACGATGCCGGGCGGGCGCGCGCGTGATGATCCACGCGCTCGCCGCGGGCGGGCTGAACCTGTTCCTCGTGCTGATCTGGGCGCTGACCTCGCGCGGCTACTTCTGGCCGATGTGGACGCTGCTCGTGCTCGCGCCTGCCGCTCGGCATCCACGCCTGGGTGGTCTTCGTCGCGGAGGGAGCGGCGGCCTGGTGGCACCGGCACCGCCTCGACGTGGGCTTCGCGATCCACGCCGGCGTCTGGATCGTGCTGGTGCTGTTCCTCACCGGCGTGTGGGCGGCTCGGGGGGCGGCTACTTCTGGCCGGTGTGGCCGCTGCTCGTCGCGCTGCTCGCGACCGGGGCTCACGCGGCCGCGCTGCTCGGTCGCCCGGCCGGCACGAGCGCCCTGACGGAGCGGATCTCGACGCTCGAGACGAGCCGCGCCGGAGCGGTCGACGTGCAGGAGGCCGAGCTGCGCCGGATCGAGCGTGACCTCCACGACGGCGCGCAGGCGCGGCTCGTCGCGCTCGGCATGAGCCTCGGCATGGCCGAGCAGAAGCTCGCGAGCGAACCGGAGGCGGCGGCCGAGCTGCTGGCGGACGCGCGGGCGGGCGCCGGCGAGGCGCTGCGCGAGCTGCGCGATCTCGCGCGCGGCATCCATCCGCCTGTGCTCGCCGATCGCGGCCTGGACGCGGCCGTCCGCGCGCTCGCGGCCGGCTCGCCCGTATCCGTGACGGTGTCGGCAACCGTCGCCGAGCGCCCCAAGCCGCCCGTCGAGAGCGCCGCGTACTTCGTCGTCGCCGAGGCGCTCGCGAACGCGGGCAAGCACGCGCACGCCGGCCGCGTCGACGTGCGCATCACGCGTCCGGCGACGTGCTGTCGGTCGAGGTCCACGACGACGGCGCCGGGGGAGCTGACCCGTCGGGGAGCGGACTCGTCGGGCTGCGCCGCCGCGTCGAGGCGCTCGACGGCAGGCTCGACGTGGTCAGCCCGGCGGGCGGGCCGACGACGATCCGCGCGGAGCTGCCTTGCGGGTCGTGATCGCCGAGGATCTCGCGCTGCTGCGCGACGGGCTGCAGCGGCTGCTGCGCGACAACGGCTTCGAGGTCGTCGCCGCGGTCGGCGACGCGGTGGCGCTGATCGAGCGGTCCGCGCCGAGCGCCCGGACGTGGCGGTCGTCGACATCAGGCTGCCGCCGGACTACCGCGACGAGGGCTTGCGCGCGGCGCTCGAGCTGCGCCGCTCGGCCCCGGAGACGGCGATCCTGATCGTCTCCCAGTACGTCGAGCCGACCTACGCCTCGGAGCTGCTCGGCGACGGCCGCGGCGGCATCGGCTACCTGCTGAAGGATCGGATCATGGACGTGGACGAGTTCGTCGAGGCGGTCACGCGCGTCGCGCAGGGAGGCACGGCGCTCGACCCCGAGGTCGTCGCCCAGCTCGTCGCCGCGGCGCGGCGAGGACGGGCCGCTCTCAGAGCTGACGCCGCGCGAGCTGGAGGTGCTCGGGCTGATGGCGGAGGGCCGCTCGAACGCCGGCATCGCCCAGGCGCTCGTGCTGACGCGTCGGCGCGGTCGAGAAGCACATCGCGAACATCTTCGGCAAGCTCGGGCTCGCCCAGTCCGACAGCGACCATCGCCGCGTGCTGGCCGTGCTGGCGTACCTGAAAGGGCAGTAACGGCCGCGTCGGGGCGAACTCGTGATCACCGTCTCCTAGGCGCCGGCAAGGCCGGCCGCGTCAGTCCGCGGTCGGCCTGGGCGAGCGCTGCGCCACAGGGATGTGACGAAGAAACGACGCTGGATCCGGCGTCGACGGCTGACAAGTAACGGTACTGTCTAGTGTGGCTCTCAAGTCGCGCGCCCGGCCGGCCGATGGAAAGCGGACATGATCGAAGGGGGCAGCGAGCGGCGAGGACTTCGACCGCACGATCGATCGCGGCCGCGATCTGCTGGAAGCGACGCGGATGATCGGCGATGTGGACGACTTCGATCTCTGGCGGCTCCGCCGGGGTGACTGGGAGCTGGGCGCGGTCCGCGCGCTCGGCCAGATCGGCGACGAGTGGCTGATCGCGCGTTTTCGCACGCTCGTGACCTCTGAGCTGAACAGGAACTGGGCAACAACCTCTCGGCCGCCACGGGCTGCGTTCGCGACGCGGTCGAGCTGCTCACGGGGCTGCGCGAGGAGAGCGCCTTCGCGCTCATCGGCGCATCCGAGCTGCCGGAGTCCTGAAGCTCGCCCAGCCTCAGCCTCCCCGCTCGAAGAGGCCGAGTGCGGAGTCGACGCCGCTGTGGATGTGGTCGCGAGGCCGGACCGGGACCCGGTGGTAGCTGCCGCCGCGCTCCTCGCAGAGCGCGGCCAGCGCCGGGGCCCAACCGCCGCTGCCGTCGATCAGAGCGAGCGTGGGGGCGGCATGGTCGAGCACGAGCCCGTACTCGAAGCGCTGGTTCGCCTCGTTGTGCCCCGTGTCCTGGATCATCAGCCCCACCTCGCGGCCCTCGAGCGCAGGCTCGAGCAGCATCCCGGTCGAGCCGACATGGCGCTCCCAGCGGCTTCGAAGCGCCGGGCGCACGACTGACCCCGCGCGCGGATCGATGTCGAAGGAGAGCAGCTCACCGGGCTCCCCCTCGCGCGCGTTGAGCTCGAGCGCGCGGAGCAGCGCGAGCGAGCCGAGCCCGTCGTAGATCCCGGTCTCCACGATCGTGCTGGGCCGCAGCGCGCGCGCGAGCACGTACCAGCCGAGCCGGTGGCCGAGCGGCAGCTTGTGCTTGATCGCGAACCTGAAGCGCAGGTGACGGGCGAGCTGGGAATGCAGCTCGGCGTCCTCGCGCACCTCGGCGGCGTAGCCCGCGAGCTCGGCGGTGCTCCTGCCCAGCGCGGCCGCGATCCCGTCGATCATCTCCTGCTCGTTGTCGAGCTCGTAGGAGAAGCTCTCGGTCTCCGGGTCCAGTGAGCACGTAGACGACGCGCCGCCGCAGGCTCGCAGCTCCCGTCGAGCTGACGGACGAGCGCCAGCTTGTTGAGCCATCTCAGCCGGCTGAGCCGGTGCGCGCGCCGCTGCCAGCTCGGCCCGATCAGCCGCTTGAGCAGCTCCTTGCCCTTCGGTGGCGGCCGGTGCGGCAAGCGCTCCGCCCGCGTGCTCTCTCCGATTTCCATCGGTTGCTCCCTTCGCTGTTTGGAGCCCGCGCGTGCGCGGGCCATGGGCCTCTGCGATCCCGCCGTACAGGCGGGGGAGAGGCCCTCAGCAGCGCAGGACGAGGGGAGCGTCGGGTTTCTCGCGTGCAGGACGCCGCCGGGCGGCGCATCGCGCGCGTGCGGGCGGCTTGCAGTCTGGTGGGAAGTGCGCCTGCTTCGGCCCGGTCGGCTCGCGGTGGCGCCACGGGGCGGAGGCGAGCACCGAGGAAGAGTGCGCCGCGATGCAGATCGTCTGGTCGTCGCTGTGACCGACGCGATCGTGCTCGTGGGGCACGGCCGCATGCACGTTCAGCGCCGCCACCCCCGAGAGGATCGTCACGCCGAGGAGGGCGGCCGCGTGGCGATGGCGCCGGAGCAGTCGGTACGGGCGCAGCACCCTCGCGATCATAGAGGCGAGGGTTACGGACTCCGCGGGGCTGCGGACGGGTGGCATAGGCTGGGCCGATGTCCGAGCGAGAGGCACCCATCACCGCACTGAAGCCGCACATCCACGCGATCACGCTCGGCGTGAGCGACCTCGAGCGCTCGCGTTCGCTTCTACCGCGACGGCCTCGGCCTGCCCACCGAGGGGATCGTGGGCACCGAGTACGGCGCTACGCGAGCAGAGCCCGCCCGGCGACACGGCGATGTTCCACCTCGAGCACGGCCTGGTCCCCTCGCTGTATCCGCGCTCTGAGCTGGCCAAGGACGCAGGGGTCCCCCCAGCGCAGCGGACGGCGGGCTCGGGCCACAGCGTCGGCTACTTCGTCGATCGCCGAGAGGACGTCGTTGCGACGTTCCGTGCTGGCGCTGGGCGCAGTCGGCCTGCGCCTGGATGCACGGTCCGCCCCACGAGCGGCCGTGGGGCATCTACTCGGGCTACTTCAGCGATCCCGACGGGCACATGTGGGAGGTGCTCTGCGTGCTCGATCGCTAGCCGCTCGAGCCGCGTTCCTGCCCGGGCAGGCGCTAGAGCGGCGGCACCTGGTTGTTGACCTGCGTGCCGTGGTAGAGGTGGTCCTGGTCGCGTGCACGGCGCGGGGAAGAAGAACTGCACGCTGTCGCTGCGCACCCCGTTGTAGCTCGCGAACAGCGTGGCCCGTCCGACCGTCCCGACCGCGCATTCGGGGTCGTTGCTGGCGAGCACGCGCACGTGGATCTTCATCACGTTGCCGGGGTAGCCCCACATCGTGGCGACGTGGGAGTGGGAGTCGAGGTGATGCGCCACGCTCATCGTGATCGCCCGCGTGGCCTCGCCACGGGCCCGTGTTCCTTGACAGAGGATGCCCGAGACGGTGTTCGCTGCCAGGTCGATCTCACCGTGGCCACGGGCGAAGCTGCCAGACGAGCCGATCGGCGGGCCGGTGTGAAAGCCCCACGGCGGTATCCCCGGGACGATCGGAACCTGACCGCAGCCGGGCGTGTAGCGCCTGGGCGCCGGCGGCGGCGAAGGCCGCGAGCAGCACGAGGGCGAGGCAGAGGAGTCCGCCGCGCAGCGCGGGGTGGCCTGGTCGCATCCTCTCGCGAGCATAGGTGCCGCCGCGCGCGCTGAGCGCGGGACTGGACAGGTGAACAAGGCCGTGCCGGCAGCCCGCGGTGCCTCGCACGCGCCAGGAAACGGGTCAGCTTCCGCGGTTGACGCCTGAGGGAGCCGCCTCAGCGGCGGCGTGGTCGCCGGTGGTGCACGGGCCGCGGCGCCGGTGCGGTGGCGAAGCTTGAGCGTTCTCCGTGCGCCATGTTCGGTGCGCAAGCGGGCGCGTGACCTCGAAGCCTTCGATCCTCGGCACGGGTTCACCGGTCCATCCGATCGTCAGCACATAGGAGGTCCCCGCTTTCAGCGGCGGCGGGACGAGCACTCCGCCAAGCGTCTCCGCCGCGACCTTCGTTCCCGCCACCACCGCGCCCGAGCGGGTGGCGAGAGTGACCGTGCTCGCGTGCGGGGTGAATCCGAGCCCGATCGCATAGAGCAGGATCTGCGGGCCGGTGCGCTCGCTCGCGGGCTCCCCGAGCTGTTGCTGGGGCGTCGTCGGCAACTCGCGCGCGACCTCGGAGGCTCGCGCGTAGCGGGGCCCGCGCTCGTTGACGAACGCGTAGAAGGTCGGCGTCGGGGTGTCGATCGGCGCGAGCAGGTTGGGCTCGGAGTCGCCCAAGCAGTCGGTGCCGCTCGCGGTGTGCACATCGCCGGCGACGGTCGCGAGGGGGTTGTAGAGGATGTACTGGTGAAGCGGCGCGGTGCTGTAGGGCGTGGCGTCGGAGCTCCACACGTCCTCTGAGGCTGAGACGCGGCCGGTTTCTCCGTGCGCGAAGGGCGCTTCGAACTCGCGCGGGCACCACGAACTCGCCTCTTCCTGGTCATCGGTCGTGATCGGCGGGATGCCGTTCGCCGCGCGCTGCCTGTTGATGAGCGCGATCACGCTCGCCCCTTCGAGCCCCGCCCCGAGCGCGTCCGGTACGCCCATCGTGAGGGCACCGGGGACGGCCGCGGCGACAAGTGCCAAAGCGCTCGCGACCATGAGCCGTCTCATCGCTCGAGCTTATAGGGATCCGGGGTTCGGCTGACGAGGCTTGACGGGGAGCCGCTCGAGTCCCTCGAGGATCAGATCGAGCCCCCAGCTGAACTCGACGGCGCTGTCGTACCCGGACTCGGGAAGCTCGGCGGCGATCTCGGCGAGGTAGGGGTAGGACGCGATGGAGCCGATCGCCGCCGCCCTCCGCCGGGCCGCTTCGCCCGCGCTCGCGGGCGTCTCGAATCCCAGGTCGCGCTCCTGCAGAGCGAAGCCGTAGATGTAGGAGTCCTGCACGGAGTAGGCGTGGATCGCGGCCCTGAAGGGGAAGCCCGCCTCGCGCAGGCAGCCCATCACGGCGTTGTGGTTGCGCAGGTTCGCCGGTCCCGGCTGCCTGGACTCCATCATCCCGATCGCCCAGGGGTGGCGCCCGCAACGCTCGCCTCGTGGAGTTGGCGCGCTCGCGCATGAAGACTCGCCAGTCGAGATCGCCGGAGGGGAGCGCGATCTCGCCGAAGACGAGGTCGATCATGCGGTCGAGCAGCTCCTCCTTGTTGGCCACGTGTTTGTAGAGCGCCATCGGCACGACGCCGAGTTCCTGCGCGAGGCCGCGCATGCTGAACGCCGCGAGGCCCGCATCGTCCGCGCGCGCGACGGCGGCCTCGAGCACGCGCGCGCTGCTCAGGGGCTTGCGGGTCGGGTTCGTCCGTTTCGTCATCGGCCTTGACAAGTGTACACCGTACACCTATAGTCTCGCCGACGAGTGTACTCCGTACACCAAAACAGAGAGGCACCGCATGAACCCCGACGCTCCGTATCCCATCCAGTACTCGGTCGACTACCCCGACCGGCCGCTCAACCGGCTCACGACGTTCTTCCGTCTGTTCATGGTGATCCCGATCGGGATCGTGCTCGCGCTGATCGAGGAGGGGGTTACGCGTACGGCGGCGGGACGGGCCGCGGGGGCGGTGGGCGCGGCAGGTCTGATCGTGCTGCCCACTCTGCTGCTGATCCTGTTCCGCCAGAAGTACCCGCGCTGGTGGTTCGACTGGAACCTTCAGCTGATGCGGCTCTCAGCCCGCGTGGGCGTGTACCTGGCGCTGATGGACGACCGCTACCCCTCGACGGACGAGGAGCAGTCGGTTCACCTCGAGCTCTCCTACCCCGATGCCCGCGAGGACCTGAATCGCTGGTTGCCGCTCGTCAAGTGGCTGCTCGCGATCCCGCACTACATCGCGCTCTTCTTCCTCTACATCGCGGCCTTCTTCGTCGTGATCGCGGCCTGGTTCGCGATCCTCTTCACCGGTCGCTTTCCTCGCGGCATGTTCGACTTCCTCGTCGGCGTCGGCCGCTGGACGAACCGCGTGATCGGCTACGCGCACGTGCTGGTGACCGATCGCTACCCGCCCTTCCGGTCTCGCGCCGTAGGGCGTCGCAGCCTGAGACGGAGCCGGGCCGCCTGCCGGTGCGAAGCGGTCAGGCGCCGGCCGCGGGCGCGCGCTCGCGGCGGGCCGCGGTGCTCGCCCGGTCCGAGCGGCAGCTCGATTTCGCCGGGCCCGACGCGCCGCTCGCACCGTTTGCAGCAGAGGTCGGCTCCGATCTCCCGCCGCAGCCCGCGTGGAGCGTGAGCCGCGGCGGCCCACCGGGCGCGGGGTAGTGGCGGTCGCCCCACTTCATCAGCACGATCAGCGCGGGTCCGAGCTCGCGTCCCTTCTCGGTGAGCACGTACTTCGGCCGGCCCGGACGTTGCTCGTCAGGAAGCCGCTCGAGCAGGCCCTCCTCGCAGATCAGCTCGAGCCGGCTCGTGAGCACGTTGGAGGCGATCCCGAGCGACTCCTGGAACTCCTCGAAGCGCTCGGCGCCGAGCAGCGCGTCGCGCACGATCAGCAGCGTCCAGCGCTCCCCGATCACCTCGAGCGAGCGGGCGATCGAGCAGACCTGGTTCGGATAGTCGCGCTGCAGCACGCACCCAGACGTATCCGACTTGCTTGACAAAAGCCAGACCTGCGCGCTAAGTTGCCTTGCATGACAAAAGCTGGCTGCCCGATCGCGACGGAGGAGAAGCCATGAAGTCGCAAGCCGTTGATCCTCGTCTCTCTGCTCCTCGCGGCGTTCGTGATCAATCTCGACACGACGATCGTCAACGTGGCGTTGCCCTCGCTCGTGCGCGAGCTGCACGCATCGAACACGCAGCTGCAGTGGGTCGTGGATGCCTTCAACCTGCTCTTCGCCGCCTCCGTGCTCGCGGCGGGCAGCCTCTCGGACCGCTTCGGACGGAAGGGGATGCTGATCGCCGGCCTCGCCGTCTTCGGCCTCGCGAGCTTCGTCGGCGGGCTGCTGAGCACGCCGGGCGAGCTGATCGCGGCTCGGGCGGTGATGGGTGTGGGCGCGGCGATGGTCTTCCCCTCAACGCTCTCGCTGCTCACGAACACGTTCACCGAGCGCGGCGAGCGCGCCCGGGCGATCGGCCTCTGGGGCGCGATCACCGGCGCGGCGATCGCGCTCGGGCCGATCGTCGGCGGCTGGTTGCTCGAGGTCTCCGACTGGCGCAGCATCTTCTTCGCGATGGTGCCGATCGCCGCGCTCGCCGCGTTGCTCGCCGCACGTCAGGTCCCCGCCTCTCGCGATCCGGACGCGCCGCGCACCGACCGTGCGGGTTTCGCGCTCTCGACCGCGGCGGTCGCGCTGCTCGTCTACACGATCATCGAGGCGCCGGCGCACGGCTGGGGGAGCGGCCGGTCGCTCGGCGGCTTCGCGCTCAGCGCGGTGCTCGCGGTGGCCTTCGTCGCCTGGGAGCGGCACACGGAGCAGCCGATGCTCGACGTGAGGCTGTTCGCGAACCCGCGCTTCACCGCTGCGAGCGCGTCCGTGGCGATCTCGTTCTTCGCGCTCTCCGGCTTCATCTTCCTCGTCACACAGATGTTCCAGTTCGTCAAGGGCTACGGGCCGCTGTCGACGGGCGTGCGGCTGCTTCCCGTCGCATCCTCGGTCGCGATCTCCTCGATCGTGGGGGCGAAGCTCGCCGTGCGGCTCGGCACGAAGCTGATCGTGGCCTGCGGCCTGTTCGCGATGGCCGCCTTCTACCTCTGGGTCTCCAGCTCCTCGGCGACACGGGCTACGGCACGATCGCCGCCCAGATGGTGGTGCTGGGGACCGGCATGGGACTCACGAGCGCGCCGGCGACCGAGGCGATCATGGGTGTCGTCCCGAAGGACAAGGCGGGCATGGGCTCGGCGGTCAACGACGCGACGCGACTGCTCGGCGGCACGCTCGGGGTGGCGGTGATCGGCAGCGTCTACGCCTCGCTATACGCGAGCCGGCTCACGAGCGCGCTCCCGAGAGGCCTACCGGCCGGCCTCGGCCGCACCGCGCACGAATCGGTCGGCGCGGCGCTCGGCGCGGCGAGCAAGCTGCGCGACAGCGGCCACCCGGCGCTCGCATCGGCGATCCACGAGGCGACCAACGCCGCGTTCTTCCACGGCTTCAGCACCGCGAACTACCTCGCCGCGGGCGTCGCCGCGGCGGGCGCGGTGATGGCGCTGCTGCTGCTCCCCTCACACCCCACCTCGGGCGAAGCGGACGCGACCGAGGTGCGAAGGCGACCCTCGCCCGCACCGGCCACGGGCGCTTAGCGGCGCCCGAGCGAGAGGAGGATCGAGGCATGACCGAGGATCACACACGCGCGGAGACCCGCACGGCATCCGGGTCGGCAAGCGCGAGCGGCTTCGAGCTCACCGGCGGGCGCGAGCGGCTGGTGGGGAACATGGCGACGGTGCTCGAGCGCAACCGCCGCTTCGCCGCGGAAGGAGGGCACGAGGGGGCGGTGGTGTTCCCGACGCTGCGGCTGTTCGTGGTCACCTGCCTCGATCCACGCGTCGACCCCGCGCACTTCCTCGGCCTCGGCCTCAGCGAGGCGATCGTGGTGCGCAACGTGGGCGGGCGCGTCACGCCCGAGGTGATCCGCGATGTGGCCTTCATCAGCCAGCTCGCGGAGGGCGCGCTGCCCGACGGCCCGCTCTTCGAGGTCGCCGTGATCCACCACAACCAGTGCGGGACCGGCGCGCTCGCCGACGACGCGTTCCGGCACCGCTACGCGGAGCGCATCGGCGTGGAGGAGACGACCCTGCACGAGCACGCCGTGATCGCGCCCGCGGAGACGGTCCGGCACGACGTCGAGATCCTCCGCGCTGCGAGCGCGATCTCGCCGCGCGTCGCGGTCTCCGGCCACGTCTATGACGTGCTCACCGGGATCGTGGAGACGGTGGTGCCCGCTCTGCGCACCTAGACTGGATTTCAGATGCCAGGTCTCTTCAGGCGCGCGCGTCGCGACTCGCCGGACTCCGCCGAGAGCGGTGCGGAGAGCGCTCGTCGCGCCGATGACGCTCGCCGCAGCTCCGAGAACGCGGCCCGCAGGCGAGGCTGCGCAGCAGGAGGCGAAGAGCCAGGCCGCCGCGAACGAGACGCGCCGCCTGGCCTCCGACGCGGACGCTCGGCGCCGAGCGGGCGAGAACGAGCTGCGCCGACAGGCATCGGACGCGGAGTCACGCCGTCAGACGGAGGAGAACGAGGTGCGACACCGCGCCCGAGCAGGGCGCGCGCGACGCACCCGACGACGGATCGCTAGCGCGGGGACGCGGCGTCTCGCGCCCAGGCGCTCAGGAGCGCAGGAGCGACGAGTCCGTCAGTCGACGCGGTGGCGCTGCACGGCCGGCTCCGGCGCGGAGAGGGCGTCGAGGTCAAAGCAGCGAAAGCCGACCACGTCCGACGCGGAGGCGGCCGTGCAGCGCCTCGCCGCAGAGCGGGCAGCGGTGCTCCAGCAGGGCGACCGCGGGAGCGTCCGCGCGCACTCGGATCCGGCACGCCGGGCAGCTGAGATGACGCCCGGCGCTCACGCCGTGCCCCGAACCGTGCGCCGCTCCTCCGCTTCGGCGAACCGGAGTCGCTCATCAGCCAGCTCGGACACGCGTTGGAGCTCACGCAGACGCGCCTCACTGGTCGGTCGCGTCCCGAAGCTCCTCGCCCTGTAGAGCTCATAGCGGTCGCGGTTGTGCCTCGCCTGCGCGCGAAGATCCTCGAGGTGGTCGGCCGCGCTGCTCACGATGTCGTGGGGGCTGGGAACGCGCTCGCCGGCAGGAGGAACCGCCGTGGCGGCCCGCCGTCCCCCGCGGCGCCCGCGCGCTCGCCGTGCAGTCCCTGTGTGCGCGTGGACTTGGCGCTCGCCTCGGCGATGCCGCCGTGCTCGGAGATCCAGCTCAGGATCGCAGCTGACCTGTCGCCCTCGGCAAGGATCACCGCGCGCTCGATCACCCTTCCTCCGGAGTGTGCGGGCGCGCCAACCGTCCGACCAGGGCCGCCGTGCGATCGGCTGCCTCTGGTCGATGCCTCGCTCGCGCCGTGCTCCAGATCGATCACGTGTCCGGCTTCGGTTACTCTCGGCCCGTCATTACTGATCAACATAACATGAAACGAATATCCGGTATTGGTAATCTTCCGTTCATGCCCGACACGCCGCGCGGTCGCTGGGCGTTCCTCACCAACCACGGCCAGGTCCTGGTCTGCATCGCCGATGAGCCCGGCGTTCGCCTGCGTGACATCAGTGAGCGTGTGGGGATCACCGAACGGGCAGCGCACCGCATCGTCACGGAGCTCGCAGACGAGGGTTACATCACGCGCAAGCGAACGGGGAGGCGAAACGCCTACCTGATCCACTCCGAGCGTCCGCTGCCCGATGCGCTGGCGCGCAACCAGAAGGTCGGCGACCTGCTCGCGATCCTCGCTCCCGGGGCTGAGCCGGGTCCAGAGCGGGCCTAGACGCCGAGCGCGCCGCAGGAGCGGCAGGCCGAACCAGAAGAGCAGGAAGGGCAGCGCCCCCACACTCGCCGTGATCACGCCGGTGAGCTGGCCGAAGAGCTTGGTGGTGACGAGCAGCAGGCAGCCGCACATCGAGAGCGCGAGGAACGCGAGCCCGGCGATGACGATCCTGTTCGAGCTGTAGACGATGTGGCGCTTGTCGTGCTGTCGGAAGAGGAAGCGGTGCTCGGCCGAGGGGGCGATCGTGCACACGGCGGCGAGCGCGGCGAGCAGCAGCGTGACGAAGTAGACGGTCCGCTCGAAGCTCCCCACGTGCGCGAAGCCCGTGTTGAAGGGGACGATCAGCAGGAAGGCGAAGAGCACCTGCACGCCGGTGACGACGACGCGCAGCTCGCCGGTCATCTCCTCAAGGTTGCGATCGAGGCGCTCGAGCTGCGTCTCGTGGCGTTGCTTCTCAGTTCTCTCGGTCGGGTTCTGCATCCGTCAATCGGCTCGTGGGTCGTCCGGCGGTCGCCCGTCGAGCGGGCATCGCGCGCGGCGCTTTCGCCTACCCGTAGCCCCGCATGGGAAAACGAGCGCTGCTCAGGTGCTGTCGGGCGCGTCTTCGAGCAGCTCGAGCACCGCGCTCTCGACGCGCCTGCGAACGGAGCTCTTGGCGAGATCGGGGCCGCTCCCGTCGATCGCCGGCGCGATCGTGACGCCGGCCTCGAATCGGTCGATCACCCTCGGGTCCACATAGGAGGCGCGACAGACCGCGGGGGTGTTTCCGAGGTAGGCCGCGACCGTCTTGATCGCGCGGCGGACCTCCCGCTCACGAGCCTTGTGCCCGCTCGCGTCGTCGGCGCTCGCGAGCGCCACCGCGGCGAGCACGGTGGCGTTCCAGGTGCGGAAGTCCTTGGCGCTGAAGGGGCCGCCGGACCTGCGCTTGAGGTCCGCGTTGACCTCCTCGGCGTTCACCTCGTGCCAGCCGTTCGCCGCGCGGTAGGCGAGCAGCTGCGAGCCGGCGCGCCGCCGCTTGAGCGCGGCGACGACCGCGAGCACGGCTGGGTCGGCGATCGCCTGCATCCGCCGCTGCCCGGACTTCGCGGGGAAGTCGAACACCAGCTCGCGCTGCTGGACCTCCACGTGCTTGCGCAGCATCGTCGTGAGACCGTAGGACTCGTTGCGCTCCGCGTAGTCCTCCGAGCCGATGCGAAAGAAGCCGAGGTCGAGCAGCCGCACCGTCGCGGCGAGCACCCGGGGCTCGGTCAGATCGGCCGCGCGGAGGGGCGCGCCGCCGGCGCCCTTCAAGTCGCGCGCGACGCTCCGGCGCAATCGCGGCAGCGCCGCGCCGAAACCGAGCATCGAGTCGAACTTGCGGCGGTCGCGGTGAACGCGCCATCGGGGGTGGTAGAGGTACTGCTTGCGCTTCGCCGCGTCCAGCCCGGTGGCCTGGAGATGCCCGTGGGCATCCATGCAGATCCAGACCTCACGCCAGGCCGGTGGGATCGCGAGCTGCGGCGATCCGCTCGAGTACCTCCGCGTCCTCGATTCGCTGCCCATCGGGGTCGAGGTACTCAAAGCCGCGACCACGCCGCCGCCGCGAGATGCCGGGCGCCGCGCTGTTGCTCCTCCTCAGGCGCGGCATCGCTTCCCCTTCGCCGCGGCCGGCGCCTGCGCTTCGATCACCGTCCTCACAGTAGCCCGCCGCGTCGAGGCGAGCTGCGCGGTCGGCATTTCGCGCATGCGCACCGCCACGCCGGGGTAGATTCAGCACATGGCCGAAGGACAGACGCGAGAGATCGATTGGACCAGCGCCCGGATCGACGGCGGCGCGCTCACGGTCGAGCTGAGCGGCGGGGCCTCGAAGGCGTGGAAGTCGCACTTCGAGACCGTGCTCGCGCTGCTCGACAGCAGCCAGGGCCGCTGGGGCGAGGTGCGACTGGGGAAAGGCACCATCGAGGTCGCGGGCGTCGAGCAGGGGAGCGAGTCCGACCTGCGGCACTTCCTGGAGAGCATCGTGCTGCAGGCCAACACCGACACCGCTCCCGAGCGCCCGAGGAGCAGTCGCAGGGAGATGCGCCGAGCAGGACACCGACGCGCGGATGACCGCCACCTTCAGGGCCTTCGGGGAGAACGGGGGGAGCTTGAGCTCGCGCGCCGGCCGGGCACGGAAGGAGGGCGGTCGCGGGAGTCTCTTCTGGACATGACACGCGAGACACAGAGCATCTCCCAGCCTGAGCCGCTTCGGCAGCCGAACGGCTCGTCGTGCCTCGCCGCCTACCGGTGGCTGACGGCGCTGAGCTTCCCGCGCCGCTTCGCGATCGTCCAGTTCCCGAACGCGCCGCTGATCATCGCGTTCCTCGCGAGCCAGGCTCCCCGCGTGCTCGCGGCGCCCGCGCACCCTACGCGAGAGCGGTCTCCTATCTGGCGATGGCGCTCTGGGCCTACCTGGAGCTGGTGGCGGGGGTCAACTGGTTCCGCCGTCTGCTCGGCCTTGCCTACGTGGTGATCGTCGTCGCGCGGACTCGCGCACGCTCTGGGGCACGGATGAGCCGCGCCCGTCGCGAGGCCCCGCTCAATCTCCCGCACGATGGTCGAGGTAGAACTTGAATCCCTCGCTCACCTGCTTCCAGCCGGTGCGGCGATAGAACTCGTGCGCCTCCTCGCGGCCCTTGTCGGAGGTGAGCACGATCCGGTAGCAGCCGGCGCTCGCGCGCGATCTCGATCAGAGCCTCGAGCAGCCGCGCGCCGACTCCATGCCGGCGATGCGCCTCGTCGACGACGACGTTCTCGATCAGCGCCCACGGTCGCGCGTCGTGCGTGAGGTTCGCGGCGATCAGCAGGTCGGCGGTGGCCACGACCTTCTCGCCGAGCACGGCGACGGTGAGGTGACGATCGCCCTGCGCGATGATCGCGTCGAGCACCTGCGGCGCGTGCGCGATCGGCTCGGCTGCGCAGGTTTTCTTCGTTGAGCTGCTCGAAGAGCGCAAGCAGATCGTCCAGGTCGCCCGCATCCGCGGGGCGGATCGTGAGGTGCTCGGACATCAGAGCGTGAATAGCAGAGGACCGACCGGGCCGTCGCTCGCCGCGCGGGCTCAGGCGGCCGCAGCGTGGCCTTCGTCCTCAGCGGCCTTTGCGGCGATCCGGTCCGTGGCGAGGGCGACGGCTGCGGCGAGCGGGGTGATGCCCGCCTCGTCGGCGTGGCCGAGGATCGATCCGAGCACGTCCTCGATCCGCTCCGCGCGGCCGAGCGCGAGCTCGCGGTCGTAGCCGGTGAGCTCCAGTGAGACGTTGATGAGCCCTCCCGAGTTGACGATGAAGTCGGGCGCGTAGAGCACCCCGCGTGCCGCCAGCAGATCCGCGAGCTCGGGCGCGGCGAGCTGGTTGTTCGCCGAGCCGCAGACGATCCTCGCGTTCAGCTCGAGAGCGAGCGTCTCGTCGATCACGCCGCCGAGCGCGCAGGGAGCGAGTACCTCCACGTCCGCGCGCAGCGCCGCCTCGGGGTCGAGCCAGGTGGCGCCGAGCTCGGTCGCGAGCGCGCGCTTGCCCCCGTCGAGATCGGAGAGCACGAGCTCCGCGCCCGCCGCTGCGAGCGAGCGAGCGAGCGGCTCGCCGACGTGTCCGAGGCCCGACGAGCGCGACGCTGCGGGCGCTGAGCTCCGGTGTGCCGTAGGCCGCGTGACAGCAGGCGCGCATCGCGGCGAGCACACCGGTTGCGGTGAAAGCGCCCGGATCGCCGCTGCCGCCGCGGGCGGTTGGCGAGCCGACGACGTGCGGCGAGAGTCCCGCGAGCACCTCCATATCGGCAGCGCTCATGCCCACGTCCTCGGCCGTGATGTAGCTGCCGCCGAGCATGTTCAGGCTCTCCGCGAAGTCTTCGAGCAGCGCCTCGCGCGAGCGGCCGGTGAGGACGAGCGAGGCGGGCGGGAAGATCACGGCCTTGCCACCACCGAGCGGGAGCTGCGCGGCGGCTGCCTTCAGCGTCATCGCGCTCGAGAGCCGCAGCGCGTCCTCGATCGCCTCGCGCAGGTTCGAGTAGCGCCACAGACGGCAGCCGCCGAGCGCGGGACCGAGCACGGTCGAGTGCACCGCGACGATCACGTGCGCGCCCGTACGGCGACCGCGGCGCACTAGCAGCAGCTCGTGCTCGCTGCCGTCGGGTGCGCCCGTCTGTCCGGGTGAGTGGATTGCTGTCGCAGTGGCCATCAGAGGTCCTCCCATCGTTCGATTCGCTCGCGGACGGCGCCGAGGAACTGCGCGGCGAGCGCGCCGTCGAGCGCCCTGTGATCCCAGGAAAGGCAGAGGTTCGTCATCGGGCGGATCGCGATCGCCTCGCCTCCCCGTCCGTCGTCCACGACCACGGCGCGGCGCACGACGGCCTCGAGGTCGAGGATCGCGACCTGGGGCTGGTTGATGATCGGCGTGGAGGCGATCGTCCCGAAGCCGCCGGGATTGGTGATCGTGAAGGTCCCGCCGTTCACGTCGTCCGCGCTCAGCTCGCCGCCGCGCGCGCGGCGCGCGAGCTCGGCGATGCGCTTTGCGAGCCCCTCGTGGGAGAGGTCCTGCGCGTCGTGGATAACCGGGACGATCAGGCCGTCCGCGCCGAGCGAGACGGCGATCCCCAGGTGCACCCCGCGGTGCCGGGTGAGCGTCTCACCCTCGAGCGTCGCGTTCAGGTCGGGGTGGGCCTGCAGCGCCTCGACCGTGCAGCGTGCCACGAAGGGCAGGTAGCTCAGGCCGAGGCGCCGCCGCGCGGTCTCGATCGCGGAGACGTCCGCCTCGGCGATCGAGGTGCAATGCGCGGCCGTGTGCAGCGACTCGACCATGTGCGCCGCGATCGACCGGCGCATCCTCGAGAGACGCTCGCCCGCTCCCGCTCCGGGCTCGGGCGCTTGTGTGCGCTCCACGGCGTTGACGGGGGCGTCCTCGTCGCGCTCGGGATGCTCCTCGCGGTAGGGGCTTTCGGTGTGCAGAGGTGGTTCTGCTCCGTTTCCCGTGCCCACCGTCTGCAGGAAGGCGAGCACGTCCTGCTTGCGCACGCGCCCGTCGCGGCCCGTTCCCTGCACCGCGGCGAGATCGACGCCCTCGCGACGCGCGATCCGCTGCACGACCGGCGAGTAATGGCGAGACGACGCGGGCGGTGGGACGCCCCCGGGTCGCTCACCGCCGCGCCCGGGGGCGCCGCCGCGCCCGGGGGCGCCGGCGGGCTCGGTCGCGGTCTGAGCGCTCGGCTCGCCCAGCTGCTCGTCGGGGTGCGGCTCGCCCGCCAGCGCGTCGGTGACGATGCGCGCGAGCGCCGTTCCGACGGGCACCGTCTGCTCGGGCTCCACGAGCAGCTCAGCGACGCGTCCGGAGACGGGCGCGGGCACCTCGCAGTCGATCTTGTCAGTGGTTATCTCGCAGATCGTCTCGTCCGCCTGGACCCAGTCGCCGGGCCGCTTGTGCCAGAGCACGAGCGTGCCCTCCGCGACCGAGACGCCCATCTGCGGCATCGTCACCTCGACCGCGTCGGAGCGGGTCGTGGCGCGTTCAATAGGCGAGGAGCTCACGGCACGCCTCCCGGATGTCGTTGGTCTGCGGCAGCACCGCCCGTTCGAGCGGAGGCGAGAAGGGGATCGGGACGTCGGCGGCGGCTACGCGGACGACGGGTCCGTCGAGATGCTCGAAGGCACGCTCCGCGATCAGCGCGGCGACCTGTGCACCGGCCGCGCAGGTGGCGTTGGCCTCATCGACGATCAGAACCTTCGAGCAGCGCTCGACCGAGTCGAGGATCGCGCGCTCGTCGAGCGGCACCAGCGAGCGCAGGTCGAGCACCTCGATGCTCGCGCCCCCGATGTCCTCGGTCGCCTCGAGCGCTGTCCAGACCATCGCGCCGTAGGCGATCACGACGAGATCGCTGCCGGGACGCGCGATCCGTGCGCTCATCTCGGTCTGGTAGCAGCCCTCCGGAACCTCGCCCTTGATCCGTCGGTAGAGGTTCTTGTGCTCGAGGAAGCAGACGGGGTTGGGGTCACGGATCGCGGCGCTCAGCAGTCCCTTCGCGTCCTCCGCAGTGGCAGGTGCGAGGACCTTCAGCCCTGGCGAGTGCATGAACCAGGCCTCGGGGTTCTGGGAGTGGAAGGGACCGCCCGAGAAGCCGCCGCCGGAGGGCAGGCGGACGGTTATCGGCACGGCGAGCCGCTGGCGGTAGTGCATCTTGCCCGCGACGTTCACGAGCTGGTCGAACCCGCAGGAGATGAAGTCGGAGAACTGCATCTCGCAGACGGGGCGCATGCCCACGACAGCCGCTCCGACAGCCGCGCCCACGATCCCCGACTCGGCGAGCGGGGTGTCGATGACGCGGTCGGCGCCGAACTCCTCCTGGAGCCCGTCGGTGACCTTGAACGCGCCGCCGAAGGCGCCGATGTCCTCGCCCATCAGGAAGACCCGCTGATCCGCGCGCATCTCCTCGCGCAGACCGTCGGAGATCGCCTGCAGGTATGTGAGCTCAGGCATCGAGCACCTCCTCGAACCCACTCCAGGGAGCGAGCCCGTCGCCGAGCGGCTCGGCCTCGCCTTCGCAGAAGACGCCCTCGCGGGCGCTCGCGGGGTCTGGCATCGGCGAGGCCAGCGCGTCCGTCGCCGCGCGCTCGATCTCCGCGGTCACCTGCTCGCGCAGAGCGGCGACCTCGACGCCGAGCTCGGCAAGGCGTCGCGCCTGGCGATCGATCGGGTCGCGTTCGCGCCACTCCTCGATCAGCTCGGCGGGGACGTAGCGCATGTCGTCGTGGGCGGCATGGCCGTGCATGCGCATCGTCACCGCCTCGATCAGCGTGGGCCCCGCGCCCGCGAGCGCTCGCTCGCGCGCCCGCCGCGAGGCTTCGAAGACGGCCTCCACGTCGTTGCCGTCCACGCGCTCGCCCGGGAAGCCGTAAGCGCGGGCGCGCTCGATCGGGTCGACGGCGAACTGCAGGCTGAGCGGTGTGGAGTAGGCGTACTGGTTGTTCTCGAGCACGAAGATGACCGGTAGGCGCTGAACGCCGGCCCAGTTCATCGCCTCGTGGAAGTCGCCGCGCGAGGTCGCGCCGTCGCCGACCCAGGTGATCGCGCAGCGCTCTTCTCGCCTCAGCTTGAAGGCCATCGCCATACCCGTGGCGACCAGCATCATGTCGGGGAGCATCGAGACCATTCCCACGCACCCCAGCTCGGGGTCGCCGAAGTGCACGTTGCCCTCGCGGCCCGCGGTCACGCCGTCCGCGCGGCCCATGTACTGAGCGAGGATGCGGGTGGGGGAGACACCGCGCACGAGGTGAGCGGCGAGATCGCGATGCAGGATGCAGAGGCGGTCCTGCGCGCCCATCGCGAACGCCGCGCCCGTGGAGACCGCCTCCTGCCCGTATCCGTCGTAGAAGGAGCCGGGCACCTTGCCCTGCCGGTAGAGGGTCATCGCGCGTTCCTCGATGCCCCTCATCAGCAGCATGTAGCGCATCAGCGCCACGCGATCCTCGCTGCTCAGATGCCCGCGGTCCGGCGGGGTCTCCGTCGGCTGCGTGCCGGTAACTGCTTCAGTCGCCATAGGCCTAGCCCTTTCTCGGGCCCGTCGGGGTCTCCGGCCGGACCCGTCCGGCGTGGGCGGAGTACCCGCGCGCGCCGCTGACAACCAGCTATTCACTTGTTGGGTAACCAGTACCCCTATCGGCAATCGTAGAACCTGAGGAGAGTGCCCGCCGCGGTATCTCGGCGGACGTCGACGCGGCCGCGCCGGGCCGCTGCACAGGTTCGGTCAGCCGGCGCCAGCGGCGGTATTCGCGCTTACACTCAGGGAATGCGAATCCAAGGATGGAGGAGCACCGTGAGGCTGCTCGCTGTGATGGCGACGACGATCGTGATCGCCCCAGCCGCTGGGGCCGGCTCGGCGCAGGCTGCCACAGTCGCGCACCACGGCAGCCATCGCAAGCGCCACTCGCGGCCCAGGCACGGGACAGCGAAGAGCAAGCACTCCGCCTCGCACAAGCGGCACTCCATCCCGACCTCGGGCCCGGCGGTGCCGACCGCGTCGACCCAGCCCGAAGCGGAAGCGGGCGAACTCGCCGCCGAACGGCGCGAAGCCGAAGAAGAAGCGGCCGAACTGCGGACCGAAGAAGCCGAAGAAGCCTGAGCGCCGCGCGGGCGCGCTCTGAACCGTGAGAGGCGGAGCGCGAGCCGGCGGCTGAGGTCGCGACTCGTGGAGCGGGTTTCGGAGAGGTCAAGCTGGTTGCCGGGCGTGTCGATGCATCGGTAATGACGTTGGCAACCTGATGAAACGCCTGCGGGCCCCGGACCCCCGGCCCCGCGACGCAAACCGGCCGCGCGCCCGCGGCGTGGTGCTCGGCGCGATCATCCTGCTCGCAGGTCTCGCCGCGTCGGGTCTGCTGGCCTCCGGCTGGCGCTCGAACGCACTCGAGAGTAATCGCAAGGCGTTCCTCTCGACCGCCACGGACGTGCGCAACTCGCTCGGCTCGGACCTCGATGCGAACCTGTCGCAGACACGCACACTCAGTGCGATCGCGACGATGGAGCCGAGCGCGGGCGCGACTCGCTTCCTGCAGTGGTACCAGCAGCTCAAGCAGCATGGCGGTGCCCCCGTGGGCGTCTCCTCCGCGCTGATCCAGCTGGTGCCCGCCTCGCGTCTTCCGGAGTTTCGAACCGCGCTCGAACGGGACGGCGTGTCGCGCAGACTCCTCCGCGGCGGCTTCGAGATCGTGCCTGCCGGCGCCCGCGCTGTCTACTGCCTGAGCCGCGCCACGGTCGGCCGGACCGCGGCGACGAGCCTCTACCCGCCGCTCCTCGACTACTGCGCGCCGGTGATCCCGGGCTACGGGCGCTCGCCCTTCGCCGACGTCTTCCGCACAGCCGCGGCCACCGGCTCGACGATCGTGACCGCGATCCCGGGGAGCCCGCTCGTGGCGATCGGCGAAGCCGTCTACCGACGCGGCGCAACCCTCTCGAGCGTGGCCGCCCGGCGGCGCGCGGTGACGGGCGCGGTGGGAACGTCCTTTGTGGGCGCCGATCTCGTGCGGCCCGCGCTCGCAGGCCGACACGGGCTCGAGGTCGCGCTCTACCATCGCAACGTCGGCGGAAGCCTCGCGCTCGTCGGCCGCGCGGGCTCGACGGCGGGCGCCTCGACGGTCTACTCCGAGCGCCACGGGCTCCTGCAGGGATGGTTCGTGGTCGTCAAGGGAAGCGCGCCCGGCGCGATCCCCGCGGATGGGCAGGGCATCGTGATCCTCGCCCTCGGCATCCTCGTCACGCTGCTGCTCTTCTTCCTCTATCGCGTCCTCTCTCGCTCGCGCGTACGTGCCTGGAGCCTGGTCGGGGAGAAGACGGGCGAGCTCGAATACCGCTCGCTGCACGACACCCTGACCGACCTGCCGAACAGGCATCTGGTCCTCGACCGGGCCGCGCAGATGCTCGCGCGATCGCGCCGCCGCGGCGCGCCGATCTCAGCCCTGTTCATGGACATCGACGGGTTCAAGCAGGTCAACGACCGCTACGGCCACCGTGTCGGTGACGAAGTCCTGCGCCAGGTCGCCGGTCGTCTGAAGGCGGTGCTGCGAGAGAGCGACACCGTGGGACGCCTCGGCGGAGACGAGTTCGTGATGCTCGTCGACCCCGAGGGCCTGGACGTCGCTCCCGAGATGATCGCCGAGCGTGTCCTCGAAGTGGTGCGCCATCCGATCTCGATACACGGCGAAGCTGAGCTCTCGGTGACCGCGAGCGTCGGTATCGCGACAGGTCTGCCCGACGATGGCGAGACCTTGATCAACGACGCCGACCTCGCGCTCTACAAGACGAAGGCGACGGGCAGAGGCGGTTACGCCGTGTTCGAGTCCTCGATGCAGGCCGTCGCTCAGGAACGGATCCACCTCGAGATCGACCTGGCCGAAGCCCTCGCGGGCAACCAGTTCTTCCTCGTCTACCAGCCGATGCTCGACCTGGTCACGGAAGACATCGTCGGCGTCGAGGCGCTGATCCGCTGGCGGCATCCGGTCGCGGGGGAGATGCCACCCGACAGCTTCATCCCCCTGGCCGAGGACAACGGTCTGATCGTGCCGATCGGGCAGTGGGTGCTCGAGCAGGCCTGCGCCCAGGGTGCGGCGTGGGCGGCGCTCGGATACGAGCTGAACCTCTCGGTGAACGTGTCCGCGCGCCAGCTCGAACGGGCCGAGTTCGTCGAGGAGGTCCGTGAGGTCCTGCTCGCGAGCGGGCTCTCGCCGGCGGCCCTAACACTCGAGATCACCGAGACGGCGTTGATGCGCAATCCCGAGGCGACCGCTGCGCTGCTGGCCGCGCTGAAGGACCTGGGCGTCCGCATCGCGGTGGATGACTTCGGGACGGGTTACAGCTCCCTGGCCTACCTGCGCCAGTTCCCCGTCGACTCGCTGAAGATCGACCGCACCTTCATCAGCAACCTCGCGCGTTCGAGCGAGGCTCACGCGCTGGCCCACACGCTGATCCAGCTCGGCAAGGCGCTCGGGCTCGAGACACTCGCCGAGGGCGTCGAGGATCACAACCAGGTCGTCCAGCTCCAGCGTGAGGGGTGCGACCTCGCGCAGGGGTTCCTCTTCGCCCGTCCGCTCGGCGCCGAGGGGTTCGAGCGATACCTGAAGGACAGCCGCATCGCACGGGATCGCCACGCCGAACGGGCGTGATCGCTCAGACGGAGCCGCGCGACGGGGCGTGGCCGCGGCACACGGCGGGCACAGAGGTTTCCCCGATGAATTCGGGTGCCATGACGCTGCCGGGCACGAGCGAGTGGCTCATTCCGAGGAGATGTCCGACCTCGTGGGTGATCGTCAGGCAGAACATCCCCCAGTCGCCTCTGATCGCGGCGGCGGTGGGCCATTGCCATCTGGCGATGCCGATGTTGCAGGCGGTGTAGGAGCCGGCGGGGGCCGCCAGATCGTCGGCGCCCGAGGGCGACTGGAAGGTCACCCAGGCATCGGTGTTCGCAGCCATCCCCGCGGGCACCGCCAACCCTGCGCTCACCAGCACCTTGCCTTCGCACGGGGTCGCGCTCCAGTACCTCTCCGCTGTGCTCAGTGCCGTGCTGATCTCGAGCTGCTGTTCGGCGAGTTGAGTGCGCCGCAGGCTTGCCTGCCTCGAGCTCATCCGCGAGTGGGAACCAGGATGCCCGGTGCTCGCGACCGCGACGACGGGGCACGCGAGGATGAGCAGCGCGGCCAGCAGGAGGATCGAGGTTCTCTTCATGCTCTGAGCCTCGCCGCTCGGACGGTGTCGCAGGCTCGTCCGTTCGGGTGGAGCGGACCGCGGGGGCGGGGGTAGACATGGGGGAGCTCGGATTCACCCTCCGGTCACGAGCTGTCGATGGTGTAGAGGCGCCGCCCCGGCGCCGGGGCATCTTGGACAGCGTCAAAACCATCACCGTCGTCGTCGCCCGCTTCGCGGATCTCCTTCAGGGAGGGCTCCGCGAGCTGCTGGGCCGCGACACCAGTATCGAGACGGTCGCCGCGGGGGTCGAGCAACGCCGGATCTCGGTCGTGCTTGCCGGTCACCGCCCCGACGTGGCGATTCTGGACGCAGGGGGAATGGACACGCTCTCGGAGCTGCGTGAGCTCAGCGAGCGGCACCCAGGGACGAGGTTGGTCGTGCTCGCCGCTTCGCCCTCGACGGCCGAGTGTGCACAGATGCTCGCCTTCGGGGCGAGCGCGTGCCTCGACACCGCGACCCAGGGTCGCGACGTGCTCAGCGCGATCCATCTCGCGTCGCGCGGCATGCGCCTCACCCCCGACGCTCCGGCGAGCCTCGACGACGGACCGGTGGCTCCCGCTCGTCTGCTCACCGCAAAAGAGGCCGCGGTGCTGCCTCTCCTGCGCGACGGTCTGTCCAACGCCCAGATCGCGCTCCGTCTGCAGATCGGCGTGGAGACGGTGCGGACTCACTCGCGGAACCTCTACAGGAAGCTCGGTGTCGCTTCGCGTCGAGAGCTGCTCGCGGCGCCGCGCCCGAAGGAGCAGCCGCCTCCGGCGCCGATCCACGCCGGTCGTCCCCGCTCACCCGGCTCGATCGCGAGACGCTCTCGCGGACACTCCGCCGGCTCGCGCTGAGCCCACTTCCGAGCGCACACGTAGACGGAAGTACCAGACAAGCCGATTCGCCTCGCCCTGCGGCCCGGATCCGTCGGTACGGATGGTAGGCCGAACGGGCCGGGGAGAGATCCCCCAAATATCGCGGCTTCTCTTCGCCGCAGTCAGGAGACGCTCGTGAGATACGGCGTCCCGCAACTGGACGTGACGCCACTGAGCGGCCCGTCCGCAGCAAGCAGTCCGCGCAGCGCACTCCTGCGCAGGTCCCGGTTCCTGATCGCGTCGCTCGCGGTGGGCGGGTTCCTGTGCCTCCTCACCGGAGCCGCCGCGTTCGGCGCAACAGCCCCGGTGGGGCTCGGGACGGCCGCGAGCTTCTCCGTGCTCGCCGGCTCGACCGTCACGAACACCGGCCCCACAACGATGTTCGGAGACCTCGGGTTGAGCCCGGGCTCGTCGGTGACCGGCGCACCTCTCGTGCTCGGCGCAACCCACGTCGACGACGCCGTGTCGATCGGCGCGAAGAACGCCCTCACGACGGCCTACAACGATGCAGCCTTGCGCCCCATGGACAGCTCGGCGGGGACGGATCTCTCCGGACAGACGTTCACGGCCGGCGTTCGCAGAGCGACCGGCTCGCTTCTGCTCTCATCGGGGGCGGTGACGCTCGACGCTCAGGGAAACCCCGAAGCGGTCTTCATCTTCCAGATCGGCTCGACGCTGATAACCGAAGCGAACACGAGCGTCTCGCTGATCAACGGCGCCCAGGCGTGCAACGTCTTCTGGCAGGTCGGCTCTTCCGCGACGTTCGGTGCGGGGACCCAGTTCGTCGGCACCGTCATGGCCGCTGAAACGATCACGGCCGGAACGGCCGCGACGTTCCACGGCAGGCTGCTCGCGAGCAGCGCCGCGGTCAACCTCGACACCAACACGATCACCAACTCCACCTGCGCGTCGAGCGTGAGCGGCGAAGGTGGCGGCCTCGAAACGATCACCCCGACCGAAGAACAGGTGCTCGCGAAAGGCACGACCACGCCTGCGGGGCCGGTATCCGGAACGCTCGCGAGCCCGACGCCCGGTCTCACCACCCCCACCGCCCTCACGGCGCCGCTACCGATCGGCTCGCGTACGCGGCTCACGCGCAAGCAGGTCGAAGCGAAACGACGCGCAGCGGCCAGACGCCGCCGCCGGCGGCACCACGCGACCCAGAAACGAACCCAGGCCCGTCCCGTGATGCCCACATCGCACGGAGGACTCACCGGCTAGCTCTCCCGGTGTCTGCCCACCCGCTCGGGGAGGGCAGGCACCACGAGCCGGAATCCGATGACGATCAAGTCCCCCAGACGACCGCGGCGGGTGGGCAGGCTCGCATTCGCGCGAGCCGGCCTGCTCCTCCTGGTCAGCCTCGCCCTCCCGCTCCCGCTCGCCCACGCCTCGGGCGGGTCGGCACCCGCTCACGATCAGCGCCTCGCGCTCCTCCTCTCGGGGCATCTCGTGCACGCGCAGCCCGGCTCGCGCTCGCGAGTGATCAAGAGCGTCGCTTCGACGCGGCCGATCACGGGCGTGGGGACCGCCCTCCCGGTCCTCGCCAGACGTGTGGATCGGCGCGGGGTGCCCTGGCTCGAGGTGATGCTCCCCGGGCGCCCGAACAGCGCCAGCGGCTGGATCGCCGAGCAGGGCACGAAGACATCCTGGACGCCTTGGCGCATTCGAGTCGACCTCGGAGCGCGGCGCGTGAGCGCCTACCGCGGAGGTCGGTTGGTCAGGTCCTTCCAGGCGGTCGTCGGGAAGCCCTCCACGCCCACGCCGAGCGGCCGCTTCTTCGTCGAAGAGACGGTTCAGATGCGGCCCGGTGAGCCTGGAGGCCCCCTGGCGCTGACGTTGAGCGCGCGCTCCAACGTGCTGCAGGAATTCGAAGGCGGCCCCGGGCAGATCGGCATCCACGGCCGGGACAACCTCGGCGGCCACCTCGGCTCCGCGGAATCCCACGGCTGCATGCGGTTGGCGACCTCCAGCATCGAATGGCTCGCCGAGCGGATCGGTCCCGGCGTGCCGGTCCGGATCCTCTCCTAGCGCGCTGAACGTGACGGCTCGGGTCGCGGCCCGCCAGCCCGTACGGTGGGTGTTGTCAGCGATCGGCGCTCGCGTTAGTCTCGATCCGTCCACGGGAGGAGGGTTCGCAGATGAGAGCGCTGGGGGTCGGCATCTACTCAAAGCTCGTCGGCAGCGCGGGGGTCGCGGTCCTTTTTTCAGCCGCGGTGTGCTGCTTGATCGGAGCCAGCTCGGCGGCGGCGCACGTGGCCGACACGATCCTCGTCGGCAAGCATCCCTACGCGGTCTCCTCGGACGGAACCCACGTCTGGGTCACGAACTCCGGCGAGAACACCGTCAGCGAGATCGAAGCGGCGAGCGGGGCCGTCGTGGACACGATCCCCGTCGGCGCGGACCCCACGGGCGTCTCCGCCGATGGGACTCACGTCTGGGTTGCAAACCTGGGCGAACCGACGGTCAGCGAGATCGACGCGGCGAGCGGCGTCGTCGTCAACACGATTCCCGTCGGCGCCGACGCCTACGGTGTGTCCTCGGATGGAACCCACGTGTGGGTCACCCACCCGGGCGCAGAAACCGTCAGTGAGATCGAAGCCTCGACGGGCACCGTCCTTGCCGTGATCCCCGTCGACAGCCGCCCGTATGGGATTTCCGCGGATGGAACCCACGTCTGGTTCGTGAACCCCGAAAAAGACACCGTCGGCGAGATCGAAGCGTCGAGCGCCGCCCTCATCCGCACGATCCCCGTGGGCTCCGAGCCCGAGGGCATCTCCTCCGACGGCACGGACGTCTGGGTCACGAACTACGCCGAAGCACCGGAAGGCACGATCAGTGAAATAGACGCCTCGACGGGCACCGTGGTGAACACCCTCCCCGGCGGGCGCGGCCCCTATCGGATCTCCTCGGATGGAGCTCACCTCTGGGTGACGCACTTCGGGGAAAGCGCGGTCAGCGAGATCGCCGTATCCAGTGGCGCCCTTATCCACACGATCAAGGTCGACACCCAACCGATCGGCGTGTCCTCCGATGGCACCCACGTGTGGGTGGCGAACTACGGCGAACGCACCCTGAGTGAGATCGTGCCCGACCCGCCGGGGCCTCGATGCAACGTCAACGCGGCGGCGGTAAAGCTCTCGCCCGGACTCACCAACACGGCCGCGGTGCAGACGATGAAGATCACCGGGAGCCTGACCGGCTGCCAAGGCGAGCCATTCACGGCGGCAAGCTACAAGGCCACCTTGAAAACGGCAGGTGCCGTTACCTGCGCGGTGCTCGCGGGTGGCGGCGAACCAGCGACCGGGAGCGTCAAGTTCAAGTGGACGCCAAAGACGAAACCAGCAAGCGCAGCGGGCACGCTGAGCATGCCCCTGACGGCGGCGTCCACGGCTGTATTTGAATCCTCTGAAGTGACGATCGGTCCTGCGTTCGAATTCTCCGGTGAAGTGGCAACGGGTGCCCATTCGCCGCTGCCCTTCACGGGAACCGCGACCACGCGTTACATAGGCGGTGCAAGATGCGGTCAAAAAGGCGTGAAGGTCAAGGAGGGGGAAATCGCCAAATCGGAAGTGGGCTTCCCCTAGCCGGCCGCGCCCGGACGACCGGAGGGGCCGCCGCCGATGGCTTCCGAGCGCACCGTCGAAGCACGCTAACCTAGAGGGGTGCCAACTCAGGCCGAACGCGCGGCCGAGAAGCGTCTCGCGAAACTCGAGGATGTCCAGCGCCAGATCAAAGAAGGCTCGCTGAAGATCCGCAAGATGACCGCGCAAGAGCGCAAGAAGTTCCCTCCGCGGCCGAGCAAGCGGCCGAGTCGGTGACATCTTTCTTCCTCGCCGACGGCAAGTCGGCGAGCACCACGGTCGAGGACTCCTACATGGAGCTGCGTGAGCGCTCGCGCATCGTCGTGGGCCGCGCCGCGCGGCAGCGGAGGATCTTCAAGCTGGAGTGCCGCTTCGAGGGCTGCGATTGCGAGATCGAGGTCGGTAGACCGCTGCCGCACGGAGACGACATCGTCGTCGCGATCCTCGATCACGGGCGCGACGAGCCCTTCATGGTCCACACCCGCAGCACCGAGGGCGACCTCACGCGCGTGGCGCGTCCGGTCTACGCGGTCACCGACTTCAAGTAGGAGTCCCGTCGGGCAACCTGTCCTCGCCGCGGGCGGCCGCGGCATACCGCGCTCTGACCCGCTCGCGGACGTCGTTTCTTGCGTCGCATCCGCATGTCGCGGCGCCGCAGCAGCTGTCCTTCTCAGCGGGCTCGCAGCAGTCGGCCTGGGCCTCGGGTGCGCAGCACCTGGTAGGGGAGTCCGGCTCTAGGTCAACCACCCGGAGAGCTCCTCGAGCGCGCCTGGCATGACGTAGTAGTACGCCCACAGTCCACGTCGCTTGGAGTCCACGATTCCGGCCGCTCGTAGCTTCCCGAGATGGTGTGAGAGCGTCGGCTGAGAGATCTCGAAGAGCGGGACGAGCTCGCACACGCAGACCTCGCCCGCGTGCTTTCGGAGCACGTCCACGAGCTGTAGGCGGATCGGATCTCCGAGCGCCTTCGCAACGTCGGCCATTCGCATCGCGCGCTCGCGGTCGACGTCCGGGTAGACGACCGGCTCGCAGCACGGCTCGCCCGCGGGTCGCTTCGTCTTTGGGGCCAGCTGCAGATCGATGGGCATCGATCTACATATATCTATTGAACCGACATTTGTCAATGTAATAGGGTCGACGTGTGAGCACTCCGCCGCTCTCTCGTCGTCTGCTCGCTGAGCTCCTGGGCTCAGCCTTCCTCGCCGCGCTCGTCGTCGGGTCCGGGATCGCCGCCCAGCGGCTCTCGCCCAGCGACACCGGTCTGCAGCTGCTCGAGAACGCAGCGGCGACCGCGGCGGGGCTGTTCGCGATCATCCTCATGTTCGGTCCGGTCTCGGGGGGGCACTTCAACCCGGTGGTGACGCTCGCGGACGCGAGCCTCGGTGGGCTCAGCGTGCGGGAGGCCGTGGCGTACGTTCCTGCGCAGGTCGCGGGATCCGTACTCGGTGTGGTGACGGCGAACGGGATGTTCTCGCTCGCTGCCGTGAGCATCTCGGCGCACCACCGCGCAAGCCCGCCGCACCTGCTTTCGGAGGCGATCGCGACGGCGGGCCTAGTGCTGCTGATCTTCGCGCTGGTGCGCTCGCGCAGCACCGCCACCGCGCCGGCCGCGGTCGGCGCCTACATCGGCGCTGCGTACTTCTTCACGAGCTCCGCGAGCTTCGCGAACCCGGCGATCACGCTCGGCCGGATGCTCAGCGACACCTTCGCCGGAATCGCTCCCGCCTCCGCGCCGGGGTTCGTGCTCGCGCAGCTCGTGGGCGGTTCAATCGCGGTCATCGCGGTCCGCGTGCTCTACCCCGGCGTAACCCCCGCGGAGGCCGCGGATGCCGCTGTCGCGCATCTCGCCGAGGTGGGGTGAGGGATGGCGACGGTCCTGTTCGTCTGCCTGCACAACGCCGGACGCTCGCAGATCAGCAGGGCGCTGTTCGAGCGCGCCGCTGGAGATCGTCATGTCGGGCTCTCCGCCGGAACGACGCCGGCCGAGCGCGTCCATCCGGAGGTGATCGCGGCGATGGCGGAGGTCGGTGTCGATCTCTCCCTCTGCGCGCCACAGCTCCTGACGAGCGAGCTCGCCGAACGCGCCGACGTGGTTGTCACGATGGGCTGCGGCGACGCCTGTCCCTACATCCCCGGGAAGCGCTATCTCGACTGGGACCTCGAAGATCCGAAGGGGCTCCCGATCGAGCGGGTCAGGGAGATCCGCGAGGAGATCGCCTCGCGCGTGGCTGCGTTGGCGGAGGAGCTGCACTCGAACCGGGGATGAGCGACGCCTGAGCGCCACGAAGAGAACTTGACCGAGCAGCTCGGTGCACGTGATCCTCGATCATCCGCTCGACGTAGTCGCGCTCGCTCGGCCAGGGAACGCGGGCATCACCTGCTTGAGCGCGACGTAGCCGTGCAGGCTCGTTACGGGAGGGGAGCCGCGGGTAGGAGATCGAGAGGCGACCGCGAGCAGCGCGAGCGCGCTCCGCCCACCCCACGGACACCAGCAGAACTCCCCGGAGAGGAGCCACCGATGGCTGACGAACCGCCGCACACGACCACCGACGCCGGGAGCCCGGCTGCGAGCGATGAGTTCTCGCTGACCGTCGGCCCGGACGGTCCGATCCTGCTCCAGGACCACTACCTGATCGAGCAGATGGCGAACTTCAACCGTGAGCGGATCCCCGAGCGCCAGCCGCACGCGAAGGGCTCGGGTGCGTTCGGGGTGTTCGAGACCACCGAGGACGTGAGCGCATACACCCGCGCGGGACTGTTTCAGCCGGGCGCGAGGACCGAGATGCTCGCGCGCTTCTCGACGGTCGCGGGGGAGAGCGGAAGTCCGGACACGTGGCGCGACCCGCGCGGCTTCGCACTGAAGTTCTACACCGAGGAGGGCAACTACGACATGGTCGGCAACAACACGCCGATCTTCTTCGTACGCGACCCGCTGAAGTTCCAGCACTTCATCCGCAGCCAGAAGCGCCGGGCCGACAACGGTCTGCGAGACCACGACATGCAGTGGGACTTCTGGACGCTCTCCCCGGAGTCCGCGCACATGGTGACCTGGTTGATGGGGGATCGCGGCATCCCGAAGACGTGGCGCAACATGAACGGCTACTCGAGCCACACCTACATGTGGGTCAACGCCGCGGGTGAGAAGTTCTGGGTGAAGTACCACTTCAAGACCGATCAGGGGATCGACTTCCTCACCCAGGAAGAGGCCGACCAGCTTGCCGGGGAACAGCCCGATTACCACCGCAAGGACCTGTTCGAGGCGATCCGCGACGGCGACTTCCCCAGCTGGACGCTCTACATGCAGATCATGCCCTTCGAGGAGGCGCGGAGCTACCGCTTCAACCCCTTCGACCTCACGAAGGTCTGGCCGCACGAGGACTACCCGCTGATCAAGGTGGGCACGATGAAGCTGAACCGGAACCTGACGGACTTCCACACCGAGATGGAGCAGGCAGCGTTCGAGCCGAACAACCTGGTGGCAGGGATAGGACTGAGCCCCGACAAGATGCTGCTCGCCCGCGGCTTCTCCTACGCCGATGCGCACCGCGCCCGCCTCGGCGTCAACTACAAGCAGATTCCGGTCAACACGGCGAGAGCGCCCGTCCACAGCTACTCCAAGGACGGGACGATGAGGACCGTGAACGTCACCGACCCCGTCTATGCGCCCAACTCCTACGGCGGCCCCAAGGCGGACCCGTCACGGAGCGATGACTCGGGGCTGTGGGCCGCGAACGGGTCGATGGTGCGCTCCGCCTACACGCCGAGGTCCGACGACGACGACTACGTCCAAGCGCGCACTCAGGTTCGCGGGGTGCTCGATGATGACGCGCGGGCACGTCTCGTCTCCAATATCGCCGGACACCTCGCCGAAGGGGTCTCCGATCCCGTGCTGGAGCGGGCGTTCCAGTACTGGAGGAACGTCGATGAGGACCTCGGCAGGCGAATCGAGCAGGCGCTCAGCGAGGTCGGAGCTCCAGCCCGGTGACTCGTTTCGGCTACACGATGATGTGCGAGCAGTCCCCCCCGGACGCACTGGTGAAGGACGTCGTCGCCGCCGAGCGAGCGGGCTTCGACTTCTCCGTCATCTCCGACCACTACCAGCCCTGGCTCGCATCCCAGGGGCACTCCCCCTACGCGTGGGCCGTGCTCGGCGCGGCTGCGCAGGCGACCGAGCGGATACCGCTGATGAGCTTCGTCACCTGCCCCACCATGCGCTACCACCCGGCGGTCGTCGCCCAGAAGGCGGCGACGATCCAGATCCTCTCGGGGGGCCGGTTCCGTCTCGGCCTCGGCGCGGGGGAGAGCCTCAACGAGCACGTGGTGGGGAGGCGGTGGCCCGCGGTCGCCGAGCGCCACCGCATGCTCGCCGAGGCGCTCGAGGTGATCGCTGCGCTCTTCGACGAGGAGGGGACCGTCAACTACCACGGCTCCTATTTCCAGACCGACTCGGCACGCCTTTGGGACCAGCCGAAGGAGCGGGTGCCGATCGGCGTGGCCGTCTCGGGGGCGGACTCGTGTCGCCTCGCGGGCGCGAAGGCGGAGGTGATGATCGCCACCGAGCCGAAGGCCGAGCTGGGCGAGCTCTTCGACGCCGCCGGGGGAAAGGGCAAGCCGCGCGTCGGGCAGATCGCGATCTGCTACGACGCCGACCGCGATACCGCCATCGAACGGGCACACGACCAGTTCCGCTGGTTCGGGCTGGGTTGGAAGGTCAACGCGGACCTGCCCAACCCCGAGTCCTTCCAGGGCGCGACCGAGTTCGTCACGCGCGAGCAGGTCGCCGAGCAGATCGCCTGCGGCCCGGACGTGCACGAGCACGTCAGCAAGATCGAGCAGTTCATCGACGCCGGCTTCGACGACGTGGCGCTCGTTCAGATCGGCGGTGAGAGTCAGAGCTCGTTCATCGCGTGGGCCGAGGACGAGTTGCTACCAGCGCTCCGCGGGTCCTAGCTCTGCCGGTCCTCGCCAGGTGACGAGTTCACCGCCGAAATCCAACGGCGCGAGCCACCCTCGCAAAGGACCGTCGGTGGGGGTCCGCGTCGGCGTATCCTCGGGGGCAGGAGCGCTCAGCGCCCTCATCGTCGCGATCGTCGGTCCATGGTGGCTCGTTCCCCTCTCAGGCTGGGACGTGGCGGCGTTGTTCTTCGTGGGCTGGATGTGGCACTCGCTGTGGTCGCTCGACGCGGCGGACACCGCCAAGCAGGCCAGACGGGAGAACCCGCGTCGAGCTGCGGCTGATGCCCTCCTGCTCAGCGCGAGTGTCGCCAGCCTGGTAGCGGTCGGTCTGGTGCTCGTGCGCGCGAGCAGCAGCAACGGCCTGGACAAGGGTCTTCTCGTCGGCCTCAGCGTCGCGAGCATCGTCCTCGCCTGGAGCATCGTCCATACCGTCTACAGCTTGCGTTACGCGAAGCTCTTCTACGAAGGCACGCCCGGAGGGGTCGACTTCAACGCGGGTGAAGCGCCCTGCTACGTCGACTTCGCCTATCTCGCGCTCACGATCGGAATGACCTTCCAGGTCTCAGACACCAATCTGAAGACAACGAACATCCGCCGCACGGCCCTGCGGCACGCTGTCCTCTCGTATGCGTTCGGGACGCTGATCATCGCGACCACGATCAACCTGGTCGCCGGCCTTACGAAGTAGACGCAGCACCGCGACGCGCGCGGTGGTGCGCGCTACGCCACCAGGTCTTCGAAAAGCTGGTCGAGCGTCCCCTGCGGGTCTTCGGTCAAACCTGTGTGCACCGGCGAGGGCTGGATCACGGTGCTCGACGGAGCGATCAGCCAGCCGAACCGCTCGGAGGCGGGCAGCTGAGCGAGTGAACCAGCGGCCGGATCGCCCTCGGCGAGTCGCACGAGCGCGTGAAGCTGTGAGAGGACCGCGTCCGGTGAACCGCCCCCGCCGAGGGCCGCGAGTCGATTCGGGTCGAGACCGATGCGTGCGCCGAGGAAGTCGAGCTGACGGCAGAAGAGCACCACGCCGGCGTTGAAGGCCTCCCCGCGCTCGACACGGGGGACGACCCGCAGGATCGAATAGGAGAACGCCCTAGCCACGGACTCGAGCATCCTCTGCTTCGGCTGCGAAGGTGCGCGAGGCAGCCAGGCGCCGCGCGAGGTACTCCGCGTAGGCCCCATCGCCGTCCTGGCCGAACCAGTCCGGCGGCACGAGCCCCACGATCCGCCCCAGCAGCGAGCGGTCTACACGGTGGGCGAGACGCTCATCGGCCTCGAGGATCGATCCCGCACACGGGAGGAGCACGTGCTCGCGTATTAGCGGGAAGGATCGGTCCGCTTGAGACTCCGGCCTCAGGCCGCCGTGCTGGAGATAGAGCGCGGCGCCGTGGTCGATCAGGCGAAGGCCACCGTGCCAGACCAAGAGGTTCGGGTTGCGCGGCGTCCGATCGATGTTCGTGAGCAGGGCGTCGAACCACACCACGTTGGCGGCGAGCGCGGGATCGGGGATGAAGCCCGCGCCCGGAACATAGGTCACAGCACCAGGGAGGAAGTCCACGCCGAGGTTCGCACCTGGGCTCGCGACGATCAGCTCCTGGATCTCCGGGTCCGGCTCGGCCACCCCGAGTGCGGGATCGACCTCGACGATGACCTGCTCGGGCACCGGCAGTCCGAGCGCGCGGCCGAGCTCGCCCGCGATGATCTCCGCAACGAGGGCCAGCGTGCCCTGGCCCGCGCCGCGGAACTTGACGACGTAGAGCCCGTCGTCATCGGCCTCCATCAGCCCAGGAAGCGATCCGCCCTCCCGGAACGGCGTGACATATCGAGTCGCCGAGACGCGGCGCAGTCCGCCGTCGACATCCATTCCTGAAGCCTCGCAGAGCCACGCCGCCGGGGGCGAGAAGCCGCGGAGACGACGGGGCGCCGGGGCGGCGTCAGGCGTTCAGGATGCGGCGGTCCGGTTGAGGCCGGTGCTCTTCGCGAGGCTCTGCCCGTGGCCGCGGGCGAGCTCCTGCGCCTCGGTGGCGAGCGTGCCGGCGAGCTCCTTGAACTCATCCAGGGCCGGATTGACACCGACCAGGGTGAAGTCCTTCTCGACGACGAGCAGGTCGAGCTGCCACACGTCTGCGAGGATCCGGCGCATCCATCCGGTCGCGTGGTCCCATCCCTCCCTCGGGGTGCCCGCGGCGTAGTAACCGCCGTGAACCGTCGCGAGAACGGCGGGCTTACCGGCGATCACGGGGTCGGCGCCCGCTGCCATGCGTGCGTCGGTGACGATCAGATCGACGTAGGTCTTGAAGTGCTGCGACACGCCGAAGTTGTAGAGCGGCACCGCAAAGAGCAGCGCGTCGGCCGCCTCGAGCTCGTCGGTCAACGAGGCCGCGAGCGCGACGGCGTCGAGCTGGTCCGGCGTGCGCGAGGCCTCCGGCGTGGCGCTGGCGGCGACGGCGGCCGCCCAGGCGCTCGACGGGAGTGGCTCGATGCCGATCTCGCGGTTGCTCACCGCGCCGTCGGGGTAGGCCGAGCGCCACTCCTGCTCGACGATGTCTGCGATTTCGCGGCTGTGCGAGCCCTCGTTGCGGATGCTCGCATCGAGGCGGAAGAGGGACATGCTCATGTTGGACTCCGATGCGTTGGGGAGCTTGATCTCGCCAAGCTAGCAGCAGAGGACCGCGGTCCGCTTACCGGGTGCACCGACGCCGCCGCGAGCACTCCCGCGGAGGAGGCGAGCGAGCCGCAGAAGGTCCGCCTGCGATGATCGGAGAATGGGGCGCCGATGCTCGGGTTGTGGCCGTGAGTGACGCCGGCGAGAGCCGAGCCGGGCGAGGCGAGGGCGCGTTTCCGGTCTTGGGGGCGCAGGGGCTCGCGGAAGCGGCGCCCTTCGGAAGCGAGCGCGAGGTCGATGCCGGGGACCTGCTCTTCGAGGCGGGGGCGGCGAGCTACGAGCTGTTCGTGGTGCTCGAGGGACAGGCCGAGGTCGTCAGAGTGGAAGCTGCCGAAACCGAGGTGATCGCGACCTACGGGCCCGGCGGATTCGTGGGTGAGCTCACCCTGTTGACGGGGCAGCGCCGCTTTCTCACCGGGCGAGTCACGAAGCCCGGTCGCGTGCTCGTCATCGAGCAGGCCGACTTCCGGAGGCTGATGAGCCTGCGCCCGGCGCTGGCCGAGACGATCTTCGGCGCGCTTCTCGCGCGGCGTGAGATCCTCCGCTCCGGGGGCGGCTCACTCGCCATCCGGATCATCGGCTCGCACCACTCCCCGGAGGCCATGAGCCTGCGCGCCTACGCGGAGCACTCCCGCCTCCCCCACGCCTGGATCGACCTCGAGGAAGCCGATGACGTGACCGAGCTGCTCGGGAGCATGGGGCTCACGGCCGCCGACACTCCGGTGGTCCTCACACCGACCGGGCTGCTGAGGCGCGCGACCCCGGCGCGGTTCGCGGAATCGCTCGGGCTCACGTTCCAGCCGGTGCCGGGCTTCGTCTTCGATCTGGTTGTGGTCGGGAGCGGACCGGCCGGGCTCTCCGCCGCGGTCTACGGCGCCTCCGAGGGCCTTCGCACGGTCTCTCTCGACGCTGTCGCGATCGGCGGACAGGCGGGTTCGAGCTCGAGGATCGAGAACTACGCGGGCTTCCCGGACGGCATCTCCGGCGGAGATCTCACCGCGAGGGTCGCGATCCAGGCGATGCGGCTCGGTGCGCGCCTGAACGCGCCGTGCGAGGTCGCCGGACTGCGCTCAGAGGCGAGCTTCCACGTCGTGATCCTCAAAGACGGCAGCGAGATCCCAACGCGCGCGGTGATCATCGCCTCCGGCGCCCAGTATCGGCGCCTGAACGTCGAGCACCTCGAGCGCTTCGAGGGAGCGGGGATCTACTACGCGGCGACCGACCTCGAGGCGCGGGCGTGCGCCGGGTCGCCCGTGCTCGTGGTCGGTGGGGGAAACTCGGCGGGGCAGGCCGCGATCTACCTGAGTCAGAACAAGTGCGGGGTCAAGCTGGTGATTCGGGGGAGCGACCTGGATCACAGCATGTCCCGCTATCTGATCGAGCGCATCGAGGCCGACGCCAACATCGAGCTCGTGGCGGAAACCGAGGTGGAGGGTCTCGCCGGGGCGGACCATCTGCAACTCGTGACGCTCCGGCACGCCGCGAGGGGCGAGAGCGAGACGGTCCCGTGCGCGGGACTGTTCTGTTTCATCGGCGCGCGCCCCGAAACCGGATGGCTCGGCGGGGCCGTCGAGCTCGATCCAAACGGTTACATCCTCACCGACCGCCAGCTCCAAACGGGGACGAATCGCGACGCCCTCAGAGCGCTGCCCTTCGAGACGTCGCTGGCCGGGGTGTTCGCAGCGGGGGATGTCCGCAGGGGATCGATGAAGCGGGTTGCCGCCGCCGTCGGCGAGGGGTCGAGCGCAGTGCGCTCCGTCCACCAGAGGCTCGCCCGTGTGCAGGCGCTCTGAGCGCTTGCCGCCCCGCCTCGCACCAGCCCTTCGCATCGCGCCGGGTACCGGTGAGTGGCGATCAAACGCCTAGGCGAGCGCTCTGCGGCGCAGGTTGCGATCGACCCTCGCCCAGTCGCGCAGCTCATCGGCCCCGAGTCGCTGTGACTCGAGCACGGCGCCAACCGCCTGGCAGGCGCCCTCCAGCAGAGCGACGCGCTCCAGAAGCTGCGCGCCGCCTTCCCGTGCGTCGCGCAGCAGGGTGCTGGTCACCGCCGCGACACGATCGAAATCTCCTCCGCGCAGGCCCTCGGCGAGCTCCGTGAACCACAGGTCGAGCTCGGCGCTGCCCTCGGCCGTGGCAAACCAGCCGTGGTCGTTGCCGGCATAGGTGGAGCGGAGCGTGAGCTCGTGGAGCAGGGCGGTGCGTTCGAGTATCACGCGGCCCACGGTTGGCAGTGCGGCGATCGGCTCGCGAGGCGTGCGCACGGTCGGCCCCGGGAAGAGGCGCTGGTGTTCACGCTCGATGTCCGAGCGTCGCACCCGTCGGTGCCCGCCGTCGGTTCGCACGGTGGAGAGTCGGCCGCGGTCGCTCCAGCGACGCAGGGTCGACACCGAGACCCCGAGGCGCTGTGCCGCGACCCCGAGGGGGATCGTCGAGTCTCCGCTCTCCTCCTGGGATCGGGACGCGTGCGCGTCGGCGGGGTCGCTGACGCGGAGGTCGAACTCCGAGTGTGCGGCGCCGGCGTCCCTGAAGCCGGCGCTGATGGCGCAGAGACGCAATATCCCCTCACCGTCGCGGTAAAGGCGGTTGCCATCGAGTCTGCCCGCTTCAACGAGTTGCTCGATGGTCAGCGCTCCGTCGGAGGGGGCGCGTTCGAAGATGTCCCAGAACGAGAGACCCTCGAGACACTCAGCCGTACGACCCACCCTGTGCAGGAATGCCTCGTCGACGGATCGCAGGACCCTGATCGCCGCGATTCACCCGCGGGTTGATCGGATGGGAGGTTTTCACTCGATGTGAGAGGTTCCGCACCCGGGCTGGCCGAGATCCTGCAGCCTTCCGCCGCACGACGCCGCGGACCGGGCCGCCCGGCGCTCGCCCGGACCGGCTCGGTCCCGGTCGCAGCGGCGGGCTGGACATCCGCACAGGGGGCGCCCGGGAATCCTGGACACGTGGCGGTCTGGGCGGTCCCGCACAGGTGGAAAGGTGCTCGCGACCAACACATAACGGGGGTACCTGAGCGTCCCATGAGGGAGCACTCTTTCTGGTCCATTGGGGGGGCTGGACCGGTGCTAGTGCTCGCGGTTCCCATTACGTGACGGGGCTATTCGTAGCCCGCCAAATCCATTGGAAGGAAACACGTGATGACGGATTCTCTCCGTCGGCGCTTCGCGCTGGCGCTGGTAACGCTCGGGCTCCTCGTCTTGGCCGGGATTCCCGCCTCGGCGAGCGCAGCACCGCTGAACTTGGAAACGCTCACTGGCACGCAGGCAGAGCAGATGCTCGAAAGCGGCCAGATCACCTCGGTGGAACTCGTGAAGGACTACTTCGCGCGGATCGCCGCGCTGAGCAAGGCAGGCGCGGGGCTGAACGCGGTCACGCAACTCAACCCCCTGGCGCTCGAAGAAGCGAAGCAGACAGACAAGGAGCGCAAGAAAGGGATCATCCTCGGGCCTCTGATGGGGGTCCCGATCGGGCTGAAGGACATCATCGACGCGACGCCCATGTACACCTCAGCCGGTGACTGGGCATTGCGTGAATCGTTTCCGGAAAAGGATTCGGGCGTCGCGCGCAACCTGCGTGAACACGGCGTCGTGATCCTCGGCAAGCTGGGACTCTCGGAGTGGGCGAACAGCTTCGGCAGCCAGCCCTCCGGCTTCAGCAACCTCACCGGGCAGGTCCTGAACGCGAACGACGCGGCCGAGGGGCCGAGCGGCTCCTCCTCGGGCTCGGGCGCGGCGGAGTCCGCCGGGCTCGTCCCGCTCACGATCGGGACCGAAACGGGAGGCTCGATAATCAGCCCGTCCACCGCGGAGGAGATCGTCGGCCTGAAACCGACGCTCGGGCTCGTGCCCGGGTTCGGCATCGCGCCGATCGATGTCTCGCGCGACACCGCGGGCCCGATGGAGAAAACCGTCTCCGACGTCGCGAAGACCCTGGACTCCCTGGCCGAGGTGCCGGGAACAGACCAGGAAGAGGACGAAGAGTTCGAAGGCATGGAGGGGCCGAACTTCCTCAAAAACGACGACGTGCTGCCCGCGCCCTTCGCGTCGGTGCCGAACTACTCAGAAGCGCTGACGGCGAGCTTCGTCAAAGGCAAGCGGATCGGTTACAACGGCAACACCTGCACGGTGGTCCCGCCGGCGACGACCTGCACGCCGACGCCGACCCAGGAAGCTGTCCAGAAAGCCGTTACGGCGCTTGAAGCGGCGGGAGCGATCATGGTCCCCGACGCGCAGACGACCGCGGAAAAAACGCGCAGCCTGCCGGCGAACTACGAGGCGCACGCGACGATCGACGAGTACTACGCGCACCTCGGTTCCAAAGTCCCGGTCCACAGCCTCCTCGAAGAGGTCGCGGTCGACAACACCAACCCCCAGGAGGGCGAGAAGGACGGCAACTCGGCACACGCCAAAGAGTCCGAATCCGAAGACGTCTACGGCGGCAAAAACCAGAAAGAATTCGAAGAAATCCTGCCTGAACAGAAGAAAGCCACACAGGCGGCGATCGAAAAGATGATGAACGAACCGAGTGGCGGCGGCGGAGCTGTGATCGCCGTGGTCGGATCGGTGCCGGGCGCGCCGCAGGCCGGCATGCCGCTGATGGTCGTCCCGGGTGGTTACACCCCCACCCAGCGACGCCCGATCGGGATCGGTATCGCAGGCGGTGCCTACGACGAGTTCAACATGATCGGCGTGGGCTATGTGATCGAACAGTCGCTGAAACTGCAGCAGTCTCCGGCGAAAGTCGATCCGGCGTTCTACCGGTGCGCGCACACGGTGCCGGCCGAGCCCTTCGCGAGCCGGGGGCACTGCAACCCCGACTACGTGTCGGTCACCAAGACGATCGACAAGAAGCCCAAGCTCGCGCCGACGGCGCTCGAAACGACCTCGGCGACGACGCTGGAGTCGATGATGAACAACAAGGAACTCACCTCCAAGGAACTCGTGAAGGACGAGCTCTATCGGATCGCCATCACCAACGCGAACGGTCCGGCGATCCAGGCGGTCCGCAACCTCAACGAAGAAGCGATCAAGGAAGCGGAAGCAAGCGACAAACTCCGCGCGAAGAAACCGAGGCCGGCACTCGGGTCGCTCGCGGGGATACCGGTGGTGCTCGATGACTCGATCGACATCTCGGGGCTGCCCACGAGCGCGGGTTCGATTGCGCTCGAGGACTCGACCCCGGCGGGCGACTCGAGGATCGTGACGAAGCTGAAGGCAGCGGGCGCGATCATCCTCGGCGACACCAACACGAGCGAGCTCGGTGGGATGTTCGAAGGTTCGAGCATGCCTCAGGGGTACTCCTCACTGGGCGGCCAGGTGCTGCTCGCCTCTGACACGAACAAGAACATCGGCGGGTCCTCCGCCGGTGCGGCGGACTCGGTGGAGACGGGCTACGCGCCTCTCGCGATCGGGATGGAAACCTCGACCGAAGCGGCGCAGCTCGTCGCTCCGGCAGGCAACGCCGGGGTCGTGGGCCTGAAGCCCACGGTCGGAAGGATCAGCCGCGCGGGCGTCCTTCCCGTCGCCAAGTCACAGGACTCGCCCGGCCCGCTCGGCCAGACGGTCACCGACGTGGCGACGGCACTGGGAGCGCTTGCCGGGCCCGATCCGGCTGACCCCGCGACGCTGGGTCAGCCGGTGCCGAACTACCTGTCGGGCCTCTCGCCGACAGCGCTGAGCGGCAAGAAAGTCGCGGTCATCGAAAAAGTCACGACCGCGCCGTACCCCGAATCGGTTGCGAAGCTGACGGCACTGGGAGCATCGACCAACGAAGTGGCGACGCCCAGCGCTCTGACGACGCCGAGCATCCTCCCGTATGAGTTCCACCGCGATCTCAACACCTACCTGTCGGGTCCGAAAGGCGAAAACAGCGAAGGCGCGAAATCGCTCCAGCAGATCATCGAATACAACAGCGCGAACCCCGTCGAGGGCCTGAAATACGGACAGGCCGGTCTGCTCGCCGCCCAGGCGGTCGAAACGACCAACCCGACGACCAAAGCGGCCTACGAAGAAAACCTCACGAAAGGACGCAAAGAAGCGCAGGAAGCGATCGACAACATCCTCAAATCGGGCGGCGACTCGGCGATCATGGTGCCGAGCGGCAGCGCCCTGGTCGGGATCGCCGACCGGGCCGGTTATCCGGTGCTGACGGTCCCCGCAGGGTTCGGCGCTGAGAACAGCTCCACCGGCGGCGATCCGATCGGCGTCGACTTCATCGGCACGGCATGGAGCGAACCGACGCTGCTCGCCGAGGGCTACGCATTCGAACAGGGAATGAAAGCCCGCCAGTCAGGTCCCGCCTACATGGTCTCCGAAGCGAACCCGAACCCGGGTCTGTCAGGGGCACCGAGCGAGACGAATCAGAGCATGTTCCGCTGCGTACCCGGAAGCTCGTTCTTCAAGGTGTATGACTGCAACCCGGGGGAACTGGAGAACCAGCTCCCCGGGGCAGAAAGCATGCCCTTCTAGGACGGCGAGACAGCCGCCGAACGGCGGTCTGAAGCGACGAGGAGCGGCCCCGATGATCGGGGCCGCTCCGCGTTGTTGGCCAACGGGCGTGCGAGAGCGCTCCGCCGAGCGGGCGCGCGCCCTGGGCCGTCGCTACTCAGCGAGGACCCCTGCGCCGGCAGGACGGGCGATGATGGGCAGATCGAAGTAGGTGTCCGGGAAGGGCTCGTCCTCCAGCGTGTAGTGCCACCACTCGCGCTCGTAGGAGCTGAACCCGCTGGCCTCCATGATCGCGCGGAGACGTTCCCTGTTACTCGTCTCGGCGGGCGCGATTCCCCTCGCTCCGTGGTGGGAGATCGCATCCATCAGGTCGTGGTCGCCGCCCATTGGGGCACGGTCTCCGCTCGTGAGGTGGAAGAGCGTCAGGTCGATGGTGCTGCCCCGGCTGTGGCCCGACCGCGCCGCGACGTACCCCTGCTCGACGATCTCGGCTCGCTCCAGATTGGGATAGTGCCGCCGCTTCGTGCTTCCGTCCTCGGACTCGCGCGACCAGCGCAGGAAGCGCTCGACGGCGCGCTGCGGGCGATAGCCGTCCCACAGCAGCAGTCCGAAGCCGAGCTGCGCCGCGCGTTCGTTGGCTCGCTCCAACGCTCTGCACAGCGCATGCGTGCCGACGATGCGGTTCGCCGCATAGCCGTCCACCGGCCGGCCGGTGAAGTTGTCCCAGGTCGCGTACTTCGCATCCCAGTAGACGCCGGGGACGTGCTCGTCGACGAACACGAGCGCTTCGTTCATCGCCGCCCCTCCGCGATCGCGCCCGCCGCCAGCCGGTCGATCATCTCCCCGCGCGAGACTCCCGCCGCCTCCATCATCCGCGGGTAGCGGCTGTAGGAGGTCATCCCGGGGAGCGTGTTCACCTCGTTGAGCACGACCGTCCCGTCCGCCTTGAGGAAGAGGTCCACGCGCGCGAGCCCGCTGCATCCGAGGGCGCGATAGACGGCCTTGGCCGTCTCGAGGACGAGCGCGGCGGAGGCGGCGGAGATGTCGGCGGGAACGATCACCTCCGAGTTGTCCGAGCCGCTCTCGGGATCGCTCTCCTGGTGGATCCGGAAGAAGCCGTGGGAGAGCGCGATGCGGTCGAGCTCGCCCGCGACGATCTCCTCGCCGCTCCCGAGCAGTGCGCATCCGACCTCGCTGCCCTCGACGGCCTCCTCGATCAGGACCTTGGAGTCGAACTCCCCAGCCACCTCGATCGCCGCGGCGAGCTCTCCGGGCGCGCGAACCTCTCTGACGCCGAAGGAGGAGCCCGAGCGCGCGGGCTTCACGAAGACGGGGTAGGCGAGGTGCTCCGCGTCGACGGGCTCGTCCGCTCTCACGGTGAGGAACCGGGGCGTGGCGATCCCGGCGGCTCGTGCGACGGTGTAAGCGAGCGACTTGTCCATGCAGAGGGCCGAGCTCTGCACGTCGCAGCCCACGTAGGGGATGCCCGCGAGCTCGGCGAGGCCCTGGATCGCGCCGTCCTCGCCGAGCGTGCCGTGAAGGAGGGGGAAGAGAAGATCGAGGCCGACGGTCTCGTAGCCACCGTGCCCGAGGACGAGCAGGCCTCGCGTCCGCCGGTCCGGAGAGAGCACCGCCGGGCGCGCCTCGCGGTCTTCCCAATCCGGGGAGGGGGCGTCGCACAGCCCCCAAGCGCCGCTCTTGGCGATCCCGATGTAGAACGCCTCGTACCTCTCGGGATCGAGATGCGCGGAGACCTCCTGCGCCGATTTGACGGAGATCGGATGCTCCTCCGAGCAGCCTCCGAAGATCAGGCCGAGCTTCAACCTAGCCACGGCGCCGTCGCCTCTCGAAGCTCACGCAGCCCAGGAGCGTCTGCTCGACCGTGTCCCGCAGGGCGCGATCGGTGAAGTAGGCGATGTGGGGGGTGATCACCACGTTCGGGAGCGCCTGCACTCGCGAGAGAAGCGTGTCATCGAGCGCTCGGCGCGTGCAGTCCTCGTAGAAGATCCCCTCTTCGCCCTCGAGGACGTCCAGCGCTGCGCCGGCGAGCCATCCCCGCTCGAGCGCACGAACGAGCGCCTCGGTGTCGATCAAGGGGCCGCGGGCGGTGTTCACGACGTAGGACCCACGTTTCATCTGCGCGATGCGCCGCCGATCGAGCAGGTGATGCGTCTCCGCCGTGAGTGGGGTGTGAAGGGTCACGAGGTCGCTGCGGCGCACGAGCTCCTCGAGTGAGACGCGCCCCGCCGTGCGCGTGGCGGGGCGATCGGTCGCAAGCACGCGGCAGCCGAAGCCCCGCAGCCTGTCGATCACCGCCGCGCCGATCCGCCCGGTGCCGATCACCCCTACCGTCAGATCGTGCAGCTCCTTGCCGCGAGCCTCGGGGAGCCGGAAGTCCCCGCCGGCGGCGCGGCTGAGAACCGGCCCGGTGGAGCGCAGTGCCATCAGGATCAGCATCAGCGTGTGATCGGCGACGCTGTGGGGTGAGTAGGCGACAGTCGATACCGAGACGCCGACGCGAGCTGCGTAGGTCACATCGAGATGGTCGGTGCCGATGCTCCTGGTGAGCAGGTGCCTCACACCGACCCGGCTGAGCGCGAGGAGCGTCGCATCGGCGATCCGGGCCCTGTGGCCCACGCTCACGCAGCGATTGCCGCGGGCAAGCGCGACGTTCTCCTCGGAGAGCGGTGCCGCGGTGATCGTCGGCGCGATCCCAAAGCGGGGGGCGAGCTGCTCGAACAGGGCAAGCTCGTCCGCTCCGCACCCGTAGACGGTCATTCCGATCGTGGCCTCGAGTGCCGGTTCGATCCGGCGGGGCGCTGTCGCCGATGCGCGGTGGCTCATGGCGGTGATTGAACGCGGCTCGGTGTTGCCCGCACGTATGCGGCTTTCGATATGCGCGCGATAGACGCCGCCCCGGCGGGGGGCGGAGCGCCGCCCGGCGAGGCGCGGCCCGTTCAGCTCATCGAGGCGGGGAGGCGGCGGGGATTCGTACGGTCACACGGAGCCCGCCTCCGGGGCGGGAGGCGAGCGTGAGGGTGCCGTCGTGCGCCTGGGCGATGCGCTTGACGATCGCGAGCCCGAGGCCGACGCCGGGGCGGTTCGTGCGGGTGCGTTCATCGCCGCGCAGAAAGGGCTCGGCGAGCGCCGAGACGGTCTTGGGCGCGAGCGCCTCGCCGGTGTTCTCGACCGTGAGCTCCGCCGCGTCCGAGACGGTGGCGGTCGACACCCAGACGGTGCCGTCATCGGGGAGGTTGTGGACGATCGCGTTGTGGAGGAGGTTCGTGCTCAGCTGAAGCAGGAGGGCGCGCGAGCCCACGGTCGGGGTCGCGGCGGTCGCGGTCTCGATCTTCACCCCGAGCTCTTCGGCGAGCGGGAGCAGCGTTTCGGTTGCTTCTTCCGCCGTCAGCGAGAGGTCGAGCGTCTCCCCGGTGAAAGACCGCTGGTCGGCACGGCTGAGCAGAAGCAGAGCCTCAGTGAGATCGATCGCGCGGGTGTTCACTGCGTGGAGGCGCTCGACGAGCTCGCCGTCGTTGCGCTTCGGATCGCTGCGCGCCAGGTCGAGCAGGGACTGGGTGACGGCCAGCGGCGTGCGCAGCTCGTGGGAGGCGTTGGCGGCGAATCGCTGCTGCTCGGCGACGTGCGCCTCGAGCCGCGCAAGCAGTCCGTCGATCGTGTCGGCGAGATCCTTGAGCTCGTCGTCGGGACCTGAGAGCGCGAGGCGCTCGTGCAGGTTGCGCTCGGAGATCTGGCGAGCGCTCGCCGTCATCTCCCGCAGCGGCCGCAGGACACCCCCCGCGACGAGCCAGCCGAGCGCGATCGAGACCACCGTCATGATCGCGAGCGCGACCCCGGATCGGACGAGGAGCTGGTGGAGGTCGTTGTTGTGGGCCTGGAGCGAGCGCGAGTACTGCAGTTCGGCGGAATGCCGCACGTAGCGTTCGACCGCAGGGTTGGCGAGCGCTTCCTTCAGGGCGCGCGGCCCGCTCAGCCCCTTCTCGCTGCCTCCCGCGACGACCAGGTCGACGCCGGAGGACCTACGCACGAGGATGTAGGTGATCGCGAGCAGTACCGCTCCAGAGATGAGGAACAGGCCGCTGTAGAGCAGGGTCAGACGCAGTCGCACCGTACGGGGGGGAAGCCGCATCCACCGGCGCAGGGCGAGACTCGCGAGGCGGGCGTGCAGACCGCGCGCCCTACCCATCCGCGGGTTCCTCATGCGACGCCTGCGCCGGAGCCTCGATCCGGTAGCCCACGCCGGCGACGGTGGCGATGATCCCGGGCTCGCCGAGACGTTTGCGCAGCGCCGAGACCGTGATGCGCACGGCGTTGGTGAAGGGGTCGGCGTTCTCATCCCACGCTCGCGCCAGGAGCTCCTCGGCGCTGACGACGCCGCCTTCGGCCTCGACGAGCACCTCGAGCACGGCGAACTGCTTGCGGGTGAGCGCGACGTAGTCGCCGCCGCGGTAGACCTCGCGCCGGAAGGGGTCAAGGCGCAGGCCCGCGATCTCGCGAACGGGCGGTCGGTTGTGGGCGCGCCTGCGATCGAGTGCCCTGATTCGGAGCACGAGCTCCTGCAGCTCGAAGGGCTTGGTGAGGTAGTCGTCGGCGCCGAGTTCGAACCCCGAGGCCTTGTCATCGAGGCGGTCCGCGGCGGTGAGCATCAGGATCGGTGTGCCGCTCCCGGAGGCGACGATCCGTTCGGCGATCGCATCGCCTGAGGGACCGGGGATGTCGCGGTCGAGAACCGCGATGTCATAGGCGTTGACGCCAAGCAGCTCTAGCGCGGTGTCGCCGTCACCCGCGATATCCGCTGCGATCGCCTCCAGGCGCAGACCGTCGCGGATCGCCTCTGCCAGATAGGGCTCGTCCTCGACGAGCAGCACTCGCATGCCCCGATGCTACGCACGGCGCGTATCGCGGGCGTATCGGAATCCGCATACGGGCGGGCAACCCGCGGCGCCCTTCAATCGCCGCATGCGCGACGGAAACACGGCGCGGAGCGCCTCGCCTGCGACCCGCTCGACGGTCGCCGAACGCCGTCGTCGCCTGCTCCTGGGCGCGCTGCTCGCGTTTCTGCTCGCCCTGATCGCGTTGCTCGGAGCCCGTCACCGGATCGCGGGTGAGGCGCCTGCGGTGCCACGCTGGGGGCGGCCCGCACAGCGAGAGGCGAGACATTCGCGAGCGGACCGCGGATACCCGCGGGCCGCGAGACATTCGCGAGCGGACCGCGGATACCCGCGGGCGCTCATATGGCCGCGGCAGGGACAGGGGGCGCTGGCGCTCGCGGGCCACTCGCCGGCGGCGAGCCCGCACGAGCGGCCCGTCCCGATCGCGAGCCTCGCGAAGGTGATGACGGCCTACCTCGTGCTCGAGCGCTATCCGCTGAGAGGCCTCCAGGAAGGGTTCACGATCACGGTCAGCGCAGCACAGGCGCAGGCCGAGGCACGCGACGCCTCAGCGGGTGGATCCGTGGTGCGCGTGCGCGCGGGCGAGGAGCTGAGCGAGCGCCAGCTGCTCGAGGCGCTGCTGATCCCCTCCGGCAACAACATCGCGGAACTGCTCGCCGTCCTGGTGGCGGGAAGCGAGCAGGGGTTCCTCGCGGAGATGAACGAGGAAGCGAGCGCGCTCGGCATGCGCCAGACCCTCTACACCGATCCGAGTGGCTTCGATCCCAGCACCGTTTCGACCGCCGCGGATCAGCTGCGTGTCCTTCAGCGGGCGATGCGCTACTCGGTCTTCCGTGAAGTCGTCTCGACGTCTCGCGTGACGCTCCCGGTCGCGGGCACGGTCGAGAACTTCAATCCCCTGATCGCGGAGGGATACGGAGGCAAGACCGGGTCAGACCGTGAAGCTGGGGGATGCCTCGCGTTCTTCACAGAGGTCACGCTCGGCGGCCGAGCTCAGACCGTCGCCGGGGTGGTCCTGGGCCAGGGAGAGGGGAGCGATACCTCGGAGATCCTCTCCGCCGCGGGCGAAGCTGCGGTGACGCTCGTGGACTCGATGCGCACGGGGTAGTGCGCTCGCGTGCGTGGCTAGCTCCAGCCCGGCACGCGCGAGGCCTGCTCGATCCAGGCTGAGATCTCCGCGCTCTGAGCTTCCTCCAGGCTCTTGACCTTCACGTAGCGGCTGCGGCCGGTGTCGCCGAGCGGCGGCGGCGAGCCGAAATCCGCGCCCCCGAGGAAGACCACGTTCACCGAGACGTCGTAGGCGACCATTTCGACGATCCACCCGAGGTCGGGCAGCCCGTAGAAGGCCCTTCTCCACTTCACCGCGTAGACCAGGCCCGGGATCGCCGCGCGGATCTGCTCGTCCAGCGCCTTCACGATCGGATGGAGATCCGGCATCACGCGCGGCATCCATTGCTCGATCTCGCCGTGACCCTCGGACGGGACCGGGGGCTTACGGGTCGAGTTCGATTTGCGTTCCATCGGCATCGCGCGCAGTAACTCAGACGATCGACGCCCGGCGGCGCGGATCGCCGCCGAGTCGATGCGCGAATGATAGGAGCGGCCGAGCGCGAGACGCGGTCAGGGCGTGTCCTCGGGCGCGGGGGGATCGACCGGTTCGATCGTGTACTTGGCGGCGATCAGAGCCAGCACGAGGATCGCAGTGACGCCGTTGGCGAGCGCCACCGCGAGGTCGGAGCGCAGGATGCCGTAGGCGAGCCAGAGCGCTGTTCCCAGACCGAAGATCAACAGCCAAGCGGCCGAGAGGTCGCGCGCGTGGCGACTGCGGAGGGTCCGGATGACCTGCGGCAGGAAGCTGAGGGTCGTGCAGGTGCCGGCGAGCAGCCCGAGGACTGTCACGGGGTCTCGCGGGTCGTTTCGGGGGTGAGCTTGACGCCGTCTTCCATCAGCTCCACGACACGGTATCGGGCCTCCGCCCTTGGCCGACCGGCGTCTAGGGCGCGCTCGTGAGGTACTCGGGCGGGGGGTTCTCGCTCAGCACCCCCGCGGCGTCCTCGGCCTGGATGTCAGGGCGCGCGATCGCGAGGTAGGACACGAGCAGCAAGACAGCGATGGCGAACGCTATTGCGGTCGGGCCCTCACCGAGCCCGAGACCTTTCCCGGAGGTGGGCTTGTCGATCCAGTCGGCGAACGAGGCGCCGAGCGGGCGGGTGACGACGTAGCTCATCCAGAAGGCGGCGATGCTGTTCAGCCCGAGTTGCAGCCGCGCGAGGCCGGGGAGCAGGATGATCACGGCGAAGATCAGACCGGAGGCGAGGTAGCCCCAGTGGAAGGAGATCGCGGTGAGGTCCCCGAGCGCGGTGCCGAGGGCGAACGTCGCGAAGACCGTCGCCCAGTAGAACGTCTCGCGCCGCTGGGTGTGGATGCTGTGGATCGAGAGCGTTCCCTCGCTTTGCTGCCATGCCCAGAAGATCGCTGCGAGCACGAGGGCCCAGAGGATCGTCGTGCCCACGTAGGGGATGTGGAGATCGAGATGGATGAAGTCGGCCACGCCGGTTCCGGTCGTCGCGACCGCGAACGCGAGGAACCAGTACGAGAAGGCCCGGTAGCGGCGCGTCGAGAGCTGCCACGCGAGGCCGACGAGGATCAGCATGATCTCGATGCCGCCCGCGCCGAAGTTGCCGTAGGTCTTCAGGTAGTCCGAGGTGGCCTCTCCGCCCGCCGTCGTGAGGATCTTGACGACCCAGAACAGCGCGATGACCTCGGGCACCTTCGCGGCGCGCGGCGCGGGGAAGAGCCAGTCGAGCATCGGTACTTGGCCGTCCGCACGCGATCCGAGCGGACGTCGCAGCGTGACTTGCGACATCGTCCTCTTTCTCTCTTTCCGGTGGCGCAGCCCGGGCGTCCGCCGCGCTACGGCGCCACGCTACGAGCGGCGCATAAAGAAACGGGTCATGGGGGATGAGAGATCGCTCATCTGCGGCGAGCGGGAGCGGCTTCTGTCGCGGATCCAGCCACGACGCATCCTCGCGCCGCACGTTACCCTGCGGCTATCCGCTCGACGACGATCGTGACGCCGTGAGGTTCCCGGGTCCGACGCGACTCGCGGTCCTCGCCGCGGTCGCCGCGGCGGTGCTGCTCGCGGCCACGTCCGCCTCGGCCAAGAAGAGCGTGCAGCTCAGCTGGATGGGGCATGAGTGGACCGTCACGCAGGGAGGCATGGCAGGCGTTGCACCGGGGCGCTCCTCCAACGTTCGCATCGACGCGAACGGCCATCTGCATCTCGCCATCACGAGGACGGGAAAGCGCGTCACGGCGGCAGAGCTGTTCTCCAACGACGAGATGGGCTTCGGCACCTACCAGTGGGAGGTCGAAGGGCCGCTCGACAGGATGGATCCCTACGCGGTGCTCGGCCTGTTCCCATACGGGCCGGAGCACGGCATAGGCCGCGACGGCGAAAACGAGATCGACGTCGAGTTCTCGAAATGGGGCAACTCTCTCTGCGGCGGCGAATGCAACGCCGACTTCACGATCTATCCCGCGACGGGAAACCGTGCGACGGGACCCACCGAAGAGGACTACGCGCTGGATCTCCTGGGCGGCGATCTACTCACGGCTCGCGTCGAATGGCGCTCGACCGGGATAACCGAGACCGTGATGTCCGGGCTCGAGCCGCCCGGCACCACCAGCAATGTGCTCGAGACCTGGAGCTATGAACCTTCGGACTACCTCACCCGGATCCCTCAGCAGGCGCTTCCCGTCGGTATGAACCTCTGGTCTTTCAAGCGCAAGGTCGCGACCAGTCAGGCGGTCACGATCCTGAGCTTCGGCTACGCGCCTTTCTGAGTCGACGCAGGACGCGCGGTGTGTTCAGTCGGTCCAGGGGCCGACCCCGCCGATCCGCTCGACGGCGATGTGGGTGAGGAAGCCTGGCGGCGGGTCATCCATGTCGGGAAACCTGATGCCGGGCCCGAGGTAGACCGCAGCGAGCTCCTGAAGGAGCTCCGCCGCTCCCCCGTCGGTGATGCGAGCCGACCCGTGCAGGACGAGGTACTCGACCAGGCCGCGGTCGTTGTGCGTGCCCGCCTCGAGCGAGATCGAGACGCGCGGGTCGCGGCGGATGTTTCGGACCTTCTGGCGTTCGGCCATGTGCGCGCAGACGATCTCGTCCCCGTCGAGCCCGACCCAGACGATCGAGACCTGAGGGCTCCCATCGGGGTTGAGCGTGACCAGATGAGCGAGTGCCGGACCTTCCAGGAGCTTCCGAGCCGAGTTCGGGATCTGCATGGTGAGCGCAGGCTAACAACGAGCTCGACCTGCGTCAGGCGGGGATGCCGGGTGGTCCGATGATCTGCAGGCCGAAGGTTCCGGCGAGTTTGGTGAGGCCATCGACGTCCGGCGGCTCGGTCGCGGGCGGCGGGATCTCGCGGCGCTCGGCGGGCTGGCCGAGCGTGCGTGTGAACTGCTCGAATCCGGCGGGCTCGGTCACGAGCAGGAAGCGCGCGGTCTCCGAGCTGACGATGAAGGTGTGCGGCACGCCCTTCGGTCCGTACACGAAGGCGCCCGCGCGTGCGACGCTCACCTCGCCGTCGACCCAGAAGGTGAGCTCGCCCTCCAGGACGTAGAACCACTCATCCTCGCGGGTGTGAACGTGAAGCGGTGATCCGTGGCCCTGCGGGGCCAGGTGCTCGATCACGGCGACCCCTCCGCCGGTGCTCTCGGTCGAGGCCTTGATCGTTGCGAGCGCTCCGAGGAACCAATAGGCCTCGCCCTCGTCCTGACCTACGAAGCTCGGCTTGGTCACATCGTTCATCTGTCCCTGCCTCCTCTGGTGCGCGGGGTTTGCCTTGAACGGCAGCTTGCGGCATGCCGCGTGCGGTTTCCATCCCCCGCGAGCGGGGATCTTTCGCGCAGGCGGGCGGCCGACCCGCGTCACCACGCTCAGCGAGGGGTGAGTCGGATGATGGGCACCGTGCGACCGTGTGCGTCGGCTTCGCGCCGGTAGGTCGCGAAACCCGCGAAGACGCGGTCCGCGAGCGCCCACAGGCGCGTCCGGTCGCCGTCGCCGACCACCTCTTCGGCAAGGAACGCATGTCCGCCCAGGCGCACGTCCGGATGGGCACGGAGGTTGTAGTACCAGTTCGGGTTTCCGGGATACCCCGCCTGGGACGCGATCACTATGACGGCGTCGCCGTCGTGGAAATAGATCACGCCGGTGGACCAGATCCGTCCGGTCTTCGCGCCGCGGGTCTGTAGCAGCGCGGTGGGAAGCCCGGGCGCGGCGCTCAACCGACCACCGCTGACCCGCAGCAGGAGCCGCTCGAGTTGCCACATCGTCAACCGCCACGCTCGTGTCTTTGACACTCTGCTGATCGCGGGCGAGCTCGCTGACGCCACCAGCAATCGCCGGACCAAGCTCCGACGGGCCAGCGGACGTGGCGCAACGCCCGCGGAGCAGTCGGCCGGGACCCCGACGAGGTGATTACTGGCTCTTACCCTGGGCGATTTCCGAGACGGACTGCCACTCCCGCCAAGTCTTCAGCCGCCGCTCGTAATCGTTCTCGGCGATACCGAGCGGCGACGTGCCGAAGAACACCCGTAGAGGAGGCGGATCAGCGTCTACGACACGCATGATCGCCTCCGACGAGGCCGCAGGATCCCCCGGCACGTTGCTGGCGCGCCATTGCTGCTGACGCCCGCGCAACTGGTCGTACACAGGGTTGGGCTCAGAGCGCTTCGCCGACGGCCCGGCCCAGTCGGTGGAGAAGCCTCCCGGCTCCACGAGCGTGACGTGGATCCCGAACTCACTGACCTCCTGCGCCAACGCCTGACTGAATCCCTCCAGCCCCCACTTCGAGGCGTGATAGATGCCGACGTTCGGGAACGCCGAGATGCCGCCGATCGAGGACACCTGCACGATGTGGCCGCGGCGCTGCTCACGTAGGAACGGGAGCGACGCTTGAGTGACCCACAAGGCGCCGAACAGATTCGTCTCGATCTGATCACGAGCCTCGTGCTCTGAGATCTCCTCCACCATCCCGAAGTGGCCGTAACCCGCGTTGTTCACGACGACATCCAGGCGGCCGAAATGCTCGTGAGCCTTGGCGACGGCGTCGAACGCCGCGTCACGGTCGGTGACGTCGAGCGCAAGTGGGAGCACCGCATCGCCGTGCTCCGCTCGCAGGTCGTCGAGCGTGCTGGTGTCGCGCGCGGTGGCGGCGACACGATCGCCGCGCTCCAACGCCGCGATCGTCCACTCTCGACCGAACCCGCGCGAGGTGCCGGTGATGAACCAGGTCTTTACAGGCACAGCGCAATCCTACCGTGGCGCCCTGGGACGCTCTCGAGATCTGGCGCGACCGGGCCCTCAGCACATCGAGAGAGCGCCACCCCGATGCGGCGGGTGGCGCTCCCTGCTTTCAGTCATCACATCCTGAGAGACGTGCGCGGTGCCTACGCTCCGGTCGGTGAGGGTGTCGCGCCGCCAGCGCTCGCGCGCTCAGCGCGCGGCAGCATGAACTCGAGCGCCGAATCCGGGTTGCGCAGAGCGCCGCCGATCGCGAGGATCGCGAACCCGAAGCCGCTCAGCAGCAGGGCGATGCCGACGACGATCCCGAACAGCGAGACCTGGCTCGCCATGTAGCTCGTGTTCAGCCCCGTGGAGAGAGCGGTCTCCTGGATCCACACTTCGCGCGCGGGGTTGTCCACCGGGGTGCCCTTCGCGCTCTTCAGAGCCTTCGCTTCTTCGTTCGTGCCTTCACCGTTCGCGGTGGCGTAGCGCGGCATCTGGGAGTAGTACAGCCCTCCGGTCGCCTCGAGCGCGTGGATCGTCATGTACTGGGCGAAGCAGCGCGCGGTCGAGCCGTTGTCGACCCGCTTGTTGGCGACCGAGCAGCTCGGGACCGCGATCTTGCTCGTGTCGAGATGAGCCTTCTGTGCCTCGGCCGTGATCGCGGCCGGCGTCATGTCGGGGGTACCCACGATTTTCTGTTCGGCGAGCGTGTTGCGGACGGTGCTCCCGCCGCTCGCGCCCATCACGATCGAGGCGATGCCGAACCCGATCAGTACGACCGCGGCGACGATGCCGCCCAACTCAAATGCCTTGCGCATGGGTCTCTCCTTGGGTAGTGATGACCTTCGCGTCCAGCGTCCCATCCTGGAGTCCCCGCGACATCGTGAGAAAACTGCTCAGCCACTACGTGGTTCCCCGCACACCCGGCAGATCCCAACGGTGCACAGGACTGCTCGCGAGGAAGACGTGGACAGGAGCCTGGGCCGGCGCCCGGCCGGCGCGGTCAGTGCCGCGTTGCCGCGGGGCCGACGACGGTGACAGGCACCGGTGAGCGGCGCGTCAGCTCGCTCGTGACCGTTCCCAGGGCCTTGTGCAGCGGCGAGTGCTGCTCGCAACCGACCACGATCAGCCGAGCCCGGTGGCGTTCGGCAGCGTCGATCAACGCGCTCACCGGGTCGTGCTCGGAGATGTCGGCCTCCAGCTCGAGGTCGAGCAGTGCGTTCTCACCCTCGAGCACGAGCTCGTCGATCAAAGCGCGGCCCAGCGCGCGACGCTCGCTGCTGCTCGAAAGAGGTGAGGGCGGCGCGTGCAAGCTGCGGCAGGAATGCACCAGCACGAGCTTCCCGCCCGGCGCGGCCTCGCGGGTAGCCCACGCGAGGGCACGCGCCGCGCTCTCAGTGCGGTCATAGCCCACCACCAAGCACGGTGGCGCCGTGTCCGCGGCGTCACTCACTTGGCGGGCAGGGCGTCGCGGTCGAGCTGGTCAAGGCACGGAGCGAGGTACCTAGCGGCGATCTTGTGTCCGGAAGGCCACGTCGGCGCGTCGGAGACCTCCGAGCTGAAGCCGTGACCGCCCGTGATCTTCGCCGTCAGGTAGATCGGCTCGTCGTCGGTGAGCAGCATCCCGTGGATCACCGGGTTGAACTGCTCGGGCGTCACGTCCGCTCCGGCGAGCGCCGCGATCGACAGGGCGGCAACGTCGGCCTGCTGGGAGCTCACACCGCCGTGCTTGATCGGGAAGTCGACCGCGTCCCCGGCTGCGTAGATCCGCTCGACATCGCGCACCCTCCCAAACGGGTCGACGCGGAGGAAGCCGTTCTCGCCGAGCGGGATGCCACGAACCGCGGGACCGTAGAGCTCGGGCAGCGCGACCACCCGCTTCGCGTGCAGGCGCCGGTCTCCCGGATTGATCACGATCTCCCCGACGGAGGGGATCTCGACGTAGGCGGAGTTGATCGTCTCGATGTGCGCGTGAGCGAGCTTCGCGGAGACGGCGCTGCTGGCGACCGCGCCGAAGATCGCCAGAGGGCTCTCCTCGGGCGTGATGATCGTGATCGGCAGCTCGATGTTCATGTCGTAGGCTCGGCCGGCTGTCATCAGCGCAAGCTCATACAAGGGCAGCTGCCACGCCATGCGTCCCGGCGCGACAAACGCGAGGCTGTCGACATAGCCGCCCTCGATGTCCTGGATCAGGCCATGCAGCGTCTCGTCCATCATGCGGTCATCCATCGTGATCGCGTGCTTGTAGCGCCGCACGGCATGCGCGCCGAGCGCGAGCACGAGCGCGTCGTACTCGATCCTCTCGCCGGTCTTCGTGTGGATCATGCGCCGCGCCGGCTCGACGTAGTCGAGCTCACCGGCGTGCAGGTCGGCACCGGCGTCGGCGAGGATGCGTGCCAGCGAATAGTGCCGCGCGGCCGGGTAGGCGAACGGCTCACGGACGGACATCGGCCGGTAGATGAAGTCCTCGTTGGGCGCAAGCACTGTCATCTCGGTCTGCGCCGGCGCGAGCTCGTGCAATGCCAGTGCCGTCTCGAGAGCGGCTACTCCGCCGCCCACGATCACGACGCGAAATCCTGAGTGAGAGCCAGAAGTTGTCATGCCTTCAAGCTAATCCCCGCCGGGGGTGCCGCCAGCCGCAAAAGGCCGCCGTCGTCGGGGGAGAAACTACGGAGTGTCACGGCTCACGCGCCCGGCACCCGCGTCTCGGAAGAACGCTCGAAGCACGCGCGGTGATAGTGCTCGGCGTCAGCGTCAGACAGCTCGGGCTGCACCGCTCGAGAGCTTTCGAGCGCACGACCCTCCTCGACCCTGATCAGCGGCTCGTACACGCCGATCACCTCGCCGCAACGTCGGCAGCGCAGCATTACGCTCACCCGCCGCAGTCGGCAGGCCCGACAAGGTTTGCGTCGCTGACCGGGTCGAACGTGTGCATGGCCTTCACGCCCACGGTAAGCGGCGGTCAGCGCCCCGAAATCGGCGATCCCCCGCAGCTTCTGCCGGGAAACTACGGAACGCGCGCGCCAGCGTCTGCGGCGCGCTCATTTCCGGGATTTCTACCCAGCCGCCGTGCGCGAGAGCGCCCTCGACAGGTCTAAGCTGCAAGGAGGTATGGGCGCTACCTCCGAGGAGCTACGGCTACGTCGGTTGCTCGGCGTCGGCCGCGAGCTCGTCACCGAGCTCGATCTCGGCGTCGTCCTCGACCGGGTGCTGCAGACCGCGAGGGAGATCACCGGGGCCCAATACGCCGCCCTGGGGATCCTCAACGAGCAGCGCACCGAGCTCGACCAGTTCCTGACGGCCGGTGTGGACGAGCAGACCCGCCGTGCGATCGGCGATCTGCCGCGTGGGCGGGGGGTCCTCGGCGCGCTGATCGAGCACCCGGAGCCGCTGCGGCTCAAAGACGTCGGCCAGCACCCCTCGAGCTACGGGTTCCCGGCCGGTCACCCCGTCATGCGCAGCTTCCTCGGCGTACCGGTCCGGATCGGCGGAGAGGCGTGGGGGAACCTGTACCTGACCGAGAAGGACGGCGGCGAGTTCACCGAGCAGGACGAGGAAGCCGCGGTGATCCTCGCCGACTGGGCAGCCGTTGCGATCGTCAACGCACGCCTTTACGAGACGAGCGAGCTCCGCCGTCAAGAGGCCGAGCGCGCGATCCGTGGGCTGGAGGCGACCCGGGACATAGCCGTCGCGATCGGCGGCGAGATCGGCCTCGAGCACGTCCTGGAGCTGATCGTCAAGCGCGGCCGCGCCCTGGTGGGCGCCCGCAGCCTCGTGATCATGCTCCGCGACGCCGACGAGCTGGTCGTGCAGGCCAGTGCGGGCCACGTCGAGGAGACACGGGGCATCCGTCTCCCGATCGCGCAGTCCACCTCCGGGCAGGTCCTCGAACGCGGGCAACCCGAGCGGATCACCGATGTCGAGGCGCGTCTGCGTATCGCCCCTGCCGCGTTCGGGGTCGCCGACTCCCAGACCGCGCTGCTGGTACCGATGGTCTACCGCGGCGAGGGGGTGGGCGTGCTCGCGGCGTTCGACCGGGGAGAGGAGGGCAGCGTCTTCAGCGAGGAGGACGAGCAGCTGATGCGGACGTTCGCCGCGAGCGCAGCAACCGCCGTTGCGCTAGCGCAGAGCGTGCAGAGCGACCGGTTGCGCAGCTCGCTCGCTGCCGCCGATGCCGAGCGTCGCCGCTGGGCGCGCGAGCTGCACGACGAGACGCTGCAAGGCCTCGGCGGGCTGCGTCTCCTGCTGTCCTCCGCGCGTCGCGGTGAGGATCTCACCCGCGCCCAGGAGGCGATGGGTGAGGCCGTCGAGCACATCGAGCGTGAGATCGCCAACCTGCGCGCGATCATCACCGAGCTCAGGCCCGCCGCGCTGGACGAGCTGGGGCTCCGCACCGCGATCGAGGCACTCGTGGACCGCCACCGCGAACTACACGCAGTGCAAATCGACAGCGAGCTGCGGCTACCCGGCCCCTCCAAGGACGAGACACGGTTCAGCGAAGACCTCGAAACAACCGTCTACAGGCTGGTACAAGAGGCACTCACAAACATCGCCAAGCACGCCGACGCGAGCCACATAAGCGTCACCGTCCACAGCTCCGATGGCGAGCTTCACGTCGAGGTCAGGGACAACGGCGCCGGCTTCGATCCCACAGCGGCAAGTGAAGGGTTCGGGCTCGCCGGCATGCGCGAGCGGGTCGCGCTCGCCGGCGGCACCCTCGCAGTCGACACCGGCGATCGCGGCACGCTCGTGAAGGCATGCCTGCCGACGCTCGCAGGCACACAGGTGCCGGGGTCAGCCGAGCAGGCCGCGTCGTAGCGCGTAGCGGACCAGCTCGGCACGCGTCGCAAGCCCGAGCTTGCGGTGCACGTTCGCGCGGTGGCTCTCGACGGTACGCGGAGAGAGGTGAAGCTTGCGGGCGATCTCGACGCTCGTGTGCCCCAGCGCGATCAGGCGCAGCACTTCGACCTCCCGGGCGGACAGCGCGTCTTCGGTCAGCGAACGGTGCAGAGCGTCGAGGCGCACCGCGACCCGCGGGCTGACGAACTCCTCGCCGCGCGCCGCCGCACGGACCGCGACCGGCAGCTCCTCATCGGCCAGCTCCTTGGAGACGAATCCGACCGCGCCCGCCGCGAACGCGCGCTGAGCGAACACCGGGTCCTCCTGCATGGTCATCACCACGATCTTCGTGTCGGGCGCCTGCTCCTGCAGCCGGCTGATCGTCCCGATGCTCGAGCCGCCCTGCATGTTCAGATCGAGCACGAGCACGTGCGGCCCATGCCCCGTCACGTGGCGCGTGACGCTCGCCGCGTCATCGGCTTCGGCGATCACGCTCACACCATCCATGCCATCGAGCAGCAGCCGCAGCGAGCGGCGCATCAGCGCGTGGTCATCGGCCAGCACGACCCGGATCGGCTCATTGGCCTTGACCGGCTCGTTCTCCCGCCGGGTGCTCGCCAGCTGTAGATGTGCGGCCATGGTTCAACCCTGCCCGTCTGTACAAGCCCAGACCAGCGGGGAAACGCACCGACCGTCCGCGGCAAAGCACGGATCACCCGTGTTCGGGGCTGACGCTCTCCGTCGGTAAAAGCCCGCAGCAGCACGCGTACATGCCCCGGTTTCCGGGGCTCGACGGTCCGCTTAGCATCGCGATCAAGCGATCCAAGGGAGACGACCATGTTCAAGAACGTGCTGGTCGGAGTCGACGGGAGCGCCAACGGTCGTGACGCGATCGCACTGGCCAGCCAGCTCGTCGATCCCGACGGGAAGATCACACTCGCCCACGTCCACCGCGGCGATCTCGACCCGCTCAAAGCGGTGGCGCCGGGCCTGCTCAAGTCCGAGCGCGAGGCATCCAGCGAGCTCCTCCACCAGGAGCGCACAGCGACCGGAGTGGAGGCCGAGCTGCGCGACGTGATCGCATCCAGCGTCGGGGCCGGCCTGCACGCTCAGGCCGAGCTGCAGAGCGCGGACCTGTTGGTCGTCGGCTCTTGCCGCCACGGCGCACTCGGGCGCGCGGTTCTCGGCGACAACGCGCGCGCCGCACTCAATGGCGCCCCGTGCGCGGTGGCGATCGCCGCAAGCGGCTACCGCGACCACGGTGACCCGGCGAGGATCGGTGTCGCTTACGACGGCACAGCCGAGAGCGAGGCTGCGCTGCGGGCCGCGCGTGAGGTTGCCGAGGCGACGGGAGCGCTGATCCAGCTACGCGAGGTCGCGTTCCTACCCGTCGCATACACGGGCCTCTACGCGGCCGGCTTCGACAGCAACATCGAGAGGGTCATCGACGACACCGAAAAGCGGCTCCGTGAGATCCCCGCCGTGACCTGCAAGGCCGTCTACGGGCCGATCGAGATCGAGCTCGAGGCGTTCAGCAACGAGGTGGACCTGCTCGCCGTCGGCTCGCGCGGCTACGGGCCGCTGAAGCGCCTGATGCTCGGCAGCACAGCCAACCACCTGGCCCGCCACGCCGGCTGTTCGCTGCTCGTGCTTCCCCGCGCAGCAACCAGCCAAGAAGCCGGCGCGCACGATCCGGCGCCTTCCGCGGCGGTCGGCGTCTAGGACACCCGGACGGTCCGGGTCAGCGCGCGAGCGCGGCCCGGACCTGTCTGGCGAAACGCACGCGGCACCTTTCAGTAGAAGCCCGCAACCAGAGACGTAGGACGCCCGCTGGCCGAGCTCCCGACGCGGGCATAGCATCGCCGCAAGCGATCAGAAGGGGAGAGGACCATGTTCAAGAACGTGCTGGTAGGAGTCGACGGGACACCCGCCGGCCAAGACGCGATCGCGCTCGCCGCACGCCTCACGGGCCCCGCCGGCAAGCTCACGCTGGCGCACGTCCACAGCGACGAGCTTCACCCCCTGCACGCCGTCATCGCGGGGTACGTCCGCGAAGAGCGCGAAGCCTCACAGCGGCTGCTTGAAGCAGAACGCGAGAAAGCCCGCGTCGAGGCCCAGCTGATCAGCGTCACCGCGATCAGTCCCGGTGGCGGACTGCACAGGCAGGCAGAGGACCAGGCCGCAGATCTACTGGTCGTCGGTTCCTGCAGGCACGGAAGCTTCGGCCGCGCGATGATCGGCGACGACGCACGCGACTCGCTCAACGGCGCCTCCTGCGCGGTCGCGATCGCCTCGCGCGGGTACGCCACACACCCGGCACCGATCACCAAGATAGGTGTCGCATATAACGGCAGCCCGGAGAGCAAGGCGGCGCTCGCTCTGGCACGCGAAATCGCGGCGTCGACCGGCGCGAGCATCCACGCTCTCGAGGTCGTCTCGCTGCCCTCCGTCGCCTACACCGGGATCGTCCCACCCGCTATCGGGGAGAGCATCGACCTACTGCTCGAGCAGGCCGAGAGCCGGATGGCAAAGCTGCCTGGGGTTCAAGGAGAAGCTGTGTACGGACTTGTCGGGGAGGAGCTCGCAGCGTTCGGGGAGAAGGTCGACATCCTGATCGCGGGCTCACGTGGCTACGGACCGGTCAAGCGTCTCGTGCTCGGCAGCACCTCGAGCTACCTCCAGCACTACGCTCGCTGTCCGCTGCTGATCCTGCCGCGCTCGGTGACAGGACAACCCGACTCGACCGACACCGAGCAGAGCCTCGAGGGGGCCTTGCACGCCTGAGGACCGTCACCGACGGTGGCGGTCCTGATCTTCACGCCGCTGTCGCCGGATGGCGGTACGGTCCATGGCCGTGAGCGACACTGAGCACTCAGGCACAGCGAAGGACGCGGAGTCGCAGATCACGCTCGTACTCGCCGACGATCACGCCGTCGTACGCAGCGGCCTGCGGATGCTGCTCGACAGCGAGACCGACTTCCAGGTGGTCGCGGAGGCGAGCGACGTCGAGGGCGCACGCCGCTACGTGCGGGGCCATCACCCCACCGTGCTCGTTCTCGACCTCAACATGCCCGGCGGCTCCAGTCTCGAGGCGATCCCCCTGATCCGTGAGGAGTCACCCGACACGCAGATCGTCGTCCTCACGATGCAACAGGAGCCCGCGTTCGCTCGGGAGGCGCTGAGCGCCGGCGCGCTCGCCTACGTGCTCAAGGAGGCCGCCGATGATGAGCTCGTCGAAGCCGTCCGCCGCGCAGCCGCCGGGGAGCGTTACCTGAACCCGGCGCTCGGGGCGCGCATCGCCTCCGAGCCGCCGCCCGGTCCGCCCGACGATCTCTCAGAGCGCGAGGTCGACGTTCTACGGTTGATCGCGCTCGGCAAGACGAACGCGGAAATCGGCAAGGAGCTCTACCTGTCGGTCCGCACCGTTGAGACGCACCGCTCGCACATCCAGCAGAAGCTCCGGCTCTCAACGCGTGCCGAGCTCGTGGGCTACGCGATCGAGCGCGGCCTCGTCAACACCGGACGCTAACGGTCAGCCACCGGCGCCCGATGCAGCTTCTCGTGGGCGAGCTTCAGCGCGGCGAGATCCTGACTCGCGCCTCGATGCAGCTCATGCCGCTGCAACTCGAGCGCGTCGGGGATCACACCCGGCGGCGTCACGAGCACCGGGCAGGCGGCCGCCCGGATCACCGCATCGCACACGCTGCCCATCGCCAGCCGACCGGCCAGACCCCGCCCGTGCGAGCCGAGAACCAGGAGATCAGCATCGCGGGAGAGCTCGAGTAGCTGCTCAGCAGGCGCACCGGTCCGCACCTCGCTGCGAACCGACACAGACTCCGGCAGGCTCGCGAGCACCCGCTCCAGCGCCACCTCAGCCGCAGCTCGCCCCACCCGGCCGTGGGGCGCTGCGAGATCGGAGTCGGCGCCCGTCGGTTCCTCTGCGACCGCGACGAGCACGAGCTCGCCACCGGTCTGCTCGCAGAACGCCAAGCCCAAAGGCACTGGGCCCGACACCGGTTCGAGAACGTCACATGCCACCGCTACGCGCCTCAGCGCTACGCGCGACCGGCGGTGAAAGCCGGCCGGAGCGATCGCGACGGGAAGCTCCGCTGCGTGGATCGCGCTCTGCGCGACGCCACCGATCAGCACGCTGCCGAGGCGGCCGCGGTGGGAGGAGCCCAGCGCGATCAGATCGGCACGCTGTCCGGTGGCCGCATTCAGAAGCTCGGCGGCGACGCTCACACCGGCGAGAGACATCGGTGTGACGGTCGCGCCGCTCCTCAGCTCCGTTGTCGCTTCGTTGATCGCCTGCTCGGCGGACTCCCCGCCGAGACGGGGGTCGATCGGATCGATCCGTGCCGATAACGCCTGGAAGTGACGGACGCAGCAGACGATGAGCTCGCCTCCGGGGGCGACGAGCTGATCGGCGAGCGCGAGCGCGTCGCGCCCCCGCTCGCTGCCGTCGAACGCGACGAGGATCCTCTCGAACATCACGCGCCCGCCGCTCGACCGCCGGTGGCAATGAACCGCTGATGAGCCAGGCGCCAGCTCGAAGTCAGAAACTCGACCCGCTCCTCGGACCCCTCGTGGCGGACGATCCGCGCGTCGAAGCCGTCCCGGAACACGTCGAGCATCGCCCGGTTCTCGCGCAGCAGCTCGGCGAGGAAGTACCGGATGCCCCGCTGCTCCGCGATCATCGCGAGACGCTCGATCAACACCGTTCCGAGCCCACGGCCGTGAAGATCGTCCGCGAGCGCGACCGCGACTTCCGCATGCGTCGCATCCAACGCGATGAACAACGCGTGCCCGACTACCTTCCCTGTCTCATCGAGAGCCACCAGTCCGCATCGGTCGCCGGTCGACTCCGCGGCGGCGTGCGCAGCCCGATCCGGGTCGACGACGCTGAAGAACCGACGGCGCCGGGCCTCCGCGCACAACCCGTGCAGGAACCCCCGCAGAGCAGCCTCATCGCCCACCCGCAGCGGACGCACCCTCACCGACGAGCCGTCACGTAACGAGACGAGCTCCGGCTCGACCCCCGCGTCCGCGGGCGTCTCGAACGGCGGGAGGAGCGTTGGCGATGCGCCCGCAGACATGCGCTCAGGTTCGCTCAGAGCGGTACGCCCGGCATCCGATCTCATCCACGATCCGGCGTCGGAAAACTACGCGTGCGCCGCGAGCGAGTGAGTGTCAGCCGCCACGCTTGCCTGGTGCGGCAGGACGAGGACAGGGCACTTCGCGGAGCGCATCACCGCCGCCGAGACGCTACCCAGGAGCACATGCCCGACAGGCCCGTAGCCGCGGGACCCGAGCACGAGCAGATCGAAGCGCTCCGACGCGGCAAGAAGCGCCCGGCAGCCGTCCTCACGGCTTACTTCAAACTGGACGTCACAATCGAGTCCCGCTACCGCGCGTTCGAGCAGTGCTTGAGTCTCCTCGTAAGTGTCCTGTTCGATCTGCGGCAACGTCCAGGACAGCGCCGCGTAGTCCGCGAGCGTGGGGCTCAGCCCGCAACCCGCGATCACGCATGCCTCGCCGTCGAGCTCACGGGCAAGCTGGCAGCCGACCCGGAGCGCCAGGTGACCGTCCGGCGTGTCCGCGAACCCGACCCCGATGCACCTCAGCGCACGCCGCTCGCGGTCCGCGTACCCCGACGGCGCAGCCGCCACCGCGCACGGCGCACCATGCACCATCCGTGCCATCAGGGCGACGTGACGTCGCTCGAGGCGCTCCGGGGCGGCGCCGAACACGATCAGCTGCGCTTCCTCATACGCGGCGATCTCGTGGAGCGCGCGGATTGGCCACGACGCGTTGCTCCACCGAAAGTGCGCCCCCTCGAGCACCGGGCTGCCGCCAAGGAGCGCCTGGAGCTCACCGCGGGCTTGCTGCTCGGCGACGGCCCCCGGGATCGTCGCGCACAACGGGTGATAGGGGAACACGACTGTGAGCTGCGCTCGAGCGACGTGCGCGAGCTGCGCGGCGAGCACCACCCCGTCGCGTCCCGCGCGGTCCCCGGCGTATCCGACGACGATCCCTTCGAGCATTCCCCGAACCTACGCCCGCGGGTGGGCTGTAAAATCAGCAATCCCACCGCGATCGTCACCGGGGAACTACTGAAACCCACCCGATCCGCTGCGGGGAAACCCTGACGCCGCCCGTGGCAACGCGCGGATGTTCGCGCTGCCCCAAGCGGATTGACTTGAAGCCATCAACCCAACGAAGGCGACGAGCGAAGGCGGGTGAGCAGATGGCAGTCCAGGAACCAGACGCCGAGACCGAGGCCCGCGACCAGGCGGAGTTCGACGAGACGGTCAACCGCGACGGCAAGATCGTGCTCGCGTGGCTCGGCGGGATCGGGATCGTGGCGGCGCTGTTCATGTCGATCTTCGCCCTGAGCCAGAGCAGCGAGCACAACACCGTCACGATCACGAGCGGTGCGGCTCCGCCCGCAACGAGCTCGACGCCGTCGGCTGCCTCCGCTGCGAGCCCGACCAAGGTCATCAGCCTGAAGGTGATCCCCGCGAGCAAGCTCGGCCCCGACAAGATCAAGCACGACGCCTTCACCAAGACCGAATTCGCGGTCAAGGTGGGCCAGAAGCTGGACCTGAAGATCGACAACACCGACGAAGGCGAACACAGCATCACCTCGCCTGAGATCGGGGTGAACATCATCGTCAAACCGGGCGTCCACACCTACGAGATCGTGGTCAAGCAGAAGGGCCGCTTCTCGTGGTTCTGCGTGATCCCCTGCGACGACCAGGCCAACGGCTGGGCGATGCAGCACGCGGGCTTCATGTCCGGGTACATCACCGCCACCTGACGCTCGAGGCTTCGGGTGCGCGGGACACCTCCCTGAGGCGCACCAACGAGAGGAGTGGGCCAGCAGACTGACCTGAACTCGGCGTCAGGGTGGATGCCCGGCCTCCTCGGCGTTACGCCGAACGCGACGGGGGTAGGCGAGTTGGGACATTGTCCTAAGTAGCCCGGGAGGAGTCCCATGATCGTTCGCATCGATCGACTCCTAGCGGCACGAGGCCTGTCGGATCATGCCCTCCCGGCCCGGAAGAGCGCAGGGCCGAGGCGGACTAACGACCGGAGAAACGCCCCGGCGCTGGATTCACCAGCGCCGGGGCCAACCTGAAACAGACACGACCGAGAGGACCGAAGTGGCTGAACTGACGAATCTCGAGAGCAAGCTGGCCGAGGTGCTTGGCCTGGCAGCGGCATCCAAGACGGCCGCAGAGAAGGTCAAGTCGATGCTCGACTCCGACGAGGAGGACCTCGCCGGCCTCCTCGAGCGGATGGCCCAGGAGGCGGCGGAGACCGAAGAGCGCTGCACGGAGCTCGCGGGCTCCTTCGACGGAAAGAAGACGGCGATCCTGGAGGCCGGGCGCGAGACACGTCAGGAGGCCGAGGAGATGATGAAGACCTACCTCGCGGATGAGGAGGAGGCGCTCGATGGTTTCGAGTTCCTCACGATGGCCGAGGCGGGCGAGGTGGGCCATTGGTCGATCGTGAGAAAGCTAAACGAGCGTGCGCAGGACGAGGGCGTGCAGGAGCTGGTCGACTGGGCGCTGCCGATTCAGGAAGGCCATCTCAGCGCTGTGCTCGAGAACTCGCTGGTGCTCGCTGGGCGCGAAGACCCTCACGAGATCGTCGAATGACGACCTGATGCTCCTCGCGACCTATCTCAACGATCACCTGGCCGGAGCGACTGCGGGCCGCGAGCTGGCGCGCCGCGCTGCCTCGAACAACCGAGGCTCCGCGCTCGGTGAGGTCCTCGGCCGGCTCGCTCAGGAGATCGACGAGGACCGGGATGTGCTGATCGGCCTGATGGGGAAGCTGCAGATACCACCCGACCGGCTGAAGGTGCTCGCGGGGTGGGGGGCCGAGAAGCTCGCGCGGCTCAAGCCGAACGGACGGCTGGTGAGCTACTCACCGCTCAGTCGCCTGCTCGAGCTCGAGGGGCTGCTGCTCGGTGTGCGTGGCAAGCTCGCACTCTGGATCGCCCTGCAAGCGATCGAGGCCGAGGAGTCCGCGCTCGCCCGCGCCGATCTGGAATCGCTCTGCGGCCGAGCCGAACGCCAGATCGAGGAGCTCGAGCAAAGACGCCTCCAGGTCGTCCCACACGCGCTCTTGGCTGCATGACGGAGGACGCAGCAGACCCTCGACGCACGTTCGGCACGAACGACGCCGCGCAGGCGATCCTCACGCTGCTCGAGCGCCGAGGCGCCGGCAAGACGATCTGTCCTTCCGAGGCAGCTCGGTCGCTCGCCGGCGAAGACCGCGAGTTCCGCCCCTACATGGCGGTCGTACGCGACGCCGCACGGGCCCTCGTGGCAGACGGGCGCATCGAGGTGATGCAGAAGCGCCGTGTGATCGATCTCGACAAAGCTCGCGGTCCGATTCGCCTACGCGCGGTGCCCGTGCGGGTGGTCGAGGACCGGTGAGCCAGCGGAAGATCGAGCGGACCGAGGACGGTCGCTACGTGCTGATCGACGGCCGTCGCTGGCGCGCGAGCGATCCGTCGTTGAGCGAGGCGCGACGGCTGGAGCTCGTCAAAGAGCTGATGTCCGCGCGAAGAGCGGTCGGCGCGGCCAAACGGAGCGGCGATGAGTCCGCAGAACGCGAGGCGCGGTGCCGGGTACACGCGGCGAAGGTGGCGCTCGGGGAGCGGGGGGAGCCGTGGTGGAATTCCTGAGGAGGGTCCCGGGAGCGACCCACCCACGTATCGCCCATTTGGTCGATGTCTCTAGTCGGAATCCGCGCCGAAACGGTCTACATGGGACGCAGCCTCGAGGTCTCGATCGCGCGACGCAGCCGTGCCCGACGCACGTCACGAGCCGGTGAGACAGCTCCCGACCACGCTCTGGCCGGCGAGGTGCTCCGTCTCGGTGAACTCGGATTCGCGGCCCTAGCGACGGACGCTGCGGGACTCCTGCGCAGCTCGAACAATGCCGCCGAGGCGCTTCTCGGATTGAACGAGAAGCAGCTCCGGGGGCGTTCGATCTCGACGATCGCGCTCGACCCCGAGAGCGAGGCAGCCGCTGTGACGATGGTCCAGCAGATCCGGGCCACGGGCGTGGCAAGCGGGGAGCTCAAGGTGGAAACCGCGGGGGGCGCGCTTGCACGCCTGGACGTCCGCGGTAGGGCGGTGCGCAGTCCGGAGGGGCAGCTCGAGGGGTACCTGATCGTGGGCTTGGACGCCACGCGCCTGGAGCGGGCTGAGCGCTTGGCCCGGCGAAATGAAGCCGAGCTGCAGCTCGCGCTGAAGATCCCGCACTGGGGCTCGTGGGAGTGGAATGTCGAGGAGGAACTCCTCACCCCATCCGAGCGCTTCACCACGCTGCTCGGGTTGGACCCTGGTCAGCGTCTGACGATGGCCGACGCGCTCGCCGCGATGCCCGCGGATGACCGAACGCGTGTGGAAGGCGAGCTCGATTGGCTGATGGCCGGAGACGTGAAGCAGTACAGCATCTCCTACCGGCTGCACGGCCGGGAGGGACAGGTGCGCTGGTTCGAGGCGTACTGCGAAGTGACGCGACGCGAGGACGGCGTGGTCTGCGGAGTTCGCGGGATCACGGTCGACGTCACAGAGCGCGTCGCCGCTCAGCACGACGCGTTCAGGCAGGCCGCGCTGCTCGACGAGATCGATGCCTCGGTAGTGACCACCGACCTTCAAGGCGAGGTTCTCAGCTGGAACACGGGGGCTGAGCTTCTCTACGGGTGGAGCCGCGAGGAGGCGATCGGCTCGAGCGTGTACGACCTGATCGTCAGCGAGGACGCCGAACCGTGGGGGATCACGGAATCGGCGCTCGAACGGGAGGGCCGATGGGACGGCGAGTGCCCCAAGCGGCGCAAGGACGGCTCCACCTTCCCCGCCTACATCCGCCATCGCTCGATCTGCGACGAGAGCGGTCGGCGCGTGGGCATCGTAGCCGTCTCGATGGATGCGTCGGAGCGCAAGGAGAGAGAACGCGAGCTTCGCACCGCGCGGACCTACCTGCGGGCGGTGACGGACTCCATCGGCCAAGGCGTCTACACCGTGGACAACGACGGTTTCGTGAACTACATGAACCCGGTCGCCCTCGCCCTCTTGGGGTGGTCGCTGGAGGACTTCGAGGGGAGGCTGGCGCACGAGGTCGTACACGGGCGCAGACCGGACGGAAGCCCCTATCCGATCGAGGAGTGTCCGATCATGACCGCGCTGCGGCGCGGTGAGCCCGTGAGCGTGCCGGACGACACCTTCATCCGCCAGGACGGGCGCATGCTGCCGGTCGCCTACACCGCCGCGCCGATCGCGACGGGAGAGGGGACGGAGGGGTGCGTGGTCGTCTTCGAAGACATCACCGAGCGCAAGGCCGAGACCGAACGCCTCGAGCGTCAGCTGGAGAAACTGTCATGGGTCGGTCAGATCCGCGAGGCCCTCGCGGATGGACGCTTCGAGCTTCACGCGCAGCCGATCGTCGAGATCGCCAGCGGACGTGTGGTGCAGCGCGAGCTGTTGGTGCGGATGCGGGCCGCGGGCGAGGAGAGGAAGCTCCACGCACCTTCGGATTTCCTTCCCGCCGCCGAGGAGTTCGGCTTGGTCGGAGACATCGACAGGTGGGTGATCGATCAAGCGGCGGAGCTCGCGCGAACCGGGCTCGCGGTGGAGCTGAACATGTCCGCGTGCTCGATCTGCGACCCCTCGGTGCTCGGACACATCCGCCGTGCGCTCGCCCGCACCGGAGCTGATCCCCGTAGGATGGTCTTCGAGCTGACCGAGACCGCGATCCTCAGCGACATCGGGGCGGCTCGAACGTTCCTCGATGAGCTGCACGCGATGCAGTGCAAGGTCGCCCTGGACGACTTCGGCACCGGCTACGGCGGCTTTACCTATCTCAAGCAGCTGCCGATCGACTACCTCAAGATCGATATCGAGTTCGTACGCGACCTCGCGCGTAACAACGCGAGCCGCAACGTCGTGGAAGCGATCGTAAGCCTCGCCCGCGGGTTCGACCTGATCACTGTCGCGGAGGGCGTCGAGAACGCAGAGACCCTTGAGCTCCTGCGCGAGCTCGGCGTCGACCGCGCGCAGGGCTTTCACCTCGGTCGCCCGGCTCCGCCGGAGCGTGCTCCGGCGGCGGATGAGAGCGAGCTCAGTCGCCCCCACCCGACCGCGCGCCTCACGGCAGCCTCTGACGGGGGTTCCTCAGCAGTCGGCGGCTAATCGATGACGCCGTGGCGTAGCGCCCACGCCACGGCCTCGGCCTTGTCGCTGACGCCCAGCTTGGCGTAGATGTTGTGATGGTGGGTCTTCACCGTGGCGGCGCTGACGCAGAGATGCTCGGCTATCTGATCCACCGTGAGACCGTGTGAGGCGAGTTGCAGAACATCGATCTCACGTTCGGTGAGCTTGGGCACTTCGCCGTTGCGCTCACGCATCTGGCGCGCCTTCTCCCGCATCCGGTCAGCTCCGCTTCGCGCCTTCTCGGCGGCACGTCTGGCGGCCAGCGCGTCGCCATGGCGGCCTGTGCCGGCATGCCGCTCGGCTAGCTTCTCGGCGCCGAGCGCCGACCGTTCGAAGCGCAATGCGGTCTGATCGAACGCGTCGGCGGAAGGCTCACAGCAGAGCGCCGGTGTGGCCACCGCGAGCACGCCGATCGCCGTCTGGTGCTCGTCGAGCATCGGGACTGCCTCGACGGTGTAGGAGTGACCGTAGCTCGTGAAGGCGAAACGTCGTCGTTCACCGGTCAGCGCAGCAAGGTAGTTGCCGGTCGCGGTTTCCCTCACCTGCGAGGGCATCTCGGTGATGTCGGGAAGCTGCCGGCCGACGAAGAGGCCCTCCTCGAACCACGGCAGTCGCATGATCGACTCGCCCTCCGCGGCTTGGACAAGCAGGTCGCTGTCCATCAGGAAGGAGGTTGGATCGCGCGGACGGCGCGAACGCGGCCGATGGGCGACACGGCCCGCCAGGTACCCGAGAGCCAGTGCCTCTCGCACTGGGTCGGTCACCGCTGCGGCCGACAGCAGCGACGTGACCCGCTCGGCCACCACCGTCAAACGTCCGGCCTCGTCCATTTTCACTCCCGATGCCTCCAGGGCGATCTCGGCGCCGCCGTGCTCCTCGGCGAGGGACAGTGATGAGAGCAGCGCACCCAAGAGCTTCACATCAGGCGGCGCCGCCTTGCGGGAACCCGGGTGCGCTCCGCCCGAGACGCCCGACGGGACATCGTGGTCCTCGGAGGCCGAACCCGCCGACGTCGGCCCAGTGTCCCTGCCGTCAGACAACGCCACCTACCCCTGACTGGATATCCGTGCCACGGCAGTGGCCTCCACGGCGCGATTGAGGACAGCGCCCCAAAGCCAAACGGCCGAACCGCTCTCCTGCATCGCCGCCAGAGCATCTTCGTAGTCGGTGACGCCGGCGAGACGGGCCAGAGCCCTGACTGCGGTGTCCTCGAGCTGGGCGACTCGCTCGCCGAGCTGATCGGTGAGGGCAGTTCGCGCCGCATTCGGGTTGCAAGGTGCCGAGGTCGAGCCGGCAAACTCCTCGAGAGCGTTGCGGTGTCGCTTCGACAGAGACGCGAGGAGGCGGACTGTGTCGCGGTAGCACGCCGTATCGCTCCGGGGGACCGCTCGACCCAGTGGCGGGAGACGCGGGTCGGGGGCGCTCATCACAGCAGTCGGGGTGCGGGACGGATGTTTGTGGCGTGGGACAGATACATCGCCATCGCACCCAAGGTAGGCGCAGACCGCAAAAGCGTGAATCGCCCATACGGAGTATGGGGTGGTGGCGGACAGTCCGATCCGTCCGAGATGTCAGAAGGCCCACATCGGATGCGGCCCGCGCACCGGCGTGACCGGCGGCGAGCCAGGCAGCCCTCGGCCGCTGTCAGGACCCGCCCGGCTCCTGGACCTCGTCAGCTCGCGCGCGGAGCGGTGGCGCTCCCGGTGGGTATGGCGTTGTCGATCAGGACGACTGCGGTGGCGGCGGCGGTGGCGAAGGCGTCGGCGTTGAGGACCCGGCTGCGGGCCGAGGCGCCATCGAGGAGCAGCGCGCGAGCTGCTCGCCGAGCCGCTCGGGGTCGCCGGCGCCGGCTTCGCGGGCGGTATCGGCGAGCCGGGCGGCGAAAGCTTGCTTGTAGTCGCGGGCGAGCAGACGTGCCGGGTGGCTTGGGTCCTGGATCTCGACGGCCGCCCCGATGAACGGACACAGGGGTGAGTGGATGTCGAAAACCGCGAGGAGTCGTTCGCGGGGGGTGAGGTCGGCGCGGTCGAATACCTCGGGCAGGATGTCGGGATCGAATCGCCGTAGGTGTTCGGCGATCAGCTCGTCCTTGCCGGGGAAATGCTGGTAGAGCGTGCGCTTGGACACTTCGGCCACCGCGCAGAGCTGGTCCATACCGGTGCG
>CAVSSW010000002.1:0-39171 GCA_963730755.1 uncultured Solirubrobacteraceae bacterium
GACCCAGGCGGACGTCAGCCGCGTTTTCTGAAGTCTCCGCGCCACAGGCGCAGCACGAACATCGGCCGGCGCATCCCGCTCGCAATCGGCCCGACGCGCTGGGTTCCTCAGCGCACATCGCCGTTCGAGGACAAGGAAAAGGGGCGCCGAATGGCGCCCCTTCCCCAATGTGTCTCGGTGCGCCTCAGGCGCTGTGCGAACGGCTCAGGTGTCGTTCTTCCTGACGACGGCGAAGTTCGAGCTGGGATCGCTCACTTCGGCGGCGTTTTTGGAGATCGAGCTGTTCTTGATCGTGAACGAGCCGGCCGGGCCGGAGCCTTCGACGATCACGCCGACGGCGGCCACGCTCATGCCTTCGATCGTGGTCTTGTTCGCGCTCGAGAAGTCGCCGGATTCCTGGTAGGAGGCCTGGAGGATCGCGATCCCCAGTTCTCCGCCGCCGACGATCTCATCGCCGGAGATGCCGGCCTTGCCTTCTTCGAGCAGGATCCCCTCGTAGCGGTTGTCGCTCAACCGGTTCTTGGAGATCTTCACGTCCGCCTTCGCGGGCACCGTGGCGCTGCCCGAGGAGTAGTAGACGCCCATGTCGTTGTTCGAGATCGTCGATCCCGACACACCGGAACCGGCGGCTGCCTGGTAGAAGAGCACGCCGTCGGCCTGGTTTTCGATGTCGGTCGAGCTGCAGACGCCGGCGAGTTCGCACTCGTTGGCGCTGACACTCGAGCCCTTGACCGTGCCCTGTGCGCCGAAGGCGATCTCTACGCCGTTCTGCGCGGTGTAGGGGCTGGCACCTTCACCGGTGATCGTGGAGTCGAGCACCTTCATCGTCGACCCTGCACCCGCGACCGTCGGCCCGTTCTTCTCGTAGCCGCTGATCGCGTCACCCTTGAGTATCGCGTGCCCGACGACCGCGGCGTGGTGAGATCCGACCTCGACCGCGACGCCGTGCTGGCAGCCTTTGAAGGCCGGCAGAGTGGTGCCGGCGCCGATCACCGTGTCGTTGGTCGCCTTCAGTTCCGCGCCGCCGCCCACGTTGATGCCGTAGAGACCCGAGGCGCAGGTTTCGATCGGCGCAAGAGCTTCGATCGTGAGGCCGCTGAGCGACACCTTGCCTGCGGTGCAGATCGAGACCTCGTCCTTCTGGCCGGGTTCGAGCCCGGGAGCGGTGTCGCATTCGGTCAACGAGTCCGCGGGCGAGCTCGGCATCTGCAGCTTCGCCGTACCCGTGCCCGTCGCGACCGCGAGCTTCGCGGGCTTGGTGATTTCGATCTGTTCTGTGTAGACGCCGCCACAGACGTGGATGTTCGCTTCGCCGGACGCCGCGTCGAGCGCCGACTGGATCGTGTTGTAGCCCGGGCTTGCGCAGCTCGTGTCAGCGCCAACTGGCGCCGAGTTCGAGACGTAGACTCCCGAGGCGCTCGCCGCCGCCGGCACCGCGAGCGCGAAAAGCGCTGCGAGCACGGCCCCGGGCAGGGCGCGATGTCTCCTGGTGATCACCGATTCTCCTTGGTCTCTTGGCGCGTCCCCCCGAGCGCGCGTCTTCGTGCGGCGCATCTTGCGCGCACGCACCCCTCAGCGCCCGCAGCGTAGACGCGGATGATCCAGCCTGTCAAGCGATCGGGATGATCCGCCCTGTCGGCACACTGACCGTGGCCGGGCGCTGGTGCTCCGCGCACGCGCCGAGCGGAGCTGGAAGAGAAGCGGCCCGGACCCCATGCTGCAGGGCCCGGGCTGCGCCTAGGATGCTTCGAGTGGCTAGCTAGCCGGCGGCGACGAGGGCGGAGATGTCAGGCGTTCCGCGACCCGTCACGTAGTCCCAACCGGGGGTGTCCGGGAAGAGCCCGTTGGCACCGAGCACGATGTCGTTGAAGGCCGCCGCGGGCGCACCGTAGATCACCGGGCCCGCGAAGCCGAGCGTGCCGCCGTGGGCGCCCTGCACCCGCGCCCAGATCCCCTGCCAGGAGGGTGCCCCGGCGCTCGTGCCGCCCACCGTCTCTTCGCTGCCGCCCACGATCACGTCGTAGCCGCTGTTCGGATCGGCGTCCAGCGCCACGTCCGGGACGCCGCGCTTGACGCCCAGGAAGCTCCCGCCCGCGTTCTGCTGAAAGGCGGGCGTGCTCTCGAGCAGGCTCGAACCGCCGCCGCCCGCGTACCAGCCGATTTCCTCTCCCTTGGAGAGCACGGTCGTGCCGCCCACGCCGATCGCGCCGGGGCTCGAAGCGGGGTAGTTCACGCCCGGCAGGCCCGCCGGAACGCCGTTCTCTCCGACCAGCGCCGGGCACTGCGAGCCCGTGTCGCCGCTGGAGGTGAAGAGCGTCTGACCCTGTGCCTGTGCCTCGGCGAGCACCGTGTCGAGCGATTCGGTGAAGCCGCTGAGGTTCGCGAGCAGCTCGCACTCACCGGCGGAGAAGCTCGCCTGCGGGGTGGCGTCTTCGCTCACCCAACGGTCGACCGCCGCGAGGATGTCGGGGTCTTCCAGCGAGGGGGCGTCGTAGACGTTGACCTGGCTCACCCCGGGAGCGAAGCCGGTGGAGTACTGCGTGTCGAGATCCCACTCGTCATCACCTTCGGTGTCGCTCGAGGTGGCGCCGATGTCGATCTGGTTCCACCTCACGGCGGGCAGGCCGAATTTCTTCTCGAACGTGACGAGGTCGGCCTTGGGTGCGCTGAGGTCGCCCTCGGCGATGATCGACACCTGCTGCCCCGCTCCGGTCTGCGAGCTCGGCGCGTCGTAGAGCGACCAGAGTTCCTGCGGGCCGTAGCTCGCGGGGATCGAGAGCCCCGGCGTTTCGCTCGCGGAGCGGTGAACGATGTCCACCTGAGCTCGCGCGAGGCTGGACAGACCGCTGATCGCGGTCACATCGCCCGCGATCGAGCTCGGGAGCTTCGCCGTACCGAGAGTCGAGACGTAGCTGCTCCCACCGGGAGCCTGGAAGCTCTCGAAGGTCACTCCCAGCGCCGACCCGAGCGCGGAGGCGGGGCCGGAGACGGTGACGAGCGTGCGATCGGCCGTCACGCTCGTGCTCAGCCCGTACGAGCTCGCCCAGGACTGCACGGCGCTAACGGCGGCCGCCGAGGGGGCGAACTGTTCGCGGAACTGAGAGGGCGAGAGCGGCGCGTGCGCGCGTCGGTTCAGAGAGCGCAGTCCCGCCGCGTTGCTCGGTGTCAGCGTGAGGACCACCGAACGCGTGCCGGAGACGGCGCCGAGGGCGGTTGAGCCTTCGCTGCGGAGCGGGGCCGCGCCGCTGAGGGCTAGCGCGCCCGATGCCTGGATCAGCATGGCGATCGAAACCACCAGCAGGGCAACGGGCAACGGGCGCCTCACATCTCTGATCATCTCTTCTCCTAGTCGCGAAAGGGAGGGTTCTGTCCCGGTGCGCCGCACGGTCGCCCCTCCTCCGCTCCGTCCTGCGCCGGACGCATTCCCGAGTACCCGGCCGGACGGAGCGGGAAACATCCACCCCTCGCCCCCGCGCAGCTCCGGATTCGGTGCGGACCGTTCGTTAGGGTGCGTGCTGAGAGGTCCGGAGGGTCCGGACCAGATGCGACGTTGGAGGTGGGCACAGTGTCCAAGTCCTGGTGGGAGCGGACCGTCGAGCTTTCGATCACCCTCGGCGAACGGATCCTCGCCCCGATCGAGCGCTTCATCGGCCGGCGCTCGCTCGTCGGCGACGCGACCTTCTTCCCGCTCGAGCGCTTCCCTTGGGTCTCCCACATCGAGGAGAACTGGGAGGTGATCCGCGACGAGGCCGCCGCGCTGCTCGAGGACCGCGAGGCGCTCGCGAACTTCCAGGACATCTCCAAGGACCAGCTCGAGATCACCGACGACGACCGCTGGAAGACCTTCTTCCTATACGGATACGGCTTCGAGGCGAAGCTCGGCGTGGAGATGTGCCCGCGCACCGCCGCGCTGATGCGCGAGATCCCGGGCATGAAGACCGCGATGATCTCGATTCTCTCCCCGCGCAAGCACATCCTCGACCACCGCGGTCCCTACAAGGGCGTGCTGCGCTACCACCTCGGTCTGATCGTCCCGCAGGACGCGGAGTCCTGCCGGATCAGGGTCGGCGAGGACTACCGCCACTGGGAGGAGGGCCGCTCGATGATCTTCGACGACACCTTCAACCACGAGGTCTGGAACGAAACCGACGAGACCCGTGTGGTGCTGTTCGTCGACGTGATGCGCCCGCTCCCCTCGCCCGACTCCGCGATCAACGAGGGGATCGTCAAAGCGATCGGCTACTCCCCCTTCGTGCTCGACGCGAAGCGCAACCAGGAAGCGTGGGAAGCGCGCTATCGCGAGCAGCGCTCGAAACGCGAGGCGGCGGGCGCCCCGATCTAGCTCGCGGCGCCGCACGAGCGCGAGCACCGTCCGATCGAATATGCAGGATTCCCCTCATGTGGTGGGTTCCCGCGCTGATCTTCGTCCTCGCGTTCATCGGCGGTGTGCTCGCCGCCGCGCGCTGGCTGCCCGAGCTCGCCTCCGGGCCGGTCGGCGGGCTCGCCTTCTTCGCCGTCTGCGGTCTGATCGGGGCCGCGGTCGGACTCACTGGAATGCACATCTACTCGACGGTTCGCGAGCTCGAAGAGCTGAGCGGCAACGGGGTGTTCAGCAGCAAGGGCGACGTGCTGGCGGACGGGATCAGCGCGATCCTCTACGAGAGCGGGGTGCTCTTCGCCGCGGCGGTGGCCGTCTTCTTGCTCGCGCCGCGCGAGAGCTCCGCGGGCGCTGAGCCGCTTCCCCCGGCTCGCTAGGCGCACGCCGCGCTCGGTCCGTCCGCGCCGAATCTTGAGCGTGCGCTTAGCTGCGGACGCCAGCATTTCGCGCCATGTCCAGGTCCACCGTCTCGCGTTTGGAGCCCGTCGCCGCCAAGGTTCCCGAGATCGGGCTCATCTTCTGGGCCCTGAAGCTGCTCACCACCGGCATGGGCGAGGCGATGTCCGACGCGCTCGGGCAGTGGAACGTGCCCGTGGCCGCCCTGCTCGGGATCGGCGGCACGGTCCTCGCCTTCCGCCTGCAGCTGCGTTCCGAGCGCTATCGCGCGCCCGTCTACTGGTTCACGGTGATGATGGTCGCGGTCTTCGGGACGATGATCGCCGACGGCGTGCACGACGGCGCCTCGATCCCCTACGCCGTGACCACCCCCCTGTTCGCGGCCGCGGTCGCCCTCATCTTCGTGCTGTGGTGGCGCAGCGAGGGCACGCTCTCGATCCATACGATCACGACGAGGCGGCGCGAGCGCTACTACTGGGCCGCGGTCTTCGCCACCTTCGCGCTCGGCACCGCCGCGGGCGATCTCACCGCGATCTCCCTCAACCTCGGTTACTTCGACTCCGCCGCCCTGTTCGCCGCGATCATGGCCGTGCCCGCACTGCTGTGGTGGCGCGGGCTGCTCAACCCGATCGTGGCCTTCTGGGCCGCCTACATCGTCACCCGCCCGCTCGGAGCCTCGTTCGCCGACGGCTTCAGCAAGCCGCCCTCGACGAGCGGGCTCGGGCTCGGGGATCCGGCCGTCAGCCTGATCGGCCTCGCGGTCTTCCTCGCGCTCGTCGGCTACGTGACCGTCCGCAAACACGACATCCAGCCCGAGGCCCATCCGCTGCACGAGGAGATCGGCGCCGGAGCGCTCGGCGCGGTCCAGCCCGCCGAGAGCTGAGCGGGGCGCGCGAGCCGCTCAGACGGACGTGCTCGGCAGGCCCAGTTCGCTCGTCAGTTCCTGGGCCTTGTTGTTGAGGATCGTGTACTCGCCCGTGAGGATCAGCAGCCCGAGCGCGATCATCACGATGCCCCCGACCGCGATGATCACGGGGAAGTGGCGCTTCACCACAGCGAGCGCTCGCGTCATGCGATCGAACGCGAGCGCGATCAGCAGGAAGGGGATCGCGAGGCCCGCGGAGTAGAAGGCGAGCAGCAGCGCGCCGTGTGCCGCCGAGCTCGAGATCGCCGCCTGGGTGAGGATCGCTCCGAGCGTGATCGAGGTGCAGGGCGTCCAGGCGATCGCGAACGCGGCCCCCGCGAGCAGCGGTCCGCCACGACCCGCGAGCCGCAGCAGCGTCTCGGAGTGCCACTCGCGGTTCAGCATGCCGATGAAGGGCGTCGCCAGGAAGACGAGCCCCATCAGCAGGATCAGCGCCCCGCCGACCTGCTCGAGCGTGTGTTTGTGGGTGTTCAGCGATGACCCGATCGCGGTCGCACTCAGCCCGAGCAGGATGAAGATCGCGGAGAAGGACGCGATGAAGAGCAGGCTCGGCACGAGCACGCGCCGGATGCCCACCCCCTCCTGCAGATCGCGCGGTGTCACTCCGATCACCGTCGAGAGATAGCCCGGGACGAGCGGCAGCACGCAGGGTGAGAGGAAGGACACGAGCCCCGCAGCGATCGCCACCGGGATCCCCACACCCGTCGCGGTGTCCGATGAGGAGGACGCGAGGATCAGCGTGAGGTGGCTCACGGCCGCACCCCGTTGGAGGGACGGTCCGCGAGCACCTGATCGAGGCGCGCACGCAGCTCGGCGACCTCGCGCTCGAGCGTCGCCACGCGCAGCACGAGGGGCGCCCGCGACCCGTCATCCGGTGCGGGGCCCGCGTCTCTCTCCGCCTCCTCGGACTGCTCTGCTGCGTCCGCGGGCAGCGGGGCGCGCAGGGCAAGCTCCTCGGCGGCGTCGGCGCCCGCGGTCTCGCTCGCCCCCAGGCACTCCCGGTAGCGCTCCTCCTTCTGCCCCGGGCGTCGCGGCAGCCGTTGCACGAGCTCACGCTCGATCAGGCCCTCGAGCGTGGCGTGGACCTCCGAGAGGCCGTCGAAGTCGTGCATGCGCTCTCCGCGCTGCTTCAGCTCGCCGGGTGTCTGGGCGCCGCGAAGCATCAGCACGCACATCAGCGCCTCCTCCCCGCGCTCCATCGGCAGTCTCTCGGCGAGCAGGTGACGGTACTTCGACGCGCGGCTGCCCGCGCCGCTCGCAAGGCGCACGAGGCCGCGACGCTCGAGTCGGTGCAGCGCGTCGCGGAGCGTCGCCTCGTCGTAGTCCACGACCGGATCGCGGTTCGTCGACTGGTTGCACGCGAGGCGGAGCGCGTTGAGCGAGAGCGGGTAGGCGTCGGGCGTGGTGCGTTGCTTCTCGAGCAGGCACCCCAGCACGCGGATCTGCTCCGGGGAGAGTTCAAGCGAGCCTGTTGTGGCCATCGCCTGAGCGTAGAGCCTGGACGCCGATCGGGGCGTCGGATGTCTGCTCAGGCCATGCCGCTATGCATGTCGCTTATAGCGGAGCGCGCAATACCTATTGGAGTGTTGGGAGCGCGCTGTCGATGCGGACGGATGGACTCGACACCGAGCGCCGGCCGCCTCGATACGGCCCGCTCCGAAACCATCGCTGGATCGACTCCGCGCGCCGCCGAGGGCGCCTCCTCCCTGCCGACCGAGCTCAATCAGCGCGACTGGTACGCGCGTGTGCTCGCGGCGATCGAAGAGGCCCTCCCGAACGTGCCGCGAGCCGGTCTCTAGCCACGGCGGGCTCCGCCGCCGCCACGCACCGGCCCGCCGCTAAAGTCAAACGGTGAGCGCGCAGCCCTTCTCGGCGGGGCGCTCGGGGGAAGGCCGGCACGGCCGGACGCCGGACCTGCGCCCCGAGGACATCCCTTCGACGCCCGTCTCGCTGCGCCGGATCGCGCGGCTCTTCAGGCCCTACCGCGGCCGCCTCAGCCGCCTGCTCGCGCTGATCTTCATCGCTTCGGCGCTCGGCGTGATCAGCCCGTTCCTGCTGCGCGAAATCATCAATCAGGCCTACCCGAAGCACGACACCACGCTGCTCGCGGAGCTCGTCGCCGGACTGATCGCGCTCTCGATCATCACCGGCGTGCTCGGCGTGGCACAGACGTGGATCTCCAACCAGGTGGGCCAGCGTGTGATGCACGACCTGCGCGCCGCTGTCTACGCGCACCTGCAGCGGATGTCACTTGCCTTCTTCACGCGCACGCGCACCGGCGAGGTCCAGTCCCGGATCGCGAACGACATCGGCGGGATCGACAGCGTGGTCACCTCGACCGCCACCTCGATCGTCCAGAACGTGACCACCGTCGCGGCGACCGTGGTGGGCATGTTCCTGCTCGACTGGCGGCTGGCCGCGTTCTCGCTCGTCCTGCTTCCCTTCTTCGTCTGGCTCACGCGACGGGTGGGCGAGGAACGCCGGCGCATCCAGTCGGTGCGCCAGGGGCGCCTCGCCGACATGTCCACGCTCGTCGAGGAGTCGCTCTCGGTCTCCGGGATCCTGCTCGGCAAGACGATGGGACGCGCGCCCGAGCTCGTCCGGCGCTTCAGCGACGAGTCCGGCGAACTCGCCGACCTGGAGGTGCGCGCGCGGATGGCGGGCCGTTGGCGGATGGCGACCGTGCAGATGAGCTTCGCGATCATGCCCGCGCTCGTCTACCTGATCGGCGGCCTGAAGTTCGGCTCGCAGGGCTATGTGATCTCGATCGGCACGGTCGTCGCGTTCACGCAGCTGCAGACACGGCTGCTCTTCCCGATTCAGTCGCTGCTCTCGGTGGGCCTGGAAGTGCAGACCTCGCTCGCGCTGTTCGGGCGCATCTTCGAGTACCTCGATCTGCCCGTGGACATCGTCGAGCGGCCCGGTGCACAGCCGCTCCCGGCGGGGCGCGGCGAGGTGCGGCTCAGCGGCGTGTTCTTCCGCTACGCGGACGGGGCGCCCTGGACGCTCAGCGAAATCGACGCGGAGATCCCGTCCGGCACGACGACCGCGCTGGTGGGCGAGACGGGATCGGGCAAGACGACGCTGGCCTATCTCGTCGCGCGGCTCTACGACCCCACCGAGGGGGCGGTCTCGATCGACGGGATCGACATCCGCGACACGACGCTGCGCTCGCTCGCCGAAACCGTCGGCCTCGTCTCGCAGGACACCTACCTCTTCAACGCCTCGATCCGGGAGAACCTGCGCTTCGCCTGCCCGGAGGCGACCGACGAGGAGATCGAGGGCGCGGCGCGGGCAGCGCAGATCCACGAGCTGATCGCGGGACTCCCGGACGGCTACGACACGCTCGTGGGAGAGCGCGGCTACCGCTTCTCCGGCGGGGAGAAGCAGCGCATGGCGATCGCCCGCACGATCCTTCGCAACCCACCGGTGCTCGTGCTCGACGAGGCGACCTCCGCGCTCGACAACGAGACGGAGCGGGCCGTCCAACAGGCGCTCGACGAGCTCTCGCGCGGACGCACGACGATCGCGATCGCCCACCGCCTCTCGACGATCCGCGACGCAGATCAGATCCTCGTGCTCGACGCGGGACGGATCGTCGAACGCGGCACCCACGACGAGCTCGCCGCGGCCGGAGGCCGCTACGAGGCGTTGCTTCGCGGCGCGGCCACGATCGACTCGGAGCTGGATGTAATGTCGGAGGCGCTGGCGGACACTTAAACCGTTGTGAGCGACTCGCCCGGCGATTTCGAGGAGGTCTTCAATGACTGCTACGAGCCCGTCGTGCGCTACGTCGCGCGCCGCGTCGCCGCCGACGCGGTGCAGGACGTCGTCTCCGACACCTTCCTGGTTGCCTGGCGCCGCTACGGCGACCTGCGCGGCGAGCCTCTCCCCTGGCTGCTCGGGATCGCCCGCCGGGTCGCCTCCACCCAGCGCCGCGGTCACGCTCGCCGTGAGGCGCTGCACGAGCGTCTGCGCGCCGAGCCGCCTCCGTTGGACCCGACCGGCGAGCTCGAGATGAGCGACCCGCGTCTCGCCCGCGCTCTCGAATGCCTGCCCGAGCGTGACATCGAAGCGCTCACCCTGATCGCCTGGGACGGTCTGGACCACCGCACCGCCGCGCAGGTGATGGGTTGCTCCACGGGCTCGCTCACCGTCAGGCTGCACCGTGCAAGGCGGCGGCTCGCGCGCACGCTCGCCGACACCGAGACGAGCCAGCGCAGCCTCGCCGAGCAGACGGGATCGACGCTGTGAGCACGCACGCCCCCAACGACGTGATCGCGCGCCTCGCCGCCGCCGACCCGGCTCGCGCGCTGCGTATCGACCTCCAGGCGCGCGAGCGGCTCTGGGAGCGCGTGCTCGCGGGCGAGGGCAACCGCGCGCCGCTCTACCCCGAGGGCCGGCGGCCGGTGCGTCCGCGCACGCGCAACCTCGTACTCGTTGTGCTGCTCGTGCTCGCCCTGCTCGGTGCGCTCGCCGCGGGTGGCGTGATCGAAATCGGCGCGCGCGCGAAGGTCCCGTTCTCGGTGCTCGGCAACGCGCACGAAGGCACGGGGTCGCTGATGCCGGGGACGGTCCACCGGCTGCCGATCTCCGCACCCGATCCTGCGGGCGGCCCGCCCTGGGGCATGCGCGAGCTGAGCACGAATCGCGGTACCGGCTGCCTCCAGATCGGCCGCATCGTCGACGGCAAACTGGGCGCGCTCGGACAGGACCACGCCTTCGATGACGACGGGCGCTTCCACGAACTCCCCGTGGTCCCCGACTCCGACGGCTGCGAACTGCTCGACGGCGAGCACCGGCTGTTCGCGAACGTGACCGCGGATGCGAGGCCGGCGAGTGCGTGGATCGGTGCGGGCGGTCGACTCGGCGGCTGCGTGCCGCCGACCGCGGGACCCTATGAAAAGGGCCTGCGCCTCACACCGCAGGAACGCGCCGCAGGCGCACGTCCCGCCGCGATCTGCCGCCAGTCCGACCTGCGCAACATCTACTACGGCCTGCTCGGCCCGCAGGCGCAGTCGATCACCTACGTGTTCGAAGGCCAGCGCCACACGCTCGCCACGGTCGGCCCGGAGGGCGCCTACATGTTCGTCACCCGCTCCTCCCCCAAGCAGCTCCTGAACTTCGCGAACGCGGGAACCGCCGATGTGGTGCCCGTCGACGGGCCCGTCAAGGAAATCCACTACCGCGGCGGGGCCACCTGCCACCTCACGTCCAAGAGCTGGATCGGCGGGCGCTACGCCTGTACCCCTTCGCTGCCCGAGCCCTACGGTTACGCGCCCGTGGGCAGGGTCCCGAGCGCCGCCGAAGCTGCCGCGGCGATCCACGTGCACATCGGGGTGGAACGCTTCAAGCGCCGCTCGCTGCTCGTCAGCTTCCGCGTGCCGCTCGCGATCACCGAAGGGCGCCGCGCGTACTCGATCCGCTGGCGCGAACCCTCGATGCCCGCGGGCGCATACGGCGGCACGAGGGTGGACTACGACGTCGCGAAGGGCGCCACGGTCACGGTCCCGATCGGCGGCCTCGGCGCGCGCGGTCACACGATCACCGGCACGGTCTCACTCCAGCAGGCGGTCGGCGCGGGTGGCCTGGAAGGGCCCGGCGCGACGAGCGTGCCCGTCGGCTCGTTCTCCTTCCGCGTCCCCGCGGGTTAGGCGGTCGCTTCGATGTTGAGCCGCACGTAGTCGATCACCACTGGCTCGCCGATCCGCTCGAGCACCTCGTCCATGAAGCGCTCGCGGAGCTCGGGCGGGAGCTGCTGCACGTGCGGCCCGAGCACGATCGTCTGCAGGAACTCGCGCGGCTCATCGGGCTCAGAGGGAGCGGGTGTGAGCCAGCAGCGCGCCTCCGCGAAGCCTGCCGCGCGCAGTCGCTCCTCGGTGACCTCGGCGCCCGCGTAGTTCCAGGGCGCGCTCCAACCCTCGAAGTGGGTCGCGTAAGGCTCCTTGGCGAGCACCTCGCGAGCCTTTCCGCGCAGACCGTCGATGTTCCCTTCCCCCCCGCATTGCGCCGCGAAGCCTCCGCCCGCCTTCAGCGCGGAACGGATGCGCGAGAACAGGCGGTCGTGGTCGGCGATCCAGTGGAAGGTCGCGGTCGAGATCGCCGCGTCGACCGGCTCGGGCAGCTCCAGGTCGAGCAGGTCGCACTCGATCACCTCGACCCGGCCCGCGTAGGATCCGGCATCGCCGAGCAGGCGTGCACGTGCCGCGGCGACCATCGACGGCGAGGCGTCGACCGCGATCACCCGCCCGTCGGGTACGCGCTCCAGCACCATCTCGGTTACACGGCCCGACCCGCACCCCGCGTCGAGCACCGTCTCCGCTCCACGCAGCGGGAGCCTGTCGAGCACCTCCGCGCCCCAGCCCTGCTGGATGCCCGAGATGCGGTCGTAGGAGGTGCCGTCCCAGTTGCACGCCGTCATACGTCCGTACGTTATCACATACGCGCGTCTGCTGCGACCGAGGCGATCACGCGGGAGAGCTGGCCGCCCTGCCAGGCGATCGGGGAGCGCGCCGGGGACTCGAGCGGCTCGACGAGGAGCTGCGCTCCGGGGATCGCCTGCGCCCATCGTTCGCCGACGGCGAGCGGGTGACCGGGATCGGCCTCGTCGCGGCTCGCGACAACCGTGACGGGAACCGAGATCCCAGCGAGCTGCTCGAAGGACTCGAACGGTCGTGAGCGCGGCACCGCTTCGAGCGCGTCGGCCACCGCGAGCGGGTGATCGTGCGCGGCGAGACGTTGGCGCAGAACCGTCGTGACCGTCTCGCGCATCCGCTCGGCGACGCGGTCGAGCGGGTAGGCCGCGACGAAGCCCTCCACCCCACCTTCGCGAAGCCCATCGGCGAGCGCGTCCCACTCGGCGAGCTCGGGCGCGGAGCCCGAGCTCTCGGGGTCGAAGGCGGGCGTGACGAGCACGAGGCCGGCGACGCGCTCGGGCCGCTCGAGCGCGAAGCGCAAGGCGCTCTGCGCGCCCATCGAGGCTCCCGCGAGCACCGCGCGCTCGAAACCCGCCGCGTCGAGCGCCGCGCCGATGTCCGCGGCGAGGCGCGCGTAGCCGTAGTCCCCCTCGGCCGCCGGATCGGAGTGTCCGTGCGCGCGCGCGTCGTAGGCGAGCACGCGATGGCCGGATCGCTCCAGCGAGCGCGAGCCCATCACGACGTAGCGCCGGGTCGCGGTCAGGCCGTGCAGCAGCACGACGGGCCGCCCCTCCCCGTCGAGCTGCGCGGAGAGCATGGTGCCCGCCGCGTCGATCGAGAGCGCGGCGGGCGGCTCGGCGGTGGCGCTCAGGCGCGCGCCGCCGCGAGCCCGCGCACCAGCTCGGCGCTGCGTTCGGGGCGCTCCCAGAAGAAGAGGTGACCGACGCCGTCGAGGATCTCGAGCTCGGCCCCGGGGATCAACGAAGCGATCATGCGCCCGTTCTGCACGGGAAGCATCTGATCCTCGGTGCCGTGGATCACGAGCGTGGGCATCTCGAGCGCGGGCAGGCGTGCGCTCGTGTCGTGGACGGCGATCGCCTGCATCTGGGCCATCACGACCGCAACGGTGACGGCGCGCTGCTCGGCGAGCCCGGCGAAACGCTCCCAGGCCTCGTCGTCGGCGACGAGCTGCGATGAGACGTTGACCTCCCAGCCCGCGCGCACCGCCCGTGCGCGATCGCCGGACATCATCGCCTCGCTGAGCTTCGCGACGACCTCCTGGGAGGCGAGCGCGCTGCCCTCCCCGCCGCAGTACGTGCAGCCGAGGGTCAGCGTGCGCACACGCTCCGGGTGAGCGAGAGCGAGCTCCTGGGCGACCATCCCGCCCATCGAGATCCCGACCACGTGGGCGCTCTCGAGCCCCAGCGCGGAGATCAGCGCCGCGGCGTCCTCGGCCATCTGCGGGATCGTCACCGTGCCATCCGCCAGGGGCGAGCTCGCCCCGACGCCACGGTGGTCGTAGGCGATCACATCGAAGTCCTCGCGGAGCTCGCTCAGGAAGGGCTCGCCCCAATGGAGCGCCGTGCCGCTCATCCCCATGATCAACAGGAGCGGCTCGCCGGACCCGCTGCGTTCGACGTCGAGCTCGGCCCCCGGAACCTTCACGAGCGTCATGCGGCGATCCTACCTATTGGCACGCATGTCGGCGGCGGGCTAAGTTACCGCGGGTGCACGCAGAGCCACGGGAACACACCGCGGCGGGGGGCGAGCGCCAGCAGCTCCGCGTCACGCTCGCCTCCGCCAGAGCGCAAGCGGATTTCGAGATCTCCCTCTCCTCCTCGGATCGAGTGGAGCGGATAACGGAGGCGGCCGCCGCCGAGCTCGGGGACAGCTCCGGCAACGGGCTCTGGTGCGAGCGGCGGGCGGAACAGCTCGAGCCCGCCGCGACAGTCGCCGAGGCGGGCATCCGGTGGGGCGACCGACTCCTGCTGATCGCGCCGATCCGCGAACCGACGCGCGTGGGTGGGCGAGGGCAGGTCGAGCTAGTGGTGAGCGGCGGTCCTTGTGCGGGCGAGACCTTTCAGCTCGGCTACGGCTCGTTCCGACTCGGGCGGGAGGGCGACGTGGACATCTTCATCCCGGATCCCTCGATCTCCCGCCACCACCTCGACGTGCACGTGACGCCCGAAGGCGTGAGCATCGCCGATGCCGGATCCTCGAACGGGACCGCGATCGGCGGGACCGCGATCGCCGCTGGAGAGGCCCGCAGGCTGCAGGACGACGCGCCCGTTGAGCTCGGGCGCACACTGCTCTCCGTGCGTCCCCTCCACGCGCGCGGACAGCCGCGCTCGATCCAGCGCGGAGGTCTACTCGAGTTCATCCGCCCTCCACGTGTGAGCCGCCCGCACGAGCCTTTCTCAGCCGAGTTGGACGCCCCGCCCGATCCCTCGCGGCGGGCGCGCCTGCCGCTCGCGGCCTCGCTGATGCCGCTGGCTGCGGGCGCGATCCTCTTCGCGCTCACGAAAAGCCCCGTGATGATCGCCGTCGCGGGTCTCTCGCCGCTGATGGCGGTGGGCACCTTCATCAGCGACCGGCGCGGCGGCAAGCAGTCGTTCGCGCGAGGATCGCAGCGGTTCCGCGCAAGGTTGGAGGAGACGCTCTCGGAACTGGACCGGGCGCGCGCCCTGGAGGAACGGGAGAGACGAGAGGAGGCACCGGATGCGCCGGCTCTGATCGCCCGCGCAGCTGAGCTGGCACCGACGCTCTGGGAGCGACGCCCGGGGGATGACGACTTCCTGATGCTTCGCCTGGGAGTTGCGGACCTGCCGGCGCGCAGCACGGTCAAGATCAGAGAAGGAGGCGATGAGAGCCTGAGGGAGACCGCGCAGCGCGAGCTCGGGTCGCGCGGTGCCGTCCCCGCCGTTCCCCTGACGTTCGATCTGAGAGCGGTCGGGGTGGCAGGTCTGAGCGGCCCGCGGCCAGCCGTCCTCGCACTCGCACGTTGGCTCGTGGCGCAGGCGGGCGTGCTTCACAGCCCGGGCGAGCTCGTCTTGATGGCGGCTCTCACCCGCTCCGCGGCGGACGAATGGGATTGGCTGAAGTGGCTTCCCCACGCCCGGCCGGATCGGCTCGGTCTCGACTTCGAGCCGGTGGCGGTCGGACGTGAGCGGAGCGAGGCGCTGATGTTGGAGATCGCAGAGCTCGGCGGAAGGCGCGCAGCCCTGCAGAGAGCGTCCGCCGCCGGCCATCGACCCACCCAGCTGGTGGTGTTGATCGACGAGGACGTCAGACTGGATCGCTCGCTCTTCAGCGCGACCGTCTCCAGCGCAGCCGAGCACGGCGTGGCGTTCGTCTGGCTCGGTCACGACGCTCGAGACCTCCCCGGACAGGCGAGGATGATCGTGGAGCTCGATGAGGGCCGTGCCACGCTCACCGCGACCGACGCGAAGAGCGGGATCGCGGTGGGGGACGTGAGCGCTGACGGGATCAGCAACGAGCTCGCCGAGCGCACAGCTCGCAACCTCGCGCCTGTGCGGGATGTCGGCGAGCTCGCGCGAAGCGGCGATATCCCACGCCGGGTCGGCCTGCTCGAGCTGCTCGACCTCACCCAGCCCACGGAGGCTGCGCTGCGCAGTCGCTGGGAGAGCTGGCGCGGCGACCTGCGCGCAACGGTCGGCGTCGGCGCGGATGGTCCGCTCGCGCTCGACCTGCGCTCCGAAGGTCCGCACGCGCTGATCGCCGGCACGACCGGCTCAGGCAAGAGCGAGTTGCTGCGGACGCTGGTCGCGGCGGCGGCTGCAGCAGCGCCACCGGACAAGCTGTCGTTCCTCCTCGTGGACTACAAGGGAGGCGCCGCGTTCGCTCCCTGCGCGGCGCTGCCCCACGTCGTCGACATCATCAGCGATCTCGACGAGCACCTCGCCGAGCGGGCATTGACCGCGCTCCACGCGGAGCTCAAGCGGCGCGAGCGGATCCTCGCCGAGCACGGGGCGCGAGACCTGCTCGAGCTCTCGCGGCGACTGCCCGACGTCGCCCCTCCGCTGCTCGTGATCGCCGTGGATGAGTTCGCCAAGCTCCGCGAGGAGGTACCTGAGTTCGTCGACGGTGTCGTCGACATAGCCCAGCGCGGAAGGTCGCTCGGTGTTCACATGGTGCTCGCCGCGCAGACGCTGCGTAACGCGTTCACCTCGGCGATCCGTGCGAACACCAACCTGCGCGTCGCGCTACGCGTATCGGAGGAGTCCGAGAGCGACGACATGATCTCCTCACCTCTCGCTGCCCGGATCCCCAGCGGCGAATCATCGCGCGGGCGCGCGTTCGTTCGCACCGGCCACAGCGAGTTGAGGGAGTTCCAGGCCGCCTACGTGAGCGGGCGTGGAGCGCTGGACACCGGTGAGCTCTCGATGACGCGCTTTGACGGCACGGCTCCGCCGCAGTCAGCCGGTGCGAGCGGCGGGTCCGACAGCGACTCCGACAGCGACCTGACCGCGCTCGCAGCGGCGGCACGCGCAGCGCAGGCCGCCATGGGCCTGCAGGCACCGGACGCTCCGTGGCTGCCACTGCTGCCGGAGACGCTCGCAATCGAGGACATCCCGGTCGAGGAGCCACAGGCGGGTCGTGCGACGGTCGGTCTCATCGACCTGCCCGCGTTGCAGCGCCAGGACCCCCTTGTGGTCGATCTGCCGCAGGCGGGGAACGTAGTCGTCTTCGGCACAGCGAACAGCGGCCGCAGCAGCGCCCTACGCTCGATCGCGCTGGGCTTGGCACGCGAGGCGCGAACGGATGAGCTGTGCCTGTTCGGGCTCGACGGGGGCGGCGGCGCGCTCGCGGAGCTCGACGCGCTCGCGCATTGCGCTGCGGTGGTGCGTGCCGATGAGGAGGAGCGTGTGCATCGCCTCCTGCGCACGCTCCTACGAAGAGTGGAGCAGCCGTCGTCAGGTGAGCAGGACGTGCGCAGGTTCGTGCTGCTGCTCGACGATTTCGACGCGTTCACAGCGCAGTACAACCGCCCGGGAGGGGATTCGCCGTACCAGATGCTCGAGCGAATCCTGACGGGGGGACGGGCGGCTCACGTGCACGTCGTTCTGTCCGCCTCTCGACGCGGGAGCGTTCCGGCGTCGCTGGCAAGCAGCTTCGGGCAGCGGCTGATCCTGAGGATGACCACGGAGGAAGAGCTGCTCTCGCTCGGGCTCGATTCGAAGTCGGTGAGGGGCGCGCGTTTGCCGCCCGGCCGCGGTTTCACGACCGAGAGCGCGGAATTTCAGATCGCCGTACCGGCGAGAGACGGTGCTCCGGTGCCGTTCGCCGAGGCGGCGTCAGAGCTACGTGCCGAGCGCCCGGCGGACGTACCGGCGATCGCCACGTTGCCGGAGCGCGTCACCCGCGACGCGGTCGGCCGAGCGACGGGCTTGAGCGAGCTCCCGATCGGTCTCGCCGATGAGGACCTCCGTCCCGCCGCAGTTGACCTCTCCGAACTGCACCTGCTCGTGGTGGGCCCGTATCGCAGCGGCCGAAGCACAGTGCTGGAGACGCTTGCGCTGGCCATCGGACAGGCCGATCCGCAGGCCGAGCTGCACCTGCTCTCGCCGCGACGCAGCCCGCTGCGCGATCGCCCCGCGTGGACCTCGTCGGGGCGAGGACTCGTGGAGTGCGACGAGCTCGTCGCGGCACTCCTCGAGCGCGTTGAGGCGAACGAGTTCGAGCAGCGTTCCGGGGTGCTGCTGATCGACGACGGGGGCGAGATCTCCGAAGGAGCTGCGGTGCTCCACCTGGAGCGACTCGTCCGCGCCGCCCGGGATTCCCGGTTGCGGGTCGTAGCCTCGGTGGAGACTGGTGCGGCGCGGGGCATCGGCGTGAGCTGGATCCGAGAGCTCCGCCGAGAGGGCCACGGTCTGCTGCTCCAGCCCGACCTCACCGCCGACGGCGATCTGCTCGGGGTGCGACTTCCGCGGCGTCTGCCGGTGCCCCTCACGCCGGGCCGGGGCTTCCTCGTCACACGCGGCACGGCGCGTCTCGTGCAGACAGCTTCCTGACGCCGGCGTTGACTTTCTTCGGGTCGCATGCATAGATTCCGTGCGAACAGGCGGAACGTGCCGTCGATCCAAAACAAGATCCCATAGGGGGGCAGATGACAATCATCAAGGTCACGGCCGAGGATCTGACCTCGACCGCTTCGCAGCTGAACACCGCGGCGAGCCAGATCGAGGCGGAAAACCAGCGCGCGATGGGGCAGGTTCAGGCGCTCGTCGGCGCGGGCTGGGAAGGTGCCGCTTCGGCGTCCTTCGAGAACGCTTTCGCGCAGTGGAAGAGCGGTGCTGACCAGATCCAGTCGGCGCTCGCGTCGATCAGCGCGCAGCTCACTGCGGCGGCGAGCTCCTACGAGAGCACCGAGTCGCAGATCGCCGGATCCTTCGGCGGCTAGCAAGCGGTCCTTCCATGAGCTCGTTCGAGGTCTCTCCGGCCGACCTCCAGGCACTGGCGTCCAGCCTCGCCGGGCTGGTCGGCGACATCCTCGCGGCCTCCTCTCGCGTCAGCGGGAGTGCCGGTTCGGCGGCCCAGAACGGCGAGCTGGAAGGAGCGATCGACGGGTTCCTGTCGAGTTGGAACTCGGAGCTGAACGAAATGCAGAGCAAGCTCCAGGGGGTCGCCTCGAAACTCGCTGGCGCCTCCGGCGCGTACCAAGGCACCGAGGACTCTCTCTCGGCCGGCTTCGGGGGCGGCTGAGCGATGGCCGAGCGGATCGTCATACCAGGCGACGCGGGCGGGCTCTTCACCCTCGCATCGCAGATGCAGGGCGCGGGTGAGGACGTCCAGTCCGTGCGCGACCGCGTCGCGACGAACGGGCTCGAGGGGGCGTGGAGCGGCGCAGCATCGGACGCGTTCCGCTCCACCCTGCATTCGCTTCCGGGCGAGCTCGACTCGATCGCCGGCGCCTTCATGGATGCCTCGGGCGCGGTCGGCGGCTTCGCAGGACGCCTGGAGGAGTTGCAATCGACGGCGGCTTGGCTGAATTCCGAGATGGCGCGGCGCGAAGAGGAAATGAACGCCGCAGCAGAGCGCGCAGCAGTGGAGTCCCGCAACGTCGATGCCGCTGCCCGCTCACACGCTGCGGCCACCGACCCCGCGAGCAAGTCGGCGGCTGCGAGCGCCCTGAGCTACAGCGAAGGCTTGTTGAGGTCCGCCAAGTCCGATCTCGAGGAGGCCGGTAGCGCGCTGGGCGGCCTCGGCTCCACGGGTGCTGAGTTGATGAGCGAGTACAGGGACGCCGTCAACTCAACGGTCTCCACACTCGACACGGTCCGCCACAGCGTCCACCGCGGCCTGCTCGGGTCGATTGCACATGCGGCTGCCGGAGTGTTCAAGGGAGCTGAGCATCTGATCGGTAGTGCATGGCACGACGCGAAGGCGGTCGCCGAGGAGGGGCTCAAGGAGTTCGACAAGCATTGGAAAACGATCCGACGCTTTCTGGAGGACGCGGCTGAGGTCGTCGCCGTCGCGGCCCTCGTCGCACTGGCTGTCGGTACGGGTGGCGCGACCCTGATGGTGCTCGGGCTGGTTCTCTCCGGAGCCGTAATGGGTGGCGACGGGATCGAGGCCGTGCGCGGCAACAAGGACGCCCTGCACGACCTCGGAGGCGACGCGGTGGACCTGGTGCTGTCCTTTGGCGCGTGGAAGGGAGCAAAGGTGCTCGGCGAGGGGGCGAAGACCGCAGATGCCGCCGAGAAGGAGGTCGACGACGGAGTCGAGGACAGCCGCGGCTATTTCGAGACCAAGTCGACCGACGCGATCTACGAGCGCCTCCCGAGCAAGGCGCAGCAGATGTTCGCGAATCTCAGTGACACCGCCAAGCAGCGGCTGTCGCTCGCGAACGCGTGGGTCAACAGTCAGGTTCACGGCGTCGTGCATGACAAGGTCGACAGCCTCGACGGAGTGGAGCCGGAGCCACGGAACCCGTTGGAGCGGATGCTTGACGCCGAGACCAAAGGCCCCACCTCGTTGTCGGTTCCGCTCGGACTTGCGTTGGTCCTATGAGCACTGCCTCCCAGGCCAGTCTCCAGATGACGCTCCCCGCCGGCTGGCGACGGCTGCACGTCGACGCGTTGCTTGGCGCGCTGAGCGACGAGAGTTCGTCCGCGGTCGCGGAGGAGGTCTACGGGCCGGGCAGCGGCGAGGAGCTAGTTGCTGCACTCGGCTCGTTGCGAGAGACGTTCGAGGAGGGGAACGTGCTGCTGATGGCGCTGCGCTTCCGCCCCGACGAGAGGACCCTCGACGTCCTCACGGTGTCGATGCCCCACGCATCTGCGGTCCCGACCGAACAGGTCCCGAGTACTTCAGACTCGGATCCCCTATCGCGCTCGGTGGTCGACGCAGAGTCCGGAGTGCTTTACGAGAGCGACGACCAGTCAGGGTCATCGGGGCTGTTTCGCACGCGAACCCATGCGATCGCGCTGCTCCGACCCACCGAACGGGCAGCGCTGGTCACCTTGTCCTCCACGCGAGCCGGGGTCGCCGACGCGCTCGCTCGCGAGGCCGCCGAGGTTGCCGCGTCGCTGCATCTGGAAGGGAACAGCGCCGCGCTCGGCGACATCGGGCTGACGGAGGCCGAGTCCGTCTAGGCGACGGATCGCCGCGATGTCGACAGCCGCTCCCGCAGTCCTGCGCTCCGGCGAAATCATCGGCGGCTTCCGCGTCGAAGACGTGATCGGCGTCGGCGGGATGGCGATCGTCTATCGCGCCGAGCAGATCTCGCTCGGACGCGCGGTCGCGCTCAAGGTGCTCTCATCCCGGCTCACGAGGGATCAGACCTTCCGCGAGCGCTTCCGACGCGAGGGAACGCACGCAGCGTCACTGGAGCATCCCAACATCGTGCCGGTGTACGACTCCGGCGAAGAGCAGGGCCTGCTCTATCTCGCGATGCGCCTCGTCGAGGGCACGAACCTCGCAGAGCTGATCCAGACCCGCGGGCTCACAGCGGACCAGACGATCGAGCTCCTACGGCCGATCGCGAGCGCGCTCGACACCGCTCACGCCGCCGGTCTGATCCACCGCGACGTGAAGCCACAGAACGTCTTGATCACCTCCTCCGGGCACCCCTATCTCGCCGACTTCGGTGTGGCCAAGGGCTCGAACACCTATGGCCTCACTGCCACGGGCGGATTCGTCGGCTCGGTCAACTACGCCGCTCCCGAGCAGATCAATGGGATGACGCTCACCCCCTCGAGCGACGTCTACGCGCTCACCGCGGTGCTCTACCAATGCCTGACCGGGGAGGTCCCCTACCCGCGCGAGACGGACGCCGGCGTGATGCAGGCACACCTGACCTCTCCGCCGCCAACGCTGCCGGCGGTCAACGGGGTCGACTCCGATTTCCACACGGTCTTCGCGCGTGGAATGGCGAAGGACCCCGGCTCGCGCTACGGCCACGCGGGCGACCTTCTGAACGCCGCTGCCCTCTGCGTCGGCCGGCTGCCCAGCTCGATGCGCGCCGCCGTGCCCGCGTTTCCACCGCCCGAAGCCCGAGCCCCGAAACGAGCCGAAGCGACCGAAGTCGTGGACGCGCGCATCCCGGTGGCTCCCGTTCCTGACGCCTCCCCGACGACCGCAGACCGGCGCCGCCCAGCGGTGGAGGCTCCGCCGCCGCCAGCAACTCCGCGCGTCGTGCCATGGCGGGCGATCGGGATCCTCGCGGGAGCGGTCGCGCTGGTGGCCGTACTGCTCGCCGTCCTTCTCGCGGAGGTTCGGAGGGATCAGGCGCCCACGCCTCGGCCGCTCTGCGTAAGTGGACCGCTCGAGTTGCAAACGCCCGCCGGGTGGCGGAGGAGCACCGCACCCGCGCCGCTGAAGCTCTCCGGCTCCGCAGCTGCAACGAAGGGCGCGACCTCCGTGCAGATCGGCAGGCTGCTCGACCCCGCGCCGGAAGCGGCTGGACGCCCCGCCTCGCTGATCGCCGCCCGCGGCGCGCCGTCGCAGGAGAACGTCGTCTCGCTCACGGCGGCGCGAGCACGGCTCTACACCTGGCCCCCCCACGGTTCCGCCCCCGCAATCGCACTCTGGTTGCTCGCCACGAGCTCCGGCGAAATGGCGTTGGCCTGTGAGGCGCCTTCGGCGGCCGCTCTCACCAGCACTGCTCTGCGGTCGCCGCTGGGCTGACCGTGAGTGGCGCTCGAGTCGAGTACCCGGGCGCCGATCCGCAGATCGCGGCGGACCTCGCACAAGCGCTCCAGCTACGCGCGGCAGCGCTCGGCGCGGCCACCAAACTGAGCGCTGGTTCCAGCCTCGAGAGCCGCGCCGGGGCGTTCTCAGCGCTGGCCACGGCCGACGCTCGCGCAGCTCAGCAGCTCGCGGCGCGCGCCCATACAGGCCGTTACGCCTCCCGCCTGAACTCGGTGGCCGGGGCCTTCCGAGAGGAGGCCTCCGCGGCCGCCACACTCGCGAGCACGGCCGGCAAGGACGACCGCGTGGGCTACGCGGGATCCCGCGGCCGGCTCGACGCTGCAGGCGCAGCGATCGCCGCGCGTCTCGCCTCGCTGCGTGTGCTCGGGTTCCGCGGCTTGTCGCCAGCGGTGCTCACCGTTCCTGGCTCCCGCGCGCAAGGGGCCCCACAAGGCAAAATCGAAGGGTATCTCGGCAAAACCGAGCCCCGCATCCTCGAAACCGGCACCGTCCGTAGGGCCCTCCCCCACCTCCGTCTCACCGGCGCCCGTCGTCACGCCCGCACCGCGACCCCCGCAGCCGAAACCAAAAGCCAATCCTCAGCCATCCACGATCATCTCCTCCGAATGAGCTCGCGGAAGATCACTCAGATCTGCAGGCCGCGTGGGGCGCTCGCCCTGCTTTTCGCGCTCCTGGCGACTTGGGCGCTCGCAGCGAGCGCACGCGCGATCGTCGTGACCGAGTTCCCACCGCTTTCGGGGATGAACAGCCCAGCGGGAATTGCGGGCGGCACCGACGGCAACCTGTGGGTCACCGACCGTTTCGGCGACGCGATCGACCGCGTCAATACTCAAGGCGAACTCACCGACCGGATCTCGCTGCGCGACGGCTGGGGCGGAACCGTACGAGATCGAGGAAGGCCCCGAAGGCGAGATGTGGGCCACCGAGCTGAACGGCGGACTCGTCTCGGTCACGCCTTCGGGAGAACTCATCGAACACGGGCTTCCCGGGGTGACGCGGACGATCGGGATCGCGAGGGGCGCCGAAAACAACTTCTGGGTCACGGGTGACAACAAAACCAAACCGCTCCTGATCGACGAGATCCCTGGGAGCAACGCGTTTGCGAACCGTCAGACGGCGCCGCTCGGCCTGGAGAACGTCGCTGTGGGCTCCGACGGCCTGGTCTGGTTCACCGACGCGAGCCTCGAGAGGGTCGGCAGCAGCGCGCCCTTCATCGGGCCGCCCGCACCGGAACTCGGGGAGTGGGAACAGTCGGCGATGCCGTGCGCTTCCGGAGCGAACATCGAACAGTGCCCGTTCCTCGATCCGATCGTCGCCGGACCCGACGGCGCGCTCTGGTACGCGGGCTTCGAAGGCGCGGGGATCGGTCGCATCGACACGCTTGGGAGTCACATCGAATACTCGCTGGGCCTCGGCGGCAACACGGGTGTCAACAGCATGGTCGTCGGACCTGAAGGCAACATCTGGTTCACCGAGGAGCTGGCCAACCGCATCGGCTACATCACACCGGCCGGGAAGGTCACCCAGCTCGCCGAACTCACCCCGGGTGCGGAGCCCTTCGCGATCACCGTCGGCCCGGATCAGAACCTGTGGTTCACAGAGAGCGGAACAGCGCGCGTCGGCCGGGTGATCCCCGATGTGCCTCCGGTCGTCTCTACCGGAGGCGTCACCGGCGCGGCGCCCTCCTCCGCCACGCTCCAGGGATCCGTACGCCCGCGCGGCGCAGACACCTCCTACGTCTTCCAGTACGGCACCACCGCGGGTTATGGCGCGAGCTCCGCGGCATCGGATGTCGGGGCGGGGGATGCACCCGTGGGTGCTGGCGCTGCGGTCGGCGGGCTCGCCCCGAGCACCGTCTACCACTACCGCGTCGTCGCCTCGAACGCCCACGGCACCTCCTACGGCGCGGATCAATCCTTCGCCACGCCTGCTGCTCCCGCCCCGCCTCCGGAACCGAGAACGAGCGTGGCGCGCTACAAGGTCACCCTGATTCTTGCCCGATTGATCCGCCACCACGCGCTCGAGACTGCGCGGCTCGTACTCGGCGGTCTGAGCGCAGGCGAGCACGTCTCATTCCGCTGCACCCACTGCACCGGTCGCCACACTCATGGATCCGCGGTCGCGCACTCCAGCCACGTCGCCTTCACGCTCGGACGGCTGGTCCTCACGGCGCGCTCGAAACTGATCGTGACCGTCACCGCAGCGGACAGAAGCACGCGGGTGCGCGTCTACTCGTTCCAGCCGCGAAGCAAGCTCGAACCCACGCATTTCGGCGAAACTTGCCACGTAGCGTCACGGGCCGCGCCCGTCGGCTGCTGACGCGGGCCATGGACTCCCCTGCGTCAAGCCGTTTCGTTGTCGGCCGGGTGCCTCGGCGTAGTTGCTCACCGCCGCGCCAGCTGTGGGTGTGCCGCGCCGTGGCGCTCGTCGCCGTAACGCTCTGCTTGTCGGCAACCTGGACGGCTAGAGCCTCTGCGGCGAGTGCACCATCCTCTACCGACGTCCTCTTCGTGATCGACACGAGCGGTTCAATGGGGCCAGAGCTCAAGGAAGCGAAGGAACAGATCCCGAATCTGATGTCACAGCTGTCGGCGGAGCTCCCGAGCCTCGCGTTCGGCGTCTCGCGAGTCCAGGACGTCCCCGACTGGAACGGCACCGGCTACTTCAACGCCTCCAGCGAAGCGATCCCCGCGCCCAGCGAATCCGAATTCGCCAGCAACTCGGAAAAAGCGTGGAAGCTGGATCAGCCGATCTCGGTTGAACAGGGGGCCTCGATCGCGGCGATCAAAAACCTGAAACTGGGTTCCGGTGGCGACGCGCCCTGAAGCCTACGGGCGTGCGCTCTATGAGGCGGACACGAACCTGAGTGTGGGCTGGAGGCCGGGCGCACGACATGAGATCGTCCTGATCGCCGATGACGTCCCCCACGACGAAGACCTCAATGAGGGACTGCCGGAAAGTGAGTGGTAGCGAACCCGTTCGACACAGGCAGCGAAGCGCCTACCAACGCCGGGATCTCCGGTTCGGTCTGGCGTCCCGGGGTGGACCTCCAGATCGTTCCGGTCGCCGAGCAACTCGCGGCGGACGGCAAGCGCGCTCGAGTCGGTGGAGTACTTCGGCGCTGACGGAGAAGTCTTTCACTACTGGGAGCACTGGGCAGGGCTGACAGGCGGGGCGGCGCTCCTCGGGTCGGACGGAGATCTCTCGACGCAGATGACCACCCTGATCGAAGATGGCGCCTGGGGTACGAGGTCGACGCCGGCGCTCGTCCTGGGCTCGGGTCCGCCCAATGGCACCTCAGTCTCGACGTCCGGGTCCTCGCCTGTGGCCGAACCGAAGACGAGCGTGCGCCGATACCGCGTCACGTTGGTCCTCTCGCGGTCGGGCGCGGCCGGGCGTTCGCGACAACCCGCCTGGTGGTCGACGAGCTGGCACCGAGCGAGCTGGTCGTGTTCCGCTGCTCACATTGCGGCGGGCGGCGCACGCAGGGAACGGCCGTTGCACGAACGGGGAAAGTCGTCCTGATGGTCGGACATCTCGTTCTCACATCACGGTCGCGACTGGTCTTCACCGTGAGCTGCGGCCGATGGCAGCACGCGCAGCTCGGACCTACGTCTTTCATCCGCACAGCACGCTCGAACCGACACACTTCCTCGAAACGTGTCATGTGGCGTCGCGAGCCGCCGCGGTGGGTTGCTGAGTGACCATGGCTGACGCGTCCACGGTGCAAGGCGCTCCCGGGCGAATCCGGTTGGGCGACGTGTGGCTCGCGGCGGCGCTATCGCCGTGTATCTCTGCGATCCTGCGCTGACGGGCGCAGCTCCGGCGGCCTCAGCTACCGAACCGTATGCGGACACCTTCGTGGATCAGTGCTGCTACCAGAAAATCGAGTCCGGGGCGATCATCCCGCAGTACTTCACCGTTATGAACACGGGGTCCGTGACCTGGGGCGAACCCGGAGACTTCAGCATGAACCTCGGGACCGACGGTCCGCGTGAGCGGACCAGCGCGTTTCGGGCGCCGAACTGGCCGACCCCGAACAGACCTGTCGTCGGTGTCAGCCACCCCGTCGCGCCCGGGGCGGATTACAAGTTCGTCTTCGACGTGCAGGCTCCCACCGTCACGATTCCGACGACCTTCCAGGAGACCTTCAGCGTTCTCGCCGAGAACGACCAATGGCTCGACAACCAATCGGGGCTCGGCTCGACGATGTGGCTCGAATACGAAGTGCTTCCGGCCTCCCCTCCGACTGTGTCCATCTCGCTCGCTCAGCCGAGCGTGACCGCGGGCCAGGCGCTCTCGGTGTCTGCGAGCGCGACCGCGGTCGCATCGCTCAACCACACGACGATTCAGTTCGCGGGCCAGCAGGTGACCGGCGGGCCGCTCAGAAACCCGGAAATCGCCGACGACGAGCAGGCTTCGTGGACACAACCGGCGACATTCAGCACGGCCGGTCTCGTCGGCCTGCAGACTGTCGTTGCGACCGCATACGACGACGCCGGCCTCTCGACCACGCAGACCGCCGTCGTGGACGTGGTGTCCCCGCCACCCCCACCACCCCCGCCCAAGGTCACCGTCGCGCGCTATCGCGTGACGATGCTCCTGACCGAGCCCAAGAGTCGACGCCAGCTTCGCACCCGACAGCTCGCGCTCGCCTCGCTGCCGACCTCCTCGACCGTCTCCTACACCTGCGCCGGGTGCGCCGGGCGCCACAGATCAGGGTCGCGCCAAGCTCACTCGAGCAGGTTGACGATCCCGACCGGCTTGCTCGTCATGAGCAGCCGTTCACGCCTGACGATCACCGTGACGGCCGCCGATGGGAGCAGCCGGTCGCGAACGTATGAGTTTCGACCCCGTAGTCACTCCGAACCCGATCCCTTCTCGGAAGCGTGTCGTCTCACGGGTGGGGCGTCGGCCCCGTGCCCCTGAAGGCAGACGGCTTCTGACCGCGGCACCTCTGCGATCGTCAGAGGGCTAGCGCGAGCTGGTCGGGTGGTTGCTCGCCCTGCCCCTCCGGGCCGCCCTCACGGTCGCTGTGCAGGCCCGCGACGCGCACCCCGAGCAGCCGCACAGGACGGGCGGGGGCGTACTCCGCGAGCAGGCGCAGCGCGTGCTCGGCGACGAGCTCCGGATCGCGCGTGGGAGCGGGGAGCGTGTGCGCGCGCGTCACGGTGGTCCAGTCGTCGAGGCGCACCTTGATCGCGATCGTACGACCGCTGCGCGCGTTCGATGCGAGGCTCGCGCAGAGGCCGACGGCCATCTCGCGCAGCACCTCGCGCATCCGCGCGCCGTCGCTTATGTCCGTGTCGAAGGTTCGCTCGCGCGACTCGGACACGACCTTTCGTGCCTGGGTGATCGTCCCCGCGTGCTCGAAGCGCGCACGGCGTGCGAGGTCGCGGCCGAGGTTCGGTCCGAAGCGTTCGGCGAGCCGGTCCTCGGGTGCTGCGGCGAGCGCGCCGAGCGTCTCGAAGCCGAGCGCACGGAGCTTCTCCGCGGTCTTCGGGCCGATCCCGGGGACGAGGCTCGGAGGGTGCGAAGCGAAGCGCGCACAGGCCTGCTCGCGCGTGAGCACGACGAACCCGGCAGGCTTCTCCGCATCGGAGGCGACCTTCGCCACGAGCTTGTTGGGCCCGATCCCAACCGAGCACACGATCCCGAGCCGCGAGCTGATCTCAGCGAGCAGGCGGCGCATCGCCGCACGGGGCGAGAACAGGCCGGAGAGATCGAGATAGCACTCGTCGAGTCCCACGACCTCGACCTGCTCTACGTGCGCGCGCACGATCGCCATCATCCGTGCGGAGACCTCGCGGTAGGTCGCGAAGTCGGGTGGCAGGAAGACCGCCTCTGGGCACAGACGGCGCGCGCGCGAGGCGGGCATCGCCGACCCCACGCCGAAGCGGCGCGCCTCGTAGCTCGCGGTGGTCACGACCGCGCGCGGTCCCGTGCCCGACACCACCACGGGCCGGCCTCGCAGCTCGGGCCGGCGTCCGAGCTCGATCGAGACGTAGAAGGCGTCGGCGTCGAGGTGAGCGACACGCTGCTCGCTCGCGCCGGGAGCGGGGGCGTCCACGACTCGAATCTAGCGCCGTGCGCGGCCGTCCCGATGCGCTCTGGCGCTCAGCCGCCGAGCGGCGAGCCGGCGGGTTCCCGCAGAGCTCGGTCCTCGACCGCTCCGAGCGTCGCCGGCGCGAGCAGCTCGCGTCGCGAGGAGACGCCGAGCTTGCGGTAGATGTGGCGCGCGTGCGTGCGCACGGTCTCGATCGAGATGTGCAGCTCGGCGGCGATCTGAGCGTTCGAGCGCCGCTGCTGCAGGCCCGCGAGCACGTCCGCCTCGCGCGCGGTGAGAAGCCCCGACCCGGGCGCGATCCCGCTGCCGTCGCGAGGGGTCAGCTGCAACCCGCGCGAGGCGAGGTGGATCGCGTTGAGCACGTCGCGCGCCTGCGTGGCCTTCGCGAGGCAGGCCGCCGCGCCGAAGGCGAGCAGCTGCGCGGATTCGACGCTCGAGGGGCGGTCGGCGAGCAGCATCACGTGCGTCCCGGGATGACGCGCGGTGAGGTTGCGCACGTCCGCGGGCGTGCGCAACCGCGCCGCGTCGAGGATCACCACGCGGGGACGGCGTGCGCGCAGCACCATCGTGAGCTGAGGCGCGGAGACGTCCTCGGCCACCAGCTCGAGCGTGGGGTCGTCTTCGACCAGCCCGCGCAGGCCTCTCGCGAGCAGATCGTCGAAGCGCCCGAGCGCGACGAGGATCGGCTGGGTATCCGGCATGTCGGGATCCTATCGGTTCGCGAAATTAAACGGGTGAGTCGTGCATCACCCGTATCGTCACCCCATACCTACCCCGAAGATCACCCGTAAAAGATGATCTATCGGCAGGCCGCGAGCGGGAGACTGACGGAGCGGTATGCCGCATCTCCTGGAGGGGGAAGGCGCGGAATCAATAAATCAGGAAATGTGGCAGGGCTTCAGACGGGAGAAGCAACCCATGGAGCGGGACCGGACGGACAGCATCTCATGAGGCCTCAGCGGGGCGCCTCGGGGGGAAACAGGAATCGGAAGGGTCGGCGCAGCGTGCGCCGGAACCGTCTGCTCGCCCTTGCGATCCTCGCGATCCTCGCGCTCGCGACCGTCGCGCCCACCGGCCAGGCCAGCGGCCCGGACTCGACCGAACGCGCCGCGCAGCACGCGGTGAAGGCCGCCGAACGCACCGCCGAACGCGAAACGCTGCGGCTCCAGAAGGAAGCGACCCGCGCGGCGCGCCAGGAAGCAAAAGCGACCAACAAAGCGCACCGCCAGGCGAAAGCCCAGGCTCAGGAAGCGATCCGTCTGCTCGCGAAAGAAGACGAACACGCGGTCGTGACGATCGAATGCACGCAGATCAAGGTGCAGTACCGGAACTTCCCCGACTTCCCCGGCAACACGGTGACCCAGCGCGTCGTCTTCAAACAGCGACCGGGCCCGACGCCGACCTACGTGTTCCCCGCTCTCACCTACAGCTTCAACGGTCCTGAAGCGACCGAGACGATCCCGATCGCCGCTCCGTTGGGCAGCGCGGGGGTCGGCCTGCGGGCGCACTACGACACGCACGAACTCAAGGGTGGTTTCAATCTTCACGAACGAACCGAATGTGGGCCCAACCCGGGCTTCACGATCGAAACGCTGCAGACGCTCGGCGGACCGTTCAGCTCCAATCCGATCGCGGGCGCGGTCGGCCAGACCGTCGCCTATGAGACCGTCGCGACGAACACGGGCAACACGCCACTCACCTTCGGGAGCTTCTCGGACCCGGGCTGCGACTCCACGCCCGCCGGCGTGAGCTCCGGGACGATCGCCCCGCGCTCGAGCGCGTCCTTCCTCTGCATGCACACGCTCAACAAGGCCGACGCCACAGCAGGCTTCTATGCCGACGCGGCGAGCCTCACCGGCACCCCTGAATCGGGACAGGGCGAACCGATCGTCCACACCTCCAGCGGAGTGCTCGTCACACCGATCGAACCGGGTGAAGAAAAGTCGCCCGAGGTGATCACGATCCACGAAGTGACGAGCTCCTCGAGCCCCTCGAGCTCGAGCTCCAGCGGCAGCGGCGGCTCGAGCGGTGCCAAAGGCGGGGTGCTCAGCTCCTCCTTCGCCGTGCCTTCGCTCGTGGGTCCCGCGCGCTGCGTGCGCTCCGCGTTCAGCGCCGGGGTCAAGGCGACCGGCGTGTCGAACGTGACCTTCTACATCGACGGGCGCAGGCTCGCACGGCGCACGGCTCACAGCGCTGTCAGGGGCATGATCATGATCCGGATCAACGGCACCGTCCTCAAGGCCGGGCTGCACCACCTGCTCGCGAAGATCTCGATGCTCCCCGCCTCGCCGACCTCCGCCGGCCTCACCGCCTCACGTACACGAACCGTGCGGCGCTGCCGCGCGAGCATCGCGGGCAGCACTCGCTGAGCACCGCGCCCGCGGCGCATCGATCGCTTGCAGGCGTGACGGCGGCGGGCGCCTGGCTGAAGTAGGCTTCCTGTCAACCTCATGGATCTGACCTTCAGCCCCCAGGAGATCGCCTTCCGCGACGAGTTGCGCGCGTGGCTCTCCTCCAACCGCCCCGAGGCGGAGCCCACCGAGGGCGGCGAGGACGCCCACTACAAGTGGCGCAGGGACTGGCAGCGCCGCCTGTACGACGCGGGCTGGGCAGCGCCCGCCTGGCCCACCGAGTACGGCGGGCGCGGCGCCTCGCTGACCGAATCGGCGATCTACTACGAGGAGGTCGGGCGCTCACGCACGCCGCTCGCGGCTAACACGCTCGGGCTGCTGCTCGGCGGCCCGACGCTGATGGTCTGGGGGACCGACGAGCAGAAGGATCGCTACCTCTCCCCGATCCTCTCCGCCGAGGAGATCTGGTGCCAGGGCTTCTCCGAGCCCGAGGCCGGCTCGGACCTCGCCGCGCTGAAAACGAAGGCGGTCAAAGACGGAGACGAGTGGGTCGTCACCGGACAGAAGGTCTGGACGAGCGGCGCGCAGTACTCGAAGTGGTGCATGCTCGTCGCGCGCACGGACGGCGACGTTCCCAAGCACAAGGGCCTCACCTACTTCTTGATGGACATGGAGCAGGACGCAGTGCAGGTGCGCCCGCTGCGTCAGATCACCGGGGAGGCGGAGTTCAACGAGCTCTTCATCGAGGAGGCTCGGATCCCTGACGCGAACGTCGTGGGCGGCGTGGGCAACGGCTGGAAGGTCGCGTTGACGACGCTGATGAACGAGCGCGCGGGCCTCGGCTTCGCGCTGCAGATCCGCCTGCGCCAGCTGCTCGACGACACGATCGCCGTCGCGGCCGAGCGCGGCCTGCTCGATGACCCGGTCTACGCGGACGAGCTCGCCGAGCTCCACACCCGCTGCGAGTCGATCCGCCTACTCGCGTGGAAGGGCCTGACCGACGTCGAGCGCTACGGACAGCCGGGCCCCGAGGGCTCGCTCGTGAAGTGGCTGTGGTCGGACACCAACCAGCGACTCACCCAGCTCGCCGTCGACATCGTCGGCCCCGCGGCGCTGACCGCGGGGACGAGCTGGAGCTACGAGTTCCTGCGCGCACGCGGGAACACGATCGAGGGCGGCACCACCGAGGTGCTCAAGAACATCGTCGCCGAGCGCGTGCTCGGCCTCCCTCGCCTGAAGGTCGCCGCCTGATGGACTTCGGGCTGACCGACGACCAGCGCGAGATCCAGCGCACCGCACGCGAGCTGCTCGCCGAGCGCGCCAAGCCGGAGCGCGTGCGTGAGCATGCGGAGGCTCAGAGCGTGGACGAGGCGTTGTGGAAGGAGCTCAGCGAGCTCGGCTGGCCGGGCATCGCGATCTCAGAGGAGCACGGCGGCCAGGGCCTCGGTCAGATCGAGCTCTCGATTCTCTGCGAGGAGCTCGGTCGCTCGCTCGCTCCGGTCCCCTTCCTCGGCACGGCGATGGCAGCCACGGTGATCGAGCAGGACGGCTCGGCCGAGCAGCGTGAGCGCTGGCTGCCCGGCCTCGCCTCGGGCGAGACGATCGGTGCGCTCGCGAGCGCGAGCGACGGCACCGCCGAGCTCGTGATCGGCGGCCGGGAGGCCGCGGTCTTCGTGCTGATCGAGGAGGACGGAAGCGGACGCATCGTGAGCGCCGAGGAGGCCGAGATCACGCCCGTGGACTCGGTCGACCCGACGCGCTCGACCGCTCGGGTGATCGCTTCGGGCGGCGAGCCCGTCGGCGACGGGAGCGCCTGCTCCGGGCTCGGGCGCGCGCTCGTCTCGGTCAGCTCCGAGCTCGTCGGGGTCTGCGACCGCGCGCTCTACATGACGATCGACTACGTGAAGGAGCGCAAACAGTTCGGCGTTCCGGTCGGCGCCTACCAGGCGGTCTCCCATCGATGTGCGCAGATGCTGCTCGACACCGAGAAGGCGCGCTCGACAGCGGCTTTCGCCGCGTGGACCGCGGACGCCGACCCCGAGCAGCTCGCGGAGGCCGCCGCGATGGCGAAGGCCTGTGCGTCGAGCGCGGGGCGCGAGGTCACCGCAAGCGCGATCCAGGCCCACGGGGGCATCGGCTTCACCTGGGAGGCGGACGTGCACTGGCTCTACAAGCGTGCGCAGCTCGACGCCGCCCTGCTCGGCGGAGCGAAGCGCCACCGCGCCCGGCTCGCGTCGATCCTCGCCGAGCGCGTAGGCGCCGGCGCGGCAGCCTGAGCGCAGCGCAGGTGCCCAGGCGGCTGAGTGCCGCCGCAGCGCGCCGCATCGCGCTGGCCGCCCAGGGCTTCGCCGATCCACGTCCCGCCGGGCGCATCGACGCGGGCCACGTCCGCCGCGTGATCGCGCGCGTCGGGCTGCTCCAGCTCGACTCGGTGAGCGTGCTCTGCCGCTCGCACTACCTGCCGCTCTTCTCACGGCTCGGGCCCTACCCCCGCGAGCTGATCGACCGTCTCGCCGTGCATGTGGGCTCCGGACGCCCGCCTCGGCCGAGCCCCGAGCGACGGGAGCTGTTCGAGTACTGGGGTCACGAAGCGTCGCTGCTCCCAGTTGCGCTCCACCCGCTGCTGCGCTGGAGGATGGAGCGCGTGCACCTGGAGGCCTGGGAGAGCGTGCGCCGGATCCTCCACGAGCAGCCTCAGATCATCGACGAGGTGCTCGCGCTCGTGCGCGAGCGCGGACCGGTGCGTGCGGCGGACACGGGCTACTCGCGGGGTTCCGCGAAGGCGGCGATGTGGGATCGCCACGAGGGCAAGACCGCGCTCGAGTACCTCTTCTACGACGGCCGCGTGACCGCAGCTCGGCGCAGCAACTTCGAGCGCATCTACGACCTCTCCGAGCGCGTCCTCCCCGCAGCGGTGCTCGCCGCGCCCACCCCGACGGAGGCCGATGCGCAGCGCGAGCTCGTGCGGATCTCCGCGCGCTGCCTCGGGGTGGCGACCGAGCCCGACATCGGGGACTACTTCCGTCTCCCCCGCGCCGCGTCCAAGGCGCGCGTCGCCGAGCTCCTCGCCGCCGGGGAGATCGAGTCGGTCGAGGTCGAGGGGTGGGATGCGCCCGCCTACCTGTGGCCGGAGTCGCGGCGCCCGCGCGCGGTGCGGGCTCGGGCGCTGCTCTCACCCTTCGACTCGCTCATCTGGCGACGCGAGCGCGCGGAGCGGATCTTCGGCTTCCGTTACCGGATCGAGATCTACACCCCGGCGGCGAAACGCATCTACGGCTACTACGTCCTGCCCTTCCTGCTCGGCGAGGAGCTCGTGGGGCGCGTGGACCTGAAGGCGGATTCGGCCACTCGCACGCTGCGCGCTCCCGGCGCGTACCTCGAGGCAGGGCAGGACGCCGCGCTCGTCGCCGCGGAGCTCGCCGCGGAGCTCCGCGCGATGGCGGGCTGGCTCGGCATGGAGCGGATCGAGGTGGGGTCCCGCGGCGATCTCGCCCCGGCGCTCGCAGCGGCCGTGCGGGCGGGTTAGGGTCAGGACATGATTCGTCACGCGGCCTTCCTGAAAGGCATGAACCTCGGCGGCAGGCGGATCTCCAACGACGAGCTGCGCGCGTGCGTCGAAGCGCTCGGCTTCGAGCAGGTCGAGAGCTTCAGGGCGAGCGGCAACATCGGCTTCGACGGGGGCCGGCGATCGGATGCGGCGTTGCAGCGCGAGCTCGAGAATGGCCTGCGCGAGGCGCTCGGCTACGAGGTCCCCACCTTCATCCGCAGCGCGGCCGAGATCCGCGCGGTTGCCGGCGCCGAACCCTTCGCGCCGGGTGGGAAGGGCAAGCTGCAGGTGGTGCTGCTCGCTGAGAAGCCGAGTGCGAAGGCTCGCCGAGAGGCGCTCGCTCTCGCTCCCGAGGGCGAGCAGCTGAGCTTCGGTGAGCGTGAGCTCTACTGGCTCCCGGCCGGGGGCCTCAGCGACTCGACGCTCGACTGGAAGGCGCTCGAGCGCGGGCTTGGCCCGACCACGGTGCGCACGATGGGCACGATCGAGCAGATCGCCAAGCGCTGGTTCGGTTAGACGGAATCCGGACTAGGATGCGATCCGTGGCAGCGGTGAAGGGCGAACCTCGTAGGCGGATGAGCGCGGCCGCGCGCCGTGAGCAGGTGCTCGACGTGGCGCGCTCGATCGTTGCCGAGCGCGGCTTCCCCGGCGTCTCGATCCAGCTCGTCGCCGCCCGCGCGGGGGTCACGCGGCCGATCGTCTACGAGCACTTCGGCGGCCTGGAAGGGCTGCTGGAGGCGATCGTCGCCCGAGAGATGGGCCGCGCGCTGGAGCAGATCGAAACCACCGCGCTCAGCGACCTCAGCACCGGCAACCCCACCGAGCTGATGCTCGACAGTCTCGGCAGGTACCTCGCTGCGGTGGCCGCGAACCCGGAGACCTGGCGGCTCGTGCTGACCCCTCCCGAGGGCGCCCCCGCGAGCCTGCGCAGGCGGATCGTGCGAGGGCGCGAGCGCGTGCTGCGTTCGCTCACGGCCGCAGTGCGCCCGGGCTCGCTGCCCGGCGACCTCTCCGAGGACCCCGAACTGACCGCGCGGATCCTCTCGGCGATGGCCGACGAGTACGCGCTGATGGTGCTCGAGAACCCGCGCCGCTACACGCCGGAGCGCCTGCTCGGGCACGCGCGCTGGTGGCTCGCGCTGATGCCGAGCTGAGCGCGCGCGGCTCCGCTCAGACGCGCGCGAGGGCCGGGACGCCCTGGCGATCACGCTTGGAGACGTACATCGCACCGTCGGCACGCTCGATCAGCTCCTCGGCGTCGATCCGCGGGCCGTCGAGGTAGGCGACGCCCACGCTCGCCGAGAGCCCGAGGCTGCTCCCGCCGACCTCGTAGCGCCCGCGCAGCGCGTCGCCTATCCGCTCGGCAGCGCCCATCGCGGCAGCGACGCCTGCGACGCGCCGCAGGACGACGAGGAACTCGTCGCCGCCGAGGCGTCCGAGCAGGTCGTCCCCGCGCATCGCGCGACGCAGCCGGCGCGTGGTCTCGAGCAGGACCTCATCGCCGGCGGAGTGCCCGAGCGTGTCGTTGACTTGCTTGAAGTGGTCGAGATCGACGTAGACGACGCCCGCCGCACCGGACTCCTCGATCTCCGCGCGCAACGCGGCGATGATCGCCGCACGGTTGTCGGCCCCGGTGAGCGGGTCGGTGCTCGCCTGGCGCTCGAGCTCACGACGCGCGCAGGCGCTGGCGGTCACGTCCTGCACAGCCACGATCGCCCCGCTCACGAGCGCGTCCTCGCGCCGCAGCGGCCTGACTTTGAAGAGCACGTAGCGCTGCTCGCCCGCGCGTTCTGAGACTAGCTCCACATCGCCGCCCGCCCCCTCCTCGAGCGCTTTGCTCAGCGCGGCGTCAAGCGCACTTCGCTGCTCGGGGCCGAACTGGGCGACAAGCTCCTCGAGGCAGATCGCTTTCCCCTCCCGAGACGAGCCGTGCAGCGCGAGGATCGTGAGCAGACGGGCGTTGTGGTAGACGAGCTCGAGCTTCGTGTCGAGCTGGAAGAGCCCATCGGGCATCTCCTCGATCAGCCCGCGCAGCAGCGCCTCGCGGTCCTGTAGCGCATCCTGGGCGGCCATCTCGGCCGATACGTCGATGCACTCGGCGAGCACGTAGCCTCCCTCGGGGGCCGAGAGGTAGTTGTGGTACGTCGTGTCGACCCAGAGCCAGCTCCCGTCGCCGCGGCGCATGCGGGCGCGCGTCATCTGTGGCCGAGCCGTCGCGACCATCGCGATCCAGCTCTCGATCAGCCGCGCCTGATCGTCAGGGTGGACGCGTTCGAATGTGGGGTGGCCGACGACCTCGGCTTCGTGAGCGTGGCCGAACATCTGCAGGTAGGCCTGGTCGCACTCGATCACGTTGCCCTCGCTGTCCTGGCGGCGAGTGCAGAAGCGCGGCGTCGCAGAGACCGACGCGGCGGGTGCCTCGGCCATCCCGTCCTCGGGGTGGCCGACCTCCCAACCGATCGTGAGGATCACACCGTGGGTGCTGCGAATGTCGAGCATTCGCACCGCTCGCCAGGTCTGCGGATCGCTGCGCAGCCGCGCGCGCACCTCGGCGATGCCGTCGCGCTTGAGGTCGATCCACGCGTTGACCACGGCCATGCGGTCCTCGGCCACGCAGAGGTCGACACCCGTGCGCGCCTCGTCCGTCACAACGGGGTAGCCGCCGAGCCCCAGCGAGTCGGGGACCGGAACGATCTGGCCCTCGGCAGACTGCGCGAAGATCATCGCGTCGGGGTGCTCACGCAACAGCGCTTCAGCCGCGCGTCGGCTGCCCTCTGAGCGCCGCGCGCTCTCCTCGCCCAGCTCCCTGCTCCCCGCACTGTGACTGACCGTCCTCATTGGCTTCCTAGGCAGGGTCGGCGCGCTTATCACGCCCGCTGAGCGGCGTGCCCGCGGATCGACGAATAGACCACGTCACGTGGCCCCTCCTCCCCAGCCGCTAAGTTGACAGTCTGTAACTTACGAGTTCACGATCGAGGGCGTTGCGCCACGCGGCGCGAGGAGTGAGGATGATGGCCAGGAGCATGAGGAGAAGCGGAGCATGAGAACCGTCGCGTGCAGCGCCGCACGGCTGGAGCTCGATGAGGCGAGCACGCCGGACCCGGGCAGGGGTCAGGTCCGAATCGAGGTGCTGCGGTGCGGGATCTGCGGCTCGGATCTGCACGCGCGTGAGCACTGCGACGAGCTCGCGGAGGTGCTCGAGGAGGCGGGTTACGAGGGTTTCATGCGCTCCGATCAGCGTGTGGTGTTCGGCCACGAGTTCTGCGGCTCGGTGGCCGAGTACGGCCCAGGATGCTCGAAGAAGGTGACAGCGGGTGCGCCGGTGGTGGCGCTGCCGCTGCTGCGCACGCCGAGCGGGATGCAGGCGATCGGGCTCTCGGCGGCTGCGCCGGGCGCCTACGCCGAGCAGATGATCGTCGAGGAGGCGCTGATGCTGCCCGTGCCGAACGGGCTAACCCCCGAGCTCGGCGCGCTCACCGAGCCGATGGCGGTGGCCTGGCATGCGGTCAGGCGAAGCGAGGTGCGAAAGCGCGACGTGGCGGTCGTGGTGGGGTGCGGACCGATCGGGCTCGCGGTGATCTGCATGCTCCGCGCGAAGGGCGTGCGGAGCATCGTCGCAAGCGACCTCTCCCCCGGCCGCCGCGCGCTCGCGGAGCGCTGTGGGGCGAGCCTGGTGGTCGATCCGGGCGAGGCCGACCCCTTCTCGGTGGCGGGCGGCGGCAAGCACCTCGAGTCGATCCCCGACGCGGCGGAGCTCGCGCTCGGGACGATCGAGAAGCTGCGGCGCCTGCCGGTGGCCTGGCATCACCTCTGGAGGGCGATCGAGGCGGTCGGGATCAAACCCGCCGCGCCGGTGGTCTTCGAGTGCGTGGGGGTGCCGGGGATCATCGAGCAGCTCGTGAGCGGCGCGCCGCTCTTCTCGCGCGTGATGGTCGTGGGGGTCTGCATGGGCGAGGATCGCTTCCGTCCCTCGATGGCGATCAACAAGGAGATCGAGCTCCGCTTCGTGGTGGGTTACACGCCGCTGGAGTTCCGCGACACGCTGCACATGCTCGCCGAGGGGAAGGTCGATCCGCGCCCGCTCTTGACGGGTACGGTCGGGCTGGACGGTGTCGAGGGAGCGTTCGCGGCGCTCGGCGACCCCGAGGCTCACGCGAAGATCCTGATCGACCCGCGCCTCGCGGGCGCGGATCTCGTCCCCGCCTAGGCGGGGAGCAGCTCCTCCTCGAACGGGGCGAGCGGGCGGATCAGCGGGTCGAGCAGCTCCGCGGCACGCTCGGTTGTGAGGACCTGCTCGGAGTCGAGCCGGATCAGCTCGTGCTCGCTCTGCTCGTACTCCCAGACGTTCTCGCCGACGAGGCGGCAGCGCTCGTCATATGGCCAGATCATCGCGACACGGCCGCGCTGCAGGTACATGGCGTCCTCGTCGGCCTCCACGCCGGCGGCGCTGAGCACCGAACCGAGCACCTGCTGGTAGCCGAGCATCGTGCTCACGACGAGCCAGTCGCCGACCGCGATCGACTCGCTCTCGGTGTAGAAGATCGACTGGTTCGTCTCCGCCCAGAGTCGGTAGACCGGTTCGACCTGCTCGCGCCCTTCGAGCCGCAGCGGCGGCTGGCCGGCGAGCTCGAAGCGGTAGACGGGGTGCTCGACGGTCATCTCGGGGGCGAATATCTCCTCGAATCGCCCCGCGTGCTCGAGGTTGCGATGCAGATCGTAGGCTTCGAGCAGGTAGCGGTGGCGCGCGTTCTCGGTCACGGCGATCAGCTCGCGCACGGCGCGGTTGGTCTCCGTGATGTCGAGTTGGCTGAGGTCGATCTGCGTCATCGCGGCGCTCCCTTCCCGAGTGGCGCTCGGCGCCCCCGGCTCGTTTTCCCCCTCGCTAACTTACACTAGTGTTAGTAAGGGGGGAGCGCAT
>CAVSSW010000003.1:0-27800 GCA_963730755.1 uncultured Solirubrobacteraceae bacterium
TCGATGGACGCGGGTCAAGGCCGCCTCCATCTCGAACTTCTCGCGTGCTGCGACTTATTCGCCGGACCGTGGTCCTCTCCTTGCGGGATCCCTGCGCGGAGCCGCGGCGGATTCCCCCGGGTCCTCCACGAGGCTCGCTATACCCTCGGGTCATGGACGGGAAACAAGGCCCCTCCGGAGCGCCCACCTCGAGCATCCCCGGCGAGCCCGCCACACCGCCGCCGGCCGATCCCGACCCCGAGCGCTACGGGCCGCTGGAGCTTCAGCGTGTGCGCAAAGAGGACGGCCGCTCGCTGATCCTCTTCTCCTCCCCCGGGCCCCGAGCGCGATGAGCGAGCTGCGCTTCAACGAGCTGCGCGGTGAGCCCGTGGCCTACGCGATCCACCGCCAGGACCGGACCTTCCTTCCCGACCGCGCGCACTGCCCGCTCGATCCGACCCGGCCCGGCGGCCCGCAGACCGAGATCCCCGTCGAGCAGTTCGAGATCGCGGTGTTCGACAACCGCTTCCCCGCCTTCGAGGCCCCGGGCGGAGCGGCGGAGGTCGTGGTCTACACCGAAGATCACGACTCCTCGCTCGCGGCGCTGGGAATCGAGCGCGTGGAGGCGCTCGTGTGGGTGTGGCGCAACCGCTACGAGGAGCTGGGCGCGCGCACGGACGTGGAGTACGTCTACATCTTCGAAAACCGCGGCGTCGAGGTGGGGGTGACGCTGCACCACCCCCACGGCCAGATCTACGGATACCCCTTCCTGCCCCCCGTGCCCGCGCTGGAGATCGCAGCGGACGAGCGGCTGGGCGGCTGCGCGCCCTGCGCGCTCGCCGAGCGCGAGCGCGCGGACGGGCGACGGATGCTCTTCGAGAGCGAGGCGCTCAGCGCCTATGTGCCCGAGGCCGCGCGCTGGCCCTTCGAAGCCCATCTCGTGATGCGTGAGCACCGCCGCTCGCTCAGCGCGTGCGAGCCGAGCGAGATGCGGCTGCTCGCCGAGGGGCTGCTCAGGCTCGTGCGCGGTTACGACGCGCTGTTCGATCGCCAGATGCCCTACGTGATGGCGATGCACCAGGCGCCCACCGGGGCGGCCGCGGAGCGCGGCGCGGGCGGGCACCTGCATCTCGAGTTCTACCCGCCGCTGCGCACGGCCGAGAAGCTGAAGTACCTCGCGGGTTCCGAGCAGGGTGCGGGCACCTTCATCGGCGACGTGCTCCCCGAGGAGGCCGCGGCTGAGCTGCGCGGCGCGATCGAACGTGTCGGATAGGCGCTGCGCCGCTTTCGCGCCGGGCCGCGTGAACGTGATCGGCGAGCACACCGATTACAACGGCGGGCTCGCGCTGCCCTTCGCGATCGCCGAGGGCGTGAAGGTTCGCGCGGCCGCGCTCGATCTGAACGGGGGCGAGCCGCTCGTCGAGGCACTCGCCGCGGACCTCGACGAGCGCGACAGCTTCCCGCTGGAGCACCCGGGCCCGGCGCAGGGCTGGCGCGCGTACGTTCACGGCTCGGTCGCCGAGCTCGGCGCGGCGGGGTTCCCGCTGCTCCCCGCGCGCCTGGAGATCACCGGCCGCGTGCCGCGCGGCTCCGGCCTCTCCTCCTCGGCGGCGATGACCGTGGCGCTCTGCCTCGCGATGCTCGAGCTCGGGACCGACGGAGCCGAGGCGGTGACCGCCCCCGGGGACCGCGTCGCGCTCGCGCGCCTGTGCTCGCGGGTGGAGAACGACTGGGCGGGCGCACGCACCGGCCTGCTCGATCAGCTCGCGAGCCTGTTCGGCGCGGCCGACGCCGCGATGTGCATCGACTTCCAGAGCCTCACCGTCACGCCCGTCCCGCTCGCGCTCGAAGGGTGGCGCTTCGTGATCGCGGACTCCGGCGAGCGCCACGTCCACGCGAGCTCGGGCTACAACGAGCGTCGCGAGGAGTGCGCGGCGGCGTGCGCGCAGCTCGGCATCTCGACGCTGCGCGAAGCGACCCTGGACGACATCGCGGCGCTGCCCGAGCCGCTCGAGCGCCGCGCCCGGCACGTGCTCGAAGAGAACGAGCGCGTCCGTGCGGCGGTCGCCGCGCTGCGCGCGCGCGACCAGCGCACGCTCGCCGAGCTGCTCAGCGCCTCGCACGCGAGCCTGCGCGACCTCTACCAGGTCTCCACCCCCGCGGTTGAGGCGACCGTCGAGAAGCTGCTGCGCGGTGGCGCGGCCGGCGCACGCCTGATCGGCGGGGGCTTCGGCGGCTCGGTACTCGGTCTGCTCGAGCCCGGCCGCCCGCTCCCGCCCGAGTCGATCGAGGTCACGCCGGGGCCGGGTGCGCACATCCTCGTGCGCTGAGCCGAGACCCCGCTAAAGGCGCCACGCGAGCAACGCGGCGGCGAGCAGCGGCACGCTCAGAGAGAGCAGCGCGAGCGCGCCGTCGAGCGGTCCGAGCAGCCCCGCCACGCTCAGCGCTTCGGTCGCGCCGTCGCTGCGCTCGCGCACGCCCTGCAGGCTCACCGTCCTTCGACGCAGCTCGCGCGCGGCGGTGCTCAGCGTTCGCTGCGCCCCGCTCAGGGCCATGCAGCCCGCGGCGATCAGCACCCCGGTGGCTGAGATCGAGATCGCGTTCACGAAGTAGCCCGTGAAGGCGGGGAAAGCCCCCCATGCGAGCGCGAACCAGCGGTCGCCGTGAAAGCGCCCACCGCCGAGCTCGAGGTTGTACGCGGGGACGATCGCTGCTCCGGCGAGCACGAAGGGGATCAGCCAGAGCGACACGGTGAGCACCCCTCCCACGCCGATCGCGAGCGCACCGAGCAGGGCGGCGAGGGCGAGCACGCGCAGCGTACGGTCGCTGAAGGAGGTCCCGAGCGGCCTGCCGTTCAGCTCGTCGAGCGCGTGGGCGGAGATGCCCACGGCGAGGAAGAACGCGCCGAGTCCCCAGAGCAGCCTGCCCGTGTAGAGGTGGGGCGCGAGACCCGCGCCGAGCGCGAAGTAGCTCAGATGCCAGAGCGTGTACGGCGGGTGGAGCAGCGTGATCGCCTCGCCGAGCCGGCCCCCGCCTCGCGCGTAGAAGGCCGGGCGGCCGGAGGGCGCGGTCACCGCCTCAGCCCGCGCGCGTGGCGGACATCACGACGCCGCCACCCAGGCTCATGCGCCGGACACGGACGTCCTGCAGCCCCGCGGCCTGCCAGTAGGCGATCAGCTGCTCGACCGGATGACGCGCGTAGAAGCCGCGAATGCTCGGACCCAGGAAGCTGCCCACGCGCTGCCACTCGGGCGAGGCGATCCGCCCGAGCACCGGCAGCCCGACCGCGGTGTAGAAGCGCCAGGCCAGGCGCGCGGGAGCGAACGGGGGAACGCCGAACTCGAGCGAGGCCACGCGACCGCCGGGGCGCACGACGCGCGCGAGCTCGGCGAGCGTGGCGGGGGGATCGTCGACGTAGCGCAGCAGATAGGTGAAGCTGAGCGCGTCGAAGGAGCGATCCGCGAACGGCAGCTGCTCGGCCTCCCCCGCGATCAGCTCGACGCGCGGAGGCGAGTCGAGCGGCGCGCGCCCGTGGGTGTGCGCCTCCGCGTAGGGCTCCGCCGCGAAGCGAGCGCGGGCGCGAGAGAGCATCTGCTCGCTCTGGTCGAGGCCGACCACGGTGCAATCCGCGCGGCGCAGCAGCTCCGCGGCCACCATCCCGGTGCCCGTGGCCACGTCGAGGATGCGCTGCCCCGCCTGGGGGGCGAGCTCGTCGACGAGCGCCCGGCGCCAGCGCGGGTCCTGCCAGAAGCTGAGCGCGGCGGAGAGCTCGTCGTAGCGCCGGGGCAGCCCGCTGAACAGGTCGAGCGCCTCCAGCTTGCGGGGCGTGGCGCTGCTCGCGGTCGTTGGTCCCGGCTGGCTCATCGGAGGGCGATCTGACAGGCTAACTACCCGATGGGGTCGGTGATCCTCATAACGGGCGCATCGAGCGGTATCGGCGAAGCGACGGCGAGACGACTCGCGCGCGAGCCGGGGGCCTCGCTCGTGCTGCTCGCACGCCGCGCGGACCGCCTCGCCGAGCTCGCCGCGGAGCTCGGGCCGCAGCGCACGGAGACGATCTCGCTCGATCTGCTCGACGAGGACGCCCCCGCGCTCGTGCGCGACCGGCTTGCGTCCACGCACGGACGGCTCGACCTGCTCGTGAACAACGCGGGCGCGGCGTGGCGCGCGCGCTTCGCGGAGGGCGGGTGGGAGAACGTAAGACGCACGATGGCGATCAACTTCGACGCACAGGTTCGGCTCACCGAGGCGCTGCTCCCGCTGCTCCGAGCGAGTGCGCCCTCCGCGATCGTCAACGTGTCCTCGACCGCGGGGCGCGTGGCGAGGGCGGGGAGCGGCGCCTACAGCGCTTCGAAGTTCGCGCTCGCGGGCTGGTCGGACTCGCTCTGGGCGGAGGAGCGCGAGCATGGCGTCCACGTGGGCCTCGTGCTCCCCGGCTTCATCGCGACCGAGGGCTTCCCGCAGGCCGAGCTGATGGAGAAGGCGCTCACGCGCCGGATGGTCTCCACACCCGAGCGCGCGGCCGAGGCGATCTACGAAGCGGGACTCGGACGGCGTCCCGAACGTTACGTCCCGCGCCCGTACGGCTTCGCCGCCGCACTGCGCGTGCTCTCCCCCGCGCTCTACCGGCGCATCATCGGGGGCGGCGCCGCCCAGGTGATGACCACCACGACGGGTGCGGATCTCGCCGAGCGCGCCGCGGCGCCTGCGCCGGATAACCTCGGCTGATCGCGCAGCGCGCTCTACTCACCGGCGGCACGGGCTTCATCGGCGGCAGACTCGCCCGGGCGCTGCTCGACTCCGGGACAGAGGTGCGCGCGCTCGTCCGCGAGCCCGCGCGTGCGCGTGCGCTGGAGCAAGCGGGCTGCGAGCTCGTGCGCGGGGACGTCACCGAAGCGAGGAGCCTCAGCGGCGCGTTCGAGGGAGCGCAGGTCGCGTACTACCTCGTGCACGCGATGGCGGGCGGGGCGGGCTTCGAGCAGCGCGAGCGTGAGGGCGCGGCGAACTTCGCCGCGACCGCGCGGCGCGAGGGCGTCGAGCGGATCGTCTACCTCGGCGGGCTCGGCGACGAGTCGACCTCCAAGCACCTGCAGAGCCGCCACGAGACGGCGGTCACGCTTCGGGAAGAGGGGCCGCCGCTGACCTACTTCCGCGCGGCGATGGTGGTCGGCGCGGGGAGCGAGTCCTACCGCACGCTGCGCTACCTCGTCCGCCGGCTGCCCGTGATGATCGCGCCGAGCTGGCTGCGCACCGACACGCAGCCGATCGGGATCGGGGACGTCGTGGAGTACCTGCGCAGCGCACCCGAGGTGGAGGCCTCGCGGGGCCGGGAGGTCCAGATCGGCGGACCGGACGTGCTCGCCTACGCCGAGATGCTCGACCGGATGGCGCTCGCGATGGGGATGCGCCCGCGCCCGAAGCTGCCCGTGCCGCTGATCACGCCGTGGCTCTCCGCGCTGTGGCTCGGCCTCGTCACGCCGGTCGACACGAACGTCGCGCGGCCGCTCGTGGAGGGGTTGCGAACCGCGACCGTGGTGAGCGACCGTTCGGGTGCCGAGGCCTTCCCGATCGAGCCCGCCCCCTTCGACCAGACGCTGCGGCTCGCGCTCGCAGAAGAGGAGAAGGAGAAGAGGGAGAGGGGTGGCTGATGGGAATCCGCCGCGCGATCGTGCTCTTCACCTGCGATCTGCGCGTGCACGACCACGCTGCGCTCGCCGCGGCCGCGGAGGAGAGCGAGGAGCTGATCCCGCTGTTCGTGCTCGACGAGCGGTTGCTCGAAACGAGCTGCGCGAGCCCGAACCGGATTGCCTACCTGCGCGACTGCCTGCGCGACCTCGACGCGGGGCTGCGCGAGCGCGGGGCGAGCGGCCTCGTGCTGCGGCGCGGCGACCCCGTGAGCGAGACGCTCCGGCTCGCCGGGCGCTACGACGCGGAGCGGATCCACATCAGCGCGGACGCCACGCCCTACGCCGCGAAGCGCCGTGAGCGGCTCGCCCGCGAGTGCGCCCGCGCGCGCGTCGAGCTGCGCGAGCACGCGGGCCCTTCGGTCCTCGCCCCCGGCGAGCTCACCCCCACGGGCGGGGGGCACTACCGGGTGTTCACCCCCTACTGGCGCGTCTGGAGCGCCCGGCCGACTCCGCCCGCCGCGCCCACGCCGCGATCGCTGCGCACGCCGAGCGGGCTCCCCGCGATGCGGCTTCCCTCACTGCGGACGCTGAGCCGGAAGGGCACTCCTTCCGAGGACCTGCAGGAGGGAGGAGAGCGCGCAGCCACCAAGCGTCTGACGCGCTGGCTCGGAGCGGGCCTCTCGGACTACGGCGAGCGCCACGACGACCTCCCCGGCGAGGCGACCTCGGGACTCAGCGCGCCGCTTCACTTCGGCTGCCTCTCCGCGCGCACCGTGCTCGAGCGGGCCCGCGGACGCAAGGGCGCGGAGGACTTCGTGCGCCAGCTCTGCTGGCGCGACTTCCACCGCCAGGTGCTCGCCGACCGCCCGCGACTGCCCCGCGAGGACTACCGCCCCAGAGGCGACCGTTGGCGGCGCTCGCGCAAGGACGCCGATGCCTGGCGCGCAGGCCTCACGGGCTACCCGATCGTGGACGCGGGGATGCGCCAGCTCGCTTCGGAGGGCTTCATGCACAACCGTGCGAGGCTGATCGTGGGCTCGTTCCTGACCAAGACGCTCTACCTCGACTGGCGCACCGGGGCGGCTCATTTCGCATCGCTGCTCGCCGACGCGGACGTGGCGAACAACGTGGGCAACTGGCAGTGGGTCGCGGGGACGGGCAACGACACGCGCCCGAACCGCGTGCTCAACCCGCTTCGCCAGGCGCAGCGCTTCGACCCACAGGGCGACTACGTCCGCCGCCACCTCCCGGAGCTCGCCTCTGTCGCGGGTCGCGCGGTACACGAACCCTGGCGGCTGCCCGCGCGCGAGCGCCGCGGCCTGGACTACCCCGCTCGGATCGTCGACCACGAGATCGCCGCCCGCGAGCTGCAGAGCCGGCGCGCGGCATGAGCGAGAGGCGCGCGCTCTCAGCACGGCGCGCACCCGCGTGAGCGAGCAGATCGAGATCCGCGGCGAGACGATCCGGCTCGGGCAGCTGCTGAAGCTCGCCGGGATCGCCGACAGCGGCAGCGAGGCGCGCGCGCTGCTCGCCGCCGAGCCCGCGCTCGTCAACGGCGAGCGCGAGACCCGCCGCGGGCGCCAGCTGCACCCGGGCGACCTCGTCGAGGCGGGGGGCCGGCGGCTGCGCCTCGCCGAAGCCCGCGCGCGCTAGCTGAGCTTCGCGACGATCACCGGCGCGCTCGTGGGCACCGGGCTGCCCCCGTCGGGCTCGGCGGTGACCATCACCGCGGTGGCGCCCTTCAGATCACCGGGCACGCCGACGGTCGCTGTGCCTTCACGGCTGACAGTGAAGAGCGCATCGGTCGGGCGCGGCGACCCGGCACGTTTGATCCAGACCTCATAGACGCGGCCGGGTGCGGTCTTCGGAATGCGTGCCATCTTCAACGTCCCGTGGTCGGAGCTCACGCTCAGCGTGGCGCTCGCCGCGGGCGCGCTGACTTCAGCGCGGATCACGCGGGTGCCCCCGCCGGAGGAGCCGCCGAGCACGATCAGGGCGAGCACGACCACCGCCGCGGTCGCGGCGAGCGAGCCGAAGGCGAGCGGCAAGGTGAGGCGCCCGCGCGCGGTGCGCCTGCCGGGTCGGCGCTGACGGGCGCTCGCGTTCCGCAGCTCGGCCTCGGCCTGCACCGTGGCAAGAACCCGGCCACGCAGCGAAGCGGGCGCGGTGCGCTGAGGCACCGCCGCGGGCAGCGCGTTCGCGACGACCTGCAGGCCCGCCACTTCCTCGCGGCAGGAGGCGCAGGTCTGCAGATGGGCGAGGAAGGCGACGTGCTCTGCGTCGCTCAGCGCGCCGAGCACATAGGGAGCGGCGTCCTCGCCGCATCCCTCGTAGATCTCGTTCGTCTCGCTCATTCCGTGACCTCCGCGGCGCCCTCTCCGAGGGCGAGTCGCATCTTCGCCAAGCCTAGGCGCATCCTGCCCTTGATCGTGCCGATCGGCGCACCGATCTTCTCCGCGATCTCGTGGTGGGTCAGGCCGCCGAAGTACGCAAGCTCTATTACCCGGCTCTGCTCTGCGGGAAGCTGCTGGAGCGCGTCGCGGATCTCACGCGCCTCGTCGCGGCGTGCGAACTCGAGCTCGGTGCGCTCGCGCGCGGGCACGCGCTCCTCGATGCCCTCGTCGTCGACGATCCCGCGGTCGCGCACGGCCTTGCGACGCAGCGCATCTATCGCACGGTTGTGCACGATCCCCAGCGTCCACGTGCGGACGCTGCCCCGGTTGCGGTCATAGCGCGCTCCGCTGCGCCAGAGCGAGAGGAAGGCCTCCTGCACCACGTCCTCGGCGAGCGAGCGCTGGTGGCACATGCGCATAGCGAGCGAGAAGGCTGCGTCCGCGTGGCGGTCATAGATGACCTCGAACGCGTCCGCGTTGCCCCTGTAGAGGAGCTGCATGAGCTCCTCGTCGGCGAGCACTTGGAGGTGTCCGGCCGAGCGCTCTCCATGCGCTGATCGCAGAGGATTGAACATACCTGTGTCCCTTACGGCAGAAACTCGCTGCCGGATCAACGGACCGCGACCCCGCCGACGAGTGTCGGCGGGCCGATCCGTGGCCACCCGAAGGACGCATCCTACGCCCCGGCAGTCGCCACCTAAGCGGCGGCGCGCTCCCGCTCGTCGCTGTGCACGACCACCGGGGCGGCGACCGGCTGCGCGGGTGCCGTCTCGAGTGCCGCGTGGGCGCTCGGAGCGTCTGGGCTCAGCGCGTCCTTGAAGCCACGCATGCCCGAGCCGAGCGATTTGCCCATCTCGGGGAGGCGCTTGGCGCCGAAGACCATCAGCAGGACGATCAGAAGGAATGCGATGTGAATCGGATTGTCGAGGCCCATGTCGGTGCCCTCCTAAGTTTCGGTCGGCGCGCCGGAGAGGCTCGCCCTGTCAGCTTTTCTTGCTGTCTGTCTCTTCTACGGCCGCGGGCCGCCGGTGGATCACCGGCGACCCCACGGCGATGCGTCTATTTCTTGATCAACGGACCGGCCTTCGCGAGCACCTGGGCCTTGGTGAGCGGCCGGTCGAAGCCCTGGTTGGGCGTCGGGCTCATGCCGATCAGGAGGTTGATCCCCGCGGCGTGTCGCGCCTCGATCTGCACGATCCCGCCGGCAGCGGCGAGCACTTCCTTGCTCTTGAGGGAGGGCGCCGCGCCGTTGTAGGCGCCGACGCCTGCGTTCTCGAGCACGGAGGCGAGCGAGAGGAACGACTTTTCGTCCGTCGCTGGGAAGGCGAAGGTCGGTTTGGCAACCGGCTTGGAGCCGAGCTGTTTGATCGTCGCCGCGAGCGCGTTGACGTGGTCGGACTCCTCTTCGCCGAACGTCTTGGCGTAGCTCTTCGCCGTGCCCTTGAGCCCGACTTCCTTGCCCTTCACGTTGTAGAAGTCCGCCTCGAGGTACTCGAGCGTGAGCGCGAAGTTGAGGATTTCGACGTCGCCCATTTCACCTTCCGCGAAGGCCGCGGAGACGAACGGGGTGACAGCGCCGACCCCGTAGAGGGCGCCTGCGCCGAGCGCGCCCTTCAGCAGGAAGCTCGCCCGCGTCATCCCCTGAATCTCGATCGCATCGAGCCCAGGGGACTCGGCGCCGGTGTGAATGTCGATCTGTGACATGTCTGCTCCTTTTCTGAAGAACCGGCGTTTAGGCCAGGAAGGGTTTGACGGCGGCCAGCACGGTTGACATGTCCGCGGGTTTCGCGAACGCTCCGTCGGGGGTGAGGGACTTTTTGACGAGCGTGCCGAGCGTGGCCGCGTGACGGGCCTCCACCGTGTGGATCGCGAGCGCTGCCGCGAGCAGTTCGGTGTTCTGGATCTTCGCCGCCTGGCCGAGGTAGGCCGATGCGCCGAGGTTCTCGACCGTGTAGGCGAGTTCCGCGACCTGCTTGGCGTTTTCGATCGGGAACTTGCCCATCGGCTGTTCGGCGGGCTTGCCGCCGAGCTTGCTCACCGCGCCCTTGAGCGCTTCGACGTGGGTCTTCTCCTGCTCGGCGAAGCTCTTGATCAGGCTTGCCGTCGCGCCGTTGAAGAAGCCCGAGGCCACGACCTTTTCGTAGAACTCGGTCTCGAGGTACTCGAGCGTGAGCGCGTAGTTCGCGATCGCCACGTCGCCGCTTTCGGAGGAAGCGGGAGTGCTCGCCGCGGTCGAGGCGGCGGTCGTGGTCGAGGAGGATTTGCTGCTGCTGCCGCAGGCCGCGAGCACGAATGCGCCGAAGCTCGCCGCGGCCCCGGTGCCCGCCATCTTCAGAAAGCGCTTGCGGTCCACGTCGTCGCGCACGAGGCGCTCGACGAGGCCCGTGGGCGTCTGCTCCGAGGTGTCCGTTCGTTCAGTTGACATGTGAGTTACCTCGCTGTTGTCGTTCACGGACGACCGTCGGCCATCCATCTGCGCGTTGCGCTCCAGGGCCGCCGGTCACATTCGGGCGATCCAGTTACGTCTCTGTTCGCAACACGGCCCCTTTCGGATCACTTCTGATCTGAAAGAGGACTGGGCAGAACGCACACCGGCGGCGGGACGCGAGGCCCCGCCGCCGGTGGTGGAGAGTCAGCGGTTCGTTCGGCCTCAGCCGGTGATGAAGCCCGTGCCCTTTACCGCGGTGAGTACCTGCGCAGCGGTGAGGGGAGTGTCGAACGGGCCGTTCGGGGCGATTTCCTTGCCGCTCGGGGCGGCGCCTTCGTTGAGCAGCCCGATCACGCTCGCGTGCCTGGCCTCGATCGTGAGGATCGAGACTGCGGCCTTCACGTAGGCCGGCGTCGTGATGTTCAGCGCCTGACCGGAGTAGGCGTGAACGCCGGTGTTCTCGAGGACCTGTGCGGTCTTCATGAACATTTCCGCGTTCGTGTTCGTGCCTTTGAAGTCGAACTTCGGTTCCTTCACGGCCTTCTTGCCGAGGCCCTTCTTGAGGAACGCGACGTGCGCGTTCTCGTCGACCGTGACCGTTTTCAGGAACGCCGCGGCCTGAGCGCTGAGCGGCAGGTTCGCCGCGGTCGCGCCGTTGTAGAACGCTGCCTCGAGGTACTCCAGCGTGAGCGCGTAGTTGAGGATGCCAACGTCGCCCTTGCCGAAGGCCGCCGGGGGACGGCCGTGCTGCGTAGCCGCGAAAGCGCTCGGCGCGAGCGCCGAGAGGATTGCGCCGCCGCTGACGGCTGCGCCACCGGCCACGCCGGCCTTCTTGAGGAAGCTGAGCCGAGTGTCGCCTGAGACGGCCTCTGCGGCTTCCTGCACCGCTCCGTCCGTGTCGATCTCAGCAATGTTGATCTGGTAATCCACGTCTTCACCGCCTGGGTCGTGATCTGCGGCCACGACGCCCCACGGCGCGGCCAGTACAACACTGTTTGCGCACCACCCCCCGTTCCGGATCACTCGGTCGCGAATCGAGCGGTCCGAGGCGGTCTGCGCGGGGCGCCCGGCGCCCGAGCTCCAGGCCTCAGCGCGGATCGCGCCACATGCGCCACATCGAGGGCCCGCGCAGCAGGCGAACCTCCTCGGTGACGCGGAACCCATGGCGCGCGTAGTAGGCGATGTTGCTCTCCTTCGAGGACTCGAGGAAGGCCGCGACGCCGTCGCGGTCGCACTGCTCCAGCACGCCGCCCAGCACGGCCGAGGCGGTGCCGCGGCCCTGCGCGGGCGGGTCGGTGCCGAGCACCGCGAGGTAGTAGTGGGGCTCGCGCGGATGGCCGCGCTCGAGCAGTTCCCAACCCAGCGCGACGAGGGGCATCCGCGCGAACAGGCGCGGCCGGTTGAAGCAGGGGACGAGCGCGGCCACTTCACGCAGCGAGGAGTGCCAGTGACCGGGCGGCGCCCAGAGCGCCGCGCAGGAGAGGTCCTCCGAGCACCACACCTCATCGTGGCCGATCAGCTGACGCATCCGCGTGGCCTGGAAGCGCTCCAGCGCGGCGGGCCGCAGCCGATCGGGCTTCCACGCCCAGCTCGCCACGGGATCGTCGAAGAAGGCGCGGGCGAGCACACCCGCGAGCGTGGGGATGTCCTGCTCTCGCGCCCTCCTGATCGCCACCGGCCCCGCCATGGGCTGACCCTACCTGCGCACACGCGGCGGGTGCGCGCCCGAGACGCTCTGGCGTGAGCCCGCGCGGAGGCTGCGAACGCCGCTCAGCGCGCGGCGGCGGCGGTGAGCTCGAAGGCCTCGGCGATAAGCTCGTAGCTGCGGCGACGCTCGCCGTGGTCGTAGGTGATGCAGACCACGATCGCCTCCTGCGCTCCGTACTCCGCCACGACCTCGCGGATCTGCTCGGCGATCGTGTCGGGCGCGCCGAGCAGCGCACGCCGCTCGCCCCCCGGGGTCGAGGCGCCCTGCTCGCGTTGCGCGGCGAGAAAACGCTCGGCGCGCTCGGGCGGCGGCACCGCTATCAACCGGCCCTGCCGCAGCAGCGTGAAGGCCATCCGGCCGCTCGCCGCGATCTGACGTGCGCGCTCTTCGCTCTCCGCGCAGATCGCCCAGACCGCAACCGCGGTCCGCGGATGGCCCGCGTGTTCGTGCTCGGCGAAGCGTTCGCGGTAGACCTTCGCCGCTTCGGCGCCCTTCGGGTTGATGAAGTCCGCGAACGCATAGGGAAGGCCGAGCTCGGCCGCCCACAGCGCGCTCTGCATCGAGGACCCGAGCAGCCACGGCTCGGGCTTCTCCGGGCGGCCCGGCAGCGCCGAGCCCAGACGCGCGAAGGGATGGTCGGCGGGCAGCCGGTCCTCCAGGTAGGCGAGCAGCTCCGCGAGCTGCTGGGGGAAGTCGTCCGGTGCGGCCTGGCGGCGGTCGCGCTGCAGCGCGAAGGTGGTCATCGGGTCGGTCCCCGCCGCACGGCCGAGACCGAGGTCGATCCTGCCCGGATAGAGCCCCGCGAGCAGGCTGAAGGTCTCGGCGACCTTGAAGGGGCTGTAATGCGGCAGCATCACCCCTCCACTGCCCACGCGGATGCGCATGGTCGCGGAGGCGATCGGGCCGATCAGCGCCTCGGGGCTGGGCCCCGCGAGCATCGGCCCGCCGTGGTGCTCGGCCACCCAGTAGCGGTGATAGCCGAGCTCGTCGGCGAGGCGCGCGAGGTCGATCGTGTTGCGCAGCGCCTGCGCGCCGGTCGAGCCCTCCGCGACGGGGGACTGATCGAGGATCGAGAGTCGCAGTGGCTCGCTCATCGCTGGCGTCCAGGGTATGACACCGCGTTCGCGCCGTTAGATACATTCCTGGCGACCTCGAGGGAGAGAGGACACGGATGCTGCAGCCAGTGCTGTTCAGAGATCGCTCGCGACCAGTCCAGATCGTGCTTGGGGGCATCATCCCCGCGATCGTCGGCGCGGGCGCGGGCGTGCTGATCGGCGCGTCCGTCGCGGGCTACTGGATCATCGCTGTCGTGGCCGGTCTCGGCAGCGTGGTCTCCGGCTTCGAGCACCTCGACGGTTGGGGCGGTGCGGACCGCGGTCTGGTCTCCGGCGCGATCTACGGCACGGCGCTGCTCGTCGCCCACGCGATCGCGGGCACCCACGCGAAAGTCTCGCTCGGCTCCTTCCCGCCGCTGCTCGCCGTGGTCACCGCGATCATCGGCATGTTCCTCTGCGCCCTCGGCGGGCGCCTCGCCCGCGCCCAGCGCGAGCGCACGGGCTCCGGCAGCGAGCCACCCGCCGGCGCGGTGGCTCAGTGAGCGCGGGGCGGCGATGAGCGCGCCTGCCGAGCGGCCTCCCGACTACCACCTGCTGCTCGAGTCCGACGAGGTCGCCGTGGCCGGCTCCGCGGTGCGGCTGCTGATCGCCGATGAGGCTCACGAGCCGCAGATCCGCGCGATCGCGCGCGAGCTGCTCGCGCTGCTCGACGGGCCCGCCGACGAGCGCGGGCGCGTCACGCTCGCGCTGAGCCCGCCGCAGATGAAGATCGCGCACAGCGCCGTGCGGCTGCTGATCAACGACCTCCAGCGCGAGCAGGCCGAAGAGCGCGCGATCCTCTGGCGGATCGTCGAGAAGCTGCCCGACGAGCACGTCATGCGCGCGATCGAGCTCTGAGCCGAACCCGATTCGGTTTATCCGTCGCGTGCGCCGGGTATTCCGCGCCTGGGGCGGGGCACGGGACACTCGGAGGATCTGATGCGGAAGCTCGTTGGCGGGGTGCTGGCGTCCATGACGGTTGTCGCGACCGTGCTCGCACCGAGCGCGAGCGCAGCGCCGCCGACCACGTTCGAACCTGCGCTGGAGGCGCAGAACTTCGCGATCACGCAGGAGCGCCAGACGATCTACGACACGCCCGAATACCAGGCGCAGCTCACCGAACAGAGCGCGCTCAACCTGACCGAAGCGCTCTCCGAGGAGGCGGCCGACCCGGGGCGGCTGTTCAGCGACGATCTCTGCTGGAACGGAGGCAACGGCTGCGCCGGGGACGTGCGCCTCTACGACTGGCAGAAGAACGGCGAGGGGCTCGTGCAGAAGGTGCTCTTCACCGCCCGCGACGGGGCCACGCTCTCGGGCCGGCTCTGGGCGACGAAGGCGGGGCCGAAGAAACGGCCCGGGATCGTGATCACCGACGGCTCCGTGCAGGCCGATGAACAGATGTACTGGTACGCCGCGCAGGCGCTCGCGAAGGACGGCTACATCGTCCTCACCTTCGATCCGCAGGGACAGGGGCAGAGCGACACGCTCGGTCAGGCTCCCGACGAAACGGAGGGCGTGCCCGCGCAGAGCGACGGGCGCCCCTTCTACGACGGCACCGAGGACGCGATCGACTTCCTGCTCTCCTCCGCCAAGCACCCCTACGAGCCCGTGCCCAGCTGCGAAACGGGCACGAGCCACGCGGCCAAGCAGAACGAACGCGTGGCGGCGGGGCTCGACACGGCCTACGACCCCTTCTACAAGCAGCTGAAGACATCGGAGATCGGGCTCGCGGGCCACTCCTACGGCGCGGCGGGCGTCTCCTACATCGCGCAGTGGGACCCACGCGTGAAGGCCGTCGTGGCCTGGGACAACCTCGGCGGACCGGGCCCGGAAGCGGGCTCGGTGCCCAGCCAGCAGGGCGGCACCCCGCCGATGAGCTCGATCGGCGAGAAGCCGTGCCCCTCGGACCCGAACGCGCGCACCGTCGTGCCGATCACGAAGCCGGGCCTCGGCATGTCCGCGGATTACGGCCTGCCGCCGCTGCCGAACACCGGGCTGCCCGAACCGCTCGCGAAGTCCAAGGAGTCGCTCGCCTACAGCGAAGCGGGCGTGGACAGCGGCGAGATCATCATCCGCGGCGGCTCGCATCTGGACTTCAGCTTCATCCCCAACCAGGCGTTCGGCGCCTCGCTGCGCGGGCCCGACGAGATCGACTGGTACACCTCGGCGTGGTTCGACAAGTACCTCAAGCACCAGGGCTCCGCCGACAAGCGGCTGCTCACCGAGCGCTGGCGCGAAGACCCCGTGGAGGCCGCGATCGACCCGCGCGGGGACGGCAACGCGTTCTCCTTCTACTACCTCTCACGCCTGGACATCCACCTCAAGGGCGGGCAGCAGTGGGACTGCGAGGACCTGCGCGACGGCTGCCCGGGGATGGTCAGGACGAGCAAGGACGGCTACCCGGGCAACTACTCCTACGTCGCGATCGACACCAGCCCCGAAGGCTGAGCGCGCGGCTCAGCCCGTCGTCCGCCGCCGGAAGGCGGCGAGCGTGATCGGCGCGACGATCGCGATCAGCGCGAGGCACCAGAGCACGGAGGCGAGCACCGCGTGCTCGAGTGGCCAGGCCGCGTGGGCGGGCGTCGCGGTGGGGTTGCCGAAGAGGCCGCGGATCCCTGCCGCCCAGCAGCTGATCGGGTTGTATTCGGCGAACTGACGCAGCCCGTCGGGTAGGCCCGCGGCGGGCACGAAGGTCGTGGCCACGAAGGTCAAGGGGAAGATCGTGAGGAACCCGATGCCCGTGACCACGTCGGGGGAGCGCGCGACCACGCCGAGCAGCGTCCCCAGCCAGAGCATCGTCACCGCGAGCAGCGCGAGCAGCCCGAAGGCGGCGATCGCGTGGGGCGCGTCTCCCTGGATGCGCCAGCCCACGATCAGCCCGCTCACGACCATCACCGTGATCGCGAGCAGCGAGGCCGCGAACTCCGCGATCAGATGCCCGAGCAGGAACGCCCAACGGTGCATCGGCAGCGAGCGGAAGCGGTCGAGGATGCCCTCGCCGAGGTCCGTCGCCATCGAGGTCGCGGGCCCGAAGATGCCGAAGCCGAGCGTCTGCACGAGGATCCCGCCGATCAGGTACTCGCGGTAGTTGCCGTGGGGGATCGCGATCACTTTGCCGAAGACGAAGGCGAAGAGGACGACGAACATCAACGGCTGGACGGTCACGTCGAGCAGCTTCTCCGGGATCTGGCGGATGTGCGCGAGGCTGCGCCGAGCGATCACGAAGCTGTCCGCGAGCAGATCCGCGACGGCGCTGCGCTCGCGCGCCTCGGCGGTGGCGAGCATCGTGCTCATCGCGCGAACGCCTCCTGCGCGCCCGCCTCGCGGGTGATCGAGAGGAAGACGTCGTCGAGCGTCGCCTCGCGGCGGTGCACGTCGGTCGCCTCGACACCGGCCTCGTCGAGCGCGCGCACGACCTCGATCAGCCGCGCCCCCGGCGCCACCGGGGCGGTCACGAGCAGGCGCTCGGGATCGTTGCTGAGCGCCCCCTCCGCGAACGGTGCGAGCGCCTCGGAGGCCGCATGCACCTGGCCGGGCTCGGCGAGCACGACCTCGATGCGCTCGCCGCCGTGCGCGGCCTTCAACTCGACCGGCGTCCCCGTCGCGGCGACGCGGCCGCGCTCGAGCAGGACGATGTCGTCGCTGAGGCGGTCGGCCTCCTCGAGGTACTGCGTCGTGAGCAGCAGCGTCGCGCCCTCCGCGACGAGCTCGCGCAGCAGCTCCCAGAGCTGCGAGCGGCTCTCCGGGTCCAGGCCCGTGGTGGGCTCGTCGAGGAACAGCACAGGCGGTGAGGCCACCAGGCTCGCGGCGAGATCGAGGCGCCGGCGCATGCCGCCGGAGAAGTCGCGCACGAGCCGCGAACCCGTGTCCGCGAGGCTCAGCCGCTCGAGCAGCTCGACCGCGCGGCGACGCGCGGTCGCACGCGGCAGGTGGTAGAGACGGCCGATCATCTCGAGGTTCGCCTGCGCGCTCATCAGGCCGTCGACCGTCGCCGTCTGGCTCGTCAGGCCGATCCGCCGGCGGACGTCCCCCGGAGCGGCGACGACGTCGAACCCCGCAACCCGTGCGCTGCCTGCGGTGGGAAGCGCGAGCGTCGTCAGGATCCTGATCGCGGTCGTCTTGCCCGCGCCGTTGTGGCCCAGCAGGCCGAGCACGCTGCCCGCGCGGACCTCGAGATCGAAGTCGCGCAGAGCCCACTGCTCGCCGTAGCGCTTGCCCAGGCCTTCGGTCCAGATCGCGGGGGTGTCGGAGTGTTCGCTCATCTCACGGGAGTGTCGTATTGGTACGTCGTACCACGACCATAGCAGTACGCTGTACGAGATGTCGCGCGACCCCCGACCTCCCGCCGGGCACGAGCTGATCTGGCTGCGCGGCGAGCCGAGCAGCCGCCGCCCCACCCACTCCTGGGCGCAGATCACCGCAGCCGCGATCGCGATCGCCGACCACGAGGGCTTCGATGCCGTCTCGATGCGGCGCGTGGCGCAGTCGCTCGGCGCAGGGACGATGACGCTCTACCACTACGTACGCAGCAAGGACGAGCTTGTGACGCTGATGCACGACGCGGTGATGGGCGAGGTGCTGGTGCCCGAGGGGGAGCTGCCCGCGGATTGGCGAGCCGCGCTCGCGACGATCGCGCGCCGCTCGCGTCGGGCCTTCGCGCGCCACCGCTGGACGCTCGAGCGGATCGGCGACACAGCGATCGGCCCGAACGGGATCCGCCACTTCGAGCAGTCGCTGCAGGCCGTCAGCGGGACGGGCCTTCCGGTCGCTGAGCGTCTCCACGTCCTGAGCCTCGTCGACGAGTTCGTGATCGGCTACGCGATGCGGGAGAACATCGACTGGACCGGGGACTACGCCGACGAGCCGCCCGTCTGGCGCGAGATGGCGATCGACTTCTTCCAACGAGAGCTGCACAGCGGCGAGTTCCCCCACATCCAACGACTGATGAACGAGGAGCTCGAAGAGCCCGATCCCGCCGCTGCGACACAGATCGTGATGGAGACGATCGACGATCCCGCCCGCTTCGAGCACGGGCTCGAGCAGCTACTCGACGGCATCGAGGTGGCGATCGAGCGCGCCCGCCCGCCCGCGCGTCGACGACGTGCAAAGGGGAGCCCGAAGGCCGGCGCGGCGCGGCGCTGAGCGAGCCTCGGCGCTAGCATCGGGCGAGCACTCGCGAGCGGAGGAGATCGGGGATGGCGGAGCGGACCAGCAGCCTCGCAGGCACGGGCGAAGGGCTCGAGGACGTGCTCGTGATCGAGACCTCGCGCTGGCAGGACGGGCCGCCGCACGAGCTCTTTCGCGAGCTGCGCGGGCGCTGCCCGGTGCACTGGTCGGCCGGGATCCCCGAGTTCCCCGAGCAGGACGGGTTCTGGTCGATCACGCGCGCCGAGGACGTCCAGGCGGTGTCCCGCGACTGGGAGACCTACTCCTCCGAACTCGGAGGGATCACCGCGCTGACCGGTGCGGTGATGCCGCTCGAGCTCGTCCGCGCGATGTTCATCGGCATGGACCCGCCCAAGCACGACCGGCTGAAGGCGCTCTTCCAACGCGGCTTCACCCCGAAGCGGATCGCCGCGCACGAGCACGCGATCCGCGCGATCGCGCGCTCCACGCTCGACCGCTTGGACGGGCCGCCCGCTCGGGAGGACTGCGACCTCGTCAGCGAGGTCGCGCAGCCGATCGTCTCGCGCGTGATCGGCAGCTTCATGGGCATCCCGCCGGAGGACGACGCGGTCTGGGCGCGGCTGATGAACGCAACGATGGGGGCGGGCGACCGGGACCTCAACCCGGATGGCCCCGAGTCCGTGGCCAAGCGCGAAATGCCGGAGATCTTCGCGCGCTGCAGCGAGCTGATCGCCGCCCGCCGCGAGCACCCCACCGACGATCTGACGAGCGTGCTCGTGCACGCCGAGGTCGAAGGGGAGCGGCTCACCGAGCCGGAGATCGTGATGGGCTTCGTGCTGCTCGTCGCCGCGGGTAACGATTCGACGAAGGCGACCTACTGCAGTGGGATGCGCGCCTTGATGGAAGACGATGAGCAGCGCGCGATCGTGCTCTCCGAGCCCGAGGCGATCGGCGGGCTCGTGGAGGAGTCGCTGCGCATGTATCCCGCCTTCGCGCACTTCCGCCGCACCGCCACACGCGACACCGAGCTCGGCGGTCAGAGGATCCGCCGCGGCGAGAAGGTGGTGATGTGGTACGCCTCCTCGAACCGCGACGAGGCGGTCTACGAGCAGCCCGACCGCTTCGACGTGGGACGCGAGAGCGAGCACCAGGCCTTCGGCGCGGGCGGGCGGCATTTCTGCCTCGGCACCGCGCTCGCGCGCCTGGAGCTGCAGGTGATGTTCGAGGAGACGCTCGCGCGCTTCCCGCGGATCGCGCTTGCGGGAGAGCCCCAGTACGCGCTCTCACCGTGGATCAACCAGCTCAAGACGCTGCCCGTACGGCTCGGCCGATGAGCGCTGCCGGCGCGGGCCCGCGCGAACGCATCGAGCGCGCGGCCCTGCGCGTCCTCTTCTCCTTGCCCACAGCGCTCAAGCGACGGATCGCGGGCGCGCCGATCGAACGGGACTCCCAGCGCCTGGACCTCGACACGCAGGTGCTGCTGAGGCTGTCCGAACGCGACCCGCTGCCGCCACTTCGGCTGCTCACACCGGAGCAGGCGCGGGCCCAACTCCGCCGTTCCGTCTACCTCGTCGCGGGCACGCCCGCCGAGCTCGCCGAGGTGCGCCCGCTCACGCTCGCGGGCGCGGGCACACCGCTCCCCGCACGCCTCTACGTACCCGCGGAGGCGAGCCGCGAGCCCGGTCCGCTGGTGCTCTACTTCCACGGCGGCGGCTGGGTCGTGGGCGACCTCGACACACACGACGAGCTCTGCCGGACACTCGCCCTGCGCACCGGAGCGCGCGTGCTGAGCGTCGACTACCGGCTCGCCCCCGAGCACCCCTTCCCCGCCGCGATCGAGGACGCGCTCTCCTCCTTCCGCGAGGCCGGCGCCCGCGCGGGTGAGCTCGGCGTCGACCCCGCGCGGATCGCGCTCGCGGGGGACAGCGCGGGAGGACACCTGGCCGCGGTCACCGCGCAGCTCGCGGCGAGCGATCCCGTTCCTCCCGCCTTCCAGCTCCTGATCTACCCCGTGACGGACTGTCTCGAGGTCTCCGCCTCGCGGGTGGACTTCGCCGAGGGCTACCTGCTCACGAAGGAGAACATGGACTGGTATGAGGAGAACTTCATCGGCGACGCTGAGCGCGCCGACCCGCGCATCTCACCGCTGCGTGCGGAGAGCCTCGCGGGGCTCGCACCCGCGCTCGTGGTCACCGCGGGCTTCGACCCGCTGCGCGACGAGGGCGAGGCCTACGCCAGGCGCCTGGCCGAGGCCGGTGTGCCCGTCACGCTGCGCCGTCATCCCGGCTACGTGCACGGGTTCACGAACGTGACCCTCGGGCACAGCGGCACGCGCGAGGCGGTTGCGGAGATGGCCGGGGTACTGCGTGCCGCACTCGGCGCCGCCGCGCCCGAGCGCGTCGCGCTCGGGTAGCCTCACCGCCGTGAGCGAAGAGCCCCACCCCGATCTCGTCTGCGTCGTCGAGATCCCCAAGGGGAGCCGCAACAAGTACGAGTACGACCCGCAGCTCGGAGGCGTGAAGTTCGACCGGCTGCTGATGAGCGCGGCGACCTACCCGACCGACTACGGCTACCTGCGCGGCACGCTCGGCCAGGACGGCGATCCGCTCGACGCGCTCGTGTGCCTCTACGAGCCGACCTTCCCGGGCTGCCTGATCCCGGTCAAGCCCGTGGGGATGTTCGAGATGCGCGACGAGAAGGGGATCGACGACAAGATCATCTGCGTGCCGCTGCACGACCCCTACTGGAACGGCCACGAAGAGCTCGACGACCTGCCCCAGCTCCTGCGCCAGGAGATCGAGCAGTTCTTCTCGATCTACAAGGACCTCGAGGGCAAGGAGGTGAGCATCGGCGGCTGGGGCTCACGCGCCGATGCGGAGCGCGAGATCGCCGCGGCCCGCGCGCGGCTCGCGGAGCACCCAGGGCCCGTGGGCTGAGCACGGCCCGCACTGCGCCGCGCGGGCGCGCGAGGCCCCTCAGACGGGCGCCCGTTCGCCGGGCGGGCGCTTCCCGTGGTGCGCCCTCTCAGCCCGCGGCGGCCGCCGCAGGCGTTGCGCCGATGGGTGTCGGCAACGGTCAGCGGCCTTGCGATCGACTCGAGGCTTTCCCCCTCCGCCTTGACGCCGAGGAAGAGCTCGGCGACGCCGCCGATGATCATCATCGCCGCGCCGAGGGCGAAGGCGAGGAAGACCTGCTGGTAGCTGCCGCTTTCGACCAGGCGGTTGAAGACCTGCGGGCCGATCACTCCCCCGATGCCCGTGCCGACCGCGTAGAAGACCGCGATGCAGAGCGCACGCGTCTCCATCGGGAAGACCTCGGAGACCGTGAGGTAGGCCGCGCTCGCCCCGGCGGAGGCGAAGAAGAAGACCACGCAGATGCACACCTCGAAGCTCACTTCGCCCAGATCGTGGGACTTGAAGAGCAGCCCGGTGATCACGAGCAGCACCCCGGAGAGGATGTAGGTCCCCGCGATCATCGGCTTGCGCCCGATCGTGTCGAACAGAGGTCCGAGCAGGAGCGCCCCCGCGAAGTTGCCGACGGCGAAGATCGCGATGAAGTAGGGAACGTCGCCCGAGGCGGTGTGGAAGTAGGTCGCGAGCAGCGCGCCGAACCCGAAGAGCACGGAGTTGTAGAGGAAGGCCTGCCCGATGAAGAGCGAGAGGCCGAGGATCGTGCGCCGCGGGTACATGCTCACGACCGAGCGGATGATCAGCGGCAGCGGGATCGTCTTGCGCTGGTGCACCGTGAGCTCCTCATCGGAGGGCTCGGGCAGCTCGCCGCCGGTCGAATCCTTCACCTGGCGTTCGATGTCAGAGACGATCTCCTCCGCCTCTTCCTCGCGGCCGTGGATGAACAGCCAGCGCGGGCTCTCGGGCACGTTGCGCCGCACGAGCAGCACGCCCAGTCCGATGATCGCGCCGAGCACGAACGAGAGCCGCCAGCCGAGATCGGTGGGAAAGATCGCGGTGTTGAGCATCACGACGGAGAGCAGCGAGCCGCCCACGCCGCCGAGCCAGTAGCTCCCGTTGATCGAGACGTCCACGCGGCCGCGATGTTTGGCGGGGATCAGCTCGTCGATCGCAGAGTTGATCGCGGAGTACTCCCCGCCGATGCCCATCCCGGTGAGGAAGCGGAAGACGAAGAACCAGGCGGGCGAGAAGGTGAGCGCGGTGAGCACCGTACCCACGAGGTAGATCGCGAGCGTGAGCATGAACAGGCGCTTGCGTCCGAAGCGGTCGGTGAGCTGACCAAAGATCAGCGCGCCCACGCACGCGCCCGCGATGTAGAGCGAGGCGGCCCAACCCGAGATGTCCCCCTGGCTCAGTCCCGTGCCCGCGCCGTGTTCGGAGAGCCGTCCCGCGATCGAGCCGACGACGTTGACCTCCAGGCCGTCGAGGATCCAGGCGGTCCCGAGCCCGATCACGATCATCCAATGGAAGCGCGACCACGGCAGCCGATCCAGCCGCGCCGGGATGTTCGTCTTGATCGTGCCCGTTTCGACTCCCTCGCTCATCCTCGGACCTTCCTCTCGCTCCGGGACCAGCGTCGCGCCGGTCCTCCTGCTGACGATCTACCCGCTCGGCCGCGGCGTAACGCCTGCGGCAGCTGGCCCGGCCGTTATGGGCAGGCTCGCTTGGGTAGCCGCAACGAAACGAAAATACTTCAGAGCGGAAGGAGGCCGGCGATGCCCGGCACACTGGATGGAAAGAGGATCGCGTTCCTCGTCGCACAGGAGGGCGTGGAGGAGGTCGAGCTCACCGAGCCCTGGAAGGCGGTCCGGGAGGCGGGCGCCGAGCCCGTGCTGATCGCGCCCGAAGAGGGCGAGGTACAGGCCTTCAACCACCTCGACAAGAGCAGTACCTACCCGGTCGAAGAGACACTCGCCGACGCCGACCCGGCGCAGTTCGACGGCGTTGTCCTGCCCGGAGGCGTGGCGAACCCCGATCAGCTCCGCACCGAGCAGGCCGCGCTCGACTTCCTGCACGAGATATTCGCGGCGGGCAAGCCCGTGGGCGTCATCTGCCACGGACCGTGGACGCTCGTCGAGGCCGACCTCGTCAAGGGCCGCAGGCTCACCTCCTGGCCCTCGCTGCAGACCGACATCCGCAACGCGGGTGGCGAGTGGACCGACGAGGAGGTGGTCGTCGATCAGGGCCTCGTCTCGAGCCGCAACCCCGATGACCTCCCCGCCTTCTGCGCGAAGATCGTGGAGGAGTTCGCCGAGGGCGAGCACGAGGTCGCCGCAGCGGGCGCGACCGGTGGGCAGGCGAGCAGCTAGACGGCGCCAAGGGTGGGCCCGCGCCGAGGCAGCCGGACGGCAGCCAAGGGTGGGCCCGCGCCTCGGCAGCCGGACGGCCAGCCGACGGCGGGCCCTCGCCGCGGCAGCTAGACGGCGGGCTCGCCCTCACCCGGCGCGAACGGGAGCACCCCGTCGAGGCCGGTGACCTCGAACAGGCGCTGCACCGCGCGCGGGCCCGGGAGGAGCCGGAAGCTCCGGCTCTGTCGCGCGCAGAGGCCGCTGATGTGCACGATCGCGGCGAGACCCGTCGAGTCGATGAAGCTGAGGCCACTGAGGTCGAGCGTGACGCTGCGCGTCTGCTCAGCGGGTAGGCGTGCGAAGGTCGCTTCGAGCACCGGTACGCCCGCCATGTCGAGCTCACCGCTGAGCAGCAGCGTGTGCGCACCACCGCTCTCCTCGCGGTCTTCTATGTCGAAGGCGCTGGGGGCGGTGGGCACGGGCGGCGATGCTAACAGCCGGACTCCCGGCGGCTCGCTAGTAGGGTCGATGCGATGAGACGACGCAAGCTGGGCGTGAGCGGTCCCGAGGTTTCGGAGGTGGGCCTCGGCTGCATGGGCATGTCGGGGATGTATGGCCCGGCCGACCGCGAGGAGTCGATCGCCACGATCCATGCCGCGCTCGAGGCGGGCATCGACCTGCTCGACACGGGCGATTTCTACGGGATGGGCCACAACGAGCTGCTGATCGCCGAGGCGCTCCGCGGCCGGCCACGCGAGGACTATCTGCTCTCGGTCAAGTTCGGAGCGCAGCGCGCGCCGGACGGTGCCTGGCTCGGATATGACGCAAGCCCAGCCGCGGTCAAGACCGCGCTCGCCCACTCGCTCACGAGGCTCGGTGTCGAGCACCTCGACGTCTACCGTCCCGCTCGCCTCGACCCGGACGTGCCGATCGAGGAGACGATCGGCGCGATCGCCGAGATGGTGCAGGCGGGCTACGTTCGCCACATCGGTCTCTCAGAGGTGGGCGCGGAGACGATCGCGCGCGCAGCCGCCGTGCATCCGATCTGCGACGTTCAGCTCGAGTATTCGCTGATCTCCCGTGGCATCGAGTCCTCGATCCTCCCCGCCTGTCGCGAGCTCGGGATCGCGGTCACGGCGTACGGGGTGCTCAGCCGGGGTCTGATCAGCGGCCACTTCGCCGCCGGACGCGAGCTGCCCGCGGGCGACTTCCGCTCGCACGCTCCGCGCTTCTCCGCTGAGAACCGCGAGCGCAACCTCGCGCTCGTCGAGGCTCTGCGCGCGATCGCCGAGACCCGCGAGGTGAGCGTCGCGCAACTCGCGATCGCCTGGGCGATCGCTCGCGGCGAGGACGTGATCGCGCTGATCGGGGCGCGGACCCGGGAGCGCCTCGCGGAGGCGCTCGGCGCGCTCGCGATCGAGCTCGGCGAGGGGGAGGCAGAGGAGCTCGAGCGTGCGATGCCCGCCGAGCAGGCCGCCGGCGAGCGCTACCCGGCCCCGCAGATGAGGATGCTCGACAGCGAGCGCTAGCTCGGCTCGCCCTGCCAGGGCGCCCAGCTCGCATCACGCATCTTCCCCTCCAGGCGACGGCGCTCGGTGACGTCGCTGAGCGTCATCACCGCGCCGCGCCGGCGGCCGCGTGCGTCGCTTGCGGGTCGCGCGGCGGTCTCGAGCAGCACGTCGCCGCCGGGAAGCGCGACGAGCACGTCCACACTCCTCACGACCTCGCCTTCGAGCGCGCGCACGGGCGGGAGATCCTCGATCGGCAGCGCGACTCCCGAGGCCGTGCGCGGGCGCAGCTCGCGCATCCACGTGTCGGGATAGGTCCCCAGAGCGGGGCAGCCCGCACCGAGCAGCTCACGCGCGTGACGGTTGGCGTGGGTCAAGCGACCGTCCGCTGCGCAGGCGAGCATCGCCACGCCGACGACTTCGAGCGCCGCCTCGAGCAGAAGGTCGCTGTCGTTGCGCGCGGGCAGGATCGCAAGGCGGGAACGTCGCACTCCGAAATGGTGGTGAGCGCATACCTTTTCTTCAATCCCACGGATGGGGGATCTGCGGCTAGACCTCGAGCGCGTCGAGCGGCTGCTCGCCGCAGAGCACGACGGCGACGAGCTGCGCGCGGGTGTGGACGTCGAGCTTGGCCATCGCGTTGCGCACGTGCGAGCGGACCGTCTCCGGCGAGACATGCAGCTCCGCGGCGATCTCGGAGGTCTCACGTCCGAGCGCGATCAGCATCACGATCTCGCGCTCGCGCGCGGTCAGGGAAAGCTCCGCGGCGGAGGGCGCGGAGGACTCGTTCTCCTCGCGCGCCATCGCCACGTAGATCGCGAGCCGCTTGCCGTCGATCTCGACGAGTCGCGCGGCGAAGTCGACCTGCACGGTCGAACCGTCGGGCCGGATCAGGTCGCGCGTCCCCGCGTATTCGCCCGAGCTCAGGAACTCCTGCCAGTCGGCGGTCGAACGCGCGCGTTCGGCAGGAAGCACGCTGTCTTCCATCGAGCTGCCCACGAGCCGCTCGCGGTCGCCCCCGAGCAGGCTCACCGCGGCCTCGTTGAGATTCACGATCCGGCGCTCGGCGTCGAGCAGCGCGACGGGGTTCGAGGTGCTCTCGAACACCATCCAGAAGAGGCGCTGCCACCCCGTCGCCCCCCGGCTCGCGGTCATCGTTTGAGCATACGCTCTCGGGGTGTTCACGACGAGCGCCGGACTGCTTCTCTACCGCCGCCGCGCGGGCGGCCTCGAAGTGCTGATCGCGCACATGGGCGGGCCCTTCTTCGCGCGCCGCGAGCAGGGCGCCTGGACGATCCCCAAGGGCGAGCACGACGAGAGCGAGGACGCGCTCGCCGCGGCCCGACGCGAGTTCGCCGAGGAGACGGGGGCGGCGCCGCCCGAGGGACCCACGATCGAGCTCGGAGAGGTGCGCCAGGCCGGCGGCAAGCGCGTGCGGGCCTGGGCGCTGGAGGGCGACTTCGACCCGGCCGCGCTGCGCAGCAACACGTTCACGCTCGAATGGCCGCCGCGCTCCGGGCGTAGCGCGGAGTTCCCGGAGATCGACCGTCTGAGCTGGGTCGATCCGGCGGGCGCCCGCCGGCTGCTGGTGGCCGCCCAGGCGGGGCTGATCGACGAGCTCGAGCGTAGGCTCGCCGGGACCGGCGGGCCCCGGCGAGCGGGTCGCCCCTAGGCCACGGGCTCCTCGGTCAGCTCGACCCGGTTCGTGTAGAAGGCCACGTGGCCCTTGATCTCGGCGACGGGAGCAAACGGCTCGCGGTACTCCCAGACGGCGTTCTCGCCGTTCTCCCCCGCGGTGATCGTGTAGTAGCTCGCCTCGCCCTTGAAGGGGCAGTAGGTCTCGTGATCGGTCGCGCTGAGCAGCTCCCGGTCGACATCGGTGAGCGGGACGTACTGCACCGGCGGGTAGTCCGCCTCGCGCAGCGTGAGCGCTCCCGTGGTGTCGGCGAGCACACGCTCGCCCACCTTCACGAGCACGCGCGCGGGGTTCGGCTCGATCGTGATCGGGTGGTCTGGGCCGGGCTGCTTGACGGGCCTCTCGGTGCTGGCCTCTGACATCTGGGATCTCCTCTCGGGGGGTACCCAGCAGCTTCGCAGGACGCCGGCCCGTTCCGAACCCCTCGCCCTCCGCGAGGGCTCCCGAGCGTAGTCTGCAGCGATGAGCGATCCGGTCGAAGGCGAAGTCGTCGGACTGCGGCGGCCCGGTCCGCCGCTCGCGCTGCGGCTCGGGATCTCGTGGCTCACGAACGGCCTCGTGCTCGCGATCGTCGCCGGGGTGCTCTCCCCCGTGCACGTGAACAGCGCCGGCGCGCTGCTCGCCGCGGCGGCGGTCTTCGGCGTGCTCAACACGATCCTCAAGCCTCTGCTGCGCTTCGCCACCCTTCCGCTCGCGCTGCTCACCTTCGGCGTCGCGTGGTTCTTCGTTGCGATGCTGATGCTCGTGATCACCAAGGGGATCGTCAGCGGCTTCCAGATCCACGGCTTCTGGACGCTCGTCGCCGCGACGCTGATCGTCTGGCTCGTGAACCTGGTGCTCGACCTCACGCCCGGCCCCTGGCAGGTCACCGGGCGCCGCCGCCGGCTGCGCCGCGGCCGCAGCTAGACCCGCGAGACCCGCGACTCCGGCCCCCGGCCAAGCAGGCCGCGACTACGCGCGACTCAGGCCCCGGCCAAGCAGGC
>CAVSSW010000004.1:0-19368 GCA_963730755.1 uncultured Solirubrobacteraceae bacterium
TCTGGACTTCTCCCCGCGACTGCCGGAGGTCGCTGAATATCGTCAGCTCTTTTGACTGGCCCGTGTCAACAGCCGTGAGCGCCACGGCGCCCTTCACCGAGACTTCGCTGCGCTTGCAGCGCGAGCTGCGGGTACAGCGCGATGAACAGGATCACGGCGATGATCGGTACGAGCACGAGCCCGTCGCGCGAGCGTGATCTCGCGCGACGTCGACGCCTCGAGCCGACGCGGTTGTGCATCGCGCGGATGAACAGCCGCAGCGCGTAGACGCTCGCCAGCACGACGCCGGTGAAGGCGATGATCGCGATCGCGAGCTTCGCCTTGAAGACGCCGAGCAGGATCAGGAACTCGCCGACGAAGTTGCGACGAGCCGGGGATCGCGAGCGTCGCGAGCGCGACGATCAGGAACATCGTCGCGAGCACCGGCGCGCGGAACGCGATCCCGCCCATCCGGCGGATGTCTTCCGAGCCGCCCGCGCGCTGGCCGAGCAGGCCGGCGATGAAGAGCAGCGGCGCGACGACGAGGCCGTGGTTGACCATCTGCAGCAGCAGGCCTCCCTGCGCTCCCTGCTCGTTGAGCGCGAAGATCCCGAGCGTGATGAAGCCGAGCTGGGCGACCGAGGAGTAACCCGCGATCAGCCGCGCGTCGGTCTGGCTGAAGGCCTGCAGCGAGCCGTAGATGATCGAGACCAGGCCGATCAGCAGCATCAGCGTCTGGAAGTGCACCGCGGCGCGGGGAAGAGCGGCAGCACGATCGCGAGGAAGCCGTAGGCGCCCACCTTCGAGAGCACGCCCGAGAAGACCATCAGCACCTCGACGGGCATCGCGCGATAGCCGTCGGGCATCCAGCCGTGCAGCGGGAAGGCGGGCATCTTCACGAGGAAGGCGGCGGCGAAGAGCAGGAAGATCCACTCCTGCGAGCCGAGCGCGAGCGGCATGTGGGTGAGCGCGCTGAACGCGAAGTCGACGTGCCCGCCGTTCTGCTGCGCGGCTCAACACCCCGGCGGCGATCGCTCCGGCAAGCATCAGCAGCGAGCCGACCAGCGTGTAGATCACGAGCTTCGTGGTCGCGCGCACGCGCGTCGAGCCCTCGGGGTCCCTTTCCCAGCCCCCGATCAGGAAGTAGAAGGGGATCAGCATCAGGTCGAAGAAGGCCACGAAGAGGATCAGGTCCTGGGCGAGGAACGCGCCCATCACCGCGGACTCGGCGAGCAGCAACTGGAAGTAGAAGAGACGCGGCCGCTCCGGCGGGCCCGACGCGCGCACGTTGCTCGCGAGGATCGCTGCGGCGAAGAGCAGCGTGGCCATGCCGACGAGGATCACGTTGAGCCCCGTGACGGCGAGCTTGTAGTGGATCCCGAGCGCGCGGATCCACATCACATCGGTGACGTGCTGCAGCCCGTGGCCGCTCCTGTAGTCCGCGATGTAGGCGATCGCGAGGCCGAGGGCGGCGAGCGATCCGAGCAGCGCGAGCAGCCCGGCCGGACTCGCCGGACGGCGGACCTCGCCGCCGGGGGCGGTAGCGGGGGTGGCGACCCGCGCCGCGCCGCTCGGCAGCAGCGCGCCGAGCAGCCCGCAGGCGGCCGGCAGCCAGAGCATGATCGAAAGCGGCGGCATCAGGCTCTGGAGGAGGAAGTAGAAGCCCACACCCGCCACGCCGAGGACGAGCAGCGCGGCGTAGTAGCGGACGAAGCCGCTCTGCACCGCGCGCACCGCCGCCGAGCCCGCACGCACGACGCCCGTCGTGCCGCCGATCAGCGTCTCGTCGATCACGCGCCGCTCGAAGACGTCGCGTCGCGAACGCGCCCGCCGCGGCGAAGGGTTTGACTACGAGCGCGTCGATCAGCTCGTCGAAGTACCACTTGTTCACGAACAGCTCATAGAGCGGCTTCAAGCGCGTGCGCACCGCGTCCGCGCTGCCCGGGCGCGCGACCCAGAAGCGGTAGGCGAGCGCGATCCCCGCCAGCCCCAGCACCGTGCCGAGTGCGAGCCCGAAGGCGAGCAGGCCGTCTTTGGTGTGGGGTTCGTACAACGAGGAGCCTAGAAGGTGGGGCGCAGGAAGTCGTCGATCACGAAGTCCACCTTCGGGATCTGGAGCAGTCCGGCCCCGATCGCGCCGAGCGCGAGGACCGACATCGCGATCCGCATCGGGAGCGCGCGCTCCGCGGTGGTGTGGTGCGGTCCGGGGAAGCCCACCGCGGTGTCCTCCACCTCTCCGGTCGCCGGGTTGGTGGGGTGCTCGGCGTGGTGCAGGTGGCCTTCTTCGAGCTCGCGTGCCTCCGGCACGGGCTCGCCGTGGAAGGCGCGGAAGATCATGCGGAAGGTGTAGACCGCGGTGAGCACCGCGCCGATGTAGCCAACGACGTAGAGCGCCCAGTGCCAGCCGCCGCGCTCACCCGTCACGAGCAGGATCTCGTCCTTGGAGAAGAAGCCCGAGAAGGGGGGGATGCCGGAGAGCGCGAGCCCACCGATCACGAAGCATGCGTAGGTGAACGGCAGCGCTTTTTTGAAGCCGCCCATCTTCTGCAGCGACTGCTCTCCGCCCATCGCGCCGATGATCGAGCCCGCGGACATGAACAGCAGCGCCTTGAAGAACGCGTGCGTCATCAGGTGGAAGAGGCCCGCCGCGTACGCGCCGATCGAGACGCCCATGATCATGTAGCCGATCTGGGACATCGTCGAGTAGGCGATCACGCGCTTGATGTCGGTCTGCGCGAGGCCGATCGTGCCCGCGATCAGCAGCGTCAGGGCGCCGATGATCGCGCCCACGTCCTGCGCGGCGGGTGCGAGTTCGAACAGCGGGTGCATGCGCGCGATCAGGTACACGCCCGCGGTCACCATCGTCGCCGCGTGGATCAGCGAGCTGACCGGCGTGGGGCCCTCCATCGCGTCGGGCAGCCAGGTGTGCAGCGGGATCTGCGCGGACTTCGCGAAGGCGCCGACGAGCAGCAGGATGCAGCCCGCCACGAGGTCGCCGTCGCCCGTCGAGCCGTGCCCGAACGCCCCCTGGCCCGCCGCGTGGAAGGTCTTGAGCATGTCGAGCGTGCCCGTGTGCTTGAAGATGAAATAGGTCCCGAGCACGAGGCCCACGTCGCCCACCACGTTGATCACGAAGGCCTTGATGCCCGCCCGCGTCGCGGTCGTGCGCCGGTACCAGAAGGAGATCAGCAGGTAGGAGGCCGCGCCCACGAACGCCCAGCCCACGATCAGCAGCAGGAAGTTCCCCGCGAGCACGAGCAGCAGCATCGAGAAGACGAAGAAGTTGAGATAGGAGAAGTAGCGGCAGAAGCCCTCGTCGCCCTCCATGTAGGAGACCGAGTAGAGGTGGATCAGCGTCGAGGTCCCCGTGACCACGAGGATCATGAAGACCGAGAGGGGGTCGACGAGGATCGAGAGTTCCGCGTCGATGCCCGCGGTCTTCGCGTAATCCCACAGCGAGGAGACGAGCTGGCGGTGGTCGGGGGAATGGCCCTGCAGCGAGATCAGGCAGCCGATCGCGGCGAGGAACGCGAGGAAGATCGCGCCCGTGCCGAGCCAGCCCGCGGAGCGCCCGGGGAGCCGCTTGTAGCCGAACGCGCTGATCAGCGTCCCCGCAAGGGGGAACGCGAGCACGAGCCAGGCCCAGGTCGTGGTGCTCACTAGCCCTGCAGCTCTCTCAGCTCGTCGACGTCGATCGGCAGCCGGCGACGGTAGATCGCGACGATCATGCCGAGCCCTATGCAGACCTCGCAGGCCGCCACCGTCATCACGACGAGCGCGAGGATCTGCCCGTCGCCGTTGCCCCACATCCGCGAGAACGCCACCAGCGCGAGGTTCGCGCCGTTCAGCATCAGCTCCAGGCAGAGCAGGATCACGAGCGGGTTGCGCCGCGTCATCACACCGAGCGCACCGAGCGAGAAGACGATCGCGGAGACCGCGAGGTACCAGCCGATCGTCATCCGGTCCTCCTCCCGACGCCCTCCGCCATCGTGCCCACGTGCACCTCGCCGCCCGAGCGGAGCAGGTCCATCGGTGTGATCCGGTCGCGCTCGGGGTCGTCCTCCCCCAGCCCTCCGCGCCGCCTCGCGAGCACGACCGCGCCCACCGCGGCGATCAGCAGCAGGAACGAGGCGACCTCGAAGGCGAGCAGGAACCGGGTGAGCAGCAGTTTCCCGATGAAGGCGGGCGTTCCGTATGCGTGGGGCCCGGGCGCGTAGCCCGCGCCGTAGGAGTCCACCATCTCGAGGCCGGTGCCGAGCAGCGCGATCAGGAGCTCCACGAGCAGCGCGCCGCCGAGCACGGCGCCGCCCAGCCGCAGCGCGGCGCCGGAGCCGCGGCCCGCGCCGTGCAGGCGATCGCCGATCGAGTCGCCCTCACCGCCCACGTATGCGACCACGAAGACGTAGAGGACCATCACCGCCCCCGCGTAGACCACGACCTGCACGGCGGCCACGAACTCCGCGCGCAGCAGCAGGAAGAGCACCGCGAGCGAGACGAGATGCCCGACGAGCGCGAGCACGCTGTAGAAGGGGTTGCGCAGCACCACCACGCCGACCGCGCCCGTGATCACGCCGATCGCGGCGATGAAGAAGAGGACTGCGCTCACTCGCCCTCGTTCCTCAGCGGTGTTCGCTCCAGGGGCTCGGCGAGCAGCATCTCCTTGGTGAAGATCAGATCGGAGCGGTCGTAGTCGGAGAGCTCGTAGTCGTGTCCCATCGTGATCGCGTCGAAGGGACAGGCGATCTCGCAGTAACCGCAGAAGATGCAGCGGCTGAGATTGATCTCGTACACGGCCGCGTAGCGCTCGCCCGCGGAGACACGGTTCTCGGGAGTGTTCTCCGCGGCGACCACGCGGATGCAGTCCGCCGGGCAGGCCGCGGCGCAGAGCGAGCAGCCCACGCACTTCTCGAGGCCGGTGTCCTCGAAGCGATGCAGCTTGTGGCGGCCGCGGAAGCGCGGGTAGACGGGGACCTTCTCCTCGGGGTACTGGATCGTGCTGGTGCCTTCGACGACGCGCGCCATCGTCGTCTTCAGTCCGCGCGCGGTCTCGCGGAAGGTTCGCCACGCGCTGCGCGCGGCACCCGGCTGGGGGGAGCGCTGGACCTCGATCACGTCCTCGCCCGGGCTCCAGCCCGTGACCTTCAACGATGCGCTCGCGTGTGGGTCGATCTCGGCCATCAGTGAGTGGCCACCACGACGATCGCGGTGACGAGGGTGTTGAGGGTCGCGAGCGGGAGCAGCACCTTCCAGCCGAAGCTCATCAGCTGGTCGTAGCGCAGCCGCGGGAGCGTGGCGCGAATCCAGATGAAGAAGAAGGTGACGATGCCGATCTTCGCGAGCACCACGAACGGGTCGACCCAGCCCGGCGGGTGGATGCCGAAGGGGAGCAGCCAGCCGCCGAGGAAGACCGTCGTCACGATCCCCGAGACGACAAGCACGTTCAGGTACTCGGCGAAGTAGTAGGACGCGAAGCGACCGCCGCCGAACTCGGTGTTGTAACCGCCCACGAGCTCGGCGTCGGCCTCCGTGAGGTCGAATGGCGCGCGGTTGGTCTCGGCGAAGCCCGCGACGAGGAAGATGATGAAGCCGAAGAACTGGGGAATGAAGTACCACATCCCTTTCTGTGCGGTGACGATCCCCGTCAGCGAGAGCGTCTGTGAGGTGATGATCACGCCGACCAGCGCAAGCCCCTGGGAGACCTCGTAGGAGATCAGCTGCGCCGCGCCGCGCATCGCGCCGAGGAAGGAGTACTTCGAGCCCGAGGACCAGCCCCCGAGCATGATCCCGTAGAAGGCCACGGCGCCAAAGGCGAAGACGTAGAGCGGGCCGATCGAGACATCGAGCCCGTAGAGCCCGACTTTCGTCCCGAAGATGTCCTGCGTGTTGCCGAAGGGGATGATCGCGAAGGCCGCGACCGCCGTCAGGATCGAGATCAGCGGCGCGACCGCAAAGAGCATCCCGACCGAGGTCGTCGGGCGGAACTGCTCCTTCGTGAGCAGCTTGAGGATGTCCGCGAGCGGCTGCAGCGCCCCGTAGGGCCCCACGCGGTTCGGCCCGTAGCGGCCCTGGAAGCGCCCGAGCAGCTTGCGCTCGGCGATCAGCACGATCGGCACGAGCTGCAGGCCGACGGCGAAGATCACGATCGCCTTGATGATCTGGATCCACCAGGGCTCGAAGTAGCCGACGACGGCGATCATCCGCGCACCAGCTCCCGCTGAGGATCAGAGCCGGGGTGCAGGAACTCGAGTGCGGGCGAGTGCCGCACCTCGATTGCGTCCCAGACCGAGCGGAAGCCCGCGATCTCCTTGGCCAGCGCGGGCTCGGAGGGCTTCGCGAGCGGGGGAGGCTCATCTCCCGCCGTGACCCCCGCGGGGTAGGCGCTCGCCGCCGCGCGCTCCTGCCAGCGGATGCCGCGCCCGCCGATCTCCTCCAGCGTGAGCCCCGCGTAGAACGGAACGGCCTCGAAGAGCTGCCGGGAGGCCATCGCACCGCTGAGCACGTCGAGGTCGAGCCCGATCCGCATCGCGAGCTCGGAGATCACCTGCCACCCCGCGCGGATCTCGCCCGAGCGCGCGATCGCGGGCCGCAGCCGCTGCAGGCGGCCGTCCGGGTGCACCATTGTCCCCTCCTTCTCGGGGTAGGCCTCAGCGGGGAAGACCACGTCGGCGTGCTCGGCGATCGTCTCGGTCATGAAGGCGGCGTGCGCGACGACGGTCGAGGCCGAGGCGATCGCTCTGCGCCAGAGGTCCGCGTCCGGCAGGTCGTCGAGCGGCTCGGAGCCGAGCAGGTAGATCGCCTGGAGCTCGCCCGCGGAGAGGCCCTCCGCGATCGCGTTGGCGTCGCGTCCACCGGGGAGCTCCGGCTCGGACAGACCGGGACCCGCGTTCGGGAGCACGCCCGCCTCGCGCAGCCCGCGCCCGTTCGATCCGGAGGGGATCTCCAGCAGTCCCGCGCCATCCACACCGGCCATGCCGAGACGGCGCGCGATCTGCAGCAGCGCCGTCGCGGCGGCCTCCGCGTCGGGTCCGGAGGTGACGCGCTCGCCGTAGAGCACCACGACCTCGCGCGGCTCGCTCTCGCCCTCGCCCGCGGATCCGCGCAGGAGCGCTGCGAGCTCCCGGAGCTCGTCGGGGGCGGTGCCCGCGAGCGCCGCGAGTCCGTCGAGGTCGCCGGACTCCGGGCCGTCGCTCAGCGCAGCGGCGAGCGCTGCCGCGAAGGCACCCGCCTGGCCGGGGGCGAAGCGCAGCGAGAGCTTCGCGCTCGGCTCCAGCGACGTGGCCGCGGGCATCGCGAGTGCGAGCTGGGTGGCGTGGCGGCGCACGCCCTTGCGCAGTCGCAGGTCCAGGATCGGCGCGTCGTTGACCGGGTCCGCCGCGATCACGAGCACGGCGTGCGCGAACTCCAGATCGCTCACCCGCGCCTGCAGCGCTGGGTCGCCGAGCGCACGGTGGAGCTCGAGCGGCAGCGCGCCCGCACGGCGCGAGTCCAGGTGCGGCGAGCGCAGACCCTCGCGGAAGAGGCGACCGAGCAGATGGCCCTCCTCGCCGGTCGCCTGGCCGCCCACGATCGCCGCGCTCGCAGCGCCCGCGCGCGCGAGGCCAGCGGCGGCCTCGTCGAGCGCCCGCTCCCAGGAGACGGCTCGCAGCTGGCCGCCGTCGCGGAGCATCGGCTCGGTGATCCGCTCATCGGCGTGGAAGGACTGATAGGCGAAGCGGCCCTTGTCGCACAGCCATCCGTCGTCCACGCCGTCGTTCTCGCGCGCGAGGATGCGCAGCGCGCGCTCGTCGCGGACGGTCACGGTGACGTTGCACTGCGCGGGGCAGAGGGTGCAGACCGAGCCCGAGCCCTCGATGTCCCAGGGGCGCGCGCGGAAGCGGTAAGGACGAGAGGTGAGCGCCCCGACGGGGCAGAGCTCCACGATGTTGCCGCTGAAGGGCGCGACGTAGGGGTGACCGTCGAAGGTGGACACGTATGAGTGAGCGCCGCGCTCGAGCAGCACGAGCTGGTAGTCCTCGGAGACCTCCTGGGAGAAGCGCACGCAGCGGTAGCAGAGGATGCAGCGCTCGCGATCGATCGCGATCAGCGGCGAGAGCTCGAGCGGCTTGACGAAGTGCCGCTTCGGCTCGATGAAGCGCGAGATCCCTCCGCCCCAGCCGAAGGTGATGTCCTGCAGCGGGCACTCGCCTCCCTTGTCGCACACCGGGCAGTCGAGCGGGTGGTTGATCAGCAGGAACTCGACGACGGACTGCTGCGCGGTCTTCACGCGCTCGGTCTGGGTGTAGACGACCATGCCGTCCTTGACGGGGGTCGAGCAGCCCGTCTGCAGCTTCGGGATCCCCTCCACTTCGACGAGGCACATACGGCACGCCCCGACGGGGTTGCCGAGCTTCGGCTCGTAGCAGAAGACGGGAATCTCGACGTCCCCGAGCTTGGCGGCGTCGACGAGCATCGTGTTCTCCGGTGCCTGCACCTCCACACCGTCGATCGTGAAGGAGATGGTGCGCGCTTCGGGGCGGGGCATGGCTAGGCGCCTCCGCTCTGGGTGCCGGGTTGACCCGAGTGCTCGCCCGGCGCCTGCTCGCCCGCGCCCTTCGCGGCGAGCAGCAGGCCGGGGTCCGAGGAGAGCGCGCCCTGCGCCGCGAGGGCGCCCTCGGAGCCGGCCACGCCGCCGAGCCCGCGCTGCATCCGCGCGCGCTCGATGTGCGTCTCGAACTCGTCGCGGAACTTCGCGATCATCGAGCCGATCGGCATTGCCATCGCGTCGCCCAGCACGCACAGGCAGTTGCCGATGATGTGCTCCTGGACGGAGGCCATGATCTCGAGGTCCATCGGCGTCGCCTCGCCGGTGTCGATCCGCTCGAGCATCTTCACCGTCCAGTTGGTGCCCTCGCGGCAGGGTGTGCACTTTCCGCAGGACTCGTGGCGGTAGAACTTCGCCGTCTTCATCGCGAGGTCGAGGATCGGCGTGGTGTCGTCCACCACGATGATCGCCCCCGAGCCGAGCATCGAGCCCGCTTTGGCGAGCGAGTCGAAGTCGTAGGGCACGTCGAGGTCCGCGGCGGTGAGCACGGGCGAGGAGGACCCTCCGGGGAACCAGCACTTCACCGAGCGCCCGTCCTCAGGCCCGCCCGCGAGCCCGTAGATGATCTCGCGCGAGGGGGTGCCGAGCTCGATCTCGTAGTTGCCAGGTCGCTTCACGTGACCGGAGATCGAGACGAGCTTCGTGCCGGTCGAGGTGGCCACGCCGAGCTTCGCGTACTCCTCGCCCCCGAGCCGCATGATCGTGGGCACGGTCGAGAGAGTCTCGACGTTGTTGATCAGCGTCGGTCCCTGGTAGAGGCCCTGGTTGGCGGGGAACGGGGGCTTCAGGCGCGGGTTGCCGCGCTTTCCTTCGAGTGAGTCGAGCAGCCCGGTCTCCTCACCGCAGATGTAGGCGCCCGCGCCGCGGTGCACGACAAGCGAGAGCGAGTGGCCCGAGCCGAGGATGTTCTCGCCGATGTAGCCCGCCTCGCGCGCTTCGGCGAGCGCCGCGTCGAGCGCGTCGGCCTGCAGCACGTACTCGCCGCGGATGTAGATGAAGGAGCGGTTCGCGCCCGCCGCGTAGGAGGCGATCACGATCCCCTCGATCAGCATGTGCGGGGACTTCTGCATCAGCTCGCGGTCCTTGAACGTGCCGGGCTCGGACTCGTCCGCGTTGCAGACGAGGTACTTGTCCATCGAGCCCTTCGGCAGGAAGGAGACCTTCTTGCCCATCGCGAAGCCCGCGCCGCCGCGTCCTCGCAGCCCGGAGGATTCGAGGTTCGCCAGCACGTCGGCGGGATCCATCGCGAGCGCTTTGCGCATCGACTCATAGCCGCCCCGGCGCTCGTAGACCTCGCGCGTGCAGAGCCCGGGCTCGTCGATGTCCGCGAACAGCAGCTTGGTGGGCGCGGCCGCGGCCATCAGGACTCGTCCTCCTCCTCGTGCTCGGGGCGCTGCTCGTGCGCGGCCGTCGGTCCGCTGCGTTCTCCGCCCATCTCGCCGATCGCGGTCTGCGGGGACTGCGTGGGCAGCTCGAGGTTCGCGGGCGCCGTCGCCGGGCGCGGCTCTGCGGGGTGCTCGGGGAACTCGCGTGAGTTCGCGTGCGGGTCGGCGACGAGCCGGCGCGCGAGCTGGCGCTCCGGGAGCACCGGGCGCTCGGCACGGATGTCCGCGAGCAGCGCAGGGACGTCCGCGGTCGAGAGCGGGCCGACGTAGACGCCGTCGACGGAGGCCATCGGTGCGATGTCGCACGCCCCGAGGCACTCGAAGGCACGCACGTTGATCTCGGCGTCCTCCGCGGCGGCGATCTGCACCGCGGCGAGCAGCGCGTCGGCGCCGCGCAGCGAGCAGGAGATGTTCGTGCAGACGTAGACGCTGTGGCGCCCCACGGGCTCGGTCTCGAGCATGTCGTAGAAGCTCGCCACGGACTCCAGGTAGGCGGGCGTCACTCGCATCACGCACGCGACCTGCTCGACCGCCTCGGGCGAGCACCAGCCGTGAACGCGCTGAGCCGCGGCGAGCGCGGGGAGCGCGGCCGAGCGGCGGTCCGGGTAGTTGGCCATGTGGCCCTCGATCTCTCCGCGCAGCTCCGCGGGAACCTCGGTGCTCTCGGGGTCGGGGATCTGCGCCGGGTCCTTCTCCAGATCGGCGGCGCGGTCCCAGCCGGGCACACGAGAGCCGTGCCCGAAACGGGGCACCGGGCGCGAGGTGCGAGCGCCGAGCGCGAGCGCCTCCGCGGCGAACTGGTCCTCGGACGGGGCGCTCATCGGTCGATGCCTCCGAGGATCGGATCGAGCATCGCGAGCGTCGCGATCAGGTCCGCGATGTAGGCGCCCTTCGCCATGTGCGAGAAGGCTTGGAGGTTGACGAAGGAGGGGTCGCGCATGTGCACGCGCGCGGGCTTGGAAGAGCCGTCCGAGCGGACGAAGCAGCCGAGCTCCCCGCGCGGGGACTCGATCGGGTAGTAGACCTCGCCGGGCGGCACGCGGAAGCCCTCGGTGACGAGCTTGAAGTGGTGGATCAGCGCCTCCATCGAGGTCGCGAGCTCGTGGCGCGGAGGCAGCGCGACCTTGCGGTTCTCGGTGATGTGAGGGCCCTCGGGCAGTCCGTCGAGCGCCTGCTGGATGATCTTCACGGACTCGTACATCTCCGCGAGGCGGCAGGCGTAGCGGTCGTAGTTGTCGCCCACCGTGCCTACGGGGATCTTGAAGTCGAAGTCCCCGTAGGAGCAGTAGGGCGCGGCCTTGCGCAGGTCCCACGGGTTCCCGGCCGCGCGCAGGAGCGGGCCGGTGACGCCGAGCGAGAGCAGCGTCTCGGCGTCGAGCGGGCAGGTCCCGCGCAGTCGCTGCAGGACGATCTCGTTGCTGTTGAGAAGGTCGCCGTACTGGTCGATGCGGCTGGGCATTTCGGCAAGGAAGCCGCGCAGCTTCGCCTCGTATCCCTCGGGGATGTCCTCGGCCACGCCCCCGACCTGGAAGTAGCGCGTGTGCATGCGCTGACCGGTCGACATCTCGAACAGATCGAGGATCTTCTCGCGCTCGCGGAAGCAGTACCAGAACATCGAGATCGCCCCGAGGTCCAGCGCGCTCGTGCCGAGCCAGACGAGATGGGACATGATCCGGTTGAGCTCGAGATGGATCACCCGCAGGTACTCCGCGCGCTTGGGCACCTCGACCTCGAGCAGCGTCTCGACCGCGCCGATGAAGGCCAGCGCATTGAAGTGGTAGGCGAGGTAGTCCATCCGCTCGACGACGGGGATCGCCTTCCAGTAGGCCTTGTCCTCGGCGGTCTTTTCGATTCCCGTGTGGACGTAGCCGATGATCGGCTTGATCTCGTGGACGATCTCGCCCTGGAGCGTGACGATCAGCCGCAGCACGCCGTGGGTGGCGGGGTGGTGCGGACCGAAGTTGAGCGTGAGCAGCTCCTGGGTCGTTCCCTGCTGCTCGGTGAGCTGCTCGTCCAGCGCGGAGAGCGTGATCGACTGCTCGCGCCGACGGTAATCGGACATCGCGGGCCCGCTCACTCCGGGTCTCCCAACGGGTCGTGCTCGTTGTAGGTGAAGATCACCGGTTCTCCGCCGACCGGGAAATCGCGGCGCTGCGGGTGCCCCTCGTAGTCCTCGGGCATCAGGATCCGACGCAGGTCCGGGTGCCCCTCGAAGCGCACGCCGAACATGTCGTAGACCTCGCGCTCCTGGTGGTCGGCGGTCGGCCAGTCCGGTGTGACGGAGGGCATCCGCGGGTCCTCCGAGCTGACCCGCGCCTTGACCGTGATGCGGTCCACCGCGCTCATGTCGAGCAGCTCGTAGATCACGCCGAGGCGCGGCTCCTCCGGGTAGTAGTCCACGCCGTGCAGGCTCGCCATGAAGGCGAAGCCCCGTTCGCGCAGGCGTGCGAGCACGGCGGGGGCCGCTGCGGGTGCGATCTCGAGTGTTGCGCGCCCGCGGAAGAAGAGCGTCCCGAGTACGGACTCATCGCCCTGCTGTTCGCGGAGCTCGGTTGCGATCAGCTCCAGCCCGGTCGCGTCAGGCACCGGCGGTGTCGCCTTCGAGCGCCACGTTCACCGCCGCCGCGTCGGCCGCAGGGGAGACGACCTCCTCGGTACCGCGTGCGCCGTAACGATCGCGCCAGCCCATGTCGGGGTCGTCCTGAACCATCTTGCGCAGCTTCAGCACGCCGTGCATCAGCGCCTCGGGCCGCGGCGGGCAGCCGGGCACGTGAACGTCGACCGGCATGAACTTGTCCGCGGGGACGAGCGCGTAGTTGTTGAAGACGCCCGTCGAGCTGCAGCACGCGCCCATCGAGATCGCCCACTTCGGCTCGAGCATCTGGTCGTAGATCCTGCGCACGATCGGGGCCATCTTGATCGAGACGCGCCCGGAGAGGATCAAGAGGTCGGCCTGACGCGGCGATGCGCGGAAGGCCTCGAAGCCGAAGCGCGCCACATCCACGCGCGCGGCGACGATCGACATCATCTCGATCGCGCAGCAGGCGAGCCCGAAGGTCGCGGGGAAGAAGGAGTTCGAGCGCGCCCAGGCGACCGCTTTCTCGAGCGTCGTCGTGAGGACGCTCTCTTCGACGTAGCGTTCGAGGTCGGCGCCCTCCAGATGCGCGGAGGGGTTCGGGCCGACCAGCTCTCCCCCGCGCAGCAGCTGTCGGGCGTTGAGGTCGCGGACGCGCAGCGAGGATCCGTCCACCGGCGCGCCCAGCGGCTCGCGCTTCATCTCCACTCGAGAGCCCCCCGCCGCCAGACGTAGACGAAGGCCACGAAGAGCAGCACGATGAAGACGATCGTCTCGATCAGCGCGAACGAGCCGTAGGCGCGCAGCTCGACCGCGATCGGATAGAGGAACACGACCTCGATGTCGAACAGGATGAAGAGCATCGCGATCAGGTAGAAGCTGATCCCGAAGCGCATCCCGGACTTGATCTCCGAGGGCAGGCCGCACTCGTAGGGGTCCTGCTTGTGCGGCGTCGCGCGCCGCGGACCGATCACCGAGTTCAGCACCGCGAACACCCCGCCGACCGTCCCTCCAAGCACCAGAAAGACGATCGCTGGGAGATAGCTGCGCAGCACCGGACGCTGTTATATCACCCTTGTGGCAGAGTGTTACATAGTGGCAATCGGCTCGATATCGAACCATGAATGAGGCCGTCGTCGCGGGATCGATCGCGGTCGCCGCGCTGAACCTGCTCGCCGGCCTCGACGGGGCTCTCGCCTTCTACCTGCTCGACACCGAGGGCCGCCTCGCGCGACTCTTCTGGCTGCTGCTGCGGGTCGGCCAGGGATCGGCTCTGACGCTCGCGATCGCGGTGGGCTCGCTCGCGGTGGCGGGGAACTACTCGACCGAACACCTCTTCTACCTGTACGCGCTGCTCCCGTTGGCGATCGCGCTGCTCGCCGAGCAGCTTCGCATCGCCTCCGCGCAGACGATCCTCGACCAGCGCGGGATCGAGGGCTCCGCCGCTGTGGCGCAGCTCCCCGAAGCAGAGCAGCACGCGCTCGTCGCGACGATCATGCGACGCGAGACAGGGGTGATGGCGCTCTCCGCGCTCGTCGTGGTCTTCCTCGCGCTGCGTGCGGCGGGCACCGCACACGGCTTCTAGAGGCCTCGCGCACGCGCGCGGCGCCGCCCGGGCTCTGAGCTGGCCTATATATTCCTGCCGCATGAAGGCCGCCGTCACGCTGCTGGTCCTGCTCGTCTGCGCGTCCGTGCTCGGAGCCTGCGGGTCGCAGGGCGTGCAGATCGCAAAGGAGAGCCCCTACCACCGCGGTGCGGTGCTCTTCCGTGATCACTGCTCGGGCTGCCACACGCTCAGCCTGGTGGGCGCGCAGGGCTCGGCGACCTCGATCGCCAACCGCGTGAAGACCAACGGCCCGAACTTCAACATCCGCAAGGAGAACGAAGAACAGGTCCTCTACGCGATCCGCAACGGCGGCTTCTCCGGGGCGATCATGCCCGAGAACATCGTCGTGGGCAAAGAAGCGACGGAAGTCGCCGCCTTCCTCGCGAAGTACTCCGGCCTGCAGAAACAGAGCGTCCCCGCCACCAACATCCCGCAGTCCGAACCCACCACCGAACAGTCGGGCAGCTCGCAGCCCGGGACGGGGACCGGCAACACGACCTCGACGTCTGCGCCCGCGCCGGGAGCCGAAACGGGCACGGGCACCGGGACGGGCGGCACGAAGCCGTCCAAGAAGAAGACCAAGACGGGCAAATAGCGGGCAGGGGCGGAGCGACGCCTTGCTCGACATCAGGCTGATCCGCGAGGACCCCGAGGGCGTCCGCGCAGCGCTCGAACGGCGTGGAGGGGACGCCGCCGCCGCGCTCGACGCGGTGATCTCACTCGACCGTCGCCGCCGCGAGCTGCTCCCCGAGCTCGAGGGGCTGCGTGCCGAGCAGAACGAGGCCAACGACCGCATCCGTGGCGCGCCCGACGCCGCGCAGCGCGAGCGGGAGATCGAGGCGATGCGAGCCGTCTCCACGCGCGCGAAGCAGCTCGAGCAGGAGCTCGCGTCCGTCGAGGCCGAGCTGCAGGCGGCGCTCGCCCCACTGCCCAACCTCCCCGATCCGACCGCCGCGCCCGGTCCGGAGGATGAGCTTGTTCGCGAGGTCGGGGCCGTTCCCGAGCTCGGCTTCGAGCCGCGCGATCACCTGGAGCTCGCGGGCGAGCTGATCGACACCGAGCGCGGCGCGCGCCTCTCGGGCTCACGGTTCGCCTACCTGCGCGGCGCGCTCGTGATGGTCGAGCTCGCGCTCGTGCGCTGGGCGCTCGAGAAGGTGCAGTCGCACGGCTTCGAACCCGTGATCCCTCCGGTGCTCGTTCGCGAACGCGCGCTCTACGGCACCGGCTTCATGCCCGACACCGAGCAGCAGATCTACGCCCTGCCCGAGGAGGAGCTGTTCCTCGTCGGGACCTCCGAGGTCGCGCTCGCCTCGCTCCACGACGAAGAGATCCTCGAGGCGGACTCGCTACCGCTGCGCTACGCGGGCTTCTCCCCCTGCTTCCGTCGCGAGGCCGGGGCGGCGGGTCGCGACACGCGCGGGATCTTCCGCGTGCATCAGTTCGACAAGGTCGAGATGTTCAGCTTCGTCGCGCCCGAGGACTCGCCGGCCGAGCACGAACGCATCCTCTCGATCGAGGAGGAGATCCTCGGGGAGCTCGGGCTGCCCTACCGCGTCGTCAACATCGCGGTCACCGACCTCGGCAACTCCGCGGCGAAGAAGTACGACTGCGAGGCATGGATCCCGAGCCAGAGCAGGTACCGCGAGCTCACCTCCTGCTCCAACACCACGGACTACCAGGCGCGCCGTCTCAACATCCGCATGCGCGCGAACAAACGCACACATCCACCGCACACCCTGAACGGCACCGCCGTGGCGGTCGGACGCACGATCGTCGCGCTGCTGGAGAACGGGCAGCGCGAGGACGGGAGCGTAGCCCTGCCGGACTGCCTGGCCGCGTTCGGCGCCCCCGCCGAGATACGCACCTAGTGCGTATCGCCTGAAAAGGGGCCCCGAAGCAGACGCTATGGTCCGCCGCTGACGGCGACCGCAGTGGCGCCGCGGCACCGAAGGGGGACAGATGGAAGTTGCTGCAAGCAGATGGAGGGCGCTCGCGGCGCTCGGCGGCGTGACGCTCGCGCTCGTGGGCGCCGGCGTGTTCGCCGCGGGAGCTCCGGCTCAGCGCGCATACGCGGCGGGAACCGTGAGCTGTGGCAACCACAGCCTCGTGATCGAGATCGAATCGGGCGAAGCGGCGACGCCGCCGACGAAGTTCACGGTCCACACGAAGAACGTGAAGGCGACGAACCTGAGCTGCGGGGCGGCCTTCACCTTCATCAACGCCGTCTACCACTCCAAGACCGGCACGCCCGACCACTACAAGTGCAAGCTCGGCAAAGCCAAAGAGCCGGTCGGGTTCTTCGACCAGGTCTGCACGCACGGCTCCAAGAAGGTCGAGTACGGCGCGCAGGGAGGCTGAGGCCCGGGGGCGTCTCCCCGCCGGTTCGACCGGCGGGGGCGCTCAGCCGATGTGGAAGAGCAGCGAGCGAGCTCGGCCGCTGCTCGGAGTGAGCGTCAGCCGATAGAGGCCTGCACCGAGGCGACGTGCGCCGGGGAGCCGCTTCACGTTGCGTCCCGCGGCCACGCTGATCGTCGTGGTGCGCCCAACCGCCACCCAGAGCGTTTTGCCGTGCGAGCGCACCCGGTGCTGGAGCACAACGCGGAGCTTCGTCGCGATGTTCGAGACGAAGGCGAAGGCGACCTTGCCGGTCGTCGGGTGACGGTCCAGCGCGATCACGGAGACCGTGGTGAGGCCGAGTGAGCTCAGGTTGACGCTCGTCGGCGGCGGGGCGGGCGCGGGAGCCGGAGCGGGCGCGGGTGCGATCGTGACCGGCGGCGTGAGAGCTTCCGTCGTGGCTTCGGACTGCCCCGGGGTGAAGCCGAGGATCCCGTCCGGGGTGCCCACGCCGGTCGGGCCGTCGTAGCCAGGCGCGGCGAGGCAGATCAACGCCGAGCCGCAGCTCGTCGCTGCCTCGGCGGCCGCCGAGCACGTCGATTCGCCCGTCGTTTCGTTGTAGTGAGACCCGCATTCGCCGTTCGAGCCCTGGGTGACATCGTGGAATTTGCGCGGGGCGCGACGCTGCGTTTCGTACAGGGTCTGGGCGGGATATTCGCGTCCGTTCGCGCCGCCCGCGAGGGCGAAGACCGAGGCCACGATGGGCGATGCGAGCGAGGTCCCGCCGTAGGTGCACCAGCTCGGCAGCGATTTCACGCTGTGCCCTTCTTCGTAGCGCGTTTCGCAGAGTTCGCCGGGGTCGTCGGTGTCGCGGATCACGACCCCGCTGTAGGGGTCGGCGTCCGCGGCCACATCGGCGACCGCGCGCCGGGACCCACAGCCGACCGCGCCCCAGTCCGCCGCTTCGCGCTGCCAGAGCTGAGCGGGCAGGCGCGTGCTGCAGCCGCCGCCGCCCGCGCCGAGCCCGTTCCAGACCGACTCGCCCGTCCATTCGCCTTTCGCGTTCAGTGGTGCGAGGCGCGTGCCGCCGACCGCGACCACGTCGGGCGAGGCGGCGGGGAAGGAGGTGAAGCCGCGTTCGAAGGAGTTTTCGGCGTCCCAGTTGCGGTAGCCGTCATCGCCCGCGGAGGCGGTGATGACCGTGTTCGGGTGGTTGTAGGGGGCGCTCGTCGCTTCGGTCGTGGAGAAGGCTTCCTCGGGCGCTCCCCACGAGTTCGAGATCTCGTTCGCCCCGAGCGACTCAGCGCGGCCGAGCGCGGCGGTCAGGTCCGTGAGTTCCTGCGAGTCGGCCTCGACGAGCAGGATCTTGCAGTTCTGGCAGGTCGCATGCGCGGACTGCAGGTCGAGTGAGATCTCGACCGCCCAGCCCTGTGCTTCTTCGGCCTCTTCTTTGCGCGCTTCGCTGCCAGATTTGAACGCTTCTTTGAGTTCTGAGACGGAGGAGGGGAAGGGCAGTCCTCCGCCCGAGCTCTGTCCGGTCTGCGTGAAGCAGCCGTTGGCGGTGGTGCAGGGCGGGAGGTGGAAGACGTTGTCGTATTCGGCGAGATCCGCTTCGGCGGTGGGGTCGTTGAATGCGTCGACGAGCGCGATCGTCGGTTCTCCCGCAGCGCTCGTGGGCAGCGAGTAGACCGAGTGGATGTCCTGCGGGCGCAGCCCGAGTTCGCCGGTCGTGGGCGAGGGCACCGCGGGGCGTGCGCGCGAGGACTGCGCGAGCATCCCGATCAGGTGCGTGTGGTGGCGGGCTTCGCTGCTCGTCGCAACCAGCTGCAGCGCGAGGCAGCTCGCATCGCCTGGGCGGGGCTGTGCGCAGGCACGGCGCACCGCGTAGTTCGAGGGGGAAAGCGGCGCGAGCGTTTCGGCGCTCGCGGCGGCCGGCAGCGCACCGAGCGTGAGCGCGGCGAGCAAGGCGGGGCGGGCGAGTATTCGCATCGGTCGGCTCATCCTGCGCTCCTTCAGAGCTTCGGTACCCGATCCGGTGGGCTTGAGCGCCGGGACGGACGAACGGACGTTACTCCCAGCCGAGCGCCCCGGACGAACACCTCCGCCCCGCCTGAGAGCGGTGGTCTCGAATCAGTGGTCTCCAGTCACCGGATCGTCACACGCTGGTCACGGCGCGGTCACGCCCCCGAGGGGTCGCAGGACGGAGGATCTCGATCGGACGGCGGCAGCATGTGGGCGGCAGGCGAGCGCGGCGCCCAGCTGGCCTCGAGGGAGCGCCGCCGGACCGCGCCTGCAGAGCGCGGCGGCGGGGCGGGACACACCTCCCGTCCCGCCCGCCATTACGCTGCGAGGGCGATGTCACGTTTCGCTTTCCTGCTCGCCCCGGAGCCTCCGCCGAGGAGAGTGGGCGCGGCCGTCGCGGTGGCGCTCGTCGCGCTCTGCACGCTGATCATCTATCCGCTGCGCCACGTCGCGCCCGTGGCCTCGCTGAGCGTGGTCTATCTGCCCGCCGTGCTGATCGTCTCGATCATCTGGGGCGGCTCGCTGGGGCTCCTCACCGCGGTGCTGAGCGCGGCCGCCTTCAACCTCTTCCACCTGCCCCCGACGGGACACTTCACGATCCGTGACTCGCGCAACTGGGTCGCGCTGATCACCTTCTTCGTCGTCGCGGGGATCGCGAGCTCGCTCGCGGAGATCACCCGTGCTCGCACCCGCGACGCGCAGGAGCGCCGCCGCGAGGCCGACCTGGCCGCGGAGATGGCGCGGCTGCTGCTCCGGGGCGAGGATCTCTCACAGGCGCTGGCCACAGCCGCCGCGCGGCTCGCCCAGATGCTCGAACTGGGTTCGGCCGCGATCGAGATGGAGACCGTCGAAGGCGACGAACGCCGCCTCGCCTTCCCGCTCAGGG
>CAVSSW010000005.1:0-877532 GCA_963730755.1 uncultured Solirubrobacteraceae bacterium
GAATCGCCGTAGGTGTTCGGCGATCAGCTCGTCCTTGCCGGGGAAATGCTGGTAGAGCGTGCGCTTGGACACTTCGGCCACCGCGCAGAGCTGGTCCATACCGGTGCGGTTGATGCCCTGATCGCGGAACAGCTGTTGTGAGGCGCCGAGGATGCGCTCTCGCGCGCCCCTGCCGCGGCGCATGCCTCGCGGCCCCTTCTCCAACTTCGTCATACGCCTAGCCTAGCCGAGACGGGTACCGCTCGGTGTGCATAGTTGGCAGCTGGTACGTTAAGCACTTCGGATCGGTCTACATGGCATCGGAACCCCTATCGGATGGAGTGCTCATGGGAAAGCTTGATGGCAAGGTCGCGGTGATCACAGGCGCGACAAGCGGTATGGCGCTGGCCGGCGCGAAGTTGTTCGTCGATGAAGGAGCTCACGTCTTCATCACCGGCCGGCGGAAGGACGCGCTGGAGGAGGCCGTCGAGCAGATCGGCGAGACCTGGCGGGCATGCCGGCGATCGGCGAACCTCGCCGATCTGGACCGTCTGTTCGAGACTGTCAAGCAGGAGAAGGGCACGGTCGACGTGCTGTGGGCGAGCGCGGGGGCGGGTGAGCAGGGCAGGCTCGGCGAGATCACCGAGGAGCAGTTCGATGCCGCCTTCTCGCTGAACGCTCGCGGCACCCTGTTCACGGTCCAGAAGGCGTTGCCGCTGTTCAACGACGGAGGCTCGATCTTCATGACCGGGTCAAACGCCTCGCTGCGGGGCTACCCCGATCGGAGTGTGTATGCAGCCAGCAAGGCCGTGCTGCCCGCCTTTGCACGGGTGTGGGTGTCCGAGCTGAGGGACAGGAAGATCCGGGTGAACGTGCTGACGCCGGGCCAGGTGGCTACGCCGATGATGCTGGCGGTGCTGCCCGCTGAGGTGAAGGCGGAGTTCGAGTCCGTGATCCCGCGGCGAGAGATGGGCCGCCCTGAGGAGATCGCGTCAGTCGCGCTGTTCCTCGCCTCGGAGGACTCGCGCTACGTCAACGGCATGGAGCTGGTGGCGGACGGCGGCACCACGGTCATCTGAGCGCCCCCTCGGCACTCGCCAGCGGGCTGATCTGACACCTGGGCGCAGCCCAACCTCCGGCCGCGCACGCCGGCAAGACCCCACGACCAACTGGTCCACTCACAACAAGGGAGCACGTCCTCATGACCACCACCAGCATCATCGGCTCGGGCAACATGGCCGCTGCCATCGGCACTCGGGCGGCGAAGCGCGGCCGCACCATCGAGCTGATGAGCCGCGACCCCGCCAAGGCTCAGGCGCTCGCCGAGCAGATCGGCAACGGAACCACTGTCGGCACATTCGGCGCAAGGCCACAGGGTGACATCGTCATCCTCGCGGTCCTGTACACAGGCGCGGTCGAGGTGGTCACGCACTACGGGGATGCGCTGATCGGCAAGATCCTCATCGACATCACCAACCCGTTCAACGCCGACGTCACCGGACTCGTGACCACCGCGGGCAACTCGGTAACCCAGCAGCTCGCCGCCGCCGGCCCCCAAGGACGCCCACGTGGTGAAGGCATTCAATTCGATCCTCCGCGGCGTCCTCGCCGAAGACAAGCCCATGGACGCATTCTTCGCAGGCGACAGCGCCGCGGCGAAGACACGTGTTGCGGCGTTTCTCGGGAGCTTGGACATGCGGCCCCTCGACGCAGGAGGGCTCGAGATGGCCCACGTCCTCGAGTGGGCCGGCATCCTCCTGGTCGGCCTGGCACGCAGCGGCGCCGGCTTTGCCATCGCCCTGGGTGCCGGGGCCCTCTGAAGAGCTCCCTCCAACCCGGCGCGAGCCGTACGAGCGAACCTGGCGGGTGCCGGTTTAGGGACTCGGCGCTTTGGCTTTGAAGCCAATGTGCGCGTGGGTGCCGTCGCAGAACGGCTTGTTCTTCGACTGGCCGCAACGGCACAGCGTGACCCGGTTGCGCTGCTCGTAATCAGCTCCGTCTGCGCCAGTGATCAGCACGCCGCCACGCACCCAGATCGGACCGCTCGCATCCTGCTGCGGGTCCTCGATGAACACGATCGAGGGTGCGTACTCGATCTCGACCCGCGCCGGCGAGCTTGTATTCTCGTGCGAGGAGCCGTCCGCTCGGACAATGCGACGCTTGGTGGGCGACGACGCCGCGGCGCTCGGGCTCATCCGTCTCGGCGATCGTGTTCCAGATCCGCCCATGCCCGTCGCAGATGCGCGCGAACGCGCAGAGAGGCGGCGCGTCCTCCAGGTCGAGTGTCGGGCCGTCGAGAACCGGGCCTGCTCCGCGAACGGCTCACGCGAGGCGACCTCTGTCCCGTCGAAGTCGGAGCGCGCGTGGCTGCCGTCGCAGAAGGGCTTGTCCTGTGAGTGCCCGCAGCGGCACAGCGCGAAAGTGTCCGGAGCCTCCAGCTCACGCAGTGGCTCGTAGTCCCAGGTGTTCCCGGACGGATCGACTGTCAGTGCCTGCTCGCTCAAGGGGAGTGCGCCGCTGACGAGATAGGGGCCGTCCTCGTTGATCCTTATTCGTGGGGCGGCGTCGTCAGACATGGGCGGGAATCTAGCACGTCGATGGTTCGCGAACGAACTATCTGTTGGGGGGCGCCTGCACCGGCGGGTACTCCCAGGCCGCGAGCGCGCCCAGGAGCGCCGCGACGACCAGCGAGACTGCGAGTGCCGAGAGCTCACCGGCCGCGGCCCCGAACACCGCGAGCAGCAGGATCGCGAGCATCCGCTTGGGGCTGACGGAGCCGATCATGCGCAGACGGAACAGGCTCTCGCCGGCAAGGTAGAGCGCCGGGCCGCCCACGGCCATCGCCATGCCGGCGGTCGGACAGGGAGCGGTTGGGCGAGGAGATCAGCAGGTCGTCGCCCACTGCGACCATGATGATGCCGGCGACGATCGGCAGGTGCAGGTAGGTGTACGCATCGCGCGCGAGCGCACCTGTGTCCTCGGCAGAGCGCAGGTGCGCTCGCGAGTTCTCGGCGACCTCGCCGAAGTAGAGCCACCACAGCCCGCCGCTCACGAGGAAGGCTGCGCCGAGCGCGACGATCGTCACCCCGCCGAGGCCCTTGGCCGCGGCAGAGGCGCCCGTCACGACGATCGACTCGCCGAGCGCGATGATCACGAACGACTGGAAGCGCTCCGCAAAATGGCCACCTTCGACCGGGTAGTCGTCGGTGTGGGCCCGGCCGAGCCCCGGGGTGCGGTAGCCGAGCAGTGGCGCAGCGAGGTCGACGATCAGTGCCGGTCCCCAGAACGCCACCCGCAGCGATTCGGGCGCGAGGCCGCCAGCTATCCACAGCGAGCCGGAAAACGCGCTCCACACACAGATTCGCTCCAAGACCAGGCGCAGCGCATGTGAGCGGCCGAGCAGCGAGACCGCCGCGACGTTGCGTCCGACCTGCAACGTCGTGTAACACGCCGCGAACAGCAGCGCGTTGCCGCCGAAGGCGGTCGGTATCGCCGAAGCCATCAGGAGGCTGGCGAGCGAGCAGCCGATCAGCACCAAGCGGACCTTGCCCGAAGCCGGGGTCGAACCAGTTCACCATCCAGGTCGTGTAGATCCATGCCCACCAGACCACCCACAGCAAGAACACGGCTTGCGCGGTGCCTGTCAGGTTGAGGTGCGAGATCACGAGGTGGGAGAGCTGCGTGATCGCGAACACGTAGACGAGATCGAAGAGCAGCTCGACCGCCGTGGTCTGTTGCTCGTCGCCGCCGAAGGGGCGCAGGTGCGGCGAGGGAGAGCTCGTTTGCTTCACGAACCAACGATATAGTCAACCCTCCGATGGGCGCCGCCAAAGACACGTTCTCCGATCAGGAGCGGGCCGCGTGGTTCGGCTTCCTCACCGTTCACTCGCTCGTTACGCGAGAACTCGACGCGTTGCTGGGAGCAGCTCACGGCATGCCCCTGGTCGAGTTCGAGGTCCTGCTCAAGCTCTGGCTCGCGGGGGGCCGGCTGCGGATGTCCGAGCTGGCCGACGTGGCGCTGCTCAGCCGCAGCGGCCTCACGCGTATCGTCGACGAGCTCGAGGGTCTGGAGCTGGTCACACGCGAGCCGGACGAGCAGGATGGCAGGGTGCTGCTGGCCACGATCACACCGCTCGGGCGGCGCCGCCTGCGCGCGGCGCGCAACACTCACCTCGCCAACGTTCACGATCTCTTCCTCGACCGTCTCAGCTCGGCGCAGCAGCGGGCCCTGGCCGATAGCTGGGAGGCGATTCTTGCCGGCCTGGAGTTGAGCGCGCCCAGTCGGGGCACCCGCCACCGCCGCGCAGGTCGGGCACGCTCCCGCGCATAGGCCGCGCGGGTCCTCCGGAAACCGCTCTCGTTCCGCATCGCCATCCTCACCGCGGTGACACTCATCACACCGTGGACGGTCCGAATCGTCCACACTGCGCGCCGTCGCGGACGCATCTGGAGGAGCGTATGTCGCCACGCTGTCGCCACGCAAAACCGCGCCGCCGGCGCCCAGGTCTCCACGAGCCTGGCGCTTGCCAGACGAGCGATACGTCTCAGATCGGGCCTGGGGTGGCCACGGTGACCGGAGCCCGCAAGCTGCGCTCAGGGCGCGGCCGTCACATACGAGATGGAACGGAGCCGCCAGCGCCACGCCGATGCCCCGGTCCGCGTTGGCGCCGCGAGTAGGCGCTCAAGTTCGGACCGTCCCTGTCGATAGGTCTGAACGAGGGTTTCCTCGACAAGGGCACCCCCGCCGCGAGGCGGGTCCGCAAAGCCAGGGGTCTCACGCAGATAGCCCGGCCGCCGAAAGGATTCGACATGTATCTAGCCGCGAGACGCGAAGCCGGTCCTGGCCGCCGTGCCGGGACAGGGTTGCTTGCACTCGCTCTGAGCGCGGTCGGACTTGGCTTCGAGGCCTACCTGGCGGACCGGGCGACGACCGCGCTGACCTTCGCGAACGCCGCTTGGACTGCCGCCGCACTGGTCGCCGTTCTCGGCTCGCTCTCGGCCATTTGTCGAAGTGCGGCGTCCGCACGCCGCGGCTGGCTGTTCGTGCTGGGCGGATCGGCGCTTTTCCTCGCCGGCCAGTTCGTGTGGGACAGCTATGGCAATGGCTCTGTTCCTGCATCGCCCAACCCAGCCGACGCCTGCTGGCTGCTCTGCGCGGTCGCCCTGGGCGCGGGCGTCTACCAACTGTTCCGCGGCGCGGATCGGACTGGGGCCGTAGCGTTTCTCGAAGGAGTGCCGCTCGTCACAGCCGTTTGCGCCGTGACCTTGGCGCTGCTCAGTTCCGACCTGAGGACCTCGCAGCTCAGCGGCCTCGGACAGGCGACGGTGGTCGCCTACCCGGTGCTTTACGTCTCCGCAGCACTCGTCAGCCTCCACGCGGTCATCACCGGCGCCGTCGATCTCCGCCGTAACAGGGGGATGGCCGTGGTCGTCGCAGGCATCGCGCTCAACGCGGCCGGATTCATCCTCTGGGCGCCTCAGCTCCTGAACGGAACCTACGCGATCGGAGCCAGCCCTCTGGACGCGATGTGGATGTCAGCAATGATCCTGATCGGGCTTGGCGCCTGGGCTTCTGAGCCGACGTCCCATGTGAGGCCGGCCAAGCGCGAGCGGACAGGCAACACCCTGCTGCCGTCGCTGATGTTCGTGGTGCTCGCAGCCTTTCAAATCGACTTCAGTTCCACCGGGGCGTACAAGGCTCTCGCGGTGAGCATCGGATTGCTAGTGGTCGGTTGCGCGCTGATCGCGCACGCGTCGATCTGGCGAAACCGCCAAGCCAGGCTCCTGACGGAGCTCCACATGCGCGAGCAGGAGCTGCGTGCCGCCAACCAGTCGCTGAATCTCGAGTCTCGTAACGACGCGCTGACCGGCCTGGGCAACCGGCGCTTGCTGCGCGAGGATCTCATCCGGCTGAACAGCGGCTATTGCGTCGTGCTGATCGACCTAGACCGCTTCAAGGACTACAACGACAGCCAGGGGCACCAAGGCGGCGATCGGGTGCTCGAACTGATCGGTGGGATCCTCATCGAGAACACGCGAGCCACGGAGCGCGCGTACCGTTACGGTGGCGAGGAGCTACTGGTCCTCCTACCCGACGAGGACGACGAGGAGGGTCGCGTGCTCGCTGAGCGTCTTCGCGCCGAAGTGCGAGATCTCGCTCTCCTGCACCCAAGGAACGAGCCCCATGGCATCGTCACGTTCAGCGCAGGCGTCGCCGCGGCTCGTCCGGGTGACTCCCCGGCAGATGTACTCCGCCGCGCCGACAACGCCCTATACGAAGCCAAGGACGAGGGCCGAAACGCGATTTCAGTCAGCGACGAAGGCCAGAGAGTCGAGCGCACCAGCCGCCCGACGCCACGGAGCGGCGGCGCCCTGTCCGAAGAACGTTCGGATTTGCCGGTGGCAACATCCGACCAATGAAAATGCGGCCGGGGGGCCGCAGCAGGGCCGGGCGGCACCGGCCCCGTGCGCCTGGACGCGCCAGCTAGATGAGCTGGGAGCTCCGGAGCGGCAGAAGTTCGACCCGTGGTTCGCGGTCGTGCTCCGACGCGCGCTCTCTCGCATCGCCGAGTAGCCGAATACGACATTTGACGGTCGCAGTTGAGCTGGCCGGTGACCGCGGATCGGGCGAAGCGGCTCCGCGGCTCACCCGTGCGGCGAACTCACGCTTTCGCCAGCGTCGCCATCCATTTCGCAGGGCGGTGAAGGCGAGCGAGCCTCATCTCAGACGCCGTGAGCGTGAGCGTCACCGTGGGCGTTCCCGGCCTGACGCGACCGGTCGACGCGACGATCGTCGCGAGTGTCCCGGGATGCCCGGGCAAGCCGTGGCGGCGGTAGCGCAGTGCGAGCGTGACGCGACCAGCGGCGCTGCACCTCAGTCGGATCCTGATGCGCTGATGACCGTGCTCGATGCGCCCGTCCGGGACGACGCGCGTGATCAGACATCCGCCGCGGCTCGTCCGTTTGTAATCGTCGGTATGACTCGCCGGCAGTTTGATCGCCGGGCCGGTGAGCGAGGGTGTGCCCGGGCCGCTCGTGCCAGCTTCGCTCGGCGGTGCAGCGGGTGTCGGTTCGGTTTCGCGTGGTGGGCCGCCGCTCGTCAGGAGCGTGAGACTGTCGCCCGCGGCGACGGCGATCATCGATCCGTCCGCGGCCATCCCGGTCGGCGTGCCGGTTCGATCGCCCTCCTCTGCGAAGAAGCCGTCGGGCATCCTTCCTTTCCAGACTTCCGCCCCGGTTGTGGCATTGACGGCATACAGGTTGCCGCTCGCGGACCCGACGAAGATGTTTTCGTTGACGCGTATGACGCCTGAGTCGAGCTGCCCGTCGCCGCTGAAGCTCCACAGCGTGCGGCCGTGCACGTAGTCGTAGGCGGTCAGGGTGGTCGAGAGCAGTTTGCACTGGTAGTAGATCCCAGGGCAGTCGTAGTGTTCGGGTACCTGAGCGATCACGCTCGTGCCGTCGATCACCGGGCTGTTCAGCTCAGGCGCCGGGAAGACGCCTTCAAACGCGCCGTCGGCGGGGTTCACGATCGTCCCTTCGGGATATTCGACGCCGTTACCGCCGTTGCCCGCGCTGAACAGGTGGCCTTCGGCGAGCACCGTGGTCCACGAGGAGGGACGATCGCCGGCGTATTCGAGGGCGTCTTCCCACGTCCGTTCTCCGCTCGTGGCGTCGAAGGCCCATCCGGTCGGGCCCCTCTTGTAGGTGCTGTCGCTTTCGCCGAGTCCGCCCATCACGAAGATGCTCCCGTCTCCGATCACGGGGCCACTTGCGACGGGGTTGAACATGCGGTCGCCCTTCCACAGGACCCGTCCGTTCATCTCGTTCACGGCGATCGTTTCCGCGCCGTAGCCGTCGCTGACGTAGTAGAGGACCCCGTCCTCGGCGACCAGCGGTTCATCTGTGTCGGCCCACCGTGACCACAGTTCCGTGCCCGAGCGCGCGTCGAGCGCGGTCACCTCTTCGTCCATTCCGTCGACGAACAGGTTGTCGCCGTCCAGCGCGATGTGGAACATCGATCCTTCCTGCGCGGTGCGGCTCCACACGAGTTCGCCGGTGCTCTGGCTGAACGCGTCGAGCTCGAAGTGCTGCCCGTCCCCGGTGTTCTGGCGTACGACATAGACGAGGCCGTCGCCGAGCAGCGGGTAGCCGACCACCTCGTCGTCCGGAGTTTCGATTTCTTCGCCGCCTTCCCAGCCTTTGCCGGGCGAGGAGCCCGCCGGCACCGGAAAAACGTGGCTCCACCACGCCGTGTACGGCGGGTGGGAGATGGGGGAGATGACCGTCGCGCTGCGGGCCGGGTCGCCGTCGAGCCCTGACCATTGGGTGGTGCTCGGCGGCACGTACGTGGCGGGTAGCGGCGGTTCCGGTCCGGGGTCGGCTGGGCCGGTGAAGGTGTAAGCCGCTCCGCTCGTCGTCTGCCCCGGCGCCGAGACGAGCGCGAGCGTGCCAGCCGCTGAGAGCGCGACGCTGTCGCCCATCCGCGCGGCGCGTCGCGGTGCGGGGTCTGAGATCTTCTGTTCCTGCCACCAGCGCGAGCCGGTTCTCCGGAACACCCAGGCCGCGCCTTCGCTTTCCAGGCCGTTGTAGGCGGCTCCGATCAGTGCGGTCGAGCCGTCTTCGGAGAGCGCGACGCTTTCGCCGAACCCGCCCGACTGCGGTTCGTCGGTCGGGATCAGCTCCGAGCCCTGCGCGCTCCAGCCACCCTCAGATCGCGTGAACGCCCAGGCTCCACCGCCGCCATAGGCGTCGTTGTCGGCGCCGACCAGCACCGTCGCGCCGTTCGCGGAGATCGCGACCGAGGAGCCGAACGAACCGTGGCCCTTCTCGCCGCTGCCGCTCAGCTCGTCGCCGCTCTGCTGCCAGCCGGAGTTGCCGCGTTCGAAGATCCAGGCGCCGCCGGGTTCCTCCTCGGCTTCGTTGCCGATCACGGCGGTGTTCCCGTCCCCGGAGAGCGCGACCGTCTCTGACTGCGCGCCGCTGCCGTCGTAGTAGCGCTCCTCACCGGCGGGCCTGAGCATCGCTTCAGGGGCCCACCTCGAGCCGACGCGATGGAACACGTACGCGGCTCCGAACGCCTCATCGCCGAATTCACCGGGGTGATTGCTGCCGAGGCCGCCGATGATCGCGGTCGATCCGTCGCCGGACAGGGCGACGTTCGCGCCCAGGTGCCAGGTGGTCGCTTCGTGCCCTTCCTGCACGAGGGGTTCTTCGGTCTGCAGCGTCCATTTCGTGCCGCTGCGCGTGAACACCCATCCACCCCGTTCCCATTGGCCGACAAGGGCGGTGTTGCCGTCGGCGGAGAGCGCGACGCTCATCCCGAAGTCGGGGGTGGGCCCGCGGGGCTGGGTCAGTCTCGCCTGCAGCGTCCAGCTCGACCCGTCACGGACGAACACGTACGCTTCGCCGGCTTCTTCCCATTCGCCGATCAGCGCTGTGTTCCCATCAGCCGACAGCGCCACGCCGCGTCCCTGTCCGCCGCCGAAGTTCTGGCGCCCGATCCCCGGGATCTCCGCCTGCTCGATGTAGGGGTCGACCGTCAGCGGGAATCGCGCCCCGGCCGTCCTTACGCTGATCGACAGCTGTCTGCCTTTCAGCGTGAGATGTGCGGGCAACCTCCGTCCGCTCGCGTCCCGAACACTGAGACTGCTGTAGCTGAGCGCGCCACGTCCGCGGCCGATTCGGCCGGTCGCGCCAGCGATCGTCGCGTGCGCTCGTCCGCCGAGGCGCATCGCGATCTGTACCGTGCCGCGGCCGTCCCTCGGGGCACGCGGCACCACGAATGTCTGCTCAGCGCCCCTCGAGCCCAGCCGGAACGACTCGCTGAGCAGCCCGTAGTCGTAGCTGACGGTGTTACGCGCCGCAACCGGATCGACGTCTTTCTGCCAGGCGATGTGACCCGCATCGCCGAGCCCGACCGACGTGATCCGCATCGTCCCCGACGCGAAGCTCGCTCCTGAGCGGTCGAAGCTCGCCGGGGAACGCCCGGCGCGAGCGCGCAGCTCGCCGCCGGTGCGGCGCGGCCAGAACGCTCGGTCCGATTCGCCCGCTGCGTTCGAGGCTGCCTGCAGCAGTCCGAGCGGCGCCGACCCATGCCACCCCGCCGTGCTCGTCACCGCGGGGGCACTACCCGAGCCCGGGAGCTCGAGCGCCCCGACGAGCCGCGCGAACACCATCGCGGCGGCCACGGCCGCGCAGGCCACAAGGGCGAGCGTCGCCGGTTGTAGCCTCCTCGCTGTCTGCCTCATCGAACCTGCTGTCCCCGTGGCCTGACGATTTCAATAGACGACGTTTACCTAAGTGTCGGATCGTCCGCAACGCGCATGTCTTTTCCCTGACGCCCTGTAGCCTCGACGATTCGCCTTCCGTCGTCAGCCAGCCTGCCCCGCTGAACGTCTCTCGCGTGTGGATAGTCGTGATGCCGAGGTAGCCGCGCGGCAGGCCCGGGGCCGAGCGACCGGTGGCAGCCGCTCCGGCAGCACCGAGGTCATCCACGCATGGGGCGTGCGAGATGCTGCCACGCCGTTGACACCGCCCGCCTACCGCACCTCGCGCGCCGCGACCGCGATGCCCCCGATTTCCTGCACTCCTATGCGCTCGAGTGGACTCGAACCACCACGGGCCGTTAAGCCCACAAGGCCCTCAACCTTGCGCGTCTACCAATTCCGCCACGAGCGCAGAGTGCGCGAGTATAGCCTCGGGACTCGGCCTCGGCCCGCCCCGGCGGCTGCAGCGCCCGGCCCCCGGTTGCATCCGTCCACGGGCGGCGCTACATTGCGAACACATGTTCGTTGCAGCGCCATCTCAACGCGATCGGGGAGCCGAGTACGCATGGATCTGACCAAGCGCCAGCAGGAGATCTTCGACTTCATCCGCAAGTACTCCGCCAAGTACGGCTATCCGCCCACGGTGAGGGACATCGGCAAGGCGGTCGGGCTCGCATCCTCCTCGACCGTTCACGCCCATCTCGCCAACCTCGAGAAGATCGGGCTGCTGCGGCGCGATCCTTCCAAGCCGCGCGCGATCGAGCTGCTGGACCGCGCGGTCGAAAACGCGGTCGAGAGCGTGAAGGGGATCGTGAGGCCCGAAGGCCTCCCGGTGCTCGGCTCGGTCGCCGCGGGTCAGCCGATGCTCGCGGAGGAGAACATCGAGGAGTACGTCTCGATACCCGAGATCGCGGGCGGCCAAGAGGGGGAGTACCTGCTGCGAATCCGCGGGGACTCGATGAAGAACGCGGGCATCCTCGAGGGCGATCACGTTGTGGTCCACCCGCAGGACACCGCGCGCAACGGCGAGATCGTCGTCGCCCTGCTGGGCGAGGAGGCGACGGTGAAGCGCTACTTCAAGGAACCCGACCACATCCGCCTTCAGCCCGAGAACGAGACGATGGAGCCGATCCGCAGCAAGGAGGTCAAGGTGCTCGGTCGGGTCGTCGGTCTCCTGCGCAAAGTCTGAGCCGCTCGCCGCAGCTCTTCACAAGCACGCGGCCGCGCTGTAGCGTGGGTCGCGTGGGTCAGGCAGCCGCGGAGGCTCAGGCCTTCGAGGAAAGTCCGGACATCGAAGGGCGAGGTGGTCGAGCGATCGACCCGGGGAAACCCGCGGGACAGTGCCACAGAAACAAACCGCCTACGTCCGCCGTCCCACGTGAACGGCGGGCCGGCAAGGGTGAAACGGTGCGGTAAGAGCGCACCAGCGCCGCGGTGACGCGGCGGCTGGGCAAACCCCACCCGATGCAAGGCCAAACAGGACCGTTTGCAGGCTGCCCGCCGAGGTCCAGGTAGGCCGCAGAGATGGATGGCTGCTCAACGACAGAATCCGGCTTATCGACCCGCTAAGGAAAGGCCCCGCCAAGGCGGGGCCTTTCTATTTCTGGGCTCGGGGTCGAGGCGGCTCGGCGGTCGACCGCGTGAGGCTCGCCCGGGAAACGCGAGGGGCCGGTCCGTCGACCGGCCCCTGGCAACCATCACCTGCGACCTCGCAGGCGGAGCGCAAATGGTGTCGACACCCTCCAGCAGTTGGCGACCCCGTGCTTGCTCCTGCCCGTCCGCGAATTCGCAGGTAAGGAAACTTACAAGACGTCCGAGCGGCGTGTGAGCTTCTCCCCGACGCCGGAGACCTCGAAGAGGCGCGTGACCTGCGGGCTGAGCGAGCCGATCAGGAGCTCGCACTCGTTGACCCTGCAGATTTCCTCGCCGACGAGGATCGAGCGCAGGCCCGTCGAGTCCATGAAGCTGAGCTCGGCCATCTCGAGGACGATCCGGCTGGAGCCGTCCGTGCAGAGTTCGGCGATCGCCGTGTCGAGCATTCCGGCGGATGCGAGGTCGAGCTCACCGGACATCACGAGGACGTCCGCGCTGTCCTCCTTCTCGCCGCGTATCGAGAGTCCCGGAGGCGGTCCCGTCATCGCCGGAGGTCCCGCGCGGAGATGTTCAGTATCGGCATCACTCTGAGTTCCGGGCGCGCTCCGCGCGCCAGCTTCGATCGGGCATCTTCCCTCGACACACTCCGTTGTCCTCTGTGTGCCGGTCTGCCCTGGACCGGCCCCAACGAGGGCGCGGCGTGCTTTCCGGTCGTGTCCGATCCCGGACGCGAAGCATGCATCTTAACCGACCTCGGCGAAATCCCCCGCGGGGACCGCGCGCCGCTCAGTCGGAGAGGTGCTCGGAGTCCGCCTCGCCGTAGTCCTGGTCGTCCTGCTCGGACTCGGCCGCGGCGTCGCGAGTTATCCGCGAAGTCGAATGGCCGTCCCCGTGCGAGGTGTGTTCGACGAGTTCCTGCTCGGCGAGCTCGAAGCCCTCGGACTCGCCGCCGCCCGCCTCCTCGACCGCCCGGCGCTCCTCCCGGCGACGCTCTTCGAGATCGAACTCGTCCATCCCCTCGTTCCCCGCCTCGGCGCTCATCAGGCCTGCAGCTGGCGGCGTGCCGCCTGCATCAGGGTCTCGGTGCTCTTGAGCTCGTCGAGCGCGGTGACCATCGCCTCGCGCTCGCAATCGATCTTCGCCGGCCAGGGCTTCGGCGGGTGATCGTCGAGCGTCTTCATCCCGTTGCCCGTGATCACCGCCACCACCGTCTCATCCGAGCCGAAGCGGCCCGCTGCCGCGAGCTTCTCGAGCACCGCGATCGTCGTGCCCCCGGCGGGCTCGGTGAGCAGACCCTCCGTCGCCGCGAGCAGGTCGATCCCCGCGAAGATCTCGGGGTCCGACGCGAACGCCGCCGTACCGCCGCGTTTGTGCACCGCGTCGATCACGAGGTAGCCGTCGCCCGGAGCGCCGATCGCGAGCGAATGCGCCGCGGTCTCGGGCATCACCGGTACGACCTCAGCCTCCTCCGCGAGGATCGCACTCGCGATCGGGTTGCACCCGCTCGGTTGCGCGATGTGGATCGCCGTCCGGTCGGTCTCCGAGAGCCCCATGCGCTGGAGCTCGATCAGGCCCTTGTGCATGCGCGAGGAGAGCGTGCCCCCCGCGGCGGGACTCACGATGTGCTCGGGAGACTCCCAGCCGAGTTGCTCGACGATCTCGAAAGCGGCCGTCTTCGCGCCCTCCGCGTAGAAGGGGCGCAACGTGATGTTCGCGAAGTCCATCCCCGTCGCTTCGGCCACTTCGCGGCAGCGCTTGTTCGCTTCGTCGTAGTTGCCCTCGACCTGGCAGACCTTCGCGCCGAGCGCCATCACGCCCGCCGCCTTCGTGGCCTCGAGCCGGTTGGGGTAGACCACGTAAGCGTCCACGCCCGCCTTCGCCGCGAGCGAGGCGACCGCCGTGCCCACGTTGCCCGTCGAGACGCACCCGATCTCTTCCTTGCCCTTCTCGAGCAGGCGCGCGATCGACATCGAGACAACGCGGTCCTTGTAGGAGAAGCTCGGACGCTGCGATGAGTCGTCCTTCAGATACAGGTTCGCGATCCCGAGCTCCGCGCCGAGGCGGTCCGCTCGGATCAGCGCGGTGTAGCCGGAGGACTGACCCACGCGGGCCTGCGCGCGCGCGTCGACGATCGGGAGCAGCTCCTCGAAGTGCCAGACGTTGCGCGGGCGCTCCTCGCTGGGGACCTCCGCGAAGTGACGCGCGGCGAGCTCGTAGTCGTAGACCACGTCGAGGCCCTTGCCGCAGTCCGGGCAGGAGAACACCGTGTCCTCGAGCGGCCAGTGGCGATCGCAGCGATGACAGGCCAGCTCCGTCGCGCACGAGCGCGTCCGCTGCCTGGCGCCCTGCGGGGGCTGTGCGGTCGTAGTGCTCATGCGGGAACACTGAACGATACGCCGGGCCAAGGCGTCTGTGAACCCTGCTCGACATTTCCGAGCTCGACCCAGAGCTCCTCCGAGATGTGGGGTACGAACGGCCCGAGCATCTGCACGAGCACCGAGAGCGCGCCGATCGCCGCCTCCAGGTTCGCGGGGCTCAGTCCCGGCTCGCGCGCGAGGACCCGTTTCTCGAAATCCTTGATGCGGTCGAAGAAGCGCATCACGTTGCGCACCGCGGAGTGCATCTCGAGGCTCTCCATATCGGCCGTCGTGCGCTCGACCGCAGCCTCGGTCCACTGCGAGAGTTTCAGGCGCAGGTGCTCGCTCGTGTCCTTCTCGATCGCGGGGAGCTCCGCACCCGGATCGGCCTGCGCGAGCTTCTCGCGGCTGTACTCCCAGACCTGGCCGAGGAAGCGGTGGCAGCGCAGCACAGCGGAGTCGCTCCAGTTCAACGACTTCTGCGGGCGTGCGGCGAACAGCACCGCCAACCTGACCGTGTCCGCGCCGTAGCGCTCGACGAGCTCGTCCGGGTCGACCACGTTGCCGAGATGCTTGCTCATCTTGCGGTTGTCCCTCGTCACCATCTCGTGAAAGAGGCAGCCCGCGAATGGCTCGCCGTCGGCGAGGAAGGAGAGCGGTCCGATGTCGCGGAGCGCCTTCGTCACCGTGCGCTGGTCGAAGACGAAGTTGCCACTGTCCGAGCCCGCCACGAGGCGCTCTGAGGGCAGCCAGTGACGCAGGTCCGGGAGCGCGAGGATCTCCTCCAACGGCTCCTCGCGCGACTCCGCCGGGACGCACGCGGGGATCCACAGCCAGAACGCGTCGAAGTGGCAGTCGAGCGTGTCCGTCTCGCGCCGCGCGGACCCCCCGCACTTCGGGCAGGTGGTGTTCACGAAGTCCTCGAGCTCCGCGAGCGGGTTACCCGTGCCCGTCGGCGTTATGTCGAGCGGCAGCTCGACGGGCAGCTCGGACTTCTCGAGCGCGACCGTCCCGCACTGCTCGCAGTACACGATCGGGATCGGGGTGCCCCAGGAGCGCTGTCGCGAGATCACCCAGTCGGAGGCCTTGTAGCGAACCGCGTCACTCGCGCCGCTCGCCCGGCCCGCCGTCGCGGCGGCCTCGCCCTGCTCCTCCTCGGATCGCTCCACCTCCAGGCCGAGGCGGCGCGCGAACACCTCGTCGGTGCGGTCCTCGCTCGGAACCCCGAGCGCGATCGTCGGCCCGAAGCGCGCGTCGACCACGGGGGAGATGACCACCGGAAGCTCACGCCCTGAGGGGTCGGTGAGCGTCGCGCTCGCGCGCACGAGCGGGATCGTCTCGGCGTCGCGAGCGCTGCGAACCCAGCCGCCCGAGCGCATCTGCTCGAGCTGCTCGGCGATCTGAGGGTCCTCCGCCCAGCGCTCGGCCTCCGGGTGGCGGGGGGAGATCACGACGAAGCTCGCGCCCGCGGAGGCCTCCGCGTGGGGGGTGAACGCGAGCACCTTTCGTCCATCCTCTCCCTTCAGCTCCACCTCGACGCCGTCCACGCGCCCCATCACGTCGAGCTGGGAGTCGACCGCGACCTTGTCCCATTTCCCGCTCGCCTCGCGCTCGCCGAGGCGGACGTCGTTCTCGGTCACATACGCGCTCACCTTGAAGTACCACTGCGGAAGCTCGATCAGACGCACGGGGTTGTGACAGCGCCAGCACGTCCCGCCCGCCTCCACCTGGACCGAGGCGAGCGTGGTCTGGCAGTGGTCGCACCAGTCCACGGTGCCCGTGCCCCTGTAGACGAGTCCCGCCTCGTACAGCGTCAGGAACATCCACTGCGACCAGCGGTACATGAGCACGTCCGAGCTGAGGAAGGAGCGCTCCCAGTCGAGCGAGAAGCCGAGCCGCTCGAGCTGCCCGCGCATGTGCTCCGCGCAGCGCCTCACCCACTCCGTCGGCGGCTCCCCCCCGCGATCGCCCCGAGCTCCGCGGGCAGGCCGAAGGCGTCGAAGCCGAAGGCGAACAGCACGTCGTCCCCGCGCGCGCGCCTGAAGCGCGCGTAGGCGTCGCCGATCGAGTAGGAGCGCACATGCCCGATGTGCACGTTGCCCGAGGTGAAGGGCGCGGACGGCTTGATGTAGAGGTGGGGGCGATCCTCCGCGATCGGGGGCGTGCGGAATGCCGCGCGCTCACGCCAGGCCGCCTGGCGGCGGGCCTCGACGAGATGGGGCTCGTAGCGCCGTGCGGTCTGCTGATTCATCTGCTTCGAGGATATCCGAGCGCCCAAGGGCCAAATGCCCGGCCGCGGCCCGCGCGCCGCGCGCGGCGAAGCACGCAATCTGCGTCCGTCTGACGCGAGGGGAGGCCTGAGCCGTTGCTATTCTCGATCGGACTTGGCCGTCCCGGTCCGATAGGACGAAAATGGGACGTCCGGCCCGGCAAACGACCCCGCCAAGTGCGGGGTCTTCTCGTCCGCGACGACTGCGAGGATTCGACGATGGAGATTGAGATCGGACGTGGAAAGAAGGGTCGTCGCGCTTACGGGTTCGACGACATCGCGATCGTTCCTTCAAGGCGCACGCGCGACCCCGACGACATCGACATCTCCTGGAAGCTCGGTCCCTACCAGTTCGAGCTCCCGCTGCTCGCCTCCGCGATGGACGGCGTCGTCTCGCCGGAGACGGCGGGCATCATCGGGCGGCTCGGCGGCCTCGCGGTGCTGAACCTCGAGGGCATCTTCACCCGCTACGAGGACGCGGAGGAGCAGCTCGAGCGCATCTCCGGTCTGCCCAAGGAGCTCGCCACCCGTGAGATGCAGGAGATCTACCGCGAGCCCGTCAAGCCCGAGCTGATCGCGCAGAGGGTTCAGGAAATCAAGGAGCAGAAAGTCGTCGTCGCCGCCTCGCTCACGCCCCAGCGCGTGCTGCAGTGGCACGAGATCGCGATGGACGCGGGGCTCGACGTGCTCGTGATCCAGGGCACGGTGGTCTCGGGCGAACACGTCTCCACCGTCTCCGAGCCGCTCAACCTCAAGGAGTTCATCCCCAGCCTCGAAGTCCCGGTCGTCGTGGGGGGCTGCGCGTCCTACCACACCGGCCTGCACCTGATGCGGACCGGCGCCGCGGGCGTGCTCGTGGGCGTCGGGCCCGGTGCGGCCTGCACCACCCGAGGCGTGCTCGGCATCGGCGTCCCCCAGGCGACCGCCATCGCGGACGTGGCGCACGCGCGTTCGACGCACATGCTCGAGACGGGGGAGTACTGCCAGGTGATCGCCGACGGCGGCATGCGCAACGGGGGCGACGTCTCCAAGGCTGTCGCGCTCGGGGCGGACGCGGTGATGATCGGCTCGCCGCTCGCGCGCGCCTACGAAGCGCCGGGCCGCGGGTTCCACTGGGGCATGGCGACCTTCCACCCCGACCTCCCGCGCGGCGCGCGCGTGGCCACGCACCAGAACGGGACACTCGAGGAGATCCTCGTGGGGCCTGCGCGTGAGAACGACGGCACCTTCAACCTGTTCGGGGGCCTGCGCACCTCGATGGCCACCTGCGGGCACAAGGACCTCGCCGAGTTCAACCGCGCCGAGGTCGTCGTCGCGCCCTCGCTTCAGACCGAGGGCAAGGCGCTGCAGCGTGACCAGCAAGTCGGCATGGGTGCCACCAACGGGAAGGTTGCAGCACTCGTAAATGACTAGCTCGCGGCTCGGGCGCCTCTGATGGCGGCGGACGCCACCGCCGTTGAACGTGAGCCCGCCCGCGAGGCCGAGGGCCGCAAGCGGATCACGCCGCCGCCCACGGTCGAGCAGGAGATCGTCGTGCTCGACTACGGCGGTCAGTACTCGCAGCTGATCGCCCGCCGCGTTCGCGACTGCGGGGTGTTCAGCGAGCTGCTCCCCCACCACGTCGCGATCGAGGAGGTCGCGGCACGCAAACCGCGCGGCATCATCCTCTCCGGAGGGCCCGCCTCGGTCTACGCGCCCGGCGCACCCGCGCTCGATCGGCGCCTGCTCGAGCTGGGCGTTCCCGTGATGGGGATCTGTTACGGCATGCAGCTGCTCGTCCACACGCTCGGTGGGCGGGTCGAGCAGGCCGAGGTCGGCGAGTTCGGGCGCTCGGAGCTGAACGTGACCGAGCCGGGGGTGCTGATGGCCGGGCTACCGCGCGAGCAGACCTGCTGGATGTCGCATCGCGACACGGTCTACGAGCCCCCGCCGGGCTTCACCGCGCTCGCGTCCTCGACGGGCTCCCCCGTCGCCGCGGTCCAGGACACCGAGCGCTCGATCTACGGAATCCAGTTCCACCCCGAGGTCGTACACACCCCCTACGGCCAGGAGATCCTCACGCGGTTCCTGACCGAGGTCTGCGGTTGTGAGCCGAATTGGTCGGCCGCCTCGATCGTCGAGGAACAGATCCGTCGCATCCGCGAGCAGGTGGGGGAGGGGAAGGTGATCTGCGGGCTCTCCGGTGGCGTCGACTCCTCCGTCGCCGCGCTGCTCGTGCACCGCGCGATCGGCGACCAGCTCACCTGCGTGTTCGTCGACCACGGTCTGATGCGCAAGGACGAGGGCGAGCAGGTCATCAAGACCTTCCGTGACACCTTCAAGGTCCCGCTCGTCGCCGTGGACGCCGAGACGCGCTTCCTCGAGAAGCTTCGCGGCGTGACCGAGCCCGAGGCGAAGCGCAAGGCGATCGGGGCCGAGTTCATCCGCGTGTTCGAGGAGGAGGCCTCCAAGCTCGCCGGGGAGGACGCGCGCTTCCTCGTGCAGGGCACGCTCTACTCCGATGTGATCGAGTCGGGCGGCGGGACGGGCGCGGCGACGATCAAGTCCCACCACAACGTCGGCGGGCTCCCCGACGACCTCCAGTTCGAGCTCGTCGAGCCTCTGCGCGCGCTCTTCAAGGACGAGGTGCGAGCGGTCGGTGCCGAGCTCGGGCTGCCCGAGCGGCTCGTCTGGCGACAGCCCTTCCCCGGTCCCGGTCTCGCGATACGCGTGGTCGGCGGCGAAGCGACGCGCGAGCGCCTCGATGTGCTCCGCGAGGCCGATCACATCCTCCAGGAGGAGATTCGCAAGGCGGGCCTCTACCGCGAGCTCTGGCAGTCCTTCTGCGTGCTGCCCGACGTGCGCACCGTAGGCGTTCAGGGGGACGAGCGCACCTACGGCTACGTGGTCGTGGTGCGCGCGGTCACCAGCGACGACGCGATGACAGCGGACTGGGCACGCCTGCCCTACGACCTGCTCGAGACGATCGCCTCGCGCATGATCAACGAGCTGCGAGAGGTCAACCGGGTCGTGCTCGACATCACCAGCAAGCCCCCGGGCACGATCGAGTGGGAGTAGCTCAGGGCTTGTCTCGCGGCCCCTGCCTGCGTCCTCCCTCGCTTGTGTGCAGAGCACACTTCGCTCGGTGCGTCCTTGGCAGGGACCACGATCCTGCGCCCTGAGGGCTCCCGGCGGAGTTCGGTGCTGCGCGCAGTCGGCGTCGCCGGGGTCTGATCGGCGAGCGCTCGGTCCGGCGACCGCTCGGTCCGGCGACCGCTCGGTCCGGCGACCGGCGCCGACATTGGCTATTGTGTTCGCTTCGCCGCGCGGACCGATCCACGATCGGCGCGTGGCCTTTTTCACGCAATGGCACCCTCGACGAGAACCTACGTAGCGAAGCCGACCGACCGTGAGCGGAACTGGCTGATCGTCGACGCCAACGGCAAGACGCTCGGCCGCCTCGCCACGCAGCTCGCCGACCTGCTGCGCGGCAAGCGCAAGCCCGAGTACACGCCGCACGTCGACACCGGCGATTTCGTGGTGGTCGTCAACGCGGAGAAGATCCATGTGAGCGGTAACAAGCGCGCGGACAAGCGCTACTACCGCCACTCCGGCTACCCCGGCGGACTGCGCTCGCGCACCTTCGAGGAGATGCAGGCCAGGCGGCCCGAGGAGATCATCCGCCTCGCCGTCAAAGGGATGATGCCCCGCAACCGGCTCGCCCGGAAGCAGCTCACGAAGCTGAAGATCTACGCCGGCCCCGAGCACCCGCACGTGGCGCAGCAGCCCCAACCCTTCGAGATCGAGGTCTGATGGCAGACGAGGAGACTCCGCAGCACGCAGTTCCCGGCGAGGACGCCGAGCAGATCGCGGGCTCCGCCGAGGACGCCGCCCTCGAGGCCGCGCAGGAGCACGCCGAGTCGGGCGCCGAGGCTCCCGATCCCGTCGCCGTCGCGCCCGCCGGAGAGGGCCACGCCGTCCCCACCGCCGACGCCCAGGAGGTAGCGGGCTCTGCTGAGGACGCCGCCCTGGAGGCCGCGCAGGAGGCGGACGACGCGGTAGCCGAGGCGGCCGCGGAGAGCGAGGAGGAAGTCGAGGAGACCCCCCGCGAGAAACCGGCTGTGCCCGGTGCTCACCTCGAGGTGGACATCGTCCCCGAGGGGGCCGACCCGCTCGGTCAGGGCGAGGAGTACGCCGACCCCTACGCCGTCGAGGAGGAGGGCGAGCAGCCCACCCCCGTGGCCGAGGGCGACCCGGACGACGCTGTCGCCGAGCCGATCGCGAGTGTCGCGATCGACCTCGCCTCCGGCGCGCGCTACCGCGCGACGGGCAAGCGCAAGACCGCGATCGCACGCGTCACGCTGCGCCCGGGCACGGGGACCTACCTCGTCAACGGCCGCGCGCTCGAGGTCCACTTCCCTCGCACCACTCTTCAGCGCAACATCCGCCAGCCGCTCGAGACGGTGGGCTACGAGGACCGCATGGACGTCGTCGCCCGCCTCCACGGCGGGGGCATCTCCGCGCAGGCCGGCGCGCTGCGCCACGGCGTCTCCAGGGCGCTGCTCGAGGCGGACCCGAACCTTCGTGGCGAGCTCAAGCGCCGCGGCTTCCTCACGCGCGACTCGCGCGCGAAGGAGCGCAAGAAGGCCGGGCTGAAGAAGGCGCGCAAGCGTCCGCAGTTCTCCAAGCGCTAGGACACCTCAAAAGGGGGACGAGGATGGCCCGCAAGCTGTTCGGCACGGACGGCGTCCGCGGCGTGGCGGGCGAGTTCCTGACCGCGGAGCTCGCGCTCAGCCTCGCGCGCGCGGCGACCCAGCGCGCCCGATCCGATCGTCCCCAGGTCCTGATCGTCCGCGACACCCGCGAGTCGGGAGAGATGCTCCAGGCCGCCGTCGCCGCGGGTGTTAGCGAGGCCGGGGGGGACGCTCTGCTTGGTGGTGTGCTGCCCACCCCCGCCGCCCCGCTGCTGCTCGCTCGCTACGGACTCGACCTCGCCGTGGTGCTCTCCGCCTCGCACAACCCTTACCGCGACAACGGCATCAAGTTCTTCGGCGGCGACGGCTACAAGCTCTCCGACGAGACGGAGCTGGAGATCGAGCGCGCGCTCGAGGCGGAGGTCGGCCCGGCCGGGCAGATCGGTCGCGTACGCGAGCTGCGCGGGGCCGGGGAGGACTATCTGCGCGAGCTCCACTCGCGCTTCGAGAGCCTCGACCTCTCGGGCACCGACGTGCTGCTCGACTGCGCCAACGGCGCGACCTACCGGCTCGCCCCTGAGATCTTCCGGCGACTCGGCGCGAAAGTCACCGTCCACGCGGGCGAGCCGGACGGGCAGAACATCAACGACGGCTGCGGCTCGACCCATGTCGAGGAGCTCGCTGAGATGGTCGTGAGGGGCGGGCACCAGCTCGGCTTCGCCTTCGACGGCGACGGCGACCGCGTGCTCGCGGTCGACTCGCGCGGCCAGGTGGTGGACGGCGACGAGCTGCTCGCGCTCGCCGCGCTGCACCTGCGCTCGACCGGCAGGCTGAGCGGGGAAGGGGTGGTCGTCACGGTGATGACGAACTACGGCTTCCACGCCGCGATGGAGCGTGAGGGGATCGGGGTGAAGGTGACCAACGTGGGCGACCGCTACGTGCTCGAGGAGCTGCGCGCGAGTGGATGGACGCTCGGAGGGGAGCAGTCCGGGCACCTGATCGAGATGGGCTTCAACCGCACCGGCGACGGCATCGCGGGCGCGCTGCTCACGCTCGAGGCGCTCGCCGGCGCCGACCTCGCAGAGCGCCACGCGATGAGCAAGCTTCCACAGCGCCTCGTCAACGTGCGCGTGCGCGACCGCGACGCGATCGCCGGCGCCGCCGCCGTGCACGAGGCGGTGCGGACCGCCGAGGCCGAGCTCGCGGGACGCGGCCGCGTGCTGATCCGTCCCAGCGGGACCGAGCCGCTCGTGCGCGTGATGGTCGAGGCCCCGAGCGCGGAGGAGGCCGATGAGGTCTGCGCGCGCCTCGTCGCGCTCGTCGAATCAGAGCTCGGAGCCTGACCCGCTCACGCCGCGTCGCGGCGGCCGTGGTACCACGAGCCGCCGGGCAGGCTGAAGGAGCTGCCCACCGATCCGCGGCTGGGCGCGGCGGCGCCGCGCGCCACCCGCCGCGCGCGGCGGGCGTTGCGACGCCACGGCGAGCGCGGCCCACGCGGCGTATCCGAATCGGCCGCGCGCTCGGCGTGCGTGGTCGCGCCCTCGAGCTCGGCCGCCGCGAGCGCGAGCTGCTCGGCGAGCGCGCTCACCCCTCCGCGGTAGGCGGGGCCGGTGCTGTCGGAGAGCAGCAGCTCGAGCCTGGCCACACCGCGCGCGTAGACGGGAAGGCGCGAGTCGAGCCTCCGCGCGAGCTCCGTGAGCGCCCGCTCGTTTGAGAGCAGCGCCGAGCCGCTGGGTGAGACGCGGCTCAGCCGCGGTCCCTGCTCGGCCGCGCGGAGCAGGCCGTGCAGCGCATCCGCGACCTGCTCGCGACGGCGAGCGCTCGTGAGGCGCACCGCATGCGCGGCGAGCAGCGCCGAGCTCGAGGGGTCCTCGCCCGCGGCGATCCGGGCGTCGAGGGAGAACCAGCGCAGCCGTGAGAGCACGCGCGCGCCGAGTCCGGGCTTGGGCGAGCGCTCAACTCCCGCGCGACGGCCGGGCGCCCCTGCGAGAAGTCCTTCCTGCGGTACCATCTCCACCGACACCTCCTAAATCGTTTAGCTGGTGTTGTAACCTACCATAGAGTTATGACGGTTTCAACGGAGCCTTGAAACGATGAGCGACAAGCCCCCCGCACCGCACGATCTCGACCTGGTGATCGACTTCGTCAACAGCGCCGACCTCGAGACGGGGGAGGAGGCGCTCAGCGATCCGGCCGGTCTCGCGGCGTGGCTCGAGGGTCGCGGGCTGCTTCGGAAGGGGGCGAAGCTCAAACCCGCCGATCTGCGGTCGGCGCTCGAGCTGCGCGAATCGCTGCGGGCGATCATGCTCACGCACAACGGCGGTCCCGCCCAGCAGCAGGCCGCCGCGGCACTCGAGGCGGCCGCCCGCACGGGCGAGCTGAGCGTCCACTTCGATTCGCCCACCGTGCGGCTCGCGCCCCGCGCCGATGGACTCGCGGGCGCGCTCGCTGCGCTGCTGGTCCCAGTCGCCGAGGCGATGGGCGACAGGACATGGGAGCGGGTCAAGGCGTGCCGGGCGGACGATTGTCACTGGGCCTTCTACGACTTCTCGCGCAACCGCTCGGGAACGTGGTGCGACATGGCGGTCTGCGGAAACCGCGAGAAGGTGCGCAGCTACCGTGAGCGCGCCCCCGGCGCGGGCCGCGAGAAAGCGGGCTAGGACCGCCGTGGCGTGCAGCGTGCGGCCCAAAGGCCCCGCGGCGCCTTGGTATCTTCGACGGGGTGTGCGGCATCGTTGGCTACGTCGGTGGACGCCCCGTCCGTGACCTGCTGATCTCGGGTCTGACGCGGCTGGAATACCGCGGCTATGACTCCGCTGGGATCTCGGTGATCGCCGGCGAGAGGATCGACGCCGTGCGTGCGGTGGGCAACCTCGGAGCGCTGCGAGAGAAGCTCGAGGGTGGCGGTGTGGCGGTCGCCGAGCGGCCCGCGACGACGGGCATCGGACACACGCGATGGGCGACGCACGGTCGCGTGAGCGAGGAGAACGCCCATCCGCACTCCGACGACGGAGACCGCGTTCACGTCGTGGTCAACGGGATCGTGGAGAACTACGTCGAGCTCAAGCGCCGACTGCTCGACGCGGGCTCAGTGTTCAGCTCCGAGACGGACGCCGAGGTGATCGCACATCTGATCGCCGAGCTCTACGAGGGCGACCTCGCGGCGGCGGTTCGCGCGGCCTACAGCCGGCTCGAGGGGCACTACGCGTTCGTCGCGATGAGCCTCGACGAGCCAGACGTGCTCGTCGGCGCACGCAAGGAGTGCCCGCTGATCGTCGGCCGCGGCGAGGGCGAGCAGTTCATCGCCTCTGCCGTTCCCGGCTTCCTCACGGAGACCCGCCGCGTGCAGTACATCGAGAGCGGGGAGATCGCGGTGCTCCGGCCCGAGGGTGTGGAGATCACGACCGCAGCGGGCGAGCCCGTCGAGCGCGCCGAGGAACTCGTCGACTGGGACGAGGCCACGGCTGAGAAGGCGGGCTATGAGACCTTCATGCTCAAGGAGATCCACGAACAGGCCGACGCGGTCGCGGATGCGATCGCGGGGCGCACCGCGCGCGGCGACGGGATCGACCTGGCCGAGGAGGACGTGTTCGACGAGGCGATCCTGCAGGGGGTTCGCCGGATCGTGATCATCGGCTGCGGGACGGCCTACCACGCCGGTCTGATCGGCCGCTACGCGATCGAAGAGTGGGCACGCGTGCCGGTCGAGATGGACATCGCCTCGGAGTACCGCTACCGCAACCCCGTCGTCGGAGCAGACGATCTCGTGATCGGCATCTCGCAGTCCGGTGAGACGGCGGACACGCTCGCCGCGATGCGACTCGCGAGCGAGCGCGGAGCGCGCGTGGTGGCCGTGACGAACACGATGGGATCGCAGGCCACGCGCGACGCGGACGGCACGCTCTTCACCCGCGCGGGCCTCGAGATCGGCGTCGCCGCGACGAAGACCTTCATCTGTCAGGTCGCCGTGATGTACACGCTCGCGCTGCGCCTCGCCGAGCTCCGGGGCGAGCTCCCCGCGGAGCGCCTCGCCGAGCTCGTCGCGGAGGTCAAGCGGCTGCCGCACTGCCTCGATGAGGTGCTCCGCACCGCGAGCGAGCGCATGCAGCCCGTCGCCGATGCGCACTGGGAGGACGACTTCTTCCTCTACATCGGACGCCACGTCGGCCTCCCCGTCGCGCTCGAGGGTGCGCTGAAGCTGAAGGAGATCTCCTACATAGCCACCGACGCCTACGCCGCGGGAGAGATGAAGCACGGTCCGATCGCGCTGCTCGACGAGTCCACGCCCGTGGTCTGCGTCGCGACCGACTCGCCCGTGCTCGAGAAGGTGGTCTCGAACATGCAGGAGGTTCGCGCCCGCGGCGCGCACGTGATCGCGATCGCGACGGAGGGCAATCCGACGATCGCCGATCAGGCCGAGGCGGTCGTCGCCGTCCCGCCGCTGGACTGGATGCTCCAGCCCCTGCTTGCCGTGATCCCGCTGCAGATGCTCGCCTACCAGATCGCAAGAAGACGAGGCCTGAACGTCGACCAGCCTCGCAACCTCGCGAAGACCGTCACCGTCGAGTAGGCGATGGAGGGCCTTCCCGGCTGGCTCACGCCGCTGCCCGACGCCGCGACGATGCGCGAGATCGACCGCTGGGCGATCGAGGAGCGCGGTGTTCCGAGCCTCGACCTGATGGAGCGCGCGGGAGAGGCGGTCGCCGAGGCGGTCGAGCGCATCGCTCCCGAGGGACCGGTCGCGGTGCTCTGCGGCAAGGGCAACAACGGCGGCGACGGCCTCGTGGTCGCACGCCTGCTGCGCGAGGCGGGCCGAGGCGTGGTGGTGCTCTGCACGGCCGCCCCGGGCGAGCTGGAGGGTGACGCGCGCACGAACCTCGAACGTCTGCCCGGGGACGCGCCGCTCACACTCGAGGGTGAGCCCTGGGAGGAGCTCGGCCGCGCGGCGGGCGAGGCGCAGCCGCTGCAGAGCTCGGCCGTGATCGTCGACGCGCTGCTCGGCACCGGCTTCCGCGGTGAGCCGCGGGGCGAGGTGGCGGCCGCGATCGCGGCGATCACGCGCTCGGGCGCTCCGGTCGTGAGCGTGGATGTGCCGAGCGGGGTCGACGCTTCGACCGGCGTGGTCTCCGGAGAGGCGGTCTACGCCGCGCTCACCGTCACCTTCCACGCGGCGAAGCCGGGGCTGTGGGTGCGACCGGGCAAGCAGCACGCGGGAGACGTGGAGCTCGTCGACATCGGAATCCCGCGCGGAGCGCCCGGAGAGCCCGGCGCCGGCCTGATCGGGCCGGTGCTGCTCGCGGCGCTTCCTCGTCGCGGGGGTTCCTCCACGAAGTTCGTCTCCGGGCACGTGCTGATCGCGGGGGGCTCCCTCGGCCTGAGCGGCGCCCCCGCGATGGCCGCCCGCGCCGCGATGCGTGCGGGCGCGGGCTACGTCACCGCGCTCGTTCCCGCCGCGCTCCAGGAGGTGCTTGCGACCGGGGCGACGCCCGAGCTGATGACACGTTCCCTTCCCGAAGCGGGCGGCGCGCTCGACCCCTCCGGCGTGCAGAGCGTGCTCGAAGCCACCGAGCGGGGCGGCGCGCTGGCGCTCGGTCCGGGCATCGGGCGCTCCGAGCAGGCGGGTACGTTCGCGCGGCTGCTCGCGCGCGAAGCCCGTGTGCCGATGGTGCTCGACGCGGATGGCCTGAACGCCCACGCGGGCAGGCTCGGCGAGCTCGCGTTGCGTGAGGCCCCAAGCGTGCTCACTCCCCACGCCGGAGAGCTCGCGCGGCTGCTCGAGCTCGACAGCGAGGAGATCGAGGCCGAGCGCCTGCGCCACGTCCGTGAGGCGGCACGCCGAGCGAAAGCGGTGGTGGTTCTGAAGGGCGACGACACGCTCGTCGCGGACCCGGGCGGACGCGTGGCGGTGAGCCGCGGAGGCAGCCCGGCGCTCGCGACAGCGGGGACCGGGGATGTGCTCACAGGTGTGATCGCCGCGCTGCTCGCGCAGCGCCTGGACCCCTTCACGGCGGCCGCCGCGGGTGTGCTCCTGCACGCGCGGGCGGGGCGCCTCGCCGCACAGCGTCTCGGCGCCGCCGAGGGTGTGATCGCAAGCGATGTGATCGAGCTGCTCCCGCGCGCCCGGCGGGAGGACGGCGATGGCTGAGGCGAGCGCGGCGACGAGGCCGATCGCCGAGCGCGCCGAGGAGCGCGTACGGGCGCTCGTGAACCTCGCCGCGATCGAGCGCAACTGTGCGCGGCTGCACAGTGCGCTGAGCCCGGGCACGCGGCTCTGCGCGGTGGTCAAGGCCGATGGCTACGGACACGGCGCGGCGCAGAGCGCCCGCGCCGCGCTCGCCGGCGGGGCGAGCTGGCTCGCGGTCACGAGCGCGGCCGAGCTGCGTGAGCTGCGCGGCGCCTCGATCGATGCGCCCGTGCTCGTGATGGGAGCGCTCACCGCGGCCGAACTCGAGCAGGCGCTTGCGGACAGGGGCGAGATCGTCGTCTGGAAGGAGCGCTGCATCGAGCGGATCGCGGCCGCCGGAGGGGGGAGGGTCCACGTCAAGCTCGACTCCGGGATGGGGCGGCTCGGGACGCGCGACCCCGAGCAGGCGAGCGCGCTCGTCGAGGCCGCCGAGCGCACGCCCGGGATCGAGCTCGCCGGGGCGATGACGCATTTCGCGACTGCCGATGAAAACGAGGACGAGGGCTTCTTCGCCGCGCAGCTCGACACCTTCACGCGATGGGTCGAGCCGCTTCGCGCGGGGCGCCCGGAGCTGCTCGTGCACGCCGCGAACAGCGCGGCCACCCTGCGCGAGCTCGACGCCCACTTCGACATGGTGCGCTGCGGGATCGCGATCTACGGGATGGACCCCTTCGGCGAGGATCCAGCCGATCGTGCGCTCGAGCCCGCGCTCGAGCTGCACAGCTATCTCGCCGACGTGAAGCTCTGCAGGGCGGGGGAGAGCGCGGGATACGGTAGACGCTTCATCGCCGCGCGCGAGACCCTGATCGGTGTGCTTCCGGTGGGCTACGGCGACGGTTGGCGCCGGGGGCTGACCAACGACTGCGACGTGTTGATCGCGGGGCGGCGCTTTCCGCTCGTCGGCACGATCAGCATGGACAGCGTGACCGTCGACCTCGGCCCACACGGCGATCAGCGGCTGCTCGGCGAGCGCGCAACCCTGATCGGCCGCCAGGACGGCGAGCGGATCACCGCGGAGGAGATCGCGCGCCGACTGCAGACGATCAACTACGAGATCACGTGTGGCCTCACCCCGCGCGTGACCCGTGTGCACCACCGGGACGGGAGCGCCGCCACGCCCAGCGGGCGGAGCGGCCCGTGAGCGACGGGCTCGACGCTGCGCGCGAGGCGCTCGCGGGGAGCCCCGCGTGGCTCGTCGGCGGCGCGGTGCGCGACGCGCTGCTCGGCCGCGAGACCGCCGATTACGACATCGTGATCGACGGCGACCCCGCGAGCGCGGCGAAGGCGGTCGCGCGGGCGGGAGGACGCGCTGCTTGCTTCGCGCTCTCCGAGGAGTTCGGCTCCTGGAGGGTGGTCGCGCGGGACCAGAGCTGGCAGGTCGATGTGGAGCCGCTGCGTGCGGCGACCCTCGAGCAGGACCTCGCGCTGCGCGATTTCACGGTCAATGCGATCGCCGAGCCGCTCGCGGGCGGTCCGCCGATCGACCCACTCGGCGGCGGCGCCGACCTTCGCGAGCGGCGGCTGCGCCTCGCGGGACCGGACTCCTTCGAGCTCGACCCGCTGCGCGTGCTGCGGCTCGTCCGTGTGGCGGTCGAGCTCGGCCTGCGCCCCGATGAGGAGGCGCTCGCTGCCGCGCGGGGCCATGCCCCAGCGCTCGCGAGTGTGTCCGGCGAGCGCGTCTTCGCCGAGCTGCGCCGCACGCTCGCGACGAGTGCGGCGCGCGCGGGACTCGAGCTGATCGCGTCCGTCGGGGCGCTCGAGGTCGTGCTCCCCGAGCTCGCCGCGCTGCGCGGCGTCGAGCAGAGCGCCTACCACCACGCCGATGTCTACGAGCACACGCTCGAGGTACTCGACCGGGTCGTCGAGCTCACCGCTCCCGGCGGCCCCGCCTGCGAGGGAGCCGAGCTCGCGGTCGCAGCGCACCGCGCGGCGCTCGCCGCGCTGCTCGAGGAGCCGCTCGCCGACGAGCTCACCCGCGGTGAGGCGATGCGCTGGGGTGCGCTGCTCCACGATGCGGCCAAGCCCGCCACGCGGGAGGTGCGACCCGAGGATGCTCGCGTGACCTTCATCGGCCACGACCGCCTCGGTGCCGAGCTCGCCCGCGAGGTGCTCACGCGCCTGCGCGCGAGCGAGCGTCTGCGTGCCCACGTCGCCGCGCTCGTCCGCAATCACCTGCGCCTGGGCTTCCTCGTCCACGAGTCACAGCCGCTCGCGCGGCGCACCGTCTACCGGTACCTCAGCGCGTGCGATCCCGTCGAGGTGGATGTGACGCTGCTCTCCGTGGGCGACCGTCTCGCCACGCGCGGGCGCAGCGCCGAGGCCGCGATCGACGCGCACCTCCGGCTCGCCGCGGCGATGCTCGGCGACGCGCTCCGCTGGCGCTCGGAGGGCCCTCCTGGCGCGCTCCTGCGCGGCGACGAGCTCGCCGCGCAGCTCGGCATCGAGCCCGGCCCCGAGCTCGGCCGTCTGCTCGGCGAGATCGCCGAAGCGCGCTACGCGGGTGAGATCGAGACGGCCGAGCAGGCACTCGCGCACGCGCGCGCCTCGCTCGCAGCGAGCTGAGCCGCGAGCCCGCACGGGCCTCGCTCCTGGGACCCCGCGCCGCGAAGGGCGTTCTATCCTGCACAGGGAGATGTTCACCGGACTACTGAGCTTTCAGAACCCCGTCAACGAGAAGGCGGCCCGGGTCGTGGCGGGCGTCGTCGCTCTGATCTCCCTCGCCGCCCTGATCGCCTCGGCCTACTGGCTGACCGCTCTGCTCGCCTACGGCTTCCTCGCCCGTGTGGCGGGCGGTCCCCGCTTCAGCCCGCTCGGACGGCTGGCGAGCTCGGCGATCGCCCCGAGACTCGGTCCCGCGAAGCTCGTCCCGGGACCGCCGAAGCGATTCGCGCAGGCGATCGGCGCGCTCTTCTCGGCCGGGGCTGCGATCGCCGCGCTCGTCTTCGGCGACGGCGCCCTCGCCGACGTCCTGCTCGTGCTGCTCGCCCTCGCGGCGACGCTCGAGTCGGTCTTCGCGCTCTGCCTCGGCTGCAGGGCCTTCGCGTGGTTGATGCGAGCGGGCATCGTGCCGGAGCGGATCTGTGAGGAGTGCGCCGACATCCGGTCCCGCCCGCGGCCCGCAGCCGCCCCGCGTTGAGCGCCTCCGAGGCGCGCACCTTGGCGCCGAGCGAAGCCGGCCGCACGCGGCCGGGCTAGGATCAGGCGCGTGTCCGACCCCGATTGCATCTTCTGCAAGATCGTCGCTGGCGAGCTGCCCGCGCAGATCGTCGGCGAGGACGAGCGCACGATCTCCTTCATGGACATCGCGCCGGCCACACGCGGCCACGCGCTGGTGATCCCGCGCGCGCACTCCCGCGACCTGATCGAGGTCTCCCCGGAGGACCTGCAGGCGACGATCCTCGCCGCGCAGCGGCTCGCGATCAGGGTCAAGGAGCGCCTCGGCGCGGACGGTGTGAACCTCATCAACGCCTGCGGCGCGGCGGCATGGCAGACGGTCTTTCACCTGCATATCCACGTGATCCCGCGCTACCGCGACGACCCTCTGCGGCTCCCCTGGGTACCATCACAGGGCGATCCGCAGGAGATCGCCGCAGCCGCGAAGGACTTGGCGGGGGGATAGCGAAAGCAGACCGACCGCTACATCCGGCGGAGGGGCGTGTTGAACAGCAAGATGAGACGGACTAAGACGGTCATAACCGCGAGCGCTCTGCTCGCCCTCGCGCTGCCCGCAGCGGCGCCCGCGCAGCTGACGGAAGTCGGCGTGCTCGGCACGACCAACCCCGCGACGGTCGCGAGCTGCCCGGGCACTCCCTGCCTCGCCGTCAGCCGCACGACGGGCTTCCAGGTCAAGGTGGGCACGACCCACAACCCGCTCGCCGTTCCGCGCACCGGCTCGATCGTGGGTTGGTCGGTCACGCTGGGCAAGCCCACCGCCACGCAGATCAAGTTCTTCAACACCAACGAGGGCGGCGAATCCGAAGCCGCGATCGCCGTGCTGCGTCCGCAGCCCAGCCCCAACCTCACCTACAAGCTGATCGCCCAGGGGCCGCTCGTGAAGCTGCAGAAGTACTTCGGCAAAACGGTCCAGTTCCCGCTGGAAACGAGCATCAAGGTCAAAAAGAACGACGTGATCGCTCTGACCGTCCCGACCTGGGCTCCGGCCCTCGCCCTCGGCTTCGGCAACGACACGTCCTGGCGCGCGAGCCGACAGAAGAAGCAGTGCACCACCACGAGCTCCCAGACAGCCGACAGCCAGGTGGGCGCGGCCGTCCAGTACTACTGCCTCTACCAGACCGCGCGTCTGACCTACAGCGCCACGCTGATCTCAACCCCCTGAGCGGCGCGTAGGCGCTGCGCCGGGCGGCGTCCTCGCCGGGGCGTTCCCAGCGGTCCATCTGCGCGCCGAGCGCGAGCCCGGCGCGGCCAGACTAGGGCGCGCTCGCCCCGCCCGTTGGGCTCGACGCGCCTTCTTCGGTTTTCGAGCTTGTTTCGGGGGCTTTTTCTTCGCTGCCGGTGCCGCCGGAGGCGGTGCCTTCGCTGGCGGAGCCTCCCGTTTCGCCGGAGGGCGTTTCGCCTTCGGGCGTTTCGGATTCAGACGATTCGGTCGAGCTCGTCGATTTGGTTTTCGCCGTGGTGGTCGTCGTCGAGGTCGTCTGCACAGCCGCCTTTTCGGCGCTCGTGTCGTTGGGAGGGGTGATGTCCGGCGTGCTCTTCGGCACCGCATCGGATACGGAGCTGCCTCCGCAGGCCGCGAGCAGGAGCGCGCAGAGCAGCGCGCCCAGGGCCGCGAGCGCGGGGCGCCTGCGCGCCGCGTTCATGCTCAGTGTGTCCCCGTGGGCGTTCCGAGCGGGCCCATCCGCCTGCCGCATGTGGGGCAGTCGTTGAGGTCCTTCTGGGACTGCTGCTGGCACCACGGGCAGAAGCGCAGGTTCTCCACCGCCCAGGGCAGTCGCGAGCCCGAGGGCGCGAGCGGCAGGACCTTCCCGACGACCTCGAGCTTCTCGCCCGTATCGCGGTCGCGGTAGATCTCCTCGGGCTCCGCCTCGATCAGGACCTCTCGGCCCGTCGAGGGGTTGCGCAGGCGGTAACGCTGTCTGGTGCTCATCGCGCGCACTTTACCGGAGGCGGTGGGCACCCCGGCTCCGGGGCGCGCTCGCGCCCTCGTCGTCCGGCCCGAGGATAGGCTGACCCTCCTTGCGGCTGCTGATCTTCCACGGCTATCTGCTCGGCGGCACCGGCTCGAACGTCTACAACGCCAGGCTCGTCGAGGCGCTCGTTCGGCTCGGGCACGAGGTTCACCTGCTCAGCCAGGAGCGCCACCCGCACGAGCATCCCTACCTCGCCGCCGCGGGCGACTGGGATCGGGGAGAGCTGCGCGTGAGCGAGCTCCCCGGCGGTGCGAGAGGGCCGGGGCGCGCGACGCTCTACCGCCCCGACATCGGCGGTCTGCTCCCCGTCTACGTCGCCGACCGCTACGAGGGACTGGAGGCGCGCACGTTCGCGGAGTGCACCCCCGAGGAGGTCGATCGGTACATCGCCGCGAACGTCGCCGCGGTCGAAGAGGTCGCCGCCCTCGTCCGGCCCGAGCTCGCGCTCGCGAACCACCTCGTGATGGGCCCGGTGATCCTCGCCCGCGCGCTCGGCGTCGAGGTCCCCTACGCCGTCAAGGTCCACGGCAGCGCGCTCGAGTACACCGTCAAGCCCGAGCCCGGCCGCTTTCTCGCCCCCGCCCGGGAGGGGATCGCATCCGCGCGCGGGGTGCTCGTCGGCTCACACCACACCGCGAGCTCGCTCTGGAAGGCCGTCGCGGACCCCTCCTTGCCCGAGCGCACCCGTCTCGGCCCGCCGGGCGTCGACGTCGCGCGCTTTGCCCCTCGCGAGCCCGCCGAGGCGCGCGCGGGGCTCGCCACGCTCGTGGAGCACCTGCGCGCGCAGCCCACACGGCAGCCCGCCGAGGACGGGTCCGCGAGCGCCTTCGAGCGGGACACCGCCGCTGCGGCCGCCGCCGTCGAGCGGGTCGATCCCGAGCGCGACGAGCTCGTCGCCTTCGTCGGCAAGCTGATCGTGAGCAAGGGCGTCGACCTGCTGGTCGCGAGCTGGCCGCTCGTGCTCGCGCGCCGTCCCCGCGCGAGGCTGCTCGTGGTCGGATTCGGCGCCTACGAGCAGGGTCTGCGCGCGTTGCTCGCCGCGCTCGCCGCGGGCGATCTGGAAGGTGCGCGAGAGATAGCGTGCGCCGGCCGCTCGCTCGAGGACGAGCGCGCCGCCGAGCATCCGCTGGGCCATCTGCTCGCCTTCCTCGACGGGCTCGAAGGCGAGGCGCGCGAGCAGTACCTCTCGGCCGCTGCGAGCCTCTCCGACCGCGTGATCCTCACCGGACGCCTGGAGCACGAGGAGCTCGCGGAGCTGCTTCCCGCCTGCCGCGCGCTCGTCGCCCCGAGCACCTTCCCCGAGGCCTTCGGGATGGTCGCCGCGGAGGGCGCGGCCTGCGGAGCGGTGCCCGTCGTCGCACGCCATTCCGGCCTCGCCGAGGTCAGCGAGGTGCTCGCCGCCGCGGTACCCGCCAAGGCGGCTCGCTGGCTCTCCTTCCCCGTCGACGACGCGGCGGTGGGTTCGCTCGCGGACTGCATCCTCGGGGCGCTGGGCGCAGAGGGCGAGCTGCTGGAGCGCACACGCGCCGGGCTCGTCGCGACGGTGCGCGAGCGCTGGTCCTGGGAGCGCGTCGCCGCGGGCGTGATCGCCGCGGCCGGGGGCGAGCTCGACGGGCTGCAGCGCCCCTGATCCATCAGGCGCGCGCTCGCTCCGTCGCCGCGCGGGCCAACCGCGCCTTCGGATAGTGTTCCGGCCCTCCGATGAGCTCCGACGGCGAGGTAAAAGTGCGCCCGTGGCGAACGGGTCGAGGGTTGCGCGGCCTCGCGGGCCGCGTCGCTGCGCTCTGCGTGCTCGGCGCCCTCCTGCTCGTCCTCGGCGGCTGCGGCAGCGTGAAGGGCGGCGACGACGCCAATCTGATCGCGGGCAAGAAGGCCTTCGTCGCCAAGTGCGGCTCCTGCCACACGCTCGCCCGCGCGGGCACGAAAGGGATCGTCGGCCCGAACCTCGACGAAGCCTTCCGTGCGAGCGTGAACGAAGGGCTCGAGCGCAGCACGATCCGCGGTGTGGTCGAAGGCCAGATCCAGCTCCCCAACCCCGAAGGCGCGATGCCCAAAGACCTCGTCAAGGGCTCCACGCTGAAAGACATCGCCGCCTACGTCGCCCAGGTCGCCGCCCGTCCCGGCAAGGACACGGGCCTGCTTGCGAGTGCGGTCGAAGCGCCCGGTGCGGGCAAGCCCGCCGTGGAGAAGGGCGGCAAGCTCTCGATCGCCGCGAGCCCGAGCGGACAGCTCGCCTACGTGACCAACAAGGCCACCGCCACACCCGGCGCGGTCACGATCGAAATGCCGAACATGTCAGGCGTGAGCCACAACATCGCGATCGAAACCGGCGAAGGCGGCGCGAGCGCGAAGGGCACGAAGCTCGGCGCGAGCAGCTTCACAGCGAAGGGCACCGCCACCGTTAGCGTCACGCTCAAGGCCGGTACGTACACCTACTTCTGCGAGGCCCCCGGCCACAGGCAGGCGGGGATGTACGGCACGATCACCGTCAAGTAGTCGCGCGGGGGCATCCCCGGTGGCAGACTAAACCTGTGGCGCGCGTGCACAACAGCTTCACGGTCGACCTCCCGCCGGCGAAGGCGCAGGAGCTCTTCGTGCGCGACATCCTTCCTGACCTGCACCGGGACGGGCGCTTCACCGTCTATCGGGAAGCCCCGGGTGAGCTGCGGTTCTCCGACGGCGACCTCCACGTGGAACCTAGCTTCGGCCGCGGCATCCGCGGTGGCGCGCTGAACCTCGATGACATCGCAGACCCCGACGAGTTCGAGGCCCACGACGAGGAAGCGGCCGAACCCGCGCTCGCGGACGTGCTTCGCCGGGGGACCGACGCGGAGGCCCCCACCGCGGACGGCGGCCACGCCCATCCCTCCCTGGAGCTGCTCGCCTCACACCGGCTGAAGGTCACCTTCGTGGCCGAGGGCAGCGCCACGCGAGTGACGATCAAAGGATCCGCTCACAACGACGTGAGCCAGGGCCTCGAACGTCTCGGAACTCCTGGGCACTGGCCCGAGATCGCCGACCGCCCGCACGACTGAGGCCCCCGGTGGCCCGCGTGCGACACAGCTTCGAGATCGAGGGCACACCCCTCGAAGCGCAGGACCTCTTCGAGCGCGACATCCTCCCGAGCCTCTTCCGCGGCAGCCCTTTCCGGATCGCCGGCGAAGAGCCGGGCGTGCTCCTCCTCTCAGATGGCCTCGTCGACGTCGACAGGCCGTTCGACCCGCGGCGCGCGGCGGGCGCGGGACCGATCCCGCGACGCGAGGATGAGCCCCAGGCCCCACCGGAACGGCCACGTCCCCGCCTGATGGGGGTCGTTTCGCCGAACGTCGAGCATCGCCAGCCCTGGCTCTACGCGAACCTGCGACGGCTCAGCTCGCGCACCCTGAAGATCAGCTTCCGCGCCGAGGAAGGGCGCACGCGCGTTCGCATCGAGGGCTCCGCCGAACGCGGCGTGCGGGACGCGCTGAACCGCCTCGGCACTCCCGGCCAATGGCCGCAGAGCGCCGAACGCGCCGACTAGAGCGCGCGCACGACCAGCACGATCACGATCAGCGCGACCACGATCGCGAGCGCATAGAGGAGGAACCGGAAGGCCTCGCCCTCCGAGCGCAATGGGTTGAGCATCGCGCTTGCGCTCTCAGAGGATGTAGACGGTGAAATAGACCACGAGCCACATCACGTCGACGAAGTGCCAGTAGATCCCGGGCACCTCCACGCCGCGGTGTTCCTCGGGGCTGTAATGACCGCGGAACGCGCGGATCGTCACGAACAGCAGCAGCAGCAGGCCGATGAACACGTGGGCCCCGTGGAGGCCCGTGAGCGAGAAGAAGATCGTCTGCTGGGCCGCGTCCTGCGGGGCGAACCCGATGTTCGCGTACTCGTTGATCTGGATGAAGAGGAAGGAGCACCCGAGCAGGAAGGTGAGCAGCATCCCCGCCTTCAGCCCGAAGCGGTTGCCTTTCTTGATGCACTGCTCCGCCCAGTGGATCGTGAAGGAGGAGGACACGAGGATCGCCGTGTTCACCCCCGCCACTTCGACCGGAAGCTTCGTCCCCGGCGCGGGCCAGGGGTTGCCCTGCGCCACGCGGATGAAGAAGTAGGCCGTGAAGAAGGCCCCGAAGACCATGATCTCCGAGATGATGAAAAGCAGCATCCCGAGCAGCTGCGGCTCGACGCGCGAGCTGCGGTTCGCCGCGACCGGTCCGTGGTGCTCCTCGTGTGCGTGATCGCCCGCGTGGGCGATGCTTGCCGCCTCCATTCGCTTAGGCGGCCGGGGCCGGGGTAGGGGAGGCCTGCGGATCGACCACCACGTGCTCGACCTTCGCCGCCGTCGCGCTCGCCACGCGCTCGATGAGGTTCGAGCGCAGCCACCCCGAGCGCTCGTTGGGGAGCGTCGAGATCACCACGTTGTCCACGCGGAACAGCCTGAGCGCGTTGATTGCGGCGGTGTAGGGGTCGGGGTCGCCGATCATCCCCGAGCTCAGCAGGCCCGCCTCGCCGAGACGGTCGAGCATCTTCGCGAGCCGTGCGCGAGCCTCGCGCGGGGCGCTCCCGCTCCCGTCGACCTGGGGGACCACCGCGATGAACAGCCGCGGCTCCCCGCTCGCCATCGACTTCAGGTGGTCGATCAGCTCCTCGCCGCTCGATGTGCGGCTCGCCACCACGAGCGTCACCTTGAAGGGGAGGCTTTCCTGGTCGAGGTCCACCACCACGTGCTCCACGGGCAGCCCCGTCGCGTTGCGGATCCGCTCGATCAGGTCGCGCCGCATCCAGCCCGAGCTCTGGGCGGGGTAGGTGGAGACGATGATCTCGTCCGGGCGGTGCTCGGCAACCGCGTCCATCGTCGCCGAGAAGGGATCCTCGTCGCCCACTTCGCCGCTCGCCTCCATGCCCTCGGCGGCCACAGAGGAGAGTGCGAGGTCGACGCGCACCTGCGCCGCGTCGCGCACCGCCTCGTCGTAGATCACGTTGCCCGCGGGGGGTTTGGACATCGGCACCACGAGGCGGAAGCGAACCGCTCCGTCCGCAGTGCGCGCGCGCACCGCCTCGAGCAGCTTCGCACCGCCGAGCGTGCGGCTCGCGACGACGAGAACCTCCTTCACGTGATCCTCCTCATCGGCTTGGCTCGCGCAGCACGCCGCTTCCGGCCGCCGCGGGTGTGGGGGCGAAGATCCCGTGCACCGCGCCGGGCACCCCGTACTCGTACGGACCGCCCACCACCGTGGGAAGCTTGTCGAAGTTGAACACCGGCGGCGGAGAGGAGACCTGCCACTCGAGGGTGAGCCCGCGCCAGGGGTTGGACACCGCCACCGGGCCGCCGCGCCAGCTCGTGACCATGTTGTAGATGAAGATCAGCGTGCTCGCCCCGAGCCCGAAGCTCATGATCGAGATCAGCAGGTTGAGGTCGGCGAACTTCGAGGCGTAGGTCGAGACGCGGCGGGGCATCCCTTCGAGGCCGAGGATGTGCATCGGTCCGAAGGTCAGGTTGAAGAACACGAACGTCGTCCAGAAGTGCCATTTGCCCAGGCGCTCGTCGAACATCCGCCCCGTCATCTTCGGGAACCAGTAGTACACCCCCGCGTAGATCGTCATCAGTGACCCGCCGAAGAGCACGTAGTGGATGTGCGCCACGATGAAGTAGGTCGCCGACACGTGGATGTCGAACGGGATCATCGCGAGCATGATCCCGCTGATCCCGCCCGCCGTGAACGTCGTGATGAAGCCGAGCGCGAACAGCATCGGCGTGTCGAGATGGAGCACGCCTCGCCACAGCGTCGCGAGCCACGAGAACACCTTGATCCCGGTCGGAACCGCGATGATCGCGGTCGTGATCGCCATCGGGATGCGGATCCACGCGGCCATTCCGGAGGTGAACATGTGGTGCGCCCAGACCGTGAACCCGAGCCCCACGATCGCGAGCAGCGAGAACGCCATCATCCGGTAGCCGAAGATCGGCTTGCGCGCCTTCACGGCGATGATTTCGCTGATGATCCCGAAGCCCGGCAGGATCATGATGTAGACCGCCGGATGGGAGTAGAACCAGAAGACGTGCTGATACATCAGCACGTCACCGCCCTTCGCCGCGTTGAAGAAGTTGAAGCCCAGTCCTCGGTCGAGCAGGATGAAGAACTGCGAGGCCGCGATGAAGGGCGTCGCGATCACCACGAGCAGCGAGGTCGCGAAGTTCGCCCACACGAGCAGCGGCATGCGGAAGAAGCTCATCCCCGGTGCGCGCATCGTGATGATCGTGACCAGGAAGTTCAGCGCGGTCATGATCGAGGAGGCGCCCGCGAACTGGACCGCGATCGAGAAGAACGTCTGACCGATCGGCGCGTTGTCGGAGAGCGGCGCATACGCCGTCCAGCCGTCCGCGAACGCGCCGCCGGGCGCGAAGAAGCTCCCGAGCATCAGCAGCCCCGCGATCGGGAGCAGCCAGAAGGAGAGCGCGTTCAGGCGCGGGAAGGCCATGTCCGGAGCCCCGATCATCAGCGGGATCACGAAGTTCCCGAGGCCCGCGAAGACGGGGATGATGAAGAGGAAGATCAGCAGCGAGGCGTGCACGGAGAAGAGCCCGTTGTAGGTGTTCGCGTCCACGAAGTGCGAGCCCGGCTGCGCGAGCTGCGCGCGCATCAGCAGCGCGATCAGGCCACCCACGAGCAGGAAGAAGAACGAGTTGACCGTGTACTGGATCCCGATCACCTTGTGGTCGGTGTTGATCCGGAAGTAGTCCTTCCACGTGTACGCACCGTGGCCCGAGTGGTCCTCGGGGCGGGTCTTGCGCCCAGCCGCCCAGTAGAACCAGTAGTCGAAGCCCCCGAAGCCCACGAGGAAGAAGAGCGGAGCGGCGAGCAGCGAGACCGTCAGGATCGCTTCCCAGGAGAGGAAGTGGTGGAACGTCGAGTGGCCCGTCGACATCCTCACGATCCACGTGAGGAAGGTCGCGAACGCGATCCCTCCGAGGAAGAACAGCCCGCCGCGCGGGAAGCCCGGAGCTTTGATTCGAGCTGCCATCAGCGTGTCTCCTCGGCGGCGGTCATCGCGATCGCGCACATTATCCCGTACTCCCGGCGGTCGAAGTGGAGCTGCTCGTCTGGCTCGCGATCCAGGCGTGGAAGCGTTCCTCGCTCACCACGTGGACGGTCGAGCGCATCAGCGAGTGGCCGAGGCCGCAGAGCAGGTTGCACACCACCGGGTAGCTCCCGAGGCGGTCCGGTGTCGCGCGCCAGTGGGTCGTGATCCCCGGGACGACGTCCTCCTGGATGCGGAAGGCGGGGATCCAGAAAGCGTGGATCACGTCCTTGGAGTGAAGGTTGAACTCGACCGATTCGTTCTCCGGGATGTAGAGCTGGTCGCTTTTCAGCGGCGCTCCACCCGTGATCGCCTTCGGGTATTCGTAGCTCCACGCGAACTGCTGCCCGTAGACCTCCACCTGGATCTCTTTCGCGGGTTTCTTCTCGTTGTCTTTGAGCACCACGAAGGAGTAGGCCACCATGCTCAGCAGCAGAACGGTCGGGATCGCCGTCCAGAAGACCTCCAGGCGGGTGTTGCCATGGATCGGCGGGCCGTCCTTGAGCTCCTCGCCCGGCTTCATCCGGAACTGCCACACCGAGTAGAGGATCACCGTCACCACGAGCACGAAGATCGGGATCGACGCGATCACGAGCACGTGGTACAGGCGGTCCGTGTTCTTCGCCTGCGTCGAGGCCTGGACGGGGAACCAGTGGATCAGGAAGCTGATCACGATCCCGATCGCGATTGCGATCACCGCGCAGATCGCGGCGATCGTGATCGAGCGGTTTCTAGACACGCCAGTCGCCCGCCGCGCTCGTTTGTCCGGTGCTCCTCCTCATCGGGAGCCGGATCCTAATGCCTCCGTCCCCGGACGCGCGGCGAGCTTGACGGCCCCCGCGAGCCCGTGTAGATTGAGGCAATAGTTGCAAGGCCGTTCCCCGGGCGCTTGCACGAGGGATCGGTCGGGTAGGAGAAGGGTGCCGGTCGAGCTGTTCAGCGAGGAGAGCGCGAGTCAGCCATGCAAGTACACGAAGGAATGAGCCCAACTGTTCTGACCGTCGGTCCGGGCCACACGCTCGCTGCCGTCGCGAAGTTGATGTCCGAGCGGCGCGTCGGCGCCGCCGTGGTGATGGACCCCGAGGGCCACGGTCCCGGGATCATCACCGAGCGCGACATCCTCGTCACGGTCGGTGCGGGGCAGCGCCCCGAGCAGGAGACCGTCGCCGAGCACCTCACTCGCGACGTGGTCTACGCAGCACCCGACTGGTCGCTCGAGGAGGCGGCCGCGGCGATGGTCCGAGGGAACTTCCGCCATCTGATCGTCCTCGACGGAGGAGAGACGGTCGGGATCCTCTCAGTGCGCGACGTCGTGCGCTGTTGGACCCAGGACGGCGCGATCTGTCCGGTGCCAGCCCGGGTGGCCGTGGGGTGAGAGGGGAGTGTGCCCGTCGGGGGGCGGGCGCACATCTCGCCACAGCGGCCGGGCGCGGCTGAGGGACCGCGCCCGGCGCTCCACGGGTCTGAGTCTTCTCCCTCCACGAATGGCCCGTACGTGGCGCTCAGGCGCCCCGTACGGGCCCTTCGGTGTGCCTCAACCCCGGGCGAGCGCCGCGCGGCGCGCGCGCCCCGCGGCCAGGAGCGCGGGCACGACCGCGACCAGAGCGCCTGCGAGCGCGAGCAGCAGCGTGAGGCGTGTGCTCAGGCCGAGCGGCCCCGATGCAGCGATGCCGACCCCGTGCGTGCTCCACAGCGCAGGCACGTAGAGCGCCGGACCCGCCGCCACGAACACGATCGCGATCGCGAGGCCCTGGCCCGACCAGGCCGCCAGTCGCAGCAGCCGCAGCGGGGGCTCGGAGCGGCGCATCACCGCTTTCGGCGCGAGCGCCGCGACCAGCGTGCACGCGAGCACACCGATCCCCACCGGGACGAGCAGCGCAAGCACGAACGACGCGGGAAAGCCGCCATCGCGCGCGGGGGCGAGCTTCACGAGCACCGCGCCGAGCGCGAGCAGCAGCAGACCCGCGATCGCGGGGGAGAGGAGCAGCAGAGCGAGCCTCCGATCGCGTCGCTCGACTGCTGTCCTGAGCGCCTGCCAGACCAGCGGCAGGCCGCCCACCGCGATCGCGGCCGCGCCGAGGACCGCGCCCGCCGTGATCGCCGCCCGCCCCGCGTTCAGGAGCCCGTGTCGGTGTTCGACCGCGTCCATGTGCTCGGTGAGCTTCGCGAACGCGGAGCCCGCGAGGCACACGCCGAGCCAGCTCGCGAACAGCGCCCCCACCGACAGGCGAATCGCGCGCGAGGGCTCGATGTTCCCGGCCCAGCAGCGCTGCGGGCGGGCGTGAGCGCGGCCCGCCGCCACGAGCAGCGAGGCGATGCCCCGGAGGGTGGGTGGGTCGTCCTCGAGCAGCGCCCGCATCTCCTCGCCGTAGCGATCGCGCCAGGGCTCGGGGTAGAGCGCGAGCAGCAACGCGCCCAGCCTGCTCCTCGCCGTCCTCACGTCGCCGCCCCTGCCGCGCGCAGCCGGCTCAGGCCCGTCTCCGCCACCGTCGCGATCGTCCGCAGGCGCTCGCGCAGCAGCTCCGCCCCCGCGCCCGTGATCCGGTAGGGCCGTCTGCGGCCCTCCACCTGCACCGGCTCGATCAGGCCTTGGGACTCCAGGCGCGAGAGCGCTCCGTAGAGCGTCCCGGGGCCGAGGTGCACAGCCGCCATCGCCTCGATGTCCGCGACCATCGCGTAGCCGTGCTTCTCCCCCTCGGCGAGGCTCGCGAGCACGAGCAGCGAGGGATCGGACCATCTGCCCAGCTCATCTGTCTTTCTCGCCATCTCGTCCTTCCCGTCGCCGCGGCATCCCGCGCGCGACTGCTCTCTTCTCTATATCGTTCTACGATGTATCGTAGCACGAAGTAGAACGCGGATGTGCGTGCTTGCGGGGCCGCTCATCCGGCCGGCGTGCGGGAGCGCTGCGGGGCGAGGAGGCGGGTCAGTCCTGCGCGTCGAGCGGGAGCTCGTCGATTTCCCGGCGCGTGTCTTTGATCCAGCGCACCAGACACCCGATCGTGAGCACGACCCCGATCACGGTGAACTCGATGAAGGTCGTCACCCCGATCAGCGCGAGCGTGATCCCGAGCGCGGTGAGGATCGGAAGGATCGAGGGGCCGGGGAGGTGGATCTCCTCGCCGACCGGAGGCGCCTGAGGCTCGAGCTCGCTCACGAGACGTAGACCGCGGCGACGACGAAGGTGATGCCGAACATGAACATGCAGATCGCTGCGACGATCAGGCCGGTTCGGATGTTCTTTCGGGCGAGGCGCCGGGTGAGCATGGGCGAAGGATATCGGCCGCGGCCGGACGCCGTCCTAGAGGTGCGCGTCCGCCACCATCGCGCAGAACAGCGCGGCCAGGTAGGCGAGTGAGTAGAGGTAGAGGCGCAGCGCGCTGCGCCTGTCCGCACGGCGGTAGAGGCGCACCGCCCCGCCGATGAAGCCGAGGCCAAGCGCGAGCGAGGAGACGAGGTAGATCAACCCGAAGCCGCCCGCGCAGAAGGGCAGCTGCGTGACCGCGTAGAGCAGCACCGAGTAGAGCAGGATCTGGCGGCGTGTCTCCGCCTCTCCGCGCACGACCGGGAGCATCGGCACGCCCACCTTCTCGTACTCGCCCTTCATCAGCAGCGAGAGCGCCCAGAAGTGCGGAGGCGTCCAGAAGAACACGATGAAGAAGAGGATCACCGCGGTGCCGCTCACCGAGCCCGTGACCGCCGCCCAGCCCACGAGCGGGGGGACCGCACCAGCCGCCCCGCCGATCACGATGTTCTGCGGCGTGCGCCGCTTCAGCCAGACGGTGTAGACGAACACGTAGCCGAGGAAGCCGCTGAAGGAGAGGCCCGCCGCGAGCGGGTTGACCGTGAGCGAGAGCTCGATCAGGGATAGCGCGGCCAGCACGCACCCGAAGATCAGCGCCGAGCGCGGTGCGACGCGCCCGGAGGGCACGGGCCGCGAGGCGGTGCGACTCATCAGCTTGTCGATGTCGCGGTCGAACCAGTGGTTGACCGCGCCCGCCCCTCCCGCCGAGAGGTAGCCGCCGAGGCAGGTGAGCGCGACCAGTCCGACCGATGGATCGCCCGCGACGTACATCGTCGCGATCGTGGTCAGGAGCAGCAGCGACTGGACCTTCGGCTTCGTCAGCTCGAGGTAGTCCGAGAGCAGCTGCCGCGTCCGCGGCGCGAGGCTGAGCCGCGGGACCTCGAGAGCCCGCTCGGCCCCGCTCGCGCCCGGCGGTGTCATCAGACCCCTACCTGTCGCGCCCCGGCCGGCACCGTCGCCCCGCTGCCGCTCGCCCCGTCGGAGCGGCGGGCGATCTCACGGCGGATGTCCTTCATCGGTTCGGCCGAGCGCACGAGCGGCACCACATCGAAGTTGTTCGCCGGCGGCGGCGAGGAGGTGAACCACTCCAGCGTGTTCGCCTTCCACGGGTCCGGGCCCGCGATCGTGCCTTTGCGCAGGCTCTGCACGACGTTGAGCACCGTCACAGCCACCCCCGCCGCGAGGATGAACGAGCCCACCGTGGAGATCACGTTGTAGAGCTGGAGATGGCCCACGTTGTCGTACTCATAGACCCGTCGGGGCATCCCGTCAAGCCCCATCACGTGCTGGATCAGGAAAGTGGTGAGGATGCCGAGGAAGATCAGCGCGAAGCTCAACCGACCGAGGCCCTCGCTGAGCATCCGCCCGCTCATCTTCGGGAACCAGTAGTAGATCGCCGCGAAGATCGGCATCACCGCGCCGCCGAGCAGGACGAAGTGCAGGTGCGCGACCACGAAGTACGTTTCGTTGACCTGCCAGTCGATCGGGAAGGTCGCGAGGAAGATCCCCGAGATCCCTCCGATCAGGAAGACCGCGATCGCCCCCGTGCAGAAGAGCAGCGGCGTTCGGAACTCGATCGACCCGCGCCAGAGCGTCGCGATCCAGTTGAGGATCTTCACGCCGGTGGGGACCGCGATGAAGTACGAGCTCAGCATCACGAACACGAGGATCGCCTCGGGGATCGGGGCGGTGAACATGTGGTGCGCCCAGGTGAGGAAGCCGAGGAACGCGATCGCCACCGTCGAGGCTGCGATCGCCTTGTAGCCGAAGATCGGCTTGCGCGAGAACACCGGCAGCACCTCGGAGATGATCCCGAAGCCCGGCAGCACCATGATGTAGACCTCGGGGTGGCCGAAGAACCAGAAGAGGTGCTGCCAGAGCACCGGCGAGCCGCCCTCGGTGGGGTCGAAGAAGTGCGTCCCGAAGTGGCGTTCGGTGAGCAGCAGCGTGACCGCCGCCGCGATCACGGGCAGCGCGAAGATCAGCAGCACCGAGTAGACGAGGATCGTCCAGATGAACAGCGGCAGACGGCCCCAGCTCATCCCCTTCGCGCGCATGTTCGCGATCGTCGCGTAGAAGTTGATCGCCCCGAGCAGCGAGGAGAGCCCGGTCAGGTGGATCAGGTAGATCCACGCGTCCTCGCCGCCGCTCGGCGAGAAGGTCCCGTTCGCGAGCGGGATGAAGCTCACCCAGCCCGCTTCCGGCGGGTTCCAGAAGACCGAGGAGTAGAACACGATCCCGCCCGCGAGCAGCAGCCAGTAGGAGAGCGCGTTGAGCCGCGGGAAGGCCATGTCCCGCGCGCCGATCATCAGCGGCACGAAGTAGTTCGCAAGGCCGGCCATCATCGGCACCACGAACAGGAACACCATCGTCGTGCCGTGCATCGTGAAGAGCTGGTTGTAGGTCGTCGGCGTGACGAGCGTGTTGTCCGGGGCGCCGAGTTGCAGGCGCATCATCAGCGCCTCCACGCCTCCCATCAGGAAGAACACGAAGGTCGTGACGATGTACATGATCCCGATCCGCTTGTGATCGGTGGTCGTGATCCAGCTCGTCCAGCCCGTCGCCTCGCGCTCCGCTTTGTGCGCCGCTACCTGGGGGACGGGGGCTACGTAGGTGGCCATCTAGTGCGGTCCGTTCTTCTTCCTAGGGGTTTTCAACCTGGCCGGCGCCGGTTTCTTTGCTCAGCTTCGCGCGCGCTTCCTTCGCTGCCGCGTTCGCTTCGGTGATCTGCTGCTTGCGACCCGCCAGCCACGCATCGAACTGGGCGGGGGGTACAGCGCGCACGGTCGCGATCATGCGCGCGTGTCCGCGGCCGCAGAGCACGGCGCACTGGCCGCGGTAGATCCCCGGCTTCGGGATCTTGAACCAGGTGTAGTTGTGGTAGCCGGGCACCGCCTGGAACTTGCCCCCGAGTTCGGGGATCCACCAGGAGTGCACCACGTCGGAGGAGACGATGTCCAGCGAGACGGTGGTTTCCGTCGGCACGACCATCTCCTCGTAGGAGTAGGGCGCCCCGAGGCCATCCGGTTCGCTCGCGCCGGGGTAGACGAACTGCCAGATGTACTGGCGGCCGATCACCGTGATGTTGAGCGCTTTGCCGTTCGGCGGGAGCTTGCGCTCCGAGGAGGCGAAGAGCAGTCCGTTTTCACTCGCGAGGCGGTCGCCTTCGGCGCCCGAGTTCGGCGGGTTCTGGATCGAGGAGAGCTTCGCGAACGTGACGATCGCGAGCGCGACCAAGATCACCGCGGCGGCCACCGTCCAGCCCACCTCCAGGCGCGTGTTCCCGCGGATCTGCGCGGGCGTCACTCCCTTGCGCGCACGGAACTTGACGAGCGCGTAGGCCATCGCCCCGAGCACCGCCACGAAGATCACGAGCGCGATCACGAGCAGGATCTTGTAGAGGCTGTCGATCTGGTCCGCGTTCGACGAGCCGCCGGACTCCGGCGTGAAGAACGCAAGGGTTGTGGAGAGGAGCTGGCCCAAGGCGGCGGGGATTCTATTCAGGCCCGCACCGGAGGCGCTTGATGACGTTTGACACGAGCTCGCCCGGGTCCGGCGCGGGGCGCCTCGCGGCCGTGAAGCTCACCGGCCCTGAAAACGTGCCGGACGCTTTTCGACGAACGCGATCGCGCCCTCGACGGAGTCCTCGCTGCCCGCCATCTCGCGCTGGATCTGCGCCTCCAGGTCGAGCTGCTCGCCCATCCGCGTGTAGAGCCAGTTGTTGAGCTGGCGCTTGGTCCCCGCGTAGGAGAGCGTGGGCCCCGCCGCGAGCTTCGCCACGAGCGCGCCCGCCTCCTCGCGCAGCGAGTCGTCCGGGACCACCCGGTTGATCAGGCCCCAGTCGAGCGCCTGCGCCGCGCCGAGCCGCTCGCCGAGCATGCAGAGCTCGGTCGCGCGCGCCATCCCGATTCGTGTCGGCAGCCACACCGAGGAGCCGCCGTCGGGCACGAGCCCGATGTTCACGAAGGCGAGCAGGAAGTACGCGCTCTCCGCCGCCACGATCAGATCGCAGCAGAGCGCGAGTGAGCAGCCGATCCCCACAGCGGGCCCGTTGACCGCCGCGACCACGGGCTTCGGGAGCTCGCGGATGCCGGTCATGATCGGGTGGTAGAGCTCGGTGAGCTGTTTGTAGACCGCCTCCGGGCGCTCCTCCGGCGTCGCCGCTCCGCCGCCCAGTTCGCGCAGGTCCGCGCCCGAGGAGAAGCCGCGGCCCGCGCCCGTGATCAGCACCGCGCGGATCGCGTCCTCCTCGCGACAGCGCTCGAGTGCGCTCGTCAGGTCCGCCCCGAACTGCGCGTTCCAGGCGTTCAGCGTCTGCGGCCGGTTCAGCTCGATCGTCGCCACGCCCTCGGCGACGTGCACGTTCACCGTCTCAAGCTCCGTCTCCGTCCCGCTCATCCGGCCTCCTCTAGTCGTGAGCTCTTCGCGCCTGCCCTTCACACGCGCCGGCGCGAGGGGCTCCTCGCGTCGCGCTCTCCGCGCTCCGGGCGGGTTGATCCTATGGTGTATTCGATGAGGCGGCCCGTGATCGGCATCTGCACCACGCTCGAGAAGGCGCGCTGGAGCGTCTGGGAGCTCGACGCCGCGTTGCTGCCGATGAACTACGTCCAGGCGGTGCAGCGCGCGGGGGGGATGGCGTTGATGCTCCCGCCCGACGAGCGGCTCGTCGAGGACCCCGAGGAGATGCTCGGACTGATCGACGGGCTGATCCTCGCGGGCGGGGCCGACATCGACCCCGCGAGCTACGGCGAGACCCGCGACCCGCACACCGTCGACACCGTCCCCGAGCGCGACCGGTTCGAAATCGCGCTCGCGCGCGGCGCGATCGAGCGCGACCTGCCGCTGCTCGGGATCTGCCGCGGCATGCAGCTCATCAACGTCGCCTGCGGCGGAACCCTGATCCAGCACCTCCCCGATCGTTTCGGCCACGGCGAGCACCGCCGCGTCGTCGGATCCTTCGAGGGGGCCGACCACGACGTCACGCTCAGCGAGGGCTCGCTCGCGCAGAGCGCCGCGGGCCAGAGCGTGCACGCCACGAAGTCACATCACCACCAGGGCGTCGACTGCCTCGGCTCGGGACTCGTGGTCAGCGGCGTGTCCGCCCTCGACGACGAGCTCACCGAGGCGATCGAGATCCCCGGCAAGCGCTTCACGCTCGGCGTTCAGTGGCATCCGGAGGCCGACGAAGGCAGCGCCGTGATCTCCGCGCTCGTCGCCGCCGCAGCCCGCACACAGCTCGCGGGCACGCGCGAGTAGCCGCCGATCCGCAGGCCGCCGGCCGCCAGGGCCGCGCCTATACTCCCCGCGCGTGCGTCTGCCGAAGGCGATCCGAGCGACCGCGTGGGGGATGGTCGCGGCCGGTGTCGCCGCGCCGCTGCTGCGCAAGCGCGTCTCCGCCCCTCCGGTGGCGATGCAGGCGCTCGCCTTCGCTGCGCCCGTCGGACTCGCGGTCGCCGCTCGTCCTTCCCGCCGGCGCGACGTCGCGATCTGCGCGTTGCAGATGTGGGCCTACCTCGCCGCCTACAAGGCCCCGCACGACGACGAGGGGCATCAGTCCGCGCGGGTGCGGATCGAGTACCCGATCATCGCCGACCGGCTGATCGGCTTCGGCGAGCTGCCCTCGACGAGGCTGCAACGCGCCTTCGCCCGCCACGACCCGGACGGGCGCCCGCGCTGGCGCACGCTCGACCGGGTGCTCGTCTGGGCTCACTGGAGCTGGTTCGCCGTGCCCCACGGAACGCTCCTCTACGTGATGCTCCGCGACCCGAAGGGCTTTCCGCGCGCGGCGGTGCTCACCTACGCGGTGTTCGATCTCGGCGCGAGCTTCTACTGGCTCGTCCCCACCGCACCGCCCTGGTATGCCGCCGGTGCGCGCGAGGACGGTGCGAGCTCCGACGCGGCGATCTCCGCTCGCCCGCAGCTCGAGGTGCGACGCATGATGGTCGAGTTCGGGCAGGACTTCTGGAGAGACGGGTGGGGCTCGCTCTACAGTGTCTTCGGAGGCAATCCTCTGGCTGCGATGCCCTCTCTGCACTTCGCCACATCCGTGATGGCCGCGCTCCTGCTCGCCGAGGTGGGGCCGGTTGCGGGGGCGCTGGGGGCTCTGTACGCGGGGACGCTCGGTTTCGCGCTCGTCTATCTCGGCGAGCACTACGTCGTCGACCTCCTCGCGGGCGCCGCTCTGACCGTCGCCGTGCGCAAGGCGGAGCCGCTGGCCCGACCGCTGATCGAGCAGTTCGGCTCGGCGATCGGGGCGTTGGAGGGAATCGCGCACCAAACGAGCTGAGAGGGGGGTAGCTGAGGCGGTATGGCGGGCAGCGTGCAATCGGGGGAGGACGTGGGGGAGGAGCTCGACCCGCGGGCTGGGGAGGCTCAGGCCCACGAGGAGGAAATGCCGCGCGTGCGGCTCACGCGGCGCCAGATCGTCGCCTTCGCGATCTTCGTCCTCTCCGCAGTCGCCTTTCTCTACTTCGTCCTGCCGAAGCTCACCGACGCGGGGAAGACCGTCCACCGCATCGAGCGCGGCGACACCTGGTGGATCGTGATCGGCGTTCTGCTCGAGGGTCTCTCCTTCTGCGGCTACGTCTTCCTCTTCCGCGCCGTCTTCGTGCTGCGCAAGCACGAGCAGAGCCACCTCGAGCGGATCGGCTGGCTCGAGAGCTACGAGATAACGATGGCCGGCCTGGCCGCCACGCGCCTCTTCGCGGCCGCGGGCGCCGGGGGTGTCGCGCTCACCGCCTGGGCGCTGCGGCGCTCGGGCATGGAACCGCGCCTCGTCGCCTGCCGGATGGTCGCCTTCATGGTGATCCTCTACGTGATCTACATGGGCTCGCTGCTGATCGACGGCCTCGGTCTCGGCACCGGGCTGTTCCCCGGCGGGGGCTCGTTCGCGATCACCTACATCCCCGCGATCGCCGCCGCCGTCCTGTTCGCCGCCGCCGGGGCGATAACCCTTCTCCCCGGGGACATCGAGCGGCGCATGGACCGCTGGGCCGCGGGCTCCGGGCGCCTCACCCACTGGATCGCGCGGGCCGCGACCGTGCCCGCGCTCACAGCCAGCGGTGTGCGCACCGCGATCGACGTGATGCGCTCCCGCGACGTCGGTCTGCTCGGGGCAATCGCATGGTGGGGCTTCGACATCTCCGTGCTCTGGGCGATGTTCCACGCCTTCGGCACCCCGCCCGCCTTCACCGTCATCTGGATGGCCTACTTCGTCGGCACGCTCGGCAACCTGCTCCCGCTCCCCGGCGGCCTCGGCGGGGTCGAGGGCGGCATGATCGGAGCCTTCGCCGCCTTCGGGGTCAACCTCGAACTCTCCGTGCTCGCGGTGCTCTCCTACCGCGCGATCTCCTTCTGGCTCCCGACCTTCCCCGGCGCGATCGCCTACTTCCAGCTGCGCCGCACCGTCGCGCGGTGGCGCGAGGACGAGCAGGCCGAGGAGCGCTCGACGCGGGGAGCCGCCGCGGAGTCCGCGGCCGCGGTCTGAGCCGCCCGGAGGGGCTAACTTGGGGGCATGCGCGGCGCTCGGAGGGCTCGCGCGCCCGCCCCGGCGGTGCTACTATACAAAGTAAAGTAATGCGGATCGACAGGGATCCGAAGTCGCTGAAGAGGCGAGGAACGGAGAAACGATGAGCGAGATCGAGAACGTGATCATCGTGGGCAGCGGGCCCGCGGGCTACACGGCGGCGCTCTACACCGCCCGCGCCAACCTGAACCCGCTCGTGATCGAGGGGTTCGCGTGGGGCGGGCTGCTCCAGCAGACCACCGACGTCGAGAACTACCCCGGCTTCCCCGAGGGCGTGATGGGCCCCGAGATGATGCAGCGCTTCCGCGACCAGGCCGAGCGCTTCGGTGCGCGCCTGGAGACCGACCAGGCCGACCGAGTCGAGCTCTCCACCGAGCCCGGCGGGGTACACAGGGTCTGGGTGGGCGACACCGAGTACCAGGCGCGCACCGTGGTGCTCGCGATGGGCGCCGAGCACAAGAAGCTCGGCGTGACCGGTGAGGACACCCTCTCCGGGCGCGGCGTGAGCTACTGCGCGACCTGCGACGCCGCCTTCTTCAAGGAGGCCACCACCGTGATCGTCGGCGGCGGCGACTCCGCGATGGAGGAGGCGATCTTCCTCTCGAAGTTCGCGAGCAAGGTCACCGTGGTCCACCGCCGCAACGAGTTCCGCGCCTCGAAGATCATGCTCGAGCGAGCGCGCGAGCAGGAGAATATCGAGTTCCTCACGCCCTACACGGTCAAGGAGTTCGTGGCCTGCGAGGCGGGCACGCTCGGTCACGCCGTGCTCGTGAACACCGAGACCGGCGAGGAGCGCGAGCTCGAGGTGTCCGGCAGCTTCATCGCGGTCGGCCACGAGCCCCAGTCGGAGCTCGTGCGCGGTCAGGTCGACGTGGACGAGAACGGCTACGTGGTCACCGAGGGCCGCTCCACACGCACGAAGCTCCCCGGAGTCTTCGCCGCGGGCGACCTCGTCGACCACACCTACCGGCAGGCGATCACCGCCGCGGGCTCGGGCTGCCAGGCCGCGCTCGACGCGGAGTGGTACCTGCGCGACACACCCGGCGTGCCGATCCCGGAGGGGATGCCGATGGGCGACCCCGCCGAGGCGCAGTACGCCCCAGCCGCCGAGTAGCCGCGGGTTCGCTCAGCCCTCGGCGGAGGGGGTCGCGGCGACGCTCGCGGGAGCCCCAGAGCGGCGGCTCCCGAACTCCGCCTGACGCCAGGGCAGCCGCCGCTCGAGCGCGGGGCGTTCGACGAAGCGCCAGAGCAGATCGGCTGCGATCAGCGTCGAGACGGTGATGCCGATCAGCTGCAGCACGAACGTCACCCCGAGGCTGTGGCTGTGGCCGAACTGGCCGAGCACGTGGTTCATCAGACCGAGATGGATCAGGTAGATCCCGTAGGAGCGTTCCCCGAGCCAGCGCATCACACGGTTGTCGAGGACCGCCCAGCCCTTGCCGCTGCCCCATTGAGCGCTCAGCGGCGCGCCCACGAGCGCTCCGCAGGCGAGGCTGATGAGCAGCACACGCAATCCGTCGCTCGAGACGGGAACGGAGATGAACGCGCCGAACAGCGCGAGTGAGATCACGAGCAGGATCAGGCTGGTCGGGCGAGCTCTGCCCGAGGCCCTCAGCCGCGGGGCGAGGAACGGCTCGAGCGCGGCCAGCGCGATCCCCGGGATGAACGCGAAGAGGTAGTCGGCGAGGTTGTAGCTGAGGTCGATCGGGTTGCCCGCGAGGTGCTTGCAGTAGAGGCTCCCCACATAGGCCACCACGAGCACCCCGAGCACCAGCGCGAGGCGCCGGGCGGGCGTGGTGAGCCCACGGCCGAATCGCATGAACAGCAGCGCGGAGACCGGCACGAGGATGTAGAAGGCGACCTCGAGGTCGAGCGTCCAGGCCTGACCCATCGTGAGTGACATCGCGGTCGGGTGGTAGTTCCCCGCGAACCCGTAGGTGGTGAGGATGCTGAGGACGTCCGTGGTCCATGCGTGCTGCCAGGTGAGAAAGATCGTCGTGGCGACCCAGAAGCCCGGGATGATGCGCAGCGCCCGGTTGCGGAAGTAGCGACCCACCGAGGGGCGGGGCGTGCCGAGCAGGTAGGAGGCGAGGAACGAGCGCGTGAGCAGGTAGCCGGAGAGGACGAAGAAGATGTAGACGCCCGCGCGCATGTTCACGAACACCGCCGCGAACGGGCCGAAGAGCGGTTTGAACTGCTCGCGGGTCCCTTCGCCGCTGACCGCGTGCGATCCCAGCTTCCAGATCAGCACCGCGATCGCGGCGTGGAAGACGAGCACCGAGAGCGCCGCGATCGCGCGCAGCCCGTCGCCGGCCGCGAAGCGCCTGGGCACCGCGTCGCTCACCACGCCGCCGGTGGCCTCGCTGCTCACGGGATGTTCGCTGTTCCCAGCCATGCGTGGACGCCGAGGCGCCTGAGGGTCTAATCGGCAGCGCGGCCCGAGGAATGAAATCGCGTCAGGGTCACAGGACGCGCTGCCACCCCCGCGGCTTGCGTACAGTGCCTCCGATGGGAGGGATCGGGCGAGGCTCGAAGCTCTGGGGCGCGGCCGGGGCGCTGCTCGGCGCTCTGGTCGTGCTCGCCTGCGGCGCCGCGGGCGCAAGCGCCGCGCTCGCGCCCGAGGAAGCGCTCACCTACCTGCCCTTCGGATTCGTGCACAGCGAACGGCCCGCCGCGCTGCTCGACGAAACGCTCGAAGAGCTGCAGTCATACGGGATCGGCCAGGCGCTGCTCCCGCTGCCGAAACTGAAGAAGACGGGCGTGATGAAGCTGAGCAAGAAGGAGCAGCGCATGCTCGTGCTGTGGAGCGGGGAGACGAGGAGCTACGACGCCCTCCACGGGAGCTCGATCACGCTCGTGGCGTCGCTCTCGGGGAAGGTCAAAGGCGCCTCGCTGAACCTCGAAGAACCATCCGTGCGCGCGAACGTGCTCGCCGCGGCGCAGAGCGCCCTGAGCGCGGGCGCCGGCGCGATCTCGCTGGACCTCGAGCCTTACCCCACCTCGCAGGGTTTCGTGCTGCTGCTCTCCGAAATCGACGCGCTGCTCCAGCGGCGCGGCCTCCCGCGCGTTGCGATCACCGCCCCCGCGAACACCGCACGGTGGTCCCCCGCATACCTCGAAGAGGTCTCTGCGCAGCTCGGCGAGGTCAACCCGCTCTTCTACGACAGCGAACGCAAGACCGCGGCGGCCTACGAGCAGTGGGTTCGCGAAGGCCTCGCCTACTACTCCGCCCACAGCGCACCCGGCGCACGCCTCGTACCCGACCTGCCCTCCTACGGCCCGAACCGCTGGCACGACCCGAGCGTGGAGAACCTCACGACGGCCACGACCGCCGTCGAAGAAGCGCTCGTGCAGGGCAGCCGCGTGAACGGGGCGGGGATCTTCTGGTGGTGGGGCTTCTTCTACGACGAAGAAGGGGAAGGGTCCTACGACGGCGCGAGCGATCGCGAAACCTGGCTCGGTCGCACGCTGCTCGTTCCGTTCACTCCCTAGATCGCGCCCTCGAGCTCGAGCAGCCAGCGCTTGCGTTCCGGGCCCCCGGCGTACCCGCCGAGCGCGCCGCCGGCGCGCAGCACGCGATGACAGGGGACCACGATCGGCACCGGGTTCGACCCGAGCGCGTTGCCCGCGGCGCGCGACCCGCGCGGGCTCCCCGCCTCGCCCGCGACCAGCGCATAGCTCCCCACGCCCCCGTAGGGGATCTTCGCGGCCGCCCCGAGCACCCGCCGGGCGAAGGGGGCGGCGAGCGAGAGGTCGACATCGAGATCGAATCGCCGGCGCGAGCCGCTGAAGTACTGCTCGAGCTCGCGCCTCACCGGATCCAGCTGCGCGGGCGCCTCGAGGATCCGCGGCGAGACCCTCGCAGCGAGCTCCTCGAGCACCGCCTCCGTACCCTCCTCGGGGAAGGCGACGCGGACGAGCCCGCGCTCGGTGCTCGCGAGCGTGAGCGTGCCGAGCGGCGAGTCCAGCCGCGCGTAGGCCACGTCGAGCAGCCCCGCAGCGCTCGCGCGCTCGGCGAAGCGTGCGGCTGCCGCGGCCGCGTCCCTCGGCGCGCTCCTGCGCTCCGCCGCGGAGGCGTTGCCCTCGGGGAGGACGCCCGAGCCGCGCCGCAGCGCAAACTCGATCCCTGCTGTTCCGGCCTCCTGCCTGGGGCTCATGCGGCCACCGCCTTTCTCAGCTTCGTAAGACCCTCGTGCAGGGAGCGTCTCGCCGCCTCCTCCGAGCAGCCGATCGCCTCCGCTATCTCGCGGTGCTGCAAATCGCCCAGGTAGCGGAGCGCGACCGCCGAGCGCTGGCGCTCGGGGAGCTCGCCCACCGCCTGCCAGAGCTCCTCGTCGCGCAACGTCGCCGCGGCCTCCGTGCGCTGCTCGATCGCTCCAGGCTCGGCGACGGGCAGCGCGCGCCGTCCACGTGCACGGTGCGCGTCCAGCGCCTTGTTCTGCGCGATCGTGAGCACCCAGGCGCGGAGGTTGGAATCGGGGCGCAGCCGCGGGTAGGCGCGCATCGCGGCGATGAAGGTCTCCTGAAAGCAGTCCTCGGCCTCGTCACGCCCGACCCGGGCGAGCAGGAAGCGCCAGACCTCCTCGCGGTACGCATCGAGGAAGCCCTGAAAGGGGGGAAGCACAGCGCTCACGAACGAGAAACGGCGCGCATCGCGGGAACGTGAGGCCGCTCAGCCGGGGTAGTCGAAGAAGCCGCCGCCCGCCGCGCGGCCCGTCTGTCCCGCAGCCACACGGCGGCGCAGCTCGGGGGCCGCGCGGTAGCGCTCCTCGCCGTACTCGCGGCGCAGCGCATCGAGCACGCCGAGCACGTGGTCGAGGCCGATCGCGTCCGCCCACTCGAGCGGGCCGCGCGGGTGGCTGAGCCCGAGCAGCATGCCTGTGTCGATGTCCGCCGCCTCGCCCACGCCCTCGCCGAGTGCGAACGCGGACTCGTTGATCACCTGGCAGACGATCCGCCCGAGCACCAGGCCGGGCGCGTCTCCGACCCACGCGACGTGCTTTCCGAGCGCGTGCAGCAGCCGTTCCGCGCGCTCCGCGGCGAGCGGCGAGGAGGTCTCCGAGCGAGTGAGCTCGACCAGCCGCGCGTGCTCGAAGCTCGGCAGCACGTGGAAGCCCACGGCGCTTCCCGCCGGGTCGAGCGCGCTCAGCGAGCCGCGCGCGCAGAGCACGAGCCGCGCCGCGCCGCGCTCCGCTGCCTCGGCGGCCGCTCCGTCGGGATCCGCATCGGCGGGCTCGCGGTCGCATTCGACGACGAGCGCGGGGAGCACGCCGCCGCTCGGCTCGTGCGGGCTGCGCAGCTCATAGCCCGCCGTGCGTGCCGCGTCGCGCAGTTCGGAGGCGAGCACCCCCTCGCCGGAGATCACGAGCACCCCCTCGCCCGCGGAGGGCTCGGGCGGTGGCGGGTCCTCCTCGCGGTAGCGTCCGCCATCGGCGAGCGCGGAGTAGTCGTAGTAGCCGAGGCCGCTCTTGCGCCCGTGCATCCCCGCAGCGGCGTAACGCGCGGAGATCGGGGAGGGCCGCCAGCGCGGCTCGCCGAAGCTGAGCTCGTAGAAGGATTCAGAGACCTGGAGCCCGGTGTCCACGCCGACGAGGTCCATCAGCTCGAAGGGGCCCATGCGAAAGCCCCCCTCCATCCGCACGATGCGGTCGATCGTCTCGATCGGGGCGATCCGCTCGGCGAGCATCCGCAGCGCCTCGAGGCCGAAGGGGCGGTTGCAGCGGTTCACCAGGAAGCCCGGTCCGTCGTTCGCGTCGATCACCGTCTTGCCCATCGCAAGGCCGGTCGCGCGCGCGAGGGCGAGCGCGGGCTCGCCCGAGCGCACGCCCGCGATCACCTCGAGCAGCGCCATCACCGGCGCGGGGTTGAAGAAGTGCATGCCCACCACTCGCTCGGGGTTGCTCGCGCCGGCTGCGATCGCGGTGACGGGCAGCGAGGAGGTGTTCGTTGCGAGCACGCACTCCGGGGAGACGATCTCCGAGAGGCGCCCGTAGATCTCGTGCTTGAGATCGAGCCGCTCGGGCACCGCCTCGATCACGAGCTCGCAGTGAGCGAGCGCGTCGAGCTCGCCGACGGTCTGCAGCCGGGTCCCCGCCTGCTCGGCCTGCTCGGTGTCGATCTTGCCCTTCGCAGCTTCGCGGCGAAGGCCCTCGAGCACCCGCTCGCGGCCCTTCTCGAGCGCGGCGGGGATCGGGTCGAAGAGCAGGGTCTCAGCTCCCGAGCGGCAGGCGAGCTGGGCGATCCCCGCGCCCATCGTGCCCGCGCCGAGCACGCCGACGATCCGCGCCGGCTCGCCCGCCCCGTTCGAGGTCTGCTTGGCCATGCTCGCCGGGCTAGGCCGGGATCATCGCGCTGATGCCAGTCATCTGGCGCCCGATGATCAGTTTCTGGATCTGGGAGGTGCCCTCGTAGATCGTGGTCACACGCGCGTCGCGCAGGTAGCGCTCGACGGGGTGATCGTCCACGTAGCCCGCTCCGCCGTGGACCTGGATCGCCATGTTCGCGCACTCCAGGGAGGACTCCGTCGCATGGAGCTTCGCGATCGAGGTCTCGAGCGTGTTCGGGCGGCCCTGGTCCTTGAGGAAGCCCGCCCGCCAGACGAGCATCCGCGAGGCCTCCGTTTTCACGGTCATGTCCGCGATCATCGCCTGCACGAGCTGGAAGCTCGCGATCGGTTTGCCGAACTGCTGGCGCTCGGTGGAGTACTTCACCGACTCCTCCACGCAGCCCTGGCAGATGCCCACACAGCCCGCGGCCACCGAGTAGCGCCCGGAGTCGAGGTTGGACATCGCGACCTTGAAGCCGTCGCCGACGCCGCCGAGCATGTCCTCGTCTGAGACCTCCACGTCTTCGAGCGCGATCGAGCCGGTGTCGGAGCCGTGCAGCCCCATCTTGTGCTCGATCGTCTGCGCGCTGTATCCGGGCTGGTCGGTGTCGACGATGAACGCGGCGAGACCCTTCGTGCCGAGCGAGGGGTCGGTCTGGGCGAAGATGATCGCGACCTTCGCGTAGTTCGCCATCGAGATCCACATCTTGTTGCCGTTGATCACCCAGCCGCCGTCGGTCTTCGTCGCGCGGGTGCGCTGGTTCGCCGCGTCGGAGCCCGTGTCGGGCTCGGTGAGGCCGAAGCAGCCGAGCCACTCGCCGGAGCAGAGCTTGGGCAGGTACTTCTGCTTCTGCTCCTCGGTCCCCCAGCGCACGATCCCCGAGCACACGAGCGAGGTCTGCACGGAGATCACCGTGCGGATCGCGGAGTCGCCGCGGCCGATCTCCTCGACGATCAGCCCGTAGGAGAGGTAGTCGAGGCCCGCTCCGCCGTACTCCTGCGGTACGACCGCCCCGAGGTAGCCCTGGTCGGCGACCTTCTTGACGAGATCGACGTCGAAGTGGTGGTTGCGCGCGTTTTCGCGCGACTGGATGACGATCTCTTTGTCGGTGAACTCGCGCGCGGTCTGCTTGATCAGACGCTGCTCGTCGGTGAGGTCGAAGTCCATCGCTTCCTTTCGGTTCCTGGTGCTCGAGCTTGGGGGTAGTCCAGGGCGCCTCGAGCCGACGCTCGATCTCCTCGGCGAGACCGTCGATCGGCAGCCGCTCCTGAGCCAGCGAGTCACGGTCGCGCAGCGTGACCGTGCGGTCCTCGAGGCTCTGGTGGTCAATCGTAAAGCAGAACGGTGTTCCGATTTCGTCCTGGCGGCGGTAACGGCGGCCGATCGCGCCGCCCGCGTCGTACTCGGCGTGCATCCGGCGCCGCAGCTGCGCGTGCACCTCGCGCGCGAGCTCGGGCTGACCGTCCTTGCCGACGAGCGGCAGCACCGCGGCCTTGACGGGGGCGAGGCGCGGGTGCAGCCGCAGCACGATCCGCGTCTCGCCCTCGCCCGCACCCTCGCGCTCGACGAGTTCCTCGTCGTAGGCGTCGACCAGGAAGGCGAGCGTGGCGCGGTCCGCGCCCGCGGCGGGCTCGATCACGTGCGGCGTGTAGCGCTCGCCGCTGGCCTGGTCGAAGTACTCGAGCTTCTGGCCCGAGAACTCGGTGTGCTGGGTGAGATCGAAATCGCCGCGGTTGGCGATCCCCTCGAGCTCCGACCAGCCGATCGGGAAGAGGTATTCGACGTCGCTCGTGCCCGAGGAGTAATGCGAGAGCTCATCGGCATCGTGCGCGCGCAGGCGCAGGTGATCGGGGCGGATCCCGAGCTCCGTGTACCAGCGCTCGCGCTCCGAGAGCCAGTGCTCGAACCACTGCTGGGCCTCGGCGGGCGGGACGAAGAACTCCATCTCCATCTGCTCGAACTCGCGCGTGCGGAAGATGAAGTTCCCGGGGGTGATCTCGTTGCGGAAGGACTTCCCGATCTGCGCGATCCCGAAGGGCGGTTTCTTGCGCGAGAACTGGAGCACGTTCTTGAAGTTGATGAAGATGCCCTGCGCGGTCTCCGGGCGCAGGTAGGCGGTCGACCCGGACTCCTTCACCGGTCCGATCGTGGTCTCGAACATCAGGTTGAAGTCGCGCGCCTCGGTCAGGTCGCACTCATCGGTTTCGCCCGGGTGCTTGGAGGGTTTGCGCCCGCAGGGCAGCTCGGCGAGATGGTCGGCGCGGAAGCGCTGCTTGCAGGTGCGGCAGTCCACGAGCGGGTCGGTGAAGCCGGCGAGATGGCCCGATGCCTCCCAGACCCGCGGGTGCTGGAGGATCGCGGAGTCGATCGCGACGATGTCGTCGCGCTCCTGGAGCATCGCCCGCCACCACTCGCCCTTCACGTTGCTCTTCAGCAGCACGCCGTAGTGGCCGAAGTCGTAGGTCGAGCCGACCCCGCCGTAGATCTCGGAGGAGGGGAAGACGAAGCCGCGGCGCTTGCAGAGGGCGACGATCTTCTCCATCGTCACCGCGTCCTCCGCCGCCGGGCTCCTACCTGTGGTGCTCGCGTCAGCCATCAGGGCGAGGATGCTAGTCAAGCGCGACGGCGGCGGGGCGAAGGGTGCCTCCGCGGATCACCCCACGGACGCGTGTACGAGCGCATCGCGCGGAGATCAAGGTGCCAAAGCGATCTGCCGAAGCGAGGAGTGTCACGCCGCAGATCTCAAGCGACCTGCGTCACTGACCACAATCGACCTCGACTCCAGGGAGCGCAGATGCAGGCCGTCGGTGAGCACCAGAGCAGCACGGAAACGGGCGAGGTCAGCTTCCTGATCACGCGCCGCGAGCTCGCACAGGACACGAGCCTGCTCTCCGTCGAGGGCGACCTCGACCTGGCCTCCGCGCCGAGCCTGAAGTGGGCGCTCGCCGACGTGCAGTCCGCTGAGCGCCGCCACGTCGTCGTCGACCTCTCGCGCGTGGGCTTCATCGACTCGACCGCGCTCGGAGTTCTCGTGGGCGCGCAGCGCGCGCTCGACCCGGGCGTGCGCCTGGCGATCGCTTGCTCGGAGGAGAACGTGCTGCGCATATTCGAACTGACCGGCCTCGACGGCATGTTCGAGATCGTCCCGACCTTGCAGGACGCGCTCGGCTTCGTCCAGGGGAGCACGACGGCGGCCGGGTAATGGCCCGTCGTGCAGGTCTCCGCTCGATCCTCACGCCGGCGAGCCTGGCGCTCGCCCTCTCGATCCTGATCACCGCGCTCGCGGTTCCGGCCGCTGCGGATTCGGCGACGTCCCCGGCGAGCGAAACGACCGAAACCGCGCAGGGTGCGAGCTCCGCCGAAACGACCGAAAGCGCGTCGGCGACGCGCAAGGCCGAACGCGCCGCGCGGCACGCCGAACGCGCCGAGGCGGAAGCGGGCGCGCCGGCGAACGATCCCGCGGCTGAAAGTGGAGCGGCGACGACGGGCACGGCGGGCAAGGGCGCGACCGGGAGCTCCTCGAAAGCGGCAAAACGCGCGGAACGGGCCGAACGAAAAGCTGAACGCGCGGCGCGCAAGGGCCCTGACACGGGAGCGGGCACCGACGCGAAGAACGGCGCGAGCACCAACGCGAGCGCGCTCACGACCACGGCGAAGGAAAGAACTGCGGCCGAACGCGAACGTGAACGCAAGCGGCGCGAACACGAAGCCAAACAGCGCGAACATCAGGAAGCGCGCGAAAAGAGCGGGCGCGAAAGCTACAAGGAAAAGAAGGCGCGCGAAGCACGAGAAGCGCGTGAAGGCGAAGCACCGCAGGTCGGCGGGCAAGGCGCCGGATCGTCGGCTGAAAGCGTCACGCCGATCGCGGCTGGAGGCCTTGCCTCCGCCTTCTCGCCCGAAGCGCGAGCAGCCGCTGTGAGCGCGGCGAGCACCCGCGGGAGCGACGGCGTGCGCAGCGCTAAAACGAGCAGTGGCGCCAAGCGAGCCGGCCGCGGGCGCGCGCATGCGAGCCTGATTGCGCTTCCGCCTGCGGCCTCGGGTGCGCCGCTCGCGGCGGCCGCGCCGACCTGGGCGGCGTCTCGTCCTCACGCGCGGGCGCACCATCGCGCGCCGAGCGCCAAACGCAGCTCGCCGCTCGTCACCACGGTGACCCGGATCATCGGCGTGATCCCGGGAGTGCTGTGGCTGCTGATCGGGGTGCTCGCGCTCGTCGCGCTCGCCTTCGCAGCGAGCACGCGCGTCGCCTCCCGCCGCGCGCGACGGCTCGACCGCCAGCGCCGCGCGCTGCTGGAGGACGTCGGCCTGCTCCAGGCTGCGCTGCTCCCCGAGCTCCCAGGGCGCCTCGGCCCGGTCGAGACGACCGCCGCGTACCGCCCGGCCTCCGGCCCCGGGGCGGGCGGCGACTTCTACGACGTGTTCGCGCTCGAGGAGGGCCTGCTCGCCGTCGTCGTGGGCGACGTCTCCGGTCACGGTCGTGAGGCGCTCCCGCACACGACATTGCTGCGCTACACGCTGCGCGCCTACCTCGAGGCCGGTCTCTCCCCCCGCGAGGCGCTGCGTGCGGCGGCTCCCGCGCTCGAGCGCCAGCTCGGCGGCTCGTTCGCGACCGTGGTGCTCGCGACCTACGACCCGCGCGAGCGGCTGCTCACCTACTCCTGCGCGGGCCACCCGCACCCGCTCCTCACCGGGCTCGACCCGGATGCGGCGATCCTCGCCGCATCGGCGCCGCCGATCGGCGCGGGGCGGCGCACGGGCACCCGCCAGACGGTCGTCTCCGTGCCGGGATCGGCGCTCGTCGCGTTCTACACCGACGGCGTGATCGAGGCGCGCACGGACGGCGAGCTCTACGGCCAGCGCCGCCTCGCTAACGCGCTCGGTCGGCTCGCGGAGGAGTCGCGGAACATCGGCGCGAGGGAGGTGCTCGACCGTGTGAGCGAGGAGACCGACCGGCGAGCGGATGACATGGCGGCCTGCGTGCTCGGGATCGCGGGCGGCGTCCAGGCGCCCCGCATCCTCCGCGAGGAGCTCGAGCTCGACGGTCGCGAGGCGGGACGGGAGCGCACACAGCGCTTCCTGCTCGCGGCCGGGGTGCCGGAGGACGAGATCGCCCGCACGCTCGCCTCGGCTCGCGCGATCGCGGCCGACCACGGCAGCGCGCTCTTGAGGATCGAGATAGGGGAGGGCACCCCCCGCCTGAGTCTTACCCACGACAACGTCGCGCCGCTGAGAGCGCGCGCGCTTGCACGCACCCAGGAGGTGGCGCTGTGACTGAAGGCCCCGCACCAGATCTCGATGCCGCGCTCGTTCTCGGCATGGCCTCCACGGCGATCCCGTTCGCGCACTCGCGCGAGGCGGAGGCGGAGCGTTGGCTGCGCATCCTGCGTCTCCAGGGCGAGGCGGGAGCGACGCTGCAGGCGCTCGGCGTGAGCGAGGCGCCGCTCGTGGATCACCCCGAGCGCGAGCCCGACCGTGACCCGACCGGCGCCGATGACCTCGTTGCGAGGGTCGGCGAGGTGGCCGCGGTGCGCGCGAGCCGGCGCGAGGCGCCGTGCTTCGGCACGACCGACGTTCTGCTCGCCGTGATCGACGTCTACGGCACCGACTTCGACCAGGTGCTCCGCGCGCACGGCACGGACCGGGACGAGGTCCTCGAGCGCATCGAGCCGCTCGCGGCCTAGGCGCGAGCGCCCCACGCCGGCCGCGCCTAAGATGCGCGGCCGTGGCACGGGTGCTGATCGTGGGTGGGGGCTGTCGTGGGCGAGCGCTCGCCACGGAGCTGCTCGCCGACGGGCACGCGCTGCGCATCACGACGCGCGCGGAGCGCGGACGCGAGGCGATCGAGCAGCTCGGCGCGGAGTGCTGGGTCGGCACCCCCGATCGGCTCGCGACGCTGCGCGGGGCGCTCGACGGCGTTGCGGTCGCGTGCTGGCTGCTCGGGACGGCGAGCGGCGCGGAGGCGGAGCTCGAGGCGCTGCACACGACGCGCCTGGAGCTCTTTCTCACGCAGACGATCGACACGACCGCGCGGGGGCTCGTCTATGAGACCGGCGGCAGCGGGGGGCCCGTGGCCGCCCGCGCGGAGGGCGAGGCGATCGTGCGGAGGATCACCGCGCGCAATGCGATCCCGGTCGCGTGGCTCGGCGAGGACCCCGCCGAGCAGGAGCAGTGGGTCCCCGCCGCGCTCGCGGCTGTGGGGTCGTTCCTCGCCCCGGCCTAGAACGAACGAGCATTCTCGCGCGCGACTGTCAAGCGCGGCGCGGGAAAATCCGATGTAAGAGCTATGACAACAGAGCGCTCGCGATACGGCCTGCTGGTCTCCTCGCTCGGGGCGACGGTGCTCGTCGTCTCGGTCTTCCTCCCCTGGTATGCGACGAGCCTCGGACACCCTTCGGCGGGGCTGCTCGCGCACCGCGTGGGCCAGCTCTCCGGGCAGGCTGCGCTGAGCGAGCTGAGCGTGATCCTGTTGGTCCTCGCGGGGCTCGCGCTGCTGGACGCGTTGTTCCCGATCGCCCGGCACGCCGCGGGCGTGCCGGAGGGCGCGGGTGGGGCCGTCGTGCTGCTCGGTGTGCTCGCGAGCGGCCTCGTGCTCTACCGCATGGTTCATCCGCCCGCTCACATCGGCACGGCGCTCGCGCTGACGGTGCGCGAGGGCGCGTGGACGGCGCTGCTCGGGTCGCTGATGATCGCGCTCGGCGGGCTGTGGCCGCGCGCGCTGCCGGGGATCGTCCCCGGCGAGCCGCTCGGCACGGACGTCTGGTCTGCCCTGATGGGCCCGGCGCCGCGCGCGTAGCTCTGCAGAAGCGGGTCTAGGGCAGGGCGAGCGGGCGGCCGGGGTCGTCTTCGAGTCGCAGCAGCAGATCCTGGAGGATTCGCGCGGTCGCGCCCCAGATGAGGTGCTCGCCCACGACGTAGGCGTCGGTCTGGAAGGTGATCCCGCGACGCTGCAGGCTCGCGATCGTGCGGCCCGCGCGGAGCTCCTCGAGCGTGAGCTCGAGCACGGTGTCCACCTCTCGCGGCGAGAGCTCCCAGGCGACGCCGGGGGGAATCTCGGCCGCGAACGGGTGGATCACGTAGTTGGTGACGAAGGTCGAGGTGGGGGGCAGCTCGCCGAGCAGCTCGACGCTGGTGCGGGGCAGGCCGATCTCCTCTTCGGCCTCGCGCAGCGCGGTCTCTTCGAGGGTCGCGTCGCCCGGGTCGCGCCGTCCGCCCGGAAAGGAGATCTCCCCGGCGTGGCGGCGCAGGTCAGAGCGCCGGCGGGTGAGGACGATGCTCGTCGCTCCATCGCTGCGATAGAGCGGCACGAGTACCGCGGAGGCGACCGGGTCGGCCGCGCCTGGCATGAAGCGCGGGGGCTGCGGCTGGGTCAGGCGGCCAGGTGGACGCGCTCAATGCGCTCCTGGAACATGACCTCGCCGTCGAGGGCGCGGTGCACGGGGCACTTCGCTGCGATCACCCGCAGTCGCTCGACCTGGTCCGCGGGAAGGTCGTCGGGCAGCCGCATGACGAGCTGGAACTTGGTGGGGCATCCTCGCTCGGCGGGGGTGTACTCGACGTCGACCTCGACGTGGCCGATGTCCCAGCCCTTGCGGGATGCGTACATCTCCATCGTGATCGCAGTACAGGAGGCCAGGCTGACGGCGAGCAGCTCGAGCGGGTCGGGACCGGAGTCGTCGCCGCCCTTGGACTGGATCTCGTCGACGACGACCTGGTGATCGCGCACCGAGACCGTGTGACGCAGCGTCGCACCTTCGCGGCGAGCTGTCGCTTTCATCCTTGGAAGCTCTTGTGTGTGACCCATCTAGATCCCTTCGTCGTTACTTCCCCGCCAGCACCGATGTTACCCCCCTGCAAGGATGATAGGTGTGGCGAGCGAACCTTTCAGCTCAGCGGGTTGAAGAGCAGCCCGGTGAGCAGCTTCGGGTAGAAGAAGGTGGACTTCGGGGGCATGTTCTCACCCTCGGCGGCGAGCTCGCGGACCTGGCGCACGGGCGTGGGGCGCATCACGAAGGCCGCGTCGTACTCGCCCTGGCGAACCATCCTGACGGCCTCCTCGGTGTCGCGCGCGTAGAACATGCCGTTGAAGTGCGAGATGTCCTCATCGCTCATGCCGAGCGCGCCCTTCAGGATCAACGTCTCCAACACCCCGGTGTCGAGGTGCTTGTAGGGGGCTGAGTGAGCGGCCAGGGCGGCGTCGGCGATCGACTGGTCCTTGAGCGTGAGGCGGAAGCAGCGCTCGTCGCGGTCGTTGACGTAGCCCATCTGCAGCGGCGAGTACTCCTGCCCCTGGGGGTCGGGGGCGAGCGCGTCGCGAGCGACCTCCGCGATCTCGAAATCGCGTGCGAGCGCCTCCTCGAGCGCCCCGCGCTGGGTCTCGTCGAGGTCGCGTACGAGGCGGTGCGTGGGGAAGATCGTGAGGCCGGGGTCCTGCAGGGCGACGAGGCACATGAGGATGTAGCGGTGCTCGCCCTCGCCGCCGACCTCCTCGGCGTAGGCGTCCATCGTCTCGTAGCGGTGGTGGCCGTCGGCGATCAGCAGCTCGGCATCCGCGGTCGCGGCCTGCACGGCCGCGATAGCCGCAGTGTCCTCGACGCGCCAGAGGCGGTGGCGGGTGCCGTCCCCGTCGGTGACGTCAGTCCAGGGCTCGCTCGCGGTTGCGGGCTCCAGCGCCCGCCACGCGGCCTGCTCCGGATCGGAGTAGAGCGAGAAGATCGGGGAGATGTTCGCGCGCGTGGCGCGAGTCAGACGCAGGCGATCCTCCTTGGGACCGGGGTGCGTGCGCTCGTGCGGACGAACCTTGCCCGGTCCGTAGCCCTCGATCCGCACCCGGCAGAAGAAACCCTGGCGCGTGCGCCGAACGCCGTCGGGCCCCGCGTAGTCCTGCGTGTGAGCCCAGAGCGCGGGCGTCTCGTCACGCACGATCGCACCCTCCTGCTGCCAGGACCGGAAAGTGCGCTCCGCGATCTCGTAGCGATCCTCCCCGTCCGGGCCGGGCTTGGGCAGATCGACGGCGACGACGTTGAAGGGCGAGCGCGCGAGCAGCTCGGAGCGCTGGCCGTCGTCGATCACGTCGTAAGGGGGAGCGACCACCTCGCCGAGGTCTCCGACCACCGATCGCTCGTAGCGCAGCGCTCTGAGGGGCTGTACGTCGGCCATGCGGTCGCGGAGGCTAGCAGCGCTGCGCTCGCGCGTTTCGTCGCACCATCTCGCGAACATGTGTTCGTATGGCTCACCCCGCTTATCTTCGCGAGAAGGCGCGTGCGCTGCGCGGGGCGCAGCGGCTCACGATCGACGAGCTCGCCGAGCGCCTCGCGTTGCCCCGCACGACGATCTACCACTGGGTCCGCGACATGCCGATCCCCGGCTCGGGTTCGGGCGGAGGCTGGCCGGAGAGCGCGCAGCGCAAGGGCACGCGGGCGATGAAGCGGAAGTACAGGCTGCTCAGGGAGGCGGCCTACCGGGAGGGGGTCGAGAGCTTCGCGGGGCTGGCGGAGGATCCGACGTTCAGGGAATTCCTGTGCCTGTACATCGCCGAGGGCTACAAGCGGAACCGGAACGTGGTCGCACTGAGCAACTCGGACACGGCGATGATGGTGTTCGTCGATCGGTGGCTGGAGAGGTTGACGCCCCGCTCGCGTGAGTATCGGATCCAGTACCACCGCGACCAGTGCCCGGCGGAACTGCGAGCGCATTGGGCCGGCGCGCTGGGGATCGACGAGGATCGCGTCCTGTTCCAGCGCAAGTCGAACAGCACTGGACTTGCCGCCCGCTCGTGGAGGTCGCGTCATGGCGTGCTCACTGTCCGCGTGGGCGACACGCTCTTTCGTGCAAGGCTGCAGGCGTGGCTCGATCAGGTACGAGAATCTTGGCTGTAGACTGGGCGAAACGGGACGTGGCGCAGCCTGGTAGCGCACCTGCCCTGGGAGCAGGGGGTCGCCAGTTCGAATCTGGCCGTCCCGATTGGACGGCAGCCGTTTGGCGCGAGCAGGCTGAAAGCGCGATCCGTCGCGGTTCACCGCGTTAGGCTCGCTCGGTGCCCCACGCCGTGATCGAGACGCGCCGCGAGTACTCAGAGCCAGAGGAGAGCGCTCTGATCGAGGCCATCCACGGCGCGCTTGTGCGGGCGTTCCGCATCCCGCCGAGCGACCGCCACATTCGCCTGATCTCCCATCAGCCACACCGCTTTGCGTGTCCGCCCGGCAAGGCGCAGCCCGAGCGCTACACGCTCGTGAGCATCGACGCGTTCGCGGGTCGATCGGTGGACGCGAAGCGCGCGCTCTACCGCGAGATCGTTGAGGCTCTCGAGCCACTCGGCATCCCGAGGGATCACGTGTCGGTCGTTCTACGCGACGTCCCCACCGGGAACTGGGGCGTCCGCGGCGGCCAGGCGGCCTGTGACGTCGAGCTCGGCTTCGAGATCGAGGTCTGAGCGCGCGAGCACGACGAGCAGCACGCCGACGTGCTCGTGCAATGCAGACGTCAGGCGAGACGGCCGGGCGGCCGAGCCCAGGCGACCGCGAGCAGCAGCCCATCCCGTCTCGCCCACCGCCCGCGAACGAGGGGGCGCGCAGGAACCTCGCTCGCAAAGCCGAGCTGGACGGCGAAGCCCCCGGCGGCATCGTCGAAGTGCACCTCGCTGCGGCGCAGATCGGGACGGCGGCGAGCGAACCCGCGAGCGGCCTTCACCGCGGCCTCCTTCGCGCTGAAGAGGAGCCGGTCCCAGGCGAGCCCGGGCCTGCTCTCGAGCAGGCTCTCCACCAGCACGAGCTCGGCGGGCAGCGCGATGCTCGCAAGCAACCCCTCGGGCAGCTTCTCGTCATGCTCGGCGTCGATCCCGAGCCCCGACAGGATCGTCGCGGGTGCGGCGGCAGCGGCGCGGTAGAGCCCCTTGTGGGTGATGCTCCCGACCACGCCGTCGGGCCATACGGGAGCGCCGTCGTCCCCGACCGGAAGCGCCGTGGGCGGCTCCCCGATCAGAGCGAGCGCCTCACGGGCACACGCCCGCCCGGCGGTGAACTCGCGCACGCGCGCGGGGCTCGCGTGGAGCACCCCGGGCCGCTCCCCGTCGAGGATCTCGGGTAGTTCGCCGCCGTCGTCGAGCAGCTCCGCCCCAGCCGCCCCGCCGGGCAGGATTCGCGCCAGCGCGCCAACCGGATCGCTCACTGGCCGAGCGTATTCGCTGGGGGCTCAAAAACTCTTGTTTTCCTGTATCCGAGCCGATACGGGACATATGAATCCCTCACTGGGAAGGCTGGCGCGCAACAAAAAGCTGATGGCCTTCACCGCCGCGGCGATGTACGGCGGAGCGGCGTTCGACGGCGCGGTCGAGGGTCTGATCCCCGGCGATCCGGCCTTCGCGGTGGCCCCCGCGGTGGTCGCGGCGGTGATCGTCGCCCTGCTCGCGGCGCTCGGTCCGCGCCTTCCGCGCGCGGCGCTCTCGCTGCTCGGGCCGATCGGTGTGCTGCTGATCGCGGTCGCGCTCGCCGCGACCCCCGGCGCGGGGGATGGTGCGGTGCTCTACATGTGGCCCGTCCTCTGGTCGACCTTCTTCTTCGGGCGCAGGGGCGCGATCGCCGTGCTCGCCTGCATCGGGGTGGCCCACGCGGTCGTGCTGCTCGAGCTTCCCCGGCGAGCAGCTTTCCCGGGCGCTGGGTGGACGTGATGGTCTCGACGAGCGTGGTCGCGGTGGTGGTGCTCACGCTCGTGCGCCACAACGACGAGATGCTCGAGACGCTCGAGGACGAAGCGCGGACCGACGCGCTCACGGGCCTCTTCAACCGGCGCGGCTTCGACGAGCGCGCGACGCTCGAGCTCGCGCGTGCGAGGCGCGAAGAGGCGTGCATCGCGATCGCGGCATTCGACCTCGACTACTTCAAGCGCGTCAACGACGAGTGGGGCCACGAGGTGGGCGACCGCGTCCTGATCCGTACCGCCTCCGTCCTCAGCGAGGAGGCCCGTGAGATCGACGTGGTCGCGCGCTTCGGGGGCGAGGAGTTCGTGGTGCTGCTTCCAGGCGCGGACACGGAAGCCGCGCAGGCCTTCGCCGAGCGCGTGCGCGAGGCGCTCGCCGCCGGGCACCAGCCCGGCGCGCCCGCCGTCCGGGCGAGCGCGGGCATCCGCTCCGCTCGTGCGCCGTTCGCGGTCGAGGAACTGCTGCACGGAGCGGACTCCGCGCTCTACGCGGCCAAGCGCGCGGGCCGAGACCGGGCGGTGGTCTTCGAGCGCGAGGCGCACACGGGCTCGGAGTCGATGTTCGCAAGGCGTTAGTCGCTCAGCGGTGGGGCACCGCGCGAACGAGTGTGATCGCAACGACGATCGCGATCACCACGATCGCGGGCGTGCGGTCGTGCTCGGGCCCCACCGCGAGCAGGGCGATCGCCGCGGCGAGCACGAGCACCATGGGGCCCGCGATCGGGGAGGAGCGGTAGACGGCGAGCAGCCGCTTCACCGCACGCGCTCCGCAGCCTCCGGGGCTGCCCCGCCGGCCTCGGCCCGTGCGTCGCCGTGACTCGCGCCGGTCGGCGCGCCCGGAACCGCCCTCGCCGCGAGCGAGAACAGAGGCCAGCGTCCCGGGACGCCCTTGAGTTCGTGGAAGCCTCGGTCGGTGAACTCGAAGGGCCCGCCGACCACGGTCCCGAAGACGGTGCCGGAGACGAGCACTTCGGAGGCGGCGGCCAGCGCGCTGACGCGCGAGGCGATGTGGACCGCCATCCCACCGACGTCGTCGCCGATCAGCTCGCACTCGCCGGTGTGGATCCCCACCCGGACCTCCAGGCCGAGCTCGCGAACCGCCTCGGTGATCGCGAGCGAGCAGCGCAAAGCCCGAGAGGGAGGGCCGTCGAAGGTGGCAAGGAAGCCGTCTCCCACGGTCTTCACCTCGCGCCCGTCGAAGCGGCGCAGCTCCTTGCGCACGGCCTCGTCGTGGCGCGCGAGCAGGTCGCGCCAGCGGCCGTCGCCGAGTTCGGCCGCACGGGCGGTGCCGTTGACGATGTCGGTGAAGACCACGGTGAGGAGCGCACGTTCGAGCTCGCCCCCGCGGCGCCCGCCGGTGAGGAACTCCTCGACCTCCTCGATGATCGCGTCGGAGTCCCCTACGAAGGGGAAGGAGTCTTCGCCGTCGAGCTCCACGTAGCGCGCTCCCGCGATGTTCTCGGCGAGGTAGCGCGAGTGCCGCACGTCCCACACTTTCTCTGCGGGCCGGTGCATCACGAGCGTGGGCACGCGGATCCGCGGGAGCTGGTGGCGCACGTCGAGATCGATCATCGCTCGTGCGATCACGCGCGCCTCGGTCGGGCTCGCGGCGAGGCGCTGCATGCGCGCGAACCACGCGACGAGCGAAGCGTCCTCCGCCATCGACGGCGCCCAGGCCGCCATCGCCTCGGCGTTGACCACGCCCCACGTGGCCACGGTCCGCTCGGAGAGCTCCTCGCGGTCCTCGACGGTCATCGCCCAGTCGTAGTCGGGTGCCCAGGAGGTTCTCGCGGCCGAGGCGTACATCACCAGCGCGCCGATCCGCTCGGGGTGCTCCGCGGCGATGTGCGCGCCCACGAGCCCGCCGAGCGCGTAGGTGAGCACGGCGGCCCGTTCGCTGCCCGCCGCGTCGAGCACGGCGAGCGCGTCCTGTGCCTCCTGCTCGACGGTGTAGGAGTCGAGCACGCGCTCGGAGAGCCCGGTGCCGCGGCTGTCGAACAGGATCAGGCGCCCGAAGGCGGCGAGTCGTTCGAGGAAGCGCTGGTTGGCGGGTGCTTCCCAGAGGTGCTCGATCTGCGTGACCCAGCCCGTCAGGAAGAGGATGTCGAGTGGGCCGTCGCCGACGACCTGATAGGCGATCGACGCGTCGCCGCTGCGCGCGTACTGGGTCTGGGGGATCACTGCTCCTCCTCCAGGAGCGCGCGGAAGGCGGAGGCCGGATCGACGGTCGCCCCCGCGGCGCGCGCGCGGTCGGAGAGGAAGCCGTCGGAGGTCACGACGCGGATCGCACCGGGCTCGGGCTCGGCGCGGAGCAGCCGGATGATCTCGTCATCGGCGGAGTCGTGACCGGGCTTGGGGGCATGGGTGACGAGGATCACGGTCGAGCGGATCGGGGGCCGCGGCGGCTGCTCGAAGACGACGGTGATGTCATCTCCGGTCGCGGCCGCCCAGCGCTCGAGCCTGTCGACGAGCTTGACCATCGCGCCGTGCCGGTCTCTCCACCAGGCATCGGGGCGCGTACCGATCACGTTCATCCCGTCGACGAGCCAACGCACCCCCTCAGCGTAGAACCTGACCGCCTGGTCAGCGCGGCTGGCGCGGCGCGCGTGAGCCCCGGCCGGCAGCCGCCCTGCGATCTGCTGGAGTTCAGGCGGTGCGGCTCGAGAACATCCACAGCGGGGACATCGTCGAGGTCGACCGCAAGGGACGTCGTTTCCACGCGATCGTTACGGGGACCGCGCCGGGAGGTCTCGCGCTGCAGCCGACCGATCGGCGGGTGAACTACTACAGCTGCCGCAGCCGCGAAGTGGTCGGCCACTGGTCCAAGCGCGGGCGTCCGCGCGAGACGAGCGAGCCGCTCCGTCCTTCACCGCGCCAGCTGGAGATCGACCTCACTCCACGCGAGGAGACCTAGAGGGCGCCGAGCACCGAGTAGTCCGAGGCGGCGCGCTCGAGCGTGTCATCGCCCCAGTAGAGCTCCTCGCCGATCACGATCGTGGGCACGCCGAAGACGCCGTGGGCGAGCACCTCCTCGGTGATCGCGCGCAGCCTTTGCTTGACCTCCTCGCCCGCGATCGCCGAGCGCATCTCCTCAACGTCGAGCCCGCTTCGCCGCGCGGCCTCGAGCACCGCGTCGAGCTCGCCGAGGTCAGCGCCCTCGAGGAAGCAGAGGCGCATCGCCGCGAGCGCATAGTCCTCGAGCGTGCCCTTCGCTTCGGCGTGGACCATCGCGCGGGCCACGGTCAGGTCGCTCGTGGGCCAGGGATCGGGCCAGCGGATCGGACCGAGGCCGTGCGCGGCGGCACGCGCCTCGCAGTCCGCGATGCCCTGATCGCGCCGCTCGGTGAGGCCCCAGGAGGTGCGGTCGTTGGCCTTGAAGACCGCGCCGGCGAGCACCCCCTGCCACCTCGCGTCGGGCAGCAGCTGCTTGATCCGCTCGGCGGCGAACCACGAGTAGGGCGACATCGCGCCGAAGCAGAAGAGCGGCTGGGGCACGCTCACACGCGGATCATCGCGCATCTCCGCTCGCGGGGGATGAGTTGGCGAGACGAGATGTACTTCCATCGGGAGGTAGGGTGCCTCGGGTGAGTAAGCGCGTGCTCATCCTCTCCTGGGAGTACCCGCCCGTGATCGAGGGCGGCCTCGCACGCCACGTGCGCAAGCTCGCCGAGGGCCTCGTGCGTCAGGGCGTCACCGTGGACGTGCTCACGCGCGGCACGGGCGACGGTGCGCAGGGTGCGACGCCGATCCGGCCCGGTGGCGTGCAGGTGCACCGCGTGCCCGAGCCGGGATGGCCGCGCGACCTCGACCGTTTCGTGGCCTGGGTGGAGCAGATGAACGAGGACATGCTCGCGGCCGGGGAGGCGCTCGCACAGGAGCACTCCTACGACCTGATCCACGGCCACGACTGGCTCGTCGCTCCCGCGGCGGGTGCGCTCTCGGACCGTCTCGCGATCCCCTACGTGACGACGGTTCACGCGACCGAGCACGGGCGCCACCAGGGCTGGGTCGACAAACCGCCGCAGTCGCACATCCACTCGGTCGAGCGCTGGATGGCTCGCCGCGCTGACGGGGTGATCGTGTGCTCGTACTACATGCGCGGCCACGTGGCGGATGTGTTCGACATCGAGGAGAGCCGCGTGACGGTGATCCCGAACGGCGTCGACCCGAGCGACCTGCGCCCGATCGAGGACCTCACGACGCTGCGCGCGAAGTTCGCCCAGCCGCACGAGCGGCTCGTGCTGCTCGTGGGCCGGCTCGTCTATGAGAAGGGCTTCCAGCTCGCGCTCGACGCGATGCCCGGTCTGATCGAGCGGGTGGGCGACGTGCGCTTCCTCGTGGCGGGAAGCGGGACGCACGAGCGCGAGCTCAAGGAGCAGGCGGAGCGCCTCGGACTGCTCGACCACGGGACGTTCCTGGGCTGGATCGGGGACGACGTGCTGCACTCGCTCTACCGGATCGCTGACCTCTGCGTGGTCCCCTCGATCTACGAGCCCTTCGGACTCGTCGCGCTCGAGGCGATGGCCTCGGGCTGTCCGTGCATCGTGGCGGACACCGGCGGCCTGCGCGAGGTCGTGCCGCGCGGCGAGCGTGTGGGCCTGCGCTTCAACGGCGGCGATGCGGAGCACCTCGGCGTGATGATCGAACGGCTGCTCGTCGACGAAGGACTGCGCGACCGCCTCGTGACGGAAGCCTCCGAGCACGTGCTGCGCTTCGACTGGGACGACATCGCGGAGCGCACGAAGGGGATCTACGATCGCATCGCAAGGGGGGCCGCCCGGAAGGGCGAGCCCAGAGGAGCGGGAACGGGCAGGGGGTTCTAGGGATGACAGAGATGCTTTTCGGGCTGATGCAGAACGACTTTCCGCTCACGCTCAACCACATCCGGCGCCGGATGCAGACGGCCAACCACGGCGCCGAGGTGCTCACCCTGCAGCCCGACGGCTCGGTCCAACGGATCTCCCACGCCGCTCTGACCGAGCGCGTGGACCGTCTCGCTCGTGTGCTCGGGAAGCTCGGGATCGAGCAGGGCGACCGGGTGGGCACGTTCGCCTGGAACAACCAGCGCCACATGGAGCTCTACTTCGCTGCGCCCTGCACGGGGGCGGTCCTGCACACGCTCAACATCCGTCTCTTCGAGGAGCAGCTCACCTACATCGTCAACCACGCCGAGGACCGCGTGATCTTCGTCGACGACTCGCTCGTCGGAGTGCTCGAGAAGCTCGCGCCGAGCTTCGAGACGGTCGAGCACTACGTCGTGATGGGCGAGGGCGATCCGGGCTCGCTCCCGAACGTGCTCCGCTATGAGGAGCTGCTCGAGGAGGCGGGGGAGGGTCCCTTCGAGTACCCCGAGCTCGACGAGCGTCAGGCGGCGGCGCTCTGCTACACGAGCGGGACAACGGGCAACCCCAAGGGGGTGCTCTACTCGCACCGCTCGATCAGCCTGCACTCCTCGGCGACGCTGATGAGCGACGGCAACGGCCTCTCGCGCAACGACCGCGTGCTCGCGGTCGTGCCGATGTTCCACGCGAACGCGTGGGGACTGCCCTATGGGGCCGCGCTCGCGGGCTCCGACCTGATCCTCCCCGACCGCTTCCTCGGCGCGGAGCCGCTCGCGAAGCTGATCGGGGACGAGCGACCAACGCTGATGGGCTGCGTGCCCACGATCTTCCAGGACCTGCTCCGCTACGCGGATGAGCACTCCGAGGTCGGATCTCTCCTCGCTCACCAACGCGGCCTGCGGGGGCTCCGCGGTGCCCAAGCAGCTGATGAAGGATTTCGAGGAGCGCCACGGCGTGCGCATCTACCAGGCCTGGGGGATGACCGAGACGAGCCCGGTGGCGACCTACTCGCGCCCGCGCGAGGACGGTGAGCACGACGAGGTCCACTGGGAGGATCGCGCCAAGCAGGGCCGGCCACTGCCCTGGGTCGAGCTGCGGCTCGTCGGGGACGACGGGGAGGAGGTCCCCTGGGACGGCGCCTCGACCGGCGAGATCGAGGTTCGCGGTCCCTGGATCGCCTCGCAGTACTTCCGCGACCCCGACCCGGAGAAGTTCGACTCGGGCTGGCTGCGGACGGGGGACATCGCCTCGGTCGACGAGAAGGCCTACGTTCAGATCACCGATCGCTCGAAGGACGTGATCAAGTCCGGCGGCGAGTGGATCTCCTCCGTCGAGCTCGAGAACGAGCTGATGTCCCACCCAGAGGTGATCGAGGCGGCGGTGATCGCGAAGCCCGACGAGCGCTGGGCGGAGCGTCCGCTCTGCTGCGTGGTGCTGCGCGCGGAGGGCGCGGCGAGCGCGGAGGACCTCCTCGAGCATCTGCGCCCGCGTGTGGCGAAGTGGTGGCTGCCCGACGAGTTCGCGTTCATCGGGGAGATCCCGAAGACGAGCGTGGGCAAGTTCGACAAGAAGGTGCTGCGCGGCGCGCTAGCCGAAGGAAGCCTGGAAGGCCGCGTGAAGGTCGGCTGATTCTGGTTAGAACGACGTTTTCTGCGGTATTTGCGAGCTTGTGACGTTATGTCGCCCGTCACGAGTTGGTAGAGGTCTTGCAGGCCGTGGCAGGCGAGACGCTATGCACGGCGAACCTGAGGCAGTAGCTTTGCGAGTTTGCAGCGCTTCGGTCGTCTCTAAAGCAGGCTACGGAGAAGGCCGAAAGACCATTCACACCACCAAAACGGAGGTTGGCATGACTCGGACCGATGTCATGGCCTCGAGCAGGCCACGGACACCAGGCGCAGTGAATAGACGACCCAGCACGGTACGCGCGCTGGTTGCCCTCCCGATCGTGCTGTTGATGGCGCTTGCTCTGCTTGCGCCTGGCACGGCTCTGGCGGCGGAAGAAACCTCGGGTTACGGGTCCACACCCACGACTCCGACACCCACGACGTCGACGCCTTCGACGGGTACGTCTCCTTCGAAAGAAGAAGGCACGCCGACGACGACGACGCCGAAAGAAACCGAACCGACGACGAGCTCGGCTCCGGCGAAAGAAGCAGCTGCCAAAACGCTGCCCTTCACCGGCTTCGACCTGCGTTGGAGCTTTGGCTTCGGCCTCGTCCTGATGGGCGCGGGCTTCTCGATCGTGATGGTGCAGCGTCGCCGCCGTGAGGGTGGTCGCTAGACCAATCGCTTCGTAGCAGTCTCTGAGAGAGCCGTCGGCCCCCGGGTCGGCGGCTCTTTCTCTTTAAGGAGGCGGGAGGAGGTCGCCACGCCGGTGCCGCTCCGAGGAGCGGGTTGCATCAAAGGACTCTGCTAGCGTCGTGTGAGTAAGTTGCATCACAAAACTAGCTTTAGGAGGCCGGCGATGAGCAGGCGCGAGGCGGCGCATCAGAAGGGGCGTGAGGTCGTGATCGTGGAGGCTGCGCGGACGCCGATCGGTCGCGGCCACAGCGAGAAGGGCGTCTTTCGCGAGGTCCACCCGAACGAGCTGCTCGGGACGGCCTACCGCGCGGTGATCGAGCGTGCGGGGATCGAGCCGGGTCTCGTGGAGGACGTGGTCGCGGGGTGCGTCTCGCAGGTGGGGGAGCAGTCGAACAACATCGCGCGCAACGCATGGCTGCAGGCGGGGCTCCCGGTGGAGACCCCGGCGACCACGGTCGACCGGCAGTGCGGTTCCGGCCAGCAGGCGGTGAGCTTCGCGGCGGGCCTGATCGCGGCAGGGGTGCACGACGTGATGATCGGTGCGGGCGTGGAGCACATGGGCCGCGTGCCGATGGGCTCGAACGTATCGGCCGAGGAGCTGGGGACGCCGTTCCCGACCGAGCTGATGGAGCGCTACGAGCTGATCCCGCAGGGCCTCTCGGCGGAGCTGATCGCGGAACGCTGGGAGATCGCGCGTTCCGAGCAGGACGAGCTCGGTCTGCGTTCGCACCGGCTCGCAGCGCGGGCGACGAACGAGGGGCGCTTCGAGCGCGAGATCATCCCGATCGAGGTCGCGGGGGAGACCGTGACGAGCGACCAGGGCATCCGCTTCGAGACGAGCCTCGAGCAGCTCGCCGCGCTCAAGCCCGCGTTCAAGCCCGAGGGAACGGTGACCGCGGGGAACTCCTCACAGCTCTCCGACGGGGCGGCGGCGGTGCTGCTGATGGCGCGGGAGAAGGCGGACGAGCTCGGGCTCGCGCCGCGCGCACGGATCTTCGACGCGACGACGGTGGGCGTGGACCCGGTGATCATGCTCACCGGACCGATCCCCGCGACGCGCAAGCTGCTCGAGCGCAACGGCATGCAGATCGGCGATCTCGACCTGATCGAGATCAACGAGGCGTTCGCGTCGGTGGTCTGCGCGTGGCGGCGTGAGCTCGAACCGGAGATGGAGAAGGTGAACGTCAACGGCGGCGCGCTCGCGCTCGGCCATCCGCTCGGCTCCTCCGGGGCTCGGCTGATCACGACGATCCTGCACGAGCTCGAGCGATCCGACGGCGAGCTCGGCCTGATCACGATGTGCACCGCCGGCGGCACCGGCACCGGGACGATCCTCCAGCGCGTCTGAGCGCCCCGGGCGACGGCTGCGCTCTCGCGAGACGCCCGTGAGGGCGCGGCCCCGCGCTCAGTCGAACCCGTGGAAGGGCCCGCGCTCGCCTGCGTCCCAGGCCTCGCGCAGCCCGCGCGCGGAGAGGTCCCAGTCTTCGCGGCCGCTGCTCATCAGCTCGCGCAGATCGCTCCACAGCTCGGCGAAGGAGGGTCGGCCCCAGAACCAGTAACCGTTGTAGATCCGGTGCACGACGAGCCCGGGGGCGAGCACGATCGTGTGCGGGATCATGGGGTCGTTCTCGGGGTCGGTGTACTCCTGGATGTCGAGGTCCTTCTGCACGACGCGCTCGGGATCTGAGAGGAAGGGCCACTGCGCGCCGGTCGAGGCGCGGAACTCTTTGGAGCCGTGGTCCTCGTCGGTGGAGATCGTGGCGATCTGTGTGTAGGCGACGGCGATCTTCGGGTAGTTCGCGGCGAGTTCGAGGTGCTGGTGGTGCTCCTTGGGGCAGTAGTTCCCGCGCGCGAGCGTGAGGATCATCGGGTCCTCGCCCTGGATCTCGCTGAGCTTCCGCTGCGTTTTCGTGTGGTCGGGCAGCTCGTAGTCGGGGAAGTGAGCACCGGGGACGATGTCGGAGCGCATGTCTGGCTCGCCTTTCGGTCGGGTGGAAAGGTCACCGCCGGCTCGCCGCCGGTTCGGCGCGCGCGGATCGGCGCGAGCTTTGACCTTAGGCGCTCGACGGGCGCGGCCGGCTCAGCCCGACGTCGGCGGCGCCGAGCCGGCGGGCGCGTCGATCGCGGCGCGCAGCGACTTCAGCGCCTCGACGTAGATCTCCGAGAAGGTGGGGAAGGGCTGAATCGTGTCGCGGAGCACATCGAGCGGGATGTGCGCGCGAATCGCGAGCGTGGCCTGCTGCAGCCACTCGCCCGCTTCCGGTCCGAGCGCATAGGCCCCCGTCAGCCGGCTGCCGTCGCTGAGCAGAGTGAGGAAGCCCTTCTGCTCGGCGTAGGCGTGCGTGTAGGTCGCGGTCTTCGCGATGTTCGCGAGCGCGACAGTGGCGCTGAAGCGCCCTGCGGATGCGCCCACGGAGGCGGCCTGGGGGTCGGTGTAGGCGACGCGGGGAACGGCCTCGTAGTCGGCCTTGCGGGGTTCGCCGAGGATGTTCGCTGCTACGACCTCGCCCTGGTACTTGCCCACGTGTGTGAGCGGCCAGATGCCGGTCACGTCGCCGATCGCCCAGAGCTGCTCGGCGGCGCGCAGGTGGGCATCGACGGCCACACCGTGCGGGTCGGGTTCGACGCCGACGCTCTCCAGGCCGATCCCGCTCACGCGGGGGCGGCGCCCGGTGGCGAGGAGCAGCTTCTCGCCGCGCAGCTCGCGTCCGTCGTCGAGCTCGAGCACGTAGCCATCCTGCTCGCGCCGCGCGGCGTTCACCTTCGTGGAGAGGACGAGCTCGACTCCCTCCGCTTCGAGCGCCTCGCCGAGCGCCTCCCCGAGCGGTGCGGGCTCGCGCCCGAGCAGGTGCTCGGCCGTGTCGATCAGCACCGCCTCGCCGCCGAGGCGCGTGACGACCTGGGCGATCTCCACCCCGACCGGTCCGCCGCCGAGGATCAGCAGGCGGCTTGGGACGGCCTTCATCGAGGTCGCCTCGCGGCTGCCCCAGACTCCTTCGAGGCCACGCAGGCCGGCGACGGGGGGCACGACCGGATCGGCGCCGTTCGCGAGAACCACGTGATCGGCGCTGTGGGCGACGCCATCGACCTCCACCACGCCGGGGCCGGCGAGCCGTCCGGTGCCGCGGATCAGGGCGATGTCATGCTCGGCGAGCCACTTCTCCTGACCGGCGTCGGAGTAGTCGGACACCATGTAGTCGCGCCAGGCGAGGGCTGCCTCGACGTCGACCTCAGCGCTCGCGGCCGCCTCGCGCGCGGCGTGCACCGCCTCACCGGGGCGAAGCAGCGACTTGGAGGGGATGCAGGCCCAGTAGGAGCACTCGCCCCCGACCAGCTCGCGCTCCACGATCGCGACCTTCAGGCCGCCCTCGGCGAGCGCGCCCGCGCAGTGCTCGCCGGGGGATCCGCCGCCGAGCACGATGACGTCGTAATCGCTCATGTGGGGAGCTCCTCGCCCGCACGCTCACGGGCCATGTAGAGCGCGTACCAGTCCGGCCAGTCCGGGTCCGCCCTGCCGATGCGCTCCTCGTGCTTCCCGTGCGCCTCGGCCGCGCGTCTGAGCGCCGCGGCGAGGTCCTCGACGGAGTCGTATGCGGTTGCCATCTCTGCTCCTCTCAGCGCCCGGGGAGGCGTCGCTTGATCTCCTGCATCAGCCAGCCGTTGCCGTCCGGGTCGCTGAAGGAGATGAAGGAGCCGTAGTCGGCGTGCTCGGGGGCCGCTCCGCCGAGGCGTGCGAGGGTGCCGGCGTGGTGGAACACCCCGGTGGCGTCGTGGAAGGGCTCGCTCACCTCGACGCCGCGCGCGAGGAGGTCCGCGCGCGCTGCGTCGATGTCGTAGACCGTGAGCTGAAGCCCCTCGCTGGAGCCGGGCGCGCCACCGCTGAGGCCTTCGCCGAAGATGATCGAGCAACTCGATCCGGGCGGTGTGAGCTGCACGACCCGATATCCCGCCTCGACGGCGAGATCCGCGTCGAGCCGCCAGCCGAGACCCTCGTAGAAGGCCTTTGCGCGGTCCACGTCGGAAACCGGGAGGACGACGACCTCGAGCTTCGCCTCCCCTGGTGCGACCGGGGGCGTCCCCGCCCGGCTATCGCTGCTCAGCTCGACGCTGCTCATCGTGACCTCCCGTGACGGGCGCTCCCCGCGAGAGAGCGCGTTAGGGGGCCGACTCTCTTCCCTCCGCGCGCGGAAGTCAAGGTGCCGCGCCCGCGGTCCACCCGGCGGTTTGCGCACGCGCCTCAGCGCGTGCGCAGGAGCAGGAAGAGGAGCGCGATCAGCAGCACGGGGGCAAGCGTCAGGCTGGGGATGATGTCGCCGTGACCGATGCCCGAGGCGCCGATCGCGACGATCATCGTCGCGGCGAGCAGGAGGGCGCTCGGGAGCAGGAGCCGCCGCGCGACGAGGAGCGCTCCAGCGCAGATCTCCAGCACCCCGGCGAAGATCTCGAGGGCGGAGGGCCAGGGCAACCCGAACTCGCGGAAGGCGTGCAGCTCCCAGTGGTGGAAGACGAACTTGACCAGACCCGCGAAGACGAAGATGACCCCGCTGAGGATCGCCACCCGGCTCGCGGTTGGGTCCTCGCGGATCGCGCGGTCGGTCTCGCTGAGGAGCCGCCCGACGCTGCGGCTCGCTCTCGGATGTGGCCGTGATGCCGTGCGCGAGTGGACTTCGACCACCGCGCCAGGTTGGCAGACCTTGGCGCAACCACGCGCCGGCGCCCCCAGCGCGGCCCACGAGAGGCCCGACTCTCCTGCGATGCGGATGAGAGGACTCGAACCTCCACCCGGTTTCCCGGACACGGACCTGAACCGTGCGCGTCTACCAATTCCGCCACATCCGCGTGGTGGTGGGCAGCGAAGATAGCGCACCCGCGAAGTGGCCCCCGCCCGCCTGCTCTGCTACCGTCGGGGCGCTAGCGCGCCGCTATCGTCCAGGGGACTAGGACGCCGCCCTCTCATGGCGGAAACCCGGGTTCGAATCCCGGTAGCGGTACTGAGAATCGCCTCGGCCGAAGCCGGGGCGTTCTGCGTTCCGGGGCGCTTTCTCAGCCCTGCGCCAACCCGGCCCGGCGAGGCTAAAGGACGCTCGGGCGCTCGAAGACCACGATCGAGAAACGCGGGCGCATCCCGAGCCCTTCGTAGAGACGCAGCGCCTTCGGGTTGTCCGCGGCGACCCCCAGGCGCGCCTCATCGAGTCCCTCGGCGGCCATCGCGACGAAAGCACGTCTCAGCAGCGCCCGGCCGATCCCGCGCCCTTGCTCCTCGGGCGTCACGGCGAGGATCGAGACGTAGCCCACCGACTCCGACTCCCAGCGCTGCGCGAGCAGGAACGCGATCGGCGCTCCGCTGCGTTCGGCGACCGTGCTCACTGTGGGGGCGAGGTCGTGACTCTGGAGGTGCTCCTCGGTGAAGGCGGCGAGCGACTCGGGCTCGGTTCCCCCGACGGAGGCGAACGCGAGCCGGTCGAGCGCGTAGATCGCCTCGCCGTCGCGCTCGGCGTCGAGCGCGCGGAAGCTCACACCTGCGATCTCTTGCTCGGGCGGAAGCGATGCTGATGCGAGCGCCAGCCCCATGCGCCAGAAGCTGCGGGTCGCGCTGTACCCGCGCGAGGTGAGCAGCTCGACCGCCCGGGCGTTGCTCGCGGCGGTCGCGGTACGGTGGCCCTCGAGACCCAGCTCGCGCTCGCGTCGCTCGGTCCAGTCGAGCAACGTGCTGCCGATCCCCTCGCCCTCGTGGCCCGGGTGCACAGCGGCGAACGTACCGGGGCGCCGGACGCGCGCGTAGCCGGCGATCTCACCCTGCTCGGTCTCATGGAGGACAGCGTCGCGCGCGAGGTCGAAATCGGACATCCGCCACTCCGCGAGCAGATCCTCGAGCGTGTAGTCCGGTGCGCCCAGATCGACCGTGTCGCGTGCTGCGAGCAGGGCGAGGACGCGCTCGGCGTCAGCTTCGGTGGGTGCGCGGAGAGCCATATCCGAGGACTATCACGCCAGAAAGCCCCGTGTCCGTTGGTCGAGGGGGTCGGTTCGTGCGATCCGAGCAATTGTTGAAATTTGGCTGCCGATGTGTGGCGGGGCGCTTCGATGGGTATGGCAGAAGGGATGCCACGAGCACCAAGCGGTGTCCTTTTGCGTCAGCGCTCCCTCTCAGGGGCACTCACCAGACCGAGTCAGAGACGCGCCTCGACTTTGGAGTCACCACCTATGAACCTTCCGACATGCCATTGACCTACGGACCATCAAAGGGGACCCGGCTACGCCCGGGACCGAGCGGCCTGCCTCGCGGCCAGGTCACGGAGATACAGCGCGGCCGCATGCTCGCCGCGGCGGTCGACGCGGTCGACGAGGTGGGATACGCGGGAATGACCGTCGCGCAGGTGATCGGCCGGGCGCGCGTCTCGCGCAAGACCTTCTACGACGTCTTCTCCGACCGCGAGGACTGTTTCCTGGCCGCCTTCGAGCAGGCGCTCGACCAAGCCTCCGTTCTGATCCGTGACGCATACCGCTCGCAGGAGGGGTGGCGAGAGGGGATCCGCACGGCACTCGCCACGCTGCTCGCGCTGATGGACGACGAGCCCGCGCTGACCAAGCTCTGCGTGGTGGAGGCCCTCGCCGCGGGCGATCGCGTGCTCGAACGGCGCGCCGAGGCGATGGACGAGCTCGCGAACGCGATCGACTCCGGACGCACCGCGCCCGGTGCGAGCCACGATCCGCCCGAGGTCACCGCGGAAGGCGTGGTCGGAGCGATCTTCGCGGTGCTCCACAGCCGCGTGCTCGAAGGCAACAAGGAACCGCTCTTCGAGCTGCTCGGCCCCCTGATGAGCATGATCGTGCTGCCCTATCTCGGCACGCGCGCGGCGGGCAAGGAAGTGGGCCGCACGAGTCCGCGGCCGGAGCGGCGCCGCGCGGCGCGCCCGCGCTCGGGCAGCGCCGATCCGCTGGAGGGGCTGAAAATGCGCCTCACCTACCGCACGGTGCGCGTGCTGATGGTCGTCGCGGAGCGCGCCGGCGCGAGCAACCGTGAGATAGCCGAGCGCTCGGGAATCTCAGACCAGGGCCAGATCTCGAAGCTGCTCGGTCGCCTCGCGAGGCTCGAGCTGGTCGAGAACCACGGCGACGGCCAGGAGAAGGGCGCAGCGAACGCCTGGCATCTCACCCCGCGCGGCGCTGCGGTCGAGCGCGCCACGCGCCCGCGCTGAGCGCTCCGACCGCTCGAGGGCGGTGTGAGCTGAGGTGACTGGCAGGAACCGGTGCCCACGGGCATAGGTCACGCTTCACGCCGCGCGTCGGAGCGAGGAGGGTGCTCCGAGCCCTGTTCTGGCGCGTGCTCGCGCTCGCGGGCGCGCTGCTCGTGGTCGGCTTCTCCCTCTCGCTTCTGCGGGGCTACGCGGGCGAGGCGCTCCGCGGCGGCGCCGCGCCTGCCTCACGGCCGAGCCGAAGAGGGGTCCCGCATCCGGGCCTCCACCTGCGCGACCCGATTGGATCGCCTCCGCCGCAGCTGATCGTCGCATGCGCGGCGCTCGCTCTGACGGCAGCCGTGATCGCGCTCGCGGCCACGCTCGCACGACTCCGCGCGAGGGCGCGACGCGAGTATGTGCGCCTCCGCGTGGTGGCCTATCGGGGCGACACGACCGAATCCCCAGCGCTCGCGCGCGCGCTCGCGGCGCTCACGACGACCGTTTCGGTGCGCTGGTCGCAGCGGCTCCTGCAGGGCCAGCCCTCCGTCTCGCTGGAGGTCCACCACGAGCGCGACCCGGTCAGCGGTGCGTCGGAGGCGTGGCTCGCGGTGGCCTGCGAGCGGCGCTCGCGCGCCCGGGTGCAGAGCGCGCTGCGCTCGGCCTACCCCAACCTGCGCCTGCTCGAGTCCGCCGAGGTGCCGGAGGTGGGACCCGCGCTGACCCGTCTGCGCAAGCGCCACGGGTTCATATCGCGGATCTGGACGGGCGATCCGCGCAGCCGCGAGCGGGAACCGGAGCCGACGGCGAACCGTCTCCTCACCGCGATGGGGGCGGTCGGGGAGAGGGCGCTCGTCCAGATCGCGATCACGCCCGCGCCGGTGGCCTTCGAGCGTCTGGCGCGGCGGCTCTACCTCGACCGTGAGGCGCGGATCTCCCGGGAGCGGCACGAGCACGAGCTGATCCGCGACCGCTCGATGGTGCGCGACGCCGAGCTCCGCGGTGGCCTCGACGTGCAGCACGCCGCGCTCGTGTTCGCCGACATCCGCGTGGCGGCCGAGACGCTCGTGGGCTGTGAGGAGATCGCCGCTGTGCTTCGCACCGAGCGAGCGGAGAACCGGCTGGTCGAACGTCGTGCGGGGTGGGGGGGACGGCTGCCGCGGAGCTACGCGGGGAGGATCGCCCGGGGCGAGGGCAACCCGATCCCCAACGCCTCGCGCGGCGTGTTCGCTCCGCGCGAGCTCGCCGAGCTCTGGCAGCTCCCGAGCGTGGACTACACGACCGTCCCCTTCGCGCGCGGCGCGCTCCCGGTGGCGCCCGCCCCTCCGGGCGTGCTGCGTCCTCGATCGGGGCGAGGAACGCTGCGCGACGCTCATGGCCCGCTGTCGATACACGAGTCACTTCGCCGTCAGAACACCGCCGTTCCGGGCACGGTGGACCAGGGCAAGTCGAGCTTCCTCGTCGCGAGCGTCGCCGAGGATCTCATGCGGGAGCGCTGCGCGGTGATCGTGCTCGATCCGAAGGGGGACGCGGCCGAAGCCGCGCTGAGTGCGGTGCCGCGCGGGCGGACCTGCACGCTGCTCGACTTCGCGGACCCCACCTGCGGCTTCAACCCTCTCGCGGTCGACGCGCCGGCCGACGTGATCGCGGACTACGCGGTCGCAGCGCTCAAGTCGCTCTTCACCGACGCGGACATCAGAGCGTCATCGGACCGCTATCTGCGCAACGCGATCATCGCGGTGCTCGCAGCGGACCGCGGAGCGACGCTGTGGGATGCGGCGAGGCTGCTCTCGGTGGGCGAGGAGGGCTACGCCTATCGGCGCGCGATCGGGGCGAAGGTCCGTGCGCTTCCGGAGCTGAAGGAGATCAGCAGCTTCTTCACCGTCGAGCTCTCCGCCCAGCTCGCGGACGCGCGCAGCGCGACTACGGCGAAGCTGGATGCGCCGGTCAACAAGCTCGCGCGCCTGCTCAACTCGCCCTCGATCAAGCGTGTGCTGCTCAACGACTCGCTCCTCGTCGACTTCGACAGGTTGATCGAGCGTGCGGAGGTGCTCGTCGTGCAGGGCGCGCTCGGCTCGATGGGCGCGGGCAACACGTCCGTGCTGATGCAGCTGCTCGTGGGCATGCTCGACGCGTCGCTCGCGCGCCAGCAGGATCGTGTTCGCGCCGAGGACCGGACGGCGGTGGCGCTGAAGATCGACGAGGCGCCGCTGGTCCTCAACCGTGGCTTCGCCGAGACGATGGCGCTGAAGCGCTCCGCGGGTCTCGAGACGGTGGCGTGCTGGCAGACGGACTCGCAATGGGTCGAGCGCGAGATCCGCGATCAGCTCGACGCGCTCTTCGCGCACCGCGTCTACTTCGCCACCGCCTCGGCCGAGGACGCGCGCGCGGCGGTCGACCTGACGATGGCCGAGTTCTCTGACAGCGTGAGGCCCGGGCTCGGGAGGCTCTCCACGCTCGGCAGGCCCGATCTGCGACTGCGGCTGCCCCGCCACCACGCGGTGGTGAGCTGGGTGACCCGCGAGGGGCGCCAGCCCGCCTTCGTCGCGGAGACGATCCCGATGCGCGTGGACCGCGAGCGCCTCGAGGAGCTCGAGCTCGCCCAGGCCGAGCGCGGGGGACGGCGCCTGCTCGACATGCGCCAGCCGCACTGGGAGCAGCCGCCGCGCAGCGCCGCGACCACGGCGCCGCGCGGGCCTCAGGAGCACGACGCGCCAGCCGCTACATCCCGCGCCCGGGCGCGCGAGGCAGAGGTGTGCGCCGCGTGCGGGCCGCCGCCGCTGCCGCCGCAACCCGCTGAGAGCTACAGGGAGCTGCTCGACCTCGATCGCGCGCGAGCTGCGCGACATGCTCGCCCGGCCCCTGTCGAGCCGGGGTTTGAGCCCGAGCGCGCCGATCTGGCCGTGCTCTCTCTGCTCGCCGCGCTCGGTCGCCTTTCGAGCACCCAGATCCACCGGAGGGTGAACGCGGGTCGGGCGATCAGCACGACTCAGCGGCGGCTCAAGCGGCTGGCGGACGCGGGCCTGATCGGCCGGCTCCAGTTCCACCGTCCGGACGGCGGCGGGGTGCCGATGTGCTGCTCGCTCACGCCGGCCGGCCTGTGGCTGCTCGAGGCGCGCGAGGAGAGCGCGCCTCACGCGCTTCCCACGCCACCCGCCGAGCGGCCCGGCCTCACACGCGAGCGCGACCTGCGAGCGATCCGGCGCGAGCTGCACCTCGCGGGCTGGGCGCTCGCGCTCGCCGAGGTCGCGGGCGGAGGAGAGGTTCGCGGTTCCCACGCCTGCGTGCTCGCCCCGCCCCGCGGTCAGGGCGCACGTGCGAGCGCGAGCGGTCCCGCGCAGTTGCGTCTGCCGGGCGGGCGCACGCCGCACGAGTTCCTGCGCACGACGCCCACGGGCGAGCGCGAGGAGGTCGAGCGCTTCGAGACGATCCGCCCCGGGGCAGCGGTCGAGATCGTCGATGGCGCGGAGCGCGTGGAGGTGCTCGCCGAGCTCGACGACAGGTGCTCGACCGTCGCGTGGGTGAACAAGCTCGAGCGATACGACCATTTCCTGAGCGGGTGGGCTGAGCAGACCGAGCGCTACGCCCCGCGCCGCAGGACGCTCCCCGTGGTGGTCGTCCTCTGTCGCGACCGCGAGCGCGCGCGTGAATGCGCGAGGAGGGCGGACCTCGTGCTCTGCGCGTGTCGCGCCTATCCGGGCGAGTACCCCGCGAGCTGGGACTACCGCGGAAGGCGCAGCGTGCTCTTCGTCGCCGAGCGCGACGTGCACGAGGGCCAGCCGTTCGCGTGGGGTGTGCCCGCGCTGCCGCCGCAGGTTCGCGCCGAGGGTGCGCGTCCAGAGGCCGCCGCGGTGGTCGCGCGCACGATCCCGGGAACCGAGCGGCGGGGGGAGGGAGCGGGGGCCTCGCTCAGGAAGGGAGCGTGAGCCAGAGCGCGCCCCACTCGCCTTCGCTGCGGCGAGCGCGCTGCACCATGCCCCGCTCCGCGGCGAACACCGAGGAGATCTCCTCGAGCTCGCCGGTGAGCAGGCCACCCGCGATCAGATCGCCGGGTGGATGCTCGATCGCGTGTGCGAGGTCGAGGAGCAGCGGCCGAAGGAGGTTGGCGAGCAGGAGCGTACGCACTCCTTCGGGATCGCCGGAGGCGCGTCCCGCGCCGAGCCAGGGCAGTGGATCGGTGCGCAGGTCGAAGCGCTCGGTGCGCAGCGCGACGCCGTTCACCTTCGCGTTGGTCGCGGCGGCCTCGACGCTCTCGATCTCGTTGTCGAGCCCGAGCAGCGGCGTGAAGCCGAGCCGCCCGGCGGCGATCGCGAGCACGCCGGAGCCGGTTCCCACGTCGAGCGCCGCGCGCCCGCCGCCCATCGGCGGCGAGCAGGTCGAGCAGCAGCGAGAGGCACAGGCGGGTGCTCGCGTGAGCGCCCGTACCGAATGCCTGTCCGGGGTCGACGACGAGCTCGATGGTCGCCGCTGCGCGGATGCTCGTCGGCGGGCTCCCAGGGTGGGCGGACGCGGATCGCGGGCGCCGCAGCGCGATCAGGAGTGCCCGACGGCTCGTGCGCGGAGCGCTCGATCAGCGACGGGGCGGTGGAAGTCCTTCCAGCGCTCCTGCCAGTCGTCGGCGACCTCGCTCGTCGAGACCTCGACCGGCGGCCTCGCCCGCGAGCGCGTGCAGGTCGGGCAGGGCGGGAAGCTCGCCGGGCGGACCGTAGACGGCGTACTCGACGCGCGCCGTCATCGAGCTCGCTCTCCTCGACCCCCGCGGGGGCGAGGTCGAGCAGCTCGGCGAGCACGACCTCGGCGTGCTCGCGCGGGACGCGAACCGCCAGGCGGATCACGCGGCCTGGCTGCCCAGGGCGCGGCGGAGCTTGGCGAACATCGACTCCTGCGAGCGCAGGTTCTCCTCGGTGAGGCTCTCCTTGAGCTGCTCCAGCAGCTCTCGCTGCTCGGTGCTCAGGCGGCGCGGGATGACGACGTTGACGACCACGCGCAGATCGCCGCGCCGCCCACGCCTGAGGCTGGGCATCCCGGCGCCGCGCAGGGTGATGATCTCGCCGGGCTGCGTGCCCGCGGCGAGCTCGACGGTGGTGCTCCCTTCGAGCGTGGGCACGCTCAGCTCCGCTCCGAGCGCTGCGAGCGGGGCGGGCACGTCCAGCGCGGTTATGAGGTTGTCCCCTTCGCGGACGAAGCGCTCGTCTTCGCGCACGCCGACGAGCACGTAGAGGTCGCCGGGCGGGGCGCCTGCACCGCCCGCGCTGCCCTGACCGCCGACGCGGATCCGCTGGCCGTCCGCGATGCCCGCTGGGATCTGCACCTCGAGCTCGCGCTCCGCCGCGACTTTGCCGCGGCCGCGGCAGCGCTTGCAGGGCTGCTCGGGGATCTTGCCCTCGCCATGGCAGCGCTCGCAGACCGTCGCGCGAACCATCTGGCCGAGCAGCGTCTGCGTGACGACCTGGCGCTGGCCGCTGCCTCCGCAGCGATCGCAGCTGTGGATCGGCGTGCCGGGTTCCGCGCCGTTTCCGTTGCATTGATCGCAGCGATCGATCGCTTCGTAGCGGACGTGAGCGCTCGTGCCTTCGGCGGCCTCGAACAGGTCGATCTCGACTGCCACGGCGACGTCTTCTCCCTGCGCGGAGCCGAAGCCCCCTCCGCCCCCGCCACCGAAGAAGGCGTTGAAGAGATCGTTGATCGACCCGAAGCCCTCGAAGTTGGGTGCGTACCCACCAGAGCGGAGCCCGTCGTGGCCGTAGCGGTCGTAGGTAGCGCGGCGCTCGGGGTCGGAGAGGATCTCGTAGGCCTCCGCGGCCTCCTTGAACTTCTCCTCGGCCTGCGGGTCGTGAGCGTTCACGTCAGGATGCAGCTCGCGCGCGAGCATCCGAAAGGCTTTCTTGATCTCCTGCTCGGAGGCCTCGTGCTCGACGCCGAGCACCTCGTAGGGGTCCCGTGGCATCTCCGGCTAGTTCTCGGCGTAGGCGTCTTCGACGAAACGCGAGAGCTCGGTCGCGGCCTCACGCACCGTCGCGATCGCTCCGGCGTAGTCCATCCGCACCGGGCCGATCAGCGAGATCGTGCCGAGCTTGCGTCGCGGGGGCCCATAGCCCGTGGCGACCACGGCGAGGGAGTGCATCGCGGGGAGCTCGTTCTCAGTCCCGATCCGCACGTACACGCCGGGCTCGGCGAGCGCGGCGCGCAACACCCGCAGCAGCGCCACACGACGCTCGAGCAGCACGATCAGATCGTTCACGCGGCCCGTCTCCTCGACGAGCCCTGCCTCGAAGAGGCGTGCGGTGCCGTCGAGGTAGAGCGAGTCCTCCCCCTCCGCGGCGAGCTCGCCGAATGCGGGCCTGTAGCGCGCGAGGAAATCGAGCTCCCTCGCCCCGAGGCTCGGGTCGGAGAGCCGTGCGTGAAGCATCCGCGCGCCGACGGGGAGCCCGACGAGGCGCTCCTCGAGGTACTCGCCCGCCCACGCGATCAGCCCCGGATCGACGTCGCGCTCGAAGGTCGCGAGCATCTTCGAGACCGACCCTGTCGAGGTGATGATCACGAGCAGCACGACCCGCGGCTGCAGCGCGAGCACCTCGATGTGGCGGATCGTCGCGGTGTTGATCGAGGGCGCGGAGACGACCGCGAGCAGGTTCGTCATCTGCGAGAGCGTCTCGCTCGTGGCGCGCATCGCCTCGTCGATCTCGCGGCGCATCAGCGTGAGCTCGAGACGCTGCGGCGGGGCGGGGAGCGCCCCCTCGGTGCTCAGCAGCCCGTCGACGATGTAGCGCTGCCCCGCCTCGGTGGGTACGCGCCCCGCGGAGACGTGGGGATGGTCGAGCAGGCCGTGCTCCTCGAGGAAGGCGAGCTCGTTGCGCACCGTCGAGGGGCCGCAGTCGAGCTCGCCGTCGGCGGCGATCGTGCGCGAGGGCACGGGCAGCCCGGTGTGGAGGTACTCCTCGACGACCTTGCCGAGGATCCTCTCCTGGCGGGGGGTGAGCATCCCTTGATTGTAGGCCGGGCGCTGGCGGCCCAGCCGCCGCCGGGGCGAAGCTAGAGCGTGACCTCGGCCTCGGCGTTGCGGATGATCTGGTTGCCGTCCTGCTCGGCGACCGTGTCGATCAGCGCGCGCCCGTCGCTGACCTCGCGCACCATCCCGGTGACGATCACCTCGTGCTCCGGGAGTCCCATGCCGCGGAACTGGACCTTCAGCCTCTTCAGGCTCGCCGCGCTCCCGCTCGCCTCGGTCTGCGCACGGGCGACCTGCGCCATCGTCCAGAGCCCGTGGAGGATCCGTCCGGGTAGCCCGACGGCTTTGGCGAACTCCTCGTCGATGTGGATCGGGTTGAAGTCCCCCGAGGCGCCCGCGTAGCGGACGGTGAGGAACTTGTCCGGCGTGATCTTCACGCCGGGGATCTGGGTTCCGGGCTGAAGCTCGGGCATGCGCTCACACTCCCCGGACGATGTTCGTCCACGTTCCGCGGCAGACCTGCTCGCCGCGCTGGTTCACCGATACGGACTCGAAGACGTAGTAACCGCGCCCGTCCGCTTCGCTGATGTCCTTCACCGAGGCGGTCGTCGTGATCTCATCGCCGGCCACGACCGGCTCTCCCCACTCGAACTCCTGGCCGCCGTGGACCATCATCGCGAAGTTCAGCTCGATCTCCGGGTCGAAGATCGGTGGCCCGACGGCGGGGGCGCTGTAGACGACCGCGAACATCGGCGGGGCGAGCAGGTCGGCCCACCCGGCCGCGCGCGCCGCCTCGAGGTCGAGGCAGACGGGATCCGTCTCGCCGACTGCGCGCGCGTACTCGCGGATCTTCTCGCGCCCGACCGCGTAGGTGACGGGGTCGTAGGTCTTTCCGATCGCGCTCGTGTTCACTGGCATCGACTCTGCGCTCCTTCGCGGGAACTCGGGGGCGGTTGGCGCTCGCGGGCGCCATTCGGGGCCGCGGCGGGCGCCAGTCTATGCGCCGGCGCCCCGGGGCGCGGCCCGCCGCGAGTGCGGAGTGACCGCGCGCCCGGCGGGACCTCAGAAGGAGATCGTTTCCTCGTTGCCCGTCCCCGCCCCGACCAGCTCGCCCTCCGCGCCGGAGCCCCCCTCCGCGTCGCCCTTCGATTCGAGGAACTGCACGCTGTCCGCGACGATGCTCACCGCCTGGCGTTTCTGCTCGTCCGCGGTCTCCCACTCGCGCCAGGAGAGCCGGCCGTCGATCGCGACGAGCCGCCCGCGGCGCATGTAGCTCGCCACGTTCTCTCCCTGCGGCCCGTAGACACTCACGTCGAAGAAGTTCGGCCGCTCCGACCACTCTCCGCTCGCGGCATCGGGCTGTCGAGCACGCGCCCGAGCTCTGCGCGAAGCGTGGTGGTGGAGATCGCGGGGTCGTCCTCGTGGCGCGTGAGGGCGGCGCGGGTGATCTCACGGAAGGGCTCGTAGCTCTCGAGTGCGCCGATCGCCTCGCGCAGGCTCACGACGAGCGGAGCCGAGCTCACCCCGGGCGGCGAGATGGTCCAGCGCAGCGAGGGGATCGACATCGCGCAGGGCACGCCCCGAAGGCGGTAGGCACCGGTTGGGCCGCGCACCTCGGGCGACTCGCGCGCGAGCACCCCCGGCCCTCTTCCCAGCACCGCGCCGATCGGCGCGTCGAGCTCGTCGAGCGGATCGAGCGCGCGACACCGCCGACTCTCGGGCTCGGCCGCGAGATAGGAGCCGCAGACGATCCGCGCGTTGGCCGTCGGCTCGTCCGCGCTCAGGTGCGCGACCAGCCGTGCGTCGCTCGTGTCCAGGGGGTCGCAATCGATCACGAGCACGGAGCCGCGTGCGCCGCGGCGCGAGACGATCTCGCGCGCCCTGCCACGCTCGTCGCGGAAGCGCTCCAGCACTCGTGTGCCGCGCGTCGGTGCCGGTCGCACCGTGGACTGATCGAGCCCGCTCGTGGGGCGTGCGGGCGCGGGGGCCGCTCTCACCTGATCCTCCTGACCTGTGTCGCCGCCTCGGCGGCGCTGGTTGCCCCCTTGCCCTCTACGACCGGTCGCCGCTGTGTGTCAGGAGCGCCTCAGGCGGGGCGGGTCGGCGAAGCGGAGCTGCAGGTCGATGCTGTGGAGGGGGAGAGGAGGAGGTGAGGACGCGACGCTAGACCTCCCCGCGGGCGCGATCCTCGATCCGCGATGCGGTCGCCTGACCTGCGCTGCCGTCGCGGGCGCGGTAACGGCTCCTTTGCAGGGCCTTTCTGTTACGTCACCCCCGTCGCCGCGATCCGGGCGACCGCCTCGGCGGGATCGGCGAGCGGGGGCGACGGCAAGGGGCGTGGGGGCGGCTGCAGGGCCGGCGAGGGCAGCTGCGCGAACGTGCGCGCGCCGGATCTCGCTGTGCGACGCGCGCCGCTATGGAGCGTCCGCGATCGCCGTGGCGGCGAGCACGTTCGCTCGGTAGACCAGATCGATCGAGGCGCGAATGCCGTTCTCTTCACGGACCAGCGTGGCAGCGGCGGAGAGCGCGCGGCCGATCGTCTCGAGCGCCTCGCCGTCGTTGCCCGGGTCGGGGTCGCGCGTGGCGGCGATCGCCATGTCGAGCATCGCGCTCGCCTGCTCGATCACGCCCGTGAAGAGCGCGGGTCCGACGAGGCTTGCGTAGCCGTACGCGCGCATCAGACGCCCCGAGACGGTCACCGTCGGGGGACGCCGCGGGGGCGTCACAGGGGGAAGCTCGCCCTCGTCGATCAGCTTCGCCATCGTTCCGCCGAGGACGAGCCGTGTCGTTGCCTCGTCGAGCCCCGCCTGCTGGGCGCAGCGCACCGCGAGGTACAGACCGGTCGCGGTCTGCCCGTAGGGCGGGTCGGTCGCGAACACGATCCGCTCGGCTGGGACGCGGGCGAAGAGCTCGATCACATCGAGCGTGAAGAAGCAGGAGGTGTCGTAGAGCACCGCGGGGTGGTCGGCGAGCCGGGTGGCGAGGATGCCCTGGTCGCAGATCGCGCCGTGCGCGAGGATCAGCGGCGCTCCGGGGTGGCGCAGGGCGAGGTCGGCGAGCCCGTCGGCGAGCGGGGGCAGGCCACGGCCCGCATGAATCAGGATCGGCACCCTCGCCTGCTCGGCGAGCGCGAACACGCCGTCGAGGTCGCCGTTGTCGAAGGTGAAGTCCTGCGCGCGGGGATGCAGCTTGATCCCGCGCGCGCCGTTCCCGAGCGAGCGTTCGGCCTCGGCGACCGCGCCTTCGGTCGGGTCGAGGCGACAGAAGGGCACGAGCCGCCCGTCGCTTTCGCCCGCCCAGCCGAGCACACGGTCGTTGGGGAGGCTGTAGCTCGGACGCCGCTCCGGATCGTGGAGCGGGAAGACGCAGGCCCGGCGCGCCTCGGCCTCGTCGAGCTGAGCCAGGAGCTGCTCGAGCGTGAGCGAGCGGCCGTCCTCGTCGAGCCCGAGGTGGGTGTGCGCGTCGATCACTTCGGCGTTCGCCGGACGCAGGCGCGCGGTCTCAGCGACGAACGGGGCGAGCGCCTCTTGGTAGAGCGATTCGTTCACGCGCGCACCTTAGATGATCGACCGCCGCTAGCCTGAGAGCCACCGGATGCAGACGTCGAGCGCACACCGCGTCGTGGTCGTCGGGGGCGGCTTCGGCGGCCTGCAGGCGACGATGCGCCTGCGCCGCCTTCCGGTCGAGGTCACGCTCGTCGACCGCCGCAACTTCCACCTCTTCCAGCCGCTCACCTACCAGGTCGCCACGGGCGCCCTCTCGCCCGGGGAAATCGCCTATCCGCTGCGCGCGATCTTCAAGCGCGCCGCGAACGTGCGCGTGCTGATGGCCGAGGCGCACGCCGTCGACCCTGTCGCACGCCGCCTGCAGCTCGCGAGCGTCGGCGGGGTGCCCGCACCTCCGAGCATCCCCTACGACACGCTGATCCTCGCCGGAGGCTCCCGCTACTCCTACTTCGGCCACGACGACTGGGGCGAGTTCGCCCACGAGGTCAAGTCGCTGGAGAGCGCGCTCGTCACGCGCTCGGCGATCCTCAGCGCCTTCGAGGCCGCGGAGATGGCGAGCGACCCGGAGCTGCGCGGGTCCTGGCTCTCGTTCGTCGTCGTGGGCGCCGGCCCCACGGGCGTCGAGATGGCGGGGCAGATCGCCGAGCTCGCGCGCGACAGCCTGCGCCGCGACTTCCGCTCCGCGGACCCGAGCACCGGGCGGATCGTGCTCGTCGAGGCCGCGGACCGCGTGCTCGGAAGCTTCCCGCCCTCGCTCTCCGAGCGTGCCCGGCGCTCGCTGCAGAGGGTCGGTGTCACGCCGCTGCTCTCGCGCACCGTCGTCGACGTGGACGCGCGCGGCGTCACCGTCCACGACCCCGACGGAGCGAGCGAACGGATCGCCGCTCGAACGGTGATCTGGGCGGCGGGCGTCACCGCCTCGCCGCTCGCCGCGATGCTCGCCTCGCTCACCGGAGCGCAGACCGACCGCGCCGGGCGGCTCACCGTCGAGCCCGACCTCACGCTCGCGGGGCACCCCGAGATCCTCGCGCTCGGCGACATGGTCGCGGTGCGCGGGACGAACGGCGAGCCGGTTGTCTACCCCGGCGTCGCACCCGTCGCGATGCAGCAGGGGCGCTACGCCGCGAAGCTGATCCGCGCGCGGCTGCGTGGCCGGGAGATCGAGCCGTTCCGCTACCACGACAAGGGCAATCTCGCCACGATCGGCCGCGCCGCCGCGGTCGCCGATCTCAAAGGCGTCAGGCTCAGCGGGTTGCTCGCCTGGGTCGCCTGGGTCGGGGTGCACCTCTGGTACCTCGTCGGCTTCTCCAACCGCATCTTCGTCTTCATCCGCTGGGCCGTCTCCTTCGGCACGCACGGTCGTGGCGCGCGCGTCATCACCGTCTCCGAGGCCTACGTCGAAGCGAGCAGCGCGCCCGCGAGGCGAGGCGAGGCGGGGCTCGCCGACGCGGAGGCGCATCGCTCCGAGAGCGACGCCGCCGCCGGGCGCGCGGCGCTCGAAGGCTGACGCTCGCGCCCGCCGCGAGCCGCCGCTCCCGGGCAAAGCCGCTCTGCGCGTATCCTCTGTGTCGAGGATGGCGATAGCTGAGCAGATCAAAACCGACCTTCAGGGTGCCATGCGCGCTGGGGAAAAAGAGAAGGTCGGGGCGCTGAGGCTGGTCCTCTCCGAGCTCCAGAAGGCCGCCAAGGACGGGGGGGACGACGAGCTCGCGGTGCTCCGCCGCGAGCGCAAGCGACGCATCGAGGCGGCCGAGCAGTTCCGCGAGGGAGGACGGGCCGAGCTCGCCGAGGCCGAGGAGGCCGAGAGCGAGCTGATCGCGGGCTACCTGCCCGCCGAGCTCTCCGACCAGGAGCTCGCGGACATCGTCGAGCGGGCCGTGCGCGAGAGCGGCGCCGAGTCCGCGAAGGACATGGGGACGGCGATGCGCACGGCGATGGCTGCCGTCGACGGACGCGCGGACGGCAAGCGCGTCTCCGGTCTCGTGCGCGCCGCCCTGCAGGGATGAGAACTCAGATCGAGCTCTCCAACGACGTCGCCGCCGAGCTCGCGGGGGCTCAGGACGCGGTGCTCCGCGCGCTCGAGGCCCATCTCGACTGCCGCGTCTTCCTTCGCGGCAACATCCTCACCTTCGAGGGCGATGAGACCGAGACCGACGCGGGCGAGCGGGTCGTGCGCGAGCTCTCCGATCTGATCGCGCGCGGCCATCAGATCGGACCCGGAACGATCACCGCGGTGACCGGCGCGCTCGACGCGCACGAGTCGCCCGCGCGGGTGCTCGAGGACGTCGTCTGGTCCCATCGCGGCCTGCGCGTCGCCCCGAAGACGGTCAACCAGAAGCGCTACGTCGACTCGGTGCGCAAGAGCACGATCACCTTCGGCGTGGGTCCGGCCGGGACGGGCAAGACCTTCCTCGCCGTCGCGATGGCCGCCGCCGCGCTATCCCGGCACGAGGTCAACCGGATCATCCTCACCCGTCCCGCGGTCGAGGCGGGCGAGCGGCTCGGCTTCCTCCCCGGCGACCTGATGGCGAAGGTCGACCCCTACCTGCGCCCGCTCTTCGATGCGCTGCACGACATGCTCGACCCGGAGAAGGTCTCCGCCCACATCGACCGCGGGGTGATCGAGATCGCCCCGCTCGCCTACATGCGCGGCCGCACGCTGAACGACTCGTTCATCATCCTCGACGAGGCGCAGAACACGACCCCGGAGCAGATGAAGATGTTCCTCACGCGCCTCGGATTCGGCTCGCGGATGGTGGTCACGGGGGACATCACGCAGGTCGATCTCCCGCGCGAGCAGAAGTCCGGGCTGATCGCGGTCGGCGAGGTCCTGGACGACGTCGAGGACGTCGAGTTCGTGCGCTTCGGCGGCGAGGACGTCGTGCGGCACAAGCTCGTCCAGCGCATCGTCGAGGCCTACGACGCCCACTCCCGCAGCGCCTGAGCGCGATGCTCGACGTCGAGGTGTTCGGCGAGACGCTCGCGCCCGACGCGCCGCCGCATGAGGAGGTCGAACGGCTCTGCGCCCTCGCCGCGGAGAGCCGTGGGGTCGAGCACGGGCACGTCGCGGTCGAGTACGTCTCCGCCGCCAGGATCGCCGCGCTCAACGAGCGTCACCGCGGCAAAGCGGGGCCCACTGACGTGCTCTCCTTTCCGATCGACGGCGACGCCCCCGCGCCGCCCGGCGGTCATCCCCGCGAGCTCGGAGACATCGTGATCTCCCCCGCCCAGACCGTCGACCTGCGCGAGGCGATCGTCCACGGCATGCTGCACCTGCTCGGGATGGACCACGAGACGGACTCAGGCGAGATGCTCGCGTTGCAGGACGAGCTGATGAGGAGGGCGGAGAGCTGAGCCGCAGCGGATTCGTCGCGCTCGCGGGCAGGCCGAACGTGGGCAAGTCCACGCTCGTCAACGCCGTCGTCGGGGAGAAGGTCGCGATCGTCTCAGACCGCCCGCAGACCACCCGCCGCGCGATCCGCGGCGTGCACGAGAGCGGCGACGTGCAGATCGTGCTCGTCGATCTGCCCGGCGTGCAGCGCCCGCGCGACGCGCTCACCTCGCGGATGGCGCGGCGCGTCGAGCACGAGCTCGACGGCGCGGACGCCTCGCTGCTGATGCTCAACGGGCGTCAGGGGGTCGGGCCGGGCGACCGCTTCATCGCGCGCTCGCTCGCGGCCTCGGGGCGACCCGTCGCGATCGCGGTGAACAAGGTCGACGGGCTCGCGCGCGGCGCGCTGCTCGAGGTCCTCGCCGCCGTCGGCGAGCTGGAGCTCGAGGGCGAGGTCTTCCCGATCTCCGCGCGCAAGGGCATCGGCGTCGCTGAGCTGATCGAGCACCTCGGCTCGCTGCTCCCTGAGGGCCCCTTCATGTTCGGTCCGGGCACCTCCTCCGATCAGGAGCCCGAGCTGCTCGTCGCCGAGCTGATCCGCGAGGCCGCGATCCGCCGCACCTTCCAGGAGGTCCCACACGCCGTCGAGGTGATCGTCGAAGAGATCGAGCACGGTGCGGACGGGTTGGTTCGCGTGCGCGCGCTGATCTGGGTCGAGAGCGAATCCCAGAAGGGCATCCTGATCGGCGCGCACGGTTCGATGATCAAGGCGATCGGCACCGCAGCGCGAAAGGAGCTCGAGCGCGCGCTCGGTGCGCGAGTGCACCTCGACCTCTCCGTTCGCGTGCGCCGCGACTGGCGCGCCGACGACGGTCTGCTCGACCGTCTCGGGATCACCTGAGCGCGACCTAGCGCTCCTCCTCGCGTTCGATCCCGCGGCCGAGCCGGTCGGCCACGTCGCGCAGCGCCTCGAGGTCGAGCCGCGAGCTCCAGATGAAGGGCACCGGGAGCACGTGCATCCCGCGCCGGCGCAGCCGCGTGACCTGACCGTGCTGGAAGCTCGCGCGGCCGTGCACCTCGCGGGCCGCGCGCCAGGCGGCCTGCAGCGCCCCGTCGCGCCCGTCCGCGCCCGCGAGCTCGCCGATCGACTCCATCTCCGGCGCGCTGAAGCGGCGCGGGAGCAGTCCGTTGACGACCACCGCGGAGAGCTCGCGGCCGATCGCCTCCTGCAGGCCGTCCTGCAGCTCCATCGTCTCGGTCACCGCCATCTCGGTTCCCTGCGCGACCGCCACGTAGGAGGTCCGCGCCGGGTCGCAGAGCAGCTCACGAACGTGGCCGGTGTCGCGGACGATCGGCCCGACGCGAGCGATCTTGCCGAAGGTCTCCGGGGAGCGCAGCATCCCGAGCGCGTGGCCGGTCGCCGGGGCGTCGAGGATCACGAGGTCGTGAGCGCCGCGACGCGAGCGTCCCTCGCGCCCACCCGCGAGCTTCCAGATCTTCACCATCGAGACGATCTCGCGCGCGCCCGGGGCGGCCGCGGCGAAGTACTGAAAGGTCCCGCTGGAGGCGAGCACGCGCCCAGAGACGCGGCCCCCGAGCGCCTGGATCCATTCGAGCAGCGCCTGGTCGGGGTCCACGGAGAGCGTCGCGAGCCCTTCGGCGAGGCGGCCCTGCTCGCCCTTTTCGGGAGCGGGGCGCCCGAACAGCTCGGGCAGCCGCGACTGCGAGCCGAACTCGACGAGGATCGCGCGACGGCCCTGCTCGGCCGCGAGCAGGCCGAGCGCGGCGGCGATCGTGGTCTTGCCCACGCCGCCCTTTCCGGTCACGACGATCAGCTTCTGGTCGAGCAGCTCCTGCATGAGCTGCGCAGTCTCGCAGGCGCTCTGGCGCTCCTCCGCAGCACCCTGCAGGCACCTACAATCGAGCGCATGAGCGCCCAGCCCGCCGCGATCGACGACCTTCTGCGCTTCGACGAGCGCGGGCTCGTGCCCTGTGTGGTGCAGGACTGGGAGAGCGGGGAGGTGCTCACGCTCGCCTACATGAACGCGGAGGCGCTCAAACGCACGCGCGAGACGGGTGAGCTGCACCTGTGGAGCCGCTCACGCGAAGAGCAGTGGCACAAGGGCGCGACGAGCGGCAACGTGCAGTCGGTTCGCGCGCTGCGCGCGGACTGCGACGGGGACACCGTGCTCGCGCTCGTCGAGCCCGCCGGTCCGGCCTGCCACACGGGCGAGCGCACCTGCTTTCACCGCGGCGAGCTCGAGCCGAGCGCGCCGCACGAGGTGCTGCCCGCGCTCGAGCGCACGCTCGCCCAGCGCGCGCGGAAGCGTCCCGCGGGCTCCTACACCGTCGAGCTGCTCGAGAACCCCACGCTGATCGGCGAGAAGGTCAACGAGGAGGCCGAGGAGGTCACGCGCGCCGCGCGCGAGGAGAGCGACGAGCGCGTCGACGAAGAGGCCGCCGACGTGCTCTACCACCTGCTCGTGCTGCTGCGCAGCCGCGGGCGCTCGCTGAGCGATGCCGAGCGGGTGCTCGATGGCCGTCGCTCCTAGCCAGCCCCCGGGGGGCTCGCGCGTCGGGCCGCTCGCGATCGCGCCCTCGCTCGATGAGGCGCGCGAGCTCGCGCGCGAGCACAACCTGATCCCCCTCGCGGTGACCTTCGTGGAGGATCGCGAGACGCCCGTCTCCGCCTTCCTGAAGATGCGCGCGCTCGACCCGGGCGCCCCCGCCTTCCTGCTCGAGTCCGCCGAGCAGGGTCAGCGCGTGGGGCGCTGGTCCTTCATCGGCTTCGCCCCGCACGGGGTGCTGCGCTGGTCGATCGGCGAAGGCGGCGATCCGTACGCGCTCGCCGCCGAGCGCGTCGCGCGATTCGATCAGGCTCCGCTGCCGCCGTCGGTCGACCGCGCTCCCTTCACGGGCGGCGCGGTGGGCGTCTTCGGCTACGACCTCGTGCGCTCGGTCGAGCCGCTCGGCGAGTCCGAACCCCGATCCGGTCGGCGTTCCCGATCTCGCGCTGATGCTCACCGACGGCCTGCTGATCTTCGATCACCTCAAGCACACGATCACGATCCTGCTCAACGCGAACCTCGACGCGGAGCCCGATGTGGAGCGCGCGTATGCGCAGGCCGCCGCGCAGATCGCCGACGTTCGCGAGGCGCTCGCGGGCGCGGTGCCCCGCGAGGAGCCACGCCCCCCGCGGGAGATGCCGAGCTTCGAGTCGAACATGCCCCGCGAGGACTTCGAAGCGATGGTCGCGCGGATCGTCCGCTACATCCACGCGGGTGACGCCTTCCAGGTCGTCCCCTCCCAGCGCTGGTCGGCGCGGAGCCCCGTGGAGGCCTTCTCGATCTACCGCGGCCTGCGCGCGGTAAACCCGAGCCCTTACATGTACTACCTCGACTTCGGCGACTTCCAGATCGCCGGGGCGAGCCCCGAGCCGCTGCTCACCGTCTCCGGCCGCCACGTCTCGACCAAGCCGATCGCCGGCACCCGCCCGCGTGGCGCGACCCCCGAGGATGACCGGCGGATCGCCGCTGAGCTGCTCGCCGACGAGAAGGAGCGCTCCGAGCACGTGATGCTCGTCGATCTGGGCCGCAACGATCTCGGGCGGGTCTGCGAGTACGGCTCCGTGGTGGTCGAGGATCTGATGGAGATCGAGACCTACTCTCACGTGATGCACATCGTCTCGACCGTCTCCGGCACGCTGCGCGAGGGCGTGGGCGCGCTCGACGCGCTGCGCTCGGTGCTCCCGGCGGGCACGCTCTCGGGCGCGCCGAAGGTGCGCGCGATGGAGATCATCGACGAGCTAGAGCCGATCAAGCGCGGGGGCTACGGCGGCGCGATCGGCTACCTCAGCTACGGCGGCGACCTCGACACCGCGATCCACATCCGCACCGTCGTGATCAAGGACGGCCTCGCCCACGTCCAGGCGGGCGGGGGCACGGTCGCGGACGCGAAGCCCGCCTACGAGTTCGAGGAGTCCGTCGCGAAGATGAGCGCGCCGATGCGCGCGATCGCCCTCGCCTGCGAGCAGCCGGAATGGCCATGAGGGTCCTCGTCCTCGACAACTACGACTCCTTCACCTACAACCTCGTCCAGTACCTCGGCGAGCTGGGCGCGGAGGTCGACGTGGTGCGCAACGACCGCGCGAGCGTGGACGAGCTGATCGAGCGGGGCTATGACCGCTGCGTGGTCTCGCCGGGGCCGTGCACGCCGAACGAGGCGGGCATCTCGCTCGAGCTCGTGCGACGTCTGCCCGAAGCGGGTGTGCCGACGCTCGGTGTGTGTCTGGGCCACCAGTCGCTCGCGCAGGCCTTCGGCGGAACCGTGCAAGCTGCACGAGCCGATCCACGGCAAGGCCACGACGATCGAGCACGACGGCGCGACGATCTTCACCGGCCTGCGCCCCGATCTGACCGTCGGGCGCTACCACTCGCTCGTCGTCGACGAGCAGCTGCCCGACTGCCTCCAGGCGAGCGCGCGCGGCGGCGGCGTGCTGATGGCGCTGCGCCACCGCGAGCTTCCCGCCGAGGGCGTCCAGTTCCACCCCGAGTCCGTGCTCACCGAGCAGGGCCACGAGCTGCTCTCGAACTTCTTGGAGCGTTCCTAGCGATGCCGCAGCAGGTGCTCACGGGCGCGATCGACGCCCTTGCCTCCCGTCGCGACCTCTCCGCCGAGGAGGCGGGGAAGGTGCTCGCCACGATCATGAACGGCGACGCCTCCGAGGTGCAGATCGCGGGCTTCCTGATCGCGCTGCGCACCAAGGGGGAGACGGTCGAGGAGCTCGCCGGGCTCGCCGCGACGATGCGCGAGCTCGCCGCGCACGTGCCGACCGACCGCGACGACCTGCTCGACACCGCGGGCACGGGCGGCGGGCGCTCGACCTTCAACGTCTCCACCACCGCCGCGCTGATCGCGGCGGGGGCGGGTTGCGCGGTGGCCAAGCACGGCAACCGCTCGGCGACGAGCCGCTCGGGATCCGCCGACGTGCTGGAGGCGCTCGGCGCGCGCATCGACCTCACTCCCGCGCAGGTCGCCGAGTGCATCGACGAGGCCGGATTCGGCTTCATGTTCGCTCCCGCCCATCACCAGGCCACACGCTTCGTCGTCCCCGTCCGCCACGAGCTCGCCGTGCGCACGATCTTCAACATGCTCGGCCCGCTCACGAACCCGGCCGGGGCGAGCGCTCAGCTCGTCGGCGTCTCCGACCCCTCCGCGCTGGAGAAGATCGGCGGCGCGCTCGCGCTGCTCGGAGTGCGCCGCGCGCTCGTCGTCTCGAGCGAGGACGGCCTCGACGAGGTCTCCTGCTCGGCTCCCACGCGGGTAGTCGAGGTGGGGGAGGGCGAGCTGCGCTCCTACGTGCTCACGCCCGGAGCAGGCGGGCGTGAGCTCCGACGGGGGCGAGCTGCTCGCGGGTGGCACCCCGGAGGAGAACGCGGAGCGCACGCGCGCGATCCTGAGCCCCGGCCGCACTCCTCCTCCCGGCGAGGCGCTCGCCGCGATCAACGCGGGAGCCGCGATCTACGCGGCCGGAGCGGCCGACTCGATCGCCGAGGGCGTGGTCGCCGCGCGCGAGGCGATCGCCGACGGGCGCGCGCAGCGGTCGCTCGAGTCCTTCATCGCCGCCACGGGGCGCCTCGCAGGCCGGAGCGCGCGCAGGCGTGAGCCCCGCTCACCGGCACGGTGCTCGACCGGATCCTCGCCGAGACGCGGGAGGACCTCGCGCTGCGCCGCGCGCGCACACCCGTCGAGCAGCTTCACGCCGCACCCGGGGCTGGAGGCGGGCGCTTCCGCGCCGCGCTCGCCGCGCCCGGCATCGGAGTGATCGCGGAGTTCAAGCGCCGCTCCCCGTCGGCGGGCTCGCTGCACGACGCCCCGGACCTCAAGGAGATCCTCACGGCCTACGAGCACGGAGGCGCGGCCGCCGCCTCGATCCTCACGGAGCAGCGCAACTTCGGCGGCTCGCTCGAGGATCTGCGGCTCGCGCGCGACGTGAGCGACCTGCCCCTGCTGCGCAAGGACTTCGTCGTCGACCGCTACCAGCTCCACGAGGCGATCGCCGCGGGAGCGGACGCCGTGCTGCTGATCGTCGCCGCGCTCGAGGACCCGGAGCTCGGGGAGCTTCACGCCGCCGCGGGCGAGCTCGGCCTCGACGTGCTCGTCGAGGTCCACGACGCCGCCGAGCTCGAGCGCGCCGCCGCGATCGGCGCTTCGATCATCGGCGTGAACAACCGAGACCTGCGCGACTTCTCGGTGGACGTCGAGCGCACCGGCGCGCTGCTCGCCGCGATGCCGCAGGACGCGCTCGTCGTCTCCGAGTCGGGGATCTCCTCGGCGGCCCAGCTCCAGGCGCTGGAGCACGCGGGTGTCCACGCCGTGCTCGTCGGCGAGAGGCTGATGCGTGCGGGCGATCCCGCCGCCGCGCTGGCCGAACTGAGATGCTTCTGAGCCTTTAGGAACTCCGCGCAGAACCTTTATATGTCCTTCACACCCTCCGGCCATCCTTCTCCCGCATGAAACGCATGTTCGCCATCCCCTTCGTCTCAGCCCTCCTCGGCGGCGGCCTCGTCGTTGCGGTGCTCGCGATCGCGGGCGACCTCGGCGAAGGCAAAACCGTCGTCACGACCGTGCAGGAAACGCCCGCCGCGGCAAGCACCGCGGTACCCTCGAACGCCTCTCAGCAGTCCAACGGCAGCCTCACCCCGCACCAGGTCTACGTGAAGGACGCTCCCGGCGTCGCCTTCGTCACCTCGAAGGTCGTGCAGAAGACCGAATCCCCTTTTCTCTTCGGTGAATCCGCTCGCGAAGGCACGGCGACGGGCTCGGGCATCGTGATCGACGCGAACGGCACGATCCTCACCAACTACCACGTGATCGAGAACGCCGTGAAGGTCACCGTGAGCTTCGAAAAAGGCAAGACCGTCGAAGCCACGGTCGTCGGCAAGGACCCCTCCAACGACCTCGCCGTGCTGCGCATCCACCCCGACGGGCTGACCCTCCACCCGCTCACGCTGGGCAACTCGAGCGCCGCCCAGGTCGGCGACCCGGTCTACGCGATCGGCAACCCCTTCGACCTCGAACGCACGCTCACCACCGGCGTCGTGTCGGCGCTCCAGCGCCAGATCACCGCGCCGAACGGCTTCACGATCGACAACGTCCTGCAGACGGACGCCTCGATCAACCCCGGCAACTCCGGCGGCCCGCTGCTCAACGCGCAGGGCGAAGTTATCGGGATCAACTCGCAGATCGAGACCGGCGGGACGAGCAACGGCAGCGTGGGCATCGGCTTTGCCGTCCCGATCAACACGGCCAAGGGTGAGATCTCCCAGCTCGAGAAGGGCGGCACCGTCCGCGGCGCCTACCTCGGTCTGACCTCGCTCACGATCGACGGCTCGCTCTCCGCCCTGAACCTTCCCGTCTCCAGCGGCGCGCTCGTGCAGAGCGTCCAGAAGGGGACCGCCGCCGAAAAGGCCGGGATCAAAGGCGGCACGATCAACACCAACGTCGAAAACGGCCAGGTGGCCGTCGGCGGGGACATCATCACCGAAGTCGACGGCAAGAAGATCGCTAGCTCCGAAGACCTCGCCAACGAGATCGCCTCCAAGAAACCCGGCGAGACCGTGACGATCGAGCTCCAGCGTGCGGTCGGCCACGGCAAATACGAACCGAAATCCGTCAAGGTCACGCTCGGCTCACGGCCGAACTCGATCCCGAACCCGAACACGCCCGAAGGCTGAGCGGGGAGGGCGCCCGCCCTCCGATACCGTTGGACGAGATGGCCACGCGCATCAAGATCTGCGGTTTGACGAACCTCGCCGACGCCGAAGCGGCGGCGGATCTCGGGGCCTGGGCGCTTGGCGTGATCTTCCACGAGGCGAGCCCCCGCAGCTGCTCGCGCGCCGAGGCCGAGCGGATCGGCGCAGCGCTGAGACGGCGTGCGGAGATCTGTGGGGTGTTCGTCAACCAGAGCCTCGACGAGGTCGCATCGGCCGCCGCAGAGATCGGGCTCTCGCTGCTCCAGTTCCACGGCGACGAGGGTCCGGCCTATTGCGCGGAGGCGGCGCGTCGCACCGGCGCGCGAGTGATCCGCGCGAAGCAGATCGCGGGGCCCGGCGACGTGCAGGAGGTGGAGCGCTATCACGTCGACTTCCACCTGCTCGACGCGCGCTCGGAGCGCCGTCCAGGCCTGCGCGGGGGCACCGGGGAGAGCTTCGACTGGAGTCTGCTCGCGCGGCGACGCTCCCACGTCCCGCTGATCCTGAGCGGGGGGATCGACGCGGACAACGCGGCGCGCGCGATCGCCGCCACCCACCCCTACGCGCTCGACAGCGCGAGCGGCACGGAGTCCGCGCCGGGTCACAAGGATCACGCGCGCATGGCCGCGCTGTTCGCAGCCGTGCGCGCCGCCGACGAGCCCGAGCTCGTCCCGCCGGTCCAGATCGGCGAGCCCGCGTGAGCGCCGTCGAGCACCGCTTCGGGCCCTACGGCGGGCAGTACGTCCCCGAGACGCTGATGCCCGCACTCGCTGAGCTCGAGCAGGCCTGGACCGAGGCCCGTGCGGACCCCGGCTACCGCGCCGAGCTCGACGCGCTGCTGCGTGACTTCGCCGGTCGTCCCACGCCGCTCTACCGCGCGCGGCGGCTCTCCGAGCGGCTCGGGCGCACGCTCTACCTGAAGCGCGAGGACCTCAACCACACGGGCTCGCACAAGCTCAACAACGCGCTCGGCCAGGCGCTGCTCGCCAAGCGCATGGGCAAGCGGCGGATCATCGCCGAGACCGGGGCCGGCCAGCACGGGGTCGCGACCGCCACCGTCTGCGCTCTGCTCGGGCTCGAGTGCGTCGTCTACATGGGTGTCGAGGACACGCGCCGCCAGCTGCCCAACGTGCAGCGGATGGAACTGCTCGGTGCGCGCGTGGAGCCCGTCGATGCGGGCGCGCGCACGCTCAAGGAGGCGACCTCCGCGGCGATCCGCGACTGGGTGACGAACGTCGAGACGACGCACTACGTGATCGGCTCGGTCGTCGGCCCCGCTCCCTACCCCGCGCTCGTGCGCGACCTCCAGCGTGTGATCGGCGACGAGGCGCGCGCGGAGCTGCTGGAGCGCGAGGGAAGGCTCCCTTCGCGCGTGATCGCGTGCGTGGGCGGAGGGTCGAACGCGCTCGGTGTGTTCGCTGCGTTCCTCGGCGACGAGGACGTCGAGCTCGTCGGCGTCGAGGCAGGTGGCGAGGGGATAGACACCCCGCGCCACGGCGCCCCGCTCACCGTCGGCGGCCGCGCCGGGATCCTGCACGGCGCGCGCTCGGCGGTGATGCAGGACGAGGAGGGGCAGATCATCGAAGCTCACTCGATCTCCGCGGGGCTCGACTACCCCGGCACCGGGCCCCAGCACGCCGCGCTGCGCGACAGCGGGCGCGCGCGCTACGTGGCCGTGACCGACCGCGAAGCGCTGGCCGCCTTCCGCGAGGTCACGCGCCTCGAGGGCATCATCCCCGCCCTGGAGACCGCTCACGCGCTCGCCTGGACCCTCGGACAGGAAGAGGGTGGGATCGATCTCGTGTGCCTCTCCGGGCGCGGAGACAAGGACCTCGCCGAGGTGATCGCGCTGGGGGACGGTTGAGCGTCGAGGCGGCGGGAGCGCCCGCCGGCGGCAGCGAGCAGAGCGCGCCCGTCTCCGGCGGCACCGAACGGATCGCGGACGCCTTCGCGCGGGCGACGGATCAGCAGCGGGGAGCGAGCGCCAAGCGCGCCGCGCTGATGCCCTACGTGATGGCGGGGTTCCCCGACCTCGAGGAGTCGGCCCGGATCGGCGCGGCGTGCGTCGCCGCCGGGGCCGACGTGATCGAGCTGGGGATGCCCTACTCGGACCCGCTCGCCGACGGCCCCGTGATCCACGCGGCGGGCACCCGCGCGCTCGCCACGGGGGTGAGCGTGGGCGGCGTGCTCGAGGTCGCGAGGGCGCTCGCCCCGAGCGTCCCGGTGGTGCTGATGTGTTACGCGAACATGCTCTACGCCCCCGGCCTCGAGGCCTTCCTCGACCGGCTCGCGCGCAGCGGCGCGGCGGGCCTGATCGTCCCCGACCTGCCCTACGGGGAGGCCCCCGAGCTGCTCGCCGCCTGCGACCGCCGCGATCTCGCGCTCGTCCCGCTCGTCGCCCCGACGACGCCCGATGAGCGCCTCGCCGCGATCGGGGCGCAGGCGCGCGGGTTCGTCTACACCGTCTCGGTCGTGGGCACCACCGGGGAGCGTCGCGCGCTGGGCGACCGATTCGCCGAGATCGTCGCCCGCACGAAGGCGAGCACCTCCGCTCCGGTCGCCTTGGGCTTCGGGATCGGCACCCCGGAGCAGGCTGCGCAGGCCGCCGAGGCAGGCGCGGACGGCGTGATCGTGGGCACGCGACTGGTCCGCGAGGCCGCTGAGGCCGAGCGTCCCGCGGAGGCCGTGGGGGCGGTCGTGGCCGCACTCGCGGCGGGTCTGTCGCCCGCTCGGTAGGATTCCGCGCGCATGGGTTTGATCCTCACCGTCACCGCGGGCCTTCTCGTCTGGATCGTGCTCTGGGCTCTCGGGGCCAAGGGCTTCGACGCGTTCATGATCGCCACCGTGATCATCCTCGTGGGCGCCTCGCTGAAGATCCTCTCGGGCTACCTGCCCGGGCGTCGCAGCTAGGGCCCGGTGCTCGTCCGCCGGCTGGGCCTCGCAGCGCTCGCCGCCGCCGTTCTCGCGATCTCAGGATGCGGGGGCGTCTCCGCATCCGAAACGACGGGCAACCAGCTCACCGTCTACTCCAGCCTTCCGCTCCAGGGTCCCTCGGCGGCGATCGCCAGACAGATCGAAGGCGGTGAGAAGCTCGCGCTCTCCGAGGCCGGGGGCCACGTCGGGCAGTTCCGTGTCTCCTACGTCTCACTCGACGACGTGAACCCCGTGAACGGCCAGACGAGCCCGGGCGAAAGCTCGACCGCAGCCAAGCAGGCCGCGCAGGACACGAGCACGATCGCCTACCTCGGCGACTACGGCTCGGCCGCGACCGCGATCTCGCTGCCGATCATCAACGAGGCGGGCATCCTCCAGGTCAGCCCCGCGAGCCCCTATGTCGGCCTCACCTCGGCGCTCGACGCGGGCCAGGACGAGCCCGGGCGCTTCTACCCGAGCGGGAAACGCAACTTCGTGCGCCTGCAGCCCGGCGACGTCGCGCAGGCGAAGGCGCAGGCGCAGCTGATGAGCGCGCTCGGCGTCGGGAGCCTCTACGTGCTCGACGACCAGGACCCCTTCGAGATGCCGCTCGCCACGCTCGTCTCCCAGGAAGCCGAAAAGGCGGGCGTGAAGGTGCTTGCGCACGACTCGATCACGGTCGCGCCCGAAACGAGCTTCGCGGGCGAGGTCGAAAAGATCGTCGCGAGCAAAGCGGACGCGGTCTTCCTCGCCGCCGGCGCGGGCGCCGGCGCGGTAGCGCTCTGGCAGCGCCTGCACGCCGCCGATCCGCATCTCCTGCTGCTCGGCTCGAGCTCGCTCGCGAGCGAAACCTTCGCCTCCGCGCTCGGCTCGGCGGGGCCCGAGACCTACCTCACCACGCCGCTGCTCTCCGCCGAGTCTCTATCCCGCCTCCGCGAAGCGCGTGCTCGACGAGTACACGCGCACCTTCCACCGCGAAGCGGGTCCTTCGGTCCTCTACGGCTACGAGGCGATGGACGGCGTGCTCGACGCGATCCGGCGCGCCGGCGCGCGCGGCAACAACCGCCCCGACGTGATCCGCGCGTTCTTCGCCACCCGCGACCGGGACTCCGTGCTCGGCCGCTACACGGTGCTCCCCGACGGCGAAACCACGCTCTCGAGCTACGGCGTCGATCGTGTGCGCGAAGACCGCCTCGCCTTCTGGCGTGCCTTCCAGACGGGCTCCGCGGCGGGCTAGCCCGCCTGGTGCAGTCCGAGCACGAGCCGGAAGCGTTCGACTTCGCCCCCGAGCGAGTGGCCGCCGCCCGCGACCGTGGTCGTCGCGCGCAGGTAGGGGAGCAGCGTGGCGAGCGAGGGGTCTTCGGTCAGGCCCACGCTTTCGAGCAGCGCGAGCAGGGTGGGGAGGTCGGCGAGCGCGCTCGGCGGGATGCCTTCGCCGAGCGCGGTCGCGGCGGCTGAGCGCGAGGGCGCTGTTGCGAGCGTTTCCGTCGGTGCGAGCGCGGCCTGCACGGAGGCTTCGCCGAGTCCGAGCACGAACTCCGAGCCGTGGGGACCGGGCCCCGCGGCGATCTCGAGCTCCAGGGGGACGCCGGGGAGGCGGACGGCCATCGCCGCTTCGGTACCCGTGATCGAGGCGTGGGCGACTTCGTCGCCCGCCGCACGCATCGCCGCGGCGAGCTTCCCGACCGCGGCCCGCGAGCGCGAGGGGTCCTTCGAGGAGAAGACCACTGCCGCCTTCAGTTCGAGCACGCTCGATCCGGCGGCGAAGACCGCCGCTGAGCCCATCCAGCTGCGGTAGTCCGCACGCGCGCGCGCGCTCGGGCCCGCGAGGATCGACAGGGGCTTGGTGATCCCGCCGAGCAGCGATCCGAGGCTGATCGCGGCGGACGCGCTTTCTTCGCCCCCGAGCAGCCCGCCGAGCGCTTGGAGCCCGGCGACGTCGGCGGGCAGGGTGCTCGCCGCATGCCCGAGCCCGAGCGCGAGCCACGAGTCGCCCGGAAGCTCGGAGAGCGCCTGTGTCGATTCGGGGTCTGCTGAGAGCAGCCCGCCGCTGGTGCCCGCGTGCGCGAGCGTGTCCACGTCCAGGGCGAGCGAGCCCGAGGAGGCGAGCAGCGAGACGTTCGCGGGCCGTTCGCCTCCGAGCAGCGCGAGCAGGCCGGCGTGCGCGCTCGCACCGGAGAGCGCTCCCGCCGCCTGCGGGTTCACGTAGATGTGGCCGATCGCGCCGGAGGGCGCGGAGGCGGCGAGCTTGCCGTAGGCGCTCGCCGAGCGCAGCGCGGATTCGCCCTGCGTCGCCCCGATCACCTCCCGCAACGCCGCTTCGCTGCCGATCACCGCGAAGCGCCCGACGAGACCGAAGGCCACGCCGGCGGAGCCGACTTCGTAGGAGACCCCGCGGTAGCTCGTCGCATGCGCGCCCGCGCGCTTGGCCTGCCCGGCGAGGAACGAGCGTGCCGCGCTCGCGTCGCTCGTGTCCATCACGAGCGCACCGTCCAGGTGACCCTTGGAGAAATCGAGCGCGTCCACCTGCCCGCTGCCGGTGAGCACCTTCTCGAGCGGTCCGAGCAGCGCTTCGGCGGAGCTGAGCGAAGCGAGGAAGAGCCCGGCGTGGGGGCCGAGCCAGGGCGCCACTTCGGACTTGTAGTCGAGCGCGGGCGAGCCCGGAGTGCGCAGCGCGCCGAGCAGCCGCTGGTACGGGTTGGCCGAGCCCGTCAGCGCTTTGCCCGCGGCGAGCGCGCCGCTCGCTTCCGAGCCGGAGGGCCGAACGGTGGCGCCGAGGTACAGCGGGGCGGCCGCGGGAACCGCCGTCGACGGGTCGGCTTCGGTCCCGTCGGCGTGCGAGGAGGACCCGCAACCCGCGAGCGCGAGCACGAGCACTGCGCAGCCGAGCGTCGCGAGCGCCGAGGACCCGCGCCTGAAACGGCGCGGCGGCACGGCCTGGGGGGAGGGGGGTGCGGTCACGAGGTTCCCATGCGGCGAGTCGCGATCGTATGCGCGGGGTGGTCTCGCGCGCAACTCGCGGGATGCAAGTACGCGCCCACGCACGCGATCTGCACAGCGCCCTGCATGGCGCCCGAGCGCGGGTGCGCGCTTGGGCGAGACGGAAAACCCCCGCGGGGCGGGGGATTGCGCCCGTTTGCGAGTCCTCGGGAGGGTGTTGTGGGAGAGGATGTGCAAACAGGGTTGCATTGTGGGAGGAAGTGGGATATGTTCGCCGCAGCGAGCCGGGGTGGAGGAGCTCCTCCCACTCCTCCACCTCGGCTCGGTAATCAACTTGGAGTCTCCGCAGTGGCCCCCTTCCGTGGCACCTTCGACCACACGCTCGACGCAAAGAACCGGCTCACGGTTCCCGCTCGCTACCGCGCGACGCTCGCGGATGGCGTGGTCCTCGCGATGCCCGTCGATCTGAAGCCCTGCGTGGGCGTCTGGCGCCCGGAGGACTACGACACCTACACCGCGCGCGCGCTGGCCGAGCTCCCTCCGCTCTCCTCGCGGCTGACCGAGCTCGAGCGCTTCTTCTACGGCAGCTCGCACGACACCGAGCTCGACGCGGCGGGCCGGATCATGGTCCCGGGCTTCCTCGGCGAGCATGCAGAGCTGAGCAAGGACGTGGTCGTGGTCGGGGCGGGCGACCGCATGGAGCTGTGGGACCGGGCCGCATGGGCCGACCATCGAACGACGCTGCTCAGCGGCGTGGCGGAGGTGACCGCGCGTGTCGACGACGCTGCTTGAGCCCGAGCTCGCCAAGCGCCGCCGCGCCGGGCGGGGCCAGCAGTCTCGCCGCGCGCAGCGCAGCGCCTCGGCGCGACGCCCGCATGGCTCCCCCAACGGGCACATCCCCGTGCTCGCCGATGAGCTGCTCGGCCTGATCGAACCCGGCCCCGGCCAGACCGTGATCGACTGCACCTTCGGCGACGGCGGCCACGCACGGCTCGTCGCCGCTCGTCTCGGTCCGACCGGGACGCTGATCGCGATCGACCGCGACCCCCAGGCGGAGCAGCGGTTCGCCGCGCTCGCGGCGGAGAGCGAGTGCTCGGTCCGCTTCATCCGTGCCGGCTACGCCGAGGCGCTCGCGGAGCTCGCCGCCGAGGGGCTGCGCGCGGATGCGGCCTACTTCGACCTCGGCATGTCCTCGATGCAGGTGGACACCCGCGAGCGCGGCTTTTCCTACTCCTACGAGGCTCCGCTCGACATGCGTATGGATCCGACCCAGGAGCTCACCGCGCGCGAGATCGTCACCGAGTGGGACGAGCGGCGTATCGCCGCCACGCTGCGCGAGCTCGGCGAGGAGCGCCACGCGGGCTCGATCGCGCGTGAGATCGTCCGGCTCCGCGAGCTGGCCCCGATCGAGACGACGCAGCAGCTCGTCGAGGCGATCAACGCCGCCGTCCCCGCGCCCGCGCGCTTCGGCGGCGGACACCCGGCCAAGCGCTCCTTCCAAGCGCTGCGGATCGCGGTCAACGACGAGCTGGGGCAGCTCGACCGTGCACTCCCGCTCGCCTGGAGCGTGCTGCGCGAGGGCGGGGTGCTCGCGGGAATCTCCTTCCACTCGCTGGAGGACCGCCGGCTGAAGCGCTTCCTGGCCGCGCGCGCCCAGGGCTGCGTGTGCCCGCCCGACCTTCCGATCTGCGTCTGCGGCCGCGAGCCCGAGGCCACGCTGCTCACCCGGCGCTCCGTGGTCCCCTCTGCCGCTGAGGTCGAGCTCAACCCGCGCGCCGCCTCCGGGCGTCTGCGCGCCGCACGCAAGCTGCGTGAGGAGAACGCATGACGCCGCCCGCCGCCGCCTCCGCACGCACCGCCGCGCCGCTCGCGCCCGGGCGCCGTTTCGGCGCGCCCGCGCGTCCTCGTCGCGTCTCCGGACCCGTGCGCGCTCCGGGCCGTGGTGCCGCCGCGCGGCCCGCCCCCGTGGAGGGCGGCGGGCTCGTGATCGGCGCGCTCGGTGCGCTCGAGGCGCTCTCGAGTCACCGCATGCTCGACAGGCTGATCCGGGGACGCCTCTGGATCGGCATCGTCGCCTTCGCCCTGATCGGCATCGTCACCCTGCAGCTCGGGCTGTTGAAGCTCAACTCGAGCATCGGGCGGGCGCTCGAGAAGCAGAGCCTCCTGCAGCGTGAGAACGCCGCGCTCTCGATCGAAAACTCCGAACTCGCGGGCGGCAATCGCGTCGAGTCCCAGGCCGAGCGGCTGGGGATGAAGCTGGTCCCCGTCGGCGGCATCGACTTCCGCGCCTCGCACGCGCGCACCGACGTCCCGCGTGCGGTACAGGCTCTGGCCTCACCGGCCAAACCCGCCGAAGCGAGCAGCGCCTCGAGCTCGGAATCGTCTGCGTCGAGCTCGAGCGAATCAGAATCGAGCTCCTCCGAACAGTCCTCCACGCAGAGCTCCACGGGGGGCTCGGAATCGAGCGGCGAAACGAGCTCCTCGGAATCGAGCGAAGGCACGGCGTCCTCGGGCTCGACGGCCGCCGGGGAAACCCCCTCGACGAGCGCGGGCGCAGCGACCGAACCCGCGTCGTCCGCGACGGCCACGCAAACGGAAGCGGGCGGTGGCACCGCCGCGCCCGGAGGCTAGGCCCGGATGGCAGTAGTCCAGAGCCGGATCGGAGCGATCTTCGCGTCGCTCTTCCTGCTGCTGAGCTTCGCCGCCGCGCGCACCGCCTACCTCGGCCTGTTCCGCGGTGCCGCCCTTCAGAAGGCGGCCTCCGCGCAGCAGACCACGCACGAAACGGTGACCGCCCAGCGCGGCGCGATCACCGACCGCAACGGCGTCGATCTCGCGATCTCCGAGCCCGCGAAGGACCTCGCCGCCGACCCCTACCTGCTGCGCGACCCGCTCGGCGCCGCCGCGAAGCTCTCGCCGCTGCTCGGCCAGACCCAGGCCGAGCTGCTGCGAAAGCTCTCCGAGCACACGGGCTTTGTCTACCTCGCTCGCGGCGTGCCCGCGCGCCAGGCCGAACAGGTGCTGAACCTGAAGCTCGAAGGGGTCACGGGCACACCCGTGATGAAGCGCGTTTACCCGCGCGATGACCTCGCCGCACAGCTGCTCGGCGAGGTGGGGACCGAAGGGCAGGGCCTTTCCGGGCTGGAGCTCTCCGAGGAAGGCCTGCTGCACGGGCGCACCGGCGAGCGCAAGGTGGTGAGCGACGCGATCGGCCAGCCCGTCTCGATCAGCGAACCGCACGCTGAAATCCCCGGTAAGAGCGTCGCGCTCACGATCGACGCGAACATCCAGCAGCGCACCGAAGACGTGCTCAGCGCGGCCGCCCAGGCCTTCAGTCCGAAAGACGCGACCGCGATCGTGATGAACCCGAAGACCGGCGCGATCCTCGCGCTCGCGAACTGGCCGCAGGAGAACGCCAACGACCCGGCGGCGGCGACCCCCGAAGCGCTGAAGGACCGCGCGATCAACTTCCCCTACGAACCGGGCTCGACCTTCAAGGCGGTGACGATCTCCGGCGCGCTGCAGGCCGGCCTGATCACGCCCGAGAGCGGCTTCAACATCCCCGACCAGATCCAGGTCGCCGACCGCACGATCCACGACGACACCGAACACCCCGAAGAAACGCTGACGACCTCGCAGATCCTCGCCCGGTCGAGCAACGTGGGCGCGATCGAGATCGGCAAACTCGAGGGCGCGACGCGCTTCAACTCCTGGGTCCACCGCTTCGGCTTCGGCGCCCCGACGGGCGTCGAACTCCCCGGCGAGGAACCCGGTGTGGCGCTCGCGCTCGACCACTACTCGGGCTCCTCGATGGGCAACCTGCCGATCGGCCAGGGCGAGCTCGTCACGCCGATGCAGATGATCACCGCCTACGCGGCGATCGCCAACGGGGGCATCCTGCGTCCCCCGCATCTGATCAGCTCCGTCGAAGGTAGGGCCCGCCCCGTGCCCGCGGGACATCGCGTGATCTCGGCCGCGGTCGCGGGGGAGGTGCGGCACATGCTCGAAGGCGTGCTCGGCCCCGAAGGCACGGCGAGCGAGGTCTCGATTCCGGGCTACGCGCTCGCGGGCAAGACGGGCACGGCGAGCAAGATCGACCCCGCGACCGGCGAATACTCGAAAACCGCGTACGTCGCCTCGTTCATCGGCATGGCCCCTGCGAGCGACCCGAAGCTGCTCACCGCGGTGGTGGTCGACGAACCGCAGAACGGCTCGATCTACGGGGGCACCGTGGCCGCCCCCGCGTTCGGCCAGATCATGAGCTTCGCCCTTCCCTATCTGGGCATCCCTCCGGGCTAGCCCCGCGGCTCCTTCGGAGGCAGAAACTAGACTCTGCTCGAATGCCGGCGCCGGGAAGCGGACTGTGAGGCTGGGCGAGCTGAGCGCGGGCCTGGCGGGCCTGCGAGGGCCAGAGCTCACCGGCGGCGACGCCGATGTGGAGATCTCCGCGCTCGTCTACGACAGCCGCAGGGCCGCGCCGGGCAGCCTCTTCTTCTGCGTGAGCGGCTTTCGCGTGGACGGGCACGACTACGCCGAGCGGGCCGTCGCCGCCGGGGCGGCCGCGCTCGTCGTCGAGCGCCCGCTCGGGCTCGGCGTGCCCGAGCTGCTCGTCTCCTCCGCGCGCGCCGCGATGGCCCCGCTCGCCGCGCGCTTCTTCGGCGAGCCGGGCAGCGCGCTGCGGGTGGTCGGCGTGACGGGGACCAACGGGAAGACCACGAGCGCCTATCTCGTGCGTGAACTGCTGCAGGCCCGCGGGACGAGCTGCGGGCTGCTCGGCACCGTGAAGTCGGTGATCGGCGGGGTGGAGCAGGACGTCGAGCGCACCACCCCCGAGGCGATCGATCTCCAGGCTGACCTGCGCGCGATGCTCGACGGGGGAGACCGGGCCTGCGTGATGGAGGTCTCCTCGCATGCGCTCGAGCTCGGGCGTGCCGACGCGGTGCCGTTCGCGGCCGCGCTCTTCACCAACCTCACCCAGGATCACCTCGATTTCCACGCCTCGATGGAGGAGTACTTCCAGGCCAAGCGCAAGCTCTTCGTGCCCGAGCACGGTCCTGCGCCCGAGCTCAGCGTGATCAACACGAGCGATCCCTACGGGCGCCGCCTCGCCGAGGAGCTCGGCGCGGCTCGCACCTACGCGGTCGAGGGCCCGGCTGACTACCGCGCGGATGATCTGCGGTGCGGCTTGGCGGCCTGCGAGTTCACGCTCACCACCCCCGAGGGGAAGCGCGCGGTGAGGCTGCCGATGCCGGGCCACTTCAACGTGGCCAATGCGCTCGGAGCGCTCGCCGTCGCCCACGGCATGGGCGAGCCCCTCGACGATCTGATCGGCGCGCTCGAACGCGGTGTGCGCGTGCCCGGGCGCTTCGAGCCGGTCGGGCGCGGCCAGGACTTCGCGGTGCTCGTGGACTACGCGCACACCCCCGACTCGCTCGAGAACGTGCTGCGCGCGGCGCGGGAGATCCTGGCCGTGCAGAGCGGCGAGCCCGGACGTCTGATCTGCGTGTTCGGCGCGGGGGGCGACCGCGACAGGGGCAAGCGGCCGCTGATGGGCGAGATCGCGGCGCGTCTGGCCGATCGCACCCTCGTCACCTCGGACAACCCGCGCTCGGAGGACCCGGAGGCGATCATCGCCGAGATCCTCGCCGGAGTCGAGGAGAACCCGCCCGAAGGGCATGTGGTCGAGAGCCTCACCGACCGACGCGAGGCGATCGCGCATGCTGTCGCCGAGGCGCGCGCGGGTGACGTGCTCGTGATCGCGGGCAAGGGCCACGAGCAGGGCCAGGAGTTCGAGCGCGGCCGGAAGATCCCCTTCGACGACGTGAGCGTCGCCGAGGAAGCGCTCGACGAGCGCCTCGGAGCGGCCGCCGGGGAGGGCGTCCGGTGAGCGCCTGGGACGGCGCGCGGATCGCGGCCGAAGCGGGTGCGGAGCTGATGCGCGACGCGCCCCGCGAGCACACGCAGCGCCCGCCGCAGGCCGCGATCGACACACGCGCTCTGAGCGCCGGCGAGCTCTTCGTCGGCCTGCGCGGTGCGCGCGAGGACGGCGGCGCGCGCGCCGGCGAGGCGCTCGCGCAGGGCGCCTGGGGCGTGCTCGTCACACCGGAGCACGCCGCCGAGGCGGCAGCGCAGGCCGAGCCTCCCGGTGCGGTGCTCGCGCACGCCGATCCGCTGCTCGCGCTGCACGCGCTCGCCAGAGCCTGGCGCCGGGAGCTCGGCGCGGCGGGCGCCTCGGTGCTCGCGGTGACGGGCTCCACGGGGAAGACCTCGACCAAGGACATCCTCGCCGCGATCCTCGCGGCGGCGATGCCCACCGCGGCGAGCCCGCAGAACCTCAACACGGAGATCGGTTTGCCGCTCGCGATCCTCGCCGCGCCCGAGCCGACGCGCGCGCTCGTGGTCGAGATGGCGATGCGGGGCCCCGGCCAGATCGCCGAGCTCACCGCGATCGCCGAGCCCGACGTGGGCGTGATCGTGAACGTCGGGCCGGCGCACCTGGAGCTGCTCGGCTCGCTCGAGAACATCGCCGCGGCGAAGGCCGAGCTGATCGCGGGGCTGCGAGCGGGCGCGAGCGCGGTGCTCCCCGCGGGCGAGCCGTTGCTCGCACCGCATCTGCGCGAGGACCTCGAGACGACCACCTTCGGCGAGGGCGGCGACGTGCGGCTGCTCTCGCGCGAGCCCGACGGGCGGGTGCGGATCGCCTTCGGCGAGCGCGAGATCGAGCTCGAACCCTCGTTCTCGCAGGCTCACAACCTGAGCAACCTGCTCGCCGCGGTCGCCGCGGCGGGGGCGATCGGCCACACGCCCTCGGGTCCCCTGGAGGTCGAGTTCTCGGCGATGCGCGGCCAGCGCGAGCGGCTCGGCTCGGGCACGCTGCTGATCGACGACTGCTACAACGCCAACCCGATGTCGATGCGCGCCGCGTTGGACGATCTCGCCGAGACGGCCCCAGGCCGTCGCGTCGCCGTGCTCGGGGACATGCTCGAGCTCGGACCGCGAGGGCCCGAGCCTGCACGCCGAGATCGGCGCCCACGCACGCGAGCGCGGGGTCGATCTGCTGATCGGACGGTCGGACCGCTCGCCGCACGCGCGGGCGCGGCGTTCGAGCGGGCCGGTACGGGGGTTCGCCGACGCGCCCGCGGCCGCAGCCGAGCTGCCTTCCCTGATCGAGCCCGGGGACACCGTGCTCGTGAAGGGCTCGCGCGGCGTCGGCCTGGAGCGCGTCTCCGAGGCGTTGCGGGCGGCCGCCGCGCTCCCCGGGGCGACGGCCGTGGGGCGCTGAGCGTTGGGGCGAATCCTCTTCGGCGGGACCGCCGCGCTGCTGATCTGCATCTTCCTGAGCCCGAAGTTCATCGCGTTCCTGCGCAAGCGCGAGTTCGGTCAGCACATCCGTGAGGACGGGCCCGCGGGACATCTGGAGAAGGCCGGCACTCCGACGATGGGAGGCGTGCTGATCTTCCTCTCGGTCTCCGTCCCGTTCCTGATCCTGTCGAACTACGAATGGCCCGCGGTGGGCGTGTTCCTCGCGGCGATCGCGTGCGCTCTGCTCGGCTTCGCGGACGACTACATCAAGCTCGTGCGGCGGCGTTCGCTGGGGCTGCGCGCGCGCACGAAGCTCGGGGTGACGATCGCGATCTCGATCGGCCTCTGGTACATCGCCCATGAGGAGGCGCACCTCCCGAGCGTGCTCTTCCTGCGCTTCGTGGATTACCACATCGACGTGGGGCCGCTCTATCCCGTGCTGATCTACCTCGTGCTCGCGGGGACCACGAGCGCGGTCAACCTCACCGACGGGCTCGACGGCCTCGCGGCGGGCTGCGCAGCGATCGTGCTGCTCGCCTTCATCGGCATCACGTTCATCTCGGGGGCCTTCGAACTCGCGATGCTCGCGGGCTGCCTCGTGGGGGCGTGCATCGGCTTCCTCTGGTTCAACGCCTTCCCGGCCACGATCTTCATGGGGGATACGGGCTCGCTCGGGTTGGGAGGGGCGATCGCGGGGCTCGCGGTCTTCACCAAAACGGAGGTGCTGCTGATCCTGCTCGGGGGGATCTTCGTGATCGAGGCGCTCTCGGTCGTGATCCAGGTGATCTCCTTCCAGACCACGCGAAGACGGGTCTTCCTGATGGCCCCGATCCACCATCACTTCGAGCTGAAGGCCTGGTCTGAGACGAAGATCATCCTCCGCTTCTGGATCGTCGCCTCGCTGTTCGCGGCGATCGGCTTCACGATCTACCGCCAGAGCCGCGGCGTCTGAACCGGGGAGCGGTCCGTTTTCAGGCTCTAGGCTGCGGGTAGTGCCGCGAAGCAGTGGCGAACACCTACCCCCCGGAGGACCTGAGATGAAGATCGGACTTGCTCTGCTGCGTGCGACCGTCGGAGGGCTCTTCATGGGCCACGGGCTACAGAAGCTCGCGGGCTGGTTCGGCGGCGGAGGGCTGCGAGCAGACCGGCGACTTCTTCGAGGCGAATCTCGGCCTGAAGCCGGGGATCGCGCACGCGACCGCGGCGGCGGCGGCCGAGACCGGCGGCGGCGCTCTGATCGCGACCGGCCTCGCCACCCCGCTCGGGGCCTCGGTGCTGAGCGCGACGATGATCACCGCGATCCGCAAGGTCCACGCCCCGAAGGGCCCGTGGGTGACGCAGGGGGGCTACGAGTACAACCTCGTGCTGCTCGCCGCGATCTTCGCGATCAGCGACGTCGGGCCCGGCGCGATCTCGCTCGACGCCGCGCTCGGGACCGAGCGCCGTGGCCTGCGTTGGGCGCTCGCTCAGCTCGCCGCGGGCGCGGTCGGCTCGGCAGCAGCGATCGCGATCGGCGAGCGGTGGGGCGGCTCCGCCCCTGACGCCGCGGTGGCCGCCGAGGGCGAGGACCAGGGCGCGGCTGCGCAGGCGGCCGAGGGCAACGGCACGGTCACACCGCTGCCGGGTTCCCAGGCGGCCTGACAGCGCCCCGCCGGATCCGGGGGTCATGCTGAAAACCCGCATTGGAATGCGACAAAGGCATCCGAGCCCTGGTGTCGAATGGGGCTTGGATGTCATCGGCCCCAGCAGGGAGAGCTAGGCCCAGAGAAGGCAAGCCGAAACGACGCAAGAGCGCCGGTGGCTCATCCGCGCGCAAGGCCGGGGAGCAGACGCTCGAGCACCGCATCCTGCTCACCGCGACGATGTGCCTGCTCGCCTTCGGGGCGGTGATGGTCTACAGCGCCTCCTCGGCGACCACGTTGCTCCAGGGCCAGGGCAACGGCAGCGGGTATCTGATCCGCTTCGTGATCTACGGGGGAATCGGCCTGTTCGTGATGCGCGTGCTCGCACGCGACGGGATCGCGAAAGTGCACGCGATCACCGCGCCGCTGCTGACGCTCTCGTTCGTGCTCGTGGCGGCCTCGCACGTGCCGCACATCGGGGTGAGCGTGAACGGAGCTCGCCGCTGGATCGGCCCGAGCCAGTTCCAGTTCCAGCCCTCCGAGCTGATGAAGCTCGCGCTCGTGCTCTACTGCGCGACGCTGATCGCGAAACGGCCCGCCCGCGTGAACGACCTTCGCGACCTCGCGCGGCCGCTGCTCTTCGTGGTCGGCGCGGGCTGCCTGCTCGTGTTCACCCAGCCCGACCTCGGGACCGCGCTCGTGATCATCTTCACGATCGCCACGATGCTGATCGCGGCGGGGATCCCGATGCGAAAGCTCGGCAAGATCGCGGCCTCGCTGGTCGGGGTGATCGTGCTCTACGCCCTGGTCCGGCCCTACGCGCGGGCTCGTCTGACCTCGTTCCTGGACCCCTGGGCGCACGCTTCGGGGAGCGGGTTCCAGTCGGTGCAGGGGCAGATCGCAATCGGCTCGGGCGGCCTGTTCGGCGTGGGCCCGGGCCACGGGGTCCAGAAGATCTTCTACCTGCCCGAGGCTCCCACCGACTTCATCCTCGCGGTGATCGGCGAGGAGCTGGGGATGGTGGGAGTGTTCGCCCTGCTCTTCCTCTATGGCCTGATCGCCTACGCGGGGCTGCGCACGGCGAAGGCGGCGAAGAGCCTCTACAGCGCGTTGATCGCGGTCGGGGTGACGGCTCTGATCCTCTCCCAGGCGATCCTCAACACGTTCGCCGTGCTCGGGCTCGCGCCGCTCACGGGCGTGCCGCTGCCCTTCGTCTCCTACGGGTCGAGCAGCCTCGTCGTGATGCTCGCCTCGATGGGCCTTCTGCTGAACGTGGCGGCGGGCGCGACGGGCCACGTGCGCAGCGTCTCGCCACGGCGAGCCGGAGCGGAGGGCGACGTGCGGCCGCGCGAAACGGAAGGATGGGGCGGTGAGCGCAGCACCGAGGATCGTGATCGCAGCCGGCGGCACGGCGGGGCACGTGGTGCCCGCGCTGGCCGTGGCGGACGCGCTGCGGGCTGAGGGCGCGCAGGTCAGCTTCATCGGGGGCAATCGGGCTGAGGCGCAGCTCGTGCCCGAGGCGGGCTATGAGCTGCGGCGGCTGCGCGTGGAAGGCCTCAGCCGCTCGAACCCCGTGCGAGCGGCGCGCGCGGCGGCGCTCGCGGCGCTCGCCGTGCCGCGTGCGCGCAAGCTGCTCAGCGAGCTCGATGCCGATGCGGTGATGGGAGGTGGGGGCTACGTCGCCGGGCCCGTCGGTCTGGCCGCGCTCGCCGCGCGGCGTCCGCTCGTGCTGACCGAGGCCGACAGTCATCTGGGACTCACGAACCGGCTGCTCGCCCCGCGCGCACGGCGCGTCTGCCTCGCCTTCCCGCTCGCCGGACGCGAGGGAGCGCGCTACCGGGTGACGGGGCGTCCGATCCCCCCGCCGAGCGCGGAGCGCGCGGCGGCGCGGGAGCGCTTCGGCCTCGCCGAGGGCGAAGCCTGCCTGCTCGTCTTCGGGGGCTCGCTCGGATCGCGCACGATCAACCTCGCGACGATCGAGGCCTTCGCGGCGGCTCCCTTTCGCGTGATCCACGTGTGCGGGCGCCGCGACTACCCCGCGCTCGCCGCGCACGACCTGCGCCCGGGCTATCAGCTCCTCAGCTATCTCGAGCTCGCCGACTTCGGGCTCGCGCTCGCCGCGGCCGACCTCGCGGTCGCGCGTGCGGGGGGCTCGGTCTTCGAGCTCGCGGCCTACGGTCTGCCCTCGATCCTGATTCCCTTCCCACACGCGGCGGGGGACCATCAGAGCTCGAACGCACGCTGGATGGCGCAGGCGGGCGCTGCGGTCGTGATCGAGGACGCGGAGCTGAGCGCCGCACGCCTCGGTGTCGAGGTCGCCACGCTGCTCGCGGACGCGCACGGGCTGCGCACGATGTCCACGGCGGCGCTCGGGCTCGCGCGCCCGACACGCGGCCGCGGAGGTGGCGGCGGAGCTGCTGGCGGCAGCGGGATGAGCGCGGCGGCCCGGACCGTGGGCGGGACGGCGCATCCACCTGATCGGGGTGGGGGGCTCGGGGATGAGCGCCTACGCGCGGGCGGCGCACGCGCTCGGCGCGAGCGTGACGGGCTCAGACGGGGCGGAGAGCGAGTACGCGCGGCGCCTCGCGGCCGACGGGATCCTGACGGCGGCGATCGGGCACCGCGCGGAGAACCTGCCCGAGGGCGAGGTGGAGGTCTACCACTCGACCGCGATCCCGCGAGGAGAACGTGGAGCGTGCGGCGGCGCGCGAGCGGGGGCTCGCGGATCGGCCGCGCGCGGAGCTGCTCGGCGCGCTCTCGGCGCTGCGACGGACGATCGCTGTGGCGGGGACCCACGGCAAGACCACGACCGCTTCGATGATCGCGCGGATGCTGCTCGCGGCGGGCCTCGAGCCCGGCTGGCTGATCGGCGCGCCGATCGGGGGCGGCCTTGCGAACGCGGAGTGGGGGGAGGGGCGAGTGGCTCGTGGTCGAGGCGGACGAGTCCGACCGCTCGATGCTCAGCGTGCAGCCCGAGATCGTGGTGCTCACGAATGTGGAGCTCGACCACCACGCGAGCTTCGCCTCGCTCGCGGAGCTTCGCGAGGTCTTCCGCGGTTTCCTCTCCGGCGCACCGCGGGCGGTGATCTGGAACCGGCCTGAGCTGCTCGCGCTGCGCGAGGGCGAGGTCGTCCCCTACGAGGCCGATGAGGTCGAGCTCGCCGCGGGCGGCTCGCGCTTCCGCTGGCGCGGCGAGGAGGTGAGGCTCGACGGTCCCGGGGCTGCACAACGCGACCAACGCGTCGGGCGCGCTCGAGGCCTGCCGCCTGGCTGGTGCCGCGGCCGCTCCGGCGATAGCGGCGCTTGCGGCCTTCGACGGGGCCGGGCGCCGCTTCCAGGAGCTCGGGGCGAGCGCGGCGGGCGCGGCGGTCTACGAGGACTACGCACACCACCCGACCGAGGTGGCCGCGACGCTGAGCGGGGCACGCACGCTCGCCCATCGAGCGGCTGATCGCCGTCTTCCAGCCGCACCTCTTCTCGCGCACCGCGCTGCTCGCCGCGGAGTTCGGCGCGGCGCTCGCGGAGGCGGACATCGCGGTGGTGCTCGACGTCTACCCGGCGCGTGAGCGCGCGGAGGACTTCCCGGGGGTGAGCGGGCTGCTCGTCGCAGAGGCGGCCGCGGACGCGTCGGCGGGGCGCCCGGTCTACTGGCTGCCGGGACTGGAGGTCGCGCGCGGGGTGATCGCGGAGCTGCTCGCTCCCGGCGACCTCTGTGTGGTGATGGGGGCGGGCGACGTGGACACACTCGGCCGCGCGCTCGTGGCTTCGGGGGCCGAGGCGACGGGAGTGGGGAGGTGAGCGCTCCGCCGGAGGGGGTCGAGCGCGATCAACCGCTCGCCCGGCTCACGACGGTGCGCACGGGCGGGAACGGCGAGTTCTTCGCGCGCGCCTCGACGGCCGGGCGGCTGCAGGAGCTGCTCGCCTGGGCGGTGAGCGAGGGGCTCGAATGCCACGTGGTCGGCTCGGGCTCGAACCTGCTGATCTCAGACGAGGGGGTGCGCGGGTTGGTGCTGAAGCTCGACGGCGAGCTCGCCGCGATCGAGGTGCGCGCGCCGCGGGTGCTGTGCGGGGGCGGGGCGCGGCTGCCCTCGATAGCGGCTCGCGCGGCTCGCGCGGGGCTCTCGGGAATCGAGTTCGGGGTGAACATCCCGGGCACGCTCGGCGGCGCGGTGCGGATGAACGCGAACGCGTACGGGGGGGAGCTCGGGCGCGTGCTCGAGTGGGTGGAGATCGCCGGCCCGGAGGGGCTCACGCGCCGGGATCCCGCGGAGCTCGGTTTCGCCTACCGCAGCTCGAAGCTGCGGGCGGGGGAGGTCGTGGCGCGGGCGAGCCTGCTGCTGGAGCCGAGCGACCGTGAGAGCGTCTCGGCGACGCTCGAGGAGATGCGTCGCCGCCGCCACGAGGCCCAGCCGCAGGGGATCAAGACGTTCGGCTCGACCTTCAAGAACCCGCAGGATCCGCGCGCGGAGGGCGAGAGCGCGGGGATGCTGCTTGCGCGCGCGGGCTGCAACGGCTTCGCCTCGGGCGGGGCCCGTTTCGCCCCCAAGCACGCGAACTTCATCGAGAACACCGGAAAGGCGACCACCGCCGACGTGCTCGCGGTGATGGCGGAGGGGCGCCGGCGCGTGCTCGAGCTCACGGGGGTCGCACTCGAGCCCGAGGTGCAGACACTCGGAGAGGTGCGTTTCCCCTGGCAATGAGCGTGTAGGGGATGGGCGACCGAGGTCGAAGAGGGTTGAGATGGATCGCAGCTTCGCCGCCCGATCACCGGCTGGACGCCGGCAGAGCCCCCGTGTCACGGCTCCGGGCGCCCTCGCGGGAGCGGGCAGGGCGATTGCGGGACGCAGCCGCGAGGCGCTGGGAGGCGCACTCGGCCTGATCGGCGCGCGGCGCCGGCTGCGGATCGCGGCGATCTGCGCGCTGGTCGCCCTGCCGGTGCTCGGCGGAGGCTTCCTGCTGCTGCGCCACTCCTCGCTCGTGGCGGTGGAGCACGTGAGGATCAGCGGAGCGCACGGCCCCGAGGCGCACGCGATCGAGTCGGCGTTGCGAGAAGCGGCGAAAGGAATGTCGACGCTCGACGCGCAGCCCGGCGCGCTGAGCGCAGCGGTCGCGCGGTTCCCCGCGGTGAGCGCGGTCCGCGAGCAGACGAGCTTCCCGCACGGGATGCGGATCGAGGTCACGCAACTGCCGGCGGTGGGCGCGCTGCTCGTGGGCGGGACGCGTACGGCGGTGGCGGCCAACGGCGTCGTGCTCGGACCCTCGCTGCTCTCCTCCTCGCTCCCCGCGGTCGCGGACGACGTCGCACCGGGGACGGGCTCGCGACTCACCAACCCGCTCGTGCTCGACGCGCTCGTGGTGCTCGGGGCCGCACCTCCCGCGCTCGACCACCTCGCCTCGCGCGTCTACTTCGGCCCGCGCGGCCTGACGGTCGCGATGCGCAACGGCCTGCTCGTCTACTTCGGCGACGCGACGCGGCCCCACGCGAAGTGGCTCTCGCTCGCGACGGTGCTCGCGGACAAGCTCTCGGCGGGGGCCACCTACGTGGACGTGAGGCTCCCGGGCCGCCCCGCCGCGGGCTTCCCACCGGGCGCGGGCCCAGCGCAGCCCGAAGAAGCGACCGGGGAATCCCACCAGGGCAGCTCCGAATCGACGGTCTCCGCGCTGGCGGCAGGCCTCGCGGCGGCGAACCCGGAAACGAAACGCAAGCAGGAAGAAGAATCCGAAGGCGCGGCGGCGAAGAGCGAAGGCGAATCGGAAAGCCACGAACCGGGCTCGAGCGAAGCCAAGAGCGGCGAAGGCGCGGGCACCGAAGCGAGCGCAGAAACCGGCGAAACCGGAGGCTGAGAAAGTCTCAAGCTCGAGTCGAGGGTAACTGTGCTCTCGGCACGATTCTGAAGGTGTGGTCGAGAGTCGGGCGTTCTGCAACGAACGTTGCGAGACTGGCACCCTTCGTTGACAGGGCGAGATTCCCTGCATAGGGTCGCAATCCGGCGGGTCGGCCAGCCTGTATGCTGCCAACCCTGAATTCCTACTGAAGGCTTCGGACGAAACCATCATGGAGAGCAGCGGGAGCTATCTGGCGGTCATCAAGGTCGTAGGCGTCGGCGGCGGCGGCACGAACGCGGTCAGTCGCATGGTCGACGCAGGGCTGCGCGGCGTGGAGTTCATCGCGGCGAACACCGACGCCCAGGCGCTCGCCATGTGCGACGCCGACATCAAGCTGAACATCGGCCACGAGTCGACGAAGGGCCTCGGCGCGGGCGCCAACCCCGACGTGGGCCTGGGGGCAGCCTCCGAGTCGCGTGACGACATCAAGGAGGCGCTGAAGGGCGCTGACATGGTCTTCGTGACCGCGGGCGAGGGCGGCGGCACCGGGACGGGCGCTGCGCCGGTGATCGCCGAGATCGCGAAGAACGAGATCGGCGCGCTGACCGTGGGCGTGGTCACGCGTCCCTTCGAGTTCGAGGGCTCACAGCGTGGGCGCCAGGCAACCGAGGGGATCGAGCGGCTGCGTGAGGTGGTCGACACGCTGATCGTGATCCCGAACGAGAAGCTGCTCGCCGTGGTGGAGCGCCGGACCTCGATGCTCGACGCCTTCCGCGAGGCGGACAACGTGCTGCGCCAGGGCGTGCAGGGGATCACCGACCTGATCACGATCCCGGGCCTGATCAACCTCGACTTCGCGGACGTGCGCACGATCATGGCCGACGCGGGCTCGGCGCTGATGGGGATCGGCACGGCGAACGGAGAGAACCGCTGCGCGGAGGCCGCGAAGGCCGCGATCTCCTCGCCGCTGCTGGAGGAGAACGTCGAGGGCGCGACGGGGATCCTGCTCAACATCACGGGTGGCAAGGACCTCGGTCTGTTCGAGGTCAACGATGCCGCCGAGGTGATCCAGAACGCCGCTGACGCGAACGCGAACATCATCTTCGGAGCGGTGATCGACGAGTCGATGTCCGACGAGGTCCGCGTGACCGTGATCGGAACCGGCTTCGACCACCGCCCCGGCCGCGGCGCGCGCCGCGAGAGCCGCTCCTCGCGGCCCGACCGGAACCCGAGGATCTCCGACCGCCAGCGGTCGAACCTCGAGATCTCCGACGACGACATCGACGTTCCGCCGTTCCTCAGGGACTGAGTCTCTGAGAGAGAAGCGCCTTCGGCCCCGGAGGCGCGCTGAGGAAACCCTTACGAAGTCCTCAGCTCCGCTTCGGCATTCCGTTAGCCGTTGCTCAGCGCGCCGTCGCAAGCTGGCTCTCGATCCCATGAGCCAAGCGGAGGTAACAGAGCAATGAGGAGACTTCCAGCCCTTCTGGTCGCGGCCGTCGTCGGCGGCGTCCTTTCAGCCGTGACGGTGATCGCCGTGGGCGTAGGGGGCAGTTCGGCGACAACCAGGAGGCAGAGCACCACGAGGACGCCCGTGGTCTCCTCGACGAGCACCGCGGGCAAGGCCGTGGCGGTTGCGAACACGACGCCCAGCGCGACCCAGGTCTACGCGGAGGACTCCCACGGGGTCGTCTCGATCATCGCGCGGGGCGCCGAAGGCGAGGACGAGGGCACCGGGATCGTGTTGAACGAAAACGGGCTGATCCTCACCAACGATCACGTCGTCAAGGAAGCGAGCGCGCTCGAGATCGGTGTGGGCACGGGGTCCTCGAAAACGACGCGCGAAGCAAAGCTGGTGGGCGAGGAAGCGAACAGCGACCTCGCGCTCATCAAAGTGGATCCGAGCGGTCTCGGGCTGAAAGCGCTGAAGTTGGGAGACGCCTCGACGCTCCAGGTCGGAGAACAGGTCTACGCGATCGGCAACCCCTACGGCCTCGAAGAGACCTTCACCAGAGGCATCGTCTCGGCGCTGAACCGCGAAATCGAGGCTCCCGACGGAGCGAAGATCAGCGGGGCGGTCCAGACCGACGCGGCACTGAACCCCGGCAACTCGGGCGGTCCGCTGCTCAACGCCGAGGGCGAAGTCGTCGGCGTGAACTCGCAGATCGCGAGCGACGAGAGCAGCTCGGGCGGGCAGGCGGGAAGCACCGGAGTGGGCTTTGCGATCGCCACCTCGACGGTCGCCGCCGCCGTCAAGAAGATCGAGGCCGGTCAAGGCGTGGCCTACGCCTCGGCGGTGCGCTCCGCGCTCGAATCCCGCGAACAGCAGCAGGGCGCGCTTAGCGAAGGCGAAGGCGAACGCGGGAGCTACCGCCGCGCCTACGAAGAGGCCGAAGCGGCCGCCGCCGAACGGATGATGGTCCCCTAGCGCCGCCCGCCCCGGCTCGCCTGCCGCTGCTCTCCGCTCAGCTGGAGGGCAGCGGCTGCACGTGCGAGAGCAGCCGGCCTGCGAGGAGCGTGTGCACCGCGAAGCCGAGGGGCTGCTCGACGAAAAGCGCGTCCTGGCCCCGATCGGGGCGCAGGTCGAGCGCGAGCGCCGAGTTCGTGCTCGGGCAGACGAGCAGCGGCCGGCCCGCGAAGCTCGTCGTGATCGTGCGATGAACGTGCCCGCAGGTGAGCGCCAGGATCTGAGGATGCTCCTCGAGCAGCGACTCCAGGCGCGCCGCGTCGTGGTCCTCGAGGGCGATCGCGTCCATCGCGGCGATGCCGGTGGCGAGCGGGGGATGGTGCAGCGCGAGCAGCGTGGGCCGCTCGGGCTCTGCCGCGAGGCTGTGAGCAAGCCAGCCGAGCTGCTCGGCTCCGAGCGCGCCTCCGATGGTGTGCGGGACGCTCGTGTCGCAGCCGATCAGACGCAGCGAACCCACGTCCGCAAGGAACCTCACCGGCTCCCCGCTGGGCTTCTCGCGTCCGGCGAAGCTGCGTGCGAGCAGGTCGCGATCGTCGTGGTTGCCGGGAATCGCGTGGATCGGGAGGCCGAGCGAGCTCACGAGCTCGTGCGCTCGCTCATACACCTCCGGCGTGGGGTCGTCGGCGATGTCGCCGCTGAGCAGCACCGCTTGCGGCCTCGGCGCGAGCTCCGCCGCCGCGGCGAGCGCGTGCCGGAGGCGCCGCTCGGGGCCGGGATCCCCCGGGCGAAGATGCAGGTCGCTCAGCTGGAGGAGGAGCGGGTCCGGCTCGGCGATCGGCTCCGGAACACCCACGGGGGCATTCTAGGAGCCGACCACCGGCCGCGGCTACGGCTTGGGCGGCTTCTTGATCGAGATCTTCCCCGTCTTCGTCAGGCCGTTGACGGTGAACTTGTAGAGGTCCTTTTTCGCGACCGGTTCGTACTGGCTGTAGTTCGATCCGAACTGGAAGACGATTTCGGTTTCGGTGAAGGTTTTGACCACCAGGCCGATGCAATCGCCGTCCTGGCCGGCGGTCCAGGCCCTGGATTCGTCGGAGAAGAGCAGCGAGGTCCCGAAGTTCTCGCCGGTCGGCGTGCCCGCTTCGAGGCATTCCGGCGCGGGTTCGTCTTCTGCGATCGGGATCGAGCCCATCCCGAGACCGGTCACGGTGACCGTCGGTTCACTCGGTGTGCCCGAGAAGGCCACCTTTTTGACCTTCGGCTTGCTCGCCAGCGCCGAGGTGGCGGGGATCGCGGTCCCGAGCACCACCAGCGCACTCGCAAGCATCAGCGTCACGAACGCTCTGCGCATCTGTCTACCCCCTTCGTTGTTCACAGCGGATGCGGACGGCGCCCCCCGGCATGCCCGCTCGGGGAGCGTACCGCGACCAGTCAGAGGGATGACCTGCTGCTTGGACGGCACGTACGTCGTTTCGCGGGGGGTGCACGAAGCGCTGTCACGGCTTCTAGCCGAGGGCGGCGGACCACGCTGATCCCTCCGGTCCCGCTAGCCTGCCGCCATGTCCTCGGCTCCCCCCGGCCTCAGGCGGACCCCCCTCTACGAGAACCATGTGGCGGCGGGCGCGAAGCTCGTCGACTTCGCAGGCTGGGAGATGCCTGTGTTCTACGGAGGCCCACCCTCCCTGCGCGAGGAGCACCGGGCGGTGCGCGAGGCGGCGGGGATCTTCGACGTCTCGCACATGGGGGAGATCGAGACGAGCGGTCCGCAGGCCGTTGAGCTGCTTCAGCGCGTGCTCTCCAACGACGTCGCCGCGATCCCGCCGGGCGGCGCGCAGTACAGCGTGCTCTGTCGCGAGGACGGCGGGGTGCTCGACGATCTGTTCACCTATCGGCTCGAGGTCGACCGCTTCCTGACCGTGACGAACGCTGCCAACCACGTCGCCGACCTCGCCTGGTTTCAGTCCGTCGCGGTGGACTTCCCCGAGGCGCGTGTGAGCGACCGGATCGACGACTGGGCGATGCTCGCCGTGCAGGGGCCGCTTGCCCGCGAGATCGTGCAGGCCGGCGCGGATTCGCCCCTGCCCGAGCGCATGACCGCGGAGACCCGCCGCCTCGGCGGTGCGGAGGTGCTCGTCTGCGGAACGGGCTACACGGGCGAGGACGGCGTCGAGCTGCTCTGCTCACCCGCGCAGGCACCCCAGCTCTGGGAGGACCTGGTGCGTCGGGGCGCACGTCCCGCGGGCCTGGGCGCGCGCGACACGCTGCGCATGGAGGTCTGCTTCCACCTCTACGGCAACGAGCTCTCCGTCGAGCGCGGACCGATCGAGGCTGGGCTCGGGTGGTGCTGCAAGGAGCAGACGGGCTTCATCGGCAGCGAGGCGGTGAGCGCCGCTCGCGCGGCGGGACCCGCGGAGAAGCTCATCGCCTTCACGATCGACGGCGCGGGCATCGCGCGGCAGGGCAACGCGATCCTCGGCGGTGGGGAGGTGACGAGCGGCACGCTCTCGCCCACGCTCGGCGTCGGCATCGGCATGGCCTACGTGCCCGCCGAGCGTGCCGCCGTCGGGACCGCACTCGAGATCGACGTGCGCGGCCGCACGCGCGCAGCCCACGTCGCCGCCAAGCCGCTCGTGCCCAAGCGCGGCTGAGCCCGGGCCGGGCCGAGCGCCGCGACGGCGGGGCTTCGTGGCAAGATTGCCGCGCCGCACCCAGGCCGATCCCGCACCGACAGAAAGGGCACGCGCATGGCCGAGGCCAGCTACCCCGAGGACCTGCTCTACCACGCCGAGCACGACTGGGCGCGAATCGACCCCGACGACGCGGCGCTCGCCACGCTCGGGATCACCTGGTACGCGCAGGACTCGCTCGGCGAGGTCGTGTTCTTCGACCCGCCGGCCGTGGGGACCTCCGTGAGCAAGGACTCGCCCTACGCCGAGGTCGAGTCGGTCAAGGCGGTCTCCGATGTGGTCGCCCCGCTGTCCGGGGAGATCGTCGAGGTCAACGAGGCGCTTCCCGCCAACCCCGCGATGATCAACGACGAGCCCTACGGGGGCGGTTGGCTCGTGAAGGTGCGGATGTCCGATCCCGCCGAGGCGGAGTCGCTGCTCGATGCGGCCGCCTACCAGGCGACGCTCGGTGGCTGAGGGCGCGCCCCGCCCGCCCGCCGCACCTGGAGGAGGCCGGCCGATGGCTAGGCTGAGGACGACTTGAGCCGTTACACCGCCACCACGCCGCAGGATCTCGAGGCGATGCTCTCCGCGATCGGCGTGGGCACGCTCGGAGAGCTCTTCGAGCGCCAGATCCCCGAGGCGGTGCGCCTCGGCCGCGAGCTCGATCTCCCCCGGGGAAAGCCCGAGCAGGAGGTCTTCGAGCATCTCCGCGCGCTCGCCGCGCGCAACCGCAGCGCCGAAGAGGAGATCAGCTTCCTCGGGGCGGGCTTCTACGACCACTACGTCCCAGCGCTGATCGACATGCTGATGGAGCGCTCGGAGTTCCTCACCCCCTACACGCCCTACCAGCCCGAGATCTCCCAGGGCGGCCTGCAGGTGATGTTCGAGTACCAGACCGCGATCTCCGAGCTCACCGCGCTCCCCGTCTCCAACGCCTCGACCTACGAGGGGCCCTCGGCGGTCGCCGCGGCGGGTTACCTCGCCAAGCTTCACAACGGTCGCTCGCGGTTCGTGATCAGCGCCGGGATGCACCCGCACACGATCCAGACGCTGCGCACCTACGCGCACGGATACGACATGGAGGTCGTCGAGGTTCCGCTGCGCGAGGGCGTGACGGACCCCGACGCATGGGCGCAAGCGATCGACGATCAGACCAGCGCGGCGATCTTCGCGCAGCCCAACTTCTACGGTGCGGTCGAGGACGCCGAGGCGCTGAGCGCGGCCGCCCACGAGGCGGGAGGAGCGGCGACCGTGGTCGTCGCCCAGGTCGACCCGCTCACGCTCGGGATCCTGCGCCCGCCCGGCGAGTGCGGCGTCGACGTGGCAGTCGGCGAGGGCCAGTCGCTGGGCAACCGGCTCGACTTCGGCGGCCCCTCGTTCGGGCTGTTCGCCGCGCGCGAGGAGTACCTGCGTCGGATGCCCGGCCGGATCGCGGGGGAAACGCTCGACGTGGACGGACGGCGCGGCTTCGTGCTCACGCTGCAGACCCGCGAGCAGCACATCCGCCGCGAGAAGGCCACCTCGAACATCTGCACCGCCCAGGCGCTGAACGCGCTCGGAGGGGTCGTCTACCTCTCGTGGCTCGGCCGTGCGGGGATCGTCGAGATCGGCGAACTGATGGCAGCCCGGGCGCACTACGCGCGTGAGACGCTCGCCGCGCTGCCCGGGATCGAGAAGCTGCACACCGGGCCGGTCGTGCGCGAGTTCGCGCTGCGCCTCGACGCGGACGTTCCCGCGGTGCGCGAGCGCTGCGCCGCCGCGGGCGTCAACCCGGGCGCCGACCTCCACGCGCTCACCGGCCGCGAGGAGGATCGCGGCGGGCTGCTCGTCGCGATCACCGAGCGCCGCTCGCGCGCGGACATCGACCGTCTCGCCGAGGTGCTCGGCGCCGCCGTGGCTGCGGTGCGCAGCCGCAGCGCCGAGGCGGTGCCCGCATGAGCCCGATCGACGAGAACCACCTGCACGCGGACCCTTCGATCGAGGTGCACCCCGAGCAGCACGCTCACCACACCGCTCCGCCCGTGATGGCGGGCGCTCCGACGCCGCTGCAGCGCGAGTCCGCCCGCACGATCTTCCAGAAGGGGGCGTCGGGCCGGCGCGCCTTCGTGTGTCCCGAGCTCGACGTGCCCGAGCTCCCCGCCGAGGCCCTCCCCGAGCGCCTGCGGCGCAAGACCCCGCCGCGCCTCCCCGAGATCTCAGAGCCCGAGATCGTGCGTCACTACGTGGGCATCTCCAAGCGCAACTTCGATCTGGACTCGGGCTTCTACCCGCTCGGCTCCTGCACGATGAAGCACAACCCGCGACTGCACGAGCGCGCCGCCGCGCTGCCCGGGCACAGTCGCCTGCACCCGCTGCAGGACGCCGAGCGCTCGCAGGGCGCGCTGGAGCTGATGTGGAACCTCCAGCACGCGCTGGGCGAGATCTCCGGGCTGCCCCACGTGAGCCTGCAGCCCTCCGCGGGCTCGCACGGCGAGCTCGCCGGGGTGCTGCTCACGCGGGCCTACCACGAGGATCGCGGCGAGGACCGCCGCAAGGTGCTCACCCCCGACACGGCGCACGGCACGAACCCCGCGACGGTCACGATGGCGGGCCTCGAGGTCGTCAAGCTCGCGACCAACGCGCAGGGGGGCATCGACCTCGACGACCTTCGCGCGAAGGCGGGCGAGGACGTCGCCTGCCTGATGCTCACCAATCCCAACACGCTCGGTCTGTTCGACGCGAACATCGCCGAGATCGCGGACATCGTGCACGGGGTGGGCGCGACGCTCTACTACGACGGCGCGAACCTCAACGCGGTGATGGGGCTCTCACGTCCCGGCGACATGGGCTTCGACATCGTCCATTTCAACCTGCATAAGTCCTTCACCCAGCCGCACGGCGGCGGCGGTCCCGGCTCCGGCCCGATCGCGGTCTCAGAGCGGATCGCGCCCTACCTCCCGGTGCCCGTGGTGGCCCGGGGCGAGGACGGGAGCTTCGAGCTCGACGAACAGCGCGAGAAGACGATCGGGCGTCTGCGTGGGTTCCACGGGAACTACGGCTGCTTCGTGCGCTCCTACGCCTACATCCGCTCGCTCGGCGCGGACGGTCTGAAGGACGCATCGGAGATCGCCGTGCTGAACGCGAACTACCTGCTCGCGAAGCTGCGCGAGCTCGGGGTGGACGAGCACCTGCCGCTCGCGTACGGCGAGCTCTGCATGCACGAGTTCGTCCTCTCCGGAGGACCGATGAAGCGCAACCTGAAGATAAAGACGCTCGATCTCGCCAAGCGCCTGCTCGACTACGGGTTCCACCCGCCCACCGTCTACTTCCCGCTGCTCGTCGACGAGGCGTTGATGGTCGAGCCCACCGAGACCGAGACGAAGGAGACGCTCGACGCCTTCGCCGCCGCGATCGCCGCGATCCTCGCCGAGGCCGCGGAGGACCCGGAGATCGCGATGCAGGCTCCCTACACCACCCCCGTCCGCCGCCTGGACGAGGTGGCCGCGGCGAAGAACCCCGTGATCCGCGAGGCCGACGAGAGGATCGGCCGGAGCTCCGTGCCGGCCTCAGCCTGATGGAGCACCGCAAACTCGGCAGCACGGGTATCGCGGTGAGCCCGCTCTGCCTCGGCGCGATGATGTTCGGCGCCTGGGGCAACACCGACCACGAGGACTCCGTCGCGATCATCCACGCCGCGCTCGACGCGGGCATCAACTTCATCGACACCGCCGATGTCTACTCGCGGGGTGAGTCGGAGGAGATCGTGGGCAAGGCGCTCGCGGGGGGCCGGCGTGAGTCGGTCGTGCTCGCCACGAAGGCCCACGGCAAGATGCACGACGAGGACCCGAACGAGTTCGGGAACTCGCGCCGCTGGCTCGTCAAAGAGGTCGAGAACAGCCTGCGCAGGCTGAAAACGGACTGGATCGACCTCTACCAGATCCACCGCCCCGAGCTCGACACCGACATCGATCAGACGCTCGGCGCGCTGAGCGAGCTCGTCCAAGCGGGCAAGGTGCGCGCGATCGGCTCCTCGACCTTCCCCGCCTGGCAGATCGTGCAGGCGCAGTGGTCGGCCGAGCGGCGCGGCCGCGAGCGCTTCCTCTGCGAGCAGCCGCCCTACTCGATGCTGATCCGCTCGGTCGAGAAGGACGTGCTCCCGGTCTGCGAGCAGTACGGCATGGGCGTGATCCCCTGGAGCCCGCTCGCCGGCGGCTGGCTGTCGGGCCGTTACTCCAAGGGCGGCGAGTCGCCCGGCGACAGCCGCCGCGCGCAGATGCTTCCCTCGCGCTACGACATGACGCTCCCGGGAAACCAGGCCAAGCTCGAGGCCGCCCAGGCGCTCGGCGAGGTCGCCGAGGGAGCCGGCCTCTCGCTGATCGAGATGTCGCTCGGGTTCGTGACCTCTCACCCCGCGGTGAGCGCGGCGATCATCGGGCCGCGCACGATGGAGCAGCTGCAGAGCCAGCTCCCCGCGCTCGAGCGCCCCGTCCTGCCCGCGGAGGTGCTCGACCGGATCGACGAGATCGTTCCACCCGGGACGAACGTCAACCAGGCCGATACGGGCTGGGACGCCCCCTGGCTGAGCGACGCCACTCTGCGGCGGCGCGGCGCCTAGACGCATCCGGCCAGCGGGGCAGGAGCCCGCGCCCGCCCCCTAGAACTACGCACCGATGAGGATCTTCTCCGGCATCCAGCCCACGGGGCGCAAGCACCTCGGCAACTACATCGGCGCGATCGCGCAGTACGTCACGAGCCAGGAGCGCGGCGAGGGGATCTTCTGCATCGTCGACCTCCATGCGCTCACCGTCGCCTACGACCCCGCCGAGCTGCGCGAACGCCTCTATGACACGACCGCGATCCTGCTCGCCGCCGGGCTCGACCCCGCGCGCTGCATCCTCTTCCGCCAGAGCGACGTCCACGAGCACACCGAGCTCACCTGGCTGCTCTCGAGCGTGACCGAACTCGGGCGCCTGCAACGCATGCACCAGTTCCGGGACAAGTCCGAGGCTCAGCGCCAGCTGGTCTCGGCGGGGCTGCTCTTCTACCCCGTCCTGATGGCCGCGGACGTGCTCGCCTACCGTGCGCACGAGGTGCCCGTGGGCGAGGACCAGCGCGAGCACGTCGAGCTGATGCGCGACGTCGCCGAGAACTTCAACCGCCGCTTCGGCGCGGGCGAGGAGGTGCTCGTCGTCCCCGAGCTGCGCATGCCCTCCGTCGGTGCGCGGATCATGGACCTCCAGGACCCCTCGAAGAAGATGTCCACCACGGGTGGCTCCGAGCAGGGCACGGTCTACGTGCTCGACGAGCCGAAGAAGATCGAGAAGAAGATCAAAAGCGCGGTCACCGACTCCGGCAGCGAGGTGCGCCGCGGCGAGGGCAAGGAGGGGATCGCGAACCTGATCGACATCCTCGCCGCCGTCAGCGCGAGCACCCCCGAGCAGGTCGAGTCCGAGCACGCCCACTCGCGCTACGGGGACTTCAAGGCGGCCGTCGCCGAGGGGGTCGTCTCCTACCTCGCCCCGGTCCAGGAGCGATACGGCGAGCTGCGCGCCGACGAGGCGGGCCTCGAGCGGGTGCTCGCCGCGGGTGCGGATCGCGCCCGCGAGATCGCCTCGGTGACGCTTGCCGAGGTGCGCGAGCGGATGGGCGTGGGTACGCCTCCCGGGGCCCAGTCGCCCCCCGAATAGCAGGGCTTTTGCCCTCAGCCCCGGACGCTGCGCGGTCGCATCGGGTGCTGGCGATACGGTGCGAGCCGTGAGCCTCGCCTCGCTCGACCTCGACCTGGACGTCTTCAGCGGCCCGTTCGATCTGCTCCTGACGCTCGTCCTGCGCGAAGAGGTGGATCTGCTCGAGCTCGCCCTCGCCGACGTCGTGCTCGCCTACCTCGACCACCTCGAGGATCGTGGCGAGCTCGATCTGGAGGCTGCGACCGAGTTCATCGTGCTGATCGCCGCGCTGCTCGAGCTGAAGTCGCGGCTGATGCTCAGCGGCGATGAGGACGAGCTGCTCGACATCGAGCCCGAGCAGGCCGCGGAGGAGCTGCTCGCGCGGATGCTCGACGCGGCGCGCTACCGCTCCGCCTCCGACTACCTGCGCGGGCTGCTCGACTCCGAGCAGGGCGTGCGCTTCCGCGAGGCGCCGCTGCCCCCCGGAATGCGCCGCCGGATCCTTCCCGCGGCCGACGGCTCCGAGAGCCCGGAGGTGCTCGGGGCGGCGATCGGCAGGCTGCTCACGATGCCCCCGCAGATCAGCCTGCGGCACATCGGCGTGCCGCGTGTGAGCGTCGCGGAGCGCCTCGCGCACCTGCGTGGCCTGCTGCGCCGCGGTGCCTTCAGCTTCGACGAGGCCGTCGCGGGCGCGGACCGGATGACGGTCGCGGTCACCCTCTTCGCGCTGCTCGAGCTCTACAAACTCGGCGAGGCCGGATGGGAGCAGGATCAGAGCTTCGGCGAGATCTCGGTCAGCGCGAGAACTCCCTCGCCGGGTACCGCTGTGTCGTCGGCCGCTACGCTCGCTGGATGAGCGTGTTCCCCCTGGGCACGACCCGGAGCCCCCCGTCGCGCTCGAGGGCGAAGCCGACCCGGAGCTCGGCGAGCAGCCGGAGCGCGAGCGGATCGTCGACGTGCACGCACGCGCGCCGGAGCTCGCACGCACCGTCGAGGCACTGCTCTTCCTCTCCGCCGAGCCGCTCAGCCCCGCGGAGCTCGCGGAGGCCTGCGAGGTGGGGGAGGGCGCCGTGCGCACCGCGCTCGCACTGCTCTCCGAGCAGTACGCGCCCGGCCTGCGCGGGATCACGTTGCGCGAGCTCGGCGGTGGCTTCACGCTCGCGAGCGACCCCGCCTCCGAGGAGGCCGCACGGCGGCTCTTCAGCCGTCCGCGGATCGCCACGCTCACGCCCGCGCAGGCGGAGACGCTCGCGATCGTGGCCTACCTGCAGCCGATCTCGCGCCCGGAGATCGCGCGTATCCGCGGTGTGAGCGCGGACTCCGCGACCGCCACGCTGCTCGACCGCGGCCTGATCGAGGAGGCGGGGCACTCGGAGTTCGGCGCGCTGCAGTACCGCACGACCACGCAGTTCCTCAAGCTGTTCGGGCTGCGCGCGCTCGACGAGCTCCCGGACGTCGCCCGCTGGGACCCGAGCCCGGAGGAGCAGGAGGAGCTGCGCGAGCGCCTGATGCGTGCCGGAGAGGCGCGCGGTGGGGGACCGGAGGGCTGATGCTCTCCACGAGGCGCGCCTTCAGCGGCTTCTCGGTCGACGACATCGCGGCCGCGCACGACTTCTACTCGGGTCAGCTCGGCATCGAGGTCCAGCAGATGGAGAACGGGCTGCTCACGCTGCACCTCGCCGACGACTACGAGGTGATCGTCTACCCGAAGCAGGACCACACGCCCGCGGTCTTCACGATCCTCAACTTCGCCGTCGAGGACATCGAGCGCGCCGTCGACGAGCTCAGCGCGGCGGGCGTCGAGACGATCCGCTACGAGGGCTTCGGCCAGGACGATCGCGGTATCTCGCGCAACCCCGGCGGACCGCCGATCGCGTGGTTCCGCGACCCCGCGGGGAACGTCCTCGCCGTGCTCGAGGACTAGGCCCGGCCTCCTCACGGCGGGGTCGAGCGCGATCCCGCGGCGCTCGACTGGTCGGGAGCGTCGATCCCGCATACGCAAATCGTACGTGTGGAGCGCTTTCCCGCTGGGACTCGCCGGTCTAGGGTGGCGCCGTCAACCCCCCAGGAAGGGAAGTCTCGTGTTCTCAAAGTTCGGTAGACGGCTCACCTACGCCAACGTCGCGGCAACGCTCGCGCTGGTGTTCTCGATGAGCGGTGGCGCTCTTGCGGCCACCCACTACCTCATCAACAACAAGAAGCAGATCAGCCCGAAGGTGCTCAAGGAACTGAAGGGGAACGCCGGGGCGAAAGGCGCGCCCGGAGCGCCCGGAGCGCCTGGAGCGGCCGGTGCGCCGGGGGCTCCGGGGGCCGCGGGGAGCGCGATCGCTTTCGGAAGCGTCGTGATCAGCGGCGCGGGCAACCCGACCTTCCTCAGCAACTCGGGCTTCTCATCGGTGAGTGAACCGACTCCGGGGAAGTACTGCTTGACGCCGGCGGTTGCCGGCCACCCGATCCTCGTCACCTCCGCCGGAACCGGCCAGACGATCGCGGTGATCGGTGCGGCGCAGTGCCCCGGCGGCTACGAGCTGGAGGCGGCGGAAGCCCCGCTGACGACGGGCGAGGGCTTCATCGTCGCAGTCCCCTAGGGAGCCGACACCTCGCGCAGGCCGGCCCGTTCCGCGTCGGGGCCGGCCTGCCCCGCCCGCGCGGCGAGCTGCCCGCAGGCCGCGTCGATGTCGCGCCCGCGCGTCAGACGCACGGTGACGGGAACCCCGCGCGACTCGAGCGCGTGGCGGAAGGCCGCGATCGACTCGCGCGAGGAGCCCGCGTACTCCGAGCCGCTCGGGTTGAAGGGGATCAGGTTGACCTTGAAGACCGGCCGCTCGCGGTTCCCGCCGGCCTGAAGCACGCGCGCGAGCGCGAGTGCCTGCTCGAAGCGGTCGTTGACCCCGGCGAGCATCACGTACTCGATGAACACGCGCCGGCGGCGCCTGGCGTAGAAGGCGCGGCATGCCTCGATCACCTCGCTCAGCGGATAGCGCTCGTTGACGGGCATCAGCTCGCTGCGCAGCGATTCGTCGGCGGCGTGCAGCGAGAGCGCGAGCCTTATCGGCATGTCGCTCTCGGCGAGCCGTTCGATCCCCGGGATCCAGCCGACCGTGGAGATCGTGGTGCGGCGGTGGGTCACACCGATCTCGGGCAGGCGCTCGCACGCTTCGAGCACCGCGTCGAGGTTGAGCATCGGCTCGCCCATCCCCATGAACACGCAGTGGTCGATCGCTTCCACGCGGCGGAAGTGCAGCGCCTGGTCGAGGATCTCCGAAGCGGTGAGGTTCCTCCCGAACTTCATCGCGCCCGTCGCGCAGAAGCGGCAGGTGAGCGGGCAGCCCGACTGCGAGGACACGCAGATCGAGCGACGCCCCTCGCCGCTGCCGCGTGCGCCAGCGCGGTAGCGCATCAACACCGCCTCCAGGGGCCGGCGCTCGCGCGGTCGCGAACAGCGCCTTGACCGTGCCGTCGCGGGAGGTCGCCTCGTGCTCCAGCGAGAGTGAGGAGAAGGGAACACGAGCGTCGAGCTGCTCGCGCAACGCGGAGGGGAGATCGGTCATCTGCTCGTAGCCCTGCGCTCCGCGGGCCGCCCACGACCAGACCTGGCGCGCGCGGAACGGCCGCTCGCCGAGCTCGCCGAGCGTCTTGTCGAGAAGTTGGAGGTCCATGTCGAGATGCCCGGCTGCGAGCCGGGTCTCCCTATGGTTGCAGCCGATGGCACCGATACCCGAGCGCGCACTATGAGGCTCGCCAAGCGGCTCGCCCACGCGGGCGTCGCCTCCCGGCGCGCGGCCGAGACGATCGTCGCCGAAGGTCGCGTTCGCGTCGCCGGGCGCGTCGTCACCGACCCGGCGCACGACGTCGGCGAGGAGCCCGTCAGCGTCGACGGCAAGGAGCTCGGCGGCCCCGAGCCGCGCGCGATCTACATGCTCAACAAGCCCGTGGGCGTCGTCTCGACCGCCAGCGACACTCACGGCAGGGCCACGGTGCATCTCGCTGGTCGAGGACACGGGGATGCGGCTCTACCCGGTCGGTCGCCTCGACATCGACAGCAGCGGGCTGATCCTGCTCACCAACGACGGCGAGCTCGCGAACCGCCTCACCCACCCGCGCTATGAGGTGCCGAAGACCTACCGCGTGCGGGTCGGCGGGGGATCGGTCGAGCGCGCGCGCGCTGCGCAGGCTGCGCGAGGGTGTGGAGCTCGAGGACGGGCGCACGGGTCCCGCGCGCGTCACGCACCGTCGGACCGGACGAGCTGGAACTGACGATCAGCGAAGGGCGCAACCATCAGGTGCGGCGGATGTGCGAGGCGGTGGGGCATCCCGTGATCGAGCTCACGCGGATCGCCTTCGGCCCGCTGCGCCTCGGCAGGCTCGCGCCGGGCGCGCACCGGCGGCTGCGCGCCGCCGAGATCGAGCGCCTGCGCTCTGAGTCGAGCTCATAGAATCGCCCCCATGCGACTCTTCGCCCTGCGCGGCGCCGTCAACGTCGAGCAGAACGACGCCGCCGAGATCCTCAGCGCCACGACCGAGCTGCTGGCGGCGATCATCGAGCGCAACGAGCTCAGCCCCGAGGACGTGGTGAGCTGCGTCTTCACCGCGACCGGCGACCTCGACGCCGAGTTCCCCGCCGTCGCCGCTCGCGCGCTCGGCTTCGACCGCGTGCCGCTGCTCTGCGCGCAGGAGATCCCCGTGCCCGGCTCGATGCCGATGGTGATCCGGGTGCTGATCCACTACCACGCGCCCGAGAGCCACGTTCCCGAGCACGTCTACCTGCGCGACACGCGCGCGCTGCGCGCCGACCTGCACGCGGCACAATAAGCGCGTGTCGCTCGAGTTCTCAGAGCGGATCCGGCAGGATCCCGGTCTACCCCGCCGCGGGGGGCTACGCCAAGCCCGCCGAGCTCGCGCTGCTCGCGAGCAACGAGTCGCCGTTCCCGCCGCTGCCCGCCGTGCGCGAGGCGATCGAGGGCGCGCTTGGGCGGCTGAACCGCTACCCCGACCCCGCGAACACGGCGCTGCGGCAGAAGCTCTCCGAGCGCTACGAGATCCCCGCCTCGCGGATCGCGATCGGCAACGGCTCGTGCGACGTGCTGCTCGCCGCGGGCGAGGCGCTGCTGGAGCCCGGCGCCGAGGTTCTCTATGCCTGGCCCTCCTTCTCGGTCTACCCGCACCTCGCCGCGGCCTCTGGCGCTCGCGCGGTCACCGTCCCGCTCGACTCCGAGCAGCGTCACGACCTGCCCGCGATGCTCCGCGAGATCACCGTCGCCACGCGACTGGCGATCGTCTGCAACCCGAACAACCCGACGAGCACCGCGATCGGGCTCGCGCAGATCCGCGCGTTCGTCGAGCAGGTACCGCCGCAGGTCTGCGTGATCCTCGACGAGGCCTACTGCGAGTTCAACCTGCTCGAGGACCCCGACGCATCGCTGGAGCTGCTCGACGCCCACCCGAACCTCGTTCTGCTGCAGGACCTTCTCGAAGGTCTACGGGCTCTGCGGCCTGCGCGTGGGCTTCGCGCTCTGCGGCTCGGACGAGCTGCCGCGCGCGCTCGACCAGGTGCGCCAGCCCTTCTTCTGCAACGCGCTCGCCCAGGCGGCGGCGGTCGAGGCGCTCGTCCCACCAGGACGCGGTCACCGAGCGGGTCACGCGCACCGTCGCGGAGCGGATCTCCGTCGATGAGCGGCTGCGCGCGCTCGGCCTCGAGCCCGCGGAGTCACAGGCGAACTTCTGCTGGTTCTCGCTCGGCGAGGGGCGCGACGAGCAGCAGATCATGAGCGGTCTCGCCGAACGCGGGATCCTCGTGCGCGGCGGCAGCGCGCTCGGCAGCCCGACGCCCGCGCTGCGCGTGACCTACGGTCTGCCCGAGGAGAACCGGCGCTTCCTCGACGCGCTCGCCGAGCTGCTCTGAGTCACCAGCGCTTTACTCCGCTCCGAGCGTCTGCTACAAACGCTCTTCAGAACGACCGATGAGTCTCAGCGCGAACATCACCAGCAGCACCTCCTTCGCCTACCTCTGGTCGTTCGGCTACGCCTGGCGATTTAGCTAGGCGCCAGGACCGACGCCCGGCGTGAGCGGGCGCGTCCCAAAGAGTCCCTCCGGGACCAGGCGCCGCCCCCAACGGGCGCTCCACGCGCTCTCAGCTCACGGCTCCGTCACAGGACGGCGCGCAGGCCAGCCCTAACATTTCCGCACGTCGGTGAAAGGATGAGTTGATGATGATCGTGATGAAGGAGACCGCCACTGAGGAGGAGGTGCAGGCGGTCGTCGAGAAGATCGAGAGCGCGGGCGCTCTCGCTCACCGGATCCGCGGCGCTCGCGTCAGCGTGATCGGTGCGATCGGCGACGTCGAGCAGGACGTGAGCGTCGAGAGCATGGGGCTGGAGGGACAGCCCGGGGTCGATCGGGTGATGCCGATCCTGAAGCCCTACAAGCTCGCCTCCGCGCAGATGACCCACGGCGAGCGATCGGTGCTCGAGATCGCGGGACGCAAGGTCGGCGGGACGAACTTCGCCCTGATCGCCGGACCCTGCACGGTCGAGTCGCGCGCGCAAACGCTCGACACGGCGCGCGCCGTTCGCGACGCCGGTGCGACGATGCTGCGCGGCGGGGCCTACAAGCCCCGAACGAGCCCCTACGCCTTCCAGGGCCTCGGCCAGGAGGGCCTGCGGCTGCTCGCCGAGGCCAAGGCGGAGACCGGCCTGCCGATCGTCACCGAGCTGATGGACGTGGGCGACATCGACGCGGTGATGGAGGTCGCGGACGTCGTGCAGATCGGCGCTCGCAACATGCAGAACTACCCGCTGCTCGCCGAGGTGGGCCGCTCCGGGCGCCCCGCGCTGCTCAAGCGCGGCCTCTCCGCGACGCTCGACGAGCTGCTGATGGCGGCGGAGTACATCCTCAAGGAAGGCAACCCGAACGTGATGCTCTGTGAGCGCGGGATCCGCACCTTCGAGACCGCCTACCGCTTCACGCTCGACCTGATGGCGGTACCCGTGCTCAAGGAGCTCTCGCACCTGCCCGTGATCATCGACCCGAGCCACGCCGCCGGGCGGCGCGATCTCGTCACACCGCTCTCGCTCGCCGCGGCGGCCGTGGGAGCGGACGGGATCATCGTCGAGGTCCACCCGAACCCGGACGAGGCGATCTGCGACGGTCCCCAGCAGCTTCGCAGCGAGGATTTCGCCGAGTACGCGCTCGCCGTCGAGCGCGCCGCGGCGCTCGCGGGCAAAGCGCTCGCGGGCTCGGCCCCGGGTCCGTCCGGGAAGGAGCGAGCTCTTGCCTGAGCCGATCGGCTCCGCGCTGAGCGGAGCCGAGAACGTGCGCGACAGCCGCATCGATCAGGTGGTGCCGCTGCTCGCACCCGAATCGCTGCTCGATCAGATGCCGCTCAGCGGCGAGCAGGAAGAGGTCGTGATCCGCGGGCGCAGCGAGGTCCACGCCGTTCTCGACCGGGTGGACGAGCGGGTGCTCGTGGTGGTGGGTCCGTGCAGCGTGCACGACCCCGCGGCGACGCTCGAGTACGCCGCGCGCCTGGCCCCGCTTGCGCGTGAGCTGAGCAGCGAGCTGCTGGTCGCGATGCGCGTGTACTTCGAGAAGCCGCGCACGACGACCGGCTGGAAGGGACTGATCAACGACCCGCACCTCGACGGCTCGGGCGACGTCAACGCGGGATTGCACCTTGCGCGCGAGGTGCTGCTCGGGGTGCTCGACACGGGTCTTCCCGTGGGCTGCGAGTTCCTCGATCCGATCACACCGCAGTACATCGCAGACGCCGTCTCCTGGGGCGCGATCGGGGCGCGCACGACCGAGAGCCAGATCCACCGGCAGCTCGGCTCGGGCCTCTCGATGCCCGTCGGCTTCAAGAACCGCACCGACGGCAACGTCCAGGTCGCGGTCGACGCGGTTCGCGCCGCGGCGGTCCCGCACGCCTTCGCGGGGATCGATCCGAAGGGCACTCCGGCGATCCTCCACACGCGCGGCAACACGGACTGCCACGTGATCCTGCGCGGGGGCAAGGGCAGCCCCAACTACGACGCCGCGAGCGTGGCGGCCGCGCTCGAGCTGCTCGAGGCCGCCCGTCTTCCGGGCCGCGTGATGATCGACCTGAGCCACGACAACAGCGGCAAGGACCCCGAGCGCCAACCGCACGTCGCCGCCGAGGTCGGCGCGCAGATCGCCGCGGGCAGCGACGCGATCGCGGGCGTGATGCTCGAGTCCTTCCTCGTCGCGGGCCGCCAGGATCTCAGCGCAGGCGCCGAGCTTCGCTACGGGCAGTCGATAACCGACGGCTGCATCGGCTGGGAGAGCACTGTCGAGGTGCTCGAGGGGCTGGCGGACTCCGTCCGCGATCGCGACGCGCGCGGGGCGCAGACAGCCTCGCAGTGACCTGATGCGGATCGCCGTCCTCGGCGTCGGGCTGATCGGTGGCTCGATCGGCCTCGCCGCGCGTGACCGTGCGCAGGCCGAGGTCTGCGGATACGACCCCGACCCGGAGGTCCGCGCTCGCGCGCTCGCGCTCGGTGCGCTCGACAGCGAGACGGGGGATCTCGCCGCCGCCGTGCGCGACGCGGACGCCGTGTTCGTCGCCGCGCCCGTCGGCGCGCTGCCCGCCGCCGTTGCGCAGGCGCTCGCAGCCGCGCCGCAGGGATGCGTGGTGAGCGACGTCGGCTCGACCAAGCGCCTGCTCGCGGAGGCAGCGGCTGACGAGCGCTTCATCGGCGGTCACCCACTCGCCGGAGCGGAGACCGAGGGCGTCGAGCACGCGCGAGGGGACCTCTTCGAAGGAGCGACCTGGTACCTCACGCCGGAGCGCGAGTCCACCGCGGGCGTGCTCTACGAGCGGCTGCACGCACTGCTCAGGCTCTTCGGGGCGCACCCCGTCGCGATCGACGCGGAGACCCACGACCGCATGATGGCCAATGTCTCTCACCTCCCGCATGTGCTCGCCAACCTGCTCGCCGCCCAGGCCGCGGGCGTGCTGCACGACGGGGAGCAGGCCGAGCGGCTGCCCGCGGTCGGGCCGAGCTTCCGCGACTCGATCCGGGTCGCCGGGGCGAACCCCGCGATCTGGCGAGACATCTACGTGGCCAACGCGGACGCGCTGAGCGGAGCCATCGACGAGCTGCGCGCCGGGCTCGATCGGGTGCGGGGGATGCTCGCCTCCGGTGACGGCGAGGCGCTGCAGGCGTGGATCGGACGTGCGCGCGTGCAGCGCGATGCGCTGCTCGGAAGCGGGCGTGCCGACGGGGCTCTGCACGAGCTGCGCGCTCACGTCCCCAACCGCCCCGGCGTGATCGCGGAGATCGCGCTGGTGCTCGGGGAGGCGGGGGTGAACATCGCGGACCTCGTGCTCTCGCCCTCACGCGACAACCGTCAGGGGGTGGTCGCCCTCTGGGTCGCCGGCGAGGCGCCCGCCGCGCGCGCCGAGAAGCTCGTCGCCGACCTCGGGTTCCCCGTCGTGAGAGCATGAGGCGCACCGCATGAACATTCGCTTCGAGCCCGCGGGTGGCCTGACCGGCAAGGTCACGCCGCCCGCCGACAAGTCGATCTCCCATCGCGCCGCGTTGCTCGGCGCGATGTCCTCGGAGCCCGTGCGGATCGCGAACTACCTGCACGCAGCGGACACCACCTCGACGCTCGACGCGGTGAGCGCGCTCGGAGCGCTGGTCGAGGAGCACGGGAACGATCTCGTGATCCGCGGCACGGGGCTGCGCGAGGCGCGCGAACCCGAGCAGCCGATCGACGTGGGCAACGCGGGCACGCTCCTGCGCCTGCTCCCGGGCTGGCTCGCCGCTCAGGACGGGCGCAGCTTCACGCTCGACGGGGACGAGTCGATCCGCCGCCGCCCCGTCGACCGCATCGCCGAGCCGCTGCGCCTGATGGGTGCCGATCTCGCGCCCACCCGCGGGCGCTTCCCGCCCCTGCGCGTGGAGGGGCGCCACCTTCGCGCGGTCTCGCACGAGCTCGAGGTGGCGAGCGCCCAGGTCAAGTCCTGCCTGCTCCTCGCCGGTCTCGCCGCGGACGGCGCGACGACGGTGGGCGAGCCCACCCGCAGCCGCGACCACACCGAGCGGATGCTGCTGCGCGCGGGCGTCTCGATTCACCGCAACGGACGCCACGTGACCGTCGTCAACGCCGACGAGCTGCTGCTCGAACAGGTCGCCGTCCCTGCCGATCTGAGCTCAGCGGCCTTCCTGATCGCCGCCGGTGTTCTCGTCCCCGGCTCGCGGCTCGTGCTCGCGAACGTGGGCGTGAACTGGACTCGCACGGGCTTCATTCGGATCCTGCGCAGGATGCGGGGGATCGTGCTGGGCGATCTGGAGGAGGAGGGCGAGGAGCTCACCGCCGAGGAGCCCGTGAGTGACCTCGACATCGCGCACGGGGCCCTGGAGGGCACGAGGGTGAGCGCCGAGGAGGTCCCGCTCGCGATCGACGAGCTCCCGCTCGTCGCGCTGCTCGGATGCTTCGCCGAGGGTGAGACGGTCGTCGAGGGAGCGCAGGAGCTGCGCGTGAAGGAGTCCGACCGGATCGCCGGGGTCGTCGAGGGGCTGCGCGGCCTCGGAGCGGAGATAGAGGCGACGGAGGACGGCTTCGCGGTGAGCGGAACGGGGGGACTCCGCGGCGGCACGATCGACAGTCGCGGCGACCATCGCCTCGCGATGATGGGAGCCGTCGCGGGGCTCGCTTCGCGCGAGGGCGTGGAGGTCACGGGGATGGACGCGGCCGCGGTGTCCTACCCGGGCTTCGAGTCGGACCTGCTGAGCCTCTCCGGTTCGCGCCGGTGAGCGACGGCCAAGCGGGGGAGAAGCTGACGTGGTGATCGCGATCGACGGCCCCGCCGGGGCCGGCAAGTCGACCGTCGCCCGGGGCCTCGCGGCCGCGCTCGGCTTCACGTACCTCGACAGCGGCGCGATGTACCGCTGTGTCGCATTGCTCGCGCTCGGCGCCCCCGAGCGGGACCTCGCCGCGCTCGCGAGCGGCGCGCGCATCGAGCTGACCGCCGGGCGGGTGCTGCTCGACGGCGAGGACGTCTCCGCCGCGATCCGCGCCCCCGAGGTCTCTCGCGAGGCCTCCGTGGTGGCGGCCGAGCCCGAGGTGCGCACCGCGCTCGTGAGCAAGCAGCGCGCGCTGCTCTCCAGCGGCGACTGGGTCGCCGAGGGTCGCGACATCGGCACGGTCGTCGCCCCCGAGGCGGAGCTGAAGGTCTACCTCGACGCGGATCCGAAGGAGCGCGCGAGACGTCGCGCCGAGGAGCTCGGCGCGGATCTCGAGGGGGTGCTCGCGGAGCAGACGCTGCGCGACGAGCGCGACCGCAGCCGCGAGGTGAGCCCGCTGCGCACCGCCGAGGGGGCGGTAACGGTCGACACCACCGGGCTCGACGTGGACGAGGTGGTCGCGCGGATCGCCGCGATGGCGGCCGCACGGCGCTCGGCGAGGAGCTAGGGCACCCGCACGAGCGCGCGGCGCCGGTAGCTGCTCGGTTCGCCGACTTCAGCGCCGACCGCGATCGTGACTACGGCGCCCCGGTGGTGCGCAATCCAGGAGTGCTCCTCCCGTGTCAGGCCGATCGCGACGGTTCGGCGGGCACCGGGGAGCATCGCGCGCGGCACGGATTCGAGCTCGAAGACCGAGCCTTCGTGCCCCGCGGCGACGGTGACGTTCGTGGCAAGGCAGCCCAGCGGCGGCTGTGTGGGGCAGGCGAGCTTCACGCGGATGCTGTGCACGGCGAATCGCGTGCCTTCGATACGCGGAGCCGGACAGCGGCCACGCGGCAGCACCGGCGCCGCTTCGCCCGGCGCCCAAGTCTCGAGGAAGCTTTCGCTGCAGGGCGTTTCGAGCAACAGGAGGTGCGTGCCGTCGAAGTCGAAGCCCTCGAGGGCGCGTGTGCGAACCGAGCCGAGCGGTGCTCCCGCAAGCGTCTCGACGTTCACGGTGTCGCTGCCGGCGAGCCGCGCCACGCGCCCCTGCCTCACGACCAGCGACGGCCCTCCGGGAGGCGCTTCGCGCGGCGCGGTGCCGATCGCCGAGCTTCCGATCAGGCGCGGTGTGGGGGCCGCGGGCGAGGCCGTCCACAGCTGGGGGTGCCCGTGGCCGGGAAGCAGGTAGGCGATCGCGCCGTCTTCCTCAACGCCCGCCAGCGCAGCGTATTCTCCGCCACCGAAGAACTGAGGCGCCTGCTCAACGCGGGGCAACGGGATTCGCAGCGGTTCCGCGCCTGTCACGAGGTTGCGCTCGACCAGCTCAGGCTGCGCACCGTTCGGCAGGAAATAGGTGCCTGGCCCCAGCCCGACGAGCCATTCTCCCGCCAGCGATTGGGGAAAGGCGATCTGAGCGAGGGCGCTCGGAGCGCCGCCCGAGCCGTCTTCGACAGCGCTGAAGGGTTCTCCAGTCGCCTGGCAGGATTCGAACACGAGCGTCGAGCCCGAAACGAGTGGCCCCGCAGGGGGTAGGAGGCACGTGGAACCTGTCACGCAACGACTGGCGCTGCACACAGGAACGGCGCCGGCGCCCGCCGCCAACACCTGATCCTGCGTCACTCGGTAGTCGAGGTACTTGCAGTCGCATTCCTCGGAGACGCCTCCGATCGCCACAAGCGATGCCGAACCGGCCAACGCGACCTCGTCGTAGCGGTGGGGAACCTCGACCGCGGCACCGCCAGGTCCGCCGTGGGGGTCGAGTGTGCGCAGCTCGTAGCCGGAACCCGATTCGAGCAGCACGAGCGCCTGAGAGCCCGCCCACACGGGCGCGCTCGCCGCCGTTCCGTGCAGTCGCAGGATGTCGGCGGAGGCCGGAGCGGACGCCGTGACCGAGCCGAGTGTGGCGAGCAGTGCGCCGATCGCGGTCAGCCGCGCAGCCCAGCGGCTGTGCCGCGGCTTCTTCTGCGGGAACCCGAGCATCGGAACCCCCAAGCTAGACACAGCACGGGACGCTTCGTCGAAAGCGGTCGGAAGGCGATCCGCCTCGCGGTCCGGTCCGCGGTCATACTCATCCCGTGTTCAAGGTCGCGATCGTCGGCTATCCGAATGTGGGGAAGTCCTCGCTTATCAACCGGCTCACCGGCGGCCGGGAGGCTGTCGTGCACGAGCGGCCGGGGGTCACGCGCGACCGCAAGGAGCTCGAGTGCGAGTGGAACGGGCGCCGCTTCAAGCTGATCGACACCGGCGGCGTGGACTTCGAGGACGAGGATCCGCTCGCCGGCTCGATCCGCGCCCAGGCGCAGGCGGGGATCGCCGAAGCGGACGTCGCGGTGCTCGTGGTGGACGCGCGCGCGGGGGCGCGCCCGGGCGATGAGGAGATGGCGGACCTGCTTCGCAAGGCGCCGCTCCCGAGCATCGTCGCGGCGAACAAGATCGACGGCCCGGCGGACCTGCCGCTCGCGGCGGAGTTCCATCGCCTCGGCCTCGGCGAGCCGCTCGCCGTCTCCGCCGCGCAGGGGCTCGGCACGGGCGACCTGCTCGACCGCATCGTCGAGCTGCTCCCCGCGGGAGAGGACAGCGAGGAGGACGACACCGTCCGGCTCGCGGTGATCGGGCGCCCGAACGTGGGCAAGTCCTCGCTCGTCAACCGCTTCCTGGGCGAGGAGCGCGTGATCGTCTCAGACGTGGCGGGAACGACCCGCGACGCGATCGACATGCCGCTGCTCGTGGGCGATCGCCGTCTGACCCTGATCGACACCGCGGGGATGCGCCGCCAGTCGAAGGTCTCGGACTCGATCGAGTACTACACCGCTCTGCGCTCGCAGCGCGCGGCGGAGCGCGCGGACGTCGCCCTCGTGGTCTGCGACGCGAGCGACGGCGTGACCGCGCAGGACCTCCGTGTCGCCGAGCTCGCGATGAAGGCGGGCTGCGCGACCGCGATCGTGCTCAACAAGTGGGACCTGCAGGCGTCTGCGGGTGAGGAGGAGGACCAGCCCGTGCGGCTCGACCTCGAGCACGAGCGCGGCCGCGTGGCGGAGAAGCTCAGGCTGCGTCCCCGCGTGCTCACGGTGAGCGCGAAGAGCGGGCGCAACGTCTCGCGGCTGCTCACCGAGGCGATCACGCTCGGCGACCGGATGGCGGGCAGGATCCCGACCCCCGAGCTCAACCGCTTCCTCTCCGAGGCGACGCAGGCGCGCCAGCCCCCGGTCGGCTCCCGTCGCGGCGCGGACGGCCATCGCCTGAAGCTGATCTACATGGCGCAGATCGGAGAGCGACCGCCCCGCTTCGCGATCCAGGTCAACTCGCGGGGCCGGGTGACGCGCGACTACGCCTACTATCTCGAGAACCGCCTGCGGGCCCGCTATTCGATGGAGGGCATCCCGCTGATCATCGACTTCGTCGAGCGCGGTCAGCGTGGGCGCGCCCACGCCGCGTAGACTGACCACCCTTCGCCAAGCCCGGCGGCGCCGTATCCCCCGGCCTGCCGACGAACCCTGGAGCCCAACCACCCCGTCATGACTGAGCTTTCCGACACAGAGTTCCTCTTCACCTCCGAGTCGGTCACGGAGGGACACCCCGACAAGATCGCCGACCAGATCTCCGATGGCGTGCTCGACGCGGTGATGAAGGACGACCCCTACGGTCGCGTCGCCTGCGAGACCCTCGTGAACACCGGTCTGATCGTGGTCTCAGGCGAGATCTCGACCGACACCTACGTGGACATCCAGGAAATCGCCCGTGAGACGGTGCGCCGGATCGGCTACACCGACGCCGATCTCGGCTTCTCCGCAGACTCCTGCGCGGTGCTCAACGCGATCGACAAGCAGTCGCCGGACATCGCGCAGGGGGTCGACAAGGCCTACGAGGCACGCACCGACGCAAGCGACGAGGACGAGCTCGACGTCGCGGGGGCGGGCGACCAGGGAATGATGTTCGGCTACGCCTGCAACGAGACGGACGCCCTGATGCCGCTGCCGATCTCGCTCGCCCACCGTCTCGCCGAGCGCCTCGCGGCCGTGCGCAAGGCGGGGACGCTCAACTACCTGCGCCCCGACGGCAAGACCCAGGTCAGCGTGCGCTACGTGGACGGGAAGCCCGTCGAGATCGAGAAGCTCCTGATCTCCACCCAGCACGGCGAGGGAGCGGAGAAGCTGATCCCCGACGACCTCTGGGAGCACGTCGTCGAGCCGATCCTCCCGAAGGACCTCTACGACGCCGACAAGCTGCGCCGGAACTTCCTCGTCAATCCGACGGGGCGCTTCGTGATCGGGGGACCCGTCGGGGACGCGGGGCTCACCGGGCGCAAGATCATCGTCGACACCTACGGCGGCATGGCCCGCCACGGCGGCGGCGCGTTCTCGGGCAAGGACCCCTCGAAGGTCGACCGCTCCGCGGCCTACGCCGCGCGCTGGGTGGCGAAGAACATCGTCGCCGCCGGGCTCGCGGACCGCGCCGAGGTCCAGGTCGCCTACGCGATCGGCGTGGCGCACCCGGTCTCGGTGATGGTCGAGACCTTCGGCACGGAGACGATCGGGCGAGGGCAGATAGTGAAGGCCGTCGGCGACGTCTTCGACCTTCGCCCGGGCTCGTTCCGCGAGGAGCTCAACCTGCACCGTCCGATCTACCAGAAGACCGCGGCCTACGGGCATTTCGGGCGCGAGGACAGCGACTTCACCTGGGAGCGCACCGACAAGGCCGACGCGCTGCGCGCCGCCGCCGGTCTCTGACCGCAACGCCCTCTAGGGTCGGGGTGGTGGGAGTCTCCGCCCCGATCCAGCCGCTTTCGGCACCCCCAGAAGCACCCGTAATCGCCCTCGTAGAGCCGATAACGACGGCCCGCACGCTGCGCGGACCGTTCGATTACCTGCTCGGCGAGGAGCTGCGCGAGGAGGTCGAGATCGGCTCGATGCTCGTCGTTCCCTTCGGGCGCCGCGAGATCCTCGGCGTCGTCGTCGGCGTGAGCGAGCGCACGGATGTCCCCACCGAGCGCCTGCTCGAACCCGTGCGGGTGCTCGACCTCGGCGTCCCGACGGAGCTGATCGCACTCGCCGAGTGGGTTGCGGCGGAGTACTGCTCGACCTTTGCCCGCGCGCTCGGCCTGGTGCTCCCCCCGGGCGCGGCGAAACGCCTCAGCGGCCGTCGCCGCCGCGTCTCAGCGAAGCCGCAGCACCGCGCGGTCGGTGCGGCGAGCGCGACCCCGCCCGCGCTCAGTGCGGACCAGAGCGAGGTGCTGGGACCGCTGCTGGAGGCGATCGCCGAGCCCGGCGCTCGACAGATGCTGCTGCACGGAGTGACGGGCTCGGGCAAGACCGAGGTCTACCTGCGCGCGGCGGCGGCCGCGCTCGAGCGCGGACAGGGAGCGATCGTGCTCGTGCCCGAGATCGCGCTCACGCCCCAGATCGTGACGCGCTTCGTCGAGCGCTTCGGAGAGACCGTCGCCGTGCTGCACTCGCGGCTCACCCCCGGACAGCGCTACGAGCAGTGGCGGCGCCTGCGCGAGGGCGAGGCGCGCGTCTGCGTGGGGCCGCGCTCGGCCGTCTTCGCCCCGATCTCCGACCTCGGGCTGATCGTCCTCGACGAGGAGCACGACTCCTCCTACAAGCACGAAGGGGACCCCCGCTACGACGCCCGCGACGTCGCCGCCGAGCGCGCCTCGCGGAGCGGCGCGCTGCTGCTCGCGGGCAGCGCGACCCCGCGCCCGGAGAGCGTGCGGCGGATGCCCGCGCTGAGCCTGCCCCGGCGCGTCGACGGCCGTCCGCTCCCACCCGTCTCGGTCCTCGACATGCGCGGCCAGCGCCCCGGCCTGCACCCCGTCACCGCGGCGGCGCTCGCGGAGGTGCGCGACAGCCGCGGCAAGGCGATCGTGCTGCTCAACCGGCGCGGCTGGTCGAACTTCATCTCCTGCGGCGACTGCGGGCGCGTATGGAGCTGCCCGGAATGCGATGTCGCGCTCGTCCTGCACCGCGCGGGAGGGTTCGTGGCCTGTCACCACTGCGGGCACCGCGAGCCGACACCCGCGCACTGCCCGGACTGCGGCTCCTCCTCGGTCGCGCGTCACGGCGCCGGAACCGAGCGGCTCGCGCACGAGCTCTCCGGGCTGCTCGATGACGGCGACTTCCCCGTCTTCCGACTCGACGCAGACGTGCTCGGAGCCGGCGAGGCCGCCGAGCCCGGGGCGGTGCTCGCGAACTTCGAGGCGGCTGCGAGCGGGGCGCTGATCGGCACGCAGATGGTCGCGAAGGGGCACGACTTCCCCGATGTGGTGCTTGGAGTCGTACTCGACGCGGACGCGACGCTGCGCTTCCCCGACTTCCGCTCGGAGGAGCGCACCTTCGCCCTGATCGCCCAGCTCGCCGGTCGCGCCGGACGCGGTGGTGCGGGGCGGGTGCTCGTGCAGACGATCGCCCCCGACGCGCGCGCGATCCGCCACGCGGCCGAGCACGACAGCGCCTCGTTCCTGGAGGAGGAGCTCGAGCGCCGCAGCGCGCTCGGCTATCCGCCCTTCGGTCACCTGATCCGTATCGTGCTCGGCGCCGAGCAGCAGGGACCCGCGCGCGCGGCTGCGAGCGCGGTGCGCGAGCGGTTGCTCGCGGCGCTCGCCGCGTCCGCTCCGGTCGCGGCAGCGGGCGCGGATCGGCCCGCGGAGTCCGTGCTCGGGCCCGCGCCGCTGTTTCGGCTGCGTGGGCGCGAGCGCCAGGTGCTCGTGGTCAAGACGCCTCGTCGCCGCGCGGCGGTCGCTGCGGTGGGCGCAGCGGTCGCGACGGTCGCAGCCGATCGAGCTCATGCGGGGGTGAGCTTCAGCGTCGACGTCGATCCGCAGTAGCTCTGGTACGTTTCGGCGCGCAAGGCCCGGAAACCCTGGTTGAGCTGCCCTGGAGGGGGCTCGGAGAATGGATTCACGAGAGGCGCACGCCCCCGTGCGCGGGACGTCTGCCTGCCTCGCGCTCGCCGCCGTCCTCGTGCTCCTCACCGCGCTCGCCTCGCCCGCTTTCTCGGCGCCGCTCCCGAAGCTGGGCTACGCGCGCGTCGAACCCGCCTGCGGCCGCCCGAAGCCCGGCGAAGCGACCTGCTTCGCGCTCGTTCGCCGGCCCGTCCCCGCCTCCGAAGCGGACGCCCCCGGAGTGCACCCGTTTCTGCGCGGGAACGGCGCGGCGACCTCGGGCCCGGCCGGTGGGCTGACGCCGCTGGAGCTCGCGAGCGCCTACGGCTACGACCCCGAAGCGGAAGCGAGCAGCCAGACAGTGGGGATCGTCGACGCCTACGACGATCCGAACATCGAATCGGACCTGAGCGAATTCGACAGCGAATATGGGCTCCCCGAATGCACCGAAGCGAACAAGTGCTTCAAGAAGGTGGGGCAGTCGGGCGAAACCACCTCGCTCCCCGCGCCCGACAAAACCGGCTGGTCGGTGGAGGAGTCGCTCGACGTGGAGGCCGTGCACGCCTCCTGCTGGACGTGCAAGATCGTGCTCGTCGAGGCGAAGAACCCCGAATTCACGAACCTCGCGGAAGCGACCAACAGGGCGGTCGCGCTCGGAGCGACGGAGGTCTCGAACTCCTACGGTGGCGCCGAGGCCGAAGTCCCCGCGGCCGAAGCGGCCTACAACCATCCGGGCGTGGTGATCGCCGCCGCGACGGGCGATTTCGGCTGGGACGGCTGGGTCTACTTCAAGGAAGAACGCGTGCCGCCACGCCCGCCGCGGCCGAACATCCCCGCATCGCTGCCCACGGTCGTCTCGGTCGGCGGGACCTCGCTGAAGCTCACCGGCGCGGGCAAACGCGCGAGCGAGACGGTCTGGGACGGCGACGGGGAACTGGCCAAGAGCAAGTTCCTCGAAGGTGCGACCGGGGGCGGGTGCAGCACGATCTACGCCGCGCAGCCCTGGCAGTCGAGCACGCCCGGCTATCCGGCCGCGGGCTGCAAGGGCAACCGGCTCAGTGCCGACGTCTCAGCGGTCGCCGACCCGCTGACGGGCTTCGACATCTTCGACAGCTACGAATGCGGCACCGAATGCAACAAGTTCCGGCGCGGCAAATCGTGGCTCACGATCGGGGGCACCTCGCTCTCCACGCCGCTGGTGAGCGCGATGTACGCGCTCGCGGGAGGTAGCAACGGGGTGCGCTACCCCGCGCTCACGCTCTACGGCCATCTCGGTACGCCGTCGCTCTTCGACGTGACGCAGGGGGGCAGCGGCTACTGCGACAAGGAAGGCAAGGCGTGCAACGTCAACGCCGCCGTCGCAGAACTCTCCGCCGAATTCCCCCAACTGGTTGGCGTGCAGCTCGACTGCGAAGGAACGACCGCCTGCAACGCGACCACCGGCTTCGACGGCCCCTCGGGCGTGGGCGCGCCCGCCTCGATCGACCTGTTCACGCCGCTGAAGCCCACCGCCGCGATCGTGCCCCCCGCCAAACCCCTCGCGGGCCTCTCGCTTCCGTTCGCGTCGACGGGCTCGAGCGACCCGTATCCGGGCGGGCTCAGCGGAGCGAACTACGAATGGGACTTCGGCGATGGCCACGAGAGCACCGGCGCGACGACCACGCACACCTTCGCGAGCGGAGGGACCTACACGGTCACGCTCACCCTCACCGACGCCTACGGACTGAAGAGCGCGGTGGCGAGCACCGAAGTCACCGTCGTCGAACCGACTCAGAAAGAACTCGAAGAAGCAGAAAAGAAGGCGAAAGAAGAAGCGGAACAGAAAGCGAAACAGGAAGCGGAAAAGAAGGCCAGGGAAGAAGCAGAAAAGAAGACGAGAGAAGAAGCTGAACACAGGGCGAGGGCCGAAGAAGAAGCCAGGAAGAAGAAGTCAGAAGAACAAGCCGAGAAGAAGGCCGAAGAAGAAACGCTGAAGGAGAAAGCCGCCGAAGAAGCGGCCACGCTCAAAGCCGAGGAAGAAACGGCGGCCCGGATCAGGAGCGAAGAAGAAGCGGCGAAACGCCACGCAGAGGAAGAAGCGATCCGCAATGCGGGCGAGGTCCACGTGGGCTCCGGCGAAGTGGCCGTCTTCAAAGCGGTCTCCGATCCCGCCGCGACGCTCGCGGGCAGCTCCCTGAAGGCTTCGGGGGGCTCGTTCACGGTGAAGATCGCCTGTCCCGAGGCCGAGGCGAGCTGCGAAGGCACCGTCACGGTGCAGACGGCGGCTGCGACGAGCGCGGCGAAACGGCGCGTGGTGACCCTCGCGAGCGGCCACTTCAAGGTCGCGGGAGGCAAGGTCGTGAGCGTGAAGCTCCATCTGGCCGCGAGGGGGCGAACGCTGCTCGCGCACAGGCGCTCGCTGCGAGTGAGGGTGCGCATCGCCGCGCACGACGCGACCGGCGCCACCCACACCGGCAGCGCGATCGCCACGCTTCGTGGCCAAAGCCACCCGTAGGGCGCGAGCGCGGGCGAGCGCGCCACGGCCGCACGCCTTCATAAACTCAGCGCGATGAGTGACGAGGACACAGAGCTGCAACCCGAGGCCGCCTCGCTCGTGGACGACGTCGAGGTCGAGGCCGAGCCGGACTCTCCGCCCGTCGAGGAGATGGATCCGGAGACACGCGCGCGGCGCGACGCCGCGCTGCGGCTGATCCGCAAGTTCGGCGACCCGGTCCTGCGCGCGAAGGCGCTGCCCGTCGAGCGCTTCGACGCGGACCTGCTCGCCGAGACGGAGAGCATGGGCAGGCTGATGCACGACGCGATCGGCGTGGGCCTCGCGGCGACACAGCTCGGCGTGCTGCACCGCGTGCTCGTCTTCCAGGCCTACGCGGACGACCCGCTCGGCGTGCTCGTCAACCCCGAGATCGAATGGCGCAGCGAGGAGACAGAGATCGCCGAAGAGGGTTGCCTCAGCCTTCCGGGGGTGCACGTCGAGGTCGAGCGCAACGTCGCGGTGCGAGTCCGCGCTCGCGACGCGGCGGGCGAGGAGATCGTCCTCGACGCGGAGGGCCTGGAGGCGCGCGTGATCCAGCACGAGATCGACCATCTCGACGGGATCCTCGTGCTCGACCGGATCTCCAAGGCGGCCCGCAAGGAGGCGATGCGCGCGATGCGCGAAGCCCAGCGCGCGCCGAGCGCGGCCCGAGCGCCGCAGCCTTGAGCGTCGTCTATCTCGGCACCTCGGATTTCGCCGCCGCGATCCTCGCGGCGCTCGCCGCCGAGCCCGCCCACCGTCCCGCGCTCGTCGTCACCCGCCCGGACCGGCCGCGAGGCCGTGGCCGGCGCCTGTCCAGCCCGCCGGTGGCGGAGGCAGCGAGGGATCTCGGGCTCGAGCTCGCGCAGCCCGAGAAGGTCAACGACCCCGCCGCTGTCGAGCAGATCGTGCGGGCCGCCGCTAGCGGAGCCGAGCCGCCCGTCGCCGTGGTCTGTGCGTTCGGCGCGCTGATCGCCGAGCCGCTGCTCTCCGCGCTCACGGTCCTCAACGTCCACCCCTCGCTGCTGCCCCGCTGGCGCGGCGCGGCCCCGGTGGAGCGCGCGATCATGGCGGGCGACGAGCGCACCGGGGTGAGCATCATGCGCCTCACCGCAGGTCTCGACGAGGGCCCGGTGTGCCTCGCCGAGCCCGAGGCGATCGGGCCGAGGGACACCTACGGCTCGCTCGCCCCACGGCTGGAGGCGATCGGCGCGAGGCTGCTGCTGCGGGCGCTCGCCGACCAGCCCCCGTTCAGCGAGCAGCCAGAGGAGGGTGTGACCTACGCCGAGAAGATCGGTCCCTCCGACAGGCGGCTCGATCCCGGGCGGCCCGCCGCGGAGCTCGATCGCACCGTTCGCGCGCTGCACCCGCACATCGGCGCCCGCCTCGAGCTCGAGGGGGAGAGATGCTCGGAGTGATCGCCGCGCGCCCGAGCGAGGACTCAGGCAACCTGCGGAGCGGAGCGCTGGCCGAGCACGAAGGCCGCCTGCTGCTCGGCTGCGCGCCCGGGGCACTGGAGCTGATCGAAGTGCAGCCCCCGGGCGGACGCGCGATGGACGCCGGGGCCTACCTGCGCGGTCACGGCGTGCCGCGGCGGTAGGCCGCGAGGTGGGCGGGGAGGGGGATGCCCTCCCGCAGCCGAGGGTCTGCAAGCGGCTCGCCCGCGCGCAGCGAGAGCGGTATCACTCCCGCCCATGCCGAGGACTCGTAGTCCTCCTCGTCGTCGAGCGGCGGGCCGGTGCGGACCTTCGCCGAGGCCTCGTCGATCGGGAGCGCGAGCAGCATCGTCGCCTTGATCTCGTTCTTCGTGGGCGGTCGGACTTCGCTCCAGCGTCCGGGGACGATTCGTTCGACGACCGTCTCGAACCCGTGCAGCCGCTCGGCGTCATCGGTGACCACGCGCGCCGCGCCGAAGAGCATCGCGGAGCGGTAGTTCGCGGAGTGGTGCATCGCCGAGCGGGCGAGCACCAGACCGTCGATCAGCGAGACCGTCAGGCACACCGGGGCGCCCGCGGCGAGCGCGCGGAGCGTGCGGCTCGCCGAGGAGCCGTGGCAGTAGACCACGTCGCCGTCGCGAGCGTGCAGCGTGGGGATCACGATCGGCCGGCCGTCCTCGACGATCCCGAGGTGCGCGATCAGCCCCTCATCGAGGATCGCGTCGATCGTCTCGCGCTCGTAGCTGCCGCGTTCGCGCTTGCGCCGCAGCCTCACCCGCTCCGATCGGGGCTCGCCCACCCCGGCTCTCGCTGTCCCGTTCGCACCGCTCGCCACGTCGTCCTCCCAGTCTGTAATAGTACAGTTTGTTGACTGATCTAAAACAGTACCGGATCACCGCGCGGAGCGCTGCGGGTCTCGTCGAGGAGGTCGAGGGCGCTGTCGCGGAGGGGGCGCTCACGCCCGGCGAGCGTCTGCCCTCCGTGCGCCGGCTCGCCGCCGAGGCGGGCGTGAGCCCCGCAACCGTCTCAGCGGGCCTCGCCGAGCTGCGCCGCCGGGGGGTGGTGGTGACCGAGCCGCGGCGGGGCACACGGATCGGGGCGCGACCTCCGCTGCCGCCCCCGGCGCAGCCGATGGCGGTGCCCGCCGGGGCGAGCAACGTCTCGCTCGGCAACCCGGATCCCGCGCTGCTCCCCGATCTCGCCGCGGTTCTCGGTCGCATCGAGCAGCCGGTGCGTCTGTACGGCGAAGCCCCCGAGCTGCCCGAGCTGCTCGACCGCGCGCGCGTCGCGCTCGGCGCGGACGGCGTGCCGGGCGAGCATCTATGCATCGTCAGCGGGGCGCTCGACGGCATCGAGCGGGTGCTCTCCGTGCGCCTGCGAGCGGGCGATCGGGTGGCCGTGGAGGACCCCGGCTATGCGGCGCTCTACGACCTGCTCCGCGCGCAGGGGATGAACCTCGAGCCGGTGCCACTCGACGAGCGGGGGATGCGTCCCGAGGGTCTGCGCGCCGCGCTCGCGGCCGGAGCGAGCGCTCTCGTCGTGACCCCGCGCGGTCAGAACCCGACGGGGGCGGCGCTCGACGGGGAGCGTGCGCGCGCGCTGCGCGGGGTGCTCGCGGAGCATCCGGCCGTGATGCTCGTGGAGGACGACCACCTCGGGCCGGTGGCGGGGGCCGATCTGCACACCCTCGCTGGGGCGGGCCCGCGCTGGGCGGCGACACGTTCGGTCGCGAAGGCGCTCGGACCCGATCTGCGACTCGCGGTGCTCGCGGGCGACGAGGCGACGATCAAGCGCGTCCGCGGCCGTCAGCTCTGCGGCCCGGGCTGGGTGAGCCACGTGCTGCAGCGGCTCGTTGCGACGCTCTGGGCCGACCCCGCCACGCGCGAGCGGGTCGCATCCGCGCGGGAGGTGTACGCGGAGCGGCGTGAGCACCTGCTCGCAGCGCTCAGCGACCGCGGCGTGCTCGCACGCGCGCGCTCGGGGCTGAACGTGTGGGTCGAGGTGCCCGACGAAGCGGCCACGATCGCCGCGCTGCTCGCGCGAGGCTGGGTGGTCGCGCCCGGCGCGCGCTACAAACTCTCCTCCTCGACCGCCGCGGTCCGGGTGACGACGGCGGCGCTCGCCCCAGAGCAGGCCGAGCGGCTCGCGGAGGATCTCGCCGCGGTGCTCTCGCCGGTGCCCGCGAGCCGCAGCGGGTAGCGATGATGGGGACGGTGAGCACTCCAGGGGGACCCCGGCGAACGCCGCGCAGCAGCCGAGGTGGGCGGCCCTCCTCCGCCGCTCCGGCCCGGGTCTGCGCGCATCGGGTGCTGCTGCGGGTCTTCGAGCACGGGGCCTACGCGGAGAAGGCGCTGCTCGCCGAGGCCAGGGAGCTCTCAGACCGCGACCGCGCGCTGGCGCAACGGCTCGCCTACGGCGCGGTGCAGCGCGCCGGGACCAGCGACCACCTGATCGGGCAGCTCGCAGGTCGCCCGCCATCGCGCCTGGACGGCCCCGTGCGCGCCTCGCTGCGGCTCGGGCTCTACGAGCTGCTCTACCTCAGCGGCGCTCCCGATTACGCCGTGGTCGCGGATGCGGTCGAGCTCGCGAAGGCCGAAGGGAGCCGCGGTCACGGGCTCGTCAACGCGGTGCTCCGCCGCGCCGCGCGCGAAGGCGCGGAGCGCCTGCTCGGAGGCCTCAGCGAGGAGACCCCTGCGGCGGCGGCGGTGAAGCACTCTCATCCCGAGTGGATCGCATCGATGTGGTGGGAGGAGCTCGGCGCGGGCGACACCCGCGCGCTGCTCGCTCGGGACAACGAGCCGAGCGCGCTGACGCTCCGCGCGAACACGCTTCGGGGAGACGTCGCGGAGCTGGCCGCACAGCTCCCCGTGCGCACCCGCCGCGATGAGGTGATCCCCGAGGCGCTCCACGTCGAGGAGCCCTTCGACGTCCACGGCTCGGAGCTCTGGCGGGAGGGCGCGTTCACCGCGCAGTCACTGGCGGCGATGCTCGTCGCACGCGCCCTGAGCCCGCAGCCCGGCGAGAGCGTGCTCGATCTCTGCGCGGCCCCCGGGGGCAAGACGACGCACCTCGCCGCGCTGATGGAGGACCGTGGCAGGATCGTCGCGGTCGAGGCCTCGGCGGAGCGCTCGCGTGCCCTCGAGGACGCGGCCCGCCGCATGGGGGCGAGCATCGTCGAGGTCCAGCGAGGCGACGCGCGCGAGCCGCGAGCAGGGCAGAGCTACGACAGGGTGCTCGTCGATCCGCCCTGCTCGGGGCTCGGGACCCTCCAGGCTCGACCCGACCTGCGCTGGCGCGCCGACCCCGATTCGATCGCGACGATGCGCCAGGACCAGTTCCGTATATTGGATTGCGGCGCAAAAGCGCTACATCCCGGCGGCGTGCTCGTCTACTCTACGTGCACGATCTCGCCGACTGAGAACGAGCAGCTGATCGCCGATTACCTCGCCAGCCACCCCGAACTCCAACTCGACGACCTCGCCTCAGAGATGCCCGGCTTCGCGATGAAGCCAACGACCACGGGCGACCCCGCGAGCGCGGTAGCCGAGCGCGCGCTCCTCACGCTCCCCCACAGGCACGACACCGCGGGCTTCTTCATCGCACGCCTTCGCCGAGCATGAGCACCGAGAGCGATCCCCAACGCTCGCGCGCGGCCGCGAAGCCCGTCGACCTCGGCCCCCAGTGCCCCAACTGCGGCGAGCCCTGGCTGCGCCCCACCAACCTCCCCGGCCGCTACCGCTGCGTCTACTGCCTGCACCGCTTCGAGCTCACCTCCGTGTGCCCCAACTGCGGCGAGCACTCCACGATCGTTCGCATGTCCACCACAGCGATCCTCAAGTGCAACAACTGTGGGGACTCGATGCTCCAAGAGGTCTGATTTCTGGCGCGTATAGCTGCGTCAGGCGGCGTCCTCGATCGCTCGTGTGCAAGGAACCGCCCGCCGTCCGCGCCATACTGCGCGCGTGATCTGCCTTGACTGAGAGCGGGCCGTCGCGAGCTCGAGAGCTGCTCGGGGCGGTGCAGGTTGCGCCCTCGATCCTCTCGGCGGACTTCGGGCGGCTGCGCGAGCAGGTGCAGGAGGTGCTCGCGGCGGGGGCTCGGGTGATCCACGTGGATGTGATGGACGGGCACTTCGTCCCGCCGATCACCGTCGGGCCGAACGTGATCGCCGCGCTCGTGGAGACAGTGCGGGCAGCCGGCGGGATCGTCGAGGCGCACCTGATGATCGAGCGTCCCGACCGCACCGCGTCTGAGTACGTGCGTGCCGGGGCCGACTCGGTGACGGTCCACGCGGAGGCCACTCCGCACCTCGCGCGTGTCGTCTCGGAGATCCACGAGAGCGGGGCGTGCGCGGGGGTGGCGATCAACCCGGGGACCCCGCCCGAGGCACTCGCGGAGGTGGCGAGCGAGATCGAGCTCGCGCTCTGCATGACGGTGAACCCCGGCTGGGGCGGGCAGCCCTTCATCGAGTCCTCGCTGCGCAAGCTGGGGCGGGTGCGTGCGGTGACCGGCGAGCAGATCGCGGTAGAGGTGGACGGCGGCGTGGACGCCACCACGGCCCCGGGCTGCCGGGCGGCGGGGGCGAGCGTGTTCGTCGCGGGCTCGGCGATCTTCGGCGAGCCCGATCCGGCCGCGGCCTACGCCGCGATCGCGAGCTCGCTCGGCGGCTGAGCGGCGCCGCGCCGGTAGAGCAGGCCGAGCGCGGCGGCGAGCAGCGCGGTCGCGCCGGCGTAGCCGATCTCCACCCGCAGCACCTGATCGGAGACGGCGGGGATGACCATCCAGACGACGAAGACGGCGGCGGCGAGCAGCCAGCAACCCGCCGCGGCGCGTGCACGGTCGCGGGCGAGAGCGGCCTGGTTCAGAGCGCCCGAGGTCAGGTGCAGCCCCATGCCCACGCCGATCAGCGCGAGGCCCACGCGGCCGTAGCTGTAGTGCTGGCCGAAGAGCACGTGCTGGAGCGCGAACGGCCCGACCGCGAGCAGCCCCAGTGAGACGAGCAGCGCGAAACCAGCGATCGCCTGGATCGTCACCCGGATCGCCCGCGCGAACGCCTCGTGCCCGGCCGTCGTCTCGAGGCCCGTGAGGTGCGGCAGCAGCGAGGTCTGGATCGCCTGGAAGAGCTGCAGCGGCGCGCGCGCGATCAGCAGCACGTTGAAGACGATGCCCGCCAGGCTGCCGTTGCTCGAGGTCGCATCGACGGTGAGCACCGCTGCATTCAGAAGCGTCTGCTCGGCGAGCATGATCGCCGAGACGGAGATCGCGAAGCCCCCGCCACGCCGCAGCGAGAGATCCTCGTGGGCCGTCTCCTGCACCGCCTCGGTCGCGGGTCCCGCGAGCGCCGCATCCGCCTCGTCGACCGTGATCGGCCCGGCCAGCGCCTCACGCGCGCGCGCCGCCGCACCCTCGCCCCCGGAGCGCGCGAAGGCGGCGGGCACGACCACGAGCGAGACGAGTGGAGCGGCCGCGATGCCGAGCGCGACCGCGGTCTGCCCGCTCGCGATCCCGATCGCGACCGCAATCGCGAAGGAGATCCGCGAGAGCGACTCCATCAGCACGAGGCCCCCGAACAGGGCGAAGCGTTCGTGTCCCGCGAGCCAGCCACGAGCGAAGTAGCTCGCCGCGTAGGCGAGCGTGCCGAAGACGAGCACGTCATAGAGCGCGTGCTGGTGGTCGAAGAGCCGCAGCAGCTCGTCGTGGAGCACGATCGCGAGCATCAGGAAGAGCAGCGCGAAGCCCCCCTGGATCAGCATCGGCACACGCAGGGCGTGCTGCTCCCGACCCTGTGCCCGGCGCTGCGCGATCGTCCTCGAGAGCAGCTGTTCGATCGGCCGGTAGATCACCGAGATGATCACGAACATCACCGACCAGAGCAGGTCGACGCGCTTGGCCTCCGTGCCGCTCAGGACATGGCTCGCGATCGAGAAGTAGCCGAACGTGAGCACGCCCGTCGAGGCGATCCCGATCGAGAGGATCCTCGCCCCACTCGCGTATGAGCGCTTCGCCGCCCGGTCCTCGCCGCGCGGGGCGGGGGAGGCCTCAGAGGCTGACAAGCAGCATCGTCCAGGGGAAGGGCGAGCGGACCTCGACCACCTCGCCGTGGCGCGAGAGCAGCGCGACGAACGAACGCCGCGACCAGTGGTTCAGGTGGCCCGGCGTGTTCCCGAGCTCTCCCCAATAGGCGCCGCGCGCCATGTTGAGCATCCTCCAGAGCGGCTCGCGCGGCACCGACACGAGCAGGTGGCGGCTCGCGCAACGCGCCATCTCCGCGACGGTGTGCGCAGGGTCGGGGACGTGCTCGAGCACCTCGATCGCGCTCGCGAGCTCGAACTCGCCGTCGGCGAACGGCAGGTTCGCCGCGGCCATCACGCGGTACTCGAGGTTCGGCGCCTGATGGGCGGCCCAGCCCTCCTGGATCGAGGGCTCCTCGAGATCGATGCCGACGAGTCTCGTCGCCGGGTGCTCCTGTGCCCAGCGGTGCACGAGCACCCCCTCGCCGCAGCCCACGTCGAGCACCGAGCCCGGCGCGGCCTTCGCATAGAGCTCTTCCAGCGTCGCCTCGAAGCTCGCCATCAGCCGCTTGACGAGCGGGTTGGTCGAGCCGTACTTGTCGTAGGTGTTGCCGGTGACGATCCCGTCGGAGGAGACGGTGACCTCGCTCACAGCGGCACGACCTCTTGCGGGGGCTGCTCACCGGGCTGAGAGCGCGCCACCCGCGGGCCCGTGGGCGTCTCGCCGGGTGCTCCGCCGCTCGCGCTCTGGCCGGGCTCGTAGTGGGAGGGCTCGACGCCGAGCTGCAGCTCGATGCGCCGGACACGCTCGAAGGTGCGCTGGGTCATCACGCGCTGCGCCGCGAGCAGGTCGCCGATCACGCCGAGCGCCCAGAGGACGACCGCGGCGATGAAGAGCACCGCGCCGAGGATCAGCGACTGGACGTGCCCCTTGCCGTTGCCTTCGATGTAGGCGACGAGGAAGCGCGTCCAGACACCCGCGGAGGCGAGCCCCATCACGAGCGCGAGGCTCCAGAAGATCCGCAGCGGCTCGTACTGCGCGTAGATGCGGAAGATCGAGAGCGCGTTGCGCCGCACGTAGGCCCCCATCGAGGGGAAGAGCCGCGACTCGCGCGTCTTCTCGTTGGTGCGGATCGGGACGTGGTCGATCGCGACGAGCAGCTTGCCCGCCTGGATGATCGTCTCGAGCGTGTAGGTGAACTTCGAGACCACGAGGATCCCGATCGCGGCCTCGCGGTTGTAGGCGCGGAAGCCCGAGGTCGTGTCGGGCACGGTCGTCGAGGAGGCCTGGCGCACCACCCAGGAGCCGAGCCGCTGCAGGGACTTCTTCAACGGGGAGAAGTGCTCGATGCCTCCCACTTCGCGGTCGCCCACCACCATGTCCGCGCGGCCCTCGAGGATCGGAACCACGAGCTTGACGATGTCCGGACCGTAGTACTGGTTGTCCGCGTCGGTGTTCACGATCACGTCCGCGCCGAGCTTCAGCGCGGTGTCGATCCCGGCCTGGAAGCCCGCCGCGAGACCCTTGTTGTTCGTCAGGCGGACGAGGTGATCGACCCCGTGCGCGCGCGCAACCGCGATCGTCTCGTCGGTCGAGCCGTCGTCGATCACGAGCCACTCCACGCGATCGAAGCCCTCGACCTCGCGCGGGAGGTCGGCGAGCGTCCGCGGGAGCTGGTCCGCCTCGTTGAAGCAGGGGATTTGGATGATGAGCTTCATGGCCGTCGATTTGCCTAGACTTGGCTTCCGGCAGTATCCCAAAGCGCACCTACGGTCTTGGCAGGAGGCGTCCAACACGCCCGCCGGCGCCGGCGCCGGGGGGGATACCGCCCAGGCTAGATGGAGAGCGCGATATCCACCCGGCGCGCACCGGGCTCGATCAGGCTTGCGGCGCTTCGCCGCCCGTCGCTGAAGGGCTGGGCCGCGCTCGGCCTCGCCGTGCTCTGCGCGGGTGCGCTGGTCGGCTACTTCGCGTTCCCGACCTACCCCACCTACGACTCCTTCTACGCGCTGCTCTGGGGCCGCGACCTGCTCCACCTGCACCTGCCCGACTTCCGCGTCTACCGCGGCCCGACCGAGCATCCGCTCGCGATCGCGTTCGGGATGCTCTGCTCGATCTTCGGCGACGGCGGGGCGCGACTGATGGTGCTCGGATCGATCGCCTCCTTCGTCGCCGCCGTCGTCGGCCTCTACCGCCTCGGGCGGCTCTGCTTCGGGCCGGTCGTGGGCGTGCTCGCCGCCTTGCTGCTGCTGAGCCGCTTCTTCGTCGAGAACCTCGCCGCCCAGGGCTACCTCGACATCTCCTACATCGCGCTCATCGTCTGGGCGATCGTGCTCGAGGTCGAAAAGCCCCGGCGCGGGGTTCCCGTGCTCGTCCTGCTCGCCGCCGCCGGCCTGCTGCGCCCGGACGCCTGGGTGCTCAGCGGGGTCTACTGGCTGTGGTGCTGGCCCGGAAGCTCGACGCGCACGCGCGTGCGCAGCGCCGTGCTGGTGGCGAGCGCCCCGGTGATCTGGTGCGGGCTCGATCTGATCGTGACGGGCAACCCGTTCTACTCGCTCACCGCCACCGCGGGGCTCGCCCAGGAACTCGAACGCACCCAGGGCGCCTCGGCGGTGATCTCCTCGCTGTGGACCTTCACCGAACGGATCGACAAGCTCCCCGTGATGCTCGGGGCGCTGCTCGGCCTCCCCCTCGCGATCTGGATGGCGCCACGCCGCGCGCTCGTGCCACTCGCCTCGATGGTCCTCCTCTATCTCGTCTTCCTCGCGGAGGGGATCGTCGGCGCATCGGTGATCGACCGCTACCTGCTCGGCGGCGCGACGGTGCTGCTGCTCTTCTGCGCCGTCTCGCTGGGCGGCTGGACGATGCTGCAGCCGGGGTCGTGGATGCGTCGCATCTGGATCTCGGGCGCGGTCGTGCTGATCGCCTACGGCGCGACCTCCGCCGCCACCACGCTGAGCCTCTCGAGCCTGCGAAACACGCTCGCCTACCACGAGGAATTCCACAAGGGCCTCGCCGAGGCGCTGCGCAACCCGCGCGTGGCGGCTGCGGTGCGACGCTGCAAGCTGCTCTCGCTGCCGAACAACAAGCTGATCCCCGACGCTCGCTGGATCCTCGACAGCGTGGGGCAGAACGACATCGTCGCGCGCTCGCAGGCCCGCGCGGACGCGCTCAAGGGCTCGCACACGCTCGAGCGACGGATCGAAAAGGGCAGCGTCGCGGTCTACCCGCTCGGCAGCGCGATCTTCTACGAGGCGATCGTCGACGTGGGCGACGACGCCCGCGATCAGATCCCCCAGTCGGGCTTCCAACACATCTTCGCCAACCGCTACTACGCGGTGTATGGCAACTGCTGAGACGCCGCTGCCTCCGGCGCAAGGCGCGCAGCGCTCAGCGCGCGAGAAGGACAGCCGGCGTGCCGAGCGCCGCTGGGCCTGGGCGGCGCTCGCGCTGATCCTCGGCGGCGGACTCGCGCTGCGCCTCTGGGGGACGCGGCAGGGGTTGCCGTTCGCCTACAACGCGGATGAGGCCGACCACTTCGTCCCGCACGCGATCGCGATGTTCCGCGAAGGAACGCTGAACCCGCACTACTTCGCGAACCCGCCGGGGTTCACCTACGTCCTGCACTTCCTCTTCGCGGGCTGGTACGGGGGCGCGCAGGGAGCCGTGCACGCCTTCCAGACGAACCCGGAAGGGGTCTACGCACTCGCACGCCTCGCCTCCGCCGCGCTCGGGACGATCGCGATCTGGCTGCTCTACCTGACCGGAGCGCGGCTCTTCGGCCGCGGTGTGGGCCTGCTCGCGGCCGCGATCGAGGCCGTCGCGTTCCTGCCCGTGTTCTACGCGCACCTCGCGCTCAACGACGTGCCCACGCTCGCCCCGCTCACACTCTCGCTGCTCGGTACGGCCGGGGTGCTGCGCAAAGGGCGGCTGCGCGATCACGCGCTCGCAGGGATCGGGCTCGGGCTCGCATGCGCGACGAAGTACACCGCCGGGGTCGTGCTGCTCCCCTACCTGGCGGCCGCGGGCGCGCGCCTCTTCGAGGAGGGGCGGAGGGGGGCGCTGCGGGCGCTCGCGGGAGCGGCTGTGCTCGCGCTCTGCTCGTTCGCCGCGTTCTTCCTGGCGAACCCCTACTCGGTGCTCGACTACTCGAGCTTCCATCGCGAACTCGCCCATCAGTCCTCGCTCTCCGCCGAAGCCCAGGGCAAGCTCGGCGCCCCCAGGCAGGGTGGTCTGGAGTACTACCTGTGGGCGCTCACCTGGGGCCTCGGGTGGGTTCCCGCGCTCGCCGCGCTCGCAGGCGCCGCCGCGGTGTGGCGCTCCCACCGGCGGCTCGGGCTGCTGCTCGTCCCCGCCGCGCTCGCCTACCTGCTCTTCATGGGCACCGAGGGACGCTACTTCGGCCGCTGGCTGATGCCCGTGCTGCCCGTCCTCTGTCTGCTCGGCGCCTTCGCGGGGGCGCTGCTCTTCCGGCTCGCCGCGCGGCCGCCCGCCGGGCCGCGCGGAGCGCGCTGGTGGCTCGGGCGCGGCCGCTGGGGGGTGCCGCTCGCGCTGCCGGGGGCCCTGATCGTGATCCTGCTGCTCGGCCAGGGGCTCGCCTACAGCGTGCACTCGGGGCTCGTGCTCTCGCGCACGGACACACGCACGCTCACCCGGCAGTGGATGCTCGCGAACATCCCGCGCGGGGCGAAGGTGGTCGTCGAGCCCGTCTCTCCCGATCAATGGGCCCGCGAAGCGCCCGGCTCGCCCCCGGGCTGCGCGCACTCGAGCTACCGCTGGTGCAAGTGGCCCTCGCTCTTCACCTACATCGACTCCGACGGCGCGCTCGACGTTGCCGCACACCACGAACTCGGGATCGAGAACTACGTCCGCACGCTCTCCCCGGCGCTGCTCGGCTACTACGAACAGCGCGGCTTCTGTTGGGTCATCACCGCTTCCACGGAGGCCGGCCGGGCGCTCGCCGACCCGGCGGCGGTGCCGAACGCGATCGCCTACTACGACGCGCTCAGGAGGCTCGGCACAGTGGCCTACAGCGCCTCGCCCTACGGCCGTGGCGAAGGGCCGGTCTCCTTCAACTTCGACTGGAGCTTCGACTACTACCCCTGGGCCTACGAGCGTCCCGGACCGCTGATGACGGTCTACCGGCTGCACGGCGCGCGCTGCGCTTCCTGAACGCCCGCTCGCGGGCTTTATCCTGGCTGGAGATGGCGATCTCCACGGACACCGACAGGGTGCATCTCGAGCGTGCTGTCGAGCTCGCAAAACGCGGGCTCGGGAACGTCAAGCCGAACCCGATGGTCGGCGCGGTCGTCGCGCGTGAGAGCGAGGTGCTCGGCGAGGGCTGGCACCAGCGCTACGGGGGCGCTCACGCCGAGGTCAACGCGATCGAGGCCTGCGGCCTGGCCGAGCTCGCCGGGGCGACCCTCTACGTGTCGCTCGAACCCTGCTGCCACGAGGGCAAGACGCCGCCCTGCACCGAAGCGATCCTGCAGGCCGGGATCAAACGCGTGGTGGTCGCCTCCGACGATCCGACCGAGAAGGCCTCTGGGCGCGGCCTGGGGATCCTCCGCGACGAGGGCGTCGAGGTGATCCTCGCCGACGGGGAGCTCGCCACCGAGGCGAGGCTGCTCAACCAGGCCTTCCGCAAGCATGCCCGGGTGGGGCGTCCCTGGGTGCTCTTCAAGTCGGCGATGACGCTCGACGGCAAGGTCGCCACGCGCACGGGCGACTCGCAGTGGATCAGCGGCGAGGCGAGCCGGGACCTCGCTCACCACTGGCGTGCCTCCGTCGACGCGGTCGTGGTGGGCATCGGGACCGCGCTCGCGGACGACCCGCAGCTCACCGCGCGTCCGAGCGACGGTGGGGAGGACCCGCCCGTGCAGCCCCGCCGGATCGTGTTCGACTCGCTTGCGCGGCTGCCCACGACCTCACAGCTCGTGACCAACGCGGCGGAGGTGCCGCTCACGGTGATCGTCTCACGCGCCGCCGCGCGAGCGGAAACCGACGCGCTCGAGGCGGCCGGTGTCCAGGTGCTCGTGGCCACGGGCGAGAACGAGCCCGCGCGCGTGCGCTCCGCGCTCGACCAGATCGGCGCGCTCGGCGTGACCTCGATCCTGCTCGAGGGCGGGCCGCATCTCGCGGGCGCGTTCCTCGACGCGGGCGAGGTCGACGAAGTGCGGCTGTTCCTCGCGCCGCTGCTGCTCGGGGGCAGCGCGGCGCGTGACCCGCTCGAGGGCGAAGGCGTGGAGCGCATCGCCGAGGCGATGCGCGCGCTCACGATGAGCTGCGAATCGATCGGCGAGGACCTGCTGATCTCCGCGCGCCTGCGAGAGTGGTGAGCGGCGATGGACGAGGCGAGATGTTCACCGGCCTGATCGCTGACCTCGGCAGGGTCGCGTCGCTCGACGCCGACAGCGGGGGCGCACGGCTGCGGATCCAGACCCGCCTCGCCGGGGAGATCGCCGAGGGCGACTCGGTCGCTGTCAACGGCGTGTGCCTGACCGCGACCGCGGTCGACACGGAGGGCTTCCTCACCGAGGCGATGCCCGAGACGATGCAACGCTCCTCGCTCGGCTCCTTGGCCGAGGGGCAGGAGGTCAACCTCGAGCTCGCGCTGCGCGCGGCCGACAGGCTCGGCGGGCACGTCGTGCAGGGGCACGTCGACGGCACGGGGACCGTCGCGTCCGTCGAGCCCGAGGGGATCTCGCGTGTGGTCGAGGTCGAGGCCGAGCGCGATCTCACGCGCTATCTCGTGGAGAAGGGCTCGGTCGCGCTCGACGGGGTGAGCCTGACGGTGAGCGCGCTAGGTGATGAGAGCTTCGCGGTGTCGCTGATCCCGGAGACGCTTCAGCGCACCACACTCGGCAAAATGGCAGTAGGGGCGAGGGTCAACATCGAGGTCGACGTGCTCGCCAAGCACGTCGAGCGACTGATCGGAGCACGCACATGAGCACGACTGGGACGCGCGCAGCCTTCGCCACCATCGAGGAGGCGATCGAGGACATCCGCCAAGGGAAGATGGTCGTCGTCTGCGACGACGAGGACCGTGAGAACGAGGGCGATCTGACGATGGCCGCCCAGTTCGCCACGCCCGAGGCGATCAACTTCATGGCCAAGGAGGGGCGAGGGCTGATCTGCCTCTCGCTCACACCCGAGCGCTGCGACGAGCTCGGCCTCGACCTGATGGCGGCGAAGAACGAGTCGCCTTTCGAAACGCCGTTCACCGTCACCGTGGAGGCTCGCGACGGGGTGACCACGGGGATCTCCGCGCACGACCGCGCGCACACGATCCAGGTCGCGGTCGACCCCGAGAGCCGCCCGCGCGATCTCGTCCAGCCCGGCCACATCTTCCCCCTCAAGAGCCGCTCCGGCGGGGTGCTCGAGCGCGCGGGTCAGACCGAGGCCGCGGTCGATCTCGCGCGTCTCGCGGGCCTCAACCCGGCAGGCGTGATCTGCGAGGTGATGAACGACGACGGCACGATGGCGCGGGTGCCGGAACTCACCGAGTACTGCGCGCGCCACGGGCTGAAGATGATCACGGTGGCTGACCTGATCGCCTACCGCCGCCGTCACGACAAGCTCGTCGAACGTGTGGTCGCGACCGGACTGCCCACGACCTTCGGCGAGTTCGAGGCGATCGGCTACCGCTCGCTCGTCGACGAGAAGCACCACGTCGCGCTCGTGAAGGGCGATGTGGACGGCGCCTCCGAGGTGCTCGTGCGGGTGCACTCCGAGTGCCTCACCGGCGACGTGTTCCACTCGCTGCGCTGCGACTGCGGCGAGCAGCTCGAATCGGCGCTCTCGATGATCGAGAAGGAGGGGAGGGGCGTGCTGCTCTACCTCTCCCAGGAGGGCCGGGGGATCGGCCTGCTCAACAAGCTCCGCGCCTACAAGCTGCAGGAGGACGGCTTCGACACCGTCGAAGCGAACGAGCGCCTCGGCCTTCCCGCCGACCTGCGCGACTACGGGATCGGCGCGCAGATCCTCGTCGACCTCGGCCTCTCCTCGATCCGCATCCTCACCAACAACCCGAAGAAGATCCGCGGCCTGGAGGGCTACGGCCTCTCGGTCGCCGCCCAGATCCCGATCGAGCACGCGCCCAACGAGCACAACGAGGCATACCTGCGCACGAAGGCGCAGCGCATGGGCCACACGCTCCACCACCAGGGCCTGAACCTCGACGCGGAGCTGCTGCGCTCCGAGCGGGAGCCCGAGAGCGGCGCGGGCGAGGACGGTGCGGCGGGGTGAGCGCGGCTTACGCGATCGCGATCGGGCGCTTCTACGAGGACCTCGCCGAACGGCTGCTCGCGGGTGCGCGCGCCGCGTTCGCGGAGCAGGGGGTCGAGCAGCTCGAGGTGCTCGACGTCCCCGGTGCCTACGAGCTTCCCGTGGCCGCCTCCTACGCTGCCCGCTCCGGGCGCTTCGCCGGAGTCGCCTGCCTCGGCGCGGTGATCCGCGGCGAGACCGACCACTACGACTTCGTCTGCGCCGAGGCCGCTCGCGGGATCATGGACGTTTCCCTGACGACAGGTGTGCCCTGCGCCTTCGGCGTGCTCACCTGCGAGACGATGGAGCAGGCGCTCGCGCGCTCCGGCGGAGACAAGCGCGATCAGGGCCGGCACGCCGCCGAGGCAGTGATGCGCATGGCCGCGCTGCGGGAGCAGCTCGCGAGCGGCTAGACTGCGTGCCCCTATGGCCAAGGTATGCCACAGCTGCGGCAAGGGCCCCTCGTTCGGGCAGAGCCGCAGCCACTCGATGGTCGCGACCAAGCGTCGCTTCGATCCGAACCTCCAGAAGGTCCGGATCATGGTCGGCAAGACCCCGCGCAGGGAGTACGTCTGCACGCGGTGTCTGAAAGCCGGCAAGGTCACCAAGGCGCTGTAGCGCCGACAGCCGGCGTGAGGCGGCGTCCCCGGTCCGCACGAACGCCGTAGCGCGATTGCGCACTCCCCGCGCGAAGCGCTCGACGCACACGTCCTAGCGCGATCGCGCACCTCCACGCAGTGCGGTGGCGAGGCTCGCGAAGCCCCGAATCTGTCCTGCTGCTGACGCACCGACCCTCGAAGGTGATAGACGTGTCGGCGTGACGGATACCAATCTGGTCCGGTTCAGGGCCGCGGTGGCCGGCGCGCTCGCACACCTGGAATCGCGCCGCGAGGAGGTCAACGACCTCAACGTCTTCCCGGTCGCGGACGGCGACACGGGCGACAACATGGCGCTGACGCTGCGCGCGGTGCTCGACGAGCTCGACCGGCTCCAAGGCAGCGACGAGGGCCGCACGATCGACGAGATCGGGCGTGAGGAGATCGTCCAGTCGGTCGCGCGCGCGGCGCTGCTCGGCGCACGAGGCAACTCCGGGGTGATCCTCTCCCAGCTGATCCGCGGCGCGGCGGAGGAGCTCGTCTCGCGGCCCGGGCAGCTGATCGACGCGACGCTGATCGGCGCGGCGCTCGCGAACGCCGCGGACCGCGCGTACTCCTCGGTGCGCGAGCCCGCCGAGGGGACGATCCTGACCGTCGCGCGCGAGATGGCTCATCAGATCGCGAGCGACGTGGCGCACGCCACGGAGAACCCGCGGCTCGGGCCCGGGACCGAAGCGGGCGAGCAGGACAACGTGATCGCGAAGGTCCTCGAGAGCGCGGTGAACGCCGGCCAGGACTCGGTCAAGCGCAGCCCCGAGATGCTCGCCGCGCTGCGCGAGGCGGGCGTGGTCGACGCGGGGGGGTACGGGCTCACGATCATCTTCGCCGGCGTGGTCGCCGCGCTGCGCGGCGAGGACGCGCCCGAGCTCGACCACTACGCGCCCGCGCGCATCACCCACCCGCAGCACAGCTCGAGCACCTTCCGCTTCTGCACGAACTTCGCCGTCACCGGCAGCGCCCTGGCGCCCGCGAGCTTCATCGCGCCGCTCGAGAGCCTCGGCGACTCGGTCCTCGTGGTCGGCGACGAAAAGACGCTGAAGGTCCATCTGCACACCGACACTCCCGAGCTCGCCACGAAGCTCTTCGACGAGATCGGCGAGGTCTCGCGGCTCGACGTGGCTGACATGCGCCTGCAGGTCGCCGAGCGCGACGTTCGGCTCGCGGCGCCGGTGGCGCTGCAGGGCGCGAGCATCGACACAGGGGCAGCGGGCGAGGCGGGAGAGGGCTCGATGCCCGTCTTCCACGCGGCGCCCGCGCGCACCGAGGCGCGTTGCAGCGCGGTCGCCGTGGTGAGCGGCGAGGGGCTGCGCCAGATGTTCCACGAGCTCGGCGTGCACACGATCGACGGGGGGGCGACGCTCAACCCCTCGACCTACGACCTGCTCGCGGGCATCCACGACGTGCCCACCGAGGAGGTCGTGGTGCTCCCCAACAGCGCGAACGTGATCCTCGCCGCCGAGCACGCCGCGCGCCTCTCCGAGAAGCAGGTGCTCGTGGCGCCCACCACCGACCAGCAGGCCGGCCTCGCCGCGGCCGTCGTGCTCGCGCCGGAGCGCTCCGTCGAGGAGAACGCGCAGGCGCTCACCGAGGCGCTCGCGCGCGTCCGCACGGGCGCCGTCGCTCCCGCCGCGCGCGAGGACACCCAGGGACGCTTCAAGGAGGGCGAGGCGGTGGGCTTCGTCGACGACGAGATCGTCGCCTGGGGCGAGCCGCTGCCCACGCTCCAGGCGGTCCTCGACGCGCTCGCGGCCGAGCGCGAGGGCATCGAGCCCGAGCTCATCACCGTGCTCTCCGGCGAGGTCGCCCCCGTCGAGCTCGTCGACCTCGACCTGCGCGCCCCCCGCGAGGCCGAGCTCGAGCTCCGCTACGGCGGCCAGCCCGCCTACTGGTGGCTGCTCGCCGCGGAGTAGCCCCGCGCGCTGCACAGGCTTGCGCGCCTCGAGCTTCGCGGCGACGGTTACGACCGCTCGCGCGATCATCATGGCGCCCCGATGGCGGCGAGAGCAGCAGCACGGGCGCGAGGCGCGCGCTGCCACGATGAGCGCCTGAGCCGGCGCTCGGAGCCCGTTCCTTCGCTCTCGCCGAGCCGCTCGGTGAGAGCGAGCTTCGCGAGGCTCCCGTGCGCTGGCCACGACCCTCGACGACTCGCGGAGGAGCTGAAGGCGCCGTCCAAGCGTGCCGCCTCCGGACTCGAGCGGCTCGGGCTGAGAACGGTGGGCGACCTGCTCGCGCACATCCCGAGCGACATCCGCGAGGCGCGCACCATCTCCGGGCTGGTCGCGGGCGAGCAGGCGACCGTGACCGTGGAGGTGCGCACGATCCGCGCCCGCCCGGTGCGGAACAGGCGCATGCGCCCGCTCGTCGAGGCGACCGTCTTCGACGCGAGCGGATCGATGCGCGCGACCTTCTTCAACCAGCCCTGGCTGGTCGATCGCTACCCGCCGGGTACGCGCGTGCTGCTGCACGGCAAGCCGGACGCCCGCGGTGGCTTCGGCGTGGCTCACCACGCCCCCGCCACACCGAGATCGAGCCCGGCGAGCGAAGCGGAGCAGAGCCCCACGGCGGGCGCCGCGGCCCCGGCGGGGACCGTCGCGCACTACCCCGCCGCAGAAGGGATCACCTCGACGGAGATCCTCACGCTCGTGCAGGGCGCGCGCAGCGCGCTCGCGGACGTCCCCGAGTTCCTCGCCGCCCGCACACGGGCGGCGGAGGGCTTGCCCGACCTGCCCGCCGCGCTCACCGCGATGCACTTCCCGCGCCGCGGACGCGAGGTGCAGTCGGGACGCAGACGGCTCGCCTTCGACGACCTGATGCTCACCCAGCTCGTCTTCCTGCGCCGCCGTGCCGAGCGGCGCAGCCGCCAGAGCGCGTTCGCGCTCGCCGAGGACGCCACGCTCACCGCGCGCTGGCTCGCGCACGAGCTGCCCTTCGCGCCCGACCGCCGATCAGCTCCGCGCGATGGAGACGGATCGCGGCGGACCTCGCGGAGCCACGTCCGATGCAGCGCCTGCTGATGGGGGAGGTGGGCAGCGGCAAGACGGTCGTCGCCCTGCACGCGATGCTCCGCGCGGTCGAGCACGACCGCCAGGCCGCGCTGATGGCACCGACCGAGACGCTCGCCGAGCAGCACTTCGCGACGATCCAGAAGCTGCTGGGGGCCGAGCAGGTGCGTCTCGCGCTGCTCACCGGCTCGACGCCCGCCGCGCGGCGGCGCGACACGCTCGCGAAGCTCGCGAGCGGGGAGCTCTCGTTGGTCGTGGGAACGCACGCGCTGATCGAGCCCGACGTGGTGTTCGCCTCGCTCGCGGTCGCCGTGATCGACGAGCAGCACCGCTTCGGGGTGCGCCAGCGCGAGGCGCTCGGCGGCACGGGCCGGTCGGGGCAGCGATCGGGGGCGAGCCCGCACACGCTGCACATGACGGCCACGCCGATCCCGCGCACGCAGTCGCTCGCGCGCTACGGGGACCTCGACACGAGCACGCTGCGGGAGCTCCCGCAGGGACGCCGGCCCGTCACCACGAGCCTGCTGGTCGGCGAGCGAGAGCGCGCCGCGGCCTACGAGCACCTTCGCGCGGAGCTGCGCGCCGGGCGCCAGGCCTATGTCGTCTGCCCTCTGATCGACGAGGAGGAGGAGGGCGGAGAGGAGCTCGCGGCGACCTCGGGGGCCCAGCGCACCGCGCTGCGCGCCGCGACCGCCGAGCTCGCGCGGCTGCGCGAGGGCGAGCTCTCGGGCTTCCGCCTGGAGCTGCTCCACGGCGGCATGCGCCCGGCTGAGAAGCAGAGCGCGATGGCCGCCTTCGTCTCCGGCGAGGCGCAGGTGCTCGTGGCCACGACCGTGATCGAGGTGGGGGTGGACGTGCCGAACGCGACCGTGATGCTCGTCGAGAACGGCGAGCGCTTCGGGCTCTCCCAGCTGCACCAGCTGCGTGGCCGCGTGGGGCGCGGCGAGCACGCCGCGAGCTGCTTCGTGGTCGGTCACGCCGGCGCGCCGAGACTGCGCGCGCTGGTCGAGCACAGCGACGGGTTCCGGCTCGCGGAGATCGACCTCGAGCTGCGCAGCGAGGGCGACCTGCTCGGGACGCGCCAGTCGGGGCTCGGCCAGTTCGCCGTCGCGCGCCTGCCCGAGGACGCCGATCTGCTCGAGCGCGCACGGGCACGGGCGGAGGCGATCGTCGCGGAGGACCCCGCGCTCGAGGCGCCCGAGCATGCGTTGCTCGCCGCCGAGCTCGAGCGGCGCTTTGGCGACACGGCCGAGCCGATCCCGGGCTGAGCGGTGCGCGTGATCGCCGGGAGCCTCGGCGGGCGGCGGCTCAAGGCCCCGCGCGGCCGCGGCACGCGGCCGACCTCCGACCGCGTGCGCGAGGCGCTCTTCTCGATGCTCGGCGAGCTCGGGGGCGAGCGTGTGCTCGACCTCTTCGCGGGCACCGGTGCGCTCGGGATCGAGGCGCTCTCGCGCGGCGCGGCGAGCGCGGTCTTCGTCGAGCGCGACGGGACCGCCGCGCGGATCCTCGGCGAGAACCTCGCCGAGCTCGGAATCGCCGCCGATCGCTTCGAGCTGCGCCGCGGAGAGGCGCTCGCCGCGCTGCGCACGGCACGAGAGCGCGGCGAGTTCTACGATCTTCTCTTCATCGACCCTCCCTACGCCGAGGCCGCGAGGCTGGGGCCCGAGCTCTCCGCTCTGCTCCCGGCGCTGCTGTCCCCCGGGGCGCGGATCGTGGCGGAGAGCGACCGTCGTGGCCCCCTCGGACTCGACGCCCCGGTGCTGACCGAACGCCGCTACGGCGACACATCCATCACAATCCACAGCCCATGGCCAGATCACAGCGCGCAGTAGCAGTCTGCCCCGGCAGCTATGACCCCGTCACGAACGGGCATCTCGACGTGATCCGGCGCGCGGCCGGGCTTTACGACGATGTCTGGGTGGCCGTGGTCAACCGCTCGGTTCGCAAGAGCACCGCGATCTTCAACATCGACGAGCGAGTGGGCTTCATCGAGGGGGCGGTGGCCGACCTCGAGAACGTGAAAGTGGAGGCCTTTTCGACGCTCGTCGTGGACTTCGCCCAGGAGAAGGGCGCGCGTGCGATCGTCAAGGGGCTGCGCGCGATCTCCGATTTCGAGTACGAGCTGGAGATGAACCAGCTCAATCGCCGCCAGAACCCGGACGTGGAGTCCGTCTACCTGATGGCGAGCCCGCAGTACAGTTTCCTCTCATCCAGCGGCGTCAAGGAGCTGGCCACGTTCGGGGGGAAGATCGACGATCTCGTCCCCGAGGAGGTCGCCCGGCGCTTGCAGGAACAGGTAGGACGCTGACGAACTGACATGCGATACGCGGGCCGGAAGCGCCGCGGAGGTACCTAACTGATGGATGTCCTCGTTCTCATAGACAAGCTCGACGACTTGGTGCACAACGCCAAGCCCGTGCCCCTGACCGATCAGGTGCGCGTCGACAAGGAGGAGATCTACGACATCCTCGATCAGATGCGCGCGACGATCCCCGAGGAGATCAAGCAGGCGCGCTGGATCGTGAAGGAGCGCCAGGAGATGCTCGCCGAGGCCAAGAAGGAGGCCGAGCGCGTGATCAAGGACGCGCGCGAGCGCCAGGAGCGCCTCGTCGGCGAGGAGGAGGTCACAAAGCAGGCCGAGCGCGCCGCCGAGGACATCGTCGAGGACGCACGGGCGCGCGAGCGCGAGATCCGCCTCGGCGCGGAGGACTACGCGGACGAGATCCTCAACACGCTCGAGGTCAACCTCTCGAAGTTCATCGCCGCGGTGCAGCGCGGGCGCGAGCGCCTGCAGGGCAAGGACGAGCCCGCCGAGGTCGGTTGAGCGCAGCCGGGGTCGTGCGGGCGAGCGCGTCGGCTCGGCCCCCTTTGGGTACTGTCAGCGCGTGGATCTGAACGCCGCGAGGGAACGCTTGGGCGTCGCGAAGGCGCTGCTCGACACGGGCATGGTCGCGCCGACCCGCCCGGACAAGGCGGTTCGCTCGCTTGCCGCGCTGCATCGCTGGGGCGCCACCCCCGCGGCCGCATACACGGGCGCCGCGATCCGCTACCCCGAGCGCCTCGCGATCGTCGACGAACGAGGCACCCTGACCTTCGAGGAGGTCCACGCGCGCACCAACGCACTCGCCCGCGAGCTCGCCGCGGAGGGGATTCGCGAAGGCGACGGCGTAGCGATCATGTGCCGCAACCACCGCGGCTTCATCGAGGCGACCGTGGCCTGCTCGAAGCTCGGAGCGAGCGCGCTCTACCTGAACACCGCCTTCGCCGGACCTCAGATCACCGCCGTGCTCGACCGCGAGCAGGCTGCCGCGGTCGTCTACGACGAGGACTTCTCCACCCTCGTCGCCGAGGGCGCAGCGGGGCGCAAGCGCTTCATCGCGTGGTGCGAGAACGAAGGGCGTGCGGCCGCCGCGGGAGAGGACCCGCGACTGGAGGACATGATCGCTCGCGGGCAGGACTCGGACCTCCAGCCGCCGGCGGAGCGGGGCAACGTGGTGATCCTCACCTCGGGGACGACGGGCACGCCGAAGGGTGCGGCGCGCAAGCAGCCCGACTCGCTCGCGCCCGCCGCCGCGCTCTTCTCGAAGATCCCCCTGCGCGCGCGCCAGAGCACGATGATCGCCGCACCGATGTTCCACTCCTGGGGCTTCGCCCACTTCACGGTCGCGCTGCCGCTCGCCTCCACGATCGTCCTGCGCCGCCGCTTCGACCCGGAGGAGACGCTGCGCGCGTGCGCGCAGCAGCGCGCGAGCACGCTCGCGCTCGTGCCCGTGATGCTCCAGCGGATCATGGATCTCGGCGAGGAGACGATCGGCCGCTACGACCTCGGCGCGCTGCGCGTGATCGCATTGAGCGGCTCCGCGCTCCCGGGCGAACTCGCCACCCGCGCGATGGACGCGTTCGGCGACGTGCTCTACAACCTCTACGGCTCGACCGAGGTGGCCTGGGCGACGATCGCGACGCCCGCCGATCTGCGCGCTGCCCCGGGGACCGCGGGACGCCCGCCGATCGGCACGGTCGTGAAGCTGCTCGACGAGAGCGGGCGAGAGGTGCGGCGGGGCGATCCGGGACGGATCTTCGTCGGCAACGAGATGATGTTCGACGGCTACACCGGCGGGGGCAACAAGGAGATCGTGGAAGGCCTGATGTCCACGGGTGACGTCGGTCACCTCGACTCCGAAGGGCGCCTCTTCGTCGACGGGCGCGACGACGAAATGATCGTCTCCGGTGGCGAGAACGTGTTCCCCCGCGAGGTCGAGGACCTGCTCGCCGACCACGCCGAGATCGAGGAGGCCGCCGTGATCGGCGTGCCCGATCAGGAGTTCGGCCAGCGCCTGAAGGCCTTCGTCGTGCCGCGCAACGGCACCGAGCTCGATCCAGATCACGTCAAGGAGTACGTCAAGCACAACCTCGCCCGCTACAAGGTCCCGCGCGAGGTCGTCTTCCTTCCGGAGCTGCCGCGGAACGCGACCGGCAAGGTGCTCAAGCGCGAGCTCTCCTAGCTGAGCTCGCGCGTGAGCGCTCCTAGCCCGCGGCGGGCTCTGGAGCGGCGAGCGGCGAGGCGAGCGCGGTGCGCTCGATGTCGTAGCGCGCGAGCGCGGGAAACGCGCGCAGGAAGAGCAGCGCGGAGATCACGCAGCCGAGTCCGCCCGAGACCACGGAGAAGCGCGGCGTGGTGAGCGAGGCGACCGTGCCCGACTCGACGTCGCCGAGGCGCGGTCCGCTCGTGACCACGAGCGAGAAGGCGGCGGACATGCGCCCGCGCATCGCATCGGGGGTCACGGTCTGGTTGATCGTCGAGCGGCAGACCGCGCTGATCGAGTCCGCCGCGCCGGCGAGCGCGAGCAGCGCCATCGCGGCCCAGAGGACGCTCACGAGCCCCGCGAGCGCGATCGCAACCCCCCAGACGAGCACCGCGCAGATCACGACTCGCCCCAACCGTCGCATGCCGCTGAGCCAGCCGGTGGTGAGCGCGGCGACGGTCGCTCCCGCGGAGACGGAGGCGAACAGCGCACCCGTTCCCGCCGCGCCCGTGTGGTAGACGGTGAGCGAGAGCACGGGGAAGAGCGTGCGCGGCATCCCGAAGGTCATCGCGACCAGATCGATGCCGAAGGACCCGAGCAATGCGCGCTCGGAGCGCACGAAGCGCAGCCCCTCACGGATCGAGGAGGCGATCGACTCGTGCGGGAGCTCACTCGCGTGCGGGGGCTGTGCGCCCATCGCGAGCACCGCGACCACCATCCCCAGGCAGCTCGCCGCGTCGATCACGTAGGCCGTGGAGAGCCCGAAGATCGCGATCACGCCACCGCCGAGCGACGGGCCGAGGACCATCGTGAGCTGGTAGAGGCCGAAGGTGAGCGCGACCGCCGGGCGCAGCTGCTCGGGCTCCACCACGTTCGGCACGATCGAGCTGCGCGCGACGTTCTGGATCGCGGAGAAGCCCGCGAGCAGCCCGCCGAGCACGTAGAGCAGCGCGAGCGGGGGATGGCCCGCGAGCGCTCCCGCCGCGAGTCCCGCAGAGCAGAGCACGAGCGCGATCTGGTCCGCGAGCAGCAGTCGGCGACGGTCCAGCCGGTCGGCGAGCGCACCTCCGTAGAGCGACATCGAGACGATCGGGCCGAGCTCGACGGCGCCGAGCAGCCCCGTGAGCAGCGGCGAGCGGGTCTGCACGTAGAGCTGATAGGGAAGCGCGACGAGGGTCGCCTGCGTGCCGAGGTTGGTCACGAGGCTCCCGAGCGTGAGCAGACGGAAATCGCGTGAGGAGCGCAGCGGCGAGACGTCGACCGCGATCCGCCCGATCAGCCCGCGTGGAGACCATCGACGGCGCTCGGAGGAGGGCGGCTCGGGCACGCGGCCAGTCAAGCAGAGCGCTCCGCGCCGCTAGCCTGAAGCGATGGCCCCGATCGCAACCGAGTTCGACCTCGCGAGCCTGCGCCTGACCCCCGGCGAGGGCCGTCGCCTCGAGCTCGAGGTCCCGATCGAGGGGCTCACGCTCGGCGGGGAGGACTACAGCGCGAGCCCCGAGTCGGTGCCCGTCAAGCTCGAGATCTCGCGCATGACCGGCGGCGGTTACGCGCTGCACCTGCGCTTCTCCGCCGCGCTCTCAGGGCCGTGCATGCGCTGCCTGAAGGAGGCCGCCCCGCAGATCCAGGTGGACGCCCGCGAGGTCGATCGTCCGAGCGAAGGCGAGGAGCTCGACAGCCCCTACGTGAAGGACGAGAAGCTCGACCTCTCCTCCTGGGCACACGACGCGCTCGCGCTCGCAGGCCCCGTCAAGGTGCTCTGCCGGGAGGACTGCGCGGGGCTCTGCCCGGTCTGCGCGGCCGATCTCAACGAGGCGGGTCCCGAGCACCACCACGAGGCCGAGCCCGACCCGCGCTGGGCGAAGCTGCGAGAGCTGAAGCTCGACTGAGGGGGCGGCGCTGCCCGTTCTCCGCGCGGGGCGCGCAGGCCCCGCCTTGCTACCCTTCTGAGCCGCAATGGCCGTCCCCAAGAAAAAGCAGTCGCACAGCCGCACGATGAAGCGCCGGGCGCAGCACAAGATCTCGCCCCCCGGCCTGAACTCGTGCCCGCAGTGCCACAGCCCGCGCCGTCCGCACCGGGTCTGCCCCGTGTGTGGGACGTACGCCGGTCGGGAGATCGTCGCGCCCGCCGCTCACGGGCACGACCACGATCACGACCACGACTAGCGCCGAGCCGACAAGGGCCGACGGCAACGGCTCCGCCGCGGGAGCAGATCTCGTCGTCGCCGTCGACGCGAACGGCGCCGACCTGGGCCCGGGCGAGGTCGCCGCGGGCGCGGCGCTCGCCGCGCGGAGCGGCGCGCGCGTGCTGCTCTTCGGTCCCGCCGAGCAGCTCGGCGACGCCCCGCCCGGCGTGGAGATCGTCGACGCGCCGGTATCGATCGCCAAGGCGGAGGACCCCGTCGCGGCCGCGCGAGTGACGAAGGACGCCTCGATCGTGATGGCAACCCGTGCGGTCGCGGAGGGCCGTGCGCACGCGCTCGTGTGCGCGGGCGGAACCGGTGCGGCGCTCGCCGCGGGAACCTTCAACATCAAGCGCGACCGCGGCATCTACCGTCCCGCTCTCGCCCTTCCTCTGCCCGTCCCCGGCAATCCCGTCACGCTGCTCGACGTGGGCGCGAGCGCGGAGGCGCGCCGCGAGCACCTCGTGCAGTTCGCCTTCATGGGCGCCGCGCTCGCGCGGATCGTCCTCGGCGTGCCGCGTCCGCGTGTGGGCCTGCTCTCCAACGGCGAGGAGGCCGCGCGTGGCGGACCGCTCGTCGTCGAGGCGGGCGCGGAGCTGCGCGAGCGCGCGGGGGCCGGGATCGATGCCTTCGAGTTCGTGGGAAACATCGAGGGTGGCGATCTCGTCAACGGTCGCGCGGACGTGGTCGTCACCGACGGGCTCACGGGCAACATCACCCTGAAGGTGCTCGAGGGCACCTCGCAGGTGATCCTGCGCGCGATCCGAGACGTCGCGATGAGCTCACCCCGCGGCAAGCTCGGGGGCGCGCTGCTCAAAGGCCCGCTCGGTGCGCTGCGCGCGGAGATCGATCCCGAGGGCGCGGGGGGCGCCTACCTGCTCGGCCTGCGCCGTCTCGGCGTCGTCCCACACGGTCGCTTCAGCCGCCACGGCTTCGCGCAGGCGATCCTGCGCGCCCGGCTCGGAGCGAGCGCGGACATCGTCGGTCAGACCCACGCCGCGCTGGAGGCGGCGGGTGCGCTGAGGCGTCCGCCTGCGTCCGCGCCGGACGCTAGGTTGCGCTGAATGAGCTCCCTGACCCGCGAGCAGGTCCTCGGCCTGATCCGTGAGCACCTCGCCGACGAGCTCGACCTCGATCCGGCGGCGATCACCGAGACGACGCGCTTCAAGGAGGACCTCGAGGCCGACTCGCTCGACCTCTACACGCTCGTGCAGGAGCTCGAGGACACCTACCACGTGTCGATGTCCGACGAGCAGGCCGCGCAGATCCTGACGGTCGGCGCGGCGGTCGATTTCGTGCTCGCGAACGACCCCACGGGCGATGTCGAGCACGCATAGCGAGGGCGAAGACGATGCTGCTGGCCGAACTGCTCGACGAGCTGCCGGAGGACCTGGCGCGCCAGGTCTTCACGCACGCTTCCTGGAGCGAGCGGCGCGGGGACTCCTACACGCGGCTCGCCTTCCTCGGCGACAGCGTGCTCGCGCTCGCCGTCACGGCTCACCTCTACCCGCGCCTGGAGGCGGAGCGCTTCGGGGCGGGCCGGCTCACGAAGATCCGCGCGCAGGCGGTCTCGGGGGTCTCCTGCCGAGCGGTTGCCGAACGGCTCGCGCTTCCGGAGCGGTTGCGTGCCGCAGCGCCGCCCGGTGTCCGCGACTCGGTCGCCGCACTGGTGGAGACCGAGCGCGTGCTCGCTTCGGTCACGGAGGCGGTGATCGGTGCGTGCTACCTGAACACGGGCTACGAGCGCAGCGCCGAAGCGGTGGTGGAGGCCTTCGCCCCGGAGATCGAGGACGCCCTCAGCAATCCCGTCGACTTCAAGTCCGCGCTGCAGGAGCTGCTCGCCCGGCGCGGCGAGGAGGTCGTCTACGAGGTGGTGGGGGAGGAGGGGCCCCCGCACGAGCGCGTCTACTCCGTGGTCGCTCGCGTGGAGGACAGGGACCTCGGCAACGGCAGTGGGCGCAGCAAGAAGCACGCCGAGCAGGAGGCCGCACGGATGGCCGTCGAGCGACTGGCCGGCGAGTGAGCCCCGTGCGGGCGGCGGTGACGCGATGAGACTGAAGTCGCTCACGCTCGCGGGGTTCAAGTCCTTCCCCGACCGCACCCGCCTGGACTTCGGTCCCGGCGTGAGCGTGGTCGTCGGTCCGAACGGCTCGGGCAAGTCCAACGTGACCGACGCGGTGCTCTGGGCGATGGGGGAGCAGTCGCCGCTCGCCGTCCGCGGCCAGTCGATGCAGGACGTGATCTTCGGTGGCGGGCACGGCGTGCAGGCGCGCAGCGCGGCGGAGGTCGAGATCGTGCTCGACAACTCCGACGGGACCGTGGATCTGCCGCTGAGCGAGATCTCGATCGTGCGCAAGCTCGACCGCAACGGCGAGGGCTCCTACAAGTTGAACGGCGCGCGCTGCAGGCTCACCGACGTGCTCGAGGTGCTCTCCGACACGGGGCTCGGCAAGGAGACGCACTCCGTCATCTCCCAGGGCCGCGTCGAGGCGATCGTGACCTCCAAGCCACGCGACCGGCGGCTGCTGATCGAGGAGGCCGCCGGCCTCGGCAAGCACCGCAAGCGCCGCCGCCGCGCCCAGCTGAAGCTCGAACGCACGCAGGAGAATCTCGATCGAGCGCTCGACATCGAGCGTGAGGCGCGCACGCGCCTGCGTCCGCTCAAGCGCCAGGCCGAAGCGGCCGAGCTGCACGAGCGCCTCGAGCGCCAGATCCACGAAGCGCGCTGGGAACTGCTCCGCGAGGTGCTCCGCGCGCGGCGCATCGAGCTCGAGGCCGCACAGAACAGCGTGGCCGCCGCGAGGGCGGAGCGCACACGGATCGAGGGCTCGCTCGAGCAGGTCGTCGCACGCCGAGGCGAGGCCGAGCGCGCGCTCGCCGAGCGCGCCGAGCGCCGCGACGCGCTCTCCGCCCGCCTCTTCCAGGCGCGCTCCGCGGGCGAGCGGCTCGCGTTGCGCGCCGAGCAGGCCGGGGCGGACGCCGAACGCCTCGCGCGCCGGATCGAGCGCGTGGAGGGGGAGCTCGCCGAGCTCGCCGTGGACTCCGAGCGCGAGCAGAGCGATCACGAGCAGGGCGCGGGCGCGGGCGCGGGTCGGCTCGCCGAGCTCGAGGCCGAGCTCGCCGAGATCGACTCGCGACGCGCGGAGCAGCTCGAGGTCGAGCTCGCGGAGCTCGAGCGTGAGCTCGGCTCGCGGCGCGAGGCCGTGGTGGCCGCGGAGCGAGCCGCTGAAGTGGCGCGGAGCGCACGCGCGGAGGCCGACACGGGCGCGCAGCAGGCACGCGAGGCGCTCGCCGCGAGCGAGCGCGAGACTCACCGTACGCGCGGTGAGGCCGCGCGCGTGGGCGCCGAGCTCGCGGCGGCCAACCAGTTCCTTCGCAGCCATCCGGGCGCGGGCGAGGGGGGCCCCGCGCGGGCGCGCCCGCTCAGCGCCGAGCTGCGCGTGGCCGACGGCTATGAGCTCGCGCTCGCCGCTGCGCTCGGCGGACGGCTGGACGCCTCGCTCGTGGAGGACGTGCCGGACGCGGAGGCCGTGCTCGACGCGGCGGGCCCCGAGGGCGGCAGCGCGCTGCTCGCCGCGCGCTCGGGGGCTGCCTCACCGGCGGCGGAGAAAGCCCCACCGGCTCCGGGCGCGGAGCGCCTGACAGAGATGCTCAGCGGGCCGCCCGACGTGCTCGCGCTCGCGGCGAGGCTGCTCGCTGACGCCTGGGTGGTCGAGCGTCTGGAGGATCTGCCCGCGAGCTTCGCGGGGATCGCGGCGACGCGGAGCGGTCGCGTCTGGTTCGCGGGTTCCGGCGAGGTCCGGCAGCTCAGCGAGGGCGGGACCGAGCTGCTGCTCGCGCGCCGCAACGAACGCGAGCGGCTGGTCGCAGAGGTCGAGCGCGCGGCGCAGGCCGAGCTCGAGGCCACCGCTGCGGGGGAGCGTGCGCTGCAGGCGGTGAAGGAGTCCGAAGTCGCAAGGACCGCCGCGGAGGACACGCTGCGCGCGGCCGACCGGGCGGTCGCCGAGGCGAGCGAGGCGGCGCGCCAGACCGAGTGGCTGCTCACAAGGCGTCGCGAGGCCCCCGCGGAGGGGCCGCTGGCGGTGCGAAAGGCGGAGATCGAGGGCGAGCTCGCGGCGGAACGGCGCCGCGTCGAGCAGGTCGAGGCGCAGCGCCGCTCGCGCCAGACCCGGCAGCTGCGGTTGCGCGCGCAACGCGAGGCCGACCTCGCCATCGTGCCGCTCGCCGAACGGCTGCGGGCGGCGATCGGGGTGGCCGCAGAGGCGGTCGCCGAGCGCCTCGCGGCGCTGGAGACAGAGCTCGCGGCGGACCGTCAGGCGGGCGATGAGATGGCCGGCCGTCTGCGCGAGTGCGCGGCTGAGGAGGCCGGGATCCAGACCGCGCTGCGCGCGGCGGGCGAGCAGGTCACGGAGTCCGAGGTGGCCGCGCAGCGGCTGCGCGACCAGGCCGCGGAGGCCGAGCTCGAGAGCGCGGCGGTGCGCGAGCGACTCGGCCTGGAGGAGCCCGAGGAGCAACCCGAGCCGTTGGAGCAGGAGCGCCGCGAAGAGCTCGAGCAGCGGGTCACGAGGCTCACGAGACGACGCGAGCAGCTGGGCCCGGTCAACCCGCTCGCCCAGGACGAGTACGCGGAGGCGCTCGAGCACGTCGAGGAGCTCGAGTCACAGCGCTCCGATCTCGAGGGGGCGCTGCGCGAGCTGCGCACGCTGATCAAGGAGACCGACCGCCAGATCCAGGAGACCTTCGAGCAGACCTTCCAGGCCGCGGCCCGGAACTTCGAGGAGCTGGTGGGTGACGTGTTCCCGGGCGGCAGCGGTCGCCTGAGGCTCGTCGAGGACGAGCAGGTCCCGCGCCCGGTGCTCGGCGGCCAGGCGCTCCCCGCGGAGGGGAGCGAGGAGGCGATCGAGGCGGCAGCTGAGGCCGAGGCCGCCGCTGAGGACCCCGCGGAGGAGCAGCTGCCGGGGGTGGAGATCGAGATCACGCCCGCGGGCAAGTCGAGCAAGCGCCTCACGCTGCTCTCCGGCGGCGAGAAGTCGATGACCGCGCTCGCCTTCCTGTTCGCGGTGTTCCTCGCACGGCCGTGCCCCTTCTACATCCTCGACGAGGTCGAGGCCGCGCTCGACGACCTCAACCTCGACCGCTTCCTCGCCCTGCTCCGTCGCTACGCGGGTCGTGCGCAGTTCATCGTGATCACCCACCAGAAGCGCACGATGGAGGCCGCGGACTGGCTGTTCGGCGTCTCGATGGGCGGCGACGGCGTCTCGAAGGTGCTCTCGCGCCGGCTGCCCGGCGAGCAGGCCGAGGAGCCCGCCGCCGAGGCCTCGGTCGCGGCGCTCGCCTGAGCGCTTCTCGTGGCACGCGAATGGAGTGAGCTCTTCATCACCGGCGAGGACCGCGCTCCCGCCGCGGAGGAGCCCGAGGAGAAACGGCGCGGGCTCTTCCGGCGTCTGCGCGAGAGCATGTCCAAGACGCGCCAGGCGCTCGGTTCGGAGATCCAGGCGACGCTGTTCGCGACGCTCGACGCGGAGACCTGGGAACGCCTCGAGGAGGCGCTGATCATGGCGGACGTGGGGGCGGCGACGACCGCTGCGGTCGTGGGAACACTCGAGAGCGAGGCCGCCTTGGGGGAGCTCGAGGGCGGAGAGCAGCTCTCAGAGCGGCTCGTCGGACTGCTCGCTGAGACGGCGACCACCGGCGAGTGGCGGATCGACGTGCGCGCGAAGCCCACGGTGATCATGGCCGTCGGGGTGAACGGGACGGGCAAGACCACGACGATCGGCAAGCTCGCCTGGCACCTGCGCGAGGAGCTCGGGGCGAGCGTGCTGCTCGGGGCGGCGGACACCTTCCGCGCGGCAGCGGGCGAGCAGCTCGAAGGCTGGGCCGAGCGCGCGGGCTGCGAGATCGTGCGTGGCGAGGAGGGCTCGGATCCGGGCGCTGTGGCCTTCGAGGCGATCGGCCAGGCGCGGGCGCGCGGGGTCGACGTGGTGATCATCGACACGGCCGGGCGGCTGCACACCCAGGACGACCTGATGGGCGAGCTCGCGAAGGTGCGACGCGTGATCGCGCGCCAGCTGGAGGGGGCCCCGCACGAGACGCTGCTCACCCTCGACGCGACCACGGGTCAGAACGGGCTGCGTCAGGCGCGGCTCTTCGCCGAGACCGCGGAGGTGAGCGGCGTGGTGCTCACGAAGCTCGACGGCACCGCGCGCGGGGGCATCGCGCTCGCGATCGCGCGCGAGCTCGGCCTGCCCGTGAAGCTGATCGGAATCGGCGAGTCCGTCGAGGATCTGAGACCCTTCGACCCGGAGGACTTTGCGCGCGCACTGATCGCCGCGAGCTAACCTGAAGGCATGTGGGTTCTCTGGCTGGTCGCGGCAGCCGCCTTCGGGTTGGGGGAGTTGCACACGGGCGGGCTCTACCTGCTCCCGTTCGCGATCGGCGCCGCGCTCGCCGCGGTGCTCGGGCTGCTCGGCGTGGGCGTGCTGCTCAGCGCGCTCGTGTTCGTCGGGAGCTCGGCGATCGTCGTGGGCACGCTGCGCCCCGTGGCCAAGCGCCACCGTCGCCTGCCGCCGCCGATCCGGACCGGAGCCGCCGCGCTCGTGGGTCACCGCGCGATGGTGCTCGAGCGGATCGCGAACGCCGAAGGCTCAGGGTGCGTGAGGATCGACAACGGCGAGGTGTGGACCGCGCGGAGCTACTCCGAAGACGACGTGATCGAGCCGGGTCAGCGCGTCGAGGTCGTCGAGATCCGCGGCGCGACCGCGCTCGTGATGGTCTGAGAGAGCGGAGTAGGCTTTGAGCTGCTCGAACTCTTCAGAAAGGCGCGGTGCCAGATGGCAGCATTGATCGTGATCGCAGTAGTCGTCGTGTTCGCACTGTTCGTTGCGGCGCGCTCGATTCGCGTGATCCCGCAGGCTCGCGCCGGTGTGGTCGAGCGGCTCGGCCGCTACCAGCGGACGCTCGAGCCCGGCCTGACGATCATCACGCCCTTCATCGAGCGGGTGCGCCCGCTCGTCGATCTGCGCGAGCAGGTCGTGAACTTCGCCCCGCAATCGGTGATCACCGAGGACAACGTGGTGGTGGGGATCGAGACGGTGCTCTACTTCACGATCACCGACCCGCGCTCGGCGACCTATGAGATCGCGAGCCCCCTGCAGGCGATCGAGCAGCTCACGGTGACCACGCTGCGCAACGTGATCGGCAGCCTCACGCTCGAGGCCACCCTGACCGCGCGCGAGAACGTGAACGCGGAGCTGCGCACGGTGCTCGACGAGGCGACGGGCAAGTGGGGCATTCGCATCAACCGCGTCGAGATCAAGTCCGTGGACCCGCCGCCGGACATCCGCAGCGCGATGGAGAAGCAGATGCGCGCCGAGCGTGACCGCCGCGCCGCGATCCTCACCGCCGAAGGCGAGAAGCAGGCCGCGATCCTCACCGCCGAAGGCGAAAAGCAGGCAGCCGTGCTCACCGCCGAGGGACAGAAGGAAGCAGCGATCCTCCAGGCCGAAGGTGAAGCGAAGGCGATCGACACCGTCTTCACCGCGATCCACGAGGGCCGCCCCGATCACGAGCTGCTGAGCTACGAATACCTGAAGATGCTCCCCTCGCTCGCCGAAGGCGACGCGAACAAGGTGTTCGTGATCCCCTCCGAGTTCGCCCAGGCCTTCGACGGGATCGGCGCCGCGCTGAAGGGCGCGCCGAAGAAGAAGGGCGAGGACGGCCCGCCCGCACTCGGGCGCCCACACGAGAGCTAGGACCCGCGGCCGGCGCCGGACTCGCCGTCCCGGGCTGCGAGAATCCGCTGCGTGTTCGACTCGCTCGCGGAGAAACTCCAGGCGACCCTCGGCGAGGTCCGCCAGCGCGGCTCGCTGACCGAGCAGGACATCGACGCGGCGATGCGAGAGATCCGCCTCGCTCTGCTCGAGGCGGACGTGAACTTCAAGGTCGTGCGCGAGTTCACCGCGCACCTGAAGGAGCGCTGCCTGGGCGCGGACCTGGTGGGCAAGCTCAACCCGGGCCAGCAGGTCGTGAAGATCGTGGGCGAGGAGCTCACCGAGCTGATGGGCGGGGCCTCGGCCGGACTCAGCTTCGCGCCGCGCCCGCCGACGGTCGTGCTGATGGCGGGGCTTCAGGGCTCGGGCAAGACCACCGCGACGGCGAAGCTCGCGCGCTGGCTGCGCGAGGAGCACTCCTCCTCGGTCGCGGTCGCCGCGTGCGACGTCTACCGCCCCGCGGCGGTCGATCAGCTCGTGAAGGTCGGAGCCCAGGCGGGCGCGACGGTCTACGAGCAGGGGACCGACCGGGACCCCGTGGAGATCGCGAAGTGGGCGCTCGAACGCGCGAAGGAGGACGGCAAGGACGTCCTGATCGTCGACACGAGCGGGCGCCTGCACGTCGACGAGGAGCTGATGGGCGAGCTCGTCCGAATCCGCGACGCGGTCAAACCCACCGACGTGCTGCTCGTCGTGGACGCGATGACCGGCCAGGACGCGGTGAACGTCGCGTCGAGCTTCGCCGAGGCGGTGCAGTTCGACGGGGTGGTGATGAGCAAGCTCGACGGGGACGCCCGCGGTGGCGCGGCGCTCTCGGTCAAAGCGGTCACGGGCAAGCCGATCCTGTTCGCCTCGACGGGCGAGAAGCTCGATCAGTTCGAGCGCTTCCACCCCGACCGCATGGCCCAGCGGATCCTCGGCATGGGCGACGTGATGTCCCTGATCGAGAAGGCCGAGCGCGAGTTCGACGAGGACGACGCGCTCGCGATGGAACGCAAGCTGCGCAAAAACGAGTTCGGGCTCGACGACTTCCTCGACCAGCTCAAGATGGTGCGGAAAATGGGGCCGCTCACCTCGGTCCTCGGCATGATCCCCGGCCTCGCGGGCCACCAGCTGCAGAACATGAAGGTCGACGAACGAGAGCTCGACCGAGTGCAGGCAATCGTGCTCTCGATGACGCTCCAGGAGCGTCGCCGCCCGGAGATCATCAACGGCTCGAGGCGGCTGCGGATCGCGCGTGGCTCGGGCACGAACGTGCAGCAGGTCAACCGCCTGATCAAGCAGTTCTCCCAGATGCGCAAGATGATGCGCCAGGTGGGCAAGGGCAAGATGCCGGATATCGGCGCGCTGATGCGAAACGCCCGGTAGGGCGGAGGCGTTGGGGTTTGGTTCGCGGCGCTTCGCGCGGCTTCACAAAACCCCAACGCCTCCGCCTTGCAAAAGGGGTCCTGGGTTTGGTTGGACCTCGGCTTGTCTGCGATACGGGCGAGGCGATCGGCCGGGAGCTCAACTGCTTGGGGTGCTGTCCCAGTGCGAAGCCGCCAGGCTCCTCTGAGACCGTCTAAGCTCTCCGCTTGGGCTACGGCCCGAGTTCTTGTTCGCAGCAGAGAGGAAACCGTGGCGGTAAGGCTGAGGCTCACGCGAGTGGGCGGCAAGAAGGACCCGATGTGGCGCGTCGTCGTCGCCGATCAGCGCTCCCCGCGCGACGGCCGCGTGATCGAGACGATCGGCCACTACAACGCGCAGACCGACCCCTCGACGATCGTGATCGACGAGGAGCGGGCACGGAGCTGGCTGGCGCGTGGCGCGCAGCCCTCGGGCACCGTGCGCAAGCTGCTGCGTATCCAGGGCATCGAGACGCGCACGGGCTGAGCGCCCGAGGCGGAGCAGGCGGGATGTCCACCGAGAACCCGAAGCGGCTCCTCGAGTACCTCGCCGAAGGGCTCGTCGACGACCCCGAGGCGGTGAGCGTGGAGCAGTTCGAGGAGGGCGACGGCACCGTGATCCTCGAGCTCTGCGTGGGCGCGGACGACTACGGCCGCGTGATCGGCCGGGGCGGGCGCACGGCGCACGCGCTGCGCACCGTCGTGAAAGCGGCGGCGGCGAGCGAGGATCGCCACGTGCTCGTCGACATCGTCGATTGAGCGCGGGCCCGGAGGACGGGCGCGAGCTCTCCGCGGGGCGCGTCGGGCGCCCCCACGGGCTCGACGGCAGCTTCTACGTGACGCGCCCGAAAGCGCGCTTGCTCACGGAGGGGGCGAGTGTGGGCGTCGCGGGACGCTCGTTGAAGATCGAGCGCCGCGCGGGGACCGAGCAGCGGCCGATCCTACGGCTCGAGGGGGTGCGCGGACGCGAGGGCGCCGAAGCGCTCCGCGGCGAGGAGCTCACGGTCGCGGCGCGCGATGCGCCCGCGCTGGAGGAGGGCGAGTGGTGGGCGCACGAACTCGAGGGCTGCGAGGTGAGCGACGGCGATCGGCCGATCGGGGTGGTGAGCCGCATGCTCGAGCTCCCCTCCTGCGAGGCGCTCGAGGTCGCCCCCGCGCAGGGCGGCGCACCGCTGCTGATACCGATGGTGCGCGAGGCGATCCGCTCGATCGATGCCCCCGCTCGCCGGATCGACGTCGACCTCGCTTTTCTCGGCCTGGAGCAGGCGGAGTGATCGCGCGCACACGCCCGGGCTCAGAGCGGGCCCGATGAAGATCGACGTGTTCACGCTCTTCCCGGAGTGGTTCGGCTGGCTCTCCTCCCAACGCCACGTGGCGAACGTGCTCGCAACGGGCTCGGAGATCGAGTGCGTGGACTTCCGCCGCCACACCCCGCTCTCGGCAGGACAGGTCGACGACACCCCCTTCGGGGGCGGCGCGGGGATGGTGCTTCGCGTCGACGTGCTCGAGGCCGCGCTGCGCGCGCGCTACGGGGTCGATCCGGTCGAGCTGCGCGAGCGCCGGCGCGTGATCGCGCTCGCCCCGGGCGGACGGCTGCTCGACGAGCGGCTCGTCTCCGAGCTCGCCGAGGAGCCCGAGCTGACGCTGCTCTGCGGTCGCTACGAGGGCTTCGACGAGCGGATCGTCGAGCACTTCGCCACCGAGGTCGTGTCGATCGGGCGCTACGTGCTCAGCGGGGGCGAGCTCGCCGCGATGGTGATCTGCGACGCGGTCCTGCGCAAGCTTCCCGGCGCGCTCGGCCACGAGCACTCCGCGACCGAGGAGTCCTTCAGCGCGGCACTCGAGGGCAACCCGGAGTACCCCCACTACACGCGCCCCGCCGAGTACCGGGGCTGGCGTGTTCCCGACGTGCTTCTCTCCGGGCACCACGAGCGGATCGAGAGCTGGCGCCGCGAGCGCAGCCGCGAACGCGGAGCGGCAGCCGCCTCCCGGACACCGCCGCTTCGCTCCGAGCACGAGGACGCCTCGGGCTCCGGGGGCTGAGCCACCCGCGTGCGGCGCGGCCGCGCCGCGGTTCGCTACCATTGCACTCCGCGCGGGGCGGATCCCCGGGAGAAGTCCGGCAGAGCCACGCGCGTCCCTCCGAAATGAGCAGCGTCATCGCAACAATCGAGCGCGCCCAACTGCGCCGCGTACCGAGCTTCGCGCCCGGGGACCGTGTCAAGGTCCATTTCCAGGTGATCGAGGGTCAGCGGCGCCGTGTTCAGGTCTTCGAGGGCGTCGTGATCAAGCGCCAGGGTCACGGCGCGCGCGAGACCTTCACGGTCCGCAAGCAGTCCTTCGGCGTGGGCGTCGAGCGTATGTTCCCGCTCCACTCGCCGAAGATCGAGCGCATCGAGCTCGCTGCGCGCGGCGACGTGCGCCGCGCGAAGCTCTACTACCTGCGTGACCGCGTGGGCAAGCGCGCCCGTGTACGCGAGCGTCGCTACACCGGTCCCGAGGAGGCGATCGAGCCAGGGCTGCTGCACGAGCAGCAGGCCACCGACGCCGACGGGTTGACAGCCGACGAGGCGGTCGGCGAGGTCCTCGTCGAGGAGCAGGCGACGGAGGGCCAGGACCCCGCCAGCGGGGACACAGAGCAGGGGGGAGCGGCCGAGACGGCCGTCGAGGAGAGCGCACCCCAAGATGGGGCGCCCTCAGCGGAGAGCGGGCCGGAGACGGATGCTTCCGAGCCCTCAGCTGAGGCGGACGATCCCTCCCCCGATGCCGGCGACGGTGATGGGGATACCAACCCACCCGCTGCTGCCGGCGACCCGCCGGCGTGAAAATCGGCCGCAAAGGCTCGAAATCGACGGTCAACTCGGCGATCGAGTTGATCGTCATCATCGCTGTCGCACTCGGGCTCGCGCTCGGCATCCAGGCGCTGATAATCAAGCCCTACCGGATCCCGAGCGGCTCGATGGAACCCACGCTGAAGGTCGGCCAGCGGGTGCTCGTGAACCGCATCGGCATGGACTTCAGCAACCCACACGTCGGTGAGATCGCCGTCTTCCACCCGCCACAGGGCGCCGAGCAGGAGGAGTGCGGACCCTCCCCACACGTCGTGAAGCTCGAAGGTGCTGCCTGCGACTCGCCGATCCCGCGCGAGGACAACGGGACCAACTTCATCAAGCGGATCGTCGGTGGCCCGGGCGATGAAATCTACATTCACGAAGGCCATGTCTTCCGCAAGGCGGGGGGCAAAGGCTCCTTCGTGCGCGAGTCCGACTCCTACATCCGTCAGTGCGGCACGAGCCAGGAGTGCAACTTCCCCACGGCGATCAAGGTTCCGCCCGGCCACTGGTTCATGATGGGCGACAACCGTGGCGAATCCGACGACAGCAGGTTCTGGGGCCCAGTCCCCACCGGATGGATCATCGGAGGGGCCGTATTCACCTACTGGCCTCCCGACCGCATCGGCTTCCTCTAGCCCCCGCAGCGGAGCGAGCGCGCGCTCTCGACGCCGCGCGCGCCGCCGCACCAGCGGCAGGCGGCTGTTCGCCTTCGACCGCCGGCTCGAATGCCGACTCGTCGCGGGAGCAGACGAGGCAGGACGCGGCTGCCTCGCCGGTCCGCTCGTCGCGGCGGGCGTGCTCTTCGACTACGGGGCGCTCACCACGCGCGAGCTGCGCCTGCTCAGCGCGCTCAACGACTCAAAGCAGCACACCCCCGAGGCGCGCGAGGCGCTCTACCCGCTGGTGCTCCGCGCCGCCGCCCGGGTCGTCGTCGTCTCCCGCTGCGTGCGGGGGATCGACGCGCGCGGGCTGCACAAGACGAATCTCGCCGCGCTGCGTGACGCCGCGCGCGGCGTCACCGAGGGCGTCGAGGGCGAGGTGATCTGCCTGCTCGACGGCTTCTCCGTGGCCGACTTCGGCCGGCCGCAGCGCGCGATCGTCGACGGCGACGCGACGAGTGCCGCGATCGCCGCCGCCTCGATCGTCGCGAAGGTCACGCGCGACCGCTTCATGCACCACGCCGACACCGTGCATCCCGGCTGGGAGTTCGCCGAGCACGTGGGCTACTCGACCCCTCCCACCGCGAGGCGATTCACCGTCAGGGCGTCTCTCCGCTCCACCGCATGTCCTTCCAGTCGCTCGCCTACCAGCAGCTCGCGCTCTAACCCGTCTCACCACGCGTTCTCGACGTGCTCGAGCGCGAGCAGCCCCCCGCGCCCGTCGACGACCACGCCGATCGCGTCGAAGCGCAGCTCCGCCGCAATGGGCCGCGGTCGCTCGCGCAGCCAGCCGAGCGCGAGCCGGCGCAGCCGCGCTCGCTGGGCCGCGCCGACCCGCTCGAGTGGGACCGGTGGCGCGCGGCCCGCGTCCGCCACGCGTGCGCTCCTGGTCTTCACCTCGACGAACGCCAGGGTCCTCCCGTCGTAGGCGATCAGGTCGATCTCGCCCGCGCCGCTCCGCACGTTGCGGCCGAGCACGCTGAAGCCCAACCTCTGCAGGTGCGCGGCCGCGAGCGCCTCGCCCTGGCGCCCGGTCGCTGCGGGCGCGCGCCCACCGCGGTTGGCGTGGCGCGGGTGGGCGCGAGGTTCGAGCATGCGGCTGACGCTAGGCCGCTGCTGGTCTCCGCAGGGTGTCGTCTGTCAGAGCTTCGCAACACCCGTGTGAGCGCTCTGCAACAAACGCGCAGGGAGCGGAAAGGCGCCGGGGGCGCGCGTGCTCGGTCTCACGCGCGCCCCCGGTGTGGATCGCTCGCCGGGAGGGACGAGACCCGGCGTCGTGGGGCTCTCAGGCCGCTGCGGCCACCGGGCGCGCAAGCGACGGGCCGCGGCGGCGGCGCGAGCGCGCACGCGCGCGCTCCTCACCGACGAGGGGCCGCGCCAGGCGATCGAGCTCGGCCTGCTCGGCGTCGCGGATCGCCCAGCTCAGGCGCTCGATCAGCTGACCCGCTGCGTGGTCGCTGGAGAGGTGGACCGTGGAGAGATGCTCGTCGAGCAGCACGACGGGCTCGCCGCTGGGCGGCAGGTTGGTGGTGACGATCACTCGGGGCATTGCGATCTCCTTATCTGTTGCTGTGGGGCTTTGCGGGGGGCTTTGACGAAGAAGGGAGGCGCGCCGGCCGAGGGGGTAGCCGGCGCGCCTGTGAGGACCTCCAGCTCGCCGAAGCTCGCCGGAAGGGAGGAGCCTGAGGTCTCAGGCCTGGGAACATCGCCCGGTCACGCCGACGGCCGCCGTGACGGCCAGCGCCATCTCGGTTGCCGGTGTCTCTCCCGGCATCGGCTCATCGGTGTATCGACCAGACATTGCGCACTAAATCTATCGGGTTTACAGAGATTGTCAAGAGGGTTGCGAGAAAAATGCTGTGGGGGGTCCCGGGAGGGGGACGGGAGAGTGCGGCGGCAGGGACAGACGGTGCGCTCAGGCAATAGCCTGCCGGGCAGTGAGCGAGGAGACGGCGGGTACAGCGGAGGGGGAGGGGGCAGCTGCAGTGGCGGCGGACCTCCAGGGCGGTGCTGACTCCGCGCAGCCACCTGCGGACGGTCCGCGGGCGCTCGACGGCGTTACCGCGTTCATGGGTCTGCGCTGGGAGGACGCGCAGACGGTCCACCTGCAGATCCGCCCGGACCTGATCAACCGCGGCGGGCTGCTCTCCGGCGTGGCGACCTACGCGATGGTCGACTACTGCATGGGCTCCGCGCTCTGGGCGCAGACGAAATCCGAAGAGCGGATCGCGACGATCAGCATCTCCATCAACTACATCCAGACCGCGACGCAGGGCGAGGTGGTCTGCCGCAGCACGGTCGATCGGCGCAACCGGCGGATCGCGGTGCTGCGCAGCGAGATCCACCACGAGGACGGTCGCTTGCTCGTGACAGCAATCGGCTCCTACTCGATCTTCCCGCCCCGTCCCTTCACTTCGTGAGCGCCCGCGCGCGTGTCGCGCTGACGATCGCGGGCTCCGACTCCGGCGGCGGCGCGGGCATCCAGGCCGATCTGAAGGCCTTCGCTGCGCGCGGAGTCCATGGCACGAGCGCGATCACCGCGATCACCGCGCAGAACACGACCGGCGTGAGCGCGATCCACGAGGTCCCTCCGGAGATCGTGCTCGCCCAGATCCGCGCGGTGCTCGCGGATATCCCGGTCGATGCGGTGAAGCTCGGCATGCTCGGCAGCCGCGCGGTGACGCTCGCCGTCGCGGAAGCGCTCGCGGATCTGCCCGACGGAGTACCCGTGGTGGTCGACCCGGTGATGGTCGCGGAGTCCGGTGCGCAGCTGCTCGACGCGGACGCCCGGCAGGCGCTGATCGAGCGGATCCTGCCCCATGCGAGCGTGCTCACCCCGAACCTGCCCGAGGCGCGGGCGCTGCTCGGACTCGCCGCGCAGGGGGGCGAGGAGGGGGAGGAAGCGGAGCGGCTCGCGCGGGGGCTGCTCGCGCTAGGGCCCGCGGCCGTGGTGCTCACCGGCGGACACCGCGAGGCCGCAACCGACCTGCTGCTCGTTCGCGGCGGCGAGCCCGTCGCGATCCCGGGGCCGCGCCACCCCGACGGGGCGGCCCACGGGTCGGGCTGCACCCACGCCTCGGCGCTCGCCGCGGGGCTCGCGCTCGGCGAGTCCCTGGAGCAGGCCGCCCGCACGGCGCGAGCGATCGCGGGCGAGGCGGTCGCCCGCGGGCTGCGCGAGCTCGGCGCAGGCGCCGGACCCGTCGACGCGATCGGTCTCGCGCAGCGCCGCGGCGCTGCCGGCGGCCAGTCGTGAGGCGGTGCGTCAACAGCTCGCACCAGGCGCGGGCGGGTAGCCCGTTTGTCATAATCGGCGGGGATGAGGCTCCTGCGGATGAAGCCAGGACACGGTGAGATCGTGCTCGCCGAGGGCGACGTGGAGATACCCGAGCAGGAGCGCGAGCTGATCGAGGCCTTCCGCCGCGAACTCGATGCGGGCATGTGCGCCGCTGTGCCCACGGAGCAGGCGGGCAAGCGTCAGGCCGAGCTCGTCAAGAGCTTCGACGAGGTCCCGCGCGATGCGGAGCGCGTGATCTTCTTCCCCCGCGCAGCCGGGGGCGCACCCGGCGCAAACGGCTGAGCCGCGATGGCGCTCGCCCTCGGAACCGCGGGGGTCGTGCTCGTCGTGCTGCTCTGGGAGCTCGCACGCCCCACCGTGATGCGGGCGCTCGGCGGCGCACGCGAGCGGTGGCGGACGCGAGGGAGGCTTTCCGGGGTCGGCTATGACCCCGGCCGCGAGCGTCGCGCCGAGCAGCGCGCACGCGAGCTGCTTCGCTCCTGCGTCTCCGAGGAGGAGTGGGCGATGTACCGCGACCTCGGCCTGCTCCGCGTCGAGGGCCCTGTGCGCGGGCCGCTCCCCTCAGCCGGGGTCGGGTCGCAGACCGCGCCGTATGCGTATCTGATCTACCCGCACAAGCCGATCGTCGCCTACCTTCCCGCGACGGGCGAGCTGCTCAGCGAGTACTGCGTGACCTTCCCGGATGAGACGCGCCCCTACGGCAGCTCGCGGCTGCCCGACTCCGACGACGTGCTCGCCAAGTGGATGTCGCTGACGGCCGATGAGCGGCGACTGATCGGCGAGGCGAACATGCACCTCCCGGGACGCCAGGTCGATCCCGAGCGCGTGCGCAAGGACCTCGCGAGGCTCGCGCGCTGGGAACGCGAGCGCAGCTCGGGCACACGGCCGCGCGTCGAGGAGCAGGCGCCGCGCGGTAACGTGGCCGCCGCGTGAGCACGAACGGGACCTTCGACGTCAGGCATCGCAGCCGCTCCCTCACCGAGGGGCCGGAGCGCGCGGCCGCGCGCGCCTACCTGCACGGAGTGGGCTACTCGGCCGAGGATCTCGCGAAGCCGATCGTGGGGGTTGCCCACTCCTGGATCGAGACGATGCCCTGCAACTTCAACAACCGCGTGCTCGCCGCGAAGGTCAAGGAGGGCATCCGCGCGGCGGGGGGCACGCCGATGGAGCTCAACACGATCGCGATCTCCGACGGGATCACGATGGGCACCGCGGGGATGCGCGCCTCGCTCGTCTCACGCGAGCTGATCGCGGACTCGATCGAGCTCGTCGCAAGCGCTCACCAGTTCGACGCGCTCGTCACGATCTCGGGCTGCGACAAGACGATCCCGGGCACTGTGATGGCGCTCGCGCGCCTCGACATCCCCGGGCTGATGCTCTACGGAGGCTCGATCAGGCCGGGCCACTACAAGGGCGCCGAGGTCACGATCCAGCAGGTCTTCGAGGCCGTCGGTCAGTACGCCTCGGGCAAGATCACCGAGGAGGAGCTGCACGAGCTCGAGGAGGCCGCCTCGCCGGGAGCGGGCGCATGCGGCGGGCAGTTCACCGCCAACACGATGGCGATGGCCTTCGAGGCGCTCGGCATCTCACCCTCGGGTTCCGCGATGGTCCCCGCGGAGGACGGCCGCAAGCTCGAGGTCGCCAAGCAGTGCGGCGAACTCGTGATGGACGTGCTGCGCCGAGGTCAGCGCCCGAGCGACGTGATCACGAAGCCCGGGTTGGAGAACGCGATCGCCGCCGTCGCGACCAGCGGAGGGTCGACCAACGGTGTCCTGCACCTGCTCGCGGTCGCGCGCGAAATGGGGGTGCCGCTCACGATCGACGAGTTCGAGGAGATCTCCGAGCGCACCCCGCTGCTCTGCGACCTGCAGCCCGGCGGCCAGTACGTCGCGACCGACCTCTACGAAGCGGGTGGCGTTCCGCTCGTGCTCGCGCGGCTGAAGGAGGCGGGGATCCTCAACGAGCATGCTCAGACGGTCACCGGCGCGACGATCGGCGAGGCGGCGGACGAGTCCCGCGAGACCGCGGGGCAGAAGGTGGTGCGCCCGCTCTCCGAACCGATCAAACCGACCGGCGGCTTCGCGATCCTGCGCGGCAACATCGCGCCGGACGGCTGCGTGGTCAAGCTCTCCGGCCACGAGCGCCGCAAACACACCGGCCCGGCGCGCGTGTTCGACGGCGAGGAGGCCGCGATGGCCGCGGTGCTCGGACACGAGATCCAAGCGGGCGACGTCGTGGTGATCCGCGGCGAGGGCCCCGCGGGCGGGCCGGGGATGCGCGAGATGCTCGCTGTCACCGCTGCAATCGTCGGCGAGGGGCTGGGAGAAGAGGTCGCCCTCATCACCGACGGGCGCTTCTCCGGCGCGACCCACGGCTTCATGGTCGCCCACGTCGCGCCCGAGGCGGTGCGGGGCGGGCCGATCGCCGCGCTCGCCACCGGGGATCAGCTCACCGTGGACGTGGATGCGGGGCGGCTCGATGTGGCGCTCTCCGATCAGGAGATCGCCACGCGGGTCGCGGCCTACACCCAGCCCCCGCGCGCCGACGAACACATCGACGTGGCGATCCAGAAGTACGCGAAGCTCGTGGGCAGCGCCGCCGAGGGCGCGATCACGCGCTGAGAAAGCCCCGCAGCAGCTCGTTGAACTCTTCGGGACGCTCGAGCATCGACATGTGGCCGGTGTCCTCGTAGACCACCTCACGCGCCCCGGGGATCCCCGCGGTGAAGCGCGCCGAGTCGCGCACAGTGATCAGCCGGTCCTTCGTGCCCCAGACCACGAGCGAGGGGCAGGAGATCAGCGGCAGCCGCTCGCTCAGGTCGAACTCGAGGATCGCCTCCAGCGCACCCATGAAGCCGTCCGTCCCGGCGCCGCGGATCTGCTCCGCGGCGAGCGGGCCAGGAAGCCGGCTCGGGTGGGCGATCACGCCCTTCAGCATCGCCTCGCGCAGCCGTGGCCGGGAGGCGAGGGAGTCCGAGTGCGAGGCCGTCCACGCCGCACCGAGCGCGAGCACCTGCTCCAGGCGCCTCACCGCGGGCATCGTGCTCTGTGTGAGCCTGTTGCGGTAGGTGGAGAGACCGGCGGGGGAGACGAGCACGAGCCGCTCGACGCGCGCCGGGTGGGCCGCCGCCATCTCCGCGGCGATCAGCCCGCCCATCGAGTTGCCCACGAGCGTTGCGCGTTCGATCCCGAGCTGGCCGAGCAGCGTGTCGAGCAGCTTTGCGTAGCCCTGCATCGAGATCTCGCCCGCGTCGCCCGGCGAATGTCCGAACCCGGGCAGATCGAGCGTGATCACGCGGTTTGTGGGGGCGAACACGGCGAGCTGCTCGAGCCAGTTGGGCCAGCAGCCGGACAGGCCGTGCACGAAAAGCAGGGCGGGGCCCGAACCGAGCTGGATCGTGTTGAGAGCGTGGCCTTCCACGCTCTCCCAGCGCTGGTGCTCGCGCCAGTCGATCGAGCGCCAATCGGTCGCAGCCGCCGCGGGTGCCACCGGCGGGCGGTCTTCGAGAGCGGCCGTCTCCGGCCCCTGGGAATCTCCGACCATCGCATTGAATCTAGCCGAGACGGGAATAATGGAGAAGGTGTCGGCATTTGCCACGGACGGCCTCAGCACGGGGAGCGCTCCCCCGGCAGGCGCGCGGCTGCGCGCGGCGAAAGATCTCTCGTGATCCCGAGCCCGAGCCCGGCGCAGGAAGCGGACCTCCCTCCGGAGTGGTCGCAGGCGCTCACGCTGCTCGACTCCGATCTGCAGCGGCGCGACGCGGCGCCGCGTACGCGGCGCGCGTACGCGATCGACACCCGGGGCTTCGCTAGCTGGGCGGCCGGCCAGGGCCTCCTCCCCGCCGAGCTGAGCGCGCGCCAGGTCCGCCGCTACGTCGCCCAGCTCAGCAGCGAGGGCGCCGCGCCCAGCACCTCGGCACGAAAGCTCGCCGCGCTGCGCGCGCTTTTCGCGAGCCAGCGCGAGCACGGGCTGATCGAGCAGAACCCCGCTGAGCTCGTCTCAACCCCCCGCCGAGGGAGCCGCCTGCCGAGCGTGCTCAGCGCTCGTGAGGCCGGCCGGCTGCTCGACGCGATCCCCGGAGGTATCTCCGCGGAGCCGCTCGAGCTTCGCGACCGGGCGATATTCGAGCTCGCCTACTCCTCGGGCCTGCGCGCGGAGGAGCTCGTCTCGATCGAGCTCGGGGACATCGACCACGACGGCGAGCAGGTGCGCGTCGAGGGCAAGGGCCGCAAGACCCGCTTCGTCCCCACCGGAGAGCCGGCGATGGCCGCGCTCCGCGCCTACCTCGAGCGCGCGCGCCCCGAGCTCGCCCGCCGTGCGCCCGGTGCGGCGGCCCCGTGGACGCTCTTCCTCAGCCGCAGCGGACGGCCGCTGTCGACGAGCGACGTGCGCCGCAGGCTGAGCCGCTGGACCCGCCGTGCGGGCACCCCGGGCGATGCCACACCCCACTCTCTGCGGCACAGCTTCGCCACGCACCTGCTCGACGGCGGGGCGGACCTGCGCGCGATCCAGGAGATGCTCGGGCACGCAAGCGTCTCCAGCACTCAGATTTACACTCGGGTAGAGTCCGCCCGGCTCAGAAGCGCCTACGCGCGCAGTCACCCTCGGGCCTGAAAACAGGGGAGGAAAAAGCCCTGGAGACGAACGTCAAACCGATCGAGCTGCGCGAACTGTGGCGGCGCTACAAGGACGACGGCGACAAATACAGTCGCGAGCGTCTCGTCGTGGCGTACTCGCCCCTGGTCAAGTACGTCGCCGGTCGCACCGCCGCCGGCCTGCCCCCGCACGTCGAGGAGGCCGATCTCATCTCCTACGGCCTCGTCGGGCTGATCTCCGCGATCGAGCGCTTCGACCTCTCGCGGGACATCAAGTTCGAGACCTACGCGATCATGCGCATCAAGGGCGCGATCATCGACGAGCTGCGCTCGCTCGACTGGGTCCCGCGCAGCGTTCGCGCCCGCGCTCGCGAGGTCGAGCGCGCGAACGCGAAGCTCGAGCACCTGCTCCAGCGCGCCCCCACCGATCAGGAGATCGCGGACGAGATGGGGATCACGATCGACGAGCTCAACGACTCGCTGCTGCAGATCTCCCACTCCTCGATCGTCGCCCTCGACGAGCTGTGGAGCGTCTCGGACTCGAGCGGCGACCAGGTCTCGCTGATGGACACGATCGAGGACCCGAACGCACCCGATCCCTCGCGCGCGCTCGACGTGGGCGACCTCAAGGACCGGATCGCCGACTCGATCGCGAAGCTCCCGGAGCGGGAGAAGCTCGTGATCGCCCTCTACTACTACGAGAACCTGACCCTCCGAGAGATCGGCGAGGTCCTCGGCGTCACCGAGTCCCGCGTCTCGCAGATGCACACGAAGGCCGTGCTGCGTCTGCGCTCGCGCATGCAGGAGGAGTCCTTCGACTCCTGAGATCCGACCCGTGTCCTGCAATCACCTCTTCGCCGGGATCCACGTCTCGGACCTGGGCGCGCCGGTCGATCGAAAGGAGGCGGCAACGTGGAGCTGAGGATCTTCGCCGAGCCCCAGGAAGGGGCGAGCTACGAGCAGCAGCTCGCGATGGCGCTGGCCGCGGAGCAGCACGGCTTCGGCGCGTTCTTCCGATCCGATCACCTGCTGCGGATCAAACCGGGCGACGGCTCGCCCGGCCCCACTGACTCCTGGGTCACGCTCGGAGCGCTCGCGCGTGAGACGAGCACGATCCGGCTCGGCACGATGGTCACCTCAGCGACCTTCCGCCTGCCCGGGCCGCTCGCCGTCGCGATCGCGCAGGTCGACGCGATGAGCGGCGGGCGCGTGGAGGTGGGCCTCGGGACGGGCTGGTTCGAGGCGGAGCACGCTGCCTACGGGATTCCGTTCCCACCATTCGCGGAGCGTTTCGAGCGCCTCGAAGAGCAGCTCGAGATACTCGCGGGCCTGTGGAGCGCGGCGCACGGGGAGACCTACTCGTTCAGCGGACGCCACTACGAGCTCGCCCCGGGCCCCGCGCTCCCGAAGCCCGTCCAGCGGCCTCGCCCGCCCCTGATCGTCGGCGGCACCGGGCCGCGGCGCACACCGGCGCTGGCCGCGCGCGTCGCGGACGAGTTCAACGTGGCCTTCATGGACGTCGACTCGACGCGCGCCCGCTTCGAGGCGGCCCGCGCGGCGTGTGCGGAGAACGGAAGGGACCCCGAGGAGCTGATCTGCTCACACGCCGTCACCGTCTGCTGCGCCACCGACGAGAGCGAGCTTGCGCGGCGCGCCGAGCTGATCGGGCGCACCGTCGAGGATCTGCGCGCGAACGGGGCGGCGGGCACGCCGAGCGAGGTCGCCGCTCGCCTGGAGCAGTATCGCGAGGCGGGCGCGAGCCGCTCCTACCTGCAGCTGATCGACCTCGACGACCTCGATCACGTCGCGCTGATCGCCGCCGAGGTGATGCCCTTGCTCGCCGGGAGCTGAGCGACCTCAGGCGGCTCGGACCGCTCGCAGGTGCAGGAAGCCGGGACGCTCGCGGGCCCGGGAGGCCGCCGGCACGGCCGCAACATAGGCCCCATCCGGCACCGGCTCGAGCACCCGCTCGACGAGCAGCCCCGCACCTGCGAGCGCGCCGAAGTAGGCCCCCAGCGGCCGGTGCGTGTCGTGGAGGGTCAGGCCCGCTCCGCCGGACTCGATCCGCTCGCTGTAGCGGATCGTCTCGAAGTAGCTTCCCCCCGCCCTGGCGTGCGTGTTCAACGGATGCAGCAGCGACGCGCAGAACCGTCCCCCCGGGCGGAGCACCCGAGCGATCTCGCCCAGCGCTCCGGACAGGTCGTCCAGGTTCATCAGCGCGAGGCTCATCACCACGAGGTCGAAGTGCTCCGGGGGGAAGGGCAGCGCGGCTGCGTCCGCGAGCTGCGCCTCGAAACGCGGGTCCGCCTCGCGCGCCGCCGCGAGCAGGGTCGGTGAGGCGTCGACCCCCACCACCTCATAGCCCCGCTCTTTCAGCGCGCGGGCGACGCGTCCCTCGCCGCAGGCCACGTCGAGCACGGACCCTCCGGGCGGGGGCAGGAGCGCCAACAGGGTCGGCAGGTTCATCCGCCAGAAGGCGTGGTCGCGCTGCGCTGAGCGCGCCCACTCGATCCACTCAGGGGCCTCCGCCTCCCACTCCTCGCTAAGCGATTTCATCGCCTCATCATCGCTTGCCGAGGACCCTCCGGGGCTGCCCGTGGGTGCATCTTTACCTCGCACGCGGGCGGCGGTATGGTCAGCACACCCGAGGAAGGAGATACTCATGCACCCCGCAGCGGACCGTATTCGCAACGTCGCCCTCGTTGGTCATCGAGGGTCGGGGAAGACCTCGCTGCATGAGGCTCTCCTGTTCGAGGCGGGGGCGATCAACCGCCTCGGTTCGGTCCCCGACAAGACGACGGTGTCGGACTCCGATCCCGACGAGCAGGCTCGTCAGATGTCGATCTCGGCCACGCTCAGCTCGCTGCGCTGGCAGGAGCGAAAGATCAACCTGCTCGACACCCCGGGCGAGCCGAGCTTCATCGCCGACGCGCTCGGCGTTCTGCGCGTCTGCGAGTCCGCGGTCTTCGTCGTCAACGCTGTGATGGGCGTCGAGGTCACGACCAGCCGGCTCTGGGCGCGCGCGGCCGAGCTCGACATCGCACGGATGCTCTTCGTGAACATGCTCGACCGCGAGCGCGCCGACTTCTTCCGCACGCTCGACCAGCTCAAGCGCGCGTTCGGCCAGCACGTCGTCGCAACCGAGATCCCGATCGGCTCCGAGCACGAGGTGCAGGGCGTGATCGACCTCGTCGACATGAAGGCCTTCCGCCAGGACTCCGCCGCGCGCGCGGGGTGGACCGAGATCGAGATCCCCGAGAGCTCCGCGGCGCTCGCGCAGGAGTACCGCGAGAAGCTGATGGACGAGGTCTGCGAAGTCTCCGATGCGCTGATGGAGCGCTACCTCGACGGCGGCGAGATCTCCCACGGGGAGATCGTCGACGCGCTCAAGGAGGGCACGAACCACGGCAAGATCTTCCCCGTCGTCTGCGGCGTGGCCACCTCCAACCTCGGCACGACGAGACTGCTCGACGCGATCGTCGAGGACCTCCCCTCACCCGTCAAGCACGGCGCGCTGAAGGTCGGCGAGGTCGAGCTCACCGCGAGTGAGGACGAGCCGCTCTTCGCCTACGTCTTCAAGACGCGCGCCGACACCTTCTCGGGGCGCATCAACCTGATGCGCATCTACCAGGGTGTGATGCGCGCCGACAGCCAGGCGCTCAACACCCACGCGCACGTCAAGGAGAGGATCGGCTCGCTGCTCGTCTTCTCGGGCAAGGACGTCGAGCACGTCGAGGAGTTCGGGCCCGGCGACATCGGCGCGGTTGCGAAGCTCAAGGAGACGCGTGCGGGCGACTGGCTCGCCGATCGCGACGAGCCGATCGAGATGCCGCGGATCAAGCTTCCCGCTCCGGTGATGGCCTTCGCCGTCGCGCCGCGCAGCCGTGGCGACGAGGAGAAGGTGCTCGCCTCGCTGCGGCGCCTGCAGGAGGAGGACCCGACGATCGACATCCATCGCGACCCGCAGACCGGCGAGGAGATCGTCGCGGGGCTCTCACAGGTCCACGTCGAAGTGATCGTCGACAGGCTGCGCGATCGCTTCGGCGTCGAGGTCACGCTGAAGCCCCCGCGCGTCCCCTACCGCGAGACGATCCGCTCGGGCGCATCCGGTCACGGCCGCCACAAGAAGCAGTCCGGTGGGCGCGGGCAGTTCGGTGACTGCCAGATCGAGATCGAGCCGATCGCCGCCGAGGCGGACACGGGCTTCGAGTTCGTCAACAGCATCAAGGGTGGGGTGATCCCCAGCTCCTTCATCCCCGCGGTCGAGAAGGGGGTGCGCGAAGCGATGCAGAGCGGCGTGCTCGCGGGCTACCCCGTTCAGGGCGTGAGGGTGCGCCTCCACGACGGCCAGTTCCACTCCGTCGACTCCTCTGAGATCGCCTTCAAGCTCGCCGGGATCCAGGCGATGAAGCAGGCGCTCGCGGACGCGGACCCGGTGCTGCTCGAGCCGATCATGATGGTCACGCTCTCGGTTCCCGAGGCCCACGTCGGCGATGTGATCGGCGATCTGAACTCGCGCCGGGGCCGCCCTCAGGGGATGGAGCCCACGGGCGCGATGACCGAGATCAAAGCCGAAGTCCCGATGTCCGAGATGCTCAGCTACGCCCCCGATCTGCGCTCGATCACCCAGGGTCAGGGCGACTACACGCTCGAGTTCCTCTGCTACGAGGAGGTCCCGGGGCACCTCGCGCAGCGCCTCGTCACCGAGGCCGGAGCGGAGCGGGAGGCCGCCCACGCCTGAGCGCACATTTGCGGCGGACCGCGCGCGCCAGCTACCCTGACGGGCCATGACGACCCGTTCGATCGTGACGTCGCAGCCCGATGTCGCCTGCGATGTGTGCTCGCGCCGCCTGCTCCGCGGCGAGCAGCCCGACTACTTCATCGCCGACGGGCGCCGCCGGCTCGTCTGCGAGCTGTGTGCGCCGCGCGCGACCCACGAGGGCTGGCTGCGCGAAACGGAGGCTGCCGCTGACGTCTCGCTTCCGCAGGCGCGACCGCGCCGCGGACGCAGCCTCTTCGACCGGCTGATGCAGGTCGCCAAGGCCCCGCCGCCCGCCACCGAGCGGCGCTCGCGCGAGACCTCCGACACGCCCGCCTCCGCCGCGCCCTATGACCTCTTCGACGCCGCGGGCGAGGAGGGCGAGGACCCCGCGATCGTCCCCGCCCGGCCCGCCACCTATCCGGAGCGTGCGGTCTACGCCTTCAACGCGAGCGAGTTCCCCCGTCGCGTCGCCGGGGTCGCGCGCTCGCTCGGTGAGCCCGTGATCTCCGTGCGCTCCGCTGAGCACCTCGAGAGCGTCGTACGGATCGTCGTCGCGTGGGAGCTGTGCTGGTACCGCTACGAGGTCGACCTCGGCGAAGAGCCCGTCGCAGCCCAGGCCACCGGCCAGGGCACCGAGCTCTCCGAACTCGCACGCGAGGAGTGCGAGGGCAACGCCACCGCTGCGCCCTCCGGCGCGATCGCGCTCGTCGTCTAGGTCTCGCGAGCGGGTCGACGCGCGCGCACCGCCGAGAGCGGTGCGGGCAACGCGCGGTGCGCCGCTTGCTTCTGCGGGATCGGCCGGTAAGATCGTTGGCCTGATGATCTACTGCGTCGTTCCCAAGCCGCTCGCCGACACGCTTTATCCGAAGCTCGTGGAGCACTACAGCGAGGACGAGAACGTCACCGTCATCGTCGAGCGCCGCGAGTTCGATCGCCGCGCGCGCAGTGGGCGCACAAGCGCGGCCACCGACGGCGCTCAGCGCCGCATCGTGCGCGACCGTCGTCGTGCCCGTGTCGCCGGCGATCTGCTTCCGCTCGCCCAGGCCGTCTAGGCCCCCCTGCCCGCACGCGCAGCCGGCGTGAAGGTGATCGTGCATGTCGACGGGGGAGCCCGCGGCAATCCCGGCCCGGCGGCCGCAGCCTGCGTGATCTCCGCGCCGGACGGCCAGACGCTCGCCGAGCACACCGAGCTGCTCGGACGCCAGACCAACAACGTCGCCGAGTACCGCGCGCTGCTGCTCGGTCTTGCCAAGTCGCGTGAGCTCGGCGCGGACGAGGTCGAGGTGATCGGGGACTCGGAGCTGATCGCCAAGCAGGTGCAGGGGCTCTACAAGGTCAAGCACGAGGCGATGAAGCCGCTCTACACCGAGGCGATGAGCGCGCTGCGCGCGTTCGACTCCTGGTCGATCCGCACCGTGCCGCGCGCACAGAACAAGCACGCCGACGCACTCGTCAACGAAGCGCTCGACCGCGCCGCTCGAGGGTGAGCCCCGCGCCGGGCGACGACGAACCGGCGCCGGGCGCGCCGCTGCTGCGTCGCGCGGGCGCCACGGACGCGCACACCGTCGCCGCGCTGCACGCCGAGAGCTGGCGCCGGCACTACCGCGGCGCCTACGCCGACAGCTTCCTGGACGGCGACGTGCTCGAGGACCGGATCGCTGTCTGGGAGCAGCGCCTCACCGGCGAGGAGGCGCGACGCCTCACGATCCTCGCCGAGCACGGCGGCCCTGTGGGCTTCGTGAACGCCTACTTCGACGAGGACCCCGTCTTCGGGACGCTCGTCGACAACCTCCACGTGCTCGCCTCCCACCAGCGCATGGGTCTCGGCGCGCGTCTGATGGCCGCGGTGGCGGAGGGCGTGATCGCGCGTGCGGGGTCCCGCAGCCTCTACCTCTGGGTGCTCGAGCAGAACGCTCGCGCCCAGGCCTTCTACTCCGCGCTCGGTGGTCGGCCCGGCGAGATCGAGCCCGTCGGAGCGCCCGGCGGGGTGCCCGGGCGTCTGGCCGGCGAGCCCATCAAGCTGCGCTACATCTGGCCCGACGCCACGGTGCTGCTCGGCCGTTAGTGCAGGCCCTGGGCCGATTTCGCGATCGCGAGCATCTGCGCGTTGGAGAGTTCCTCCAGCAGCGTGTTCGTCAACCAGTAGGTCACGCGACCCTCGCTCCAGCCGATCACGTGGATGTGTTCCCCGTCGTCGACGAGTTTGTACACGCGTGAGCCGAGCTTCTCGGTACGCGCGTTTTTGAACAGCGGCGGGCTCGTCCAATCGGTGCCCTCGAAGTCGTAGTAGCCGCCGTCGGAGCTCTGCTTCCAGACGACCACGTACGCGTGCTTGATTTCGCCCTGGACGTTGCGCAGCGCGTAGGGACGCACGGTTTCCTGAGCGCCCACCCCCGTCTGCAGCGTGGGGTAGAGGACGCGGAAGGGCACGTGCAGCGCGGCGGTCACCGCTTCGCTCTCGCCGGTCGTCGGGTAGAGACCGATCGCTCGCGGTGAGGTCGGCGCGCTGTGGTGGTGGTGGGAGGAGGAGGATTTGGCGTGCGAGGAGGAGGGGAGGTTGACCTTTTCGTCCCCGTGCAGGAACGAGTTCAGCGTCTTCTTCTCGAGTTCGGGCGTGGAGGTCACGTAGGAGCCCCCGCCGAACTGCGCGTTCACGTCGCTGGAGAGGAAGTGAACCTGTCGCAGCGGCTTGTGCTGCGAGAAGGCGATCAGCTTCGCCGCTTCGATGAATTCGGCGTTCGAGTCCCCGAGGGTCGAGTGGATCGCGTGCCCGACCGCCTTCGCGATTTTGTCGATCTGCGTGATTTCGGGGTTGATCTGCTCGCGAAGGTCGCGGATGAAGTCCTGCTGGCGCGCCACGCGGACGAAGTCCGAGTCGAAGTGACGGAAGCGCACGTAGGAGAGCGCGTTGTTGTAACAGAGCTTCTGGTAGCCCGGCTGGAGGTTGATCGCGGAGAAGTCTTCGCCGAGCGCGCCGCCCCCGAGGTAGCGGTGGTCGACGTTGACGTAGGCGCAGCCGAGCGAGTCGACGATGTCGATGAAACCGGCGAAGTTGACGTCGAATATCCCGCTGAGCTTCAGACCGGGGAACACTTCTCGCTCGATCGTTTCAGCTGCGAGCGTGCTCCCGCCGTCCACGCCCTTGAGTCTGCTCCCGAGCGTGTACGCGGCGTTGATCTTTTCGTTCGGGTAGTACTGGCCCGTCGGGGTGCGGATGTTGACCATCAGGTCGCGGGGGATCGAGAGCACCGAGGTCTGGCCCTGGCTCGGGTCGAAGCGCACGAGCAGGATCGTGTCGCTGTGCGCTTCGGCATCGCGTTCGAAGCTGTTCTTCGACTTCGCTCGCCTGTCGGAGCCGAGCACGAGGAACGTCTGCGGCTTGCCGCTGTATTCGATCCCGCCAACGACGCTACGCGGGGCGTCGATTTTGTTCTTTCGCGGGAGTGCCTCTTCGATCACCGTTTTGAGCTTGTTGGTCGCGAGGACCGCCGTCGTCGCCCCGCTCAGGCCGATGATCACCACCGCCGCAACGGCGAAGCGGAACCACATGCCGCGCCACAGCGAGGGCGGGCGCTGATCGTCCATAGGGTGGGCTGGAGCGCTCATCGCGGGTGTGCGAAAGCGCCGCCCCCCGACGACGCTTCACGACCTGGAGGGTAGCGGCCGGTGCGGAGCGCAGCGCCGGGAACCGCAAGGTCCGAGCCGGGACGTCGGGTACGCTCGGGTCGGTGTTCAGCGCCCGTAACCGTGAGCTGCTGGGCCTCGTGCCGTCCGCGCTGCTCGTGACGGCCGGGTTCACGGCGATCTTCATCCAGTCCGAAAACAGCTCGCCGCGGGCTTCGACGAACCTCACGCTCAACCACGCCTCGAGCGTGTCGCTGAGCTACGGCCTGCTCTTCCTCGCGCTCTGTCTCGCCGCGCATCTCGTGATTCGGTTCGCGCTCCCCGACGCGGATCCCTACCTGTTCCCGCTCGTGGCCGTGCTCGCGAGCGTGGGGATCGTGATGGTCTACCGCATCAATCCCGTGCTCGCGCGCCAGCAGGCGCAGTGGATGGTGCTCGGGCTGATCCTCTTCGCCGCCACGATCCTCGCGCTGCGCAAGAACGGCGTCGGCGTGCTCGAGCGCTACCGCTACACGATCGCCGCCGCGGGGATCGGCATGACCGTGCTGCCGAGACTCCCCGGAATCGGCCAGCAGGTCAACGGCGCCTACCTCGACATCCACTTCGGCTCGATCTCCTTCCAGCCCTCCGAGTTCGCGAAGGTCGCGATCGTGATCTTCCTCGCGAGCTATCTGCGCGACAACCGCCAGGTGCTCGTCACCGCGGGGCGGCGCGTGCTCGGTCTCACGATCCCGCCGATGAAGCAGTTCGGCCCGATGCTGATCGTCTGGGGCGCGGCGATGGCCACGCTGCTGATCACGCGCGAGCTCGGTACCTCGCTGATGTTCTACGGCGCCTTCCTCGCACTGCTCTACGTGGCGACGGGCCGCCTCTCCTTCCCCTTCATCGGATTGCTGCTCTTCGCGCTCGGCGTCTGGTACGTGACGGGACACGTCAGCCACGTCCAGGCTCGCGTCCAGGCCTGGGAAAGCCCCTTCGAGCCCGCGCTCTACAACCGCAGCGTCGGCGGCAGCTACCAGCTCGCCCAGGCGCTCTTCGCCCAGGCCGACGGGGGCCTCCTCGGCACGGGCTTCGACCGCTCGTTGCTGCAGTACCCGGTCGAACTCGCCAACCACCACGTGGTTCACCGCTTCATCCTGCCGGTGCCGGAAAGCGACATGATCTACGCGGTGATCGTCAACGAGCTCGGCCTGCTCGGTGGCGCCGCGCTGCTGCTCGTCTTCCTGCTGCTCGTCGCGCGCGGGTTGAAGACCGCAGTGCTCGCACGCGACTCCTTCTCGAAGCTGCTCGCCACGGGGCTCTCGTTCGTGATCGCGCTGCAGGTCTTCGTGATCGTCGGCGGCGTCACCCGCGTGATCCCGCTGACCGGGGTGACGCTCCCCTTCGTCGCCTACGGCGGCTCGTCGGTGGTGATGAACTTCGTGCTCGTCGCGCTGCTGCTCGTCGTCTCCGACCGCGCACGACGGCCACATCACGCAACGCCTCGCGCCTGAGCGCGAATCGAGCGCTCCCGCGCTGCGGCGCGCCGACGCGCCGACGCGCCGCGCACGCGGGCTCCCGGCCGCAGGTGCGGCGACCACGCCGTCGAAGGAAACCGGGCGATGCGAACCTCGACGACGACGGGCGACACGCCCACGATCCTCGTGTCCACCCCCACGCGGCCCCGCGGCTACCGGCCCTCGACGCCGCGCCGCGACGGACAGCAGTGGTCCTCGCGCCACTCGCCCGCAGGCCTGCACGGCCGCCCCTGGGTCACGCGGCTGCGCCGCGCCCTGGAGGCGGATCGCTTCGAGTTGCACTTCCAGCCGATCGTCTCGCTGCGCGACGGTGCGATCTCCCACTACGAGGCGCTGCTGCGACTCGCCGACGGCCCCGAAGGCGAGCTCACCTCCCCTGCGCTCTTCCTCCCCGCCGCCGAGCGCTACGGCCTGATCCGGGAGATCGACCGGATGGTGCTCGCCCGGGTGGCGCGGCTGCTCGGCCGCGACCCCGCGATGGCACGGGCGACGATCGCGATCAACGTCTCCGCGCTCTCGGTCACCGACCCCGCGATGCTCGGGTTCATCGCATCGACGCTCGCGCGCCACGAGGTCTCACCGGAGCGGCTCGCGATCGAGATCACGGAGACCGCCGCGATCAGCGACATGGTCCGCGCCCGCGCGTTCTGCGCGGGTGTGCTCGAGCTCGGCTGCGCGCTCGCGCTCGACGACTTCGGCGCGGGCTTCGGCTCCTTCCAGTACCTCAAGCAGCTCCCGTTCAGCCATCTGAAGATCGACGGCGGGTTCATCCGCGAGCTCCCGACCTCGCGCACCGACCAGCTCGTCGTGCGCGCGCTCGCTCGGATCGTGCGCGGCATGGGGCGGGAGACGATCGCCGAGTTCGTCGGCGACGAGCCCACGATCGCGATGCTCCGCGCCTACGACGTGGACTACGCGCAGGGCTATCAGCTCGGCGCGCCCGCCCCGCTCGGCGCGATGCCGGACGAGCGCCGTGTCGCCTAGGCGAGTCTCCTAGCCGGGCTGCGGGAACTGCCTGCGCATCGCCGCGTCCCACGCGCGGTCGGTGAGCAGTTTGCGCGTCGCGATCATCATCTTCGCCGAGGGCGTGACCGTCACGCGCGCGGGCGGGCGCCGCGAGGTGATCGCGCGCTCGATCGCCTTGGCGACCTTCTCCGGGCCGCCGCCGAGATGGCGCATCGGGCCTTCATAGGCACCTTTCGTGAGCGCGCCCACGGAGGCGTTGAAGGCGGTGTAGGGCCCGTCGCCCGCGCCGCCGTCGGCGCCGCTGGAGACGGCCGCCATCGTGCCCGCCGCAGCCTCGCCGAACTCGGTCGTGATCAGGCCGGGCTCGACGAGCACGACGCCGATCCCGAAGCCCGCGAGCTCGAAGCGCAGAGCGTCGGAAAGCGCCTCCAGCGCGTACTTCGTCGCGTGGTAGTGCCCGCCCCCCGGGAAGGTGAGCCGTCCGCCCATCGAGCCGATGTTCACGACCCGGCCCCAGCGCTGCTCCCGCATCTTCGGGAGCACGAGCTGGGTGAGGCGCAGCACGCCGAACACGTTCGTCTCGAACTGGCGGCGCACGGACTCCATCGGCACCGTCTCCACGGCCCCGCTCTGGCTGTAGCCCGCGTTGTTGATGAGCACCCCGACCGCGCCCTCCGCCTGCTCCACCGCGGCGACCGCCGCGTCCATCGAGGCCTCGTCGGTCACGTCGAGCGCGAGCGTGCGCGCACCCGCTGCCTCCAGCTCGGACAGCGTCTCGGGCCGGCGCGCGGTCGCGTAGACCGTCCATCCCGAGCGCACCAGCCGCAGCGCCGTCGCGCGCCCGATGCCCGTCGAGCAGCCCGTGATCAAGACGGCCTTGGAGGGCTCGGCCATCGGCGCAGCATAAGGGTTGATCGCGGCCACGGTCATCGAGATAGGCTGACGCGATGACCACTATCTCCGCAGACGCCCTGCCCGACGCGCTCAGCGCTCCCGCGCGTGACTTCATCGCCCGCTCGCACCAGCTGCTGATCGGCGGCGAGCCCTCAGACGCCGCCGACGGACGCACCTTCACCACGGTCGATCCCGCCACCGGCCGCGACATCGCCGAGATCGCCCAGGGGGGCGCCGAGGACGTCGAGCGCGCCGTCGCCGCCGCCCGTGAGGCCTTCGAGTCCGGGCCGTGGGGCTCGATGCCCGCAGCCGGGCGCGAGCGACTGATGCACGCGCTCGCGAACGCTCTGGAGGAGCGCGCGGAGGAGTTCGCGCAGATCGAGTCGCTCGACAACGGCAAGCCCGTCGGGCTCGCCCAGTACGTCGACGTCAACGGCGCCGTCGCTCACCTGCGCTACTTCGCGGGCTGGCCCACGAAGATCGAGGGCGCGGTGCTGCCCGTCGGCGCCCCCGGCCTGCACGTCTACACGCGCCGTGAACCGGTCGGCGTCGCGGGTCAGATCATCCCCTGGAACTTCCCGCTGCTGATGGCCGCTTGGAAGCTCGGCCCCGCGCTCGCCGCGGGCTGCACGATCGTCCTGAAGCCCGCCGAGCAGACGCCGCTGAGCGCGCTGCGCCTCGGCGAGCTCGCGCTCGAGGTGGGCTTCCCGCCAGGCGTCCTGAACGTCCTCACCGGCGACGGCGAGACAGGTGCGGCGCTCGTCGATCACCCCGGCGTGGACAAGATCGCCTTCACCGGGTCGACCGCGGTCGGCCGTGAGATCGGCTCGAAGGCGGGCCGCGCGCTGAAGCGCGTCACGCTCGAGCTCGGGGGCAAGTCGCCGAACATCATCCTGCCCGATGCCGACCTCGACGCGGCGATCAAAGGCTCGTTCCAGGCGATCTACTTCAACTCGGGTCAGGCCTGCAACGCGGGCTCGCGGCTGTTCGTGCCCGCCGAGCACTTCGACGAGGTCATGTCGGGGCTCGCCGCGGCCGCCGGGGCGACGCAGCTCGGCCCGGGCCTCGACTCATCCACCCAGCTCGGACCGCTCGTCTCGGCCGAGCAGCAGGAGCGCGTGCTCGGCTACATCGCCGCGGGGCGCGAGGAGGGCGCGGAGGTGCTCGCCGGCGGCGACGCCGCGCTCGCCGAGAGCGGCGGCTACTACGTCTCGCCCACGCTCTTCAGCACGACCTCCGACGAGCTGCGGATCTCCCGCGAGGAGATCTTCGGCCCCGTGCTCGTGGCCTCGCCCTACGACTCGCTGGAGGAGGTCGCCGCGCGCGCGAACGCCGGTGAGTACGGGCTCGCCGCCGGAGTGTGGACACGCGACGTGGGCAACGCGCACAAGCTCGCCGCGATGCTCCGTGCGGGGATGGTCTACGTGAACACGTGGGGTCTGGCGGACCCCTCCGCTCCGTTCGGTGGCTTCAAGGCCTCGGGGATCGGGCGCGAGCACGGTCACGATGGTCTCGACGCCTACCTCGAGAGCAAGACCGTGTGGACCGCGCTGTGAGCCTCGCCGCTACGTGAGCGTCGCCGCCGCCGGCGAGCGCATCCCCGTGGACGCACGGCGCCGGGTCCAATGGGCCCCGGCGCTGTCCTTCGTGCTCGGGCTGCTCGCCCTCGCCGCCACCGTCGAGGTGGTCCTCGACGGCGCGGTCGAACACTCCGCGCTGATCCCCAAGCAGCCCGCGATCGCGGGCTGGCTGGTGGGAATCGGCGAGCGGCTCGGGTTCCGTGTCTTCCTGATCGCGCTGCTCGTCGCCACGGGTGCGTACGCCGGTCTGATGGCGCTCGCCTACCTGCGCGGAGAGCAGGCGATCCCACGGCGCTGGGCGTTCGCGCTGATCGGCGCGCTGCACCTCGTGGTCTTCCTCGGACCGGTGCTGATCTCGACCGACGTCTTCAGCTACATCGCGTACGCGCGAATGGGCGTGGAGCACGGGATCAATCCCTACCTGCACGGTCCCGCCTCGATCTCGACCGACCCGATCTTTCCCTATGTGGGGCACGACTGGCGTGAGGTGGACTCCGCCTACGGGCCGCTCTACACGCTGATCTCCTATCCGCTCGCGCCGCTCGGCGTGCACGGCGCGCTGTGGGCGATGAAGGTCGAGGCTCAAATCGCGAGCCTCGGCACGCTCGCGCTCGTGTGGCGCTGCGCGAAGGCCCTCGGGCGCGACCCGCTCCCCGCCGTGATCGCGGTCGGCGTGAACCCGCTCTACATCCTCTACGGGCTCGGCGGGGCGCACAACGACCTGATCATGATGCTCGCGATGATGGGCGCGGTCGCGCTCACGCTCGCGCCCGCGCGGGGGGGAGAGGAGGTCGCCAACCCGCGCCGCGAAGCGGGCGCCGCTGCGGTGGTCGTCGCGGGCGCGCTCGTGAAGGCGACCGTGGCCGTGCTGCTCCCCTTCATGATCCTCTCCCGACGCCGGCTCGCCCCGATCCTCGGTGCGCTCGCCGCGCTCGTGCTCGCCGCGATCGTCGGCTACGCGGTGTTCGGCATCCACGGCATCGACCTCGTCTCCGCGCTCAACCGCGACGCGGGCTTCGTCTCGACGGACAGCTTCGCGAACGAGATCGCCCACCTGTTCGGCAAGAGCGGTGTGTTCCCCGTCGACCACACGCTGCTGAAGGGCGCGCTCGTCGTGATCGTCGTGCACCTGCTCTGGCGCACCTGGCGCGGCTATGACTGGATCGCCGCGGCGGGCTGGAGCCTGCTCGCGATCTCCGTGACGAGCACGTGGCTGCTCGCCTGGTACATCCTCTGGCCGCTCCCGCTTGCCGTGATCGCTCGCGACCGGCGTCTGCTGATCGCCACGCTCGCCGTGCAGGCGATGTTCATCGTCCACCAGATGACCCCCCTGATCGCCCCGGTCGCATGAGCGCTCCGACGCCCGCTGAGCCCTACGAGCGCCTCTGGCAGCGCCTGCCCGAGTGGCTGCGCCCGCGGTCCACAGAGCTGCGAGGACGCGGCGAGCTGCGGATCGTCGAGACGAGCGTGCTGCTGCTCGTCGGGCTGCTGCTCGCGATCGCCACCGTCAACGACGTCGCGCGCAACGCGGGCGTGAACCACCGGCTCGTCGCGGACCTGCGCACCTGGCGCACCTACACCCACCACGACTACAAGAACGTGGGCGTCGATCAGGAACTGCTCGGAACCGCGACGAAACGCGACGTGGTCTGCGGCAACACAGTGCCCGGGCCGCCGAAACGCCGCACGCAGATATGCCTCGTGGTCACCGGTCCCACGCACGGCGGCACGCGCAGCGTCGCGGGCGGGTGGTACCTGCCCGCGAACGTCGAAGACAACGTGCGCTCGGAGCGCTACGGCTGCTTCGGTTCCGTGACCGCCGGGGTCTGCCCGAGCGCGGGGAGCGGAGCGGGATGAGCGCGCGCGCCGGAGGCGGCGGCGAGGACGCGCCGTGAGCGCCGCCGCCGCGGCCGCTGCCCGACCCCGCGAGCGCGTGGCCGCAGGGGCGCCCGGGTGGTGGCCGCTCGCCGCGCTCGTGCTGCTCGCTGCCGCGCTGCGTCTCTCCACGCTCGGGCTGCAGTCCTTCTGGTTCGACGAGGCCTTCACGCCCGTGCACGTCCTGCACCCGAGCCTGTTCAGGACGCTCGACTCGCTCACCAAGACCGAGAACAGCCCGCCGCTCTGGTACATCGTCGAGTGGGGCTCCTACCGCCTGTTCGGAACGGGCGAATGGGCGCTGCGCCTGCCCTCCGCGCTCGCAGGGATCGCGCTGGTGCCGGTCGCCTGGGGGATCGGATCCGAGCTCGCCGGCCGCGCCGCCGCGATCGGCACAGCGGCGATCGTCGCAGTCGGGCCGATCTTCGTCTGGTACTCCCAGGAGGCCCGCGTCTACGGCCTCTACGCCTTCGTCAGCGGCCTCGCGATCCTCTGCTTCCTGCGGCTGCTCGCCGAGCCCGAGGATCGCCACCGCGTGATCGGCTTCGCGCTCGCGGGCGCGCTCGCCCTGCTCACGCACTACTTCACCGTCTTCCTGCTCGCCGGGATGGTCCTCTGGCTGCTCGCCGGCCGCGCAGGAACCCTCGCCAGGCGACGGGCGCTGCCCGCGATCGGGGTGATCGTGCTCGTCGGGTTCGCGCTGATCCCGCTGATCGCCTCGCAGGGCGCGCGCAACACCAACTGGATCGGAGAATGGGCGCTCACCTCGAGGCTCGAGGCGATACCGCAGTACTTCCTCACGGGCTACAACGGCGCTCCGCTCGGCCACTCGATCGAGCTGCTCGTCGCCCTGCCGCTGCTCGCCGCCTGCGGGTTCGGCCTCTGGCGGATGCTCGACGTGCCCGCGGGCAGCCCGCCTCCCGTCGAGGACGCTCCTCACCGGCGCGGAGCGGCGCTCGCCCTGTGGCTGAGCGCCTGCGGTTTCCTGATCCCGCTGGGACTCGCGCTCGCGGGTGCGGACTACCTCGCTCCGCGCAACGTGATCGGGGCGATGGTCCCGCTCGCAGCGTTGATCGCGGTGCTAGGCAGCTGGCCGCGCACCGGCGCGCCCGGCGCCGCCCTGCTCGCCCTCGGCGTGCTCGGGCTGTTCGCGATCACGATCGACATCGACCTGAGCCCGCGGCTGCAGCGCGCGGACTGGCGCGGGATCGTGCGTGAGCTGCCCCCCGGCGGGCCCGAACGGGCGTACACCACGCCGCTGATCGGCTCCGCCCCGCTCGAGCACTACATCGGAGGGTTGCGCAGGCTCGAACCACATGTGCTCATGGCCGTGCGCGAAATCGTCGCGACGGGGGAAGGGCCGCTGCCCGCGCGGGCGAGGAGGCCACCCACGGGGTTCCGGCTGCTCGAAAGCCGCCGCGCGAACGGGATCTTCGCGCTGCGCTTCGTCGCAACCGCCCCGCGGACGCTCAGCGAGGAGCAGCTCAGGCGCGACGCGATCGAACGCCACGAAGCCTGGGTGCTCGCACCCGGAAACGCCCGCACGTCGCGCTAGGTTAGCTTTCCAACATGGCGCAGTTGACCCGGGAGGCTCGCGGCGCGACCCAGGCGGCGCTCGAAGCGGGCCGCGAGCATCTGCTCTCGCTCCAGAACGAGGCCGGCTGGTGGCGAGGCGAGCTCCAGACAAACGTGACGATGGACGCCGAGGACATGCTCCTGCGGGAGTTCCTCGGTGTGCGCACGGACGCGGAGACCGAGCGCAGCGCCGCATGGATCCGCTCCCAGCAGCGCGCTGACGGCACCTGGGCGAACTTCCACGAGGGCCCGGGCGACCTCTCCACGACGATCGAGGCCTACTGGGCGCTGCGGCTCGCCGGCGACGACCCGGCCGAGGAGCACATGCGGATCGCGGCCGAGTTCATCCGCGGCCAGGGTGGGATCTCCAACGCGCGCGTCTTCACCCACCTGTGGCTCGCGCTCTTCGGGATGTGGTCGTGGGATCGTGTGCCCGCGCTGCCCACGGAGCTCGTGCTGCTGCCCGCGCGCTTCCCGTTCGCCGTCTACGACTTCGCCTGCTGGGCGCGCCAGACGATCGTCGCGCTCTGCCTCGTCAAAGCCCACCGTCCCGCGCGGCTGCTCCCCTTCGGGCTCGACGAGCTCGAACCGCTCCCGGGCTCCGTGCCCGCCCCCGACGTCGAGCCGCCGCGCAGCGAGCGCTCGCGCCGCTCCCGGGTGCTCGGTGTGGCCGACCGTCTGATGCGGCTCTACGAACACCACCCCTTCGGTCCGCTGCGCCGGATCGCACGCGCACGCGCGGTGAGCTGGATCGTCCGCCGCCAGGAGGCAGACGGCTCGTGGGGAGGGATCCAGCCGCCCTGGGTCTACTCGCTGATCGCGTTGAGCCTCGAGGGCTATCCGCTCGACCATCCGGTGATGCGCCGCGGCCTGGAGGGGATCGAGGGCTTCATGATCGAGGATCAGGACGACGCGAACGGCGTGGGCGCGCCGCAGGGCGCGAGCCGCCGGCTGGAAGCCTGCCAGTCGCCGATCTGGGACACCGCGCTCGCGATGGTCGCGCTCAGTGACGCCGGGCTCGCCGGCGACGACCCCGCGATGAGGAACGCCGCGCGGTGGCTGCTCCAGGAGGAGGTCACGGTGCGCGGCGACTGGTCGGTCGCCCGCCCCTCGCTCGCACCGGGCGGTTGGGCCTTCGAGTTCGCGAACGTGAACTACCCCGACGTCGACGACACCGCGGAGGTCCTGCTCGCACTCGAGCGGGTCTCCGGTCTGCCGATCGCCGGCCTCGAGGGAGCGCGCAAACGCGCGATCGAGTGGACCGTCGGGATGCAGAGCTCAGACGGCGGCTGGGGGGCCTTCGACGCGGACAACACGAGGGCGCTCGTGCGCGAGCTCCCCTTCCTCGACTTCGGCGAGGTGATCGACGAGCCGAGCGCGGACGTGACCGCGCACACGATCGAGATGCTCGCCGCCGTCGGCCAGGGCTCCTCGCCCGCGGCACGCGAAGGTCTGCGCTGGCTGCTCGATCACCAGGAGAGCGACGGGTCGTGGTTCGGGCGCTGGGGGATCAACCACGTCTACGGGACCGGCGCCGCGGTCCCCGGGCTGATCGCAGCCGGGCTCGATCCCGCCAGCGAGCCGATCCGCCGTGCGGTCCGCTGGCTCGAGTCCCACCAGAACGAGGACGGCGGCTGGGGTGAGGATGCGCGCTCCTACGACGATCCGCGCTGGATCGGACGCGGGCCGAGCACGGCTTCGCAGACGGCCTGGGCGCTGCTCGCACTGCACGCCGCCGGTGAGCAAAGCGAGGCGCTGCTGCGGGGGGTTGCGTGGCTCGTCGAGACACAGCGCGCGGACGGCGGCTGGGACGAGCCGCAGTACACCGGAACGGGCTTCCCGTGCGACTACTACATCAACTACCACCTCTACAGGATCAGCTTCCCGCTGATGGCGCTCGGACGCTGCCTCTCGGTGCAGCCCGAGACCCGGCAGAGCGTCGCGGGCGAGCTGGCCGAGACCTAGATGGTGGGAGAAGCCCGCTCGGGGTGAGCGCCCACCCCATGACGGGGCAGGCCCCCTACGGACCAGGAGGCGCCGGGTCCCGCGGGCCTGCCTTCGACGCGCCCTCCGCCGAGGCCGTGATGGGGAGGGCCCAGAGCGAGAACTTCCCCGTCGCGAGTCGTCTGCTCCCCGCGCGGTTGCGCGGCCATCTGCTCGCGCTCTACGGTTTCGCTCGGCTCGTCGACGAGCTCGGCGACACGGCCGAGGGCGACCGGCTAGCCGCGCTCGACTGGCTCGAGCAGGAGCTCTCCGCCGCCTACACCGGCACCGCCGCCCACCCGCTGATGGTCCGCCTGCAGAGCACGATCGCCGAGTGCGCGCTGCCGCGTGGGCCCTTCGAGCGGCTGATCGAGGCGAACCGGCTCGACCAGCGGCGCGCGCGCTACGAGACCTGGGATGAGCTGCGCGCGTACTGCGCGCTCTCCGCGGACCCCGTCGGCGAGCTCGTGCTCGCGGTCTTCGGCGAGCGCACGGTGGAGAACGTCGAGCTCTCCGACCGGATCTGCACGGCGCTGCAGATCGCCGAGCACTGCCAGGACGTCGCCGAGGACCGTGCGCGGGGGCGGGTCTACCTGCCGCGCGAGGACATGGAGCGCTTCGGCTGTGCGGAGTCCGAGCTCGACGCACCGCATGTCACGCCCGCGCTCCGCGCCGTGCTCGCCTTCGAGGTGCAGCGCGCACGCGGGCTGACCGCCGCGGGCCTGCCGCTGCTCGCCGTGCTCCGCGGCCGCGCGCGGCTCGCGGTCGCCGCCTTCGCCGCGGGGGGCTTCGCAGCGCTCGATGCGATCGAGCGTGCGGACTACGACGTGCTCGCCGGGCCGCCCCGCGCGGGGACCCGCCGACGGCTGCTCGCGCTCGCTGCGACGCTGCGCCGTCCCGAGGCTCGCGGGTCGTGAGCGCCGCCTCGATCGAGGCGGCCTACACGCGCTGTGAAGAGATCACGCGCGAGCAGGCGGCGAACTTCTACTACGGGATCAGGCTGCTCTCGGCCGAACGCCGCCGTGCGATGTGCGCGGTCTACGCCTTCGCCCGCCGCGCCGACGACATCGGCGACGGTGAGCTGCCCCACGAGCAGAAGCTCGCCGGTCTGAACGAGCTCGACGACGCGCTCACGGAGCTCGAGGCGGGCGCCGCGCCCAGCGGCGATCCGGTCGTCGAAGCGCTCGCCGACGCGCGCAGCCGCTTTCCGTTGCCGCTCGACGCGCTCGCGGCGCTGATCGAGGGGGTGCGGATGGACGTCGAAGGCCGCCGCTATGAGAGCTTCGACGATCTCGTCCCCTACTGCCGGCGCGTCGCAGGCGCCGTGGGCCGGGTCTGCCTCGCGATCTTCGGGCTGCGCGAGAGCCACCGCGGCGAGCTCGAGCGGGCCTACGCGCTCGCCGACGATCTCGGCGTCGCCCTGCAGCTCACGAACATCCTGCGCGACGTGCGCGAGGACGCGGAGACCGGACGCATCTACCTGCCCGCGGAGGACCTGCGCCGGTTCGGCCTGCCCACCGAGGCCGCCCCGCTGCTCGCCGCGCTCCCCGCGCCCGGCGCAGCCCCCAGCGGAGATCGACAGCTGGAGGCGCTCGTGGCCTTCGAGGCGCAGCGCGCGCGCGAGTGGTTCGCGCGGGGGATGACGCTCACGCAGATGCTCGACCGGCGCAGCGCGGCCTGCGTGCTCGCGATGGCGGGGATCTACCGCCGCCTGCTCGAGCGGATCGATGCCGCACCCACGCAGGCGCTCTCAGAACGCATGTCCCTGCCCGCGCACGAGAAGGCGTGGGTGGCGCTGCGCGGACTCGCGGGGGTCGGCGCGTGAAGCGCGTGGCGATCGTCGGCGGCGGGCTTGCGGGCATCACCGCGGCGCTCGACTGCGCCGCCGCGGGCGCGGCGGTCACGCTCGTCGAGGTCCGCCGCAGGCTCGGCGGCGCGGCGTACTCCTTCGACCGCGACGGGCTGCAGATGGACAACGGCCAGCATGTCTTCCTGCGCTGCTGCGAGGCCTACAGAGGGCTGCTCGAGCGGCTCGGCTCGACTCATCTCGTGCACGTCCAGGAGCGGCTCGATATCCCGGTGCTGAGCCCTGGCAACGCGCCCGCGCGGATCCGCCGCAGCTCACTGCACGCGCCGCTGCACCTCGCGGGGGCGCTCGCCCGCTACCCGCGCCTGAGTGCCGCGCAACGCTTCTCCGCGGCACGCGCGGCGCTCGCGCTCGCTCGCCTCGATCCCGAGGACCCCGCGCTCGAAACCGAGACCTTCGGTGCCTGGCTCGCCCGCCACGGCCAGGACGAGACCGCGGTCGCGGCGCTGTGGGACCTGATCGCGCTGCCCACGATGAACGTCCCCGCCGACCAGGCATCGCTCCCGCTCGCGGCCTTCGTCTTCCGCACCGGCCTGCTCTCCGCCGCCTCGGCGGGCGACATCGGCTTCCACGTCGGCACGTTGCAGCAGATCCTCGGCGACCCCGCGCGCCGGGCGCTCGAGGAGGCCGGCGTGCAGCTGCGCCTCGGCTGGCGCGCCGAACGGCTCGCGCGCGGAGAGCAGGGCTTCGAGCTCAGCGGCCGCGCGGGCGGCGAGCTCGAGAGGATCGACGCCGAGGCAGCCGTGGTCGCGCTCCCGCACGACCGTGCGGCGCCGCTGCTCGAGCCGCTGCTCGGGCCGCACGCGGGCCGCGCCGCGACTCTGGAGAGCTCGCCGATCGTCAACCTACACGTGGTCTACGACCGTCGGGTGCTCGACGAGCCCTTCGCGGCCGGTGTGGGCACGCCTGTGCAGTACCTCTTCGACCGCGGAGAGGCCGCCGGCGTCGCGCCGGGGTGTCAGTATCTCGCCGTGTCGCTCTCCGGGGCATCGGCGGAGATGCAGTGCAGCGTGGAGGAGCTGCGCGAGCGCTACCTGCCCGCGATGCGAGAGCTGCTCCCACGAGCGCGCGAGGCCCGCGTCGAACGCTTCCAGGTCACGCGCGAACACGCGGCCACGTTCCGCGCGGCCCCCGGGGCCGGTGCGCTGCGCCCGCCGCAGCACACCGCGTTGCCCGGGCTCGCGCTCGCGGGGGCATGGACTGACACGGGTTGGCCTGCCACTCTGGAGAGCGCGGTGCTCAGCGGGCGGGCCGCGGCGCGGGTGGCGCTCGCAGCGGACCGGGGAGCGGGACGGTGAGCGAGGTTCTCGTCGCCGCGCCGCTTCGCCTCGAGGCCGCGCTGATCTCCTCCGCGTCCCGCGGCGCGCTCGTGCAGAAGACCGGGATGGGCCCCCACCGGGCGCGTGCGGCGGCCGGTCAGCTGGGTGCGCGCGATGCACGCGCGATGCTCGTGCTCGGCTTCTGCGGGGGCCTCGATGAGTCCTCCGTGCCCGGCGAAGTGATCGTGCCCGACGAGGTCTACGCGGCGCCCGATGAGGGGCATCCGGAGCAGCCGATCGGCTGCCCGCTCGCGGGGCAGCTCGTCGAACAGCTCACCGGGCTCGGGCTGAAGGTGCGCGTGGGAAAGCTCGTGTGCGTCTCGAAGATCGCGGTGGGTGAGCGGCGAGCTGAGCTGCACGCGGGCGGGGCGATCGCGGTCGACATGGAGTCGGTCTGGCTCGCCGCCGGCGCGGGGGAGAGGCCCTTCGGAGTGGTTCGCGTCGTCCTCGACAGCCCGAGCCACGAGCTGCTGCGCGTGCAGGCCGTCGGCGGGGCGCTGCGCGCGGCGGTCGCGCTGCGAAAGGTGGCGGGCGCCCTTCATGGTTGGGTTCCCGCCGACTAAGGTAGGCCCAACGGTGGGAGCACGGTTCAAACAGAGCACGCGCATGGGCATGTACCTGGCGCGGCAGCGACTCGCGAAACGGGAGAAGTTCCCGCTGATCGTCGAGCTCGAGCCGCTGTTCCAGTGCAACCTCGCCTGCTCGGGCTGCGGCAAGATCCAGCACCCCGAGCACGAGCTGCGCCGCAGGATGCCCGTCGAGCAGGCGGTCGGGGCGGTCGAGGAGTGCGGCGCGCCGATGGTCTCGATCGCGGGCGGCGAGCCCCTGATCCACCCTGAGATCCACGTGATCGCCGAGCAGCTGCTCGCGAAAAAGCGCTTCGTCTACCTCTGCACGAACGCGCTGCTGCTCGAGAAGAAGCTCGACAAATTCAAGCCGAGCCCGTATTTCGCCTTCGCGGTGCACATCGACGGGCTGCGCGAGCGACACGACGAATCGGTCGAGCGCGAGGGCGTCTTCGACAAGGCGGTCGAAGCGATCAAGGCCGCCAAGGCGGCGGGCTTCCGCGTGACGACCAACACCACCTTCTTCACCAACGACTCCGCCAAGTCGATCCGCGAGGTGCTCGACTTCCTCAACGACGACCTCGAAGTCGACGAGATGATGATCTCACCCGCCTACGCCTATGAGAAAGCGCCCGATCAGGAGCACTTCCTCGGCGTGCGCCAGACGCGCGAACTCTTCAGCGAGGCGTTCGCGGGCGGCCGCCGCAAGCGCTGGCGCCTGAACCACAGCCCGCTGTTCCTCGATTTCCTCGAAGGCAAGGCCGAATTCGATTGCACCGCCTGGGGCATCCCGAGCTACTCGCTCTTCGGCTGGCAGCGGCCCTGCTACCTGATGTCCGACGGCTACACGAAGACCTACAAAGAGCTCATCGAGACGACCGACTGGGACCAGTACGGGCGCGGCAAGGACCCGCGCTGCGACAACTGCATGGCCCACTGCGGCTACGAGCCCACGGCCGTCCTGCAGACCACGCGCTCGCTGCGCGAGTCAGTCCGCGCTCTCGTCGCCGGCTGAGGGCTCCGGGGCGTCGAGGACCGCGTCCTCGGTGGCCGTCGCTCCCCTGCGCAACTCGCTCCACTTCACGCCCTCGCCGAGCAGCGCAGGCACGCCGAGCAGCAGCGCCGTGACGACCTCGACCGCCTGCAGGATGATCCCGTAGGCGAGGCCGGTTCCCGCGCCCACCCCGTAGGCCGCGAGGACGACCAGGCAGGCGGCCTGGAAGACCCCCACGTTCGAGGGCGTTGCGGGGAGGATCGCGCTGACGTTCACCGCGAGCAGGATCGCGGCGGCCGCGGCGAGGCCCGTTTCGTGCTGCAGCCCGAGCGCGAGCAGCACGGCGTAGCAGGCCAGCCACTGCAGTGCCCAGGCGAGCAGCTGCATCGTCACGGCGGTGACCCCGTAGCGCGGGCGGGCGAACACGATCAGGCCCTGGCGTGCGCTGCGCAGCAAACGCTCGAGGGTGTGCGCGGCCCTGCGCACCCGCTCTGAGCGCGAGCGCTGTCCGAAGGAGACCATGCGTGGACCGGCGAGGACGAGGCCGCAGATCGCCAGCGGCAGGCCGAGTGCGATCACGATCCCCGTCGCGTGGCCGCTGCCGAGCGGCACCGCGCTGAAGGTGACGATCGCGAGCACGCCGAGCGCGAGCAGGTTCATCAGTGTCTGGGAGAAGACCGTCCCCGCGACGACCGGGAGGATGCGGCGGCGCGAGCCCTCGATCCGCCGTGTGACCACGAGCACCCTGGAGGGCTCGCCGAGCCGCCCCGGGAACAGGGCGGAGGCCATCACGCCGATCATCGTCGCTCGCGTCACGGGCGCCCACGCGATCTCCGTGCCCGGAAGCGCTGCGCGCAGCGTCTGATGCCAGGAGATCGAGCGCAGCACGAGCGAGGTGCCCATCAGCACGACGGCGAGGACGATCCAGCCCGGACTCGCGGTGACGAGCGCGTGTCCCACACGTGAGAGGTCGAGGCGGCTGAGCGCGAACACGACCAGCCCGGCAACGAGCAGCAGCAGGAGCAGAACGCCGGCGCGGCGCCGGTGCGCGGATCGCTTGTGCTCAGCGCCGGACACCGGGCGGGGTCTATCAGTTCGCGGCCTCGCGCTCAGCCCGCGCCCGCGCCGGGTATCCTGCGCGACGCAGCGATGAGGCCCGCTCCACAACCGCGGCTCCGGCCGCTGATGGCTTCTACGTAACCGTCACCGAGCAACGTGAGGGCAGTTCGTGGAACGCGAGCCGGACATCGAGCCAATCGCCGAGGACACCGCCGTCCTCACGATGCCCGCAGGCCCCGGCGAGCTCGCCGCGATCTTCCTCGGCGGCTTTCTCGGCGCGCTTCTGCGGGCCGCGCTCACCGAGTCGCTCGGCACCTCACCCGCGCAATGGCCCTGGCCGACCTTCGCGGTCAACCTCGTCGCCGCGGGGCTGCTCGGCTATGCGATCGCCTGGCTGCGCTCGCATCACCCGCGCACGATTCGCGCTCGCGCGTTTCTCGCCACGGGCCTCTGTGGAGCACTGAGCACGTTCTCGACGGTGATGATCGAGCTGATCCACCTCGGCGAACGAAGCGGCCTCGCGCTCGCCGTCGCCTACGGGGCGGCGAGCGTCGCGGGAGGATTCGTCGCGGCGCTGCTCGGCATCCGCGCCGGGGCGGGGCGGGCGCGGTGAGCTTCCTCGCGCTCTGGCTCGGGGTCGGCCTGATCGGTGGCGCCGCCTCGATCCTGCGTTATCTCGTGCACGGCCTGTTCCCCGTAGACGCGCGCGCGGGGTTCCCGCTGGGCACGCTCGCGGTCAACCTCACGGGCTCCTTCGTGCTCGGGGTGCTCGTCGGCGCCGGGCTGCACGGGCACGCCTACCTGCTCGCGGGGACCGCCGCGGTGGGCTCCTACACGACCTTCTCGACCTGGATGCTCGACACCGAGCGGCTCGCGCGCGACGGTCGTCTGGCACTCGCCGGCACGAACGTGGTCGCGAGCCTCGCGCTCGGCCTCGCGGCGGCGGAGCTGGGGCGTGCGATCGCCGGGGGCTGAGCGGCGAGAGCGGCGCGGCTCAGGCGCGGGCGATCGCCCGCGGCTCACGCAGCGCTGTGCCTGCGCCTGCGGAGCCGCCCCGGGAGCGCGTCGAGCCGCGCGAGCAGGTAGAGGACGACGAGGATGTTCACGAGCAGAGCGCCGATCTTCAGCGCCGTCGCGCTCTTAGTGAGCTCCCAGACCTCGGGGATCAGGAGCAGCGAGGTGGCGAGCACGGTCAGCCACTCGCCCCAGCGCCGCCGTCGCCAGAGCCCGTAGGCCTCGGCGCCCTCGAGCGCGCCGTAGGCGAGCGCGACGATGCCGAAGAGCAGGTCCTTGGACGCGTTGACCGTCGCCGCGTCCTTGAGGATCCGCTGGATCCAGTTCTGTTTCGGATCGAGCCCGAGTTTCTGGGCGAAGTGCGAGATTTCAGCGGACCAGTCGGTGTGCGGGTGCGTGAGCAGCACGATCCCGATCACGACGAGCACGATCGCACGGAACGTGCGCTCGGCCGCGATCCAAGGCAGCAGGCGGTCCTTTCGCTCCTCGCTCTGCGTCTCCATCGCGCCATCCTGCCCGGCGCGGGGGCGGAAGGCAATGCGGCGCGTGCGGCGAAGCTACATTCTTGACCCAACGCAACAGGGGGACACCGGATGCACCGCGAGATGGAGGATCGCTCGAGCAAAGTGAGCAGAGGCGCGCGCGCCACGCTGCTCGGCGTGCTCGCGCTCGTCTGCGCGCTCGCGTTCGCCGCTCAGGCGGGGGGTCACACGCTCGCGAAGAAGGCGAGCGAAGCCCCCGCGAGCCTGCAGCTCGGCAGCCAGACGCTCTCGCGCTGCGCCAGCAAGCCGCTCGCCTACTGCGGGAAGCTCGAGGTGCCGCTCGACTACAGCTCCCCCGCCGGCCCTGACATCGCGATCTCCTTCCGCTTCTACCCCGCGAGCGCGGGCGCTGCGAAGGGGACGGTGGTTCCTGTCGAGGGCGGACCGGGCTACCCCTCGATCGAATCGGTGTCCTACAGCTCGGGACTCGGGCAGGCGGGCTACGCGCCGATGTACGGAGCGCTGCTCGAACACTGGAACATGCTCGCCATCGACAACCGCGGCACCGGCGCCTCGGCGGGGATCCGCTGCCCCGCTCTGCAGGAATACAGCGCCACCACCGGGACCTCCGCCTTCCAGAAGGTCGTGGGTGAATGCGCCGGGCTGCTGAACTCGCACTGGCGCTACCCGAACAGGTCCTTCGTGCACGCGTCGGACCTCTTCACCTCCGCCCCCGCCGCGGAGGACATGGCCGCCGTGCTGCGCGCGCTCGGGCTCGGGAAGATCGATCTCTACGGGGACTCCTACGGCTCGTTCTTCGCGCAGGTCTTCGCATCGCGCTTCCCCTCGATGGTCCGCAGCCTGATCCTCGACTCGACCTACCGGACCTCGGGGCTGGACCCGTGGTACCGAAGCTCGGTGAAATCGATGCCAGGCGCCTTCGAGCAGGCCTGCACGCGCGCCCCGGCGTGCGCCGCCGCCGAGCCCGAACCGGTGTGGTCGCGGGTCTCCGCCCTCGCCTCGAGCCTGCGGGCGAAACCGATCAGCGGCACCGTGCCGGGGCCGTCGGGCAAGCGCCAGAAGGTGACGATGGGCATCGTCGGGCTCGTCGATCTCGTCAACGACTCCGCGGAGGACAAGCAGATCTACGCACAGCTCGACGCGGCCGCGCGCGCGCTGCTGCAGGAAGGCGACTCCGCGCCGCTGCTGCGCCTCTACGCGCAGCGCCTCGCTGTGGACGAGGCCTACTTCGGGCTGCCCGTGAGCGAATACTCGGTCGGGCTCTACTTCGCCGTCGGCTGCCTGGATTACCCGCAGCTCTTCTCGATGGCCTCCTCGCCCTCCGCGCGGACGGGCGAACTCGCCGCCGCCGAGGCCGCGCTGCCCGCCTCCACCTTCAGCCCGTTCACGACCTCGGAGTGGCTCTCGATGGATGAGAACACCGAGGCCTACACGGGCTGTGAGGACTGGCCCTCGCCTGTGAACGCGCAGCCCCCGGTGCCGGAACCGCCCCCGGTGCTCCCGGCGAGCATGCCGGTGCTCGCTCTCGGCGGGGAACTGGACACGTGGACACCGCCGAGCGACGTGCCGGAACTGCTTGCGAAGCTCGGCGGGCACACGCAGTTCGTCGAGCTCGCGAACTCCACCCACGTGGTCGGCGAGGGCGAAACGGTCTGCGGATCGGCGCTGATCCGTGCCTTCGTGGCGAACCCCGCGAAGGAACTCGATACCTCCTGCGCTCCCGCCGTGGCCGCAATTCACTCCGTGGGCGTCTATCCGGGCAAGCTCGCCGCTGAGCAGCCGATCACCCCGACAGCGGGCTCAACCGCCTCGCCGAGCGCGCTGCGCCTCGCGGCCGCGGCGCTGCAGACGGCGGGCGATGCGATCGCCCGTTACAGCGCGACCGAAGCGAGCACCGACCACGGGCTCTACGGCGGCACCGCGACCGCCACGAACGGCGGCGCGACGATCGCGCTGAAGAACGATCAGCTGATCGCCGGCGTTCCCGTGAGCGGCACGCTGACGCTCACCCCCGCGCCGCTCGCCGAAGACGGCGAGACGGTGGTCGCCACGCTCACCGCGAGCGGCGAAGGGATCCGCAAGGCGAGCTTCACTGCCACCTGGACGACCTCGGGGTCCGCGGCCGTCGCGAGGATCGGCGGCGAAGCCTCGGGAACGATGGTCTCCGGCACCGCGCCGGCGCCCTGAGCCGGTGTCGCTCGCGGCTCGGTGCGAGCCGCAGCTAGCCGGGGAAGCGCTGCGCCCAGTCCTCCAAGGGCACGCGCAGCCCGTTGCAGACGTAGGCGATCACGTGGTACCAGCCCGCGGTCACGATCAACTCGAGGATCTGCTGCTCGCTGAAGGCACCCGCGAGCTCTCTCCAGAGCTCGTCTGAGATCTCGCTCGTCGCGTGCAGCTCGTCCGCGAGCCTCAGCACGAGCGCCTGCTGCGGAGTCCAGCAGCCATCCGCGGCGCCGCCGGAGAAGGTCGAGCGCAGCCGCTCAGGGTCGAGCCCGGCGGCGGGCCCGAAGGCCGCCGCGTGCACACCCCACTCGTACTCCGTGCCGGTCAGGGCGCAGGTACGGTCGATCATCACCTCGCGCAGCTCGATCGGCACGCTCGCGCGCGATCCGAGGATCCCCGCGCCGAGCGGGCGCATCCGGCTCGCGAGCTGCTCGTGGCGCACGAGCGTGCGAAACAGCGCCAGTGGCTCGATCCCGCCGCCCGGCGGCATCCAGCGTTCGAGCTGCGCGGCGATCTCGGGCGGGTGCGGCGCCTCGAGCGGGGGAATGCGGGGAGGAGGGGCGGTCGTGCTCATTACACTCCGATCACGATGCTTCGATTTCAAGAGCAAGGCGGGGGACGATACCGCTTCTGTTTCAGAAGCGCGCTGCGAGGTGGAAGGTGAGGACGGAGGGGCCGGAGCCGGGGGCTGCCGTGCGGGGCTCGGCGACAGGGCGTCCGATCATGGCGCTGCTCGACCTGCTCGGGCGGCGTTGGGCGCTGCGCGTGCTCTGGGAGCTGCGCGAGGGCCCCCTGCAGTTCCGCGAGCTTCAGCAGCGCTGCGGCGGGATGTCCTCGAGCGTGCTCAACGAGCGGCTCGGCGAGCTGCGCGCGGCGGGGATCGTCGAGCGCGCCGGCGGCTACGCGCTCAGCGCCGAGGGCGAGCGCCTGCTCGGCGAGCTCGAGCCACTGCACGCCTGGGCCGAGCGTTGGGCCGCGCGGACGGTCAGGCCTCGAGCATCAGCGTGACCGGCCCGTCGCCGACCATCTCCACTGCCATTGAGGCTCCGAACACGCCCCTGCGCGCCCCTGTGAGCTCGCAGAAGCGCTCGTAGAGCGGCTCGGCCTGCTCACCCGGCGCGGCCGCCACGAAGCTCGGCCGATTGCCCCGACGGGTGTCGGCGTAGAGGGTGAACTGGCTCACGCAGAGGATCTCGCGCTCGCCGAGCGGCGCGTTGATCGGCCCGCCCTGATCGGGAAACGCGCGCAGCGCGAGGACCTTCGCGGCCAGCCGCTCGGCCTGCTCGGGGCCGTCCTCGCGTGAGACGCCGAGCAGCACGAGCAGCCCGGGGCCGATCTCCGAGACGAGCTCGCCCTCGACGGTCACGCTCGCGCGGGAGACCCTCTGGACCAGCGCGCGCATCGCGGCCGAGTATGCCATACTTAAGTAGATGCTTAACTATCGCGATCCTGTCGACATGGTCTTCCACGCGCTCGGCGATCCGACGCGGCGCGAGATCGTCGACCGGCTCAGTCATGGCCCCGCGACCGTCAGCGAGCTCGCAGCTCCGTTGCCGATGTCGCTTCCCGCGGTCGTGCAGCACCTTCAGGTGCTGCAGGAGTGCGGGCTCGTGGACTCGGAGAAGGTCGGACGCGTGCGCACCTGCCGCGTGCGTCCGGCGACGATGCGGCGGGCCGAGCTGTGGATCGCGGAGCGGCGAGCCGAGTGGGAGCGCCGCCTCGACCGTCTCGGCGAGTTCCTCGCCGAAGAACCCGAAGAGAAGGAGATGCAGAGATGAGCGGACGATCGACCGAACACGCGAGTTTCGTGATCGAGCGCAGCTTCCCCGCCGCGCCCGCGCGCGTCTTCGCGGCGTGGTCCACGTTGGAGGCGAAGTCGCAGTGGTTCGGTCCGCCGAGCCGAGACGGCTACGAGTTCGACTTTCGCGTCGGCGGCGCCGAGCGCTTCGCCGCGGGCCCCGACGAGAGCACGCGCTACGAGTACGTCGCGCTCTTTCAGGACATCGTGCCGGATGAGCGGATCGTCTACACCTACGAGATGTTCCTGAACGAGCAGCGCATCTCCGTGTCGGTGGCGACGGTCGAGCTCACGCCCGCGGGTGAGGGCACGACGCTGACGCTCACCGAGCAGGGCGTGTTCCTCGACGGGCACGACACGGTCGCGGCGCGCGAGCACGGCACTCGCGAGCTGATCGAGCGGCTGGCGGGGGTGATCGGGGGATGAGCGCGACGCGCACGGATGCGAACCCCGCGCGGGCCCGGCCGGAGGAGCCCGCGACCGGCTCGCCGCAGCGCGACACCCGCTGGGTGGCGCTCTACGTGCTCTGCGCGGGGATGCTGATGATCGTGCTCGACGTGACGGTCGTGAACGTCGCGCTGCCCTCGATCCAGGAACAGCTGCACTTCTCGAGCGCTGCGCTCGCCTGGGTCGTGAATGCCTACCTGATCTCCTTCGGGGGGCTGCTGCTGCTCGCCGGGCGCCTCGGCGACATGATCGGCCGTCGTCGCGTGTTCCTGCTCGGGATCGGCCTGTTCACGCTCGCCTCGCTGCTCTGCGGCCTCGCGGACAGCCAGGCGCTGCTCGTCGCCGCACGCTTCGTGCAGGGGATCGGCGGGGCGATGACCTCCGCGGTGATCCTGGGCATGATCGTGACGATGTTCCCGCAGGCGCGCGAGCAGGCGAAGGCGATCGGCGTCTACGCCTTCGTCGCCTCTGCCGGTGGCTCGGTGGGGCTGCTCGCGGGAGGCGTGATCACACAGTCGATCGACTGGCACTGGATCTTCTTCATCAACGTGCCGATCGGCCTGCTCACCGCATGGCTCTCGCGGCGCCTGCTCCCCGACGACGAGGGGATCGGGCTCGGTGCGGGCGCGGACGTCCCGGGCGGCGTGCTGATCACCGCCTCGCTGATGGTCGGCGTCTACGCGATCGTCGGACCGGCGGCGAGCAAAGGCTGGGGCGATCCCGCCACCCTCGGGCTCGCAGCGGCGAGCCTCGCGCTGCTCGGGGCGTTCCTGGCCCGCGAGGCGACGGCGTCGAACCCGCTCGTGCCGCTGCGGATCCTTCGCATCCGAGCGGTGGTCGCGGCGAACACGATCCAGATCCTCTCGGTCGCCGGGATGTTCGGGATGTTCTTCCTCGGCGCGCTCTACCTGCGCCGGGTGCTGCACTACGACGCGCTCCAGATCGGGCTGTCCTTCCTGCCCGTGACCTTCGCGATGGGCACGCTCTCGATCCGCTACTCCGAGCGCATCGTCACGCGCTTCGGCCCCCGCGTCGCGCTGCTCGCGGGGATGCCGCTGATCATGGCGGGTCTCGCGCTGTTCGCGCGCGCCGGGGTGAACGGGAGCTACGTGACCGAAGTGCTGCCCTCGATGGCTCTGCTGGGGATCGGCGCGGGCGTGGCCTTCCCCTCGCTGATGGCCGTGGCGATGTCGGGCGCCACGCCGCAGGACGCGGGGCTCGCCTCGGGGCTCGTCAACACGACCGCGCAGGTCGGCGGGGCGCTCGGGCTGGCGGTGCTGGCGACGCTCTCCGATTCGCGCAGCCGCACGCTCTCACACCACGGGGCCACGCAGGCCGCCGCGCTCACCGGCGGCTACCACCTCGCCTTCTGGATAGCCGCCGGGCTCGTCGGCTGCGCGATCGCGGTGGTGCTCGTGACGCTGCCACGGATCGGGGCGGCCGAGGCCTCCGGCGAGGTCCAGGGGGAGAGCGCCGCCGGTTGAAGCGGTGTGGCCCGGCGCGCGCCCCGTCCTCGTCGAGCTGACCACCCGGAAGCTGCCGTCGTCGAGCACGAGCACGCCCCCCCAGGGGAGCATGCGCGCGCCCGCCAGCGGGCCGCTCAGCACCGCGGCCTTGGCGTGGATCTCCGCGCGCACCGCCGAGGGCGCGAGCGCGGTTGCCTGGACCACGCCGGTGAACGCGGGCGTGCCGGTGGCGGGGTCGATCAGGTGATGAGCGGGGCGCCCGTCCGCGCCGAGCCAGGCGCGGCGGCCGATCCCGCTCGTCGCGATGCCCGCGCGGTCGAGCTCGAAGCTGTGCAGGACGCTGCCGTCGAAGGGGCTCTGCACCTCGACGCGGCGACGCAGACCGGCGGTGCCGCCGATCGCTAGGTCGCCTCCGCAGTCGATCGCGAAGCTCTCGTGCTCGGCGAGGCTCTCCGCGAGCACGTCCGCGAACAGGCCCTTCGCGAGCCCGCCGCTGTCGAGTTCGAGCCCGGGCGGGCGTGTCACGGCTCCCCCGCGCAGGTCGGCGTGCAGCTCACGCCAGCGCCGTGCGGGCGAGCCGTGGGCGGGCGTGCGCCCAGGGGTGAGAGCGAGCGCGAGCCGCAGCGGGAGCTGCGCGGGCAGCACGCTCTCGTAGCCCGCAGCGCGCAGCTCGCCGAGCAGGGTGGCGTCGACGAGGCCACCGCTCAGCTCCGCGGCATAGCGCGCGGTTGAAGCGAGGTAGGCCATCAGCGGGCTGACGGGGACGCGCTCGCGGGCGTCGGAGTTCAGGCGCGAGAGCTCGCTCTCGGGTTCGAAGCGCGAGAAGCTCTCGTGCCATTCGAGCAGCTGCTGCTGCGCGCGGCTCGCGGCTCGGGCGGCACTGCGACCGGCTGCCTCGCCGGAGACGAGCACTGCGCAGCTCCCACCGAAGCAGGGAAACCGCTCGACGGCCTCTGCGCCGCTCATGACTGGGAGGTGGTGACGGAGGAGGGGGAGCTCGATTCGCTTTCCGAGCTCGAGGAGGAGGATTCGCCGCTCGAGGCTTCGCTGGATTCGGTGGCCGTGCTCGCGGATTCTTCGCTTGTCGAGCTGCCGGTGGATTCGCCCGAGCTCGCACCTTCGCTCGTGCTCGTCGCGGCTGAGCTGCTTGCCTGTGCGGCTTCTTCGGCTTGCAGCTTCTCGGCTCTGCGTTTCGCGGCTGCGGCTCGCTCGGCGGCGGCCTTGCGCTTCGCTTCAGCGCGTCTCTTCGCGGCGGCCGCCGTGGACTTCGAGGAGGACGAGGAGCTGCTGCTGCTCGCGGTGAGAGCTTTCGCCGCCTCGCGTTTGGCGGCCGCGTCGAGGGCGGGGTCGTGGCCGGAGGCGAGCTGCACATAGACGCCGAGGAAGGCGGCGACGAAGAGCGCGGCGGTGGTTCCCCAGATCGAGCGGCGGATGCCCTTGGCGCGGCGGCGTCGGCCTTCGCTTCGGGCGCGCGCGATCGCGCGCGCCCGAAGCTGCTCGGGGGTGGGCGCGGCGGGTCCGCGCGGCTCGTCGGGGGGCGTGTGCGCTGTCATGGTCACTCCGTTCGGGCCAGCGGACGCACGCGCGGTGCGGCCGGTTTGCGGGATGCGGTGATGTATCTGGCGAGGAGCAGGGCGAGCGCTGGGAGCACGACGATCGCGGTCATCGCGAGGAACCAGAGCTGGCCCGCGTCCGTGCCCTCACCGAGGCTGTGCACGATGCCGAGCACCCAGGCCAACGCTGCGAAGCGGTGCAGCCGCTTCCAGCGCTGAGCGCCGATCCTCGTGCGTGCGTAGTAGGACAGGCCGAGCAGCGCGAGCGCCCAGAAGGAGACGATGCCGATCGTCGTCCAGAGCGTCTCGTAGGAGAAGACGAAGGGCAGCGCCACGTCGGCGAGGCTCGGGTGCAGGAAGCCGTCGCCGATCAGCGTCAGCCCGTGCACCGCGATCGCGGCGAGCGTGGCGAGCGAGAGCGCCTCGTGGGCCACGCGCAGGTCGGCGCCGCGCGCCTTGCGCAGCCGCCCGCTCATCAGCAGCCCGACGCAGACGCTAACGCTCGAGAGGATCAGGGCGACGATCCCAGCAGCGCGGCTCGCGATCCAGAAGAGGTGCGGGCCGGTGGCCGTGGCGGAGATCGAGAGGAAGCTCATGTCGATCATCAAAGCGCCCGTTCCTGGGAGCATCCTGAGGGCGACCTGAGCCCTCGCCGAGCGTCTGGGAGCCACTCTCGCGCTAGCGTCTGAACAGCCGCTAACCCCCGGCTAAGCCGCCGCTAAGAGGAGGCGGCGGGCAGGCGCACGACGAACTCCGCGCCGCCCCCCGGGGTTTCGCCTACGGCGATCGTGCCGTGGTGCGCGCCGACGATCGCGTGAACGATCGCGAGACCGAGCCCGGCGCCCGCCTTGCCGCGCTCGCGCCCGCCCTCGCGGCGCCAGAAGCGTTCGAAGAGATGCTCGCGGGACTGCTCGGGTATCCCCGGCCCGTGGTCGCGCACGGTGAGACGGACCTCCCTCGTCCCGCCCGCGAGGAGCACCTCGATCGCGGTGCCGGCGGGTGTGTGCACGATCGCGTTGCCGAGCAGGTTCGTGAGTACCTGACGCAGCTGCAGCGGATCGCCGGAGACGGTGGAGGGACCATCGGCCACGAGCGTGATCTCCCGCTCCGGCGCACGCGCACGGGCGTCCTGCACCGCGTCGCCGGCGAGCTCTGCGAGCTCGACCGGGGTCGCCGGGCGCTCGGGCTCCTCGTCGAGGCGCGCGAGTGTGAGCAGGTCCTCGACGAGCACCCCCATGCGCGCGGACTCTTCCTCGATGCGGCGCATCGCGGTGTCGGTCGCGCCGGGGTCCCGGGTCGCGCCCATCCGGAAGAGCTCGGCGTAGCCGCGGATCGAGGCGAGCGGCGTGCGCAGCTCGTGTGAGGCGTCGGCGAGGAACTGACGCAGCCGCTCTTCGCTCTCGGTGCGCGCGGCGAAGGCCTGCTCGAGGCGCTCGAGCATCTCGTTCAGCGCCAGGCCGAGGCGTCCCACCTCGGTCTTCGGCGTCGCCGGGCTGACGCGCCGAGAGAGGTCGCCCGCGGCGATCTGCCCCGCGGTCACCTCGATCCGGCTCAGCGGGCGCAGCCCGAGCCGCACGACGAAGAACGCGCTGAGCCCGATCGCGGCGAGCACGCCGCCGACGACGAGCGCCTCGACGAGCAGCAGGCGGCTGAGCGTGGAGTCCACTTCGCCCAGCGGCACGGCGGCGACGGTGATCCCGCTGTCCTCGGGGTCGTGCTGCGCGTACACGCGGTACTTCAGGCCCGAGGAGCCGTGGGAGCCCACGGTGATGAGCGTCCCGACCGGGAGCTTCGCGGGGAGCTTCGGCGTCGCGAGCAGCGGTTCGCTGGAGCTGTATTTGATCTGGCGCGAGCCGAGCACGCGGCCGTCTTCTTCGCGGCGCTGGCCGTAGGTCCCGGGGGGGAGGTTGACCTGCGGCCGGTGCCCGCCGGGGCCGCCGCCGCCGCTGTCGTCGCCCTCGCCCGGCGCGCCCGCGCGCCCCTGGCCTCCGGCGAGTTCGGGTGGCCTGAAGCCCGCCGCGTCGAGCGCCTGCGAGAGCGCGCCGACGCTGGAGCGCGCCTGCTGGTCGGTCCGCGACTCGAGGAACGAGCGCTGCTCGGCGTAGACCACGACGCCGACGGTGATCATCCCGATCGCGGCGAGCGCGAGCACGAGCACCAGCACGCGGGCGCGCAGTGAGGCCATCTAGTCGCGCGGCGCCTGCAGGCCGTAGCCGACGCCGCGCACGGTGCGGATCAGCGAGGGGCCGTGGGCATCGAGCTTCTTTCGCAGGTAGCTCACGTAGGTCTCCAGCACGCGCCCGTCGCCGCCGAAGTCGTAGTCCCACACGTGGTCGAGCAGCTGGGCCCTGGTCATCACGCGCCGGGGGTTGAGCAGCAGGTAGCGAAGCAGGCGGAACTCGGTGGCCGTCAGCTCGATCGGCACGCCGCCGCGCCGCACCTCGTGGGACTCCTCGTCGAGCTCGAGGTCGGCGAAGCTGAGCAGCCCCGATTCGGCCGCCGCCTGGCCGGTCCGGCGCAGGATCGTGCGGATCCGCGCGACGAGCTCCTCGAGGCTGAAGGGCTTGGTCATGTAGTCGTCCCCACCGCCGCTCAGGCCGCGCACCTTGTCCTCCGTCGAGTCGCGTGCGGTGAGGAAGATGATCGGCACGCCAGCGCGCTGGGCGCCTAGGCGGTTGGCGACGTCGAAGCCCTCGATGTCGGGGAGCATCACGTCGAGCACCATCAGGTGGGGTTTGAAGCGCGCCACGGTCGCGATCGCCTCGCGCCCGGTGGCCGCCGTCTCGACCTCGAAGCCCTGGAAGCGAAGCGCCATCGAGACGACCTCGACGATGTTCGGCTCGTCGTCGACGACGAGTATGCGGCTGCCCGCGGTGGCGTCGGCCGCGTCCTGATCAAGCTCTGACACTGTCGTGCTCCTCATCTGTGCTGTTCCCATGAGTGACAGGTTCGCCGCGCGGCGTTGGCGCTCCCTGTGGGAAAGCTGAGAGCTTCCTGTGAGCCCGCAGGCAGCCTCGCGGCTCGCTCAAGCCGACTCCTCGGCGGCGTCCTCGGCGCCCGTCGTCTGCTCGACACCCTCGGCGGCGACGCGCCTGAGACCGTCGCGAACCCATTCCGGCAGGTCGGTCTTCTCCCACGTCTTCGTGGACACGCAGACGTGGCGCAGCCGCATCGCGACGAGCAGCTCCTGCTCGCGCATCACGTCGATCTCGGTCGTGATCGCGGTACGCCCGAGGCGGATCACCTGCGCGCGGAGCGCGAGCACGTCGTCGTAGCGGGCGGGCGCGCGGAAGTCGACGTCGGCGTGGGCTACGACGACGTCGTAGCCGCGCTCCACCATCTCCTGCCAGGGCCCGACCGCATCGCGCCAGAGCTCGGTGAAGGCGACGTCGAAGTACAGAAGGTAGTTCGCGTTGAACACGATCCCCTGGGGGTCGCACTCGCCGTAGCGCACGCGCAGCTCGTGGATGAAGGGCTCGCCCACGGCGCGCTAGGTCTCGTCGGGCACGGTGCGCTCGACGATCTCGCTCATCAGCTCCCGCAGGTCGCGGTTGGCCTCGAAGACCATGCTCTGGCGCTGCGCTCCGTTGCCCGCGCGGAGCAGGTCGCCGACGTCCGCGAGCTCTGCCGCGCAGCCGAGCTCATCGGCGTGAGGGGCGAGCGTCTCGAGCAGCTCCGCGGTCCACTCGCGCACACCTCGTCGTCCGCCTCCCGCATGGTCGAGCAGCTCCGCGTCGAGCCCGTGCCGAGCGGCAAGCCATCGGTTCTCGTCGAGCACCTCCCAGGGCGGGTCGACCATCTCCGCACCCGCGAGGAACCCCTCGACGAGGTGCTTGACCAGCGAGAGCACGAACGCCGCGAGCGCGAGCGTGTGCTCGAGGCGGGTCTGCGAGTCCATCGCGCGGATCTCGATCGTGCCGAGCCGCGGGTGCGGGCGCACGTCGTACCAGAGGTAGGTGTAGTCCTCGATCACACCGCCCTCCACGAGCACGTCGACGCGCGCCTGGAAATCCGCCCAGCTCTCGAAGCGGGGCGGCAGCCCGACGCGCGGGAAGGCGCGGAAGATCGGCACCCGGCTCGACATCAGACCCGTCGGCTCGCCGCGCCACATGGGAGAGTTCGCGGACAGCGCGATCAGCAGCGGCACGTAGGGCCGCAGGTTGTTGGCCACGTGGATCGTCTCCTCCGCGCCCCCCATGCCCACGTGCACGTGCATCCCGAAGACGAGCTCTTGGCGGGCGACGAAGCCGAGCGAGCGGATCAGGCCGCGGTAGCGATCGTCGCTCACCACGCGCTGGTCCTCCCAGCGGGCGAACGGGTGGGTCCCGGAGGCTCCGATCCGCAGCGCGTGCGTCGCGGCCCGCTCAGCGGCGAGCGCGCGCAGGTCGCGGAGCTCCTCACCGGCCTGCGCGACCCCCGCGCAGGGCTCGGTCGCGATCTCGAGCACGGACTCCAGCAGCTCGGGCTTGATCTGGCCCGCGGGTGGGTCCTCGCCGAGGATCGAATCGATCGCGCTCGCGAGGTCGAGCGTGTCCGCGTCGAGGATCATCAGCTCCTCCTCGATCCCCAGCGTGAATCGAGGGCCCACCCGCCCGAAACGATGGTCCATTGGCGCCACACTACCCGCCCGGGGGGCGCCTGCTCAGGCCTGCGCGCCCTCCGCCTGGACGCGGTTCCACTCCACCCAGCCCGTGCCCTCGCGCCCGTCCCCCGCGCGCACCCGGCACATCGCTCGCGGGAACAGCGACAGGCGCCCGTCCGGAGCCTGCAGGCGCAGTGCGCCGAAGGCGACGGGCGTCACGGCGAGATCGAGCGTGGGCGGCCCCGACTCGATGCTCGCCTCGGACACGAGCCCGTCCGCTGTGATCTCGGCCTCCGTGCGCACGCTGTCGATCTCCTGCAGCTCCTCGCCGCGCTGCACGTAGCCCACGCCGTAGCCGGGCATCTGGGGGAGGCCCACCGCATGCGTGTGGGTGCCGTCGTCGAGGTGCAGGGCGCTCCACATCCAGTCCACCGCCCACCAGTCACGCGAGCCCCAGGAGTGGTCGCGCTGCCCCGGCCCGGAGAAGTCGATCGACTCGTCGCCGATCCGCACGGTGCCGCTCACCCGGCACGGGATCTCATAGCGGGTGGACTGACGCCAGGCGTAGGGGATCCCGTCCGTCTCCCAGCTGAGCTCGAGCGCGATCTCGACGGGGGTCCCGCGCTCGCCGCGCAACGGCGCGGATTCGTCCTCGAAGGCCTCGGCCGTGCCGCTCACCCCGACCGCGAAGCGCCCGAGCGGCTCAGCGCACTCCTGGCTCGCGCGCAGCGTGCCTGTTTCGATCATCTGTCGCTCGTCCTCGGCCGCGGGCAGCGGCGCGGCCGCATCCACGAGCATGATCGAGGCGCGCCCCGGCCCGCAGATGCAGGCCGTGTAGAGCGCGAGTCCCTGGTTCGGCAGGCGTCCGAGCCGCACGTAGAGCCCGAGCTCGCCGTCGTCGCTGACGGCGTCGAAGTACCAGCTCTCGTTCCACAGCGCCTCCGGACCGGGCTCGTGGCGTCCCTCATCGGCGGGATCCGGGCGCAGCGCGGGCAGCGGGCCGCTGCGCGGCTCGGGCAGCAGCTCGACCGCGTCCAGGTCGATCGCCTGCTGGGCGTTGCGCTCGAACCAGCGCATGAACATCTCATCGCCGCGCTCGGTGCGCACCACCACGATCGACGCGGCGATCGTCATCAGCAGGCCGTGGAAGCAGAGTCGCCGGTACTCCTCCCAGCAGTGCTCCAGGGAGAGGCCGCGCACGCCCTGCTCGACGAGCTCGGCGTGGTAGGTCGCGAGCAGCTCGCGCTCTGAGGCGCGACGCGCCGAGACATCCAGGCAGCCGCCGATGAAGTACGAGGCGTCGAGCAGCGCCGGGCCCCAGCTCACCGTCTGCCAGTCCACGACGACGGCGCCCTCAGGGGTGAAGAGCATGTTGTCGAGACGGTAGTCCCCGTGCACGAGGCCGAGCGGCGGCCGGCGGTCGGCCGCCCAGGCGTCGAGGCTCGCGACGAAACGCGCGCACAGATCGGCGTGCTCCTCGCTGACGCGCTCCCCGTAGCGCTCCAGGAAGGCGGGGAGCAACTGGGTGAGCAGCGCCTGGTCGAGCGGGTTGGGCTGGTTGAGGAACTCGGCGGTACCGAGCGCGAGATCGCCCAGCACAGGCGCGTGGATGCGTGCGAGCGTGCGCATCGCGACGGTCGCCTGCTCGATCGAGGCGCCCGCGATCTGGTCGCCCTGCACGCCGTCTGCCACGTCGTCGAGCACGAGCGTGAACCAGCCCTCTGCCGGGTCGTACTCCGCGAGCCTGCAGCCCGCGAGCGGGCCGCCGATCCTGCCCGCCAGCTCCCGGTAGAAGGCGATCTCGCGGTGGTAGGCGCCCATGCCCACGCCGGTCGCGCGGCTCGTGGGGTCGTCGGAGGCGAGCTTCACGACCAACGTCGCCTCGGTCCCGTCGGGCTCGCGGAAGGACACGCGGTGGTTCTGGCTCATCTGCCCGGTGCCGATCCGCTCGGTCGCGTGCAGCTCGCGCCCGGAGCCGCCGAGCGCGGCGTCGAGCCACTCGTCGCAGATCTCCTCGGGGCCGCGGATCAGGGCGGAGAGGGCCATCGCGCGATTCTCTCCGCAAGCCGGCGTGCCCGTCAACGCACCTCGTAGCGCACGGGCACCTCGCGCTCGCTCGGACTTCGGCGGGCGCTTGTAGCGGCGTCGCTGGCGCGCGGGGAGCTTGACCCGCTTCGGCGTGTCCATCCGCTCGTAATCCACGAGCGTGAGCAGGTGGCTGATCAGGTTCAGGCGCGCCGTGCGCTTGTCGTCGGCCTCGACGACGAACCACGGGCTGCTGCTCGCTGTCGGTGCGCGCGAACATCCTGTCCTTCGCTTCGGCGTAGTCGACCCACCGCGCGCGCGACTGCAGGTCGACGGGGCTGAACTTCCAGCGCTTGCGGGGGTCGGTGAGGCGCTTCTCGAAGCGCCGCTCCTGCTCCTCGTCGCTGACCGAGAGCCAGTACTTCACGAGCTGGATCCCTTCGTTCTGCAGCGACTCCTCGAACAGCGGGCAAAAGCGCAGGAACTCCTCGTACTCGTCCTCCGTGCAGAAGCCCATCACGCGCTCGACGCCGGCGCGGTTGTACCAGCTGCGGTTGAAGAGCACGATCTCCCCGGCGGCAGGGAGCTGCGCGGCGTAACGCGCGAAGTACCACTGCGTCCGCTCGCGCTCGGAGGGTGCGGGGAGCGCGGCGACGCGGCAGGTGCGCGGGTTCAGGTAGGCGGTGATGCGCTTGATCACACCGTCCTTGCCCGCCGTGTCGCGCCCCTCGAAGACAACGACGAGCCGACGCTGCCGGGCGACGAGCCACTCCTGCATGTAGACGAGCTCGGTCTGGAGTCGCAGAAGCTCCTTCTCGTACTGCTCGCGGGTCAGCTTGCGGGGCTCGGCCACACCGCCATCTTCGCGCACGTCCCGCTCCGCGGCCACCCGCCTCGCTCGCCGCGGCCGCGGGCGGCGTAGCATGGCGCGCGTGCCCGACTACCCATCGGCCTCCGACGGCGGCTCGCGCCCGCGCGACACCCACCCGCCGATGCCGCGCGACAAGCGCGGCTGGCGGGTCGTCGCCCGCGCCGGACGGCCGCGGCATGCCCGAGCAGACGCCGACGGGCCCGCCGCCGCACCGGCGCCCGGGGTTCCTCTGGTTCGTGCTGATCCTGCTCGCGCTCAACTTCGCCTCGGTGCTGCTCTTCCAGCCCCGACCGGCGAACCGCGCGTGACGATCCCCTTCAGCCCCTACTTCCTCGATCAGGTGAACGCGGGGACGGTCAGCTCGATCGCGTCCAAGGGCGACACGATCCAGGGCAAGTTCACGACCAAGCAGCGCTACCCCGTGACGGACAAGAAAGCGACGCCGACGCGGGAGTTCGCCACCCAGGTCCCGAGCTTCTGGAACGGCAGCCAGCTCTCCGCACTGCTGCGTGAAAAGGGCGTGCGGATCAACGCCGAATCGACCACCGCGAGCCAGTCGCTGCTCGCCGAGCTGCTGCTCGGCTTCGGCCCGACGCTGCTGATCGTCGGGCTGTTCGTGCTGCTCGCCCGCCGCGCCTCGCGGGCGGGCGGGGCGATGGGTGCGCTCGGCAACTTCGGGCGCTCGCAGGCGCGTCGTGTCGACCCCGAGACGATCCAGGTCACCTTCGCCGACGTCGCGGGCATCGATGAGGCGAAGGCCGAGCTCTCGGAGATAGTCGACTTCCTCAAGCATCCTGAGAAATACGGCCGCCTCGGGGGCCGGATGCCACACGGCGTGCTGCTCTCCGGCGCCCCGGGAACCGGTAAGACGCTGCTCGCGAGAGCGGTCGCCGGGGAGGCGCACGCGGCCTTCTTCTCGATCTCCGCCTCGGAGTTCATCGAGGCGATCGTCGGCGTCGGCGCCTCGCGGGTGCGTGATCTCTTCAAGAAGGCTCGCGAGGCGGAGCCCGCGATCATCTTCATCGACGAGCTCGACGCGATCGGGCGCTCGCGCCAGGGCTCGGTGGCGGTGAGCGGAGCCAACGACGAGCGTGAGCAGACGCTCGACCAGATTCTCACCGAAATGGACGGCTTCGAGAGCTCGGAGGCGGTCGTGGTGCTCGCCGCGACGAACCGTCCCGACGTGCTCGACTCAGCGCTGCTGCGCCCGGGGCGCTTCGACCGGCGTGTCGCCGTCCAGGCGCCCGACCGCGCGGGACGCGTCGAGATCCTCAAGGTGCACACACGCTCGATCCCGCTCGATCAGAACGTCGACCTCGAGGCGCTCGCCGCGAGCGCACCGGGAATGGTCGGCGCCGATCTCGCGAACCTCGCCAACGAGGCCGCGCTGCTCGCGGCGCGCCGCGGGCACGAGAAGGTGCAGATGTCCGACTTCACCGACTCGCTCGAGAAGATCATGCTCGGCTCGCCGCGCGGGATCGTGCTCTCGCCGGCCGACCGCGAGCGGACGGCCTACCACGAGTCGGGCCACGCCCTGGTGGGCATGCTCACGCCCGGTGCGGACCCAGTGCGCAAGGTCTCGATCATCCCGCGCGGGATGGCGCTGGGCGTGACGCTCTCCACGCCCGACAGCGACCGCGTCTCCTATTCGCTCGAGGATCTGCAGGCGAAGATCAGGGTGGCTCTCGGCGGCCGGGTCGCCGAGGAGGTCGTCTACGGGACGATCACGACCGGGGCCGAGTCCGACATCCAGCAGCTCACCCAGATCGCGCGTCACATGGTCGGCAGGTGGGGGATGAGCGAGGCCGTCGGACCGGTCGCCGTGCTCCCCGCGGACGGCGAAGGGCCCTTCCTGCCGGGGGCGAGCGAGACCTCCGAGCACACGCAGCGCCTCGTCGACGAGGAGACCCAGCGGATCGTCGCCGACGCCCACGCCGAGGTCTCGCGGCTGCTCTCCGAGCATCGCGACCAGCTCGAGAGCCTGACGCGCGCGCTGCTCGACGCGGAGACGCTCGACGCTCCCGAGGCCTACGCCGCGGCGGGGGTGCCGTTCAGCGCGGCCGCCACCGAGCAGGCGCCCGCCCCGGCCTAGCGGGCTTCGCGCTCGCGCCCGATCAGCCGGTCCACGCCGACCGTGGCCACGGCGAGACTGCCGAGCGCGGAGGTGACGATCGCGGTCGCGTCGAGCGAGGAGAGCACGTGGTCGGCGAGCCCGAGCGAGGCGACCGCGGCGGGGACCCCGAGCTGGGCGCTCGCCGCGAGCGCGCCAGCGGCGGGAGCCCGGCCGAGCGCGGCCGCGAGCAGCCGGATGCCCACGCCGAGCGCGATCAGCGCGACCACGAGCGCGAGCAGACTTGCGTGGCCGAACAGCCCCCCGATGTCCAGGCGCGCGCCGAGCACGACGAAGTAGAGCGGGATGAAGAACCCGTCCGCGACCCCGCGGACCTGGGTCGAGAGCCGTTTCGGGCCGCCGAGGATCGCGACCATCACACCGGCGCCGAAGCCCGCGATCAGGATGCTCGTCCCGCCCTCCTCGGCGACCCAGGCGAGGAAGAAGAGAACGAGAAGGGAGAGGCGCAGGTCGAGTGCCCAGTGGCGCTGCTTGGAGCGGGCGCGCACCTCCTTGGCCCATGCTCGCGGGCCGACCGCGCGCGCGAGCACGAGCAGCCCCACCGCGGAGAGCGCGACGAGCGCGGCGCCGAGCACCGCGTGGCCGAGTCGCCCGGGTTGCAGCACCACGGGGATCGAGACGATCGTGAGGACGTCGGCGATCGTCGACTGCGCCATCACCCGCAGCGCCGCGCCGCCGCCAAGTCCGGCCTCCTCGAAGGCGGGGAGCAGCACCGCGGCCGAGCCGGAGGCGAGCACGACGGCGTAAATCGCCGCGTGCCCCCCGCCCGCGAGCGTGGCGGCCAGCAGACCGGCGGGCACCGCGAGCACGGCGACCGCGCCTGCCTGGAGCGCTCCCCCGCGGAGCGCCCCAGCGATCCGCGGGTCGCGCAGCGGCAGGTGCATCCCGGCGGTGAGCATCAGCATCGCGAAGCCGACTTCGCCGAGGAAGGAGACCGTCGGGGTGCTCGGGTCGATCGCGTCGATCACGTGCGGTCCCACGAGCACCCCCGCGAGCACCTCGCCCGCGACGAGAGGGACGAACCAGCGCCGCGAGAGCCCGAGCAGCGGCCCGGCGAGCCCCGCGAGCACCAGCACGAGCAGCGTCCCGAAGCCGATCATCGGGGCATCATCGCGCTCGATCCGGAGGGCCCGGGCGGTGCGCTGCTCGCCGCCCCGGTGCAGGCGGTCCGGTATCGTCGGCGGCGGGGAAATCGGCCGCGAGAGGGAGGTCCTTCAGATGTACGACTACGTGATCGTCGGGGCAGGTTCGGCGGGCTGCGTGCTCGCCGCGCGGCTGAGCGAGGACCCCGACGTCAAGGTGCTGCTGCTCGAGTCCGGCCCCCCCGACGTGAAGGAGAACATCCACGTCCCGCTCGGCTACCTGCAGCTCGGCGGAACAGATGTGGACTGGGACTACCACTCCGCGCCCGAGGCGCACTGCGACGGTCGTCGCATCACGCTGCCGCGCGGCCGCGTGCTCGGCGGTTCCTCCTCGATCAACGCGATGGTCTACATCCGCGGCAACCACCGCGACTACGACGAATGGGGAGTTCCGGGCTGGGCCTGGTCTGATCTGCTGCCGTACTTCGTCAAGTCCGAGGACAACGAGCGCGGCGCCTCAGAGCTGCACGGCGTGGGCGGCCCGCTGGCCGTCAGCGAGAGCCGCTCGAAGAACAGGATCGCGGCCGCGTTCGTCGACGCCGGCGAGCAGGCGGGCCTGCCGCGCAACCCGGACTTCAACGGCCCCGAGCAGGACGGCGTCGGGGTCTACCAGGTCACACAGCGAGGCGGGATGCGTGCGAGCGCTGCGGTCTCCTACCTGCACCCCGCGATGGAGCGGGAGAACCTCACGGTGATGCCCTACATGCACGTCGAACGGCTGATCTTCGACGGCAACCGTGCGGTCGGTGTCGCCGCCTCGCGGCTCGGTGAGGTCCAGGAGTTCCACGCCGAGCGTGAGGTGATCCTCTCCGGGGGCGCCTACAACTCGCCGCAGCTGCTGATGCTCTCGGGCGTCGGTCCGGCCGAGCACCTGCAGATGCGCGAGATCGAGGTGCTGCTCGACCAGCCCGCCGTCGGTGAGAACCTCTCCGACCACCCCGCCACCCAGCTCGTCTGGACGACGCCCGAGCCAGAGTCGCTGCTGCTCGCGCTCGAGCCCGCTGCGCTCGAGGAGTTCGAAGCGACCCAGACCGGCGTGTTCACCTCGAACCTCGCCGAGTCCGGTGGCTTCGCGCGCGTGGGCGCGGACGCCCCGGCGCCCGACATCCAGTTCCACGTCGCGCCCGTGCAGATCGTCGAGGAGGGCATGCGCGACCCCGAAGCACACGGTGTCTGGGTCTCGCCGTGCCTGCTCACGCAGCACAGCCGCGGCGCGGTCAGGCTCGCCTCCGCGGATCCCTCCGCGAAGCCGATCATCCACAACGACTTCTACTCCCGCGGCGATGACATGGAGCGGATGATCGCCGGGCTGAGGCTCGCGCTCGACATCTGCGCGCAGCCCGCGATGCAGCCCTACGCGGCGACGCCCTTCAACGTCCCCGCGGGCGAGGACGACGAGGCGATTCGCGCCCACGCGGCGCGCACCACCTTCGCGGTCTACCACCCGGTGGGAACCTGCCGGATGGGCTCCGACGCGGCGGCGGTCGTCGATCCGGAGCTGCGCGTCAACGGCCTCGAGGGGCTGCGCGTGGTCGATGCCTCGGTGATGCCCACCGTGCCTCGCGGTAACACGAACGCGCCGACGATCGCGCTCGCCGAGCGCGCCGCGGACGTGATTCGCCACGGAAGCGCGCAGGCCACGGTCGCCCAGCCCGCGGCCGCGCCCGCCTGAGGGAGGGCCGTCCGGCCGCCGGAAGGCGAGCGCGGGAACTGGTGCCGTCAGACGGGTCGCACCGCGCTTTGACAGGCCGAGAACATAGGCTTCACCCGTGAGCGCGATGAGCAAGCTGCGGTCGAGGCTGGCGGAGCTGGCCGATCTGAAAGCGCTGCAGATGCTCGGAGGCTGGGACCAGCTCGTGATGATGCCCCCGAACGGGGCGACCGCGCGAGGAGACCAGATGGGCACGCTCGCCCGCCTCACCCACGAGCACTCGACCTCGGCGGAGATCGGCGAGTGGCTCGCGGAGCTCGAGGACGTGGAGCTCTCCGAGCTCGAGCGAGACGTCGCACGGCTCGCACGCCGCGACTGGGAGCGCGCCCGTCGGATTCCGACCGATCTCGCTGCCGAGCTCTCAAAGGCGCACTCCGACGGGCAGGAGAGCTGGCAGGCCGCGCGGGCTGCCGACGACTTCGCCGCGTTCGCACCGGCGCTCGAACGCAACATCGAGCTCGCCCGCGCCTACGGCCGCTGCCTCGACGAGGAAGGCCGTGGGATCTACCAGTCGCTCGTGGACGACTTCGACTTCGGCTTGCGCACCGAGACGCTGCGCGCGCTCTTCGGTGAGCTCGGCGAGCGGCTCGCACCGCTCGTCGAGGAGTCCCGAGGGCGGACCGCACCGACCCAGCCGAACGTCCCCGTAGACGTGCAGCATCGCGCGGTCGAGGCGACGCTCGCGCGGGTCGGGGTGGAGTCCGAGAGCTGGCGCCTGGACGTCTCCGCGCACCCCTTCTCGGCCTCGATGGCGAGGACCGACCAGCGTATGACCACGCGCTACAACGACGGCGGCATCGAGTCGCTGCTCAGCTCGCTGCACGAGTTCGGGCACGCTCTCTACGAGCACCAGATCGACCCCGAGCTCGACCGCACGAACCTGGCCACGGGCACCTCGATGTCGATCCACGAGTCCCAGAGCAAGCTCTGGGAGAACCACATCGCGCGTCATCCCGCCTTCGCCGGAGTGCTCGCCGAGGACCTCGCCGCGGCGGGCTTCGAGATCCCCGCTGCGGAGCTGCACACCGCGCTCGTCGCGGTCGAGCCCTCGCTGATCCGCGTCTCGGCGGACCCGCTCACCTACCCGCTGCACATCGTGCTCCGTTTCGAGCTGGAGCTCGCGCTGATCGACGGCGACCTGGCCGTGGCCGACCTGCCCGCGGCCTGGCGCGACGGGGTTCGCCGGCTGCTCGGGCTCGAGGTGCCCTCCGACGCGCTCGGCTGCCTGCAGGACGTGCACTGGAGCGAGGGTGCCTTCGGGTACTTCCCGAGCTACGCGATGGGCTGCCTGATCGCGGCCTCGCTGTGGGAGGCGATGGAGCGTGAGATCGGCCCGCGCGGCGAGGAGCTCGCGCGCGGCGAGGTCGAGCCGATCAAGCAGTGGCTCGGCGAGAACGTGCACCGTCACGGACGCCGACTCGACACCGTGCCGCTCGTCGAGCGCGCGACCGGGGCCGGCCTGGAGGTCGAGTCCTTCCTGCGCTACGTCTCGCCGTTCGCGGCCGTCTGACGCGCACGGACCGCAGCCTGCGCGGCGGCGACGCGCGCGATCGGCACGCGATAGGGCGAGCAGGACACGTAGTCGATCCCAGAGGCGGCGAAGAAGTCGATCGAGTCGGGATCGCCGCCGTGCTCGCCGCACACTCCGAGTGAGAGCTCCGGCTTGGTCTTGCGCCCGAGCCACGCGCCCATCCTGATGAGCTCCCCGACGCCGGGGGTGTCGAGCGTCTCGAAGGGCGAGCGGTCGACGATCTTGACGTCGATGTAGCGCGCGAGCAGGCGACCCTCGATGTCGTCGCGGCTGAAGCCGAGCGCGGTCTGGGTGAGATCGTTGGTGCCGAACGAGAAGAAGTCCGCTTCCGCCGCGATCCGGTCAGCCTGCAGGCACGCCCGCGGCAGCTCGATCATCGTGCCGATCTTGTGGCCCTCCGCGCCGAGCTCGCGCGCGACCCGCTCGACGAGCGCGCGCATCAGCTCGAGCTCGCGCTCGTAGGCCACGAGCGGGATCATCACCTCGATGTTGCTCCTGGGCACCCGTGCGGCCGCGGCGAACAGCGCGCGCACCTGCATCTCGTAGAGCTGCGGGAAGAGCAGCCCGAGCCGCACGCCACGCGTGCCGAGCATCGGGTTGGCCTCCTGGAGCTGCTCCACGCGGCGGCGATCGTCCGAGCCCTCCGGGAGCGTGTGCGGGTCGGGCAGGAACTCGTGCAGCGGCGGGTCGAGCAGCCGCACGGTCACGGGCCTCCCGTCGAGCTCGCGCAGGATCTCCTCGAAGTCCGCTTCCTGCAACGGGCGCAGGCGGTCGATCGCCTCGGCGCGGGCGGCCTCCTCACGGGCCATGATCACGGCCGCCATCAGGGGCTGGCGCTCACCGAGGAACATGTGCTCGGTGCGGCAGAGCCCGATCCCTTCGGCGCCGAGCTCGATCGCCTTGCGCGCGTCTGTGGGGGTGTCCGCGTTCGCGCGCACACCGAGCTCGCGGAGCTCGTCGCTCCAGCCGAGCACGGTCCTGAGGTGCTCGGATACCTTCGGCTCGACGAGCGGCACGTCGTCTGTGGTGATCGTGCCATGACTGCCGTCGATCGCGATCCGCTCGCCGGCGGCGAGCGTGCGCTCGCCGATCCGCACCTGCCGCGCCGCCATGTCGATCTCGATCTCGCTCGCCCCCGTCACCGCGGGGCGACCCATCCCTCGGGCGACGAGGGCGGCGTGGCTCGCCTTGCCTCCCTCGCTCGTGAGGATCCCGCGGGCGGCGTGGAAGCCGGCGACGTCGTCCGCCTCGGTGAAGGCGCGCACGAGGATCACCTCGCGGCCCTCCTCGCCTGCCTGCACCGCCTCTTGGGCGGTGAGGACGATCTCGCCCTTGGCCGCCCCCGGTGAGGCGGCGACGCCGCGCGCGATCACCTCGAAATCGACGCTCGGGTCGAATGTGGGGTGCAGCAGCGCGTCGAGCGAGGCCGGGTCGATCGTGGCGATCGCGCGCTCGCGATCGAGCAGCCCCTCGTTGACCGCGTCGACTGCGAAGCGCACAGCCGCCTGCGCGGGACGCTTGGCGTTGCGTGTCTGCAGCATGTAGAGGCGTCCCTCCTGCACGGTGAACTCCGTGTCCTGCATGTCCCCGTAGTGGCTCTCCAGCGTCGCGAGGATCTCCAGCAGCTCCGCGTGCACCGTGGGCATCCAGTCGCGCAGCTCGGAGAGGTCGCGCGGCGTGCGCACACCGGAGACGACGTCCTCACCCTGGGCGTTGGGCAGGAAGTCCCCCGAGGGCGTGGGCTCCCCGGTGAGCTCGTCGCGGGAGAAGGCGACACCGCTGCCGCTCGTCTCACCGAGGTTGCCGAAGACCATCTGCTGCACGTTGACCGCGGTGCCCCACTCGTCGGGGATGCGGTTGATCCGGCGGTAGGCGATCGCGCGCTCGCCCTGCCAGGAGTCGAAGACCGCGCGAATCGCGCCGCGGAGCTGCTCCTGGGGGTCGTCGGGAAACTCGTAGAGGAGCTTGAACTCCGCGGTCAGAGCCCGCAGCGCCTCCGCGTCGAGCTCGGTGTCGAGCCTCACCCCGAGGCGTGCCTTCGCCGCCGCGATCGCCTGCTCGAAGCGCTCGCCGGGAACCGAGAGCACGACGTTGCCGTACATCTGCACGAAGCGGCGGTAGGAGTCCCAGGCGAAGCGCTCGTCGCCCGAGCGCTCGGCGAGTCCGCGCACCGTCTCGTCGTTGAGACCGAGGTTCAACACCGTGTCGAGCATCCCCGGCATCGACTCGCGCGCACCGGAGCGAACGGAGACGAGCAACGGGTCCGCGGGGTCGCCGAGCGTGCGTCCGGCCTGCTCCTGCAACCGCGCGAGCGCCTCCTCCACCTCGTCGAGCAGCCCCGCCGGGAAGGCCTCCTCGTGCATGTAGGCCACACATGCCTCGGTGGTGATCGTGAAGCCGCCGGGGACCCGTCCGGCCCCGAGCACGCGCGTCATCTCGGCTACGTTCGCCCCCTTGCCTCCGAGCAGGTCGCGTAGCTCGCGCGACCCGTCCTGGAAGGGCACCACCCAGCGCGCTGCGGTTGCGGGGCGCCCGTTCGGGGAGGCGAGCGCGTCGGAGGTCGGGGGGAGGGGTTCCACCGCATGAGCGTATTCCCTGCGCAGGCACTTCTCACACCTGGCCGCTCCGGCACACCCCCTCCGGGCCCGGCCCGCCCGGTAGGGTCCAGTCCCGAACGGGGCCGCGCGCCCGAACCGTCTCAGCGAAGGGAGAACGCGATGCTCACCCTGACCGGCCTCGAGGAGGTAAAGCTTCACGTCGGCAAGGAGCTCGGCGTGAGCGACTGGCATCTCGTCACGCAGGAGGAGATCGACGAGTTCGCGCGCGTCACCGGCGACGACCAGTGGATCCACATCGATGTCGAGCGGGCGAAGCAGACGCCCTTCGGCGGCACGATCGCGCACGGCTACTTCACGCTCTCGCTCGCGCCGCGCTTCTCCTACGACATGTTCTCCTTCGAGGGGTTCGCCTTCGGCCTGAACTACGGGCTCAACCGCGTGCGCTTCCCCGCGCCGCTGCCCGTCGGCGAGCGCGTGCGGATGCGCGCCACGCTCGCCTCGGTGGACGAGATCCCGGGCGGCGCGCAGATCACCACCGAGCTCACGTTCGAGCGCGACGGCGCAGAGAAGCCCGTCTGCGTAGCCGAGTCGCTCTCGCGGGTCTTCACCGGGTAGCGCCGGAAGCTGCTACCGGCGGTCCCGCCTATTCGTAGGTGTAGTGGTCGCCCGGGGAGGCGGTGCTCTTGACTTTGTTCGCCTCCGCGATCACGTCGACCGTCCCGAGCCCCTTGCCCGCGGGGACGAGCACGGTGCAGCTCGTGGAGCTTTCGCAGACGACGGACTTCGAGCTGCCTTTGCCGAACTTGAACGTGGTCTGACCCGTGCCCGGGGCGAAGCCCGCGCCCGCGATCACGACGCTCGCGCCGCCCGCCAGCGGGCCGTTGGAGGGAGTGATCGATTCGATCGCCGGGGCGTACTTGAACGAGGCCTTTTTGCTCGTGGCGCTCGTGCCGCCGCCGGTGGTCACGGTGACCGGCAGGGAACCCGAGAGGTTCGCCGGTGTCAGGACGGTGAGCGAGGTCGCGGAGTTGAAGGTCACCGAGGGCGCGGCCACCCCGCCGAAGCGCACTTCCGCGCCGGGGGCGAATTCGGTGCCCGTGATCGTCACGGTGGTGCCTCCGGTCGCGGGGCCGCCCTTCGCGGAGAGCTTGCTGACCGTCGGGGGCTGCAGGTAGCTGAAGCGGTCGGCGGGGCTCGCCGGTGTGGTGCCGGTCGCGGTGGTGACGGTCACATCGACCGTTTTCGAGCCCGCCGGGGCGATCGCGGTCACGCTCGACGCGGATTCGACTTTGAACGAGGTCGCCGCGGTCGCGCCGAAGTGCACCGCGCTCGCGCCGGCCAGGTTCGTGCCCGTGATCGTCACTTCGGTGCCCCCTCGCCGAGGGGCCGCTCGAGGGCGAGATGCCCGTCACGCTCGGCAACGATTCGCCGAACGCGATCATCTGCGCGCCACCGGCCGAGACGCCCGCGACCATGCCGAGCGCGGTGACCGGCGTGGGCGTGTCGACGGACGCGCCGTGAGTGCCGAGCCCGAGGCTGCCCTGGGTGTTCATGCCCCAGGTCTCGATCGTGCCGTTTTCGAGCTGGGCGACGCTGTCCTGTTCGCCCGCGTCGATCCCCGTGACGCCGGTGAGGCCGATCGCGGGTGTGGGGTGGACGGACATCGCTTCGGTCGTGCCGTTGCCGAGCTCGCCTTCGCGGTCATCGCCCCACGCGACCACGGTCTTGTTCGAGAGCAGCGCGAGCGCGTGCCCGGTGCCCGCGGCGATCGCGGTGACGCCGCTCAGTTCTTCGACCGGTACGGGGGACTGGGCGAAGCGTCCTTCTTCGCTTTCTTTTTCGAGCACGCCCTCGTTGCCGAGCTGCCCACGTTCGTCATCGCCCCAGGAGACGACGGTGCCGTTGGAGAGCAGCGCCATGCTGAAGTTGCGGTTGGCCGCGATCGCGACCGCGGTGCTGACGCCTTTGACGGCGACGGGTGTGTCGCTGGTGTGCGTGTTGCCCGCGCCGAGCTGGCCACGTTCGTTGTTGCCCCACGACATCACGGTCCCGTTCGAGAGCAGCGCGAGCGTGTGTTCCTGCCCGGCGGCCACGGCGCTCACGCCGCTCAGGCCTTCGACCACGGTCGGGGTCGCGTCGTATTCCTCTTTCGTGCCGTTGCCGAGCTGGCCGTTTTCGTCATCGCCCCAGGTCTCCACGGTGCCGTTGCGCAGCAGCGCGACGGAGTGGTTTCCTCCGGCGGCGATCGCCTTGACGTGGCTGAGTCCTGCCACCGCGATCGGCGAGTCGGTGTCGGGGCCTTCGTTGCCGAGCTGGGCGAAGCCGTTGTAGCCCCAAGCCTCGACCGTTCCGCCGGCGAGCAGTGCGAGGCTCGCTTCGCGCGCCGCCGGAGACGGCGGTCGACGAAGTGCAGCGAGCCGATCGGCTGGGGGGATGGGATCGGCGATTCGAAGCTCCCGATGCCCGCCTGGCCGCGAGAGTTCAGGCCCCAGCCGTAGGCGCGGTAGTCGCTGCTCGCGACCGTCAGCTGCGCGGCCGATGCTGGTCGCGGTGCCCGCGGGGTTCGTGAAGACCGCACGATATTCGTGGCCGCTTTCTGAGAGCTGCGCGTTCGAGACGGTGAGCGTGTTCGTCGTCGCTCCGCCCACGTTGGACCAGCTCGCGCCTTCGTTGAGCGAGATCTGCCACTGCACCGTGGGTGTGGGGGTGCCGGTGCCGGCGGCTTCGAAGGTCGCTGAGCCGCCCACGAGCACGGTGTGGCTTTCGGGCTGCTCGGTGACCACGGGTACGCCCTCGACGACGAGCTTCGCGCTGTTGCTGAGCACGGTGCCCGCCGCGTTCGAGAAGGCTGCACGGTAGAGGTTGCCGCTCTCGGAGACCGTCGTCGAGGGGATCGAGAGGGTCGTGGACGTTGCGCCTTCGACCTTCGCGTAGGTCGCGCCCGAGTTGGTCGAGACTTCCCACTGGATCGTGGGCGTGGGGTTACCCGTGGCGGTGCTCGTGAAGCTCGCCGTCTGCCCTTCGATCACGGTCGTTTCGAGCGGCTGCTGGTTGATGTGCGCGAGTTCGACGACGTGCAGCGTCGCCGGTTCGCTGAGCACCGAGCCCGCCACGTTTTTGAACAGAGCGCGGAACTTCCAGCCGTCCTGCGTTTTGTTCACGCTCGAGAATTTGAGTTTCGTCGCCGTCTGACCGCTGAGCGATTTGTAGGTGGAGCCGCCGTCCGTGGACTCTTCCCACTGGATCGTCGGCGCCGGCGAACCCGAGGCCTGCGCTTCGAACACGGCTTCGTGGCCTTCGGCGGCGCTCGCATCGGTCGGCTGCTGGATCACGACCGGCTTGCTCGTGACCGTCAGGACGACCACGTTGCTGGTTTTGGAGCCCGCTGCGTTCGAGAAGTCGGCGCGGAACTGGTGCCCGTTTTCGGACACCGAGGTGGCAGGGATCGTGTAGGTCGTGCTCGTCGCGCCTTCGATCGGGCTGAAGGTTTTGCCGCCGTCGCTTGAGACTTCCCACTGAACGGTCGGCGTGGGGGTGCCCGACGCCGTCGAGGTGAAGCTCGCCGAGCCGGGCGCTTCCACGGTGACGTTGCTCGGCTGCGAGGTCACTTTCGGGGCGGAGTTCGCAAAGGGTTTCGCGCCCGCCGCCGCGGGTCCCGCGGTGCCGATCGTGAGGCCCGCACCAGCCGGGCTCGCGGAGGCGCCGGTCGCGAGCACGCAGGCGAGCAGGAGCAGCGCGAGCGTCGCGCTCAGCAGGCGGGAGCGGCGCCGGGCCCGTGGGAGCCGCCCGCGGCGCCCTGCGCACGCGTCGAGGAAATGCATCCCACCCTCCGTGGTCGTCCCTGCCATCTCGCCCCCTGAATCTCCGGCCCTCTCGCCCGGCCACCCCTCAGCGCCCAGGCCCAGACGGGAGATGATAGGGCCTGCGGGGCGATAGCGTGCAGCGAATGTCCCGTGCGCTCGAAGGCCAGGTCGCGCTCGTGACCGGGGCCGCCGGGGGCATCGGGGCGGCGATCTGCAGACGGCTCGCCGAGGAGGGCGCACGCGTGGCTGTGACCGATCGCGAGATCGACGCGTGCGCGCCGCTCGCGACCGAGATCGGTGGCGCCGCATTCGAGCTCGATGTGACCTCGATGGACTCCGCACGAAGCGCGCTCGCCACGACGAGCGAGACCCTCGGCCGGGTCTCGGTGCTCGTCAACAACGCGGGCGTGGACGAGTTCGGGCGCTTCGCCGACTCCGAGCAGGCGCGCTGGGACCGGATGATCGCCGTGAACCTGAGCGGTGTGCTCGTCGTCACCCACGCGGCGCTCTCGCAACTTCGCGACGGCGGCGGCGCGATCGTCAACCTCGCCTCCGAGGCGGGTCGCGTGGGCGGTCACGGGCAGGCGGTCTACTCGGCCACCAAGGGCGCGGTGATCGCCTTCGGCAAGGCGCTCGCGCGCGAGGAGGCGCGCTACGGCGTGCGGGTGAACGCCGTTGCCCCCGGGCCGGTGGCGACCGCGATGATGGACTCCGCGGCCGCGGAGATGGGTGAGGCGAAGATGGCCGCCGCGCTGCGCGCGATACCCGCGGGACGCGCGGGGGAGCCGGAGGACGTCGCCGCGGCCGTCTGCTTCCTCGCCTCCCCGCAGGCCGACTACATCACCGGCGCGACGCTCCCCGTGAGCGGCGGCCTGGCGATGATCTGAGCACCCGGGGGCGGGGTAGACTCAGGCTGTGGCAACGGCCGACGACGACCTCTTCGGACCCGAGCACGTCCGCGTCTACCGCGAGACGTCCGGGGAGCGCGGCTACCACTGGCGCGGGACGACGATCCTGCTGCTCACCACGATTGGGCGGCGCAGCGGCCAGATGCGCACCACGCCGCTGATCCACCGCACCGACGGCGAGCGCTGGGTGGTCGTGGCCTCGAAGGGCGGAGCGCCCGAGCACCCCGCCTGGTTCGAGAACCTGAGCGCCGAGCCCAACGCGACGATCGAGGTGCTCGCCGAGACGATCCCGGTGCGCGCGAGCGTTGCGGAGGGGGAGGAGCGCGAGCGGCTCTGGTCCGCGATGACCGAGGTCTGGCCCGCCTACGACGAATACCGGCAGCGCACCGAGCGTGAGATCCCTGTCGTGGTGCTCACGCGCCGCGAGAGCTAGCACCGCGGTCGCTGCGGCGCTAGGCTGCGGCCCAACGACCACCGTGGGAGGGGTCGAAGGGAGGATGGACTGACATGCAGCGCGTTTCTCCCGTCGATGCTGCGTGGCTGGCGATCGAGTCTCGTGACACGCCGATGCACGTGGGCGGGCTGTTCGAGTTCACGTTGCCCGCGGACGCGCGCGAGGGCTACCTGGAGGCGCTCTTCGCGCAGATGCGCGAGAAGCGCACGATCCCGCCGCCGTGGAACCTGAAGCTCGTGGAGCTGCCGCTCGTGGGCTCGCGTCTGCCCGCGATGACGCAGAGCCACGACGTGGACCTCGATTACCACGTACGCCACTCCGCGCTGCCGCATCCGGGCGGCCAGCGCGAGCTCGGCGTGCTCGTGTCGCGGCTGCACAGCAACGAGCTCGATCTGCACCGCCCGCTGTGGGAGGTGCACCTGATCGAGGGACTCGAACGCAACCGCTTCGCGATCTACACGAAGATCCACCACTCGCTCGTCGACGGGGTGAGCGGAATGCGGCTGATGACCCGCGCGCTCTCCACCGATCCCCGCGACCGCAGCACCCCGACGTTCTGGACCGTCGGAGCCGGTCAGCGCCCGGAGCGCGTGAGCGAGAGCGGGGGAGGACCGCTCTCGCTGCCCCTGGGGCTGCTCCGCGAGAGCGCGGCCGCCGCGGGCGGGCTCTCGCGTGCCGCGCTCGACCTCGCGGTCGCGGCGGTCGACGAGCGGCCCCTGCAGGCCCCCTACCGCGCACCCTCCTCGGTGCTCGGCGGACGGCTCGGCGGGCAGCGGCGCTTCGCCACGCAGCAGTACGAGCTCGACCGGATCAAGCGTCTCGCGGTGTCCTTCGGGTGCACGCTCAACGATGTCGTCCTCTACCTCAGCGGAACGGCGCTGCGGCGCTATCTGGCTGAGCACGCGCAGCTCCCCGACCGGCCGCTCACCGCAGGGATCCCCGTCAACCTGCGCGAGGCGGGCGATCAGTCGATGGGCACTGCGATCGGGATGATCGTCGCCGAGCTGGGCACGAACATCGCCGACCCGGTCGAGCGGATGCGCGCGATCAGCCGCTCGACCGACGAGGCGAAGCGACACCTCAGCCGCCTGCCGAGCGAGGCGCGCACCTCATACACCCTGCTGCTCAACGCGCCCTACATAGCGGGGCTGATGCTCGGACTGGGCCGTCACGCGCCGGTGCCCTTCAATGTCGCGATCTCCAACGTCCCGGGTCCGACCGAGCCGCTCTACATCAACGGCTCGCGACTGGACGCGCTCTTTCCGCTCTCGCTGCTCACCCACGGAAACGCCCTCAACATCACCTGCGTGAGCTACGCGGGAACGTTGAACTTCGGCTTCACCGGGGCGCGCGACACGATGCCCCACCTGCAACGGCTCGCGATCTACATGGGCGAGGCGCTCGGGGAGATCGAGCGCCTCTCGCCGGGAGCGCGCGGGCGTCCGGAGAGCAAACGCTCTGCGGGGAAGCCGAAGACCTCCGCCGCGGGGAGAGCGAAACAGAAGCCCAAGCGCTCCGCCGCGGCGAAAGCGAGGACGTCCGGGGCGGCGAAAGCGAAACCGAAACGTGCGCGCGCCGCGGGTTGAGGCGCTCCCTCAGCGCCACCAGGGCGAGCGACGCAGCTGAGCGATACGCGCGGCGGGGGCGATCAGCTCGTCGAGGTGATCGGCGAGATGATCGAGGTGCTCGCAGAGCCAGACGCCGTAGTGCGAGCCCGAGGAGGCGTGGACCACGGTGTCGGGACCGAGTCGGGGCGGCTCGAGCGTCGGCGCAGGCGCGCCGTGCGGGCGTTCGAGCGTGCCAGCTAGCTGCCCGTACCAAGCGTCGAGCACCGCCGCACGGCGTCCCAGGGCGTCGCGGGAGGCCGCGGCGGCACCCGCGTCGGGAGCGTGCTTCGCGATCGCCTGGGCGGTGAGCCGCAGCCGCATCGTCCCGCCGACGAGGCGCCAGAGCTCCTGACGCTTGATCCGCTTGGAGCCCTGCTCGGCGAGGAACCCCCGGAGGGCGTCGTCGAGGCGCAGCGCCGCGACGAGCGCAGTCGTTCCGCCGTCGGGCTCGCGGTCGCTCAGCCCCGAGGTCCAGCGCACGCCCTGGCCGAGGTAGTCTGCGCCCGCGCGGAACGCGTCGGCGAGATCGTCGCCGACGACGGCGGCCACGCCGCGCGGCCAGAACATCAGGCCGACGAGCACGCTCACCGCGCATCCGATCGCCACGTCCTCGACGCGCAGGATGCCGACCTTCCAGCCCACGGGGGCGAGCAGGTTGAAGAGCACCGCGACGGTCACGGTGAACGCGGCCTGGCCGATCGCGAAGGGGGCGGTGCCCGGGGCGTAGCCCGCGACGAACAGGGCGAAGGGCAGCACCACCCAGAGCGCGGTGGTGGTCGAGCCGATCGCGACGAGCAGCGCGCCGCCGATCACGAACCCGAGCACGGTGCCACCGAGCGCGCGCAGCGCGGTCGAGCCGGTCGAGGCCGCGTTGCTGCGCAGCACCGAGAGCGTGCCGAGCACGACCCAGAAGCCGTGCTGCACGCTGCTCACGTCGGCCACGGCGACCGCCGCGCCGAGGGCGAGCGCGGCACGCACGCTGTTGATGAACCAGACCGAGCGCACGCTTGCGTGCCGCACGGCTGTCCTCGCCGCGCTGGAGACTCGCGTGGAGCCCTCGGGCTCGCCGGCGAAGCGCAGGCGCTGGGCATCGAGCCAGAGCGGGTCGGCGAGCCGTTCGGCGACCGCCACGTCGGCGGCGGCAGCGAGCACGCAGGTGGCGACGGCCTGGGCGTGGAATGAGATCTGTGCGCTCGCGCGGAAGTCCCCCGCGATCGGGTCGAGCCCTGCGGCCGAGCTCACGCTGCGACGCCGGAGCCGCTCGAGGCCTTCGAGGTCCGGCATCGCCCTGCTCCCTGAGAGCAGCGCGCCGGTCGCGGCGAGGGTGCTCGCCGCGCTCTGCAGCAGCTCACGGTCGATCGGGGCGGCGGCGCTGAGATCGGGGCGCTCGTGCAGCGCGTCGACGATCAGCGAGGTGCACCACTCGAGCATCTCGACGGAGTTCGCGAGCGCCTGGTCGGTGCGCGCCAGCCCCAGCGGGCGCAGCGGCGTGCCGCTGAAGAGCGCGAGCAGGTCGTGCTTGGCCTCGATGCAGGACTGCAGCCCGGTCTGCGTGCTCTGACCGCGCAGGGCCTCTTCGAGCTGGCGTCCGAGCTCGCGGGCGGTGCGTGCGGCCGCTGCGCGCAGCGGGTCTGCGCCGGGCCGCGGCGAGAGCAGGAGCACCGCCGCGGTCCCGCAGACCGAGGCCATCCACCATCCGAGCAGGCGGTCGGGGATCATCGAGACTGTCCCCGGCGAGGCCGCGGGGAGCACGAAGGAGAGCATCGCGCCGAGCGCACCGGAGGCCGCGTTCGGGCCGAGCACGCCGGAGAAGAAGACCGCGAAGGTGACGGGGACGGTGACGAGCGCGGCAAGCACCGTCGAGGAGCTCACCGCTGTGCCGATCGAGAGCAGCGCGCTGCCGAGCACAGCGAGCGTCGCATGCGCCACGAGCTTGTCGCGCCTGGTTCCCGAGAAGGAGCTGAGCACGAGCGTGGAGAACCCTCCGAAGGCTGCGAACAGCGCGATCTGCAGGTTGCCGATCGCCGCGTCGGTGATCGCGAACAGGCCTCCGACCACGATCGTCGCGCGGATCGCCCTGAACAGGGCGGGAGTCGAGGCAACGGGCAGCCAGTCGCGAGGCGTCAGCGGCGGCAGCCCGAACGGGAGCTGGATCCCGACAGCGGCGGGCGCGCTCATCCGCTCAGTCGTCCTGGCGGAGATCCAGTGGCGATGAGTCGAGCGGGCGGGTCGCCGAGACGACCTCGTAGATGCGCACCTCGGAGTCCCGCACGAGCAGCGGCCCGATCTCCTGCTGGTAGCGCTCGAAGGAGGCGCCCGCGAAGTGAGCGTCGAGCGCGGCTCGGTCGGCCCAGACCTCGACGGCGAGGAACCTTCCGGGCTCGACGAGCGCCTCGCTGAAGTCGTAGGAGACGCAGCCGGGCTCTTCACGGGCGCCGCTCTCGGCGGCGAGCATCGCCGCTCGCGCCGCTTCGCGTTGCGGCACCTGGGCGAACACCTCGGCGTGTACGACGATCACCGCGAGCCACACTAGCTCAGGCGGGGCGCAGCCGGCGAGACGGGCGTCCCCGACCCTCCGGGCTCAGACCGGGGCGGTCGCGAGCGCGCTCGCGCGCAGCCGCGCGGCGCGAACGGCGGCGGTGAGCGTCGCGACGTCGTAGGCGCCCTGGTAGCGGCGCCCGTTGATGAAGAAGGTCGGGGTTCCCGAAACGCCGCTCTCGTCCGCGCTCGCCACGTCCTCGGCGATGCGCGAGGCGTAGTCGTGGCGGCGCAGCTCGCTCGTGAAGCGTTCCACGTCGAGCCCGAGCCGTCCGGCGCGCTCGACCATGTCGCGCGTTGTGAGCGCGCCCTGGTCGGAGAAGAGGTCGTCGTAGAACTCCCAGAAGCCGCCCTGGGCCGCGGCCGCCTCGGCTGCTTCGGAGGCGAGCTGCGCATGCGTGTGGACGTCGTTCAGCGGCAGATGACGCCAGACGTAGCGGAGGTCCGCCTGGTTTGAGGCGAGCAGCTCCCGAATCGTCGCCTCGGCCTGTCCGCAATAGGGGCACTCGAAGTCGCCGTACTCGAGCACGGTGACGATCGCGTCGTGGGGCCCGCGGATGTGATCGCGCTCGGGATCGATCTCGGTCGCGAGGTCGAGCAGGTCCTCCGCGGTCCCCGCGATCTGCCGTGCGCGGACGTTCGCGGGCATGCGCTGGATCGCGCGGATCAGCCCCCACGAGACGATCGGGGCGACGATCGCGGCGGCGAGCACGCCGAGCTTCGCCTCGGCGAGGCGCTCCCCGTGGAAGGCGAGGCTCGAGATCAGCAGCGAGACGGTGAAGCCCACGCCGGCGATCGTCCCCCCGACGGAGAGGATCGGCCAGCTGAGCGTGGGGCGGGTGCCGTGCAGCGCACGGCGCGAGGCGAGCCACGAGGCGCTGGTCACGCCGAGCGGCTTGCCGAGCACGTAGCCGAAGAACACCCCCATCGTCACGGGCGAGGTGAGGGCTGCGCTGAGGATGTGGGAGTCGATCCGGATGCCCGTGTTCGCGAGCGCGAACAGCGGCACGACGACGTAGCTGCTCCAGGGGTGCAGCGAGTACTGCAGGCGCTCGTTCGGGGAGATCGCCGCGAGCACCCCGAGCTGCGCGGAGCGTGCGAGGTCGGGCGTGGGCTGCTCGCGGAAGGAGCGCGTCAGCGCGGTCGCACGCTCGAGATCCTCGCGCGAGGGCGGGTAGGCGCTCGTCACGAGCCCGATCGCGAGGCCCGCGATCACGGGGTCGATCCCTGACTTGAAGAGCGCCACCCACAGCGCGACGGCGACGACGATCGAGGCCTGGCCGCGCCAGAGGGGGGCGTAGCGAAGCGCGATCAGCACGGCGAAGAGCGCGACCGCGACGATCAGCGGGACCATCGAGACGCTCGTCGTGTAGGCCGTTGCGATCACGATCAGCGCGCCGAGGTCGTCGACGACCGCGAGCGTGAGCATGAAGACCCGCAGCCGCGTGGCTGTGCTCGGGGTGAGCAGCGCGAGCGCGCCGAGCGCGAGCGCGGTGTCGGTCGACATCGCCGCTCCCCAGCCGTGCGCTCCGGGGCCGCCCGCGTTGAAGGCGAGGAAGATTGCGACCGGGACGGCCATGCCCCCGAGCGCGGCGAGTGCCGGGATCGCGACACGGCGCCGTTCGCGCAGCTCGCCCACGTCGAGCTCGCGCTTCGCCTCGAGTCCGACGACGAGGAAGAAGAGGGTCATCAGCCCCTGGTTGACCCAGTGACGCAGGTCGGTCGCGACGGAGCCGCCCCCGAGGCGGATCTCCAGGTGCGTGCTCCAGAGCGACTGGTAGGAGTGGCGCAGCGGCGAGTTGGCCCAGATCAGCGCGAGCAGCGCCGCGGCGAGCAGTACGACGGCGCTGCCGGTCTCGGTGCCGAGGAAATCCCGCACCGGCGCCGCCATGTTCCGCGCCCAGGCGGTGCGCGCCGCCGGTGCGCTCGTCTGCTCCTCGGCGGAGCTCATGCGCGGACCCGGTCGAACTGAGCTTCTGCGGGGGTGGCGCGCATGCCGGAGAGGCTAGCCGCAGCGTGGCCCGAGAGCTCTCCAAGCGCTGGGCCCGCGCTCCGGAATAGGCAGGGCTTATGGCTCGGGCGCAAAGGACTATTGGACGCCACCCCGGGCCTCGCCGAGACTTCCGCGCATCGGCTGCGGGGCGGGAGCGCGGAGCGGCACCGCCGCTCCCGCCCGCTGCCGTCCTTGCACGCGTTTTGGAGGCCTCCGAAGCGGGTACCTAGGCGGTGGCGGGTCTCGCTGGCGAGCCCGCCGCGGTCGATCTTCCATCCCCTCAGCGCCGGAAGAGCGGCAGACGTTGGTCATGGTGCTCGCGACGCGCAACGAACCCCTCCTCGTGCGTGTCGCGAGCGCTCGTCCCGGCAACGGCGTAGATTCGCACCGATGAACGGGGCGAGGGAGCCGGTTGCGCGCGAGCCACTGCCGGGGGACGACGGCCGCCAACAGGCGCCCGCGCCGCAGCGTCGCGTGCGCCCGACGAGCGCTTTCGCGATTGCGCTGGCGATCGGGCTCCTCGTCACCGTCGCGTTGTCGGTGACCGCGCTCGAGCTCTACCGCCACAACGAGCGGCGCCTGCTCAACCTGCGCGTACGCGAGCTCGGGCTCGTGCTCAGCGGCGCCGCGACCACCACGCAGACGCCGCTCGCCTCGGCGGCCGCGCTCGCCGACGCCACCGGCGGGAGCAGTGCGAAATTTCGCGCCTTCATGACCCCCTACGTGGGCACGGGGCGGCAGTTCTCCTCCGTCTCGCTGTGGTCGCTCTCGGGCCACATGCCCAGCCTGCGCTCGACGCTCGGCGCGCCGCCGTCACCCGAAGCCGCGGCGGCTGTCGCCCGTTACAGCGGCAGGCCCTCGGCGCTGAACATCGTCGACGAGCTCGGCAAAAAGACCCCGAGCCTCGGCTTCGAGTACAGCGGCGGCGGAGTGGGCCACCACTTCGCCGTGTTCGCAGAGAACCCGCTGCCTGCGAGCCGGCGCTCGAAACTCGAGGGCAACAGCGCCTTCGCTGATCTCAACTACATCCTCTACCTCGGGCACTCGCGGAGCAGGTCCAACCTGCTGCTGACGAGCACGCACCTGCCCGCCAAGGGGCTGCAGGCCGCGACGGTCGTGCCCTTCGGCGCGGGCGCCTTCACGCTCGTCGCGATCTCGCGCAGCTCACTCGGCGGCGCGTTCTTCCACAGCCTTCCCTGGATCACGCTCGGCGTCGGGCTGCTGATCTCGATCGTCGCCGCGCTGATGACCGACCGGCTCGCGAAACGGCGGCGTCGCGCGGAGCAGCTCGCGGCAGAACTCGACAAGCTCGCCGAGGAGAACCGCGAGCGCTACATCGAGCAGCGCTCGATCGCGCAGACGCTGCAGCACGCACTGCTCCCAGCGAGGCTGCCGAGCGTGCGCGGCCTGCGTGTGAGCGCCCAGTACGTCCCCGCGCAGGCGGGAGGGGATGTGGGCGGGGACTGGTACGACGTCGTCGAGCTCGGTGAGGGCAAGGCGCTGATGGTGATCGGCGACGTCTCCGGGCACGGGGTCGACGCGGCCACCTCGATGGCGCTCGTGCGGCACGCGACGCTCGCCTACATCGCCCAGGACCACAGGCCCGGCGTCGTGCTCGGCAAGCTCTCGTCGTTCGTCGCGGGGATCACCCACGACTACTTCGCCACCGTGCTCTGCGCACTGATCGACATCGAGGCGCACCAGCTCACGCTCGCGAGCGCGGGGCATCTCGCGCCACTGCTGCTCGACGGTGAGCACGGGGAGTACGTCAAGCTCGTCGCCGAGCCCCCGATCGGCTTCCCGCACACCGCAGCCTTCCGCGAAGCGACCGTCACGGTGCCTCCGGGGGCGACGCTCGTGGCCTTCACGGACGGGCTCGTCGAGCGCCGCGGCGAGGTGCTCGACGAGGGGCTCGCGCGGCTGCGCGAGATGGCGAGTCGCGAGCAGCTCGACGAGGATCTGCTTGCACGGCTCGCGCGGGACCTGACCTCCGACGATCATCGTGACGACACCGCTCTGGTGAGCATCCAGTGGCAGAACTAGAAGACAACGCGGGGGCGCAGCTCGACGTGAGGACCACGGCCGGGCCCTCCGGCGAGCCCGTGATCAGGCTCGAGGGCGACCTCGACATCTCGAGCGTGGATGGATTGCGCGGTGCCGTCGAGGCGGTGACCGCCTCACGACCCGAGAGCCTGACCTTCGACGTCTCCGCGCTGCGCTTCCTCGACAGCGCGGGGATCGCCGTTCTGCTCGGCGCTGCCCGCGAGGTGCCGCGCGTGAAGCTGCTCGCTCCCACGGTCGCCGTGCGCCGCGTCGTCGAGCTCACCGGACTCACGGAGGTGCTGGTGGTCGAGCCGTGAGCACGATGCGCACCTTCGCCTGCCGCCCGGCCGAAGTCAGCGCGGCGCGCCGACTCGTGCGGAGCGCACTCGACGGCCACGACGCCGAGCTGATCGACGCCGCCGAGCTGATGACCTCCGAGCTCGCGAGCAACTGCGTGCGCCATGCGCAGACCGACTTCGAGGTGCGGATCTGCGCCCGCGAGGAGGTCCGTATCGAGGTCCGCGATCGCGGCGAGGGCTCGCCACGGGTGCTCTCGCCCACACCCGATCAGCCGAGCGGGCGCGGCCTGGCGATCGTCGAAGCGCTCGCCCGGCGCTGGGGAGTGATCTCCAAGCCCGAGGGCAAGGTCGTCTGGTTCACGCTCGCCTGAGCGGCCCGGCGACCCATCGCCGGCGGCGGAGGCTCAGCCCGCTTCCACGAGCGCGCTGTCGCGCAGCCTCGCGGCGGACTCCGGGTCGTGCGAGGGCAGGTAGACCGTCGGATGCGCGCGGCAGTGATCGAGGATCCGGGCGAGCGTTGCGCGATGGACCTTCGGGCTGGGGCCGATCGCGTCGGCGCGCAGGGCGTGCAGCTGCTCGAGCGTGTCGGTCGCATCGCCCGCGAGCATCACGTGGCGTCCCTCGTCGTCGATGCAGATCACCGAGATGTGCCCGGGCGTGTGGCCCGGTGTGGGGACCGCCACGATGCGGCCGTCGGCGCTCAGAGCGAGGCTGCGCTCGAACGCCCCGAAGGCCGGGCCGTCGAGCTCGAAGGTGGTGGGGGCGAAGCCGGGGGGAAGGGCTGGCGCAGGACCCTGCGCATGAACTGGGAGAAGGGGGCGTTGGCGTAGCGCATCTCCTCGGCACCGATCCGGGCGGGGGCGCTGAGGTGGACGAGCCCGTCGACGTGATCGCCGTGGTGGTGGGTGAGCACGACCTCGGCCACCGCCTCGGGGTCGAGCCCCGCGGCGCGCATCGCCGCGGGAAGCTCGTGCTCCGCGTTCAGCTCGAAGCGCGCGAAGGCGATGTTCCGCGCCGCGGTGGTCTCACCCGTGTCGATCAGCAGCAGCCGCCCCTCGTGCTCGACCGCCCAGCAGTGGATCGGCAGCGGCTCCGACCAGGGGCCCGGAAGGAACAGGTCGAGCTGACGCCGGACGCCCTTGCTCGGGAAGAGGAAGGAGTGCTTGACCCGAACGCTGCCGGTCGAGAGGGCGTGTATCCGCACGCGCCTGACCCTACTCGGGTGGCTCTACCTCGCGCAGCCAGGCGAGCGTCTCCGCGAGCCCCTGCTCGTAGGAGACGCGCGGTCGCCAGCCGAGCGTTTCGCGCAGCGCACCCGCGCTGAAGTCCTGGTCGCGGCCGAGCACCTGAACCGCCTGCCTGGAGAGCAGCGGGGGCAGCGAGACGCCCGTGGCTCGGCGCAGCGCGCGGTAGCCCTGCTCGAGCGCGAGCGCGAGCGCGGCGGCCGGGGGATAGGGGAGGGTGAGGCGCGGCGGGCGGGCAGCCCAGCCCGGCAGCGAGGTCGCCGGTGAGCCGCTCCCAGCTGACCTCGAGCCCGTCGCTCACGTTGAAGATGCTCCCCCGCGCGGCGTCCAGATCGAGCGAGAGCAGGATCGCGTCGATCAGGTTCTCGACGTAGCAGAGGCCCGCGATCGTGCGACCGCGGGCGATCAGCAGCATGTGCCCGCCGCGGATCGCCTTCGCGATCTCGCCGATCACCTCCTGGGAGCCGGGGCCGTAGACGGTGGCCGGTCGCAGCGTCACGGTCGTGAGGCCCCGATCGGCGGCCCGGCGCACCTCGTCCTCCGCTTCGCGCTTGCTCTGCGAGTACCAGTTCGCGAAACGGGTGGGGGAGAGGGACTCGGTCAGGCCGCGCCCGCCCGGACTCCCGTAGACGTCGGTCGTGGAGATATGGACGAAACGCCGCACTCCCGCCTGCGCGGCTGCGTCGAGCAGCCTGGCGGTGCCGGCGACGTTGGCCGCGCGTATCTCCGCGACGGTCGCCCAGTCGGAGACGAGCGCGGCGCAGTGCACCACGCTCCCGCAGCCCGCGGCGGCGTCGCGGAGCGAGGCGTGGTCGTCGAGGTCGCCGCGTACGATCGCCAGCCCCAGCTCCTCCAGCGCGGTCGTGTCGCTGCTCGCGCGCGCCAGGCAGCGCACCGGACGCCCCTCGCGCGCGAGCCGTGCGGCGAGCCGCCCCCCGATGAAGCCGCTCGCGCCGGTGATCAGGCAGGGCGCGCCGGATGCGCCCGCCGCGCTCACGTCGCGGTCTGGCGCGAGCGGCGGCGCAGCGTCGAGGTCGCGATCTCGCGCACCACGCCCCAGTTCTTCCCGCCGCTGCCCGAGCAGTCCGCGAGCACCGCGTCGAGCGCGGTGAGGAAGCGCTGCGCCTCCTCCGCGGCGAGCGTGAGCGGGGGGAGCAGCTTGATCACGTCGTTCTTCCCCGCGGCCATCGTGATCACGCCGTGGTCGCGGTGCAGCGGTATCACCACGAGCTGGGGGAAGAGGCCCTCGCTGGCCATGTGGATCAGCTTCCAGTTCAGGCCCGCCATGCGCCCGCTCGGTGTGCCCAGCTCGATCCCGATCATCAGGCCGCTCGCGCGGATCTCCTTGACGATGTCGTGGCGGCTCTGGAGCTCCGCGAGGCCCTCGCGCAGCAGCGCCCCCACGCTCGCCGCGTTCTCGAGCAGCGCGTCGCGCTCGATCACCCGCATCGCCGCGAGCCCCGCGGCCATCGAGAGCCGGTTGCGCCCGTAGGTGGACTGGTGGACGTAGCAACGCTCCAACGTGCCCACCGCGCGCTGGAAGATCTCGCGCGTGGTGACCATCGCGGCGGTGGGCATGAAGCCGCCGCTCAGCGCCTTGCCCACGAGCACCATGTCGGGCTCCAGGCCCCAGTGCTCGAGCGCGAACCAGCGCCCCGTGCGCCCCAGCCCCGTCTGGATCTCATCGACCACGAAGAGCGTCCCGTGGCGCCTGCAGAGCTCCTGCGCGCCCTGAAGGTAGCCCTCGGGGGGCAGGGTGACCATCCGGCCCTGGATCGGCTCGACGAAGAAGGCGGCGACATCTCCTGTGCGCAGCTCGCGCTCGAGCGCGTCGAGATCGCCGAAGGGCACCCGTGCGCAGCCGGGGAGCAGCGGCCCGAACCCCTCCTTGAAGAACTCGTCGCCGACCATCGAGAGTGGGCCGAGCGTGACCCCGTGGAAGCTGCTCTCGCAGGAGAGCAGGCGGGGGCGCCCGGTCGCCGCGCGGGCGAACTTCATCGCCGTGTCCACGGCCTCCGCCCCCGCGCTCGTGAAGAAGACCGCCTCCAGCGCCCCGGGGAGCCGCGCGGCGAGCGCCTCGGCGAGCATCCCGGCGAGCACCGAGTAGTGGATCTGCACCCCGTCGATCAGGCCCGCGGCGAGCGTCGCCTCGATCGTCTCGCGCACCGCCGGGTGGTTGTGCCCGAGGCTCGCGAAGCCCTCGCCCGTGTGGAAGTCCAGATAGGCGCGCCCGTCCTCGTCGTAGAGATGGGAGCCCGAAGCGGACACGTAGCGCTTGTCGAAGCCGAGGATCCCGAGCACGTCGACCAGCGACGGGTCGAGATGGCGCGAGGCGAGCGAGAGCGTCTCGGCGTGGCGCTCCTGCGCCTCGGCGATCACGCCGAGCGGGTCGGTCACCGCGAGGGTCTGAGGTTCGGCGCTCACCGGGTCTCGCAGCCTAGCGACGGATCGCGCTGCTCACAGTCGCGCGTGCGGCGTTGGTTTACACAGAGCCAAGCGCGGGCAGCCTCTCGGTGTTGACAAGAACACACTCGCTTGTAGTCGCGTACTCGAAGAGGGGCGAGAAACTGCTGCTCGAAGCCGCCACGATCGGCGATCAGGAGGGGTTCCGCTTCTGGCAGCACCGCAAGGCGAGCTGGGTCGCCGAGGCGGTCTCTGCGCTCAAGGACGACGTCGACGCGGACACGCTGCGCAGCTTCCAGGTCACGTTGCGCCAGAGCCCGAGCGAGGGCGCGATCTACGAAGACCTCCCCGTCGAACTGGAAGGGCTGCGCCGCGGGATCGCCGTGCTGCGCGGCCTCGCCGAGCAGACCGCGCGGCGCAGCTAGGGGAGGGTCGCGCCGCTAGGGCGTGACGAGCTGGTGCACGGTGTAGCCCACCGCCGGGGCGTCGCCGGGAGGCGGGGACCCGGTGACGCGTTCGACCGCGGGGACGAGCCGCTCGCGGTCGAAGCGCTCGGCGTACTCCTCGGACTCCCAGATCTCGACTATCTGCCAGCTGCCCTCGGACTCGCCCGCGGCGTGCGAGATCAGGCCGAGCGGGTGAGCCGTGCCGAGACCGAGCTCGCGCGTCACCGCGTCGTAGACCTCGCGCGTGACGAGCGGCGGGCGCACGATCCTCAGGAACGCCACTGCTCTCCCCTTCCTCCGTGAACGCGCGGAGCCTACCAAGGGGGATCGAGCGAGCCGCCGTGCTCCGGTGTGGGTGGAGCACCGGGCGCAACCCGCCTCCGAGCCCACCCTCAGGGGAGCTGCGCGACGAGCGCGAGCAGCTCGGCACGCTCGTAGCCGCTCTCACGGGCCAGCTCGACGAGCTCGAGCGCCTTGGCCTGGAGCGCGCTGCGCTGCGGAGTCCCGCTCACTCGCGTGCCGCGCCCGGGGCGCATCTCGAGCAGTCCCTCGTCGCGCAGCGTGCGCAGCGCGCGCAGCGCCGTGTTCGTGTTGACGCCCATCACCGAGGCGAGGTGACGCGCGGGCGGCAGGCGTTCTCCGGGCTTCGCGTCGCCTTCCGCGATCGCGCGCCTGATCTGCGCCGCCGCCTGGTGGTGGAGCGGGAGCGTGCCCGCCGGGTCGAGCTTGACATCCAGCATTGTGCTAGTCAAGCTAGCGCAAATGCATCAGCTGCGCAATCGGAGCAGGGGATGAGCCCGGTCCTCGACCCGGCCCCGCCGCGGTCCCCCGAGGACGGGGTCATCGAGGAGGCGAGGGAGCGTCAGCGCCGCCACCGGCTGCGCGGGACGATCGTGCTCGCGGGCATCGTGCTGGGAGGCGTGATCGCGTGGGGCGCCGCGGGCGGTCCCGGCGGTGGGGCCACGCAGCCCGGAGCGGCGCCCGCGAGGAGCTCGGCCTCAGAGAGGGCGCGGCGCTCTCATTCGGGCTGCGCGGCGGTCTACGGAAAAGCGCTGCAGGGCGCCCCGGGCCGTTCGCTGCTCGCGATCCTCGGTGTGCTGCGCAGGCCGCAGACCGCGGCGGACACGCTCCCCCCGGAGGTGGGACGGACCGGGGACACGTTCGTCCACTACGTGCGGCGCACGCGGGTGATCGACGGCCGCTCCTACTACATCTACCCGGCCCTCACAGGGTGCAGCCCCGGGCACGTGGGGCTCATGGACATCGCGACGAACGTCGACCTCGGCGCGGGGATCGTTGGAGGCGTCGGGGGTGGCGGTGGCGGGGCGGCGAACATCGAGGCGGGCGAGCACGTCTCGACAGGGCCCCCGGGCTCGGCGACGAGCGCGACGATCACGATGATCGTCCCCGACGGGGTGGCGACGGTCACGCTTCGCTACCCAGCGGGGCGGGCGAGCGGGTACAGCCCGAAAGTCTCGCCGCCCTTCACCGTGACCTCCCCGGTGGTGGGCAACGAGCTCGTCGTCACCGTTCCGAGAAGCGGCGGCGGTGGCCCGATCCGCGCGCCGAGCGCGATGATCTGGCGCGCGGCGAGCGGGCGCGTGGTTCGCCGCTTCAAGCGGCTCTAGGCAGGGAAGAGAGCAGGGGGGTAGGAGCTCCACCTCCTTCGGAGGCGATCCGCGCCCTACAGTGGAGCCGCCCACACCGAAGGAGAGGAGAGGCATGAGCACGGTCAACGCATACGGCGCCCACGGCGCGAGTGACCCGATGGTCCCGCTGACGATCGAGCGCCGGGAGGTAGGCCCGAAGGACGTCCTGATCGAGATCAAGTTCTGCGGGATCTGCCACTCCGACATCCACTTCACGCGCGGCGAGTGGGGCGAGGTCCCCTACCCCGCTGTTCCCGGTCACGAGATCGCGGGGATCGTGAGCGACGTGGGCGCGGACGTGGAGCGCTACAGCGCGGGCGACCGCGTTGGCGTGGGGTGCATGGTCAACTCCTGCGGGGAGTGCGAGAACTGCGAGAAGGGGGAGGAGCAGTACTGCATCCCCGGCAACACACAGACCTACGGCTCGGTGGACCGCGACGGCACGGTGACCAAAGGGGGCTACTCGACGCACGTGGTGGTCGATGAGGACTTCGTCGTGAAGATCCCCGACGGGCTCGAGCTCGACGTGGCCGCACCGCTGCTCTGCGCGGGAATCACGACCTACTCGCCGTTGCGCCACTGGGGTGCGGGTCCGGGCAAGCAGGTCGCGGTCGTCGGCCTCGGCGGGCTGGGACACATGGCGGTGAAGATCGCGAAGGCGATGGGCGCGGAGGTGACCGTGCTCTCGCAGTCGCTGCGCAAGCAGGAGGACGGGATGCGGCTCGGCGCGGACCACTACTACGCGACGAGCGATCGCGAGACCTTCAAGGAGCTCGCGAACCGCTTCGACCTGATCGTGAACACGGTGAGTGCCGCGCTGCCGATGGGCCGTTTCCTCGGCCTCGTGAAGACCGACGGCGCGTTCGTCAACGTGGGCGCGCCGCCGGACCCGCTCTCCGTTCCGGTCTTCTCGCTGCTCGCCCAGCGCCGCTCCTTTGCGGGCTCGGGGATCGGCTCGATCCGCGAGACCCAGGAGATGCTCGACTTCTGCGCGGAGCACGGCATCGCCGCGGAGATCGAGCGCATCTCCGCCGATCAGATCAACGAGGCCTGGGAGCGCGTCCTCGCATCGGACGTGCGCTATCGCTTCGTGATCGACTCCGCCACGCTCGCGGGCAGCGCGGCCTCCTAGCCCGTCGCCCGCTGGACACCCCGCCGCGGCGGGGCGAGCTCAGGCCGCGTGCCCGGCGGAGGTGCGCGGACGGGCGGCGAACCGCGCCACGGCGAGCGCGGCGAGCAGCGCGCCGAGGGCGAGGTAGGGGAAGGCGCTGTAGGGAGCGGGCTGGCCGGGCTGGAAGAGCTCGACGAAGGGCACGATCAGCGCGGCGATGCCGAGCGCCGGCATCAGGACGTGGCGAAACGGCGAGAAATGCTCGCGGTGGTTTCGGTGGATGAAGAGCGGCAGCGAGACCGCGGTGAGCACGTAGACGAAGAGCACCAGGATCGTGCCGAAGGTCGAGGCCTCCGCGTAGAGGCTGACCGCGGTGGGCGGCCCTGCGGTCACTCCGAGTTCGTGCCCCAGCCACCAGATCACGGCGATGCCCAGGCCGACTGCCGTCATCGCGAAGAGCGCGCTGACGGGCGTCTCCCCGGGCGCGCGGGAGCGGCCGAGGAACCGGGGCAGCAGCCCTCCGCGAGCGGCCTCGAAGAGCATTCGTGCCTGGCCGTTGGCGGCCGCGACGAGCGTTGCGAGCACGGAGACGATCCCCGCGAGCCAGGCGATTACCGCCGCGCCGCCGAGGTAGCGGTCGGACATCCCCAGGAAGGGCACCGAGGCGCGCCCGATCGAGCTCGTTCGGTAACCGAAGCCGGCGATGGTGGTGAAGGAGAAGAAGACGAACAGCGCGGTCGTTGCCGCGATCGAGACGTAGAGCGCGCGCGGGATCGTGCGTCCCGGGTTGCGCGTCTCATCCGCGAGCTCCGGCCCGTTTTCCCACCCGATCAGCATGTAGAGCGCGAGCGGGAAGCCCGCCGAGAGCCCGGCGAGGCCGCCGTGCAGCTGCGACCACTCGAAGGGCCGCGCCGAGAGGTGGGTGCGGCTGTCGGTGAGCACGACGATGCACACGACTAGCATCACGGCGACCTGAAGCACCAGCGCGACCGTGACCGCCGCCGTGGAGAAGCTCGCCCCGCGCAGCGTGACCGCGACCGCGCCGAGCGTCATCACGATCGAGATCGGCAGCCAGCTCGGTTCCCAGGAGAGGTAGCGCTCGAGCGTGAGCGAGATCATCCCGCCCGCCATCGTGAAGACCCCCGCGATTGCAACGGTGAAGCCGAGCGCGATCAGCAGCGCGGTCACACGCGCCGCGCGAGCGCCGAGGCCGCTCTGCACGTAGCTGATGAAGCTGCCCGAAGAGGGCTCCAGGCGCGTGAACTCCGCGACCACGAAGGCGAGCAGGAAGACGGCGACACCCGCGGCGAGGATCGTGAGCGGCGCGGCGACCCCAGCCGTCACGGCGATCACGCCGAAGGCGAAGTAGAAATCGATCCCCGGCCCGATGTTCGCGACGGTCGAGGCCGTCACGTCCCGCATCCCCAGCTGCCCGCCCTGGGCGGAGGCGCGAGAGGAGTCCGGTGTCAGCGCGGCACCCAGCCGGAGGGAAAGGCCCCGGCGGGGACTTCGCCCGGATACTCGGGGAAGAGGGAGAGCGCGATGCGCTCCGCTGCGGTTCCCGCGAGCAGCGGGCGCAGATCGGCGAGCGGGAGCAGCACGCGGATCGTCGCGCCGATCTGCAGATCGGCCGCGTTGGGCTGCTCGCCGCCGATCACGCCGTCCTCGGCGAGCCGCTCGATGTGCGCGATCTTCGCGGGGAGCCCGGCGAGATCCTCGTGCAGGCGCACCGCGGTGATGTGGTGGTAGCGCCAGGTCGCACGCACGAATTTGATCGCGAAGTCCGTCCCGGCCGCATCCAGGGGGCCGCCACCCCCGAAGCTGCCCATCGCCTCGGGGCGGAAGTGCATCGCGCCCCAGGGCAGGCAGCGGCCGAGGTCCTGCAGCTCCTCATCGCCCCAGCGCTCGGCCTCGCGGACCGCCTCAGAGGGGTAGAGCGCGGGCTCGGGGATCAGCTCCTCGAGCCGCGCCATGATCGCTCGGGAGCCGTGCACGGGCTCGCCCTCGATCATCGCGCCGGGCACCGTCGAGTTGCCCTCGCCATAGATCTCCTGCATCCGCTCGAGGCGCTCGGTGTGCGGGAAGTCGATCCGCTCGTACTCGAGACCCTTCAGCTCGAGCGCCGCAGCGACGCTCATGCAGGGGTGCGAGGGCGGGACCGCGTGGAGGGTGATCGTCGGTGGCATCGCGGGGAGCCTATTCCCCCGGCGGGATCGCGGCGCGCTACTTCTGCTTCTTGATCGGCTTCAGCGAGTTGCCGGGCGCGATTTCCGAGCAGTCCTGAGGCGGCGTGAGGCCGGCGAACCGTTCGGTCAGCCAGCTCGCCGTTTCGGGCAGCCACGCTCCCGCTCCCTCGATGTGGCCGAGGTGCTGGTATTCGGTGAACTTGACCGCCACGCCGCGGCTGCAGTACTCGCTCGCGAGGGTGCGCACGTCGCCCGCGATCATCACGCCGTCGCCGGGCCCGATACCGGGCTTGTTTCCCGCGGTCCCTTCGAATTCTTCCCCGCCGTTGCCCTGCCCGATCAGCATCGGGATCGTCGGCGTGCCCTTCTCGCCCATGATCAGCTTGTTCGCGGTTTTCACGTAGACCGGGACGCTCTCGGGCGTGGGGTATTCGGGCTTCGCGATTTCCGACCAGACGAGGCCGGGCGTCTGCTTCTCGTCGGTGATCGATGCGCCTTCGTCTTCTTTGAGCAGCTGCTGCCCGTACGCGCTCAGATAGGGGGTGAGGTCGAGGTGGTAGGCGCGTGCGATGCCCACGAGAGCCATCGGGATCACCGAGGCCCAGCTCGAGCTGCCTTCGATGTAGTGGAGGTTGTGGCCGGGCTCGACGAGCACGCCGCCCATCGAGGCGCCGACGAGATGCGAGTCGATGTCGGGCGCGTAGGTCGGCGCGAGCTGTGCCGCCCAGCCCGTCGCGATCGCGCCGCCCGAGTAGCCCGCGAGCGCGATCTTCGTTTCGCCCGAGAGGCCGGTCGCGGGGGAGGCGAGCGCGGCACGAAGCGAGTCGAGCGTGTTGTAGCCGTACTCAGGGCCCGCAGCGAAATCCGCGCTCTCACCCTCGGTATCGGGGACGACGACGGTCTCGCCCGCGAGCAACGCAGGCGCGATCAGCACGGACTCGACCTGAGGGATTTCGCCGCCCGTCGTGACGCCGCCGGAGATCGCGTAGGAGGGGTCGTCTTCGGTGCTGAGGCTGTCGTAGAAGGACTGGTAGGAGATCACGCTCGGCGTGCCGAGCTTGACCGGCGGCAGCAGCACCGAGGTGACGTTGACCGTGGGCTTCTTCAGCGCCGAGGTCGAGCGGTAGAGCAGCTGCACCGCGGTGATCGGGAGTTCGACGCCCGTAAGGTGGAAGGGGACGGTGCGAGTCTTCAGCACCGTGCCGGGCGCGATCCGCTTCAGCGGGGTCTTGCCTTCATAGGAGTAGAAGGGGTCCTGGCGCGGAGGCGTGGCGGCGAACGCGCCGGGTGCGCTCGAATGCGGCCCAGCAGAGGAGCAGCAGCGTCGCGCCCAGGGCGAAGCTCGAGCGCGGAGGACGCTCACGGTGAGCCCGTGTGAACAGGCCGAGTTTGCTGCTCACGTCATCTACCCCCTGCTGTCGTCGTCCAGGTTCCCCTTCGGGCGAGCTTCTCCGCCCCGCCACGGCTTACCCGGCGCGCGGGGAACGCAAACGTTCCCTGGGGGCCCGGCGGATCCGGCGAGGCGACTCGGGCCGTGTCAGTCGGTGCTGGTTGCGCCGCGCGCGGCCCATCCGGCGAGGAGGCCGAACGCGACGCCCGCGCCGAGCAGCAGGGTGCTCCGTAAGGGCCGGCGCTGCGCCTTGGCCGAGAGGCCGTGGGCGCTGTGTTTGACGACTGCCTTGGTCGCCTTCCTGCCGAGAACCTGCTTGATCGCGCTCACGTCTCGGTCGCTCCCGTGCTCAGGATCCCGGGGCGGCGTCTTCGGCGCCTCCGCCGACTGCGAGCCGTTCGGCCTCGGCGCGCGCGTCCTGCGCGGCGCGCTCGGCCTCGCTCGCCTCGGCGGACTGGTCGCGCGCGACCTCCTGCGCCTGGTCGGCTCCTTCGCCGCGCTCGCGCGCCTCCGCTTCGAGCGCGGCCGCTCGAGCCTCCGCCTGCTCCGCGGCGGCACGGCGCTGCTCGAGTGCGTTCGCAGAGTCGAGGTCGCCCGCGACCACGGTCACGCCGTAGGCCTCTCCGAGGCGTTGCGAGTCGGCGCCCGAGAGCGTCTCGCCAGCCTCGGGCCCGGCGGAGTCCGAAGCGCTCGCGACCTGCTCGGAGGAGTAGGCGAGACGCACGTGATCGCGCCCGACGGCGGCGCCCTGCAGCGGGACAACCGTGTGCTTGCGAACGAGCAGCCCACGCTTTACGAGCGCGAACTGCGGCTCGGCACTTCCGCGGGCGTAGTAGACGTCCTCGAGCTTGCCGAGCGTCTCCCCCTCGGCGTCGAGAACCTCCTGTCCCAGCCATTCCTGAATCTGCTCGACGTTCAACATGTCGTGGAACTACCCCGCTGTCGCGTCCTGAACCCGAGGTCCTCCCCCCAGCTCCTCGCCGATCTCCTCCAGGGACCGGCCCCTCGTCTCGGGGACGCGGAACACGAAGAAGATCAGCGCGAGCAGGCCTAGCCCCGCATAGAGCCAGAACGTGCCCTCCCGGCTGATCGCGTCCACGAGGGTGAGGAAGAAGGAAGAGACGAGAAAGTTCGACGCCCAGTTGCCGACGGTCGAGACGCTCATCGCAGGGCTCCGCACCCGCAACGGGAAGATCTCCGAGATCATCAGCCAGAAGACCGGTCCGAGACCGATCGCGAACGAGGCGATGTAGACGATCAGGCAGACGAGCGCGATCCACGAGTCGCTGCGCTGGAGGCTGGAGGAGGAGAAGAAGACCCCGAGCATCGCGAGCGCGAGGATGCACCCCGCCGTCCCGAGCAGCAGCAGCGCGCGCCGCCCCACCTTGTCGAGCAGCAGCACGGCGACGATCGTGAAGAGGAGGTTGGTGATGCCGACCGAGAGGGCCTGCGTGATCGCCGAGTTCGTCGAGAGGCCGGTGAATTTGAGAATCGTCGGGGCGTAGTAGATCACCGTGTTGACGCCGATCAACTGCTGCGCCACCGCGAGAACGACGCCGACGAGCACGAGCGGGCGCACCGAGGGGCTCAGGAGGTCGCGGACCGACCCCTCTTCCGACGCCGCCTCCCGGATCTCGTCGAGCTCCTCCTCCGCCTCGCGCTCGCCGCCGCGCGCCCGCACGAGCACGTCCTTCGCCTCGTCCTCGCGGCCCTTCTCCACCAACCAGCGCGGGGAGAAGGGCTGGAAGTACATCCCGATCGCCAGCGCCAGACCGGGTAGCGCACCCAGCCCGAGCATCCAGCGCCAGTTGTCGGTCGCGTCCTTCAGCGCCCAGTTGACGATGTAAGCGACCATGATGCCGCTGACGACCATCAGCTGGTTGAAGGCGGTGACGCCACCGCGGATCCGCTTCGGCGCGAGCTCGGAGATGTACATCGGCGCGACGAAGGAGGCGGTTCCGACCGCGAGGCCGAGCACGAAGCGCGAGCCGATCAGCTCGGTCGGCGTCTGGGAGACCGCCGAGGCGAGCGCGCCCACAACGTAAACACAGCCCGCCGCGATCTTCGTGCGCCGCCGCGAGAGCGCGTCAGCGGAGTAACCGGCGATGATCGCCCCCGCGACCGCGCCGACGAGGAGCGAGCCGACGTAGGCCTGTTCGTTGAATTCTCCACCTCCGACTTCCTTGGAGATGAACGGCAGCGCGCCGGAGATCACACCGGTGTCGTAGCCGAACAGGAAGCCTCCGAGTGCGGCCACCAACGCGAGGCGCAGCACGAAGCGGTTGCGCCCTCGCAGGGCCTCCCTCAGGAAATCCATCGCCGCACTCGCTGCTCGCTCACGAAGGTCCTCTACCCGCCTCGGCGTCGTGCATGCGAGGGAGGGTGAGAGCTAGGCGAGCGCGGTCCGCTCCAGCTGCTCGCAGAGCTCCTCGACCGACTCGTAGACGCCCTCCGCCCCCGCCTCGCGCAGCTCCTGCTCGGAGAAGCCGCCGGTGAGAACGGCGATCGTGGGAACCCCGGCACGTTTCGCCGCCTCCACGTCGTATGGCGTGTCGCCGACCATCACTGCCTCCGACGCGTCGCCGCCGGCCTTCTCCAGAGCGGCATCGACCAGGTCGGGCTCGGGCTTGGTCGAGCTCACATCGGCGGAGCTCGTCCAGCCCTCGACGAGCTCGCGCGCGTCGAGCAGATCGAGGTAGCAGTCGACCTCCTCCTGCTTCGCGGAGCTCGCGAGCAGAACGGAATGCCCGCGGCGGGTCAGCTCCTCGATCAGCTCGCGCGCTCCCTGGAAGGGGCGAACCTCTCCGATCAGCTCTTCGTAGAGCGCTTTCTCGTCCCCCCGCACGGCCTCGCCGTGCGCAGACTCGAAGTCCCGGCCCGCGAGGGTGGGCACGAGCTGGTCTCCGCCCATGCCGATGTGGCGGTGCAGCCGCCAGATCGGGAGCACGACATCGTGCCGGAGGAACGCGCGGTACCAGGCGATCGCGTGCTGGTAGTTGGTGTCGACGAGTGTGCCGTCGATGTCGAGGATCGCGACGCTCATCGCTCAGGAGCCGTGGTGGCGGGGCATCCTGCGCACGACGCTCTAGGCCGCCTCGCGCAGCTGCTGGCAATGATCGGCAGGTGCCTGAGCGAGCTCGCGCAACTGCTCCAGGCAGCGTTTGAGCATTCGCGAGACCTGCATCTGGGAGACGCCGAGGTTCTCCGCGATCTGGCGTTGGGTCATGTCCTCGTAGAAGCGCATCCGCAGCATCTCGCGTTCGCGCGGCTTCAGCACTCGCAGCGCCTTGACGAGCGGAGCGCCACGCTCGATCAGGTCGAAGCGCTCGTCCTCGGCTCCGAGCGCGTCGGCGTAGGAGCCTTCCTCGTCGGCGGCGTCGCTGCCACGCGGAGCATCGAGCGACACGGCGCCCAGCGCGCGCATCGCAAGCAGCGCGTCGAGCACCTTCTCGGTCGGTAGCTCCATGAACTGCGCGAGCTCGGTGACCGTCGGCGAGCGGCCGTACTGCTCGCTCAGCAGGCGCTCCGTGTCGCGCACCTCGAGCGCCCGCTCCTGCGCGCCGCGCGGAACATGCACGGCCCAGCTCGCGCTGCGGAAGTAGCGGCGGAGCTCACCGAGGATCGTCGGGATCGCATAGGCGGTGAACGGGAAGCCCCGCTCGGGGTCGTAGCCGTCCACGGCCTTGACGAGACCGACCAGGGCGACCTGGCAGAGGTCCTCGTAGGGCTCGGAGGTGTTGTTGTAGCGCCGTGCGAGGTTGCGCGCGAGCGGGGTGTACGCGCCGAGAAGCGCGTCGCGCGCCGCGCGGTCGCGCTTGCGGCTCCAGCGCAGGAAGAGCGCGGCGTGATCTCCTCTCACGCTGCCGCTGCCGCGCGTCCTGTCGCGGTCTCCGGGCTCGGCTGGAAGCGTCCGCTCTTCTGGTGCCGGACTGCAGCTCATGTGGTGCCCCTTTGCTTCTGCGACGGCCCTGTACGCGAGAGTCGCGCCCAACGGGGGTCCGTGACAACAGAGTTGCCCGTCCTGGTCGGTCCGCAAACAAACATTTAGGACAATGTCCTGAGAACTTCCTCAGTCCCGGTGTGCGGCGCGTTACGCCCAGCCCCTTGTGGGTAGGCGAAGGCCGTCAACGACTGAGGAGAGATAGATGGTTGCTCTGGTTGTGCTGGTTCTGCTGCTCGCGATCTTCGGCGGGCTCGGCTTCGCCGCTCACGTGCTCTGGTACGTGCTGATCATCGCGATCCTGCTCTGGCTGATCGGGTTCTTCATCGGCGGCGCCCCCACGACCGGCAGGCGCCGTTGGTACGGGCGCTGGTGAGCGTCCGACCGTGTCCGCTGCCGTGAGCTTCACCTTCGATGACGGCCCGGATGCGGTCTGGACGAGGCGCGTGTGCGCCGAGCTCGAGCGGCTCGGCGTGCAAGCCACCTTCTTCCTCGTCGGCGAGCGCGTCGAGCGGCACGCCGAGGTCGTTCGCGGCTTGCTCGGTGCGGGCCACACCGTGGAGCTCCACTGCCACCGCCACGTGCGCCACACGGAGCTGGACGAGGCCGAGATCAGGCTAGACACCGAGCGGGCGCTGCACGCGCTGGTGGCGGCGGGCGCGTCGCCGATGCTGTGGCGGGCGCCCTGGGGCGTGACGACCGCGGCGAGCGAGCGAGTCGCGCGCTCCTTCGACCTCGAGCTCGTGGGTTGGGCCTGCGACACGCACGACTGGCGGGGAGATGCCCCCGAGCAGATGCTCGCCGAGACACGGCCGAGGCTTCTCGGCCGCGGCGGTTCGGTGCTGATGCACGACGCGCTCGGACCGGGCTCGCGCCGAGCGGGATGCGAGAACACGATCGCGCTGCTGGGGAAACTCACCGACGCGGTACGGGAGCACGGGCTCCCGCTGGAGCCGCTGCGCGCCACGGCCGAACCGGTGGCGAGGAGATGAGCGCTCACCGACGCCTTACAGAGGTCGCGCCCACGTTCGAGGAAGCGCTCGCGACGATCGCCGCCCGCGCCGAGAGCTTCGATCGGGAGCCGCGGTTCCCGCACGAGAACTTCGCGGTCCTGCGCGCGGCGGGCGTCCTGCGGGACGCCGCGCAGCGACCCGGCGCTCTGGCACGGGAGATCGAGCTGGTGCGCGCTCTCGCCTCCGTCGACGCGTCGAGCGCGCGGATCCTCGACGGGCATCTGAACGGCGTCGAGCGTCTTGCGCGAGGCGCGGCGGATCCGCTGCGCGAGCGGGAGTTGCACGCGATCCGCGAAGGTCGCCTGCTGCTCGGCGTGTGGGGCGCGGACCCGGCGCCGGGGGAGGGACCCCCAGCGCAGCTCGTCGGCCGCGGGAGCGATCTGCAGGTGCGAGGCGTCAAGACGTTCTGCTCCGGCGCGGGGGGCGTGCAGCGCGCGCTGGTCGTCGTCGCAGACGACGAGGGCGCTCGCCGTCTCGCTTACCTCGACACGAGCGAGGCGATCGTGATCGACCGCGGCTGGTACCGGGCCTCGGGTCTGCGTTCCTCGGAGAGCCACCGCGTCGAGTTCCACGACACCCCGGTCATTGCGCTGTTGGGAGAGCCCGGCGAGCTCTCCGCTGAGCCGTGGTTCTCACGCGACGCGGTGCGCACGACCGCGACCTGGGTGGGACTCGCGGATTGCATCCTGCGGGCAACCCTCGAGCTCACCGATCCCGCTCGTGCAGGTGAGGTGCAGGTGCACGGGATCGGTCGCATGCTCGTCGCGCATGCCACGATCGAGCGCTGGCTCTCGCACGCCGTCGCGAGCCTCGACGATCCGGGGCAGGAGCCTGAGGAGGACCCCGCACGGCTCGCCGCGCTGTGCCGCATAGCGATCAGCGCTGCCTGTCGTCAGATCGCCGCGCTCGCAGCGACGGTCTGCGGCTCGCGCGCACTCGCGGGCGGAGGTACGCTCGAGCGGGCGCGCCGCGATCTCGACCTCTTCCTCCTGCAGCATCGCCTCGACCCGAAGATCGTCGCGCTCGGCGCGAGCGCGCTCTCGAGCGCGCCCAGATGAGCACGGATCGGAGTCCCGCGGCGCGCTTCGAAGCGCTCTACGAGGCCAGCGGCGACCCGTGGGCCTACGAGAGCAGCTCCTACGAGCGCGAGAAGTACGCCGACACACTCGCCGCGCTCCCGCCCGGCTCGCTTGGTGCGGCGCTCGAGGTCGGGTGCTCGATCGGCGTCTTCACCGAGCAGCTCGCGGAGCGCTGCGAACACGTGCTCGCGATCGACTTCTCCGCGCGAGCGATCGAGCTCGCCCGGCTGAGGCTGGAGAGCGTGACGAACGTCGAGCTGCGGCGTGCGAGCTTCCCTGAGCAGGTGCCCGCCGGCGCGTGGGATGTGATCGTGTGCTCGGAGGTCCTCTACTACCTGCCGGCCCCCGCGCTCGATCGAGCGATCGCATGGTTGGCGGGCGAGCTGCAGGCGGGAGCCTTCGTGCTCGCGGTCAGCTGGCGCGGCGAGGGAACGGACGAGCCCTTCCTCGGCGATGAGGTTCACGACCGGCTCGCGAGCGAGCTCGCAGCGTGGCACTCGCTCGACGGCAGGCGCGATGGCTACCGTCTCGACCGCTTCGACGGTCGATGAGCAGCGCGCCGATCGTGATCGTCGGGGCCGGCCCCGCGGGACACGCGACCGCGCGCTCCTACCGCGAGAGTGGGGGAGAGGGCCCCGTGACGATCATCGGCCGAGAGACTCGCCCGCCCTACGAACGCCCACCACTCAGCAAGGAGTTCCTGCGCGGTGAAACCGACGTGGAGGAGCTCCCGCTCGAGCGGGAGGGCTGGTACGGCGACCACCGCGTGGAGCTGCGGCTCGGCCGCGACGTGACCGCGATCGATCCGCGGCAGGGGAAGGTCGAGCTCGGAGAGGAGACGCTGCCCGCGGCCGCGGTCGTGCTCGCAACGGGATCCGAGCCGGTACGACCCACGATCCAGGGCGCCGCGCACCGTGATGTCCTCGTGCTTCGCGAGCTGCCGGACAGTGAACGGATCGCGCAGCGGGTGAGGGCCGGGACGAGCGCGCTCGTCATCGGCAGCGGCTTCATAGGCTGCGAGGTCGCCGCGTCGCTGGCAATGATCGGCGCGAAGATCACGCTGATCGCCGAAGAGGAGGCGCCTCACAAGGAGCGTCTCGGTCTCGCGGTCGCCCTGCGGATCGGGGAGTGGCTGCGCGAGCTGGGGGTCGAGCTCGTGACGGGGGTCGAGGTGCGGTCGATCGAGGACGGCCACACTGCGGTTCTCGGCGACGGTCGGATGCTCCGGGCTGATTCGGTGTTGCTCGGGACGGGTGCGCGGTCTCGCGGCGAGCTCGCAGCGGCCGCCGGGATCGCGCTCGAGGACGGGGCGGTCCCGGTGGATGAGCGAATGCACGCGGGCGGGCGCCTCTTCGCGGTGGGCGATGTGGCCCGCGCCCACAACGCGAGCGCCGGCCGTAGGCTGCGCGTCGAACACTGGGGCGACGCGCTGGCGCAGGGTGAGGTGGCGGGCGCGACTCTCGCCGGGCGGGCCTGCGCCTGGGATCTGGTGCCGGGCTTCTGGTCGACGATCGGCGAGCACACGCTCAAGCACGCGGCCTGGGGGGACGGGCACGACTCGAGTGAGTTCGTCGAGCACTCCGAGGGGGCTTTCACGGTGCGCTACGAGCGCGGAGGCAGCCTCGTCGGCGTCCTCACAAGCGGGCGCGACGAGGACTACGAACAGTGCCGCGAGCTGATCCGGCGCGAAGCGCGGGCGCGATGATCGACGCGGCGGCTTCCTCGGCGCTGCCTGCGCCTCACCCGGCGCTACGTGCGGTTGTGGTCGTGCCTGCGCGCGATGAGCAGACGCGGATCGAGGCCTGCATCTCCGCGCTCGCCGACCAGCGCGGGGTCGCGAGGGAGAGCTACGAGGTGATCCTCGTCCTCGACGGCTGCGTCGATGCGACCGGGGTCCTCGCCCGCCGCGTCGCCGCCGAGCGAGGACTGCTGCTGCGTGAGCTCTCGCTGCACCTCGCCGCAGGGCGTGGGACGGGCCCGGCGCCTGGGCATGGATCTCGCGTGCGAGCGGCTGCTCCATCTCGGCCGGGAGGACGGATTGATCGCGAGCACAGACGCGGACAGCGTTGTCGCCCCCGACTGGCTGTGCGTGCAGCTCGAGCTCCGGGCCGCAGGCGCCGAGGCGATCGGCGGGCGCATCGAGCTCGACGTGGAGGAGGCCGGCCTGCTCGCTCCCGAGGCGCTGCGTGCGCGCGACGGCGCGGTCGCGGGTCGCACCCGTCGTGCGCTGCAGCTGGGTGGAGCGCCCGAGCTCGTCGAGCACCACCAGTTCAGCGGTGCCTCACTCGCGCTCACCGCGACCGCGTACGCGCGCTGCGGCGGCCTGCCGGTGCGCGCCGCGCTCGAGGACGAGGCGCTGGAGCGCGCGCTGGTCGATCAGGGCGTGGCGATCCACCGCAGTGCACGCGTGCGTGTCCGCACCTCCGCGCGGCTCAGCAGCCGGGCGCCGCGGGGGCTCGCGCGCGACCTCGCGCGATCGAACTGGCGAGCGCGCCGCAGCTTCCAGGGGGATGAGTTCACGCTGCCACGACTCTTGAGCGCGAAGCAGGCGAGCGTCGCGCTCGTGCTCCCCACCCGAGAGGTCGCTGCGACGATCGGCTCCGTCGCCGAGACGGCGGCGGAGCTCGTGGCGGCAGGTCTGCTCGACGAGGCGATCGTGGTCGACGCTGCCTCCTCGGATGACACTGCCGCGATCGCCGCTCGGGCAGGTCTCCGGGTCGAGCAGGAGAGCGAGCTGCTCGCGGACTTCGGCCCCGCGCGCGGCAAGGGCGACGCGATGTGGCGCGGTCTCGCGGCGAGCACGAGTGAGATCGTGCTCTTCGCTGACACGGACACTGAGAGATTCGATCAGCGCTTCGTGCTCGGGATGCTCGGGCCGCTGCTCTGCGAACCCGCGGTCGACTTCGTCAAGGGCACCTTCCGCCGCCCCTTTCGAAGCGGCAACACGGTGCTCAGCGACGGAGGCGGGCGCGTCACCGAGCTGATGGCACGGCCGCTGCTGAACCTGCACGCTCCCGAGCTCGCTGTCTTCGATCAGCCACTCGCGGGCGAGACGGCCGGGCGGCGCGAGCTGCTCGAGCGCCTTCCTTTCGCGGCCGGGTACGGCGTCGAGATCGGGATGCTGATCGACGTCTGGCGCAGCGTCGGGATCGAGCGCATGGCTCAGGTCGATCTCGGCGTTCGCCAGAACCGCCACCAGCCGCTTCGTGATCTCTCGGCGATGGCCTACGCCGTGCTCGTCGCCGCACAGGCGCGCTTTCTCGGACAGGACTTCGCCGACGCCAATGCGGCCGAAGCGATCGCCCTGCCCCCGCTGCCGGGAGAGCGAGCGATGGAGTCGCGCGGAGTGTCACTGGAGGAGCGCCCGCCGCTCGTCGATCTCGAGCAGCTCGGTGTCCGAGCGCGGCGCTGAGCGGACGATGCAACGGCGCCCGCCGTCAGGGACGCGCGGAGGATCTCGCTCGGTCGTGCTCGAGCGCTTCCAGCCATCGCCTTAGCTCACCGCCGCCGACGAAGTCGGAGGGCACCTCCTTGCCTCGCGAGACCCGGTGGCAGGGGAACACGATCGGCATCGGGTTGGCTCCCATCCACAGGCCGATCTCGCGTGGCTCCATCGTCAGGTCCAGGTCGAGATAGGAGCGGTGAGAATCCCAGGGGATCGAGAGCGTGGCGGAGAGCGCCCCATCGCCCGCGCCGACCACGTCGAGGTCCACCTCGCACTCGAGAGCTTCACTGTCTCCCGCGAGCAGCTCGGCGAGCGCGTGCTTCGCCCGATTCAGGTGCGCGCGTGCCGCGCGAGCGCCGCCGGTGCGGCTCGAGCGGCCACGCATGTCCTCGAAGTCGGCCTGCCCCTCGAAGGCGAGCCGCACGAGTCCTGCCGGGGTTGCCGCGAGGACGATCTCGCCGAACGGACCGGGGGCTCGCGAGCAGGTCAGCCCGGGCTGCTCGAGCGGGCTGATCCAGGGCGGGTCCTCCGCGCCGCCGATCGCACCGATGCCCCCGAGCAGACCCGCGCGATATTCGGTGCAGTCCGCGCATTCGCCTTCCGCGCGTGTGGTCACCGTCTCGATCGAGAAGCCCGTTCCGAGATCGGAGATCTCGACGACTTGGCCGTCGATGTCGAACAGCCGCGCGCATAGCCTGCAGCGGAAGTGTCCGTGCGGGCGGATGTTCGCCTCATAGCGAACAGGTTCGGGGAGACCGACCGCGTTCAAAGCCCCCGACTCGGTCATCTCAACGAGCGCGGCGTATACGGTGCCGCGCGCGAGCGTGGGCAGGGCGGCCAGCGCACGGGCATGAACCTGATCGGCAGAGAGGTGCTCGCCCACCGCCTCTTGGAGCACCCTGAGGATGATGCGCCGCTGGGTCGTGCTGCGAAGCCCATGCTCACGCAGTACGCGGTCGATCTGGTCGGGTTCGCTCTCCATCGTCTTGCCCTCGCACAGCTCCCCGTCCCGGCGGCGGGGCCGGGAAGAACAACTCCGCCTATGAACTAGGTGCTCTCTTCTCCTGATCCCGAAACCGCGGGGTTGCGCGAGGGCCGGGCGCCCCAGAGGTCCCCGGGCGGACGGCCCGCTCGGCTTCAGTTGTTTCCGCAACTCAGCTGGGGGCAGAGTGCATGTAGGGGCGCCGCGAGTCCACGCGCGCCCGAGCACGCAAAGACGATCTTCACAGGAGGACGAATGGCAGAGCTGAACGCACGCGACGGAAAGCTGGTGCAGTACCTCAACGAGGCCTACGGCAAGGAGAAGGAGCTCGAGACTGGCCTGCAGGCTCACATCGAGATGACCACGAGCGCGCCCTACAAGAAGCGGCTGCGCGAGCACCTCGCCGAGACCAAGCGCCACGCACGCTCGCTCGAGAAACGGGTCAAGCAGCTCGGCGGCACGCCGCAGACGGTGCCGATCGAAGGCCTCGACCCGCTCGCCAAAGGCGCGGGCGCGGCGGTCGAGCTCGCCGGACGCGCGGCGGCCGCGGTGAAGGGCCCGTTGCAGGCGATCCGCGGCACGGGTGAGCAGGAGAAGATGCTCAAGAACGCCAAGAGCGAGTACTCCGACGAGCACGAGGAGATCGCGACCTACACGGCGATCGAGACGCTCGCCACAGCGCTCGGCGACACCGAGACGGCAAAGCTCGCGCGTACGATCCGCCGCGAGGAGCAGCGAATGGCAGCCTTCCTCGCCCGCCAGATCCCGACGCTGACCAAAGCGGTCATCCAGGCCGAGATCCCGCCGGCGCTGCGTCGCAAGCCTCGTGCCGGCGGAAAACCCGCCAAACGCAGGTCGGCGAGCGCGACACGCGCGAAAGCTCCGGCCGAAACCCGCGCGAAATCCGCTGCGAAAACCAGCGCGAGATCTGCGGGCAAAGCGAGCACGAGGGCTGCGAGCAAAAAGCGTGCGAAAGCCGCCGGCAAAGCCCGGAGTGCTCGCTCGTGAGGGCATTGACATGGCAGGGCGTGCACGACGTTCGGGTCGAAGAGGTCCCCGACCCGCGGATCGAGCACCCCACAGACGCGATCATCAAGGTCACCTCGAGCGGGATCTGCGGCTCTGATCTGCACCTCTACGAGGTGCTCGGCGCGTTCATCGACGCGGGCGACGTGCTCGGGCACGAGCCGATGGGGATCGTCGAGGAGGTCGGCTCGGAGGTCTCGCAGATCAAGGCGGGCGACCGCGTCGTGATCCCCTTCAACATCTCCTGCGGCCACTGCCACACCTGCGGCGAGGGATTGCAGTCCCAGTGCGAGACGACCCAGGTCCGCGAGTACGACACGGGCGCCGCGTTGCTCGGCTACACGAAGCTCTACGGCCAGGTGCCCGGCGGGCAGGCGGAGTACCTGCGCGTGCCCCAGGCCCAGTACGGCCCGATCAAGATCCCGGAGGGACCGCCGGACGACCGTTTCGTCTACCTCTCAGACGTTCTGCCCACGGCCTGGCAGGCCGTCGAGTACGCGAACGTGCCCGAGGGGGAGACGGTGCTCGTGCTCGGCCTCGGCCCGATCGGGGAGATGTGCACCCGCATCGCCCAGCACAAAGGCGCGGGCCAGGTGATCGGCGTGGACCTCGTGAGTGAGCGCCTGAGCCGCGCGAGCTCCCATGGCGTACGCGCGCTCGACCTCGAAGATCACGACGACCTGCCCGGTGCGGTGCGTGAGCTCACCGATGGCCGCGGTCCGATCGCGGTGATCGACGCCGTCGGGATGGAGGCGCACGGTGCACCGATCGGCAAGCTCGCCCACCGCCTCGCCGGGCTGCTGCCCGACGCGATCGCCCGCCCGATGATCGAGACGGCGGGAATCGACCGGCTGAGCGCGATCCACATGGCGATCGAGCTCGTGCAACGAGGGGGGACGGTGTCGCTCTCCGGCGTGTACGGCGGCGCGGCGAGTCCGATGCCCCTGATCCAGATGTTCGACAAGCAGATCACGATGCGCATGGGGCAGGCCAACGTGAAGCGTTGGATCGATCAGATCATGCCGCTGCTCAGTGGCGATGAGGATCCGCTCGGCGTGGACTCCTACGCGACGCACCACCTGCCCCTCGCGGAGGCGCCGCACGCCTACGAGATCTTCCAGAAGAAGCAGGACGGAGCCTTCAAGATCCTGCTGCGGCCCTGAGCATGAAGGTCGTAGTGACCGGCGCGAGCGGCAACGTCGGCACGAGCGTGCTGCAGGCGCTCGGCGAGGACCCCGCGATCGAGGAGATCGTGGGGATCGCCCGGCGGCTCCCACGCGCGGAGTTCGCGAAGACGACGTGGAGGCGCGCGGACGTGACCCGCGACGAGCTCGTGCCGCTCTTCGCGGGCGCCGCCGCGGTGATCCACCTCGCCTGGCTGATCCAGCCCTCGCGCGATGAGCGGCTCACCCGCGAGGTGAACGTTCACGGCAGCGAGCGCGTCTTCGCAGCGGTGGCGGCGGCGAACGTGCCCGCGCTCGTATACGCATCCTCCGTCGGCGCTTACGCCCCCGGCCCCGCGAGCGGTCAGATCGATGAGAGCTGGCCGACGACGGGCATCGCGAGCTCGTTCTACTCGCGCCACAAGGCCGAGGTCGAGAGGCTGCTCGACAGCTTCGAGAGCGAGCACAGCGAGGTGCGCACCGTGCGCCTGCGCCCGGCGCTGATCTTCAAGGGCCAGGCCGCCACAGGGATCCGACGCCTGTTCATCGGCCCGTTCCTGCCCAATCCGCTCGTTCGCAAGGGCGTGCTCCCCGTGCTGCCCTTCCCGCGCGGCCTGCGCCTGCAGGCGGTGCACTCCCTCGATGTCGGCCAGGCCTACCGTCTCGCCGCGACCGGTCCCGCGAGCGGAGCGTTCAACATCGCCGCCGAGCCCGTGCTCGATGCCGGCCTGATCGCAAGGGCGCTCGGTTCCCGGCCGCTGGAGCTGCCTCCCGGGGTCCTGCGTGGGGCTGCATGGGCGAGCTGGAAGGCTCGTCTGCAGCCGACCTCACCGGGCTGGCTCGACATGGGGATGAGCTCGCCGATCATGAGCTGCTCCCGAGCTCGCGAGGAGCTCCGCTGGCAGCCGCGATTCACCGCGATGGAGACGCTCGAAGAGCTGCTCGAAGGGCTGCGCCTCGGCGAAGGGATGGGTACGCCGCCGCTCGATCGGCGGGAGAGCGGGCGGCTCCGCGTGCGCGAGATCGCCACCCGCGTCGGCGCGACGGACAAGCTCTGAGTGTTGCTCCCGCCGTCGCCCGCACTGCGGGCACGGCGGGTCCCCAGCCAGGGAGGACCCGCCGCCGCTCGCGCTAGACGGTCACGCGGCCTCGGACCGGCGTGGATCGAACGATCGCGCGTCGAGGGGGCGCCCCACCGCACAGACGCCGCGACCGATCACCGTCAGCAGCGAAACGAAAGGCGGGCGCGGAACCGTGGTCTACGTCCAACGCTCGGAACCGAGCTCCGATAGCGCTCACGCACCAGCGGTGTCGTCCTCGAGCCCGGCGGTGGCCTCTGAAAAGCAAGGCGTGTCTGCGCCGAAGCAGAACCAGAGTGAGAAGTCGACCGAACACGCTGCAGAGCGGGAAGAGCGCTCGGCCGAACGCGAAATCCGCCAAGAACGGGCCAAGACGCCGCCCGGTGAAGCGAAGACGCCGCCGGTACAAGCAAAGACGCCCCCAGGTCAGGAAAAGACCCTCGGCCCCTCAGAAGAGCACTCCCCGCAGGGGGTGGCGAAAGGGCCGCCCGCCGGAAGGGGGTCACCGAGCGAAGAAGCACGCGCGCAGAAGCAGGAAGCCCACGAAACAAAGCAGGAAGAAAAGAAGCCCGAACATCCCGCGAAGGGATGAGGGCGAGGGCTGCGCACCCCGCCCGGCCCCGAGCCCCCGCACTCAGCGGAGGAACGCGCGGCGGGCTACCTGCGCCCGCCGCCGAACAGCTCGAGGAAGAAGAGGAAGACGTTGAAGATGTCGAGGAAGATCGAGGCGGCGATCGGCACCGCGCCGGCGTGCTCGGTGCGCCGCAGCCGGTTGAAGTCGAAGATCGTGAAGCCCCCGAAGATCACGAGGCCGAGAACGGCGTAGATGATGTTGCCGCCGGGGATTGAGATGAAGATCGTGACGATCCCGAAGACGATCAGCGCGAGCAGCGCCCAGAACAGCGTTTTCTGCCACGAGGAGAGGTCGCGGCGCGTGGCGTAGCCGTAGGAGCCGAGCGCCGCGATGAAGGCTGCGGTCGCGCCGCTCGCCTGCCAGAGCGCGGAGGGGTCCGATTCGGCGTAGACGCGCAGAACCGGACCGACCGCCGCGCCGAGCAGCAGCCCGAGGCCGAAGAGGAAGCCGATCGCGAGCTGCTCGTGGCCCCGCGAGGCGGCGATGTTCAGTCCGAAGATGCAGACGAAGGCGAGGATGAACGCCCCGATCCCCACGCCGCCGGTGGCGTTCCGCGCGAGATAGGCGCCGAGCGCGGCGCAACCTGCGGTCAGTGCGACGAGGCCCATCACCTGGCCGAAGACCGCGCGCGTCTGGTCGCGCTCGGTCAGCTGCCCGAACGCGCCGCCTGCGGTGCCCGCCGATGCGGTGCTGCCTGCGCTCGACGCCCACCGCGTTCTAGGTTCGCTCATCTCGAATCTCCGTTGTCTCGTTTGGTGTCTACAGGGTGACACTCCGGGCGCCCGGAAGCGAGGGCGCTCAGCTCAGCGCGCGCGGCGTTCTCGCGATCGAGCCGCTCAGGAAGCGCCTGGCTCCCCGTCGAGCTCGGGCAGCGCCCGGCGGGCGACCTCGCGCGCCTCGGCGGGCGCGATGCCGAAGCTCCGCAGCACACCTTCGGCGTGCTCGCTGTCCGCCTCCGCGCTCTGCTCCTCCCCGAGCTGCGCCTGGATCACGGCGAACAGTGCCCCGCCGCTCGCGCTGAGGGCCAGGGTGGGATTCGCGACGTCGAAGCGGCCGGCTTCGATGCCCTTTCGCAGGTCGCTCTCCGCGGACTGGCCGAGCGTCGACCAGGCCGCGCGGTAGGGGAGGTCGAGGCGAACCATCAGCCACGCCCAGTCGAGGTCGCTCTTCGCAGCACGCACGAGGTGACGGTGCGCAACGCTGATCTTCTCCGCAGGATCCTCGACCTGCGCCTGGCGCTGCTGCAGCAGTCGGAGGTGCTCTGAGAGCTCCACCTCGAGCAGCGCTTCGAGCAGCTCCTCCTTGGTGGCGAAGTAGTTGTAGAAGGAGCCGATCGCGATGTCGGCGCGCGCGGCGATGTCCGCGATCGTGGTGCGCTCGAGCCCCTGCGCGGCGAACAGGCTGCGTGCAGCGGTGAGCAGTCCGGCGCGCGTGCGCGCCTTGCGCCGCTCGACGCGCCCGCCCTCGGCGGGCTCGCTCCTCGGTGTCATCTGCGCATTCTGCACGGCGTCGCATGAATATATCATCAAACTTGAACTTTAATTCATTTCTTGTTAGGGTCGGCTCACTGAACGGGATACGGGGCTGATCGGAGGAGCGATGAGAAGCGAGCGGGTGCCTGTGTTGATCGTCGGTGGGGGAGGGGCGGGTCTGAGCGCCTCGATGCTGCTGCGGGGGATGGAGGTGGACCACCTGCTCGTGAGCTCGCGGCCGGGCACCTCGAGCCTGCCGAAGGCGCACGTGCTCAACCAGCGCACGATGGAGATCCTCGAGGACGTGGGGGCGAGCGAGGAGATCTCACGCCGCGGCACGCCCGCCGAGAACATGGCCGCGACCGCGTTCTACGCGGGCTTCGCGGGCTCGAGCTCAGAGCACGGCCGGCGGATCGCGAAGCTCGAGTGCTGGGGGGCTGGGGGTGCGGATGAGAACTGGCGCGCGGCGAGCCCCTGGGTCCAGCAGAACCTGCCGCAGATCCGCCTCGAGCCGATTCTGCGCGCGCGAGCCGAAGCTCTCTCGCCGGGCCGCGTGCGCTTCCATCACGAGCTGCTCGCCCTCACGCAGGATCACGACGGGGTGCGGGCGCTCGTGCTCGATCACACCGCTGGCGAGGAGTACGAGATCCTCGCGGACTACGCGATCGGCGCCGACGGCGGACGGCTGGTGGCCGCACAGATCGGCGTCGACTACGAGGGTCTCGGCGTGGTCGGGCAGACAGCAACGCTCCACGTGAGCGCGGACCTCTCGCACTGGGCGCGCGACCCCGACGTGCTGATCCGCTGGATCCTCTCGCCCCAGAGCGGCGGGGGCGTGGTGCTCGTTCCGATGGGTCCCGAGCGCTGGGGCCCGGACTCCGAGGAGTGGGTGATCCACCTCAGCTTCCTCCCCGACGATGCGAGCGTGGAGTCCGACGAGAAGGTCGAGGCCGAGGCCAGGCGCGCGATGGGGATCGGCGATCACCCGATGGAGATCCACAAGATCACGCGCTGGGCGGTCGACGCGGTGATGGCCTCCTCCTTCAGCGTGGGGCGGGTGCATCTCGTGGGCGACGCCGCGCACAGGCACCCGCCGACGGGTGGGCTCGGTCTGAACAGCGCGATCCAGGACGTGCACAACCTCTGCTGGAAGCTCGCCGCCGTGCTGAAGGGTCAGGCGGGCCGGGCGCTGCTCGAGAGCTACGAAGCCGAGCGACGTCCGGTCGACGAGCAGAACGCGCAGCGCTCGCTCGAGAACGCGCTCAACCACCTCGTGATCGCGGGCTCGGTGGGGATCTCGCCCGAGCAGAGCGAGCAGCAGAACCTCGACGCGCTGCGCGTGCTCTGGAGCGGGCGCGAGGACGATGCGGCGCGGCGCTCGGAGGTGCTGCGCAACATCCGCGCGCAGTCGATGGAGTTCAACGAGCACAACATCGAGCTGGGATATGCGTATGAGTCGAGGGCGGTGCTCGGCGGGCACGAGCCCGAGGCGCTCTCCGCCGACCGGGTCCGCATCCACGCGTGCTCGACCAGGCCGGGCGCCCCGCTCCCGCACGCATGGATCGAGGACGAGGACGGAGAGCGCAGGGCGATCAAGGACCTCGTACGTCCCGGGCGGTTCCTCTTGATCGCGGGCGAGGAGGGCGGGGAGTGGTGCGCTGCCGCGCGCGAGCTCGCCGCCGCGGGCGCGCTGCCGCTCGACGCGCTGCGGATCGGCCACCTCGACGGCGACCTGTTCGACCCGCGTTGCACATGGTTGCGCCGGCGCGAGATCGGACCGGCGGGCGCGATTCTCGTGCGCCCCGACCGCTGCGTCGCGTGGCGCAGCATCGAGGCGAGCGCCGACCCGGCGGCGGAGCTGGCACAAGCGCTCGGCGAGGTGCTCGCGCGCCCGATCGAGATTCCCGCGCTCAGCGCGTGAGCGATGGGTGAACGCTTCGACATCGCGATCGTGGGCTACGGGCCGGTCGGGCAGACGCTCGCGATCCTGCTCGGCCGCCGCGGCTGGTCGGTGGCGGTATTCGAGCGTTGGCCGGAGCTCTACCCCCGCCCGCGGGCGGTGCACTACGACGACGAGATCGCGCGCCTCTTCCAGCGCATCGGAATCGCCGAGGAGTTGAGCGCGATCACGGAGCCCGCGACGAGCTACGAGTGGCAGAACGCGGACGGCGAGACGCTGCTGCTGCTCGACCGCAGCGCCCCCGGCCCATCGGGATGGCCCGCCGCGACGATGTTCACCCAGCCCGAGCTCGAGCGTCTGCTCGACCGCACCGCGAAGGGCGTGCGCGCGGTCGCGGTGCACCAGGGCTGGGAGGTGAGCGAGATCTCCGACCGCGGGAGCGAGGTCGCTCTCACCGTTCGGCGCGGGGAGCGCCAGGGTGATCGCTGGGTGGCGAGCGGAGAGGAGCGCATCGTGGAGGCGAGCTACTTGATCGGTTGCGACGGCGCGAGGAGCCTCGTCCGCGAACGGATGGGCACCGCGGTCGAGGACCTCGGCTTCGCCTACGAGTGGCTGATTGCGGACACGATTCCGCACGAGGCGAGCCTGCTCGCGGGGGTGAACCTCCAGCGCTGCGACCCGCGGCGACCCACCACGCTCGTCTCGGGTGGGCCCGGACGGCGGCGTTGGGAGTGGATGCTGCTCCCAGGCGAGTCGCGCGAGCAGGTGGAGAACGAGGAGTTCGTCTGGCGGATGCTCGCTCGCTCGGGGATCGGGCCCGAGCAGGTCGAACTCGAGCGCTACGCGCTCTACACCTTCCGCGCCCGCTGGGCCGAGCGCTGGCGTGTGGGCCGAGCGATGCTCGCGGGCGACGCGGCTCACCAGATGCCCCCGTTCGCCGGGCAGGGGCTCTGCTCGGGGCTCAGGGACGCGGCGAGCCTGGCCTGGCGCCTGGACCTGGTGCTCGCGGGGAAGGCGGCAGAGGAAACGCTCGATACCTACACGAGCGAGCGCCGCGGCCACCTCCAGCACGCGATCGCGGTCTCCGTCGAGCTGGGCAAGGTGATCTGCATCACCGACGAGGGGGAGGCGGCCGCGCGCGACCAGGTGCTGCTCGCTGCGCGCGCCGATCCCAACGCGCCTACGCTCGAGGAGCTGCCCGCGCCGAAGCTCGGAGCGGGCATTCACGATGGCACGGCCGAGACGCCCGAAGGCGCGGGAGGCTCGCTCTTCCCCCAGGGCCGCGTCGTACTCGATGGCGAGTCGCGCCTCGTGGAGGACTCGCTGCGTGGAGGCTTCGCGCTCTATGCGCTCGGCGCCGAGCCCGCCGCGCTGCTCGACGAGGAGTCGGAGGCCTACCTGCGCTCGCTGGGCTGTGAGCTGGTCGCGCTCGGCGAGCGCCACGAGCCGATCTACGGCGACTGGTTCGCCGCACACGAATGCTCGGTCGCGCTCGTGCGACCGGACGCCTACACCTTCGGCACGGCGAGCGACGCGACTGAGACGGGGGCGCTCGTAGAGCGCCTGAGGAACGCACTGACGACCACCCACAGCAGCGAGGAGAGGCCCGCGCAATGACCACGATCAAACCGACCTTCCATCACTTCAACCTGAAGACCACCCGACTGCAGGAGCTGATCGACTGGTACTCGACGGTCGTGGGCTCGGAGGTCACCTTCCAGGACGCGACGGGCGCGTGGCTCACGAACGACGCGGCCAACCACCGCATCGCGCTGCTCGCCTTCCCCGGCTTCAGCGACGACCCGGAGAAAGACAGCCGCACGGGCATGCATCACAGCGCCTTCGAGTACGAGAGCTTCGAGGACCTGAACGCGAGCTACCTGCGCCTGCGCGAGGCGGGCATCGAGCCCGAACTGTGCCTGGACCACGGGATGACGCTCTCCTACTACTACAAGGACCCCGACGGCAACCGTGTGGAGCTGCAGACGGATATCTTCGGGGACTGGTCGAAGTCGAGGGAGTGGATGCAGACGAGCCCGGAGTTCCACAGCAACCCGATCGGAACGTTCGTCGATCCCGCGCGGGTCGCGGAGGCGGCGGCGGCAGGCGAGGACCTCGCGACGATCCACCGCCGCGCGAGCGGAGGCGAGCTGAGCCCCGCCCAAGCGCCGATCGAGATCCCCGGGGCGGGTGAGTAGCCGATGAGAATCGTGAGCTACCGCAACGAGGGCGTGGAGAGCGCGGGGGTGCTGCTCGGCGAGCAGATCGTCCCGCTCTCCTCGCTGGAGCGTCCTCCGGCGAGCACGGTGCGCGGGCTGCTCGCCGAGCTCGACGCGGAGGGCCTTCGGAGCCTCGCTGAGCAGGCCGCCGCGGCCGAGCAGCGGCTCGCACTCGCGGAGGCCGAGCTGCTCGCGCCGGTGCCGGACGCCGAGAAGATCATCTGCATCGGCCTGAACTACCGCGACCACGCCGAAGAGAGCGGGCAGGAGATACCGAGCGCGCCGATGTGGTTCGCGAAGTTCCAGAACTCGCTCACGGGCAGCGGCGCGGAGATCGTGCTCCCCGCCGCGCACCCGGAGTACGTGGACTACGAGGCGGAGCTCGCGCTCGTGATCGGGCGCACCGCACACAGGGTCTCCGAGGGGGAGGCTCTCGACCACCTGGCGGGGGTGATGCCTTGCAACGACGTGAGCGCGCGCGACCTGCAGATCCAGAACCCGCTGTGGACGAGCGGCAAGGCGATCGACACCTTCGCGCCGTGCGGTCCCGCGCTGGTCACGCTCGATGAGGCGGGCGAGCTCGGTGATCTGACGTTGCGAACGCGGATCGACGGGGAGCAGGTCCAGGAGGGGAACACCGCCAACCTGATCTTCGGTCCCGCCGAGCTGGTGGCGTGGCTGTCGAGGACGATCACGCTCGTTCCGGGCGACATCATCGCGACGGGCACCCCGGCAGGAGTGGGCGCGGCCCAGGGACGCTTCCTGCGCGCGGGGAACACCGTCGAGATCGAGATCGACGGACTCGGGACGCTCTCCAACCCCGTGCGGGGTGAATGAGATGGGGGAGCTGACGCCCGCGCTCGAAGCGCTGCTCGACTCGCGCATGGTGGGCGTGCTCGCGACCCAGACGCCGAGCGGGCGACCGAGCCAGTCGGTCGTCTACTTCACCCGCGAGGGCGAGCGGCTGATGATCTCGAGCGTGAAGGGACGCCAGAAGGTCAGGCAGATTGAACGAACGGGCTGGGCGTCGCTGAACGTGATGGGTTCCGAGCAGCCCTTTCCCTCGGCGACCTTCTCCGGTGCTGCGGAGATCCTGCACGAGGGCATCTGGCCGGCCACGGCCGCGATCGCGCGACGGATCACGGGCGCGGAGCCCGCGGAGGAGCAGACCGACGAGACGCTCGCATCGGTGGGCAGGCTGATCATCGCGATCGCGATCGAGCGCGTGAGCGCGGTGAGCTACCTCGACGATTAGGGCGCCCCGCTCGGAATGGCATCGGCGGCACCGCGGCCGCGCGCTCAAGTAAGCCCTGGTATTTGTCGACGTTCTCATATGGGGGAGTCCCGCCGACTCGCGCCGACGTCATTCCGAGGACTGAACGTCGCGGTCGCCCAGGGGAAGCAAACCTGGGGTTCCGAGCACAGCGATGCGGCCAGGCGGGCAGGAGATGAGGTCGAGGGAAGCATGCTCATACGACGCCTTACGCGGGCGTCGAAATGCACCTAGGCTCGATTCGGCGAAGGCAGGGGGAGCAGACTCCGCTCGAGCCGGGCGACGTCGGACTGCTCGCAATGCAGGCGCGCCTACGTGAAGCGCATGAGGCCGCGCGGCTGTCGAGCTGGGAGTGGTGGCCGGGATCGGATGAGGTTGTGGTCTTCCAGGCGCTTTCGGAGATCGCGGAGCTCTCTGGCGCCCGGGTGAGCTTCGAGGAGCTGCTCGGTCCCATGACGGCCGAGGATCGCGACCTGGCGCGGGACGATCTCGATGCGCTGGTCCGCGGGGAGCGCGAGGAATCGATCAGGCGCTGCCGCTATGACCTGCCCGCCGGACACGCATGGCTCGAGACGCGCTCTCGAGCGATACGGATCGCGAGCGGTCAGCTGACGTGCGTCCGAGGAACGACCCAGGACGTGACCGAGCAGCACCTCGCCGCCGAGGATCTCGCGCGTGCGCGCGACTTCTTCCAAGCCACGCTCGACTCGCTGCCGACGGAGATCGTGGTGCTCGACGCGGTGGGCGACGTGATCATGTGCAACCGGGCGTGGAGTGAGTTCGCGAGCGCCAACGACGCGGGCGCCGGAGCATCGATCGGCGTGAACTACCTCGCGGCCTGCGACGGGTCGAATGACGAGCGCGCGGCGAGCACCGCGACCGCCCTCCGCGAGATCATCGCCGGCACGAGCCGTGAGTTCACGATCGAGTACCCCTGCCACGGTCCCGAGGAGGAGCGGTGGTTCAATCTACGCGCGACGCGATATGACGGGCCCGGGGCGGCGCGCGTGGTCGTCGCGCACGAGGAGACAACGGCTCGCCGCGCGGCCGAGGCCGAGATCCTGACGCAGGCCGCGCTGCTCGACGAGGTCGACGTCGCCGTGATCGCCCTCGACGAGGCCGGTGAGGTGACGAGGTGGAACGATGCCGCGGAGGAGATGTTCGGCCGCTCCCACTCTGAGGCGATCGGTCGCCGCGCCGCACAGCTTCTGGTGGCCGATGGCCTGGCCGGGGATGAGGCGATCGCTGTCACTGAGCGTGTCGGGCGCTGGGACGGCCGGCTGATGATGCAGCGCAAGGACGGCTCGAGCTTCCCGGCGCGACGTGCGCGTTCGTCAGATACTCGATGACGACGGGCAGGCGGCGGGCAGGATCGGCGTCCTCGTCGACGTGACCGAGCGCGTCGCATCCGAGCGCGCGCTGGTGGCCGCCCGCAACTACGCCCTTGCGGTCGCGGACGGCATGGGTGAGGGGTTGTGCACGCTCGACTCTCAGGGCGGGCTCATCTACATGAACAAAGCGGCCGAGAGACTCCTCGGCTGGTCGGCCGAACAAGTGAGAGGAGATCGGCTGCACGACCTCGTGCACGCACGCCTCTCCGGTGGGGAGTGCTGCGTGCCCGAGAGGTGTCCGATCATGCACGCGAACAACGGGGGCGGGCCCGGTACGAGTCGAGGAGGAAGCTTCACCCGGAGCGACGGACGATGTCTGCCGGTTGCCTTCACCGTCGCACCGTTCGTGACGGACGAAGGCGTCGATGGTTGCGCGGTGCTCTTCGAAGACATCACCGAGCGCCAGCAGCGTCAGGCTGTGATGGAGCGCGACGTGGAGACGCTCTCCTGGATCGGGCGCATCCGGGATGCGCTTGCCGAGGATCGTCTCGAGCCTTCCTCAGCCGATCGTCGACCTCGCCTCAGGAAGGGTCGTCCAGCGGGAGCTGCCTGCTGCGCATGCGCGAACCGGATGGCGAGATCGTCCCGCCCAACAGCTTCCTTCCGACGGCCGAGCGCTACGGACTGATTGGCGAGATCGACAACTGGGTGATCGGACGCGCCAGCGAGATCGCCGCCGAACTCGGCCCGGTTCAGCTCAATCTCTCGGCGCGCTCGACTCGGCGATCCGGTGGTCGTGGACACGATCGAGCGCGGCTTGAGGGAGAGCGGCGCCGATCCCTCCTCGTTGGTGTTCGAGATCACCGAGACGGCACTGATCGCCGACGAGGCAGCGGCGACCATCTTCCTCGACCGCGTGCACGCGCTCGGCTGCAAGCTCGCGCTCGACGACTTCGGCAGCGGCTACGGAGGGTTCACCTACCTCAAGCATCTGCCGGTCGACCTCCTGAAGATCGACGTGGAGTTCGTCCGGGACCTCGCCACCGAGCCCCGCAAGCCGGCACGTAGTCGAAGCGGTGGTCACGCTCGCACGGGCCTTCGGACTGCAGACCGTCGCAGAGGGCGTCGAGGACGCCGCCGCCCTCGGGGTCGTCCGCGAGCTCGGAGTGGATTTCGCACAGGGCTACTACATCGGCAGGCCCGCGCCGCTCGACCCTCCCTCAACTCCGGCCGCCCTCACTTCGACTTCGACATCGTCAACCTCAACAGAAGGTCTGAGCCATGAACGCAGAGCAGAGCGCAGGACAGCACCAGATTGATCAGCGCCAGCTCGAGCAGGAGCAGGCAATCGGTGATCTCGATCAGAGCATCACCGATCGCGAACAGGCCATCGTGGACGGCGAGCAAGCGGGAATCGATCGCGAGCAGGCCGATCTCGATCTGGATCTGGCGGCCGTGGAGTCGGTCATCTCGCACTCCTCCTCAGAGGATGCAACGACGACAGTCCCAGATCAAGCACAGGCAGGAGCGAAGCGACGCGCGACAGGAGCAGACCGACCGAACCCAGCTCGGTGCAGACGGCATTCAGGAGCTACTCGATCGGCAACAGGACGAGCTGGAAGCCCCGGTCGGCGCGACTCGCACGCACGGCGGCAGAGCTGCGGGCTGACGCGGCCGCTCGGGCGCGTGCCGCGACACTGCGAGCAGCCAGCGCGCGCCAGCGCGCTCAGGATGCGCTGCGCCGCGCGGAGGCGGCCGAGCGACGCGCGCGTGCACTTCAGGAGCGCCAGTAGCTCGACCGTGACGATCGGGGCCTGACCGCGGCGAGCTGATCGCGGTCGAGCGGCGTGAGCGGTGGTCACCTCGACGGTTGAGGGGCCCCCGCTCGGAGTAGCATCGGCGGCGCCGTGTTGCCCGGGGGATCGTGAGGTTGGGCGAGTGAACAGCGCAGTCGATCGCGATGGGGAGATCCGCGCTCGGATCGAGGCCCACTGGGCGGCCTCCGAGCGCGGCGAGATCGAGGCCGAGCACGCGATCTACGCGACGGCCGCGATCCTCGACTACCCGCAGTCGGGCGAGCGCTTCAGGGGGCGCTCGAAGATCGAAGCTCAGCGCGGCGGACACCCTGCCGAGCGTCACTTCAGCGTCCGCCGGATCCTCGGCGGCGGCGATCTGTGGGTGAGCGAGTGCGTGATCACCTACGACGGGGCGACGACGCAGTCGGTGAGCGTGATGGAGTTCAGCGAAGGGCTCGTCGTGCACGAGACGCAGTACTTCGCGGACCCCTTCCCCGCCGCTCCGGCACGGGCGGCGCTCGCAGAGCCGATCCCGCCGGGTTAGACCCTTCAACCCTGCGCGCGACTCCACCGTTCAGCTTCCTTTCAGGTAGTGCGATCAAGATCGAGCAGATGCGGCTGCTCGTGGTCGACGACGACCCGTCCCTGCGCGAAGCGCTCGCGCTGCTGCTCGGCCTCAACGGCTTCGACGTGGACGTCGCCTGCGACGGGCGCGAGGCGATCCGCACACTCGCGGTCGCCTCGCCGGACGCGGTGATCCTCGACGTGCTGATGCCGGGCATCGACGGCATCGAGGTGTGCCGCCGCATGCGCGCGGTCGGCGACCGCACGCCGGTGCTGATGCTGACCGCGCGCGCCGAGCTCGGCGAGCGCGTGGCCGGTCTCGAGGCCGGCGCCGACGACTACCTCGCCAAGCCCTTCGCGCGCGAGGAGCTGATCGCGCGGCTGCGCGCGCTGCTGCGGCGGACGGGCTGGGAGGGCGACGACACGACGCTGCGCTTCGACGACCTCGAGCTCGACCCGGTCGCGCACGAGGCCCGTCGCGGCGAGCGGACGCTGGAGCTGACGCGCACCGAGTTCCTGCTGCTCGAGCTGCTGATGAACCATCCCCGCCAGGTGCTCACGCGCGAGACGATCTTCGAGCGGGTGTGGGGCTATGACTTCGGCCCGGCGTCCAACTCGCTCGAGGTCTACATCGGCTACCTGCGGCGCAAGACCGAGGCGGAGGGCGAGCCGCGCCTGCTGCACACCGTGCGCGGCGTGGGCTACGTCCTGAAGGTGGCCTAGGCGTGCGCCGCGGCGGTGGAGCGATGAGCTTCCGGCGCCGCACCGTCGTGCTCGCGGCCGCCGCGGTGGCCGCGGCGATCGTGATCGCCTCCGTGGTCGTCTACTTCGTCACGCGCGGCGAGCTGCTCGGTCAGGTCGATCGGAACCTCGAGGCGATGGTCACCCCGGGCGGCTCGCAATCGGTGCGCATCAGCGCGCGGCCCCGATCGGCGGTGAAGCCCGGCGCGCGTCGGATGGCGAATCCTCCGCCGAAGGAGTCGGCCGCGGCGATCGGCCGCGGCGTCGAGCCGTGAGCGCCGATGCCCGTCGAAGGCGTCAGCCGGCGGAGGAGCAGCCGTGCGCAACCTCGCGATCCACACCGAACGCCATCGCGGCCCGCACGGGGAAGTCGTGACGGTCCGCCGCGAAACGATCGAAGGCTCCCACCAGGCGATCGAGAAGGCGCTCGTGGCGAAGGGGGTGCCGCGCGCCGCACCTTCGCTGATCCTGCCGAAGCAGAAACTGAGCGGCCGGTGGGCTACGTGCAGCTGTTCCGGGCGAACGGCAGCGTGCTGCAGTCGGCGCTCCGCGCTGGAGCTGCCCGTGAGCTCGAAGGCGCTGGAGGTGGCGGCGGGCAAGGCAGCAGCCGTTCTTCAGCACGATCACGGTGGCGGGAGCACGCGCGCGCACCTTCACCGCGCGGGCGGCGGGCGGCGGCGTGTGGCAGGCGGCGGTGCCGCTGGCCGACGTGGACGGCACGCTCTCGCGGCTGCGCCTCGTGCTCGCGATCGTCTGCCTCGGCGGGATCGCGCTCGCGGCCGCCTTCGGGCTGATCGTCTCGCGCGCGGCGCTGCGTCCCGTGCGCCGCCTCACAGGGCGCGGCCGAACGGGTCGCGCGCACGCAGGACCTCGGCCATCGCATCGAGGAGGGCGGCGAGGATGAGCTCGGCCGTCTCGCGCAGAGCCTGAACACGATGCTCGGTGCGCTCGAGCGCTCGCGACTCGCGCAACGCCAGCTGATCTCCGACGCCTCGCACGAGCTGCGCACGCCGCTGACGAGCGTGCAGGCGAACCTCGACGCGCTGGCCGTTGGGCGAGAAGCTTCGCGCCCGCCGAGCGCGCGCGCGTGGTCGCGGCCGCGCAGGCCCAGCTGCGCGAGCTGACCGTGCTCGTGGGCGACCTCACCGACCTCTCGCGCACGGAGGTCGAGCAGGCCGAGCTCGAGGACGTGCGCCTCGACCGCGCCGCGGAGGGCGCGGTCGCCCGCGCCCGCCTGCACTCGCCGGAGCTGCTCGCTTCGAGCTCGACGCGGAGCCGTGCCTGGTGCGTGCGTCGCCCGCGCGACTGGACCGCGCGATCGCGAACCTGCTCGACAACGCGTGCAAATGGGACCCGCAGCGGGACCGATCGAGGTGAACGTGCGTCCGGGGCGGCTCGAGGTGCGCGACCACGGCCCGGGGATCGACCCCGAGGACCTGCCGCGAGTGTTCGACCGCTTCTACCGCGCCGCGGCGGCGCGCGCGCGTCCCGGCTCGGGCCTCGGCCTCGCGATCGTCCGCCAGTTCGCCGAGACGCACGGCGGGCGCTGTGCACGCGGCGAACGATCCCGAGCGGCGGCGCGCGGCTGACACTCGAGCTTCCGGCCGTGGCGATGACCGAGGCCGAGCTGAAGGGCGCCGAGCCGCTTCACGAAGCTCCTCGAATCCTCTAAGGCGATTCTCAGGCGCGGGCGCGCTTGATGTGGAGCGCCCGCGGCATCGGCTCGCGGGCTCCACCCGGCAAAAGGAGCTCCATGTCCGCGCCCGCCCCCACATCGCGCCGCTCCCCGCCCGCGCACGGCGCATCTGATCCTCGCGCTCGCAAGCCTCGCCGTCGCGCTGCCGCTCGCGGCCTGCGGCGGGTCCTCGCCCGAGCGCCTCGGCGGCCGCAGAACAGGAAGGCGAACGCGAAAGCTCCGCCAAGCTCGCCGACTTCGCGCGCTGCCTGCGCGAACACGGCGTGGAAGCGCAGATCGGCACGCCCCCGGGCGGCGGGCAGGCGATCAAGCTCGGCGCGAAGGGCCCGGTGGGCAAGGAAAAGATGAACGCGGCGCAGGCGGCCTGCAAGAAGTACCAGCCGCAGCCGAAGAAGGTCGACCTCAGCCCGCAGCAGAAGGTCGAACGCGAAGAAGCGGTGCAGAAGTTCGCGCGGTGCATGCGCGAACACGGCATCGAAGTGCACGCGAGCGTCGAGCGGCGGGAGGCATCCAGATCCAGATCCACGGGCACCCGGGGAGCGGCCCGAACCCGGAAAGCCCAGGCTTCCAGAAGGCCCAGAACACCTGCCAGAAGTTCATGGTCGAAGCTGAAGCTGCCGCACGGCGCCGGGCGCGACGCACGAGCCACAGCAGTGAAGGCGAAAGCGGCGGCGGCGCGGGCGCCTCGCTCTCGAGCGAAGGCTGAGCCGGTGGCAGGCGAGCGACAGCGTCCGAGGCTGCTCCCCGAGAGCGCACCCGAGGCGCCGGCCGGTCGGCTCGCCGCGGCGGCCGCGCTCGCCGCTGGCGGTGCTCGCGGTCGCTCGCGGCGATCGTGCTCGCCTCCGGGCTCCTCGCGGCCGAAGCGCTCGGGCAACGGGGTCCCCGCCGGGGAGACGCTTGCGCGCGTTCGCGCGCACGGACGCTCTCGGAAAGCGCGACGCGTGGAAGGCACGCTCGGCTACGGCGGCGAACGGGTGGTCTATGACCGGCTCGCGGGCACCTTCACCTGGCTGCCCGCGGTCGGCGCGGACGTCGGCCGCGGCGGCGTGCTGTTCCGGATCGACAACCTGCCCGTCGTCCTGATGTACGGATCGGTGCCCGCCTACCGGGCGCTGAAGCCGAGGCGTGTCTCAGAAGGGCCGGACGTGAGCGGAGCTGAACGCAGAACCTGATCGAGCTCGGCTACGACCCCTACGGGGCGATCAGCGACGAGGACGCCTACAGCGAAGCGACGGCGGCGGCCGTGCGCCGCTGGCAGCACGCCGAGGGTCTGAGCGAAACGGGCCGCGTCGAACTGGGCCGGATCGTCTTCGCGCCGAGCGCCCAGCGCGTGACCGCGCTGAAGGTCGTCGCTCGGCCAGGACCCGCCACCCGCCGCGAACCCCGCGAACGCCGCCCCGCCGGCTGAAGAAGGCAACGAACCGGCCTCGGCAAGCACGAACTCCGAAATCGGAAAACACGAAGCGAGCAAGCCGAAAAAGAGGAATCGAAGAAGGCACGAACCGCACAAAGGCGCCTCGACCCCCGAAATCGGGCGAAACCCCGAAACTCGGAAAACAGCGGGGCGACGGGCGAAGACCAGGCGGCGGGAGGCGGCGAGCCCGCGCTCTCGACGACCTCGACACGAGCAGATCGTGCAGCTCGAAGGTGAAGCCCGAACAGCAGCGCCTCGCCCACCTCGGCGAGCGGGTCCGGGTGCTGCTGCCGGGCGAAGCGACCGCGCCGGGGCGGATCACGGGCGTGGGCACGGTCGCGAGCGCGCCCGTCGTCGGGAACCCCGAACAGGGCAGCGGCGGGGACAGCGAAGCGAAGATCACGGTGACGATCACGCTCGACCATGCGGTCGAGGCACCTCGACGAGGCGCCGGTGAGCGTGGAACTCGTGAAGAGCATCCGCCGCAACGTGCTGACCGTGCCCGGCGACGGCGTTGATCGCGACGGCGGGCGGCGGCTACGCGATCGAAACGCTCCGCGCGGGGCGGCCGACGCCGGTGGCGGTCACACCGGGGATGTTCTCGGGCGGCTACGTCCAGGTCGAAGGCCCGCGGGCTCCACGAGGGCATGAGCGTGATCGAGTCCGAATGAGCGCGGTGCTCGAGCTGCGCGACGTGGTCAAGCGCTACGCGGGCGACGTGCAGGCGCTGCGCGGCGTGAGCCTGCGCGTCGGCGCGGGCGAGCTGTGCGCGATCGTGGGGCCGTCGGGCTCGGGCAAGTCGACGCTGCTGCACGTGATGGGCACGCTGGAACGCGCCACGAGCGGGGTGGTGCGCATCGCGGGCTTCGACGTCGCCGAGGCCTCGGACCGCCAGCTCGCGGCGCTGCGCGCGCGGCGGATCGGGTTCGTCTTCCAGCAGTTCCACCTGATCGAGTCCGACAGCGCGCTGGAGAACGTGGCGACCGGCCTGCTCTACACGGGCACGCCGGCCCGCGAGCGGCGCCGTGCCGCGGCCGCGGCGCTCGAGCGGGTGGGCCTGAGCCACCGCGTGGGGCACACCTCGGCGCTGCTCTCCGGCGGCGAGCGCCAGCGCGTGGCGATCGCGCGGGCGCTCGTGAGCTCACCCGCGATCGTGCTCGCGGACGAGCCGACGGGCAACCTCGACACGCGCAACGGCCGCGAGATCCTCGAGCTGCTGCAGCGGCTGAACGCGCAGGGCACGACGGTGGTGGTGATCACCCACGACCGCGAGATCGCGGCGACCCTGCCGCGGCGGGTGGAGCTGCGCGACGGACGCCTGATCCACGAGGAGGCGCCGTGAGGCCCGCCGCGGCGTCGTGCGCACGGTGCGGCGGCGTTCTCGCGCGTGCCTCGCCGCGGTCGCCGCGCGCACTCGCGGAGCAACCACGGATACCTGAAAGCCGGCTGCTGGCGGCGGACGCGCTGCGGGTGGCGAGCGTGGGCCTGCGCACGCGCCGCCTGCGCGCCGCGCTCTCGGCGCTCGGCGTGGCGATCGGGATCGCGGCGATGGTGGCCGTGCTCGGCATCTCCGATTCGAGCAAAGCGGGGCTCGTCGCCGAGCTGAACGAACTCGGGAACGAACCTCCTGACGGTGACGCCCGGGACAGAACTTCTCCGGCGAAACGGCCTCGCTGCCGGAAGCGGCGGTGGGCGCCGTGCGCCATCCTCCAGAGCGGTGCGGCGCGCGGCCGCGGCGAGCAGCCGTCTCAGAACGGACCGTGCGGCGCAGCCCGTTCATCGAAAAGGCGGAAACGAGCGGCCTGAGCGTGCAGGCGAGCGAACCGCAGCTGCTCGCCACGCTCGGCGGGCGCATGCTCGCGGGACGCTTCCTCGATGCGGCGAACGAGCACTTCCCGCTCGTCGTGCTCGGCGACGTGGCGGCACGCCGGCTCGGCGTGCGCCGCCTGGAGGTCGACGGCCGTCCCGTCCAGGTCTACATCGGCGAAACGTGGTTCACGGTGGCGGGCATCATGGGCCCCGTCCCGCTCGCACCGGAAATCGAACGGGCGGCGCTGATCGGCTACCCGATCGCTCATCGGCTGTTCCGCACGAGCCGCCACGCGAGCATCGTCTACGTGCGCGCGGACCCCGAGAAGGTGCGCGAGGCCGACGCGCTGCTCGGCGCGACGGCCTACCCGGCCAGCCCCGAAGACACGCAGGTCAGCCGGCCCTCCGAAGCGCTGCAGGCCCGCGCGGACGCGCAGAGCACGCTCACCGCCGTGTTCCTCGGGCTCGGTGCGGTGGCGCTGCTCGTGGGGGGCGTGGGGATAGCGAACGTGATGGTCATCTCCGTGCTCGAGCGGCGGCCCGGAGATCGGGCTGCGCAGGGCGCTCGGCGCCCGCGCGGTACACGTGGGCGTTCAGTTCTTGGGGGAGTCCGTGCTCCTGTCGTTGTTGGGAGGGTGTGCAGGAATAGCGCTCGGGGCTGCGGCCACGGCGGGATACGCCTCTTTGCAGGGCTGGGCGACTGTCGTTCCCGCGGCCTCGGCGGGGGGCGCGGTGGTTCTGGCGCTCGCACTCGGAGCGCTCGCGGGGCTCTACCCCGCGGTGCGGGCCGCCCGGCTCGCACCCGCGGCCGCGTTGCGCAGCGTCTGAGCCGCAGCGCTCCGGCGCGCCGAGCGATCGCGTGCGGTGGGCGCTCGTCGGCATTCCGTCCAACATCGGTTCAGCGGGGCCGCTCGGGGCAGTGTGGGGTGAGGATGCAATGGAGCCTCACGTGAACCTTCGAGCAGCGCTCTCCGGGCGCAGGCGTCGCTGGACGCTCGCCGTCGTGGCGGCGGTCGTGGCTGCGCTCTGCCCCGCCGTGGCGGGAGCGGTGAGCTGGACGACCTACCACCACGACGCCGAACGCAGCGGCGTGGACCCGGACGGGACCAGTCCGCTCACACCCACGCTCTCCTGGCAGTCCCCCGACCTGGGAGCCCCGATCTGGGGCCAGCCGCTGGTGCTCGGCGGGCGGGTCTACGTGACGACGGTGGGCGACGGTGTGTACGCGCTCGACGCCTCGACCGGGGCGGTGGTCTGGCACGCGAGCGCAGGGACGCCGGTGCCGAAGAGCGCGCTTCCGTGCGGGGACATAGAACCCACCGTGGGGATCGTGGGAACGCCCGTGATCGATCAGGCGGCCGGGGTCCTCTACGCGGTCGCGGACACCTGGAACGGGAGCGCAGCGCAGCACGTGCTCGAGGGCTTTCGCCTCAGCGACGGCACACGGGTGCTGAGCACAGCGGTCGATCCGCCCGGGGCGGACCCGAAGGCGATCCTGCAGCGCACCGCCCTGAACCTCGACGGCTCCAACGTCGTGTTCGGCTACGGGGGCAACGACGGTGACTGCTCGACCTACCGCGGTGCGGTCGTGTCCGTGCCGGAGAGCGGCGCGCCCGCATCGTTCTGGCAGGTGCCGATCGACTCCGCGCAGTCGACCGGAGGCGGAGCGATCTGGGCCACGGGCGGACCGGCGGTGAACAGCGCGGGGCAGATCTTCGCGAGCACAGGCAACCCCAACCCGAAGTCGGGCCAGGAAGCGACCGTGTTCGACGACTCCGACGCTGTCGTCGAGCTCAACCCCGCGCTCGGGGTGAGCAGCGCGTTCGAGCCTCCGACCTGGCAGACGGACAGCAACACCGACCGCGACCTCTCCTCGGGCGCGCCCGAGCTGCTCCCCGGCGGACTGCTCTTCCAGGCGGGGAAGAACGGCACGGGCTACCTGCTCAACCAGTCCTCGGTGGGCGGTCCCGCGGTCTACGAACATCAGGTCTGCGGCGGGTCGGGGAGCTTCGGCGGCGACGCCTATGCGTCCGGCGTGATCTACATCCCCTGCACGAACGGCACGCAGGCGCTCGCGTTCAACGCGGCCGCGCGCAGCTTCGAACCGCTCTGGCGTGGCCCCTCCGACGCGTTCGGCCCGCCGATCGTCTCCGCAGGGCTCGTCTGGGTCGTGGCGACCGGCGGCTTCTCCGGCGGCGGCACGAAGCTCTACGGGCTCGAACCGGCCACGGGCAAAGCGCGCTACACCGAGACGTTGCCCTCGCCGGTGATCGATCATTTCGCCTCCCCGAGCGCAGCGGGCGGGAGAGTGCTCGTCGCGACGGGCTCGACGGTTAGCGCCTATCAGACCGCCGTTCTCACGCCGCTTGAAGGAGCGCCGCTGACCCCGACGCCGAGCGTGCCCTCGCTCGGGAAATCGCTCGCGGAGCCGGCGCTGTTGAAACTCGTCCGCACGCATCTGCACATGGGCAGCGGAGGGCTCGTCCGGGTGCTGCTGCGGTGCCGCGCGGGTTCGAGCTGTCACGGCAGGATCGCTTTGAGCGCCGCGGTTCGGATTCACGTCGCTCACGGGCGCACCCGGATGGTGCACGTGTGGCTCGGCGCGGCGAAGTTCGGGGTGCACCGCGGGGAGTTCACGCTCGGGGTGCGTCTCGGTCGCGCGGCGCGTGGATCGCTGCGACGCCACGACGGCCGCCTGAGCCTCACCCTCACGCTCGCGCCCGGTGGGACGCCCACGCACGCCGCGGCCACGCTCACGGGTTAGCTTGCGGCTCCAGCCGCTCCACGATCTCGGTATCGAGATCGGGACCTTCGCGATCGGCGGATTGTGTCGATCGGGCGACGCAGATCCCACCCCTCCCCTATGCTTGGCGCTCGCGGGTCGGTATCTGGAACCGTGATTGCTGGGGGGTGTGGCGACGGGCGCGGAATCTGAGCGTCCGGGCCGAAAGAAGATCACGGGCGGGGGGTCCGGGAATGAAGCGTCGGCTGGTCGTACTCGTAGGGGTGTTGGCTGTCTGCTTCGTGCCCGCGTCGCTGGCTGCAGCGGACAGCGCTCCGCAGATCACCTCGCAGCCGGAGCTCGGGATCGTGGAGGAGGCCGGGGAAGTCGCGCAGTTCTCCGCGCACGCCGAAGGCACGCCCACCCCCACGGTGCGTTGGCAGGTGGCGCCGGACCGCAACGGGCCCTGGTCGGACGTGTCGAACAAGGTGCTGCCGTTCGCGACCACGCTCTCGGTCACGGCGAGCAGCGAAAACCTCGGCAACGCATACCGCGCGGTGTTCACCAACAGCGCGGGCACCGCGGTGAGCCGCCCGGCGAAGCTCGTCTCGCGGATGGACTGGATGGCCAATCTCGGCAGCGACATAGAAAACGTGCCGTTGAACGAGCTCACGATCCCCGGCGCACACGACATGGGGACCTACGGGGTCGAATCCGAAAGCGCGGTGTCGCTTGACAAACAGGCATCCGGGACCGTCTGCAAAACCCTCGACCTCCAGTCGGCATGCGTGTCCTACGCGAGGGCGCAGGACCCCAGCAAGAGCGCCGCCGAGATGCTCAGCGACGGCATTCGCTACTTCGACGTTCGCGTCTGCGGCTCCACGGGCGAACCCGAAAACACGTTCCGGGAAAGCTGGCCCACCTACACCATCCACCCGGTCACATGTCACGGTCTCGACGGCGCGCCGCTCGAACAGATCCTCTTCGACACGCGGGAGTTCGCCCTTGCGCACCCCAAGGAGGTCGTGGTCCTCGACGTCAACCACGAGTTCCAGGTCGAACTCTACGACCTCGCCGAACAGATCGAAAAGGCTTTCGCGCTCGAAGGCGGGAAGACGCTGATGCTGCCTCCGCAGTACTGCGAAGGCAGCGCGATCGGCGACCCGGGGCAGTGCGCGAGCCAGCTCACGCTCGGGAAGATCTGGCACGAACACCTCGGCAACGTGATCGTGAACTTCGAGAACGATGGCGCGCCTGGAGAAGAAGAAAACGGCTTCCACATCCAGCCGGTACCGAACTACAGCTTCTACGACTCGTTCCCCAACCTCTGGGGGCGCCTCGACGGCGCGCCGCCGCACCAGGAGCGCTGCACCGAGAGCTCAGGCACGACCAGCTGCTTTGCAAGCAGTGCGTTTCGCGATGAAGCGAACTACTGGGTGCGCAACACACTCGCAACGCGAGAAACCTTCTCGGACACTCGTCACCTGTTCATCCAGTTCCTGCAGACGACGCCGACGCCGGATTTCATCAAGTACGAAAGCCCCGGGGGCAGCCTCCTGGACATGGCGGTGAGCTCGGACGAAGGGTCGAACCCGGTCGTGGGACCGACCCTGTTCGAATGCGGCAAACCGGAAAGCTGCTTCGCCGAGGATCGCCCGGAGAACATGAACATCCTGGCGCTGAACTTCTACAACCGCACCGGCGCACAGAAAGACACGCCGAGCGAATCGCCACTGGCGATCGCTCACTTCCTCGACTCACAAGAGGAAGCCGCCTGCGTCTTCGACAACGGCGTGTGCGACCTCACGGAAGCCCAGAGGTCGGCGATCCGCTGCCCCGGGATCACGCGCTGTTACTACACCGCTCCCGGCTCGTTCGATCTGGTCGAAGAATCGATGCGCTTCGACGAGTTCGCAAGGACGCCCCCCGTCGTCAACCTCAGCACCTCGGCGACCCCCAGCGCGAACGGCTGGTACAACGCCGCGGCGATCGGGCAGAACGCGGCGCTCCCGATCAGCGTCTCCGCACACGACTACCGCTACCCGACCGGCCTAACCGCGCTCAGCTGCCTCGACGGGGGCTCGCCGGTATCGCTCGCCGATGCCCTGCCGACGAGCGGATCGAGCGCGACGGGAACCGGCAGCCTCTCCGACGGAGTCCACTCGGTCAGCTGCCAGGCGACCGACGGAGCCAACCAGGGCTTCCACCACGCGGGAAACGCAGGCGCGGGACCGGGCTCGAATGCGACGGGAACGTTCAAAGTGGACACCCACGCTCCCACGTCCAACGGGCGCCCGACGCCGCTGCCCAATGAAGCGGGCTGGGAGAAAACGAACGTCTCGGTGGTCTGGTTCTGGAACGACAAAGGCGGCTCCGGGCTGGAATCCGGGAGCTGCCCGCCGAGCACGCCTTCCTCCGGGAAGGAACGATCACGGTGAGCGCGACATGCCAGGACAACGCGGGCAACGTCGCGTCGGCATCACGCGTGGTGAAAGTGGACACGATCGCTCCGACCGCCTCTCCCACGCAGGCGCCGGCCGCGGGCAAAACGGGGTGGAGCGGCGCCGGCTCGGTGGTGAACTGGAACTGGACCGACACCGGAGGCTCGGGGATCGACCCGGCGAACTGCACCACCACGAGCACGCCCTCCGGCGAAGGCTCGGTGACGCTGAACGCGACGTGCGCGGACATCGCGGGCAACGTGGGGAACGCTTCCTACACGTTCAAAGTGGACAAGACCGGGCCGACGGCGAGCCCGACGCAGGCGCCCGCGCCGAACGGGGCGGGCTGGAACCGCGCGAACGTGGTGATGAGCTGGAACTGGGCGGACAGCGGCTCGGGCGTCGACTCGACCCACTGCACGCCCGAAAGCACCTCTGCGGGCGAAGGCTCGTCGATCGTGCTGAGCGCGACATGCCTGGACATCGCGGGTAACACGGGGAGCGCGTCCCGCACCGTCAAAGTCGACAAGGTCGCCCCGACCGTGACCTACGCGGGCAACGCGGGGACCTACTCGGGGTTAGCGACGGTCGCGATCACCTGCACTCCGACCGACAGCCTCTCCGGGGTCGCGACGAGCACCTGCACGAGCGTCTCCGCACCGGCGTGGTCACTCGGCGGGGGAGCGCACACGCTCTCGGCGACGGCGACCGACGTGGCGGGCAACGTCGGGAGCGGCTCGACGACCTTCACCGTCGTAGCCTCCCCCGCGGATCTGTCCACCCTCACGCGCCAGTTCGTCGACGGGTCCGCGAAGTACAAAGCGCAGGGCGCGGCGGTGAAAGCCGCGCTCGACGCGCTCGTGAGCGTCGACTGCCTCCCGCTCGCGCTGATCAACTCGAAACTCCCCGCGAGCCTGAAGCAGCCGCTGATCGCGGCATACAAGCTCCTGATTCAGCCGCTGGAGGCCACCGGGTTGCTCACCTCCGCGCAGGTGGCCACGCTCGACGGGCTGACCGTGGGGCTCTGAGGTCTGCCGCCCGGCACGGAGGCCGGGTTCAGGAGTCGGAGCGAAGAAACACCCGGGTGTTCAGAACCAGCAGGACCGCGAAGATCACGGCCGTGGTCCACTGCCCGCTCGCCGCGCTGACCACACAGAGCACGAGACACACGGCCGCTCCGGTGAGCAGCAACCAGCGGCGACGTTGAGGCACCACGCGAGCATCTCACAGAACCGATGCACGTCGAAGGCCGTCCAACGTCGTCTCGAGGATCGGCTCGAGATAGCGGGGCTCGGCTTCGATCCTGGCGATCGCCGCGACCATGTCCAGGATCTGATCGAGTGTCAGGTCCGGGGTCGTGATCCTGCCTATGCTGGCCACGGTCGATCGTGGCGTCCGTGTCCTACCCGAGTCCTCCGCTACGCGACGACGTCGTGACACTCAGGCCTTGGCGGGTTACGGACCTTGGTGACCTCGCAAAGGCGATCAGAGACCCGGCGATCCAGCGCTGGAGCCACCTGACAGCCGCAGACGCCGGAGCGCAGCGCCGCCGGTTCGCAGAGATCCCGGCAGAGATGGCCGCGGGCACCGCGGTCCGGTTGTTGATCGTCGACGCGGGTGATGAGGAGGTGCTGCTCGGCGCGATATCCCTGTTCGAAATCGACCGAGACGTACGAACGGCTGAGGTCGGTTACTGGGTGCTCGCCACGGCGCGAGGTCGCGGTGTGGCGTCCCGCGCACTTGGGCTCATCTCGGGCTGGGGTGCGGCCGAGCTCGCGTTGCGAGCCATCACCGCGACATGTGATCTGGACAACGAGGCATCTCAGCGCGTCCTGACCCGCGCCGGCTTCCAAGCGCGCGGTCCAGTAGCAAAGCGCTCTCCGCCCGCGCTCGAGTACGTGCTGGATCTCGAGCAGTTAGCGACCTGAACGTCGTCTCGCCACCTAAGTGGCGGTCGCCCCACGACGGTTAACACGCCGGGGGCTCATGCCCGTGTGGCTGGCTGGGAGCGGGTCCCGGCGGTCGGGCGTGCAGAGGCCTCCTCCGTTTTGCGCTTGGTGAGCGCGGTCACGAACACGGTCATCAGCGCCGCCCACACGGCGCCCCGTTCGATCACGCGCGTGAGGGTGATCGTCTTGCCGTCGACCGCGAGGGTGAGAAGTCCGTAGGTGAGGTCGTAGATCGCGAAGGTCATCGGCAGCGCGAGGACGATCTCGAGCCACGGCGCCGGCATCGGCATCGGGCGCGGGTCGGCATCCGTCGGGTACGGGTCCCCGGCCTGCTGGAGAAAGCGCATGTTGGCGAGCTCCGCCGTCGGCGCGAAGCGCATCCCGGCAACGATGCTGAGGAGCAGCCACGCATCGAGCAACGCGAGAACGGCGAGTGCCGCAAACGACGCGTGCTCGTGGCGTGCGAGATCGCGGCCCGCGTAGAAGATGAGCGCGCACTGGACGATGGCGCAGAGCACCAGCCCGACCGCTGTTGGGCGCATCCGTTGCGCACGACGGGCGACCGCGACTGCGTAGCGTGCAACCGGCACCTCATCGGCCGCCGCTCCGCGGCGAACCAGGCGACGCGCCAGTATGCGCTCTCGAAGGTGAAGGGGCGTTGCCGCCTCGACGAGTTCACGCGATGGGCGCCGCCCAACGAGCCACGCAAGCCAGACGCCCCACATAAGCGAACCGTACCCGCGAGCGCCCCAACGGAACCGTCGCCCGCTGTGGTCCGGGAGCGGCCAGGCTGCTCCACTTCCAAGGCGACTTCGTGTTTCCCACTCGGGCCGCCGCCCGGAACCGTGCGGACCTTACGCTCACGCGCCAGCGCGATGCTTCTCCTAGGATCGGGCGATGGTCGTTTTGGGGGTTCTAGCTCTCTTCGTTGTGGTCTTCGGCCTTCACATGACGGGGCTGTGGAAGGCGTGGCCGATCTCCCGTCGAGGATCCGCGCGGTCCGCATCGCACTGGGCATCCTTGCCGTTTGCGGCCCGCGTGTTCTTCGTTGCCTGCCTGGCGATCGGTCTCGCGGCGGGGGTCCTGCTCGCTTCCGCAGCGCACCGCTGACTTCACATCATCCAGCCACGGAGGACGACGAGAACTCAGCCTGACTGGCGCGGCCGGATCACAAGAGCGGCGATCAGCGGTAGCGGCCAGCCGATCACCAGCGAGACGACCAGGTACACCACCCAGTTGCGGCCCTTCCGTTTGGCGAGCCATACGACGAGTAGCGTCGGCCCGAGCCACAGCACGATCAGCCCGATGAGCCCGAAGAGGTGCGGCCTGGTGATCGCGACCGGAACGATCAGGGAACCGAGCGCGCTCATCGGCAGCGAGCGCGCAGGTGCAGTCCAGCGATCAGCGCGAAAGCGATCATGTAGATGATCGCGGCGATCACCCATCCGCCGTTGTTTCCCCGAATGTTGAGGATGCAGATCGTCTCGCCGCCAATGAACGAGATCAGAATGATCGGCACGCTCGGCGCTGGGCGCACGATCTGTCTCTACCCGCAGGCCAGCCGCGGGTCACACCGGTCGTCCGGGATACGATCGGCGCGATGAGGGCTTGGTGGCACGCGTGGACGGTCTCGATCGTGGTCGTGTTCGTGCTCGCGGGCCAGGCGGCTGCGGCGGGTGTCCCCGCGCAGCTGAGCGAAGCTGAAAGCGAGGTCCTCGTGCAGGACCAGGTGCAGAGCCTGCTCGCCGGGTTCGTGGCACCGCCCGGGTCAGTTGTTCAGACTCCGCCGGGGCCGGCCCGCAAAGGCCCGGAGAGGTTCTCACAGGAGGCCAGTGCGTCGCGGGAATGGCTTGTCCCCGGCGGCCCTGCTCAGGCGATCTCGTGGGTGGAGCACCATCCACCGCCCGGAGCGGAACCCGCCGAGGTGGCGCTAGAGCCGCCGATCTCGGGAGTGCCGAGCTCGGTGACGTTTCGCTGGGCTGACGTGCAGCGGGCGCGCGGCCCACTCCAGCTGAGCGCGAACGTCCTGCCGATTTCCGGCGGAGGCGCCGAACTCTGGGTCACCGCACAGGGGTTCTGGCTCCGACCACGGCCCGCGGCGGAGGCGGTTCCAGCGCGAACACGACGGTTGGTCATCACCGCCGCGCTAGACCCGCTCCCGGGCAGCCGCCGCGGCGCGCCTCGTTGGCGGCTGCGCCAGCCGCCAGTAACGGTGACCGACCCGGTTCTAATCGAACGGGTGGCCACTTTGCTCAACGGGCTGGCGTTGAAGCAGCCCCCGCGCGGACCGGCGCCACCGTGCGCCGCCGGGGCGTATGAAGTCGCCCTTCGTCTGGCGTTCTACGACCCAGCCCAACGCCCACCGGTCGCCGTTTTCCGTGAGTTCGGAGACGGCGGACCTTGCAGCGGAGGCACGACACTCCAGCTAGACGGGCGGGTCGAACCAGAGCTCGACCCGGGTTTGCTCGAACTACCCAAGGAAATCTCCGCCGCGGTCGGCATGAAGCTCGATCTCCAGCCGGTCCGGGTCAAGCCCGTCCCCAAACACGGGACCTGACCCAGCACGAAGCCTGCCGCCGGATCGATCGAGACCCCGGACCCCTCGACCTCCGGGGTGGTGAACGGGTAGTAGGAGAGTGTGGACTTCGGCACACCGCTGATCCTTCGATTCCAAGCAGCGGTGCTTGTCGCGACCGGAGGCCTGGCTGGGTCTGGCTGCGGAGGCTCGACGCCGGCCCCGCTCGCCGAAGCGCTGACGATCGCGGGCACCAGCTGCCCGGAGACGACGCCGATGCTTCCGCACGGCCGATCCACCTCGCAAGGCCTGATCCTCCCGAGTGACGTGAGCGCCCTGCGGCTGTGTCGCGTCGCGCGACTCGCGAACGGCCCGCAAGCGTCCGTAAGAGTCCGTGTGGTCCGAAAGCGGCGGGCGAAGCGGATCGTCCATGAGCTGGACCACCTCCCGGCCGGCCCGAGCGGGCCGATCAACTGTCCGACAAGTTCTGTTCGGTATCGAAGAGGGCTTCTCACCGCTAGGCCGCCGGAGCCGAGCTGGCTCGCAACCTACGACTGCGAGCTGTACTCGACACACGATCCGCCTGAAGGTGACGACGAGGCCGCGTTCAGCATCGGCCTGGCCTGTTACGGCGAGGAGGCAAGCGAGCTCCGCGACACGATTGCTGTCCCAGACGCCATGTGGGACGTCAGCGACGGCCCTGGCAAACGCGCGAGATTCGAGGTTGGCATGCGGCTACCGATGAGCGATGTTGCGGCGGCGAGGCACCTCCCAGAGCAGGTCGACAGGCTTGCCGAGTTCACCCACCACGTGCTTGAGCGGTTTCTGTCGTTGCGAGCCTCATCCGACGGGCAGGTCGTCCCGGCTCCAAGGGCTGGTACCTAGTGCTGCGCGCCTGACGAAAGCAGGGCGCGCCTAACCCGACGCACCGAATCGCGCCGCGCAGTAGCTGACCACTTCTTGGCTGTTGAGCCGTCGGGTGGTGTTGCCATCCCGCACGAAGAAGTCTGCATCGGATCCGTTTTGGACGTAGACGGGCCGCGGTGATCGTGGGACCCGGATCACGCACGCCGTCCGATCGTCGAGCGTCGGGAAGTCGATGGCAATCTGCGAAGAGTTCTCCGCGCCAAGGGTCGTACTGAGAAGCTGCCGCAGGAGCTGCTCGTAACCGTCGAGATCCTTGCGGCCGAGGGTGGCGATGTCCGCGTCGAGCCCGCGCAGCTCGCCACTGCCGTCGTGGACGCCGACGACGAGTGTTCCACCGCTGGTGTTCATGAACGCCGCGACGGTCTTCACGATCGCCTGTTCGATCGCCTTGTCGACGCTGCCGGTATGCAGGTTGACCCTGGCGGTCTCCTTGAACTCGATTCGGTCGTTCTCGTCACTTTCGAGCAGACTCGCGAGATCGACCCCCGCATCGGTGGTGCCGCTACTTGCCGCGTCGAGGAACTGGTTGACGATCTCCGCGAGCTGGGCCCTCCTGTACTCGAGAAACGCGAGGAACCGGTCGGTGCTCCACAGTTCGGGAACTGTGGGGATGCCCTGGCGTAGCAGGGCCTCCTCGCCTCGCGCGGCGATGATCTCCGGGATGTACTCATCTGGGGTTCGCTTGCCGAGAGAGCGGTTCTTGCTGCCGCTGACGAACGCGAGGTTCGCGATCTCGTTGACCTCGCGGCTCTCGAATCCCAGCGAGCTCATCACGGCCTTCGGGAAGATGTGGTGCGCCTGCACGTAATGCGCTTTGCCTGTGTGCGTCAGCGACAGGCCGAGACCGCTTCGCCAGTCCTGGGCGCCAGCCTTCTTCAACGCGAGGTAGGTCGTTGAGAAGAGCGGGTTGCGTGAGTTACGTCCAGCGAAGTCCGCTGCGGTGAAGCGCAAGCGGCCGAACCTCTGCTTGACGACGTTCACGAGGTCGTTGGCCGTACCGTTTCGCCTCAACAGCAGGCTGAGGTCTGCATCCAGCAGCGACTCGCTTGAACCTCGCGAGTAGTGGCCGGTTGCGTTCGCCACGAAAAGCCAGTGCAGCAGTTCCCGTTCCTCCTCTGGGGACAGCTGTTCTTCGCGCAGCACACCTACGACCGCCACGGGGATCACGACGAAGGGCGACGCCAGTAGCGACTCGTCTTCGATGCCGGCGTTCGTCTTGAGGAAGTTGACGGCGAACCTGAGTCCCGCCTTCGCACGCTCCCAGGACTCTTCGAGCTTCGCCAGCGGGATCGTCCCGACCGTGCCGAACTGGCTTTGCCCGGTCGCGAAGACGACAAGGGTGCGGACCAGTAGCCCGAGATCGAACGTGAACCACCAGTTCTGCTCGAGCTCCTCAGCGAACGCTTCAAAAAGCTCCAGGGAGTTCTGCCACTTCGCCGTGATCTGAGCGAGGGCGAGATCCGAGCCGCGGAGCTTCATCCCTAGGGAGTTCACGCGCACGAAGATCTCGGCGACCTCTTCGTAGGAGAGATCTCGCTCCAGCACATGCATCACGTACTGGTAGTCGGCGATCTGCCTGACCTTGCCGAGCCGTTTCGTGTAGCGATCCCACGCCGGGTCCTCAGGCGTCACCCCGAGCGGCTTGATGAGGTCCCAGTCCGTCACGCTGCTGTTGAAGATGTCCGAGACCTTCACCCACTGAGGTTCCGCGAGCAGAGCCTTCCAGGCCACGACGAACGTGAGATGCCTGACCCGCTCCTGCACGCTCTTCGTGTCCGGGCCGGACGCTCCGTTGCCGTCGGAATCGAACTCGTCGACCGAATCGTCCTCGAGCTCGGCGACCGCCGCTGGTGGCGGTGCGTCGTCTTCGACCTCGATCACCTCGCTCGGTGGCCCCTCGGGATGGTCGAGATTGAACGCGATCTCCACGGGGCGCACCCGGTTCTTCAGCCGGAGGGGCTGACCGCGAAGCACCGCTGAGAGCGAGGTCAGACGCTGCTGTCCGTCGAGCAGCAGCTTCTGGTTGCCGAATGCGCCGTGCTGCTGCTCCACCGAGAGGTCGCGTGCCGGCACATCAAGGTTCGTCTCCCACACGAGAATCGTCCCGGAGGGATAGCCGCGGTAAAGCGAGTCGAGCAGATCTCGGATACGCGTCGCGGGCCACACGTATCGGCGTTGCAGCTCGGGCAGGCGCAGCTCGCCGCGGCCGATCATGTCGACCAGTTCGCCCACCCCGATGTCGGTCTTCGGCATCCAGTCCTCCCCTTGACGCGCGAAACGATACCCGCGTCTCGACATACGGGATCAAGAAGCGACGCGTCTACAGCCATTGGTGTGCCTCTGGGGCGGCTCGGCGGTCAGTTCAGGCGTGATGACCGCTGCGAGCATTGGGGCCGGGAAGGCAGGCGGGTACGCGCGCTACCTGGAGGGCAAGACGATGGCCCCGGAGCGCGGCGACTACTACCTGCACCCATCCGGGGAGCCGACCCAGACCCCAGGGCGGTGGCTATCCAGCTCCGACACGCTCGCCGCGCTCGGCATCGACGGCCAGGAGGTCAAGGGCGAACAGTTCGTGGCTCTGCTGGAGGGGCGCCACCCCGTCACGGGCCGTTGGATCCGCCCCGCGGGCGCCAACGGGGATCGTGGGGGAGGCATCGACCTCACGTTCAGCGCGCCGAAGTCCGTCTCGGCCGTATGGGCGCTCGGCGACCATGCCGAACGGCAACGCATCGAGGACGCGCACGCCAAGGCCGTCACACGGACCGTCTCGCACCTCACTGCAACGGTGCCAACGGTGCGCCGGCGTCTGGACGGCAAGGTGATCGAGCAGCCCGCGGAGAATCTGATCGCCGCCGAGTACCGGCACACCACCGCCCGCGGCGTGCTCGGCGGCGAGCCCCCAGATCCGCAGCTGCACTCGCATCTGGTCATCACCGGCGCAGTACGCGAGGACGGTCGGATCGTGGCTGTGGCGTCGCGGCCGTTGTTCCGCGCGGCCCGGGAGCTCGGCGCCTACTACCGCTCAGCGCTCGCCGACGAGCTCCACGACCGCGGCTACGGTGTACTCGCCGGGACTGGCCGCGAAGGCCGCTACTTCGAGATCGACGGCGTCCCCCAAACGCTGCTCGACGCGTTCTCGGCACGCAGCCGCGAAGTGACCGCCGCCGCCGAGCGGTTCCGCGCCGAGCACGGCCGTCAACCCCAGCGAGGCGAGCTGCGTCATCTCAAGCTCGAGAACCGCCGCGCGAAGCGTCCGGTCACGCACGCCGACCTCCAACGGCACTGGCGGCGTGTCGCCCGCGAGCACCACTACAACCGGCGGACCCTCCGCGAACGCGCCCCGCGCCCGCACGACCGAGCCGGTGACCTCGACTCGTGCGTCGAGGAGCGCCTCACCACGCGCGCCGCCACCTTTGACCAGGGCGAGCTGAGAGCCGTGACGCTCGAGCAGACCGTAGGGCACCTCGCACCCGAGACCGCGATCGTGCGTGCGCAGCGGATGCTGCAGGACGGCCGCGTGCTCAGCCTCGCCGGCGGACGGCTCACCACCCGCAGAATCCGCGCGCAGGAGCGCACGATCGAGCTGCGACTGCGCCGCCTGGCAACCACACACAGCCGGTCCCCGGGCCAGCGGGCGCTGCGTGCGGCGGCCGATGACGTCGCCGAGCGGATCGGCGCGACCCTGACCGGCGAGCAGCACGCCGCGCTACGCGTAATCGCCGGGGCCACCCAAGCCGCGATCCTGGTCGGCCCGGCGGGGACAGGGAAGGGCGTCGTGATCGATGCCGCAGCTCGCGCTGAACAGGACATCGGACGGGACACGGTCGGGATCGCCGTCTCAGGGTCAACCGCACAGCGTCTCGGGCGCGACAGCCCGGCGCTCGCCGGGCGCACCCTCACGATCGACGCGCTCATCAACCGGGCCGAGCACGGCCGCCTGCGCGTCCACGCCCGGACCACGATCTACCTAGACGAGGCCGGGATGACCGACACCAACCGCCTCGGGCAGCTCACCCGCCTGGCCGACCGCACCGGAGCGAAGCTCGTGCTGATCGGTGACGCGACGCAACTGCCGTCGATCGGCGCCGGCGGCATGTTCACGCGCCTGACCCGACAACTACCGATCGCCCAACTGGAGCAGGTTAGGCGCACTCCCGATCCCGCGGAGGGCCGTGCCTGGGCGGACCTGCGCGCCGGGCGTACCGACCGTGCCCTCGCCCACTACCGCTCCCGGGGACGACTGCACCTCAACGACACGCGCGAGCAGGCAGCCGAGCACGCCGTCCGCGACTGGGCCCGGCTCACCGAAGCCCTCCCGGTGAACGAGGTGCTGCTGATCACCGACGCATCCAACAAGGAGATCAACCGTCTCAACGCCCGCGCCCAACACCACCGGCAGAGCCGCGGCGAGCTGGGCGAGCTCGAGATCCAGATCCCCGGCGTCCACTACGGCCTCCGGGCCGGCGACCGAGTCGCGCTGATCGAGCAGCACCGCGAGACGGGGCAGCCGCGGGTCGAGAACGGGGAGAGGGGAGAAGTGATCGACATCACCCGCGAGGGAGCGCTGCTCGTGCAGTTCGACGCGACCGGCCGCTGGGGAACCTTCCAAGGCGAGGAGCTGACGTCGTTGCGGCTCGCCTATGCCCAGCACGCGTACCGCACTCAGGGCGCGACTGTGACCCGCGCTCTCGTCCTCACCGGCGGCTGGCAGACCAGCCGAGAGACCGGCTACGTGCAAGCGACCCGTGCCCGCGAGGGCACAGACTTCTACCTCGCGCGTGAGGAGCTCGGCACCGGCGGGCGCGACCTCGATCGGATCGAGCGGCTCGCGGCCCAGATGCGCAACAGCCGGGCGCAGATCCCCTCCCTGGCCTACGACCGAGAGCAGCCCGAGCGCGAGCCGCCGGGACGCGGTCGGTCACAGGCGAGACACCGTGCGGCTCGCCTCCTTGAGCGGCTGCGGTGAGCCATCGGATCCAGATCGTGCTGCCCGACCCGGCCGCCGAGCAGCTACGCGACCGAGCAGCAGCCAACGGCACACCGCCGTCGACGCTCGCCGCCCAGTACGTGCGCGAACGGCTCCACGGCGCGCCGGCGCCCGAACCCGCAACGCTCCCCGACCGCCGCCGGTCGACTCGGCGGCCGGCATGGCTGGAGCCCTACGGCGAAAGCCGGTCCTGGCGCGCCGAGATCTGGGGCTCGATCGTCGCGCTGCACAGCCGCTACCCGCGAGCCCTCGCCGCCCTGAAGGACGGATGGTGGAAGGACACCGTGCACGTCGAGACGCTGTGCGCGCTTGCCTCATGGCGCGCACAGCTCGACACCGCCGGACAAGACCCGCGCGAAGAGCTCGCCTTCCACGACCGGCTCGCCGACTACGCCCAGACCCTCAAAGGTGAAGCCGGTGGCGTCGCCGGCAGCTGGGAGCCGGGCGCGCCACCGGCCGACTGGGTCACCCCCGATCGTCCGGAAGAAACACGGGACGCTCGCCGCGCCTCGCGGTCAACAACCACGCTGTGAGAACGACCGCGTCAAGGCGCGTGCTGCTGACCAAGAGAGAGGCCGCCGCGAGCATGGGGATGAGCGTGCGCTCCTTCGAACGACACGTGCAGCCGCACGTGCGTGTCGTGACGATCGGTCAGCTCGTCCAGGTCCGCCCCGCCGAGCTTGAACAATTCGTCAAGGACCGGGAGCGGGCGCCGCTGCCGTCGCATCCAGGTCGACGGCTTCGGCCTCGAGTTCACGGCTACACGGGGTCTGAGGGCTGACCTCGCCGCGGGTTAGATTGGCGTCAGGTATTTTTCGTCGTCTTCTCAAGCTGGGGACAGGAGGGTGAGATGGGCGCGGTTCGACCGCACGTCGGACGATGCAGGACAGCGGGTCGGTCGGATGCATTGCTGATCGGCGCGCTCATTCTCATCGCAGCTTCATTCGGTGTTGCTGTGGTGCCTCGCGCTGCGGCGTCAACCGCTGGCACCGAGCTCTGGCAATTCCCCGCCGGCAGGGGCGAGGCAGAAGGAGTAGCAGGCCGGGAGGTATTCGAAAGCCCCATAACCGAAGACAACCTGCGCTACGCCGTCGACATCTTCAACCCTGACGGGAGCGTAGAGACATCACGTGAAACCGAAGGCGGCGGACCGCTGCCCGCGCTCGCAGCCGACGGCAGCGGTTGCGTTGTGCTTGGGGAAACGGACCCAGAGACCGTCGAAGCAATCTCAAGGGCTGGTGCGACGAGGTGGACCTACCAGCTGTCGAGCCCGAGCAGAGTCAAGGGCCTGACGGTCGGCAAAGAAGGCTTCTGTTACGTAGCGCTCGAAACCGGACACGGTGAGGAAGTGCTCCGCCTCTCATCGCTGACTGGAAAGGTGCGGGAGGCCACGCCGTTGCCTGAATCTGACGGCTCTCCTGACTACGACGACCGAGGCCGGTGGGCGCTCATCCCCACCGCCGAAGGTGTCGCCGCAGTAACGAGTGGCGCTCAAGACAACCAGCACCACGTCGTATTTGTTTCCCGCGCGGGCAAGATCACGGCCGACGTGAAGGTCGATTCGCTCAACTCGGTCACCCTAGCCACGGGAAATAACGAAGGCGCCGTGTTCGTCGCGAGCGCCGAACCCTGGTCTCAGCCGAACGGACTCACGATCGTCAAGCTCAGCTCCAAAGGCAAGAAAGAATGGAAGAAGAAGACCGGTAACCCCCCCCGGATCCTCGCCGAACCCCGCCTCGCGGCCCTGCCTGACGGCGGCGTCGCATACGGCGTAGAGGGCCAAGTAGGCGTGTTCAACGCAAACGGAACCACGCGGTGGACTGTCCACCCATTCGAAGGGTACCGTGACCTTGCGACAGACGCCGCTGATCACGTGGATCTCATCCCAGGCTGCGTAGAAGCAGAGGTCGACTGCCGGGGCTTCGCGGTAGAGCAGCTATCAGGTGAAACAGGAGAACCGGGCACCACGGCGTTCATAGGCGTCTATGAAGGAAGCTCGACGGTCGAGAACCAAGGCTTTGCGATCGGGCCTGAACTGTTCTACGTGCATTGCTCGGCAGACAAACCGGAAGACCCGTGCGCCAAAACACAGATCGCCGCCTTCGCGCTCCCGGGCACAACCGGGGCCTATCCGACGCCGCCTCCCACCGCAGAAGTGCCGGAAGCGCCAACGATCGAAGCGCCGGAATGGTGGAGCGGCGAATGCGACTCCGGCAACTACGCAAAAGCGGTCCCGCTCGGTCCTGCTTGGCACGGCCTGGTCGCCTGCGGACCACGCCCCATTGCCGAAGGCGGCCCGGATAGAGCCGTGATGTTCTTCCCCGGCGCTCATGGCGAGTACGAGTGGGAGTGCGTCGAGCTCTCGATGCGCTGGCTCTATCTCGCGTACGGCGTACGCCCGTACCGGGCGAACGGCAATGAAATCGTCGATAACTACTCGCCATCGGACGGCGGCGGGTTAGTCGTCGAGCGCAACGGAACGCCGGGTGTTGTGCCCGAAGAAGGCGATGTGCTCGAGTTCCGCGCGAACAGGGCAAATCACACCGCTGTCGTGACGGCCAGCACTGTTGGCTCAGAAGGGCGCGGAGAAATTGAAGTGATCCAACAGAACGAGACCCCAACTGGCCGCGGAACGTACAACGTGAAGAACTGGGTCGTAGCCGGAGGAGTAACTGACTGGCTCCACAAGCCTTGAGTTGACGAACACCCGCCCGACCCGACATCGGAAGGCGCGCTGCACGGTCTGCATGAGGGTGCTGCCCCCTCTCCGCCGGAGCAATCGGGCATAAGGCGCACGTCGTGGCGGGCGACTCTCGCTATGTGCTCGGCGTCGCTGTTAGGTATGCATCTAGACGCTCGGCGGCGTTGTTCTCGCAGGGTTGCGGCAGCACCTTGACGTATCGGGAGGTGGTCGCGAGGTCGGCGTGGCCGAGGTACTCCATGACCTCCTTCAGCGTGTAGCCGGCGGCGACCAACAGCGAGGCGTAGGTGTGGCGGGCCTCGTGCAGGCCGATCGGCTTGAGCGCCGGCTTGCGGCGCCGTTTCGGCTTGACAGACTCATGGTCGAGGTACGTCCAGGCCTTCTTCGCCCTGGCGGCGTGCTTCCCGGAAAGCACCGAGCGCTTGCATACCGTTCCCGCCTTCGGGTCTACCGCAGCGAAGATCGGCACCAGCCGAGCCGCGACCGGCACCCGGCGGCCTGTGCCGGCGTCCGACTTCGAGCGTCGCACGACGAGCGAGCGTCCCTCAAGGTCGACGTCGCGCCACTCGAGCCGATGGATCTCGGAGCGGCGCAGCCCCGCGTAGAACGCGAGCGCGTACGGGACCCGCAGATCGGCTGGTAGAGCGTCGAGCAGCGCGGCGGCCTCCGCCGCCGTCGCCACCCGCTCACGCGGAGTCTCGTCGCTTGGCGGCAACTCGACGCCGACGACCGGGTTACCGCGTACGAGACGGCGTGTCGGGCGCGACGCCCACCCGTATATCGCGGAGGCGACCGCGAGATGGTTCGCGATCCGTGAGCGCGACAGACCCTCGAGTGCAAGCCCGTCCACCCACTGCTGCCAGCGCCCCTCATCGAGCGCCCCGGCGTCCTCGCCGCCGAACGCTGGCAGCAACGTCCGGAACAGGCTGCGCTGATAGCCGGCGAGGGTGGTAGGGGAGTACCCGTCGCCCTTGCGTCCGCGGCGCTTGGAGATGGCGCCGGTGGACACACCGGTCCACCAGAGGCGCGCCATCTCGCCGAAACTGACCTGCGCCTTCGCGGGCCGCTCGGCGCGTGCGGCGGCGGAGCTCTTCCACTCGGCTGCCTGCTCGCGGGAGCGGAATGTCGGCGACCAGCCCAGGTCCCGCCGCCTGGCGCGATATGAAGGGTTGCAGCGGCAGCGCGAGCCGGTCGCTGCGGGGCAGCCAGCCTGATGGCGTACGTAGACGCCGGGGGTCCTGGTCGTCGTCCAGCTCACGTCCCCGAAACTACCAATCGCATTGGACACGCCGTTGGACACATCTGCCAGAAATCGGGGCGTCCGTTGACGTTCGCTGACGCTCCGCTAAACGACTCAGAGAGGCCGATTTTCCCAGTGGTAGAGCGGAATCTGGCTCTACCCGGTGGATGCCGGAGGAGGGACTCGAACCCCCGACACGCGGATTATGATTCCCTCGCCCGCACCCCTAATTGCCGCATTTTCGGCCAGATAGCCCGCAGCTAAACGGCATCTTTTGGCCAGGGCCACGCCCTCTAGGAAAATCCTAGGAAAATCGCCAGCCCAGACCGCCGGTTCAATGGCCGCTACGAACCGATGGAGGTCTAGGACAGAGATGAGCACGGCAAAGAAACCCACCGGGCATCTTCAGGTCAAGACAGACAACAACGGCCGCACACGATCCTTCTGGGCGTACTGGCGCGGCGGCGCTGATAGCAAGCCGGGCGGTCGTCGTCTCGGCCCCGCCCACATCCGAGACTCCGGTCGGCAGACGTCCCGCGGCGCGACCATATGGCGCGCCGGACACGGACCCAAGCCGAGCTCCGACTACCTCACGCCGAAAGAGGCCGAGGAGCGCCTGTCGGCGATCCTCGCCGAGCTCGCTGCTCCCGTCGAGCCGGAGGCGACCTCCATCGCGACGCTCCGAATCATGACCGAAGGGTGGATGGCCGAGCGTGCCGGCGAGAAAGGTCTCAAGCGCTCAACGATCGCCGGATACGAGGACATGTTCGAGCGCATGTACCGCGACCTCGGAGCGGACACCCCAATCACCGACTTCGCCGACGGCCGCCTCCGCGACTACTTCTCGGACTTCAAGTCCTACAAGGTGCTCAGCGAGAAGCTCGCCAAGAAGGCCATCACAGAAGGCAAGGATGCTCGCCAGATCACGGTCGAGCGCTGGACCGCCCAGCCACCCCACAGCGCCTCGATCGAGGTCACCACCAAGGCGGAGGCGCTTCGCCTCGCCGATGAGCTGCCAGGCACCTGGAAGCACCGGCGACGCGGTGCCTACCGCGTCGTGCCGCTCGACGCCAAGCGCCCTCAGCGCGTCTCATACGCGACTGCGACCGCGCTCCAAGCCGAAGGGTGGATCATCTCCCGCCGAAAGACCCGGCCGTGGATGCTCATAACCCCAGCCGCAGCACAGACCCGCAACGCCTACCGCGACATCCTCGCCGCCTCCTTCGACTACGCAGTACGTCAACGCTGGCTCGACGGGAACCCTCTCGCCGCCATCAAACGAACCAGCAACCGCCACGAGCGCGAGCGCGTCCTGCGACGAGACGACTTCTACGACCCCAACGAGGTCGACCGTCTACTGAGCTGCGCCCCCGGACTGTTCGAGGAAGCCTTCTGGCTCTGCGGCGCCCACGCCGGCCTAAGGCTCCCAGGCGAGGCGCTCGGACTCCACTGGGGCGCCGTCGACTTCAACGCTCTCGTCCTGCGGCCGTACGATAACTGGGTCCGGGACGCGCTCGACACCACGAAGACCTCCGACTCCGAGGCGATCCCGATGACCCCGCGCCTCGCGCGAGCACTGATGGACCTCAAGCAACGAGGCTACGCGACCGCCGACGACGAGTTCGTCTTCGTGCGCGACCTATATCTCGACACACCCACCCCCCAGAAGCCCCTTCGCGAAGCCTTCAAGGTCGCCTGCAAAGAAGCCGGTCTGAAGCCGATCAAGATGTACAACCTGCGCCATTCTTTCGGTACAAGCCTCGCCGCGAAGGGAATCGACGTGCGAACGATTCAAGCGCTCATGCGCCACAAACGACTAACCACGACCGAACAGTACATGGCCTACATGCCTCGTCCTGAGCTTGCGAGCCAGATCGCTCGTGCGCTTGATCCTCACAGCCTCCGAGAAAGCGCAGCCTCACACGATGCTTCGTCAACCGGGCTCGACGCCGCGCTCATCGAGCGCTTGGAGGAGGAGATCCCCGCGAAGTGGATGCGCGAGGTGCGCCGACTCGCCGACCAAACAGTCGCCAAACAGTCCGGCGCGATCGCGACGCGAACCTAGAACGGCGCGGCGCCTGTCGCGTTCGACATCCTGCGTCCTCGAAGTCGCAGCTCACCTCTTTGAGAGCCGCTTCGGGGCGTTTGAGCTCGAGCGACGAGCCTCCGAACCCAGTGCACGTTCCAATCCGCGGAATGCGGTACGCTGCCCGACGTTCAGGGGCGATAGGGATGAGGGGCTGCCGTGAGTCGCAGGCTTCGAACATACGGGCTGGCGTGCATCGCGGTGCTCGTCGTGGCGGCAGGGACTCCGGCTGCCGCGTCCGCCCTGCCAGCGGCCGGGGCTGGCGCAGGCTCCTCCTACTGCGGCGAAGAGGGAAATGCGAATAGCGAATACAGCTATCGGAGCGTCTTTGCATGCGCGACGACCCATAGCAAAGGCGCAACGCCCTTCGACTCGGACGGAAACGAATCGTTCCAGTGCGTCGAGCTATCAGCCCGATTCTTGTGGGCCATATACGGTATCTGGGCGGGCCCGGGAAGCGGAGTAGAAACAGGTGCCGACCTCGTCGGAGTGGTGCATAGCAAACATCCCGAAGTGTCCGTCAGCGCGCCCGGACCGGGCAGCGTTCCGCTCGCCGGAGACGTCATCAGCTTCGGTCCAGGCGGAGGATCGGATGCTACTTCTGGCCACACGGCCGTCGTCATCTCAAGCAACGTAGCGAGCGGCCAGTTCACTGTGATGAGCGAGAATGACCCCGACGGGCACGCCGGCGAGCAAACGGTCGAAGTGGACCTCGCCGGCAAACATAACGGCTCAGTCAAATTCAACGGGCTGTGGACCACGGCCTCCTGGCTCGATCTCGCGAGCTCCGAACCTCCGCCGCCGCCGCCGAACCATCCGTTGAGTGACTTCAACGGTGACGGCCTCAGTGACATCGCCTGGTACTCCAACGGCAACGTCGTCGGGTTGCTCTCCGAAGGTGGCCATGCCTTCAAGCACTGGGAAGCCCTCGCGGGCCCCCTGGTGGGACAGAGTGAACTCGGGCCACCGGTGTGGGCTGGCGTCGGTGACTTCAACGGCGACGGCATCGCCGACATAGCGTGGTATTCAAACGGCAACATCGTGGGGTTGCTGTCCGAAGGCGGCCATGCCTTCAAGCACTGGGAAGCCCTCGCGGGCCCCCTGGTGGGACAGAGTGAACTCGGGCCACCGGAATGGGCTGGCGTCGGTGACTTCAACGGCGATGGGATCAGCGATATCGCCTGGTACTCCAACGGGAACATCGTCGGGTTGCTCTCCGAATCTGGCCGGGCGCTCAAGCATTGGGAATACCTTGCGGGGCCCATGGTGGGACAGGGTGAACTCGGGCCACCGGAATGGGCTGGCGTCGGTGACTTCAACGGCGATGGGATCAGCGATATCGCCTGGTATTCCAACGGCAATATCGTTGGGTTGCTGTCCGAAGGCGGGCGTGCCTTCAAGCACTGGGAAGCCCTCGCGGGCCCCCTGGTGGGACAGAGTGAACTCGGGCCACCGGAATGGGCTGGCGTCGGTGACTTCAACGGCGACGGGATCAGTGACATAGCGTGGTATTCCAATGGCAACATCGTGGGGTTGCTCTCCGAATCTGGCCGGGCGCTCAAGCATTGGGAATACCTTGCGGGGCCCATGGTGGGACAGGGTGAACTCGGGCCACCGGAATGGGCTGGCGTCGGTAACTACAACGGCGACGGGATCAGTGACATAGCTTGGTATTCCAATGGCAACATCGTCGGACTGCTCTCCGAATCTGGCCGGGCGCTCAAGCATTGGGAATACCTTGCAGGGCCCGTGGTCGGACAAAGCGAACTAGGCCCGCCCGAATGGGCAGGCCAGGGCGACTTTCCCTACACCAACGGGGGAAACGCGCGCCGCGTCGACTTCATCGCCTCCTCACCATCTGCCGCCACGCTCGGACAGTCGTACAGCTACACGTTTGCCGCCAGCGGAACGCCGGCGCCTACGTTCAGTATTGCGTCAGGCGCGCTACCGCCAGGGACGACACTAAGCCGGAACGGCGTGCTTTCCGGAACGCCGACGAAGGTGGGCAGCTACCAGGTGTCGGTGAAGGCGGCAAACAGCGCGATTGGTCCGGGAACGTTCACAGGCACGCTGACTTTGGTCGTTGCGACCACGCCAACTGTGGCGAAGGTCAACCCGCGGAAGGCTGGACCGGAAGGCGGTGTCAGTGTGCAGATCACGGGTACCGGCTTCGCAACGGGCGCGATCGTAAAGTTCGGTGCGACTGTCGCGTCCAGTATCACCGTCAACTCTTCTACGTCCATAACTGCGGTTGCCCCTCCCGGCACATCGGGTCCGGTGGAAGTCTCGGTAACGAGCCAAGGCGGGACGAGCAAACTCTCGACCAAAGATCGCTTCACGTACGGGCCCCCCGTGGTCGCGAGCGTCAGCGCCGACCATGGGTCAAAGGCAGGAGGGACGCGCGTAACCATTGAAGGGAGCGGCTTTAGCACCAGCGGCACATCATTTACGTTCGGTAAGGCTTCAGGAACCGCGATCGAATGCGCATCCACTGGTAGTTGCTCGGTCGTAGTGCCAGCAGCAGCGAAGGCGGGTGTCGTCGATGTCGTTGCGGTCGTCGGCAAGAGCAAGAGCAAGAAGAACCGGCCCGTCGACCAATACGTGTACGAATAGGCATCGCGGTGCGGGGCGCCAAGGCCTCGCCGCAGGGCGCTTTTGCGACGGTGAACAACCGAGAGTTCGCTAGCGGGATAGATACTGTGCGACATAACTTTGGGGGCAAGAGCTCATGGCGAATCGGCAATTGATCGTTGGTGTAGGAGCGGGAATTGCCCTAGCGCTGACCGGTTGCGGCAGTGGAGACGCAAAGACGTTCGACATCGCGCCAATCTTTCCGGCCTCATCCGACAAGTGCGCGAGGTACGGTGGTGAAGAAAAGGGCTCCGGTCTTCAATCGAGCTGCATGGTCACGAAATCTGAGTGCGAAAAGGCTGCAGCTGATTGGCGCAATGCAATGTCGAGCAGCGGCGTCAACGACGCGATCGAGTTCAGCTGCCATTGACAGACCGCCGCGTAGAATATCGCTGAGCAGATCCTCGACAACGGCCCGGTGGCCCTACGTAACAATTCCCAACGGCATCGCCGCCTGGTCAGTCGTCCGCGGTTTTCTCGCCCCAGGTGTAGGTGAAGCTACCGTCCAGCGTCCCGCTGATCATCGGCGCGAGACGCTGATGCATAACCTGGGAATACAGCACCATCTCAAGCCTGGTCCCGCGCGCAACGAACGAGATCGCGTCAAGTTGGGCTGAGAACATGCCAGCCTTCCGTTTGAAGCTCCGGACATCACTCACGCCTGAGAGGGCATGGGTAACCGAATGGGGCTTCGGCTGACGAATGCCTTCGCTCCAGGCGACGACGACCCGGTGCTCGAGCAGCAAGACAGCTCCGGGGTTGATCTTCGAGCCGTTGTCGACCTGCACTGGCACGCAGGAGGCGGCGCGCTCGCCCGGCGTCACGTTCCGAGCCAGCTCGAGCCCAACATTCTGCATCGAGAGTTCGACGAGCTTCACGAACCTGTTGTCGAGAGCCCCGAACTGAGCGCCTTGCTCGTAGGCGTCGACGACTGTCTGCTTCGCTGTGTCAGCGGCCATCCGGGCTCCTTCGAAGGACTCGGTGAACGTGCTCAAGCCTACCGTAGGGCGGGACTCGTTGGGGCGCGATCCGAACGCGGTGGATTTACCATATCGGCCCCCGACCGGCACCTCACGACCGCCAGTGAGCGCTGTCACTCCGTTTCTGCCTGCCTAACTTGGCCAAGCGGTCCGCTATGCCGGCGGTGAATTGCGGACCGGGCGGAAAACGGGCAACTTGCACATCCCGAAGGTTGACTTCTCTGGTGCAGAGAACGATGGCTCGCTATCGCCGCTGGCCAACACGGCGGCGACCTCGGCGTCGCGGTTGCTCAGATCGCGCCAGCTGCGCATAGTCGTCGTCAGGATCGCAGTCGCGACCGCCCGTGCATCGTCATGCTTCGTCAGTCCGATGTCGAGGTAGCAGCGACGTTCACGACCTTCGGTGCCGTCGACGTACACCAGCCGTACTTGTCCGCGGCCTTTCATGCCGCGCCTCGGTAGGTAGCCGATGTGCGACAGCCACTGTGTGCGAACATGACCGCAGAGAAGCGTTCCCCGACGTTCTCGAGTCTCTTTCACCCGCCGAGCCAGGTTTTCAACCCCCGCAAGCGTCGCCCCCAGTCCGACGCCCCACGCCCGAGCCCCCTTGTTCCACTCGTGACAGCACACAACGAGCCGCTTATCGCTGACCAGGCCGCTTAGTCGGAGATCGGTCAGCAGTGCAATGCGCTTCGATGAGCGATCAGCGAGCTCTTCTTTGAGAGAGAGGCCGGTCACCCCTAGGCTGGTAAATTGACCCTCCTGGGGCTCTAGCTGGATGCGACTATCGGCGTCGATAGTCGGGTAGAGCCACTCGTTGCCTTCGCCCGACGTACGAACGGCGAGAAGGTCGTAGCTCACCGTGTGGCCCCTTCGTCGCGGTCCTGTCCCGCCTGCGAGACGGACTCGCACAAGGTGCCCGCAATCTGCTCGGAGAACCTGATGACCTCGCCGTCAGGAAAGGCGACACGGTCAGCCTCATAGGTCAGTGAATCCGGTCCGACCGGGAAAGTTGCCAAGAGAGCGCCGAGGTCTGCCACTCGGTCGCCGGGATAGACGCGCACGTACCGGTCGGTTACGAGGACGATTCGTCCCTCGCCAATGCGCTCGGTCGATACTTCTCCATCGAGCACGGCGTCCGCCACGCGCTCGACAACCGTGCCGAGACGGTCGGTCTTGGATAGGCTCTTGCCGGTCTCGACGGCGATGCCGCGCTCGGTCGTGATGCCGAGGCGACGAACGAGGTCGGCGGCGAGATTCTGGCGGTTGTCCACCGATGTGTGTCGCAGCACCTGATCGGCTTGGTAGCTCGTCATGAAGACCACGTGCCGGTCTGGGAAAGCCAGCTTAGCTCCGTCGAATACGATCTCCGCCCCGCTCAGCGGATAGGAGCCGAGCATTGCTTCAGGCCGATCGGCACGCCGCCCGCGATAGAGGTGGATGGCCCGGTCGGTTACGAGGACGATCCGTCTCGCGCTGCCGAGGAGCGCCGAGACCCCGGGGACTACATCACCGAGCGCGTCATCGAGGGTCTGCGCTTTTCGGGTGGCCATGCCGACCTGGACGCTCAGCCCCCGCTCGTTCGACAATCCGGCCGCCTCGACCGTGCGTTGTGCGTCAGTACTCATCTTTGCTCCCAGCCTTGTGGCGGCTCACGGTTCGAGCACCTGATCTACGGTGACGTCTCGCTGTTCGCCGATTCCTTCGTTGCCGGTCGAAAAGCTCCGGCCTCCCGGTTCGAGTTCCGAGCATTCGTTGCCTGACGACGCTTGATAGGAGAGTTGGCGCCCCGTTGCCGTGTCGAGGGTTGCGAGCTGATCATTGACCGCGATGAGCACTTGGCGTTTGGTGATGCCGCACACCGGGCCCTCGGGGACTGTCCAACGTTCTTGGCCGTGCGAGTCGTCGAAGGCGATCAGCTGGTGTTCTTCGGTCTTGTCATTTGTCACCCCGACGAGCGCCAGGCCATCGGCGTCGGCGTAAATGTAGGGTTCCGGTCCGGCAAACTGCTTCGTGCCCCAGTCGCGACTCCAGAGGACTCTGCCGCTTGGCAAAGCGAACACCGTCAGGCGGTGACGTTCTCCGACAAGCGCGATGAGGCGTTGCCCATCTTCGCTGAGGCCGGCAGGCGGCGATGTGCCATCGCTGTCAGTCTTGAACGTCCCAGTGGGTGCTAGATCAGTGTTCCCCGTGTAGAACTCGATTTCGCGCACGTGCCCGAGGACCCGGCCGGAGGCGGGATCGAGAAACTGATAGGTGGCCGTGGCCGGGTCTTCGGGGTTACTCTCTCTGACCGGGTAATCGCCGATCACGAAGCTGGCGCCGTGGCTGCTCGTTATCGCGCCTGAGCCGAGGTTGAGCAGCCGGGTGGTAAAGCCGCTCTTAAGCAGAGCGAACCGCCCGTCATGGGTGGGCGTGATCGGCTCGCAGTCCCCTGAGCCGTGCACCGAGGCTTCGGTGTGGCTCCAGACATTCGACCCGCCGTCCGCGTTCCATGCCGTGATGGTGAGCTGAGATGATTCGGGCTTGATGCCTTCCGCTTGGTGGACGGCAACCCGCTCGGTGACAATCAGGCTCCCGCGACCTGGCACGTCGGCCTCAACGGCGCCGCATTTGCCCGTAAGTTCCGGAGCCTTGATTTCTGCGAGCTGGCTTCCGTTTGAGCTGAAGGAGATCACGCGCGATTCGTCCGTGTCAGCACCTTCGGCGATATTGATCAGTTCGTCCATTAGCGCGAAATGAGTTGGCGAGGTGACGAGGCTCACAGCACCCTCGGCAGTCATCGAAACCAAGGTGGTGCCCGCTTTCGGTGGGCCTTCGCTGCTGGGCGGCGTGGTGGTCGTCGGCGTCGACGCGCTGCTGGCGGTTTCGACCGGCTGCTTGATGTAGGCGCGGGCAATGGCGGAGTTCAGGGGGCAATGCGCCTGAAGGTAGTTCCCGACCCGTTCGATGGAGCCGTTTGAGGCGAGCCCGGCGACCAGACTGCTCGCCAAGCCTCCGAGTGGATCGGTCGCAGACTTTGCGAGATTGCCCTGGAGTTGACGAAATGATTCCCTTACCGCCACCGTGTCGGCCTCGATGTCGCTCGGCGCATGGGAAACCATGCCGTCGAACACGGTGGCCAAATCTCCGGGGCTCGACAAGATCGTCGCGAGACCCATTAGCGGGTCGCTCTTCGCATTCGCATTTGCCTGCGTGTACTTGTCATGGAGCGGCGCCGCCGCCGAGTAGAAGCTTCGACAGTACGCTTCCGGACTCTTCGCGCTCGCAGAAGACTGGCCGCCACATGCGGTGACTGTCAGGCATGCCAGCAAGGCGAGCGTAGGCATAAGAGTCGTAACCGGCCGGACTCTCCACCTAGCCATACATCCCCTCCGAGGTGCGATTCACGATCGGCGTCTCGTCGTCAAAGACGCCGCTTGCTGGCCGAATATACCGAGAGTTGAGATGCTTCGCGTCTCTCGGCGGGCGAGGCCCTCCCGTGCGACAGGCAGCGTGCCGAGCGAATCTCTGCGCCATCCTGGGTTTTGGCGGATACGGCCCGCGAAGGCGTCCACTCCGCTGCAGCGGAGCGCCAACTACGCGCGACTCCAAACCGGCAACGAAAGACTGCCGGGGTCCTCGACCACGAACGCAACGCTCGCGCGCGCTCTCGTGACGGCGACGTACAGCGAGCTGCAGGGTGTTGTCTTAAGAGCCTTGCGGTCTTGCAGGAAGCTCACCACCGGTGCGGTCGGCCAGATCAGGACGCGCTCAACGTCCATCCCCTTGGCGACGCCGATGTTGATGAACGGCAGGTCGACGTCTCTGGCGACGGCGGCGCTGTGTCGCAGGCACAGTGCTCCGTGCGCTGCGGCGTACGCTGGCGCATCCTTCGGGGCGACCGCAAACAGACCGTCATGATCGGTGAGCTCCTCGTTGCACGACTCCGTCGGTGGAAAGCCCCAGCTCTCGTCGAAGATCGAATCGGCGAAGTCCGCGATCGACTGGTTGCACCGCCACGTACGGCTCTCGTGGGTCACGCTTAGCCGACCTGACGTGCAGCGCTCGTCCAGCCAGTCCTTGATCTTGGCGCCCTTGTACTGCTTGTTCTTTGGATCGCGAGGGTTGGTCAGCAGAAGGGCCTGGCGGACGTCACCCACGAGGGTCAGCGAGATTGGCGAGTCGATGAGCGCATCGAGGATCTCGAGGTCATAGCCGTTCAGATCTTGGACCTCGTCGACGAACAGCGTGTCGTAGAGCCGGCTCAGCCGATCCAGCACGGCGCCCGAGGACGCCACGTTGACATCTCCGGCGAGGTGCGCCAAGTGACGCTTGTACGCTCGCCCCTCGCCGTCGAGGAAGCGAGCCCGGCCGGTTGTGTATTGCCCTGGGTCACCGTCGAAGTTGAGCCCTCGAAGACGGGCGTCGGAGAAGAGCCGTGGGACATAGGGCCGCACCCAATGGGTCATGAGGAAGCTGAACCAGCCGAGCACGGTGACGCTCGCGTCCAGCGGAGCGCCGCCAGCCAGGCGACGGCCGACCTCCTGCTGATTCGCCTGGGTGTAGGTGAGCACCAAGATCCGACGTCCGCCCGACGCAGATGCGCATTCGTCGATGATCGACTGTGTCTTCCGTCCGCCGGCGACCGCCAAGCGTAGACGCTTCACGACAGGAACTCGATCGCCCTCGCGATGTAGGCGGGCATCGTAATCGTCTGCTCGCTGTCGAAGATTCGCAGAGCCGCCTCGGTCTTGTTGTTGCGCATCCATCGCTGGAGGTCGGTGCTCGCGCCGAGTGCCAAGACGCCGCGCAGCTCATCCTCCGAATTGACGTGGATCAGTTGTGGCTCAAGGGTCTCGGCAGCCGTGGGGTCACTGACAAATAGCTCCCGCTTTCCGCCGGCAAGGACTCCTTCGAGGGGTTCTTGTATCTCTGGCGGTGTTCTGCCGTCGTTGTCCTGTAGTGCGGCCGCGTCCCGGCTGAGGGCGGCGCAGAGCTCCAGGGCGCGCTTGAACGTCAGTCCCCCCATCGAGATCACGTCGATTCCGCATTCGAGCGGTAGCTTGCCGAGCGCATCGCGAAATGCGCGTTCGAAGATGATCGCGTCGGAGGGGCCCTCCACTAGCGCGACCTTTCCTGCGAGGGCCAGTCGCAGGGTGTCATAGCCAGCGAGCTTGCGAAAGTAGCCCACCGTTGTGGCGTCGAGCTCGGAGAGCTTCGTGGACACACCGTCGTGGAGCAGGACGAGCCGATCCACGCCCAGACGGTTCAACACAAACGAGCTGTGCGTCCCGATGAACAACTGCTGATCCTCGCCCGCCAGCGCCTCGATACGCGCGACCAGCCTCGAGAGGTTGGTGTGGGAGAGGTGGTTCTCGGGCTCCTCGATCAGCACGAACGTGGAGGCGTTAGCCGTCCGGCTCATCGCGAGCGACATCTTGATCGTCGCCTGCTGGCCCTGCCCGGACATCGCAAACGGAATCTCGTCGACCTGAGGGACGATCCCCGTCTCCCAGGAGGTTCGCGCCGACTGGTCCATCTGCAGACCGATGGGGTTGTGGTGGAGGCCTTCGCTGTGGCCCGCGATTCGTGCATTGATCGGCGCTAGCGTGCCGTCGGTGATTTCCTGTCGCGATTTGCGATGAGCCAGCGAGATCTGAGCGCGCTCACGGCTATCCAGGTGCTCACTGACCATCTCGCGCGTGTGATGATCGACACCCGCGGTTGAGCGGATAGTTCGCGAGTCTATGTAGGAGGCCGCCAGCTCGCGTGGCCGCCGGTTGAGTCGCTCATCGGAGAAGGCGCGCCAATCGACATCGTAGAACTCGACGGGTAGTACGGCAGGCGCGTCGCCGTCCATGTACGCCTTGAACTCATCGCGGTATTCCTCGAGTGGCGCGACTCTCAGCGTCACCCCGGGACAGTCGGTCCTTTGCGAGTTGTGCACGCCCCTGAGATGCTGAAACGCGTCGACAGCATTACTGAGGTACAGCTCGATCAGCAGCTGCGGCGGAGCGCAGGCTTCGTCGGTCCCGTACGTCCGGAAGAACTCCAGCACCGTCGGGCGGTGAAACCAGAACGGGTTGAGTTCCTCGCTCGCCCACCTTCCGTTGACCTTGCCGGTGAGAGCTAGCGCGATCGCCTCGAGCAGCGTTGACTTCCCCGACTCGTTGTCGCCAACGATGATATTCATGCCTCTGTTCGGCTCGAAGTCGAGCCGAACGAAGCGGCGGTAGCTTTCGATGATGATGCGCTCGATCATGGCGCCGCCAGTGCCTTGCCTGCGCTCCGAAGCAACGGGCAGCCGGGCTCCGACGAGCCTTTGTCCCGTACCTTGCCCTCGATGAGCAGCAGCTGGTTCGCGCCCACGAGCGCGCCAACATTGGGCGCCACAAGCTTTAGGGCGACGGTCACCGCCTGATGCTCAGGCCGCACGCAACGTCGATCGGCTTTCGGCGCCGATCTGATGCTCGACGAGGAGATCTGTCGGGACGGTCTCGCGGGCCATCTCCAGCAGATGATCGTGGTGCGTGAAGAACAGCACCTGTGTCGTGCGCGCTATCTCCGCCAGGATCACCAGCGCCGCGCGGGCGCTGGTGTCGTCGAGCTGCACGAGCAGATCGTCCAGAACGAGGGGCATAGGCTCGCCGGTCGCGAAGTGACGCTCAAGGCTGGCGAGACGCAGCGCGAGGAACAGCTGGTGGCGCTGCCCCGCGCTCATACCCTCGACGGGCACCTCCCGGTCGTCCGGCAGCACACCCATCAGGTAGGGCTGCCGCTCGGTGGTGATCGCCCGCAACCCTGTCATGTTGTTTGCGCTGAGCGCCGCGAACAATTCGCCCGCCCGCTCTAGAAGAGGCCCTTGATGCTCGCGACGGTGACGTTCCATCGCCGTTCGTAGGGCGTGCGCCGCGAGGCGGAGCTCGCTGTAGCGCTCAAAACCGTCGACGGCTTCGACGCGGGCCTGCGACTCACGCTCCGCGGCGAGCGCCGCCTCCTCGCTGCCTGACTGCTCCAGTTCGCTGTGCAGCCGGCCGATCGTCTGCTCGAGCTCAGCTCGCTGAAGCTCAAGAACGCCAGCCTGGGTTTCAGCGTCGACCCTGCTCGCCGTGAGTGACTCCGGTGTGACATCGGCGAGTGCCGCGTCGAGCTCCGCAGCGGCCTGGGCGCCGGCGGCCTCGATCTCCGTGACGGCGTGTTCGAGCTGCACCTGTAGCTCAGCGCGGGCCTCGACCGTCTCACAGAACTCCTCGATCTCAACGACGCTGACGCCGGCCCGTGCCGCGAGCTTTCCGAGCGAGTCTCGCGCGTGTTGGGCCCGGCCCTCGATCGCCTGGAGTCGAATCGAGAGCTCTAGTGCGCGCGGCTCGAGCTGAGCTCGCGTCGCGCGAACACTGCGGGCCTTCGCCGCCGCGGCGTGCAAGGTGTCGGCGATCGTGATGGCGTCCGGCTCGCTGAGCGCGGGCGCCAGCTCGCGGGCGAGATCGCGAGCGTCGCGCTCGAAGTCCTCCTGGTCCTTCTCAATTGTGCCGATCCGCCGCCGCAGCACCGCGGCGGCGTCGTGCACGCCGACGAGCTCATCGATGCAGGCCAACTGCGCCTTCGCCTGCGCCGGGGTCGCGTCTTCGGGGAGCCCCAACGCTTCGGCTGACACGCTTCCAGCCTGTGTCCCATCCGGCGCGTGCCTCGATCGCCTCGGCTGCCTTCTCGTTCGCCGTCGCGAGTTCCTCGAGAAGCCTCATCTGCTCCCGCTCGTGCTCGGCCCTGTCGCGGTTCGCGGCGCCGAGCTGGGCAACGAGCTCTCGGGCGGCGCGCAGCGTCGCCGTGAGGGTCGCCTGCGGCACCGCCTGAGTCGATCCGTCGCTCGCGCTCGCAATTGCCGAGATGTGCATCTCCACGGTCCGTTCGTTGCGTTCAACGACACTTTGTTGTTCGCGGGCCTCGGCAACATTGGCGAGGACCCTCTCGCGAGCGGTGATCCACAGCCGCATCTCATCCATGGTGCCAGGCTCGCATGCGAGCCTCGCCCAAGCTTTCGCCCATTCCGCGTGTACGTCGGCCGCAGCTTTCACGTGCGCCTCCCGGTCGAGACGCGCCTGCTCGCGAGTGTCCGCGAGTGTGGCGCGGTCGCGCTCGAGGTGCTCCCGTGCCGCGGCGACTTCCCCGTGCTCGGCCCTGCTATCGGCGAGCTCGTCGGCGCCCCGCACGGCGGCGTACACGACATCGCCGAGCCGCGCCTCCGGTGAAGGCGTCTCGATCAGGGCGTTCAGGGCCTCGTCGCGGACCTGTCGTGCCGCTGAGATCTCGCTTCGTAGCGGCGCGGCCGGGCCCTTTTGGAGCCTCGCGTCCTCGTCGGCCAGTGCGCGGGTTCGCTCTGAGATCTGGACCTCACGCTCGTCGAGTCGCTCTTCGGCGCGCTCGAGCGTCGCGAACCGCTTTGCGAGCTGCGCGATAGTCGCCGCCGACGGGACCTTCAGGCGCTCCAGCTCCTCTACGGTGCCTCCCCAATGTGTCATCGCGGCGTTCTCACGCTCGGCGGTGGCTTGGAGGGCGGTGACCTTTGCACGGCCGTCACGGACGGCGGAATCGAGATCGCCAGCGTCACCTGCAGCGTTCACGGTCGCGGCGAGGGCCTCGTGCGCCTCCGCCGTCATGCTCGCCGTCGCGGGCGCAAGCTTCTGGTGCTCTTCGATGCGCCGTTTTAGCCGATCGACGGCCTTCGTCGCGTCGGTTTGAGCCCGGTCGAGCGCGGGTCGTTCGGTGGCGTACTCATCCACGAGCGCACGCTCGGAGTCGCTTACCCGGAGCGCCTCGACCTCGCCCTCCTCGCCGCTTGGGCGGGCACGGGCGTACAGGACTCGAATGTCGTCCTCGTGGGCGGCGAGCTCCGCCTCCCTACGCGGGAGATCAGTGCTCGCCTTGCTGATCTCGCCCGCCCGCTTGTAAAGCGCGTTGATTGCGTCCTCGTTATCTGCGATCACGCCGGGGTCGGGGTTCGCGTCCAGCTGGAGCTCGACCGCGGTCAGTTCCTCCCGCAGATCGCGGGCGTCCTGCTCGGCGTCCTTCAGAGCGGTGGCGCTATCGCGTACTTCCTGCGGTAGCGACACCGGCACCTCGGCTACGGCGGGCAGCGCTGCGAGGCGCTCAAGCGTGAGCCGACGTCGGCCAAGCGGGGACAGACAACGTTCGTGGCGCCCACTGCGGACGACCGTTTCGGTGTGCTGCATCAATGCGCCTCTTACCGTGACGAGCTCCCGCTCGGCGTCTTGCAGTGCACGTCGCATCGCGACCCAGGCGTCCGGGGCGAGCCGTCCTGCGCGGATGTCTTTGCGTGCCTCGCTGAGCGCTTTCAGCTGCCGGTTCAGGACGCGCTGGCCGCCCTTGACCCAAAGCGCGTCAGCTTCGGCGTCGAGCTCCGCCAAAACTTTGTGGACCTGCCCGAGGCCCAGGGCGGCGCCGAACAGTGCCTCGCCGAGCAGCCCGCGTCCCGCGACCAGGTCGTCGCTGCCCTTCTCGAGCTTCTCGCAGTCGAGCAGGAACATGGCTCGGAACTCCTCCGGCGGGAGGCCGCCGAGCGATTCGCGCAATACCGCCTCGTCCACGACGGTCCCGTCGGGCGTGGACAGTGACTGCGTGTCTTTTTTGCGTCGCTCGACGTGCAGCAGCCGGCCGTCGGATGCTTCCAGGCTCACCCCGACCTTCAGCGCAGGTCCCGGGTGGGTGTGTGTGTCGCGTGTGCGGCGTTGGATGCCGAACAGGGCGCCGTCGAGTGCGCGCAGCGACGTGGACTTGCCTGCGCCGTTGCGGCCTGTCAGGACATGCAGCCCTGGGCCGCCCTCGGGTGCCCGGAACTCGAGACGGACGTTCGCGAGGTGTCCGTAGGGGGCGAGCTCCAGCGCGGCGATCCTCATGTCGCCTCACTGCCGGCGAGGCGTCCCATCAGCAGTCGCTCGGCGCCGGCAACGCGGTCGGCTACCCACTGCGGGTTCGCGGGCGTGTGTCCGTCGCCGAGGGTTCCGGGTGGCATGAGTGCCGCGAGTTCGCTGATGGCGGGTATGCGCTCCGATAGCTGTTCGGTGTCGGCGGCGGCGGCCCGTGCGTCTACGAGCAGTCGCGCGACTGGGTCGCGGCGCGCCTTCAGGTCACCCGCGACGACGCCCGGCTGAGTCGCGCACTGGGCACCGGCAACCCAGATCTCTCCGGCGCCGACGTCGAGCGCGAGCGCGCGGACCTCGTCGCTCAGCCGCAGGGGGTATGCCCCGAGAGAGCGGTGCGCGTCGCAAGCTCCCTCGACGACGACTCGGCACGCGAGGATCCGGCCATCCGCGGAGGGGAGCGCCTCCGCGAGCGCTTCGCGCACGAGCGCGAGTGCATCCTCGCGCTCCGCTGCGCCGGTCACATCGACGGTGACGTTGGCCCACCTCACGACGTCGACCGCGTGCGCCTCGACGGAGCTCACGCGATCTCCGTCAGTTTCGATCACCATCACGCCCTTCGGACCACACTCGCGGAGTCCGCGACCCTGAGGGCAGCCCGGAAACACGATCCACGGGTCTTCCGCGACCACATCGGCTTTGTGTACGTGCCCGAGCGCCCAGTAGTCGTATCCGCGGGCGGCGAGCGTCCCCTGTGAGCACGGTGCGTACGAGGCGTGTCCGTCTCGGCCTGTGAGTGCGGTGTGGAGCACGCCGACGTTCAGGAGCCCCGCGATCGGCTCCGGGTAGGCGGCGGAGAGGTCTGTCAAGACCTCTCTATCCGGATAGCCCTGGCCGTGGACGGCGATGCCGAGGTCAGGGAAGGTCTCGGTGCCCGGCTTCTTCGTTGGCAGCGTTCTCACGCCATCGGGGAGCGGCAGCCGACGAGTGATCACGGACTCGGCATCGTGGTTGCCATGCACGATCACCACCTCGATGTTCTCGCGCCGCAGCCGCCCCAGCTCAGAGCACAGGAACAGTGCGGTGTTGATGTCCCGCAGCTCCCCGTCGTAGAGATCCCCGGCGATGATCAGCATGTCGGCGTGCTTGTGGATCGCCAGGTCAACGATGTTCGTGAGTGCCCGGCGCGTCGCGAGGTGCGCCGCCGCATGCGGGGCCCCCTCGTATTCCGGTAGCCCCGCGAGCGGACTATCGAGATGGATGTCGGCTGTATGGATGATCAGCGGCATGACGGGTATCGGAATGCTGAAGCAGTCACCGGACACGACGCGCGGTGGCGCCGACCAGCAAGACCGCCCGTCATGTGCAGGCCCAGGCCCGAGTCGTCCGCCGTGTGTCCGGGACAATCACGAGGTGCCCCCGCGCTTTGACGTCAGCCAGGTCCCGCTCCAGGGTGGCTACGTGGCCAAGCAGTGCCCCGTCCGTGCCCAAAACGACACGCTGTACCCTGGCGAGCCGCTCCCACCGGATCCCTTCATGCGGCGGCTATTCGCAAACGGGAACGCATTCGAGGCCGAGATCGTCACCGAGGTGCTCAGACTGCATCCCCGAGCGGCCGTCATCAAGGCACACAGCTCCGATGCGCTCGAGGCGGCAACGCACGCGGCCATGAGCGGCGGTTCCTCGCCGATCCTCAACGCGCGCCTTCCTGCGGACCTGGTGGGCCGCCGTGTCGGCAGGCCCGACCTCTTGATCGCTGCCCCCAGCGGCGGGTATTGGCCCGTTGACATCAAGTGGCACCAAAACCTCGAGCCAGCGAGCGGCAAAGGAACTCCGCTCTCCGGACTCTGCTCCTCCCTCGATGCACTGGGTCGCGACGCCGCGACCCTCGACAACCAGTATTCGGCGAGGAAGAGGGAAGAGGACCTGCTGCAACTCGCCCACTACCAGCGCATGCTCGAGTCCATCGGTATGCAGGCGGTCGACGGTCGCTGCGGCGGAATCATCGGCACCGAGCAACGCGTCGTTTGGTACGACCTCGATGCGCCGATCTGGAGAACGCCATCCTCCACCGCCAACACGAAGGTGCGCTCCACCATGGATCGCTACGACTTCGAGTTCGCCTTCCGGCTCGACATCATCGCCGTGACAGCAGCAGCACAAGCGCGACCCGTCGGTTGACCTGCTGACGGTGCCGGTCAAGATCTCCGAATGCGGCTCCTGCCCGTGGTGGGACTACTGCAGGCCGCAGCTGGAGAAGCCGCCGGGCGATGTCTCGCTGCTACCCCGCATCGGCTGGTCGCAATGGAAGAGTTCATCGCGATCACGGTGTGACGAACCGCGCCGAGTTGGCAGAACTAGATCCGCGCACCGCCCGACTCGTTGCCGGTCGGGATGGACGTGGCTGGGGCTATGGCGGCTGCGCCTGATCGCGAACTTGCTGATCTCGTCGGCGGAAAGACGTCTCGTTTGCTTGCTGGCGGAGGGCATCGCGACCGCCGATGATCTGCAGACTCTCTGCGCCCGCACCGCGTCCTACTCCGATGTCGGCCTGAGCGCGCTGCCGACGCACATCGATCTTGCGCGTGCCGCGCTCGGCCCCGCGCCGGCATATCGCCGCCGCGGTGTCGCTGCGGTCATTGTTCCGCGTGCCGATGTCGAGGTCGACGTCGACATGGAGAACACCGAGCTCGGGTGCTACATGTGGGGCAGCTACGTCAGCGATCGCTCCAACACCGGCATCGCGAAGACCGGGTACCGGGCGTTTGTAACTTGGGATCAAATGACGCCGGAAAGCGAGGCGGAGAACTCGCTCCGGTTCTGGCGATGGCTGACCGAGATCCGCCATGAGTGCCACGACGCCGGATTGACGTTTGCGGCGTACTGCTACAACGCCGCTGCCGAGAACACCTACCTGCGACGGCTCGCGATCGCGAACGAGCCCGTCGCGGCCGACATTGAGGCCTTCATCGGGTCCGGGGAGTGGATCGACATGTTGCGAGAGTGGGATTCCCAGCTGATCACCGGTGGCTCGAGCAGCCTCAAGACAACCGCGCCGCTGGCCGGCTTTCAATGGCCCGTCGATGATGCCGGTGGCGGGGAATCAATGATCAAGCACGATCGCGCAACCCGTGGCGACAGGGCCGCGCAGGATTGGCTGCTCGCGTACAACCGTGGCGACGTGAAGGCTACGGTGGCGGTCCGCGATTGGATGGCGTCCGCCGCGATCCCCGGCATTGAGGAGATCGAACCCGGCTCATAAGGGCATCTTCTAGCCGCTTCGGTGCGAGATGCGGGAAGATTGCAGAGCGCTGCTGGGGTCCGCCGCTGAGGGGCTCGTAGCCACAGCCTATGGACCACGACAGCGACGACGATCTAAAGCCTGAGCAACGCGCGCGGCGCACGATTGACCGCCTGCTTCTCTCTGCCGGCTGGAAGGTGCAAAACAAAGACGCGATCAATCTCGGCGCTGGCCCCGGGATCGCGGTACGCGAGTTCTCGACCGACAAGGGGCCGGCGGACTACGCTCTCTACGTCGACCGCAAGGTCATTGGGTTCATCGAGGCTAAGGCCGAGGGCAAGACGCTCTCCGACGTCGAGCCGCAGGCAGACAAGTACGCCCAAGGGTTCCGCACTCGGGCCGAGCGCGAGGGACTGCCGTCGTGGCAGGAGCTGGCACCGTTCCACTACCTATCGACAGGCACTGAGACGCTGTTCCAGAGTCGGCTGGACCCGATCAGCCGGCCTCGTGAGGTATTCGCATTTCATCGGCCCGAGCACCTCAGGAGGCTTCTGCTCGAAGGCTCGGTCCGCCAGGGGGTCCGGCATCTGCCGCCGCTGCACCAAGACGACCTCCGCGACCCACAATTCGCGGCCTTGGCGGCGCTCGAGGAATCGTTGCGCGACGACCGCCCGAGGGCGCTCGTGCAGATGGCGACCGGAGCGGGGAAGACGATCCTCGCGATCGCGCACGTCTACAGGCTTCTCAAGTGGGGCAAAGTCAACCGAGTCGTGTTCCTTGTCGACCGGCGCAACCTCGGCATCCAGGCGCGCGACGAATTCCGCAACTGGCAGACGCCTGACGACGGCCGCAAGCTCGGCGAGCTCTACCCCGTCCAGTGGCTCACGAGTAACAGCATCGATCCTGCCTCAAAGGTCGTCATCACCACGATCCAGCGCCTGTACTCGATGCTTCGCGGCGACGAGGACTTCGACGCCGAGCGCGAGGACGTGTCGGGGTGGGAAGCCGACAGCGGGATCGATCAGAGCGTTCCGGTCATCTACCAGTCGAAGGTCCCGATCGAGACGTTCGACTACATCATCGTCGACGAGTGCCACCGCTCCATTTACGGTCGATGGGGCGACGTGCTCGGCTATTTCGACGCCCACATCACCGGGCTAACGGCGACGCCGTCGAAGGCCGCCTTCGGCTTCTTCTCAAACAACGTGGCCGGCCGGCTCAAACTGAACATGGTCTCGGAATACACCTACGAGGAGAGCGTGCTCGACGGCGTCAACGTCGACTACGTCGTCTTTCGCATCAAGACTCGCATCACTGAGCAGGGCGGCGAGCTCGAGGCTGGCGAGTGGGTACAGGTGCGCGAGAAACGCACTCGGGCGACGGACGTCCGCGAGCTCGAGGATGACTTCGCTTACGACGAGAACGCGCTCGACGCCGCCGTCGTCGCCGAGGACCAGATCCGCACCGTCGTACGTGCGTTCCGCGACGCGCTACCGACACTCTTCCCCGGACGACGCAAGGTCCCCAAGACCGTTGTCTTCTGCAAGGACGACTCCCACGCGGAGGACGTCGTGCGCATCGTGCGCGAGGAGTTCGCTGGTGACTCGGCCTTCGCGAAGAAGGTGACGTACAAGACTGGCGGGACGGAGCAGGCTATTCGCAATTTCCGCAACGATCCACGCTTTCGCATCGCCGTCTCCGTCGACCAGATCTCCACGGGCACTGACATCAAGCCGATCGAGTGCCTGCTGTTCCTACGTAAGGTCAAGAGTCGGCTGCTGTTCGAGCAGATGCGCGGCCGCGGCGTCCGCACGATCGACCCGAACACGCTTCAGGCGGTCACGCCGGACGCGAGCGCAAAGACCCACTTCGTGCTCGTCGACGCCGTCGGCGTCACGGACGACGAGCACGCCTTCCTCGCGTCGCCACCGCTGGATCGCGACCCGAGCGTTCCGCTGAAACGGATCCTGAACACGCTCGCGCAGGGGGTGACGAGCGACGAGCTGCTGACAACCCTTGCGTCGCGACTGACGAGGCTCGACAAGCAGCTCTCCGACGAGCAGCGCGAAGCGCTCGCCGCGCAGACGAGCGGGAAGACGCTGACAACGATCGCGCGCGATCTCGTTCACGCCACGCAGCCGGAGAAGATCGAAGCTGAGGCCACGCGAGCGAAGGAGGCGAGCGGCGACGCGTCCGCGGTCACGGACGCGGACCGAACTGCAGCGCGCGATCGGCTCGTCGACGCCGCCACCACACCGCTCATGGACGGCGAGACGCGCGAAGCCATCAATGGGATCCAGGCCGAGCTCTACCAGGTCATCGACCGTCAGACGCAGGATGAAGTCACGTTTGCCGGCGTCGTGAGCGATGAGCGCGCCCGCGAGGCCGTGAAGGCTTGGCAGAGATTCATCGACGAGCACCACGACGAGTACGTCGCTCTCGCCGCCTACTACCAGCAGCCACGGAGCCGGCGCCTGACCTATGCGGACATCAAGCAGCTCGCCCAGGCGATCAGCCTGCCGCCGTTCAACTTGACACCTGAGCGGCTCTGGGCCGCCTACGGCCAACTTGAGACGAGTAAGGTCCGAGGCAGCGGCGAGCGCAAGCTCGTTGACTTGGTCTCTCTGATTCGCTTCGCGACCGATGACACGGACGAGCTCGTGCCGTACGGCGACCTTGTGCGCCTGCGCTACGACGTGTGGTTGACCGAGCAGGACGGTAACGGGCGTACCTTCACACCCGAGCAGCGCCGCTGGCTCGACATGGTCGCCGAGCACATCGCGACCTCGCTATCAATCGACCGCGAAGACTTTGCCCTCGACCCGTTCCGCGCCGAGGGTGGCTTGGTCGCCGCCAGCCGCGCCTTTGGCGACGAGCTGCCTACCATTCTCGACCAGCTCAACTCGGAGTTGGTTGCGCCGTGAGCGGCTCGGCGTTGCCCGATGGCTGGATGCGCGCAACGCTGCGCGACCTGTGTATTCCGGTCGGGACGGTGGAGCCCGCTAGGGAAACCCCTGACGAGAAGTTTGTCTACGTAGACATCTCCGCAATAGATCGCGTGAGGCGGACAATCGCCGACCCGAAATCGCTGGATGGCCGCGAAGCTCCAAGCCGCGCTCGCCAGCTCATTGCGACCGGAGACGTCCTTTATTCGACGGTCAGACCCAACCTCCGGACGTTTGCCGCTGTCCCGCCAAAGCTGAGCGGTGCTGTCGCGTCGACCGGGTTCTGTGTACTCCGCGCGTCGGATGCGCTCCGTGCCGCGTACCTCTTTTGGTTGGTCTCGGATCCCGCGCTCCAGGACCGGATCACCGCCAAGGCGCGGGGCGTCAGCTATCCGGCCGTCCGCGAGGATGACATTCTCGAGGAGTTGGTTTCCGTGCCCCCGCTCGTCGAGCAAGACCTCATCCTCGAGCTCCTGAATGGTCTTGGAACCGGCTATCAGATTGCCAGGGTCGCCCTTGAGGACGCTGGGCTGCTTCTCCCGTCACTTCGGGTGCGTGCCGTAGCTGACCTACAAAGTACGAGCTGGCCGCCTAAGCGGATTGATGAGGTCGGCGAGGTCTTCGTCGGCGCCACTCCGCGGCGCCGACAGCCCGAGCTGTGGGGCGGCGACATCCCATGGGTTAGCAGCAGTGAAGTGGCGTTTTGTCGCATTACCGGGACGAACGAGCGCATCTCGGAGGCCGGCGTTGGCAATCGGGACCGACGGCTGCACCCTCCCGGCACCGTATTGCTGGCGATGTACGGGGAGGGAAAGACGCGTGGTCAAGCGGCGATACTCGATATCCACGCCGCAACCAATCAAGCCGTAGCAGCGGTACGCCTCGATCCAACCAAGATGCGTCCGGCGTTTCTGTACTTCTGCTTGATGCGACAGTACGACGAGGTGCGCCGGCTAGGACGTGGCGGCCAGCAGCTAAACCTGAATAAGGAGCTCGTCAAGAGCATCGAAGTCCCGTGTCCGCCGCTTGACGTGCAGGACGCGCTCGTTGAGCTCGTCGAGTCCCAGCTGCGTGCGTGTGCTGAGCAGGAACATACGCTGGCTGACGCACAGCGTCTCGGTCAGGCCGTCTGGACGGCCCTCTTGCGCGATGCGCTGGCAGGAGATCTGACACCTCGCGTAGAGGGCGCCCAGTCGCCGCGTGAGATCATCCAGATTGTCCAAACTGCTCGAACTCCCACACCAAGACGCCGTACGCGCCGAACCGCCGCCCGCGCGGAGACACAAGACAGCTCGCCTGCGGAGGTCGACGCATGACCGAGGGCTCAACTGAGTCCCGAGTCCTCGTACAGAAGCTGTGGGGCTACTGCAAAGTCCTCCGAGACGACGGGCTGACCTACGGCGAGTATCTGGAGCAGCTGACATATCTGCTGTTCCTGAAGATGGCCTACGAGCAGACGCAGCCCCCGGTGTCAGCTCCGTCCCGCATACCCGAGGGGCTGGATTGGCCGTCACTCGAGCCGCTGAGCGGGTCGGAGCTTGAGAAGCACTACACCGGCCTGCTGACCGAGCTCGCAGAGCAGCCAGGGTTGCTCGGATTGATCTTCCGCAAGAGCCAGAACCGGATCCAGAACCCTGCCCGGCTCCGGCACCTTATCGTCAACCTCATCGGCAAAGAGACGTGGACCGGCCTGGACGCCGACCTCGCAGGCGACTTCTACGAGGACCTGCTGGAGCGGACCGCCGCCGAGGGCAAGAAGGGCGCGGGCCAGTACTTCACGCCGCGCTCCGTGATCCGCGCGATGGTCGACTGCATACAACCGCGGCCGGGGGAGACGATGGCCGACCCGGCGTGTGGGACCGGCGGATTCCTGCTCATCTTCTACGAGTACGTGCTCTCACACGCCGAGCTCGACCGCGACGAGCGCATCTTTCTGAGGGACGAGGCGATGCGTGGCAATGAGCTCGTCGACAACACAGCGCGGATGTGCGCGATGAACCTGTACCTGCACGGCATAGGCCATTTTGATGGCGACGAGGCCACCGTGATTTCCGTCGGTGATGCACTGCTCGCCGAGCCCGCTCGAAAGGTTGACATCGTGCTCGCGAATCCCCCGTTCGGCACACAGAGCTCGATAACGGTCGACGCCGAAATCGACGTCGACCAAGACGGCAACGCAGTGGTCAGGCCGAAGAAGGATGAGCTCACGATCTCGCGCCCCGATTTCTGGGCGACGACCTCGAACAAGCAGCTGAACTTTGTGCAGCACATCCGGTCGATGCTGAGGATCGGCGGTCGTGCCTCCGTCGTTGTGCCCGACAATGTTCTTTTTGAGGGGGAGACGCCGACTGCCGCAGGCGCAAAGGTCCGAGAGATGCTCCTCCAGGAGTGCGAGGTGCACACGATTCTTCGGCTCCCCACGGGCATCTTCTACTCGCCCGGCGTGAAGGCGAACGTCGTCTTCTTCGAGCGCGTCGGTGCGGCCGACGAGCCAGCGACGAAGGAGGAGTATGGGTCTATGACTTGCGGACGAACCAGCATTTCACGCTGAAGACAAAGAAGATGACGCGTGAGCACCTCGACCTGTTCGTGGCGGCGTATCGGCCCGGGGAGCCGCTCTCAGCACGGCAGGAGTCGATTGCGTTCAAGCGCTATCTCTACGACGAAATTGCGGCGCGTCCCGGCTTTAACCTCGACGTGTGGGCCGATGTCGAGGAGGAGGGGATTGAGGACCCCCAAGACCTGCCCGCGCCCGAGGTCATCGCAGAGGAGATCGCGGAGAAGCTTGCAGGTGCCGTCGAGCAATTCGAAGCTCTGAGCCAGTCGTTGCGCGCGCGGCGGGCGATCGCGTCCGGTGAGCCGCTTGACCTCGACGTCGCCATGGAGGCGGAGACGTCACGAGATTAACCGCAACGCCGGCAAGGCAGCTCTGTGAGCTGATTCCAAAGGACCGGGGCGGTTCACACCTCCGGGGGGCGGAACATAGGTCGTCAGTGCTCAACGTCGCGACGCTCGCGGAGGCCCGACAAAGCAACCCAAAGAGTCGTGGTCTGAGGCCGGGCGGCAATCGAGACGCCGCCGAGTGAGTTGCTCGGCTTAGACTCGGAGGCGGTGGCTGCTCACAAGAGGTGCTTGGCGCATCGCGCGGCCGTGCGGGACTCGGCTGGCCCGGCCATTGTCGCATCCCTCCGGGGATGCGGCCGGGGCTGCGACCGGCCCCGCACCGGGCGGGGCCAGCGGAACAAAGGAGGGCGAAATGCCCGCTGGACTCACAAGCACAGACTCGATGTTCTCCGTCCGCGACACGCCCTGGCACGGCCTCGGAGCCGTGCTCGATCACCCGCCGGCCAGCGATCGCCGAGGCGATCGAGGCATCGGGCCTGGGCTGGACCGTGTCAAGCGCGAGCCGATCGCGATACGACCGCGGGGGCGGCGCGCCGTCCGAGTGGTCGCGTCCAGCGCTGCGAGGAGATCCCCGGCTGCTACGCGACCGTCCGCCAGGACACCGCCAGGTTCTCGGGATCGTCGGCGAGCGCTACCGCATCGTCCAGAACCACGAGGCCTTCGCAGTTCCTCGACCAGCTGCTCGGGACGCGCCATGCAACTTCGAGACCGCCGGGAGCCTCCACGGCGGCCGGCGCGTGTGGGTACTCGCAACTCTCCCGCAGCACATCGAAGTCGGCGGCGACCCCGTCCGGCCCTACGTGCTGCTGATGAACAGCCACGACGGCTCGACCGCCGTGGTCGCCGCCACGACGCCAATCCGCGTGGTCTGCCAGAACACCCTCAACTGGGGCCTCCAAAACGCGCCGCCAGAAGTTCTCGATCCGCCACACCGAGCGGTCACCCAGCGCGTCCACGAGGCCCGGCGCGTGCTCGACCTGTCGATCAACTACTACCAGCAGTTCAAGCGACTGGGTGACAGCTCGCCTCCGAGCGGTACACAGAACGCCAGCTGCGCGCCGTTCTCGATCGAGCTCTACCCGAACGGAACGGCCGACTCGATGAGCAGCCGCACCCGCCGCTCCCGCCAGCAGACCAAGGATCGGATCGCCGAGCTTTTCATGCGCGGCGACACGCAGGGGAACGCGCCAGGCTCCAAGTGGGCCGCCGTCAACGCGATCGTCGAGTACGGCGATTGGGTCCGCCCGCTGCGTTCAAGCACCCAGCGGTTCGCTCGCGTCCTGGACGCCGGGCCCGAGAAGACGCGGGCGCTGCAGCTCATTGCTGCGGCCTGACCCGCACGCCCGACAGCCCAAAAGCGGCTCCCCAAGCTGGCTCTCGGGCACGCGACTGTGTGGAACTCGCCCGGAGCTTGGCGCAGTCCGCGCGAGCAGCTCACAGACAACGCCTCGGGTAGGTTGCGTCGGTGGATTTGGACCAGCAGATAGAGGGGCCAGCATGGACCGGGTTTGGGCTGGAGGAATCGGCCGGCCGTTATCCGCTGCGCGTCGAGACGGCCGTTTCGCGGATCGTCGATCAGCTGCTACCCGGCGTGATTACGACGACACGGCACGCTCGGATGTATTGCGTCCATGCCCTCGCCTGGGCGGAGGCTGAGCATCGAGGCCTCGACAACGAGGCCGCGAAGGAGCTCGTGCGCCGTTGCGAGGTGGTCATGTGCGCCATCAACCACTTCCACGAGCACCACCGCATCGACCTCAGCTCCGCGCACGGAGAAGATCGGCTGCCGCGATTCCTCGACGGCGACCGACTTGACGTCGCCAACGCTTCCCGGCTCGGTGGCCTGAGCGAAAGCGGTTTTGGCGGCGTCTATCAAGGACCGTGCGTGCGGATCGGCGCCCTATCGCCTGACGTGCCGCCCCGGCATGGGCCCCGGGCCGATCTTCCGGCGCTGTATGCCGGGTTGGGCGAGCTGCTGAAACTGGCCGAAAGCGACACGCTCGACGGCGCCGAACTAAAGGGTGCGAGCAATCTCTGCCTGTGCGAAGCCGCCAACGCCGCGGATGGGCATTGGCTCCGGCGGGTGCTCGTTGAAGATGCTGAGGACGATCGTCCGGACGACCGCAACCGTCAGCTGACCTGCCTGCTCCTGATCGAAACCCTGCGCGAGCAGCCCGCAACCGACCCAGTTCGAGCGTTCCGGGAACGCTGGGCGTTTGGCGGCCCGCTCGGCGACCCCGCAGCGCACGAGCGCGCGATGGTGGCCTCGATGTGGCGCGCCGCCGCGCTTCGCAACTACTCGGTCGGGGCGTGGCGCGTCCTATGGCGATGGCTCGCTGCTGAGCTCAACGCCAATCCGATGACGGCCGAGGACCTCGGCGACCGCCTGGCCGAAAGTCTCGACGACATCAGCGTTGCCGATTTGATCGCTGGTCTTCCGGCACGCATGGAAGGCGCGGTGATCCTGCCCGCCGAGGCCCAGTTGACCGACGACGAGCCCACGCCGATGAACGCAATCCGCCTGCTGGCGCTCGGAGCGGGCCGACTGACCGATCTCGAAGGAGAGACCCTCAAGGCCTTTGTCGGCACAGACAGGACGGACCTGGGGCCACGGTGGGTAGGCGCACTACTCGAGGACAGCCACAACCGCTCAGTCCGCTCGCTGGCACGCGATCTCGCGGTCATTCTCGTGCGCCGCGCCAAGCGAGTCGCACTCTCGAAGATGTACCTCACCCGCAGCGGCCGCCCGTTCGTCCCCAGTCGCCTCCGCGACCGCGACGGCATCCTCAGCGTGCGAGGCGAGGAGGGGGAGGCGCGGTCGCACTTCGGACCGACACGCTCTCCGCCGTCCTAGGCGGCCTCGGCGTGTTGGCACTCGACGATGCAGGCCGATTCGTGCCGAGCGAGCTTGGGGAAGAGCTGCGTGTCCGTCTCAGCTGAAGCTCGTTCACCACGAGCGCTGCTAGACGAGGTAACCGAAGCGCGAGAGGTTCTGGTCCTCACCTACACCTCAACGCTCGAGTACTTCGAGCGTTTCGCGCTCGCTGACGCCCGTGCGCTCGGCGCACTCGTCACGGTGATCTCCGACGCCACGATGGTGCACGCAGACCCAGTTGTAGTTCGCCGCGCGGGAACGCAATACCTCGACGCCCGCGCTTTGTGTCCACATGGCGCCTTCCATTCCAAGCTGTTCGTGATCGTCGGCGACGGGCAGGCACGCATCGCGATCGGGTCCGGGAACCTCACGCTCGCCGGCTGGAACGCCAACGCCGAGATATGGACCGTGCTGCGAGCCGATCAAGATGGTGGCCCACAGACCGTCCGACAAGTAGCTCAGTTCCTACGCGATCTTGCGGTATCTGAGGTCCTGCTAGGACCCGGCGCCGCACCGGCGCTCGTGCGCGTCGCCGATCGCCTAGACGAGCTACCCGCCAATGCTCCAGGCCCGCAGCTCTTGCATTCTCTACATGCACCGATCGTCGATCAGCTGCCCGAAGGGCCGGTAGAGGACCTTGTCCTCTACTCGCCGTTTCACGACAGGACGCTCGCCGGCACCCGCGCGCTCCTAGACCGACTCAGCCCTGAGTCATGGACCGCGTTTCTGCAACCCGACACCGATGTCAATGGCCCGGCGCTTGAGAACCTTGCCTCCTCACGAGGCGGGCGGCTTGCATGGATCTCATGGCACGCGACCACTGACGACAAGGTCGTTCCTGACCAGCGCTACTGGCACGGCAAGCTGGTCCAGTGGCGCCAAGACGCCACGCTTTGGAAGCTCTCAGGTAGTCCAAACCTCTCGGCACCCGCCCTTCTCCAAACCGTCACGGGGCGCGGTAACTGTGAGCTCGCCTTGCTCATCAGCTCAAACGCCGACCTCACCCCAGCCGAGGGACCGGCTCCGCCGGACGGCGTAGCAGGACTCACGAGGACATCGACTCCTGACCAGGCACGAATGCCAGCCATCGTGTTCATCTCCGCCACGGTCACACCCGGCGCCGTCGAGCTCCTGCTGCACCGCCCGCTCCCCGTCGACGCGGCGCTGCAGAGGTACGACGTCCTAGCCGATCAATGGCGAACAAGCACAACGCTGCCCGCGGGAAGCGACCGCTACCACGTCGACCACGCAGCCGCGCCTGTCAGCACAGCTCTGCGCGTGCTCCTAGACGACGAAACAACCTCGAACAGCGTGTTCGTATGCGATCTCGACCGGGTTCGCCGTGCGCAAGCCAAGACGATCGGAAAAGCCCGGGTTACCCCGGCTGACATCGCTCGACTCGGCCTTGGCAACCAACTCCTCGCCGACATCGACGAGCTCCGCCCGCACCTGCTGCGCGCCGGCGCCATGATCGCCACGCCGACCGACTCCTCCGATGACCACCGAGACGACGCTAACGACGGCGGTATGCCCGCAGGGAGGCCCGCGCCGGGCCTCTCGCTGGAGGACTACCTCGCAGCGTGCGACCCAGTGCTTGGGCAACGGACCACCGAGTTCGCGCTCGTGCTGCCCGTATTGCCCGGCGTTGGAGGCACCCTCGACGACTCACTGGGGACACTCGACACGGACGAGGACTCAGACACCGAGCCGACAGCCGATGACGAGCACGAGCCAACACTGGCCGAGCAACTTCGCACCTCGACCGAAGCCGAGCGCGACCGCTACCGACGCTTCCTAGAACGCCTAGTTGACCGCGCACCCGAATACCCGATGGTTGTACGCACCCTCGCCGCGCGCAGCGTCCTACACGCCGTCGCGTCCGACCTTTGGCCAAACGAATCCTGGCCCGCGATTCTTGCCGACGCTCTTCACGCGCTCAGCGTCACGGGAGATGAGCCGACCGAATACGAGACCGAGGCAGCAGCCAGCCTTGGCGCCGTTGGCTTGGGATTGCTTCGCAGCGCCGTCGGCCGCATGTCCCGACTCGACGAGGACACCATGCGCTACCTCAGCGCAGGGCGGGCTCTCACCGGCCTGCTGGTCGCGACATCGCCAGAACAGATCGCACTACTCGCCGATGACCTCCCCGAGTACCTGAGAGGCACTCCCGGCATCCTCGCCGCCAACGCCGCGATCGAGGAGACGCTGCACCCACTGACAGGAGCCGCCCGCGCAGTCCACCTGCTCGCCGATGAGTACGAGCTCACAGCGTCAGTTACCGACGGCATCATCATCGAGCTCGGCGACCCCATTGAAGGCGTAGCTGAGCCGCGACTGATCATGGCACTGGGCCTCGCCGGCGACTCTGGCCCCGTGTACGTACGCGGCACTGACGTAAACGGCCGATCGGTGCTTGGCGCATGGTGCGCGCCGTGGTTTGCCGTCGAGCGGGCCGCGCCGGCCGGGCGAACAGGGCGGGCATGGCGGCTCGGGCCCCATCAGACACCCGCGATGCTTGACTGGGACGACCTCCCGAAGGCCGCGCATTCGTGGTTCGGCGGTCAGCCACGGCCCGACGAGGTCTCAGAGCTCCTTGGGCTGATCGACTAACCCCGACTCTGAGTGCCGGGGTCGACGGCTACCTCGACGATCGGGTTCCTCATCACCTGACTGACCTGGGCTGCGCGCAAGTCCTCGCGCGTCGCCTCATTCAGCTTCGCCACGAAGACCTCGATCTTCCACGTCCGAAGCGCCTCCGCCAGCCAGCTTCGTCCACGCACGCTCTTGGCGGCATCCTCGTCGCCAAAGGCCAGGACGAGACGTGCGCTGGGCTTGCCACGAGCAAGCGTGATGAGCTTCAACGCGTCTTGGGCCACCTTGTGAAACTGTCCGCCCTTAAGCCGTTCCTGGTGCGCGAACACCTCCACGAACACCGTCTCGTCTGCAGACACCCCGTCGATGTCGACGCGGGCCCCTCCTGGCAAAGACAACGATCTCGGCGCCAGCACGATCCCGCGCTCCGCAGCGAGCTCGGCGAGAATCAGCGGCTCCGCTAGCCGCTGAGCGTGGGAATCGCTCGGATGGATCTCGGCGGCCAAGGCTTGTTTGCTCAGGTCACGTCCGGTCGCCGCGGACCGGCGACCCATCGGGCCGGACGAACGACACGTCGATGCCGAGCCGCATCGCATTCGCGATGTTTGCCAGCTGAGCCAGCGTCAGGTTGCGCTTCCCAGCTTCCACCGCGGACACGTAAGAAGCTGACACCCCTAGGCGTCCCGCGACCTCGGCCTGCGTCAGCCCAAGCGCGCTTCGGGCATCCCTCAGCTCACGGCCGACCACCTTCGCGTGAACGTCGGAAACCGCCGTGCGCGGCATCGGCTAAACGGCGGTGGAATAGCGGAAGGAGGCACCAACCGGCTCAGCCACGGCGACCTCTGAGACCTCCACATCGAGGTCTCCGCTGCGGTATGCAAGGGGAAGCAGCCGCGCCCAGCGCTCCGCGCCGTCCGACCGCGTGACCTGCTCTCTCGTCTCAGGGTCGATGATCGCGATGTCGGGGCTGATCCACTCAGAGCGAGGGCCACTGATCCTCACGTCCTCACCATCCACGATCAACTCTGCCACCGGCAACTCAACCCAATCTTGGGTCTCTACATTGAACTGGGAGGTTGTGAAACGGACTCGGATCATGGGAGAGACTTCCTCAGTATCGACCACTCAGGTTGACCTCTTGAGTTATCATGCTACCACGCCCGGACGGAGCACAGCCCGTCCTTTTAGAACTCTCCGGGACGCAGAACCTCGTCCCGCGCAAGCATCTTCTGAGCCCTCACTTTGACCGCTTCAGCACGGTCAGGCAGCAGCAGGCTCGCGATCCCGAGGAGGCTAGCGTCACCGAGTAGCCGCTTGAGCACCTGGCGCTCTCCCGCGAGCAACGAGGCGGCACCGTGGCGATGCCGAGCCTCGAGGAGATCGGTGTGGTTGAGGATGTCACCCGGCCGTGCAAACGCGTACCCGTGGTCGATCAGTGTCAGCCGGTTCCCGTCCCAACGCCAGTTACCGGCGTGACGATCCTGCTGCGCTACCAGCGAGTCAAAGAACGCGGCAGGCAAACACCAAGTCGGGTTCAGGGTAGGTGCGAGATCCCCGGGCCATCCCTGCGCTTGCAGAGACAACGACCCGTCCTCGCCCGCGTACTCGCGCAGCACGCACGGCGACACTAGCCCCCGCCAAGGTTCCCCGAGAGCCGCTGCGAGCCGCCATCCGACCGCATCATGCAACGGCGGCGTCTCGTCGCTCTGCCCGTAAGCCAGCGCATTGGCTACATGGACACCCGAGAATGGCTTGTGGAAGACGATCGCACCGCCTGAGAGCGCAAGCCGCTTAGTCGTGTTCACGCCGGGCGAGCTCGTCGGCGCCGGGGGGCCGACGACAGCCTCGGCGAGCATCTGCTGCTCGACCGGAACGCTTCCCTGGGCCGCCCTCACGGCGGCTATCTGTGGGTCAATGTTCACAGGCGAAGTGTGCCCTCCGCCTAGGACGCAGCGCTACCCCTTACGCTGAGCGTGGCGCGACGCCCTGCGACGAAGCGTGCTCGTCACCGCGACCTCGTGATCCAGCCTCGCGCTGACCCGGATGAGCGCATGCGCCGCCGTGCGTGGGCCAAGGCGAAATACAGCGGTCAGGCGGGCTTGCTTGAGGCCTATGGTCCTCGCGCCGGACGCGACGAAGTGTCCTCCAAGGCGGCCCGTGAACCCCACCCGCACGTTCCCCGACGCAGGGCCGCTGACGTGCACGACGAGCTCACGCCCGTTCAAGGTCTCGCTGACCCGGAGGCTGGCGTTCGCTGTCGAGCCGCCCGTCGTGCCGCCGGGCTTCGCGGCCGGCACGTTCACGATGACGTGCGCGGCATTCGCGGCCGTTCCGTTGCCGGCTGCATTGGTGAGCCAGACCGCGAGGTCCCACGTGCCCGGGCCGGGCACCGTGATCGTCGCTGGGCCGTCGGCCGGCGCCGAGGTAGGAGCCTCGCACGCACCCGCACCGGCCGCTGGGCACACCTCGTAGCTGGCCGATGTGATCGGCGCGGCTCCGCCGATCGGGTCCGCCCAGGTGACGAGGAACGTGGGGCCACCGGGTGACGTCGCGTTCGCGGCGAGTCCAAGCGGCGCGAGCGGCGCGGTGTTATCCACGGTGATTTCCTCCGCCGCGACGGTCGATTGGTTCCCTGCGGCATCCGTTGCGACCAGCGAGAGAGTGTGCGTCCCATCCGGCAGGTCCGTTGTGGAGAACGTCAAGGTCTGCGGTCCAGTCGAAAGCGGACACGGCTGAGCGAACGTGAAGTTACAGGGACTCGCGTAGCTCTCGACCGGCCTGCCGTCTGCAGTCAGGGCGACGTTCTGGACGCCACCCCCGACATCCTGGGCTGAGACCGTCACGCTCTCAGTTCCCCTGTGGAAGCCTGCCGCGTTGCCCGGTCCCCAGAGCGGGCCGGACGGCGTAACGAGCGTTGGCGGTGTCGAGTCCGCGATAGTCACAATCGCTCCGTACATCGCAGCCCACGCTTCGTGGAGCGTGGCGCCGGTGACGCATTCCTGTCCGGTGGGGGCCAGACACGTGATGCTGAGAGAGAGTTGGTGTGTTGAAAGGCCGACGACCGTGGCTGATCCGCCCCCCTCGTTGGGTGGGCCGCCGACGGAGCAGGTCTCGCCGTCTTCCACCGAATCCAGACAGGTTTCACCGGGTACAGTCGTCCCTTCGACGCGCAGTGCCGGCGACCAGTAATTGTCAGGATCGGATTGATGGCCGATGTAACGTTCGTAGGTAATCGCTGTCGCGGTCGTGCCGCTGGGCGCCGTGAAGACCCAACCGGCGCTTGTCCCCGGTGGCGCCCCGCTCGACAGGCCGAGGGCGTCGGTCGTCGAAAGTCCGCCCTCACGATCTGCGGTGCCACCACCCATTCCGGTCCTGTAAGGGCAGCTGGCATGCTCGGCGAAGTGGTCGGGCTGAGACGAATCGGTCGTCGTCCAGCTCCATGAGTTGTTCACGGCTTCCGTCGCGTCGTTGCATGTGCTCACGGCGTACGTGCCGACCGCGGCGAACCCCTGCGGCGCTGAAAGAGCGACGTAGGCGCCGACAACGGCTCCGAACATAAGGCTGCGCCATGTCATTGCTCGCCGCCTCTTGTTTTCGATCGCTTCGGCCGTGGGAGCGTGAGCGTGACCCACGAGCTTGCGCGGCTGGCGTCGTAGGGGTCGAAGTTTCGTAGCGAGACCTTGGCTACGCCTGACGCCGGTAGCGTGAGTTGCGAAAAGGTGCCGCGGACCGTGCGTAGGATCGCGAGCCGTCGCGAGTGGTGTTGGTGTCCGAGGTAGCGCACCTCCTCGCGGGCGCCTAGCGGACCGCGTTCAAGAAAGAGCACCATTCGCCTCTTGATTTGCTTGAGCCGGGCGTGGGGAGGCGGGAACGACTTGAGCATGGAGCTTGATGGTGCCACGCTCTGCGGAGACATCTCGGCGGTGCCCGCAGTTGTTGGTCCATCGCCTGACTCGGTTGCTTCGCCTGCCGACACCACGGTGGCGAGGCCCGCGTTGCGAAATGTCTGCGCGATGTCGAGGACGCCGCCGTTGGCACCCGTTAGCAGTTCCTCGGCGGCGGCGGGTGACAGATCGGGGCGGTAGGACTCGAGCGCGTCGAGGGCCGCCGCGGCGATCGCGGATGACTCGCTGGTGCCCTGCCAGTAGTCGTAGTCAGGCGTGCCGCTTGCTGGGTCGCCGCCGTCGAGATCGCAGCCCGGTGCAAGCAGGCGGAGCCCTGACCCGCGGTTTGAGAAGGAGCAGAATCCTCCACCCAGCGCGTCGGTCGCTCCCACCGAAACGACGCTCGGGTACGCGGCCGGGTACTCCACCGGGCCACCGTCATCGTTGCCAGCCGCGGCGACGACGGCAACATCGCGGTCGCTGGCCTTTTCGATGGCGTTGGTGAGCGCTTCGTAGCCTTCGGCGGAGAGTACTTCGGCATCACCTAGCGAGAGATTGATGACTCTGATGTCGTACTGCTGACGTAGCTGCAAACACTCGGTGATGCCTGCCGCGTAGGAGCTAAATGGGAAGGCCGTCTGACCTGGCTCGAGGATCCGGACCGACACAATCTGAACGGCGTGCGGCGCGGTGCCGACCATTCCCCACCCGTTCGTTGGGGCCGCGGCCATCATCGCGAGCACGGTCCCATGCGTCGTAGCGGACACGTCGTCGCCCGACCCGCCGTCAATCGCGACTCGATCGACCACGGCCGTTTCCGTGTCGGGATTGATGTTCACGCCTGTATCAACAAGGCAGAGACCGCCTGGCTGCGCCGGCGGGGGCGCGTAGGGGAGGAACGCCCCGTTGTCGGCGACCGCTTGAGCGGGGATCGCCATCTCCGCGCGTCCGGGTGTCGCGAGGAGGAACAACCCGAGCAGGGATACCGCCATCGCGCAGCACACGCGCCGAGCTATGCGCGGCGTTGGAGGAGGTCCGATGGCCCTAGCCGGTGGAGACATCCACCACCGTGCTCGTGCCACTGGCGAACGGAAAGCCCGCTTGTCCGGCCGGAACTTCAGCTCGGAACGGGAACCGGCCGACGCCGCCCTCGAACTGGTAGACGACGCGGAACCGGCCGTGAGCGTTGGTGCGCGGCGTTCTGAACGGCTCCCAACGGCCCCGGTAGTGCACCAGCAAGTCGACGATCGCTCCGCGTGGCGGGATCGGCCCGCGAACGATGCCTGTCAACGTGATGGCGCCTTCCGAGTTCGTCCGCCGCGGAGTGATCCTCAGCTGTACCCCGGCGCCCACAGCCTCTTGGACGCTCGCCTGGGCGGCGTACCCGGCTTCGCTCGAGAACGCGCGGTAGGTCACTTGGAGCCGACGCGATGGCCCTGGTGGCACCTCCGCAACAAACAAGCCGTCGGCGTTCGTGCGCGCATGTGCGACGACCTCGCTGCGGCTATCGCCGGCGGTCTGTTCCAGCACTTCCACGGTGGCGCTCCCGATCGGTCTGCCGTTCCGGCTGAGTAGCCGGCCCGGAAGACGCAACGCGCGACGCGCGAAGGACCGCGCGACCGTGGGTCTGACGCCGAGACGGAGATCAGCGCTTTGGGTTGCGCCGGACCCGTTCGGCGCGCCCGACCCCAGCGGCGACAGGCCGGGTCCGGGCAACGCTCCGAGCGGGCCGGCGCCGACGTTTTCGGTGTTCACCGTTCGATCGACGACGATCGACTGATTCCCGGCGGCGTCTTCGATGACGACCTGCACGTGATGCGGGCCGTTCGGAAGCAGCGCGGTGTTCAGGGTGAAGGTCCGTCCTCCGACTGACGTGCGGCACGGCACCTGATACGCCCATGTGTAGGCGCCGTGGCCGGGCACCGGGATGCAATGTCCGCCATTCGTGTCGATGATCGCCGACCGGGCGACGTTGCCGTCCACGAGCGTTTTGACGTACGCCAGTCCTGGTCCTTCGTCGGTCGCGGAGAAGGTCACGGACTCGGTACTTCGCAGCGGATTGTCGGTCATCAGCGGGCCGGAGACGTTGCTGGCCTGTGGGTCCTTGCTGGCGTTGAGGCTGATTTCACCGCCGAAGAGTCGGTATTCCCACTGTCCCTGGCTGAGTGTGCAGCTGCTGTTGTTGTTGCCGTTTGGGTCGCATGTCGCGTTCACCGCCCAGTGGCCGCCGTCAGGCGAGATCGTCAGGTTGACGACGTTTTCCCCCGAGAACGGCGCTGTGAAGCTGCCGCGCGAGGCGACGTTGCCGACGAACCAGTCGCCCTGGTCACAGCAGTTTCGCGGTAGCGAATACAGGGAGTCGTATTCGCCTCCCTGTTGGATGATTCCCATGAACCCCGCGTTCGGGCCTTCTGCCTTCTCTGCCCGGTAGATGACCCCGCCGTTGATCGTCGTGTTCGCGGCCGCCTGGTAGAGCAGGGCCGACCATGTGCCTTGCGCGTAGGTGTTGGCTTGCCCCACGAGCATCGGGACGCCGCCGCTCGGCGTGATGCGTCCCGTGGCGCAGTTGCTCTCGGAGGTGCTGACTTGCCAGAGGTCGGTGCTCGCTGGGTTGGTCAGGCCTTCGGGCATCCCGGGGAGCCCCAGCCCTTCGCCGGTCGCCGGGTCGGCGCACAGGATCTGGGTGTAGTTGCCGTCCCCGTTTGCGGGGAGCGCCCGCGCCGATGAGCCATAGGCAGCGAGCAGCAGCCAGCACAGGGCGAACGTCAGAGGGGCGGCGGCGACTCGCTTGCTAGTTGGTCGCGACATGGACCACCGTGCTCATCCCGCGGGCGAATGAGAAGCCCGCTTGGCTGCCAGGCACTTCGGCTCGGAACGGGAAACGTCCGAGTGCCCCCTGGAACTGGTAGGCGACGTCAAAGCGTCCGGCGGCATCGGTTCTTGGCGTGCGGAACGGCTCCCACCGGCCACGGTAGTGCACGAGCAAGTCGACGATCACGCCCTGTCGTGGCACCGGGCCGGCCACCTGCCCGGTCAGGAGGATCGTCCCGGTAGGGGTCGTTCTGCGTGGCGTCACGTCGAGCTTGACGCCTGCGCCGACAGACTCGTTGACGCTTGCGTGTGCTGCGTAGCCGGCGTCAGCGGAGAACGCCCGGTAGCCGACTTCGATTGCGCGTGACGGGCCGGCCGGAACGCCGGCAGCGAACGAGCCGTCGGCGCGCGTCCGCGCCTGACCGATGCTCGTGCTCGCGGCGGCTCCGGCGACACGCTGCCTTACGTCGACCAGGGCTCCCGCGATCGGCTGCCCATTCGCATCAAGTAGGCGCCCCGTGATCCGAAACGCTCGACGCGCATAGCCGCGGTTGATCGCGCGATGAAGACCAAGGCGCAGCTGGGCCGCCTCGCTGGCGGCCGTCCCGTTCGGGGCCCCGATCCCCCCGGTCAGACCCGTCCCGGGGCTGGCTCCTGGCCCGGGCTGTGCACCAAGTGAGCCGTTCACGGTCGCGTTGTGGGTGGTGATCATCGCGTCGTAAACGACGCTCGAGTTCTGCGCGGCGTCCTCGACCGTCACCTTCAGAGTGTGTGACCCGTCGGGCAACGTCATTGTGTTCAACGGCAGGTCGACCGACTCGCTCTGCTTGCACGGCTGGGAGCTGTCGAACATCAACGTGCCATCACTGGATCCAAGAGCCGAGCAGCGCCCACCGTTGGTGTCCGGCGTTCCCGAATACACGGTCTTGCCGTCGATCTGCGCGGTGACCGAGTAGACGCCGGGTCCTTCGCTATCGGTCGCGGTGAACGTTAGGTCCTGAGTTCCGCTCGCGTCAGGATCGAGCAGCGTCCCGCCGATGCCGGTCGCTGTCGGCGTTGCACTGCTTGCCAGCTCGATGTCCGCCGCGGTCACATACACGCCAGCGTCGAGCCCGCCCACGGCCGGGCAGCTCGTCGCGCCTTCGTACGGCCCGACACAAACCGCTACCGCGTAGAGGCGTGTGCCACCCGTGTGGATGATCGGGAACGCGCCGGTGAGGGTGCCGGCTGCCCCGCAGGCCTGGTTGTACTGGCAGTTGGCGAGCACGTCGGCGGAGTCGTAGGTCGCGTTCGGTGTCGCAAGCCACGCCTGTCCGTGGGGCGAGGTCAGCGTCGCGGTGACGCTACCGCCGGCGATCGTTGACCCCGCCGGCGCGTTGAACATCCAGTCCGGCCCTTCGTAGGGGTGCTGCGGCGCTTCCCCGCTCGTGACGGCGCTCAGATTTCCTCCCTGCCCGCAGGTGTTCGAGTCGCCGCTGTACGCACCGAGCGAACCGGTCGCGCTCGTGCTCCATCCATCTATCGGGGCCGGCTGCCCGTTCGGCTGTGTGCACGAGACCAGCGTCCAGGTGCCCGCATCGGCCTCGACCGCAGTCGCGGCGACCAGGCCGAGCGCCAGCGAAAGGCACGCAAACACCGCGAGGACAAACCACGCTCGGCTGCTGTCGTTTGCGCGGTCAGTCGGTCGTGACATCGACGGCTCCGCTTTCACCGTGCACGAATGGGAATCCCGCTTGTCCGCCGAACGCGAGCGCCCGGAAAGGGAAGCGGCCCACGCCACCCTCGAACTGGTAGACCACGCGGAACCGTCCGCGAGAGTCGGTCCGCGGATCGCGGAAGGGCTCCCAACGGCCGCGGTAGTGGACGAGCAGCTCCACCACGACCCCCTGTGCGGGAACCGGTCCCAGCACCTTGCCGCTGAGCGCAATCGTGCCGGTCGTGCCCGTCCGGTGGGGAGTCACTTTGAGCGTGACACCGGCGTCGACTGACTCACTTACGGTCGCTTTGGCGCTGTAGTCGCTGTCGCCGGAGAACGCGCGGTAGCCGATCTGGATCATTCGAGACGGGCCGCCCGGTACACGCGCAGAGAAGGTGCCATCAGCGCGTGTCGTCGCGTGGGCGATCACCGTGAGCGCTGTCGATCCCGCGGCCTGTTGCAGAACGTCGAGCGTCGCTCCGCCGATCGCGCGTCCCTGAGGGTCGAGCAGCCGACCGGCGATCCGAAGCGCTCGGTGCGCGTAGGTCCGGGTCAGCTTCGCCCGCACGCCGAGGCGCAGCTCAGCGTGAAGGCTCGCGGCCGTCCCATTCGCGACCCCGCTTCCCGGGAGGCCGCCGCCAGTCGCGCCTGGGCCGGGTGTCGCGCCGAGCGAGCCGGTCGTCGTCGCGTTCTGGGTTGTGATGGTGCCGTCGTAGACGACGCTCGAGTTCTGCGCGGCGTCCTGGACCGTCACCTTCAACGTGTGCTGGCCGTCCGGGACAGTCGCTGTGTTGATCGGCAGATCGACGGACTCGCTGACCCGGCAGGGCTGGCTGAAGTCGAACATCAATGCGCCGCCGCTGGTCCCGACGGGAACACAGCGCCCGCCGTCGTCATCAGGTGTGCCGGAGTAGACGGTCTTCCCGTCGATCTGCGCGGTCACGAGATACACGCCGGGGCCTCCCGGGTCGCCGGCGACGAACGTGAGGTCCTGGACTCCGCGTGCGTTCGGGTTCAGAAGCGTGCCGCTGACCCCGGTGGCGGTCGGTGTCGAGCTGTTGGAGAGCAGCAGGTTGGCCCACCACAGCCTCACCAGCGACCAGGCCCCTTCGCTGCCTCCCTCGTTGCAGGCTTGGCCCGGGTCGCCGCCGCAGCCCGCGCTGACGTACAGGTTGCCTCCACGCCCGCCGGGAATGCCGAGCACCCCCGAGAAGTCATCGCTGCCCGGAGAGCACGGCGTAAGCCCGGACGCGCATTGAAAGAACACGTCGGACCCGTCGTAAGCGAAGGCGGGTGAATACACGACCGCTGTGCCAGAGGCGTTGAAACCGAAGCCGTCTGCGTAAAGGCTCACGTCGATCGAGCCGCCGGCGAGCGTCGACCCGGCGGGCGGCGTGTACTGAAGGGTCTCGTTGGCCCCGACGGCGACCGCAGCGCCGGTGCTGAGGATCGCGTACATCGGGTTGCCCGGCGCGCAACCTGTGCCGTTGTTGGAGCCGAAGCCACCCCCGGCCTCGAAGCTTGCCCAACCTTCGCTCGGAGCGGCCGACTGGCTCGGGTTCACACAGGAGACCTCCATCCAGCTGCCGGCCGACGCGACGCTCGCGTCGAGCAACAAAAAGGACGCGATCAGCGCGAGCGTGACAGCCAGCAATAGGGCGCTCCGGGTGGTCATGTGGTCGTGGCGGCTCATGGTGTCGGTCATCCCTGCTCGGGCCCCTTCCACGGGGCTTCTGTTGTCTGTGAACGCGAGCGCGCCAGAGCGGCCAACGAGTTTTCATCGAGTCTCATGGGCTGAACATCCCCCCGCCGCTACTGCTCGCGACCCGGGCCGAAGGCCCGACCGGAGGCGAGGTCGATTTGGGCACCCCGAGGTAGGCGAAGCCCCCCGGTTCGCGCTGCCCGTCCGACCTGGTGACCCTCGTGCGCCCGTGACTCGGCGTGGCGCGGCTCGTTCGGACGCCCACGCTGCGGTGAGCTGTCCTCCGAGCCTTGGTAGGGCTCGGCGTTGAGATCACCGGCGCCGGGGCGACCACGCTCCTGTGCAACGTGCGCGCTGACCCGCTGGGCCGGTGCCTCCTGGTGGTGTGGTCGAGCACGCCGGTCGCGCCGATGGTCCCACCGGCGACGACCGCGACCGTCGCGACTGTTGCCGCCACCTTCGCGCCGGCGCCCGCACCCGCGAGCGCTGCGACTCGTTCGCGCAGGCCGCCCGTCCCAGCCGGAGCACCATCCGGCAACAGCCGATGTAGAAGCGTCCTGAACCGCAGGTCCAAGCGGCCCAGCCAACCGACGTGCCCCAGCAAAACCGGTATGGGCAGGAGCGCCGCGGCCTGGCCCTGGAAGCTGCGCCGCAGACGCCGCGCGTTCGTCTTGTGCTCCGCGCGGCAATGCGCACAGCCATCCAGATGCGCGAACGCACGCACGGCGAGCTGTTCGCTAGTTGCCTCGCCGCTCTGCAAAGCGAGGATTGTCGCCGAGCGAAACCCGCACAAACGCCCCGTGTCATAGAGCAGCTGAAAGCGCTCGCGCTTGCGCTCGACCGAGCGCGATGCTTTGCGCGCAGCGTTGAGGTCCATCCCAAGCGCTGGCGCGATCGCTCGGTATTGCATCCCCTCAGCGAGCAGCCAAAACACGCGTTGCTCGACCGCATCCAACTCCGTCAAGAACTCCGAGACGACCAGCCGGTCCTGATGGATGATCGCCGCGAGCTCCGGTGCGTCCCGATCGGCGCTCGCCTCGGCAATGATGTGCATCCCCGGCGCGCTGTGGGCGAGGATCTGCCCGCGACGCCGCTCGTCGCGATGAAGGTTCAGAGCGCGATGCTTGATCCCCGTCCGCAGCGCGTTTCGCAGATGCTCCTCACTCTGATACGGCCGCGTGAGCAGAGCTACCGAGGTCTCCTGGTAGATGTCCTCCAGCTGCTCGGGGCTGAGCCCCCGACACTCCGGGAAAGACCGCGCCACGCGGACCTCGATGGCCTGCCAGTCACCGAGAACTTCGCCGACCCACTGCGCGGGATCGCCGGGCGCTCGCGCTGGCCGCAGCGAACCTCCGCCCGGTCGTCTTGACCCTTGATCGGGGAGCCTATCCTCGCTCGCTTTGGCCTTCACATCCATGCCGCCCCAGTCAGCCGTGACCACTAGACGAATGTTCTAGTCGAGGATAATCAATCCGCTCCCAAAATGGCGGAGTAATTCCCACAGTCGGAAACACGCGCCCGAAAATGCTCCGCTGATGGGCCCCATGGGGGCGCTCAGCGGTGCGGCACAAGACACACCTCCATCGCGGCCGCACACACGACAACGCCACCCAACAGCACGAACATCGCCGCGCCCTCGCGGGCCGTCACAGGTCGGCGCCTCTGCACCATCCACGCGCTCGCGCCGAGTGCGACCGCAGCCCACTCCACCGGCAGCTGCGGAATGTACGCCACGAGCGCGGAGCCATACGCGCCGATCGCGGCGCCCACAGGCACCACGTTCGCGATCACGCTCGCGATGACCAGCAGGTCAGCCGAGCTGCGGCTCAACGGGTGCGCGTGCGCTCGCTCCACGCCAAGCAGCAACGGCCAAGCAACGACCGGGAGGTTATGAGCCGCCAGCAGAAGGATTGGGCTGAGACGCGCCGGCGGATTGCCCCCCGGAGTGAGGTGTGCCCCGATCACGCTCACGGCGAGTGCCCTGACGTCCCCGCCTGCGATCCCGACCACCGCAGCGACCACGAGCGTGAGCGCCCACACGACGCAATACGCGCGCAGCCAAACGCGCCCGAGGTGATGAGGCAGCCACCGACACGCGGGCGGCCTCAGCTCTGCGGTAGCCATTGCTGAACCGCGTAGCCACCCGGGACAGTCGCCAGTTGCACGACCGTGACGTGATAGCCAGCGGGTAGCCCTTCGTACCGTGTGTCGCCGCCCGTCTGCTCGCGAGTGACCAGCACCCACTCGCCGGCTCGTGCGAGGTCGCGGGCGACGCTCACGATCTGACCGCGGTTGTAGATGCGTCCGCGGGCGATCGTTCCGTCGTCCTGGCTGCTGGCGGCGGCCTGGCGCTCAGACAGCCGCGCCGGGCCGACCGACATCGCCGCGAGGCTCAGCTGATGGCTGGCGAGCGTCCGGTAGTTCCAGTTGATGTAGAGCTCTGCGAATGCAGCCACCGCCGCTTCCGGGGTCCGCTGAACCGCCGTCGGCGCCTGCGCTGACGGGGAGCGCGGCGCCGGCGCGACGGGCTCCCCGGCGTTCTGCGGCGCGCTGCTGGCCGCCGCGCCCGTCGTGGTCGTGGCTGCGTCAGGGTTCGTGCATCCCGCGGCTGCCAGCGCGATGGCCGACAGTCCCAGCAGGATCGCGCCTCTGACGCTGGTCGTGCTCATAGTCCCGGCGGGTGTCGGACGCTCCAGCTGGCCCAGCCCGGGACCGACGCCGACACGCGCCAGCGGGGGCCGGGCTTTCCAGAGTTCGGTCCGCTGTCGTACGCAGGTGCTTCAACGGTGTCGAACCGCAGCCCGGCTACGTAGATGAACGTGTGGCCCGGGTTCGCGTAGATCGACACGAAACGTCCGGGACCCGGACGCCCATAGCTCTCAAGCTCACTGGAGCCCAGCGCGCTCGTGCCCAGGACGCCGCCCCAATGCAGCAGATAGGACACCGCTGAGGAGCAGTCATAGGCGGGCTGCAGCGAGTCCAGTGAGCTGCCGTGAGCTCCGCCATAGAGATAGCTCGCGCCGAACAGCCGGTTGCCCGCCGCGACCATCTCCTTCACCTGGGGCGGCGCGTGTTCCCCGGCGGCCGCCAGCCCGCTGGGGAGCACCTTCGTCTGGCTGCCCGGGGTCAGGGGAAGCGGAACGCTGCCCACTCCTTCCGCATCCCCGCAGGACCCGACGACCTGCGGGCCACCGGCTTCGGCTGAGGCAGGTAGAGCTTCGAGAGTGGGGCCCGCTCCGGTGAGCGGTGGCAGCTGCACCTTCACCGGGCTCTTCGTGACCCGCAGCGCTCGAGCGGCCTGCCACCACACGTCGAGCCGATACGGCTGCCCGTCGGAGATGAACTGGCCGGGCCCCTGCCCGTAACCGATATCGCGCTTGCGGAGGATCGCCTCCCGTCCATCGTGCGCGACACGCAAAGCCGTCAAGTAGGACAGCCCGCTCATCGCGTTTGCGTCCTGGAAGGTGAAGCTCCCACCGTTCGCCGGGTTGTTGTCCAGCACCGACAGCTCGGCGAAGCTGTCCGGATGCGCCGGCAGGTAGGACTCGCCCGGATCGGGGATCGAACCGTAGTCCCCGGCCGTCGCATCAGACGGGCCGCCGTACTCGGTCGCTCCAACTTCATACCAGCGGCCCGCCACGAGTTCCAACGGCGCCGCATAAAGCCCGGCGCCGAGCGCCCCGCCGCCAGCAGGCGTCTCAACGACGCCGGTCCCCTCGCACGCCACTTCCGTTTCGTGAGCGAACAGGCCGATCACGCCCGCGGCAACAAGGATCGGCAGGCACACCAGAAGGCACGCCGCCGCAGCAAGCGTCGCCCTCACACGCCGGTTGCGCAGAAGCGCCAGCGCGACACGGGCCTGCATCACGCCGTCATTTCCAGCTCGCAGGCGGTGCGCTCCTGCCACGCCTCGTCGACCAGCAGCTCAAGAGCTCTCCAGCTCTGCCGGTTCGCCTCTCGCAGCGCGCGCCGTCGGACCGGCTCATCTCGCGCCGGGTCAGAGCTCGCGATCCACCGCTCAAGTGAGCCGACACCGATCTGCAACGTGCCTTCCCCGCGAGTCCCGTTCATCAAATACGCGAGCGAGAACTCGCCCCGGACCGTCTTCAACGAGGAGATCGCCTCGATCGCCTCGCCGGTCAGCTTCAACGCGTCCCTGGCATAGGCAAGCTCCCTCGCCTCCTGGCGCAGAAACAGCCGCATGGCGGCATTCGCCAGAAGCGCCTTGCCGTACTCGCAGTCGAAGTCGGAGAGCTGCTGGCTGATCGCGATCAGCCACAGCGCATAGTGGCGAGAGCGTCTAACGAAGTCGTTGAACCACCGTCCGGTTGCTGGGCGCTCGATCAGCTTCCAGGCCTCGTCGATCACCAGGAACGTTCGGCCCGCCCAAAGGTGCCTCGGCCCGTCGCCCGAGAGATGAGCGGAACGCGTACGGCCGATCTGGCTCTTGACGTGCTCGCAGATCACGAACAGCGCGGCGGCGGCCTTCGCATCCGGGATTGAGCGCGTATCGAAAACCACCAGCGGCGCTCCTGCGGGGATCGTCGTCGCTCGGTCCGCGAGGTAGGCGTACGGCCCGTCGCCGATGTAGTTATTCAGGCGCATCGAGAGGTTCCTGAGTGCCTCCGCGATTCCCACCGACCCCTCGCCGCGCTCCTCGTGGTAGCGACGCTCGAGCTCCTCCTGAAGCAGAAGCTCGCGGGGTTCCTCACCCGTCAGCGCGCAACGCGCATACACCTCGCCGATTGCCAGGCCCAGCAGGTTCGCCTCGAGATCGCTCAGCCCGTAGGAGTCACGCCCGGCGTGATGCTCGCCCAAGAGAAGCGCGTGCAAAGCGAGCAGGTAGTCGATCTTCTCCGCGCCGACCCGCCCGGGATCATCGACGTCCCAGCAGTTGATCGCATGAGCGTCACCGCCGATCTCAAGCGACGCGGCGCCCGGGATCAGGCTGCACAGGAAGTCGAAATGACCGGCACGGTCGATGATGAACCCGCTCGCGCCCTGCGCGAGCGCACGGATCAAAAGGACGATCGCCGCCATCGTCTTGCCGGCACCGGACATGCCGTTAATCAGCAGCAGATGATTCGGGTGCGCCGCATCGAACGGGTCCAGCCGCTCGAGCGTGCGGCCCGGCAGCGCGTAGCCGAGAGGGATGCCCTCGGGGCTTCCACAGCTCGTGCCGCACAACGGGAACGTGTCACCGACATTGCGACTGACGTACTTGCGTCGTCGTGCCGCGACATCGAGCCCGAGCGGGAGTGTCGAGCGCCACAAAGAACCCTGCGCGAACAGGCCATGCCCGATCCGCGCGTCGCAAGCCATCGTGACCTCGCGCCCCGCCGCCTTGCAGAACTCGTGCAGCGCCTCGGTGTCAGGCTCCGGGCCGCCCTCCGTCAGCGCCCCATAGATACTGACGCGGTAGATCCCGGACCCCGCGATCGTCGCGAGCTCGTCGTTCAGCTCGGCGGCCTCCTCCTCCTGCACACGCGCGTCCGGGTCAAGCGGGCGGCCGCGCTGCTCCACGCCACGATTGACGCCGTGGATGCGGCGGTAACGGCGCTTCTGCGCCATCCGCTCGCGGTAGCGCTCCGTCGCCTGTACATGCACGCTCAGGGAGAACGGGCGGGGCGCCTGGATCATGTGAAGCAGCCACCCGAGCCACGTCTGCTCCGGCGCAAGCGAGACGAAGAACACCTCCACCGCCGCGCTCCCCAGGCGTAGATGGGAGCGCTCACCTAGCCCGATGTCCGCGGTGCAGATCGCCTCCGCTAGCGCGCCCGCACGGGCGCTCGCCTGCTCCGGCGACTCCCCGGCCATGAGTGCTCCGATGACCTCCGGGCGCATGAAGCTCGCCGGCAGATCGCCCCTCCGCCGCGCGTCGGGGTCAAATCGCTCATGCAGCAGATCCAGGACTTCACGGCCAGCGAGGGGACGCGCTGCGACGCCCATCGCTTCAAGGTCGCCGCGCACACCTTCTGAGTGCCGGAGGCAGTCACGGATCGACCGCCGGTGATTCGAGACCTTCACCCTCCGTACCCCGCGGGGGAGGGGAGTAGCGCGCTCTGCTTGCCACGGGCAGATCACCAGGTAGCGCAGTTGGACCGGTGCGACGGTCAGCGCGTTCAGACGGATCGACTGCTCCTGCGCGATCCCCAGTCGCCTGATCGCCTGCGCACGCTGATGCTCGCCGATGTCATCAGCGGCGCCCGCTGCCTGCTCGCAGCGGTGAGTCTCCTGCGCGAGAACATCCTCCAAATCAAGCGGGGTGCCCTCCACGTAGAGCTGGAGCGACTGACGGTCGGGGAGCCTTGCCGCGAGCTGCCCGAACGCGGCGGAGATCCGCTCGCCCTCGGCCTGGTCGATAACCAGCGGGTTCACCGACCCGACCTCCAGGAAGCGGACATATGCGCCGTCCTCGCGGATCAGGAGCCCGTCGTCTCCGATCGCGGCGACCCTCAGCATCTCTGCCACCGAACGCTCGGCTCTCATGGTTGCCAGCGCTCCCCCGACAACAGGCCCTCAAGCGTGCTCTGCGCCGCCTGCAGATGACCGTCCGCCAGACGTTCGAGTCCCAGAGCCCCGTCTGGCAGATCGTGGTCTGCGGCGAGCACGAGCACGCCGCAGGCCCCGCTGTATCCCGATGTCACAGCAGCGAGGGACTGGCGGTGAAACCGCCACCGGCACATGTCCATCAGCAGCCCGCCGAGCTGCAGCCCGCCGCTCTCTGACACATACGTCAACGCCGCGGGAAGCCCGATCAAAAAGACGCAGAGCGTGATCGCGGGCTTCGTCGGAAGGTGAGTGAGGTAGACCACGCCAAGCACGGCGCTCGTCCCCGCGATCAACGCGGCCCACTGGCGCAGCGTGAAGCCCACCAGCTTCGGCGCCTCATCCAACGAGCGAAACGTGCGGTGGATCACGACCCGCTCCGAGGACGCGGCCTACTGCTCCCCTCGCGCCTCTGCGAGCGCTGGCTGCGTGGGGCTCGGGAGGGGGTCGGAGGTTTCACGGCCCTCCCTGCCGGTTTCGCCTGGCCGCCGGAGGCTTCGCGCGCAGCATCGAGCTTCACCTTGCGCCCCGGATGCCCACTCGCGCGTGCGGCGGGCATTGCCCCGGCCGGGTGGCCTGGACCGCTCGCCGGTTCCGGGTTGCGGCTAGCCCGCGCTGGAGCCGCAAGCGGCAACGACGGCGCCGCCCGTGGCCGGGCGGTACCCGGCGACGCCTGCTTCGGCGGAGCCGAGCCCACGCTCGCAGACGCCTTGCTGGTCCTGCTGCTGCTCGGCTGCACCGAGCCGCGCCCTCCCGGGGTGGCGCTTGCTCGCGCGGATGAACGACCGCTCGCCTTGCGCGAGCCGGTGCTCATCGCTGCTCGCGCGTCCCTTGGAGCACTGGTGAGGATCGCGCCCGCGCTGCGCAGACGCTCCCGAACGCCCCGTCGCGCGGTCCGGGACCCCGCGCTGGCCGCCGCTGCACCGGCGCCGGGCGCGGGCATCATCCCGCTTCGCGCCGCTGCACCCGCAAGGCCGCGCCGCGCAGCGCCGAGCGGACCGCCCGCCGGCGCGCCAACCGCACCGGCCGCCCGCCCAGCGCTTCGTCCTAGCGACGGGACCGCATCGAACGCGGCACTGCGCAACCGTGCGTGCGCGACCCGCACACGATCGCCGCCCGGCAACGAGCTCTGTCCAGCCGAGCCGCCGCCGCCGGCGTGCATCGTCCCGAACAGATGGCGCAACTCGCCCATCAGCATCAACGGCAGCTTCACCGCGATCGCGAATGTGATCAGCCCCGCGAACGCCGCAGCTACATGACCCGGCAGCCCGCCGGCGCCACCCGTGAAACTCGTGGCGTCCAGACACAAAGCGCCGGCCGTCGCGAAAAGCACCGTCCATCCAAACGGGACAAGGATGACTGCGAGCAACGCGTGGGCCCATGTCCGCGCCAGGTGCGAAAGCTCGGGAATCGCTGACACCGCGATCAACGGCGGCCCCGCGACGATCAGAACAGCCAAAATCACCGTTAGGAGAACCTGCGCCGCGAACAGCCCCGCCGCGAACAACACGCCGACAATCACAAGGAACGCCCCAAAAACGCCGCCCGCGCCGCTCAAGAGCGCGCCGCCGAACAACACACCGATGATCCGCTGAAGGCCGCTCGCGACAACCGGGAAGCCGAGGACCGCGTGAGTCAGAGTGTTCCCCGCAGCGACCGCCTGCTCCACGAACCAGCGGTAGGCGACCAACAGGAACGTCACCCAGACACAGCGGCCCAAAGCGCCCGCGGGATGCGCCGCCCCGGTGAACCCGACCAGCCAGTAGCGAACGGTGCTCACCGCGAGGGTGACGGGCAACAACATGGCGCCCAGAAACACCATGTCGCCCTGCAACTTGCCGACGTGCGCCCAGCTCGCCGGGTCCGGCAATGCGACGAGATGCTGGATCGTCGCGACGGTCCCGTGAGTTAGCCAGCTCGGGACGAGCGCGTGCGCGAGCGCCCCGAAAAAGCCCTTCGCGATCCCTTCGATGATGCTGTGAAGAGAGGGCAGCCCCAAAAAGGCGAGCGGCGTGACCATCGGACTACGCCACGATCCCCGAGATCGACGCGAGGATCGCCAGCCCCGCGATCGTCCGGATCGCGATGTCATGCGCTCGGCTGTGACCAGCCATGAACATGATCCCGACAACGGCGATCACCAGGCCCATCGCGGTGCCACCGAGCCACACAACGTTGCCCTTGAGCTTGTCAACGAAGTTCGCGACTCCGCCGATCGCTTCCCCTTTGAATGCCCCGGCGGCATTCAGAGCGTGAAGCAGCCCCCCGGACGCGGCCGCGAGCAGCACGACCGCCATCCCAAGCCCGATCAGTGCGACGGCCAGCGCGCTCAACAGCCTGGGCCTTCGCAGTCGACGAGCCCTCGCTCGTCCCAGCGTGAGCGCCATCACTGGCCTCACCTCCTTCTGGTGGTGGTTGTCAAAGTTCACGGTGAGAACAGCCCGCCGTCGCTTTGCGCCCGCGCGGGCGCAGCCGGGTCCCGAACCGCCGCGGGGACGGTCCGGGAGGGCGTCGAGTCAGGTTCCGGCGCGGCGACTCGCGCCGTTTGCGCAGCACGCCGGTTTGCCCGGGTGCGATGGACCGGCTCCCGTAGGCGGGGGCGTGCCGCTCGAGCTGGCCGGGTCGTGGAGCTCGTCTCAGTCACGTGTGCGGTGAGCGGCCTGGTCGTGATCGTGTGTGCGGCCTGGACCCGCGAAGCTGCGTGTGGCGACTCATCGCGCCTTCCGTGGTGGTCGGTGAGAGCCGAGGCGACGCCGACGATCAGCCAAAGACCGAGCATCGCGGCCGTGGTTCGCAGGAGCCATGGGTGATCAGCCAGACGCCGCCGGAAGCTCGTGTTCGCGGGGCGTGGGTAGACGCGTCTCCACCGGGGTGCCGCGCCGCTTGCACGGCCGGCGAACACGTCGTCAGCTTGCACGACGAACTCGTGCTCCTCAGAGGCGTCCGCCCACTCCCCGTCCCCGACGGACGGCGCATCACTCGTTGGCTCAGCCTGGCGTACCTCGGTGCCCGAGAGCATCTCGGTCGGTGAATCGCCAGCTTGTTCATGCAGGCGAGCGGGCGGTGCCGCAGGCACCGCCGGACGCGCGCCTCCACTGCGCCTGGACTTGCGTCTACGCCGAACGCCGGCTCCCCGAGCTGTCGCTGGCTCCGAGTCCGCGGGTGAGGGAGGGTCAACCGCAGCCTCCCCCGTGACCTGAGCGCTTGCGGGCGCGGCGACGAACAGGGTGACGAGCCCGTTACGTGCGAGCTCGCTCCCTGACTGCGGGTCCTGCTCGACTACCTGTCCGATCAGCGCCTGCTCGCAGCCGAAGAAGCGGTCAAGCCCTGGTTTCAGCCCGGCGCAACGGACCGCCTGTGCGGCCTCGGCAGCACGCTGGCCGACGTAGTCCCCGACGACCTGGCGGTTCGAGGCGCCACCCCGTCGGGCCCTGACCGGGCGCGCGGGTGCCTGCTCTGTGGGTGCGGCCGTGTCGTCCATTGGGATTGTTGACCCGCACAAGCGGCAAGCGGCCAACGGACTTACTCGCCGCCAAGCGCAGATACACCCAACCCGATCCGGGCCGCGTTCCCAACTATCAAGCCGGGATCCACCATGCGGAATAGGATGTGACGTGCTACCGTCCCGGCCGCCGTACGCACTCCCGATAGAAAGGACTCGACGGCATGGGGGGAAGGGGGCGCTCCGGCGCGGAGCCAAGCGATAGCAAGACCGAGCAGCAGCGAAGGAGCGCACGTCTACGCAGATGGGTCCGGCTAACACCTCGATCCGCGCTCATCGTCGCCGTCCTGATCGCTGCCGCAGCCGCGATGGGATCGCTGGGCGCAGTCGGAGGTAGCGGACAATCCGCAGCTGCCGGCTCGCTTGCGCTCTCGGCGAGTAGAGGCGCATCCTCCAGCCTTCATCAGCGGCCAGCGACTGCGTCACAGCGCAGGCCGGCGACCCTCTGCTCGGCCGTCGTGCGTGGCGCAACTACAAGCCACGTCGCGGCACCGATCGTCGCTCACTGCCGACACATGCTTGGCCGCGCATCGTCGGGCAAGCACCACCGCCGACGCGCCCGCGTGCGCACGCGACCAGTCCCGCCGCCGAGCACGACGTCGGCTCCGCCAGCCGCGCTGGCTTCCGCGGCAGCCACTAAGCGGTCTCGAGTGCGCGCTCCGGCAGTCAAGCACCAGTGCCCTCACACCGCCGCAGTCTCCGGTTGCGTGAGCAAGACGCTTGCCAACCTGCTCCCCGCGCTGACACCCGGCGGCACCGCGCAAATCAAGGGAACGGTTACGAGCGCGGCGACGACCAAACCGGTAGAAGGCATCGAAGTCTGCGCCTACAACGAAATCGCGTTCGAATGCGTCACGACCAGCGCGACCGGCGAATACGACATCGCCGGCCTAGCTGCGGGGGAATACACCGTCCTCTTCGCAGTCCCCTTCGAACTCGACGCCAACTACCTGACGCAGTACTACAACAACAAGACGAGCGCCGACGAAGCCACCCCGGTCGTCGTCAGCTCCGGTGCCACGGCGAGCGGTATCAACGCGGCCCTTCACGCAGGCGGCCAGATCACCGGCAAGGTCACCGACGCCGTCACGAAAGCCGCGATCTCTGGGATCGAAGTTTGCGCGGACGAAGCGGACGATGTCGCCGTACGTTGCGTGCAGACGACGGGCAGCGGCGAATACGACCTCACGGGACTCGCCACCGGCGAATACAAGGTCGAATTCCTGGTGCCCTTCAACAGCAACCTCAACTACCTACGGCAGTTCTACAACGACAAGACCGGTTTCGGCACAGCCAACACTCTCTCGGTTACCGCGGGCGCGACGACCCCTAACGTCAACGCCGCGCTCCAAGAAGGTGGCCGGATCACCGGCAAGGTCACCGACGCTGGTACCAAAGCAGCGGTCGGCGGGATCGAGGTCTGCGCATTCGCTGGACCCGAAGGCACTGGTGGCTGCGCGCTGACGAGCGGTACCGGGGAATACGCCATCGGCGGGTTGGCCACGGGTCAATACAAAGTCGAATTCGCGCCAGCGTCAGAAACCACTCTCAACTACCTGCGCCAGTACTACAACGATAAGAGCGGGTTTGCGCAAGCCGAAGCCGTGTCGGTCACTGCAGGCAGCACGACCCCGAACATCAACGCCGCGCTCCAGGCCGGCGGACAGATCGGCGGCAAGGTCACAGCCGCCGCCAGCAAAGCCCCGCTCGGCGAAATCGAGGTCTGCGCGTCTGAGAACAGCGGCGAATTCTTTGACCGGTGCTCGACCTCTAACAGCAGCGGCGAATACACGATCTCAGCCCTTCCGACCGGCGTCTACACAGTCTCGTTCTCCTCCTCCTCTGGCCCCTATCCCTCGCAGTACTACAACAACAAGGTCTCGTTCAACGAAGCTCAACCCGTATCGGTCACGGCAGGAACGCTGACACCCGGGATCAATGCAGCCATGCAGCTCGGCGGCGAAATCACTGGCACGGTCACTGACGCGACCACCAAAGCAGCTGTCGGTGGTATCGAGGTCTGCGCGGAGCCCGTCGGCAGCGGCATATCGAGCGTCTGCAACATCACAGACGAAAGCGGCGACTACGCGCTATCCAAGCTGGCAGCAGGCGAATACCGCGTGGAATTCTTCCCCGAGTCGCAGAACACGCAGAACTATCTCCGCCAGTACTACAACGCCAAGGCTACGTTCGCCGGAGCCAACCCGGTCTCGGTCACCGCTGGAGCGACAACGTCGTCGATCGACGCGGCGTTGCATGCCGGCGGACAGGTATCGGGCACGGTCACCAATGCGGAAACCAAAGCAGCGCTCAACGAAGTTGAGGTCTGTGCGTTCCAGACTAGCGGCGAATTCGTCGAGCGTTGCGCGGACACCAACGCTAGCGGCGCATACACCGTCGTAGGTCTACCCACGGGCAGCTACACGGTCGAGTTCAGGTCGTTCGGCGGCGAATACGCGCCGCAGTACTACAACGGCAAGTCGCAACAGGGCGAAGCTACTGCAGTAGGTGTCGTCGCGGGCTCGACAACGCCGAGCATCAACGCCGCGCTCCTGCCTGCAGCCGAAATCACGGGCACCGTGACCGACGCAGCGACCAAAGCTCCGATCAACGAAATCGAGGTTTGTGCGCTCCAGGCGAGCAGCGGGTCGTTCGTGCAGTGCACGACCACCAACACCAGCGGCGAATACACAATCCGGCCGCTGCCTCCCGGCGAATACAAGGTGGAGTTCTCGCCGTTCTTCGGCTCGACGGCCAACTACACGGCGCAGTACTACAACGGCAAGAAGACCTTTACTGAAGCCGACGTCGTGACGTTGGCGGCTGGCGATTCTGCGACCAGCATCAATGCGGCGCTGCACGAAGCCGGCAAGATCACCGGCAAGGTCACCGACGCCTCCACGACATCGCCAATCGAAGGCATCGAGGTCTGCGCGCGCGGCGTCAGCGGCGAATTCCTCGGCAACTGCGGCTTGACGAACGCTTCGGGCGAATACGCGGTCAAGGCGCTCACGACGGGCGAATACAAGGTCGAATTCACAGGCGACGGCCACAACTACCTGACGCAGTACTACAACGGCAAGACGACGTTTGCCGAAGGCCAGCTCGTCGCCGTGACCAGCGGAGAAGCGACCACAGGGATCAACGCCGCCCTGCAACCAGGCGGCAAGATCACGGGAACCGTGACGGGCACAGTCAGCAAAGCTCCGGTCGGCTCGATCTCGGTGTGCGCGTTCCCCAAGAACGGCGGCATCGACGGCTGCGGCTTTACCAACGCCAGCGGCGAATACTCGATCGTCGCGCTCCCGACCGGCGAATACACCGTGGAGTTCAGCGGTGACGGGCAGAACTACATCACGCAGTACTACAACGGCAAGGCGAACTTCGGCGAAGCGCAACTGCTATCGGTCACCGCCGGTGCCACGACCGCGAACATCAACGCGGCTCTGGAAGTCGGCGGCGAGATCACCGGCACGGTCACGGCGTTCAAGTCGAAAGAACCGATCGCCAACGTCCAAGCCGACATCTACACGCCGACTGGGTCCTTCATCACGGGAGCGTCTACCAACGCCAACGGCGAATACACGGCCGTTGCGCTGCCAACCGGCGAATACAAGGTCGAGTTCTTCTCCTTTTTCAACGAATACCGCACGCAGTACTACAACAACAAGGAAGCGTTTGGCGAAGCAACGCTGGTATCGGCGACGGCTGGGGGACACGTAACGCCCAGCATCAACGCAGCGCTCGTCATTGCGCCACCCGTCCTCATCAGCTCCCCGACGATCTCCGGCAGCGACCAGGAGGGTCACACACTCAACGAGGCGCACGGCTCGTGGAGAAACAGCCCCACCGAATTCACGTATCACTGGCTGCGCTGCAACAAAGTAGGTGGCGAATGCGGACCGATCGGTGCCACAGAACAGTCGTATGTGCCGGTGTTCGCCGACGTAGGACACGAGCTGCGTGTTGAAGAGACCGCCCACAACGAAGGCGGCGCCAGCCAGCCAGCGACGTCGGAAGCAACGGCGCCAATCGCCATCGCGCCGCCCGAAAACACAAAAGCACCGGCCATCAGCGGCACGGCACAGCAAGGTAAGACGCTTAGCGACGTGGCCGGGACATGGACCAACGAACCGACGAAATTCAAATACCAATGGCTGCAATGCGACAACACAGGCGCTAGCTGCACGTCCATCACCGGAGCCGAAGGCTCCACCTACGTGCCGACCGAAGGCGACGTCGGGCACACGCTGCGTCTAGAAGAAACCGCGGAAAACGGCGCCGGAGCCAGCGCTGCGGCGACATCAGCAGCGACCGCGGAAGTCGTGCCGCCGATCCCAGTCAACACCGTCGCGCCGACCATCACTGGGACTGCGCAGCAGGGCAAGACGCTAAGCGAGCACCACGGGACCTGGAAATACACCCCGACGAAATTCAAACTCCAATGGCTGCAGTGCAACAAACTGGGCACAGGCTGCCTGCCGATAGGGGGCGCAACGGGCGAAACCTATGTACCGCGACCGCTTGAAGTCGGCGGCACGATTCGGGTCGAGGAGGCGGCAACCAACGCCGGAGGAACGAGCGAATACGTCATGTCGGCGCAGACAGCAGAAGTGCTGCCCGCGCCCCCGGTCCTCGTCTCCCCGCCGACGATCACCGGGACCGCGCAACAGGGCAAGACGCTCACCGAGCACCACGGCGCCTGGGAAAACAACCCCACGAGCTACACGGTCGAATGGCTGCGCTGCAACAAAGAAGGCGAAGCATGCGCAACCATCTCGACACCGTCGGAAGAAACCTACGTTCCGACGAGTACTGACGTCGGCCACACCATCCGCGTGTCGGAGATCGCCAAGAACGCCGGCGGCGCCAGCGAACCATCGCTCTCGGCGGCCACCGCGGTCGTCGTGCCGCCAGTCCCCGTCAACAAATCACCGCCCACGATCACAGGGACCGCCAAGCAGGGCAAGACGCTGACGGCTCACCACGGCGCATGGAGCAACGAACCCTCCAGCTACGAAGACAATTGGCTGCGCTGCAACGACAAAGGCGCGTCCTGCGAAATCATCGGCGCGGCCGGTGAAACGTACGTGCCGGTCTCGGGCGACATAGGCCACACCATCCGTGTCGAAGAGATCGCCATCAACGAAGGCGGCCCGAGCGAACCGTCGACATCAGAAGCTACCGCTGTCGTCGTCAGCGCGGTGCCGGAAAACGAAACGGCGCCCACGATCACCGGCACCGCACAGAAAGGCCAGACGCTCACGGGGCACCACGGCGTTTGGAGCAACGAACCGACCAGCTACGAAGACAACTGGCTGCGCTGCAACCAAGCCGGCGAAGCATGCAGCGCCACGGGCGCGACAGGCGAAACCTATGTGCCGCTCGCCGAAGACGTGGGCCACACGATTCGCCTTGAAGAGATCGCAAGCAACGAAGGCGGCCCGTCACTGCCGTCCCTCTCGAAACCGACAGCGGTCGTGCTGCCGGCGCCGCCGGTCGACATCACACCACCAACCATTACCGGCGAAGCGGTCCAGGGCAAGACCCTGACCGAGCACCACGGCTCATGGGAAAACTCCCCGACCGGGTACAAACTCCACTGGCTGCAGTGCGACAGCCTCGGCAGCGGGTGCCTGCCCATCGGCGGCGCTGAAGGCGAAACGTACGCACCCACTTCGCTCGACCTTGGCCACACCATTCGCGTCGAAGAGACCGCGAGTAACACGGGCGGTCCGAGCGAAAGCGCGGCCATCTCGGAACCGACCGCCGTCGTCACAGCCGCCGCGCCCGTCAACATCACGCCTCCGAGCATCGCCGGCACCGCTCAGAAGGGCGAGACGCTCGTGGAGCAGCACGGCACGTGGACCAACGAACCGACCGGCTTCACGTACGAATGGCTGCGCTGCAGCAAAGAAGGAACCGAATGCCACGCCATCGCGAGTGCGGTCGACCAGACCTATCTCGCGACGGCCGCTGACGTCGGCAGAACGCTCGAGGTCAACGAGGTTGCAATCAATGACGGCGGAGAAAGCGTCCCCGCAGCATCGGCGCCGAGCGCCGTGGTACAGCCCATTCCGCTGCACGCAGTCGCAGGCGAAAACGTGAGCGCCACTGTCGGCGTGGCCGTTGGCTTCGACGGTAGCGGCAGCACGCCCGCTAGCGAAATCGACAAATACCGGTGGGAATTCGGCGACGGCGGCGAAGCTGAAGGCGAGAGCGTCAGCCACGCGTACGCCTCACCGGGTACCTACACCGCGACGCTCACCATCTCCCGTGGCGGCGAAAACACCAGCGCTTCGGTGAAGGTCACCGTGGAACCGGCGCCAACCCACACCGCGACCATCAAGGTCACCGACGGTTCCCACAATCCGCTCAGTGGGGCGACGGTGCTCTACGTCGGTCCAGGCGACGTGCGCATCCAGGCCGAAACCGGTAGTGACGGCAAGGCATCACTTCCCGGCCTCCCCGATGGCGCAGACACCGTGTACGCATACCGCAGCGGCTTCCAACCGGCTGTCGGCCAAGTGACCGTCACCGGCGGCGAAGGCGAATCGACGATCGCCCTGTCGAGCGGCGAAATCGTGAGCAGCACGCTCAAGTCACACGAAATGACGCTCCACGAAATCGAAGAAGCCGGCATCAACACGAACGACCCCGCCAACCAAAACGTGTACGAATTCGAAGTGCGGCTCGCCTTCATCGAATCGCCGCAAGAACCGGTCCAATTCCACTGCTACATCAACAGCCAGGGCGAATTCGTCGGCGGCTGTACCGGTGGTGGCGGCGGCGGAGGAGGAGGTTGGGGCGGTGCCGGTGGCGGTGGCGGCGGAGGCCCGAGCTGCTCGCCGCACGAGTGCGTCGGCGGCGGCATCGTCGCTGTGCCTGAGGTCGTCGAAGGCAAGCCGCTGATCCAGTGGCTCATCCTGCGCGGCAAGGCCAGCGTCCTCAAGCAGTTCTTTGAGGTCAGCCAGGTCGTGCAGAACCTCTCGCCCGAACCATTCAAGCTCGCCGCCGGGACCGCCACGCTCAACGTCCCGCCGGGCATGAGCCTCGCGCCGACCGCGACGCCCCAATCGGCGACGCAGAACGTCGCGGCGATCCCCGGCAACGGCAGCGCCGAAACCAACTGGATCGTCCGCGGCGACAAGCCCGGCGAATACTTCCTGTCGGCGAACTACGACTCCAAGCTCGAACCGTTTGAAGCCGCCGTCGAAATCGAAGCCAAGCTCGCCTCGCCGCTCAAGGTCTGGGGTGTCGAAGCGCTCTCGCTCAACGTCCAGGCCGACGAAGGCTTCCTCGCCGAAGGGCGGCCATACCACGTCCACATCGGTGTCACCAACAAAGCGAACATCCCGCTTTACAACGTCGACGTCGAAATTTTGCTGAACGTCCACGAACGATTCATCTTCCAGCCCGATCAAGAAGCCGCACACATCGTTAGCGAACTCAAGCCCGGTGAAACCGTCTACGCGCCAGAGGACATCCTGGTTCCCGATGCGGCCAGCGAGGCTGCCTTCAACCCGGCGCTCTCAAGCGCGCACTTTGTCGGCGAAGAAATCCATCCCGGCGTCGGCATCGAAGCTGTCGCACCGCCTCCGCTCTACACCATCGCGGCGCCAACCGATACGCCCCACTTCATCCATCTGCACTGGCAAGCCTCGCCCGGCGCCGAAGGATACGAGGTTTTCTCCACCCCCGATCTCGACACAGCCTTCGCCGAACAGCCGAACGAAGTCCTGACGTCCCCCGGCTCGAAAGCGCCGGGCACCGAGCTTCCGGCGGGCGCGACCGACGCCTATGTCCCCGGCAACGGCCACGAAGACTTTTACGCCGTGACCAGCATCATCGGTGGGCGCGCCACGCTGAACCACACCGTACTCAAGGCAGCCGAAGGCCAGACCAGCAGCGGCGAGCCGCTCGGCGGCCCGCTCTCCGCGCAAGAGATGGGACCCGGCGGCGACAACCCATCGGAGGCTTGCCTCTGCTCCGCATCGTCGCGCATGTCCTTCGACCAGCCCGTAGATGCGGCGGCCGGCAACTTCTGGCACGCATTCACGGACTTCTCGGTCCCGGGCCGGGGCATACCGCTCAACCTCACGCGCACCTACAACTCGACCGGCGCCTCGACGACCGGGCCGTTTGGCTTCGGCTGGAACTTCCCCTACGGGATGCACCTGACGTTCCCCGATGCCAGCCACGTCGTCGTCGTTCAGGAAAACGGCTCGCAGATCAGCTTCGAAGAAGGCCCGGGCGGCACCTACGTCGCGCCGCCGCGTGTCACCGCCACTCTCAGCGCGACCGAAGGCGGCTGGACCCTCACGCGCCGGCACCGCGAAGCCGACTCCTTTGATAGTGCCGGGCGCCTGACGCAAGAGCGCGACCTGAACGGATACGTCACGCGCCTCGGCGACAACGGCAAAGGCCAGGTCGTGCGCGTCACCGACCCCGCCGGACGCAAACTCACCTTCGCATACGCCGGCGCCCACATCATCACCGCCACCGACCCCATGGGCCGGGTCGTCCATTACGAATATGACGGCGCTGGGGACCTAACCGACGTCACCGACCCAGCCGGTGGAAACACTCACTTCACCTACGACGGCTCCCATCGGATGCTGACGATGCGGACGCCGAACCAAGCCCCGAGCGTTCCTGGTTCGACCGGCGCAGACATCTCCAATACCTACGACAGCCAGGGCCGCGTCATCGAACAGACCGACCAGCTCGGCAGAACGACGAAATTCGCATACACCGGCGAACCCTTTGACGAAGCCGGCGGCACTACAACGATCACAGACCCCAAGGGCAACGTGATCGTCCAGAGCTACCACTTCGGCGAGCTGCTCGAAGAAACGCAAGGCTCCGGCACATCGTCCGCGGCAACGTGGACGTTCGCATACGACCCCGCCACGCTCGGCGTCACATCCGTGACCGACCCGAACGGCCACACGACGACGGCGACCTACGACGGCGAAGGAAACGTGCTGTCCACGATCGATCCCCTCGGACGCACAACAAAACACACCTACGACGCGCTCAACGACATGCTGACCTCCACCGATCCGCTCGGCATCACGACAACCATGACGTACGACGCGCACGGCAACCGTCTGTCGACGTCAACGCCGCTCACCGGCACGACCAAAGTACAGACCACCAAATACGAATACGGCGACCACAAACACCTAGGCGACGTCACGGGCGTTGTCGACCCCGAAGGGCACGTCACCCACTCCACCTACGACAAGTACGGGGATCAAATATCGGTCACCGACCCGCTCGGGCACACGACGTCAAGCACCTTCAACCTCGATGGCTGGCGGCTGACCGTCGTACGACCCCGCGGTGCGAGCACCGGCGAAACATCGAAGTTCACGACCACATACGCCTACAACGCGCGCGGACAGGGGACCGAAACAGTCGATCCGCTCGGCCGCAAGACAACGAACGAATACGACCTGGATGGAAACCTGATCGCGTCCACTGACGACGAAGGCAAGACAACGCGCCACGTCTATGACGCGGCTGACGAGCCCATTGCGGTGCATCGAGCGGATGGCACCACGACGCAGACCAAGTACTTTCCCGACGGCAGCGTCAAGGAAGAAATCGACGCGGCTGGCCACGCGACGAGCTACGAATACGACCCGCTGGGGAGACGTACGAGCGTTACCGATCCACTCGGCCGGGCCACCCACTACGGATACGACAGGGCCGGCAACCAGACGTCGGTGACAGACGCCGCCGGGCACACCAGCACGACCACATACGACGCCGACAACGAGCCAACGAGCATCACGTACACCGACGGCAAAACGCCGAACGTCACGAACATCACCTACGACGCCGACGGCCAGCGCGTCGGCGAGATGAACGGCGGCGAAGCATGGTCATGGTCGTGGGATTCCCTGCACAGACTGACGAGCGTCACAGAGGGTGCGAACGGAACGGTGCAGTACACCTACAACCTCCGCAGTCTCGTCGCCACCATCCACTATCCGCATGGTCTGCTCGTGACCCGAAGCTACGACGCCGCCGGGCATTGGACGTCCGTATCGGATGGCCGCGGCAACCTCACGAAAATCTCGTACGACGCAGACAGCAACCTGACGACCGAGCAGCTCCCAACTGCGACAGGCGTGGTCGACACGTCAGTCTTCAACGACGCCGACGAACCTACCGAAATCAAGGACACGACCCACGGCTCGCCACTCTTTGTCGCGCGGTACGGCCGCAACAGCGACGGCCAGATCGCGTCTGACAGCTCCGCCCCCTCGACGGAAAGCAGCTATCAGTACAACGCGCTCAGCCAGGTCTGCTACGCGGCAAATGCCGCGACCGAAGGCTGCAACACGCCGCCGAGCGGCGCAACCGCATTCCAGTACGACAACGCCGGCAACGTCACCCAGAACGGCGGAACGGCCCAGACATACGACGCCGGCAGCCAGCTCTGCTGGAGCATGGCGGCGACATCTGGCGGATCATGCGCCTCGGCCCCAACGGGCGCGACCAAATACACGTACGACGCGCGCGGTGAGCGTACGGGCATGACGCCAGCGAGCGGTCCTAGCAGCCTGTACGAATACGACGAGCCCGGACGGCTCGTCCATTACACACGCGGCAAAGCGTCAGCGACCTACGCGTACAGCGGCGAGGGACTGCGCATGGCAAAGACCGTTGGAGCAAAAACGACTTCGTTTGTGTGGGATGTCAGCGAAGGTGTATCCGGCGATGCTCGAAGAAAACAAAGTCGCCTACGTCTACGGACCGTATGGCAGCCACTGGAGCAGATCACGGGCAATAAAGTGCTGTGGTTGCATCACGACCAGCTCGGCAGCACACGTGTCGTGACCAACGCTACGGGAGCGCAAGTTGCCAGCTACACCTACAGCACGTATGGGCGTTTGCTCACAACGACCGGCACCGCCAAGGTTCCACTCCTGTACGCGGGCCAGTACGAAGACAGCGAGACCGGCCTCTACTACATGCAGGCCCGCTACTACGACCCCGCGACCGCGCAGTTTATGACGCCCGACCCAGTCTCAGCGGCCTCGGGATCACCTTACGCCTACGTCTACGGCGACCCGCTCGACTTCACCGATCCACTCGGTCTCTTCGGTCTGCCCGATCTCAACCCGATCGACTGGGGCAAGGCTGCGGCACGCGGGGTCAGCCACGCCGCTAGCAAGGCGGCCGACGCCGTGGGGCACACGATCAGCAGCTCCGCCGTCATGAGCCGGCTGGAGAGCGGCCTGAGCCTTGCCCAAGATCTCGGATCGTTGGCGCTTGAGCTATCGCCCGTGCCGTTCGCAGAGGCGGGCGAGACCCTCATTGCTCAGGCCAAGGCCATCTATTGGGAATCCCGCTATCTCGGTGATCTGCTATTCGGGGCCAGTCCGTGCGACGAGGCGGAGGATCAGGCGAAGGGCGCATACTGGGGCCGCGAGCAGTTCAAAGACGAGCTGTCCGTACTGAGAGACACGACCATCGGCCTCGCCGTGGCGCCCGTCAAAGCCCTTGACGTCCTATATACGGGCATATCCACCGGCTTGGATTCGGCGCAGACGGTCTCCGGAACCGATTTCGGAAGCAAGATCCCCGGCTACAACTTCCCCGACGCCGTCACCAACGCCGCGTATGGGCAGGGCGGAGAGTAGAAAGCGAGCGGGTCGCCACCCCCGTGCTACCGCTAGGTCCCCGGCGGTCGCGGCCGCGAGCGGCCCGAACAGCGCCGGGACCGACGCGGAGCGGCTTGGAGCATCTCGCCGTTCCGAGAGGCGAGCAGTCGCGCGTAGTGAGCGAACCGCGGGATCCTCGAACCATCCCGGTGCGCGCACCACCGCGGGCGGCAGGTCGCGGTAGATCAGGATCGCCTGGCCGCGCGCGATCTGCCGCAGCCACGGCGACGGCGACCGGCCTTCTGGTGCGCGACGCTCAGCGTCTGCCGCGAGAGCCCGTTCGAGCTCGACGCGTTCGCGACCGGCTCCTCCCCGAGCAGCTCCGAGTCAGGTAGCCCGGTCGTCGTCGGGTCGGCCAGCGGCGGCAGGAACACCTGCGCCGTCGAGGCGGCGCAGATCGCGTCGCGCGCCGCGCGGCCGTAGCGCTGGTCGATCTGCGCGATCGACTGCCAGATCGTCGCGATCACGATGCCGTGGTCGCCGCACTGCGAAAGCCACGAGCGCGAGATTGCGCACCGGCGCGATGTTCGCCGCCTCGTCCATCAGCATGAACAGCCGCGGGTCCAGCGCGCCCGTGCTCGCGCGCCTTGACGATCGCCGCCTCGTACATCGCGGAGACCAGCGCGAGGATCACCGGCCGCAGAGCCTCCTGGTCGTGCTCCGGCCGCGACCACGTAGATCGTGTTCGCGTCGCCGTCGAGGAAACGCTCGGGCGTGAGGTCACGCGCGAGCGCACGCCGCGACCTGCGGGTAGCGGTAGGCGCGCAGCAGGTTCAGCGCGCTCATCACCGTCGTCTCGCGGTTGCGCTCATCGCGGCGCCCGACGCCCTGCAGCTGATCCGCGGCGGCTTCCGCGCCCGACCCTTCGAGCACGCGCGACGGCGTCGGCGAAGTCGCGGGCATCCAGCCAGCGCACCAGCTCGCTGCATCCCCTCGCCGCGCGAGCGCCGCCGCGTGCAGCAGCGGCGCGAGCATGCTCGCGGCCTCCTTGTCCCAGAACTCGTTCGCGGCGTTCGCCTGGTCGGGGTGCGCCGCGCTCGCCAGCGCCTCAGCCGGCACGGATCGCGCCTGCCCATGTCGCTTGCGGGGACCAGCGGAGTGAAGCCCGCGCTCTGTCGGATCCCCGAACGGGTCATACACCCACACGCGGCCGAGCCCGCGCCGGTACGGCGCGGTCGCCTCGTAGACGTCGCGCTTGGTCGAAAGCACCAGCGCCGGGCCGTCGTGGTCGAGCAGCCACGGCACGACAAATCCGCTCGACTTGCCTGCGCGCGGCGGCGCGACCACCATCGGCTGCACCTCAGCCTCGGCGGCGAGCATCCGCGCCGGCAGCTTCCCGATCACGCCCAGGTACGGGCGCCCGGAAGCGGGGCCCGCCACCCACAGTCGCCGCAGGTCAGACGGCAGCGCCCAAGTCCGCGCGCGTACCCATCCACGGTCAACGGCGTGACGAGCGAGCGCCACGCTGCTCCTTGCCGAGCGGCGAGCCCGCCCTCCAGTCACGGACCCGACGATGGAGGACGAAGCCTACCCGGGCCACGAGCACGACCAACATCAAGCCGACGGCGAGGTAGGCCCACGCCCCCGGCGCCCCGGTGCGCTCAGCGCGAGTCGGAAATGAGTCCGCCGGAGCACCCCAGCCGCCGTGCGTCGTCAGTCGCCACATAGCCGCGGCCGCGTCCGCCCAGCTCAATTTTACAGGCGCGCGGAGATCGAGAACACAAGCTGCCTCCGTCCAACACCACGCCGCCGCGCCGCTGAAGACGAACGTCAACACCAGGACGCCAGCAGCAGCGCCAAATAGCCTCGCCACCGGCCTCCGCCCAACGGCATGGATTCTCACAGAGGCCTCCGTGTGTCCAGCGTGGTCTCGTCCATCTGGGACTAGTGACCCTCCACGCCGCACAGCGGCCAACGATCTCGGCCCGCCGTTCTATGTCCTGGGAACTCGTTGGCCGATTGCGACCCGTTGCGCTCAGTAACGGAGAACGCGGGCAGCACGCTCGCGGCAGGAAGACCGATGCCGGCGATGCTCAACAGCCATCAGGACGCCAACGGCGCGGCCCAGCTCACCCGGGCCGGGCTGATGCTCAGTTCAAGGGCCCTCCATGGTCGGTGGTGCCTCGTTCACTTGCCCCATTTTCGACACCGCCGGACTGGCGCTCCAACCCCCGCAAGGGGGGTTTCCCTATGCCCTTCGGGCTCCGGTTCCGCGCGCCGGACGGCGTCGTTTTTGGGCGGCGTCAACTAGCACCACCAACCACAAGCAGGAGGAAACGAAATGAACAACATCAACCGCGTCGTCATCACCGGCAACCTCACCGCGGAGCCCGAGCTGCGGTCAACCGCAAGCGGTACATCCGTCTGCAACCTGCGGGTCGCGTGCAACACGCGACGCAAGGACAGCGCCAGCGGAGAGTGGGTCGACAAGCCCAACTACTTCGACATCACCGTCTGGGGAGCTCAAGGCGAGAACGCCGCCACGTACCTCGCCAAGGGCCGCGGCGTTGCGATCGACGGGCGCCTCGAGTGGCGCGAGTGGGAAACCCAGGACGGCGCGAAGCGCCAGAACGTCGACATCATCGCCGACCAGATCCAGTTCCTCGGGACACCGAACAACGGCGAGGCCGCGCCCGCCGAGGAGCCGGTGGCTGCCTAGCCATGAACGACCGTGGTCCGCGCCGATCTGGGCGCGGACCACGGCCCGCGGAGTCACCGAGTCATGAGGACACCGAGGCGCCCCGGCGAAGAGCTGCATATCTACCTACGCTTCCTTGCAGAGGACGCCCTCCCCGGGCAGTTCCTAGAGCTGCGCTGGTCGACCGCCGACGGCCGGATGAGACGGCACTTCTTCCCGGCACAAGCGACCCATTCGCTCGCATGGCGCATCTCCCAGCTCGCGCCCCGAGGTGATGTGTACATCGGCGTAGCTCTGCGAGATGACAACACCTTCGGGGGTAGGGACGCGATCAGCGGATCGCGTCTCCTCTTCATCGAGAGCGACCGTCACGACGGAGCGCAGCGGGTCGCCAGCTTCCCTCACCCGCCGAGTGTCGAGACGGCCTCCGGCACTCCAGGTCACCTGCATCTCTATTGGCGCCTGACGGAGCACGCCAGCAACGAGCAGGCCGAGCGCGTGAACCGGCGTCTCGCGCTCGAGCTCGGCGGCGACCCTGCGTCAGTTGACATTGCCCGAATCCTTCGCCCGCCCGGCACCCTGAACCACAAGCACCGTCCGCCGCAAGGGGTGAAACTCATCACCCACCGCCCGTCAGCGCGATACGCGCTCGCGGAGCTCGTGAGCTGCCTTCCTGACGATCCGCGTCCGGCCAGACTCCGCCCCACATACGCGGCTTCCCTCAGGACCGGTCGCACGCTCCTCGATCGAGAGCTCCTCGCGATCCCTGCCGAGGAGTACGTCCGCGTGCTCGTCGGCGCAACCCCCAACCGCTCAGGGAAGATCGCCTGCCCGTTCCACGACGACCGCAACCCGAGCCTGCATCTCTACGCCGACGGGACGTTCGCGTGCTTCGGCTCGAGCTGCGAGAAGGCAGGCTCCATCTTCGACTTTGCCGCCGCGGCGTGGGGGATCGGCACGAAGGGCAGCGACTTCCTCCAGCTTCGACGTCGTCTCGCCGAGACGTTCGGCTTTCCGCTCGGCGGCTTAGACCGAGGCGCCTGACCACCGCTCGAGCGGCGGGGCTGAGAGCCTCCAGCGCGCGTGCGCCGCCCCTCCCGATGTTCGCACGCTGCGCGTGCGGCTTGGTCGGGGACGGCTCCCACGCTCGGTGGGGGCCCCGTGCAAAAGGAGAGCCACATGGCTACCGGGAACACCAGCATCACCAACACAAACGGAAGCAGGCGCGCTGAGCTCCGACAGATCCCGATCTCGCGGATCATCATCCAGGCCGGGTTCAACCCGCGCGGCGAGATCGTCGAAGACGATGAGCTCGAGGCGATGGCAGCAACGATGCGCGAACGGGGGTGCCTGCAATCAGTGCGCGTACGCGCGACCGACAGCGGCGATTTCCAGCTCATCGCGGGTGAGCGCCGCTACCGTGCTGCGGCCCTCGCAGCGCTCACCGAGATCCCGGCGATGGTGCTGCCCCAAGGCACCGGCGACGAGGCCGAGCAGCTGGAGCTCCTGACCGACGCCGTGATCGAGAACGAGCTCCGCAGCAACCTCAACCCGCTGCAGCGCGCCCAAGGCTTCCATGCGATGCTCGACTGCGGGCTGAGCGTGCGCGCCATTGCAGAGCGCCTCGGCGGGAAAGCCAAGCGAGCATCGCGAGAGCGGCGAATCAGGGCGCACCTCGCGATCCTCACGCTGCCCGAGGACATCCGTCAGCAGATCGCCGACGAGGAGATCCCACTGATGGCCGTCAAGGCGCTCGGTGACATCAGCAAGATCCATCAGGATCTTGCGCGCAGCGCCGTCTCGGCGGTACTCGACCACGACGAGCACAGCGAGCCGTACACCTGGGCTGAGGTCGCCGCGGAAGGGCTCTGGGTTGCCGTCGTCAACAGCGAACCGCTCCCGCCCGGCCTGTTCCAGTCCGGGCACGCCTACCCCGTCGACACGTTCACCCTCAGTGAGAAGGCGACCAAGAACCTCGCCGCATACGAGAAGGTCGAGGGCCGGCCGCTCAGCTCCGTCTTCTTCACCGGGGACCTGCTCGAGCGGGCCCGCGCGCTCGGGGCCGCTCACCAGCTCGACGAGTATTCGTGGCTGATCACGGGCCAGGACGTCGCCGACTCCCTCGCCGAGGACTACATCGCCCACAACCTGAAGGCCGTCCGGGCGAACCACAAGAACGACCGCGAAGCACAGCAGGCTCGCGGCTCGGAGCCGAGCTCACCGGCCGCGAACCCCGGCGGCGAGAAGCACGAGCAAGAGACCGAGCAGGAGCGAGCCGAGCGCCAGCAGGAGGAGGCGAAAGCCCAGCGCAAAGAGCAGCAGCAGAAGCGGGAGGCTGCGACGGGGTTCAACGAAGCACTCGGCGTGCTCGCTTTCAAGCACCTGCCGAAGGTGAAGCTCGACGAGCGAGTCCTGCGGATCTTCGCCTCCGTCAAGCTCGGATCCGACCTGCGCGGCATAGCGGCGCGCGGGGCGCGTCTCGCTCTCCCAAGCTGGGTCACGCACGACACCACGGCAAGCAGCGGCAAGACGAAGGTCACCTACCTCGAGCCGCAGGAGGCCACCGACAGGGCCGAGCGGTTCCTCGCCGGCGCGCAGTCAGGCACCGACATCGCCGGGCGTGCGCTGACCCTCATAGCACTCGCCTCGCTCGCGGATGAGGAGGCGATCGCGATGTCACGCCGCAGCTACTACACGTTGACGTTCAGCGGTCCGTGGGCCAGCCAAGCCGAACGAGACCTGACCGCGATCGTCAGAGAGCGCATCAAGGAGGGCCAGCTACCCGAGCTCGACGCGATCCTCGCCGAACGGATCACCAAGGACGAAGAGAACCTCGCGCTGGAGGCACAAGCCGCGCAGGCGCTGCTCCGCCTCGACGGCGTGATGGACCGCATAGACGAGCTCGATGCTGAGGAGCTCGAGCAGGCAGTCACAGACGCCGAGCTGGCGCACGGGCCATACAGCCTCAAGACCCACAAGCTCCGTGACCGGCTCGACACTCTGAACGCGGACGGCGGCGGCGAGCACGACGCCGACGCCGGCGAGCGCCAGCACACCACGGCCGCCGCGTAGAGCACGCCTCAAACCGGCGGCACAGTTCCCGCCCGACTCCCCGACCACGCGTGACGGTTTGGGAGGACAGGATGCCGCCGGTCCCGGCGTAGCCGCTCACCTTCTCACCGGCGGGCGACCGAGCGCCCGAGGTGGAAGTGCCAGAGGGACCTCTCTCGCGGCCGCCGGGTTCAAGCCCACCCCCGAAGGCCAGCAGACCGGCTCTACGGCGCGTCAAGCCCTGCGCTTCGCGTCGCCTGCGGCGATCCCTGACGGGACAGAGCTTGACCCACCTCGCCGGCCCGCTTTGGCCAGGGCGTGCTCAACCCCGACAACAGGAGAAACCAATGAGCCCATCAACCGCCCCGACACCAAAGCAGCTCTCCTACGTGAAGGCCCTCGCCGAGCAGACCGGGACGAGCTGCGTCCTACCCCGAACCCGCGCACAAGCAAAACGAGAGATCGACCGGCTGCTCACGATCAAACGCGGAGCACCGGCCCTCACACACGAAGACACCTCCCAACAGAGCTTCACCTACGCAACCGCGGTCCAGGACGATGAGGTCTCCGGGTACGGGTCGACAGCCAGCTGGCGTCGCGGCCCTGATCGACAATCGCCGTCCGCAAAGCAGCTGTCATTCATCGAGTCTCTCGCCCAGCAGACGGGGGAGACCGTCGAGACCCCCGACACGCGTGCCCAGGCCAGCCACGAGATCGACCGGCTGCTGGCGCTCAAGCGCAAACCGCAACCCCAACAGAAACCAACCGCTGCCGCTCACGCGGCAGTTGGTGAGAAGGTGGAGCTCGGGCGATACAGCGTCAGTGGTGAACCGCGCATCCTCTACAGCCAGCAAGTCGACGGCGTCATCCGGCTGACCGACAGGCCCGTAAAAGGGCACGGGCGCTCCTACCTAGTCGAGCGTGAACTGGAGCAGGACGACCACTCCGCGCTCACGGCTCTGGTGGCCGACTACCTGGAGCAGGCCCAGCGGCTCGAGTCGATCCCGATGGCCAGCAGCGTGATCCGCCGCGAGCTTGAGCGCCTCGTCAGCTACGCCTAGCCGCCAACGGCGGGGCCGTCGCCCTCTCCAGACTGGCACGCCCCACTGGGCGTGCCTCGAGGTCGGGCTACAGCGGCCCCGCGCACGGCGGAGCCCGAGCGAGATCGGAGGACCGATGACGAACCGAACTGCCACGACCCTGCTCGTCGTCGGCGAAGGCGCCGCCAGCGACACGATCGAGAGCGAGCTCGAGCTCGACGGCTACAACCCGCGCCGAATAGAGCGCATCGCCGAGTTCCGCGCGAGCGGCATCCCCAGTGACGTGGAGCTCGTGATCCTAGGCCCGACCGCCGAGCACACGACCCGCCTCGAGATACTCCGCGCGTTGCGCGCCGGACTCCGCTGCGTCAACGCGAACCCGAGCGTCCGGCTGCTGTGGGTCAGCGTGAGCGAAGACACACGCGAGGTGCTGCGTGCATTTGACGCGGGCGCCGACGACGTCCTGCGCGCGCCGTGGGTTCATGCCGAGCTGCTCGCGCGAGTGCGAGCCCTGCTGCGCCGCCACATGACCTACCCGACGGGAGTCCTCCAGTACGGGGCGCTGGAAATCGAAACCTCTGCCCACTGGGTGCGCTACCAGGGAACGCCGCTAGGGCTGCGCCGGCAGGAGTACGAGCTACTCGTCCACCTGGCGCGCCGCCCCGAGCGCGTCCACAGCAAGGCAGAGCTGCTGCGCGACGTGTGGGGCCACCGCAGCCAGACCTCGACGCGCACCGTCGACACACACGTCAGCCGAGTTCGCCGCGTACTTCGCGATGCCGGCGCCACCGATCTCCTCACCACCATCCGCGGCGTCGGCTACCGCCTCGCCCCGGCCAGCTCACCAGCCGCCGCCAGCACGTGTGACGTGTGAGCCGCCGCGGACCGTGCCCTTCCATCCTCGCACGCTGCGCGTGCGTCACGGCCGGACACGGCCGCACCCGGCGGCCGCCAGCCGAAGGAGAGCAATGAGCACGACCGCCACACCCAAGCCTCACACCGGGACGTGCTCCACGACGCGGCTCGGCACCTACACAGCCAGCAGCGACGACACCGAGACGCGGGAACTCGTCCAGGTGTCCGGTCCCGCTGCAAGCAGGCTCGTCATCGACTGGATAGCCGTCACACACGCCGACGCGCGCCTGGTCGCTCACCTTGGTCCAGATGAGCCCATAGAGAACGCCCGGATCATCGCCGACATGTACCTCGCCGACGAGACGCGTGGACGCTGCCGCCGCGTCGAGCCCGAGGACCTCCGGGCCCCCGCCGCGCCGATCCCGACGGACCCGTCAGCTCCGGCGAGCGCGCCCGCGGAAAGTGAGGCGCCGCTCGTCGACCGCGATGGTCGCCACTACCACGTGCGCACCTTGGCGGCCGGCACTCATCACGAGCTTCGATGGACGTGCTCACTGCAGCCGGCCTGCCTCGACGGCGACCACGAGGTGCTGACACTCAGAGATGTGATCGGGCGCCTCGAGAGCTACGAGCCGGCGCGGACCATCACCGCCGAGGCGCTCGCGGCACACCGTGATGACCCAACCATCTCGACCTCCGTCCTCGACGGCCAGCTGAACCGAATCCTCGCCAGCCCAGTAGTCCTGAACCGCGGGCTACGAGAGGCCGTGCTGCGCGAGGTCACGCACGGCACGACGCTCAGCGCCATCGCACAACGCTGCGGGCGCTTCAACCGCGACGCGCGCGGCAACCTCAGCGGCGAGACGAGCTGGCTCGCGCGACGCATCGGGCAGATGTCCGAAAGCACCGGCAGGGTGACCCCCTGGATACACAGCGACACGCTCGCGCTGATCGCCCGCGACGGACTTTCGCGCAGCCCCAACGAGATCGAACTCGGATGAGCCGGCGCCGCCTACCCGCCCGGCTCACGACCGTCTCGAGGCAGCACCGGCGTCGGACGGCACGACACGCAACCCAGCAACCGTCCGCGGGCGATGTCTCTGAATCCTCGCTCTGCGTCGCTCGCCTCGTCTGAACCGAGCCAGCCAAGACGCAGCCCGATACTCCGTCAGCGCCGCCCGGTGAGCTTCCACGATGTTCTCGTGGACTATCCGCTCCTCCCGTGTCGCAGCGGGGCCTTCGCCCTGTAGCTCAGCCAGACGGGCACGGATCCTCCTGATTTCCCACGGCCGCGCCGGCGGGAGGTCTACCGGGTCAACCAGCGGGTCGACCGTCGCCACCAGGGTGTCGCGAGTGCCGCTCACACGGCAATCCTCTCACCGTCGAGCGGCCGGTACGTCCGCGGGCTCGCGCCCTGCTCCCTCACGTCAGACCGCCAGCTGAGGTGGCGGGCGGCGACCGCCGACGCTCGCCCAGACAGCTCAACAGCCAGATACCTAACGCGGGCCTCGCCCGCTTTGACCGAAGCTCCTGCGTCGCTCTTTCAAGCCGTACCCGGCGCTGTGCCCACCGGCCGTCCAGCCCTCCCGGCTGGACGCTCACAGGCTCGCTTCGCTCACCTGCCGCGACGCCCGGCGCACAGCGCCAAGCCCGGACAGACTAGATGCACGCCCCATTTGGGGCTGTGCGAGCGCTGTGTAACCCGTTGGCCGCCACGGGCGCCCCGTGGTCTGTAGTGGTTGTGATGACCGCAGCCAGCATCGGCTCCTCAAAGGCTGGCGGCTACGCCCGCTACCTGGAGTCAAAGACCGTGATCCCCGAACGCGGGGACTACTACCTCACGCCGGACGGCGAGCCGGCCCAGGCACCAGGCCGATGGCTCGCCTCGCCCGACGCGCTCGCCTCCCTCGGGATCGAGGGCGCGACCGTCGACGGTCCCGAGTTCATCGCGTTGATGGAGGGCCGGCACCCCCGGACCGGAGACTGGCTGCGAGGCGAAGGTGCCGGCGGCGGGCGTGGGGGAGGGATCGACCTCACGTTCAGCGCGCCGAAGTCCGTCTCGGTCACCTGGGCGCTCGGCGATCAGTCACAGCGCCGGGCGATCGAGGCCGCGCACGCTTCCGCCGTCGCTCAAGCGATCGCGCACCTGACCAACGCGGTGCCGACCGTGCGCCGCCGCCATCACGGCCTCGTCCACGAGGAGCTCGCGGTCGACCTACTCGCAGCCGAGTACCGGCACACCACGGCACGTGGGGTGATGGCCGGCGACGCCCCGGACCCCCAGCTACACAGCCACGTCGTCATCACCAGCGCGATCCGTGACGACGGGCGCCTCGTCGCGGTCGCGTCCCGGCCGATCTTTCGCTCCGCCCGCGAGATCGGCGCCTACTACCGCTCGGCTCTCGCGTACGAGCTCACGCAGCGCGGCTACCGGATCGAGAGCGGCACCGGGAGGCACGGCCGCTACTTCGAGATTGCCGGGATGCCACGCGAGCTGATCGACGCCTTCTCGGCGCGCAGCCGAGAGGTCGCACAGGCCGCCGAGCGGTTCCGCGCGAAGTGGGGGAGAGCACCCGAGCGTGGCGAGCTGCGCGCTCTGAAGCTCGAGAACCGCAAGGCCAAGGTACCCATCACCAAGACCGACCTGCAACACGCCTGGGATGCGACCGCCGCACGTCATCCCTTCGACAGCCAGCCAGCCGGCCGCCAGGCCAAACGCGACGACGTTGCTCCGCTCGAGGACCGTGTGGAGCAGCGGCTCACCGAACGTGCCGCAACGTTCCAGCCCGGCGAGCTGCGCTCCGTCCTACTCGAGGAGTCCGTCGGCCAGCTCGCCCCGCAGGATGCGCTCGCCGTCTCCAAAACGATGATCAGTGAGCGGCGGCTGCTGCCCCTGGAAGGCGGACTGCTGACGACCCTCGCCGTTCGTGCCCGCGAGCAGGCGATCGAGCGGCACTTCTCACAGCTCGCACTCAACGGAGGACGGGACGTCGGTCCGAACGCCCGCACAACCGCCGCCGACCGTGTCGCTGAGCGGATCGGCGCCCCGCTCAGCGAGGAGCAGCTCGCCGCCCTCACCCTCATCACCGGCCCTGAGCGTGCGGCGGTCCTCGTCGGGCCTGCCGGAACCGGCAAGGGCGTCGTGATCGACGCCGCCGCAAGAGCCGAGCAACTGACCGGTCACGCGACGTTCGGTGTCGCCGTCTCGGGATCAACCGCACAGCGTCTCGGCCAGGACAGCCCCGCGCTCGCCGGGCACACCCTCACACTGGACGCCCTCGTCGCCAGGGCCCAACGCGGGCAGATCACGCTCGACGCCCACACCACGATCTACTTCGACGAGGCCGGGATGGCCGACACCGACCGCCTCTCGCGGCTCACCGACATAGTCGCCGAGCGCGGGTCAAAGCTCGTCGCGATCGGAGACGCCGCACAGCTCCCCTCGATCGGCGCGGGCGGCATGTTCCAACGCCTCTCGGAGCTCGTACCGAACGCCGAGCTCTCAAACGTCAGACGGACACTCGACCCAGCCGAACAACGCGCCTGGGCGCACCTCCGCGCCGGCCGCGCCGAGAAGGCCATGGCGCACTACTACCGGCAGGGACGCCTGCACCTCTCCGACAACCGCGACGAGGCGATCGAGCAGGCCGTACAGAACTGGGCGACGCTGACCGAGACACACCCGATCGCCGAGATCGCGCTGATCTCCGACGCATCAAACCAGGAGATCCACCGCCTCAACGCCCGCGCGCAGCACTACCGCGCCGAACGCGGCGAGCTCGGCGACCTCGAAGTGCCCGTCCCCGGCGTCCACTACGGCATCCGCGCAGGCGACCGAGTCACCCTGACCGACCAGCATCACGAGCCAGGCGTTGAGCGCATCGAGAACGGCGCCCGCGGCGAGGTCCTCCACGTCAGTCACGCCGGGGAGGTACTCATCGAGTTCGACATCACCGGGCAGCAGAGGACCATCACCGGAGAGGACATCGCCAAGCTGCGCCTCGGATACGCGCAGCACATCCACCGCGCCCAGGGCGCGACCGTCACCCGCACACTCGTCGTAACCGGAGGCTGGCAAACCAGCAAGGAGCCCGCCTACGTCGAGGCATCCCGCGCCCGCAACGGGACCGACTGGTACGCCTCGCGCGAAGAGCTCGGCCTCGAAGGACACGACACGGACCGCATCACTCGGCTCGCGCAGAGCATGAGCCGAAGCCACGCACAGACACCCTCGCTGGCATACCCCGAACTCCCCACCACCGAGCACGGACCCGAACTCCTGCGCAACCTCCCACCGAGCCGCACACGCCTACCGGGGATCCCCCGCGTCCTTCGCCGCCTGAGCAGAGACCCCGAACCGGAGCGGACCCGATGAGCGACAGCCGCAAGTACCAGGTCGTGCTCCCCCCACCCGTCGCCACACAACTCGACGAGCTCGCCGCCGCGGCGGGAGAACGCCCCTCCACGCTCGCTGCCCACCTGATCCGAAACGGCATCGCCCAAGCCGCTAACGACGGCAAGGTACGCCCGCTGCGCCCGACCCCTCTCACGACCGGCGCCGCATCAGACGGCCAACGGGCTGTATGGCTCGAGCCGTGGGGAGGAGACACACGGTGGCGAGCAGACATGTGGGGCCAGATCCTCGCCCTGCACGGTCGCTACCCACACGCGCTCGCCCCACTGAAGGAGGAATGGTGGACCGACGAGCAGCACGTTGAGACGCTCTGCGCTCTCGCAACCTGGCGCACCCAGATCGACGAGAGCGGTGTCGATCCACGCGAAGAGCTCGCCTTCCAAGCGCAGCTCAACGACCTCACACAGCAACTGCGCCAAGAGGGCGGCGGCGTCGCCAAGGCATGGAAGCCAGGCGCACCACCGGACCAGTGGACCCACGACTAAATCCACCACGGATGACCGCGGCGCGTGGCACCCTGAACGGATGAGCGGACACGCCCCCAGCCCCGTCAGTTGCGTCGGCTGCGGCGCTGAGCGCCCCGGCGGCCACGGGACGGGCGAGCTCGAACGGACACCCTGCCCGAAATGCGGGACCGTCGCGATCAGCATGACCCCCTTCGCCAGCGACAAGATCGAGATCCGCGAGAAAACAGACATCAAGCTCCGGCGCGCCGGCCGCCAAAAGCCGGTCATGACGCAGAGGTTCGGTGCTTCTCAGTCCGCCGACGGCGCCTGGGCCCACGTCGAGCAGGTGGTCGACCGCGAGCACGGCCGCTACCGCAAGAAGGTCGTCCGGGAGGACGGCGCCGTCGTCAAGGACTACGACGGGCCGCTCGACGCCGGACACGGCGACCCCCGCAGCTGGCCTCAAGAACCGGAGGGCTGAGCCGCAACCGAGCGGGACGCCGGAAGCCGAACGTGAGCGACCAGACAGCGACTGTGTCCGCACCGTGTCCGCGCTGTACCGACTTCGTGTGCTCGCCCCACAACCCGCGTGGCGCGCTGTACCGTCGCCTCCAAACTCACAAGACATTTGGCCCCGGCGACAGCGCTAACTGCCCCGGGGCCGCGACACAGGAGCTATTACCTCCCATGTATTCGCACCGTACCCAAGACGGTCCAGACAAGCACGCCTCAGACCGGCAGGCACGCGGCCCGCTCGTGCCAGCCACGCGGCCCCATCGAGGTGACGCGTGACACCCGAGGACGCCGGCAAAGCACCGGCTCCACGCCCCCGCCGCGATCGCAACCGCGACCTTCGGCGGTTCACCGACCCAATCCCCGACGCCCTCGTGCTCGCCGCGATAGAGCGCGCGCAAATCGACACCCCTCACCAGCCACCTGGGGCGATCATGTCGAGGATCGCTACCCACCTCGGCTACATCCCGAGCGCCTGGACGACCCGCAACGTCCGTCCCCAGATGGAAAAGCTCACCGCCGACGGGCAGCTCACCCGCACCCGCCGACACGGCGTCCTCGTCTGGGCGATCACACCAGCCGGACGCCGACGCCTCGCCCAAGCAAGACGGCGCGGCCAGATCGCGCTACCCGAGTCACCCCAGCACCGCGAGTGGCGCTACGCACGCGAAGAGGCAGCGGACAGGCTCCAAGAGTTCCGCCAACTTCTCGACGGCGCGCTCGCGGAGGCAAGCAACCTTCTAGAGACAGAGGCAGCGGAGTCCCTCTCGTTCGTCAGCCTCGCAGGACGGCTGCGACAAACCTGCTGGCAGCTCGGCTCAGCGATCTACTGTCTGCGCGAGTGGCCCGAGCCAGACGACGCCAGCCCGGACCACGCACGCTTCCGCGGCGGAGACCCCCGCACCGGGCAAACGAACCCTCACAACTGGAAGGACGCCGACGAACTCAACGAGCCACGCTGGTGGCAGGAGCAAGACGAGAGCTAACCGCCCAACCGATGCCGGACACAGAGCACGGATAGCTGTGCCATCGCGCTCTCGGGCTGCCCGTCATGGGGTTTGCGCGGAGGGCATAGTCGTGAGCCGGGCGAAGTCCTGCAAATTGCCTGGGAACAATGGGGAAGACCAGGCGATCAGCACGTGGGCATCGGTGCGACGAACCCCAGCAAGTGGCGGCCGGAGGCCCGTCGCCCAACGGTCGGCACCGATTCCAGTATCTTGACCCGTCTAATGGGGGTGTGTCGATGATCGCTAGCTTGAGCCGGCTGGGCATCGGCACAGCAAGACGTCGGCCTCTTGCCGTGTTCGCGCTTCTGTCCGGGCTCGCCCTGTGCGCGCTACTGCTGGCATCGCCCGTCGTGCGCGCCGCTGGCTCCGGGCCGCCAGTCAACACAGCACTTCCCGCTGTCAAAGGCACCCCGAAGGTCGGTAAGAAGCTCAAAGCCACCAAGGGCAAATGGACCGGCAGCAAGACCATCACTTACAGCTACCAGTGGCAAGCCTGCAACAGCTCCGGCGAAGTCTGCTCGAACATCAACGAAGCCACCAGCACGAGCTATGTCCCCACCGCAGGTCAGGTTGGCGACACGGTCCGTGTAGTCGTCACCGGTACGAACACTCTCGGGAAAGCGACCGCGACCTCGCCACCGAGCAAACAGGTGGCGTCAAGCGCGAAGGCAGCGCGGGTGGATCTCTGCGGCACGATCGCCAAATCCGAGACGCTCTCTCCCTCCGCCGCCTACATCTATGTCCTGACCTGTCCCGTCACAGTCCCGGCCAAAGTCATCCTCACAATCGCACCCGGAACCATCATCAAGGCCGAAGCTGGGGCATCGGTGATGGTTGACGGCACGCTGACCTCACACGGCACGTCGGGTTCGCCGGTAACTCTGACGTCAATCAACGACAACAGCCTCGGAGGTGAAACCGGACTACTCCCCCCTGAACCTGGGAACTGGGGTGGGATCGAAGTTCGGACGGGTGGCTCGGTGACTCTTGAAGGCGCCACGATCGATTACGCGGGCAACGGGGTTCATGGGAGCGGGAATCTTGCGGGCTTGTCGGTGATTGGCTCGACGATCAAGGACTCGCAGAACAACGGGATCTTCACCGATTCGGAAGGCGCGGCACCGGTCATCACGGGGAGCACGATCACGGGTTCTGGTGGCCCGGCGGCGGAGATCTATTCGACGAATCTCGACGCGTCGAAGTTGTCTGGGAACTCGGGTTCGGGAAATCATGGCGGGATGCAGCTCGCGGGGACGATCGCGCACAGCGGCACGATCACGGAGGCCGGGTTGATCCCCGAAGTCGGTGTGCCGTGGACCGGTTCGCTCCTGCAGATCGCTTCGGGTGCGACCGTCACGATTCCTGCCGGCCAGGTCTGGAAGGGCGGCCCGCTGAACTCGGGTCGCATGCTCATGGTCGAAGGTGCGCTTATTACTCACGGCACGTCGGGTTCGCCGGTGACGTTCACCTCGGCGGCCGACAACAGTGTTGGAGGTGAAACCGGCGGCGGCGGCAACGCGAAACCTGAACCTGGGAACTGGGGTGGGATCGAAGTTCGGACGGGTGGCTCGGTGACTCTTGAAGGCGCCACGATCGATTACGCGTCTACGGCGCTGACGGTCGCGGAAGACGCCGAAGCGACCGTGCATGGTGCGATCTTGAACTCCACGGTAGGCGTATCCGCTTCGGATAGCTATGTGGACGCAAGCGGCGTGGATTGGGGTAGCCCGTCGGGGCCTTCTCCTATTGGGACGGGTACACCGATTCGTGGCGAAGGGGTCTACGTCACTCCATGGGTGGGGTACGTTGCGCCACCGCGACCGGCCCCAGTCTCGTTCACCCCAGCGACGTTCAACAACTGCACCAAGTTCGTTGTGATCAGTGCGCGTGGGTCAGGCGAGGCGCCACAAGGTGACCCGCCGTCCTACAGCAGCAATGAAGACGGTATGGGCGCCCGGGGATATAACGCGTTCTACGGGCTACGCCAACGAATGGAAGCATTCGGCTACAGCGCATCGGACTTCAAGCTGCTGGGTTTGCGCTACCGCGCACTTGGTGTTCTGTTCAACCCGTTCAACTTCGGTACCGAGGCTTACTTCGAAAGCATCTACGAAGGCGTCGAATCCTTGACCGACGAACTCTTTGAACAGGCGAGCAAGTGCCCGTCCCAGCGGGCGATCCTCGCCGGTTACTCGCAGGGGGCGCTTGTCGTGCACCTCGCCCTCCGCGAACTCGCCCAGTCCGACCCGTCGATGCTCAGCTCGTCGCGGATTGCCGGCGTGATGCTCATCGCAGATCCAGCGAAGGTCAGCCACGAAAGCGAGCCGGTCTGGGAAGAAGAAAATGTCCCTGCCCCGTCAGGATCCGGAGTAGACAAGGCCGACGGAGTCTGGACCAAGGCCGGGCTCCCGGGACAGGGGCCGCTGCCGTCCGCGGTCACCGGGCGCTCTATCTCGTTTTGTGCGAATCACGACATCGTGTGCGCACCTGGATTCGGATCTCACGCCTCTGTCCACACGGGCTACTACACCGCTACGCCGATGAACGCGATGGGCGAATGGATGGCCGGGCGGATACTCGGGCTCAACTAGGAGCCGAGGCACTCGCGATCGTAGCCATGCGCGAGGAGCGCACTGCGACCCTGCGGGCAGACGCTCGCCCTTGGACGCCAGTGCCTAGCGGGACGTCCCGCTCCTGCCGTGATCACGCCGTTCGGCTACCGAGTGCTGTGAACTCCGGTGCTGAGGCGCGGCGCGCTGCCTAGCCCTCACCGTCGCGGCTGCTCAGCCAGCCAGTCTTCCAGCATTTGCCGCGTGAACCGGATATGGCGACCCACACGGATACAGGGCACCCGGCCCGAGCGCACCGCCTCATAAACCCAGCTCGTCTTGACCGACAGCAAATGCGCCGCCTGATCAGGCCGCAGCAAAGGCCCCTCCGCCAGCGTCGCCGGCAAGTCCACCGTCGATCGTGCGCTCATCACTACTACTGACCACGACCGAATGGGAGCGGCCACTAGGTTTGACCGCGAATCGCACCCAAACGGCTCTCAAGTGGTGAGTACGCGACAGGACGCAGCAGCGGTACAGAAGGTTGTCAGTCGTCGGAGCCGTCGGCGCTACCGTGGCCGGTCCGTGCCTTGCCCGCGACCAGCGAGCTCGACTACATGTAGAACGCGTATCGCTTGCCGATTGGCGCGTCTGGCGCGATGTGGCGCAGGATGTTGCCAATCGCTCGAGCCGCCAGGGTCGTAATCGGCTCGCGCCCGTCGAGTCGACTGTGGTTCCAGTTGAGCTTCGTGAGCGCCAGCAGCTCGCTCGCGTGCCGCTGCGGCGCCAGCTCGGCGGAGTCCAGCGCGATTCCGAGGGGCGCCGGGACGTAGGGGCCAGGGTATGTCTCATAGAACGGGATGCTGCCCGTCGTGTAGAGCAGCTGCGCCCGCGCGTCGAGGACGACGTGCGTGCCACGGAAGGGCGGCCCGTGGCGGGGCGTGAAGAAGCGTGACGAGGACGGTCCGACTGTGACGAGCTCGAGCATGTCGACATCGTCGGCGTCCGCGGCCGCTTCGAGTCCCTCGATCTCGTCGCTCGTGAAGCGCGAAGTCTTGTGGATCACGACGCGCGCCGGGAGGTGCCGGTGCTCCCCTCGGTACTGGCCGAGCGCGTCTCGCAGTAGTCGCTCGGCGTCATCGCGTGGGAGGTACGGCTGCTTGTCGGTCTTCGAGATCTTCGCCGGCCCGCCCCTGACGATCACGCCCTCGCCGCGCTCGTTGAAGACCTGGGCGAGGCTCGTTGCCAAGGAGTCGTCGTTCTCCTTGTAGAAGGAGATGCCGATGAAGCAGGTCTGCAGGTCGCTCGGCTCTCGCACGAGCGCCCACGGGTAGCCGCCTGCCTTGTAGTAGAGGGCCGTGTGCAGGTTCCAGGCGCGTGTTGCCTCGTCCTGCTGCTGGCGCGGTCGGCCGGTCACGGTGTTCTGCTTGCGCAGCTTCGACTCGTCGTAGGTCCCCGGCAACACATACTGGACCGGGACGGGGTGAGCCATTGCCCGTGCCTTCATCACGTCGTGAAGCTGCGGGCCAGCGGTCCCGCCGGGCGTTGGCGTGAACAACTGCAGCAGCTCGAGCGGGGGTGCGCAGAGGACCACTTGGGGCAGCGCTCTGTCGCAGATCGAGCGCATCTCCTCAACGAACATGCTGGCGGCCGCCTCGACTCGCGCTTTCGGGTCGGTGATCTTCGCGAGGCCACGGATCGTGCGCGAGGGGAGAGTCCGCTGGTTGCGAACGTCGAACGCCAGCTCGGACTCGAAGCCCACCTCCTCGGTGAAGCCCGGGAATGGCGGGAACAGGTTCGGCTGTTTGGCCTCCGCGCGTGCGGCGATCGGCTTGCGGCAGCGCGTCAACCAGGCCGTGACGCCTTCGACGCTCTCCTGTGTTCCGATGACACCGACGTTGATCGTCCGGGGCGCGGCGGGCGCGTCCCCGTCGGCAGGTCCGAGTTCGAGCAGACCAAAGCGTGGGTCGACGTGTCGTCCGCGTCCGAACTGCAGCTCCGGCTCGCTGAGCAGCGCCCCCCTCATGCCGCTTCCCACTCCTCGTGCATCTGCTCGCTTCCTGTCTCGGTCTCGACAGGCAGCGTGTCCGTGTCGTGGTTGTCGATTTCGACCACGACGGGCGGCCCGAACTCCAGGAGCTGGCACTCGGGGTCGGGAGCAAGTCCGCCGAGGTCGACCTCGCCGTGGAGAATCCACGTCCAGGTCTGTACATGTCGGCGCATGTCGGCGTGGCGCTCCATCCGCTTGATCTTGGAGAGGTAGTCCCCGGCGAAGTGCGATTCCCACCAGCCGTCCGAGGAGAAGAAGTAGGTGGGCAGGATCTCCAGGAACCATTGGTCGGCGTATCGCTTGAAGCGCCGCTCCATCGCGAGGTGCCGGACGTACTTGATCTTCCCGTCCTCGCGGCTGTAGATCTTCACGACTGCCCGGGTCTGTCCGCCGAGGCCGGGAAGCTCAACGCCGGTGAGCTCCCGCGGTGCGGACAGGATCAGCACGTTCGGGTTCTTGCGCGGGCGGGCCGCCGGGCGCAGCTGCTCCTCCAACGCGCCGTTCAGTAGGTGGACGAAGTGTCGCTGCTCATCGGGGTTTTCGCTCTCCGCCCACTCGCCGACGCCGAGCTGTTCTGCGGGACCGTTGCAAATCTCCCCGACCAGGGTGGTGGCGGGATCGTGAAACGAGAACACCGAGCCGCCCCACATCGTCCACGCCTTCGGAGGAGCCTCGCCCTTCCCTTTCAGGGCGAAGCGCGCGTGACGGGGAGTAATGACGCCTGCTGGCGCGACGTAGATCACGTCGGGCATCCGCTCGATTGCCAGCAGGTTGCTCGTCAGCGACTCGCGCACGGGAGGAGGGCCAAGGTGCAGGCCCCCGCTTCGGGGGCGAGCGATGTCCCACAGGCGCTGCTCCGCGGATGTATCGAAGCGATCCCGTTCTCGGTCAAAGACGATACGGCGCGCCTCTCGATGCTCGGGGTGCTCACGGAAGTAGTCCTTGACCGAGACGAAATACGACTCGCCACTGGCCGGGTGCGAGCGGACAAGGATCACGGGCGCGTTGCCGTTCAGCCAGTAGCGCAGGTCCTCCTCGCTACAAACGAATGTCACCGGCGAGCCGGGTGCGAACGGGATGCCTGTCGCCTTGCTCTGCACGAGGATGATCCGACCCGTGGCCGCGTCGGTCGGCTTCTCGACGAGCTCGATCCAGCCGTCGATCCCGACGTCATTCTGGGTCTCGTTCCAGAGGTGGGCGAGGTCGGAGCTGCGCGTGGCGATCAGCGCGATGCCTTGGCGCTCGATCTGCTTCGTCTTGGGTGCCTTCTTGGCCACGGTCCGAGCCTCATTTTTGGGGGCTCAGAACGCTATCGCCACCCCCGGATGGACTCTGTCGCGCCCCCGTGGCGCCCGCTAGGAAAATCTGTAGGAAAATCTGCGTCGCCTCCGCACCCACTGATAAGGTGCCGAAACACCGTCGGTGCAGGGCCTTTAGGTATGCCGGAGGAGGGACTCGAACCCCCGACACGCGGATTATGATTCCGCTGCTCTAACCAGCTGAGCTACTCCGGCGGGGTGGCGGAGTTTAGCCGCGCGCGAAGCATCTGACTGCGAGCCCGCGCCGCGATCGCATCGATCGAGGCGAGAGGCCGCGGCCCCGCCACTCGGGCGATCGCGAGCGTCCCCGGGTGATGGCGGCGGCTGCTGGTCAGGACCGGCAGGCGAATCCCGATCAATCGCGTTGAATCAGATAGTTGACTTCGCCTCACCCCCTCTACTAGGGTCGCGAGCGTGGGGGGTCCTGCTAATGAGGAACTGCCGAGCGTCCCGGGTGCGCCGCCTTCGGGCGCCGGCACGGAACGGGAGCCGGGAAGCCTTCCGTTCCCCGACAGGCCGCCGGGAGCGGTGAACGAGGAGATGGACTTCGACCACCTCGTGGTGGTGATGATGGAGAACCACTCCTTCGACAACCTGCTCGGCGAGCTCACCCTCAGCAACAAAAACGTGAACGGGCTCGAATTCGACGCAGCCGGTACCGCCATGAACAAGAACCCCTCGGTCAAGGGCGGGCCGCCGGACGTCCCGGCGAAGCGCCTCCCCGACACGACCCAGGCGAAAAACATCACCCAGAGCTACGAGGCGACGGCGGAACAGATCGACGGCGGCGAGATGGACGGCTTCGTCAGCTCCGAGCACGGCTACACCGAGGCGATGGGCTACTACCCGCCTGAGGTGCTGCCGTTCTCCTACTCGCTCGCGAAGGGCTACACGGTCGCCAACAACTGGTTCTGCTCGACGCCCGGACCGACCTACCCGAACCGGCGCTTCATGCTTGCCGGGACCGCCTTCGGAGGCACAACCTCCTCGCCGGTGGAAATCGCCGAGGCGTTTCTGAAGCCGCCTCCGAACGGGTCGATCTTCGACCTTCTCTCGAGCCACCACATCAGCTGGGCGAACTACTCGCGCGACGTCCCGATGACGCTCGTGCTCCCCCACGTGCTGCTCAAGTACCCGGGAAACCATCACCGCTACCCGCGGTTCCTCGACGACTGCGCCGCGGGGACGCTGCCCCAGGTCAGCTTCGTCGATCCGAAAATGGGCGTCTTCTCGGCGATCGGAAACGCGGTCCAGCAGATCCCCAAGCCGATCAAAGACCTACTGGACCGTCTCGATCCGGGCGAAACGGACGAGGACCCCGACGACATGTACTACGGAGAGCGGTGGGCGCACGAGGTCGTCCAGGCGATCACCAGCGGCCCCGCCTGGAAACGCACACTTCTGATCTACACCTTCGACGAGCACGGCGGGTATTACGACCACGTCCCGCCGGAGAAAGCGCCGGCGCCGGATGCCATCAAGCCGAAGGAACCCGCGGGCAACTACGAGCTGTACGGGCCACGCGTGCCCGCCGTCATCGTCTCGCCCTACGCGCCCGAAGGCGGCGTCAGCGACACGCTCTACGACCACACCTCGATACTCGCCACGATCGAGCGCAAGTGGAACCTGCCTGCATTGACCCGTCGCGACGCAAACGCGAACACGGTCATGGACATGCTCGACACCAGCAGGGAGCGCCCGCCGGCAAAGCTCGACGCACCCGTGCTGGGAGACCCCTCCGGTCCCGTCTCTCCGCGTGTCCCCGTCCGCGCCGCCGGGGCGACGCAGGCGCAACCCCCACCCGACGCGACAACGAAGGGAAGCGTAAGCATGATCGAGAGACCGCACAGGATCGCCTCCGACCCCGTCGAGCGCTACGCGAACCTCCTCGCGCTCAGCGCACCGCCACGCGCTCCTCTGAATCCCGACGCCCTGGAAGCACTGATCGGCACGGGCCCGGACGACGTCTCCACGCTCTCCAAGCACGTCGCCGAGCACACCAACTTGTCACTCGCGCAAGCGACGCCGGTCGTCAAGGCGGCCCTGGACAAGGCAAAGGAAGAAGGCAAGACCGAACCGAAGGACAAGGCGGAAGCCGTGAGCAAGGCCACAACCGGCCTCTCCGGCGGATCCGCGAACATCGAACTGACCGACCCTGTGATGCTCGCACCGGGGGTCAGAGCCTCGTTTGCGATCGGCCTGTTGGCGATCTTCGCGGTCTGCGTTTTCCTCGTCGGCGACGAAGCGCCCGACAGCGAAAGCGCCGTGATCGGCCTGTCCGTCCTCGGCGTGCTCGCGCTGATCGCGGTGCTGGTGCTGGTTATGGGCTACAAGAACGTCAAGATCAGTGGCGCGGGGCCCTCGGCGGGCGGCAGCGGCTCCTGAGCTGCCCGGCGCGGCCCGAGGCCGGGCCGGGGGAGCGCCCGGCTCCCCACCCGAGCCGCACCGACCATCTAGCCTCGTGACATGGCACAACCAACCCTGCTCGCAGTCCCAAACGTCTCCGAGGGCGCACGCCCTGAGATCGTCGCTGCGGTCGGCCGCGCGGTCACGCGCCAGGACGGCCCCGATGAGGGCTCCGCGCGGCTGCTCGACGTGCACTTCGACCGCGACCACGACCGCGCCGTGTTCACGATCGCGGGGCAGCCGCAGACGATCTCCGAGGCGGTGCTGAGGCTCGCCACGGAGGCAATCGCGCGGATCGACGTGATGAGCGGCGGGGGAGGGCAGCACCCTCACGTGGGCGCGCTCGACGTCGCGCCCGTGGTCTACCTGCGTCCTGAGGACCGCGGCGCGGCCTGCGCGGAGGCGCTCGTGCTCGCCGAGCGCATCGGCGGCGAGCTCGGCGTGCCCGTCTTCCTCTACGGGGAGCTCACCCAGGACGACCGGGCAACGAGCGCACGCGCCACGAGCTGCGACGCGGCGGTCCGAGCGTGCTCGCTTCGCGCCTCAGCGGCGCGGACCCCGCGAGCGCCGCGGACGAGGAGGACGAGCCGCTGCTGCGCCCGGACTTCGGGCCTCCCACGCTTCACCCCACCGCGGGCGCCACGCTCGTCGCCGCGCGGCCTCCGCTCGTCGCCTTCAACCTGCAGCTCGCCCCGCCCGCCACGCTCGCCGACGCGAGCCGGATCGCGGTGCTGATCCGTGAAGGAGGCGAGCACGGGCTGCCCGGGCTGCGCGCGATCGCGGTCGAGCTCCACGGCGGCGTCGCCCAGGTCTCGATGAACGTCGAGCGCCCGTTCGAGCTTCCCCTCGCCGAGATCGTTCGTGCGGTCTCCCGCCACGCGCCCGTCGCCACCGCCCAGCTCGTCGGGCTCGCGCCCGCCGCCGCCTTCGAGGGCTTCCCCGCGGAGCTCCCGATTCCCGGCTTCGATCCTGCGCGCCACCTGATCGAGAACGCACTAGGCTCCTGAGCAGAGATGGCCCAGACACGCAAACGCCGCACCAAGCACCGTGGGAACGCCGCCGGCGTGGTCGAGTCGCGCGGGCGCACCGGGCGCAAACCCACCGCCGCGGAGAAGACCGGTCCGGTCAAGCCCTCCGAGGCCGCGCGCAAGCGCGCCGTCGACAAGCGCGACCAGCCGCCCACCTGGCGCGCCGCTTTCTACAAGGCGATGATCGCCACCATCCTGCTGCTGCTCTTCACGATCATCGTCCTGAAGGGATCGAACGGCACGATCGCGCTCTTCCCGATCGTGCTCGGTGGCTACACCGCGATCAGCTACTACACCGACAAGTGGGTCTACGAGCGGCGCCAGCGCAAGAAGCTCAAGGAAGGCAAGGCACACGCGCGATGAGCGCACCCGACGTGAGGGCCTTCACCGTCGGGATGGTCCAGGAGAACTGCTACATCGTGCGGGCCGACGCGAGCTCCACTCGCGCGGTGATCGTCGACCCGGGCGATGAGCCCGAGCGCCTGCTCGACGCGATCGCCTCGCTCGGCGTCGAGATCGACGCGATCCTCCTCACCCACACCCACTTCGACCACGTCGGCGCGGTCGCGCCGGTCGCTCGCGCCACCGGCGCACCCGTCTACTGCCCGCAGATCGAGCAGCCCGTGCTCGCCGATGTGATGCGCTTCGTTCCGCCGGGCTTCGGCCCGTTCGAGAGCTACGAGGCCGATCACACGCTCGCCGGCGGCGAGCACCTGAGCCTCGCCGGGATGGAGATCGACGTGATCTTCACCCCCGGCCACAGCCCCGGCCACCTCACCTACGCATTCGACGGCGCGCTGCTCTCCGGCGACGTGCTCTTCCAGGGATCGGTCGGGCGCGTCGATCTCCCCGGCGGGGACTGGGACACGCTCGAGCGCTCGATCGAGGGGCTCGTTCGCGCCTACCCAGCCGAGACCGTGATCTACCCGGGGCACATGGGTGTGAGCACGCTCGGCCGCGAGCTCCAGACCAACCCCTTCCTCACCGAGATCCGCGCGCGCCTCGCTGCCGAGCCGCTCCCCGCGAGCGCCCCGCCCGCCGCCTCGCCTTGAGCTCGGCCAAGCTCAAAGCCCCACGCGGCACCTTCGACATCATCGGCGAGAGCGCGCTCGCCCGCGAGGCGCTCGAGTCCAAAGCACGCGCGCTGCTCGAAGGCGCGGGCTACGAGCGCATCGAGACCCCCGTCTTCGAGGCCACCGAGCTCTTCTCGCGCGGCGTCGGAGCCTCCACCGACATCGTCTCCAAGGAGATGTTCTCCTTCGATGACGGCTCCGAGCGCTCGCTCACGCTCCGCCCCGAGGGCACCGCCCCGATCTGCCGCGCCTACATCGAGCACGGCATGCACAAGCGCCGCCAGCCCGTGAAGCTCTGGTACCTCTCCAGCTACTTCCGCAAAGAGCGCCCGCAGGAGGGCCGCTACCGCGAGTTCTGGCAGATCGGCGCCGAGGCGATCGGCTCCGAGGACCCCGCCGTCGACGCCGAGTCGATCACGCTGCTCGCCTCGCTGCTCGCCCAGATGGGCGTCAACGCGCGCCTGCGCCTCGCCAGCCTCGGCACGCCCGAGGCGCGCGGGGAGTACCGAGAGCTGCTCCAGGCCCACCTGCGCGCTAACGAGGAGCGCCTCTCACCCGAGGTGCGCGCGCGCATCGAGCTCAACCCGCTGCGCGCCTTCGACACCGATCACCCCGGCACCAGGGAGGTGATGAGCAGCGCCCCGCTGCTCATCGACCATCTCGACGATCAGGATCTCGCGCACTTCGCCGAGGTCCGCGGAATGCTCGACGCCGCCGGGCTCCTCTACGAGGTCGATCCCACGCTCGTGCGCGGCCTCGATTACTACACCCGCACGCTCTTCGAGTTCACCTCCGACGCGCTCGGCGCGCAGAGCGGCGTCGCGGGCGGGGGTCGCTACGACCGTCTCGTCGAGCAGCTCGGCGGTCCCGCCACGCCGGGGATGGGCTGGGCCGCGGGCGTTGAGCGCATCCTCCTCGCCGGCGAGGAGGGCCACTTCGCTCCCGTCCCGGTCGAGCTCTTCGTCGCGCTCGCGGACACCAGCGAGCCCGTCCGCCGCGACGCCTTCGCGCTGCTCGTCGAGGCGCGCTCCGCGGGGCTCGCCGCGCAGATGGAGCTAGGCGGGCGCTCGCTCAAAGGCCAGCTCGGCCAGGCCGCCTCGCTCGGCGCGCGCTACGTCGCGATCGTCGGACCCGATGAGACCGCGCTGCGCGACATGGAGGGCGGCACGCAGGAGAGCGTCCCCCTCGACACCGTCGTGCACGCTGTCCTGCGCAGCCACCACGCGATCTAGCGCACCAGAGGCATCGCCGCGTGGCTGAACGGAGGCGTTCGGCGGGCGCTTGGAGCCAAAGGATCGTGGCGGTGCCGTCGCCTTCGACCTCCCCGTGAAACCCGCGGGCGTTCTGCCGTACGCCAGGTTCGGCCTGCCTCGCGTCTTCCGCATTGGCGTAGAAGGCGATCAACCCCGCGCCCCCGTGTGCGACGCCAACCGTGAGCTCGCCTTCCGGGCCACCGGGGCCGTGTCCCGCTGGCGGGACCGGGCCGCCCCTGACCGTCAAGTTCGCGCGCTGCATGCACGCTTCCGCGTGATCTATCGCCGTGATCACGGCGTGTGACGCCGCTGGAATCCGCGCCGGCGCCTTGCACGCCTTGCCGCTGGATGTGCCGCCTGCTGAGCAGGCGTGCTGATGCGCAGCCGCAGCAGCATTTGGCCCCGCCGCCGGCAGCGGGCGGACCGCAGCGGTTCCGCATCCACTGATCAACAGTGCGGACAGGCCCACGAGGGCTGAGCAACGCACGGGGAGAGTCTTTCAGATGCCTCCCCGCCGCCTCTGGGGTTTGAGCGCGATCTAGAGCTTCTCGCGCAGCGCGCGCCCGCGCAGCACTTCGAGCAACTGCTGCTGGGTCTTCGGAGCGACCGGCTGCACGAAGCTCGTGGTGTAGAGCGTGATCTCGGTCGGTCCATAGGGCAGCGCGAGCGCGTCCACGTAGAGCCCCACCTGCACGCTCGTGCCTTTGATCGCCACGCGCGCGGTGATGCGCAGGCCCGACGCTTCGCGTCCCTGGGAGAGCAGCAGCTGCAGGTGCGCCACGTGCACCCCGATCAGGCGCACGTTCCCGCTCTCTTCAGCGCCCAGCGTCTTGCCGAGGATCTTCGTGTAGCACGCCACCCCCGCCTTGCTCTGCGCGTATTCGAGGTCGCGCTGCACCGCCTTCACCCCGCTCAGCACGCTCACCCCGGAGGAGATGCTTTCCCGGTTCAGCCCCGCTCCGCGCTCGTAGGAGGGCGAGCGCCCGCCGCCGAGCGCCTTTTCGGGCGCGCCTCCGCAGGAGGCCGCTTCGCGTTCCCGCGCGGGCGAGGGGCGCCCGTCCGCCACCGCGTGCGACCCGGGCACGTCGGCCGACTCGAGACTCACCGCTCGCGCGAACGCACCCGCCCGCGCCGCCGTGAGCGGGAGCGGCAGCGGTACGCGTTCCACCCGAGCGCGCGGCGCGCGCGCAGCGCGATGCGCGGGCGTGCTGGCCACGTGGGCCGGCGCGCTCCCCGCCGCGGAGCTCCGGTGAAGGTCGGACTTGCCGCATCCCGCCACCGCGAGCGCGACTCCCACCAGCGCGGCCACCGCCATCCCGCGGCCTCGCCGCTCAGGCCGGGACACCCTGGCTGCTTCCTCGCGCCTCGCACGCCGCTCCGGGGAGCAGACACGCGAGCGTGTCCACCGTCACGAGCGCGCGCTCGATCGACCCCGCGCGAATCAGCCCCCGCTGCTGCCCGGCGGGGGCGTCCGCGAGACGGAACACCCGCTCGCCCCGGAGCACGTACACGTCCGCCTGCCTCACGCCGTCCGGGTTCACCCAGCTCAGGTTGTGACCCTGCGGGGGGATCGGCGCGCTGTGCGCGCCGCCTCCCGTGCGGCAGCGTGCGCTCGCCGCGAGCCGCACGAAACGCTGCGCCATGCTCGCGCTCGCAAAGGAGTACTCGTCAGCCACGAGATCGTCCCCGTTCGGTGCCCACCAGCGCATCTCGTAGCCCGCCGGGCGCTTCGCGCTCGCCGACACGAGCGGCCCCGAGGGTTCTTCATCGGAGAACGCGCTCAGCGCGCGCACCGTGCCCTCTTCGTAGAGGCGCGCCGCGCGCTGGGGCACCACGCGCGAGACGTCTTCGCGCAGGTGAGAGAGGAACGCGGGGCTCGCATCTCGGACTTCCGGCGCCCGGCTCCCGTTCAGGCAGGCCGCAAGCGGCGAGCGGTGGGTCGATCCGGGCAGCGCGAGGTAGACCACCAAGCCGATCAGGATCCCCAGGAGCACGCCGAGACGCACCGCCCGGCCGCGGCCGCGACGCGCCTTCGCGGAGCCCTGATCCTCTTGCACCTCACTCATCCCGCCCCCTGAACGTAGCGGTGCATCCCGTCCAAGGCCCATACCCGCATTCAACTTCTCCGCCCCAGATGCCGAATGAAGGGTCGATGGCGCAGCTCTCACGTCCCTACCAAATCGGTCTGGCGGCCGTCGCCGTGCTCGCCGCCGCCTGGATCCTGCTCCTGCGCGGCCACGGCGAAAGCACGCCCTTCGAGCTCCTCGAGCTCCGCTCCCGCCGTTCAGCACACCGCGAGCACGCCGAGCGCCGCCGCGAAATCCAACGCCACCGGGACCGCCGGCCAGGCCACGGGCAGCGGCTCCGCCTCGAGCCTCGGCGCTCTCGGCCACGCCGTCGAAAAGGCGCGCGGCGCCGTCTCCACCTCGCAGGCGAACGCGAAGAAGTTCGAAGACGAACACGCAAACCAGCCGTCCTCGACCTCTTCCTCCTCTTCTTCCTCTTCTTCTTCCTCCTCCGCAGCGACGAGCGCGCCGAAGACGCAGAGCGCCGCTCCCTCGACATCGAGCTCGAAGAGCGCGACGCCCTCCAAGTCGGGCGCGCAGAGCAAGGCGAGCGCGGGCACCGCGCGCCAGCACGCGGTCGAAGCGGAGCTGAAGAAGGGCAAGATCGCGGTGATCCTCTTCTGGGACCCGAGCGGCTCGGATGACCGCTCCGTGCACAACGCGCTGCGCTCGCTGCGCGGGGACCACAAGCTCAACATCGCGATCAACGAAGCTTCCGCGAGCGAGGTCGCGTCCTTCGGGACGATCACGCGCGGCGTGCAGGTCTACGGCACGCCCACGATCCTGATCGTGAACAAAGAGGGCCAGGCGCACACCCTCACCGGCCTGCAGGACTCCTTCGCGATCGCCCAGGCGGTCAGCGAAGCGCGGGAAAGCCAAGCACTCCTAGCCCTAGACTCGCTCCGGTGAACCCGGAGGACTCGGCGCTCAGCTTCCACCTCGAGCACCCGCAGGGGCGCGGGCTCGATCCCCGCGCGCGCCCACACGGGCGCCGCGGGTGGCGCGGCCTGCGGCGATCTGATCCGGATCTCGCTCTCGCTCGCCACCGGCGCAGAGGGCGCCTGGGGTGAGATCGACGAGGCGGGCTTCGACGCGAGCGGCTGCGGCGCAGCCCAGGCCGCGGGCTCGGCCACCGTCGCGCTGATCCGCGGCCGCCCACTGCTCGACGCCGCGCGGATCGGCTCCGAGCAGATCGCCGAGGAGCTGGGCGGGCTGCTGCCCTCGAAGATGCACGCCGCCGAGCTCGCCTCCGATGCGCTGCACCGCGCGCTCGGCGCGGCCGCTCGCGAGGCCGCCGTCGAGCAGGCCCCGGGCCGCGCGCTCGTCGCGATGAGCGGCGGCGTGGACAGCGCGGTCGCCGCGCTGCTCGTCGCGCGCGAAGGGCACGAGGCGGTGGGCTGTACGCTCGAGCTGTGGGCCGACGCGGAGAACGACGGCGAGCAGAGCTGCTGCTCCGCGCAGGCCGTGCGCTCCGCGCGGCGCCTCGCGCACGGTCTCGGCATGCCACATCTCTCGATCGACCTGCGCGCGGAGTTCCGCGCGGGCGTGGTGGACGGCTGGCTCGCCGAGCACGCCGCGGGCCTCACGCCCAACCCCTGCATCCGCTGCAACGGCAACGTGCGCCTCGACGCGATGCTCGAGCTCGGCTCGCGGCTCGGCGCGCACACGCTCGCCACGGGCCACTACGCGCGCGTGGACCGCTCCGGCCCCGAGCCGCTGCTGATGACAGCCGCGCACCTCGCCAAGGACCAGAGCTACGTGCTCTCCGGTCTCGCGCCGGACTCGCTGCGCCGCCTGCGCTTCCCGCTCGGCGAGCTGCAGAAGAGCGAGGTGCGCGAGATCGCCGCCGAGGCGGGGCTCGCCGTGGCGCGCAAGCGCGACTCGCAGGACCTCTGCTTCCTCGCGGGCACCAACGGCGAGGCGTTCCTCGCACGGCACGGAGGGATCGGCCGCCGCAGCGGGCGAGATCCGCACGCGCGGGGGGGAGGTGATCGGCGAGCACTCCGGCACCCACCTCTACACCGTGGGGCAGCGCCGCGGGCTCGGGCTCGCCGCGCCCGCGCCGCTGTTCGTGCTCGCCACCGACGTCGCGACCAACACTGTCACGGTGGGTACGCGCGAGGAGCTGCTCGCCGCCGAGATCCCCGTGCGCGAGATCGTCCTGCACCGCCCCGCGGGAGAGGTCGACGGCGTTCGCCTCCGTGCGCACGGCCGGCGCCTGGACTGCCGTCTGCCCGGCGACCTGCAGGCCGGACGCCACGCGCGCGGCGCGATCGAGCTGCTCGCCGCCGCGGAGCGCACCGCCCCGGGGCAGCTCGCCTGCCTCTACGCGGGCGAGCGCGTCGTCGGGCACGGCACGATCGCGGGCTGAGAGCGCCGCGGCCCCACCGCGCGGTGGCGCCTAAGATCAGCAGCGTCATGACCTCCGATGAGATCCGTGAGCGCTACCTCTCCTTCTTCGAGGAGCGCGACCACAAACGCATCCCCTCCGCCTCGCTCGTGCCTGCGGCGAGCGACACCTCCGCGCTGCTCACAGTCGCGGGGATGCACCCGCTGAAGCCCTACTTCCTCGGCGCGGAGACGCCGCCCGCGCCGCGCCTCACGAGCTGCCAGAAGGTCTTCCGAACGGTGGACATCGACAACGTGGGAAACACCGCCCGGCACCTCACCTTCTTCGAGATGCTCGGCAACTTCTCGTTCGGGGACTACTTCAAGGAAGGCGCGATCGAGTTCGCCTGGACGCTCTCGCGCGAGGTCTTCGGCTTCGCCGAGGAGGACATCTGGGTGACGGTCTTCGAGGGCGACGAGGGCCTCGGCCTCGGACCCGACGAGGATGCGATCGAGCGTTGGCTCGAGATCGGCGTGCCGCGCGAGCGGATCGTGCTCTGCCCGCGCTCGGAGAACTTCTGGGAAGCGGGACCCACCGGCCCCTGCGGCCCCTGCTCGGAGCTCTACTTCGACCGCGGCCTTGACTTCGGCTTGCCCGAGGACCTCCCCGGCGGTGAGAACGAGCGCTTCCTGGAGTACTGGAACCTCGTGTTCATGCAGTACGACCAGCGCCCCGGCGGCGTTGGCTCCAACGGCGCGAGCTCCGTGCTCAGCCCGCTGCCCGCGCAGAACATCGACACCGGGCTCGGCCTGAACCGCATGGCCGCGATCCTGCAGGGGAAGGAGACGGTCTTCGAGACCGACCAGTTCGCGCCGCTCGTCGCGCTCGGCGAAGAGCTCTCCGGCCGCGCCTACGGCACCGACCATCCCACCGACCGCGCGCTGCGGATCCTCGCCGACCATTCGCGCGCGATGACCTTCCTCACCGCCGACGGCGTGGTGCCCTCCAACGAGGACCGCGGCTACGTGCTGCGCCGCGTGATGCGCCGCGCGATCCAGCAGGGCCGCTTCCTGGACCTCGAGCCCGGGTTCCTCGTGCGCTACTCCGCGCTCGTGCGTGAGCTGATGGGCTCGAGCTACCCCGAGCTCGGCGAGCAGTCATCCTCCACCGACATGTGGCTCGCCGCAGAGGAGGAGTCCTTCGGCCGCACGCTCGCGCAGGGCATGAGCACGCTGCGCGAGCACATCGAGCGCGCGCGCGAGGCGGGCGCGAGCTCGATCGAGGCGGAGGAGGTCTTCCGCCTGCACGACACCTACGGATTCCCCTATGAGATGACCAGCGAGCTGCTCGCCGAGGAGGGCCTCTCGATCGAGGGCGACTTCGAGGAGCTGATGGAGGAGCAGCGTGCGCGCGGCCGCGCGGGAGGACGCGTGAGCGACGACGGCGACGGCGTGCACACGCGCGAGCTCGCCGGTGCGCTCGTGGGCGCGAGCGAGTTCGCCACACGCTTCACCGGCTATGAATCAGAGCAGCAGCAGACCACCGTGGGCGCGCTTCACGGCCTCGGCCCCGCGGGCGAGGGGCGCTATCTGGTGAAGCTCGCCGAGTCGCCCTTCTACGCGCCCGGCGGCGGCCAGGTCGCGGACGTGGGCACGATCGAATGCGCGGAGGGCGACTGCCTCGGGCGCGTGCGCGACGTCTTCCGCGTGGGCGAAGACCAGGCGCTCGAAGTGGAGGTGGAGCGCGGCGAGCTGCGCGAAGGCGAGCCGGTCACCGCGCGCGTGGACCGTCGCGCGCGCCACGCCACCGAGTGCAACCACACCGCCACGCACCTGCTCCAGGCCGCGCTTCGCGAGCGTCTCGGCAACCACATCCGCCAGGCGGGCTCCTACGTGGGGCCCGACAAGCTGCGCTTCGACTTCAGCCACGGCCAGGGCCTGAGCGCGGAGGAGCTGCGCGACGTGGAGGACCGCGTGAACGAGTGGATCTCGTTCAACGACCCCGTGCGCGCGATCACCACCACGCTCGATGAGGCCAGGGCGCTCGGCGCGATGGCGCTCTTCGGCGAGAAGTACGGCGAGGTCGTGCGCATGGTCGAGGTCGGCCACGGGCGATTACTCGCGCGAGCTGTGCGGCGGCACGCACGTGCAGTCACACCGGCGAGATCGGCCCCTTCCGGATCATCGCGGAGACATCGAGCTCCGCGAACGTGCGCCGCATCGAGGCGCTCACCGGGCCCGCCGCAGTCGAGCTGCTCCGCGCGCACGACAGTGCGCTCGGGTGAGATCGCGGGCGAGCTGCGCACGCGCCCGGAGCAAGCGCTCGACGCGGTGCGCCGTCTCGCCGAGGAGCGGCGCAAGCTGGAGAAGGATCTCGCACAGGCCGCCGCCGCAGGCGGCGCGCGGCGCAGACGTCGAGGGCCTTGCCGCGAGCGCGACGGATGAGGGCGGGCGCGACGGTGCTCGCCGCGTGCGGTCGAGGTCCACGACGCGAAGGCGCTGCTCGACCTCGTCGACCGGCTGAAGGGGAAGCTTCCGGACGCCGCGATCCTGCTCGGCACCGCCGCGGAGGGACGCGTGCACCTGGTCGCCTCCGTCGCGCCCGCGCTCGTCGAGCGCGGCCTGAAGGCGGGCGCGATCGTGAAGGTCGCCGCCGAGGTCGTGGGCGGCGGCGGCGGCGGGCGCGACACGATGGCCCAGGCGGGCGGTCGCGACCCGGAGAAGCTCGACGAGGCGATCGCCGCGGGCGCGGCCGCGATCGAGGCGGCGCTCGGCGCTTGAGGGTGCTCGCCCTCGACTACGGCAGCGCGCGCTGCGGCTGCGCGATCAGCGACCCGAGCGGCACGATCGTCACCCCGATCGAGACGATCGACCGGCCCGCCACCAAGCGCGGGCTGATCCGCCTGCGCGAGCTGATCCGTGCGCGCGAGCCCGAGCTGCTGCTGATCGGGCTTCCGCTCTCGCTCAACGGCACTGACACCGCGCAGACCCGTGAGACGCGCGACTTCGCCGAGCGGCTCGGCCACTTCCTGAGAGCAGGAGAGGAGGGGAGCAGGAGAGCGTCCCGATCGAGCTCTACGACGAGCGCTTCACCACCCGTCTCGCGCAGCGCTCTTCTCACAGCCTCGGCGCCGCGCGCACCTCCGAGGACTCCCGCGCCGCTGCCCACCTGCTCGAGAGCTGGCTCGCAGCCAGATCGCGTTAGGGTCCATCACCTTGGCTCGCGGCGATCGATCACGTAGCGAACGAACCAGCGAGGAACGCGAGCGCGACCGCGTCGAGCGCGAACGCCGCCGCGCTGAACGCGGCGAGGCGCCTCACCGCCGCGCGAGCCCGACGACTCCGCCGAGCCCGACCCCGCCGACCCGCTCCCCTTCGAGGAGCCGCCGCATCTCGAAGCCCCCGATCCCGGCGTCGAGGCGGAGCTCGGCGTCGAGCCCGAACCGCCGTCCCCGAGCCTCTGGAGCCCGGTCGCGCCGCCGGAGCACGTCGCGCCCGAGCCCGAGGCTGTCGCGCCAGAGCCCGAGCCCGAGGCCCGAGCCAGAGCCGGAGCCCGAGGCTGTCGCGCCAGCGCCGTCGAGCCCGAGCCCGAGCCGGTGCCCGCCGCGATCGAGCTTCCGCCCGCGGCCGGAGCCCGAACACGGGCCCTTCGCCGATCGAGCCTCTCGCGGCCGAGCGAGGTTCCGCCGGCCGCGGAGCCCGAGCCGGAAGCCCACGAGGAGCCCGAGCCGCCAAACCCCGAGCCCGAGCCGCCGCCCGCACGCCGAGGGCCGGAGCCGGCGCCCGTCGAGCCCGATGCGACCGAGCCCGATCCGCGGCGCCGGTGGCCCCCGAGCGACGCACGCGGCGACCGCCGCCGCCGGAGCGGGAGGCCTACGAGATCCCGAGTGAGCCGCGCGGAGATCGGTGGCGCCGAGCGGCCTTCCCGCGCCGCCGCCGCGGATCCGCGAGCCGAGGGAGCGTCCCGCGCGCCGCGCGTTCCGGCGCGGGAGCGCACCCGTCGTCGCGGGCGCGGCGCCGTCGGCGATCGGCGCGGGCGCAACCGTCGGCGGGGGCGGCCTCGCGCCTGGCGGCGCTCGTCGCACTGGCGGCGGTGGCGGTGGCGGTGGTGCTGCTGGTGCACTCGCTGAAAGGGTCCTCGCACCCGAAATCGCCGGCGGCGGTCCCGGTGGTGAAGGTGCTGATCCCGGAGGGCAAGACGCGGGTGCAGATCGCCGCAGATCGCGCAGGCGGCGGGGCTCAGGGGCAGCTACCGAGCGGCGGCGAAGCACTCGGAACTGCTCAACCCCGAGCAGTACGGCGCGCCTGCGAGCACGCCCGACCTCGAAGGCTTCCTGTTCCCCGCGACCTACGACATGGACAAGGGCGCGCCCGCCTCGCGGCTCGTCGAAGAGCAGCTCACCGCCTTCCAGGAAAACTTCGGCGACCGAAGACGTGAGCCGCGCGAAAGCGCTCGGCGTGACTCCCTATCGGCTGCTGACCGTCGCCTCGATGGTCGAGCGCGAGGCGCAGGTCCCGGGCGACCGCGCGAAGATCGCGGCGGTGATCTACAACCGGCTGCAAAGCGGGCATGCCGCTCGGGATCGACGCGGCGATCTACTACGCGGTGGAGATGCGAGAAGAACATCGCGACCTACACGCACGAACTCACCGAATCGCAGCTGAAAATCGACTCGCCCTACAACACGCGCACCCACACGGGCCTGCCGCCGACGCCGATCTCCAACCCGGGAACGGCCTCGATCCAGGCGGCCGCGCACCCCGCGCACGTCTCCTACCTCTACTACGTGGCGGGCGCGGACGGCTGCGGCGAGCAGGTCTTCTCCGACACTCAGTCGGCGTTCGAAGCGAACGTCGCCGCCTACGAAGAAGCGAAGCAGAAGAACGGCGGCAAGCCGCCGACCTGCAAGAAGCACTGATGCCCCGCCTCGGCGTCCTCGGCTGGCCCGTCGCCCACAGCCGCTCGCCCGCGATGCACAACGCCGCGCTCGCCGCGCTGGGCATGCGCGACTGGCACTACCAGCGGCTGCCCGTGCCGCCCGCGCTGTTCGCGGAGACCGTGCGCGCGCTCGCGCGGAGCGGGCTTCCTCGGCGCGAACGTGACGATCCCCCACAAGGAGGCCGCGCTCGCGCTCGCCGACGAGGCGAGCGAGCCGCGGCGCGAGGATCGGCGCGGCGAACACGCTCACCTTCGCCTCCGACGGGACGATCGCGGCGGAGAACACCGACGCCCCGGGCTGATCGCCGCGCTCGGCATCGAGCTCGCGGGGCTGCGCGCGCAGGTGCTCGGCGCGGGGGGCAGCGCGCGCGCGGCTGTCTGGGCGCTGCGCGGGGCGGGAGCGGCCGAGGTGTCGGTCTGGAACCGCACGCGCAGCGCGCGCGAGGCGCTCGCCGCAGCGAGCTCGGGGCGAGCGCCGTCGAGGCCGCCTCGAGCGCCGATCTGCTCGTCAACTGCACGTCTGTGGGGCTATCCGTAGAACGCTCGGCCACTGAGGATCGTGGGCTCAACCAACTCGGAATGACGGGCGATCAGATCGGTGGGTACTCACATGTCGTCGATCTGGTCTACCGCTCAGGACCCACCCCGCTGCTTGCCGCCGCCGACGCGCGCGGCGCGCGCACGATCGACGGCCTCGAGATCCTCGTCGCGCAGGGGGCGCTCAGCCTCGAGCTGTGGACCGGCCGCGAGCCGCCCGCTCGAGGTCATGCGCGCGCCGCCGCGGCGAGCGACTGCCGCAACCGCCACCGGCCGGGAGGCGCCGCGATGAGCGACGCCCCAGCCGGCCGACCCGGACCTGCACGCGATCTTCGGCATCGACGGCGAGCCCGCGCGAGCGCGAGCCCGTGATCTCCGTCGAGCGCCGCTCGAGGAGCGCATCGCGCGCCGAGCCGAGTCTCGGACGCCGACCGCGGAAAGCGGCTTCGAGCTCGGCTCGAGCCGGCGCGTCGAGCGGCCGCCGAGCGGTCGAGTCGCAGCTCCGACGCCGGCCGGAGCGCACGCTGAGGAGCATCGAGGAGCCCGCGGACCGCAGTCGGCAGCCGCGCCGGACCCCGCCTCCGCGGCGAGAGCGAGGCGGGCTGGACGGGGATCACGCGCCCCTCGCGACGCGGCTCCTCGCCGCGCTTCCTCACCGACGTGATCGTCGAGATGGGCCTCGCGACGCAAGCGCCAGGTCGACGACGCGATCGAGACCTCGCGCAACTCGGGCACCACGCCCGAGCGGATCCTGCTCGACCAGGGCGCGCTCACCACCGACGGGCTCGCCCGCGCGCTCGCCGAGCGCTACGGCCTCGACCACCTCGACCTCGGCGTCTTCCAGGTCGACATGGCGGCCGCCAACCTCGTCTCCACGACGGTCGCCAAGCGCTACCAGGCGGTGCCGGTCGCGTTCGCCGACAAGCGCACGCTGCTGGTCGCGATGGCCGACCCCTCGAACGTGCTCGCGGTCGACGACATCGCGATCATGACCGGCCACGAGGTGCGCGTCGCGGTCGCCCCGCCCGACGACATCGCCGCGCTGATCTCGCGCCTGGACCGGCTCGAAGACGTCGTCGGCAGCCCGAGCGAGCTGATCGAGGACCGAGAGACGGCGCCGAGGTCGTCGCGCTGCACGAGACCGCCGAGGACGCGCCGGTCATCAAGCTCGTCAACCAGATCGTCGGCGCAGGCGGTCGAGCGCGGCGCCTCCGACATCCACCTCGCCCCCGACGGCACGCGAGGTGCGCGTGCGCTTCCGCATCGACGGCGTGCTGCAGGACATCACGACCGTGCCGCGGCGGATGGCCGCCGGCGTCGGTCTCGCGCGTGAAGATCATGGCCGAGCTGGACATCGCCGAGAAGCGCCTGCCCCAGGACGGCCGCATCGGCCTGGTCGTCGACGGCCGCCACGTCGACCTGCGCGTGGTGACGCTGCCGAGCGTCCACGGCGAGGGCGATCGTGATGCGCGTGCTCGACAAGACCAACGTCGTCGTCGACCTCGACAAGCTCGGCATGGCCGACGACGAGCGCGAGCGCTTCGAGAACGTCCTGCCAGCGAGACCCACGGCGCGGTGCTCGTCACCGGGCCGACCGGCTCGGGCAAGTCGACGACGCTCTACGCGGCGCTGCAGATGCTCAACACGCCGGAGAAGAACATCATCACCGTCGAGGACCCCGTCGAGTACGAAATGGCCGGGCCTCACGCAGGTGCAGGTCTCGGCGAAGACCGGGCCTGACGTTCGCGGCCGGGCTGCGCGCGATGGTGCGCGCCGACCCCGACGTGATCATGGTCGGCGAGATCCGCGACCGCGAGACCGCCCAGATCGCGATCGAGTCCGCGCTGACCGGCCACCTCGTGCTCTCGACGCTGCACACCAACGACGCGCCCTCGGCGATCACGCGCCTGATCGAGATGGGCGTCGAGCCGTTCCTCGTCGCCTCGGCGCTCGAGTGCGTCGTCGCCCAGCGCCTGGCGCGGATGCTCTGCCCGAACTGCAAGCGCCGCACGATCATCCCCGCGAAGGTGCTGCAGGAGAACGGCTACAAGGCGCTCATGGAGCTCGAGGCCTACGAGCCGGTCGGCTGCCGGCGCTGCGGCGGCAGCGGCTACCGCGGCCGGGTCGGGCTCTACGAGGTGATGAACGATGTCCCCGGAGATCCAGACGCTGGCGCTCGAACGCCGCCGGCGGAGGAGATCCGCGACGTCGCGGTGCGCCAGGGGATGGTGCGTCTGCGCGACGACGGGCTGCAGAAGGTCCGGCATGGGACGCACCTCGATGGCCGAGATCGCGCGCGTCATCGGCAGCAACTGAGCCGCGACGCTGCACGCAATTTTTCGTCCAGTCGCCGCCTGCCCCTCCTGGAAACGCGATTCTGCGCAGCCGATAGGGCAGCCATGGACATCGATTTCGCTGACCTCCTGATGGAGGTCGTCAACCGCCGTGCCTCGGATCTGCACCTCAGCTCCGGCGCCCACCCGACAGTCCGCGTGCGCGGGCGACTGACGCCGCTGGAGGAATACCCGAAGCTCTCGAGCACCGACACCCGCGAGATCGTCTACTCGATCCTCACCGGCGATCAGCGCCAGCGCCTGGAGACGAACTGGCAGCTGGACTTCGCCTACTCGATCCCCGGCCACGCCCGCTTCCGTGTCAACGCCTACTACCAGCGCGGCGCGATCGGCGCGGCCTTCCGCCTGATCCCCTTCGGCCTGACCTCGATCGACGAGCTCGGCCTGCCCGCCGGCGGTGCACGAGTTCGCGCGCAGCCCGCGCGGCTTCGTGCTCGTCACGGGCCCGACCGGCTCGGGCAAGTCCACCTCGCTGGCGGCGATGATCGATGAGATCAACGCCACGCGCGAGGAGCACATCATGACGATCGAGGACCCGATCGAGTTCCTGCACGGGCACAAGAAGTGCATCGTCAACCAGCGCGAGCTCGGCTCCGACGCGCAGAGCTTCTCGACGCGCTGAAGGCCGCCCTGCGCCAGGACCCCGACGTGATCCTGGTCGGCGAGATGCGCGACCTGGAGACGATCTCGACCGCGCTGACCGCGGCTGAGACCGGCCACCTGGTGTTCGCGACGCTGCACACGCAGGACACCGCGCAGACGATCGACCGCATCATCGACGTGTTCCCCGCCCACCAGCAGGGCCAGGTGCGCGTGCAGCTGTCGGTCGCGCTGCAGGGGATCATGACCCAGCAGCTGCTGCCGAACGCCGACGGCTCGGGCCGCGTCGTCGCGACGCGAGGTGCTCGTGCCCGACGCCCGCCGTCCGCAACCTGATCCGCGAGGGCAAGACCCACCAGATCTACTCCGTGCTGCAGACCGGCTCGGCGTCGGGCATGCAGACGATGGACACCGCGCTCGCCGCGCTCGTGCGCGAGGGCAAGATCACCCAGAAGCTCGCCGAAGCGCGCTCCTCGACCCCGGAGGAGCTCCGGCGCCTGCTCGGGCGCGGGCTCGCTCGCGGCGGCATAGGCCGACGACGATGAGCACCTACGTCTTCAAGGCGATCGACCTCGCCGGCGGCAAGGCCCGCGGCGAGGTCGAGGCCGACTCCAAGCAGGCGGTCTCCGACCAGCTCAAGCAGCGCGGGCTGATCGTCCTCGACATCGCCGACAAGCACTCCTCGAAGGAGATCGAGCTGTCGTTCCTGAAGCGCGTCAAGGCGAACGAGCTGGCGGTCTTCTCGCGCCAGCTCTCGACGATGATCTCCTCGGGGATGAGCATCCTGCGCGCCCTCTACGTGCTCGAGGAGCAGACCGAGAGCAAGTTCCTGAAAGAAACGATCGTCGCCGTCCGCAAGGACGTCGAGGCGGGCCTCTCGCTGAGCGACGCGATGGCGCGCCACCCGAAGGTCTTCAGCCCGCTGTTCGTCGCGATGACGCAGGCGGGGGAGACCGGCGGTGTGCTCGAGGACGCGCTGATGCGCGTCGCCGACCAGCTGCAGAAGGACGCCGCGCTGCGCCGCCAGATCAAATCGGCGATGGTCTACCCGATGCTCGTCATCATCTTCGCGGTCGCGCGTGATGATGGCGCTGGTCGCCTTCCTCGTGCCGGTGTTCGTCGGCGTCTTCAAGCAGTTCGGAGGCGAACTGCCGAAGCTGACGCAGGTCTCGGTGTTCCTGTCCGAAGCGGTCACCGGCTACTGGTGGCTGATGTTCGGCGGCACCGGCGATCGTCGTCGTCGTCGTTCATCAAGTGGAAGAAAACCACCTGGGGCGCGCAAGCAGTGGGACCACTTCCGCCTGCACGTGCCGATGAAGATCGGCACGATCGTCCAGCAGGTCGCGGTCGCGCGCTGGTCGCGCACGCTGGCCTCGCTGACGAGCGCCGGCGTGCCGCTGCTGCAGGCGCTCGAGATCACCGGCCGCACCGGCGGCAACGTGGCGGTCGAGGAAGCGATGGACGGCGTGATCGCCTCGGTCAAGCGCGGAGGCACGATCGCCGCGCCGCTCGCGCAGGCGCCGATCTTCCCCGCGATGGTCACGCACATGGTCGGCGTCGGCGAGGAAACCGGTGCGCTCGACCGATGCTCGACCGCATCGCCGAGTTCTACGAGGAACAGGTCGAAGCCTCGGTGAAGGCGCTGACCTCGATCCTCGAGCCGATCATGATCATCGTGATCGGCGGCGATCGTCGGCTTCATCGTGATCTCGATGTACCTGCCGCTGTTCGAAGTCTACAACCACATCGAATAGACAGAACCGCGCTCTGGTAGGTCTCCAGTGCGCGGCGCGGCTGCGGCTGTCCACAGACCGTCCGGCGATGTCGAAGATCGCGCCGGCGACCGCTCCAGGTTCACCGCGACGTGTCCACTCGAGTGCGGCGTCGTGAGCTGAACCTCGTGCGACCACGATCGGGCGAGGCCGAGCGACTCGCGCTGGGCGGCTGCGATCGCTGACTCCGCCGTCGGGCTCTACCGCGACGGCATCGAGGCAGACGGTGGCCATCGCGGCGACTGGCCGCCTGGCATCTGATGGCGCACTCAGCGGCGCGAGCGCCGGACGCTCGCTCCCGAGTTAGCTGGAGCGGGATACCGGCACGGAGAGATGCGGAGTGGAGCTGAGGAGGTCACCCGAGCTGGAGGCGTGTCGCCGTTTCGACTCCTTGGTCGAGTACGAGTGCGCTCCGCTTCGACGATCGTGCGCTCTGCACATGCGAGCGGTGGTGCTGGACATCGAGCTGTCCGGTGGGCGGTCGACCGCCTTCGCGGACCGCTGCGATCGCACTCGGGTCCGCGCGACGCAGGTCGCTCCGCGCTCGAACGTTCATCGGGACCTCGGCAGGGCCGAGGGAGCTCGGCAGCTTCGACGGGGCGCTCGAGCAGGTGCTCGAGGAGCGGCGTGGCGATCGCTACCGGCAACGCTGCGAGGGCCATCGCGGCGTCGACGCCCATCGGCGAGGAGAACGCCGTCGTCGTGACGTCGGGGCGTACGCTGCGCACAGCTCTGCCGTCGCTGGAGATCTGATCGAGGTCGTCTCGTCGCGACGGCTGCGGCAACGTTGCGTCGCGAACGGTCGGAGGAGCACCTCGCGATCTGGGAGCGGGAGTGGGATCCGAAGGAACGCGAGTACTTCGAGCGCCACCGGCCGGATCGCCTCGCCGACCTCCTCTACGCGTCCTGAGCCGGCGCGCCGCGCGTGCCTCAGCCGTCTCGCTCGATGCGCAGCCGCCGCGTCCCCTCGGCCTGCTCCACCGAGAGCCGCACCCGCCCGTCGAGCAGGTCGAGCAGCTCCGCGCCGACCAGCTCCGGCGCCAGCCGCGCAGCGTGCGCACGTCGGGCGGTCCTCGCCGAGCCGCACCGCGGCGACGATCGCCTGCAGGTCCGCGCGCGCCGCGAGCAGCTCGTAGGCGAGGCCCGCTTCGCGGGCGCGGGTGCGCACGAGCGCCTCGGAGAGCGCCACGAGCGGCAGGTCCTCGGGCTTCGGCGGGGCGGGCGCCCGCCCTGCGGGGGCGGCTCGTCCGGGCGGCGCTGCGCGCGCGGGCGACCGCGTCGAGCAGCTCCTCGCGCGCGGCGGCCCTGAGGCGACGGCGCCGACGCCGCGGATCCGCCCGAGCTCCTCGCTGGGAGGCGGGGCGGCGGCGCGCGACCTCGACCAGGCCGGCGTCGCTGAGCACGCTCTGCACAGGGCGGTTCTGGCGCTCGGCCGTGCGCTCGCGCCACTCCACGAGCTCGCGCGCGACGGCGCGCGCGGACGGCGTTCAGCCCGCCGACCCGCGGCAGCCGGTCGAAGATCGCCTGCGGGTCGCGCTCGTCGCTGAGAGGCTGAGCGGCGCGGCACTCCTCGAGCGCCCACTGCAGGCGACCGAGCTCGCTCAGGCGCCGCTTCGAGCTCGCGCCGCGAGGTCGAGCAGGTGCACGACGTCCTCGCGCGCATAGTCGAGCTGCTCGGCCGAGAGCGGGCGCTGCATCCCAGCGCGTGAAGCTCGCCGTCTTGGCCACGCGCAGGCCGAGCACGTCGGTCGAGCAGCGAGTCGTAGGAGGCCTGTGCGCCGAGCCCGGCGAAGCCCGCCGCGACCTGCGTGTCGAAGACGTTCGTGACCTCGCAGCGCAGCTCCCGGCGCAGCAGCGCGATGTCCTGGCGCCCCGCGTGCACGACGATCTCGCACCGCGGGATCCTCGAGCGCCGCCAGCCAGCGCGTCGAGCGGGCTCCTCCGCGAGCGGGTCGATCAGCGCGATCGGCTCGCCGCTGCCCGCGTCGTCCGGCACCGCCAGCTGGATCAGGCAGAGCAGCGTCCGGTAGCGGCCCTCGCCCATGAACTCCGTGTCGAGCGCGAGCCTGCCCGCCCGCGCGCTGCGCCGGGCGCCGAGCGTCGGCGTCGGCGGCCGCACCGCTCACGGCTTGGCCCCCGGCAGCAGGTAGAGCAGCCCGCCGCGCGGCAGCCCGGCCGCGCGCGAGACGTCCGTGCCGTGTTCGCGGATCCACGCACGGGCTTCGCGCAGGCCGCGTTCACGCTCGACGCTTTGTGCGTGCAGAAGGTGCTCAGGTAGGCGTAGCGCACCTGGCCCGCGGCGATCATCCGTTCGAGCTTGCGCGACCGTGGTGTACACGCGCGCGTTGTAGGTCGTCAGCACCGCGATCGGCAGCGCGTCTTTGACGATCAGCGAGCCGATCTGCGTCGCCGACTCCGCCGCCACCTCGTACTTCGCGCCGTCGCGGTGCGCGCGCAGGTAGGCGCTCATCGGCCGTTCCACATCGCCCGCGAGCTGGCCCACGAAGCCCGCGTCGCTGACCTTGTCTTTGATCGCCGTCAGATCCGATTTGACGCCCACCGTGAGCACCGCCACGAGCGCGGCCAGCAGCGCGCCGGCGCCGAGCAGGCCCGCCGGTGCGCTCGCCGCCGAGCAGCGAGCACCGCGCCGAGCGCCACCGCCGCGAGCGCGCGCCGAGAGCACGATCGCCCACACCGCCGGTGTCCCGTAGAGCAGGCGCTCGGCGTAGTAGACCGTGACCACCATCGCCACCGCCAGCGCCGCCAGGCGCAGGATCCCCGCGCCGTGCACGGCCCATGCCAGCGCCGATCCCGAGCATCGCCGCGACCGCGGGTGTGAAGCCCTCCGTGTAACGGGGGTGAAGGCGCGCCATGTGGCTGAACAGCACGAGCCCGTGAGCATCCACAGAGCGACCCGCCCCGCCGCTCCCGCTGCGGCGGATCGCGAGAGCGCTCGCCTCGGCCCGGCCTCCCGCCGCCTGCGGCGGCGTCTCCTCGTCGGTCTCGGGCGCCGAGGTCCCCGCACGCCCCCACGGATCACGCGCGCCGCGCCGGGATGCCGAGGATCAGCCCGATCAGGATCTCCATCCCGAGCCGCTGCCCCGAGAGCGGACCGACGCGCGCGAGCAGCCGCGTTGGGGAGGGCGGGAGGATCGGGATGTGATCGCGCTCTGACTGCGTCGCCGTCGGGTAGACGTGCCCGGTTCATAGACCGTCCCCTGGGGTTCGGGCGATTTGCCGCTCAGCCGGTCCTTGCCGTTGAACACGAAGGCCGCGTTCCATGCGCTGCCGTTCGTCGAGCCGATCGCCCAGGGACGGTCGTTCGCGGGCGCGATCAGCGTGGCCGTGAGCCAGGCGAGCGCGACCACCACGTAGAGCACGCCCGCCGCCAGGCAGCTGCAGCGCGCGGCGTCGCAGCGAGCCGGGCAGCCCGAGCGCGGCGAGCAGCGCGAGGCCCGGCAGCGCGACGAGCGACTCGAGCAGCTTCACGTCGAAGGCGATGCCGAGCGCCGCCGCGCCCGCCAGCAGCCAGACGGTGCGGCCCGTTTCGATCGCCTTGATGATCAGCAGCAGGGCGATCACGCAGAGCAGCATCATCACCCCGTCCATCGTGTCGCTGCGTGCCGTGATCACCGAGACCGGCAGCGCGGCCAGGGCGGCGGCCGCGGCGACGCCTGCCGCCGAGCCCCAGATCCGGCGCACCGCCTCGAACAGCAGCGGCACGGCTGCGATCCCGGCGAGCGCCTCGGGGAGCTTCAGCGTGGTGGAGGTGAAGCCGAGCAGCTTCACGCTCACGACCTGCAGCCAGAGGTCGACGGGCGGCTTGTCGATCGACACGCTCGCCGCCGGCTCGAACGCGCCGAAGAAGAAGTTGTGCCAGGAGAGCGTCATGCTCCGCACGGCCGCGTCGTAGAACGGGTCGGGCGGCACTTTGCCGATCTGCGTGAGTCGCAGGATCGCCGCAGCGATCGTGATCAGGGTCACGATCGCCCACGTCGCCGCGCTCGCAGAGGCGCGCTCGCTCCTCTTCATCGCGGGAACGCTAGTCTCATCGCCTCGTGGCAAGCGACGGCACCGACACAGAGGATCTGACCGAGGGAACCCATGAGCCGCGGGAGTGTATGGCCTGTCGCGGCACGGGCCGGGTGATCTCGAACCTCGGCGGCTCGCCGAGCACGGTCGACTGCCCGTGGTGCTCGGGGAGCGGCATCAGACCCGCCGAAGTGGACGCGCAGGCGCACTGGGGGGCTTCCGAGGGTGGACAGGAGCAGACGCCTGCTGAACCAGCCGCGGAGGGCTGAGAGCGAGCTTGCAAGCGGTCAGTCTGAGAACGACTGACACAATCGTCCAAGAGTCCGTGCACCTGTAAAGGCGCTTCATCGCGTGGGTCGATGCACCGCGTGAAATAGAGCCAGTGCCGAGGTGCCAAGGCAGAGCATCCAAGGATGCGTAGCAAAGCCGGCGGCTCTCGCAGAAGGGGAGGCGCATCGCCGCATGAGGCGATTACCGAGGGCTGGCGCCCTGTAACCGGATCCGAGGAGGATCAAATGATGTACCGACTGCGCCAGCGCTCGAAGGAGGAGGGTGGTTTCACCCTTATCGAGCTTCTGGTCGTCATCCTGATCATCGGCATTCTTGCCGCGATCGCCATTCCGTCGTTCCTCAGCCAGAAGAGCAAGGCCACCGACGCCCAGGCGAAGGAGCTTGCTCGCACGGCTCAGACCACGATGGAGACGTGTGCTACCGACAACAACGGTAACTACACGAACTGCACCAAGGCGGAACTCGAAAAATACGAGCCTTCGCTGAAGACGAACGGCGAAAAGGAAGCCGCGATCACCACGGTGACGCCCGGCTGCGAACACCTACACGATCGTCTGCTACTTCGACTAGCAAAGACACGTTCACGATCGAACGTAACGCCACGGGTGAAATCACCCGCAGCTGCACCCAGGAAACGGGCAGCAAAGGTTGCCCCAGCAAATCCTGGTAGTCGTTTGATCCTGTGGGCGTGAGCCGCCGGGGTTCAGCTAGCTATGACGAGAGAGGCGGCCTTCGGGCCGCCTCTCTTGCGTTCCGGCCGGGCGCCGCTCAGCCGCAGAGCCGGAGTTCCGCCCACGAGGGGATGCCCCTCACAGAGCCGGATGTCGCCCTTCGCTCGCTCGGTGATGTCGGAAATCGGACCGCTCGCGCGGGTGCCGATCGGAACCCTAAAGGCGAGCGCTCGCGCGGCCGATGATCGCCCTGCATGGCACGCGTAAAACACCACACATCGCGCGGCGAGCAGGGGTTCACGCTGATCGAGCTCCTGGTCGTGATCCTGATCATCGGCATCCTCGCCGCGATCGCGATCCCCTCCTTCCTGAGCCAGAAGAGCAAGGCCACCGACGCCCAGGCGAAGGAGCTCGCTCGCACCGCCGAGACGACGATGGAGACCTGCGCCACCGACAGCAGCGGCCTCTACACGATCGCTGCACGCAAAGGAGAACTCGAAAAATACGAGCCCATCGCTGAAGACGAACGCGGCGAAGGAAGCGGCGCATCGTCACCGTCACCCCGACGTCCAACACCTACACGATCGTACGCCGAATCGACGAGCGAAGACAAGTTCACGATCACTCGCAGCGCCGAGGCGAAGTGATCCGCAGCTGCACCCAGGACACGGCAGCAAGGGCTGTCGTCCACCGAATCCTGGTAGTAGCCTCGGACCGCGCGCTCGCGCGTCGAGCGCAGCGAGGCTCGCCCGCCTGCTTTCGAGGCCACTCGTGTCAGCCTCTGAGGCGACTCCGCACTTGCTGCGTGTCGGCGGCCTGCCACGGTGCGGCGCGAGCAACGGCTCTAAGGTCGCGCGGGCACGTGCCGATAGCTCTGCATGTCGCGAACGGCCCACGAGCGGGCGCGGCGAGCACGGCTTCACACTGATCGAGCTGCTCGTCGTGATCCTCGATCATCGGCATCCTCGCCGCGATCGCGATCCCGCTCTTCCTCGGACAGAAGAGCAAGGCGACGGAGCGACGGGCAAGGAAATGGCGCGCACCGGCCAGAGGCGGCCGAGACCTACGCCACCGACCACGGCGGCAACTACGAAGGGCTCATCGACCCACGATCCTGCACGAATACGAGCCGCCATCCAGACGGCAAAGGCGCAGCAACGCCTAGCTGAGCGTCGCGGAAGCGAAGGAAGGCGGCAAGGGCTACGTGGTCACGCGCGATCGCCACCGCGGACCGAAGACACCTTCAGACGTCACGCGCACCGCCGCGGGCCAGATCACGCGCAGCTGCAAAGCCGTCGCCGGCCGGCAAGGGCGGCTGCACCACCGGCAGCTGGTAGCGCGCCGGCCCGGGCGCTCAAGTCGCCCACGGGCGCGCCGAAGAGACCATATGGAGGCAGCCACCTTCGCCGGCGTGCTCGGCGCGATCGTGGGCTCGTTCCTGAACGTCGTCGTCTACCGGCTGCCGCGGCACGAGTCGCTCATCACGCCCGCCTCTCACTGCCCCGGCTGCGGCACGCCCGTCAAGCCCTACGACAACATCCCCGTGCTCTCCTGGCTGTTGCTGCGCGGGCACTGCCGCAGCTGCGGGACCTCGATCTCCGTGCGCTATCCGCTCGTCGAGTTGGCGACCGGCGCGCTGTGCGTCGGCGCCGTGCTTGCCCAGCTACTCAGCCGCGCAGCATCGTGCTCGGCCTCGGGCTGATCCTGCTGATCGTGCCGGCCGCGCTGATCGATCTCGAGCACGCATCATCCCCAACCGCCTCACCGTGCCCGGTGCGATCCTCGCGCTCGCGCTCGGCTCGCGCTCGACCCTCGCGGCGAGCCGACCCGCCTGATCGCGGCCGCCGCCGCCGGCGGCTTCCTGCTGCTCGCCGCGCTCGCCTACCCGGGCGGCATGGGCATGGGCGACGTGAAGCTCGCGGCGATGATGGGGCTCTTCCTCGGCTCGGCCGTCGCGCCCGGCGTGCTGATCGCGCTGGTCGCGGGCACGCTCGTCGGCGCCGTGATCATCGCCCGCAAGGGCGCCAGCGCGGGCCGCAAGACCGCGGTCCCGTTCGGGCCGTTCCTGGCGCTCGGCGCGATCGTGGCGATCTTCGCGGGCCAGCCGCTCGTCGATGTCTACGTCAATCACTTCCTTGCGCCAACTAAAGCGCCGACGGCCCCGCGCCGATACCCCCCAGCGGGCGATCCTCCCGCAACCTCTAAGCCCTTCGCTCAACGATGCTCGCTCTGCCCAACTTCAAGCTCGCCGCCGCCGAACCTCAAGCTCAGCCACCCCTCGGGGCTCGGCTCGGCCGGCGCTCCGGCGCCGACGTCGTCGGCCTCGACATCCAGCCCGGCTTCGTCGCCGCCGTGCAGGCGCGCGTGAACGGCTCGATCGTCGCCGAGCGCGCCGCGATGCGTGCCGCTCGCCGCCGACACGATGCGCGACGGTGAAGTGCTCGACGAGGCAGCCCTCGGCGAGGCTCTGCGCGAGCTGTTCGCCGACTCCAAGCTCGGCAAGCGCGTGCGCGTCGGCGTCGCCAACCAGCGCACCGTGCTGCGCACGCTCGAGCTGCCCCCGGTGACCGACCGCAAGGAGCTCGCCGCCGCCGTCGCCTTCCAGGCTCAGGACCAGGTGCCGATGCCGCTCGGCAACGCCGTTCTCGACTTCCACCCGCTCGGCATCATCGAGACGCCCTCCGGCCCTCGCCAGCGCGTCGTGCTCGTCGCCGCGCAGCGCGACATGGTCGAACGCCTGCTCGGCGCCGTCCGCGCCGCCGGGCTCACCGCCGAGGGCGTCGACCTCTCCGCCTTCGCTCTGATCCGCTCGCTCTACCACCACGAAGCCGAGCAGACCGGCGCGCGTGCTCTACCTGAACGTCGACGGGCTCTCCAACCTCGCGATCGCCGAGGGCACGGTCTGCCGCTTCACCCGCGTCGTCGGCAGCGGCCTCGAGGGCATGGCCACCGAGCTCGCCGAGCGCCGCGGCATCGCGCTCGGAGACGCTCGCGCGCGGCTGCTCGAAGCCGACCTGACCGTCCCGCGATCCCGAGCGGCGCGTCGCGGCCGAGCCCGCTCGACGCCCGAGCCGGAGCTCGAGGTCGAGCCGTGTCCGACCCGACCCGCGGGAGCCGATCTCGGCCGAGGAGCACGTCGGCTCAGCCACGAGGAGCCGAGGCCCGTGAGCTCGCGATGAGCTACGAGGACGCTCGCCGCCGCGCGCCCCGAAGCCTGCCGCCGAGGTGGAGGACGCTGCGCACGCCTCGACGCCGACGTGTGGGCCGTGCTCGACAACGGCGTGCGCGAGATCTCCGGCGAGGTTCGCAACTCGCTCGACTTCCACCGCTCCCAGGACGGCGGCGGCGAGGTCTCCCACGTCGTGCTCAGCGGCGCCGCCCAGGACATCCCGGGCTTCGCCGAGGCGCTGCAGGCGCTCGCTCGGCGTCGAGGTTCGCGCCGCGACCGTCGGCTCGCCGACGGTGGCCTCGAGGGCGATGTCGCACCGCACCGTCTCGCGGTGGCGACCGGTCTGGCCGCCACGGAGGCTCCGCAATGAGAGCCGTAAACCTGATCCCCGAGCGACCAGCGCAGCGGCGGCTCGGTCGGCGCGGGCCGCTCCGGCGGCGCCGCCTACGCCGTGCTCGCGGTGCTCGTGCGGGCTCGCGGTCCTCGCCGTGCTCTACGGCAAAGCCAACCGCGCAGGTCTCAGCCGCAAAGTCGAAGGCCGCCACGCTCACGCGCGAAGCGCAGCAGGCGCAGGCCGAGCCGCGCAGCTCGCGCCCTACACCGAGCTTCATCTCGCTGCGCGAACAGCGCGAGCAGGCGGTCGCCGCGCTCGTCGACACCCGCTTCGACTGGGCCCACGCGATCCACGAGTTCGGCCGCGTGCTGCGCAACCGGGTCTCGATCAGCTCGCTCGACGGCACGGTCGGCGGCACGCCGGCTCGCGCGGCCGCGGCTCCGGCCGCCGCCACGCCCGGCCACCCGCCTCCGCGGCGAGCCGCCGCCTCGTCCGCGAGCGTCACCTCGGCGACGCCCTCCGGGAGCGTCCCCACCTTCACGATCCAGGGCTGCGCGACCTCCCAGCGCGAGGTCGCCGACACGATGCAGCGGCTGCGCCTGATCGACGGCGTCTCCGAAGTGACCCTGCAGAGCTCGACCAAGGGCACTCGGCGCGGGCGCTCCGGCTGCGGCCGGCGCGGCGGCTGCGGCCGGGCGACCCCGTCTTCCAGATGACCGTGACATTCGATGCCCTTCCGGCGCGCTCCGACGAGCGCCGCTGCCGCAGAGCCGACCTCGAGCGTCGCCGAGCACGCGGCTCCACCGCCAGCGAGACTCGGAGCAGGAGCGCGATGACCGGCCGTGACCGCATCGTGGTGATCGTCGCGCGTGCTGGCCGTCGCTGGCCGGCGGCTGGATGCTCGTCGTCTCTCCCGAGCGCAAGAAGGAGTCAAGCCTACGAAGAGCAGGTCACCACGGCGCAGACGCAGCTCTCGAGCGCCGAAGAGCCAGCTCGCCAACGCGAAAGCGCGCAGGCGCAGTACGCCACCGCCTACGCCTCGGTCGTGAGCCTCGGCAAAGCCGTTCCGCCGAGCCAGGAAGTGGCGTCGCTGATCTACGAGCTCGAACAGGCCTCCAACCAGCACGACGTCGAGCTTCAACTCGATCGACGTCAGGCACCGGCTCCGGCGGCGGCCGCGAGCGCCGCCGCGACCGCCACCGCCGCGAGCGCGGCGACCGCCGGCTTCACCCAGATGCCGTTCACCTTCGTGCTTCAACGGCGGCTATCTTCGACCTCGAACACCTCTTCCGCGGCTCACCACCTTCACCACCCACGACCGCAACGGCGCGCTGCGAGGTGAGCGGCCGCCTGCTCACGATCCAGAGCGTGAAGCTCGCGCCTCGAAGCGACCACGGCGGGCGGCGGCAAGGGCAAGCAGAAGCTCACCGGCACGGTCACCGCGACCGCCTACGTGCTGCCCGCCAGCCAGGGGCTGACCGGCGGCGCGACCGCCGACCTCGCCGACCGCCGCGAGCGCCTCGACGCCGCCAGCTCGGCCAGCTCCACGACCGCGCCCGCCGTGGCGAAGGTGACCCCATGAACGACTTCTCACATCGATCTCAAGTGCCGACCTCGCCGACCGCCGGCTGCTGCCCGTCGTCGGCGCTCGTCGCCGCCTGCTGGTGGCCGCGATCGCCTACGCGGTGCTCGGCGGCGGCTCGAGCGACGCGCCGACCGCGCCGCCGCGACCGCCTCCGGCGGCGACGCACGCCGCGCGGTATCGCGGTCACCGCGACGACGCCCGAACACGCGGTCGCCGAGACGACCGACGGCTTCGAGCGAACAGAACGCGGGCACGGCCGCAACCCCTTCGCGCCGCTCCCCGGCGCGAGCGACGACCGCGACGCGCGGCTCGGCGCGACGACCGGTGCCGCGTTCGAGCACGACCTCATCCTCGGGCAGCTCGAGCGCGACGGGCGGAACGAGCACGGGCTCCTCGGGCTCGAGCTCGGGCGAAAGCAGCTCCGGTCGAGCAGTCGAACCCGACAACCGAAACCAAGAAGACGCAAGCCAAGCCGAAGACCGTCTACGACGTGGCGGTCAGTTCGGCGACCTGCCCGCGGGCACGACACCCGAAACGGCCGCAGCTCACCCCTTACGACGAAGCTGAAGCTGCAGCGCCGCTGCCCTCCGCGCAGACGCCGCTGATCGTCTTCCGCGGCGTGACCGCCGAGCGGCAAGAGCGCGACCTTCACGCTCGTCGGCGAAGCGATCCTGCCCGGCACCGGCGCCTGCCTGCCGAGCGCCACGCAGTGCGAAGCGGTCGACCTCAAGCCCGGCCAGACCGAGCAGCTCAACTACCTCGCCGCCGACGGCGCGAGCGACCGTCTACGAACTGCCGGTGCTCAGCATCACCGCCGAACAAGGCCACGAGCGCCAGCGGCGTCGGCGCGAGCCTGGGGCGAGTCGAAGGCCGGGCAGCAAGGTGCTGCGCGCAAGCGGCCTGCTCGCGCTGCCGTTTCTGCACTACTCCACGCAGCCCGGCGTGCTCGTCTTCGCGCCGCAGCGGGCCACGCGGCACGCGCGCACAGCGCCGTCATCAGCTCCGCGCGCTGAGCCGCTGAGGCGCAGCAAATAAGCTAGGAGCCGTGGAGCTCCGACTGATCACCGCCGGCGAGTCGCACGGCCCCGGACTGACATGCATCGTCGAGGGACTGCCCGCCGGGCTGCGCCTGCTCCGCGAGGACATCAACGAGGACATGGCGCGCCGCCAGCTCGGCCACGGCCGCGGCGGGCGCATGAAGATCGAGCGCGACCGCGCCGAGGTCACGGCCGGCGTTCGCCACGGGCTGCACGCTCGGCGGCCCGATCGCGCTGCAGGTCGCCAACCGCGACTACGCCAACTGGGAGGAGCGCATGAACCCCTGGCCGGTCGACGGAGGAGATCGCCGAGGTGCACCTGCCGCGGCCCGGGCCACGCCGACCTCGTCGGCACGCAGAAGTACAAGCAGTCAGCGACGTGCGCAACATCCTCGAGCGCGCCTCCGCCCGCGAGACGGCGGCGCGCGTCGCCGGCGGCGCGCTCTGCAAGGCGTTCCTGCGCGCGCTCGGCGTCGAGGTCTACTCGCACGTGATCCAGATCGCCTCCGTGCACGCTCCCGAGCGCCGGACGCGCGCTGACGCGCGGCGGACTTCGCCGACGTCGACAGCTCGCCGGTGCGCTGCCTGGACGCGGAGGCCACGCGGGCGATGGTCAAGGAGATCGACGAGCTGCGCCGGGCGAACGAGTCGCTCGGCGGCGTGTTCGAGGTGCAGGCCTTCGGGCTCGCTGCCCGGGCTCGGCTCGCACGTCTCCTGGGAGGAGCGCCTCGACGGGCGCCTCGCCAGGCGATCTGCTCGATCCAGGCGATGAAGGGCGTCTCGATCGGCGACGCCTTCGCGGTCGCCGGCCTGCCCGGCTCGGCCAGCGCACGACGAGATCTTCTACTCGACCGAGCGCGGCTACTACCGCGAGACCAACCGCGCCGGCGGGCTCGAGGGCGGCATGACGAACGGGCTGCCGCTGATCGTGCGCGGCGCGATGAAGCCGCTGCCGACGCTCACCAAGCCGCTGCGCTCGGTCGACACCGAGACGCACGAGCCGGCACAGGCGCTGCGCGAGCGCACCGACTCCTGCACGGTCCCGGCCGCCGGCGTCGTCGGCGAGGCGATGGTCGCCTACGTGCTCGCCGACGCCTACCGCAGCAAGTTCGGCGGCGACCACATCGACGACGTGCTCGAGGCCGTGCGCGCCTACCGGGAGCGGATCGGTTGGCACTCGTCCTGATCGGCTTCATGGGCGCCGGCAAGTCGACGGCGCGCCGCGAGCTCGCGGCGGCGCTCGGCAGCGCGCGCGCGGACAGCGACGAGCTGCTCGCGCGAGCGCTTCGGGCACTCGGTCGCGCGAGGAGTTCGAGCTGCAGCGGCGAGGCCGCGTTCAGGGAGGCCGAGGAGCGAGCTCGTGCTGCGAGCTGCTCGACGCGCGCGCGGACCCGGCGAGGTGATCGCGCTCGGCGGCGGCAGCGTGCTCTCCGAGCGCGTCCGCGAGGCGCTCGCGCGCGCAGTCGATGGTGCTGCTCGAGATCGACGCGGACCGCGCGTGGAAGCGCGTGCTCGCGAACGGCTCGGCGCCCGCGCGGCCGCTCGCCGCCGATCGCGACGCCTTCTGCGCGCTGCACGCCGAGCGCGCGGGCCTCTACGAGCAGCTCGCCGACGCGTGTCGGGCCGCTCGATCGCGGTGGGCTGCGCGCCGCGCGCGCTCGAGCGCTGCGCGCGCTCGCTGCGGCCGCCCGCGGGGACCCGCATGCTGTGGGCCGCTCGGCCTCGGGCGACTACCCGGTGCTGATCGGCGACGGCCTGCTGAGCGCGCACGGGCGCCGGCGCTGCTCGCGGCGCTGGCCGCTCGAGCGCCGAGCTCGTCGCGCGCGTTCTGCGTGAGCGACGAGAACGTGGCGCGCCGCTACGCCGAGCGAGCTCGGCGGGACGGCCTTCGACGGTGAGCATCGCGCCGGGCGAGCAGAGCAAGACGCTCGCCACCGCTGAGCGCGTGTGGAGGCGCTGGCGGCGGCCGGGATGACGCGCGCCGACCACCTGGTCGCGCTCGGCGGCGGCGTGGTCGGCGATCTCGCGGGCTTCTGCGCGGCGACCTACCAGCGCGGCGTGCCCGTCGTGCAGGTGCCCACGACGCTCGTCGCGCAGGTCGACTCGGCCTACGGCGGCAAGACCGGGCGTCGACCTGCCCGCGGCGAAGAACTACGTCGGCGTCTACCACCAGCCGGCCGGCGTGCTCGTCGACCCCGGCGTGCTCGCGACGCTGCCCGCCGAGGAGCTCGCGGCCGGCTGGGTGGAGGTGCTGAAGACCGCGCTGATCGCGGGCGGCGAGCTGTGGGAGCGCGTCGCCGCGGGCGAGGAGGTCGACGAGCGCGACGATCTTCGCCTGCGCGCGCACGAAGCTCGCCACGGTCGCCGCGGACGAGCGCGACGGCGGCGCGCCGGCAGGTGCTGAACCTCGGCCACACCGTCGGCCACGCGATCGAGACGGCCACCGGCTACTCGCGCTACCGCCACGGCGAGGCGGTCGGGCTCGGCCTGCTCGCGTCGCTGCGACTCTCCGGCCGGCCCGAGCTGCGCGAGCAGGTGCGCGAGCTGCTCGCGGCGCGCGGGCTGCCCGTGCGCTGCGAGGGCGCGGACGTCGACGCGGTCGTCGAGGCGATCGCGCGCGACAAGAAGCGGATCGGCGCGGACGTGCCGTTCGTGCTCGTCGAGGCGCCCGGGGAGGTCGCGCACGGCCGCGCCGGTGGCGGCGCCGATCTGCGCGCGGCGGTCGAGGAGCTTGCGCAATGACCGGACGAAGCGTTCAGGATCGAGGTGATGAACGGGGTCAACCTCGATCAGCTCGGCAACCGCGACCCGGCGCTCTACGGCTCGATCACGCTGCCCGAGCTCGAGGGCATGGTCGAGCAGGAGGGGCACGCGCTCGGGCTCGACGTGAGCTGCTTCCAGACCAACGACGAAGGCGCGTTCGTCGAGCGGCTGCACTCGCTGCGCGGGCGAGGCCGACGGCGTCGTGCTGAATCCCGGCGCCTGGACGCACTACGCCTGGGCGATGCGCGACGCGCTCGAGATCGCGGCGCTGCCCGCCGTCGAAGTGCACCTCTCCGACCCGCTCGCGCGCGAGCCCTGGCGCCACCTCTCGGTCGTCGAGGACCTCTGCTTCGAGTCGGTGCGCGGCCGCGGGCCGGAGGGCTACCTCGACGCGCTCGCGCTGCTGCGCGAGCACCTGGAGGCGGCGGCCGCGATGAGCCCGCCCGCGGCAGCGCGAGCGATGGCGCGCGCGCCTCGAGCGCCTCGCAGCGGGTCGGCGAGCGCGAGCTCGACGCGCTGCTCGTCGACGGCGCCCGTGGACCTGCGCTACGTGAGCGGCTACACGGGCAGCAACGGGCTCGCGCTGCTGGCCGCCGAGCGGGGGCGCCGCGGCTGCGCGACGGCGCACCGCTGTTCCTCACCGACTTCCGCTACGTCGCGCAGTCCGCCGCCGAGGTCGCGCCCGAGCTTCGAGCGCGCGATCGTCACGGGCGAGCTGCGCGACGCCGTGCCGCGGGCTGCTCGCCGGCGAGCGGCGGCCGGCTCGGCTTCGACGCGGCGAAGCTCAGCGTGAAGGCGCACGCGCGGCTGCGCGAGAAGCTCGCCGCGGGCTGGGAGCTGGTCGACGCGAGCGGGCTCGTCGAGGGGCTGCGGCTCGTCAAGGAGCCCGGCGAGATCGCGCTGATCGCCGCCGCCTGCGCGCTCGCCGACGAGGCGCTGACGGCGGTGCTCGAAGACGGGCTCGCGGGGCGCACCGAGCGCGAGGTCGCCTTCGAGCTGGAGATGAGCATGCGCCGCCTCGGCGCGGAAGCGCTCGAGCTTCCCCTCGATCGTGGCCGCGGGCGCGCACGGCGCGCTGCCGCACGCCGCAGCCGCGCGACGTGGAGATCCCTCGCGACGTGCTCGTGACGATCGACTGGGGCGCGCAGCACGAGGGCTACTGCTCGGACTGCACGCGCACCTACGCGACCGGCGAGGGCGATCTCCGCGCAGGCGCGCGAGGTCTACGAGCTCGTGCTCGAGGCGCAGCTCGCCGGGCTCGACGCGGTCAGGGCGGGCGCGAACGGCCGCGAGGTCGATGCGGCCGCGCGCGAGGTGATCGAGCGCGGCCGGCGAGGGCGAGCACTTCGGCCACGGCCTCGGCCACGGTGTCGGGCTCGAGGTCCACGAGGCGCCCGCGGCTCTCGCGCACCGCGGGCGAGGACGTGCTCGCGGCGGGCAACATCGTCACCGTCGAGCCCGGCGTGTACCTGCCCGAGGCGCTGGGCGTGCGGATCGAGGACCTCGCGGTCGTGCGCGACGGGGGGCTGCGAGGCGCTCACGGGCCTCGACAAGGCCCTCACCGTGTCGGCTGCCTCAGAAGTGCTCGCCGCGGGCGGCGGCGCGGCGGCCTGCGCGCCCCGCGTAGCCCGCGCGCGGCTCGGCGGCGCGACTCGCGCCGCGGCGCCGCGCGCGAGCAGGCGTGGCGGCTTCGAGCAGCAGGCGCCGAGCACGCGAGCAGCGGCAGCGTCCAGGCGAGGAAGATCGGCGACTGCAGGTCCGGCGAGACCGCGTCCGGGCAGCCACTGGAACTGCGCCCACGCGGCGAGCGTAGCGGCGAGCGCGAGCGACCGGCGGGCGCCGCGCGTCGCCGCTCACCTCCCAGGCGAGCAGCGCGAAGATCGACGGGAAGCATGTAGTAGCTGGTGTCCCAGGTGTCGAGCAGGCAGCGCGCGAGCATCGATCAGCGCGAGCGCGAGCATCGCCTCGCGTGCGGTCGAGCGCGCCGCGCCGCGGGTGCGCCGCCAGAGAGCGAGCGCGATGCCGAGCGCCGGAGAGCAGCACGAGCGGGTGACTGACGTGCCCGTCCAGCGCGGGGCCACGCGGTAGCCGGGCTTGGCGACGCCGAAGAGGCCGTGCACGAGCGCGCCGTGGTGGCCGAGGAACCAGAAGAGCTGCCACGGCTGGAAGATCGCGGAGCTCGACGCTGCCGCTCCGCGCCGCGGTGGTGAAGTTCCCCGCGAGCCGAGCAGGAAGCGGTGCCTGCAGCACGGCGGCGACGCCGAGCGGCGGCGAGCGCGCAGCGCGCAGGCGCCGGCCGCGCGGGCAGAGCGAGCAGGACCGGGCCCGCGGCGAGCACGCGCCCACTGCTTGTTCGCGATCGCGAGGCCGAGCAGCACGCCGATCGCGAGCGCGCGGCGGCGGCTGGGGGAGGGCGCCCGGCGAAGAGCACGGCGGCGACGCACGCGCACGGCGCCGAGCAGCTCCTCGGGGTGGCCGATTTCGAGGGCCAGCAGCGTGATCGGGTTGGCGACGATCAGACCGAGCGCGACGGCCCGCGCGAGCCGCGGCCGCGCTTCGGCGCGCATCCGCGCGAACAGCCACACCCCGAGCGCGGCGGAGGCGAGCAGGCAGGGGAGGGCGAGCAGCCGGTAGACCGCGAGCGCGCCGCCGCCCCAGAGGCTCGGCAGCAGCGCGAAGGGCGCGCGCTCGATCAGCGAGCCGCCGTAGAGCGGGGCGAGCTCGAGGAAGGCGTGCAGGTGGCCGCGCGATCAGAGCTTCGACCGCAGGGCGCGCCTCGGTTTCGTAGTCGTTCCAGCCGAGCCGTAGAGCCCGAGCCAGGCGAGCGTGGCGCAGCCGAGCAGCGCGAGGAGCGCGCAGAGGGCGTTCTCGCGGAGGAGCCGGCGCATGCTCTCGCATCGGCGTCCACGCGGCCTCGACTTGAGCACCTCTGAGCGGTTATGGTCGATCTGCTTCTGACAAGCCTGTCGGGCGCTCGCAGGGTGCGCGACGGGGCCCCGACGGCGCGCCGTCGGGGCTTCTCAGACGACGCAGAGGAGGCCGCAGGACGATGCCCTCGCTTCTAGACCTGACCAGCCAGGGCGACGTCGGCACGATCGCCGACGAGTCCAAGCTCAGCTCGGTGACACTGATGACACCCCAGCAGCTCTACGAGCTGTGGGAGCGCCAGAGCTGGTCCTCGCACACGATCGACCTCTCGCCAGGACCGGCGCGACTGGGAGCAGATGAGCGCGGAGCTGCGCGAGAAACTCGCCTGGAACCTGTCCTCCTTCTTCATCGGCGAGGAGCGCGTGACGACGCAGTTCTCCGGGCTCGTGATGGCGTACGAGAGTCAGAGCGAGGAGGCCTTCCTGACCACCCAGCAGGTGGACGAGGCGCGCCACGCGCAGCACTTCAACCGCTTCTACGAGCAGGTTCTCGGCATCGACGGGACGTTCGAGGACCGTCTCGAGAAGGCGCGCGGCGACCTCAACCCTGCGTTCATCGAGATGTTCGACGGCGTGCTCGTGGACTGGGGCAAGCGGCTGATCGAGAACCCCGCGGACATCGAGGCGAAGGTCGACTTCGTCACGCTCTACCACATGATCATCGAGGGGACGCTCGCGCTCACGGGCCAGTGGTTCCTGACCGACTACATGGAACGCAACTCGATCCTGCCCGGCTGGGTGGAGGGCTTCAAGCTGATCTCCCAGGACGAGCACAGGCACGTCGCCTACGGCACCTGGTTCCTGCGCGAGAAGGCGAAGGACCCGGCGCTCAAGCAGCGCATCGCCCGGCGCCTGGCCGAGCTGATCCCGCTCGCCGCCTCGGTGCTCGTGCCGCCCGGCGCGGACCCGCAGGACTACGCGATCCTCGACGACTACACCGACGGAGGAAACGAACACGTTCGCGTTCAACGCGCTCAGCAGGCGCCTGAAGGTGATCGGGATCGACATGGCGAGCCTCGCCGCCGCCGCGGCCTAGCGCTGACAGGCGCGCGGGGGCGCGTCAACTTCTGATACAAAGGGCGCGCGGCCTGTCTCACCCGCGCCGGGGTGTCGTGGGCTCCGAGGCCGCGGAGCCAACCACAGAGGGAGAAGCCCGATCATGCCCCGACGCGCCGCCGTGTTGCTGCTCGCCGTCCTCGCCTGCCTGCTGGCCTCCGTCGCGGTCGCGGGCGCGAGCACGCTGCCCGTCGAATACAACGGGATCACGGGCTACGCGCACGCGAGCCCGACCGCCTCGCCGCCCGGCTCGAACAACTGGAGCTGCAAGCCGAGCAAGGCGCACCCGCGGCCCGTGGTGCTCGTGCACGGGACCTTCGCGGACATGGCCGACAGCTGGCAGGCGCTCTCCCCGCTGCTCTACGACCAGGGCTACTGCGTGTTCGCTCTCAACTACGGGCCCTCGAACGGGAGCGGCGCAGTCGGGGTCGACGCAACCGGGCCGATCGCCACATCCGCGGAAGAACTCGCGGCCTTCGTGCAGAAGGTGCTCGCCGCGACCGGTGCCAAGCAGGTCGACCTCGTCGGGCACTCCCAGGGCGGGATGATGCCTCGCTACTACCTGCGCTTCCTGGGGGGCGCGGAAAAGGTCGGAACGCTCGTCGGCCTGGCCCCCTCCAACCACGGCACGACCGTCAACGGTCTCTTCACGCTCGGGAAGATGCTCCCCGGAGCGAACTCCTTCCTCGGCGTCTGCCAGGCCTGCGAAGAACAGGAAGCGGGCTCGCCCTTCCTCACGAAGCTCAACGCGGGCGGCGAAACGGTGGGCAAGGTGGACTACACCGTGATCGAGTCCGACAACGACGAGGTCGTCACCCCCTACACCTCCGCCTTCATGACAGGCAAGCACGTGACGAACATCCTGCTGCAGTCGCAGTGCGCGCTCGACCAGGGCGAGCACCTCTCGATGCCCTACGACCACATCGCGGACGCCGACGTGCTGGGCGCGCTCGATCCCAAGCATCCCGTCGGGTTCGCTTGTACGCCGGTGCTGCCGGTGGCCGGGGGGTAGGACCGAGAGACACGCCTTGCAGACGAGCGTCTGCGCGGCTTATAAGGGGCGCGTGCCCGGCGCGGGAGTCGGCGGTGCCATGGATGGACCGACGACGAGTAGGTCCGCCGCCGCGGTCCGTGCCGGGCACACGGTCCGGGACGCGCGGTCGCCTTCCCCTCTGCGGCGGCCGCGCGGCCGGGCCCATTCGCGGAGGTGACGGAGGTCACTGACAGCGAACCGCCGAAGGGTGGAGAATTGCTCCATGACCGAGGGGCAGACGACCGGCGAAGCCTTCGCTGAGGCACTCGCGGCCAAGGACAGCGAGGCGATCCTCGCTCTGCTCGATCCGCAGATCGACTTCCGCGCGCTCACGCCGGGCAGATCCTGGGAGTCGAGCTCGCCCCAGGAGGTCCTCGCCACGCTGTTCGAGAACTGGTTCGAGCCCGCGGACGAGATCGTCGGGCTGCTCAAGGTCGAGACGGACAACGTCGCGGCGCGCGAACGCGTGGGCTACCGGCTCACGGTGCGCAACCCCGAAGGCGAGTTCGTCGTAGAGCAGCAGGCCTACCTGAGCGCGCCCGAGGGGCGGATCGAGTGGATGCGCGTGCTCTGCGCGGGCTATCAGCCGGCGGGGTGAGCGCGGGGCGCACGCCAGAGCTCCGGCGCACCCGCATGGTTTAGCCCTGGCTCACAATGCGCTTGACGAGACAGTCTTCGGCCGCTTCGGCGCATTCCACGTCGATCCGGTTGAACTCCTCGTCCGCGATCAGTTTCTCGTGTCTGGGAAGCGGAAGCGGCGCGACCCGTCGCACGGAATAGCCGTGGCGTTCCGCGAGCGCATTTGCCCCGTCCAGTCGTAGCGAAATGAGCTGGGACGCGTTGAACCGGTGCTGGCATGACCGGTCGGCTGCGAATCCGAGCACGCAGATGAAGATCGGCCGCGTAGGCCGCTTGACATCGGCAAGATCAGACTTCCCGCAGGCCGTCAGAATGCTCGCGGTGACGAGGACACAGGCCATGGCCTTCCACACGTTCCTCCAATGATGCTCGGCCGGGGCACGCTTCAACCGCTGCGCGCCCGCGCCGCCGAGAAAGCTCCGGCGCATCCCAGATTCGTCTCCGCCAGCACTCTGGCGGTGGGTGTCAGCTGACGCCGAGGATGCGCACCACGATCCCGCTCGCTCCTCCGGCGCTGCATTCGACCTCAAGTTCTCTCCCCATGAAGATGCTCGCCTCGGGAGCGGGAGCGACACGAAGCAAGGCGTAGCCATGGGCGGCGGCCACTCGCCTGGCTTGGCCGAGGGACATCCCGATGAGTTTTCCAGCGTCGAAGCGGTGGCGGCAAATTGCTCGTGGTCCCACCGCCCGGGGACACACATAGATCGGCACCAGCGGTGGTTTGACGATCGCCACGTCTGCCTTGCCGCATCCGCGGAGGAGCGCGAGCGACGCGATGGCGGTCGCGATCAGGCGTCTATACACAATCCTCCTATGATGCTCGGCCGGGGCTTGTCTCAATCGGAGGCCGGGCGCGCGCCGATCAAATGGCAACCGCATGGGGACCTTTGGCTCTAGAAAGCTGCTTTGAGGACTGATCCGCTCTGATTTCCACGAATCAATTCAAAAACGGCAACCACATCGAGGTCGACGGCACGATCTTCAAGATCGTCGAGTTCCAGCACGTCAAGCCGGGCAAGGGTGGCGCGTTCGTGCGCACCAAGCTGCGCCGGGCGAGCGACGGGAACGTGATCGACAAGACCTTCAGGGCGGGGGAGAAGTTCCGCGACGTGCGCACCGAGGCGCGCAAGATGCAGTTCCTCTACGCGGACGGGACGGACGCGCACTTCATGGACACGGAGTCCTTCGAGCAGCTCGCGGTGGCTGAGAGCACGCTCGCGGACCCGCTGCGCTGGCTCAAGCCCTCCAGCGAGGTGGACGTGCTCTTCATCGACGGCGAGCCCGCGGACGTGCAGCTCCCGAGCGCGGTCGAGCTCGAAGTGACCGTGGCCGATCCCGGGCTGCGCGGCGACTCGGTCTCCGGCGGCGGCACGAAGCCCGCGACACTCGAGACGGGAGCGGTCATCAGCGTGCCGCTGTTCGTCGAGCCCGGCCAGATGATCCGGGTCGACACGCGCTCGGGCGAATACGTCGCCCGGGCCTAGGCCCGGCGGGTAGATGCGCCGTTCCGACCAGCGTCGCGCCGCAGTGGTCGCGCTCTACCAGCACGATCTCACCGGTCGGCCGCTCGCGGACACGCTCCCCCGCAACGCGTCGATCTTCTCGCGTGCGCTCGCCCACGCAGCGGCGGATCGCGCGGAGGAGCTCGATGAGGTGATCGATCGCCACGCCCACGGCTGGTCCGTGCAGCGCATCCAGCCGCTGGAGCGCAGCATCATGCGCGTGGCGTTGATCGAGATGCTCCACCCGGACGTCGCGCCGGGCGAGCAGCCGATCCCCCCGGAGGGCGCGATCGAGGAGGCGGTTGAGAGCGCGAAGACGTTCTGCGGAGCGGAGGCCCCGGGGTTCGTCAACGGCGTGCTCGCCGCAGTCCTGCGCGAGGTGCGCGAGAATGCGCGGATCCAATGAGCAGTGTCGAGCGTCTAGACGATCTGATCGGCCGCCTCGGGCGAGCCGCTGAGCAGCTGCGTTCCGGCGAGCTCTCCGCCGACGCGGCGGCGACGCTCGTGGAGGACTGCGCGGCGCTCGCCACGCAGGCCGCCTCCGAGCTCGAGCAGCTCACGCGCGCGGAGGTGTCCGCGCCGGCGCCCGGCCAGGACAGCCTGCTCTAGGCGCCGGGCGAGCGTGGGCGCCTCCTACCCGGACCACCTCCGCGAGGAGGTCGAGTGCTACCTGGAGGCGATGCGCTTCAGCGACGAGGCGCTCACGGACGGGCTGGAGGAGGCGATGCGCTACTCGCTGCTCGCGGGGGGCAAGCGCATCAGGCCGGTGCTCGCGCTCGCCACCGCGCGCGCGGTGGGGCTCGAGCAGAGCGAGGTGATGCCGCTCGCCGCAGCGCTCGAGCTGATCCACACCTACTCGCTGATCCACGACGACCTACCTGCGATGGACGACGACGAGTTGCGACGCGGTCAGCCCACCTGTCACGTGAAGTTCGGCGAGGGCGTCGCGATCCTCGCGGGCGACGGGCTCTACGCGGAGGCCTTCCGGCATCTGCTCACCAAGCAGCGCTCCGCTCCCGAGCGCGTGCTCGCGGCCGCGGCGGAGCTCGCGACCGCAACGGGCGTGAACGGGATGGTGGGTGGCCAGTACGTGGACATCAGCGAGCACACACCCCCCGGCCCCGCCGGGCTGCGCCGACTGCACGAGCTCAAGACTGGACGACTCATCGGCGCGTCCGTGCTCTGCGTACTACTGTTGACGGGGACCGCTGACGGTCATGAAGCCACCCCCTTCCGCCGTTTCGCGGCGGAGCTGGGGGTGCTCTTCCAGATCGTCGACGACATTCTCGACGTGACGGGCACCGACGATGCACTGGGAAAGCCACAAGGAAGCGATGAGCGCCATGGAAAGCGGACCTACGTGAGCGAGTTCGGGATCGACAGGGCACGCGAGCTGGCAGAGGAGTCGCACCGCACAGCGACCGACGCGCTCGCCGAGTGGGCGGAGCAGGGCGAGGTCGCCCAGGGCGCGACCGCCGAGCTCGAGAACATCGCGGACTTCATCTACAGGCGGACCTCATGAGCGTGCTCGAGAAGATCAACGGCCCCGAGGATCTGCAGGGCCTCACCGACGCGGAGCTCGACACGCTCGCGCAGGAGGTGCGCGAGCACATCATCGACACCGTCGGTGAGATCGGCGGGCACTTCGGCGCGAACCTCGGCACCTGCGAGCTCGCCGTCGCGCTGCACTCGCGTGCTCGAATCACCCAAGGACAAGATCCTCTGGGACGTGGGCCACCAGGCCTACCCGCACAAGGTCCTCACGGGGCGCCGCGATGAGCTCTCGACGATCCGCCAGTACGGCGGGCTCGCTCCCTTCTGCTCGATCGCCGAGTCCCCGCACGACATCATGGGCGCGGGCCACGCCTCGACCTCGATCGGCTACGCGGTGGGGATCAAGGAGGGCATGCGCCAGGAGGGCTCCACCGAGGACGGCAAGGTCGTCGCGGTGATCGGCGACGGGGCGATGACCGGGGGTGTGGCCTTCGAGGCGATCGGCCAGGCGGGCGGCCTGGGGACGCCGATGGTGGTGGTCCTCAACGACAACGGGATGTCGATCGCGCCGAACGTCGGCGCGCTCTCGCGCTACTTCAACCGCGTGCGCCTGAACCCGAAGCTCTGGCACGCACGTTCGGACATCGAGGGAGGGCTGACGAAACTCCCGATCGGGATCGGCGCGGCCTTCGAGCGCCTCGGCCCGCACCTGAAGGAGTCGATCAAGGCCTTCTGGGCGCCCGGGCTCTGGTGGGAGGAGCTCGACTGGGCCTACATGGGCGTGATCGACGGCCACGACGTGAAGGCTCTGCGCAAAGCGCTCCGCGAGGCACTCGCCGCCGAACGCCCGGTCGTGGTGCACATCGCGACGGTCAAGGGCAAGGGCTTCGCTCCCGCCGAGGAGGGGGGCTTGGAGGGGATGGAGAAGTGGCATGCGGCCAAGCCCAACTCGATCCTCAACGGCTCACCCACACGCCCCGCGGCGACGAACGGCGCGGCCGAGACGAAGGCGCCCCCGCCGCAGTACACGCAGGTCTTCGGCGAGGCTCTCGTCGAGGAATGCGAACGCGACGAGCGTGTGGTGGGGATCACCGCGGCGATGAACTCGGGAACCGGGCTGAGCATCCTGCAGAAGGCGATGCCCGAGCGCTACTTCGACGTGGGGATCGCCGAGCAGCAGGCCGTCCTGTTCGCCTCTGGCCTCGCGCTGGAGGGGATCAAGCCGGTCGTCGCGGTGTACTCGACCTTCCTGCAGCGCGCCTACGACCAGATCGTCCACGACGTCTGTCTGCAGAGCCTCGACGTGACCTTCGTGATGGACCGCGCGGGGCTCGTGGGCGACGACGGCCCCACGCATCACGGGGTCTTCGACATCGCCTACCTGCGCTGTCTGCCCAACCTCGTGCTGATGGCCCCGCGCGATGAGGCGATGCTCAAGCGCATGCTCCGCACCGCCCTGACCCACGAGGGCCCCGTGGCGATGCGTTACCCGCGCGGCGAGGCGGTCGGCGTGCAGATGCCCGCCGAGCCCGAGCCGATCGAGATCGGCAGTGGTGAGATCGTCTCCGAGATCGACGCCGAGGGCGTCGAGCCCGGCCGTCGTGTGGCGTTGATCGGCTACGGCAGCGGCGTGGGCAAGGCGCTCGAGGCCGCGGAGCTGCTGCGGGTGCAGGGGATCGCGGTGACCGTCGCCGACGCGCGCTTCGCAAAGCCCATCGACGCCGGGCTGATGGCGCAGCTCGCCGCCGAGCACGACCTGCTCGTGACCGTCGAGGAGGGCGTCCTCGCCGGGGGCTTCGGCTCCGCGGTCTGGGAGACGCTCAACGAGACGGGCACCCCGATCCCGCGGATCCTCCGCGTCGGCCTGCCGGACCGCTACGTGACCCACGGCAAGCCCGCCCTCCTCCACGAGGAGGTGGGCTACACCGGCGAGAAGATCGCCGAGCGCGTCCACGCCGCGGTCACCGGCGAGCCTCTGCCCGCCAAGCGCGGGACCATCCTCGGCGGCGCTCGCGCGACCGCCGAGCGCGCCTAGCTCTCATTCCCGCAGGGGCCGGGCTGGGGCGGCTGGGCCGGGGGAGCGCCCGGAGCCCGTCTGCGCCCGCGGGCGGTCCGACCAGTCGCTGGCTCGTTAAATAGAAACGGCCCGCCGGGGAGAGCGGACCGTTTCTGAGGGAGGAGGGATTCAGGAGAGATGCTGTGAAGTGAGCACCTTCTCGATCGATAACCATGTTGCCCGGTCCGGGGGTCGGGGAGTGTGACATCGCTCACATAGGGTCGATTTGCGTCCCCGCGCCCGCGAATCCCCGTGCAGCACTGCCCGCGACCCTCGGTGTGTGCAAGTGTTTCCCCGTGGGCAAGCAGCGTCTGGACACCCTGCTGGCCGAGCGCGGGCTTTTCCCATCGCGGACGCGCGCGGCGGCATCGGTGATGGCGGGCGAGGTGAAGGTGGGCCGCGGCTCCCGCCGGGCGCAGAAGCCGGGGGAGATGGTGGAGGCGGATGAGCTCCTGAGCGTGGACGAGCGCCCGGCCTACGTCTCGCGCGGCGGGGTCAAGCTCGCGAACGCACTGGACTCCTGCGGGCTCTCGGTGGAGGGCGTGCGGGCGCTCGACGTGGGGGCCTCGACGGGGGGCTTCACGGACTGCCTGCTGCAGCGCGGCGCGCGCGAGGTGATCGCGGTCGACGTGGGTTACGGGATTCTCGACTTCGGGCTGCGCAACGACCCGCGCGTGAGGGTGCTGGAGCGCACGAACGCTCGTGAGCTCTCCCCGCAGCGGCTCGCCGAGGCGCTCTCCGAGCCGGAGGAGCTGCCCGGGCTCGCGGTGATCGACGTCTCCTTCATCTCGCTCTCCAAGGTGCTCGCGGCAACGATCTCCTGCCTGCAGGGGGACTGGAACGCGCTCGCGATGATCAAGCCGCAGTTCGAGCTCGGCCGCGGGCGCGTGGGCAAAGGCGGCGTGGTGCGCGACCCCGGGGACCGCTGCGAGGCGCTCGTCGGCGTGGGGACCTTCGCGCTCTCACTCGGGGCGAGCGTGCTCGGCTACCACTCCTCGGGCCTGCCCGGGCCGAAGGGCAACCTCGAGACCTTCATCTGGCTCGCCGCGCCGGGTCGCGCGGGAGCGCTCGTTGAGCAGGATCTCCACGCCCGCGCGGGGGCGGTCGAGGGATGAGGGAGATCACGGTGTTCACGCACGGTCGCCCTGACGACATCAGGGAGGCGCTCAGCGAGCTCGTCGCGGCCGCGGCCGCAGGCGGGCGTGAAGCCTGCGCTTCGACCCGGAGGAGACGGCGAAGCTCGGCCTGCGCCCGCGACCGGCGCTCGAGCTCGACGCGGAGGTCAAGCGCGACGTCGAGCTGTGCGTGGTGCTCGGCGGCGACGGGACGATCCTCCGCGCGCTGCGGCACTACAGCGGCACGGGCGTGCCGGTGTTCGCGATCAACTTCGGCGAGATCGGCTTTCTCGCGACGGTCGAGCCGAGCGATCTCGCGGGCGGCATCAGGCGCGCGCTCGACGGAGACTTCGAGCTGCTGCGGCTGCCCGCGATCAGGCTCGAGCTCGCGAACGGCACGCTCGTCGCGGTCAACGACGTGGCGATCCACCGCAAGGTGGGCGAGCGCGTGGCCGAGCTCTCCTACTCACTCGACGGCGAGGAGGCGGGGTCGGTGCGCTGCGACGGGCTCGTCGTGGCCACGCCCGCGGGCTCGACGGGCTACAACCTGGCCAACGGCGGCCCGGTGATGGCCTGGGGCGTGGAGGGGTTCGTGGTGTCCTTCATCGCTCCCCACTCGATGAGCGCGCGGGCGCTGGTGGTCGCTCCGAGCGACCATCTCTCGATCCGCAATCGCTCGCGCGAGCCGCTCGACATCGCGGTCGACGGACGCCCCTCGGGGGAGATCCCGCCCGAGGGTTCGATCGAGCTGCGCTTCGCCAAAGACCTGGGCACGCTCGCGCAGCTGCCCGGGTCCTCCTTCTACCGGAGGCTCCGCGAGAAGTTCGGCAGGCTCGCGAGCTAGGCCACGCGCGCGGCGTCGGCGCGCGCCGCTTCGATGCTCGCGGGGACGTCCTGGCTCATCGAGCTGATGAAGCTGTCGAGCTGGGCGCGCGAGAAGCGGCGCTGGCCACCGGGGGTGCGGTAGCACGCGATGTGACCCGCGTCCGTCCACCGGCGGATCGTCGCAAGCGAGACGCCCAGGTAGAGCGCTGCCTGCGAGCTCGTGAAGACGAGCTGCCGTTCGGTGGGGGTTGTGCTCGGGGGCATGTGGTTGCCTCGATCGGTTCGGGTTGCCGGACCGTGGGCCCGGATTGCTCTCTGTTTCGTCACATCGGGCCGGGACCTTGAGCGGCGATCAGGTTTGTCGATCTTTCCCCCGTTAGGGGGCGGAAAGCGCCGACATGGACAGGTGTACGAGCACCCCGCCCTCCGGGCGCTCGCCGTGCCGTCGTCGCGGAGCGCCGGATCCCTGCGCGGAAGCCGCAACTTGCGAGCGCACGAAAACCGCCGGAGCATGCCGCGATCCCAGGCGCAGAGTGGGAAAACCGCGATTCGGCCCTGCTTCCATCGCTACGCAACTGCAACCAATCCTGCACAAAGGTCTGGAAGCTGGACTTTTCGCCCATCCCTGGGCTATCCTGAGCAAACCTACTCATAGGTGAGGCGGCTCTCCCAGGAGGGATCCGGTCGGTTTGTCGCCGTTTCGACTGGTCGGAGACAACAAAGGAGAAAGCTATGGCAGATTGGCCTACTCGCTGGCCTACGCGCTAGCTTCAAGGACGTTTGATTCAAGGGCGTTCGCGCATCGCGGACGCCCTTGGTCGTTAAAGGCCGGGGCCCCTCAACCCAACTTGGGTTCGGCCATCTCGCGCACGCGGCGCTCGAAGTCGAGCTCCTGCTCGAAGTCCGCGTCGTGGGCGAATGTCGCGCCCTCGCGGTCGAGGACCTTGACGAAGCTCTCCACGAGATCTCCGTCGAGCTGCCCGTTGGTCACGGACGTGCGCAGCTCCGCGATCGCTTCCTCCGGAGTGAGCAGCGAACCCGTCTCATCCTCGGGCGAGCGGTAGCTCTCGCGCGCGGTCATCGTGTCGTAGAGCGCGCAGATCGCGAGGATCCGCGAGGCGAGCGGGATCTCCTTGGCGATCAACCCGGCGGGGTAGCCACGGCCGTCGACGCGCTCGTGGTGGTAGAGGATCGCGTCCGCCACGGGGCCGTAGCCGTCGAGCGCCCCGACGATCAGCGATCCCTCCTGTGGGTGGTTGCGCACGATCGCCATGTCCTCGTCCGCGACCACACGCGCATGCAGGACGCGGTCGGGCCAGGTGAACTTGCCGATCTCGTGGAGCAGGCCGGCGGCGTGCACGGTGTCCTGCTCCTCCTCGGAGCACTCGAGCTCCTGGGCGAGCGCCTTCGCGTAGAGCGCCACGGCCGCGGCGTGGCGGGCGGTTGTCTGGTCGCGCATCCCGAGCGCACGCACGAGCGTGCGGAGCACTCCGAGCTGCAATCCCACGAGCTGGCGCGAGCGCGCGAGAAGCTGCTCCGCGCGCTCCTCCGAGCGCAGCAGCGCGACGGTGAGCTGGCGGAAGATGATCAGGACGGTGATCGCCGCGATCAGCGCGGGGAAGCCCACCGCGTTGTAGGCCACCGCGAGGAAGGTCGCGAGCACGCCCACCGCGAGCTCGCCGGGGAGCAGCGCGATCAGCTCGGAGAACACGCGCCGCAGCGGGCGCCCCTCCTCGACGCGCACGTCCAGCGCGAAGATCAGGAAGCTTGCCGCGGTGGTGAGGAGCACCACGCCGAAGAGCTCGATGCCGAAGATCGTGGCGTTAGTGATGTGGCGCCCGGAGTGCCCGATCCCGCCTTTGAAGAGCTGCATGATCAGCCCGCCCGCGACGGGGACCACCGCACAGATCGTGAGGTTGTTCAGCCACTGCGCGGGGGGCAGCCGGCGCGCGGCGGATTTGAGGATCATCGCGGCGATCCCGCAGGCGGCCGCGGCAGCGGGGCCGAGCAGCCCCATCGCCATGATGATCGCGACCAGCGAGGGGGAGAGCTGCCCGCCGCTGATCTCCACGCTCAGCCAGTGACCCGCGATCGCAAGCGCGAGCAGCAGGACGATCAGGCTCAACGGGCGCCATTCGGCGGGGTTCGTGAGCAGGGCCGAACCCACGAGCGCGGCCCCCAGCAGCGAGCCCTCCAGGGCCCAGAAGAGGCGTCGGCTCAGCGTTTCGGAGAACATCCCTGTCGTCCTTAACGACCGACACGGAGTCGTACTTAAGTCCAGGCGCGCGAGTCGGTATTTCCGGGCTTTTCGGCCAGAACGCGTCCGAAGACGGACAAATGGGCAGATTCGATCAGTTGGACAACTGGCGTGCGGCGGGCGCGGCCTGGGACTCCTCCAGACGCATCGCCATCGGGTCCGCCGACGGCGGGACGATCGGCTCCTGGCGCTCCTCTGCGGCGGCGCGGCGGCCCCCGCCGGTGTGGACCTGCGCGAGGCCCAGCGTGGCGAGCACCGCCCCCGCGCCGACCACGACGAAGGCGGGACGCGGCGAGCTCAGAGCGACGAGCGCTCCGCCGAGGGGCAGGCCCAGCCCGACGCAGAGCGAGCCGAGCGATTCGGCGGCGCCCATCATCCGCCCCTGCAGATCGGGCGGGGTGAGCTGCTGGACACCGCTGATCAGGGAGGGCCACTGCATCCCGTTCCCGACCCCCCCGACGAGCCCCGCCACGCAGGCGAGCGCGAGCGAGGGCGCGGCGGCGAGGCCCAGGTAGGCCGCGCCGATCGCAAGCGAGCCCGCACCGAGCATCACGCGCAGCGGCCACTTGACGAGCCGGGCGAAGACGAGCGAGCCCACGACCCCGCCCGCGCCCCACATCGCGAGCAGCAATCCCACGCCGCTGTCCCCGGCTGAGAGCGTGGACTTCACGTAGGTCACCTCGATCGGCGCGCCCGTCTCGATGAAGAGCAGAGCGACGAACTCAGCGATGAAGAGGCGCCGCAGCATCGGGACCTGGGCGATGTGTCCGCGCGCCGCGCGAAGCCGCTCGCGCACCGAGTCGCCCCCCGCGTTCTCCACATGGGGGTGGAGGTCGAGCAGGAGCAGCGCGCAGAGCAGGAAGGAGCCCACGTCGATGAAGAGCGCGGTGGGAGCGCCGGCCACCGCGACGATCGCTCCGCCGAGCGCGGGGCCAACCACGAACGAGACGGAGAACCCGAGGTTGAGCATCGCGTTCGCCGCGCGCTCGGCCTCCTCGGCCGCGGTCTCCGGGGTGAACCCTGGCTCGAGCTCGCCCGCGGCGGCCTGGTCTGAGACCCAGTCGCGAGCGGCGCGGGCGACCTCCGAGCGGAGCAGCGCGCTCGCGGCGAGGGCGGCCACGCCGTCGAGCACCACCAGCCCGAGCACCGGGGCGAGGGAGAAGTTCCAGAGCAGCACGGCGAGCCCGGCGGTGACGAGACCCTCGAAGGCGTAGAGCCCGCTCAGCTCGCGGCCCCGCTCGGAGGCCTCGACGCGGGCCACCACCGCGGGCACGATCAGCGCGGGCACCGCGAGGCTCGCGGCGAGCAGGGCGGAGACCGCGAGCGCGCTCTGGTGGGTGTGGTCGTAGACCGCGAGCACGAGTGCGAGCAGCCCGACCCAACCGCCGAGCCTGTTGATCGTGTAGGCCACGACGATCCGGCGCAGCTGCGGCGAGCGCATGACCAGACGCATGGGCTGGAAGCTAACGCCTGCCCAGCCCTGGGTCGAGATGTGCACGTTTGTGCGCAGCACGTTCCCAAAGATGTCCAGGGGTGAAGGAAAGCGCTCGATCGGCCGATACGATGCTCGAATGGAAGGAGCAAACGGCACGGGCCGTCCCGTCACGGTGATCATCGCCGACGATCACACCGTCGTTCGCGACGGCGTGCGCGCGGTGCTCGAACGCGAGGCGGGCGAGTTCGAAGTGATCGACGAAGCGGCGGACATCCCCTCGATGATCCGCGCGGTCCGCGAGCAGAAGCCCGACCTCCTCACGCTAGACCTCACGATGCCCGGAGGCTCCAGCCTCGGCGCGCTCCCCTCCTGCTTCATCGCCCATCCCACGCTCGCCGTCGCGATCCTCACGATGCGCGAGGACCCCGAGTACGCCCGCCAGGCGCTCCGCGCGGGCGCTCGCAGCTACGTCCTCAAGGAGGCCGAGCCCGCCGAGCTGCTCCAGGCCTTCCGCCTCGCCGTCGCGGGTGGCAACTACCTTCACCCCCGCCTCGGCGCGCTGATGGCCACCGGCGAGGAGCAGGGCGGCGACAGCGTCGTGCTCTCCGAGCGCGAGCGCGAGGTCGTCCGCCTGATCGCCAACGGCTACACGAACCCCGAGATCGCGGACAAGCTCAGCGTCGCCGAGCGCACCGTGAAGACCTACCGCGCACGCGCGATCGAGAAGCTCGGCTTCGGCTCACGCGCCGAGATCACCGCATACGTGCGGCGCGTCGGGCTCGCGGACTAACGCACCGATAGCCTGCGGCACTCCTGATCGTCGGCGGGCAAAGCCGCGATCCCGATCAGTCGAATCCGACCGGTAGGCTCCCGGCCGATGAGGTTTGCGCTGATCGCGCTCGCGCTGATGCCCCTGTCCCTCGTCGCGTGCGGCGGGGGCGGTCACAACGCGACCGCAGCAACCGGAGGAGGAGAAGAAGTCTTTCGGGTGCCCTCGGGATCGATGGAACCGACCTTCTCGGTCGGCTCGCGAGTCCCGGTGAAGCGCGGCCTGGCACCTGCGATCGGCACGGTCGTGATCCTTCACCCTCCGCAGGGCGCCGAGCAGCAGCTGTGTGGTCCCAGACCGCACACCGTCAAGCTCGGCGGCGCCGCATGCGAGCGCTCGATCGGGCACGAGGACACCGGGACGAGCTTCATCAAGCGCATCGTCGCTGGGCCGGGGGACACAATCTCCATCAAGGGCGGCCACGTCTACCGGCGCGCCCGGGGCGCTTCGCGCACCGAACGCGAGCACGACCCCTACATCCGTGCGTGCCGCTCGAGCACGGAGTGCAACTTCCCCATTCCGATCACGATCCCCGCCGGGGAGTGGTTCGTGATGGGGGACAACCGCGGCGAATCCGATGACAGCCGCTTCTGGGGGCCGGTTCCCACCTCCTGGATCGTCGGTCGCGTCGTGGGCCCTGGCTGCCGCCCGCTCGCGTGCAACTGACCTGAGATGGTGGGAACGGATCAACTCGATGTGGCCGGCGGGCCCGGCGACCGCCTGCCTCCCGAGGAGTAGGCTCGCTCCATGGCTGCGAACCTCCCGATCGAGGGCTACCAGCTCAAGGACATCTCCCCCCGTGCCTTCCAGCACCCCGCGGACCGTGCGGCGACCGCGGCGCTCTCCTCCGTTCCCTATCTCGACACGGTCGTTCGCAAGCTGATCGAGCTCGGCTACGAGCGCGCGCTGCGCCAGTCCTTCCTCGGCTCGGCGGTGCGGCTATCCGAAGAGCAGCTCGGCGACGTGTACCGCGAGCACGCGATCGCCTACGCCACGCTCGACATGACCGAGGTCCCCGACCTCTACCTGAGCCAGTTCCCGATCCCCAACGCGATGGCGATCGGCGCGAAGCACCCGATGGTGGTCGTCCAGTCTCAGCTTCTGAGCCTGCTCGACGCCCCGCAGCGCCGCGTCGTGTTCGCGCACGAGGCCGCTCACATCCTCTCCGACCACGGCCTCTACCGGACCGCGCTCGCGATCCTGATGCTGATGACGCGTGCCGCGCGGCTGCCGCTCCCGCTGCTTCCCGTGCGAACCGCGCTGATGGAGTGGGGGAGGGCGACGGAGCTGAGCGCCGACCGCGCCGCCGCGCTCGTCACACGCGACCCGCTCGTCGTCTGCCGGGCGCTGATGTCGCTCGCGGGGGGCGCGATGGTCTCAGAGCTCGACCTCGACGCCTTCATGCGCCAGGGCCTGGACTACTCGGAGAAGGGCTCCGGCCTCGAGCGGCTCACGCGGCTCTCACTCGAGCTCGGTGTCACGCACCCGCTCCCGGTCAAGCGCACGCACGAGCTGATGGCCTGGGTGCGCTCGGGTGAGTACGAGCGCATCGCGGGCGGCGAGTACCCTCGCCGCGGCGAGCCCGTCGACGCACGCGCGGAGGGCGGCGAGGCGGTCTCCTTCTACGCCGAGCGGATTCGCGACGCGATCCGCGAGACCGGCGACTCCGTCGGCGCGGCCGGGCAGCAGCTCGCCGACTGGCTCAAAGGCACGCGCGGGAGCGAGGACGACGCGAACGACGGTGCGGATCCGGGCGCGCCCGGCGACTAGAGCTGGGCGGGCTCGCCGGGCACGGTCTGCGGGCGTCCCGCGAGCGGCACGGTGAGCCTCACGATCGTCCCTTTGCCCGGAGCGGGAAGCCATTCGAGCTCGCCCCCCACGAGCTCCGCGCGCTCGCGCATCCCCCCGGTCCCGAAGCCGCCGCCGTCCTCGCGCGGGCCGAGCCTCGCCATGTCGGGCATCCCCTTGCCGTCGTCGGTCACGCTCGCGATCACCTTCTGCGAGTCGCCCGTCAGGCTGATCACCGCGCTCGTCGCCTCCGCGTGGCGGCTCACGTTCGTGAGCGCCTCCTGGACGACGCGGTAGATCGTCGACTCGAGCTCCGGGTCCAGGCGCCCGCCTCCGTCGTGCGCTTCGCCGGGGTGGATTTCTTCGTCTCGCCCGAACTCGATCTCCGTGCGCACGTCGAGACCGTCGATCGCCTGCGCGCGGCGCGCGAGCGCCTCCAGCGCGGCGGCCAGCCCAAGGTCGTCCAGCGCCGCGGGACGAAGCTCGGTGATCAGGTGGCGCAGCCCGTCGATCTCGGTTCCCAGTCCCTCCAGCGCCTCCTCCACCGCCGCGCTGAGCGCATCCTTGTCCTCGAGGTCGCGCGCGTTCGCGAGGCGCATGCGCAGCGCCCCGATGCCCTGGATCGACTCGTCGTGGATCTCGCGCGCCCAGCGCGTGCGCTCGCGCTCGCGTGCCTCCATCCCGTAACGGAGGCGTTCGATCTCCACCGAGCGCTCCGCGGCCAGGCGCGCCGCCACGCTCTCCGCGAAGTTCGCGAGCGCCTCACGGTCCGGCTTGCGGAAGGACCCGTCGCGGCGCAGCGCGATCGCGAGTCCGCCCCCCTGGTTCTCCATCGAGAAGGGCTCCACGAGAACCGCGCGTGCCTCCAGCCCGAGTTCGTGCAGGAACGCGGCCTCCTGCCCCCGGGGGCGCTCGATCGAGAGCGACTTCCCCTCCGTGTAGAGCGCCCCGAGCGCGCTTCCCTGAACGGGCGCGATCCGCAGCCGCACCGGGCTCCCGCTCGTCCCCGCCACGCGCAGCTCGCCCTTCTCCTCGATCAGCAGCAGCATGTTGCTCGCGTCGAGCAGAGCGAGGCCACGATCGGCCATCAGGCGCAGCAGCCAGAGCTCTGAACCGGTCAGCATGTAAAGCAGATTATGAAGGTGGCGCCGTCGGCTCCTGCTCCAGCGGCTCGCCAAACCCCTCCGCGCCCGCCATCGCGGGGCCCCCGTTGCCCACCGGACGCTTCGCCGCGGCGCGTGCTCTGCTCAAGAGCAGCGCGGGCGTGGCCTCCGGACGCCAGGCCGCAAGCCCCACCGAGATCCGCAGCGCGCGGCGCCGGCCGCGCGCTTCGACCTTGATCGCCCGCAGCCGGTCGAGCACGCGCCGCGCGACGATCTCGCCCCGCGGCCCGTCCGCGCCCGGCAGCACGATCAGCAGCTCACGGTCGCTCGGCATGCCCACGCGGTCGAAACGGCGCAGTTCGCGGCGCAGCGCCCCCGCGATGTAGACCATCGTCTGCTCGCGCAGCTCGCCACCGTGCTCACCCGCCATCTCCTCGAGGTTGTCCACCACCACGAGCAGGCAGCTCAGGTTCGTTCCGTGGCGTTCAGCACGGCCGATCTCCTCGCCAAGCCGCTCATCGAGCTCGACGGCACGAGGCCAGTCGAAGGCGCTCGGCGAAGCCGATGGAACGCCTGAGGTCGAGTCGTCGGCAGCCATGCCCTTGCCTTGTCCGTGGTCTGCGGGCGCCGGTATCCATCCCGGGCCCCCTGGGTCTGATTATGCATGCGAGGGCACACGAAAACCAGGGCTGGCGCTGCCCACCCGCGCCGGCGGCGAGCACCCCGTGCCCGCCGCAGCGAGGCCGTCGGACAGGGTCGCTCCCGCCGATGCGATCCGTCGGCGCGCGCTGCTACACCTGCCCGGTGCTCCTGGAGCTACGTGTCGAGAACCTGCTGCTGATCGAGCGCGCCGAGCTGCGGCTCGGGCCGGGGCTCAACGTGCTCACGGGCGAGACCGGCGCGGGCAAGACCGTGCTCGCGCACGCCCTCGACCTGCTGCTCGGTGGCCGCGCGCGCCAGAACATCGTCAGGCCCGGCGCCCCCGAGGCCTACGTCGAGGGCACCTTCGAGCTTCCTCCGGGCCTGCTCGCCAAGCTGCCCGCCGAGCTCGCCGAGCGGATCGGGAGCGCGCACGAGCAGAGCGAGGGGGAGATCGTGCTCGCCCGCCGCCTCGGCGCGGACGGGCGCACCAAGGCCTACCTCAACGGGCGCTCCGCGAACGTCGCCGACCTGCGCGACGCGGGCGGCCTGCTGCTCTCCTTCTACGGCCAGCACGAGCACCGCAAGCTCACCCTCGCCGGAGCGCAGCTGCAGATCCTCGACGCGCTCTGCGGGCCCGGCCAGCCCGAGCGGCTCGCCGCCTGCGCTGCCGCTCACGCGCGCACCCGTGAGCTCGACGCTCGGCTGGAGGAGCTCGGCGAGCTCGCCGGACAGCGTGAGCGCGAGCTCGGACTGCTCGAGTTCGAGCTCGGCGAGATCGATGAGCTCGACCCGCAGCCCGAGGAGCACGAGCGCCTGCGCGCCGCGCGCGAGCGGATGCGCCGCGCCGACGCTCTGCGCGAGGCCGCGGCCTCCGGGTCGGAGGCGCTCGGAGGCGAGTCGGGCGAGAGCCCCGGGGCGAGCGAGCTGATCGCGCGCGCCGCTGAGAGCATCGAGGCGCTGGTCGGCCTGGACCCCGTGCTCGACGCGCTCGGCGAGCGGCTTCGCGCGACCGCGATCGAGACTCAGGAGCTCGCCACCGAGCTGCGGGACTACAGCTCGGCCTCCTTCGAGGGCGGGCTCGACCTGCCCGGAGGTGAGCCCACGCTCGAGGCGATCGAAGCGCGGCTGCTCGCACTCGAGCGCGTGATCCGCAAGCACGGCGGGAGCCTCCAGGGCGTGCTCGACTTCGCCGCCGCCGCGCGCACCCGCCACGAGCAGCTCGCCGGCGCGGAGGTCGCGATCGAGCAGACGAGCGCCGAGCTCGAGCTGGCGCGCGCCGAGCTGAAGGCGCGCGCGGGCGAGCTGCGCACGGCGCGGCGCAAGGCCGCGAAGGGCTTCGCGAAGCGGGTCGCCGAGCAGCTTCGCTCGCTCGCGATGGAGGACGCGGGTTTCGAGGCGGTGCTCGGCGAGACCGAACCGGGTCCGAACGGGGCGGACAGCGTCGAGTTCCTGATCGCGCCCAATCCCGGCGTGCCCGCGGGACCGCTGAAGGACATCGCCTCGGGGGGCGAGCTCTCCCGGGTGATGCTCGCGATCATGAGCGCGGCGAGCGCGGCCGCCCCCGAGACGACGCTCGTCTTCGACGAGGTCGATGCGGGCATCGGTGGGCGCACCGCGAACGCCGTCGGCGCACGGCTGCGCGAGCTCGGCGAGCGCGGCCAGGTGATCTGCATCACCCACCTTCCCCAGATCGCCTCGCTCGGCTCGAAGCACTTCTCGATCGTCAAGGACACCGGTGCGGAGCCCACCCGTGCCTCCGTCGTCGAGCTCGCCGAGAGCGAGGTCGTCTCCGAGCTCGTCCGCATGCTCGGGGCGGACGGCGACGACGTCGCAGCGCGCCGTCACGCGCGCGACCTGCGCCGCGCCGCCTGAGCTGGGCGCGCGACCGTCCGTTCCCCGCCTGCGTGCAGGGGATTCGCATGCGGTGAGCCGCGCTTCAGAGGGTGCGCCGGGGCCCCGCGGTCGTTACCCTCGGCAGGGATGGCAGCGACGAGACCGAGCCCCGCTGGGCCCGCCGGCTCCCCTGCGGGCGCCGCGCCCGTCGCGCAGCCCACCGTCCTCTCCGCCGTGGGGGGTCCGGTTCGGCCCGGACGGCGCACGAAGCTGCTCGTCAAGCACCTCATCCCGGGGGACATCGCGCTCGTCGACCACCTCGACATCGACCGCGTCTCCGCCGAGGAGCTGATCGCCGCCGAGGTCGTCGCGGTGATCAACACCCGCGCGTCCTCGAGCGGGACCTACCCCAATCTCGGTCCGCTGCTGCTCGTCGAAGCGGGGATCACGCTCGTCGACCTTCCCACCGACGCGCTCTTCGACCTCGTCTCAGACGGCGACCCGCTCGTCGTGCGCGAGGTGCTCCACGCCGACGGCACGCGCGCCGCGGAGGTGCTGCGCCGCGGGCAGCTCCTCGCCGCCGGCGAGGCGCTCGGCCTGGCGCGTGTGCGCGCTGAGACCGAGGCGCGGCGCCTGGAGGTGGGGGAGGCGCTCGAGCGCTTCGCGCACAACACGATCGAGCACATGCTCGAGGAGCGCGAACTGCTCACCGGCCGGATCCAGCTCCCGCGCTTCGCGACCGACTTCCGCGACCGCTCCACGCTGCTCGTCGTGCGCGGCGTCGAGCACCAGCGCGACCTGCGCGCGCTGCGCCCCTTCATCCGCGACAAGCGCCCGCTGATCGTGGCCGTCGACGGCGGTGCGGACGCGGTGCTGGAGGCAGGGATGCGCCCCGACATGATCGTGGGCGACATGGACTCCGCGGGCGAGCACGCGCTGCGCTGCGGAGCGGAGCTCGTCGTTCACTCCTATCCCGACGGCCGCGCCCCCGGCCGCCACCGACTCGAGGAGCTCGGACTGCCCTTCAAGCTCGTTCCCGCCCCCGGAACGAGCCAGGACATAGCGATGCTGATCGCCGCTGAGAAGGGCGCGCGCCTGATCGTCTCGGTGGGCTCGCAGTTCAACCTCGTCGAGTTCCTCGACCGCAACCGCAAAGGCATGTCCTCCACGTTCCTCACCCGGCTTCGCGTCGGCGAGATCCTCGTCGACGCGAAGGGCGTGAGCCGGCTCTACCAGCCCCGTCCGGGGCTCACGCCGCTGCTCGTCGTGATCGCCGCGGGCGTGCTCGCGATGGCTGCCGTGATCTGGACGACCCCCGCGCTGAGCGACGTCGCCGAACTGATCTGGCTGAAGATCCAGATCCTCTTCGGCGCGCACGGCTGAGCCGCCCGATCGACATCCCCGCGAAATGTTCGACTACCGCTACCACGCGCTCTCTCTCGCCGCAGTGCTCTTCGCGCTCGCGCTCGGCGTGCTGATCGGCGTGGCGATCGGCGACACGAACCTCGTCTCCTCGGCCAAAGAAGGGATCGTCCACAACCTGCAGGGCGAAGTGGGCGAAGCGCGCAAGCAGTCCGAGGAACTCCAGGACCGGCTCACGAGCGAGGAAGCGTTCGCGAAGGGCCTCTACCCGCTCGCCGTGCACGAACTCCTCAACGGCCGCTCCGTCGGGCTCGTGTTCCTCGGCGAACCCTCCGATCAGGTCAACTCGCTCGTGCGCGCCGCGATCACGCAGGGCGACGGCTCGCTCGCCACCGTCGTCGCGGTGCGGCTGCCGCTGAACCTGAGCTCGATCGCGCACAGCGCCGCGGGAACCCACTACGCCGCGCTCGACACATCCCCCGCGCTGCTCGAAGGCTTCGGGGAGCTGATCGGACGCCAGCTCGTGAGCGGCGGCGCGCTCGTGGACCAGGAGCTGCTCAGCCGCGTGCGGGGCCCGCTGCTGAGCGCCTTCGACGGACAGCTCACCCACCTCGAAGGGCTCGTCGTCGCGCGCACCGTGGGCAGCGAGCAGAACCCCGAAGCCGCCGAATCGGACAGCCGCTTCGAAGACGGGCTGATCGCGGGAGTCACCGCCGTCGGCGTGCCCGCGGTCGGTGTCGAGCTCACGAGCAGCGAACCTTCCCAGGTGCCCTGGTTCAAGGGCCGCAAGATCTCCTCGGTCGACGATCTCGACGCTCCCGCCGGGCAGGCCGCGCTGCTCTACGCGCTCGCCGGCAACCCCGGCGCGTTCGGCGTCAAGGGCACCGCGGACTCGCTGCTTCCCACCGTCACCACGAGCACCTCCGGGCCCTAGAGCGCGCGCGCCCGCACGCCTCGGCTCTCCGCCGCCCACGGCGATAGGTTCCGGCGGTGCACGCCCTTCCTCTCCTGATCGCCGGGCTCATCGCCCTCGCGATCGCGCCCGCGCTGCTGCGCGCGCTCCTCGTGGGAGGTCACACGCGGCCGAACTACCGCGGGCGGGCGCTGCCCGTGCCCTTCGGCGTGCTCGTCCCCGCGGCCGCGCTGCTCGCGCTGATCCCGGTCGCGCTGATCGAACGGCTCGGCTCGAGCGCCCTCCTGCATCCCGAGGTCGCCCCGATCGCGCTCTACGCGCTCGGCGTCCTCGCGCTCGGCCTGATCGACGACACCCTCGGCGAGCCCGCCCGGGGCGCGGGCTCGGAGGTCGAGGGCGGCGCGAGGCGGGCGAAGCGGGGCTGGCGCGGCCACGGCGCCGCGCTGCTGCGCGGCGAGTTCTCCACGGGCGCGCTGAAGGCGGCGGGGTCGCTCGGCCTCGCGCTGCTCGCGATGGACGAGCTCGGGCTCTCGGAGGGCCGCTGGCTGCTCGCCGCGGCGGTGCTCGTGCTCGCGACGAACGTGTTCAACCTGCTCGACCTGCGCCCGGGGCGCTCCGGCAAGGCCTTCGTCCTGCTCGGGGCGGGCCTCACGATCGGCTCAGGGCTGCGCTCGCTCTGGGCGCTCGGCCTGTTCGCCGCGCCCGCGCTCGTCGCGGGCGCCTACGACCTGCGCGAGCGCGCGATGCTCGGGGACACCGGCTCGAACCTGCTCGGTGCGCTCGCCGGGCTCTGGCTGGTGCTCACGCTGTCGGGAACCGGGCAGATCATCGCGCTCGTGCTGCTCGCCGCGGTCACCGTCTACGGCGAGCTGCGCTCGATCTCCGAGCTCGTCGAACGGACTCCGGGGCTGCGGGAACTAGACTCTTGGGGCAGGCCCTCATGACCTCGCATTCCGACCGCCACGCGCAGCCGCCAACCAAGACCCGGTTCATCTTCGTCACCGGCGGCGTGGTCTCCTCGCTCGGCAAGGGGATCGCGGCGGCTTCGCTCGGGCGGCTGCTCGTCTCCCGCGGCCTGACGGTCGGCCTTCAGAAGTTCGACCCCTACATCAACATCGACCCGGGGACGATGTCGCCCTACCAGCACGGTGAGGTCTTCGTCACCGAGGACGGCGCTGAGACCGACCTCGATCTCGGCCACTACGAGCGCTTCACCGACTCGAACACGAGCCGCGCGTCGAACGTGACCGCGGGGGGCATCTACGACACGGTGATCCGGCGCGAGCGCCGCGGGGACTACCTCGGCGGGACCGTTCAGGTCGTTCCGCACATCACCGACGAGATCAAGCAGCGCATCTCGCTGATCGCGGAGTCCAGCGACGTGGACTTCGTGATCACCGAGATCGGCGGCACCGTCGGGGACATCGAGTCGCTCCCCTTCCTCGAGGCGATCCGCCAGTTCCCCGTCGACGTGGGACGGCGGCGTTGCATGTTCATCCACCTCACGCTCGTCCCCTACATCGGCCACGCGGGCGAGCTGAAGACGAAGCCCACGCAACACTCCGTCAACGAGCTGCGCCGCATCGGGATCGCGCCCGACATGCTGATGTGCCGCTCGGAGAGCCCGCTCTCGATGGAGATCCGGCGCAAGATCGCGCTGTTCGCGAGCCTCCCCGCCGAGGCGATCGTCTCCGCGTGCGACGTGGACAACATCTACAAGGTCCCGCTCACCTTCCGCGAGCAGGGGGTCGACGACTTCGTCCTCGAGCACTTCGGGATCGAGGCGCAGGAGCCCGAGCTGGAGCGCTGGAAGGAGCCGATCGAGCGCTCCGCGGCGGCGACGCGCACCGTGAAGATCGGCCTCGTCGGGAAGTACATCCAGCTCGAGGACGCCTATCTCTCGGTCTCCGAAGCGCTGCGCCACGCGGCCTCTCTGCAGGACGCGAACGTGGAGATCGACTGGATCGACTCCGAGCAGCTGCTCGACCCGGCGCAGGCCGCCGAGCGGCTGCAGGGGCTCGACGGGATCCTGATCCCCGGGGGCTTCGGCGGCCGCGGCTGGGAGGGCAAGATCCACGCTGCCCGCGTGGCGCGCGAGCAGCGCGTGCCCTACCTCGGGATCTGCCTGGGGATGCACGTGGCGGTGAGCGAGTTCGCACGCAACGTGGCCGGTCTCGATGGGGCGAACTCCACCGAGATGGACCCGGAGACCCCGCATCCCGTGATCGACCTGCTCCCCGAGCAGAAGGAGGTCGCCGACCTCGGCGGCACGATGCGGCTCGGCGCGGACCCGATCAAGCTCCACGACGGCACCCGCGTGCGCGAGGTCTACGGGGAGGCCGTGATCTACGAGCGCCACCGCCACCGCTACGAGGTCAACAACCTGCTGCGCAAGAAGCTGCAGACGGCGGGTCTCGAGATGTCGGGGACCTCGCCCGACGAGCGCCTCGTCGAGGTCGTCGAGCTCGCCGATCACCCCTTCTACATCGCCTCCCAGTTCCACCCCGAGTTCAAGTCGCGCCCGGAGCGCCCCGCGCCGATGTTCCGCGAGTTCGTCGCGGCTGCGCTTCAGCGTGTGGGCGGAGGGGACTCGGAAGAGGAGGTGCGGGTCTCGGACACCCGCGCCACCGCCGCCGGCACGGCCGGCGAGCGCAGCGGCTCGAAGTGAGCGCGGCCGCACAGGGGCCCACCTCCGGCGGCACGTTGGAGCAGCGCTACCTGCACTCGATCTTCGCCGAGCTCTGCTCGATCGCCAGTCCCTCAAAGCGCGAGCGCGCCTGCGGGGAGCGCGTGATCGCGGAGCTCGCGCAGCTCGGCCTCGAGGTGAGCGAGGACGAGGCGGGCAGGGCGATCGGGGCGGACTGCGGCAACCTGCTCGCGCGGCTTCCCGGCGGCCAGGCTGACGCGCGCTCTGTGCTGCTCTGCGCGCACCTGGACACCGTCCCCGCGACAGCACCGATCGAGCCCGTGCTCGAGGAGGGCTTCTGGGAGAACGCGAACGAGGGCATCCTGGGCGCGGACAACAAGGCTGCCGTCGCGGTGATCCTCGCGCTGGCGCGGGAGGTCTACCACGAGGGCGCGCCCGTCGATCTCGAGCTGCTCTTCACCGTCGGCGAGGAGATATCGCTCGCGGGAGCGGCGCAGTTCGATCCCTCCGTGCTGCGCAGCGACTACGGCTACGTCTTCGACCACGCCTCCCCGATCGGTGAGGTGATCATCGACTCGCCCTGCCACTTCCGCGTCGAAGCCCGGTTCCGCGGCGCGGCCGCGCACGCGGGGATCCGCCCGCAGGAGGGACGCTCCGCGATCCTCGCGGCGAGCCGCGCGATCGCGTCGATGCGCCACGGGCTGATCGAGGACGAGGGCACGGTGAACGTGGGGATGATCGAGGGCGGGACGGCGATCAACGTGGTCCCCGAACGGGCGCTGCTCGTCGCGGAGGTCCGCGGTCTCGACGACACACGCGGCGAGCGGCTCGTCGCGGAGATGGTGGACAGGATCCACGAGGCGGCCAACCGCCCGGACTGCGACTGCGACGCGGACGTGTCCGTGCAGCGCACCTTCTCGGGCTATCGCCTCGCCCCCTCCGCGGCGCCCGTGCGCGCGGCGGAGGCCGCGCTGCGCTCGTGCGGCCACGAGCCCGTGCGGATCTCCAGCGGCGGGGGCTCGGATGCGAACGCGCTGATCGCGGCGGGCTTCCAGACGGTCAACCTCGCCAACGGAACGGAGCGCAACCACGAGCCCGGCGAGCGCGTCTCCGCGGCGGCGCTCGATGAGATGCTCGCCGTCGTTCGCGCACTGCTCGGCGAGGTCGCCGCGCTCGCGCCGGATGCCGCCCGCTAGCTTGGGTGAGAGATGCTGAAGCTCCGCCGCGCGATCGTTCTGGAGGCCTCGCCCGCACCCGCGGGGGACCGCGGCGAGCAGCGTCTGACCGTGGAGCTCGGGGACGAGAGCCTGAGCGCCCCGCGCTCCGCGATCGCCGACGTCGCGCTCGTGGGAGCGGCGGAGCCGGGCGATGAGGTGATCGTCAACGTGGAGGCACTCGATCTGGGCCTCGGCTCGGGAGGCTTCGACATCGTCCACGTCAACCTCACGCGCGGGCTGCGCGCGCCCGGCGCGGCGGATCGCAACGTGATGAAGCTCAACTACACGAGCCTGCAGCACACCGTTGCCCCCGTCGAGCTGCACGCTGAGCTGCGCGTCCCGCTCGGCCGGCCCGTCGCCGTGCTCGCCCTGCACGGGCAGCTCGCCGCGGTCGCCTGGGCATTCGCGCGCGCCCGCCCCGGCGGGCGCCTGGGCTACGTGCAGACGGCCGGGGGCGCGCTTCCCGGCGCGCACTCGCGGACCGTGACCGCGCTACGCGAGGCGGGGCTGCTCGCCGGGCACCTCACCGCGGGAGCGGCCTTCGGCGGCGAGGGCGAGGCTGTGACGAGCGCGGGCGCGCTGCACCACGGGCTCGGCGAGCTCGGCTGGGACGCGGCCGTGTGCGGCCCCGGGCCTGGGATCGTGGGCTCGAGCTCGCGGCTCGGCCACGGCGGGATGGTCGCGCTCGACAGCGCCCACGTCGCGCTCGCGCTCGGCTGCCCCGCGCTGCTCGTCGCGCGGATGTCCTCCGGAGACACGCGCGAGCGCCATCGGGGGATCTCCCACCACACGATGACCGTGCTCGACCTGCTGCTCGAGCCCGTCACGGTCGCGCTGCCCGCCGGGATGCGCTCGCCGGTGGGCTCGGAGCTGCGCGCGGGTCTCGGCGCGGTCTTCGGCGAGGGCTCGGGCCGTCCCGCGTCTGCCGCCCTCGAGGTGGAGCGACCCGTGCGCATCACGCGCCACGACTGGCGGCGCGCGGAGGTGGACCTGCCCGCCTACGCGGCGAGCGGGCTGCCCGCCGAGACGATGGGACGGGGCATCGCGGAGGACCCGCTCTTCTTCGGCGCGGCGCTCGCGGGCGGCGCGGCGCTCGGCGAGCTCTGCGGAGAGGTCGAGTGAGCGGCGAGTTCGAGGCACTCGGCGGGGAGACGGTCTACGCGGGGCGGCTCGTGGACGTGCGAATCGAGCGCTTCCGCCACGCGGACGGCGAAGAGGTCTCACGTGAGATCGTGCGCCACAAAGGCGCGGTGGGGATGCTCGCCCACGACGAGCGCGAGTTCTGGCTCGTGCGCCAGCCGCGCGAGGCGGTGGGCGAGCCCGACCTGCTCGAGATCCCCGCGGGCCGGCTCGACAAGGCCGGCGAGGAGCCGCTCGCGGCCGCGCAGCGCGAGCTCGCGGAGGAGATCGGACGCGGCGCGGAGCACTGGGAGCCGATCCTCACCTACTACACGGGTGCGGGCTTCACCGATGAGCGCGTCCACCTGTTCGCGGCCACGGGGCTCTACGAGCAGCACGCCGAGAGCGGCGAGCAGGAGCGGATCGAGATCGTTCGCCGGCCGCTCTCCGAGCTCGATGCGACGCTCGGCGAATGCCGCGACGCGAAGACGCTGATCGCGCTGTTCTGGCTCGCCCGGCGCCTGAACGCCTGATTGCACCTTCAAGGAGGGGGTGCTCGGGCCGCGAAGGTGTGTTCATGGTCCGCCTGGAGACTCTCGACGAAGCGGCGCGTTCCGGGACGGGCGGGCGCTCGCGTGCCGCGAACGTCCCCGGCGGCGCCCCCACGATCGGGGCGGCCCGCGAACGCGGGGACACCCCCGCGGCTGGGCAGGGGGCGGAGTGCCGCACCGGGGGCGAGCCGCCGCTCGACCCGAGCCCGGCAGCGCTGGAGGCGGAGCGCCTGGTAACGGACTTCCTCGCCTTTTTGGAGCTGGAGCGCGGGCTCTCGCGCAACACGCTCGACGCCTACCGGTCGGACCTCCACCAGCTCGTCCTCTACCTGGGGCGCCACGGGCTGCGAGTCGAGGACGCAACGCACTCCGATCTCGCGGACTTCCTCGGCGAGCTCGCGGAGGGCCGCACGGGTCGTGCGCCCGTCGCTCCGACGACGCTCGGGCGCAAGGTGGCCTGCCTGCGCTCCTTCTACCGGCACCTGCGCCGGGAGGAGACCGTGAGCCACGACCCGACCGCGGACCTGCACGGGCCGCGCAAGCCGCAGCGACTGCCACGGGTGCTCTCGCGCGAGGAGGTGCGACGTCTGCTGGAGCAGCCGCGCGGGTCCTCGCCGCTCGCGCTGCGCGACCGTGCGCTGCTGGAGATGATGTACGCCTGCGGGCTGCGCGCCTCGGAGGCGGTGGGACTCGAGCTGGGCGACGTCGACCTCGAGGAGGGGCTGCTGCGCGCGCGGGGCAAGGGCTCCAAGGAACGGATCGTCCCCGTCGGGCGTCAGGCGCTCGCCGCGGTCTCGGTCTACCTGCAGGGCGGACGCCCTCATCTGGTGGGGAACCGGGTGCAGAGCCGGCTGCTCGTCAACCATCGCGGCGGCGAGCTCACCCGCCAGGGCCTCTACAAGATCGTTCAGGGCCATGCGCGCCGGGCTGGGCTGGAGGAAAAGATGAGCCCGCACACGCTGCGCCACACCTTCGCCACGCACCTGCTCGCGGGCGGGTGCGATCTGCGCTCGCTGCAAGAGATGCTCGGTCACGCGGACCTCGCGACGACGCAGGTCTACACCCATCTCTCCGCGGATCGCCTCAAGGACGCCTACTTCGGCGCGCATCCACGCGCGGCCGCGGGCGCAGGGACGGTCGAGCCTCCTACCCGATAGACATCGGGGATGGGCACGACCCCACCCCGTCGAGCGTTCGTGCTCGTGATCGACGCGTGCGGCGCGGGAGCGTTGCCGGACGCAGCTGAGTACGGCGACGAGGGGACCTGCACACTCGCCCACCTCGCCGAGGCGAACGGTGGGTTGCGGCTGCCCACGCTCGGCGCGCTCGGCCTCGGGTCGATCCTGCCGATCGAGGGGGTCGGCCCAGTGGGCAGCCCGGCGATCCACGGCCGTCTGCGGCCGCTCGGGCCCGGCAAGGACTCGATCACCGGGCACTGGGAGCTGATGGGGGTGACCCTCCCCGCGCCGATGCCCACCTACCCGCAGGGCTTCCCTCCGGAGCTGCTCGCGCGCCTGGAAGCCGCGATGGGCCACGCGCTGATCTGCAACCGCCCCGACAACGGGCTCAGCGCGATCGACGAGTTCGGCGAGGAGCATCTGCGCACGGGAGCGCTGATCATCTACACCTCGCAGGACTCGGTGCTGCAGCTCGCCGGGCACGAACGCGCGCTCTCCCCCGAGGCGCTGTATGAGGCGTGCGGTCGCGCGCGGGAAGTGATGTCGGGCGCCGATGCGGTCGGGCGCGTGATCGCGCGACCCTTCAGCGGCGAGCCCGGCACGTTCACGCGCACCGCGGGGCGGCGGGACTTCGCGCTCGCCCCACCCGGGCGCAGCTACCTCGAGGAGCTCGCGCAGTCGGGGAGCACGGTGATCGGAGTGGGGAAGATCGAGGATCTCTTCGCCGGCAGAGGACTGACGGGCTCGCTCCCCGGTGCGACGAACAAGCAGGCGCTCGACGCGACGGAGGTGCTCGCGGGCGAGCTCGCGGAAGGTCTCGTGTTCGTGAACCTGATCGAGACCGACCAGGTCTACGGGCACCGCAAGGACGTGGCGGGCTTCGCGGCCGCGCTCGAGGAGATCGACATGCGCGTGGGTGCGCTGCTCGAGGGTCTGCGCGAGCAGGACCTGCTGATCGTGACCGCGGACCACGGGGTCGATCCGGCCCACCCGGGGACCGACCACACGCGCGAGTACGCCCCGCTGCTCGCGGTGACCGGCGAGATGACCCGTCGCGCGGCGCGCGGGGAGGGGTACGGGGGCGCGCGTCACGACGGTCCGATGGCCGACGTTGGAGCGAGCGTGCTGCGCTGGCTCCAGGGGCGCGAGGCGGACGGTCTGCCGGGCACGTGCTTCCTAAGCTGAGGGCCGATGCCTGAGCTACCCGAGGTCGAGACGATCCGCGGCCAGCTCGCCCCGCTCGTGGAGGGCCGGCGGATCGAGCAGATCGAGATCCTCGACCCACGCTGGTCGCGCCCGCTCGCCCCGGCGGAGCTGGAGCAGGCGCTGCGCGGGCGGCGGGTGGAGCGCCTCGGGCGCCGCGGGAAGTACCTGCTCTGGCACCTGGAGGGCGATGTGCATCTCGCCCAGCACCTGCGCATGACGGGCTCGGTGCTCGCCGCGCCCGAGGGCGAGCCGCCGCACACCCGCGTGCGCATCCTGCTCGGGCGCCGTGCGCGCGAGGGCAAGGTGCGTCTCGCGATCACCGACCCCCGCCGCTTCGGCACCGGCGAGATGCTGCTCGGCTCCGAAGCGCTGCAGCGCTTCCTCGATGCGAGGCTCGGTATGGAGCCGTTCGATGAGGGTTTCAGCGCGGAGTACCTGCGCGGCGTGTTCGCGGGGCGCCGCGCGCCGATCAAGGCGATGCTGCTCGACCAGCGGCGGCTCGCGGGGGTGGGGAACATCTACGCGGATGAGGCGCTGTTCATGGCGCGGATCCACCCACTGCGCGCGGCGGGCACGCTCACGCTCGCGCAGTGCGAGGCGCTGCGCGAGGGGATCGTGACCGCGCTCGGCGCAGGAATCGACGCGCGTGGCGCGTCGATCGACGACTTCCGCCACATCGACGGGGTTCGCGGCTCCTTCCAGGATCGGTTCCTCGTCCACCTGCGCGAGGGCGAGCCCTGCGTGCGCTGCGGCCGCACGATCCGCAAGATGGTCGTCGCGGGCCGCGGGACCTACGTCTGCGAGCACTGCCAGCCCCGTCCGCGGCCGCGACGGCGGCCGGGCGCGGCTTCGGTGGGACCGCGGGTCGCGGGCCCGGATACCCGAAGAGGCTAGGCCGCGTCGGCGAGGATCTCGCCGAGGCGACCGTCCTGCTCGGCGGCGAGCAGCTCGCTGAAGCCGCCGATCAGACGCTCGCCGACGAGGATCTGGGGAAAGCTCATCATCCCCGTGCGCTGCGCGAGCTCCAGGCGACCCGCAGTGTCCTTGGAGAGGTTGATCTCCTCGTAGTCGACCCCGCGCTTCGAGAGCAGCCCCTTCGCGCGCGAGCAGAACGAGCATGGATCGGTTGTGTAGACGGTGACCTTCGTCTTGTCGCTCATTACTTCATTAAGTCTAGGAAGGGCTGGCCGCCGTTTCCACGCCTAGACTCGGCTCATGCCCGGAGCGGTCAAGACAGAGGCGGTGGTGCTGCGCTCGATGCGCTACGGCGAGGCGGACCGGATCCTCCACCTCTACACGCCGGCGCGAGGGCGGATCGGCGCGATCGCGAAGGGTGTGCGGCGTGCGCGAAGCCGTTTCGGGGGGCGTCTGGAGCCCTTCTTCCGCATCCATGCGGAGCTGCACGAAGGCCGTGGCGAGCTGCTCACGGTGACCGGCGCGCAGACAGTGGACGCGCACACGCACCTGCGCGGCGATGCGCGCGCGATCGACGCGGCCGCGCGCGCGTGCGACGCGGTGGGGCGGCTGTTCGAGACGAACGAGCCACACCCCGGAGTGTTCAACCTGCTCTGCCGTCAGCTCTCGCTGCTCGATGCGGCCGCGGCGCGCAGCGGTGGCGTTGGCGCGCCGGGCGCGGCGGCCTCGCCGAGCGATGCGGGCACGCCGGGCGTTGGGGCTGCGGCGGGCCGGGCGGGGTCGCTGAGCTTCCGGTTGAAGCTGCTGCTCGCGGCCGGGCTCGCGCCGCAGCTGGGAGCGTGCGCGAACTGCGGCGAGCCGGAGCACCTGGTGGGATTCTCGGGGGCGGCGGGTGGAGTGGTGTGCGCGGCATGCGAGGCGGGGTCCTTCGCGCTCGGGGAGGAGGCGCACGGCTTCATGGCGCAGGCGCTCGGCCGTCCGCTGACGGAGGCGCCGGTGGCGGACGAGCGGGCGCTCGCCCAGGTCGAACGGGCGGTGGCGACGACGCTCGAGCACCACGCGCACGTGCGGCTGATGCCCGCCTTCGCGGCCTGAGCCCGGCGCGGCGGCGCGGTGGCAGAACGGCGCGGCTATGGTTCGCGCATGGACGAGGGTCAACCGATCGCCTATCCCGTGCTCGAGAAGGGCGTCGTCGTACTGAGCGGGGACGGCGAGGAGGTCGGGACGGTGGACCACGTGGTGGCCGCCCCCGAACAGGACATCTTCCACGGCATCGTGATGTCGAGCGCGCGCCTGGGCAAGCGCTTCGTCCCGGCTGAGGACGTGGCCTCGCTGCACGAACGCGGCGTGGATCTGCGGATCAGCGCGGCGGAGGTGGCTGAGCTTCCCGCGCCCGGCGGTGCCGCGCCGGAATACACCGAGGACCCTGCGGAGACGAAGTGGGGACACTGGGCACGACTGGCGACCCTGCGCAAAGACTGGCGCAAGCGGGACTGATCCCGCACGGCCCCGCCCGAGGGCGAGGGGAGAGGTCCGGGTTGGGGAGCTCGGTGGGCCGCCGAGGGGGAAGGGCCGCTCGCGCTGCGAGAATCAGGGTGTGAGCACGGCCGATCTGCAGAGCGTGGGAGCTGAGTTCGCGGAGCGGATCCGCGAGCAGGAGGAGCGGCTGCTCTCGCCGCTCGCGGCGAGGTCCTACCCGCCGCGCAGAGCGCAGGAGGAGCAGGATTGCTCGCTGCGCACGCCCTTCCAGCGCGACCGCGACCGGATCGTTCACAGCAAGGCCTTCCGTCGCCTGCGCCACAAGACGCAGGTGTTCGTCTCACCCCGGGGGGACCACTACCGCACGCGCCTCACGCACACGCTGGAGGTGACCACGATCTCGCGAACGGTGGCGCGCGCGTTGCGGCTGAACGAGGATCTGGTCGAGGCGATCGGGCTGGGTCACGACCTCGGCCATCCGCCGTTCGGGCACATCGGCGAGGAGGTGCTCGACGAGTGCCTGCGAGAGCGCTTCGGTCTCTCCTTCCGCCACTACGAGCACTCGCTGCGGATCGTCGAGCGGCTCGAAGCGGCGCCGAGCTCGCTGCGCGGGCAGATGGGATCGGGGCTGAACCTGACCGAGCAGGTGCGTGACGGGATCGCGCGGCATTCGAGCCGCGCGGAGCCGCCGGCGACGCTCGAGGGTCGGATCGTGCGGGTGATCGACCGGGTGGCCTACATCAATCACGACATCGACGACGCGGTGCGCGCGGGGCTGCTGAGCGAGGGCGAGCTCCCCACGGAGCCGATCGAGGTGCTGGGTCAGAGCGGCTCGGCGCGGATCGACAGGCTCGTGCACGACATGGTGGAGCACTCAGAGCGGGCGGGGGAGATCGTCCAGGGCCCGGAGGCAGGGCCCGCGATGGACGCGCTGCGCGACTTCATGTTCGAGCGTGTCTACCTCGGCCCGGCGGTGCGGGAAGAGCGGGAGAAGATCGCGGCGGTGCTGCGGCGGCTCTTCGAGCACTACGTGGAGCACCCCGAGCTGCTGCCCACTAGCTCCTCATCGGAGGGCGAAGCTGGCGCGGCGGGGCGGGTGGACGCCGAGACGGGGTTGGCGCAACGGGTGACGGACTACCTCGCGGGGATGACCGACAGGTACTGCATTCGGGAGTACACCGAGCTCCAGGTGCCGCGGGCCTTCGCCCGCTAGCGTCTGCGGCCGTGGCGCTCTACAAGAAGGAGTCGAAGGACCGCGTGCGCGACGCGGTGGACTTCGTCGAGCTGGTGGGGGCGAAGACGGAGCTGAGGCGGGCGGGCCCGGCTCGCTACGAGGGGCTGTGCCCGTTCCACGACGAGCGCACGCCCTCATTCGGGATCGACCCGACGCAGAAGGTCTACTACTGCTTCGGCTGTCAGGCCTCGGGCGACGTGTTCACCTTCGTGCAGGAGACGGAGGGGGTGGACTTCCGCGGCGCGTTGGAGCTGCTCGCCGAGCGCTACGCGATCGAGCTCGAGCTCGAGGAGGAGGATCCCCGCGAGGCGGAGCGGCGCAAGAAGCGCGAGCGGCTGCTGGAGCTGCTCTCGCGGACGGCGGCGTACTACGAGCGCTACCTGTGGGAGTCGACGGAGGCGGCGAAGGCGCGCGACTACCTGCTCGGCCGCGGTCTCGGTGAGGAGATGCTGAGGGAGTTCCGCGTGGGCTACGCGCCGAGCGCATGGGACAAAGTGATGATCGCCTCGCGACGCGGGGGCTTCACGAACAGGGAGCTCTACGACGTGGGGCTCGCTCAGCGCTCGCAGCAGAACGGGATGATCTACGACCGCTTTCGCGCCCGGATCATGTTCCCGCTCGCGGATGTGCGCGGACGGGTGCTCGGCTTCGGCGCACGCGCTCTCGACGGGGGCAAGCCGGCCGGCGAGGGCGAGCGGCGCCAGGCGAAGTACCTGAACACCTCCGACAACGACGTGTACCACAAGGGTCTTCACCTCTACGGCGCGGATCTCGCGCGGGCGCACGCGACGAAGGCGGGGAAGGTGATCCTCTGCGAGGGCTACACGGACGTGATCGCGCTCCACCAGGCGGGTATCCGAAACGCGGTGGGGTTGATGGGCACGGCGCTGACGGGAGAGCAGGTGGGCGAGCTGGCGCGGATGGCGCAGACGGTGCTGCTCGCGCTCGACGCGGACACCGCGGGACAGGAGGCGATGCTTCGCGCGAGCGCGCTCGCGAGGAAACGGAAGCTGGAGCTGCGGGTGGTGGCGATGCCCGAGGGGACCGATCCCGCGGAGCTGATCCAGCGTGAGGGCGCGGCGGCGATGACCGCGGCGGTCGAGCGCTCCGTTCCCTTCGTGCGCTTCCGCGTCGAGCGTGTGCTCGCGGCGGGGGAGGTGGACAGCCCCGAGGGGCGCGACCGCGTCCTCGAGGAGCTGCGTCCGATCTTCGCGACGCTGCCGCCGAGCGCGATGCGCGCGGATCTCACGCGGGTCGTGTCGAGCAGGCTCGCGCTGCCCGAGGGGCTCGCCGAGCGGCTGCTCGCCGAAGCGGCACGCCCCGCCGCGCCTACGCCGCCGGGCGCGGGCGCGGAGCGAGGTCGAGCGCGCGAGCAGGAGGGCCCCCGCGACCCCGGGCCGGGAGCGGTGCGCGCGGCGCGCGGCAACGGGGCGAGGGGAGGAGCGGGCTCGCGACGGGCGGACACGGAGCGCGCGTTCCTCGCGCTCTGCATCGCCTCGCCGGAGGAGGGCGCCACGGCGCTGGCGGCGATCGACATCGAGCAGGACTTCTCGAGCGAGGCGCTCCGGCGCGCGGCGCGGCACCTGCGCGAGGGCGATCTGAGCGCGCCGATGGCGGCGGCGCCGGGGGAGAGCGAGGCCGAGGGGACCGGACCCGAAGGAGATGAGGAGCTGCGCGGCCTGCTCGCGGAGCTGATCGTGCAGGCGGGCGGGGAGGATCAGAATCCGGCGATGCTCGAGGTCCAGCGGTTGCAGCTCGAGCTCGCGCGGATCGACCGTGGCATTCAGCGCGCGCGGGGGCAGGAGGGCACGGACGTGACGGGGCTCGCGGAGGAGAAGGCGGCGCTCAAAGTCCAGTTCGACCGCGCGTACGCGCGCGTGTTGGAAGAGACGGGGGAGCGGGGGTAGGGAGGGCCCGCGGGGTGTCCCGGTGCGTGGGGTCGCGGCGGGGGCACGCCCGGTTTGACGGACCTGGAGCCCTTCCGGGTCCCGGCGCCGAGCGGAGTCTGCGAGCGCGCACTCGGCTGGTCGGCGTCGCCGAAAGATGAAGTCGATCCTGGTCGAGGAGGCGGGCGGTGCGTGCGTCCGCTGCGGTTATTCAGCCTCGATGCGAGCCCGGCATTTCCATCATCGCGATCCGTCGGAGAAGTCCTTCGAGCTCAACGGGAAAGGTCGCGCTCTCTCGCTCGACCGGCTTCGTGCCGAGGCGCGAAAGTGCGTTCTTCTGTGCTCTAATTGCGATGCTGAAGTCGAGGATGGGAGGCGAGAGGCTCCGGTCAGTTGACCTCAGAAGACGTGCATGGACACTGTTGTCCGGGGTAGCTCAATGGCAGAGTAACCGGCTGTTAACCGGTAGGTTGTGGGTTCGAGTCCCACCCCCGGAGCTTCCTAGCGGCGCACCGCCCTCAGCACCATCGCCGGGCGTGTCGCCACCCGTGGCCCGATCATCAGGAAGAAGACGAAGGTCGCGAGCAGCGGCCTGAGATGGGGCCGGACCCGCGTGATCAGTCCGTCCGCCCCGAGCTCGAAGACCATCGCGTCACCGATGCGCAGGCCGGCGATCCGCGCCTCCGCGATCGCGACGCGCTGAGCGCCCTGGCCGAAGGGCGGCTCCCAGCGGACGTTGCGTATCGTGGAATAGACGATCGAGAGCACACCCACGACATCCTCGCGACCCTTGAAGACGGCGCTCCCTAGTAGCGGCGAGGGGAGCGTGGCATCGGGCGCGAGCGTCGATGCGAGGCCGGCCATGTCGTTGGCCTCAGTTGCAGCGAGGAAACGCTCGACCGCGTCGTCCACGCCCTCGATTATGCAGCAGCTCCGCGCTGCGGCGCAGGCCGCGCGGCGAGCTCCTCGACGAGCGCCGCAGCCGCGGCGCCAGGGTCGTGCGAATCCGACCAGGCGGCCATCTCCCGCGCCCTCTCCCGAATTCCCGGCTCGCTCAATGCCCGCTCGACGGCGAGCCTGACCGTGCGGGGTGAGACGAACCGCCGCGGCAGCCGCACCCCCGCTCCCGCCCAGTCCAGGCGTGCAGCGTTCTCGTTCATGTCCCCGACCGAGGGGCACGCGACGACGGCGCAGCCGTGGGAGAGCGCGCGGACGAGCGTGCCGTGCCCGGCGTGGCAGAGCACCACGTCGCTGCGCGGCATCTCGCGCGAGTAGACGAGCCACTCGAGCACCTTCGCGTTCGCCGGGACGGGCAGCGGCTCTGGGGGCAGCCGGCGGTTGTAGGTGGCGAGCACGCGCACGGGCAAGCTCGCCGAGTCCGAGCAGCGCGGCGCGGAGCATTCGGTGCTCGCCGTCCTGCGCGGTCGAGGGGGCGACGAGCACGAGCGGACGCTGCTCGGCGCTCGCCTCGCGTGCTTCGAGCGCTCCCGCCCAGCCCTCGCCGTCCTCGGCGGGCGGCTCCCACATCAGCGGCCCGACGACGTGCACGTTGGCGGGCCACTCGCGTGGGTACTCGAGCTGTGGGAAGGTCGCGACGATCGCGAGCTCGCGGCTGATCCCGCCGTGCACGTGGGCGAGAGGCGGGAGCCCGAGTCGTGCGCGCGTCTCGTTCAGCTCGCGCCTGCCGAGCTCCAGCCCCGACTGAACTATCGGCTGTGCGCGGCGCCAGAGCGCACGCCCAGCGGCGCTGCGGGGCATTCGCGCGCCGAGCGAGTAGATCGGGTGCTCGGGGCGCCCGTGCGGATAGACGTGGGGGATCAGCGTCGCCCAGCGCCGCCCCTCGACCTCCGCGGCGAGCGCGGGGGCGAGCGTGAGGATGTCGGCGACGACCACCTCAGGCTCCGTCTCTCGCACGAGCCCGAGCGTGTCGCGCGTGGCGTGCACCACCGCCTCGTAGAAGTCGAGCGGCTCGGGCCCCTGAGGGAAGACCTGATACTCCGGCGCGGCCGCGAACGCGATCCCCTCCGCGCGCACATGCCCCTCCCAGCGCCGCCAGGTCTGCAGTGTGACCTCGTGGCCGCGCGCGACCAGCGCGCGGCCGAGCGCGATCATCGGGAAGGCGTGCCCGGGATCGCCGAAGGCGCCGAGCAGGATGCGACGGCGTGCAGGCGGAGTGCTCAGGGCCCGAACTGCTCGGTCAGGCGGCGAGCTCGGCGAGCATCCGCATCTGCTCCAGGCGCTCATCGCGCCCGAACGCGGTCGGGGTCACGCCGAGCGTGCCTACGCCCGCGTCCCGGTAGGCCGCGAGACGCTCGCGCACCACGTCCTTGGGGCCACAGAGCGAGACCGTGTCGATCAACGTGTCGGGGATCGCCGCCATCGCCTCCTCGCGCTTGCCCTCGAGGTAGAGGTCCTGAATCGTCTTCGCCTCGGCCTCGTAGCCGTAGCGGCTCACGAGCTGGTTGTAGAAGTTCTGCTTGCGCGAGCCCATGCCGCCAACGTAGAGCGCGATGAAGGCGCGCATCGTGTTCCGCGCGGCCTCGTGGTCGTCGGAGATGCAGAGGCTCACCGTCGGCGCGATGTCGAAACCCTCGAGGCTTTTGCCGCTGCGCGCCGCGCCGTCCTGGAGCAGCTTGAGCAGCTCGCCCACGTGCTCGGGCGAGAACAGCGTGGGGATCCAGCCGTCGGCGATCTCGCCCGCGAGTTCGGTGTTCTTCGGACCGATCGCGGCGAGGTAGACGGGGATCTGCTCCTGCACCGGAGAGATCGTGAGCTTGAGCGCCTTGCCCGGGCCGTCGGGCAGCGGCAGATCGAGCGTCTCGCCGTGGAACTCCACGCGCTCGCGAGCGAGCGCCATCCGCACCACGGCGACGTACTCGCGCGTGCGCTGCAGCTGTTTGGCGAAGCGCTGCCCGTGCCAGCCCTCGGCGACCTGTGGGCCGGAGGAGCCGATCCCGAGCAGCATCCGCCCATCGGAGAGCTGATCGATCGTGGCTGCGGTCATCGCGGTCATCGCGGCGGAGCGACCCGGCATCTGGAAGATCCCCGAGCCGAGCTTGATCTTGCTCGTCTGCCCCGCGAGCCAGCCGAGCACGGTCGCCGTGTCCGATCCGTAGGCCTCCGCTGCCCACACCGAGTCGTAGCCGAGCCGCTCGGCCTCCTGCACGATCTGCAACTGGTCCTCGGAGGTGAGGCCGAGACCCCAGTAACCGATGTGGATGCCGAGCTTCATGCAAGTTTCCTTTCAGCTGCAGGGCTTTTGTTGCCGATGGGGAGGTGCTGACCTAGTCTTGGCGCGGCCTCAGCGGGGCTGGCCGGACGGCCAGTTCGGAGCACAGCCTATGCGAAACCGCCGCCGCAACAACAGCCCGATCGAGCGCCTGCGACTGGCGATCGACTGCCTGCCCGTCGCCACCCGGCGCGCGATGCTCGAGGGCGTGACGCGCGGCGGACCGCGTGATCGTGGGCGCGTACACCGACGGCTCCGGGGGCGTCTGCCCGATGCTCGCCGCGCACCGCAGCGGTGGTCGCACGGACTTCATCTCGTTCGCCAAGTCCTGGGACCGCTTCGCACGCACCGGCGGCGCGAGCCGCCCGGCGACCGAGACGCGAGCTGCGGATCCTCGTCTCCCAGCTGCGCGCGAGCCTCGAGGAGGCCGATGGCATGGAGCTCGACCGCGCGATCGCCGAGCACCGCACGCTGATCGCCGAGGGCGTCCGTCGCCGTGGCCGCGAACGACGCTCCGACGACTCGCACGACCCCGCCGGCGAGATCCGCGCCGGCCGACTGCGCCCGGGCGCGCGCGCTCGGCTTCGCTTCGAAGCCGGCGCGCAGAGCGCTCACCGCGATGGTCTCGCCCGCGCCCGGCGCGAGCTGCAGCCCGCCTGAGCGCGCCCGTCGTCCCGCTGGGTCTAGATCCCCTCGCCGGGACGGACGAACATGATCTCCGGCACCACGCAGGCGGGGGAGACACGGAGCAGGAAGCGCACGGACTCCGCGATGTCCTCGGGACGGATCATCTCGTTGGCGGGCACGTGCTCCTTGACGAAGTCGGTCATCGGCGTGTCGACGAACGCGGGGCAGAGCGCGGTCGACTTGATGCCCTCGCCGCCGATCTCCTTGTTCATCGCTTCGGTCCAGCCCACCACGCCGTGCTTCGTCGCGGAGTAGACGGAGAGCCAGCCCTCGCCGTGCTTGCCCGAGATCGAAGAGGTGTTCACCACCAGCGCGTTTTTGTGCTCGGCGGCCGCTTCGCGCAGCATGCCCATCGATTCGCGGTAGAAGAGGAAGATCGAGCGCAGGTTGATCGACATCTGCATGTCCGCGTGCTTGGTCTGCAGCTCCGCGACCGGCGCGCCAACCCCCACACCCGCGTTGTTCACGAGCACGTCGAGCCGGCCGTAGCGCTCCCTGTGCGTGTCGACCACGAGCTTGATCTGCTCCTCGTCTGAGACGTTGACCGCGAGCGACTCGACCTCGTGGCCGAGGTCGCGCAGCTCCTTGACCGCGCCCTCGAGCTTCTCCGGACGGCGCGAGGCGACGGTCAGCGCGTAGCCCTCCTCGCCGAGCACTTTGGCGATCGCGAGTCCGATCCCGCTCGACGCACCCGTGACGATCGCTGCCTTCTCTGCGGCCATCAGCCGTCCCTCCTCTAGTGCCGACTCTTGGGCCGCCCCCAGCGGACGGCGGCGGGAGCATCCCACATCGAGGCACGCCCGCGGCGCGCTCGGCGCGCGCCACACGGCGCCGCTGGACAGGCGTAGACTCGGGCGAGGATCGAAGTCGCAACCCGGGAGGAAGGGAATGCTCGACTCACGCAGGATCCTCGGCCGCAGCGCAGTTGCCGCTGCGGCTCTCGCGCTCTGCTGCGCTGCTGTCGCCGCGGCGAGCCCGGGCGAAGCGAAGCTCACAGTTCACCCGCGGAAGGCGATGGTCAACACCGAAACGACGGTGAAAGGCAGAGGCTTCCCCGCGAGCACGACGATCGTGCTCCGTGAGTGCGGCCGCACCTTCTGGCTCGACCCCGCCGACCCGTGCGTCGAAGGCGCGACGACCTCGGTGATGACCGACGCGAAGGGCAGGTTCCAGACGACGATCAAGGTGGGCCTGTGCCCCGAAGGGGAAATGACGAAGAAGCCCACGCAGCGCATCTGCTACGTCGGTCGTTTCGTGGGCGGCGAAGACACGGGCAGTCTGGAACCCGCCACGAGGCTCGTCGTCACCTATCCGTGAGTCGCACCTGCGCCGCCGCTCGGCGGCCGCCCAGAGCGGTAGCGTCTGCCTCGCCTGCCCAAGGCCGAAAGGCCAAGGGCGGCGACGGGCCCGTAGCTCAGTTGGTTAGAGCTGCCGACTCATAATCGGTAGGTCCCTGGTTCGAGTCCAGGCGGGCCCATGGCGCAGCCCTACCGGGCTCACGGACGGACGAGGTCGAATAACTTGCCCGGCGTGGATGAGGACGAGACGCTCCTGAGCCGGCTCAGGGCGGAGACGAGAGCGCGTTCGAAACGCTGATGGCGCGCTATGACTCCTCGCTGCGCCGTGTCGCCCGGACCTTCGTGCGCACCGGGAGCGCCGTCGAGGAAGTGGTTCAGGACACCTGGCTCGGCGTCGTCAAAGGGCTCGCTCGCTTCGAGGGCCGATCTTCGTTGAAGACGTGGATCTTCACGATCCTCGTCAACCGCGCCAGGACGCGCGCGGTGAAGGACGCCCGCAGCCTGCCCTTCTCCGCCCTGGAACCCGACGATGCGCCCGCGGTGGAGGAGAGCGCCTTCGGCAACGACGGACGCTGGCGAAGCGCCCCGCCACGCCTGGACACCGACCCCGAGACCCACACGCTCGCGCGCGAGCTGCGCACCGAGCTCATCGCTGCGATCGACGCGGCTTCCCCCGCAGCAGCGCGCGATCGTAACGCTGCGCGACATCGTCGGACTATCCTCGAAAGAGGTTTGTGAAATGCTCGACATCTCCGAGGGCAACCAGAGAGTCCTCCTACATCGCGGTCGGTCCAAGCTCCGCTCGGCGCTCTCCGACCCAGCAGGTGAGGCAAAGCGATGAAGCTCTTCCGCCGCCGTCGCGGATCCCGCGCCGATGGTCTGCCAGCGAGTTCGTGGAGCTCGTGACCGACTACCTCGAGGACGCCCTGCCCGCCGCGGAACGAGCCCGGTTCGAGGCGCACCTCGCCGAGTGCGACGGCTGCACCGCCTACCTGGAGGACATGCGAGAGATGGTCCTCACGCTCGGTGAGATGCCCGTGCGCTCCCGCGGACCCCGCGACCCGCGAGGCGTTGATGCGCGCGGCCGGGATGCGGGGATCCTAGCGCGCGCCCGCCGCGCTGATCGCCGGCGCGGCGCGGGCCTCGATGCCTAGGCGGCGCTTGCCCGCGGCGTCGTCGAAGCTGAGAGCCGCCGAGTTGATGCAGAAGCGCTGCCCGTTCGGGCCGGGGCCGTCGTCGAACACGTGCCCGAGGTGGCCTCCGCAGGCTGCGGCAGAGGACCTCGGTGCGGCGCATGAAGAGGCTGTTGTCCGCTCGCAGCTCGACGGCCTCCGCGACCGCCGGCTCGGTGAAGCTCGGCCAGCCCGTTCCCGAGTCGAACTTCGCCTCGGAACCGAACAGCGCGCTACCGCATGCCGCGCAGGCGTAGACGCCCTCTGCCTTGTTGTAGACGTACTCGCCGGTGAACGGCGGCTCCGTTCCCGCACGCCGCAGCACGTCGTACTGCTCGGGGCGTTAGCTCGCTGCGCCACTCCGCCTCGCTCTTCTGGACCGGCGGGTCTCGGTGGGGGACGAGGATCTCTTCCCGCGCATTGCTGTCTCCCTTCATCGAGGCTTTTTGTTCGCGAATGTTCAGTCCCGTTTTGCCCGGACTCGTTACGCCGCTGCGAGGCTTCCGGGAGCGGGAGAGGCGGGCTGCCTCGTGCGGAGCGATCCTCCGCACGAGAGCGCCGGCCGGTGCGGGCGAGGCGCCGCTAGTTGTTCGCGATCCCCTCGCCACCCGCTGCGTTCGGAACCACCACGAACCGATCGCCACGAGGCTTCCCGCGGGAGTGACCGCGAACTCGTCGACGGTCCCTTCCTTTCCGCCCTGCACGTAGAGGTAGCGTCCCGCCGAGGTCCCGTCCACCGTGCCCGGGTGCGTTGCGGTGTTACCGAGCAGAGTCAGCTGACCCGTGAAGAAGTCGCTGAACCCGGTCAGCGGTCCCGCTGCCCGCGTTCGAGGTGAAGAAGTACCCCGCGGCCGGGGTGACCCAGCACGTCGCGGCCTGGTTCGTCGCCACCGACGCGATCGGCGAGAGCGCGCCGCTCGCTTCGATCCGGAAGCTCGCGAGGTCGCCCGCGGCCTCAGACAGGAGCAGATGTCCCTGCTGATCGAAGGTCACCGCGAACGGCACCGTCGGGTCCGGGAGTCACAACCGGCTTCGGCGAGAGGCCGAAGGGAGAGACCTTGAACACCTCGACCGACTGTCCCGCCGCCTTCGTGGTCACGATCAGATTCGATCCGTCCGGGGAGAGCGCGACCTCGCCCGGGGTGTGCGTGAACTGTTCCGGTTCGCCGGGGTTCTCGGTGGCGAGCCCGAGCGAGCGGTGCAATGTGGGGATCGGGAGCAGATGCCCGCCGAGCACGAAATAGCCCTGGATGCTCCCGCCGTTCTCCGCGTTGAGCACGAAGACGCGTCCGTGACCGGCGGTCACGCTGACCGGGAAGGTGCCGCCCGAGCTCACCACCTGGCGCAGGAAGAGACGGTCGCCGAAGACCGAGAAGACCGAGACGCTGTTGCTGCCCGCGTTCACGGCCAGCAGGACGTTGTCCGCGGCGGTCGTAGGTGAGGGAGCCCTGGGAGGCCGTGTGATCGACGACGGAGCCCGTCAGCTGCTCCGCCCAGGCCGCCGGTCGGGTACGTGGCGGCGTAGGACAGCGTCCCGTCTCCGCGACGGTCGTAGACGACGACCTGGTTCCCTGCGAGCCCGTCGGTCTGCACGAACACCGCGCGTCCGGGTCCCTGCAGGGGGAAGGGGGATTGACCGGGGCCGTCGGCGAACGCCGTGGCCCCCGTCGTGGCGGCGGCGAGCACGCCCACGCTCACGAGCGCACCGAGCACGCGGCTGATCCTTCTCTTCATGAGGACTCCTTCTCAGACGAGGACATTGACACCGCCTAGTCCCGCCACCCCCGCCGCCGTTACGCGCGGCCCGCACTCCCCTGAACACCGCTACCCTCGCGCTCGGAATGAGCGGAGCGACCCGAACCCACCGCGGGTGGCCCGTGGTCATCGCCTACGCGGGTGTGTGCGCCGCATCGAACCTGCTCTGGCTCACCTACGCAGCGATCACGACCGAGACCGCACATCGCTACGGCGTCTCGAACGGAACGGTCGGCTGGCTCGCGGAGATCTTCCCGCTGCTCTACGTGCTGCTCGCGATCCCCGCGGGCGTCCTGCTGGATCGCTGGTTTCGTCCTGCGCTCGCCCTCAGCGGTCTGCTCGTCGCCGCGGGCGGGCTGCTCCGGCTCGGCGGCGAGACCTTCGGCTGGGCGCTCGCCGGCCAGGCCCTCGTCGCTCTCGCCCAGCCCGTCGCACTCAGCGCGGTGAGCAAGCTCGCCGGGCAGTACCTCCCGGCCAAGGAGCGCCCCGCGGGCATCGCGGTCGGTGCGGGCGCGGGCTTCCTGGGGATGCTCCTCGCCCTGATCCTCGGGCCCGACGCTCGGCGCCCACGGCCACATCGAACGGCTGCTCGTAGTCGAGGGTGCGATCAGCGCGCTCGCCGGGCTCGCCCTCCTGATCGCGCTCCGCGAGCCCGGCCGTGAGGGCGACGAGCACGCCGCGATCGAAGGCGGCGCCGCACGCGCGCTCTGGCGGATGCCCACCGTCCGCGCGCTGTGCGGACTCGTCTTCGTGGGCTTCGGGATCTTCGTCGCGATCGCGACCTGGCTGCAGACCCTGCTCGAACCCGACGGTGTCTCCGAAACCACAGCGGGCGCGCTGCTCGTGGGCATGGTCGTCGCGGGCACGGTCGGCTGCGCGGTGATCCCGCAGCGCGTCGCCGCTCGCCAGGCCGAGCCTCGCTTCACCCTGATCGCGGTGAGCGTGGGCACGCTCGGCTGCGTCGCCCTCGGAGTCTTCCCCTGGGTGGGCGTGCGCGCGATCGTCCTCGTGCTGATGGGCGCCGCGCTGCTCCCCGCGCTCCCCGTCCTGCTCACCGCGATCGAGGCGCTCGCCGGCGCCGCCGCGGGTACCGCCGGAGCGCTGATCTGGCTCGCGGGCAACCTCGGCGGGCTCGTCGTCGCGCTGATCGTGCAGGCGCTCGTCCACGAGCAGCTCGCCGCCTTCCTCGCACTCGGCGCCGTCGGGCTGCTCGGATACCCGAGCGCGATGTGGCTCGCCCGCGCCGCTCAGACCCCGACGGCCTAGTCGCATACGATCACCGCGATGGCGGCCACCGAGAGCGCGAGCGGTTCGTTCGTCCCCACGCAGGAGGAGACGCTCCTGCGCGAGGCGGTCGCCGGTATCTGCGCGAGCTTCGGGCGCGAGTACATGGACCGCAAGCGCGACGCGGGCGAGCCGCCGAGCGAGCTCTGGGATGCGCTCGCCGAGCGCGGCTACATGGGCGTGAACATCCCCGAGGAGTTCGGCGGCGGCGGGCTCGGCATGACCGCGCTCTCCTGGGTCGGCGAGGAGATCGCCGCGGCGGGATGCTCGCTGCTGCTGATCGTCGTCTCGCCCGCGATCGTGGGCAGCATCCTCACCAAGCACGGCACTCCCGAGCAGAAGGACCGCTGGCTGCGCGGGATCGGCGCGGGCACCACGAAGGTCGCCTTCGCGATCACCGAGCCCGACGCGGGCAGCAACTCCCACAAGCTCTCCACCTCGCTGCGCCGCGAGGGCGAGCGCTATCTGCTCAACGGGCAGAAGGTCTACATCTCCGGGGTCGAGGATGCCGACGCCGTGCTCGTCGTCGCCCGCACGCGGCTTGCCAACGGCGAGCTCGGCCTGCCCTCGCTCGCGATCGTCGACGTCGACGCCCCCGGCTTCACGCGCGAGGCGATCCCGATGGCGGTGCGCGGCGCCGACCGCCAGTGGACGCTCTTCTTCGACGACGTCGAGGTCTCCGAGGACCGGCTGATCGGCGGCGAGAACGGCGGCCTCGGGGTCGTCTTCGACGGACTCAACCCGGAGCGCATCATGGGCGCCTCGATCTCGACCGGCGTCGGCCGGCTCGCGCTCGAGCGCGGCGCGGCCTACGCGCGGGAGCGCTGCGTCTGGGGCAAACCGATCGGAACCCATCAGGCGGTCGCTCATCCGCTCGCGGCCGCGAAGATCGAGCTCGAGCTCGCGCGGCTGATGACCCGCAAGGCCGCCGCGCTCTGCGACGCGGGCGTGCCCGGCGCGGGCGAGGCCGCGAACATGGCGAAGTACGCCGCGGCCGAGGCGGGCATCGCCTGCGTCGACAGCGCGATCCAGGCGCACGGCGGCAACGGCTTCGCGCTCGAGTACGGGCTGAGCGATCTCTGGTGGGGAGTGCGTGTCGCGCGCACCGCGCCCGTCTCCAAGGAGATGGTGCTCAACTACGTCGCCGAGCACTCGCTCGGGCTGCCGAAGTCCTACTGAGGTCCGGCGACTCCGGAAAGGGGCCGGCAACCTCGGAAAAGACCTGCAAACCTCCGCATTCCACATCTTGCAATCCGGCCGCTCGGCGCTACGATCCCCCCATGAGGTTCAGAGTCACGAGACACGCAGCAGTCAAGCCTCCGGAGGGCGTCCTGGACCTGTTGAGCGAGCGCATCCCCGCGCGCCGAGAGGACGTCATGTTCTCGAAGGTCGGTGGCGAGATCAGGGCTCGGCTCGACCGCGAGGACTCCGCTTGGAGAACGGAGGACGAACGCTCGGAAATCGACCGCGAGGCGGTGCTGCAAGCCGTCGGTCAGGTCTGTGAGCGCTCGCCCGACCTGAAGCTCGACTGGTACGCGGTCAGCCCGGCGCGCTAGACCCGCTCCGCCTTCGGCACGCTCACGGTCTCGCTCGTGGGCTGCGCCTCGGGGAGCGTCGCGCACTCGATCTCCGGGATCGCGTGAAGGTCGCCCGGCCGCTCGAGGAAGGGCTCGGGGCGGGAGAGGTGGTAGCCCTGCGCGTAGTCCACCCCGAGCTCACGGAGCAGGCTGAGCGTGCGCTCGTCCTCCACGCCCTCGCCCACCGTCTCGAGGTGGAAGTCGCGCGCGAGCGCGATCACCGCCTGCACCACGTGCCGGCTCGCTTCGTTCTCCGCGAGGTCGCGGACGAACTCGATGTCCAGCTTCAGGTGATCGACGGGCATCTGCTTGAGGTAGGTGAGGCTCCCGTAGCCCGTCCCGAAGTCGTCGAGCGCCACGCCGCAGCCGAGCGCGTGCAGCCGTTCGACGAAGGTGCGCGCCGCGCGCTCGTCGTCGACGACCGCGGTCTCGGTGATCTCGAAGATCAGCGCTCCCGGGGGGACAGCGCACTGCTCCACGCAGCGTTCGATGTGCTCGAGCACGTCCGGGTCGCCGACCGAGCGCGCTGAGATGTTCGCCTGGACCGGGCTGCCCGCGCCCGCGAGCTGCGCGGCCTGCCGGATCACCCACCAGTCGATCTCCCCGATCATCGCGTTCTGCTCGCAGGCGGGGAGGAACTCCCCCGGTGCGACCACGCGGCCGTCCGCTTCGATCATCCGCAGCAGCAGCTCGTGACGGATCGTGCGGCCGCTCGCCAGATCGACGATCGGCTGGGCGTGGAGCACGAAGCGTTCGTTCAGCAGCGCGTCCTCGACGCGCTTCATCACCGCGAGCGTCTCCGCGTCGCGGCGGCTCTGCGCTTCGCGGTGCTTGCGCTCGCGGATGTCCTGGAAGATCACCACGCAGCCCTGCATCCCGTCCGCCGTGCGGAAGGGCGCCGCGGTGTAGGCCACGGGGAGCTCACCCTCCGCGCCCGCAAAGCGATCCTCCTCGACACGCACGGTCACTTCGCGACTGAGCGCGCGGCCGATCGGGCTCTCCGCGAGCGTCCTCGCGCGAGCGTCCTCGCGCGGCGCGAAGACGGCCAGCCCCGCCTCGCGTCCCCGCAGCTCGCCTTCGCGCGCGCCGAGCATCTGCTCCGCCGCGCGGTTGATGTAGGTGATCCGGCCCTCGAGGTCGACCGTGAACAGGCCCTCGCCCATGCATTCGGTCACCGCCTGCGCGTAGTTGCGCGACTGCAGCAGCGCGGTCTCCGCTTCGACGCGCTGGGAGATGTCGAGCGCGACGCCCACGATCGCGGAGGGCGCCCCGTGATCGTCGAGCACGAGGCGGTTGCGCACGTAGGCGGTGAAGAGCGTTCCGTCCTTGCGCCGAACCTCGAGCTCGCCGTCCCAGCGGCCGTCCCGGCTCAGCTCCTCGAGCAGGCGCTCCGCTGCCGCGGTGTCCTCGGGCACCACCAGGTCGCGTGCGTTGCGCCCCACCGCCTCCTCCGCGGACCAGCCGTAGAGCGCCTCCGCGCCGCTGTTCCAGCTGATCACCACGCCGTTCATGTCCGTCGCGAGCACAGACGCGTCGATCTCGTCGAGCAGCGCGGACTGCAGCGTCTCGCCGTCCTCTTCGCGCTTGCCCCGGGAGGGCATCGCCTCGAGCGCCGCGCGCCACAGATCGACCGGGCCGAAGGTCGAGCCCTGCTTCGCCGCGGCCGCCTCGGGGTCGTAGATCGCGGCGGTCCCGGAGCTCTCGCGTTCGCGTTCGTAGCGCCCCTTGCGCGTCGCGTAGAGACGCGCATCCGCGCGGCGCGTGAGCGCGTCGAGATCGTTGCCGTCCTCGGGGAAGAGCGCCACCCCCAGCGACGTCGGCGCCCGCTCGGCCAGCGCCTCCGCGAGCTGCGTCGCGCGTTCGCGCGCGCCGTCCGCGTCGACCTCGCTCAGCAGCACGGCGAACTCGTCCCCGCCGAGGCGCCCGATCGCATCCGAGGGCCGGACCGTCGCCTGCAGCGTCTGCACGACCCAGCAGAGCAGCTCGTCGCCGGCCGCATGCCCGTAGCGATCGTTGACCGGCTTGAACTCGTCGATGTCGAGCATCACGATCGCCCCGCCCTCGCCGCCGCGCGCGACCGCCGCGAGCTCGGCCATCGCGCGCTCCTGGAAGCCGCGCCGGTTCAGGCAGCCCGTCAGGTGGTCGGTGCGCGAGGCGGTTGCGAGCGCTCGGTGCTGGCGCTTGTGGTTCTGCGCCTGCCATGCGCTCACGCTCGCGGTGCAGAGCAGTGCGAAGGCGAAGGAGACCTGGTAGGCCGGGCTCGCGCCGCCGGCCAGGATCGCGACGAGATCGAAGCTCACGATCGAGCCCACGCCCACCGCGACCACCGAGGCGAGCGGGTAGGAGGTCGCCGAGAAGACGACGGGCATGAAGAAGACGAGCACCAGTGGGCTGCGCGTGCCGCCGTCCGCGAGCGTGCCCACCACGATCATCACGAGGTCGCTCATCGACCAGCTGAGGAACAGCGCCTCGCGCCAGCGGCTGCGCACGATCCGCTCTCGCAGTTTGTAGACCCCGATCACCGAGACCGCGGAGAGGATGAAGAGCGCGGCGAGCTCGAGGCGGTTCGGGCGGTTCCAGGTGAAGCCCACGTAGAGCAGCCCGAGCAGGCTGACCCCGAACGTCATCGGCACCGCGACCGCGATCGTCGCTTCGCGGATGCGCAAAGCCGCCACGTCCAGCACACTCGATTCGGCTTGCACCCGCACACCCGTTTATCGGGCTGTTCGCCGCGACGCGTGAGCCCCGCCGAGCTTGCGCTGGACGCGCCGAGCGTGCCCGGAGCGGACACCGGCCCGGCCCGTGGGGGTCGCAGCCGGGACGGCGCGCCGACCTGCGCGCGCCGCTCGGCTGGACGACCTGTCTCAGGCCTGACTTGTTTCGATCCCGAGCGCGCGGCGCAGCGGCTCGCGTGCGAGCAGCCTGTAAGCCACGTCCCCGATCGCGAGCGCAGCGATCACGCGTTGCGCAAAGCGGCGTCCGTTCCCCCTCGATGCCCCCATCTCCGTCCCTCCTTGAACCTTGCGCGGCTCCCTCGAACCGCCCCATGAAGCTAGGCCATCGAGGGCCGCTCGTCAAACCCCGCACGGCGCGCTGCGTCCAGTAGCCTCGCCGCGATGCCCAACATCGAGCGACCCCGATTTCGATCAGCTGCGCGAACACGAGGGGTTCCAGGCGCGGCGCGCGCGGATCGGGCGCCAGGCGGGAGCGAGCCGGCTCGGTCTGAGCCTATTGGGAGCTGCCCGCCGGGCAGGCCGCCTACCCCTACCACTTCCACTACACCGAGGAGGAGCTCCTGATCGTGCTCGAGGGCGCTCCGAGCCTGCGCACCCCGCAGGGCTGGCGCGTGCTCGCGCAGGGCGAGGTCGTCTCCTTCGAGCGCGGTCCCGCGGGCGCCCATCAGCTGCTCAACGAGACGGGGGAGACGGTGCGGTTCCTCTCCTGCTCGACGAGCGGCGAGCCCGACGTGGTCTCCTACCTGGACTCGGGCAAGATCGGGGTCTTCGAGCGCGGGCCGGGGGAGGGGCTCGACGCGATCTTCCGCGCGGCCGAGACGGTGGACTACTACGAGGGCGAGACGCCGCCCGAGCGCTAGGCGAGCTTGCGCAGCAGCCGCCGCGCCGCGCGCTCTCCCGTTTCGACCGCTCCGTCGAGGAAGCCGATGTTCACGATCGAGGTGTGCTCGCCCGCGAAGAGCATCCGCGACTCGGTCGCTCCCGCGATCTTCCCGTAGCTCTCCGCCTGGCCCACGCGGTAGTAGGAGTACGCCCCGTGCACCCATTGATCGAGCGCCCAGTGGTCCTCGTAGGCGCGTCCGGTGAACGCTGCGCTCGTGCCGGGGAAGACGTGCTCGATCTCGCCGAGCGCGAAGCTCACGTCCGCCGCGGGGGCGGGCCCGTGCGCCGCTCCGCTCAGGCCGCTCGCCCCCACATGGCCGCCGGGGAACGCGAGGTAGAGCGCAGGGCTCGCGCTCGCCCCGAGCTGGACCGTGTCGTCCCAGCCGCAGGCGAGGCGCTGCCATTCGCCGTAGGTCGCCCCGGAGTAGCCGAGCGCGGGCCAGGTCTTGTGAGTCAGCTCGAGATGGACCTTAGCGTTCGAGCCCATCCCCATCGTGCGGATCACGCGCCGCTTTTCGGCGCTCAGTCCGGATTTCGAGAGGTCGACGTCGCGCAGCGTGCTGAAGGGAAGAGCGAACACGACGTAGTCCGCCGTCGCTTCTGCTCCCGAGGCGAAGCGAGCGCGATCGATCGGTCCGCGTTCGCGCGCACGGCGGTGAGCTCCCGGCCGTGTTGCACGGTCCCCGCGGGGAGCGCGTCGATCATCCCCGTCACGAGCTGGTCGTTGCCACCCACGATGTGGAAGTGCTCGTCGTCCCCGGGGAGCGGCTCGAGCGAGCGCAGCGGGTTGCCGCTGAGCAGTTCGATCAGGTCGAGCGCGGACTGCTCGGAGGGGTCGCCCCCGTTCTCCGTCACGGTGTTCGCCATCATCAGCCGCCCGAAGCGGCTGCTCGCCCCGATCGGCGTGGAGTCGAGCCATTCGGGCACGGACATCGCGTCGAGTCGAGCTTCGCCTCCGCCGTGCGCGGCCTGCTTCGCCGCCTTGCGGAACGCCGCGAAACCGAAGCTCTCCCAGTCCGCCTGCGCTTCGGCGAGCGTGTAGAGCGCGCCCCCGATGAAGAAGACCTCCTCTCCCGTGGGGAGATCGCCGCCGTCGACGACCTCTTCGGCCAGCCCGAGTTTCGCCGCGAGACCGCGGACCGCGAGTCTGGTTCGTGTTCAGGAACGAGCCGCCGTGCTCGGTCTCGAGGCCTCCGGCGAAGAAGCCGCGCAGCGTCCAGCAGCGCCCTCCGGCGCGTTCCTCGTTTGCCTCGTAGACCGTCGCCGCGAGCGGCGCGCCCGGGCTTTCGGTCCAGATCATGTGTGCGCAGCGCAATCCCGCGAGGCCGCCGCCCACGATCGCGATCCGGGGGGCGCCCGGCCGCTTCGCCGCGCGCGCGAGTGAGGCGGCGGGATGGGCGAGGGCCGCTCCGGCGGCGAGCGTCGCGCCGGCGCCGAGCAGCTCGCGTCGGGTCAGCGCGCGCTCGGATCTCTCCTGCGCAGCCGCCGCGAGCAGCTCGCTCGCGGGCGCCCCGCCCCGCTGCGCCTGCAGCTGCGCCGCGTAGGCTCGTCGCGCCGCGCGCATACCCGGCGTCCTCGGCGCTCTCACCCTGCGCTCCCCATCCCGTCAGGGTAGAGCGCGCCGTCGCGCGGCGGTTTAGGCTTCGCCCCCCGAGGGCAGACGAGACTGCAATGACCGCACCGACCAACCAGGTACCCGATGTGGAGCTCCGCGGCGGCGAGGCGATCCCGCAGCTCGGCTTCGGGGTCTTCCAGGTCCCTCCTGAGGAGACCACCGAGGCGGTCGTCCGCGCCTTCGAAGCCGGTTACCGCCACATCGATACGGCCGCGGCCTATCGCAACGAGGGCGCCGTCGGCCAGGGCTTCAGGGCGAGCGGGCTCGACCGTGGCGAGGTCTTCATCACCACCAAGTGCTGGAACGAGGACCAGGGTTACGACGAGGCGCGCCGTGCCTGCGAGAAGTCCCTTCAGCGCCTGGAGCTCGAACACATCGACCTCTATCTGATCCACTGGCCCGTCCCCGCGCACGACCGCTACCTCGAGACGTGGAAGGCCTTCATCGAGCTGCGCGACGAGGGGCTCGTACGCTCGATCGGCGTCTCGAACTTCGAACCCGCCCACCTGCGGCGGCTGATCGCCGAGACGGGGGAGACCCCCGCGATCAACCAGATCGAGCTGCACCCCCATCTGCAGCAGGTGGGGCTGCGCCGCGAGCACGAGGAGCTCGGGATCCTCACCGAGGCGTGGAGCCCGCTCGCACAGGGCGCGGTGCTCGACGAGCCCGCGATCCTCGAGATCGCCGAGCGCCACGGGCACACCCCCGCGCAGGTGGTGATCCGCTGGCACCTGCAGATCGGCAATGTCGTGATCCCGAAGTCCGTCACGCCCGAGCGGATCGTCGAGAACTTCGATGTCTTCTCCTTCGTGCTCTCCGAGCAGGAGCTCGCCGCGATCGACGCGCTCGACGCGGGCCGGCGCACCGGCCCGGACCCCGAGACCTTCATCCGCCCCTGAGATCGCACTCGCGCGGATCTCCTCGCGCGCGCGGAGATGTGCAGGGATGGTCAAGGTTCGCCCCGCTTTGGTCGATGCTTGGCGCGTGAACCCCGCAATGGGACCCGAGCAGCTGCTGGCGAGCGCGGATCATGCCGCGAGCGCTGCGCTGCGCGAGCTGCCCGAGGCGCTCGTGATCGTCTTCGATCGGCAGCTGCGTTTCGTGCTCACGGCCGGGCAGGCGATCGAGCGCATGGGCGACCCGGAGATCTGCCGCGAGGGCAACTTCCTCGCCGACGCCTTCCCCGCGGAGTTCTGGGAGCGCTTCGAGCCGCTGTTCAGCTCGGCGCTCGAAGGCGAGACGCGCACCCGCGAGATCTGGACGGCCGAGGAACGCCACTGCCTGATGGTCGACGCGGGGCCGCTTCTCAGCGACGGAGCTCCTGCCGCGGAGGACCTTTCGAACGTGGAGGGGGGCATTGCCGTCGTGCTCGACATCACCGCGCGACGCCACGCCGACCTCATCACCCCCCGGCGCACCGAGGGCTTCGAGGAGATCTTCGAGCACGCACCGATCGGCACGGGCCTGATCGACACGGAGGGGCGCTGGCTGCTTGTCAACCGCTCGCTCTGCGAGATCACGGGCTACACCTCCGATGAGCTGATCGGCAAGCGCTACGACGGGATCATCCACCCCGAGGACGCGGGCAACGACGCCACCGAGCGCCGCCGCCTGCTCGCCGGGGAGATCCCCGCGTTCCAGGTCGAGAAGCGCTACTTCGACGCCGCGGGGGAGACCGTCTCAGCGATCCTCTCGATGTCGCTCGTGCGCGACCGCACCGGCAAGCCGCTGCACTACATCGCCCAGCTCCAGGACATCTCTGCGCGCAAGGAGCTCGAGGAGCAGCTGCTGAGCCTCGCCGACCACGACCCGCTCACCGGGCTGCGCAACCGTCGCCTGTTCGAACACGACCTTCGCCTTCAGCTCGGGCGCTGTCACCGTTACGGCGAGACGGCGGGCCTGATGATCATCGACCTCGACGGCTTCCGCGCGCTCAACGGCCGCTTCGGCACGAGCGTGGGCGATGAGACGCTGAAGGCCGTCGGACGTGCGCTCACGCGGCGGCTGCGCGAAACGGACCTGATCGGGCGCGTCGGTGGCGACGAGTTCGCCGTGCTGCTCCCTCACGCCGACGCCGAGGGTCTCGCCGTCGTTGCGGAGGGCCTCGAACGTGTGATCCCAGCGTGCAGCGTCGACGCGGGCGAAGGCGTCGTGCACCCCACCGCTTCGATCGGCTTCACGCTCGTGCACCAGCGCAGCTCGGACATGCGCGAGGTGCTCGCAGAGGCGGAGCGTGCGTTGCACGCCGCCAAGCGCGACCCCTCCTAGCCCCGCCGCGGCGGTCAATAGGCTCAGCCGATGGCTGCCAGGACCAGGCTTGCGGTCATCGACCTGGGCTCGAACTCCTTCCGTCTCGTCGTCTTCCAGGCCGGCGATGGCTGGTGGAGGCGCACCGACGAGATCTATGAGCCGGTGCGCATCGGCGAGGGGCTGATGGCGAGCGGGCGGCTCGGCGAGGAGCCGATGGAACGAGCGCTCGCCACGCTCGACGTGTTCGCCCAGTTCTGCCACGCGAGCGGTCTCGGCCCCGAGGGGGTCGACGCGGTCGCGACGAGCGCGATCCGCGACGCGGAGAACGCGGAGGACTTCCTGGCGCGGGCGCGCGAGCGCTTCGGGATGCCGATCCGCGTGCTCAGTCGTGAGGAGGAGGCCTACCACGGCTACCTCGCAGCGGTCAACTCCACCACGCTCAGCGACGGCTGCGTGCTCGACCTCGGCGGGGGCTCGATGCAGCTCGTGAAGGTGCGCGGGCGGCTCGCACTCGAGTCGAGCTCCTGGCGGCTCGGGACGGTGCGGATGAGCGAGCGCTTCCTGCCCCCGAACGGCCCCGCCAAGCGGCGAGCGCTGAGCGAGCTGCGCGAGCACATCGCCGCCGAGCTCGCCTCCGCTCCCTGGCTCGGCGAGGGATCGGGCGGCAGGCTCGTGGGGATCGGGGGCACGGTCCGCAACCTCGCGGCCGCAGCGCAGCGCGCGGCGGGGCTGCCGACGAACGGGGTTCAGGGCATGGTCGTCTCGATCGACGCTCTCGATGAGCTGGTCGAGCGCCTCGCCGCGCTCCCCGCGGCCGAGCGCGCCTCGGTGCCGGGGATCAAGCCCGCGCGCGCCGACCTGATCCTCGCCGGCGCCGTGGTCGTTCGCGAGGCGCTGCGCGCGGGGGGCTTCGAGTCCTTCGAGGCCACCGAGGCGGGACTGCGCGAGGGTGTGTTCTTCGATCGCCTGCTCGCCCCGGAGGACCCCCCGCTGTTCGAGGACGTGCGCCGTGCGAGCGTGATGAACATGGCCGCGCAGTACCGCATCGACGGGCCGCACACCCGTCACGTCGCAACGCTCGCCCTGGGGATGTTCGATGAGCTCGCGCGTCTCGGGCTGCACGAGGGCGACCCGCGCGAGCGGGAGCTGCTCTGGGCGGCGAGCATGCTTCACGACATCGGCATGTCGATCGACTACGACGACCACCACAAGCACTCCCGCTACCTGATCCTCAACGGCGGCCTGCCCGGCTTCGCCCCGGTGGAGACGGCGATCATCGCCCAGGCCGCGCGTTACCACCGCAAGGGCATGCCCTCGCCGGGGCCGATGTCCGCGCTGTTCGCCGAGGGCGACGTGGAGCGTCTCGACCGCTGCGCCGCTCTGCTCCGACTAGCTGAGGACCTCGAGCGCTCGCGCGACCAGATCGTGCGCGGGACCCAGCTCGACCTGGAGGACGAGGAGGTCCGTCTGCGCCTGATCGCCGAGGGCGATCCCGCCGTGCCGCGCTGGGCCGCCGGCCGCGAGCGCGAGCTCTTCGCCCGCGCCTTCCACCGCGGGCTCGCCGTCGCGGCCTGACGCTCCGCCGTTGGCCTGGCCCGTGTGCGTCGTGGCGGGGCCGGCGGAGGCGAGCGCCGCTTCGTGCCCTGCGCAGTCGAAGAGCGTGAGCCCGAAGGGGTAGGCAACCGGGCTCTGCCATTCGAACGGGGCGAGCTGACGGCACGCTGCGAGCACCGCCTGCGAGGCACGGTTGCCTCCGCGCGTGGAGTACTCCCCGCCGAGCAGCACGTAGCGCGCTTCGTGACGTCGCACGAGCCGCGCGAGCCCGCTCCCGTCCAGCACCGGATCGACGCCGCTGTAGCCCGCGAGTCCCGCCGCGTTCATGTTCATGAGGATGTACGGCGCGGCCGTGTCCGCCGCGACGGTGAGGAGCGCGAAGCGCGTCCCCGGGTGGTGGCTGAGCACGTACCGTTTGACCGCGCGCGTGATCGCGAGATCGCGGGCGTTCAGCCCGACCCCTCCTTGTCCCGCTGACTGCCTCGGGCCCGCGGCGGGGAAGGTGGACTCGACGGGTGCGAGCCAGGTCGTGCTCGCGTAGCCCGCGGGTACGAGGAGCAGCACCGCGAGCGCGGCCGCGCAGGAGGCGGCGAGCGCGCGCGGGGCGCGCAGCAGGCTCGCGAGCGCGATCGCGCCGAGCGCGAGCAGCGCGGCCGCGAGCAGCACGACCTCATAGCTTTTGAGGTACTCGTAGCGGCGCATCAGCACCACCTCGCATGCGGCCGTCGCGATCACCGCGGCGGCGGCGAGCAGCAGGCCGGGCAGCGGCATCCTGCGCCTGCAGAGGTGCCAGAGCGCGTAGCCGCCGATGCCCGCCATCGCGCCCGCGCCGGGCGCGAGCGCGGAGACGTAGTAGGGGTGGACGATCCCCTTCGACGTGCTCAGGATCACGGCCTCCGTGGCGAGCCAGCCACCGAGCACGAGCGTGGTCGCGAGCCGCGGGTCGCGCCGGCCACGGGGACCGGGGGGGAGGTCGGTCCCGGGGGTGCCGGCCCGCGTCTCGAGCAGCGCGAGCAGCAGGGCGGCGAGCAGCCCGGCGAACGCGAAGGGGAGCGTCCAGCCCGCCTGGTCGCCGAGCCCGACGCCGAACAGCCGGAACGGCCCGGGCTTGCCCCCGAAGGGAATCGGGGTCGGGTTGCGGCCCGTGTTGCGCCCGGGCGGGAAGTGGACTTCGGGGGTCTTCGCGACCGCGGGGTGTTCACGCGCGCGCTGGGCGTCGATCCGCTGGGCGAGCGCGGCGGGTACGCGCGCCCCGGGTTTGCCGTGTGTCTGCCCCGGACCGCCGGCCTGACCTTCGACCCGGCCGAAGCCGTTGTATTCGAAGGTCAGACCGATCTCCGTGTTGTTCGTCGAGCTGCCCACATAGGGGCGCTGGGAGGCGGGCGTCGCTTCGACCACGGCGATCCAGGCGAAGGAGACCGCGCCCATCAGCACCCCCGCGGCGAGCAGCTGGAGGATCCGCTTGCGCACCGAGACGGGGGCGCAGAGGAGATAGGCGAAGGCGAGCGCGGGGACGAGCAGGTAGGCGGCGAGCGTCTTCGTGTTGAACGCGAGCCCCACGAGCAGGGCCGCCGTGAGCAGCGCGCGCCAGCGGCCCGTTTCGCAGGCGGAGATCGCGGCGCCGCAGGCGAGCAGCAGGAGCAGGATCAGCAGCGTGTCCACGCCGTTCGCTCGCGAGACCGCCACGAAGGAGGGGAACACGGCCATCGTGAGCGCGCCACCGACTGCGGCGAGCGTGCCGAAGCGCTTCGCGAGCAGCACGTAGAGCACGGCCACCGCGGCGACGCCCATCAGCGCCTCGGGGAGCAGCAGGCTGAGCGGGGAGAAACCGAAGACCTTCGCCGAGGCGGCCTGCACCCAGAGCGCGAGCGGCGGCTTGTCGACGGTGACGAGCCCGCCGGGGTCGAAGGAGACGAAGAAGAAGTTGTGCCAGGAGTCGAGCATCGAGCGGACCCCGGCGGAGTAGAAGATGTTCGCGTAGCCGTTTTGGGAGAGACGGACGGTGTTGAGGACGGCGGACGCGGCGAGCGAGAGCCCGAGTCCGGCGAGCCATGCCCCACGCGGCCGCGGCGTTGGCTCGCCGCGCGGGCTTTCGGTCACGTCGCGAGCGTCCCCACCAAACGCTTGAGGTCCCCCTCGTCGTTCCAGGCGCCGACAGAAGCTCGCAGCCACGGACGCCCGGGGATGTTGCGGACGACCACGCCGTTCTCCGCGAGCATCTCGCGCTCGCTCTCGGCGTCCTCGCTCGGGAAGGAGACGAGTGTGGTGGCGCTCCGCGGTACGGGCTCGCGGCCGCGCTCGGCGAGCATCTCGGCGAGCCGCGCGGCGAGCGTGTGCGCACGCTCCCAGACCGCGGGCCAGCCTCGGGCCTCGAGCACCTCGGCGGCGGCGAGACCGCATGCGAGGGCCTCCGCGCTGAGCGATGCGGCGTCGAAGCGCCGCGCGTCGGCGTGGACGACCGCGTCGAGACCGTCGTTGGCTTCCTCGAGGTTGCCGTAGCCACGCCGGGAGACGCCGAGCTGCTCGCGCAGGGCGGGGCTAACCCAAAGCGAGCCGAGCCCGTCGGGTCCGCACATCCACTTCTGCCCGGAGCCCGCATAGGCGTCGCAGCCGAGCTTCGTGACGTCCACGTCGACCGCGCCGATCCCCTGCGCGCCGTCGAGCAGCACGGGAACCGCGACCTCGGCGAGCGCGGCCGGGGCGAAGCACCCTGTGGCCCAGCTCACGTGCGAGCAGGCCACGAGCTTGGTCGCGGGGCCGACCTCGCCCGCGATCTGCGCGAGTGGGACCTCCCGAATGCTCGCGCCGCGAAGGTCGCGTGCGGCGGCGAGCGCGCCGAGCAGACCGGGATGCTCCTGATCGCTCGTGAGGATCTCATCGCCGGGCCGCAGGTCGAGCCCGGCGACGACCTGCCCGATCCCTTCGGTGGTGCTCGTGGTGAGCGCGAGGTCCTCGGGCTCGCAGCGCAGGGCGCGGGAGTAGGCCGCACGGAGCGCGTCGGAGAGCTCGGTGCGGCGTTCGAAGTGCGTGTGCGTGCGGCCGTCGGCGAGCTCGCGTTCGAGCTCGGCGCGGGCGGCGGTGACCGCGCGCACGGAGAGCGGGCCGTCGGTGCCCGCGTTGAGGTAGGTCACCCGCTCGAGCACGGGGAACTCGCTGCGCAGTCCGGAGGGCTCCACGATCGGCGAGAATAGCCCCATGAGCAGCGGCGCCGAGCAGCAACCGATGTGGATCCCCTCACCTTCACGGGTGGCCGCGACCGAGATGGCGCGGTTCCTCGACTGGGCGGCGGCGCGCCACGAGCGCGAGTTCCATAGCTACGAGCAGCTCTGGGAGTGGTCGGTCGATGAGCTCGAGACCTTCTGGGCGGACGTCTGGGAGTTCTGCGAGGTGGTCGCGTCCAAGCCCTACGAGCGCGTGCTCGGCTCGCACGAGATGCCGGGGACGCGCTGGTTCGAGGGGGCCGAGCTGAACTACGCGGAGAACGTGCTCGCCGGGCACGACCCCGCGGAGGTCGCGATCCTGCACAGCTCCGAGCTGCGCGAGCTCGCGGAGATCACATGGGGGGAGCTCACCGAGCAGGTCGCCGCGGCTGCGGCGGGCCTGCGCGCGCTCGGGGTGGGGCGCGGCGACCGTGTGGTGGCCTACATGCCGAACATCCCCGAGACCGTGATCGCCCTGCTCGCGGCGGCCTCACTCGGGGCGACGTGGTCGAGCGCGGCGCCCGAGTTCGGGGCGCGGAGCGTGATCGACCGTTTCGCGCAGATCGAGCCGACGGTGTTCCTCGCGGTCGACGGCTACCGCCACGGCGGCAAGGACTTCGACCGCTCGACGGTCGCCGCGGGGATCCTCACGGAGCTCCCGACGGTGCAGCGCGCCGTGCTGCTGCCCTACCTCGACCCGAGCGCCGACCCCGCGGCGCTCGCTCCCGGCGCGATCTCCTGGCAGCAGCTGCTCGCGCTCGACCCCGAGGGCGCGGCGGCCGCCCCGCGCTTTGAGCAGGTGCCGTTCGACCACCCGCTCTGGGTGCTCTACTCCTCCGGCACGACCGGGCTGCCCAAGGCGATCGTGCAGGGCCACGGCGGGATCCTGCTCGAGCAGCTGAAGAAGCGCCTGCACCTGGATCTGCGCCCGGGCGACCGCATGTTCTGGTTCACGACGACGGGCTGGATGATGTGGAACTTCCTCGTGGGCTGCCTGCTCTCCGAGGCGGCGATCGTGCTCTACGACGGAAGCCCCGCCTGGCCCGACCTGGGTGCGCTCTGGCGGCTGGCCGAGCGTACGGGGATGACCTGCATGGGGGTGAGCGCGGGCCTGCTCGCGTCTTGTGAGAAGGGCGGCATCGAGCCCGCCCGCGAACACGACCTCAGCGCGCTGCGTGCGGTGGGCTCGACCGGCTCGCCGCTCTCGCCGGAGTCCTTCCGCTGGGTCTACGAGCACCTCGGCGGTGACACATGGCTGTTCTCGACGAGCGGCGGCACCGACGTGTGCACCGCGTTCGTCGCGGGCTGCCCGCTGCTGCCGGTGTACGAGGGCGAACTGCAGTGCCGCGCGCTCGGCTGCAAGGTCGAGTCCTGGGACGAGGCGGGCAACTCGCTGATCGACGAGGTGGGCGAGCTGGTGGTGAGCGAGCCGATGCCCTCGATGCCGCTCTACCTCTGGGACGACCCCTCGGGGGAGCGGCTGCGCGAGAGCTACTTCGCGATGTACCCGGGGGTCTGGCGCCACGGGGACTGGATCCGCATCACGCCACGGGGCGGGGCGGTGATCTACGGGCGCTCGGACTCGACGATCAACCGTCAGGGCGTTCGGATGGGGACGAGCGAGATCTACCGCGCGGCCGGCCGCGTCGATTCGGTGCTCGACTCGCTCGTCGTGGACATCGGCGGTCAGGGCGCGGGTGGAGCGCTCGGAGACGAGCTGCGGATGATCCTGTTCGTGGTCCTGCGCGAGGGTGTGACGCTCGATGAGGATCTTGCCGCGGAGATCAAGAGGAGGATCCGCGAGGACTGCTCGCCGCGCCACGTGCCGAACGAGATCCGCCAGATCGCGGAGGTGCCGCGCACGCTCTCGGGCAAGGTGCTGGAGGTGCCGATCAAGCGGATCCTGATGGGCATGGCGCCCGAGCAGGCGGCGAGCGTGGAGTCGCTCGCGAACCCGGCCTCACTCGATTACTTCGTGGAGATGGCGAAGGAGACGCTGAGCGGGCCCACCGCCGCGTGAGCGTGCTCAGGCGGGCGAGCCCGCGGCCTGCTGCAGGGCGCCGAGCAGCTGGAGCGCGTCGAGTGCGCCGCGGGCGGCGAGCCGCCGGTCGATGATGAAGAAGGGGACCGCGTCGATCCCGAGCTGCTGAGCGGTCTGCTCGTCCTCACGCACCTGCTCGCCGAGGGCGCGGCTCGCGAGCATCTGGGCGACCGCGTCCTCGGGCAGCCCGATCTCGCTGCCCAGCCGTTGCAGGACGGCGTGGTCTGAGATCAGCTCGCCTTCGGTGTGGAAGGCGCGCATCAGCCGCTCCTTCATCGGGTCCTGCAGCCCGTGCTCGAAGGCGAGCTGGAGCAGCCGGTGCGCGTCGAAGGTGTTGCCCGCGCGGACGCGGTCGAAGTTCAGCTCCAGCCCCTCGGCGGCGGCCATCGCTCGCATCGAGGCGAGCGAGGCCTCCATCTCCTCGCGCGTGCGCCCGTACTTGCGCGCGATCCGCTCGGCGTGATCGCCCTCGTAGGCGGCGGGCGCGCCGGGATCGAGCTCGAAGCTGTGCCAGCGGATCGCGACGTCCTCAGCGCGCTCGAACGAGGCGAGCGCCGCTTCGAGGCGCCGTTTTCCGAGGTAGCACCAAGGACAGGCTATGTCGGACCAGATGTCGATCTGCATCATCGTGGCGCGCGTCGATCGCGCCTCCCGCGACGATAGCGCCCGCTAGCGGCGCGTCGGGGTCTAGGCGGAGTGGCGCTGGGCGGGCATCCCGAGTGCGGCGCGGAAGGCACCCGCGACCTCGGGGGTCTCGCGCTCGGCGCCGAGCGGGAAGACGTGCAGCGCGTCCACCCCGTCGAGCGTCGCGAGCTCGGCGGCCAGCCCTCGCGCGAGCTCCACCCCGCGCCCGGCAGCGATCTCCTGGCGGGCGCCCGGAGGGATCACGACGCCGGGGAGCCGGGCGGCGCGCTCGGCCATCGCGGCGCTTCGCAGCAGCGCGACGCTCGCGTAGAAGCGCACCCCTGCGAGCGTGTCCCGGGAGCGCTCCAGGAACGCGCTCAGCCCGTCGAGGTCGAAGACCATCTGCGACTGGACGAAGGCGGCGCCCGCGGCGACCTTCTTCTCGAGCAGGCGCAGCTCGCGGTCGAGGTCCTCGGCGAAGGGGTTGACGACCGCTCCGGGCTCCAGCGGACGGGGCTCGGCCCACTCGCGCACGTGGCCGATCAGCTCGGTCGCCTTCATGTCGCGAACGGGCGGCGCCTCGCCCGCGGGGTCGCCCTGAACGCAGAGCACTCCCTCCGATCCGAGCGCGGCGGCGCCCAGCACCTGGGAGCGCAGCGCGAGGCGGTTGCGGTCGCGGCAGGAGACGTGAACGATCGTGCGCACCCCCTGCTCGCGGGCGAGCGCGACCGCGGCGAGCGGGGACATCCGTGCCTGCCCCGCGTGGTTGTCGGTGAGCCCCACGATGTCGACGGTGTCCGCGAGCAGCGCGATCCGCTCGCGGACCTTGACGGGCTCCGCGGTCCCCGGAAGGGAGATCTCGGCGGAGGTGAGGGCGCTGGTGGGCATCAGGCCCAGATTAGTTGTCGGGGCCGGGCGGGGGCCCTACAGCCCCAGCGAACGTCCGACGATCTCCTTCATGATCTCGTTCGCCCCACCGTAGATCCTGGTGACGCGCGCGTCCGCGAACGCGCGCGCGATCGGGTACTCGAGCACGTACCCGTAGCCGCCGAAGAGCTGCAGGCAGCGATCGGCCACTCGGCCCTGCAGGTCGGTGCACCACCACTTCGCGGTGGCGGCCTCCTCGGGCGTGAGCTCACCCGCGTCGAGCGCCCGCGCGCAGCGGTCGATGTGACCCCGCGCGATCTCGATTTCGCCGTGCAGCTCGGCGAGCGTGAAGCGCGAGTTCTGGAAGGAGCCGATCGTCTGCCCGAAGGCCTTGCGCTCGTGCACGTAGTCGAGCGTCCAGGCGAGCATCGCCTCTGCGGCGGCGACCGCGCTCGCCGCGATCGAGAGGCGCTCCTGGGGGAGGTTCGAGACAAGGTAGAGGAAGCCGCGGCCCTCCTCGCCGAGCAGGTTCGCGGCGGGGACGTGCACGTCGTCGAACGAGAGCTCGGCGGTGTCCTGCGCGTGCTGGCCGATCTTCTCGAGGTTGCGCCCGCGCTCGAAGCCGGCCATCCCGCGCTCGAGCACGAGCAGGGAGATGCCGCGGTGGCGCTCGCTCGGGTCGGTCTTCACCGCGGTGATCACGAGGTCGGCGTTGATCCCGTTGGTGATGAAGGTCTTGGCGCCGTTGAGGAGGTACTCCTCGCCCTCGCGGCGGGCGCTGCTCGACATCCCCGCGAGGTCCGAGCCGATCCCCGGCTCGGTCATCGCGATCGCGGTGATCAGCTCGCCGCTCACGATCCCGGGCAGCCAGCGCTCGCGCTGCTCCTCGTTGGCGTAGGTGAGGAAGTAGGGGAGGCAGATGTCGTTGTGGAGCGTGATGCCGAGCCCGAAGCTGCCGAGCCCGAGGCGCTGGCACTCTTCGCCGATCACGAGGTTCAGCCGGAAGTCCTCCGCGCCCGCGCCGCCGTAGCTCTCGGGGACGGACATCGCGAGGAAGCCGGCCGCGCCGGCCTTCGCGAAGACCTCGCGCGGCACGATCCCCTCCCGCTCCCACTCCGCGTAGCCCTCCTGCACCTCGCGCGCCAGGAAGGTGCGGAAGCTCGCTCGGAAGTCTTCGTGCAGATCGTCGAAGAGCGCGCGGCGCATGCGGGGGATCTTGCCCTACGTGCGCGGGCTCTGCCTCGCGCCCGGAGGAGCGTGTGCTCAGCTCGTCCGGGTCTGCGCGGCGAGTGAGAGCGGCTCGGCTCTGTAGCCGGGCTTTGCGAGCAGCAGCTGGATGTCCTGGATGCGGCGCTCGGCGAAGCCGCCCTCGCAGTAGCAGAGGTAGAGCTCCCAGAGGCGGCGGAAACGCTCGTCGTACCCGAGCTCGGAGACCTGCTCTTGCGCGTCGAGGAAGCGCTCGCGCCAGGCGGCGAGTGTGCGCGTGTAGTGCTCGGTGATGTCCTCGAGGTGAACCTGGCGCAGGTCGGTGACGCGCGCGAGCGTGCGCGAGATGACCTCCAGCGAGGGCAGGCACCCCCCGGGGAAGATGTAGGTGTTGATGAAGGAGCGCCCCGCCTTCTCGACCTCGTAGGCGCGGTCGTCGATCACGATCGCCTGGAGCATCATCACGCCGTCCTCGCGGAGCAGCTCCGAGCAGCGCTTGAAGTAGCGGCCGAAGTACTGCCAGCCCACGGCCTCGATCATCTCGATCGAGACGAGCTTGTCGTAGGTGCCCTCGAGGTCGCGGTAGTCCTCGCAGAGCACGGTGACGCGATCGGCGAGCCCGGCCTCGGCGACGCGCCTGGTCGCGTAGGCGTGCTGTTCGCGGGAGATCGTGGTGGTGGTGACCCGGCAGCCGTAGCGTTCGGCGGCGAAGCAGGCGAAGCCGCCCCAGCCGGTGCCGATCTCGAGCACGTGATCCTCAGGACGGAGATCGAGCCGCTCGCAGATCCGTTCGAGCTTCGCGAGCGAGGCCTCGCGGAGAGAGGCCTCGGGATGCTCGAAGAGCGCGCAGGAGTACATCATCGTCTCGTCGAGGAACAGGCCGAAGAGCTCGTTGCCGAGGTCGTAGTGAGCTTCGATCCGCCGCCGTGCGCGGACCGGTGTGTTGCGCGCGAGGAAGCGCGCCCAGCGCTGCACGGGTACGAGCAGCGGCGCGAAGATCCGCCGCAGGCGATCGAGCCCCGCGACGTTCAACGCGGCGATGCGCGTGAGGGCGACGAGGTCCTCGCAATCCCAGAGCCCGTCCATGTAGGACTCGCAGAGGCCGACGCTGCCGCGCAGCAGCTGCCGGTAGAAGCGCGGCGAGCGGACCTCGACGACGGCGCGCAGCGGCCGCGCGGGGTCGATCTCACCGAGCACGATCCGCTCGCCACCCTCGCGCAGCTCGAGCTCGCCGCCGCTGATCCCGCGCAGTGCGCGGAGCACGATCAGGCGTGCGAGCGTGCTGCGCCCGACCGGTCGCGCGGGCGGCGTGGACTCGCGGCGGGTGAGCGCGGCGGGACCGGGCTGCCTTGCCTCCTGGGTGCTCATGCTTGCAGTGCTCCTCGGGGATGGGGGTGGTAGACCGCGCCGCGCAGCCGCAGGCGCAGCGCGTGGCCATAGATCCGCGCGAGGATCGCGACGGTCTGGAAGGGGTAGCGCGCGAGCAGCCGCCGCAGCTCGACGCTCGAGAGCTCGCGCCGGGCGAGCGAGAGCGTGGCGTCGAAGGACGGCCCCGAACCGGGCGGCGCGTGCTCGGTCGAGGAGATCTGCACGGAGATGCGCTCCCCGGGCTCGCCCACGCGCAGCTCGTAGCGATGGTCCATTCCCATCAGCGGCGAGACGTGGAGGCGCTTCTCGAAGCTGCCCGCGGCGATCCTCGTGCTGCCGCGGTCGGCGGCGTGCTCGACGTCGAGCACATAGGAGTGGCTCTCGCCCCAGGGCGTGTTCGTGACGTGGGCGATCACGGCCTGCACGCGCTCGGCCCCGTCGCCCTCGGCGCTCCAGCACCAGTAGAAGCTCACGGGGTTGAAGTTGTGCCCGAAGCAGCGCAGATGCGTGAGCAGACCGATCCGGCCCTCGGGCCGGCGGCCGGTGCGCTCGGCGACGAGCGCGCGGACGGACTCGGCGAGATCGACGGAGGGCTCGCCGAGGTGATCGGCACGCCGGAACCAGGCGAGCGCGGGACGCCGCGCGGAGCTGAGCCTGCCGCCCTCCAGGCAGACGGGCAGCTCCTCCAGGTCGAGGTAGGCCATGAACAGGGGGTGCTCGAACTCGTAGCTCGGACTGCCCGCGGGTCCGCCGTCGGCGAGACGGCGGTGGCGCACGGTGCCCTCGTAGAACGCGCTCCTCACAGCCTCACCCCGAAGGGCTCGCAGGCCGCGAGGGCGGAGCGTGCGCCGTCCTCGTGGAAGCCCCATCCCCAGTAGGCGCCGCAGTAGTGGGTGCGCCGCTGCAGGCCGCTGATCTCGGAGTGGCGCGCCTGAGCGGCCACGCCCTCGGGGGTGAAGACGGGGTGGGAGTAGTCGATCCGGCGGATGATGCGCTCGGGGTCGATCGCCTCGGTGCGGTTGAGCGTGACGCAGAAGTCCTCCGGGTCCTCGATCCGCTGCAGGTGGTTCATCCAGTAGGTCACGGTCGAGAGCGGCTTCGGCCTGGCGAGCAGGTGGTAGTTCCAGGCGGCGCGCACGCCCGGCCGTCGCGGGAGCAGTCGCGCGTCGGTGTGCAGCACGGCCTCGTTGCGCTGATACGGGATCGATCCGAGTAACTGCTGCTCCTTCTCGCTGGCATCGCGGAGCATCGCAAGCGCCTGGTCGGAGTGGGTGGCGATCACGACCTGATCGAAGCGCTCGGGCCCGCCGCCCGCGGTGGCGAGCTCGACGTGGTCGCTGGAGCGCGTGATCCCGAGCACGGGGGTGCGCAGCCGGATCCGCTCCCGGAAGGGAGCGATCAGCGCGTCGACGTAGCGCGCGGAGCCACCCGCGATCGTCGACCAGCGCGGCCGGTCGCGGAACCCGAGCATCCCGTGATGGTGGAAGAACTCGGCGAGGAAGCGGACGGGGAAGGTGCGCATCTGGCGCGGATCGGCCGACCACACCGCGGCGGCCTGCGGGACGATAAGTCGCTCGACGAACTGCGGGGAGAAGCGATGGCGCTCGAGGAAATCGTGCAGCGACTCGCTCGAGGCGAGGGCGCTCGCCTCGCCGTCGAGCACGCGGCGCAGCTCGCGGTTGAAGCGGAGCAGGTCGAGGACCATGCGCGCGAACGCGGGGGAGATCAGGTTGCGCGGCTGGGCGATCAGCCCACGCGGCGTGCCGGCGTACTCGAAGTCCTCCTGCTCGGCGCTCACCGAGAAGCTCATGTGCGTGGGTTGGCGCGCGACGCCGAGCAGATCGAGCAGCCGCGTGAAGATCGGGTAGTTGCGGTCGTTCATGACGATGAAGCCCGTGTCGAGGTGACGCTCGCCACGCGGTGTGCTTACCCGCACCGTGTTGGTGTGACCCCCCGCGTAGCTCCCCGCCTCATAGACCACGATCTCGTGCTCGGCGTGGAGCAGCCGCGCCGCGAGCAGCCCGGACACCCCGGCGCCGACGATCGCAACGCGCATCGCTAGGAGGCCGCCCGCACGGACGGGTGGGTCGGCTGTGTCTCGGTACTTCGGGCTGCTGGGGGCACCATTGCTCGACTCGGTATACGCCCGTCCCGCACCCGCGGATCATGTCGTGTGGGCGAGAAGAGTGCACGCGGCCTGCGCGCAGGATGCAGGAGTGCAGGCCGGAGGCGTCGAACAGATGCGCCGTGAAGCGAGCTGCCACCAAGACTCCCGAGGCTCCGGTCAACGGAACCTCCGAGCATCAGAGCCTCTCCAAGTACATACAAGCGCGGTTCGATGAGTGCTCGCGCTCCCAGAAGGACGTCGCCCAGTACATCGTCGATCACCTCGACGAGGCCGCTTTCCAGACGGCCGAGGAGCTCGCGCGCCGCGCGAACACCTCGAGCTCGACGGTGGTGCGCTTCTCGCAGGCGCTCGGCTTCGAGGGCTTCCCCGAGCTGCAGGCCGCGGCGCGGGAGGAATACCGCCGCGTCAACGCGAAGGGCACACAGGAGGGCGCGCCGACCAGCTCGACGCCGCTCTTCTCACTCGACCAGAACGAGTTCGAGTCCGCGCTCGCCGCGGATCACCTGAACGTCGAGGAGACCGCGCGCAAGGTCTCGCGCAGCTCGGTCGAAGCGCTGATCGGCGCGATCGTCGAGGCGGAGAAGGTGCTCGTCGCGGGAACGGACCAGATGGCCTTCTTCGCGAGTTACCTGCGACACCTGCTGATGCTGCTCGACCTCCGCGTCGACGTGGTCGCGAGCCCCTCCCAGGAGGCGCTCAGCCGGCTCGGCCGGATCGACGCCTCCACGCTCGTGATCGGGCTCTCCGCGGGGCGCCCGCACCCGCTCGTGGTGCGCGCGATGAAGCTCGCGCGCCACCGCCAGGCGAAGACCGCGGCGATCACCGACGCGACGCTCTCCGAGGTCGCGAAGCTCGCCCAGATCAAGCTCTACTACTCCTCCAACAGCCCCGCCTACGTGCGCTCGCACGCGGCGCTGCTCTCGATCATCCAGGCACTCGCCTACGGCGTCTACGCGCAGGACACAGCGCAGTACGACGACCGGATCAAGGCGTTCCGGCTGAAGTAGCGCTCCGTCTCGTCCCTTTTTTCTTGCGGCCGCTTCGCGGCGGCGGCGAAAAAAGTGACGAGACTCCGCTTTGCATAGAGGTTGTCGAGTCTTCGTGTGGGAGGATCCGGTCGTGGCTCCGTACGGATCGGTAGAGAGAGACGGGCCGTCGCTCCAGTGCAGCTCTGTCGGCTTCTCGATCCGACGGTGAGGCGCGTCGTGCGTTGACGGCGATCGAGCTGCGCCACGTGACGATCCCGGATCTGGCCTCGATCCTCGAGGATCTGGAGGGGTTCTGGGATGAGGAGCGCGACATGGGCTTCCTGCACCAGGCGCTCTACGTGCACGAGTTCGGCGAGACCTCGGTGCTCGCCGAGCGCGAGGGGCGGATCCTCGGCTACCTGCTCGGCTTCGTGGGCCCGGACGGGACCGGTTACATCCACGCCGTCGCGGTGCGACCGGAGGCGCGGGGTGAGGGGCTCGCGCGGCGGATGTACGCGCGCTTCGAGGAGCTCGTTGCTGAGCAGCAGGCCTACCGTCTGAAGGCGATCACCGCGCCGGAGAACGCGGCATCGCGGGCCTTCCACGAAGCGCTCGGCTTCACCGTGACCGAGGTCGAGGGCTATTCGCCGAGCGCGGGCGCGCGGCTCGTGTTCCTCAAGCCCCTGGGTGAGCCTCCCGCGGGCTCCGACGGCGAGATCGACCTCGGCGAGGGTGTGACGATGCGCCCGCTGCAACTCAAGGACGCGGAGGCGCTGCACCGCGCGATCGAGCAGAACAGCGGCGCACCTCGCGCCTTGGCTGCCGTTCGCGGGTCAGCCCTTCGAGCGCACCGACGCCCACGTGCGTCGCTCGGTCCGTGAGCTCGAAGCGGGGAGAGCGGTGGGCATGGTGGTGATCGAGCGAGGCGAGCTGATCGGGGCGGTGAGCTTCGTCGATCCCTCGCGCGAGCACTCGACGACGCAGATCGGCTACTGGCTGACCGAGCGCGCGCAGGGGAGGGGGATCATGTCGCGCGCCGTCGCCGCGCTCGTCGAGCAGGGGTTCGATCCTGTGGGGCTTCGAGCGGATCGAGATTCGTGTTGCCGCGGACAACGCGCGCAGCCGTGCGATCCCCGAGCGGCTCGGGTTCCGCGAGGAAGCGCGCTTGCGCGACGGTCACCGCGTGGGTGGGAAGGTGCACGAGGAGCTGATCTACGGGCTGCTGAAGGGGGATCCGCGGCCTTGGCGAGAGTGACACGCGCCTCCGGCTCTCACCAGCGCCCCTTATAGACTGCCCTGCAGATGCGCGACGAGGCGACATTCCGCGTCAAGAGCGGCCTGGCAGAGATGCTCAAGGGCGGCGTGATCATGGACGTGGTCGACGCCGAGCAGGCGAAGACCGCGGAGGACGCGGGCGCGGCCGCGGTGATGGCGCTCGAGCGCGTTCCCGCGGACATCCGCCGCGACGGTGGCGTCGCGCGCATGTCCGACCCCGAGATGATCTCCGGGATCCAGGAGGCGGTCACGATCCCCGTGATGGCGAAGGCGCGGATCGGGCACTTCATGGAGGCCCGCGTGCTCGAGGCGCTGGAGGTCGACTACATCGACGAGTCCGAGGTCCTCACTCCCGCGGACGAGCGCAACCACATCGACAAGTGGCCCTTCAAGGTGCCCTTCGTCTGCGGTGCGACCAACCTCGGCGAGGCTCTGCGCAGGATCGGCGAGGGCGCGGCGATGATCCGCTCCAAGGGCGAGGCGGGCACCGGCGACATCGTCGAGGCCGTCCGCCACATGCGTCAGATCGGCGAGCGAAATCAAGCGCCTCACGATGCTCGGCGAAGAGGAGCTCGCGAGCGCTGCGAAGGAGATCGCCGCTCCGCTCGATGTCGTGCGGGAAGTCGCGCGCGAGGGCAGCCTGCCCGTCGTGCTCTTCTGCGCGGGCGGCATCGCGACCCCCGCCGACGCCGCGCTGATGATGGCGCTCGGCGCCGAAGGGGTGTTCGTGGGCTCGGGGATCTTCAAGTCCGAGGACCCCGCGCTGCGCGCCCGCGCGATCGTCGAGGCGACCACGCATTGGCAGGACGCCGCCCGTGTCGCTGAGGCCTCGCGCGGCCTCGGCCCCGCGATGGAGAGCCTCGAGTCCTCGAAGCTCGAGGGAGAGCAGCTCCTAGCCCAGCGCGGCTGGTAACGCTCCGATGACCGGCGCGCCGCTCGTCGGCGTCCTCGCCCTTCAGGGCGGTTTCAACGCGCACGAGCGGATGCTCGAATCGCTCGGCGCGCAGACGCGCGAGGTGCGCGTCCCCGCCGATCTGGCCGGGCTCGACGCGCTCGTGATCCCCGGAGGGGAGTCGACCACGATGACGCTCGGAATCGAGCGCGAGGGGCTCGCGGGGCCGCTGCGTGAGTTCGCCGCCTCGGGCCGGCCCGTGCTCGGCTCCTGCGCGGGGCTGATCATGCTCGATCGAGAGCACCTCGCGATCATGGACCTGAGCGCTCGGCGCAACGCCTTCGGCCGTCAGGTCGCCTCCTTCGAGGCCGATCTGGAGATCGCGGGCCTCGACGGCGGGCCGCTGCGCGCGATCTTCATCCGCGCGCCCTGGATCGCGGAGCACGGCCCGGACGTGGAGATCCTCGCGACGGTCGACGGGCATCCCGTGGCCGCGCGGGAGGGCAAGGTGCTCGGCGTCGCCTTCCACGCCGAGCTGGGCACCGACGAGCGCCTCCATCGTCTGTTCCTCGATCTGATCGACAGCCCCTGAGGTGCACCGCCCGCTCGGCACCCGGCCGCTTTTGGTGGGTCAGTGGGCGATCGTGAAGCGCACGACGCCGTCGTGCTCCTCTTCACGCGCGCGGCCGTCCTCGAGCAGCAGGTCGACGTGGCCGAGCACCTCCGAGAGCGTGAGGTAGGCCTGCGTGACCGCGACGTTGCCCCACAGCTCCTGCGCGATCTCGTGCGCGCTGCGGGGCTGCTCGGCGATCAGGCCGAGGATCTTCTCCGCGCGGCGGTGGTGCATCCGGAACCGCTGCTCGATCAGCGTGCGGTGGTCGGTGATCGGGCGACCGTGGCCGGGCAGCACGAGATCGAGGTCCATCGCCTTCGTCGCTTCCATCGAGCGCATGTAGGTGAGCAGCGCCTGCGGCGCGTGGCGCGCCGAGATCCGGCTCGGCGCCGAGCGGCCGCGCGAGCAGGGGGTTGGAGGAGATGTGCGCGATCAGGTGGTCCGCCGAGAGCAGGATCGAGCGCTGCTCGTCGAGGAAGACCGTGTCGGAGGGGCTGTGCCCCGGCCGGTGCAGCACCTTCAGCGTGCGGTCGCGCAGCGCGATCTCGCCGCCGTCCGCCGAGCGGCAGCGTCGTCTGCACCGCTGAGCCCCACGCGCGGAAGCCCGAGGAGACCGCGCGCAGCGCGGTGACGATTTCGCCGGGGATGCCGTGGCGCAGCATGATCCCCTCGGCGAACGCGTCGTCGAGGTCGGTCTCGCGACCGTAGGCCGGCGAGGTAGTCGCCGAGCGGGGCGAGCGCCGCGACCTCGGCGCCCGAGCGCCGCGCGAGGATCGAGGCGAGGCCGAAGTGGTCCATGTGCTGATGGCTGATCACGAGCAGCTCGATGTCCTCGACGCGATGCCCGCGGGCGGCGAGCGCCTGCTCGAGCTCGTCGAGCGCCTTCGCCGAGTTCGGGCCCGGAGTCGATCAGCGTCAGCGGCGAGTCCTCGATCAGGTAGGCGTTCACGCGGCCGACCATGAAGGGCGTGGGCACCGCGAGCCGGTGGATACCCGGCCTCCGCCGCGCGCTCGAGGTCGCGGCGCTCCTCCTCGCGCTCGGCCGCGCGCCGCTCCGCTGCCTCGTCCGTCTCGGCCCCCGCCTGCGGGCCCGCCGCGCTCACGAGCGGATCACGGCGAGCACCTCGTCACGGCGGCGCTCCATGTCCTCGTGCGAGACGAGCGACTCCAGGCAGAGGCGCAGCAGCGGCTCGGTGTTCGAGGGGCGCACGTTGAAGTGCCAGTCCTCGTAGTCGATCGAGATCCCGTCGAGGTGTTCCTGCTCGGCGTCGGAGTAGCGCGCCGCGAGCTCGTCCATCTTCGCCTGCTGGTCTGCGACCTCGGAGTTGATCTCGCCGGAGATGAAGTAGCTTCTCGCGGTAGGGCGCGAGCAGCTCGGACAGGCTCGCGCTGCCCGTCGCGAGCATCTCGAGCACGAGCAGCGCGGGGATCGTGCCCGAGTCCGCGCAGTAGAAGTCGCGGAAGTAGTAGTGCCCGGAGACCTCGCCCCCGAACAGCGAGCCCTCCTTGCGCATGCGGCCCTTGAAGAAGGCGTGCCCGACCCTGTTCACGTAGGGCACGCCGCCCGCGCGCCGCACCGTGTCCGCGACCGCGCGCGAGGCGCGCACGTCGTAGAGGATCGCTTCGGCCGGGCTTCATCCGCTCTTGCGCAGCAGCGACTCGGCGAGCAGCGCGGTCAGGAAGTCGCCGTCGACGAACTCGCCGCTCGTCGTCGATGAAGAAGCAGCGGTCCGCGTCGCCGTCCCAGGCGATGCCGAGGTCCGCGCCCGTCTCGCGGACCTTCTCGATGATGAAGGTTCGGTTCTCCGGCAGCAGCGGGTTGGGCTCGTGGTCGGGGAACTCGCCGTCCGGCGTCCAGTAGGTCTCGACGCAGCTCCAGGCCGAGGCCCTCGAGCAGCGGCCCGACCATCGGTCCCGCCATGCCGTTGCCGCCGTCCACGACCACTTTCAGCGCGCGTCCGGAGCGCACCGCGTCGGCGTCGATGAAGCGCAGCGCGTCGCGCTGGAACTCGCGCGTAGATCGTCCAGCTCGCGCAGCTCCCCGGCGCGCTCGCCCCGGGGAGCGGCTCGGCGAGGTGGCTCTCGACGAAGCGCCGCACGTCCTGGATACCGGAGTCGCCGGAGAGCGCGAGCGCGCCCTCGCGGACGAGCTTCGCGCCCGTGTAGGCCTTCGGGTTGTGCGAGGCGGTGCACATCAGGCCGCCGTCGAGTCCCTGCGAGCCGACGAGCCAATAGAGCATCTCGCTGCCCACCTGGCCCGACGTCCGTCACCTCGACGCCCGCCGCGAGCAGCCCGTCGCGGTAGCGAGCGGCGAGCTCCGGCGCGCTGAGGCGCATGTCGCGGCCGAGCCCCACGCGGAGATCGCCCACCTCCTTGCCCGCGAGGCCGGAGAGCACGACCGCGAAGGCGCGCCCGATCCGCTCGGCGAGATCGCCGTCGATCTGCTCGCCGTAGAGGCCGCGGATGTCGTAGGCCTTGAAGACGTCTGGCAGCTCGGAGGGGCTCATCGGCCCGGCCATCCTATGACCGAGGGGCGCGGTTCGCCGGGCGGGCTCCGGCGGCGCGCGCCGCCCGGCGGCGCAGCGGACCGCCGCGATTCGTAGACTTGGGGCCATGTCCGGGCATTCCAAGTGGGCCTCCATCAAGCACAAGAAGGCGATCGTCGACTCGCGGCGCGGCGCGCACTTCTCCAAGCTCACGCGCGCGATCACCGTCGCCGCGCGCGACGGCGGCGGCGACCCGGTGGGCAACCCCGCGCTCGACCTCGCGATCCGCAAGGCGAAGGAAGCCTCGATGCCGAAGGACAACATCGAGCGCGCGATCGCGAAGGGCACGGGGGAGGGGGGAGACGCCGAGGCGATCGAGGCCGTCCTCTACGAGGGCTACGGCCCCGGCGGCGTCGCCGTGCTCGTCGAGGCGCTCACCGAGAACCGCAACCGCACGAGCGCCGAGGTGCGCCACGCCTTCGCGAAGAACAACGGCAGCCTCGGCGAGCCCGGCTCGGTCGCCTACCTGTTCGACAAGAAGGGCTCGATCGTGATCGACTCGGACGCGCTACTCCGAAGACGACCTGATGGTCGCCGTCGAGGCGGGCGCGGAGGACATCTCAACCGACGACGACGTCTTCGAGGTGGTGACCGAGCCCACCGACTTCGCCGCCGTGCGCGCCGCGCTCGAGGAGGCCGGGAGTCGAGATCGAGAACGCCGAGATCGCCTACGTGCGCCTCGAGTCTCGTGCCCGTCGAGGAGGACGCGGCGGGCAAGCTGATGCGGCTGATCGACCTGCTCGAAGAGCTCGACGACGTCAGCGCCGTGCACGCGAACTTCGACGTCTCCGCCGACGTCCTCGAGCGTGTCGCCGGATAGCGCGGCGGGCGCGCCGCCGGTCGTGATCCTCTGCGGCGGTCGCGGCACGCGGCTGCAGGAGCACACGCGGGAGATCCCGAAGCCGCTCGTCGAGATCGGCGGCAGTCCGATCGTCTGGCACGTGATCCAGCTCTACGCCTCGCAGGGCTTCCGCCGGTTCCTGCTCGCGACCGGCTACAAGGGCGAGCTGATCGAGCGCTTCGCCGCCGAGGAGGCCTGGCCGGAGGGCGTGCGAGGTGCGCTGCGTGGACACAGGTGAGGAGACTCAGACCGGCGGGCGGATCGCGCGCCTGCGGCCGCTGCTCGACGGGGAGCAGCGCTTCTGCGCGACCTACGCCGACGGCGTCGCCGACATCGACCTGCAGGCCGTGCTCGCATTCCACGAGGCGCACGGCGCGGCCGCGACGATGACCGTCGTGCGACCCGAGCTCCAGTTCGGGGTGACCGAGCTCGACGGCGAGGGCCGCGTCACCGGCTTCCGTGAGAAGCCCCGCTCCGAGCACTGGATCAACGGCGGCTTCTTCTGCTTCGAGTCGCGCGCGCTCGGCTACATCGGCGAGGAGAGCGTGCTCGAGCGCGCGCCGCTCGAGGGGCTCGCTCGCGACGGCGAGCTGCGCGCGCACCGCCACGAGGGCTTCTGGGAGTGCATGGACACCTACAAGGACGCCGTCGCACTGAACGACCTCTGGGCCTCCGGGCAGGCTCCGTGGGCCGCGCGCGCGGACACCGCGAACCGAGCCGAGCTGCAGGGCAGCGCGCGCTGAGCGCCGCGCGCCGCGGCGAGTCGCTCGCGGAAGCTCAGCGACCGCTCACCCGGGAGCGGCGTCGAGCGTGCGCGCTCGGTAGAGCGGCACGCGCCCGGTGATCCCCTTCAGCCGCCGCTCGCCCGCGAAGGACCACCTGTAGGCGGCCTCGGCCTGCTCGTGGAGCACCGGGTCGGCGAGCAGCGAGCCCGGTCGCGCCACCGCGGTGATGCGGCTCGCGAGGTTCACCGGGCGCCCGAACCAGTCGCCCGCACGCGGCAGCGCCGCGCCGAACGCCGCTCCCGCGCGCAACTGCGGGTAGTTCTCGCCTTCGGAGTCCGCCGCCGCGATCAGGGCGAGCGTCGCTGAGAGCAGCGGCTCGGGCTCGGGGCAGGCGAGCATCGCCGCGTCGCCGATCGTCTTCACGAGCCGCACGGGCGGCTCGGCGACTTCGCTCGCGAGCTCTTCCAGGCGTACCGCGAGCCGTCCGAGCTCGTCCGGCGCGACTTCCTCGCCGAGGCGGGTGAAGCCCACGAGGTCGGCGAAGGCCACGGCCACCTCGCGCGAGCCGGGCAGACGGCCGCCGCTGCGCTCGAGCTCGCTGACCACGCGTGCTCTGGGTCGCGTTGCGCATGTGCAGCGCGAGCGCGTTGCTCACCAGCGGATCGACCAGCGGGTAGAGCTGCTCGGCGGCGCGGGCGTAGCTCTGCGCGAGCTCCGGCTCGCTCATCCCGGGTCGGAGCACGAGTTTCAGCGGGATCGCGCGCAGCACTTCGGCCACCTGGGAGAGCCCGCGTCCGAGCACCCGCATCAGATCCAGGATCTCCTCGTCGGTGAGCCCCGCCGCGCGGGCGATCGGGACCTGGCGCAGCGACTCGATCTCGGACTCGCTGTAGACGGGCTCGTCATCCTCGGGGATCGGCAGACCCATCGCCCGGCGGATGCGCGTGAGGAACTCGAGGTCGAGCCCGGTGATCTCGGCGATCTGCTCCGCCGTGAAGCGTTCGCGGTCGCCGATCACGCGGTCGGCGGGCAGGTAGAGGATCGTGCCCGCCTGGGTCGAGCGCGCGCAGCTCCGAGAGCGGCACGCCTTCCGTCGGCGAGTTCGCGCAGCAGCACGAGGCGCTCGGCGCGCTGCTCGCCCTCCAGGCCGTCGAGCAGACCCTCGGCGGCGAAGTCGATCTGTTGCTCGCTGTGCTCCTCGCTCATCGGGCAGCCGCAGCGTAAGGCACCGCCGCCGAGGCAGGCGTCCGACAGCGAGCGCAGAATCACTGGGCTGTGATCGTTCTCGGCGTGGACCCCGGCATCGCGAACACCGGCTACGGCGTCGTCGCCAGCCGCGGAGGGCGTCCCATCGCGCTCGACGGCGGCGTGATCGAGACCGCCGCCGGGCTCGCGCCGGAGCGCCGCCTGGCCGAGATCCACGACGCGATCGAAGGGCTGCTCGGCGAGTACGAGCCGGATGCGATGGCCCTCGAGGAGCTCTACTTCGGGGCGAACGCGCGCAGCGCGTTCGCCGTCGGACAGGCCCGCGGCGTCACGATGCTCGCCGCCGGCAGCCGCGGGGTGCCCTGCGCGGGCTACACCCCGCAGCAGGTCAAGGACGCGGTCTGCGGGACGGGCCGCGCGGACAAGGCGCAGGTCGCGCGGATGGTCGCCGCGCTGCTGGGGCTCGCGCAGGCCCCGCGGCCCGACCACGCCTCCGACGCCCTCGCCGTCGCGATCTGCCACCTCAACCGCGCGCCGTTCACCGCCGCGCTCGCCGGGGCCGAGGCCCCGTCGCCGCAGCGAGCGCTCGCGAGCGCCGGCCGATCCGCCGACGGGGGGCAGAGGTGATCGCGCTGCTGCGAGGAGAGGTCGCGGTGCGCCGTTCGGACCATGTCGTGCTGCTCTGCGGCGAGGTCGGCTACCGCGCGGCCGTCTCAGCGGAGACGCTCAGGCACGTGCCTCCGGTCGGTGAGCAGGTCACGCTGCACACCCACCTGATCGTGCGCGACGACGCGCTCGCGCTCTACGGCTTCCACTCAGAGCAGGAGCGCGAGCTCTTCCTGATGCTCCTCGGCGTGCAGGCCGTCGGCCCGAAGGTCGCCCTCGGCGTGCTCTCCGCCGGCCATCCCCGCGATCTGCTCGCCGCGCTCGCGGCCGGCGACGCCGCGCGCTTCCAGGCGGTGCCCGGGATCGGCAAGCGCACCGCCGAGCGGATCATCGTCGAGCTGCGCGAGAAGGTCGGCGCCGCCGCGGCCGCGCCGATCGTCCCCGACGGAGAGATCCTCGCTCACAGAGGCGAGGAGGAGCATCCGCGCACGCTCGCCCGTGCGGGGCTGATCGAGCTCGGCTACGCACCCGCCGAGGCGGATGAGCTGCTGCGCGACGTCGAGGCGGAGACGACCGAGGAGCTGCTCGCCGCGGCGCTGCGGCTCTCGAGGAGCGCGCGGTGAGTCCGCTCAGGAGCACGCTTCGCAACGAGGAGCAGGCCGGAGACGCGCCCGAGCGCATCCAGACCCCGTATCTCGTTCCCGAGGACGAGCTCGACCGGTCGCTGCGCCCGCGAACGCTCGGCGAGTTCGTCGGCCAGGCCGCGCTGCGCGAGCAGCTCGCGGTCGCGATCGAGGCGAGCGCGGCGCGTGGCGAGGCGCTCGACCACCTGCTGCTCGCGGGGCCGCCCGGCCTCGGCAAGACCTCGCTCGCGCAGATCGTCGCCGCGGAGCTCGAGGTGCCGTTCGTGCAGACCGCGGGGCCCGCGCTCGAGCGCAAGGGCGACATCGCCGCGTTCCTGACCGCGCTCGAGCCGCGCAGCGTGTTCTTCGTCGATGAGATCCACCGGCTCGCGCGCACGCTGGAGGAGACCTTCTACCCCGCGATGGAGGACCGACGGCTGCCGATCACGGTCGGCCAGGGCGCGGGCGCGCGAGTGGTCACGCTCGACCTTCCCCCCTTCACGCTGATCGGGGCGACCACCCGAGCGGGGCTGCTCACCACCCCGCTCCGTGACCGCTTCGGCATCCAGGCTCGCCTCGAGCCCTACGACGTGGACCAGCTCGCGGTGATCGTGCGGCGCTCCGCCGGGATCCTCGAAGTGCAGCTCGACGAGCGCGGCGCGAAAGCGATCGCATCGCGCAGCCGCGGCACCCCGCGCGTGGCGAACAGACTGCTCAAGCGCGTGCGCGACTTCGCCGAGGTGCGGATGGAGGGGATCGTGACCGCAGCCGCCGCGGAGGCCGCGCTGGAGCTGCTCGAGGTCGACGAGCTCGGGCTCGACAGGCTCGACCGCGAGATCCTCGGTGCGATCTGCACGAAGTTCGAGGGCGGGCCGGTCGGTCTCTCGACGCTCGCGGTCGCGGTGGGTGAGGAGCAGGACACGATCGAGGACGTCTATGAGCCCTATCTGCTCCAGCAGGGCCTGATCAAGCGCACCCCGCGCGGCCGCGCCGCGACCCCCGCGGCCTTCGCCCACCTCGGCCTCAGCGCCCCCGCGCCCGCGGAGAGATCGCTGTTCTGAGCAGCCACCGCAGCGCCCGCCTCGGGCGCACCCGCGCCTGAACCTCGACGAAAGTCCGGGGTGTACCCGAGGGCGCCTTGCGTACTCTGTGTCCGAGATGGCCCATCCATTCATCTGCCCCAACTGCGGACACCGCACGACCGAGGTCGATCGGAACATCGGCTTCACGCGCCAGCGCAAGGGTTGCTCGAAGTGCGGCTTCGCCTTCCTCTTCGAACTGCTCGACGACTACTTCCCCGCCCCCGACGCCGCGTTCTTCGTGTGCGACGGCGAGGCGCGGGTGATCGGCTGCGGACGCAACTCCTTCGCCTTCACCGGCCTCGAGGAGGAGGACGTGATCGGCCAGCCCGTCACCCAGGTGCTCGGGCTCAGCTTCGCCAACGGCGACGATCCCGTCGCGACCGTGCTCGAGTGGGGGGTGCGCGCGCTCGAGGTACCCGTCAACGTGAGCGGAGAACGCGACGTGGCGGCGAACGCCAAAGCGGACATCTTCCCCGCCTACGACGACGAGGGCGGCCTGCTACTCGTGCTCACGCCGGACAAGTAACCTCCCCTGGGTATGACTGACCGCCGACGCAACTCGCTGGTGCTGCTCGCCGTCCTGATCCTGATCGGGCTGGCGGCGGTGACGATCGTCGCGAAAAAGACCCGACTCGGCCTCGACCTGAAGGGCGGCGTCCAGCTCGTCTACCAGGGACGTCCGACCGCGCAGTCGAAGGTCGATACCGAATCGCTCAACCGCGCGATCGACATCATGCGCAAACGAGTCGACCAGCTCGGCGTCTCTCAGCCCGAAATCCAGCGCTCGGGCGAAAAGGAAATCGACGTCGCGCTGCCGGAAGTGCACAACATCCAGCAGGCCGAACGCGTGGTCGGGCGGACCGCGCAGCTGCAGTTCTACGACTGGGAGCCGAACGTGATCGGTCCGCTCGGCAAGCCCGCGCCGACCGAACAGAGCGTGACGGGCGGTCGCGAAGCGGGCTCCTCCGCGTACGGGCTGACCGAGTACCAGGCGGTGCTCCGCGGCGAGAAACGGCCCCCGGAACTGCGCGACAACGACACGACCTGGGAGAAGGGGTGCACCCCCCAACAGGTCAACAACTGCGTCTACGGCAGCTGGTACCTGATCGACACGAAGAACGAAAAGATGGTCTGTCCGGAAACCTCCGCGACCAAGAAACCGGCGTTCTGTGGCCCCGCGGAAAACGAAAAGAGCCTCTACAGCGGCATCCACCCCTACAAGGAAGCGAAGCTCAAGGCCGTCCGCATCAACCCCGGCACCGTGCTCCTGCAGGCGCGCCCGACGGAAAGCTCCGCGGGCAAAGTGATCGTCCACTCGCCGAACTCCTACTACGTGATCGTGGACAACCCGGTCCTCAACGGCGGCGACATCACCCACCCGCAGCAGGGCTTCGACGAAGGCAGCGGCGGAAACGGTCAGCCGAACGTCAACTTCGGCTTCACCTCGCACGGCAAGAGCGTCTTCGAAGGAGTCACGAAGAAAATCGCGCACCGCGGCCAGGAAGCGCAGCTCCCCGGCGTGACGAAGGAATCCGCGCAGCAGCACTTCGCCGTGTCGCTCGACGGTCAGCTCATCACCACTCCCTCGATCGACTACACGCGCTACCCCGAAGGGATCGACTCCTCGCAGGGCTCCGAGATCTCCGGGGGCTTCACGATCACGAGCGCAACCGAACTCGCGGAAGAGCTCCAATCGGGTGCACTGCCGATCAAGCTCAACCTGATCTCGCGCTCGCAGGTCTCGGCGACGCTCGGGAAACAGGCGCTCAGCGAGGGTCTGCTCGCGGGCCTCGCGGGCTTCCTCGTCGTCTGTCTCTTCCTGCTCGTCTTCTACCGCGTGCTCGGCGCGATCGCGGTCGGCGGCCTCGTGATCTACGGGATCTACTACTTCGCTCTGATCAAGCTGATCCCGATCACGCTCACGCTCCCGGGGATCGCCGGCCTGATCCTCACGATCGGTATCGCGGCGGACGCGAACATCGTGATCTTCGAGCGCGTGAAGGAGGAGATCCGCGGCGGCAGATCGGTGATCTCCGGCATCGCGACGGGATACAAACGTGGTTTTGCGGCGATCGTCGACGCGAACGTCGTCACCTTCATGACCGCCTTCATCCTGTTCGCGCTCGCGACCGCGGAAGTCAAGGGCTTCGCCTTCACGCTCGGTATCGGCACGCTCGTCTCCCTCTTCACAGCGGTGCTCGCCACGCAGGCCGCGCTCGGGGCGATGGGCCGCTCGAAACTCGTCACCCACCCCTCGGCGCTGGGCGCGAGAGGAGAGCGCAAAGGCTGGACGTTCGACTTCATGGGCGCCTCGAAGTGGTTCTTCTCGCTCTCGGGCACGATCCTGCTGGTCGGCGCGCTCGCGATCGGCGGCAAAGGGCTGAACTTCGGCATCGACTTCAAGTCGGGGACGCGGATCCAGACCTCCTTCGCCCAGACGGCCACGCAGTCCCAGGTCTCCGAAGAGATGTCCAAGCTCGGCCTCGGCACCGCGGAGGTCCAGAAGTTCACCGACTCGAGCGTGGGCAAGAACGGCTTCCAGATCTCGACCAAGACGCTCAAGCCCGGCGCGGTGAACAAGGTCGAAAACGGTCTCTCCACGCGCTTCGGGGGGCTCAGACACTTCTCCTCGACCTCGATCGGGCCGACCTTCGGCAAAACGATCGCGAAGAGCGCGGTGATCGCGATCATCGCGTCGCTGCTCGTGATCTCCGCCTACATCGCCCTGCGATTCGAGTGGAAGTACGCCGTCCCGGTGCTGATCGCGTTGATGCACGACCTGCTGATAACGGCAGGGGTCTACTCGCTCACGGGGAGGGAAGTCACGACGTCGACGGTCGCCGCTCTGCTGACGATCCTGGGGTACTCGCTGTACGACACGATCATCGTGTTCGATCGTGTGCGCGAGAACGTGCCACGTATGCCGAGAGCGGCGTTCTCGCAGATCGTCAACCGCTCGATGTCCGAGGTGCTCACGCGATCGCTCGCGACGAGCTTCTGCACGCTGCTCCCAGTGCTCGCGCTGCTCTTCTTCGGCGGCGAAACGCTGCGGGACTTCGCCTTCGCGCTGATGATCGGGATCGCCTCCGGGGCGTACTCCTCGATCTTCATCGCCTCGCCGGTGCTCACGCACTGGAAGGAGCGTGAGCCCTCCTACCGTGCGCGTCGCGCCCGGCTGATCAGGGAGACGGGCGGGGTCGCCGCCTACGCAGTCACCGCCACAGGCGTGCACGAGGACGTGGAGCCTGAGCTGAAACGCAAACGTGGCCGCAAAGGGCGTCTGACCGAACCTGAGGAGCCGGGACAGCAGCTCTCACGCGACGAGTTCCAGGAGCTCGTGCGCGACCTCGACGTCGAGCAGGAGGCGAGCCGGCCCAAGAGCCGCCGTGCTCCCGTCGCGACCGAGGAGCCACCGGAGCCCGCACCCGCGCCCGAAGCCGAGCGTGACCCCTCCGCGGATCTGACCCCTGAGGATCTCGTCCTCAAGGACGCGCCGAAACCACGGCAGAAGAACCGCCGGCCGCGCAACAAACGACACGGGAGGGCGCGCTGATGGGTCTGCTCGGCTGGGTGATCATGGGCCTCGCGATCTGGCACTTCACGATCTTCCTGCCCGACCGCTTCTGGGGCGGGATCGTGGGCGCCTTCGTGGGCTCGCTGATCGGGTCGATCGTCGTCGGGCTGATCATCTACGCGATCAAGGTCTCGGCCCTGAAGATCCCCGGGGAAAAGGCCACGGACGTCGGCGTGATTCTCTACGCCGTGCCCGGTGCGCTGATCGGGATGGCGATCGTCTACCTGGAGGGCATGCGCCGCGAACGCGCCGGCCGCCAGGCCCCGCCGGAGCACATCTAGCCGTTCCGTCTCAGCTCGGCCGTAACCTCGCGGCCGTGCCAAGCGTCCGCTTCGATGTTCCCGCCTGCCCGCCGCAGCTCGTCGCTGTGCTCTGCGCCGAGCTCGGCGTCTCCGAGACGCTCGCCCAGGTGCTCGTGCGCCGTGGGCACGCCGAGCCGCACTCGGCGCACGCCTTCCTCGCCGCCGAGGAGGAGCACCCCCCTCAGGCGTTCCGCGGCATTGCCGAGGCCGTCGCGACGATCCTCGAGCACGCCCGGGGCGGCGCGCGGATCACGGTGCACGGCGACTACGACGTGGACGGGATCTGCTCGACGGCGGTGCTCGTACGCACGCTGCGAGAGCTCGGCGCCGAAGTGGACTCGTTCATCCCCGACCGTGCGGGGGACGGCTACGGCCTGAGCATCGCGACCGTCGAGCGCCTCGCCGCGCGGGGGACCCGCCTGCTGATCACGGCCGACTGTGCGATCACCGCGGTCGATGAGGTGCAGGCCGCGCGCGAGCTGGGGATGGCGGTGGTGGTCACCGACCACCACACCCCGCGCGCCGACGGTCGCCTGCCCGCGGCGCCGATCGTGCATCCGACGGTCTGCGACTACCCCTTCACGGAGCTCTGCGCGACCGCCGTCGCCTACAAGCTCGCCCAGGCGCTGCTCAGCGCGGCGGGCGGCGACGAACGGCGGCTGCGCCGCGACCTCGACCTCGTCGCGCTCGCCACCGTCGCGGACGTGGTTCCGCTGCTCGGCGAGAACCGGGCTCTGCTCAGACGCGGGCTGCGCGCGCTCGCGGGGACCTCGAAGCCCGGCCTGCGAGCGCTGATGGCGGTCGCGGGCGTGGATGCCTCGAAGGTGGGGGAGCGCGCGATCGGGTTCGCGCTCGCGCCGCGGCTGAACGCGGCGGGGCGCCTATACAGAGCGGACGCGGGCCTCGAGCTGCTGCTCACCGAGGACCACGCGCGCGCCGCGGAGATCGCACGCGAGCTGGACGCGGCCAACTCGGAGCGCCGCCAGATCGAGCGCAAGATCCGCTTCGAGGCCGAAGCGCAGATGGCCGAGCTGGGCGAGCGCGGCGCCTACGTTCTCGCGGGCGAGTCCTGGCACCCGGGGGTGATCGGGATCGTCGCCTCGCGGCTCGTGGAGATCAGCGGCCGGCCGGTCGTGATGGTCGCCCTGGAGGGCGAGCGTGGCCGCGGCTCGGGACGATCGATCGAGGGCTTCGACCTGCTCGGGGGGCTGCGCGCCTGCGAGGCGCACCTGCTCCGCTACGGGGGCCATCGCGCGGCGGCCGGGCTCGAGCTCGACCGCGCACTGCTCGAGCCGTTCGCGACGGCGCTCGCCGCACACGCGCAGGAGGCGCTCAGCGCCGAGGAGCAGGGCCCAGTCGAGCGTGTCGACGCGATCGTCGACGGCGAGCCGCTCTCGCTTGAGCTCGCCGAGGAGCTGCAGTCGCTCGCGCCGTTCGGGCGCGAGAACCCGCCGGTGTGCCTGATGCTCGGCGAGGCGCGCTTCGGCGATCCGCGCCCGATGGGCGAAGGGCGCCACCTGCGCTTCACCGTCGAGTCCGGCGGAGCCCGCGCGCGAGCGGTGAGCTTCGGCCAGGGCTCGGTGCTGCCGGTGGCGGCGGGCGAGCCCGCGCGGGCGACCTTCGACCTCGAGGTCAACGAGTGGAACGGCGTGGTCGAGCCGCGGCTGCGACTGCGTCACGCGCTCGCTCTCGAGACTCCCGTCGCGGTGTCCGCCGGCCCGGCTCCCCGCGAGGTCCCGTCCGCTTCGGAGCCCGAGCAGCTCCAGCTCGTCCTGCTCTAGCCCGCGCCGCCCGCCGAGCGGGCTACGCTTAAGGCATGGCGAGCATCGAGGATCCCCAGCAGGCAGCTCCGATCCCGGTTTCTGCGCCGCCTGCGCCGAACGGATCGAGCACGGAGATTCCTCAGCCCGCGGGGCTGAGCGTCTCCGAGCGGCGGCTGCTCAGCGATCTCTTCGCGATCGTCTCCGAGCACGCCGCGGACTCCGCGGTGGAGATCGACCGCGCACGGGTCCAGGACGCGTTCGTCTTCGCCTGCGAGCACCACGCCGCGCAGCGGCGCAAATCGGGCGAGGAGTTCATCGTCCACCCGGTTGGTGTCGCGCGGATCTGCGCCTCGATGCGGCTCGACACCGAGACGCTCTGCGCGGCGTTGCTGCACGACACGGTCGAGGACACCTCGGCCTCGATCGAGGAGGTGCGCGAGCGCTTCGGCGAGGAGATCTCCAACGTCGTCGACGGAGTGACCAAGCTCAAGGGGATCACCTTCCAGTCGCGCGACGAGGCGCAGGCGAACAACTACCGCAAGATGATGGTCGCGATGGCCACCGACGTGCGGGTCATCCTGATCAAGCTCGCCGATCGCCTGCACAACATGCGCACGATCGAGGCGATGTCCAAGCAGAAGCAGATCGAGAAGGCGCGCGAGACGCTCGAGATCTACGCCCCGCTCGCGCACCGTCTCGGTATCCACGCGATCAAGTGGGAGCTCGAGGACCTCGCGTTCGCCACGCTGCACCCGCGCAAGTACCAGGAGATCAAGGCGCTCGTCGCCCAGCAGCGCGACGAGCGCGAAAGCTACGTCTCGGAGGCGGGCGACTACCTGCGGAGCGAGCTCCGCGACGTGGGGATCGAGGCTCAGATCGCCGGGCGCGCGAAGCACTTCTACTCGATCTACTCGAAGATGACGAAGAAGGGGCGCGAGTTCAACGAGATCTACGACCTCACCGCGATGCGCGTGATCGTCGACTCGGTGAAGGACTGCTACGGCACCGTGGGCGTGATCCATTCGCTCTGGAAGCCGCTCCCCGGTCGCTTCAAGGACTTCATCGCGATGCCGAAGTTCAACATGTACCAGTCGCTGCACACGACCGTGATCGGGCCCGAGGGGCGGCCGCTGGAGATCCAGATTCGCACCCACGAGATGCACGAGATGGCCGAGTTCGGGGTCGCCGCGCACTGGGTCTACAAGGACGACGGCGGACCTTCCGAGCGCCGCTCGGTCGTCTGGCCCGGCGGCGGCGAGGACGCGAAGCTGAAGTGGTTGCGCTCGATGCTCGACTGGCAGAAAGAGCTCTCCGATCCGCAGGAGTTCATGGAGACGCTGCGCACCGACCTCTTCGAGGAGGAGGTCTACGTCTTCACGCCGAAGGGCGAAGTGAAGTCGCTCGCGGCGGGCGCGACGCCGCTGGACTTCGCCTACGAGGTGCACACCGAGATCGGCCACCGCTGCGTGGGCGCGCGGGTGAACGGGAAAATCGTCCCGCTGCACTACGAGCTGCGCTCCGGAGACATCGTCGAGATCCTCACCGCCAAGCGCGAGCGCGGCCCCTCACGCGACTGGCTCGCGCTCGTCAAAACCACCCGTGCGCGCAACAAGATCAAGGCCTGGTTCAAGGCGGAGAGTCGCGTCGACACCGAGCACCAGGGCCGCGAGCTACTGCAGGAGCAGCTGCGCAAACAGGGGCTGCCCGCGCAGAAGATCACCGGGTCCGCGCTGCTCGCCGACGTGATCCGCGAGGTGGGCTACCGCAAGGCGGACGACTTCTACATCGCGCTCGGCGCGGCCAAGATCTCCCCGAAGCTCGTCGTCAACAAGGTCATGCAGCGTCTCAAGCAGGGCGAGTCCGCCGACGGCGAGGACACCGGTGCGGAGCTGCTGCGCGTCGGGCGACCGCGACGGCGCCCGAACAAGTCCTCGGGGCAGTACGGGATCCGCGTCGAAGGCGTGGATGACGTGATGCTGCGCCTGGCCAAGTGCTGCCGTCCGGTTCCCGGCGATGAGATCGTGGGCTACATCTCGCTCGGCCGCGGGATCACCATCCACCGCGGCGACTGTCCGAACACCGCGCTGCTGCGCAAGAACCCGGAGCGCTTCACGAACGTGGCCTGGGAGGGCGACATCTCCACGAGCTTCGTGGTCGAAATCCAGATCGACGCGTGGGACCGCCACCGGCTGCTCGAGGACCTCTCGCGCTCCTTCTCGGAGTCCGGCGCGAACATCCTCGAAGCGCGGTGCCTCTCGATGGGGCCGATGGTCAAGAACCGCTTCGTCGTCGAGCTCGCGGACACGCACGCGCTGAAGAGCGCGGTGACGAGGCTGCGCAACACCGAGTCGGTCTTCGACGCCTACCGGGTGACGCCCGGCGCAGCCGACTGATCGCGTCCCGGTCGGCCTTCTTACATCGCTTTGACAAGGCGCTTTTCGCGCTTTACGTTGACATCCCGTCGGGGGGGCTGGTCCCCTCGCTGAGGTGATCGAGTCAAGGAGGGGGAGAGGTTCTCATGGCCGTCCGTCGTCGTCTGCAGCTTCCGTTCATCTGCTCGTTGCTCGCGGCCGGCGCCGCGATCGCCGTGCCCGTCGCGCCCGCCTCGGCGGCGAGCGCGAAGGTGCTGCTGATCACCCGCGGTGAAGAAGGCGAGGGCCCGCCCGCCGCGCAGGGCGAAACCGCTCACATCACCCAGTTCGTGCACTGGCCCGTGCTGCAGGACGGGTGCGGTGGAGCCGACGAACACGCGACCGTCGGCAAGAACCCGGCGGGGACGGTGAAGGTGAGCGGGAGCGACACCTCGATCGCTCCCTTCTGCTTCAGCGAAGTGGGCGCTGAAACCTCGACCGGCGACGTGGCGATCAAGAGCGTCTCGGTCTCGAAGCTCGGCGCGGTGAAGCTCACGGGCACGCTGACGATGTCCAACGGCGAATGCTCCTACCGCGCGAGCAAGCTCACGGGCACACAGACCTTCGGCGAAGAAAACGAGTTCACCGAGAACCTGACCGGGACCGGCAAGCGGATCGCGCCGAGCGCGAAGGCCTGCGCGAAGACGACGCCGGTCGAAGACGAGATCGGCGTGGCGAACGCGGAAGGCTACAACTACGTGCCCGAACTGACCGGCTGAGCGTCGCACGCCCACCGTCGGTGATGCCGCCCGATCCGGTAGTTGGGACTCTGACCCTCTTTGACATTCGCCGCAGAGCGGGCTAGCGTTTCGGCCAGTCGGGGGAGGGGTCCCGCGCAAGGTCAACTGAGGTTCAAGGAGGGGCACGATGACCAGCCGCATCTCGCTGTTCGCAACGATCTGCGCCGCGCTCGCGGGTGTCGCGCTCTCGCTCCCGGTCGCCTCCGTGTCGGCGGCGGCGAGCACGAAGGTGCTGCTCGTGAAGCCGGGCGGCCCGGCAGGGACGCAGGGGGAATCCGCGCGGATCGAATCGGTTCTGTTCTGGCCGGAGGAACACCTGAGCTGCGCCTCCGCCGACGAACACGGCGTGCTCGGCAAGAACCCGGCGGGGACGGTCAAGGTTGCCGGCAGCGGTGCGCCGATCGAAACCTTCTGCTTCCGCGAAGAATCCGAGGAAAGCCTGCTCGGTGAAACGACGGTCAAGGGAGCCTCGCTCTCGCGGTCGGGCGCGGTGAGCTTCATCGGGAAGTTCGAGCTGATCACGCGCTTCTGCGCCTACCGCGCCACGAAGCTCACGGGGTTCCACGAGAGCTTCGGAGGAGAAGAACGCTTCAGCGACGTCGTAACGGGCACGGCGAAGCTCGTCGGGCATCTCGTGAGCACGTGCGCGAAGACGATGCCGGTCGAAGGCCGGGTGACGGTCAGGGACGCGGGCGGCGCCTCCTACGTGACCGATCTGGCGAGCTGAGCCGCGGGCGGCGGCGCGCGCCTGGACGCTCAGGCGACGACGTTGAGCGCTTCGGGCAGCAGCGAGTAGCGCGCCTCGCCGACCTCGCCGAGGTAGTCGCCGTCGACCTGCAGCGGCAGCGGGCGACCGTCCGTGCTCCTCACCGTCATCCCGGTGGCGTCCGCGAGGCCGGTGATCTGGCGGTTGCGCGTGACGCGCGCGCGGGTGGAGAGCGCGCGGAAGGCGATCGAGGCTCCCGCGAGCGGCGTGGCCCGGTGCAGCACGCCGCCTGCGAGGCTGCCCGAGTCGAGCGAGGCGCCTTCTGCGATGTCCACGGGACGGTCGTTGAAGTAGGTGAAGGGCGAGCCGTTCTGCACGACGGCCGTGACCCCCTCGAGCTCCTCGCCCTCGGCGGTGCGCACCGTGAGCCGGGGTGGAGCGATCAGGTAGCGCCGCACGAACGTGCTGACGGCCACGTAGGTGAAGAACCACGGGCCGAAGCGGGACTTCAGGCGCGGGTTGGCGTCCACGCGCTCGACCACGCTCGCGTCGAGGCCGAGCCCGGAGGCGAAGGTGAAGGCGCGGCCGTTGACCACCCCGAGATCGACCTTGCGCGGCCTCCAGTCATCGGCCATCGCGAGCAGGTGCTCGGTCGCGTCGACGGGGTCGCCGGGGATCCCGAGCATCTTGCCGAACACGTTGGCCGAGCCACCGGGCAGGCAGGTGAGCGGGGTGGGGGAACCGAGGAGGCCGTTCGCCGCTTCGTTGACCGTCCCGTCCCCGCCGAAGGCGACGACCACGTCGTAGCCCTCGTGAGCGGCCTCGCGGCACAGCTCGGTCGCGTGGCCGCGCGCCTCGGTGTCGACCGCATCGACCTCGAAACGGCCCTGGAGCGCGTACACGACGAGGTTGCGCAGGCGGTCGGAGACCGTGCTCGCGTAGGGGTTGACGATGATCAGCATGCGGCGCTTCGCGCCGGGCTCGGCGAAGCGGAAGGGGTCCTGCGCCTCGGTGGGGCGGTCCTCGCGCGCGCGTGTGGTCGAGCCGGGGAAGCTCATGTCATCGGCTACACCGGCCGGCGGGCCGCGTTACCCGCGGTCGGCTAATGACCGGCGTGCATTCCTGCCGATACCGCTGCTAGACTCCCGCGCACATAGCTGGACACATCCAGAGGGGTGGAGGGACTGGCCCGACGAAACCCCGGCAACCACGCAAAGCCACGTGCGGAAGGTGCCAATTCCAGAGAGATGTGTGGCGAGCCCGAGGCTCATCGCACAGTGGTAACGCGATAGAGCGAAAGGGTTTCCAATGGCTGCCAGTCATTTGCAGTGCAGGGAGTGCAAGACCGAGTACCCGCTCGAGGCACTCTACGTTTGCGATCGGTGCTTCGGCCCGCTCGAGGTCGCCTACGACCGCTCCGGCGCCGAGCTGAGCGTCGCCGAACGGCGCCGCCGCATCCAGGCGGGGCCCCAGAACATCTGGCGCTACGCGGACTTCCTGCCGGCCGCCGCACCTCCCGGCCCCTCCGGCCGGCTCAACTCGCGGGCCGGTCTTCCCGCGGGCTGCACGCCGCTGATCCGCGCCGACCGGCTCGCCGCGCGACTCGGCCTGAAGGAGGTCTGGGTCAAGAACGACGCGGCCAACCCGACGCACTCCTTCAAGGATCGCGTCGTCTCCGTGGCGACCACGCGCGCCCGTGAGCTGGGCTTCGAGACGATCGCCTGCGCCTCGACGGGCAACCTCGCGAACTCGGTCGCAGCACACGGCGCGGCGCTCGGGCTTGACTCCTACGTCTTCATCCCCTCCGACCTCGAGGAGCAGAAGGTGCTCGCGACCGGTGTCTACGGCACCAAACTCGTCGGCGTGAAGGGCAACTACGACGACGTGAACCGCCTCTGCACCGAGCTCTCCGCCGAGCGCGACTGGGCCTTCGTGAACATCAACCTCCGCCCCTACTACGCCGAGGGGTCGAAGACCCTCGCCTTCGAGATCGCCGAGCAACTCGGCTGGGAGCTTCCCGACCGCTGCATCGCGCCGATCGCCTCCGGCTCGCTGTTCACGAAAATCGCGAAGGGATTCGAGGAATGGCGTGAGCTGGGGCTGCTCGAGGGCGAGCTGCCGAAGATGAACGGCGCCCAGGCGGAGGGCTGCTCGCCCGTCGCGAGCGCCTACGCCGCAGGCCACGACGTCTGCCGGCCGGTCAAGCCGAGCACGATCGCCAAGTCGCTCGCGATCGGCAATCCCGCCGACGGCCCCTACGCGCTCGACCTCGCCCGCCGTACGGGCGGGGGCATCGACGCGGTCACCGACGAGGAGATCCGCGCGGGCATCAGGCTGCTCGCGGAGACGACCGGTGTGTTCACCGAGACCGCGGGCGGCGTGACCACAGCGGTGCTCGCGAAGCTCGCCGAACGTGGCGAGATCGACCCCGACGAACGCGTCGTGATCGTGATCACGGGCGAGGGCCTGAAGACGCTGGACGCCGTTCGGGGCAGCTTCGAGACGCACACCATCGAGCCCACCGTCGAGGCCTTCGAGGCGGGTGTCCCCGAGGCCGTCGCGGTCTGATGAGCGTGCTCGTGAAGATCCCCACGCAGCTCCGCGCCGCCGCGGGCGGCGAGGCCGAGGCGAACGTGGACGGGAGCACCGTCCAGGAGGTGCTCGACGGGCTCTTCGCCCGCCACGAGGAGCTTCGCGCCCGGCTCGCCGACGACGACGGATCGCTGCGCCGCTTCGTGAACGTCTACGTCGCCGGTGAAGACATCCGCTTCATGGACGGTCTCGCCACTCCGGTTGCAGAGGGGGCGGAGGTAACGATCCTCCCCGCCGTCGCCGGGGGTTAGCGGCGCGCTGACCGGCGCGGAGCGGCGTCCTCGGTCGCTCGTGTGCTGAGAGCACACTTCGCTCCCTGCGTCCTTGCTCCGCTCGGTCAGCGCACCGCTAACCGGCGTTGTTGGGGGCGGTGGAGTCCGCGCCGAGGGAGCGGGGGGGTAGAGACGGGGATTCGAGCGGAGCGCTCAGGGCGCGGCGGCGCGGTGCACGGCTGCGTGTGGGTGCGGGGCCGGCGTAGCTGCGGAGCTGCCGCTCATGCCCACGGTGGAGACGAGCCCGGCGGCGCACATCGCGGCGATCGTGAGACGGCGCAGGCGGCGGGGGGTGAGCCAGCCGTAGTTGTGCGTCTGCAGCCAGCTCCTGAAGCCCGTCGCCGCCGAGGCGGCACACATCGCGCAACCGGCGCACATGAGATCGAGATTAGCCGCTCGGGAGGTCGCTCGCGCCGGTGGGGGCCGTCTCGCCGCGCGACTCCAGTCGCTTGCGCAGCTCCGGGCCCATCCCCGCTGAGACCGCTCTTGCTGCTCGGCTCTCGCTGAGCTCGTAGCCGTTCGCCTGCGCGAAGTCGAGCAGGTTCTGCCGTTCCTCCCCCTCTTTCGCCGCGCGCAGGAAGAGCCAGCAGAAGAGACCGAGCGTGAGCAGCGACTCCTCGACCATCATCACCGCCCCCGCGAGGTTCTGGTCGGCGAGCGGAGAGATCCGGTGCAGCGCGTCTCCGTGCAGATAGAAGGGATAGAAGACCGTCCCGGACCAGAGGAAGATGTTGCCGAGCACCGTGCCGGCTAGGCGCACGGCGACGATGTAGACGAGCCGCCCGAGGTTCCCGAACCAGCTCGGCATCGGCAGCGGGCCGAACAGGCACATCCACATGTTCACGCCGAGCCCGAGGAACATCGCGTGCTCCAGCGCGTGCACCCCGGAGTGGCGCAGCGCGGCCTGGTAGAGCACGGGGATGTGCCACACGTAGAGGTCGATCGCCCACAGCGGGAAGGCGACCACCGGATGCGCGAGCGCGCGCAGGCGATCGAAGAACCCGATTTTCAGGATCGGGGCGAGCAGCGGGCCGGTCAGGCCGAGGACGATCAGCAGCGCGGCGATGTCGCCGAGCAGCAGGTGCTCGATCATGTGCACGTAGAGCAGCTGCTGGCTGTCGGGGCCGAGCGAGGTGAGCGCGGCCGCGATCGTCACGAACCCCGCGTAGAAGCATGCCTGCCGCCACCCCGGCACGGGCCTTCCCGCGAGCCCCAGCGTGTGCGCACGGCGCGCGTAGAGCAGTCCCATCGCGACGAGCGGGCCGATCTGGATCGCGGCGGTGAGAGTGTCGGAGACGGCGAGCGGGAGCGGCGTCATGGACCGTCCAGGGTACGCGAGCAGGTGCCGCGCGGGTCGGGCACGAGAGGCAAGCGGGTTGGCCTGCGAGCGCCGTTCCATAGACTCCGCCGCGCATGAGCGTCCCGCCCCGTCGCATGCTGCCGGCGCTGCTGGGCGTCCTGGCCCTCACGGCGATGGCGGCGCCGCCCGCGGCCCAGGCGCACGGCATCGTGGGCAAGGCCGATCTGCCGATACCCGTCTGGCTCTTCAGCTGGACGGCCGCGATCGTGCTCGTGCTCTCGTTCGTCGCGCTCTCCACGCTGTGGCGCTCGCCGCAGCTCCAGGAGGAACACTCCCGGCGCCTCGTGCACCTGCCGCGGATCCTCGACCGCCTCGCGGAGCTCGCGGGCGTGGCGGTCTTCGCGCTCGTGATCTACAGCGGCTTCGACGGCGCGCAGGAAGCGAACGCGAACTTCTCCGTCACCTTCATCTACGTGATCTTCTGGGTCGGGGTGCCCGTGGCGAGCGTGCTCTTCGGCGACGTCTTCGCCGCGCTCAGCCCCTGGCGAACCGTCGCGCGGGTGCTGCGCCGGCTGCTCGGGAGACTCGGGCGCGGCCGCCCCGCTCCGAAGCTCGCCTATCCGCGGTGGCTCGGGATGTGGCCCGCCCTCGCCACGATCGTGGGCTTCGCGTGGCTCGAGCTCGTCTACCTCGACCGCGACCACCCCGCCACGCTCGCCGCGCTCTCGCTCGCGGTCTTCTCGCTGAACGTCGCGGGCATGACGCTCTTCGGGGTCGAGGAGTGGGGCTCGCGTGCGGACGGCTTCGGGGTCTACTTCAACCTGCTCTCGCGCCTCTCCGCCTTCGTGCGCCGCGCGGACGGCACGCTCTGGGTGCGTCGGCCGTTGAGCGGGATCACGAGCCTCGAGATCGGCCCCGGCACGGTCGCGCTGATCTGCGCGGTGATCGGCACCACCACCTTCGACGGCTTCTCCAACGGCGGGATCTGGCGCAACAACGAGCCGAGCATCCAGAGCTGGTTCTCCGACCTCGGCCTGTCCCAGAACCCCTCGATCGAGCTCGCCTACTCGCTCGGCCTCGTCCTCTGCATCCTCCTGATCCTCGGCGTGTACAGGGTGGGGATTCTCGGAGTGCGCAGCGTGAGCGGGCGCTACGACGCGAGCGAGCTGACCGCGAGCTTCGCTCACACGCTCGTCCCGATCGGCTTCGCCTACGTGCTCGCGCACTACTTCTCGCTGCTGATCTGGCAGAGCCAGGCGATCGGCTATCTGATCTCGGACCCGCTCGGCAACGGCGCGAACATCTTCGGAACGGCCGCCGCGCAGATCGACTACAACGTGATCTCCTACGCCGCGATCTGGTACGTGCAGGTCGCAGCCCTGCTGCTCGGCCACGTGGCGGGGCTCGCACTCGCGCACGACCGCGCGCTCGTCCTCTACGGAGAGCCCGAGGAGGCCGTGCGCAGCCAGTACTGGATGCTCGCCGTGATGGTCGCGTTCACGAGCTTCGGGCTGTGGCTGCTCTCCTCCGTGGGAACCTGAGCGCGGTCCCGCGCCGCTGCGCTACGGTACCCGGGCGTGTCCCTCCGCCGTGCCCTCCCGCTCGCTGCGTGTCTCGCCCTCGCGCTGCAGCCCGCCGCCGTCGGGGTGGCCGCAGCGGAATCCGAGAACGAGACCTCGAGCCCCGTCGCCGACCAGGGCTCGAGCTTCAAATACCGCTCGCTGATCACCGCGGTGCACCCCGCCGCGAAGGGCCTCAGCGTGCAGGTGCTGCAGTTCGCCGACCGGCTGCTGCTGATCAACCACACCGGGCAGACCGTGACGATCTACGGCTACCAGGGAGAGCCCTACGCGCGGGTGCTAGCGAACGGGACCGCCGAGCAGAACCGCCGCTCGCCCGCGACCTACCTCAACCAGAGCTTCTACGGCGACATCAACGTGCCCCCGCAGGCGAACGCGAAGGCCACACCGGAATGGCAGGTGATCGACCGCACGAGCCAGATCGAATGGCACGACCACCGCATCCACTACACCTCGCCCGCGGTCCCGCCGCAGGTCAAGGACCAGGGCAAGCGCACGCTGATCTTCGACTGGAAGGTCCCGATCAGCGTCGGAACCACGAGCGGCGCCGTCGAAGGCCAGCTCTTCTGGGTCCCCAACAGCTCGAGCGCCCCGGTTGCCGCGATCGTGATCGGCGTGGTGATCGTGCTCGGGGGCATCGCGCTCGTGATCGTCGTGCGCCGCCGCCGCGCGGGCTCCCCGCCGGGCACGGGCGCCGCGGCCGCAGCGGGCGCGGGCGACGCGCCGGGAGCGGGCGGTGCGGGGGAGCGGACGCGGGCGAGCCGCAAAGAGGCCTGGTGACGGTGATAGATTGCGCGGCATGGCGCTGCTTGCCTGCTTGACGCACTGGTACATCTCGATGCTCTACGTGGTTCCCGTGCTCGCGGTGGGGGGCTGGGGCTGGTGGAGCTCCAAGCGGATGGCCAAGCGGCGCAAACCGCGTCCGCCGAAGGGCGGCGCAGGCGCACCCGAGCAGCTCAGCGTCTGACCGCAGCGGTCAGCGTTCTAACCGCTCCGTGCGGCTGTTTTTCTTCTTTTCTTCACGGGTATTGAGGTTGCCGTGAGTAGCATGGTCTTGGATATGGGCATGAGCCCCCAGACACTCATCCGCTCCACCACAGAGGGGATCACCGAACGTGTCGATCCCGTCTCCTGCCTCGACGAGCGCACGCTGAGCCAGGCGAGCGAGGCCGGTCCCACCGGGCCCGGGCGCTACCTCGAGATGCAGGGCGCAGAGCGCACCTTGCTGATCCCGGTGACCGAGGACGTGATCCACATCGGGCGCGGCCTCTCAGCGGACCTGCACCTAGACGAGAGCTCGGTCTCCCGGCGCCACGCGATCCTCGTCCCGCGCACGAACGGCGCACGGATCCTCGACGACCGCAGCTCGAACGGGACGTTCGTGAACGGACGACGCGTCCAGCAGGCGGACCTGAGCAACGGCGACGTGATCGTGATCGGTCGCGTGGTGCTGCGCTACATCGAGCTGTAGCCCTCCCGAACGCCGCGAAAACTTTACGCGGTGTATCCCGGTCGGGGCCGGGGTCCGTTCTCGTACCTGCAGCGGGCGGTCGGTTCACATAATGGCTTGACAGCAGGTGGTAGGATTCGCCGATCCGAGGGTGGAGTTCGATTGCGCGTGTCGTGCTGGACACGGGCAGCTGGGAGGGGAACAAGATGCGTGAAGGAACAGGGATCGTTCGTTCGCCGGGAGCGCGTGCGCTCAGACGGCTGATGCTCGCGGCGCTCGCTTTGTGTGCGCTGATCGCGATCGCGGCCGTGCCGGCAGCAAGCGCGGAAACGTTCGAAGACTTCTCAGGCAACGCCTTCCAGATCCTTCCGCCGGGCGCGGAAGGTGGCACCTCGGAGGGCAAGTACGCGCGCGATCAGGCCAAGCTCTACGAACGGCTCACGCCGAAGGGCGCGAAGGTCACGCAGGAAACGATCGAAAAGGACTTCCTCCCGGAGAAATTCGGTGTGCTCGCGGGCGGCGGGACGCTGCGCGTCGAACACCCCAAGTCAGGGCTTGAAATCGTGCGCGACAAGCACGACATCCCGCACATCTACGGCACCACCCGAGGCGACGCGATGTTCGGCTCCGGCTGGGTCGCCGCCGAGGATCGCGGGCTGCTGCTCGAACTCGGTCTCGGCCCGGCGTACACCGCCGCGGTGGGAATCCCGGGCATCAACGCCTTCGGCCTTCTGCTCGAAGGGCGCAACTTCAAACCGAGCAAAGAATCGATCGAATACGTCACGAACCAGAAGAAAGTGCTCGAAGAAAAGGGTCCCGAAGGCATGCAGGTGATCCAGGACCTCGAAAACTGGGTCGACGGCGTGAACGCCTACGAGGAATCGCTCGGAGGCTCGCGCAAACTCGCACCGGTGGACTTCGCCGACGCGATCGCGGGCTTCGCCTTCATCGGCTCGATCTTCGGCAACGGTGGCGGCAACGAAGTGCGCAACTCGGAATTCCTCGGGCGGCTCGAGGCCAAACTCGGCGAAGAAGGGGGCAAGCAGGTCTTCCGCGACCTCAAGGAGGTCAACGACCCCGAAGCGCCCACCACCGGCGCGAAAGCCTTCCCCTACGACCTCGAACCGAGCGGGCCCACGCCCGGCGTGGCGATGGTCGAACCGGGCACCGAGAGCCCCGCAGCCGTGAAAGCGGCCTCGGCGCTTGCGGCCTCGCGCCGCAAAGCCTCGAACTTCCTGCTCGCAGGCGCGCAGGACGCGGCCAACGGTCACCCGAAGGCGGTCATGGGGCCGCAGCTCGGCTACTACTACCCCGAGATCGTGATGCAGGCGGACATGCACGCGCCCGGAGTGGACGCCGAGGGTGTGGTCGCGCCGATCTCGCCCTACGTGTTCATCGGTCGCGGCAAGGACTTCGCCTGGTCGCTCACCTCCGAGGGCGCGGAGAACACGCAGACCTTCCTCGAGAAGCTCTGCAACCAGGACGAAAGCCCGCCGACGCGTGAATCTACGAGCTACATCCACGACGGCGAATGCGTCCCGATGCACCTCTTCGACGCGGGCGAACTCGGCCCGGGCAAATCGGAAGGGGCGCGTGAGGTGACGTTCTACGAAACGGTGCACGGCCCAGTGCAGGGCACCGTTCTCGTCGGGGGCCAGCCCTACGCGATCGCCCTCGACCGTTCGACCCGCGGGCGCGAGCCGGCGGGCGAGGTCGCCTTCAGCAAGCTGGACTCCGACAAGGTGCACAACCCGCAGGAGTTCTTCGAAGCGGCCAACGAACTCGAGACCACGTTCAACATGGCCTACGTGGACAACGAACACATCGCGTTCTTCTCGACGGGCCGACTGCCGGTCACGGCCGCTGGGACAAACCCCCAGCTGCCCACGCTCGGCACGGGTGAATACGACTGGAAAGGCTTCCTGAGCCTCGAACAGCACCCGCACGAAGTCGACCCGGTGAGCGGTCACCTGACCAACTGGAACAACAAGCCCGCACCGGAATGGGCGGCGGCCTCGGACCAGTACGAATACGGCCCGATCCACCGTGTGCAGATGTTCACGGGCTTCAAAGAAGGCATGACCGACGTTGACGACGTGGCGATCATGAACCGCGCGGCGACGCAGGATCTGCGTGGTGTGGCGGTCTGGCCCACGATCAACGAAGTCCTGAACACGCCGGGCTCCGTGACGCCGAGCCCGCTCGCGTTGGCTGCGGTCAAGGAAGTCAACAAGTGGGTCACCAAGAAAGGCTCGAGCCGCTACGGCAAGGAAGGCCCGAAGGCCCCCGCCGCCGCGATCATGGATCGTGCCTGGACGTCGATCGGCGAAGACGTGCTCACGCCGGTGCTCGGCTCGCAGACAAGCGAATTCGCTTCGCTGCAGGGTCCGAACAACGGCGAGAACTCACAGGGCTCCTCCTACGGGAGCGGCTGGTACGGCTACGTCTACAAGAGCCTCCGCGAAGAGCTCGGCGACACCGTCGCCCAGCCCTTCAGCCGCGGCTACTGCGGAAGCGGCAACCTCGAAGCCTGCCGCAACTCGCTCTGGGTCTCGATCCAGAGCGCGGCGGAATCGCTCGAAAAAGAACAGGGTCCGGAAATCAAGGCTTGGCGCGCGGCGAAGACGCGCATCAACTTCCTTCCCGGCATCCTGAAGACGGCGAAGCCGCCGATCGAAGGGTTCACGATGAGCTGGACGAACCGTTCGACCTTCCAGCAGGTGATCGAATTCACCGGCCACGGGGCAACTGAATAGGCCGGTAGGGGAGGGGCCGCGCGCGAGCGCGGCCCCACGGGGGACCGGCCGGGCGCGCGCGCCCGGCCGGAAGCGAGGGCCGTGTCCCACGAGGACGCGGCCCTTCGCGCGTCCGGGGCGCTCAAGCAGCGCTCCGCGGCCGCCGATAGAACCGCGGTGAACGACGAGCAGAGCCCCCTTTCCCACCTCAACGCGACCGAGCGCAAGCTGCTCGGCCCGCTCGTCAGGCGACTCTGCGCGACGAACAACCCGCGCTTCGAACGGGCGCTCGCCGAAACGGGCGCGAAGGCGACCGCACGGATGGCGTGCGTGAACGCGCTGCGGATCTACGCGATCGCGCTCTTCGCCCTCGGCGTGGTCGCGAAGCTCGGCCACCTCGGTGCGCTCGCCTACCCCTGCTTTGCGCTCGCCGCGGCCTGCATGGCCTGGTCCTTCTGGTGCCTGTTCACCGTGGTCGGACCAGAACGCGAGTTCAAGCGCGCCCACACCGCTGGACCCGGCACCGTCTGAGCTCGGCCTAGCTGCGCCGACGAAGGTGCACCGGACAGCGAGGAACCGCCGCCCTCGAGGCGAGAAGCGGCTAAGTTGAGTGCAGGATGAGTGCAGGCGCTGGGGTCCGGCTTGGAAGCGCGCCGACCGGGGCAGACCGGTAGCGATGGGGCGCGCCTCACTGGTGCTCGCAAGCGGCGTCCAGGGGGACGCTGGGAGCACTCCGGCCCCGCACGCGAGCGACTTCAGCGAGATCGTGATCGTGATCGCCGCGCTCGCCCTGATCGCGCTCGCGACCGCCCTGCTGCTTCGCCGCCGCCGCCGCCGGGCGCTCGCGGTCGCCGACCAATGGGGCGCGCTCGCGGTGATGGGTGAGCTCTGCCCCGACGGCTGGCAGGCGCAGATCACGCTCTACGGCTGGGGCGCGCCGGTGCCCAGCGACGCGCCGCCCTCGCGCGCACCCTTGATCGAGCTCGAATGGAAGCAGTTCGAGGAGGACACGGGCCGCGTGGCGGTCGCGCGTCGAGCCTGGGCGGAGACGATCCCCGAGGCGCTCGCCGCGATGGTCGAGGACCGTCGCACCGACCTGACGCTCGAGCAGATCGAGAAGTCCGCGGGCGGCGAGGACCTCTGGTCGCTCTGAGCTCCGGCGCCTCGGCCGCCGAAGCCCCGTAGGCTTTCTCTGATGCGCAAGCGGATCACATATGCGAACGTCGTCGCGACGCTCGCGCTCGTGCTCGCGATGAGCGGCGGAGCGCTCGCGGCCACGCACTACCTGATCAACTCGACGAAGCAGATCAACCCGAAGGTGATCAAGAAGCTCCGCGGCTACCGCGGCGCCCGCGGGGCGAGCGGTCCGATCGGCGCGATCGGACCGCAGGGCGTGCAGGGACCGACGGGGGCGAAAGGCACACGGGGGCCGCAGGGCGAACCGGGGTTCTCCGCGCTCTCACAGCTGCCCTCCGGCGGTACCGAGAGCGGCTCGTTCGCACTCAGCGGGACGGCGAAGGAAGAAAGCCAGGTGCTCTCCGTCGCGCTCACCTTCCAGGTCCCGCTCGCCGCGCCGATCGCGGCCGAACACATCGAGTTCCGCAGCGTCTCCTCGCCCGATGAAAACTGCCTCGGCCCCGGCGAAGCGAAACGCGGTTATCTCTGCTTCTACTACGCGAAGCCGAAACTCAACGTGCTCGGCCCGCTGACCTACGACCCGGAGTCCGAAACCGCGACCGGCACCGGGCACTTCGGCGTGGGCCTCTCGTTCATGGCCGCCGCCGAAGGCCCCGTCTACGCGACCGGGACCTGGACGGTCACCGCCCCCTAGCGCAGCAGGGGCGCGCCGAGCAGCGCTGCGAGGACCCCGAGCAGGCCGCACACGAGCAGGGTGGGAACGATCGCTCTGCGCAAGAGCAGCAGCGCGACCGCGGCGAGCGCGAGCAGCGCGTACTGCCAGGAGCGCCCGAGCGCGCCGGCGAGCGGGATCGCCGAGCCGATGATCGCCCCGGCCGCAGCGGGCGCGGCGCCCGCCAGGAAGGCCAGCGCGCGCTCGTCGCCGAGCAGGCGCTCGAAACGTGCTGCGCCGATCAGGATGAACGAGAAGGAGGGGAGGAACGCGACGAGCGCGGCGAGCAGCCCCCAGCCGATCCCGCCCGCCGCGTAGCCCACCGCGGCGACGGTCTGCACGAGCGGCCCGGGCGTGACCTGCCCCAGCGCGACCGCGTTGAGGAACTGCCCGTGACTCATCCAGTGGTAGGTGCCCACCGCGTCGGCCTGCATCAGCGGCACGATCACAAAGCCGCCTCCGAAGGCGAGCGCTCCGACCTTCAACGCGGTCCAGAGCAGCGCCCCGAGGCCGCCGGGATCAGCGAGGCTCGTCGCGGCGAACACGGGCCAGGCCTGGATCGAGGCGCGGCTCGGCCCGTGCCCGCGCCGGATCAGCTCGACGCCCCCGCAGGCAAGCAGCACGAGCACGAGCCACGGGCCGCTGAGTGCGGCGGCGAGGCCACCCGCGAGCGCGTAGAGCGCGAGGCGCGGCCTGCTCTCGCGGGTCGCTCGCGCCCACAGCGGCGCTCCGATGTCGAGGCCCGCGCGGACGGCGACCGCGGCGACCGCGGCGCCGGCTCCCATCCCCGCTCCGCGCACCCATCGCGGCGGCGATCCGGCGAGGAACAGCGCGGCGAGCGCGAGGATCAGGACCAACCCCGGCAGGATGAAGGCCACCCCGCCGAGGACCGCGCCGCGATAGCCGCGCAGCCGCCAGGCGCAGTAGATGCACAGCTGCGTGGAGGAGGGGCCAGGAAGGATGTTCACCGCGGCGAGCGCGTGCTCGTAGTCCTGTGCGCCCAGCCACCCGCGGCGCCGCACGCAGAGATCGCGCATCAGCGCGATGTGGACGGGTGGGCCACCGAAGCCGATGCAGCCGATGCGCCCCCACTCGCGCACGATCTGAGCGAGCGAAGGGGCGGGGGAGGGCTCCACGCCGCTCATGGGCCCGATCATGCCAGCGAGCGACCCGGCAGGGTTGCCCGGATCCACGCAGAAAGCCTCGTCATGAGCGAGCAGCGCGAACGCACACTCAACGAGTCGGACCTCGCCTCCGGATGGCTCGAGCAGTTCGAGAGCTGGCGCGCCGAGCCCGGGGTGGACGAGCTCGCCGAGCCCGACGCGATGGTGCTCGCGACCGCGGACGCGAGCGGCCGGCCCTCCGCGCGGACGGTGCTGCTCAAGGGCGTCGACGCCCGCGGCTTCGAGTTCTTCACCAACCGCGGCTCGCGCAAGGGGACCGAGCTCGCGGAGAACCCGCGCGCCTCGCTGCTCTTCCCGTGGTACCCGCTGCGCCGCCAGGTGGTCGTGGTGGGGAGCGTGGAGAGCGTCTCGGCCGAGCGTGCCGATGAGTACTTCGCCTCGCGCGCATATCGCTCGCGGCTCGGGGCGCTCGTGAGCCGCCAGTCGAGCGTGATCGCCGACCGTGGCGTGCTCGAGCGCGCGCTCGCCGAGGCGCAGGAGCGCTACCCGCCCGAGGGCCCGGTGCCGCGCCCGGAGATCTGGAGCGGCTTCCGCCTCGCACCCGAGAGCGTGGAGTTCTGGCAGGGGCGCCGCGACCGCCTGCACGACCGGCTGCGCTACCGCCGCGAGGGCGAGGACTGGCTGATCGAGCGCCTCTCCCCCTGACCGCGCTGCTCCCCGCTCACTCCTCCTCGGCCAGGCCCGCCGGGTCGACGGCGAGGAAGCCGAGGATCATCGCGGCGAGGAGGCACGCCACCCCGACCCCGTGCGCCCAGGGTGCTTCGGCGATCGTGAGGAACCCCACGCCGCCGAGCAGCCCCGCGAGCGCGAGCCGCGCGCGCAGACCGTGCGCGCTCGGGGCGAGCACGCGGCCGAGCGATCGGTCCTCTGTGCCGGCCGACTCACCGCTCGCTGCGGAGTCGAAGCGCCCGCGCAGCAGCAGGCTGAAGAGCAGCCCCAGCGAGGGGAACAGGATCGCCCCGCCGACCGCGATCGCGACGAGCAGGAGCACGAGCGATTCGTGCGGGGCGGCGGCCTGGGCGATCGTGAGGTGCGGGAGCAGGTAGGGCTGCTGGGCGAGCGCCCAGCCGAGGATCATCCCGGCGACCGCGATCGCCGCGGAGATCCGTGCGGGCTCGAAGCGGCGCGCGAGCACGAGTCCGACGGTGGCCGTGCCGCCGAGCACGGAGAGCACGAGTCCCACCAGGCCCGGTCCGTCGAGCAGCCGGTGATAGATGCGGTGCGCGTCGCCGTGGAGCACGAACAGGCCCGCGATCGCGAGCGCCCCCGCGAGCAGAGCGGCGAGCAGCGCGCGGGCGCGGAAGGCCTCGAGGAGATCGCGCTCGCCTTCGCGCGCGGCGTCCGCGGCGAGATAGACCGCGGCGAGGTATGCGCTCACCGCGACCGCGAGCGCCCCGATGAGGATCGAGCTCGGGCCGGTCCAACTCGAGAAGAGCCCGCCCGCGGCGTTGCCCACGGGGACCCGCGCCGAGACGATCGCGCCGACGAGCGCACCGAGCGCGAAGGGGGTGAGCAGCGAGGAGAGCGCGAACAGCGTGTCGATCCGTGCGAGCTCCGCGGGCTCCTCCGTGCCCGAGCGCAGCGCGTAGGCCGCGCCGCGGCCGATCACCCCGAGCGCGGCGATGAAGAGCGGGACGGCGAGCGTCGATGCGATCGACCCGAAGGCTTCGGGATAGGCCGTCCAGGTCACGGTGAGAACGAAGATCAGCCAGACGTGATTCGCCTCCCAGACGGGTCCCATCGCGTGATGGGCGTGCTCGCGGATGCGCCGCCCTCGCTCCCCCGAGGGGAGCGAGGCGAGCTGCCACAGACCCGCGCCGAAGTCCGCCCCGCCGAGTACGACGTAGAGCGCGAGTCCGATCAGGACGAGCACGATCGGGACGTCGTAGAGGTGCACGCTCACGCTCCCTGCGGGGTGGGCATCCGCGCGAGCCGTCGCAGCATCCAGAGCACAGCCGCGCCGACGAGCACGTAGGTCGCGGCGAGCAGCCCGTAGCCGACCGGGATACCGCTCGCTCTGGTGACCGCTTCGCGCGTGGTCATCACGTGGTAGACGACCCAGGGCTGGCGTCCGACCTCGGTGACGATCCAGCCCGAGATCAGCGCGACCACCGAGAGCGGACCCGCTGCGGCGGCGGCGAGGTAGAACCAGCGCTGGGTTGGCATCCGCCCCCGCCGCCAGCGCACGAACAGGTACCAGGCTCCGAGCCCCGCGAGCCCGGTGCCGATCGCGACCATCAGCTGGAAGGAGATGCGCTCGATGTTCACCGGGGGGCGCTGTGAGGGGGGCACCGCGTCGAGTCCCTGCACGGTCGCGTTCGGGTTGTGGAAGGCGAGCAGCGAGAGCAGCTTCGGGATCGCGAGGCCGAACTTGATGCGACCGTCGGTGTACCAGCCGAGCAGGTGCTCCGATGCGCCGTGGGTGGTGTGCGCGAGCCCCTCGATCGCGGCGAGCTTCGTGGGCTGCTCGGTGGCCACGTCGCGGGCCGCCCAGTCGCCGACGAGCACCTGCACGGGCGAGACGACAGCTGCGACGGTCAGGGGGATCGCGAAGGCGGTGCGCTCATAGCGTCCCCACGCTCCGCGCAGGCGACCGAGCGCATAGGGCATCGCGAGCAGGAAGCCCGCGACGATGTAGCCCGCGAGGTACATGTGGATCAGCTCGTTCCAGAGGAACGAGTTGCCGAACAGCGCGGCGAGCGGGTGCACGTCAACCGCGCGCCCGCCGACGATGCGAAAGCCCGAGGGGTGCTGCATCCAGGCGTTGACCGAGATCACCATCAGCGAGCCGCTCACGCCCGCGATCGCGATCGGCAGGCCGCTGAGCAGGTGGGCGCGGGGGGAGAGGCGGTCCCAGCCGTAGACGTAGACGCCGATGAAGATCGCCTCGAGGAAGAAGGAGAAGCCCTCGATCGCGAAGCCGAGCCCGAAGACCGAGCCGAAGCGCGACATGAAGCCGGGCCAGAGCATCCCCATCTCGAAGGAGAGGATCGTGCCGGTGATCACGCCGACCGCGAAGAGCGCGGCCATGATCCGCGTCCAGCGCCGGGCGAGCGTGCGGTAGAGCTCGTCGCCGCTGCGCAGGTGCTTCCACTCCGCGAACAGCACCATGCTCGGCAGCGCGATCCCGAAGCAGACGAGCGGGATGTGCACCGCGAAGGAGAGCGCCTGCATCTGGCTGGCCTCGTGCAGGTAGGCCTGCTGGGTTGCGGCGAGCGGCAATCCGGCGGTGAGCGCTCCGGTCATCCGGCCTCCTCGGCGGCCGCTGGCAGGGGGAGGCGGCCTACGGGACCCTGGCTTCGATGCTAACCGAGGCGGTGGCGGCAGCGCCGCGCCGACGGAAGAGCACGAAGCCGAGCGCGCAGCCCGCGGCGGCGAGCAGGAAGGGGATGGTGTCGCCCGTCGCGGAGGCGATCGCGCCGGCGATCGCGGGGCCTGCCATCGCGCCGACCGCCCAGGAGGCGTTCATCAGCCCGAAGGCCATGCCCTGCGCGAGCCCCGCGCGCTCCGCGCCTTCGGAGACGAGCGAGAAGGAGGGTGTGAAGAGTGCGCCGTAGGACATCGCGGCGAGCACCATCAGCGGGACGTACACGGGTGGCGAGGCGTCGGTGGCGAGCGCGAGCGAGACGGGGATCCCCGCGAGCAGGCCGAGCCGCGCGGGTGTGAGGGCGCCGCGGGCGTCGCTGAGGCGACCGACGAGCGGTGACTCGCTCGCCTCGAAGGCGGCGACGAGCAGCCACACACCGCCGATCGCGGCCGTGCCCCAACCGGCGGCGGCGAGGTGCAGCGGGGCGAGCACGGAGATCACACCGAAAAGGGTGGAGGCGATCGCGAGCAGGATCAGGCCGTTGACGAAGCGGCGCTCGCGCAGGCCCTCGCGCAGCGAGACGTCGATCGGTTCGAGCTCGGAGTCGATGTCGATCTGCGCGGTGAGCACGCCGAGCACGACAGAGAGCGCGGCCATGGCGCTGAAGACGAGCGAGCGCCCGAGCGCGCTGGAGATCACGCCGATCACCGGGCCGAGCAGCTCGCCGAAGACCGCGGCGCCCATCGCGCGGCCGATCATCTCCCCGCGCCGCTCGCGCGGGGCGCAGCTCGTGAGCCACGAGAAGGCGCCCGCCCAGGTGAACGCGCTACCCGCGCCCTGCACGACGCGGGCGGCGAGCAGCGCTCCGAAGCTGTTCGCGAAGGCGAAGGCGAGGCCGGAGAGGCCCATCAGCGCGAGCCCGACGAGCACCGCGCGTCTCGGCCCGAGGCGCGCGGCGGCGCGGCCGCCGGGGAGCCCGCCGAGCAGCGCTCCGGCGGCGTAGCTCGCGAGCAGCACGCCCGCTCCGGCCTTCCCCAGGTGCAGCTCGCGGGCGAAGTGCGGGAGCAGCGGGGTGAGCGCGGCGTAGAGCATCGTGTCCACGAGGACGAGCACGGATACGAGCAGCAGCAGACGGCGCATTCCAGTCAAGCTAGCAACGGCGAAGGGGGACAGATCGGCACGCGGGCCGTGGAGAGCTCCTCCGTTTCGGCGCTGCGCGTGGGGCGCTCAGGCGACGAGGCGCAGGTGCCCGTGGGGCCTGCCTGCACGTTCGGCGGAGGCGCTTGCGCCTTCGCCCGTGTAGGTGAAGGTGGAGTGCTTGGAGCTCGCGCTCGAGCCCGCCGCGTTGGTCACGGTGACACTCACGGCGCCCGCGGAGCCCGCGGGGGAGACCGCTTCGATCAGGCCGCTCGAGACCGCGCTGAAGGTGGCCGCCTTCGAGCCGAAGGTGACCGAGGTGATTTCACCGAAGTGCTTGCCCGCGATCTGCACGTGCGTGCCGCCCGCGACCGGACCGGAGCTGGGGCTGAGCGATTGGATCAGCGGCCCTTTGCCGCCGGCGGTGGCGGAGAGCGTCTTGAAGCTCGAGTCGATCCCTTCGCCGGTGCCCTGTTCGCTGGTGGCGAGGAGGCGGTAGTGGTAGGTCGTGTTCTTTTCGAGCCCGCCGAGCTTCGCGGAGACGGAGACGGGCGAGAAGCCGGATCCGGGTGAGCTGCTGCACGGCGCGGCGGCTCCGTAGGAGGTCGTCCTCCCGTATTCGAACTCGCAGCTCGAGACCTGGCTGCCCTCGGGGTTCACGGTCCCGACTACCGTGGCCTTGAACTCTCCGACCGAGGTGGCCGCGCCGGTGTCGGCGATCGGGGCGTTCGTGGCCGCGCCGAGTGGGAGGTCGGGGCCGACGCTCGTCCCGCCGGAGTTCCTCGCGACGATCCGGAAGTGGTAGGTGTGGCCGGAGGCGAGCCCGGAGACGTTTGCGGAGACGGCGACCGGCGATGTGCCCGAGCCGGGGGGCGGGCCGCAGGGGACGCTCGCGGTGTAGTCGGGCGGGATGCCGTATTCGAATGAGCATTCGGTGACGGTGGCTCCGTCGGGGTCGACCGTGGCGTGCAGCGTGGCCGAGCCGCCGCTCAGGCCCGTGGCGGGATCGGTTTCGAGCGCGGGGGGCTGCTGGCTGCCGGGGGGCTGGGAGGCCGCGCCTTCGGCGGGGTTGGGGGAGAGCAGCACGGGCGGGCGCGGCGTCTGTTCGAAGTTGAAGTCCGATGTGAGGTTGCCGAGGCCCGCGGCTTCTTCGCGGACCGAGGGCCGCGAGTCGGGGCGGCCGTCCGTTTTCGGGTTCAGCCGCTGCCCACCGAGGAAGTCGTCCTCGATGAACTTCAGGTAGGCGTCGTGTGAGAGCTGCTGATGGTCGATGTAACCCGCGCGCGAGTAGGGAGAGATGACGAGGCCGGGCACGCGCAGCCCGTAGCCGTTGCTGTCGATCGCGGGCGGGACGACGTGGTCGTAGTAGCCGCCCCAGTCGTCCCAGGTGAGGAAGATCGCGGTGGAGGACCAGCAGGGGGAGCGCATGATCGTGTTGATCAGCGTCGTCACGTAGGAGACGCCGTCGCTGATGAGTTCCGGCGGGTGTTCTGAGACCTTCAGGTCCGGCACCACCCAGGAGACGTTGGGCAGGCCGCATTCGCTTTCCTTGTGGGCGGCTTCGTAGAAGCTCGGAAGGGTCTGGATGTCGCCGGTCTGGTTGTCCTGTTTGACGTCGGTGAAGTCCGGGAGCGGGTTCCAGATCCCGGGCTCCTTGGCGTCCTGGAAGATCTTCTGGCAGGAGGTCGCTTCGTTGTCCTCGCAGTCGGGCTCGTCGCCTTCGTGGATGTAGTAGCGCCAGCTCACGCCCCCCTTGTCCATCAGGTAGGTGAGATCCGTCCAGGGGTACTGGGTCTTGCCCGGTTCGACCGGGCGCGACCAGAACTTCGCGGGGTTGGCCGGGGCCAGGCTGCTCGTGCAGGCGAGCGGGTTTTCGGGTTCCTTGCGGTTACAGGCGGCCGACCAGGCAGAGACCATCGCGAGGTGCTCGGTGAGGCTCCAGGAGGCCTGGGACTCGAACATGTCGTCCTGGAGGGCGAAGTCTTTGGCGTAGGTCCAGTAGTTCTCGATGTCGCGGGCGTCGTGGTACCCCATCACTTCGCGTGCGCATTCCATCGCGGATTTCTGCGTGCACTTCCCGCAGCCGCCCGTGGCCGTGCAGGAGTCCTTTTCCTCCGCCTGGGAGACGAAGCCGTCCATCTTCCCGCCGTCGACGTCGGCGATCGCGGCTTCGGTCCCGTGCGGGCCGCCTTCGCTCTTGTCGACGGGGTCGAAGAAGGGTTTGACGCAGCCGCCGTTGACGGGGTCCGGGACGCAGGTGCTGCCCGGAATCCCGTTCGCTCCGGGGTAGGTGCCGAAGTACGTGTCGAAGCTGCGGTTCTCCTGGTTGATGATGACCACGTGCTGGATCTTGTGGATCGACTGGAGTTCCTGCGCGCCCGCTCCGCGGGGGGCTGCGAGCAGGCAGCAGCACAGCGCGGCCAGGGCGCAGGTGACACGGCCGATCCTTGGCAAGCTCCCGGTCATGACGCTGACGGCTGAGGGTAGCGTCAGAGACACGATTCGGCAAACACGAACGGACGGCGTTGCAAGCTCAACGAGCGTGCGGTTCTTCGGTCCGTTCGGGCCCTTCGGCGGCCTTCTGTTCTGAGTGTTCGGCTTCCTCGATTTCGCGCATCACCTTCGAGCCCGCCTGCTGTTCGGCCTGGTGCAGGCGTGCCTTTTCGACCTCCCTCTGCGCGGGCGTGGGCTGCGCGCTGGTGCTGTGCACGACGGGCGATCGCGGGGTGCGCGTGGCTCCGGTGGTGTCGAAGCAGCCATAGATCACGAACAGCGGGTTGACCACGCTGTGGTGACGGGTGTCGGTCATCGTCTGCGAGCCGACGAAGGAGGGCGGGGCCTGCGCCTTGTAGCAGCCTTCTGATTTCACGCTCGTGTCGTAGGTGACGGAGGTGGTGAGCAGCGGTGCGCTGCCCGCGGCGGGGTGGAGCAGCGCGATCGTGCAGCTCCAATCGTCGCCTGGGCCTTCGCTGCGCTGCGCGTGGCGGTAGCAGCGCGTGAGCGCTTCCAGCTGCGCGCCGTCGGGAACCGGGCGGCCCAGCTCGCGCTGCTGCAGGACGGTGAGCCGTTGGAAGACCGCGGCGAGCGAGTTCTCCAGACGGTTCTTCGTGACCGCGGTCGGCCCGAGCCCGCCCGCGAGGCCGAGCAGCGCGACGACCACGACGGCGACCGCGACCGTGCGCGCGGGAACGAGCCAGCCCGCGCGGCGGGCGACGGGCGGACCGGCGAAGTCGCGTCGGCGCAGGATCAGCCAGGTCCCCCACAGGCAGGCCGCGACCCAGAGCAGCGAGACGACGATCGCGATCACGAGCGGGGCGTAGAAGCGTGGGGCGCTGACCACCCCGTGCCAGTCGTTGAACGCGCTGGTGATGAGCAGCTCGTGCATCCAGCTCCCGTTGCCCACGAGCGAGAGGAGCTGCATCACGAAGGCTGCGAGCACCGGCCCGAGCACTCCGACGATCCCGCTGCGCGAAGCGGCGGAGAGCAGCACGCCGAGGCTCGCGAAGGCGAGCAGCGGGGGCAGGGAGAGCAGCCAGGAGAGGGCGAGCAGCCCGAGCGCGTCGCCGCTCGAGATCACGTTGCCCGAGAGCCCGACGGTGGTTCCCCCGCCGCCGAGCAGCAAGCCGGCGAGCAGGCTGCTCACCGCGACGATCAGGAGCAGCAGGGTGATGAGAGCGAAGACCGCGAGGCACTTGCCTGCGAAGAGCTCCCCGCGCGTGCGCGAGCGCGTGAGCACGGACTTCCAGGTGCCGTAGCGGTCCTCTGCGGAGAACACGTCGCCCGCGAGCACCCCGGCGATGACGGGGAAGCCGAGGTAGCCGCAGAACCCGAGCACGACGAAGCCGAGCGAGTAGCCCGAGCTGTGCACCCAGGCGCCGAGCAGAGTGTCCGCGGGCAGCCCGCTCTGCAACGCGAGCACGGCGGAGAAGCCGAACGGCGCGATCAGCGCGACGAGCCCGAGCACGCGCGTGGCGGGCTGGGCGAGGAGCTTCTGCAGCTCCGCGCGGTAGACGTGCATCGCGCCGCTGTGCACGCGGCGCCGGGGGAGTGCGGGGGCGCTCGCGGCCTGGGTGCTCACGTGCTCACCTCGACGGCGGCGCGGCGGTCGGCCGGGGCGCTCTCGGCGACGAGCGAGGAGAAGAGCGATTCGAGCGGGCCCGCGATCGGCTCGAGACGGCGCACCGCGATCCCCGCCCTGCCGAGCGCGAGCACGAGCGTGTCGAGCGCGTCGCCTTCGGCCTCCACGACGAGCTCACCCCCGGAGGAGCGCGTGATCGCGACGCCCTGCAGCCCCGCGGCGATCTCCAGGGCGCGCGCGTCGTCGGCGGTGGCGAGGCGGTTGGAGGCGGGCGGGGCCTGCGCGCGCATCTCCGCGGCGCTAGCCGTCCACACACCGACGCCGGAGCGGATCACGGTGAAGCTGTCACAGACGTCCTGGACCTCGGCGATCTGATGGCTCGAGAGCAGGACGGCGACGCCTTCGCCGGCGAGCGTGCGCGCGAGCTCCCCGACGAGCCTCACGCCCGCGGGGTCGAGTCCGGTGGTGGGCTCGTCGAGCACGAGCAGGCGCGGGGTGCGCATCAGCGCAGCGGCGAGGCCGAGCCGCTTGCGCATGCCGGTGGAGTAGCCCGCGACGCGCTCGTCTGCGCGCGCGGCGAGCCCGACACGCTCGAGCGCGGCCTCGCGCACGCCCTCCGGGCAGCCGCCGTCCAGCTCGGCGAGAACGCGGAGATTGGCGCGGCCGCTCAGGTAGGGGTAGAAGCTCGGGTCCTCGACGAACCCCGCCACGCGTTCCAGGCGCCTCGGGTCATCGAGTCCACGGCCTTCCACCTCGACGGTGCCGCTGTCGGGTCGCAGCAGGCCGAGCAACAGACGCAGCAGCGTCGTCTTGCCCGCGCCGTTCGGTCCCAGCAGGCCGCGGACCTCGCCCGGCTCGATGCTGATGTCGAGGGAGTCGACCGCGATGGTCGTCCCGAAGCGCTTGGTGACGGCATGCGTTGCCAGCGCGGTCATCGGGCCGGAGGGTAGTGGGTCCGGGCCTCTTCGTGGGTCATCCGTAGACGCCTCGGCGGGGCACGATCACGTGCCGCGAGTGCGCCTCTCGCCGATCTCCTCGTCGCGACACGGGAGGAAGCTCCCTGTGCCTATGCAGCCGTTTCCGCGTTGTACTCCTCGTCGCTCACGTGCTCGCCCCAGGTGACGACGTTGCCGCTCTCGTCCTGCGGTTGGATCGCGAGGTGCACCATGAACCGGCCGGGCGCAGCGCCGTGCCAGTGGTTCTCGCCCGGCTCGAAGAACACGCGGTCGCCGGGCCGGATGATCTCGATCGGGCCGCCCGCGCGCTGGCAGCGGCCCTCGCCCTCGGTCACGTAGACGGTCTGCCCCGCCGGATGGGTGTGCCACGCGGTCCGGGCACCTGGAGTGAAGTGCACGCTTGCGGCGGCCAGCCTGAACGGTCCGTCGGGCTCAGCGACAGCGTCCACGTACACGTCGCCCGTGAACCAGTCGGCGGGCCCCTTCGAGGTCTCGATGCTGCTTCTGGTGATCTTCATCCTGTCTCCTTGCGGCGAGGACGGCGGGCGGACCCAGCGCAGGCTGGGTCTCACTGTTGTCGGCCGGTTGATGGTCGCGCCGGGCGAGTCGATCTCGTCGACCCGGTCCAGCACATCGGAGGAAAGCACTACGTGGGCGGCCGCGAGCCGGCGTTGGCGGTGCTCCGTCGTGCGCGGTCCGATGATCGCTGGGGTGACGGCAGGGGCCCGACGACGAACGTTCGAGCATTCCCTCATCCCAGTGCCAGGATCAGGCCGGCCGCGACGAGCAACACGGCCGTGATCCCGTGGATGCCGAGCACCGTTCCGAGCTTGCCGTCGTTCGAGCGCACGATCAGCGCGTCCCCGACCGCAGTGAGGGCTGCGGCGATCAGGGCCCAGCCGAGGGTCGTGCGGCCGCCGGCTATCCAGACAGTCAGCACCACGACGCCGGAGGTGATGTCGCGGACGCCCTTGATCTCGGTCAGGGCCCGGACGTTGCCCGGGGCCACTCCGTAGTCGAGCGTGGCGCGCTGGGGCGCGAGGATGAAGCGGATGCCAAGCCCGATTATGGCGGTAGCGGCGATGAGCGCGAAGACGAGTGCGGCGAGACTCATGAGGGCTCCTTTCAGAGCGTTAGCTAACAATGTTAGATAACAGGCTACTATATTCGAGTGATGTCGCCGAGACCCGCACCAGATCTGGCCCTCAGACGCGATCAGATCGTGCAGACGTCGCGAACCATCGCCGAGGCCGACGGATGGCCCGCCGTCACGATGCGCCGCATCGCCGGAGAGCTCGGGGTGACTCAGCCGGTGCTCTACTCCGCCTTTGCCGGCCGCCAGGCGCTGATCGACGCTGTGGCTCTGAGCGGGTTCGATGACATCGCCTCGGCGCTCGAGGCGGCCGACTCCTCGCCGATGGCACGAATGCGGGCCTACCTAGCCTTCGCAGCTGCGAACCCCAAGGTCTATGAGGCGATGTTCTCGCTGCCCTCGGGGCTGGCGTTCGCCGCCGAGGACGCGCCCGAGCCGCTGCAGCGCTCCTTCGCGGGTATCCGCGAAGCGTTCCCGGACGCCGACGGCACCAGAGCGGAGGTCGCCTGGTCGGCACTGCACGGCCTGGCGACCCTTCAGGCCGCGGGGCGACTACGCGCGGGCCAGGCAGAGACCCGACTCGAACTCATCCACCGCATGCTCACCCGAGGCTCGTGACGACACAGCCGAGCACCACCCTCGGCATCGATCTCGCTTCTCAAAACGAGAAGACCGCCGCATGCATCCTCGCGTGGACCGCGACAGGGGCCGAGATAGCCGATCTGCGCCTCGGCCGACTGCTGAGCGGCCTCGACTGGTTGGTCGAGCTCGCAGCGGGCCGGGAGGCGATCGGCATCGACGCTCCTTTCGGCTGGCCGGTGCCGATGGTGGACGCGGTCGCTGCTTGGGCCGAGGGTGGGCCGTGGGCTGACTCTGAGCCTCGGGATCTGAGACTCCGGCTCACGGACAAGCGCGTCTGGGAGCGAAAGAAGATCACGCCGTTGAGCGTTGCCTCCGACCGGATCGCGATCGTCGCATGGCGTTGCGCAGGACTCCTGACTCGCCTCGGAGCGGGAGCCCAGCTCGACAGGGCCGGAGGAAGCGGCGTGTTCGAGGTCTACCCTGCCGCGACGCTGGCCTGCTGGGAGATCGCTCGCGCGGGCTACAAGGCTCGTGGTCGGGCGCAGGAGCGAGCCGGCCAGGAGGCGCGACGCAGAATCCTCGAGCAACTCCAGGAGCGCGCGCCGTGGCTCGATCTCGGGAGCTATGAGGTTCTGTGTGTCGAAAGCGACGATGCGCTCGACGCACTCATCGCCGCGTTGGCGGCGCGGGCAGCCCAACTCGGAAGGACGGTCGAGCCCTTGCCGGATGACGTGGATCTGGCCCGCGTGGAGGGCTGGATCCACCTGCCGCGGGACAACACGCTGACCGCTCTGGCTGCGACCTGAGCTGCAGCGCTCAAAGGGTCGGTTGCGGCCGGTGGCTGCCGCTAGGGCACCGGAGGCGTCGGCTTCGGTGCGGCTGCGCCTGCCCTACGAGCTGGCGCCGCTGAGTCGCGCGACCAGCTCGAGCATCGCGTCGAGCGCGGCCTCCAGCGGCTTGGTGTCGCGTTTGACCTGAGTGAGAAGTAGGCCGCCCTGCAGGGCGGCCAACAGCGCGAGGGCGATGGTGTCAGGGTCGGTGTCGGGCGTGAGCTCGCCCCGTGCGTGCATCTCTCGCAGACCGCTCTGGATCGTGGCTTCCCATCGTCTGAAGCCCTCCGCGACGTGGGCCCTTGCGTCTGGATCGGTCTCGGCCAGCTGGCCTCCGAGAGAGCCGATCGGGCAGCCGCCGCTGCAGTGATGCTCTCGTTGGCCCGCGATCACGAAGTCGCGCCACGCTCGGAGGCCATCCAGCGTGCTGAAATCGAAGTTCTCCTGCCCGCCGACCATCGTGTCGGCCTGGCGGTCGACGACTGCCCGGACCAAAGCAGGCTTGTCGTCGAAGTAGTGATAGAGCTGCGAGCTCGAGACGTCCGCCGCCGCGCGCACGTCCTCGATCGTCGTCTGGGCGACGCCCTGCTGGAAGATCAAGTCGGCAGCCGCATCGACTATGCGCTGACGGGTCGCCTGGCCCTTGCGCGTCAGTTGCCGGGGGGAGGGGCTGGTCGCGGGCATGGCCCCAATTCTACCAGCGGAATGGATCGCACTATCCATTGCGGGCCGGGTGAAACGTCCGATTCATAAGGCCAGCTTCGCCGCTTTTGGATCACACGAGCCAGTTCTGCTACGGTCGACATCTCAGGAATGGATTACATGTTCCAACTAGCGAAGGGACGTCGACGACATGGATCTGCAAGACAAGCGTGTTTTGATCACCGGTGGCACATCCGGGATGGGTTCCGCGGTCGCACTGGCGATGGCGGCGAAGGGCGCGTCGGTGATCGTCACGGGCCGCGATGAGAGCCGCGGCGCGAGCACCGTGGAGAAGATCCGCGCGGGTGGGAGCGAGGGGCAGTTCATCGCGGCCGACTTCTCGGATATGTCCGAGGTGGCCCGCGTCGCCGAGGCGGCAGGGGAGATCGATGTGCTCGTCAACTGTGCAGGCGTTGCGGCGATGGGGCCCACGGTTGACATCGACGAGGCGTCGTTCGACGCGTTGTTCCAGATCAACGTCAAGGCGCCGTTCTTCCTGGTCGCCGCGCTCGCCCCGAAGATCGCGGCCCGCGGCGGCGGTTCGATCATCAACGTCTCGACGATGGTCGCGAGCTACGGCCAGCCGGGCTTGGGTGCCTACGGCGCCTCGCGCGCCGCGATCGAGCTGCTCACCAAGGCTTGGGCTGCCGAATTCGGGCCGCAGAACGTCCGCGTGAACGCGGTCGCTCCCGGTCCGACATTGACGCCCGCACTGGAGACGAACCTGGCGATGGCTGAAGAGTTCGCCAAGACGATTCCGCTCCGCCGCGTGGCTGACGTGCACGAGCTATCCGAGGTCATCACGTTCCTCGCGACTCCGGCTGCGGGCTACATCAACGGGGCGATCATCCCCGTCGACGGCGGCCGCGTCGCGATCTGAGTCTCCACAGCAGCACCCCTGACTACCAGTGACCACGCCTCTGAAAAGGAGCCAAGGACGCAGATGCAGACCACCGCAGAAAAGACCGTGTTGATCACCGGCGCGAACGCCGGGCTCGGCAAGGAGATCGCACGGCAACTCGCATCGCGTCCCGAGATCGCCCGCATCCATCTGGCGTGCCGCAACCAAGACCGAGCGACAACGGCACAGGCCGAGCTCGAAGCCGAGACGGGCCGGAGCATCTTCGAGATAGCTCTCATGGACGTATCCGATCCGCGCTCGGTCCGCGCCGGCCTGGCTGGTATCGACGGATCAATCGACGCGCTGGTGATGAACGCGGGCGGAATGGGCGGCAAGACGCCCATGGCGCTGACCGCGGACGGGACCACCTACATGTTCGCGCAGAACGTTCTTGGCCACGTCGTCCTCCTCGAGACGCTTCTGGCCGAGGACCGGCTTGGCGAGGTGGCGGTGTTCGCCGGAAGCGAGGCAGCCCGGGGAATCCCGAAAATGGGATTCAAGCGTCCGTCGTTCAACTCGAAGTCCGCCGACGAGCTCGCCGCCGTGATCGACGGCAGCTATTTCGCGGGCGGCAAACCTGACGTCAACCTGGCCTATGGGCAGGCCAAGTTGATCGGCATCCTGTGGATGGCCCACCTCGCCCGCCAACACCCCAAGCGCCGATTCATCTGCGTGAGCCCCGGCAACACCACCGGCACCCAAGCACCCAACGACCTCGCGTTGCCGCTGCGCATAGCGGCCAAGTACGTCATGCCCCGCATCCCGGGTCTCGCCCACAAGCTCGACGTGGGCGCGAAGCGACTGGTCGACGGCGTCACCGACCCGACCCTGTCCAGCGGCGTGTTCTACGCCAGCGCGGCCAACACGCTGAAGGGTCCCGTGGTCGACCAGGCCGAGATCTTCCCCGATCTGGCCGACCCGCCCTTCCAAGACCACGCCAACGAGGCGATCCACCGCTTTCTCACGTAGAGGTAATTGGCTCATTTCATGTCGGCAGCGGTGTCAGCCAGGATCGACGTCCGGTACGAGCAACGGTTTTCCGAAGCGGAAACGGTTTATGAGGGCGAGAGCGTCCAGTCGACGTTCAAGTCCGTTGCGCGATTACCCGCATCCCGTCATAGAGCTTCAGTGGCAGCGGAAGTCTGTTGAGGCTCGCGGGCAGCTGTATGTCCATTCCGAGGCGGTGCGTGAGCTGGTAGGCGGCCAGCCCGGCTGACACCTGGCGCCACGGGCGCTGCCACGACGTCACGCGGTAGCCGCACCGGACCAAGAGCCGTTCGAGCCCGTCGCGGGAGAAAAAGTAGAGGTGCTGCGGCGGGGTCATGAGCCTCCAACGGTCTCGTGTGCGCCGAGCCAGCGGTGAGGCCCAGTCTCCCGTGACGACCATGATCGAGGCTTTCTCCGCAGTCATTGCTGTCGCGTCTTGTACAACGCCGTAGGGGTCGGCGAGGTGCTCGATGCAGTCGATCATTACGAGCGCGTCGTAGGGCCCGCGTGCTGCTACCTCTGGTGAGCTCAGGTCTGCGGCAACGACCTCGCCGAGGGCGGAAGCGCGCTGGCGAGCCGCCTCTGAGACCTCGACGCCCGTACATTGAAAGTACGGACGTGCCTCGTTCATGAAATAGCCGTAGGCGCATCCGATCTCGAGCAGCTTCCCGTCACGGCAGCCGCTGCGCCTCAAGATCTTGAGCGCCGAGCGAAACTCTCGCCGCATCACGGGCTCCGCCGCGACGTAGTCTGCGTATCCGTCGCGCTGGCCTCCTTGGAAGTAGTCCTCGGAGTAGATCGAGCGAGGATCGAAGGTGTCGGGAATGCTGGCCTGAGCCGAGCGGCACACTCCGCATTCCAGGATGTCGATGCCCCACTTCTCGAACGCATGGTGCATCTGGCCGGCTTCGCCGCACGCCCCGCACTGCGAGGGGAGTAGCCGGCTCGCCGCGTCTGCGGAGGCGGGTAGACCCGACATGGCGAGAGCGTAGCTTGGACGACGGTAGAACAGGAAGTCACCGGCGGCGGGCGTGAATCCGCCAGCGCGCCCGGGAGGATTCGAACCTCCGACCTCTCGCTCCGGAGGCGAGCGCTCTATCCACTGAGCTACGGGCGCGGGAGCCCGAGTGTATTCGCCTCGGGAGCCCGTCATCAACGCGCTGCCCGGCCGCCGGGCGGTAGCGCTCCAGGCCGCCACGGCGGCGGACGGGCCCCGCGCCCACCCGCCGCCGCGCAGCCTCAACGGCCTACATCGCGCCGATTTTCGTTTTCGGCGGGGGGCCTTTCATTTTGTCGGTGCCTTTGATCGTGAGTTTCTGTTTGAGCACGTCTTCGAGCGTGCCGGAGGCGGGTCCGTTGAACTTCAGGCCCGCGTTGTTTTTGACTTCGGGTGTGAGCACGCCCGTGTAGGTCGTGAGCACCGCGCCGTTGCACTGCTCAGAGATTTCGACGCCTTTGATTTCGTCGAGGATCGGTGGTCCCGCGAGGAGCACTGAGGACCAGGGGAGGCCGACCGCCTGGAAGGAGATCAGCGCGCCCGTCGAGCAGGCCGCTTTGCCCGTGCACCCCGAGATCACGAACGAGGTCATGGTGTCGACCCCCGGCCCGCCGGAGAGCGGGTTTTCGATCACGTCCTTGTCTTCGATCGTGCATTTCGTGGTGAGTTTTTTGGCCGCGGTGTTGATCACCGTGAAGGTGAGTGCACCCCCCGTTTCGACGGGCACGGATTTGCCCGCGGGGATTTCTTCGGCGGGTTTGGGCGCCCACACCCAGTGGGGCACCGAGGCCGCGCTCGCCACTGCGGCCGTGCACGCGAACGCGGCGACGAAGCACGCGATCGCGATCGTCCGTCTGATCATCTCTCCTCCTCTTGTTGGCGGGGGAGAGCGAGCGGGCACGCGTTCGCGTCGCCCACCCAGCGGCCATGGCGAAGCCACCACGACCACAGACCAGCTTTGAGCTCTGAGCCCAAACCGCTCACCCCCCGGTGCTCGAAAAGTCCTGCCGCTCGACCCTAACCGATCGCGCCCCGGCGGTGATGAGAACGTGAACACTTTGTGGTCGAGCAGGCGGCGCTCCCCGCCGCTACCGTTGCCCGGGATGGACCTCTCGATCTTCTTCGCGGGCACCGCGGGCTCGGTGCCGAGCGCGCGCCGCGGCCTGCCCGCGCTGCTCGTCCGGCGCGGGGGAGAGAAGCTGCTCTTCGACTGCGGCGAAGGCACGCAGCGCCAGCTGCTTCGCTCCGTCGGGCTCGCCGACGTGGACGCGATCTTCATCACCCACTTCCACGCCGATCACTGGCTCGGGCTGCCCGGCCTGCTCAAGTCGCTCGCGCTCCGCGATCGCGAGGATCCCCTCACCCTCTACGGGCCGCGCGGGCTCGCCGATCTGATCGGCTCGATGCGCGTGGCCTTCGGGCGGCTGCCCTATGAGCTCACGATCGCAGAGCTCGATCCCGCCGAGCCAGTGGAGGCAGAGGGCTACCGGATCCACGCGATCCCCGTGCGCCACAAAGGCAACGCCTGCCTCGGCTACGCCCTCGTCGAGGACGCGCGCCCCGGCCATCTCGATCCCGCGCTCGCGGAGAGCCTCGGCGTCGCCCCGGGTCCGGATTTCGGCCGGCTGCAGCGTGGCGAGGTAGTGAACGGGGTGCGCCCCGAGCAGGTGATGGGAGAGGAGAGAGAGGGGAGGAAGATCGTGATCTCAGGCGACACCGCCCCCTGCGAGGCGCTCGCTCTCGCCGCGCATGAGGCGGACGTGCTCGTGCACGAGGCCACCTTCATGCACGAGGAGCGCGAGCGTGCCGCGGAGACGCTTCACTCCACCGCGCGCCAGGCCGCCGAGCTCGCGCGCGACGCGCAGGTGCGGCTGCTCGCACTCACGCATCTCTCCGCGCGCTACGCGGGTGGAGAGGTGCGCGATGAGGCCCGCGCGATCTTCGAGCGCACCGAGGCGCCCCGGGACTTCGACACGATCGACGTGCCCTTCCCGGAGCGCGGCGCACCCACGCTCGAGCGCTGGTCCGAGCGCCAGGCGCGCGAGCGCGCGCAGGCGGAGCGCTCCCAGGCGGAGGGCGGGGGAGAGCGCGCAGCCCGCGCTCCCGGCGCGCCCGAGGGCATCGCCTCCCCCTGATACATTCCGCCGGATCCTTTAACCAGGTCCTGTGAGGCCAGGAAGGAAACGATGGACGGCAACGAGAAGGTCGTCCTCCACGAGGAGGACGTGCGGCGCGCGCTCACGCGCATCGCTCACGAGATCATCGAGCGCAACCCGGCTGAGGCCGTTCCCGCGCTCGTCGGGATCCACCGCCGCGGCGCGTTTCTCGCACAGCGGCTGCAGTCGATCCTCGAGGAGCTGCTCGACGCTCCCGTCCCGCTCGGCGATCTCGACATCGGCTTCTACCGCGACGACGTCGCCACGCGCCCCGACGCGCCGGTGCTGCACGCCTCGCACATCGACTTCGATCTCGCCGGGCTCACCGTGGTGATCGTCGATGACGTGCTCTTCACCGGCCGCACGGTGCGGGCCGCGATCGAGGCGCTCTTCGACTACGGGCGCCCCGAGCGCGTGCAGCTCGCGGTGCTCGCCGACCGCGGCCACCGCGAGCTCCCGATCCGTCCCGACTACGTGGGCAAGAACCTCCCAACCTCCCGCGGTGAGCACGTGCACGTGCGGCTCAGCGAGCTCGACGGGATCGACGAGGTCGCGATCGCCGCGGGCGAGAGGAGCGCGGTGTGAACCACCTGCTCTCAATCGAGGATCTCGACCGCGAGGCGATCGAGCGCATCGTCACGCAGGCCGAGCGTTTTGCCGAGGTCTCAGACCGCGAGATCAAGAAGGTGCCCGCGCTGCGCGGGCGGATGGTGCTCAACCTCTTCTACGAGGCCTCGACCCGGACGCGAAGCTCCTTCGAGCTCGCCGCCAAGCGGCTCTCCGCGGACGTGGTGAACTTCGTCGCGAGCGGCTCGAGCGTGGAGAAGGGTGAGTCGCTGAAGGACACCGTCCTCACCCTCTCCGCTCACAAGCCCGACGCGATCGTGCTGCGCACCCCCTGGGCGGGCGCATCGGAGCTCGTCTCGCGCTGGTGCGGCGCGGCGATCGTCAACGCGGGGGACGGCAAGCACGAGCACCCCACCCAGGCGCTGCTCGACGTCTACACGCTGCGCCGCCGTCTCGGTGAGATCGACGGCGCGAAGATCTGGATCGTGGGTGACGTGATGCACTCCCGCGTCGCGCGCTCGAACATCCTCGCCTTCCAGCGCATGGGCGCGAAGGTCACGCTCGCCGGACCGCCCACCCTGATCCCACGCGGGATCGAGCAGCTCGGCTGCGAGGTGCGCTACACGCTCGACGACCTGCACGAGGCGGACGTGGTCTACGCGCTGCGCATGCAGCGCGAGCGGATGAGCGAGAGCTGGGTGCCCTCGCTGCGCGAGTACGCGTCCTGGTATCAGGTCAACGGCCGCCGGCTCGGCCCCAGCCAGGTGCTGATGCACCCCGGCCCGGTCAACCGCGGGGTGGAGCTCTCCGGCGAGGTGGTGGACTCGCCCCAGGCCGTGATCACCGCTCAGGTCGAGGCGGGGGTGGTGGTGCGCATGGCCGTGCTCTACGAGCTGCTCGCCGGACGCGCCGCCCCGACCCCCGAGACGAACGAGCCGGGAACGCTCGGGGCCGGGCCGATCCTCGCGAGCGCGCGCTCGGGCAGGGAGACGTGAGCGTGGCCGAGAAGCTCGTGGGCGGGTTGGGCGACCCCGCGGAGATGCTGCTGCGCGACGTGCGCGCGCTCGACCCCCGCGAGGAGATCGACGCGCGCCACGACGTGCTCGTCCGCGCCGGGGAGATCGCGGAGATCGCAGAGCCCCGCACGCTCACCGCGCCGGAGGGCGTCGAGACGATCGAGGGAGATGGGCGCCTCGCGCTGTTCCCCGCCTTCTTCGACCCGCACGTCCACCTGCGCACCCCCGGCCAGGAGCACAAGGAGGATCTCGAGACCGGCACACGCGCCGCCGCGGCCGGAGGCTACGGCGGCGTGCTCGCGATGCCCAACACCGACCCCGTGCTCGACTCCGCGCCGCTGCTCGGCTCGCTGCGCGAGGCCGCCGCGCGCCAGGCCCGCGTCCCCGTCGGGTTCCTCGCCGCGATCACGCGCGGCCTGCAGGGCGAGCAGCTCAGCGAGATGGCCGAGCTCGCCGAGCATGGCGCGGCCGGCTTCACCGACGACGGCAAGCCCGTGGCGAGCGCGGGCACGCTCCGCAAGGCGCTGCAGTACCAGCGTCTCTGCGGCGGGGTGCTCGCGCTCCACGAGGAGGACCCCACGCTCTCGCGCGGCGGCGCGATGAACGAGGGCGCGGTGAGCGCCGCGCTCGGCATCGCGGGCATCCCCACGATCGCGGAGTCCACGATGATCGCGCGCGACGCCGCGCTCGCGGGCTACGAGGACGGGCGGGTGCACTTCATGCACCTCTCCGCCGCGGGCTCGGTCGATGCGCTCGCCGCCGCCAAGCAAGCGGGCGTGCGGGTCAGCGGGGAGGTCTCACCGCACCATCTGCTGCTCACCGACGAGGACGTGCGCACGCTCGACACGCGGATGAAGATGCACCCGCCGCTCACCTCCGAGCAGGACCGGCTCGCGCTCGTCGAAGGGCTGCGCAGCGGCACGGTGGACTGCATCGCCACCGACCACGCCCCCCACGCGCGCGAGGAGAAGGAAGTGCCCTTCGAGCAGGCCCCGATGGGCACCACGGGCCTCGAGACCTCCTTCGCCGCGCTCCACACCGGGCTCGTCCTCCCGGGCGTGCTCGGGCTCGGGCTGCTCGTCGAGCGGATGACCGCGGGCGCCGCGCTCTTCGGGCTGGCGCTCTCGCGCATCGCCACCGGCGCGAGCGCCTCGCTCACCCTGATCGACCTCGACGCGCGCTTCATCGCGGGCGAGCACGGATGGGTGAGCCGCTCGGAGAACTGCTGCTTCGCGGGTCGCGAGCTGCAGGGCCGGGTGCTGCTCACGCTCGCCGCGGGCACCGCCGCGCACCGCGACCGCACGCTCGCGATGGTCGAGGCCTGATGGGGCTGCTCTCGCGCCAGCGCACCACGCTGATCGTGGTCGACGTGCAGGAGGCCTTCCGCGGCTATGAGACCTTCGATGCGGTCGCCGCGAGCTGCGCGAAGCTGCTGCAGGCCGCCCGCATCCTCAAGGTGCCCTCGCTCGTGAGCGAGCAGTACCCCAAGGGCCTCGGCCACACCGTCCCCGAGCTCGGGCTGCGCGAGGAGCCCGTGATCGAGAAGGTGATCTTCTCCGCCGCCAAAGCGGACGGCTTCCGGCTCGCCGGGCGCGACCAGGCCGTCGTCTGCGGGATCGAGACGCACGTGTGCGTGAGCCAGACCGTCCACGACCTGCTCCAGCGCGGCGTCGAGGTGCACGTCCCCGCCGAGGCCGTGGGCTCCCGCCACACGATCGACTACGAGCGCGGCCTCGAGCGCCTCGAGCGCGCGGGCGCAGTGGTCACCACCGTGGAGACCGTGCTCTTCGAGCTGCTCGGGCGAGCGGGCACACCCGAGTTCAAGCAAGTGCAGGCGCTCGTCAAGTGAACGAACCGGGCTACGTCCTGCTCGAGGACGGCACTCGCTTCGACGGGCGCGTGTGCGGGGCGGAGGGGCACGCCGTCGGCGAGGTCGTCTTCACCACGGGCATGTCGGGCTACCAGGAATCGATGACCGATCCGTCCTTCGCGGGGCAGCTCATCACCTTCACCTACCCGCACATCGGCAACTACGGGGTGAGCGCCGAGGCGATGGAGTCCGAGCGCTGCTGGTCGCGCGCGGCGATCATGCGCGAGGCGAGCAACAACGAGGACGCGCCGAGCGCGGAGCGGGGCTGGCTCGACTGGCTCACCGACTGCGGCATCCAGGCGATCACCGGAGTGGACACCCGCGCGCTCGTGCGCCACATCCGTGAGGCGGGTGCGATGCGCGGCGGGGTCTTCCCCGGATCGATCGAGCCCTCTCGTGCGCGAGAGCTGATCGAGGCGGAGCCTCCGATGGCCGGCCAGGACCTCGCGCGCGTGGTCACACCCGAACGGGTGTCGCTTCACGGCGAGGCGAACGTGGCGGGCCCGCGGATCGCGGTGATCGACACGGGGATCAAGGGCTCGATGGTGCGCGAGCTCGTCTCCCGCGGCGCGCAGCGTCGAGCTGCACCCCTGCACGAGCTCAGCCCAGGAGCTGCTCGCCTCCGACCCCGATGCGGTCTTCCTCGCGAACGGGCCGGGCGACCCCGCCGCGCTGAGCTACATCGTGGAGACGGTGCGCGAGATCGTGGGCAAGAAGCCGGTGTGGGGGATCTGCCTCGGGCATCAGCTGCTCTGCCGCGCGGTCGGCCTCGAGACCTTCAAGCTGCCCTTCGGCCACCGCGGCGCGAACCATCCCGTGCGCGACCTCGCCACCGGCAAAGTCGAGATCACCTCCCAGAACCACGGCTTCGCCGCGGTCGGGCCGGGCGGCGGCCGCACGATCGACGGCAACGAGCCCGTGCGTTGGGAGACCGACTTCGGCGCGGCCTCGCTCTCGCACGTGAACCTCTACGACCGCACCGTCGAGGGGCTCGAGCTGCTCGACGTGCCCGGGGGCACGGTGCAGTACCACCCCGAGGCGGGACCGGGCCCGCACGACAGCCTCTACCTCTTCGACCGCTTCCTCTCCCGTATCGCCGAAGCAGCCTGATGCCAAAGCGCGAGGACATCCACAAGATCCTGATCCTCGGCTCCGGGCCGATCGTGATCGGGCAGGCCGCGGAGTTCGACTACTCCGGCGTGCAGGCCTGCAAGGTGCTGCGCGAGGAGGGCTACGAGGTCGTGCTCGTGAACTCCAACCCCGCCACGATCATGACCGACCCCGAGTTCGCCGACGCGACCTACGTCGAGCCGCTGCTCCCCGGGCCGGTGCGCCAGGTGATCGAACGCGAGCGCCCCGACGCGCTGCTCGGCACGCTCGGTGGGCAGACCGCGCTGAACCTCGCGATGTCGCTGTACGAGGACGGCACGCTCGAGCGCCTCGGTGTCGAGCTGATCGGGGCCAACAACGAGGCGATCGCCTGCGCGGAGGACCGCGACCTCTTCCGCACAGACGATGGAGAAGGCCGGCCTGCGGATGCCCCGCAGCGCGATCGCCACCACGATCGAGGAGGCACGCGCGGCGCTGCCCGAGCTCGGGCTGCCCTGCATCGTGCGCCCCGCCTTCACGCTCGGCGGCCGCGGCGGGGGGATCGCGCGCAGCGAGGCGGACTTCGAGCGGATCGTCGCGCAGGGCCTCGAAGCCTCCCCGATCACGCAGATCCTGCTCGACGAGTCGGTGCTCGGCTGGGGCGAGTTCGAGCTCGAGGTGATGCGCGACCGCGCGGACAACGTGGTGATCGTGTGCTCGATCGAGAACATCGACCCGATGGGGGTGCATACCGGCGACTCGGTCACCGTCGCCCCGCAGCAGACGCTCACCGACCGTCTCTACCAGCAGCTCCGCGACCAGGCGATCACCGTGATCCGCGCGGTCGGCGTGGAGACGGGCGGCTCGAACGTGCAGTTCGCGGTCAACCCGGAGACCGAGGAGATCCTCGTGATCGAGATGAACCCTCGCGTCTCGCGCTCCTCCGCGCTCGCCTCCAAGGCCACGGGTTTCCCGATCGCGAAGATCGCCGCGCGGCTCGCGGTGGGCTACACGCTCGATGAGATCGACAACGACATCACCGGAGTCACGCCCGCGTGCTTCGAGCCCACGATCGACTACGTGGTGGTGAAGTGGCCGCGCTTCGCCTTCGAGAAGTTCCCCGACAGCTCGCCCACGCTCTCCACCCACATGAAGTCCGTCGGCGAGGCTATGGCGATCGGACGCACCTTCCAGCAGGCCTTCGCCAAGGCGCTACGCTCGCGCGAGCTCGACAAGCCCCCCTGCCTCACGGAGACGAGCGAGCAGGAGCTGATCGAGTCGCTGCGCGAACCGCGCGCGACGCGCTTTGAGACGATCCTCGAGCTGCTCGGCAGAGGCACGCCGATCGAGGCGGTGCACGAGGCCACGCTCGTCGATCCCTGGTTCCTGCGCGAGATGCACGCGCTCGCCACCGACCCCGATGCGCCCTTCGCGGGCTCGCGATCCTTCCGCTCGGTGGACACCTGCGCCGCGGAGTTCCCCGCGCGCACCCCCTACTACTACTCCGGCTGGGAGCACGGCGAACAGGCCCACGAGGTCGAGCGCGGCGAGCGTGAGGCGGTCGTGATCCTCGGCGCGGGACCGAACCGGATCGGCCAGGGGATCGAGTTCGACTACTGCTGCGTGCATGCCGCGATGACCGTGCGCGAGTCAGGCCGCGATGCGGTGATGGTGAACTGCAACCCCGAGACGGTCTCCACGGACTACGACACCTCCGACCGCCTCTACTTCGAGCCGCTCACGCTCGAGGACGTGCTCGCGGTCGTCGAGGTGGAGAGCGAAGGCGGCCCGCTGAAGGGAGTGATCGTGCAGTTCGGAGGACAGACGCCGCTGAAGCTCGCCGCGGGGCTCGCCGAGGCGGGCGTGCCGCTGCTCGGCACGAGCGTCGAAGCGATCGACCTCGCCGAGGACCGCGGGCGCTTCGGCGAGGTGCTCGCACGGCTCGGCCTGAAGGCCCCGCCATATGCGACCGCGCGCTCGGTCGAGCAGGCGCTGCGCTGCGCGGGCGAGGTGGGCTTCCCGCTGCTCGTGCGCCCCTCCTACGTGCTCGGCGGACGCGCGATGGAGATCGTCTACTCCCACGAGGGTCTCGCCACCTACCTCGAGCGGGAGATGAGCGTCGAACAGGGCGGAGCCAACCCCTCCAGGAGCCCGGAGGGCTCCCCCTCCATATTCCTCGACAGGTTCCTCGAGGATTCGCTGGAGGTCGACGTCGACGCGCTCTGCGACGGCGAGGAGGCCTGGATCGGCGGGATCATGCAGCACGTCGAGGAGGCCGGGGTGCACTCGGGCGACAGCGCGTGCGTGCTCCCCCCGCACTCGCTCGGCGAGGAGATGCTCGAGCAGATCCGCTCGGCCACCCGTGCGATCGCGCTGGAGATCGGCGTGATCGGGCTGATCAACGTGCAGTACGCGATCCACGCCGGGGAGCTCTATGTGATCGAGGCCAACCCGCGCGCCTCGCGCACCGTGCCCTTCGTCTCCAAGGCCGTGGGCATCCCGCTCGCGAAGCTCGCCTGCCGCGTGATGCTCGGCGAGCGGCTCGCCGAGATGGGTCTGCCCCAGGAGCGCCAGGGTCTCGGCTTCGGCGATCACATCGCCGTGAAGGAGGCCGTGCTGCCCTTCGACCGCTTCGAGGGCTCCGACGCGGTGCTCGGCCCGGAGATGCGCTCCACCGGTGAGGTGATGGGGATCGCGCGCGACTTCCCCACCGCCTTCGCCAAGGCGCAGGCCGCCGCGGGCGTTCCGCTCCCCGGCAAGGGCACCGCGTTCATCACCGTCACCGACGAAGACAAGGCGGGCGGCGTGGGGATCGCGCAGACGCTGCACGACGCGGGCTTCAGGATCGTGGCCACGCGCGGCACCGCCGAGGCGATCTCACGCATGGGCGTGCCGGTGCAACGCCTGAACAAGATCGGCGAGGGCTCCCCGCACGTGGTCGACTGGATCGAACGCGGGGACGTGGACCTCGTGGTGAACACCCCCACCGGGGTGGGCGCGCGCACCGACGGCCACGAGATCCGCCGCGCCGCGGTCACCCACGGCGTGCCCTGCCTCACGACGCTCTCCGCCGGGGTCTCCGCCGCGCGCGCGATCGCCCGCGCGCGCCAGGACGGCGAGCCCGAGGTGCTCTGCCTGCAGGACCTGCACGGGATGGGGAGGCCCGAGGGCGCGCGCGAGCGCATCACCGAGGGCCGCGAGCAGGGCTCCGGGGCCGAGCAGGGCACCGGTAAACCCGCCGCCCCGAGCGCCGATCCAGCCGGAGTCGCGTGAGCGCGCCCGGCCCCGCGCCGTACGGGCGCCGGGCCGTGCGGGTGATCGCCAACGAGCAGCTCGGCGCCTACAACGTGCTCCGCGTCGCCGACCCCGAGAGCGCGAACGCCGCACCCGGCCAGTTCGCGATGCTCGCCGCGCTCGACGGCTGGGGCGGGGGAGAGGACGAGCGCCCCTACCTCGCGCGTGCCTTCTCGATCGCCCGCCGGCAGGGCGATCAGTCCTCCTACCTGCTCGAGGACGTGGGCCCCGGCACGCGGCGGCTCTGCGCGCTCTCCGCGGGCGATGAGCTCTGGGTGCTCGGTCCGCTCGGCAAGGGCTTCGCGCTCCCCGGCGCCGATCGCCGCGCGATCCTGATCGGCGGCGGCGTGGGGATCGCTCCGCTCGCGATCCTCCAGGACACACTCACCGAGCAGGGCGCGGATGCCACCGTGCTGCTCGGCTTTCGCGACGAGACCCGCGTCCCCGGCGCGAAGCTTCTGAGCGGTGCGCGCCTGGCCACCGACGACGGCTCCGCGGGCCACCACGGGCTCGTCACCGACCTGCTCCGCGAGGAGCTCGACCGCGACGCGGACGCGATCGTCTACGCCTGCGGCCCGGCGGGGATGCTCGAGGGAGTGCGCGCGCTCTGCGAGCAGCGCGCCGTCCCCGCACAGCTCGCGCTCGAGGCGGGGATGGCGTGCGGCTTCGGAGCGTGCTACGGCTGCGTCGTCCCCCGGCGCGGCGGCGGCTACCTGCGCGTATGCGTCGACGGCCCGGTGATCGAGGCCGCCGAGCTCGATCACGTGGACGCTCACGCCGGAGCGCAGCCGTGAGCCTCCACTTCTGCGGGATCGAGCTCGCCCACCCCGTGATCAACGGATCGGGCACCTTCGACGCGATCGCCGCACGGCGCGCCTTCGGCAGCGCGCTCGATCAGGCCTTCCCGTTCTCCGCCTTCGTCTCCAAGACGATCACGCTGGAGTCCCGCGCGGGCAATCCCCCGCCACGGCTCTGGGAGGCTCCCGCCGGCCTGCTCAACTCGATCGGGCTACCCAACAAGGGCCTCGACGCCTACCTCGCGGAGGATCTCCCACAGCTCACCAGCTTCCGCAGCGACCCGATCGCGACCGACGACGGACGTTCGCTCCCGGTGCCCCTGATCACGAACGTGATGGGCTCCACCGGCGAGGAGCTCGCGCGCCTCGTCGAGGCCTGCGAGGAGCCTGCGGGTATCGCCGCGATCGAGCTCAACGTCTCCTGCCCGAACGTGCGCACCGGCCTCGACATCGGCGCGGACCCCGCGCAGCTGCAGAGCGTCGTCGCCGGGTTGCGCGACCGCACCGCGAAGCCGCTGATCGTCAAGCTCACCCCGAACGCCGCTGATGTCCCGGCCTGCGCGCAGGCCGCGCAGGAGGGCGGCGCGGACGCGGTCTCGCTGATCAACACGTTGCGCGCGATGGCTCTCGCGCCGGGCCGCGCGGGTGCGCGCCCCTGGCTCGGGGGCCGCACGGGGGGCCTCTCCGGCCCCGCGATCCGTCTCGCCGCGCTGGGTCAGGTCGCCGCGGTCGCCGCGCGTGTGGAGATTCCCGTGGTCGGGATGGGGGGCGTCCAACGCGGCGAGCACGCCCGCGATCTGCTCGATGCGGGGGCCACTCTTGTCGCCGTGGGGACGGAGAGCTTCCGCGATCCGCGCGCGGGCGCCAAAATCGCCGCAGCGTTGCTCTGAGAGCACAAAAAACCCCTGCAAACACACGACCCGACCGTCCAGCAACCTCGATCCCTCTCGACCTCAGCCTGAGGTGTAGGTGAATTGGGGCATTTTTCTTGATCGACGCCCCGGTGTGTGTAGACTCGCCGCCCATGGTGACGGCCACCGGAAGCGCGTCCTCAAACACCTCGAGTACACCCGAGCGGTCGCTCAATCAGCGCATGGACGCGCTCGCCCGGGCGAACGAGATCCGTATCCAGCGCGCTCAACTCAAGCGCGACCTGAAGGCGGGCCGACGCTCGATCCACTCGCTGCTTCTCGACCCGCCCGAGTACGTCGAGACAGCGAAGGTCTTCGACATGCTCCTCGCCGTCCCCAAGTACGGGCGCGTGAAGGTCAACAAGATCCTCGTGCACTGCCGGATCGCTCCGAGCAAGACGATCGGCGGGCTCTCAGAGCGCCAGCGCTCAGAGCTCATCAGCCTCCTGCACCACTGAAAGCGCGTCATCGGCCGGTGCGCCTCGGCGTCCTCTCTCGCCCTTGCGCCGGTCGCAGTCACATTTTCCACCGAGGGCGTGGGTAGCCTGCCGCGCGTGGCGCGCGTGTTCGTCATCACAGGGCCCTCCGGGGTGGGCAAGGGAACGCTGATCCGCGGGCTGCGCGAGCGCATCCCCGAGCTCGAGCTCTCCGTCTCCGCCACCACCCGCGCCCCGCGCCCCGGCGAGCAGGACGGGGTGGACTACCACTTCCTCACGCGCGAGCAGTTCGATCGCGCGGTCGAGGAGGGCCGATTCGTCGAGCACGCGGACTACGCCGGACGCTCCTACGGCACGCTGCGCTCAGAGCTCGAGGACCGAGTGCGCAGCGGCGTCCCGGTCGTTCTCGAGATCGAGGTCCAGGGCGCGCGCCAGGTGCGCGCCGCGATGCCCGAGGCGCTGCAGGTCTTCATCGCGCCGCCCTCGCTCGACGCGCTGCGCACCCGCCTCGTCGGCCGCGGCACCGACGACAGCGAGGAGGTCTCCCGGCGCCTGCAGGTCGCCGAAAGCGAGCTCGCCGCCCAGCCCGAGTTCGCTCACGTCGTCGTCAACGACCGCCTCGAAGACGCCCTCGAGCTTCTCACCGAGATCGTCTCCGACGCGCTCGGCTAGCGCGCTCCTGCGGGCGTGCGCTCCGGGCACGGGGCCGCGCGCCAGCTAGACTCAGTGGGCACTTTCCCTATTAGAGAGGCCCACCAAGAGCATGATCTCCCCGCGCATCGACCGACTCCTCGAGCAGGTCGACTCGAACTACGCCAGCGTCATCGTCGCCGCCAAGCGCGCGCGTCAGATCAACAGCTACTACCACAACCTGGGTGAGGGCACCTTCGACGAGTTCCCGCCCCCGATGGTCGAAACGGCCTCGAAAAACTACCTCACGATCGCCCTCGAGGAGGTCGCTGCGGGGAAGATGAAGTACCACTACCGGTAGGGCTTCGCGTCTGGCTTTTTCGTTTGTGGCAGCTTCGCTGCGACTGCACGAAAAAGACAGACGCTCCGCCTTGTGAAGGGGCCCAAGCGTTGTTGGAGTTCGGTTTCGCCGGTGAGGCCGTTGGTGTGATTGCTATCGCGATACGGCGCGTGGTGCGTGTGGTTTGCGGTGGGGGTGCGCCATTGCGCACGCACTTCGTTTCGTGTTGTGGGTGATGCTGTGATGTCGATTGCGCACACGGGGCGGGTTGGGATGGTTGGCGCAGAGCTTGCGCGCGGGGTCGCCGGCGCCGAGAATCATCAGGCGATGGCACGGATCCTGCTCGGTGTGAGCGGCGGCATCGCCGCGTACAAGGCCCTCGAGCTGATCAGGCTCGCAACCGGGGCGGGCCACACCGTGCGCGTGATCCAGACGCCGACGAGCCGGCGCTTCGTCGGCGAGGCCTCCTTCGCCGCGCTCAGCGGTGGGCCCGTTCTCCTCAGCGAGTTCTCCCGCGACCCGATGCGCGGTGCGTTCCCGGGCGATGAGATGCCCGATCACGAGCCGATCGGCCACCTCGAGCTGGTCGCGAACGCCGATCTCTTCCTGATCGCTCCCGCCTCCGCGAACACGATCGCGAAGCTCGCGGGGGGCCACGCGGACAACCTGCTCACGAGCTGCGCGCTCGCCGCGGACTGCCCGCTGCTGATCGCGCCCGCGATGAACAACCGCATGTACGAGCACCCCGCCACGCAGGCCAACCTCGCCACGCTGCGCGAGCGCGGCGCGAGCGTGATCGCCCCCGGGACGGGCCGCCTCGCCTCGAAGGGCGAGCAGGGCATCGGGCGCCTCGCCGAGCCCGCCGAGCTGCTCGCCGCCTGCGAGCTCGCGCTCGGGCAACGTCCCGCCTCCGCCGCGACCGCGACCGCGCCCGGTCCCCTGAGCGGCGTGCGCGTGCTCGTCACCGCGGGGGGGACGCGCGAGCCGATCGACAGCGTGCGCTACATCGGCAACAGCTCGAGCGGTCGCATGGGGCTCGCGCTCGCGAGCGCCGCGCAGAGCCGCGGCGCGGAGGTCACGCTGATCGCGGCGAACGTCGCGCTGCGCTCAGAGCCGGGTGTGCGCCGGGTGGAGGTGCGCACCGCGGCCGAGCTGCAGAGCGCGTGCGAGGCGGAGTTCGAGCGTTGCGAGGTGCTGCTGATGGCCGCCGCGGTCGCCGACTTCGCGCCCGCGCCGACGCAGGGCAAGATCAAGAAGGGCGGCCGGGAGCGCTTGGAGCTCGTGCTCGAGGCCACACCGGACGTGATCAGCGGGCTCGCCGCCCATCGGCACGAGGGGCAGACGCTCGTCGCGTTCGCGGCCGAGCACGGCGCGGACGGGCTTGCGAACGCGCGCGGGAAGCTCACCGCGAAGGGGGTGGACGCGATCGTGCTCAACGACATCTCACGCGAGGGGATCGGCTTCGACGCGACCGAGAACGAGGTCACGATCCTCACCGCGGGAACGAACGGCACGCCGGCCGAGCGACACGTCGCGCGAGCGGCGAAGGAGCAGATCGCGGGAGCGATCCTCGACACCGTCGAGGAGCTGCGAGGCGCGTTCTAGGGTTATCCGATGGACAGCGTCTACGAGCTCTACCGCAGAGGCTGCGACCTGCTCGAGCACGGCGACCACCAGGCCGCGATCGTCCCTCTGAGCCGAGCGCGGGAGCTGGAGCCCGACAAGGCCTCGATCCGCGAGGCGCTCGGGCGCGCTCTGTTCCACTCCCAGCGCTACGAGCGCGCAGCCGAGGAGTTCGAGGCGATCGCCTCCACAGCCCCCACGAACGACTACGCGCTCTTCTGCCTGGGGCGCTCGATGCAGCAACTTGGACGCCATCGCGAGGCCTGCCAGCCGCTCGCTCTCGCGTGCTCGTTGCGTCCCGATCGCGCGGACTACCGGCTCTACCGGGACCGCGCGCGGCGCGACGCCGAACGCGCCTGAGAGCGGCTCCACGCACGCCCCGCGCGCGACCTCCAGCGCTCCTGCAGTTGTAAACGGGGCACACCGCCGATGCTATGCTCGGCACACAGCTTTCGTGTCGTCGCGCAGGCGTCGACAGCAGTACCGAGAGTGGGCGCCCGCCCGCTCTTTTTGCGTAAGGACCAGATTGAAGACCACGATGAACACGCTCCAGACAGAGATCGAAGAGCGGCTCGCACAGGCCGAGCCCGAGATCGAGGTGCTCCTCGCCGAGGTGCTCGGCGGGCGCAGCCTGCGCGTGTTCATCGACCACCCCGAGGGCGTGAACCTCGCGATGTGCGAGCGCGTCACGGTGCTGCTCGCCGACATGCGCGAGCGCTACTCGCTGGAGGTCTCATCCCCTGGCAGTGAGCGTCCGCTCACCAAGCCCGCTCACTACCGGCGCTTCGTGGGCAGGCGTGCGCGCGTGCGGGTGCGCCACCCCCGTCCGGCCGAGCGCCAGGGCGAAGGTCACGAGGGCCAGCGCGCGCTGCGCAGCTTCACCGGTGAGCTCGTGGGGGCTTCCGAGGAGGAGGTCACACTCGCCGCCGACGGGGGCGTCATCGCGATCCCCTACTCGGAGATCCGTCGTTCGAACCTGATCGAGGAGTAAGAGAGCCAATGTCACGCGAAATCCTTGAGGCCATGCACGCGCTCGCCCGCGAGAAGGGGATCGAGCCCGAGAAGCTGATGATCGCGCTCGAGGACGCGCTGCTCTCGGCCTACAAGAAGCAGCCCGGATCCGCGAAGTACGCGCGCGTCGAAATGGACCGCGAGACCGCGGACTTCCGCGTCATCGAACTGAAAATCCCGGAGCGCCTGGAGGCGCATCTGATCGTGGAGACGATCGACGAGGAAACCACGGTCGATCCCGAGACGGGGGAGATGCGGGAACCCGAGGACCCCGAAATCGACCCGAAGAAGTTCGAGGAATACCGCGACCAGATCGAGGAGCAGGACGTCACTCCCGACGACTTCGGGCGGATCGCCGCGCAGACCGCCAAGCAGGTGATCCTGCAGCGCATCCGCGAGGCCGAGCGGGACATGATGTACGAGGAATACCGCGACCGTGTGGGCGAGCTGATCACGGGCATCGTGCAGCAGTCCGACTCGCGCTACACGCTCGTGCAGCTGCGCGAACGCGTCGAGGCGCTGCTCCCGAAGTCCGAGCAGGTCGACGGCGAGCGCTACGACCACTCGCAGCGCATCAAGGCCGTGATCAAGGAGGTCTCGCCCTCCACCAAGGGTCCCGCGATCATCGTCTCGCGGCGCGACCCGGAGCTGATCAAGAAGCTCTTCGAGCTCGAGGTGCCCGAGATCGCGGACGGTCTCGTCGAGATCGCGAACGTCGCCCGCGAGCCCGGCTACCGCTCGAAGATCGCGGTCGTCTCGCACACCGACGGCGTCGACCCAGTGGGCGCGTGCGTGGGCCCGCGTGGCTCGCGCGTGCGCATGGTCGTCTCCGAGCTGCGGGGAGAGAAGATCGACATCATCCCCTTCAACGACGAGCCCGCGCGCTTCGTGGCCAAGGCGCTCTCGCCCGCACGCGTGCGCGAGGTGCTCGTGGACGACGAGGCCAAGCAGGCAACCGTGATCGTGCCGGACGACCAGCTCTCGCTCGCGATCGGCCGTGAGGGCCAGAACGCGCGGCTCGCCGCCCGCCTCACCGGCTGGCGCGTGGACATCCGCTCGGAGACCGAGTTCGCCGCCGAGGAGGCCGAGCACGGCTACGAGGAGGAGGAGGTGCAGGGACGCTGCGCCGCGATCCTTTCCAACGGCCGCCGCTGTCCGAACGCCTCGCTCCCGAACTCGCGCTACTGCGGTCTGGAAAGCCACCAGGCGCTCGCCGGTATCGACAGCGACAACGTCGCCGACCTCGCCCCCGGCGGGTCCGAGGCCCCCGAGCCGTCGGAGCCCGAGGTCGAGGTCGCGGTCGTCGCCGAGGAGCCCACGGAGGCGGGAGCGCAGGCCGCCGAGGATCTCGCGGTCGACGCGGGCGCCCCGCCAGAGGCACTCGAGCAGGCGTCCCAGGACGCTGCCGAGGAGCCGGCGCCATAGCGGCTCGAGCCGGCGGGCAGAGGACATCGCGTAGGGCCGCCGCACGCCTCGAGGGTCCGCGCCGCACGTGCGTGGGCTGCCGTCGGGAGGCGCCCAAGCACGAGCTGTTGAGGGTCGCGATCGCGCCCGCGAGCAGCGGCGCCGCGAGCGTGGCGGTGCTCGACTCCGAGAAGCGCATGGGTGGGCGTGGCGCCTACCTCTGCCGAGCCGCCGATCGGAGCGCGCCGCGGGCCGAGTGCCTGATCGAGGCCGAGCGCCGGGGCGGCTTCTCGCGCGCTCTGCGCTCAAAGGTGACGCTCGACCGCAAGCTCGTAGAATCGGTTGGTCGATGAGCAAGAAGCGCGTACACGAGATCGCAAAGGAGCAGGGCCTCACGAGCAAGGAGCTGCTCGAGAAGCTCGCCGCTGCCGGCGTGCAGGCGAAGGCCGCCGCATCCTCGGTCGACGAGGCCGCCGCGCTGAAGGCGCTCGGCCTCTCCGCGCCTGCGGCGAGCAACGGCTCGGGTGGCGCCGCGCCGGCCGCGCCGAAGGCGAAGGCCGCCCCGAAGGCTGCCGCGCCCGCGCCGGAGGCGCCGAAGGCCGCCGCCTCCGCGCCCCCCGCCGCCCCCGCTTCGTCCGCCCCCGCCGCCGCGCAGCCCGCCGCCCCCGCTTCGCCCGCCTCCGCGGCCGCGCAGCCCGCCGCTGCGCCGGCACCCTCCGGCGCGCAGCCCGCCGCTCCCGCGGCTCCCGCTCAGCCCGCGGCCCCTGCGGCTTCCGCTCAGGCTGCGGCTCCGGGTCAGCCCGCTCCCGCGGGCGCCCAGCAGACCGGACCCGGTGGCGAGCGAGTGCGGCCCACGCGCGATTCGCGCACGGGCGAGCGCACCCCCGGCGACGTGGGCCCCGGTGGCCGCCGTCGCGTGGTGATCGACTCGCAGGCCTCGCGCCGCCAGCAGGGCGGGCCCTCCAACCAGCCCCAGCGGCGTCCCCGCCGCGGACGCCGGCGCAGGGGAACCTACGACGACACGATTGCCCCGATCGACACCTCCGCGCAGGAGGCGACCGACCTGATTCGCGTCAACTCGGGCTCGACGGTGAAGGACGTGGCCGAGTACCTGGGTGTGCCGATCCCGGAGATCATCAAGAAGCTGATGTCGCTCGGCGAGATGGCGACGCTCACCCAGACGCTCTCCGACGACGCGATCCAGGTGCTCGCGGACGAGTTCGATAAGCAGATCGAGATCGTCCACGCAGCGGACGACGTCGAGGTCGAGCCGGTCTACGAGGACGCCGAGGAGGAGATGGTCGAACGGCCCCCGGTGGTCACGATCATGGGCCACGTGGACCACGGGAAGACCTCACTGCTCGACGCGATCCGCGAGACCGAGGTGGTCGCGGGCGAGGCGGGGGGCATCACCCAGCACATCGGCGCCTACCAGGTGCGCCACGCCGGCAAAGAGATCACCTTCCTCGACACCCCGGGCCACGAGGCCTTCACCGCGATGCGCGCCCGCGGGGCGAGCGTGACCGATCTCGCGGTGATCGTGGTCGCCGCGGATGACGGGGTCAAGCCACAGACCGAAGAGGCGATCGACCACGCGAAGGCCGCGGAAGTCCCGATCGTGGTGGCGGTCAACAAGATCGACAAGGAGGGCGCTCAGCCCGAGCGCGTGCGCACCGAGATGACCCAGCACGGTCTGCAGCCCTCCGACTGGGGCGGAGAAACCGAGTTCGTGGACGTCTCCGCGAAGACCCACCAGGGGCTCGACTCGCTGCTCGACACGATCCAGATCGTGACCGACCTCGAGGAGCTCAAGGCGAACGCGGGCGCCGAGGCATCGGGCGCGGTGATCGAGTCCAAGCTCGACCCGGGCCGCGGCCCCGTGGTCACCGTGCTGATCCAGCGCGGCACCTTGCGCGTGGGCGACGCGCTCGTCGCGGGAGCGCACTTCGGACGCGTGCGCGCGATGCACGACTTCCTCGGCGCGAAGCTCAAGCGGGGCACGCCCGGCGAGCCCGTCGAGGTGCTCGGCTTCGACGGCGTCCCGGAGGCGGGCGAGCACGTGCGCGTGGTCGAGAACGAGCGCCGCGCGCGGCAGCTCGCGGGCGAACGCGCGAACCGGCTGAAGACCGAGGCCCTTGCGCGGCGCTCGGGCCGCAAGGTCTCACTCGAAGACGTCTTCAAGCTCGCCCAGGAGGGCACCGTCCAGGAGCTTGCGCTCGTCGTCAAGGCGGACGTGGCGGGGTCACTGGAGGCGCTCGAGGACGAGATCGCGAAGCTCCCTCAGGACGAGGTCAACGTGAACATCGTCCACCGCGGGGTGGGCGGGATCAACGAGTCCGATGTGATGCTCGCCTCCGCCTCGGAGGGCGTGATCCTCGCATTCAACGTTCGCCCCGTCGGCGACGCGCGCGCGGTGGCCGATCGCGAGGGCGTCGAGATCCGCTCCTACGCGGTGATCTACCGTGCGATCGAGGAGCTCCGCGCGGCGATGCAGGGAATGCTCGCCCCCGAGGAGGTCGAGACGCCGCTCGGCCAGGCCGAGGTGCGCCAGCTCTTCAAAGCCTCGAAAATCGGGACGATCGCGGGCTGCGCGGTCACCGAGGGCAAAGTCACACGGGGCGCCCGCGTCCGCGTGGTGCGCGAGGGCACGGTCATCTACGACACCACGATCGAGAGCCTGCGGCGCTTCAACGACGACGCCAAAGAGGTTGCGGCGGGCTTCGAGTGCGGGATCGTGCTCGCGAACTTCCAGGACCTCAAGGAGGGCGACGTGCTCGAGACCTATGAGACCAGGCAGGTCGAGCGCGAGCTAGCCTGAGGTAGCCCGGAAGGGACAACGGGCTCGGCGAGGAATTGGAGAGGCAGATGGCCACGGGACGCATGCGTCGGGTGGACGAGGCGGTTCGCCAGGTCATCGGAGACGCTGTCGCCGAGCTGAAGGACCCACGAGTGGGATTTGTGACCGTGACCGATGTGAGAACCAGCCCTGACCTGCGCCAGTCGCGCGTGTACGTGAGCGTGCTCGGCGAGCGCGGCCGCAGCTCTCCCGCGCCGCTGCGCGAGGCCACGCTCGAAGGCCTGCGCAGCGCCCACGGCTTCCTGCAGGGCCGAATCGCGCGAGAGCTGCACATGAAGCGCACCCCGACGCTCCAGTTCGTCTACGACGACACGACCGACCGGGCGCTGCGGCTTGAGGAGCTGATCGAGGAGCAGGGCGAATGAACGCCACGCTCGACGGAGCGGCCACGCGCGAGCTCGTGCTCGCCCGGCTGCGTGAAGACGAGAGCTTCGTGCTCGTCACCCACGAACACCCCGACGGTGACGCGCTCGGCTCGCTCGTGGGCATGCACGGGCTGCTCGAGGCGCTCGGCAAACGCTCGGAGATGTTCATCTCCCCGCGTGACCTGCCGCTGCCCCGTGAGTACCGCAAACTCCCGCTCGAGGATCTGATCGAAGCGCCGCCCGCGGACATCGCGCAGCGCACGGTGATCTTCCTCGACTGCGGGAACATCGACCGGATCGCGGCCGAGGAGCTGCGAGGCGGGGCGCACCTGCTGAACATCGACCACCACCACGACAACACGGGGTTCGGCACGCTCAACCTCGTCGAGCCGACGGCCTCCTGCACCGCCCAGATCGTCTGGGAACTGATGAGCGCGCTCGGCGTGAAGCCCGGGCCCGAGGTCGCCGAAGCGCTCTACGTCGGCCTGATCACGGACACGGGACGCTTTATGTACGAGAACACCACGCCCCGCTCGCACGAGATGGCGGCCGCGATGCTCGAAGCGGGAGTGCAGGTCCCGATCGTCTACCGCCGCCTCTACGAGGACATGCCCACCGAGAAGCTCACGCTGCTCGGGCTCGCGCTCTCTCAGCTGCAGCGCTACGACGAGGGCGAGCTCACGATCGCCGCGCTCTCCGCCGAGGACTTCCGCGCCGCCCAAGCGGAGGAAAGCTACTCCGAGGGGATCATCGACCAGCTCCGCGCCGTGCAGGGCACGAAGGTCGCCGCGCTCGTGCGCGAGCTCTCCGGAGGGGAGCGAAAGGGCCAGCACAAAGTCTCGCTGCGCGCGACCGACGACGATGTGGACGTCTCCGTGATCGCCCGCGCCCAGGGCGGAGGCGGCCATCGCCGCGCGGCGGGCTTCACCACGGGCCTCGACAACGGCGCGCTCGTCTCCTTCCTGCGCGACGCGGTCGGCGAGCAGCTGCACCCGCAGCGCGACGGGCGCCCCGCGCCCACAGCGGCCTAGCCCCAGCCGCCGCGGGCGGAAGGTCGCGATGGACGGCGTGCTGCTGATCGACAAGCCCGCCGGGATCACCTCCCACGACGCGGTCAACTCCGTGCGTCGCGCGATCGGTGCGCGCGTGCGCGGCGGACCTCGCGTCGGGCACGCGGGCACGCTCGATCCCTTCGCGACGGGACTGCTCCTGATCCTGATCGGGCGCGCGACCAAGGTCCAGCAGCAGCTGATGGAACTGCCGAAGAGCTACGAGACCGTCGCCCGGCTCGGCGCGAGATCGACCACCGGCGACACCGAGGGCGAGATCGAGCACACGGGCCGTGTGCCCCCCGACCCGCCCGAGCTCCCCACGGGCGAGCTGCGCCAGCGACCGCCCGCCTATTCCGCGGTGAAGATCGGCGGCGAGCGCGCCTACAAGCGCGCCCGGCGCGGCGAGCAGCTCGAGATGCCCGAGCGCATCGTCACCGTCACCCGCTTCGAGCAGCTCTGGCGCGAGGACGCCCGCGAGGGGGAGGGCCCGCGCGCTGCGTTCGCGATCGAGTGCGGCTCGGGGACCTACGTGCGTTCGCTGATCGCCGATCTCGGAGACGCCTACTGCCTGAGCCTGCGGCGCACCGCGATCGGGCCCTTCCTCGCCGGCGAGGCGATCGCCCCGCCCGCGCGAGGCACGAGCTGGGTCGAGCCGCCGAGCGGTCCTGCATGGATCGAGCTCGAAGCCGCTCTCGCGCTGATCGGCCGCCGCTGAACCGTCCGCTGGCGCGCGCCCCGGGGCGTTCAGCCGAACGGCGTGCTGGCGAGCGCTTCGCCGTCGCGCCAGATCAGGAAGCCGTCCGTGATCTCGAGCGAGCGCGGGTCGATCGCCGCGCTCGTCGCGAGCAGCTTCGGCACGGACTCACGAGGCGCGAGCTCGCAGAGCTCCGACCCCTGAATCCATGCGATCGCCCCGGTGGGGGCGAGCACGAGGGCCGCGATCGCGGGTGAGACCACGGAGCCCGAACGCCGCGGTTCGCACTCCGGCGGCTGGCCGAACGGAGGGCCCACGTCGTATTCGACGTGTCCGCTCGCGACGTTCAGGCGCTGGACGCCTTCGCTGCATCCGTTCATGTAGCGGCCGTCGCAGCCCGCCAGCGCGACCGCCACCCAGGGCCCCGCGAGGGCGAGCCTGCGCAGCGTGCTCGAGTCCCCGAGCACCGCCCCGAAGTCGCTGAGTTCCCACGCCACCCCGGTCGGCTTCCACACCGCCCAATGCACGGAGTGCCCCACTTCGTCTTCGCGTTCTTCGCTTCGCGGCCGTGACGACACGCGAAGGACGCTGACCAAGCGGTCCTGCGTCACGGTCGTGCAGCGATACACCGAGAGAGCTTGCGCCGGCGCGTCTGCGCGCCCGCCTGCGCGGCTCCGAACGCGAGCGCCAGCGCGAGCACGGTGATCGAGAGGAGCCAGATTCGTCTCATCCAACGATCAGATACCCGCAGGGAAGCTCGAGGTGCGGTTTTCGCGGATGCCCCAAGGCCCGAGCGGCCCCGAACATCTAGGCTTTCGCCCGTGAAGGTAACCCGCCTGCCCGAGGTCGAGCGCGGCGTCCCGCGCACCGTGGCCGTCGGAACCTTCGACGGGGTGCACCTGGGGCACCGCGAGGTGATCGCGGGGTCCGACAGCGTGCTCACCTTCGACCCTCACCCCGTCTCGGTGGTCGCCCCCCAGCACACCCCGAAGCTGCTCACCACGCTGGAGCGGAAGGCCGAGCTGATCGCCTCGCTCGGCGTGTGGGAGACGATGGTGATCCCCTTCGACGCGGACTTCGCCGCGCTCAGCGCGGCCGAGTTCATCGAGGAGGTGCTCGTCGGATCGCTCGGCGCGAGCAGGGTCTCGATCGGCGAGAACTTCCGCTTCGGGCACCGCGCACAGGGCGACCCCGCGATGCTCGCCGCGGACGAGCGCTTCGAGACGGTCGTGCACCCGCTGCTCGAGGTGGACGGTGAGATCGTCTCATCGAGCCACATCCGCGGGCTGCTCGGCGCGGGCGACGTGGCCGAGGCCAACCGGCTGCTCGGCTCCACCTTCAGGCTCACCGGCACGGTCGCGCACGGCGACAAGCGCGGCCGCAAGCTCGGCTTCCCCACCGCGAACCTCGTGCCCGCCGAGGACCTCGCCTTTCCCGGCCACGGCGTCTACGCCTGTCTCGCGCAACCGAGCAGGGCCGATCCGCGCCCCGCCGCGGTGAGCATCGGCGTGCGGCCCACCTTCCAGACCGGGCGCGGCGAGCTGATCGAGGCCTACATCCTCGACTTCGAGGGCGACCTCTACGACGCCACGCTCACGCTCGAGTTCCTCGAGCGGCTCCGCGGCGAGCGGCGCTTCGAGAGCGCCGAGGGGCTCGTCGAGCAGATGCACAGGGACGTCGAGCCACGCGGGAGATGACGTCCGCAGCGGGCTGAGCTCTGCCAGCCGAGCGGGGAGCTCAGCGCTTCCGCGGGCGCGGCTAGGGAGCCAGCACGGCCACCGGGACCAACGAGCCCTTGGTGCTGCCGATGCCGAGCTGACCGTAGGTGTTCTGGCCCCGGCGCTCGACGCGTCCGTCCTCGAGCACCGCGCACGTGTGGAAGGTTCCTGTCGAGACCTGGGTGGCCGTCTCGATACCGCTCACCTCGACCGCTGAGTAGGGTCTGCGTGGATCCGTCGCCGAGCTCCCCGGCGCCGTTGTAACCCCAGCACGCGATCCTTCCGCTGGCCAGCACCGCGCAGCCGTCGAAGTGGCCCGCCGCAACCGCGGTTGTCCTTCGTTTCTGCTGATTTCGACGGGCACGTCGCTGCTCGCCGACTCGCCGTCGCCCATCTGGGCGCCCCAGCACTCGACGCGTCCGGTCTGGAGCAGGGCGCAGTTCGAGGAGTCCCCCGCGGCTATCGCCGTCGCGTTGCTGAGCCCCTGCACTTCGACCGGCGTGTAGCTGTGGTATTCGCCACCGGACTGGCCGTCGCCGAGCTCGCCGCCGCCGCCCCAGCCGAAGCACTCCGCGTGTCCGCTCGCGAGCGGCACGCAGGTGGTGTCCAAGCCCACCGCGACCTGCACGGCTTCCGTCACACCTTCGACTGGGAGGGGACGATAGGACCGCCTGAGCGAGGCAGGTTGATCCAGTTCGCCGTTGCGGTTCTCGCCCCAGCATTCGAGGCGGCCGTCGATCAGCACGGCGCAGGCGTGATCTTCTCCCGCGCCGATCTCGAGCGCTTCGGTGAGCGTGCTCACCGGACCCGGCGGGTCGGTTTCTTCATCGGAGAAGCCGTCGCCGTTCTGGCCCACGTCGCCGCGGCCCCAGCATCTGCTCGCTCCGAGCTCCGCGCAGGTGTGGCTCACGCCCGTCGCGATCTGCGCGACGTCGCTCACGCCCACTTCCTCGGGGATCTCCCTGTCTTTCACCGCCGACAGCCAGAAGCCGAGCTGGCGCCAGCGGTCTTCGCCCCAGCAGAGTGGACGGCTCGTCGCCGGAAGCGCACAGCTGAACGCGCCGCTCGCGCTCACCGCAACGGCGTGGAGCGCGGCCGGGCTCACCGGCAGTGCGAGCTTCGCCCTGGACGTTCCCCCCGGCCCGCTCGCCGCGAGCGTGAGCTTGTAGGAGAGACTCTTCTCCTTCGCTGGGCCCGCCGGTGTGACCGAGCGTTCGACCTGGGCGGGCGCGCCTTCGGAGGGGAAGGTCGCAGGGAGCCCACCGATCGGCTTGGCCGAGGAGAGCGTGCACGTGGTGGCTCCGCTGACGGAGGCCTCGATGGTCGTCGGCTGCCCGCCTTCCACCGCCGCCGGGGAGGCTTGCAGCCCCGCGATCGTCGGCTTGCTCGAGGCCGCCGAGACGCCCGCGGTCGCGACGATCGCTCCGCCCGCCGTGAACAGGGACAGACAGACCGTCGTCCGAACCAGGATCCGGAGCGCGTCCCGCCCCACTGTGCCTGCCCCCACGCCACCCTCCCGCGGAAGTTGAACCCTGCGAATGTACCAGCGCTCGCCGGTTCGGCGTCGAGGGAGACGATCTCACGGTCAGAGGAGAGCATCGCGTCTGCTACCGTGCCCGGTCGATGTCGGCCATCACCAGCGAGCGCAAGCGCGAGATCACAGCGCAGTTCGGATCCAGCGAGCAGGACACGGGCAACACGCGCGTGCAGATCGCGCTGCTCACCGAGCGCATCAACCACCTCACCGAGCACCTCCGCGACGCGAAAAAGGACCACCACTCGCGCCGCGGCCTGCTGATGCTCGTCGGCCGTCGCCGCCGCTTCCTCGACTACCTCAAAAAGAGCGACCTCGAGGGGTACCGGCAGCTCATCCAAGAACTCGGCCTCCGCCGCTGAGCGTCCCGTGGGCGCTTCGCGGGTCGGCGTCCTCAGTCGCTCGTGTGCGATGCACACTTCGCTCCTTGCGTCCTTGACCCGCTCGACCCACGAGCCGCTCAGGAGCGCAGGTAGATGAGCGTCATCGCCGCGGGTACGCCCGCTCCGGATTCACGCTCAGAACAGCCGACGGCGAGGAGTTCACGCGCGCTGACCTGGACGGGCAGGGGTCGGTGCTCGTCTTCTATCCCTTCGCCTTCAGCCCCGTGTGCACCGATCAGCTGCAGCTCTACGAGCCGCTGCTCGCCGATCTCGGTCGCCGGGGGATCAAGCTGTACGGGGTGTCCTGTGACTCGCCCGTGGTCACAGACCGCCTTCAAGGAGAAGCTCGGCGTGAGCAGCGAGCAGCTCTCGGACTTCGAGCCGAAGGGCGCGGCGAGCGAGGCGTTCGGCGTCCGCCATCCCGGTGGTTTCTCACAGCGCGCGCTCGTCATCACGGGCGCTGACGGCGTCGTTCGCTGGAGCTATGAGGCCGAGAACCCGGGCGTGCTGCCGGGACCGGATCTGCTCGCCCAGGGCATCGTCGAGGCCTTCGGCGACGGTCCCGCCGCCTGAGCGCCGGGCTCGGCCGGAGCCTTGCAGCGCCGGAGGGTGGGGCGGAGGCGTCCGCTAAGCTCCCCCCGTTCGGAAAATGAGAAATAAGAATCGGACCGCCGACCGACGGGCGGAACAGGAAGGCAGTGAATATGAGTAGTGACGCAGTTACGCGGGTCTCCGTGGAGATCGCTGGTAGCGAGATCTCGTTTGAGACCGGCAGGATGGCCAAGCAGGCCTCCGGCGCCGTCGTCGTCCGCCAGGGAGACACGATGGTCCTCTGTACCGCGGTGGCAGGCAGCCTCCGCGACGTCGATTTCCTCCCGCTGACGGTGGATGTCGAGGAGCGCATGTACGCCGCGGGCAAAATCCCCGGCTCCTTCTTCAAGCGCGAGGGTCGCCCCGGCGAGAAGGGCACGCTCACCGCGCGCATGATCGACCGCCCGATCCGCCCGCTGTTCCCGAAGGAATGGCGCTACGACACGCAGCTCGTGGCGATCCCGCTCTCGATCGACCACGTCCACCCTTACGACATCCTCGCGATGAACGGCGCCTCGACCGCGCTGATGATCTCCGACATCCCGCTGCCCACCCCGGTGGGCGCGGTGCGCATCGGCAAGATCGACGGCGACTTCGTCGTCAACCCGCCCGAGCCCGACCTGCTCGCCGACGCCGAGACGCCCTCCGACCTCGACCTGATCGTGGCCGGCACCGAGGAGGCGATCCTGATGGTCGAGGCGGGCGCCAACGAGATCCCCGAGGCGGAGATCCTCGACGCGCTCGACATCGCCCACGCGGAGATCAAGAAGCTCTGCGCGCTGCAGCGCGAGCTCGCCGAGAAGGTGGGCAAGACCAAGAAAGAGTTCGAGGTCATCCAGGTCGACGAGACCGTGCTCGACGGCGATCAGAGCCTCGCACGGCAACGAGCTCGACGCCGCCACGCAGGTCGAGGACAAGCTCGAGCGCCAGGACGCCACCAAGGCCGTCGAGGCCGCGATCCTCGAGCAGCACGCTCCCGCGGCTCCCGAGGGCGCCGGCGAGGAGCAGCTCGTGTCCGCCAAGGAGAAGCGCGCGGCCGTGCAGATGGCTTTCGACAAGCTCGAGAAGTCGATCATCCGCGAGCGCATCGCGGTCAACAAGAAGCGCCCCGACGGACGCTCGGAGAACGAGATCCGCGACATCACGATCGAAGTCGGGGTCACCCCTCGCACCCACGGCTCCGCGCTCTTCACGCGCGGTCAGACGCAGGCGCTCTCGGTCGTCGCGATGGGCACGCTCAAGGAGGAGATGCGCCTCGACACGCTCGGCCTGGAGACGAAAAAGTACTACTGGCACCACTACAACTTCCCGCCCTTCTCCGTCGGTGAGGCGGGCCGGATGGGTGGGGTCAAGCGCCGCGACATCGGCCACGGAGCGCTCGCCGAGCGCGCGCTCGCGCCGATGATCCCCTCGATCGAGGAGTTCCCCTACTCGATCCGCGTGGTCTCGGACATCCTCGAGTCCAACGGCTCCTCCTCGATGGCCTCGGTCTGCGGCTCCTCGCTCTCGCTGATGGACGCGGGCGTGCCGATCAAGCGCCCCGTCGCGGGTATCGCGATGGGCCTGATCAAAGAGGGCGACGAGTACATCGTCCTCACCGACATCGCCGGCGTCGAGGACCACCTCGGCGACATGGACTTCAAGGTCGCCGGCACCGATCGCGGGATCACCGCGCTGCAGATGGACATCAAGATCACCGGGCGTCACCTTCGACATCCTGCGCGACGCGCTCGCGCAGGCGAAAGAGGCGCGCACGTTCATCCTCGGCAAGATGCACGACACGATCGGCTCACCGCGTGAGCAGCTCTCGCAGTTCGCGCCGCGGATCCAGACGATCCAGATCGATCCTTCGCAGATCGGCCTGCTGATCGGCAAGGGCGGCGAAACGATCCGCGGTCTCGCCGAGGAGTTCGAATCGCAGATCGACGTCAACGACGACGGTCAGGTGCTGATCTACTCGGCCAACGGCGAGCTCGGCGACGCGCTCGTGGAGCACATCCGGATGATGATGAAGGAGGTCGAGGTCGGCGACGAATACGACGGCAAGGTCGTGAAGACGACCACCTTCGGCGCGTTCATCGAGCTGGCCAAGGGCACCGACGGGCTGCTGCACATCTCCAACGTCTCGCCCGGCGAGCGCGTGGAGACCGTCGAGGACGTGCTCAACAAGGGCGACGAGGTGAAGGTGCGCGTGGTCGAGGTCGACCGCGAGCGTGGACGCATCGGCCTGCGCCTCTCCGACGACCCGGACATCGCGGGCAAGACCGTCGAGGAGCTCGCCGGCGTCGGCACCGGCGGTGGCGGCGGCGGCGGTGGCGGCGGTCGCGACCGCCGTCCCTCCTCCAACGGCCGTGAGCGCTCCGAGCGTGGCGGCGGTCGCCGGCGCGAGGGCGAGCGCGGGTCTGGCCGCCCGCGTCATGGCCGCGAGCGCGACTGAGCCAGGCAGTCGGACCGGAGGGTCCGACCACAGGATCACCACGCTCGACTCGGGCGTGCGGGTGGTCACCGAGCGCGTCCCAGGGGTGCGCTCGGTGGCACTCGGCTTCCTCATGGACACGGGCTCGACCGTCGAGCGCGAGCACGAGGCGGGCATCTCGCACCTGCTCGAGCACATGCTCTTCCGCGGCACCGAGCGCTTCGGCTCGGAGGAGATCGACCAGATCTTCGACGAGATGGGCGCGGAGATAAACGCGGGCACCGACAAGGAGTCCACGAGCCTCTACACGCGCGTGCTCGACGGTCACCTCGAGCGCGCCTTCGACGTGATGTCGGAGATGATCTGGCAGCCCCGCTTCGGCGAGCTCGAGGCCGAGCGCGAGGTCGTGCTCGAGGAGATCGCGATGTACGAAGACGATCCCCAGGATCGCGTCTTCGAGGAGATCGGCCGCGCGGTCTTCGACGGCCACCCGCTCGGGCGGCCCGTGATCGGCACCGCCGAGGCGGTCGGCGCGGTCACGCGCGAGCAGCTCGCCGCCTACCACGCCGAGCGCTACACGCCCGCACTCGATCGTGATCGCAGCCGCGGGCTCGGTGGATCACGAGCGGCTCGTCGAGCTCGCCGCCGCCGCGGGTCCGCTCCGGGAAGGCCGCGCAGAGCAACGCTGCAGGTGGCGAGTGCGGAGGCGCCGCGCGCAGCCCGTCCGCGCGACCCCCGAGTTCGCCCCGCGCCAGAGCTTCCTGCGCAAAGACACCGAGCAGTTCCACGTCTGCGTGGGCGGCGCGGGGATCGCGCGCGAGGACGAGCGGCGCTTCGCGCTGCGCGTGCTCGAAGGGATCCTCGGCGGCACCTCCTCCTCACGCCTCTTCCAGGAGATCCGCGAGCGTCGCGGGCTGGCCTACTCCGTCTTCTCCTACTCCAATCTCTACGCGCACACGGGCGAGATCGGCCTGTACGTGGGAACGCGCCCGGAGAACCTGCGCGAAGCGCTCGCCGTCGTCGCGGAGGAGCTGCGGCGCTGCGTGGAGGACCCCGCGAGCGAGCAGGAGCTCGTGCGCTCGCGGGAGAACCTCAAGGGCAGGATGGTGCTCGCCCTGGAGTCCACCGGCGCGCGCATGGGCCGTCTCGGCGGGGCCGTGCTCGCGGGGATGCCCGTGCTCTCCACCGACGAGGTGATCGAGCGGATCGACGCCGTCGAGATCGAGCACCTGCAGGAGCTCGCCGCGCGAGCTCTTCGTGCCCGAGCGGCTCTCGGTCGCGGGCGTCGGGCCCGCCGAGGAGGGTTTCCGCGAGGCGATCGCGCCGCTCGGCACGCCGAACGCGCAGCTCGCCACGAGCGAGGCCGGCCGGACGAGGGCGAGGAGCGCGCAGCGTGATCGCGGTGGCGGTCGCGGGCGCGGCGGGGAAGATGGGGGAGACCGTCTGCGCGGCCGTCGAGGGCGCCCCGGACATGGAGCTCGCGGGTCGCGCGGACCCGCTGCTCGGCACGGGCGTCGAGGAGGTGCTCGGGCCGGCGCGACGTGCTCGTCGACTTCACCCAGCCCGACACCGCGCTCGAGAACGCGCTCGCCGCGCTCGGCGCCGGGCGTGCACGTCGTGATCGGGACCACCGGCTTCGATCCCGCGCCGCTCGCCGAGGCCGCCTCGGCCTCCGGGCGCCCGCGCGCTGCTCGCACCGAACTTCGCGATCGGCGCGGTGCTGATGATGCGCTTCGCCGTGCAGGCCGCCGAGCACATGGCCAAGGCCGAGATCATCGAGCTTCACCACGACGCGAAGATCGACGCGCCCTCGCGGCACGGCGAAACGCACCGCCGAGCTGATGGCGGCCGCCACGGGGATGGCCGAGCCGCCGGTGCACTCCGTGCGCCTGCCCGGGCCTCGTCGCGCACCAGGAGGTGATCCTCGGCGATCTCGGCCAGACGCTCACGATCCGCCACGACACGATCAACCGCGAGTGCTTCATGCCCGGAGTGCTGCTCGCCGTGCGCAAGGTCGGCGAGCTGCCCGAGCCGCTCACGATCGGGCTCGAGGCGCTGCTCTTCTGAGACGTCTCTGCACCCTCGCCTCACGCCCGCACGGTTGCGGGATACTGGAGGTGGCGGCGAGGGAAGGGGATGAGATGTCGGAGAGCAACAAGCAGGTCGTGCAGAAGGGTTTCGAGGCGCGCTCCGCGGGGCGCTTCTATGACTGGGTGGAGACGCTCGATCCCAGATCGAGTGGGACATCTCCGGCTTCCCGGTCGAAGGCTTCCCCGAACGGGGATCGGGCCGCGCGGAGTTCGTCGCGCACGTGAACAAGTACTGGTCGGTCTGGAACGACTACGCCCAGGACGTCAAGGAGATGATGGACACCGGCGACCACGTGATCGTCGTGCTGCGCGAGCACGCCCGGGTGCGAAACAGCGACGCGGATCTCGAGCGCGAGATCGCCTCGGTTTGGACGATCGAGGACGGGCGGCGCGTGCGCTTCCAGGCCTTCCGGCAGCCGCGAGGAGGCGCTGCGGGCGGTCGGGGTCGAGGGGCCTGAACCTGAGTCGAACGCTCGCGCCCGGCCGCGGAACCGCCCCCGAAGCGTGAGATACTGAGCGCATGCCAGACCTCGGCGCCGTGCTCACGGCGATCATCACCCCGTTCGACTCGCGCAACCGCGTCAACGAGGAGGCCTTCGTGGCGCTGATGCGCCACCTCGCCGAGAACGGCTCGGACGGCTTCGTGGTGGCGGGCACCACGGGCGAGGCCTCCACGCTCTCCGAAGAGGAGCAGCTCGGCCTGATCGGCCTCGCCGTCGCCGAGCGCCCCGCGGGCAAGACGATCATCGCGGGCACGGGCACGAACGACACGCGCCAGGCCGTGCACCTCACCGAACGCGCGACCGAGCTCGGCATCGACGCGGTGCTCTCGGTGACCCCCTACTACAACCGCCCCAGCGCGCTCGGGCTGCGCCGCCACTACGAGGCGGTCGCCTCGGCCACGGACAAGCCCACGCTGCTCTACAACATCCCCTCGCGCACGGGCACGAACATCCCGCCCGAGCTGCTCGCGGAGCTCGCGCAGATCGAGGGCATCAGCGGGCGTGAAGCAGGCGAACCCCGAGGAGCTGCAGCCGATCGAGGGCCTCGACATCTACGCGGGCGACGACGCGAGCTTCCTGCGCACGCTGGAGATCGGCGGCGCGGGCGTGATCAGCGTGGCGAGCCACATCGTCGGCAACGAGCTGCGCCGGATGGTCGACGAGCCCGAGCAGCGCGCGGAGATCGATGCCTCGCTGCGCGACGTCTACGAGACGCTCTTCCTCACGTCGAACCCCACGTGCACAAAGGCCGCGCTGAACATGCTCGGCTTCGAGGCGGGCGGTCTGCGCCTGCCGCTCGTCCCGGCCACGCCGGACGAGGAGGAGGCCGTGCGGGACATGCTCGAACGCCACGGACTGCTCGCGGGCGCGCCTGCGTGAGCGGAAAGCTGCGCGTACTGCCGCTCGGCGGCCTCGGCGAGATCGGCAAGAACATGACGGTCGTCGAGCAGGACGGCCGTCTCGTCGTGGTCGACGTGGGCCTGCGCTTTCCCACGCCGGAGATGGTCGGGATCGACCTGGTCCTGCCCGATTTCTCCTACCTGCGCGAACGCGTCGCCGACATCGAGGCGATCGTGATCACGCACGGCCACGAGGACCATCTCGGCGCGCTGCCCTGGGTGCTGCGCGAGCTCGGCTCCGACTTCACCGCGCCGGTCTACGCGGGCGCGCTGACCACCGCGATGGCGCGCTCGAAGCTCGACGAGCACAAGCTGCGCGAGGTGGATCTGAACGAAATCGAACCCGGGGAGACGCTCGATCTCGGGCCGTTCTCGCTCGAGCTCGTGCACATGACCCACTCGATCCCCGACTCCACCGCGGTCGCTCTCGGCACCGAGCTCGGGACCGTGCTCATCACCGGGCGACTACAAGTTCGACCAGACCCCGGTCGACGGCGCCCCCGCGGACGTCTCGCGCCTCGCCGAACTCGGGCCGCGAGGGCGTGCTCTTGCTCTGCGGCGACTCGACGAACGTGGATCGCGAGGGCTTCTCGCCCTCGGAGTCCGTCGTCGGGCCGCACCTGGAGGAGGTCTTCGCGCGCTGTCGCGGGCGCATCGTGGTGACGAGCTTCGCCTCGAACATCCACCGCGTCCAGCAGGTCGTCGACGCGGCGGAGGCGCTCGGCCGCAAGGTCGCGCTGGTGGGCCGCTCGATGCGCAAGAACGTGGGCATCGGGCGCAACCTCGGGCACATCGAGGTGCCCGAAGGGATGCTCGTGGGCCCGCGCGAGATCGCCGACCTCGCGGACGACCGTGTCGTGATCATCTCGACCGGATCGCAGGGAGAGCCGCTCTCCGCGCTGCGCCGGATGGCCTACCGCGACCATCGCCAGGTCGAGCTGAAGAAAGGCGACACCGTCGTCTTCTCCGCCACCCCGATCCCGGGCAACGAGCGTGCGGTGAACGAGACGATCGACCGGCTCTACCACATCGGATGTGACGTGATCACCCCGCGCGAGGCTCCCGTGCACGCCTCCGGGCACGGTTACGCCGAGGAGGTCAAGCTGATGCTCAACCTCGTGCGCCCGCGCTACGTGATGCCCTTTCACGGGGACTTCAAGCGGCTGCGCCTGCACGCGCAGCTCGCCGAGGCCGTGGGGGTGCCGGCCGATGACATCTTCCAGGGGGACAACGGCCTGCCGCTCGACATCGACAAACGCGGGGCGCGCTTCGGCGACCGCGAGCAGTCGGGGATGATCTTCGTCGACGGGGTGGAGCTCGGCGAGATGGCCGATGTCGCGCTGCGTGACCGGCGCATGCTCTCCGCCGACGGGATCTTCATCGTCGTCGTCACGATCGCCGAGCAGGACGGCAGCTCGGTCGCCGATCCCGAGGTGATCTTCCGCGGCGTCCCCTTCCTCGACGAGGCCGACGAGCTCGAGGAGGAGATCCGCGAGACCGTCGAGGACTCCCTCGACCGCGCCGCCAAGGAGCAGGTCCGCGAGGTCGATCTCCTCACCCAGCTCCTCCACGACGACCTCGCGAAGCTCGTATACGACAGGCTGAAGCGCCGGCCGATGGTGCTGCCCGTCGTGGTCGAGGTCTAGCGGCCCGCCAACCCGCTAGACGGAGCGATCCGCGAGCACCGGCTCCCCGGCCAGCTGCGGCTCCGGCCTTGGCTCAGAAGCATCTGAGGCGCCGGGCAACCGCACCACGAACCGCGCGCCGTGTAGCTCGCGCTCGCCCGATCCGTCGGCTGTCGCGGCAGCCGCGCCATCAGCCGCAGGGCGCTCGAGCGTGACGGTCCCCCCGTGGGACCCGGCGACCGCGTGGACGATCGCGAGGCCGAGCCCGAAGGATCCTCCGCGGTCGCCCGCGCCGCGGACGAAGCGCTCGAACAGGGTGGGGGCGAGCTCGGGGGGGACACCCGGTCCGTCGTCGGCCACGACGAGCTCCACCCGCCCGTCGGGGAGCGTGGCGGTGGTCACGTCGATCTCGGTGCCCGGCGGGCGTGTGGCGAAGCGCGTTCTCGAGCAGGTTGATGGTGAGACGGTGCAGCTCGTCGCGCGAGCCGAGGAGCTTCGCGGGGTGCACGTCGAGCGCGATCTCGTGCTCGGCGCTCACGGGGCCGAGCTCGCCCGCGGCCTCGACCACGATCTGCGCGAGGTCGCAGGGTTCGCGGGGCTGCTCGCGCGCGGCGTCGGTGCGTGCGAGCAGCAGCAGGTCACCGACGAGTCGCCGCATCCGCTGCGAGGAGCGAAGCGCGGAGCGTGCGGCCTCGCCCTGTTCTCCCTGCAGCGACTCGGCGAGCAGCTCGAGGTTCGCGAGCACGCTCGTGAGGGGCGTGCGCAGCTCGTGCGATGCGTCCGCGACGAAGCGGCGCTGGCGAGCGAGCAGCGTCTCGGTCTCCCCACGCGCGGCGTCGAGCTCCCGGAGCATCGATTGCAGCGTGCGTGTGAGCTCCGCGACCTCGTCGTCGGCCTGCGGGTCGGGCATTTTCCGCGAGGGGTCTCGCGTGCGTGCGATCTCCGCCGCGGTGCTCGTGAGGTTCGCGATCGGCGCCATCGCGCGGCGCGCGATCGCCATCCCCGCGATCAGGGCGAACACGCTCCCGGCGAGCACCCCGATGAGCAGGAAGAGCTCGACGCGATGCACCGTCGCCTCGGTCGCGCCCACGGGACGCGCGTACTGCAGGATCAGTCGCCCGACCGTGGCGCCCGTCGCGGTTTCGCGGACGACCACCATCTGGCTCGTGACGCGGTAGCCGCTGATCGTCTGCGCACTCGAGAGGTTCGGCTTGCCGAGATAGGGCGCGCTCGAGGGCTGCTGGGTGAGCACCTTGCCCGCGAGCGTTAGCACCTTCACGACCGCGTGGTTCGCGGTGAAGTCTTCCAGCGGCGTGACCATCCGCAGCGGCTCGATCGTGATGTGGACCTGGTTGGGAAGGTCGCGCGCCGTGTCTGAGACCTGGCGGTTGAAGTCCGAGCGGATGCGGTGGACGGTGAGCGAGCCGATCGCGACCGCGAAGGCGCAGAGGATGACGAAGGTGAGCAGCGCGGAGACTGCCGCGAGGCGAACGCGGATGGGCAGGCGGTCGAACGCCGCCGAGAGCCTCGAGAGGCCCTCCCGGGGCCTACGCGCGAAGGACGTAACCCGCTCCCCTGATCGTGTGCAGCAGCCGCGGCTCGCCGTCCGCCTCGAGCTTGCGGCGGAGGTTGGACACGAAGACCTCGATCGTGTTCGTGGTGGAGAAGGGGTCATAACCCCAGACCTCGTCGAGCAGCCGCTGACGTGAGATCACGATGCGCTCGTTGCGCATCAGGTACTCGAGCAGCTCGAACTCGCGCTGCGTGAGCTCGATCGTGCGCTCGCCACGCTGAACCTCGTGGGTGTCCGCGTTCAGAGTGAGGTCGCCCACGCCGAGCGGAGCGGACCCGCGCGGGGGACGGCGCCGCAGCAGCGCGCGCATGCGCGCGAGCAGCTCCTGGCGCTCGAAGGGCTTTACGAGGTAGTCGTCCGCACCCGAGTCGAGCCCTTCCACGCGCGACTCGAGACCGTCGCGAGCGGTGAGGATCAGGATCGGCACGTCGTCGTCCTCGCGCAGTGAGCGCGCGACCTCGATGCCGTCGATCTTCGGCAGACCGAGGTCGAGGATCACCAGATCGGGCGCGAACGCCCGTCCCTGTTCGAGCGCGGCCTCGCCGTCCGCGGCGGTACGCACCTCATATCCCTCCATCCGAAGCGAGCGCTGGAGGGCCTGCGCGATGTCCTCGTCGTCCTCGACCACGAGGACCCTTGCTGTGCGGGAGAAGTCGTTCATGGTCTTTATCTAAAGGGCCCGGACTAAAGCGATGGTAAGACCCACAGGCAGGTTCCGGGAGGGCGGCGTCGAAGTTGCGCGGGATGCCCACGACTTCCAAACGCGCGCCGGCCGGTCGTTCCCGTAAACAGGGCACGGGCAAATCGTCGGCCGGCGGGTCCTCGCGCGGGCGCCCACCCGCGCGCTCCCGTAGCCGTCGCCGCCGCTCACGCTCGCCGCTCGCGGGCCTGTTCGGCGGCGGGCTGCGGATGCCCGTGCTCGAGCAGCGCCAGCGCGACGTGCTCGGTCTCGCGCTGATCGCGCTCGGCGTTTTCATGGGCTTCGTCCTCTACGGATCGGGCTCGCCTGCGCCGGGCGGGCGCGCGGGCCACGCGCTCGCCGTGGGCTTCGGGTGGGTGCTCGGCCGCGCGCGGGTGCTCGCGCCCGCCACGCTCGTGCTCGGCGGCGGCGTGCTGCTGCTTCGCCCCGTGCTGCCCGCGCTGCGCCCGCTGCGCACCGGGGCCGCATGCGTCTTCGCCGGAGTCACGCTCGCGCTCGCCGCGGGCGCGCTCGGCCTCGCCTCCGCAGCGGGCTCGGAGGGCGCGGCCTGGTCGAGCCGCCACCTGCAGGCGCACGGAGGGATCGTGGGCGAATCGCTCTATCGGCTCACCGATCCGCTCGTCCAGGGTCTCGGCGTGGGGATCCTCGTCCTCTTCCTGCTCGTCGTCGGCGCGATCCTGCTCACGGGCGCCTCGATCGCGACCGCGGTGCGCGCGACGGGCAACGGGCTGCTCGACACCACGCGGGTCGTACGGCGCATCGGCGCGCCGCGCCGCGTCGGTCCCGATCCGCGCCGCGAGCTGCTGCGCGACCTCGCCGACGAGCCGATCGTGCCGCCCGAGCCCGACCCACGCGAGCTCGTCGTGCGCGCGACGCACGTCGAGGCACCCTCGCGCGACTGGATGGACGAGCCTCCCGAGGCTGAGGAGATCGATCGTGCCCAGGAGCTGCTCGGTCTGCTCCCCGAGGAGCCCGAGCCCGAGTCCTCCGCGCCCGAGGAGCCGCCCGCGACGAGCGCTTCAGATGAGGAGAACGAGGAGGAGGAGCAGATCGCCGGCGTCGCGCACGCCGATCCCGCAGAGCTCACGCCGCAGGGGCGCCTGCGCGGCGCGGTCACCGACGATCCGAACTTCGTCTGGGAGCTCCCCGACGCCGCGCGCCTGCTCACCCGCTCGACGAACGAGCAGACGCGGCCGGACACCGCCGGGCAGGAGCGCACCGCGACCGCGCTGGTCGAGGCGCTCGGGCACTTCGGGGTCGAGGCGAAGCTGATCGGCACCGTTGCGGGCCCGCACATCACGCGCTATGAGCTGCGTCTCGCACCGGGGATCAAGGTCGGGAAGGTCGCTCAGCTCAAGGATGACCTCGCCTACGCACTCGCAGCCACGGACGTGCGCATCCTCGCGCCGATCCCCGGCAAGCAGGCCGTGGGCGTGGAGGTCCCGAACGCGCACCGGCGGATCGTGCGACTCGGGGACGTCTTCCAGGAGCCGCCGAAGGACTGGTCGCCGCTCACCGTCTGGCTCGGCAAGGACGTCGCGGGCAAGGCGATCGGCGCGGACCTCGCGAAGATGCCCCACATCCTCGTCGCGGGAACCACCGGCGCGGGGAAGTCGGGGGCGATCAACGCGATGCTCTCCTCGGTGCTGCTGCGCGCGAGTCCGCACGAGGTGCGGCTCGTGCTGGTCGACCCGAAGCAGGTCGAGCTCAACCACTACGAGTCGATCCCGCACCTGCTCACACCGGTGATCACGAGCCCGCGGATGGCCGCGAACGCGCTCCAGAACCTCGTCAAGGAGATGGAGCAGCGCTACGGGATCATGTCGCTCTCACGCACGCGCAGCCTGATCGAGCTCAACAAGGCGCGCGCGAAGCGCGGCGAAGCGCCGCTTCCCTACATCCTCTGCGTGATCGACGAGCTCGCGGACCTGATGATGGTCGCGCCCAGCCGACGTGGAGGACTCGATCATCCGCCTCGCTCAGAAGGCACGCGCGGTGGGGATCCACCTCGTGCTCGCCACGCAGTCCCCGCGCGTCGACGTGATCACGGGCATGATCAAGGCGAACGTCCCCTCGCGGATCGCCTTCGCGGTCTCCTCGCAGACCGACTCGCGCGTGATCCTCGACCAGAACGGCGCGGAGTCGCTGCTCGGACAGGGAGACATGCTCTTCAGCCCGGTGGGAAGCTCCCGCCTCCAACGCATCCAGGGCGCCTACATCGACGAGGCGCAGATCGCGAAACTCACCGAGCTGTGGCGCAAACAGGGAGAGCCCGAGCTGCGCGAGGAGCTGCTCGAGGAGGTCGAGCCCGAGGTCCCCGAGGGCGGCTCCGAGGGCGACCTCGACCCCGACGAGGACCCGCTGCTCTCCGACGCGATTCGGCTCGTCGCCGAAATGCAGACCGCCTCGACCTCGATGCTCCAGCGCCGCCTGCGCCTGGGCTACACACGCGCGGGACGCATGATCGACATGCTCGAGCGGCGCGGCGTGATCTCTGGCTACGAGGGGTCCAAGCCCCGTCAGGTGCTGATCACCGAGGCGGACCTCCCGCGTGTGCTCGCCGCGATCGGCGAGGCCTCACCGGTCGCTCCGGAGTAGCTCCGCTCCCGGCGCAGCGGTTGAGCCGCGCGCTCAGCCGGGTAGGAACGGGTCGTGAGCGTCAAACGCCTGCTTCTCGCCTTCGCGGTCACGCTCGCGCTCACGAGCGCGGTCATCGTGCCGCTCTCGCTCGCGCGCCACCACCACGCCTCGCAGAAGCTGCGGGTGCAGATCGGCGCGACCGCGCTGGTCGATCTCGGCCTGGCCACGGTGATCTGGCTGTTCCTCGTTGCGGTGATGGCGATCGCGCAGCGCGCTGGCTCCTCGGGCGGCGAGGGGGGCGATCCGCCTGCCAGAACGGCCGTCGGACAGGAGGCGGGTGGCGCCGGGTCGCGCACTCACGCGGAGGCGAGCTTCGGCGAGCCGCGCTGAGAGTTCGCGCTCACGCGCGCGAGCTCGCAATTTGCGCGGATAGAATCCGCGCCGGTGCCCGAGATCGGAGCAACGCTGCGTGAGGCGCGTATGCGCGAGCGCATCGACGTGTCCGAGATCGAGGCGCAGACGAAGATCCGCGCGAAGTACCTGCGCGCGCTCGAGAACGAAGAGTGGGGGCTGCTTCCCGGCCCCACCTTCGTGAAGTCGTTCCTGCGCACCTACGCGCAGGCGCTCGGGCTCGATGACAAGGCGATCGTCGAGGAGTACAGGCTCCATCACGAGAAGCCCAGCGAGGCGATGCTCGAGCCGATCGTCTCGAGCCCCGCGCGCAACCGCAGCGGCGGCCGGCAGCGCCCTGACCCCGGCGCATCGCGCGGCTACACGATCGCGGTGGGCGTGATCCTCGCTGTGATCATCGTGCTCGTCGTGCTGCTCGTCACGAAAGGCTCCTCGAACAAATCGAAGACGCCGAAACAGACCGCCACCACGCAGACCAAGCACACCGCCAAAGCACGACGCAAGCACAGCTCCGCCACGAGCACCTCCTCGAGCGACGTGGTCGCGCTCTCGCTCTCCCCGTCCGGACCGATCTACGTCTGTCTGATCGGCGAAAGCGGGCGCAGGCTGATCCCCGGGGAAGAACTGCAGGCGGGGCAGTCCACTCCGACATACCATTCCAAGCGCTTTGAGATCACGCTCGGGAACAACGCGGTGACCCTCTTCATCGACGGACACGCACGCACCGTCCCCGCCTCCTCCTCGGCGATCGGCTACTCGATCACGAAGGCGCGCGGCCGTCACACGCTCCCCGCTTCGCAGCAGCCCACGTGCAAATGAGCGCGGGCGCGCCCGGAGCCCGGGCGGGGATCGTGGTGACCGGCACCGAGGTGCTCACGGGGCGCGTGAGCGACCGCAACGGGCCCTGGCTCGCCGAGCGGCTGCGCGAGCTGGGTGTGGACCTCGCCCACATCGCGATCGTCGGGGACCGTCCGGAGGACATGCGCGCGGCGCTGCGCTTCATGGCCGGCGAGGGCCTCGACCTGGTCGTGACGAGCGGCGGCCTCGGGCCGACCGCGGACGACCTCACCGCCGCGGTCGTCGGTGATTTCCAGGGGCGCGAGATGGTGCTCGACGAAGCGCTCTCCGCTCGCATCGCGCAGATCGTGGCGCCGCTGATGAAACGCTGGCCGAACGTCGACCCCGCAGCGGTCGAGGAGGCGAACCGCAAGCAGGCCACCGTCCCCGCCGGAGCGGAGGTGCTCGAGCCCGTGGGCACCGCGCCCGGGCTCGTCGTCACCCCGGCAGAGGGCGCCGGACCGACGGTTGTCGTGCTCCCCGGTCCGCCACGCGAGCTGCAGCCGATGTGGACGGACGCCCTCTCCAGCGCCGGGGTCCAAGCGGTGCTCGCCCGCGCCACGGTCTACCGCCAGGAGACCGCGCGTCTGTTCGGGATCCCCGAGTCGGAGATCGCAGAGACGCTCCGCGTGGCCGAACGCGAGGGCGTCGATCTCGAGGCGATCGAGGTCACCACCTGCCTGAAACGCGGGGAGGTCGAGGTGGTCACGCGCTACGAGCCCGAGCAGGCGCCGATCTATCGTGCGCTGCTCGCGCTGTTCCGCGAGCGCCACGGCGAGACACTCTTCTCAGATGACGGGCGCACGATCGATCAGATCGTGGCCGCGCTGCTGCTCGGTGAGGAGGGGGGGAGACCGCGGAGCATCGCCACGGCGGAGTCCTGCACCGGCGGGCTGATGGCCGGGCGGCTGACCGAGCTCGCGGGATCCTCGCGCTACGTGAAGGGTGGTCTCGTGGTCTACTCAGATCAGGCCAAGAGCGCCCTTGCCGGCGTCCCTCCCGAGCTGATCGCCGAGCACGGCGCTGTCTCCGAGGAGGTCGCGAACACACTTGCGGACGGGGCGCGCGAGCGTCTCGGGGCGGACGTGGGGGTGGGCATCACCGGAATCGCAGGCCCGGCCGGGGGGAGCGCGGAGAAGCCCGTCGGTCTCGTCTGGTTGAGCGTCTCCGGACCCGGCCCACAGGACTCGGAGGAGACGCGGATCACGAGCTCGGTGAACCTCCCCGGGGGCAGAGCGGACGTGCGTGACCGCACCACGACCGTCGCGATGCATCTCGTGCGCAGGCTGCTGATCGGCGAGGTCTAGCATCGCCTGAGTGTCCGGCGGGGGCTCAGCCCGGTTGTTCGCGGCGCTCGATCCGCCCCCGGAGGTGGGGGAGGAGCTGCTGCGCTGGGCACGCTCCGCGCTCTCGACGGGCTCGGGCGAGCAGGGCCGTGCGCGGCTGCTTGCGCCCGAGTCGCTGCACGTCACGCTGCTCTTTCTCGGCGAGCGCCCCTTCGAGGAGATCGGCGAGCTCACCGCGGCGCTCGCGGCGGCCGCTGAGGAGGCGGAGGCCTGCGAGCTCGAAACGGGGGCGCCGCTCTGGCTGCCCCCGCGGCGTCCGCGCGCGCTCGCTGTCGAGGTGCAGGAGCGCAGTGGTGCGCTCGAACGTCTCGAGCGTGCGGTCTCGACGGCGCTCTGCGCGGTCAGCGCGCTACCCGTGCCGAGGCGCTTTCGAGCGCACCTCACACTCGCGCGCTCCCGCGCCGCACCGCCCCCGGCGTCGATGCTTCCCGCCACCCCCGCGCTGCGCTTCTCCGTCGAGGAGGTGGTTCTCTACCGCTCGCACCTCGAGCCGCGCGCGGCCCGTTACGAGCGCGTTGGCGCCGCGCCGCTGATGGGCTGAGCGGCGCACCGGCCTCTCCGCCGGCCTCCCGGGCCGGAGCAAGCCGGCCCGTCCCTTCTCATTCTTCTTCTTGTGCTTCGCCCGATTCTTCTTCTGCGCTGCCGCGTTCGCATTCGCTCCCGTCCGCGGCGCTTTCCTTCGCGTCTTCGCAATCGAATTCGGTCGAGCATTCTTCGCCGGTGCAGACCGGTTCGCTCCCCGCCTTGACCGCGCAGAGCGGCTGAGAGGTCGTGGCGAGGCGAACCAGCGTGCCCGATTCGCAGTTCGGGGCGGAGCCGTCTTCGCAGGACCAGCCACCGCCACCGGAGTGGCTCGGGAGCGTGCCGTCTTCGCAGTCCGCGGGCACGAGTTCCACCGGCGGAGCGCTCGGGTGCGCGACCTTCTTGGCGGCTTTGTGCTTGGTGTGGCTCTTCTTGTGGTGATGCTTGGCGCAGCTGCGAGCGGAGTGGTGGGAGTGGTGGGAGGCGGAGCTGTGACAGCGCACCGTGGAGGGCCGCGTGGAGCGGCGCACGGCGCTCGTGCGCGCCACGCGTGCGGGCGCGCTCGCGGGAAGGGCGAGGAGCAGCAGGAGCGCGCTCGTCGCGAGCAGCACGAATCCGAAGAGGGTGAGGCGGCGGGCGCTCGGGTTGACAGCCAAGGGGGTATCCATCGTTCGGTCTCTCCGGGGCGGTCGCGCCGGTGCGGAGTGCATCGGAACCCCGCGGCGGACTTTCGACCCCGTGTGTCTCTTTCTGGACGAACGGCTCTGCACCTGCCCGGGCGTCGCCCGTGAAGGCGTCATTTGCAGGGCTTTTCGGGAGAGTCGTGAAGACGGCGAACACGAACGTCTGTTCTGGCCGTTCCGTCCGAGGCCGCCTCTACCTTTTCTTGCCCATCCCGAACCGGAGGAGTCCCACCATGTCCGTCAACGAGCAGGAGAAGGCCGCGAAGGCTCGCGACGCCGCCCTTCAGGGCGCGCTGACGCAGATCGAGCGCGAGTTCGGCAAGGGCTCGGTGATGCGGATGGGCGACGAGGGCGCCCAGGTGCGCTGCGACGCGATCCCCACCGGCGCGCTCTCGCTGGACCTCGCACTCGGCATCGGCGGCGTTCCGCGCGGACGCATCGTCGAGCTCTACGGGCCTGAGTCCTCGGGCAAGACGACGCTGATCTACCACGTGCTCGCCGAGGCCCAGAAACTGGGCGGCGTCTGCGCTTTCATCGACGCGGAGCACGCGATGGACCCGCTCTACGCGAAGACGATCGGCGTGGACATCGACGAGCTGCTCGTCTCCCAGCCCGACTACGGCGAGCAGGCGCTCGAGATCGCGGACATGCTCGTGCGCTCGGGCGCGGTCGACGTGGTCGCGATCGACTCGGTGGCCGCGCTCACGCCGCGCGTCGAGCTCGAGGGCCAGATGGGCGACCAGACGGTCGGTGCGCAGGCGCGGATGATGTCGCAGGCGATGCGCAAGCTCGCGGGGAACCTGAACCGAACCCAGACGCTCTGCATCCTCACGAACCAGATCCGCGAAAAGGTCGGCGTGATGTTCGGATCGCCGGAGACCCAGCCGGGCGGGCGCGCGCTGAAGTTCTACGCCTCGCAGCGTCTCGACATCCGGCGCATCGAGACGCTCAAGGACGGCACGGAGGCGGTGGGCAACCGCGTGCGCGTGAAGGTCGTCAAGAACAAGGTCGCCGCGCCCTTCCGCCAAGCCGAGTTCGACATCGAGTTCGGCAGGGGGATCTCGACCACGGGCTGCCTGATCGACCTCGGGCTGGAGCACAACATCGTCTCGAAGTCGGGCTCGTTCTTCTCCTACGGCGATGACCGTCTCGGCCAGGGCCGGGGCAACGCAAAGGCGTTCCTCGACGAGAACCCGGCGATGGCGAAGGAGATCGAAGAGAAGATCTATGCCGCGCTCGGCCTCGCCCGCGACCTCGTCACACCGATCGACCGTGACAAGAAAGAGGCTGCGCCGATCTCATCCGAACCGGCGGTGGCAGCGGCCTAGCCTGGCTGAGCCCCGAAAGTGTGCCCCGTGTGGGGTGCGGACCGTAAGACTCAGGAACGGCGACCGAAGCGCAGGTAAGCCGCCGCGCCGAGCGCGTTCAGGCTCACGAGGCGCCAGAGGCTCTTGCGGCCGCGCACCTCGCTCTCGCTGCGGCGCCCGATGTCGCGCTCTGCGCTCAGGACAACGCCGAGGCTGATCGCGAAAAGCACCACGGCGATCGCTTTCATGGGCAGCGGGCGCTTGTTGAGAGGCTGTTTGGCCATGGGAGGAGGGTACACCGGAGTTTGGCTGCGCATCCAGTCCGGGTAAGCCCCTTGCATGGCCTCTCGACCTGAACCGCGTCGCGGCACCGGAATCTGGAAGGACGAAAAGCGCTCGCCGGGCTATCTCCCGCAGGGCAGGAGGGCGCCCTTCGCGCTGCTCGCGCTGATCGTGATCGACGTGCTCTGGCGGGCCTTCGGACGCCATCACATTCCCGCCGTGGTGCTCTCGCCGCTCGTGATCCTGATCGGGCTGAGCTCGTTCTGGACGGCGTCGCGTATGAACGAGCAACGACTGCAGGACGAGCGCTACACCCGTGGGCCGGGGTGGTTCATCGGCTGGTTGATCTCGAAGACCTCGGTGGGCTTCGCGCGCGGGTTCTACGTGGTGCTCGGCGTGCTGATCTGCCTGCTCGGGCTCGCCGCTCTGCTCTAGCGGCGCGGTTCGCGCTTGGCGATCGTCATAGAGAAGCCGATCGCGAGCAGGATTCCGATCGCGACGACCGCGCCCACGATCGTGAAGCCCGTGTTTTCGGTGGCGATCCCTTTGAAGAGCGCGATCAGCGCGAAGATCAGCATCATCGCGGGGAGCCCGAAGAGCTCGGTGTAGGGCCGTTCCTCCGGGAGTTGCTCGCTCTCCGGGCGCTCCTGGGGCTCGGGCAGGTCCGCTAGCGGGCTGGGGTCCTGATCGGACATCGACCACCAGCGTAACCGCGGAATGCGGATCGAATAGAACACGGGCATGCTCTTCGACAGCGCGGGCGTGCTCCGAAGCGAAGACGGATCGGCACTCGCACACGTGAAGGTGGTCCCCGATCCCGCCTTCGCGGGCCTGATCGTGGGGAGCGAGTGCTACGAGATCCTTCGCCGCGCCCCGCTCGGCTGGCACTTCCAGCTCGCGAGAACGGGCGGGGAGGGGCTCGTCTACGACTTCCATCCCGGGCTTCGTCGCGGCGGGGCGCTCACGCTGCCGAGCGGCGAGCCGGTCGCACAGATCGTCAAGCGGTGGCCGGGCCGCAGCTGGAACGTCGTGCCGCAGGGTCACGAGGAGATTGCGGTCAGGCGCACCGAGGGCATCGCCGGATCGGTGGTCGCGCCCGACGGTGAGATCGTCGCGCCGCCGCTCGAGGTCTCGGTGCCGCCGGGCTGGGCCCCGTCGCGGAGCTGCCGCGGCTGCTCGCCTTCGCGTGCTGGCTGATCGTGCAGTGGGAACTGGGCCTCTAGTGAGCGGGATCGACACATCGCGCTCACGGGGCTCGGCGTAGAGTTGGTCGCGCTGCCCACCGCCCGTGTAAAGACCGACTCCCCAGAGGGGGAGGAAGGAGTCGAGATGAGCACATCGGAGGACACTGCGACGATTGCCGACTGGGAGCGCGAGGAAATCGATGCGGCGAACGCAAGCGGCAAGCAGCCCGTCGTCTTCGTTCACGGCCTGTGGCTGCTCGGATCGAGCTGGGACCGCTGGGCGGGCCTCTTCGGCGCGGCGGGCTACAGCACCCTGCAGCCGGGCTGGCCGGACGATCCAGCGACGGTCGAGGAGGCCAAGGCCGACCCCGATGTGTTCGCGAACAAGACGATCGGACAGGTCGCTGCGCACTACGAGGCGATCATCGGAGCCCTCACCACCAAGCCCGCGGTGGTCGGGCACTCCTTCGGCGGCCTGCTTGCGCAGATCCTTGCCGGTCGCGGTCTGTGCGCTGTCACGGTCGCCGTCGATCCCGCGCCTTTCCGCGGCGTGCTGCCTGTGCCCTTCTCGGCCTTGAAGGCCTCTTCGGGCGTCGTGCGAAACCCCGCCAATCGCCACCGCGCGGTGCCGCTGAGCTACGAGCAGTTCCGCTACGGCTTCGCCAACGCGGTGAGTGAGCAAGAGGCAAAGGCGCTCTATGAGGAGTTCTCCGTCCCGGGACCGGGCGCTCCCGTCTTCGAGGCGGTCACTGCCAACATCGACCCCTGGACCGACGCCAAAGTCGAGCTCGAGAACCCCGATCGCGGGCCGCTTCTGATCACCTCCGGCGAGGAGGACCACCAGGTCCCGGGAGCGATCTCGAAAGCGTCCTACAAGAAGCAGCAGCACAACCCGGGGATCACCGAGTTCGTGGAGATCGAGGGGCGCGGGCATTCGCTCACGATCGACAGCGGCTGGCAGGAGGTCGCGCAGACCGCGCTCGATTTCGTGCAGCGCTTCGTCCCTGCGGGCTGAGGGCGGCGGATCGGCCCCGCCCGGCCGACGTTCGTCGGCCCCGGCAAATAATCTGCCATCACCACGCGGACGGGGGCCCGCATGGTGATGGACGCTGCGGCCGCTCGGCCAGATGCCCCCCCAGATCGAACATGGAGGGGCGATGAGCGGAGCAAGGGGTTTCTCGAGCTGGGCGAGGGTGATGATCTGCGTGGCGCTACTCGCCGGCGCGATCGTGATCGGGGCGGGCACGGGCTCTGCCTCGGCCGCGACACTGTGCAGCCCCGGCAGCTACTCGGAAACGGGCTCGGAACCCTGCACACCCGCCTCGCCCGGGCATTACGTCGAAACCGCGGGCGCCACCTCCCAACTCGGCTGTGGCCCTGGGACCTATGAGCCGAACTCGGATGCGACCTCCTGCCTGAACGCCGAACCGGGCTACTTCGACAACCTCTCGAACGAGACCAGCGAGACGCCATGCCCCGCGGGGAAGTACTCGGCGGGCGCGCGCTCGCAGATCTGCACGCAGGCCGCTCCGGGTCATTACGTCGCCTACGAAGGGCAGAGCTCAAGCACGCCGTGCCCCGCGGGCACCTTCCAGCCCGGCTACGGGGGCATCACGTGCGCCTACGCCACGCGCGGCACCTACGTTCCGTTCGCGGGCGAAGCGAACGAGACCCTCTGCCCGGTCGGCCACTACCAGCCGAACATCGGGCAGACCTCCTGCCTCGCCGCGAGCCCCGGGTACTACGTGGATGCGACCGGGGAACAGGAACAGCACCCCTGCACGACTGGGCACTACCAGCCTGCCACAGGCTCCACGAGCTGCCTTACCGCCACGCCCGGCAACTTCGTTTCCTCCGCAGGCCAGGCTGCGCAGTCGCCGTGCCCGGTCGGGCGATTCCAGCCCGAAAGCGCCAGCACCTCCTGCCTGCCCGCCCCCGCCGGCGATTACGTCCCGGTCACAGAACAGACGACCTACACGCCCTGCCCGACGGGCCACTACCAGCCCAGCACCGGCCAGGGCTCCTGCCTGGAAGCCCAGCTCGGCTACTACGTCGCCTCACCCGGCTCCGCCGCCGAGACCGCGTGCCCTGCGGGCAAGACCACCACCGCAACGGGCTCGAGCTCCGAATCGGCCTGCGTGCCGAAGCCCCTGGAAATCGAAACCACATCGCTGCCCGAAGCGACCCGCGGCCAGACCTACAGCTTCCAGCTCGTGGCCGCCTACGGAACGGCGCCTTACAGATGGAAGAAGATCGGGAAGCTCCCGAAAGGGCTGAAACTGAGCAAAGAAGGGCTGCTGAGCGGCACGCCGAGCACGAAGCTCGCAGCGGGCACCTACGAAATCGTGGTGGAAGTCAAGGACAGCACGAAGAAAACGAAGCACACCGCGACGAGGACGCTCACGCTGCAGATCGACTGACAGCGGCGCGAATAGCGCCCGATCTCCTGCGATCATTCGCGGCGCGTGCCCGGCACCCAGACGAACAAGCGCTACCACCTGACGACCTTCGGGTGTCAGATGAACGAGCACGACTCCGAGCGGATGAAGGGGATGCTCGAGTCGCTCGGTTACGCCGAGGCGCCCGAGCGTGCGGAGGCGGAGCTGATCCTCTTCAACACCTGCTCGATCCGCGAGGCGGCGGACAGCCGCTTCATCACGCACCTGGGCGAGGCGCGCAAGCTCAAGCGCGAGCGCCCCGAGGTGGTCGTGGGGGTGGGGGGCTGCTGGGCGCAGTCGCTCAAGGACGAGGTGTTCGAGCGCTTCCCCTTCGTGGACGTGGCCTTCGGACCCGGCCAGGTGCACATGCTCGCGCAGTTCCTCACGAGCGACTCGTTGAGCGCGCAGGGCTACTTCGAGTTCGAGGGCTTCACCGGGCATCTGCCCGCCCGGCGCGCGCGGCCCTTCCAGGGCTGGGTGCAGATCAGCGTGGGATGCAACTGCGCGTGCTCCTACTGCATCGTCCCCTCGACACGCGGTCGCGAGGCGAGTCGCCCGCAGCGGGAGCTCGTCGCGGAGGTCGCGGCGATGGCCGCCGACGGGGTGCGCGAGGTGACGCTGCTCGGGCAGAACGTGAACTCCTACGGGCGCGACCTCCCGCCCGAGGGCGGTGAGCGCGCGAGCTTCGCGCGCCTGCTGTCCGAGCTCGACGCGATCGAGGGGCTTGCGCGGATCCGCTACACGAGCCCGCACCCGAAGGACATGCATGAGGAGGTGATCCGTGCGCACGCCGAGCTCGAGAGCGTGTGCGAGCACATCCACCTGCCCCTGCAATCGGGTTCGAGCCGGATCCTGAAGGCGATGCGCCGCACCTACGACCGCTCGCGCTATCTCGATCGGGTCGCGATGATCCGCGAGCACCTCCCCGACGTGTCGCTGAGCACGGACATCATCGTGGGCTTCCCCGGCGAGACGGAGGAGGACTTCGAGCAGACGCTGGAGGTGGTCGAGCAGGTCGGCTACGACAGCGCGTTCACCTTCAACTTCTCGCCGCGCCGCGGGACCGAGGCGGCGACGATCTCCGAGGGTGTGGTCCCGCATCCGGTGAAGACCGAGCGGATGGGGCGACTCGTGGAGCTCGTGCAGCGCGAAGCGCGCGCACGCGCGCAGCGCTTCGTGGGGCGCACCGTCGAGGTGCTCGTCGAGGGGACCTCGCGCAACGATCCCGATCGGCTGCGCGGCCGCACGCGCCACAACAAGGTCGTCAACTTCGCCGGCCTCGCCGCGCCCGGCGACCTCACACACGTGCGGATCGACTCCGCCACGAGCCAGACGCTCGCGGGCGAGGAGGACCTGATCGCTCGCGCGGCCCTCGCCGCGCCGGTGGGAGCCCGATGAAGATCCGCGCCGCGGTGCTCGAGGAGTTCGGCAAGCCGCTCGCCGTGCAGGAGGTGGATCTGGCCGAGCCGGGCCCCGGCGAGGTGCTCGTGCGGCTGGTCGCCTGCGGGGTGTGCCACACCGACATGTACACCGCGTCGGGGGTCGACCCCTCGGGCTACGCCCCGACCGTGCTCGGGCACGAGGGTGCGGGGGTGGTCGAGCGCTGCGGCGAGGGCGTCTCGCTGCTCGCCGAGGGCGATCACGTGGTCACGCTGTTCTCGCCGCAATGCGGGAAATGCGTGCACTGCGTGAGCCCGCTCACCAACCTCTGCCTCGCGATCCGCGAGCAACAGAACCTCGGCTACCTCCCCGACGGGACCACGCGCCTCTCCCTCAGCGGGGAGCCGCTGCGCCACTTCATGGGCACCTCGACCTTCGCGGAGTACACCGTGATGCCCGAGATCGCGCTCGCGAAGATCGATCCGGAGGCCCCGCTGGATCGCGCTTGTCTGTTCGCGTGCGGGCTCTCGACGGGGCTCGGCGCGGCGATCAGGACCGCGGCCGTGCGCGAGGGCTCGACATGCGTGGTCTTCGGCGCGGGGATGGTCGGCCTCGGCGCGGTCGCGGGCTGCCGGCTGCAGGGAGCCGAGCGGATCGTCTGCGTCGACCTCTCTCCGGAGCGGCTGGAGCTCGCGCGCGGGCAGGGAGCGACCGATCTGCTCACGGGCGGCGAGGACACGGTCGAGCGGATCCTCGAGATGACGGGAGGCTTCGGGGCGGACTACACCTTCGAGGCCACCGGTCTCGTCGCGGTGATGCGCCAGGCGGTCGAGGCCGCGCGCATGGGGTGGGGGCTCTGCACCGTGTGCGGGGTGGCGGGCAAGGGCGAGACGCTCGACGTCGTCCCGCGCCTGCTCATCACCGGCCGGCGTGTGTGCGGGTCCTCCTTCGGTGGGCTGAAGGGACGCGATGACGTCCCCGCGCTGGTCAGGCGCTACCTCGAGGGGGAGATCGACGTCGACCCCTTCATCTCGCACCGCCTCCCTCTGGATGAGGTGAACCGGGGCTTCGAGCTGATGGAGGCCCAGGACGGGATCCGCAGCGTGCTCACGTTCTGAGCGCGTCCCGCGGGCCGTGCCTCGCCGTCATCGCCGGCGGGCGGTTCCGCGGCGCCCGCGATCATCGTGGCTGAGAGCATCTTCGAGAGCATCGTGACCTCCTGGTCGGTTTGCGTTGGGTGAATGGGTCGATGCTCGACCACGGCGGTAAGCGGGTCGGAAGCACGCGCTGAGCGCCCGCTGTGAGGTTCGTATGAGGTCCATAAGCGTCGTCCCGCCGGAACGAGCGGGGGCGTCCCGGCGGTATGCGAACATATGTTCGTGCGCTGGAGCAATCTCACCGTCGAGGAGGACACCCAGCGGCTGCCCGGATATCGCGATCCCGCCGCGGTGAGGACGTTCTCCGCACCGGAGGCACTCGACATCCGCTTCTACGAGGTGCACGCCAAATCCGCCCTGAACAAAGTGCCACCGGCGTCACAGATGCCATTCCGCTGGACGGTGAATCCCTATAGGGGGTGCACTCATGCATGTACTTTCTGTTTTGCTCGCCCCACACACACGTACCTCGGCTTCAATCCCGGCCGGGACTTCGAGCGCGAGATCGTGGTCAAGGTCAACGCTCCCGAGGTGCTGCGCGCGGAGCTCGCGCGCCCGTCCTGGAAGGGTGAGCACGTTGCGCTCGGGACGAACACCGACCCGTACCAGTGGGTGGAGAAGCGCTACGGCCTGATGCGGGGCATCTGGGAGGCGCTGCTCGACGCGCGCAACCCCTGCTCGATCCTCACGAAGTCGCCGCTGCTGCTGCGCGACATCGAGCTGATGCGCGCGCTGGCCGAGCGCGTGGAGGGCTTCACGGCATGTCTCTCGATCCCGACGCTCGACGAGCGCGCGTGGCGCGAAACCGAGCCCCACACGCCGAACCCGCGGGCGCGCCTGGAGGCGGTCGCGGAGCTGAACCGCGCGGGCATCCCGACGGGCGTGCTGATCGCGCCGCTGATGCCGGGGATCAACGACGCTCCCGAGCAGGTCGAGCCGCTGCTCGAAGCGGCCGAGCGCGCGGGAGCGACGAGCATCGCGGCGATCGCGCTGCACCTTCGCGGCGAGGTGCGCGACGTCTTCATGGACTGGATGCGCACCAAGCGCCCCGACCTCGTGCCGCGCTACGAGCAGCTCTACAGACGAGGGGCGTACGCGCCGCAGCCCGAACGCGAGCGGCTCGCCCGGCTCGTGCGCAGAGGGTCCGGTGCGCCCGGCGCGTTCTGGCGCGGGAGGCGAGGCGAGCGCAGGGCAGCAGAGGAGGAGAAGAGGGAGGGGGGAGGGCGTCGTGGCTCACCGCGCGAGGCGCAGGGGCAGCAGGCGCTCTTCTGAGTCCGCGCCCCTACGCGCGGCGCGGCGGCTCAGCGCTTCTCGCGCTGACCGGCCTCCATCTCGCGCGTGATGTCCTCGGAGCCGAGCACGCCGCGCGAGCCGGCCCGCGGTCTCAGGCGCGATGCTCGCGAGCACCGTGCTCGCGCGCAGCGGGATCGGGGCGACGTCGGTCTCCCCGCGGTTGCGCTCGATCGCGTTCACGACCGCCTTGGCGACGTCCTCCGGGGTGCGCGTGCCCACGCCGGGGGGAGCTTCACTTCGGCTTCGTGGAACATCCCCGCGTTGCGGATGAAGCCCGGGAAGACCGTCGACACGCCGACGCCGCTCGCGCGCAGGTCCGCACGCAACGCGCCGGCGAACCCGCGCATCCCGAACTTCGTCGCGTTGTAGAGCGCCGTGCCGGGCGTCGCCGCCTTGCCCGCGAGTGAGGAGATGAAGACGAGGTGGCCGTGCCCGCGGCTCACCATTCCGGGGGTGAGGACGTGCGAGAGGATGATCGGGGCGCGAAGGTTGACGTCGAGCGCACGGTCGACCTGCTCGATCGAGAACGAGCTGAGCGTGCCCGAGGCGGGGAGCGCGGCGTTCGCGACGAGGATGTCCACATCGCCTGCCTCCGCCGCGAGCCGCTCGACCTCCGTGTCACGTGCGAGATCGACGGCGAGCGCGCGTCCTCCGAGCTCGGCCGCGAGCGGCTCGAGCACATCGCTGCGGCGACCCGTCAGGATCAGCTCTGCGCCCGCGCCCGCGAGCGCGCGCGCAATCGCGTGACCTATGCCCCCCGTGGCGCCGGTCAAGAGGACTGTCGATCCGGAGATCTGCACCAGCCATGAGCCTATTCCTATGAAGATCATCGCGCTCTTCGGGCCCACCGGAGTGGGCAAGACGGCCGTCGCGATCGCGCTTGCCGAGGCGCTCCGCGACCGCGGGGAGGACCCGGTCGCCGTGTCCGCCGACGCTCTGCAGGTCTACGAGGGCCTGGAGGTGCTCACAGGGGCCGCCACCCCCGCGGAGCGTCGGCGCCTGGAGCATCGTCTGCTCTCCTTCCTGCCTGTCGATGCGACCTTCAGCGTGGGTCAGTACTCCCAGCTCGCCCACGCCCAGATCGACGAGCTCCTCGGTGAGGGGCGCCGGCCGATCGTGGTGGGCGGGACCGGGCTCTACCTGCGCGCCGCGCTCGCCGAGATGAACCTGCGCCCCGCCCCGGAGACCGGCGTGCGCGAGCGGCTCACCGCCGAGCTCGAACGTCACGGCGCGCACGCGATGCACGCGCGTCTCGCCGAGCGCGCGCCCTGGGCGGCGGAGGGCATCGAGCCCGCCGACCGCCACCGCGTCGTGCGCGCGCTCGAGCTGCTCGAGCTCGGCGAGCTGGAGCCTCCGGAGGGCCCCTCGCAGCTCTGGAGCGAGGATCTGCGTCATCCCACCCTGCTCGCGGGCCTGACGATGGAGCGCGAGGCCCTCTATGCCGCGATCGACCGCCGCGTGGATGAGATGGTTGCCGCGGGCGCGCGGGAGGAGGTGCTGCGCGCGAGCTCCTCGCACGTCTCCGAGACGGCCGCGAAGGCGCTTGGATTCGAGGAGCTGCTCGCGGGTGACGTCGAGCGCATGAAGCGCCGCACGCGCAACTACGCGCGCCGCCAGCTCACCTGGATGCGAAAGCTCGCGGGCGTGCGCACGATCGACGTGACCGGCCGCGATCCGGCCTCGGTCGCGGGCGAGATCCTAGACTCCGACGCCGGATGAGCATGCGATTCGAGAAGTGGCAGGCGCTCGGCAACGACTACCTGATCCTGGAGGCGGCCGCACTGCCCTTCGAGCTCACCGCCGCGCGCGTGCGGCGCCTCTGCGAGGGCCACTTCGGGATCTTCGCCGACGGCGTGCTGCTGCTCTCGCCCCCGGCCCACCCGGACGACGTCGCCGATCTGCGCATCTTCAACCCGGACGGCTCGGAGGCCGAGCTCTCCGGCAACGGGGCCCGCGAGGCGATCCTCTACCTGCGTCGCCGCGGCTGGACCGAGCTGGAGGAGTTCTCGATCTCCACCGCCGCCGGGCGGATCCGCCCGACGATCACGGGAGCGGAGACCTGCCGCGTCGACATGGGCCGCGCAGCGCTCTGCTCCGCGGACTTCCCCACCGGCGGCCCCGAGGGGACGGGGACGGTGAGCAGCGCGGGGCGCGAGTGGGCCTTCCGCCACGTCTCGATCGGCAATCCGCAGTGCGCGATCCATGTCGGGGACCTGGAGCGGCTCGAGGCGCTCGACCTGCCCGCGATCGGCCCCGCGATCGAAGCCTCCGAGCTGTTCCCCAACCGGACGAACGTCTCCTGGTACACCGAGTTGCACGCGGGGGAGCCCGGGGCGATCCGCGCGCGGATCTTCGAGCGCGGGGTGGGGGAGACGCTCTCCTCGGGCACGGGCGCGACGGGCGCGGCGATCGCGCACGTCGAGGACCACGGCGGCGTCCCCAGGGCGGTCACGGTGACGCTCGACGGGGGTGAGCTGCTCGTCGAGGTGGGCGAGGGGCTGCGCGTCGATCTGACAGGCTGGGCGCGTCCGGTGTTCGCCGGCGAGATCAGCGACGAGTTCGAAAAGGAGCTGGATGAGACCGAGTAAGCGCCTGGAGAAGATCCCGCCCTACGCCTTCGCGCAGCTCGAGCGCAAGATCGCCGACAAGCGCGCGGCGGGGATCGACGTGATCAGCCTCGGGATCGGGGACCCCGACCGCCCGACGCCGCCGCTCGTGGTCGAGGCGATGCAGGAGGCGGTCACGGAGGCCGAGACTCACCAGTACCCCTCCAACCGGGGCCGCGCGGACTTCCGCGCGGCCGCGCGCGACTTCTACGAGCGCCGCTTCGACGTGGTGCTCGATCCCGAGAGCGAGATCATCCCCGCGATCGGGGGCAAGGAGGCGATCTTCAACCTCAACCTCGCCTTCCTGGACCCGGGGGACTACGCGCTCGCCGCGGACCCCGGCTACCCCGTCTACACGGGCGGCCCGTGGCTCGCCGGGGCGGAGCCGGTGCTGATCGCGCTCGAGCCCGAGCACGGTTTCGTTCCCGACCTCGGCGCGATCGACGAGGACGTCGCGAAGAAGGCGAAGCTCCTCTACCTCAACTACCCGAACAACCCCACCGGGGCGATCGTTCCCGAAGGATTCTTCGAGCGGGTGGTCGAGTTCGCGAAGGCCTACGACATCCTCGTGGTCCACGACATGGCCTACTCGGAGATCGTCTTCGACGGCTACAAAGCCCCTTCCTTCCTCGCCACCCCCGGGGCCAAGGACGTGGGCATCGAGGTCTACTCGCTCTCCAAGGGCTTCAACATGACGGGCTGGCGCTGCGCCTTCATAGCGGGCAACGCGGAGGCGATCGAGATCTACTGGCGGCTGAAGACGAACATCGACTCGGGCCTGTTCGAGGCCACCCAGCTCGCCGCGATCGCCGCGCTCTCACCCGACGTCGACGCCGAGGTGGCCTCGATGAACGAGCTCTACAAGCGCCGTCGCGACCTCGTGTGCGACGCGCTGGAGGAGATCGGCGTGGAGGTGCGCCGGCCGCACGCCACGATCTACATCTGGGCGCCCGTACCCGCGGGCTTTGAGAGCTCCGCGGCCTACGCCGAGCACGTGCTCGAGGAGGCCGCGGTCGTGATCTCCCCGGGAGCGATCTACGGGCCCGCGGGGGAGGGTTGGTTCCGGATCTCGCTCACCACACCCGACGAGCGCCTGCTCGAGGCGGTGCAGCGGCTCGGCAAGCTCGCCCCGGCCTGAGCGAGCGCGCGGCGAGCGCGCTATGCATAGGTCCTAGACTGAGTGGGGAATGGACAGGGGTCGCAGCGGACGCAGCGCACAGAGCGCGTCGAAGAACGGGACGGAGCCCACGCAGCGCGCACGGCAGAGGGCATTCTGCGTCGGCGCGCTGGAGCAGGGCGACGATCTCGAGGAGCTCGGCGAGCTGCTGCGCACCGCGGGCGTCGCGGTCGTGGGTGAGATGCTGCAACGCCGCGAGGCCCCGCACCCGAACACCTATCTCGGTCCCGGCAAGGTCGCCGAGGCGAAGGCCGCCGCGAAGGCCGCGGACGCCAACCTGATCGCCTGCGACGACGAGCTCACCGCGCGTCAGGAGCGCAACCTCGAGGAGGCGATCGGTCTGCCCGTGATCGACCGCACCACGGTGATCCTCGACATCTTCGCCTCCCACGCGGGGAGCGCGGAGGGCAAGCTCCAGGTCGAGCTCGCGCAGCTCGAATACAACATGGCGCGCATGCGCGGCCTCTGGAGCCACCTCGAGCGACTCGGCGGTGGGATCGGCACGAGGGGCCCCGGCGAGACACAGATCGAGACCGACCGCCGTCTCGCGCGCAACCGGATCGCCGCCCTGCGACGGCGCCTCGAGCACGTGAAGGGCACGCGCGCGGTGCAGCGCGCCGAGCGCGAGCGCGCCGCGATGCCCACGATCTCACTTGTGGGCTACACCAACGCGGGCAAGTCCACGCTGCTCAACGCGATGACCGGCGCCGAAGTGGGCGTGCGCGACCGCCTCTTCCACACGCTCGACCCGACCACGCGCACGCTGCGGATCGCGGGACGCACGCACCTGCTCACCGACACCGTCGGTTTCATCTCGAAGCTTCCCCACCAGCTCGTCGACGCCTTCGCCGCGACGCTCGAGGAGACGCGGCGCGCCGATCTGCTGCTTCACGTGCTCGACGCCTCCGCCGGGGAGGAGCACACCGGGGCGATGAAGGCCGCGGTCGAGGAGACGCTCGAGGAGATCGGGGCGGGCGAGCAGCCACGCCTGCTCGTGCTCAACAAGGCCGATCTGCTCGAGGAGGAGGAGCGCCAGGAGCTGCGCCTGCACCACCCCGAGGCCACCCTGATCAGCGCCGCCACCGGCGCGGGGATCGAGGCGCTCGAAGCGCGAATCGAGGATGCGCTCGCCCACACACTGCGCTCGCTCGAGCTGCTCGTGCCCTACGACGAGGGCGGGAGTCTCGCCGAGCTGCACGAGCTCGCCGGTGAGGTCAAGCGCGAGGACACCGCCGAGGGCGTGCGCGTGCGCGCGCTCGTGCCCGCGCGCCTGGCCGAGCGCTTCGCGCGCTTCGCGGTCGCCTAGCGGCCGCCTCGCACCCCTCCGCCGGCGGAGCGCTCAGAGTCCGGCGGCCGCGATCGCGCTCGCGTGCGTGCGCTGCTCGATCTCATCGCCGAGCGGCGTGAGCTCGCCAGGATCGATTCCGAGCGCCCGCGAGATCAGCCAGTCCGCGAACCACACGTTCTTCGGGAGCAGCGGGCCGTGCAGGTAGGTGCCGATCGTCGAGCCCGAGACCGCTCCCTCCATGCCGCTGCGGCCGTCGTTGCCCTCCCCCTTGATCACCCGCCCGAGTGCCGCTTGGCCGGGGGCGAGGCGCGTGCGTCCGCCGTGGTTCTCGAAGCCCGCGAGCACCGATCCGGGGGGCACCCCGTCCAAACCGCCGGGCTCGATCGCGACGTTCCCGATCAGGCGCGGACCGTCCTCGCGCACCGTCTCCAGGTCGAGCAGGCCCACGCCCTCGATCCGCTCCTCTCCGAGCGTGTACGCGCGTCCGAGCAGCTGATAGCCCCCGCACACACCGAGCACCACCGCCTCGCGGTCGGCCGCTTCGTGCAGGGCGAGGGACTTGTTCTCCAGCAGGTCCTCCGCGCAGAGTCGCTGGTCGCGATCCTGCCCGCCGCCGATGTAGAAGAGCTCGTGCGCCGTGCCGTCGAGCGGCTCGCCGAGCCCGCTCGCGACGAGCTCGAAGCCGATGCCCCGCCAGGCACAGCGCCGTTCGAGCACGATCAGGTTGCCCCGGTCGGCGTAGATGTTCATCAGGTCCGGGTAGAGCGCGCACACGCGCAGCGTGCGTGGATCAGGCACGGCCGATCAACACCTCGCTCCCCGAGTGCTCGCGCGTTTCGGCGATGAAGCGGCTCGGCTGCGGGTCGAGGCCCGCGGCGGACATCTCCTCCCAGATCTCGCGCGCGTCGAGCGACTCGAGCTCGATCCGATCGAGCTCGCTCGCCCCCGGCAGCGCACCCGGCTCGGTGACCATCCGCTCGCGCTCGATCAGGATCGCCCGCTCGCCCTTGGAGACGCGGATCGCGCGGCTCACGTAGAGCGTGCGGTCGATCTGCACGCGCTCGGGGGAGGGGCCGAGCTTGCCCTCACGGCTGTCGAACTCGTCCACCTCGCCGACGATCGCCGCGGCGAAGAGCGCTCCGCCGCGGAGGTGCGCTCGCGCGTGGGCGAAGAGCGCTTCGCGCTGCTCGGCCCCGCTCAGGAGCTGGAGGGTCTGCATCGGCACCAGACAGAGGTCGAAATCTCCCGAGTCGAGGGCGAACTCGCGCGCATCCGCGTGGACAGTCTCCACGCTCCGCCCGTCCACGCGCTCGCGCAACGTTGCGAGCAGCCCCTCGTCGCGGTCGAGCGCGGTCACGCGGTGGCCCTGCTCGGCGAGGTCGAGTGCGACCCTTCCCGTGCCGGCCCCGATGTCGAGCACGCGCGCGCCACGCCCGCGGGTGGCTTCCTGCGCGAGCTCGCGCCACAGCGGCAGGTCGGCGCGGTAGCCCCCGCACTCGAGGTCGTGCCAGATCACGGTCCTCGCCTGCTCGCGTGTCAGGACCATTGGCTCCTCGCCTCGCCTCGCGTGACGAGCAGCTCGCGCAGGGCGAGCATCGCGGTGTAGGTGGGCAGCGCGTAGAGCGGTCCCTCACCCTCCGCGGCGGCTCGCTGCAGCGCGGCCGAGAGCTCGGGCTCGATCGCGATCCGCTGCTCCTCGACGCCCGCGTACTTCAACCGTGCGGCCAGGTCGGCGGCGCGAGTGCCGCTGCACACCACGCTCTCCACGCGGTCGGCGAGCAGCTCGAAGTCCGCGTCCCAGATCCAAGACACGTCGCGTCCGTCGGCGATGCGGTCGTTGAGCACGCCGAGCAGCTCGTGGCGGCCGGGCTCGAGCGCGAGTGTGCGCAGCACCTCGTTCGCGCCCGCGGGGTTCTTCACGAGCAGGATCTGCAGCTCGCGCGGGCCTGCGGGGGTGGTGAGCGAGACCGACTCCGCGCGCCCGAAGGCGGGCCGGGTGGCCTCCAGCCCGGCGAGCGTGGGCGCGAGCGGCACGCCGAGGGCGTGGGCGAGCGCGGCGGCGGCGAGCGCGTTGTAGACGTTGTAGAGGCCGGGAAGGGCGAGGTGGACCGTTCCGGCGCCCTCGGGGGTGGTGAGGGTGAAGCTCGCGCTGCGAACGCCGTGCAGGCGCACCTCGCTCGCGACGATCTGCGGGGCGGGGCGCGAGCGGCCGCAGCTGGGGCAGTGGTAGTGCCCGAGGTGACCGAGGTAGATCGCATCGAAGACGTAGGGCGCACCGCAGTTGCGGCAGTGCTTCGCATCGGCGGCGTGCGCCATCCCCGCGAGCGCGAGCGAGTCGTCCTCGACCCCGAAGTAGAGGACATCCGCGCGCTCGCGTCCGAGGTCGGCGAGCAGCGGGTCGTCCGCGTTCAGCACCGCTCGCGCCCCGCACGTGAGCAGCACATCGCGCCAGCTGTCGGCGATCGCCTCGAGCTCGCCGTAGCGGTCGAGCTGATCGCGGAACAGGTTGCCGAGCAGGATCGCCCGCGGGTCGAGCTCCTGGGCGAGCGAGGAGAGCCAGAGCTCGTCGACCTCGAACAGCCCGAGTGAGCCCGCGATCCCCTCGCCGGGTCGTGCGGCGTCGAGCAGCGTGGTCGCGACCCCTCCCGCCATGTTCGCGCCCGCGCGGTTGTGCACGAGCTCGACCCCCTGCTCGGCGAAGATCGCCGCGGCCATCGCGGCGGTGGTGGTCTTCCCGTTCGTCGCCGAGATCAGCGCGCTGCCCTGCGGGAGTCGTGCGCCGAGCGTCGCGATCGCGTGAGGCTGCAGGCGCATGAGCACGCGCCCGGGCAGGCTCGTCGCACCCGAGCCGCGCAGCCGCGAGAGCGACCCGGCGCCCCGCGCGAGCGCGAGCTTCGCTCCGAACACCCCCGTCATCCGGCGCCGAGCGCGGCGGCTCCGCGGGCCGGCGCGATCACCGTGACCGCACCGGCGAGTGCGCTCACGCGCACCGGCAGCGCCCCGATCGGGTCGCCGTCCGCGTACATCTGGAAGGGACGGTCGGAGGACACGGTGACCTCGGAGGAGCGCAGCACGCGGACCTCGGGAAGCTCCACGTGGGTGCCTTTGAAGACTCGTGGCAGGTTCGCGATGAAACGCAGCTTGCTCGTGCGTTCGCTGAGCACGATGTCGAGCAGGCCGTCATCGAGCATCGCCTCCGGGGCGACGAACATCCCCCCGCCGTAGGCACGCGAGTTCGCGACCGCAACGGAGTAGCCCTCCGCGGTGTGGCGCTCTCCGTTCGCCAGCTCGAGCTCGAAGCGCGCGGGGCGCCATGAGATGAGCGCGCGCAGCGCGCCATAGGCGTAGACGAGCCCGCCGAGCCACGGTGGGGCCTCGTTGGCGATCCGGTTCGCGTCGCTGTCGAAGCCGGCCGAGGCGATCCCCACGAAGGCTCGGCCGTCGCCCTCCTCCGTGGTCTCGCGCACCAGCCCGAGGTCGAGCGGTCGGGGTGTCCCGTTCGCGATCGTCGCGCAGGCCTCCTTGGCGTCCTCGGGGATCTCGAGCACACGGGCGAGGTCGTTTCCGCGTCCACCGGGTAGCACGCCGAGCAGCGCGCCGGGGATCGCTCGCAGCACGTCCGCGATCACCCCGACGAGGCCGTCTCCGCTGAGCGCGACCACGGTCTCACCGCCGTGCGCGGCGGCGGCCGCCGTCTCGCGCGCGTGATCGAGGTCGCGCGTGTCCACGCGACGCACGCTGAGACCGTGCTCGCGCAACGTTCGCTCCATCTCCGGGGCGAGCCGCGCGGACTTGCCGCCGCCTGCGGAAGGGTTGACGATCAGGCAGATGGGAGCGGGCACGAGGGCAAGCCTAGTGTCCGGCGGGTGGGCCGCAGGGGCCTCAGCCGCCGGTGCCGGCGCCCGCGCGCGCACGGTCGCGCTTTCGGCGACCGATCGCGGCGGCGACCGCGAGCGCGGCGATCACGACGAACAGCCCGAGCAGGACGCCGGGGGCAAGGCCGATCCCGCCGAATGGCAGCGAGATCAGCTCGACGATCCCGAGCCCGATCGCGAGCAGCGCGATGATCAGCAGAATGATCAGCAGCACCCCGCGTACCCGCGCGATGATCCCCGCCGAGCTCGGCGGCATCAGCAGGCCCATCGCGCGCAGCGCGAACATCTGACGGCCGCTCGGGGCCTCCTGGCCGAGTCGCTCCACCGCGGTCTTGAGATCGCCCGCGCGCCGCTCGGCCAGCGCGAGCGAGGCGTCGGCCATACGCCTGAGCTGCATACGTTCCTGGGGTCGCGCGGCGGCGATCGCGCGCTGGAAGTAGCCGCGAGCGGCCTCGGCGTCGAAGCGCTCGGAGGCACGCGCGCCGAGGATCGCGAGCGCGGCGGACTTGTATTTCGTCTCCGCCTCGAGCTCCTCGTCGGAGCGTTGCTCGAGCGCCTGGATCGCCTCCATCGCGCCGCGCTGCTCCATCCGGACCTGTCGTGGTTTCGGGGCCATCGGCGGGCATTCTAGGCGCTGGCCGCCGCACCGCACTCGTGGAGGGCTCCCGTGGGCCGCGCGAACAGCGCCCGCCCGGATGTATGCTCGCGGCGTGGAGGAGCCGAACTTCTGTCCTCGGGGCGGGCTGCGAGCGTGCGTCTGCGTGCTCGCGCTGCTGCTCGCGCTCGCGGGTGCCACGGTCGGCGCCCCCCTCGCGACGGCCGCCTCGGGGGGGACCTCGGTGGAAGGGGGGAACGCGTTCAACGAACTCTCGACCAAAGCCCAGGAAGAAGAACAGACCACCTCGACCGCGACGACGAGCACAGCGACCAGCGAAAGCGAACCGCACAACTCGAACAAAACGCTCTTCATCGGGATCGGCGCGGCGATCGTGCTGCTGCTCGCGATCGCCTACATCATCATCCGCGACGCCCGACGGGTCGCACCCGCGGGCGCGGAAGACGTCGCCGAGGCCGAAGCGCGCATGCGCCGCGACCAGGCGCTTCAGCTCCGCAACCGGCGCGCGAAAGCGAAAGCCGCACGGGCGCAGCGCCGCAAGAACCGCTGAGCGCCGGGCTCAGCCGTGGCTCACGGCGCGCACCGGCGTGGTGTGCCGCAGCGGTGAGCGCACGCGCGGGGGAGAGGAGGGCGAGCCGTGCGGGCCCCGACGCGGGGTGCGCGGCAGCGGTCCACGCGGGTGCGGGTTCAGCGGTCCGCCGGGCAACGCCTTGGAGCCCCCGTCGTCTTCGCTCGAGTCAGAGGGGTCCGGGTAGGTCTGCGACTCGTCGTAGCGAAACGGGATCCAGAGCATCAGTGCTGCGATCGGAAGCTTGATCAGCCCCGCGAGCAGAAGCACCCACATCCAAGTCTGCATCCTGCTCGCGATGGTACTACTGCCCCGTGCGCGCGGAGGCGAAGGCGGAGCTGGGCGATCTCGACCGGGAGGTGACGGACTGTCGCCGCTGCCCGCGGCTGGTGAATTGGCGCGAGCAGGTAGCGCGCGAGCGCCGCGCCGCGTTCGCCGAGGAGGACTACTGGGGACGACCGCTGCCGGGCTTCGGCGATCCCGCAGCACGGATCCTCGTGCTCGGCCTCGCACCCGCCGCCCACGGCGCGAACCGCACCGGACGGATGTTCACCGGCGATCGCTCCGGGGACTTCCTCTATGCGGCCCTGCATCGCGCGGGCCTCGCGAGCAGCCCGGTCTCGCGCCGGGCGGATGACGGGCTGCGACTCGAAGGGGTGCGGATCACGGCGGCCGTGCGCTGCGCGCCGCCCGCCAACAAGCCCACGCCGGGGGAGCGCGACAACTGCCTGCCCTGGGTCGTACGTGAAGCACGCCTGCTCGAAGCGGTACGGGTGGTCCTGTGTCTCGGCGGCTTCGCCTGGGACGCGGGACTGCGGCTGCGCGCCGCGCTGCGCCCGGAGCTGCCCGCGCCGCGCCCGCGCCCACGCTTCGGTCACGGAGCGCTTGCCCCCGGCGAGCCCTGGCCGCTGCTCGGCAGCTACCACCCGAGCCAGCAGAACACCTTCACCGGCCGCCTGACCGAGGCGATGCTCGACGAGGTGCTCTCGCACGCTCGGCGGCTCGCAGGTCTGAGCGGGGCCGGCCCGCCACGCGGATAAGGTCGGAGCATGTCCTTCTCCAGTGCCGCGGGCCGTACCCAGCTGCTCGCGGTGGTCGCCGAGGCGGCCGATCGTCTCGCGATCGCGCTGGGCCTGCTCAGCGGCGCCTACGACCTGCTCGACGAGCGCGCGGCCGAGCGTCTGGAAGAGGAGATCTTCAGGCCGGTGCAGCTCGCCTACGGGCGTCTGCGGCGCACCCACGAGGAGTTCGCCGCGCGCTCGGAGCTCCCCGGCAGGGAGTTCGCGCCCGCCCCGGAAGGGGCTCCGGCGCGTGGCGTGCAAGGGCTGCTCGAGAGCGCGGTGGCGGAGGTGCTCGCCGCCGACGGGGAGCTCGCGACGCTGCAGGACTCGATGCTCCCCGTCGAGGTCGGCGATGCGGAGCTGCGCGCGGGCCTGCAGGACGTGCGCGCACGGCTCGGCACCGTGCCCGGAGCGGCCCGCGCGATGATGCGCACCTTCGGACGGTAGGGCAGGGTCAGCCGACGGGCTCGCCGTTCGCGGTGAGCGCGACCTCGATGTTGCCGCGCGTGGCGTTGGAGTAGGGGCAGACCTCGTGCGCGGCCTTGACGAGGTCCTTCGCGGCCTGCTGGTCGGAGACGCTCGGAAGGCTCACGTCGAGCTCGACCGCGAGCTGGAAGCCCCCCTTGCCGTCCGGCGAGAGCGAGACCTTCGAGTCGATCCCGACGTCGCCCGTCTCTAGCTTCGCGCGCCGTCCGGCCACGCCGAGCGCACCCTCGAAACAGGCCGCGTAGCCCACCGCGAAGAGCTGCTCGGGGTTCGTGCCGCCGCCTTCGCCGCCCATCTCCGCGGGGAGCCGAAGATCGACCTCGAGCACGCCGTCGCTGGTGCGGCCGTGGCCCTCCGCGCGCCCGCCCGTCACATGCGCCTCGGCCGTGTAGATCGTGTTCGCCATCGAGTCCGCCTCCTCCGTTGGGTTTGGCGTGATGCTAGGACACGCGGCGTCACGCGCGCGCCATCGCGCTCCGAGCGTCCAACGGGGGCCGAGAATGACGTCTGGTGGCCGGGGAGGGAGCCCTCCGTCACCTCCTCTCCACTTCCAATTTATACCTGATCGAGGCTGCTCATGAGGCCTTGACGGATACCCCATAATCGCCCGCCGCGATGCACAAACGAGTGGGAGGGAGCAGCGATATGGGGCACGTCGAAGCGGTGGACGGGGGTGCTGGAGCGCTGAGGGGCGAGCACGCGGTGGCGATCGTGGGGGCGGGCCCGGCGGGGATGATGCTCGCCGCCGAGCTCGCGCTCGCAGGGATCGATCTGGTGGTCCTCGAGCGGCGTCCCGACCATGTGCTCGGGGACTCCCGGGCGGGCGGCCTGCACGCACGCACGATCGAGGTGCTCGATCAACGCGGTGTCGCCGAGCGCTTCCTCGCGGAGGGACAGGTCGCGCAGGCCGCGAGCTTCGGCACGACCGTGCTCGAGATGGGCGATTTCCCAACGCGGCATCCCTACGCGCTCGGGATCTGGCAGCGGGAGATCGAGCGGATCATGGCGGCGTGGATCGCCGAGCTGGGCGTTCGCGTCCTTCACGCCACCGCGGTGAGCGGCTTTCAGCAGGAGGAGCAGAGCGTGACCGTAAGGCTCGCCGGCGGCGGCTCGCTGCGCGCGAGCTACCTCGTGGGTTGCGACGGAGGGCGCAGCCTGATCCGTGCGGCGGCGGGAATCGAGTTCCCGGGCTGGGAGGCGACGCGCAGCAACCTGATCGCGGAGGCCGAGATGAGCGAGGAGCCCCAGCTCGGCGTGCGCCACGATGCGCTCGGCGTTCACGGCATCGGGCGCCTCGACTACGAGATCCGCGACGGCGAGATCGTCTACGCGCAGAGCGGTCCCGTGCGCCTGACCCTCACCGAGAGGCAGATCGGCTCGACGGAGGATCCGACGCTGGAGGACCTGAGAGAGGCGCTGATCGCCGTCTACGGCACCGATTTCGGGATTCACAGCCCGACATGGATCTCGCGCTTCACCGACGCGACGCGCCAGGCAGCGACCTACCGCGCGGGGCGGGTGCTGATCGCGGGCGACGCCGCGCACGTGCACTACCCGGCGGGTGGGCAGGGCCTCAACCTCGGGGTCCAGGACGCGGTGAACCTGGGCTGGAAGCTCGCCCAGGTGGTGAACGGCACATCATCGGACGGGCTGCTGGACACCTACACCGCGGAGCGCCATCCGCTCACCGCCCGGGTGCTGCGCCACACGATGGCGAAAACCGCTCTGCTGCGCGGAGATGAGCGCTCGCTGGCGCTCGCAGGAGGTCGTCTCGGAGCTCGTCGTGATGGACGAGCCGCGCAGGCTGCTCGCCGGGCTCCTCTCGGGCTTGGATATCCACTACGAGCTCGGCGAGGGCCATCCGCTGCTCGGCCGCCGCGTGCCCGACCTCGATCTGCGCGTCGCGGGCGAGCCAGTACGGGTTTTCGAGCTGTTGCACCGCGCCGAGCCGGTCCTGCTGAACCTCGGCGAGGCGGGAGCCGTGGGGCTCGCGGCCGGGGCGGATCGTGTCCGGCTCGTCGATGCGCGCTACGACGGACCCTGGGAGCTACCGGTGATCGGCTCGGTCAGCGCGCCGTCCGCGGTGCTGATCCGCCCCGACGGGTACGTCGCCTGGGTCGGCGAGGGCACTCGCGACGGGCTTTCCGCCGCTCTGAGCGCCTGGTTCGGGGAGTCGGCCTGACGCCCTCTCGGCGCTTTCTTCACCCGCAGGTACACATAACATGGATTATCGAGCGTAGGGGCGGCGCGAACCGGATCAGGCCGCAACGCGATAGCGCGCGTACAGCACACCGCTCTGAAAGCGGCGCTCGTCGATCAGTTCGAGCTGGGTCCGGACGCCGTCCGGCAGTGCGCGCTTGCCGGCGCCGACGATGATCGGATTCAGCAGCAGGCTGATCTCGTCCACCAGACCTGCCGCCAATGCCTGGCCGGCGAGCTCCGAGCCGCCGATGCTGATGTCCGTCGCGGCCGTCCGCTTGAGCTCGCGGATCGCGCCGGGATCGAACTCGTGCTCCACCCGCGTGCGGGCGCTGGACACCGCTTCCAACGTACGCGAGTAGACGATCTTCTCGGCGTCCCGCCACAGCTCGGCGTACTCGCGCGCCACCGCGGGCTGAGCGGGACCGGTGTCGACGGTCTCCCACCAGACCATCGTCTCGTATAACCGCCTGCCGTAGAGGTAGGTGCCGATCGGGCGCTCGAGCTCGTTGACAAACGCGTGAACCTCCTCATCGGGCGCGGCCCAACCAAACTCGCCCTGCTCGTCCTCGACGTAGCCGTCGAGCGAGGCGATCGCGGAATACATCAGCTTGGCCATGTGCCCGTCTCCTCTTCGTGCAGAACCTGCCTCCTCAGCTCTCGGCGCTGACCTTCTCCGCGAGCTCCACGATGATCCCCGCCGGGCCGCGCAGATAGCAGAGCCTGTAGCTGTTGTCGTACTGCGCGAGCTCGCCGATGAGCTCCGCGCCGCGGGCCTGCAGGCGCGCGAGCGTGCCCTCAATGTCGTCCACGGCGAACGCGAGATGCCGCAGCCCCGAGGCGTTCGAACCGGCAAGCTCGTCGGCGCGCACCATCGCCGGCCGCCGGAACTCGGTCAGCTCGATTCCGCCGCATCCGTCGGGGGTCCTCAGCATCGCGATCCTCGTCTGTACGCCCTCCAGAGCGAGGAGACGGTCCACGACCTTGCCCTCGATCTCCGCTTCGCCCTCGACCTCGAGCCCGAGATCGACGAAGAACGCCACCGCCTCGGCGAGGTCCTCCACGATCACGCCCACGTGATCCATTCGCTCGACCGTCATGCGGGTGATGCTACGGAATGCCCTGACAGGCACTCCCCTCCGCCGCGTTATGTAACCAGCCTGCACCCCAGCTGTAGAGCGTCCCCACGCTTTCGCATACGCCGTACGCAAAGGCTGCTATCTTGCCCGCATGCGTACGGCGTACTCAAAGGCCCGGTTGACGCGCGAGCGGATCTGCACGGCGGCCGTCACGGTGGCCGAGCGGGACGGGCTCGACGCCCTGTCGATGCGACTCCTCGCACGCGAGCTCGATGCGTCCCCGATGGGGCTCTACCGGCACGTGGCGAGCAAGGACGATCTGCTCGACGCTGTCGTCGAGCGGTTGCTCGGCGAGCTGCGGCTGCCCGACGAGTCGACTCCCCCCGAGCTGCGGCTGCGTCTGCTGGCGGGCGAGATGCGGGCGCTCGCTCATCGTCATCCCCGCCTCTTCGAGCTGCTGATGCGGCGGCGTGCGGTGGGTGCAGAGGCGCTGCGCGCGCGCGAGGCCGTTCATCGCGCGCTGCTCGACGCCGGGCTCGATGCCGAGACCGCGGCGCGGCGTGAGCGCTTCCTGAGCACCGCGGTGATGGGCCTCGCGCTCTCCGAGCTCGCGGGGCGTCTCGGCGGCGAGGACGGCGACGCCGAGTTCGAGGAAGCGCTCGACCTGCTTGCCCGGACGGTCGCGCCGTGAGCCTCCAGGGGACCTCGCGCACGGCCGAGTACATGGCGCTGTTCCGTGCTCTCGAGAGCGCCGCGCCCACCGAGCAGCGGCTCTTCACCGATCCTGAGGCCGCCCGCTTCCTCTCCCCTCCTCTGCGCCTCGCGGCCCGCGCCGCGCGGATCGCACCGCTTCAACGGGCGATCGTGGGCTACATCGACCGCCGCTACCCGGGCCCACGGCTCTCCGGCGTGGTGCGGACGCGTGTGATCGACGACTTCGTGCTCGCCGCCACCGCCGACGGCCGCGAGCAGCTGGTGCTGCTGGGAGCGGGCTATGACACCCGTGGCTCGAGGCTCGCGCTCGATCCCGGTGTGAGCGTGTTCGAGATCGACCACCCCGCCACGCAGGTGCGAAAGCGCGCGCTTCGCGCAGTGACTGCCCACCGCGTCCGCTATGTGCCCGTGGACTTCGAGTCCGACGATCTGACGGCGGCGCTCCACCAGGCCGGCCTCGACTCGGCAGAGCCGTGCTGCATCGTCTGGGAGGGCGTCTTCAGCTACCTCACGCCGCCCGCGATCGACGCCACCCTCACCGCTCTGCGCGCCGCCTGCGGCCCGAGGAGCCTGCTGCTGCTCACCTACCTCGACAGGCTCGCGCTGGCCGAGCCGAGCGCCTGGACGGCGGCGGTGCGAGACGCCGGCGAGCCGTTCCGCACGACGCTCGATCCGAGCGAGGCCGCCGCGTTCTTCGGCGCCCGCGATCTGGCGCTGCGCGGCGATGAGTCCACGCGCGATGCCGCGCTGCGCCTCGGAGTAGCGGGCGCCGAGCGGATCCCCGGCTTCTACCGCCTCGCCACGCTCGCCCTCTGAGCCGCGCGGTACCGAGCTCGAGGAAGAACCCGACGGCGGGCGCAAGGCCCGCCCGCGGCACGCGCTAGCCCAGCGCGAGCCTGACCTTCGCGCCGAGATCCCCCACGCCGACGAGACCTCCGGGCGTCAGTGCGAGCGCGCGGATGCTGTGCCCGCTCGGGGCGGCGATCGCTTCCCACCTCGAGCCGTCCGTCGAGGCGATTGCGACATTTTCGCCGGTCGCGACGAACCGGGTGCCGGTCCAGGCCACGGCGTCGAGGTTCTGCGTGACGGTGCTGTTCGCCGGGCTCCACGACGCGCCTCCGTCGCGCGAGACCAAGGCCTCGCCGTTGTGGCCGACGATCACGAACACGCCGGCACCGTATGCCACACCCGTCTGGAATTTGCCGAGCCCGACCGGCTCCAGATCCCAGGAGCCGCCCACGGAGCGTGCGACCGTGCCTGCGCCCGCCACGATCACCGCGCTGCCACCGCCCGCAAATGATCGGATCGAGTGAAAGCCCGGGAACGCCACACGATGCCAGCGGCGTCCGTCTGCGGACGCGATCAGCTCGCCGCGGTCGCCGCCGGCGAGGTACTCGGTCCCGGTCCACGTCACCGCATGCAGGTTCAGGCGCACCGGCGAGGGAGCGCGGCGCCAGCGGCGGCCGTCGGCTGAGGTGAGGATCGCCGCCGCTGAGCCCACTGCGACGAAGCCGCGCGGGCCGTGCGCGACCGCGTAGAGGTCAGCCCGCGTCGGGGAGTCGGCACGGTGCCAAACCATGCCGTCCTGCCGTTCGATCCTGCCGGACCCTCCGACCGCGACGAGCACCCGCCCCGCTCGCGCCACGCCCAGCAGCGCGCACGGCATCGCGCTAGCCTGCACGCTCCAAGACCGGCCGTTCGGCGAGGAGATCACGGTGCCCTCGTCGCCGACCGCAACGAAGCGTCGCCCCGTCCAGGCGACGCCGCGAAGGTCGACGGAGGTGGGTGATCGCTCGAGCTTCCAGCGCCTGCCGTCGCGCGAGAGCAGGATCGTGCCGCCGGAGCCGACAGCGACCCAGCGCCCGTCGGCGTTCTCGACGCCCCGAAGGATCTCACTCGTGGGGCTCCTGACAGCGCGGAGGCCGTCCGCGATGGTGCCGCTGAGAATCGAGCCGAAGTCGCCGACCGCGACCACCTGCGTGCCGTCGGAGGCGAGCTGCCAGAGCAGCGGGCGCGGCGCGGTGGCGTTGCCGGTCGCGAGCGGGAACGTCGGCACGGGCGTCCAGCCGCTCCCCTGCCCGGCGATCACGGTCGAGAGCTGGCCGCTGAGCAAGAGCGTCGAGCCGACGCTCGTGGCTCCCCACAGCAGCACGCTCGTGCCGCTGTTGGCGATCGCCCAGTGGATGCCGTCGGGCGAGGTAATGAGCACCCCCCCGCTTCCCCCGGCCGCGACGAGGCCCGGGCGGGCGGCGATCGCGCGCAGCCCGCTCGACGGTATTCCGGGCACCGCCACCCAGCGCCCGCCGGCCCGGTAGAGGATCGAGCCGAGGTCGCCTACGGCGACCCAGCGCTCCCCCGTCCAGACGACGCCGCGCAGGTTGTGCACCAGCGGGGTTGGCTCGACGGTCCAGTGCGAGAGGTCGCGGCTGGCGGCGATCAGGCCGTTGGAGCCGACCGCCAGCGCCGTGCCGTGGGCGGCCGCGACGTTGGCGAGTGTGAGCCCGCCGCCCGGGGCCTTGGCACAGATCTCCGTCGGCCTCGGCGGCCCGGCTGAGGCGTCCGGTGCGCAGATCGTCGCGAGCGAGCAGCAGACGAGCGCGAGCGCCGCCGCCGAGCGCGCCGCCTTCACGGTGTCACAAGTGTTTTCGTAGCCGCCGCGGGCTTTCCGGCTTCGACCGTGTTGAGCGCTTCGGTCGATTCTTCTGTACCTTCCACGCCGTTTTCATAGAATTCGCCGCTCACTTCCCGGCAGGTGAGCGTGTTCACCTTGCCGGCCTGTTCGGCCGCACGGATGATCTGCGGGAACAGCTGCTGCTTGCTGATCCCCTGTGGGCTCGCGTTTTCGCCTTCCGTCGCGCCGGTGACAGTGTTCTTGTTCGGTGTTTCGAACAGCGGCGCGAAGGTGCCCGGCGGCAGGTTCTGAGGCGGCGCTCCCAACAGCGGTACCACCGATGAGGTGTTGTAGGGGGGTAGTGCGCCCGTGTTGGTGTAGCTCTTGAACGGGTACCCCTTACCCCCGGCCGAGAGCACGTACGCTTCCTGGTCGCCGGCCGCGATGTACGTCCCCTCCAGCGGCGCGAGGTTGTTGCGGTCGATGAACACTTTCCGGTCACGGCCCCCGAACGTGGCCTGCTCGCCCCAGGGCCGCCAGAAGTACACACCGAGCGCGCTCGACTCGAAGGCGCTGTCCCCCCACACCGGGCAGCGGTAGTTGCGCGGGTCGAACGTGGTCGGGCTCGAGGGGTTGTATTCGGTCGCCAGGACGCGCGTCGGCGTGAACAGGGACTGCATCAGCGACCGCCAGATGAACTGGTCGCCCGAGACGCGCAGAGCCTGTTCGAGCTTGGAACCTTCACCCGAGGCGAGGCTGATCCCCTTGCTCGCCTGCAGTCGTCCCCAGTCGGAGACGATCAGATCGCGCGTTCGTTGCAGCGCTTCATCGAACGTCACCATGTTTTCGGAGAGCTCCGTGCGCAGCGTCGAGACCAGCGTGCCGGGGACGAACGGCCCGAGCACCGGCGTGCCGTTCTTTTCATCAGCGAACTGGGCCGCCACGTCGGAGATCCCGGAAGCGAAGCCGAGCACGGTCGGCAGCGCGCCGTCGGAGAAAACTTCAGCGACCAGTTGGCCGATGTCGAACAGGTCGCCGAACAGGAACAGCTTGTCGCCCAGGCCGAACGTCTTGGCCTGCATTTCGAATTCCGACTGTTTTTCGTTGCGCGCCTTGGCGACCGCCTGGTCCACGGTTTCCACGGCCGCCCCGAGGTTCACCTTCGCTTCCACGCCCTGGACGCCGAACGGCCTGGTCAGGGTGGCTGTCACGCGATTGATGTTGTCGACCAGCGCGCCCTCGGTTTCGAGCTGTTCCAGAAAGCTTTCGTACGCCTTCTTTTCAACTCCGGGCGGGGGCTGTCTCCTGCCTTCTGCGACCTTTTTCAGTAGATCCGCCGCTTTCGATTCCCATGACCCCTGCGAGTTGCCTCCGCCGCAGTAGAGGTAGCGGATGTCGATCTCGATCCTGTGGCCGCTTTCCGGCATCGGCGCGCACAGCGAGCTCTTCAGGTCGTCGATCGAGGTTTCGGTGTAGCCGTACTGTTCGGCCGTGTAGTTGGACATCTTCAGCCAGTTCGGGGGTTCGGGGAACTGCGTGGGTGCGAGCGTCGAAGGGTTGATCGTCTCGGCGGCGGTCCGCAACTGCAGGTACGCGGCGCCGGTGGCGCCGGTCAGCGCCGAGCCGATCGCGCTCGAGCCGACGGTGTAGCGCCACTGGCGGTCTCGCGAGAGCAGGCCGGAGAGGGCGGCCTGCTGCTTCTTCGCCGTCGGCGCGGCGGTTGTCACTTCAGCGGTCGAGGAATCGCTCGAACCGACGGCGCCGTTGGTCTGGAAGTTCTTGCCGACCAGTGCGTATGACGGCCCGGTGAGGGCGTCGGGGTTTTCCAGGAACGCCTCGGCGCTGCCCCCGAGCTGCCGGATCTGCCCGGCGACGGCGAGCAGCTGCGTGTGCAGGTTCCCGCCGGGGTTCGCGTGCTGTGGCACGCCCACGCCCTGGACTATCACGATGCGCGGGCCGAGGCCCGCGCTGAGCGCCGCGCGCTGGATGAATTCGCGCATGCCCTGGGTCTGCACAGCACCCGTGTTGTCATCGCATGAGTTCGTCCAGAAGGTCCTCCCGTTGGCCGCATCGGAGACGTCTGTGAGCGTGTTCGCGTCGAGGATCCGAACCTGATAACCGCCCGGCGCGGCGGCGCACGGCTTGTCCTGGCCGGCGGCGATCGTGCTGCCGTTGACCGTGATCCCCGAGGGCGAGGTCGCAAACGTGACGTCCTCCTCCCCCAGCGAGGGCACGTCGCTCGGCGCGAAGCTGAAGTTGCTGTTGCTGTCCGGCGCGAGCAGCCCGGCGAACTCCCGAGTGCGTCCTTCGCCCGTCGCGATCCAGCTCGCGCCTTCCACGCCCGCCGTCGTGTAGAGGGCGAACGGCGTGCGTGAGCCGGCCTTCGGCACGCCGGTCACCTTCACCGTCGAGGTCAGGAACTGGCCGAAGGAGGCCGAGTAGCCGCCGGCGTTCGTTGCCACGACGAGCATGCCGACCGTATGCCCGCTGCTGCTCGCTTCTGCTTCGGCTTCCTTCAGCGCTCCGGCCAGCGTCTTGGCTCCTTCGGCGTTGCTCGAGACGTAGTACGGAGCGCTGTGGCTTTTCGGCAGGAGTTCCGTCGTGGCGCGGTCGAAGAACACCGCGACGTCCGCGCCCTTGCCACCGCTTCCGACCGGGTAGGTGCCCGCCAGAGGACCGCCGCCGGCGATGTGAAGCCTGCCGGAGGCAGAGGTGAGCGCTTCGGCGGCGACGAACACACCCTGCTTGCCCGCGGGCGGCGTCTGCTCGACCTGAACCGAGTCGATACGCGCCGCGGACGTCGCGCCGCCGTGACGCTCACGGACGATCAGGTGCACGACGTAGGTGCCGGCGACGTCGGTCAGCAGCCTCGGATGCATGCTCGCGGCCCGGAGCAGCCGCGCGTGCGACCCCCCCGGCCTGCGGGCGATCACCCAGCGGAAGGAGAGCTTTCCGCCCTTCGCGGCCTTCGACGCGCCCGCGGACAGTCTCACCGCGCTTCTCCCCAGCACGAGCACGTCGGGTCCCGCGGCGGCCATCGGCAACGTTCGCGACACCGTGAACGCGCGCGCGAACCGCCGCGCACCGGCCGGATAGCGCGCCTTGATCACGAGGCGGTTGCGGCCGAAGCGCAGGCCGTCGGTCGGGCTGATCGTGATCCAGCGACCGCGGGGGGCGACGTAGCCGAAGGTCGGCGTGACGTCGTGCCCGTTGAGGTACGCACGCCATTTCACGGGCCTCGCGCCCGGCGCGAGGTGCACCTGCACGACGCCGTGTTGCTGGCGGGTGGCGAGGCCGAAGGAAGGGCGTGCGGCCGAGGCGCTCGCACAGACCGTGAATAGTGCCGTCGCACAGAGGACGAGCAGTACCGCACCCGTCGCTGCCCCCAGTCGCCGCATGATCACTCCTTGTAGTTGCTGGCCGCCGGTGCGCGACTGTATCCGAGCGCACCGCTGCGCGTCGTGATGCTCGTGCTCGGCTCGATCGAGTGTGCGGTCCAGGTCCGGCTAGTCTGCGCGGCTGAGCAGAAAGGATCCCGTTTTGCCCCTGACACGCATCGACATGCCCCGCGGCAAGCCGCCCGAGTATCGCGAGACCCTCCGCGACGTCGTCTACGAGACGCTCCACGCGGTGATGAACGTGCCCGAGTACGACCGCTTCGAGGTGCTCGCCGAGCACGACCCGGAGAACCTCCACATCAGCCCGGACTACCTCGGGATCGAGCGCGGCGCGGACGCCCTGCTGATCCAGATCACGCTCAACGCGGGCCGCAGCGTGGAGATGAAGAAGGACTTCTTCGCCGCGCTCGCCGCCGCCCTTCACGAGCGGCTCGGCATCCGCCCGCAGGACGTCAACGTGAGCCTCGTCGAGGTCGCCAAGGAGAACTGGTCCTTCGGCAACGGCATCGCGCAGTACGCCTGAGCTCCCGCGCACTCGCACCCGCCCCACGCTGTCACAACTCTCGGGAAAGCGCGAAATCGAGGACAGGAGCCGGCCGCGGCCACTCTTAGCCTGCCCCCATGAGCGCCGCCCGAGAAGAGAAGACGACCACCCCGAGTGCTGAACTCCGCGGCGCCATGAGCGCCGGCTCGGAGAGAGGATCGACGAACGGACACGCGATCACCGCGCGCGGCCTACAACGCACCTTCAAGGGCGGTATCGAGGCCGTCCGTGGACTCGACCTGACGATCTCCAGCGGCGAGGTCTTCGGCTTCCTCGGGCCGAACGGCGCGGGCAAGACGACAACCGTGCGGATGCTCTGCACGCTGCTCCCCCCGACCGCGGGCAGTGCCACCGTCGCGGGCCTCGACGTGGTCGGCGATGCCGCCGCGATCCGGCACCGGATCGGCGTGGCGCTCCAGGAGATCGGTCTGGACCCCGTGCAGACCGGGCGCGAGCTGCTCGAGCTGCAGTGCGGGCTCTACGGCATCACCGGCCAGCGCGGCAAGGAGCGAGCACAGGAGCTGCTCGAGCTCGTCGGCCTCACCGAAGCGGCCGAGCGGCGCACGAAGACCTACTCGGGCGGGATGAAGCGGCGCCTGGACCTCGCGAGCGCGCTCGTGCACTCGCCCGATGTGCTGTTCCTCGACGAGCCCACCACAGGCCTCGATCCCGCTTCCCGCCTGACGATCTGGGATGAGGTGCGCCGGATCAACTCCGACGGCGCGACGATCTTCCTCACCACGCAGTACCTCGAGGAGGCCGACCAGCTCTGCGACCGGCTCGCGATCATCGACGGCGGGCGGATCGTCGCCGAAGGGACCCCCGAGGAGCTGAAGGCGGAGATGGGCCACGACGTCGTCTCCGTTGCGCTCGAGGGCGCCGATCAGGCCGCGACCGAAGCTGCGCTGCGCGACATCGCGGGGCTCGAGCGGATCGTCGCCGAGCGCGCCGCTCTGGCCCTCTACATCGAGAACGGCGCCGCGGCGATCGCCGAGATCGTCCGCCGCCTCGACGGCGAGCGGATCACCGTCGGCGCGATCAGCGTCGCCCGGCCCTCGCTCGACGACGTATTCCTGAAGGCCACCGGCCGTCGTCTCGAGGGATCCGAGGACGAGGGGGACACAGCGGAAGAGGAGGCAAAGCGATGACCGAGATCCTGCTGCTCGGACGCCGCGCGGTGCGTGAGATCGCGCGCTATCCCGAGGCGACCATCCCCACCCTCTTCATCCCGCTCTTCTTCCTCGTCGTCAACATCGGGCAGGTCTCGAAGACCTTCCCCAGCTCGACCCCCTTCCTGAAGGGCGAGGGATACGCCGCCTTCCAGCTCCCCGTCTCGCTGATGTTCGCCGTGGCCACCGCCACCACCGGGCTCGCGTTCGTCACCGAGATCGACCTCGGCTACTTCGACAAGCTGCTCGTCGCGCCGGTGCGCCGCTCCTCGATCATCTTCGGGCGACTCGCCGCCGACCTCGTGCGCGGCATCGGTGCCTCCACCCTCGTGCTGCTCGTCGGGCTCGCCTTCGGCGTCTCGATCCGAAGCGGCATCGCGGGGGCCATCGTGATCGTGCTGCTCGCCGCGCTCTTCGGCGTCGCCTACGCGGGCTTCGGAGTGCTCGTCGCGCTGCGCACGCGCAACGTGCAAGCCACGCAGTCGAGCTTCCTGCTGTTCTTCCCGCTGCTCTTCCTCACGCCGAACTTCGTCCCGTTCGAACGGCTCTCCCCCGCGATGGAGACGCTCGCCCGCATCAACCCCGTGAGCTACGTGATCGTGGGCCTGCGCTCACTTGTGATCGACGGCTGGAAGCTCGGCGAGCTCGCTGTCTGCTTCGGCGTGATCGCGGGCCTCGGCGTGATCCTCACCGGGCTCTCGTTGCGCGTGATCGCGACCTACGACCGCTGAGAGCCGAGCGGCCTGAGGCGCGCTTTAGCTCGCTCTGGCACAGTGTTCTCGTGGTTCGCAGGTTCAAACGCCGCATAGCTCTCGCAGTCGCTGTCGCCGCGGTGCTCGCCGGAGGCACGGCCGTCGCCCTCGGCGCGACAGGTGCCCTGCACGCCCATGGCGGCCACCACCACGCCCGCGCCGGTGCGCGCCGGGCGGGCCTGCTCGCCACTGCGACCTCCTACCTCGGCATCCCCGCCTCCCAGCTGCGCGGCGAGCTCGAAGCGGGTAAGACGCTCGGACAGGTTGCCGACGCCACGCCGGGACGCTCCGAAGCGGGGCTGATCGCCGCCCTGCTCGCCGCCGCGAAATCGCGCTCACAGGGCGTCCGGCCCGACAGCGCGAGCCGGATCGAAGCGCTCGTGCGCGGCGCCCGGCTCGGCAAGCACGCACATGCCTGGTCGCGACGCGGCCTGCTGCGCACGGCAACGCTCGCCTACCTCGGGATCGAACGCAAGGCGCTGCTGAAGGATCTCCACAGCGGCCGCACGCTCGCGCAGATCGCCGACGCCACGCCGGGCAAGTCCGCCACCGGCCTGCGCGAAGCGCTGCTCACAGCGGCGAGCAAGCACTTCGAGGGCAAGCTCGCCGCGCACGCGATCAGCTCGCGCGCCGAGCAGACGCGCCTCGCGCACGTGAAGGCGAAGATCGAAACGCTGATGAACCGCGTGCTCAGCAAAGCAGGCAAGCACGAGACGGGCACGGGCGGGCACGGTGCGAAGAAGGCCAGGCGCCGCCCGCACCACGCTCACCGCTCCACGAAGCACGCGGCCGCCGCCGCGCCCGCGCCCGCCCTCTGAGACCCGCTCAGCCGAGCAGCGCGCCGAGCACGCGCTCCAGCGAGGCTGCGACCGCGCGGCGCGTCTCCCCTTCGTCCTGGGAGCGCGCGATCAGCAGCGCGCCCTCGTCGATCGCCCCGAGCAGCAGGTGGGCGAGCGGCGCGGCCGGTTGCGGCGGGAGCAGTTCCGCCGCGATCGCCTCTTCGATCGTCTCCTGCACGAGCCCGAGCGCGTAGCGCATCCCGATCTCCCGCCAGCGCTCCCAGCCGAGCACCGAGGGCGCATCGACGAGCGCGATGCGCCGCACCGCCGGATCGTTTTCACTCGCGTCGAGGAACGCGAGCGCGCCCATGCGGAGCGCGTCTAGCGGGTCGCTCGCGCCGGCGCTCACGGCCGCCACGACCTGCCCCATCAGCGCCGCCTCCACCTCCTCGTAGACCGCCGCGAAGAGCTCGAGCTTGCCCTCGAAGTGGTGGTAGAGCGCGCCCCGCGTGACCCCCGTCGCCTGCACGATCTCCTCGGTCCCCACGTCCCCGTAGCCCCGCTCGGCGAACAGCTCGCGCGCCGTCGCGAGCAGCGCCGCTCGTGTCGCCTGCGAGCGCTCCGCCTTGAGATTCGGCCGTGTCGGCTCCTCCGCCCCGCTCATCCCCGCTTCTCTCCTCCTCCTCCTCGTTGACACACATACTATCGGTATGCTAGATACATACTGTATGTATGTGATCCCGCCACGAATGGAGATGGAGATGAGTGAGATGAAGGAGATACGGCTCTCGCAGGGACCGATTCGCTACCGGGAGAGCGGCGCGGGTGAGCCGATCGTGCTCGTCCACGGCGTGCTCGCCAACGGCGAGCTCTGGCGTGAGATCGTGCCCACGCTCGCGAAGGACTTCCGCGTGATCGTCCCCGATTGGCCGCTCGGCTCCCAGCAGCTCCCGCTCGATCGCGATGCGGACCTCTCCCCTCCCGCGCTCGCGCGGCTGGTCGCAGACTTCCTCGCCGCGCTCGATCTCGAGCGCGTCACCCTCGTGGGCAACGACACGGGCGGGGCGATCTGCCAGCTGGTCGCCGTGAAACACCCCGAGCGCATCGCGCGGCTCGTGCTCACGCCCTGCGACGCGTTCGAGCACTTCCCTCCGCCTGCCTTCAAGGCGCTCGCGACGATCGGCCGCTCCCCGCGCGCGCTGTGGCTGATCGGGCAACTGATGCGCTCGGCCTTCGTGCGCCGGCTGCCCAACGGCTACGGGGGCATCACGCGCCGTGCGGACGACGCGCTGACGGGCTCCTGGGTGGCGCCGGTGCGCAAGAACCCCGAGATCCGGCGCCAGACGGCGAAGGTCTTCGCGGGCATGCGTCCCGAGCACACGCTCGAGGCCGCGCGTCACTTCGGAGAGCTCACGATCCCGGTGCTGCTCGCCTGGGCCCCGGAAGACCGCTTCTTCAAGCTCTCCGACGCCGAACGGATGTCACGGGAGATCCCCGGCGCGCGCCTCGAGCTGATCGAGGACAGCCTCACCTTCGTGCCGGTCGACCAGCCCGCGCGCACCGCCGAGCTGATCGCGAGCTTCGCGCGCGAGCCCGCGCTCGCCGCCTGAGCGGGGCGTCCGTCCGCTCGCTTGCAGGGCGCCCGGAGGCTAAAGGGACCGCTCCGGGCGCCCGATGCATCTCTAGGAGGGGCTTGAAGAAAAGTTTGGAGTGCCATATCCTTTTCTCATGGCCACCAAGGAAGCTCTCAGAACACCCGCGGTCGAGGACTACACGAAGGCGATCTACTCGCTCGAGACTCGACGCGACGAGCCGGTCTCGACGACCGCCCTCGCGACGCGCCTGGCGATCACGCCGGGCTCGGTCTCGGCGATGCTCAAGCGGCTCGACGAGCTCGGGCCTGATCACGCACATCCCCTACCGCGGTGTGCGCCTCACCGAGGCCGGGCGGCGGATCGCACTCGAGGTGATACGCCACCACCGACTGCTCGAGAGCTACCTCGCCGAGGTGCTCGGAATGCCCTGGGACCGCGTCCACGCTGAGGCCGAGGTGCTCGAGCACGTGCTCTCCGACGATCTCGAGGAGCTGATCGCGGCGAAGCTCGGGCACCCGACCGTGGACCCGCACGGCGACCCGATCCCGACGCCCGATTACGACCTGCAGGAGGGCGAGACCTACGGCCTGGACGAGCTGCCGATCGGCGCGGCCGGTCGCTTCGTTCGTGTCTCGGACTCCGATCCGGAGATGCTGCGCTACCTCGCCGCACAGGGGATCGCGATCGGGGACGAGCTCGAGGTGGTCGAACGCCAGCCCTTCGGCGGGCCGCTGTTCGTGCGCTTCGCTGAGAGCACGCACGCGCTCGGCGACGCGCTCACGCGCGCGATGCGCGTGGAGCTCGCGGAGGCCGCCGAGTGACTCCACCTCCCCGCGTGCCCGCGCTCGAGACGAGCGACGGGACGACCGTCGCGCTGCGGCCGAGCGCGCTCGAGGAGCTGCTCTCCAAAGGACGCCTGCGCGCGACGCTCGCGATGCTCGGTCCGGCCTTCGTCGCCGCGATCGCCTACGTCGACCCCGGGAACTTCGCAACCAACGTGCAGGGCGGTGCGAAGTTCGGCTACCTGCTGCTCTGGGTCGTGCTCGCCGCCAACGTGATGGCGATGCTGATCCAGTACCTCTCGGCGAAGCTCGGGATCGTCAGCGGTCAGGGGCTCGCGGAGAACGTGCGCGAGCGCTACCCGAGCGGGGTCGCCTGGGCGATGTGGATCCAGGCCGAGGTGATGGCCGCCTCGACCGACATCGCCGAGTTCCTCGGCGCGGCGATCGGGCTGAACCTGCTCTTCGGCGTGCCGCTCTTCCCGGCGGGACTGATCACGGGCGTGATCGCCTTCGCGATCCTCGCGCTGCAGCGGCGCGGGGTGCGGCGCTTCGAGCTCGCGATCACCGCGCTGCTCGGGATCATCTTCGCGGGCTTCGTCTACGAGACGCTGCGCATCGGCCCCTCCGCGAGCGGCTCGCTGAAAGGCCTGATCCCCGGCCTGCACGGCGTCAGCTCGCTGTATCTCGCCGTCGGGATCGTCGGTGCGACGGTGATGCCCCACATCGTCTACCTGCACTCCACGATGACCGGTGGACGGATGCCCGTCCGCGACGAGCGCGAGCGCAAGCGCGTGCTGCGCTTCGAGCGCCTCGACGTGGTGATCGCGCTCGGTGTGGCGGGGGTCGTGAACCTCGCGATGCTCGCCGTCTTCGCAAAGCTCTTCCACACGCCCGCGCTCCACAACCTCGAGTCGATCTCCCAGGCTCACCTGCAGATCGGCCACCTCGTGGGCGGTGGCGCCGCGCTCGCCTTCGCCGTCGCGCTGCTCGCCTCGGGGGCCTCCTCCTCGAGCGTCGGCACCTACGCGGGCCAGGTCGTGATGGCCGGCTTCATCGGCATCCGCATCCCCGTCTTCATCCGCCGCGCGGTCACGATGCTGCCCGCGCTGATCGTGATCGCGGCGGGCGTGAACCCGACCAACGCGCTGATCCTCAGCCAGGTGGTGCTCTCCTTCGGCGTCCCCTTCGCGCTGATTCCGCTCGTGCTGCTCACCTCACGGCGCGACGTGATGGGCGAGTACGCAAGCGGCCGCGTGGTTCGCCTCGGTGCTTGGCTCTGCGCGCTGACGATCAGCGGGCTGAACGTCTTCCTGCTGATCCAGCAGTTCGCCTAGGAGCGCGGCGGGGCGATCCAGGGCCCGCGCCAGCCGCCGTCGGCGGCGGTGAGCTGGGCGGCGGCCTCAGGGCCCCACGAGCCCGGCGCATAGGCCTGCGCGGGAGGCGGGTCTTCGAGCAGCGGGTCGAGGATCCGCCAGCATTCCTCGACGCCGTCCTCGCGCGTGAAGTGGGTGCTGTCGCCCACGAGCGCCGCGTGCAGCAGCACCTCATATGGCGTCGGGTCCTCCCCACCCTCGGCGGCGAACTCCATGTCGAGCTCGATCGGCGCCGGGCCCGGGCTGTCCGCGCGGTGGGCGTCGAGCACGATCCTCACGCCCGTCGCCGGGTCGATCTTCACGACCACCTGGCTCGGCTCGCGCAGCGCTGTGCCCGCTCCGAGGAAGGGCAGCGCGGGCGCGTGCTGGAAGACGACGCGAAGCTCGGTCTGCGTGACCGCGAGCGACTTGCCCGCGCGGATGAAGAAGGGCACCCCCGCCCAGCGCCAGTTCTCGATCCGGAGAGTGAGCGCGGCGTAGGTCTCGGTCTGGGAGTCCGGCGCGACCCCGTCGATCTCCCGGTAGCCCTCGTACTGACCGCGCACGTAGGCCGCGGGGTCGGCCGCGGGCATCGACGCGAACACCTCGGCCTTCGCGTCCTTGACCGCCTCCGGGCCCGAGCCGCTCGGCGCCTCCATCGTGGCCGCGGCGAGCAGCTGCATCAGGTGGTTCACGACCACGTCGCGCAACGCGCCCACAGGATCGTAGAAGTGGCCGCGGTCCTCGACGCCGAAGGACTCCGCCATCGTGATCTGCACGGAGGAGACGAAGCTGCGGTTCCACACCGGCTCGAGCAGCGAGTTCGCGAAGCGCAGGTGCAGGAACTCCTCGAGGCCCATCTTGCCGAGGAAGTGGTCGATCCGGTAGAGCTGGGGCTCGGCGAGGTGCTCGTGCAGTTCCGCGGCGAGCGCGCGCGCCGAGGCGAGGTCGTGCCCGAATGGCTTCTCCACGACGACCCGCGCGCCCGCGAGCAGGTGCGCCGCGTCGAGCTGCGCGACCACGCCGCCGAACATGCCCGGCGGGATCTCGAGGTAGAACACGGGCGTGCCGAGACCCTCGATCGCCTTCGCGACGCGCTTGTAGGTCGTTGCGTCGGTGAAGTCGCCGCTCACGTAGGAGAGCTGCTTGGCGAAGCGCTCGAAGACCTCCTCATCGATCTTCTCGCCGCTCGCCTCGATCGCTTCGCGAGCGTGTTCGCGGAGTTTCTCCACGCTCCAGTCGTCGACCGCCACACCGACCACGGGCACACCGAGCAGGCCGCGCGCCTCGAGCCGGTAGAGCGAGCGCAGCGTCATCTTCTTGGCGAGGTCGCCCGTGATCCCGAACACGACCAGGACGCCGGCCGACGGAACTTGGGGGTCAGCGGCCACGAGGTGAACCTACTCCCTCAGCGCGTGAGCAGCAGCACTATCGCGCTCAACCCGACGATCACGATCAGCCCGCGCAGCGCCGCCGGGTGGGAGCCGCCGCCCGAAGCGCGCCCCGAGCTGGCCGCCGAGGATCGAGCCGCCCGCGATCAGGCCGACCGGACCCCAGTCGACGTGCGCGGCGAAGATGAAGTAGATCCCCGCCACGCCGTTGACGAGGCCCGCGAGCACGTTCTTGAGCGCGTTCGTGCGCTGCAGGTCCTGGGCGAGCGCGACGCCGAGTATCGCGAGCAGGATGATCCCCTGCGCGGCCCCGAAGTAGCCTCCGTAGACCCCTGTGAGGTAGACCGCGAGCGAGGTACCTGGGTGCCCCGGGCGTTCGAGATCGATCTCGCGATCCGCGAGCGTCGCCGCGATCCGCGGCTGCAGCACGGTCAGGAGCAGGGCGATCACGATGAAGACGGGGACGATGTCCTTGAAGGCCGAGCCCGGCAGTACGAGCAGCAGGACCGCGCCGGTGATCCCGCCGAGCACGGACATGGAGCCGAGCTGGACGGCGCGCCGCGCCTGCCCGGAGAGCTCGCGCCGGTAGCCGATCGCCCCGGAGACCGATCCCGGGACGAGCCCGATCGTGTTGGAGACGTTCGCGATCACGGGCGCATAGCCGAAGGCGAGCAGCACCGGGAAGCTGATCAGCGTGCCGCTCCCCACGATCGTGTTGATCGTGCCCGCGGCGAGCCCCGCCAGCGCGATGCAGACGATTTCGGCGAGGGTCAAAGCAGCGGCGCGATCGCGGTTGCGGCAGGGATGTTCATGCGTTCTAGGGTTGTGGCGTGGAAGTCGAGAAGGCTATCCGGACGCGCCGCACCCACAAGGCCTTCGGGCCGGCCCCCGTGCCCGCCGCCGCGCTGCACGAGCTGTTCGAGCTCGCGCGCTGGGCTCCGAACCACCACCTCACGAACCCCTGGCGCTTCCGCGTGCTCGGCGAGCGCACACGCGCCGCGCTGATGGAGCTCGCCGAGGAGGTTCAGCCCGGCTCGGCGGTGAAGCTGCGCCGTGCGCCCACGCTCGTCGCTGTGAGCGCTATCCAGAGCGGCGATCCGGCCGAGCAGCGCGAGGACATGCTCGCAACCGCTGTGGCCGCCTACATCGTCCTGATCGGGGCTCACGCCCGCGGCCTCGCGGCCTACTGGCGCACCGTCCCGCTGCTGGAGGACCCGCGGGGGCGGGCACTGCTCGGGCTGCCCGAGCAGGAGACTCCGCTCGGCCTCCTCTACCTCGGCGAGGCCGTGCAGGAGCAGCGCGTCCCCGAGCGCGCCCCGCTCGAGGACTTCGTGATCGAGCTGGACTGATGGGGACCGCGATCCGCAGCGCGCTGCTGCCCGGAGCCGGGGATCGTCACGGCCCGCTGGTCCCGTTGCTGATCGGGCTCACGCTGCTCACGGGCGTGGTGGACGCGACCAGCTATCTCGCGCTCGGCCACGTGTTCGTCGCGAACATGACGGGCAACGTGGTCTTCCTCGGCTTCGCGCTCGCCGGGGCGAGCGGTCTCTCGGCGGCGAGCTCGCTGATCGCCCTCGGCGCGTTCCTGCTCGGTGCGCTCGCGGGACGCAGGATCGGGACCCGTTGGGGCGGCCACCGTGGACATCTGCTGCGGGGCGGCGGGGCGGTCCAGGCGACGCTCGTCGCGGTGGCGCTCGCGATCGCGCTCGCCTCCTCGGCCCCGGAGCCGCCCGGGGTGCGCTACGCGATCATCGCGGTGCTCGCGGTGGCGATGGGTGTCCAGAACGCGGTCGCCGCTCGCCTCGCGGTTCCGGAGCTCACCACCACCGTGCTCACGAAAACGCTCACGGGCATCGCGGCGGACGCTCACGACGGGGCGATCCCGATGGTGCGCCGCTTCGCGGCGGTCACCGCGATGGCGCTGGGGGCGGTGGCCGGAGGGCTGCTGGTGCTCGACGTCTCGATCCCCGCCGCGCTCTCCGTGGCGCTCGCGCTCACCGCCACGGTGGCACTCACAGCTCACGCTGTCTCCCGCCGTCAGGCCGGGTGGATCGGGTCCAAGTGAGGGTCCGGACCTAAAGTTTTCCGATTGCAGAGCCGATTCTGGGCGCGTGCCTCCTCGATCAGGCAGACGTGCCAGGCGGCTCTCGAGCGTCGCGGTGGCGGCTGTGGCGCTCGTCATCCTGACGGGAACCCTCGGCCTCTTCATCGCACGCTCCCAGAGCGAAACGCGCAGTCACATCGTGGCCAGCCTGACGCTGCGCGGGTCCGCCTCGGCCACGCTCGTCTCGACCTACCTCACCCAACAGGCCGAACGCGAGCGCCGAAGCGCCGAAGCGCTGCTGTCGGTGCCGAATGTGACGCGCTCGCGCTTCAAGACCGTCCAGACCGCGTTCGGCGCCCAGGGCGCGGTGCTCCTGGACTCGCGCAGCCGCGTGCTCGACATCGAGCCCTCCTCGGCGGGCCACGCCGGCGAATCGCTCGCGGCGTACCCCACGACGAGCGAGGCGGAGCACGACCAGATCGCCGTCTCCAACGTGCTGCCCGGGCCGAACGGCCTGGCCTCGATCGTGACCGTCGGCGTGCCCTTCGAGAGCGTGCTCTTCGGCCGCCGCGTCTTCGCCGCGGCCTACGGCGTCGGGAGTCCGCAGCTCTCGGGCTTCGTCGACCACGCGATCGCCTACAAGCAGCACGAGGTGATGTTGATCGACAGTCGCGGCAACCTGCTCGCCGCGAGCCCGCGGACCTCAGCGCACTCGATCTGGGGCGCGAACCTGCCGCTCGCCGAAGCGATCGCGCACCACTCGACAGGTCCCGTGCCCGGTGCCAAGACGCCGAGCACGTTCACCATCGCCCCGGTGCCGGGGACGCCCTGGCGGATGGTGCTGATGGTCCCGAACAGCAAACTCTTCTCCTCGATCTCAGGGGCCGCGGAGGCGATCCCGTGGGTCGTCTTCGGGCTGGTGACAGTTCTCGGCGTGCTCCTGCTGCTGCTCTTCGCTCGCTCGCTCGCCGACCGCGCCCGTCTCTCCGTGCTCTCGAACGAGCTCGAGTCGATCGCGCGCACGGACTCGCTCACCGGGTTGGCCAACCGGCGCGGGATCGAGGAGGACCTCGGACGGGAGTTCGCGCGCAGCCGCCGCCGCCACGAGCCGATCACGGTGTTGATGATCGACCTCGACCACTTCAAGGAGGTCAACGACCGCTACGGCCACGAGGCCGGGGACCGCGTGCTGATCGCGCTCGGCGAGTGCATGCGCGAGGCGCTGCGAGCCGAGGACATCTACGGCCGTCTCGGGGGTGACGAGTTCATCGTCGTGATGGCCGGCGCCGACGAGGATGCGGGCCGTCGCGCGGCAGAACGCCTCGAACGCTGCGCGGCCGCCGTGGACCTGAGCGAGATCGGCCTGCCCGAGGGCATTCCGATGAGCCTCGGCCTCTCCTCGGGCGTGCACACCACGCCGGAGGATCTGATCCGTGCGGCGGACGTCGAGCTCTACCGGGTCAAGGGCGCCCGGCGGGCCGGCGCGAACGTCGCGCCGGCCGCGCCGGTCCGCTGAGGACCCGGGCTACTTGACGACGAGGGTGCCTTCCATCCCGGCCTGACGGTGGCCGGGGACCGAGCAGAAGAACTTGTAGGTGCCCGGTTTGAGGTTCAGGCTGAGCGTCTTCGAGCCTCCCTGGAAGGTCGGCGTGGCGCCCACCGTTTCACCCCCGGAGGATTCGATCGTCACGTTGTGACCGACCGGCGAGGAGTTCTTGAAGGCGATCGAGACCTTGCCCGCCTTCGCGCTCAGCGACTTCGTGTTGTATTCGAGCTGGCCGCCGGAGTTCGCTTCCAGGCTCAGCGACGTGCTCGCGCCGCTCGATTGGGTGCTGCTCGTGCTGCCCGTGCTCGATTCGGCGGCCGGGGCCGGGGTCGAGGAGCTCGATGAGCTGCTCGACGCGGGCGTTTCGGCGGCCGTCGAGGAGGAGGTGGTGTTGGAGGAGCTGCCGCAGCCCGCCAGGACCACGAGTCCGATCAGCGCCGTGAGAAGTGCGAGCGCACGGCGGCTGCGGCTGCGGTGCGGGGTCTGTTGAGCTGCTGTGTGGGTCGTCAAGGAACGTCCTCCAGTCTCGGGGTACTCGCTTGGCAAGACACCTACCGCTCGGGATCCTTCCCTCCGGCCGCGATGGCCGCGAGGCTGATCCTACGCCCGAGCGCACTCGGCGAACCGCTCAGTGGGCGCACGGCGGTGTGCTTTCGCCTGCCATCGGGAGGAATCGGGGCGCTCAGGAAGCATCGCCGTTCTCGTCCTCGTCGATCTTCGCTCCGCTCGGCTTCAGCACGTACCAGCCCGCACCGAAGGAGTGCGAGCCCTCGCCGTAGGCGTCCCCGTCGTCCTTGTCCTTCTCGTAGAAGTAGAGCGGGTGGCCCTTGTAGGTGACCTGTTTGGTCCCGTCCGCGCGCGTGAGGAGGCCGAGGTCGGCTGAGACCGCGGCCCCGCTCGCCCTGGCTTCGGCGGCGGTGCGCACGGGCGGCCAGACCGCCGCGCAGGCGCCCGAGCAGGCGGACTGCCCGTCCTTGTCCGCCTCGAAGAGGTAGACGGTGAGGCGCTTGGGACCCGCGGCGAGGATCGTGCCGAACTTCGAGCCCTTGGTGAGGACCTTCTCTCCGCGCGCTGCGGGCGTGGGCGCCGCGGCTGCCGTGGTGGCTCGCGGGCGGCGGCCGCGGCCGCCGTCGAGCTGCTCGTCGTTTTGCTGCCGGCGCAACCGGCGAGCAGGATCAGCGCAGCTGCTGCGGCGCAGCCGAGCGCGATTGGGTTCTTCACCGCTACCTCCTGAAGTCGTTCGGAGCTTCGGACCTAGCGCTTAGATCCCGGCCGGGCGCGAAACCTTCCCGCGACTTCAGGGCTCGGTGTGGATCACGACGTCCGCGAGCGCCTCGATCCGGCTGCGCAGCTCGTCCTCGAGCTGGCCCGCGAGCTCGTGCGCGACGGCGAGCGACTCGCCGTCGCGTCCGGCGAGCGTGAGGAAGAGCACCGGACCCGCGCTCGTTGCGATCAGCCGCACGCGCTCGGGAGCGCGGCCCGTCCTCGCCTGCACGATCTCCCGAGCGGTTCTCGCCGCGGCCCGCTCGTCGGGCCCGTCGGCGGTGCTCGCGCGCAGCGGGCGCTCGAGCGGCTCGAGGTGGGTCTGCACGTCCTCGACACCCGGACGCTCGCGGATCGACTGCTCGACGCGCTCGGCGATCTCGTGCGCGCTGCGGAGGTCCAGATCGTCGGGGAACTTGAGGTGCAGCGAGACGCTCGCGCGATCGCCGTGCTCGAAGACGGTGATGTCGTGTGCCTCCTTCACGAGCGGCTCGGCGAGCGCGATCGCGAGCACGCGATCGCGCAGATCGAGCCCGCGGCGGCGCGGCTCGACGTGAACGATCACATCGCTTCCCGGGAGGGCCTGCTCGACGGCCTGCTCGACGCGGTCGGCCGCACGGTGCCCCTCGACGAGCGCCTGACCGGCGGGCACGCTGACGACGACGTCGGCGAAGTAGCGCCCCGCGGACTCGCGCAGACGCAGGCGGCTCAGCTCGATCTCCTCGCCGAGCACGGCGATCGCGTTCTCCGCGGCGGCGCGCGCCTCGTCGGGCGTGCGGTCCATCAGCACGTTCGCGTTCACCGCGAGCACCCGCGCGGCGGCGAGCAGGATGATCGCGGCGACGAGCAGCGCTGCAACCGAGTCGCCTGCGTGGAAGCCCGCGTCGGCCGCGAGCAGACCGCCGAGCACGGCGGCGGAGCCGAGCATGTCAGCGCCGAAGTGCAGCGCGTTGGAGCGCAGCGCGGGGCTCTCGTAGCGGCGTGCGGCGAGCAGCGAGACGCTCATCCGGCTCACGTCGATCACGAGCGCGAGCGCGATCACGGCGAACTGGTACCAGCGGATCGAGGGGCCGCTCGAGTCGTCGATCAGGTGCTTGAGGGCTTCGACGGTGACGAGCAGCGCACCGCCGATCAGGATCGCGGCCTCGCCGAGCGCGCCGAGGTTCTCAGCGCGCCGGTGCCCGTAGGGATGGCCGCGGTCGGCGGGCCGCCCCGCGAGGCGCACGGCGAAGAAGGTGAGGACGGCGGCGAGCACGTCGCCGCTCGACTCGATCCCCGCCGAGACGAGGCCGAGGCTGTGCGTGGCGAGGCCGACGCCGAGCTTCAGCCCGACGAGCAGGGCGGCGGCACCGATCGAGACGAGCGTGGTGCGCTTCGCTCCGCTGATCTCGCGCTCGCTCCGTGCCTCCATCGCAGCAGCCTAAAAGGGATCGCGGCTGCCTTATCGTGAGGGCGTGCCCCACGATCACGGCTCGCACGCGCACCACTGCACACACCGCCACGGCCGACGAGCCGCGGCTGCGCGTTGCGCTCGGCGCTGATCCTGGCGTTGATGGCGGGAGAGATCGCGGCGGGTGTGATCGCGCACTCCCTCGCGCTGCTCTCAGACGCGGGGCACATGCTCACCGACGCCGGGGCGATCGCCTTCTCGCTCGTGGCGATGCGCCTCGCAAGGCGGCCCGCGGCGGGCGCGATGACGTTCGGCTTCAGGCGCATGGAGATCCTCTCCGCGCAGGCCAACGGCGTGACTCTGCTCGTGCTCGCCGCCTTCATCCTCTACGAGGCCGTCCACCGGCTCGTCGATCCGCCACATGTCGATGCGAGCCTGGTCCTCCCGGTGGCGCTCGCGGGGGCGGTGGTCAACGTGGCGGCGGCGCTGACGCTCGCGGGCGCGGACCGCTCGAGTCTCAACATCCGCGGGAGCTTCCAGCACGTGCTCACCGACCTCTACGGGTTCATCGGCACGGCGATCGCCGCCGCGGTGATCCTGATCGCAGGGTTCGAGCGCGCCGACCCGATCGCCTCGCTGCTCGTCGCCGCGCTGATGATCCGCTCGGGGGCCGCGCTCGTCCACGCCTCGGCGAGGATCTTCCTCGAGGCGTCCCCGGAGGATCTGGATCCGGAGCAGATCGGCAGGGCGCTGGTCGCGGTCGAGGGCGTGATCGAGGTGCACGACCTGCACGTGTGGGAGGTCTCGAGCGGCTTCCCGGCGCTGTCCGCGCACGTGCTCGTCTCAACCGAGTCCGACTGCCATCGCGCGCGGCGCGAGATGGAGAGCGACTCTGCGCGAGCGGTTCGGGCTCGATCACACGACGCTGCAGGTGGACCACGAGGGTGGCGAACTGCTTGACATCGAGCCGGTCGCGGCGCCCGCGGGAAGCTCCGCTAGCGCGTCTGGCCCGCCGGGCGGATCAACAGCTCGTTGATCGCGACGTTCTCGGGCGAGCCGATCGCGTAGAGGACCGCGTTCGCGATGTCCTGCGCGTCCAGCGGCTGAACGTCTTTGAAGATCCCGCGCATCATCTCCTGGATCTCGGGACGGTTGTGCCCGGGAAGCTCGGTCGCCACGGCGCCCGGGCTCGACGAGCGTCACGCGGATTCCCGCCTCGGCGACTTCCTGACGGAGCGCCTCGGAGAACGCTCCGATCCCGAACTTGGTCAGGTTGTAGACGCCGGAACCCGGGCGCGCGAAGCGCCCGGCGACGGAGCTGATGTTCACGATGTGGCCCGATTCCTGGGCGAACATCGCGGGCAGCGCGGCGTGCGTGCAGTAGAGGACGCCGTAGACGTTCGCGTGGATCATCCGCCGCCATTCCTCGGTGTCAGCACCCGCGATCGGGCCGAGGAGCATCACGCCGGCGTTGTTCGACGAGCGCGTCGATGCGGCCGAGCTCGGAGGTGGTGCGCTCGACGAAGCGCTGCGCCTGGGCCTCGTCGCCGACATCGGTCTCGACCGCGAGCGCCCTCCCACCCTCGGCGGCGATCCTCGCGGCGAGCTCCTCGATGCGCTCGATCCGCCGCGCGGCCAGCGAGACGGTAGCGCCAGCCTTCGCGCAGGTCAGCGCGGTGGCCTCGCCGATCCCCGATGAGGCACCGGTGACCGCGACCACACGGCCGGAGAGATCGACGCCCAAGCTGTCCATGCGCCGAGCTTATCGTCAGGCGCTCAACGGGCCGCTACGAAGGCCCGATAGGGCTGAACACCCCCTCCGAGCGCTCTTTTTGGCGTCCAGAGGGGTTTTATCGCTCGTGTACGCGGGCATTTCCCCTATGTCTGCGTGCAGGGGAGCATGTGCTCGACGTCGAACGAGCGAGGATTACGGCTCCGTAGAGGATAATTGACACCGCAACTATCGAGGCGTATAATTCCGACTCCAAGCATCGGATTACGAAGGACGCCAATGTCTGATTCCCCCCAGAACAACACACTAGAGCTCGATCCCACGGCTCCCGGCGCCGAGGAGGCCTCACCCCAGGCCGACAGCGCCCCGGGGGTGCCCGCGGCGAGGCTGGACAGCCCGATCGAGCGCATCGAGGCAGGAACGCCCGACACATTCATCCCCGAGTCGGTCGATCAGCTGCTCGCGCACTCGCGGCGCTACCCGCTGCTCACGCCGGCCCAGGAGATCGAACTGGCCCAGCGGATCGAGCGCGGTGACCTCCACGCCAAGGAACTGCTCGTCAACTCCAACCTGCGGCTCGTCGCCTCCAACGCCCGCCGCTACCAGAACCAGGGGCTGCCGCTCGCGGACCTCGTGCAAGAGGGCATGCTCGGCCTGATCAGGGCGAGCGAGAAGTTCGACTGGCGCAAGGGCTTCAGGTTCTCGACCTACGCAACGCTCTGGATCCGTCAGGCGATTCAGCGCGGCCTGGAGAACTCCGGCCGCACGATCCGCCTGCCCGTCCACGTCGCTCAGCGCTCCCGCAAGGTCGGGCGCGTGGAGCGCGAGCTGTCCGTGCGTCTGGGCCGCGAGCCCACGCTCGAGGAGCTCGCCGCGGAGACCGGACTGCCCGTCGACCAGGTCGAGGAGGTGCGCCACCAGCGCGCGGCGCTCGTCAGCCTCGATCAGCAGATCGGTGAGGACGGCGACACCGCGCTCGGCGACCTGCTCCCCTCCGACGCGGAGGCGCCGGAGGACACGGCATGGGAGCACGAGCGCGAGGAGATCGTGCACCGCGCGATCTCGCAGCTGCCCGAAACCGAGCGCAAGGTGCTCACCCTGCGCTTCGGCACCGGCCGCGAGGAGCCTCAGACGCTCACCGCGATCGGCAAGCGGCTCGGCTTCTCCGCCGAGCGTGCCTCGCAGCTCGAGCAGCGTGCGTTGAAGAAGCTTGCGGAGTCGCCCGAGCTGGCGGCCCTGCGCGAGGCGGCCTAGCTCCCGCTCCTCTGATTCGCCTCGGCCCCGGGACGGCGCAAGCCCCCGGGGCCGTTGCGTTTAAGGGACCCAGGCGGACGTCAGCCGCGTTTTCTGAAGTCTCCGCGCCACAGGCGCAGCACGAACATCGGCCGGCGCATCCCGCTCGCAATCGGCCCGACGCGCTGGGTTCCTCAGCGCACATCGCCGTTCGAGGACAAGGAAAAGGGGCGCCGAATGGCGCCCCTTCCCCAATGTGTCTCGGTGCGCCTCAGGCGCTGTGCGAACGGCTCAGGTGTCGTTCTTCCTGACGACGGTGAAGTTCGAGCTGGGGTTGCTCACTTCGGCGGCGTTTTTGGAGATCGAGCTGTTCTTGATCGTGAACGAGCCGGCCGGGCCGGAGCCTTCGACGATCACGCCGACGGCGGCCACGCTCATGCCTTCGATCGTGGTCTTGTTCGCGCTCGAGAAGTCGCCGGATTCCTGGTAGGAGGCCTGGAGGATCGCGATCCCCAGTTCTCCGCCGCCGACGATCGTGTCGCCGGAGATGCCGGCCTTGCCTTCTTCGAGCAGGATCCCCTCGTAGCGGTTGTCGCTCAACCGGTTCTTGGAGATCTTCACGTCCGCCTTGGCGGGCACCGTGGCGCTGCCCGAGGAGTAGTAGACGCCCATGTCGTTGTTCGAGATCGTCGATCCCGACACCCCGGAGCCGGCGGCTGCCTGGTAGAAGAGCACGCCGTCGGCCTGGTTTTCGATGTCGGTCGAGCTGCAGACGCCGGCGAGTTCGCACTCGTTGCCGCTGACACTCGAGCCCTTGACCGTGCCCTGTGCGCCGAAGGCGATCTCGACGCCGTTCTGGGCGGTGTAGGGGCTCGGCGCCTTCGCCGAGTGATCGTGGAGTCGAGCACCTTCATCGTCGATCCCGCACCGGCGACCGTCGGCCCGTTCTTCTCGTAGCCGCTGATCGCGTCGCCCTTGAGGATCGCGTGACCGACCACCGCGGCGTGGTGAGATCCGACCTCGACCGCGACGCCGTGCTGGCAGCCTTTGAAGGCCGGCAGAGTGGTGCCCGCGCCGATGATCGTGTCGTTGGTCGCCTTCAGTTCCGCGCCGCCGCCGACGTTGATGCCGTAGAGGCCCGAGGCGCAGGTTTCGATCGGCGCGAGAGCTTCGATCGTGAGGCCGCTGATCGACACCTTGCCTGCGGTGCAGATCGAGACCTCGTCCTTCTGGCCGGGTTCGAGCCCGGGAGCGGTGTCGCATTCGGTCAACGAGTCCGCGGGCGAGCTCGGCATCTGCAGCTTCGCCGTACCCGTGCCCGTCGCGACCGCGAGCTTCGCGGGCTTGGTGATTTCGATCTGTTCTGTGTAGACGCCGCCACAGACGTGGATGTTCGCTTCGCCGGACGCCGCGTCGAGCGCCGACTGGATCGTGTTGAAGCCCGGGCTTGCGCAGCTCGTGTCAGCGCCAACTGGCGCCGAGTTCGAGACGTAGACTCCCGAGGCGCTCGCCGCCGCCGGCACCGCGAGCGCGAAAAGCGCTGCGAGCACGGCCCCGGGCAGGGCGCGATGTCTCCTGGTGATCACCGATTCTCCTTGTTCTCTTGGCGCGTCCCCCCGGGCGCGCGTCTCCGTGCGGCGCATCTTGCGCGCACGCACCCCTCAGCGCTCGCAGCGTAGACGCGGATGATCCGAACTGTCAAGCGATCGGGATGATCCGCCCTGTCGGCACGCTGACACGCGCTCGGGCGGCCGACGCTGCGCGCCCGCGCCGATGCGGAGCTGGAAGAGAAGCGGCCCGGGCCCCCCACGCTGCAGGGCCCGGGCCGCGCCTTATGGATGCTTCGAGCGGCTAGCCCGCCGCGACGAGGGCGGCGATGTCAGGCGTGCCGCGACCCGTCACGTAGTCCCAGCCGGGCGTGTCCGGGAAGAGCCCGTTGTGCACCGAGCACGATGTCGTTGAACGCCGTCGACGGCGCGCCGTAGATCACCGGGCCGGCGAAGCCGAGCGTCCCGCCGTGGGCGCCCTGCACCGCGCGCCCAGATGCCCTGCCACGAGGGCGCGCCAGCGCTCGTACCGCCGACCGTCTCTTCGCTGCCGCCGACGATCACGTCGTAGCCGCTGTTGGGGTCGGCGTCCAGCGCCACGTCGGGGACGCCGCGCTTCACGCCCAGGAAGCTGCCGCCCGCGTTCTGCTGGAAGGCGGGCGTGCTCTCGAGCAGGCTCGACCCGCCGCCGCCCGCGTACCAGCCGATTTCCTCTCCCTTGGCGAGCACGGTAGTGCCGCCGACGCCGATCGCGCCGGGGCTGGAGGCGGGGTAGTTGACGCCCGGCAGACCCGCCGGCACGCCGTTCTCGGCCACCAGCGCCGGGCACTGCGAGCCGGTGTCACCGCTCGATGTGAACAGCGTCTGGCCCTGTGCCTGCGCCTCGGCGAGCACCGCGTCGAGCGATTCGGTGAAGCCGCTCAGGTTCGCGAGCAGCTCGCACTCGCCCGCGGAGAAGCTCGCCTGCGGGGTGAGGTCTTCGCTCACCCAGCGGTCGACGGCCGCGAGGATGTCGGGGTCTTCCAGCGAGGGGGCGTCGTACACGTTGACCTGGCTCACACCCGGCGCGAAGCCGGTGGAGTACTGCGTGTCGAGATCCCACTCGTCATCGCCTTCGGTGTCGCTCGAGGGCGAGCCGATGTCGATCTGGTTCCAGGTCACCGCGGGCAGGCCGAATTTCTTCTCGAAGGTGACGAGGTCGGCCTTCGGAGCGCTGAGGTCTCCCTCGGCGATGATCGAGACCTGCTGGCCCGCGCCCGTCTGCGTGCTCGGCGCGTCGTAGAGCGACCACAGTTCCTGCGGGCCGTAGCTCGCGGGGATCGAGAGCCCGGGCGTTTCGCTGGCCGAGCGGTGGACGATGTCGACCTGTGCGCGCGAGAGGCTCGAGAGGCCCGTCACCGCGCTCACGTCGCCCGCGATCGAGCTCGGCAGCTTCGCGGTGCCGAGAGGTCGAGACGTAGCTCGCTCCGCTCGGCAGCCTGGAAGCTCTCGAAGGTGACGCCGAGCGCCGAGCCGAGCGCCGAGGCGGGGCCGGTCAGGGTGACGAGCAGTGCGATCGGCCGTCACGTGCTCGGCTAGCCCGTAAGAGCCGCCCAGGACTGCACGGCGCCCACAGCGGCCGCCGAGGGGGCGAACTGTTCACGGAACTGAGTGGGCGAGAGCGGCGCGTGCGCCTGCGGTTCAGCGCGCGCAGCGCCGAGGCGTTGCTGGGCGTAAGTGTGAGCACCACCGAGCGTGTTCCGGAGACCGCGCCGCTGGCCGTCGAGCCTTCGGTGCGGAGGGGCGCCGCGCCTCCGAGTGCGAGTGCGCCCGAGGCCTGCACGAGCAGCGCCACGGATACCGCCAGCAGGGCGGCGGGCAGAGCACGCTTCACATCTCTGATCATCTCTTCTCCTAGTCGCGAAAGGGAGGCGTTTCCAGGCCCACGCGCCGCACGGTTCCCCCTTTCGCTCCGTCAGTGCGCCGGACGCATCCCCGGTACCCGGCCGCGGCGCGGCGGAAACATCGCCAGTGGGGCGGCCACGCGGATTCGATATGGGCCGTTCGTTAGGGTGCCTGCTGAGAGGTCCGGTCGCCCCGGATCAGAGCGACGCTGGAGGTGGGCGCATGTCCAAGTCCCTGTGGGAGCGGACGGTCGAGCTCACGATCAAGGTCGGCGAACGCGATCCTCGCGCCGATCGAGCGTTTCATCGGCAAACGCTCGCTCGTCGGCGACGCGACCTTCTTCCCGCTCGAGCGCTTCCCGTGGGTCGCGCACATCGAGGACAACTGGGAGGTGATCCGCGAGGAGGCCGCAGCGCTGCTCGAGGACCGCGAGGCGCTCGCGAACTTCCAGGACATCTCCAAGGACCAGATCGAGATCACCGACGACGACCGCTGGAAGACCTTCTTCCTCTACGGCTACGGCTTCGAGGCGAAGCTGGGGGTGGAGATGTGCCCCCGCACCGCCGCGCTGATGCGCGAGATCCCGGGCATGAAGACGGCGATGATCTCGATCCTCTCGCCGCGCAAGCACATCCTCGACCACCGCGGCCCCTACAAGGGCGTGCTGCGCTATCACCTCGGCCTGATCGTGCCCCAGGACGCCGAGGCGTGCCGGATCCGCGTCGGCGAGGACTACCGCCACTGGGAGGAGGGCCGGTCGATGATCTTCGACGACACCTTCAACCACGAGGTCTGGAACGACACCGACGAGACCCGCGTGGTGCTGTTCGTCGACGTCATGCGCCCTCTCCCCTTCCCCGAGTCCGCGATCAACGAGGGGATCGTCAAAGCGATCGGCTACTCCCCCTTCGTGCTCGACGCGAAGCGCAACCAGGAGGCGTGGGAAGCGCGCTACCGCGAGCAGCGCGCCGAGCGCGAGGCCTCCGGCGCGCCGAGCTGACCGCCGCCGCCCGGCGGCGCCGTCCGATCGAATATCAGGATCCCACTCATGTGGTGGGTTCCGGCGCTGATCTTCGTGCTCACGTCCCTCGGCGGGGTGCTCGCCGCGGCGCGTTGGTTGCCGGAACTGCGGCCGGGCCGATCGGTGGACTTGCCTTCTTCGCGGTCTGCGGGTTGATCGGGCTGCCGTCGGCCTCGACGGGGCTGCACATCTATTCGACCGTGCGCGCGATGGAACAGGCAGCGGCGGCAGCGGCGCGTTCGGACAAGGGCGATCGTGCTCGCCGACGGGATCGGCGCGATCCTCTACGAGAGCGGCGTCATCTTCGCTGCGGCCGTCGTCGTCTTCCTGCTCGCCCCGCGCGAGGACCGTCTGTCGCTGCGCTCGCCGGGCGACGCGCTCCTAGACCGAGGTCGAGGGCAGACCCAGTTCGCTCGTGAGTTCCTGAGCCTTGTTGTTGAGGATCGTGTACTCGCCCGTGAGGATCAGCAGCCCGAGCGCGATCATCACGATGCCGCCGACGGCGATGATCACGGGGAAGTGGCGCTTGACCACGGCGAGCGCGTTGGTCATGCGCTCGAAGGCGAGCGCGATCAGCAGGAACGGGATCGCGAGGCCCGCGGAGTAGAAGGCGAGCAGCAGCGCGCCGTGCGCCGCCGAGCTCGAGATCGCCGCCTGCGTGAGGATCGCGCCGAGCGTGATGCACGTGCAGGGCGTCCAGGCGATCGCGAACGCCGCGCCCGCGAGCACCGGCCCGCCGCGGCCGGCGAGGCGCAGCAACGTCTCGGAGTGCCACTCGCGGTTGAGCATGCCGATGAACGGCGTCGCGAGGAAGACGAGGCCCATCAGCAGGATCAGCGCGCCGCCCACCTGGTCGAGCGTGTGTTTGTGGTCCGCAGCGAGGAGCCGATCGCCGTCGCGCTGAGCCCGAGCAGGATGAAGATCGCCGAGAAGCAGGCGATGAACAGCAGGCTCGGCACGAGCACGCGCCGCACGCCCACGCCCTCCTGCAGGTCGCGTGGCGTCACGCCGATCACCGTCGAGAGATAGCCCGGCACGAGCGGCAGCACGCAGGGCGAGAGGAACGAGACGAGCCCCGCCGCGATCGCCACCGGGATCCCGACGCCCGAGGCCGTGTCCGAGGAAGAGGAGGCGAGGATCAGCGCCGCGTGGCTCATCGCGCCGCCTCCTCGCTCGGGCTGCGCTCGGCGAGCGCCGCCTCCAGCGCGCGCCCTGAGCGCTCGCGACCGCGCGCTCGAGCTCAGCGCACGCGCAGCGCGAGGCTCGCCTCGCCGTTGCCGGCGTCCGTCGGTGCGAGGCCGCGGTCGCGCGGCGAGCGCGCCCGCTCGTGCTCGCCGAAGATGCGGGCAGCGGCGCGCGGAGCGCGAGCTCTTCGGCCGCCTCGCCGCCCGTCGGCCTCGCGTCTCCCAGCAGCTCGCGGTAGCGCTCCTCCTTCTGGCCCGGGCGGCGCGCGAGCCGCTCCACGAGCTCGCGCTCGATCAGGCGCGCGAGCGTGGAGTGGACCTCCTCGAGGCCGTCGAACGCGTGCATGCGCTCGCCGCGCTGCTTGAGCTCGCCCGGGGTCTGCGCGCCTCGCAGCATCAGCACGCACATCACCGCCTCCTCTGCACGGTCCATCGGCAGCCGCTCGGCGAGCAGGTGGCGGTACTTCGAGGCGCGGCTGCCCGCTCCGCTCGCGAGCCGCACGAGGCCGCGCCGCTCGAGGCGGTGCAGCGCGTCGCGCAGCGTCGCCTCGTCGTAGTCGACGACGGGATCGCGGTTCGTCGACTGGTTGCAGGCCAGGCGCAGCGCGTTGAGCGAGAGCGGATAGGCGTCCGGGGTGGTGCGCTGCTTCTCCAGCAGGCATCCCAGCACGCGGATCTGCTCCGGGGAGAGTTCGAAGGTCGGCGTGCTCAAGACCCTTGGAAGTCTAGGGGTCGCCTCGTGCCGCCAAGCCCGCTCTGGACCCGCCGCTAAAGTCAAACGGTGAGCGCGCAGCCCTTCTCGACGGGGCGGTCGGGGGAAGGCCGCCACGGTCGCACACCGGACCTGCGTCCCGAGGACATCCCCTCCGACGCCCGTCTCGCTGCGCCGCATCGCGCGGCTCTTCCTGCCCTACCGCGGCGCGCCTCGAGCCGCCTGCTCGCGCTGATCTTCGTCGCCTCGGCGCTCGGCGTGATCAGCCCGTTCCTGCTGCGGGAAATCATCAACGAGGCCTACCCGAAACACGACACGACGCTGCTCGTCGAGCTGGTCGGCGGGATGATCGCGCTGTCGATCATCACCGAGCGTGATCGGCGTCGCGCAGACATGGATCTCAAACCAGGTCGGCCAGCGCGTGATGCACGACCTGCGCGCAGCCGTCTACGCGCACCTGCAGCGCATGTCGCTCGCCTTCTTCACGCGCACCCGCACGGGCGAGGTGCAGTCGCGGATCGCGAACGACATCGGCGGCATCGACAGCGTCGTCACCTCGACCGCCACCTCGATCGTCCAGAACGTGACGACGGTGGTCGCGACGGTGGTCGCGATGTTCCTGCTCGACTGGCGCCTGGCCGCGTTCTCGCTCGTGCTGCTGCCCTTCTTCGTCTGGCTGACGCGCCGCGTCGGCGAGGAGCGCCGGCGCATCCAGTCGGTGCGCCAGAGCCGCCTCGCGGACATGTCGACGCTCGTCGAGGAGTCGCTCTCGGTGTCGGGGATCCTGCTCGGCAAGACGATGGGCCGCTCGCCCGAGCTGGTGCGGCGCTTCAGCGGCGAGTCCGGCGAACTCGCCGACCTCGAGGTGCGCGCGCGGATGGCGGGACGCTGGCGGATGGCCACCGTGCAGATGAGCTTCGCGATCATGCCGGCGCTCGTCTACCTGTTCGGCGGCCTCGAGTTCGGCTCGCAGGGCATGTGATCTCGATCGGCACGGTCGTCGCCTTCACGCACGCTGCAGACGCGGCTGCTCTTCCCGATCCAGTCGCTGCTCTCCGTCGGCCTGGAAGTGCAGACCTCGCTGGCGCTGTTCGGGCGCATCTTCGAGTACCTCGACCTGCCCGTCGACATCGTCGAGCGCCCGGGCGCGCAGCCGCTCGGCCGAGTCCGCGGCGACGTGCAGCCTCAGCGGCGTCTGGTTCCGCTACGACGACGGCGCGCCGTGGACGCTGCAGCGAGATCGACGCCGAGATCCCGGCCGGGACGACGCACCGCGCTGGTCGGCGAGACGGGCTCGGGCAAGACGACGCTCGCCTATCTCGTCGCGCGGCTCTACGAGCCCGAGCGCGGGGCGCGTCAGCGATCGACGGCATCGACATCCGCGACACGACGCTCGCGTCGCTCGCCGACGACGGTCGGGCTGGTCTCGCAGGAGACCTACCTCTTCCACGCCTCGATCCGCGAGAACCTGCGCTTCGCCTGCCCGGAGGCCAGCGACGAGGAGATCGAAGACGCCGCGCGGGCGGCGCAGATCCACGAGCTGATCGCCTCGCTGCCCGACGGCTATGACACGCCCGTCGGCGAGCGCGGCTACCGCTTCTCCGGCGGCGAGAAGCAGCGCATGGCGATCGCGCGCACGGTCCTGCGCAACCCGCCCGTGCTGATCCTCGACGAGGCCACCTCGGCGCTCGACAACGAGACCGAGCGCGCCGTCCAGCACGCCCTCGACGAGCTCTCGCGCGGCCGCACGACGATCGCGATCGCCCACCGCCTCTCGACGATCCGCGACGCCGACCAGATCCTCGTGCTCGACGGCGGCAGGATCGTCGAACGCGGCACCCACGAGGAGCTCGCCTCGGCGCGGCGGGCGCTACGAGGAGCTGCTGCGCGGCGCCGCCACGGCGGAGTCCGAGGCGGATGTAATGTCGGAGGCGGTGGCGGACACTTAACGGGTTGTGAGCGACCCGCAGGGCGATTTCGAGGGGGTCTTCAATGACTGCTACGAGCCCGTGGTCCGCTATGTCGCGCGACGGGTCGCTCCCGACGCGGTGCAGGACGTGGTCTCGGACACCTTCCTCGTCGCCTGGCGTCGCCGCGCCGAGCTGCGCGGCGAACCCCTGCCCTGGCTGCTCGGCATCGCGCGCCGTGTTGCCTCCACGCAGCGACGAGGCCATGCGCGCCGCGAGGGGCTCGCAGCAGCGGCTGCGCGCCGAGCGCCCACCGGCCGATCCGACCGGGGAGCTCGCGATGAGCGATCCTCGCCTGGAGCAGGCGCTCGCCTGTCTGGGAGAGCGCGACCTCGAAGCGCTCACGCTCGTCGCCTGGGACGGGCTCGACCATCGCACGGCCGCGCAGGTGATGGGCTGCTCGACGGGCTCGCTCACCGTGCGCCTGCACCGCGCGCGGCGACGGCTCGCGCGTTCGCTCGCCGAGGCCGAGCCGGAGCCGCACGGGCTCACCGAGCAGACGGGATCGACGCTGTGAGCGCGCACGCGCACAACGACCCGATCGCGCGCCTCGCGGCCGCCGACCCGGCCCGCTCGCTGCGGATCGACCCACGCGAGCGCGAGGAGCTCTGGCAGCGCGTGCCGCGGGCGAGGGCAACCGTGCGCCGCTCTACCCCGAGGCCAGGCGCGCGCTGCGGCCGCGCACGCGCAACCTCGTGCTGGTCGTGCTTCTCGCGCTGGCTGTGCTCGGCGCGCTGGCCGCGGGCGGCGTGATCGAAATCGGCTCGCGCGCGAAGCTCCCCTACTCGACGTTCGGCAACGTCAGCGAAGGCACCGGTGCGCTGATGGCGGGAACCGTCCACCGCCTGCCGATCGCCGCGCCCGACCCTGCGGGCGGTCCGCCCTGGGGGATGCGCGAGCTGAGCACGAGCCGCGGCACGGGCTGCCTGCAGATCGGGCGCATCGTCGACGGCAAACTCGGCGCGCTCGGACAGGACCACGCATTCGGCGACGACGGGCGTTTTCACGAACTGCCCGTCGCCGCGACTCCGACGGCTGCGAACTGCTCGACGGCGAGCACCGGCTGTTCGCGAACGTCACCGCCGACGCGAGGCCGGCCAGCGCCTGGATCGGCACCGGCGGACGGCTCGGCGGCTGCGTGCCGCCGACCGCCGGACCTATGAAAAGGGACTGCGGCTGACGCCCGAAGAACGCGCCCACGGCGCGCGCCCGGCGGCGCTCTGCCGCCAGTCTGACCTGCGCAACATCTATTACGGGCTGCTCGGTCCGCGCGCAGAGTCGATCACCTACGTACTCGAAGGTCAGCGCCACACGCTCGCCACGATCGGCCCCGAGGGCGCCTACATGTTCGTCACCCGCGCCTCGCCCAAGCAGTTGCTGAACTTCGCGGGCGCGGGCACCGCCGACGTGGTGCCGGTCGACGGCCCCGTCAAGGAAATCCACTACCGCGACGGCGCAACCTGCCACCTCACCGCCAAGAGCTGGATCGGCGGGCGCTACGCCTGCACGCCCTCGCTGCCCGAGCCCTACGGCTATCGCCCGTGGGCAAGGCGGCGAGCGCCGCCGAAGCCGCCGCGAGTGTGCACGCCCACATCGGCCGGGAAAGGCTCGGTCACACCGCGATCCTCGTCACTTCCGCGTCCCGATCGCGATCACCGACGGACGCCGTGCGTACTCGATCCGATGGCGCGAACCCACGATGCCCCCGGGCGCCTACGGCGGCACGAGGATCGATCACGACGTGGCCGCGGGGACGATCGTCACAGAGCCGATCGGCGGTCTCGGCGCGCGCGGTCACACCGTCACGGGATCGGTCTCGCTGCAGGAGGCGATCGGCGCGGGCGGCCTCGAAGGGCCGGGCTCGGTCAGCGTTCCTGTCGGCTCCTTCTCGATCCGTGTTCCCGCGGGCTAGGCGGTCGCGTCGATGTTCAGCCGCACGTAGTCGATCACGACGGGCTCGCCGATCCGTCGATCACCTCGTCCATGAAGGGCTCGCGCAGGTCCGGCGGGAGCTGCTGGACGTGGGGCCGAGCACGATCGTGCGCAGGAACTCACGCGGCTGGTCGGGCTCCGCGGGGGCGGGCGTCAGCCAGCAGCGCGCCTCGGCGAAGCCCGCCGCGAGCAGCCGTGCCTCGGTGACCTCGGCCCCGGCGTAGTTCCAGGGCGGCGCCAGCCCTCGAAGTGCGCGGCATAGGGCTCGTGCGAGAGCACCTCGCGGGCCTCGCCGCGCAGGCCGTCGATGTTGCCCTCCCCCCGCACTGGGCGACGAATGCGCGCCGGGCCTCATCGCCGCATGAACGCGGGCGAACAGCCGCTCGTGGTCGGCGATCCAGTGGAAGGTCGCCGTCGAGAGGATCGCGTCGGCCGGCTCTGCGAGCTCGAGGTCGAGCAGGTCGCACGCGATCAGCTCCACCCGCCCCGCGTACGGGCCGTCCGCCGCGCAGAGGCGCTCCCGCGCCGCCGCGACCATCGAGGGCGAGGCGTCGACGGCGAGGACCTGCCCGCGTGGCAGACGCTCGAGCAGCGCCTCGGTGACGCGCCCGGAGCCGCAGCCGGCGTCGAGCGCCCGCTCATCGCCCCGCAACGACAGCCGCCCGAGCACCTCCGCGCCCCAGCCCTGCTGGATGCCCGAGATGCGGTCGTAAGCTCCCGTCCCAGTCGCACGCCGTCATGCGCTGTACGTTATCACGTACGTGCGTCTGCCGCTACGGCGGCGATCACACGCGAGAGCTGACCTCCCTGCCAGGCGATCGGCGAGCGCGGCGGGCTCTCCAGCGGCTCGACCACGAGCTCCGCGCCGGGGATCGCGCGCGCCCACTGCTCGCCCACCGCGAGCGGGTGCCCCGGGTCCGCCTCGTCGCGGCTGGCCACGACCGTGACCGGCACCGAGATCGCCGCGAGCGCCTCGAAGGACTCGAAGGGCCGCGAGCGGGGCACCGCTTCGAGTGCGTCGGCGACGGCCAGCGGGTGCTCGTGCGCGGCGAGGCGCTGGCGGAGCACGGTCTCGACCGTCGCGCGCATGCGCTCGGCCACGCGCTCGAGGTGTAGGCGGCGAGGAAGCCCTCGACCCCGCCCTCACGGAGCCCCGCGCGAGCGCGTCCCAGTCCGCGAGCTCCTGCGGGGCGCCCGAGCGGGCGGGATCGAAGGCGGGCGTCACGAGCACCAGACCGGCCACGCGCTCGGGGTGATCGAGCGCGAAGCGCACGGCGCTCTGGGCGCCCATCGACGCGCCCGCGAGCACGGCGCGCGCGATGCCGGCCGCGTCGAGCAGCGCGCGCCGATGTCGGCGGCGAGCCGCGCGTAGCCGTAATCGCCGTCGGCGCCGGCGCTGAGCGTCCGTGGCCGCGCGCGTCGTAGGCGAGGACGCGGTGGCCCGAGCGCTCGAGCGTGCGCGAGCCCATCACCACGTAGCGCCGCGTCGCGGTCAGGCCGTGCAGCAGCACCACCGGCGGTCCCTCGCCGTCGAGCTCGCCCGGCGAGCAGCGTGCCGTCCGCGACGACGACAGCGCGCCGGGCGGCTCGGCGGGCTCGTCAGGCGCGCACCGCCGCGTGCCCGCGCACCAGCTCGGCCGCTGCGCTCGGGGCTGCTCCCAGAAGAAGAGATGCCCCACGTCGTCGAAGATCTCGAGCTCGCGCGCCCGGGATCAGCGAGGCGATCAGGCGGCCGTTCTCGACCGGCAGCATCTGATCCTCGGTGCCGTGGATCACGAGCGTCGGGCATCTCGAGCCCGGCAGACGCGCGCTCGTGTCGTGCGCGGCGATCGCCTGCATCTGGGCCATCACGACCGGCACCGCGACCGCGCGGCTGCTCGGCGATCGCGCGCGAAGCGCTCGCCACGCCTCGTCGTCGGCGGCGAAAGCGCGGTGACACGTTGACCTCCCAGCCCGCCCGGATCGCGCGCGCGCGGTCGCCGGACATCATCGCCTCGCTGAGCTTCTGCGATCACCTCCGGGCGGGCCAGCGCGCTGCCCGCGCCCGCCGCAGTAGGTGCAGCCGAGCGTGAGCGTGAGCACGCGCTCCGGGTGAGCGAGCGCGAGCTCCTGGGCGATCATCCCGCCCATCGAGATCCCCAGCACGTGGGCGCAGTCGAGGCCGAGCGCGCCGAGCAGCCCCGCCGCGTCCTCGGCCATCTGCGCGATCGTGATCCTGCCGTCGGTGAGCGCGCGTGCTCGCGCCGACGCCGCGGTGGTCGTAGGCGATCACGTCGAAGTCCCGCGCAGCTGCCTCCAGGAACGGCTCGCCCCAGTGCAGCGCGGTGCCGCTCATGCCCATGATCAGCAGCAGCGGCTCGCCCGAGCCGCTGCGTTCGACAGTCGAGCTCGGCGTCCCCGGCACGCGTCGACCAGCGTCATGGGCGCGATCCTACACCGGCAGCGCGAGCTAGACCGGCAGCGCGAGCTGCGGCGCGTCCGCCGGCGCGCTCGGCGCCGCGATCTCACCGCGGTCGCGCTGCAGGCCCGGCCACCCGCACGCCGAGCAGCCGCACGGGACGCGGCGGGCGCGTACTCGGCGAGCAGGCGCAGCGCCTCGGCGGCGACGAGCTCGCCGTCGCGCGTGGGCGCGGGAAGGGTGTGCGCGCGCGTCACCGTCGTCCAGTCGTCGAGGCGGACCTTGATCCCGATCGTCCGCCCGGCGCGCCCGTTGCGCGGCGAGGCTCTCGCAGAGCTCCACCGCCATCTCGCGCAGCGACGTCGCGCATCTCGCCGGCGTCGCTGATGTCGCGTGTCGAAGGTGCGCTCGCGCGACTCGGAGACGACCTTGCGCGCCGCGGACGACCGCCGTCGTGCTCGAAGCGCGCGCGCCGCGCGCAGGTCGCGTCCGAGGTTCGGGCCGAAGCGCTCCGCGAGCAGCTCGCTCGGATGCCGCGGCGAGCGCGCCGAGCGTGCTCGAAGCCCATCGCCGCGAGCTTGGCGGCCGTCTTCGGGCCGATCCCCGGGACGAGGCTCGGGCGGCGAGGCGGCGAAGCGCGCGCAGGCCTGCTCGCGCGTGAGCACGACGAAGCCCGCGGGCTTCTCGGCGTCGGAGGCGACCTTGGCGACGAGCTTGTTGGGCCCGATCCCGACCGAGCAGCGTGATGCCCGACCTCCGCGCTGATCTCGGCGACGCAGCCGGCGCATCGCCGCGCGCGGGGAGAACAGGCCCGTCGAGGTCGAGGTAGGCCTCGTCGAGCCCGACCACCTCGACGCTGCTCGACGTGCGCGCGGACGATCGCCATCATCCGCGCCGAGACGTCCCGGTAGGTGGCGAAGTCCGGGCGGCAGGAAGACAGCCTGCGGGCACAGCCGCCGCGCCCGCGAGGCGGGCATCGCCGAGCCGACGCCGAAGCGCCGCGCCTCGTAGCTCGCGGTCGTGACGACCGCGCGCGGCCCGGTGCCCGCGACGACGACCGGCAGGCCGCGCAGCTCGGGGCGGCGTCCCAGCTCGATCGAGACGTAGAAGGCGTCGGCGTCGAGATGAGCGACGCGAAGCTCGCTCGCGCCTGAGGCGGAGGCGTCCACGGCTCGAATCTAGCGCCGCGCGCGGCCGCCCAGAGCGCCTGCTGCGCTCAGCCGCGGGTGCGCGCCGTGGCGCGCCGGTCCCGGCTCTCGGTCGGCGGCGCCGAGCGTCGCCGGAGCGAGCAGCTCGCGCCGCGAGGAGACGCCGAGCTTGCGGTAGATGTGGCGCGCGTGGGTGCGCACGGTCTCGATGCTGACGTGCAGCTCGGCCGCGATCTGGGCGTTCGAGCGCCGCTGCTGCAGGCCCGCGAGCACGTCGGCCTCGCGCGCGGTGAGCAGGCCCGCGCCCGGGCGACCCCGCTGCCGTCGCGAGGCGTCAGCTGCAGGCCGCGTGAGGCGAGGTGGATCGCGTTGAGCACGTCGCGCGACTGCGTCGCCTTCGCGAGGCAGGCCGAGGCGCCGAAGGCGAGCAGCTGCGCGGACTCGACGCTCGAGGGGCGGTCGGCGAGCAGCAGCAGGTGCGTGCCGGGGTGGCGCGCGGTGAGGGTGCGGACCTCGGCGGGGCTGCGCAGCCGCGCGGCGTCGAGGATCACGACCCGTGGCCGGCGCGCGCGCAGCACCATCGTGAGCTGGGCGCGCGAGACGTCCTCGGCGACCAGCTCGAGGCGTCGGATCGTCTTCGATCAGGCCGCGCAGCCCGCGGGCGAGCAGATCGTCGAACCGCCCGAGGGCGACGAGTGATCGATGTCGTGTCCGCCATGTCGGGATCCTATCGGTTCGCGGAGCCAAACGGGTGAGACCTGCATCACCCGTATCATCACCCCGCGCCTAACCCGAAGATCACCCGTAAAGGATGATCTATCGGGGGCTGCTACCGGGAGACTGACTGAGCGGTAGCCGCATCTCCTGGAGGGGGAAGGCGCGGAATCAAAAATCGGGAAATGTGGCAGGGCTTCAGACGGGAGAAGTAACCCATGGAGCGGGACCGGACAGTGAGCATCTCATGAGGCGTCAGAGCGGCGCCTCGGGGCGCACAGGTCGAACGGACGCAGCAGCGTGCGGCGTAACCGGCTGCTCGCGCTCGCGATCCTCGCGATCCTCGCGCTGGCGACCGTCGCTCCGACCGGCCAGGCGAGCGGCACCGACCCGAGCGAACGCGCCGCCCAGCACGCGGTGAAGGCCGCCGAACGCACGGCCGAACGCGAAACGCTGCGCCTGCAGAAGGAAGCGGGCCGCCCGCGCGCAAAGATGCGAAAGCGACGAACAAAGCGCACCGCCAGGCGAAAGCGCAGGCTCAGGAAGCGATCCGGCTCGAAGCGAAAACTCCGAAACGCCGCGGTCACGATCGAATGCACCAGATCACGGTCGAATACTCGAACTTCCCGGAAGCGGAACACAACACGGTCTCCCAGCGTGTGGTCTTCAACCAGCGGCCCGGCCCGACGCTGACCTACGTCTTCCCCCCCACGACCTTCAGCTTCAAAGGCTCCAGAGCGACCGAGGTGATCCCGATCGCGGCGCCGCTCGGCAAGGCCGGCGTGGACCTGCGCGCGCACTTCAACACGAACGGGCTGAAGGGCGGCTTCAACATCCACGAACAGACCGAATGCGGCCCGAACCCGCAGTTCGCGATCGAAACGCTGCAGTCGCTCGGCGGCCCGTTCACCTCGAGCCGATGCCGGGCGTCGTCGGGCAGACGGTCGACTACGAGACGCTCGTGACGAACACGGGCAACACGCCGCTCACGTTCGGCAGCTTCTCCGACCGGCTGTGACACCACGCCGGCGGTGACCTCGGGCCGGATCGCAGCCGCGCGCGAGCGCCACCTTCCTGTGCATGCACACGCTGACCACCGCCGATGCGACGGCGGGCTTCTACGCCAACGCGGCGAGCGTCACGGCGACGCCCGACTCCGGCGAGGGGAACCGTTCGTCGAGACCTCCGCGGCGTGCTCGTCACGCCGATCGCGGCCGGTGAAGAAAAAGTCCCGAAGATCACACGATCCACGAAGTGACGACCTCCTCCAGCCCGTCCGGCTCCGGCACCGGCACGGCTCCGCGAAATCGGGCACGGCCAGCTTCTCGGCGTCAGTGCCGTCGCTGGTCGGCCCGGCGAAATGCGTCCGCAGCACGTTCACGGCCGGCGTCAAATCGACCGGCGTCTCGAACGTCACCTTCTACATCGACGGCCGCAGACTCGCCCGCCGCACCGCCCACAGCGCGGTCAAGGGCATGATCATGGTCCGCATCAACGGCGCCGCGCTGAAGGCCGGGCTGCACCGTCTGCTCGCGAAGATCTCGATGAGCCCCTCCTCGCCGACGGCGAGCTCGATCACGCCTCGCGCACGCGCACCGTCCGACGCTGCCGCGCGAGCGTCGCACGCGTCCGCTAGGCGCGCCGCACCGAACTCGGCTCGACGCCCGCCGCGTGTGCGTGGCGGCGGCGCACGCCTGCCTGAAGTAGGCTTCTGTCACCCCATGGACCTGACCTTCAGCCCCCAGGAGATCGCGTTCCGCGACGAGCTGCGCGCCTGGCTCGCGGCCAACCGGCCCGAGGCCGAGCCGACCGAGGGCGGCGAGGACGCCCACTACAAGTGGCGCCGTGACTGGCAGCGCCGCCTCTACGACGCCGGCTGGGCGGCACCCGCTTGGCCCACCGAGTACGGCGGACGCGGCGCCTCGCTGACCGAGTCGGCGATCTACTTCGAGGAGATCGGCCGCGCGCGCGTGCCGCTGCCCGCGAACACGCTCGGCCTGCTGCTCGGCGGCCCGACGCTGATGGTCTGGGGCACCGACGAGCAGAAGGAGCGCTACCTCTCGCCGATCCTCTCGCGCCGAGGAGATCTGGTGCCAGGGCTTCTCCGAGCCCGAGGCCGGCTCGGATCTCGCCGCGCTGAAAACGAAGGCCGTCAAGGACGGCGACGAGTGGGTCGTCACCGGGCAGAAGGTCTGGACGAGCGGCGCGCAGTACTCGAAGTGGTGCATGCTCGTCGCCCGCACCGACGGCGACGTGCCCAAGCACAAGGGCCTCACCTACTTCCTGATGGACATGGAGCAGGACGCCGTGCAGGTGCGCCCGCTGCGCCAGATCACCGGCGAGGCGGAGTTCAACGAGCTCTTCATCGAGGAGGCGCGGATCCCCGACGCGAACGTCGTCGGCGGCGTCGGCAACGGCTGGAAGGTCGCGCTCACGACGCTGATGAACGAGCGCGCGGGCCTCGGCTTCGCGCTGCAGATCCGCCTGCGCCAGCTGCTCGACGACACGATCGCGGTCGCGGCCGAGCGCGGCCTGCTCGAGGACCCGCTCTACGCCGACGAGCTCGCCGAGCTGCACATGCGCTGCGAGTCGATCCGGCTGCTCGCCTGGAAGGGCCTGACCGACGTCGAGCGCTACGGCCAGCCCGGCCCCGAGGGCTCGCTCGTGAAGTGGCTGTGGTCGGACACCAACCAGCGCCTCACCCAGCTCGCCGTCGACATCGTCGGCCCCGCCGCGCTGACCGCGGGGACGAGCTGGAGCTACGAGTTCCTGCGCGCCCGCGGCAACACGATCGAGGGCGGCACGACCGAGGTGCTGAAGAACATCGTCGCCGAGCGCGTGCTCGGCCTCCCCCGCCTGAAGGTCGCCGCCTGATGGACTTCGGCCTGACCGACGACCAGCGCGAGATCCAGCGCACCGCGCGCGAGCTGCTCGCCGAGCGCGCGAAGCCCGAGCGCGTGCGTGAGCACGCCGAGGCCGGCACCGTCGACGAGGCGCTCTGGAGGGAGCTCAGCGAGCTCGGCTGGGCCGGCATCGCGATCGCCGAGGAGCACGGCGGCCAGGGCCTCGGGCAGATCGAGCTCTCGATCCTCTGCGAGGAGCTGGGCGCGCTCGCTCGCGCCCGTGCCGTTCCTCGCCACCGCGATGGCCGCGACCGTGATCCAGCAGGACGGCTCCGCCGAGCAGCGCGAGCGCTGGCTGCCGGGGCTCGCCTCCGGCGAGACGGTCGGCGCGCTCGGCGACGCGCGAGCGACGGCACCGCCGAGCTCGTGATCGGCGGGCGCGAGGCGGCGGTGTTCGTGCTGATCGACGAGGACGGCAGCGGGCGCATCGTGAGCGCCGAGGAGGCGGAGGTCACACCGGTCGACGTCGGTCGACCCGACCCGCTCGACCGCGCGCGTGAGCGTCCTCCGGCGGCGAGCCGGTCGGCGACGGCGGCGCCTGCGCAGGCCTCGGCCGCGCGCTCGTCTCGGTCAGCTCCGAGCTCGTCGGCGTGTGCGACCGCGCGCTCGCGATGACCGTCGAGTACGTCAAGGACCGCAAACAGTTCGGCGTGCCCGTCGGCTCCTACCAGGCCGTCTCGCACCGCTGCGCGCAGATGCTGCTCGAAACCGAGAAGGCGCGCTCGACCGCCGCCTTCGCCGCCTGGACGGCGGACGCCGAGCCCGAGCAGCTCGCCGAGGCGGCCGCGATGGCGAAGGCGTGCGCGTCCGACCGCCGGGCGCGAGGTCACCGCGAGCGCGATCCAGACCCACGGCGGCATCGGCTTCACCTGGGAGGCGGACGTGCACTGGCTCTACAAGCGCGCGCAGCTCGACGCCGCGCTGCTCGGCGGAGCCAAGCGCCACCGCGCCCGACTCGCCTCGATCCTCGCCGAGCGCGTCGGCGCCGGCGCCGCGGCCTGAGCACCGCGCAGGCTCCCAGGCGGCTGAGCGCCGCCGCGGCCCGCCGGATCGCGCTGGCCGCGCAGGGCTTCGCCGATCCGCGACCGGCCGGGCGCGTCGACGCCGGGCACATCCGCCGCGCGATCGCTCGTGTCGGGTCTGCTGCAGCTCGACTCGGTCAGCGTGCTCTGCCGCTCGCACTACCTGCCGCTCTTCTCCCGGCTCGGCCCCTACCCGCGCGAGCTGATCGACCGCCTCGCCGTGCACGTCGGCTCGGGCGCGAGCGCGCCCGCCCGCACCCGGAGCGCCGCGAGCTGTTCGAGTACTGGGCCCACGAAGCGTCGCTGCTGCCGGTCGCGCTGCAGCCGCTGCTGCGCTGGCGGATGGCGCGCGCCGACCGCGAGGCCTGGGACAGCGTGCGACGCGCATGGCCGCGAGCGCCCTGAGCTGCTCGAGCGAGGTGCTCGCGCTGGTCGCGAGCGGCGGCCCGCTGCGGGCCGCTCGACACCGGTCACACGCGACCCGACCGCGCAGGCGAGGCATGTGGGAGCGCCACGACGGCAAGACGCGCTCTGGAGTACCTGTTCTACGCGGGCGCGCGTCACGACCGCGCACCGCGCGCAACTTCGAGCGCATCTACGACCTCACCGAGCGGGTGCTGCCCGCCGCCGTGCTCGCCGCCCCGACGCCCGAGCGAGGCCGATGCGCAGCGCGAGCTGGTGCGGATCTCGGCGCGCGCGCTCGGCGTGGCCACCGAGCCCGACATCGGCGACTACTTCCGTCTCCCCCGCGCCGCCTCCAAGGCGCGCGTGGCCGAGCTCGTCGACCGCCGGTGAGCTGGAGCCCGTCGAGGTGGAGGGCTGGGATGCGCCCGCCTACCTGTGGCCCGGCGCGCGCCGGCCCCGCGCGCGTCCGGGCGCGGGCGCTGCTCTCCCCCTTCGACTCGCTCGTCTGGCGGCGCGAGCGCGCCGAGCGGATCTTCGGCTTCCGCTACCGGATCGAGATCTACACGCCGGCCGACGAAACGCGTGCACGGCTACTACGTGCTGCCCTTCCTGCTCGGACGAGGAGCTCGTCGCCCGCGTCGACCTGAAGGCGGACGCGGCGACCCGGACGCTGCGCGTGCGCGGCGCGTTCCTCGAGGCCGGGCAGGATCCGGCGCTCGTCGCCCAGGAGCTCGCCGCGGAGCTCGCGCAGATGGCAGGCTGGCTCGGTCTCGAGCGGGTCGAGGTGGCTCGCCACGGCGATCTCGCGCCCGCGCTCGCAGCGGCCGTGCGGGCGGGCTAAGGTCTGCGGATGCTCCGCCACGCCGCGTTCCTGAAAGGGATGAACCTCGGCGGGCGGCGGATCTCCAACGAGGAGCTGCGGACATGCGTGGAAGCGCTCGGCCTCGGCGAGGTGGAGACCTTCCGCGCGAGCGGCAACCTCGGCTTCGACGGCGGCAGGCGCTCGGACGCATCGCTGCAGAGGACGCTCGAGCAGGGGCTGCGTGAGGCGCTCGGCTATGAGGTGCCCACGTTCATCCGCAGCGCGAGCGAGCTGCGCGCGATCGCCGCCGCCGAGCCGTTCCCGCCCGGTGGCGGGGGCAAGCTGCAGGTGGTGCTGCTGCGCGAGCAGCCGGGTGCGAAGGCGCGCCGCGAGGCTCTCGCCCTTGCTCCCGAGGGCGAGCGGCTGGAGTTCGCCGCGCACGAGCTCTTCTGGCTCCCCGCGGGCGGCGTGAGCGACTCGACGCTCGACTGGAAGGCGCTCGAGCGTCTGCTCGGCGCGACGACGGTGCGCACGATGGGCACGATCGAGCAGATCGCCAAGCGCTGGTTCGGTTAGCCGGAATCCGGCGTAAGATGCGGCACGTGACAGCGGTGAAGAGCGGACCCCGCCGGCGCATGAGCGCGGCTGCACGCCGCGAGCAGGTGCTCGACGTGGCGCGCACGATCGTCGCCGAGCGTGGTTTCCCCGGCGTCTCGATCCAGCTCGTGGCGGCGCGCGCGGGCGTGACGCGACCGATCGTCTACGAGCACTTCGGCGGTCTCGAAGGGCTGCTCGAGGCGATCGTGGCGCGGGAGATGTCACGCGCGCTGGAGCAGATCGAAACGACCGCCCTGACCGACCTCAGCACCGGCGACCCCGCCGAGCTGATGATCGAGAGCCTCGGCAAATACCTCGCGGCCGTGGCCGCGAACCCGGAGACCTGGAGGCTGGTGCTCACCCCATCGGAGGGCGCGCCCGCGAGCCTGCGCAAGCGGATCGTGCACGGGCGCGAGCGCGTGCTGCGCTCGCTCACGGCCGCGGTACGGCCCGGCTCGCTGCCCGGCGACCTCTCCGAGGACCCCGAACTGACGGCGCGGATCCTCTCCGCGATGGCCGACGAGTACGCGCTGATGGTGCTCGAGAACCCGCGCCGCTACACACCGGAGCGGCTGCTCGGCCACGCCCGCTGGTGGCTCTCGCTGATGCCGAGCTGAGCGTGAGAGCCACGCTCAGCAGGTGGCCAGAGCCGGGAGGCCCTGGCGGTCGCGCTTGGAGACGTACATCGCGTCGTCCGCGCGCTCGATCAGCTGCTCGGCGTCGATCCGCGGGCCGTCGAGGTAGGCAACGCCGATGCTCGCCGAGAGCTCGACGGTCGTCGTCGCGAGCTCGTAGACGCCGCGCAGCGCTGCGCTGACCGCTCGGCGGCTCCGATCGCCGCATCGACTCCCGCGATCCCGTGCAGGACGACGAGGAACTCGTCGCCACCGAGGCGCCCGAGCAGGTCATCGGCACGCATCGCGGCACGCAGCCTGCGCGTGGCCTCGAGCAGCACTTCGTCGCCCGCGGAGTGTCCGAAGGTGTCGTTGACCTGCTTGAAACGATCGAGATCGACGTAGACCACGCCCGCGGCGCCGAGCTGCTCGATCTCCGCGCGCAGCGAGGTGATGATCGCGGCGCGGTTGCGCGCGCCCGTCAGCGCGTCGGTGCTCGCCTGCCGCTCCAGCTCGCGGCGCGCGCAGGCGCTGTCGGTCACGTCCTGGACGGCGACGATCGCGCCGCTGACGAGCGCGTCCTGGCGCCGCAGCGGCCTGACTTTGAAGACCACGTAGCGGGCCTCACCGGCCGCTTCGGCGACGAGCTCCACATCGCCCCCGGTTCCGGCACCGAGCGCCGCGTCCAGCGCCGCGTCGAGTGCGGCCCGCTCGTCGAGTGCGAACCCCGCGAGCAGCCCATCGAGGCTGCTCGGCGCCCCGTCGGCAGCGGCCCCGTCGCGACCGAGGATCGAAAGCAGGCGGGTGTTGTGGTAGACGACCTCGCGCTGCGCATCGAGCTGCACGAGCCCGTCGGGCATCTCCTCGATCAGCCCGCGGAGCAGCGCCTCGCGATCCTGCAGCGCTTCCTGTGCGGCCATCTCGGCCGAGACGTCGATGCACTCGGCGAGCACATAGCCGCCCTCGGGGTCGCCGAGGTAGTTGTGGTAGGTCGTGTCGACCCACAGCCAGCTGCCGTCGCCACGCCGCATGCGCACGCGTGTCATCTGCGGGCGGCCCGTGGCGACCATCGCGATCCAGCTCTCGATCAGTCGCGCCTGGTCGTCGGGATGCACCTGCTCGAAGGTCGGGTGCCCGACGACCTCGGCTTCATGGGAATGGCCGAGCATCTGCAGGTAGGCCTGGTCGCACTCGAGCACGTTGCCCTCGCTGTCCTGACGGCGCGTGCAGAAGCGCGGTGTGCTCGAAACGGGCTCCATGGCCGGCTCGGGGGCTCGCGTCTCGTCACGTCCGACGATCCAGCCGATCGTGAGGATCACGCCGTGCGTCGGACGCAGGTCGAGCATGCGCACCGCGCGCCAGGTCTGCGGGTCGCTGCGCAGCCGTGCCCGGGCCTCGGCGACGCCGTTGCGCTTGAGCTCGATCCAAGCGTTGACGACGGCCATGCGGTCCTCAGCCACGCAGAGGTCGACTCCCGTGCGCGCCTCGTCCGTCGAGGACGGGGTAAACGCTCGAGCCCGAGCGACGTCGGGAACGGGCACGATCTGGCCCTCCGCGGACTGCGTGAAGATCAGCGCGTCGGGGTGCTCGCGCAGGAGCGCCTCGGCCGCCGCGGCTGCCCTCTGGAGCGTCGCGTGCTCTCCTCGGCGAGCTCGCTGCTCCCGGCGTTGTCTCTGAGGCGTCTGCATTTCGCTCCCCGTGCCGTCTCGGCGCGCTTGACACGCACGCTGAGGCGGGCGCGGGCAGATCGACGAATACGACCGCGAGGGTCGATTGGCCTCTCCTCCTCGTTCCAGCCGCTAAGTTGACAGTCTGTAACTTGCAGTCCGATCGAGGACGCTGCGCCACGCGGCGCGAAGGAGTGAGGATGGATGGCAGGAGCAGAGGAGAAGCGAGCATGAGAACCGTCGCGTGCACGGCCGCACGGCTGGAGCTCGATGAGGCGAGCACGCCGGACCCGGGCAGGGGCCAGGTCCGGATCGAGGTGCTGCGCTGCGGGATCTGCGGCTCGGATCTGCACGCGCGCGAGCACTGCGACGAGCTGGCCGAGGTCTCGCGGAGGCCGGCTACGAGGGCTTCATGCGCTCCGATCAGCGCGGTGGTGTTCGGCCACGAGTTCTGCGGCGCGGTCGCCGAGTACGGGCCGAGGATGCCGCGCAAGGTGCCGGCCGGCACGCCGGTGGTCGCGCTGCCGCTGCTGCGCACGCCGACGGGCATCGCACGCGATCGGCCTGTCGCGCGCGCGCGCCGGGCGCCTACGCCGAGCAGATGATCGTCGAGGAGGCGCTGATGCTGCCCGTGCCCAACGGGCTCGCCCCGAGCTCGCGCGCTGACCGAGCCGATGGCGGTCGGCTGGCATGCCGTCCGGCGCAGCGAGGTCGGAAAGCGCGACGTCGGCGGTCGTGGTCGGCTGCGGGCCGATCGGGCTCGCGGTGATCCTGCATGCTCAAGGCGCGAGGGCGTGCGGACGGTCGTCGCCAGCGACTACTCCGCCGGCCGCCGCGCGCTCGCCGAGCGCGTGCGGCGCCGACGTGGTGGTCGATCCCGCGCGAGGCTCGCCCTTCACGGCGGCGCGCGGCCGCGGCCACCTCGACATCGATGCCCGAGGCGCGCGGAGCTCGCGCTCGACGACGATCGAGAAGCTGCAGCGGCTGCCGGTCGGCCTGGCATGGCACGTCTGGCGGGTCGACCGAGGCGGCTCGGGCGTCAACGCCCAAGCGCCCGGTGGTCTTCGAGTGCGTCGGCGTGCCCGGGATCATCGACAGCCGTGATCGCGGCGCGCCGCTGTTCTCCCGCGTGGTCGTCGTCGGCGTCTGCATGGGCGCGGACCGGTTCCGTCCCTCGATGGCGATCAACAAGGAGATCGAGCTGCGCTTCGTGGTCGGCTACACGCCGCTGGAGTTCCGCGACACGCTGCACATGCTCGCCGAGGGCAAGGTCGATCCGCGCCCGCTGCTCACCGGGACGGTCGGGCTGGACGGCGTCGAGCGAGCGTTCGCGGCGCTCGGCGACCCCGAGGCGCACGCGAAGATCCTGATCGACCCGCGCCGCGCGGGCGCGGATCTCGTCCCCGCCTAGGCGGGGAGCAGCTCCTCCTCGAACGGGGCGAGCGGGCGGATCAGCGGGTCGAGCAGCTCCGCGGCACGCTCGGTTGTGAGGACCTGCTCGGAGTCGAGCCGGATCAGCTCGTGCTCGCTCTGCTCGTACTCCCAGACGTTCTCGCCGACGAGGCGGCAGCGCTCGTCATATGGCCAGATCATCGCGACACGGCCGCGCTGCAGGTACATCGCGTCCTCGTCGGCCTCCACGCCGGCGGCGCTGAGCACCGAACCGAGCACCTGCTGGTAGCCGAGCATCGTGCTCACGACGAGCCAGTCGCCGACCGCGATCGACTCGCTCTCGGTGTAGAAGATCGACTGGTTCGTCTCCGCCCAGAGTCGGTAGACCGGTTCGACCTGCTCGCGCCCTTCGAGCCGCAGCGGCGGCTGGCCGGCGAGCTCGAAGCGGTAGACGGGGTGCTCGACGGTCATCTCGGGGGCGAATATCTCCTCGAATCGCCCCGCGTGCTCGAGGTTGCGATGCAGATCGTAGGCTTCGAGCAGGTAGCGGTGGCGCGCGTTCTCGGTCACGGCGATCAGCTCGCGCACGGCGCGGTTGGTCTCCGTGATGTCGAGTTGGCTGAGGTCGATCTGCGTCATCGCGGCGCTCCCTTCCCGAGTGGCGCTCGGCGCCCCCGGCTCGTTTTCCCCCTCGCTAACTTACACTAGTGTTAGTAAGGGGGGAGCGCATGGGAGGGCGTGGGCGTAGCCTCTTGCGCGCAGCCCCGAGCTGCTGAGAAGCCCAGACCACGACGGAGGGAGAGAGAGATGCCCGAGCCACTGCCACGGGGGCGCAACCCCTTCGACGGGTCAGGCGTGGAGCGAGACGCCGAGGGGATCGCGCGCTACGTCGGGCGGCCGGACTCGCTCGTGGAGATGCTTCGCACGAGCGTCGAACGCGACGCGGCGGCGACCGCGGTGCTCGAGGTCGGGGGACCCTCGCTCACCTACGGTGAGCTCTGGCACGAATCGATGGTGGTGGCGGGCGGTCTGCGCGAGCTGGGCGTCGGGCGGGGCGATCGTGTGGCGATCCGCCTCGGAAACGGGATCGAATGGATCCTCGCCTTCTTCGGGGCGCAGATGCTGGGGGCGGCGGTCGTGCCGGTGAACACGCGCTTCACCGAGGAGGAGGCGGCCTACGTGGTCGAGGACTCCGGCGCGGTCTTCACGCTCGCGCCCGATGTGGCGCTGCCGCAGGGCGAGCCCGTGGCGGTGGACGACATCTCGCCGGATGAGCTCGCGGCGATCTTCTACACGAGCGGGACGACGGGCTTCCCGAAGGGCGCGATGACCTCGCACCAGAACTTCCTCACCAACAGCGAGAACGCCTTTCGCTGTCTCGCGGTGGACCGCTCGGAGGGCCCGAACATCTCGACGCTCGTCTCGGTTCCGCTGTTCCACGTGACGGGGTGCAACAGCCAGCTGATCCCGATGCTCGAGCACGGCGGTCGCGTGGAGATCCTCTCCGGCCCGCTGGACTTCGACGGGTTCTTCCGAGCGGTCGGCGAGCACGGGGTCAACCAGCTCGTCTCGGTGCCCGCGATCTACCACGCGGTCGTGCGCCACCCTGCCTTCGCGCAGCTCGACGCGAGCCGCGTGCGCTGGATCTCCTACGGCGGAGCGCCGATCGCGGAGAGCCTCGTGCACACGATCATGGAGGCCTTCCCGAACGCGCGCGTGGGCAACGGCTTCGGCCTCACCGAGACCTCCTCCCTGACCTCCTTCCTCCCCCACGAGGAGGCCGCTGAGCACGCGGACTCGGTGGGCTTCGCGATGCCCGTGGTGGACCTCGCGATCGACGACCCCGACGAGGAGACGGGCGTGGGCGAGCTGCTGGTGCGCGGGCCGAACGTGGTTCAGGGCTACTGGAACAAGCCCGAGGCGACCGCGGAGACCTTCGTGGACGGGTGGCTGCACACCGGCGACCTCGCTCGCCTGGACCCCGACGGGCTGCTCTACATCGTCGATCGCAAGAAGGACATGATCAACCGCGGCGGCGAGAACGTGTACTCGATCGAGGTCGAAAACGCGCTCGCGGGCGCCCCTGGCGTGGGCGAGGCGGCGGTGGTCGCGGTTCCCGACGAGATGATGGGAGAGAAGGTCGGCGCGGTGATCGTCCCCGCCGCGGGCGCGGAGCTCGACGTGGTCGCGGTGATCGCGTACTGCCGCGAGCACCTGGCGGACTTCAAGGTGCCCCAGTACATTGCGATTCGCGAGGAGGCTCTGCCGCGCAACCCCGGCGGCAAGCTGCTGAAGAAGCAGCTGCGGGAAGAGACGGACTGGGGCCAGCCACTTCGCTGAGAGAGCCCGAGGAGGGAGCGAGATGGCAGAGGTGCAGACGGTGCAGGGCGCGGTGCAGGCGGGAGATCTGGGGATCGTGCTCGCACACGAGCACGTGCGCTTTCGCGACGAGGCGGTCGCGGAGCAGTGGCCGGGCCGCTACGACGACGCGCTGGAGCTCGACGCCGCGCTCGTCGCGGTCCGTGGGGCGGCCGAGCACGGGGTGCGCACGATCGTCGACGCGACGGCGATGTTCGGTGGACGCGACGTGAGCTTCATGAAGCGCGTGGCCGATGAGACGGGCGTGCGGATCGTGGCGTGCACGGGGATCTACAGCTACGACTACCTCCCCCATTACTTCGAGAACCGCGACATAGACGTGATGGCGGACCACTTCGTGGAGGACATCGAACAGGGCTGCCAGGGGACGGAGATCCGCGCGGCCTTCCTGAAGTGCGCGGCGGACGCGGCGGGCGTGACGGAGAACGTGGAGAAGATCCACCGCGCGGTCGCGCGAGCGAGTGTGCAGACGGGCGCGCCGATCATGGCCCATTCGATGCCCGCGGTCGCGACGGGACCGCGACAGGTGGAGATCTTCAAGGAGGAGGGGGTCGACCTCTCGCGGGTGCAGATCGCGCACTGCGGGGACAGCGAGGACATCGACTACATCGAGAGCCTGCTCGCCGAGGGGGTCTACGTGGGTCTCGACCGCTATGGCCTGGAGATGTACCTGCCGATCGACAAGCGCAACGCGGTAGCCGCCGAGCTGCTGCGCCGCGGCCACGCCGAGCGGCTCACGATCTCACAGGACTTCTGCGCGTCGATCGACTGGTTCCCGCCCGAGGCCGCCGAGTTCTTCGAGACCCAGGGCGCGATCCGCAACTGGTCGATGACCCTCGTCTTCGAGGAGGTCGTGCCCGCGCTGCGCGAGCTGGGGGTGATGGACGACGGCGTGTTCAACACGATCTTCGTGGAGAACCCGCGGCGGTGGCTGAGCGGGGAGTAGCTTCGCTCGAGGACTCCCAGCCCTGAGGTTTTCCGCCGGCCCGGACGGGGTAGCGCGCGGGGCACCATGAGCGAGCCCTCGAGCGAGCACGCGAAACGCTCACGGCGGCGACGGAAGCCGGGCCGAGCGGCGGCGAAGCGTCCCGACGGGCCGGACCTCCTCCATCGCGCGCTCGCCCACCGCGGAGCGGTCTCGCTGGTGGTCTCGGCGTGCGTGCTCGTGCCCGCCGAGCTCCACGCCCGCCATCCCGGGCGCGTGGGCCCGGTGATCGTGGTCGTCCTGATCTACGCCGCGATCGTTCGTCTGCTGATCCTGGTCGTGGACCGTGCGCCGGAGGACCCGCGACCGCGTCCTCGGCCGACGGTCCGCTCTCAGCGGTGGAAGCTGCGCTACGGGGTGATCGCGTTCGTCTCCGTGATCGCGCTCTCCTTCGGCGTGAGCGCGGCGAGGTCGGCGGCGGGCCTGGGATGGCCCGAAGCAACGAGAGGCTCGCTGATCCTCGATTTGATCTTCCTGCTCGCGCTGCTCCCGCTTCGTCGCCTCGGCGGCCTCGGGATGGCCGATCTCGGTCTGCGCCGGACGCCGCGGAAGCTCGCCGTGGGGCTGTTCCTCTTTGGACTCGCGCTCATATCGGTGTTCGACGGGATCTGGCGCGCGGTCGTCGAGCTGCCGAGGATCGAAGACGCGCTCGCCGGGCTCCCGCACACGAGCACTCTGACGATCGTCCTCACGGGGATCGCGCTCTGCGCCGCCGCGCCGGTGGTCGAGGAGGTCTTCTTCCGCGGGTTCCTCTACCGATGCGTGCGCAACCGACTCGCGGTGCTCCCGGCCGCCCTGATCGTCGGCATCGTCTTCGGGCTCGGCCACACCCAGTATCCGTTGCTCGAGCGCCCGCAGCAGGCCGCATTCGGGTTCATCGCATGCGTTCTCTACGAGCGCAGCGGCTCGCTCGCGCCCGGGATCGCCCTGCATGTGTTCGTCGATGCCTCCGCCTTCGAGTTGGCCTTGACGGGCGAAGCCTGGATCGTGCCGGTGGCGTTTCTCGCGATCGGGATCGTGGTCCTCTACACCGCCCCGAAAGCGGCTCGGAGAGCCGGATCCAGGCGCCGCATCCGGCCGGGGACGGCCTGAGCGCCCCTAGGTGGGCGCAACCAGCAGCTCGGGCCCGTCCACCGCGGTGCGCACGTTGTTCACCGCGGGGTTCGCCGGGCGCGCACTCAGCCGCTCCGTTGGCAGCGGCCCGCAGAGCGCAAGCGCGTCCTGCGCGTCGAGCGAGGGATCGAGCCAGGCGCGCTGCGCGTCCTCGTCGGCGAGGATCGCGGGCATCCGGTCGTGGATCGAAGCGGCCACGCGGTTCGGGGCGGAGTCACAGGTGATCAGGGTCACGCTGTGCAGCCACTCCCCCTGCACCTTCGCGGGCGTCCAGAGCGCGGCGAACGCGAAGGGAATGCCGCCGTCGACCTGGAAGTGGAACGGTTGGCGAGGCTGGGAGCGGTGCTCGGGTTTGAGCCACTCGTAGTAGCCGTCCGCGATCTGCAGCGCGCGTCGTGCGGCGCGCGGGATCAGGCGGCGGTAGGCGGGCTTCTCCGCGACCGTCTCGACGCGCGCGTTGATCATCAGCGGGGGCTTGATCTCCGTTGCCCAGGAGGGCACGAGCCCCCAGCGCATCAGCTCCGCTTCGGGCTCGCCCTTCGCAGCCACGATCGTGAGCACCTGCTCGGTGGGCGCGACGTTGTAGCGGTGGGTCCCCTCCGCGCTCGCGATCGGCACGCGGAAGCGCTCGTTGAGCTCTTCCGGTCCGGCTGTGTTCGTGTAGCGCCCGCACATCGCGCCGCTCAGGATAGGCGGCGCTAGAGCGTCGCCGTGATCGCGTCGAGCATGCTGGGCTCGACGGGGAGGTCGGCGAGCGAGGCGGCGATCTCCGCAGCTTGCTCGATCGTCGCGGTACCGGTCTCGGAGACCCAGCGCGCGAGCCAGCGCAGCGCGTAGGCGTCGTACTCCCCGGGGCTCGCCGCCGCGATCAACGGCAGGAAGCGCGCCGCGAGTGGAAGCCCGATCGGGCGCCCGCGCTCGAGACGGAGTTCCTCCGCGAGCGCGACCGCGAACCGCAGGTCGCCGCGCTCGAGTGCCTTCTCGAGCTCATCCGCCGGTCGCCAGGGGCGAGGTCCCATACGAACACATGTTCGCATCGGCGGCGGCGTGCTGTCAACTCTGCGCGGCGTACTCCTCGGCGCTGAGCCTGTAGAGCACGTGCGGGGCGAGCGGGCTCTGCGGCGGGATTTTCGGATGCATGAAATCCGCGTCCGGCTGGTAGGCCATCCCCAGCCGCTGCATCAACCGCCGCGAGCGCTCGTTGCCGACCGCGGTGTAGGCGACCACCTCGCTCAGCCCGACCGGCCCGAAGCCGTAGTCGAGCGCGGCGCGCGCGCCCTCGAAGGCGATCCCCCTCCCCCACGCCGCCGGAGTGAGTCGCCAGCCAACCTCGACCACGGGCGCGAAGGTCATCTCCGGCGGCACGTTGACGAGCCCCACGAAACCCGCGAAGTCGAGCTCGCCCGGGATCTCCACCGCCCACACCCCATATCCGTGGCGCTCGAACTCCTGCTCGAAGTAAGCGGCCATCTCCGCGCTCACCTCCGGCGATTGCAGCCCGGGAAAATGCTCCATCACCACCGGGTCCGCGTTCATCCGAGCGAAGGGCTCCCGGTCCGACGCCCGCCAACGCCGCAGCAGCAGGCGCTCAGTCCGAAGCTCGGGCCCCTCCGTCACGACGCACACCCGTCCTTCGAGGCCCGGCCTCGCGTGTCAGCTCCGGAGCCGCACGGGGAGCGTCTTGAGCTGGTTGATGAACGGCGACTCCGCGAACAGCGGCGTCCCTTCGATCGCGATCTCCGGATAGCGCTTCAGCGTCTCCTCGATCATGATCCGCAGCTCCAGGCGCGCTAGCGCGGTGCCGAGGCAGAAGTGGCGCCCGCCCGCGCCGAAGGCCTGGTGCTCCGCCCGGCGTCGGAGATCGAAGCGATCGGGGTCCTCGTAGCGCGTCTCGTCGCGGTTGGAGGAGACGTACCACATCACCACCTTCTCCCCCTCTTTTATCTCCTGGCCGTTCAGCTCCGTGTCGCGTGTGGCGGTGCGGCGGAAGTGCGCGAAGGCAGGGAACATCCGCAGCGCCTCCTCGACCGCGTCGGGCACGAGCGAGGGGTCCTCGATCAGCAGCGCGCGCTGCTCGGGGTCTTCCATGATCGCGCGCATCCCGCTGCAGTAGGTCGCCTTCGTCGAGTCGTTGCCCGCCGCCATCAGCAGGAAGAAGCCCATTACGATCTCGTGTTCCTCGAGTTCCTCGCCGTCCACCTCGGCGTGCACGAGCACGCTCGTGAGGTCGTCCGTGGGGTTCTCGCGGCGCGCGTCGATCAGCTTCTTGCAGCGCTCGAAGATCTCCGGCACGAGCTTGCCCATGATCGCCTCGATCCCCTCCGGGTTGAGGTCCTCATCGCCACCGCCGAGCGTCGCGTTCATCAGCTCCGCCCAGATCGCGTCTTCCTCTTCGTCGATGCCCATGAAGCTGCCGATCACGCGCGCCACCACGGGCTGGGCCACATCGGTCACGAGGTCGCACGTCTCGCGACCCTCGAGGCGGTCGAGCACGCGAATCGCGATCTCGCGGATGCGCTGCTCGTGGTCGGCGATCCGCTTCGGCGTGAAGCCGCGCTGGAAGAGCGCCTTGACGCGGTCGTGCTTGGGCGGGTCCATGCCGATGAACATCGCCTTCGAGAGCTCGAGCGGGAGCACGCCCGCCGCGGTGATCCCGCCGACTTCCGAGGAGTAGGTCTGCCAGTCGCGGCTCACCGCGAGCACGTCGTCGGCCGTCGTCACCGACCAGAAGCCGGTCTCCTCGGGGAACTCCGGGATCTCATTCGTCCAGTGCACAGGGCACTTCGAGCGCATCTCCTTGAAGAGCTCGTGCGGCGGACCGTCCGCCCAGAACTCCTCGTCGGTCACTTCAACGCTGCGGATGTCCTTCTCGACAGACGCCATCGGGACCTCTCCCTTTGATCGGACTCCCCGGGTAGGAAGCCGATACTACTGGCTGGCTGGCCAGTTTTGGCCCGCGACCGTGAGTTTGCCGACCTCGAGCGAGTCGAGCACGATCGTGCCGCCGCGTCCGCGCCCCAGCGTCAGTCCTCCGATCGCGAGACGGCCGATCGCGAGGCGACCGATCGCCATCGCTCCCACCGCGACCGCGCCTCCCGCGAAGGCCCCCGCGGCGAACGCCCCGAGCGCGGAGGCTCCGGGGGCGATGCGCGAGCGCCGATCAGCGCGAAGCACGCGCCCCTTTGGCGGCTCTCGCGATGTCCGCGGCGAGCGCGCGCCCCGCGAAGGTGAGCATCGCGGGCAGATGGGCGTGAACCGTTTCGAGGTTGTGTTCGCCGGGATAGACCGCGCTCGAAGCGCTCGCGCCCTCGGCGCGGAGCTGGGCCGCGAACGGGGCGTCCTCGCTCGGGTTGGCGATCTTGTCCTGCTCGCCGCCGTAGACGAACGCCTGCAGCCCGAGCGAGGAGATCGCGCGCCGGTCGAGGTGCAGCTGGTCTTCCAGGCCGTCGAAGAAGCCGAGCCAGCTCTCCACCGCGCCGAAGCGGGAGGGGTTGTCGAGCGCGAGCTCCATCGCGCCGTAGCCCCCCATCGAGAGCCCCGCGATCGCGCGCCCGTTGCGCGAGGCGATCGTGGGCAGCGCGCGGTCGATCAGTTCCTGCACTTCGAGCACGTAGCTTTCGTAGTGCAGGTCGCCGAGGTTGCGCCAGTTGTTCGCGCCCGGGCCGCCCTGGACCATCACCGCGATCATCGGTCGGATCGAGTGACGCTCGATCAAAGTGTCGAGCTCGCCCTGGATCCCGATTTCGAGGAAGGCGCGCGCGGACTGGCTGTTGCCGTGGAGCAGGTAGATCACCGGGTAGCCGCTGCTCTGCGCGGCGCGCAGGCTCGCAGCCCCGCCCGCCCGTCCCGCCTTGGCGAGGCTCAGCCCGGGCGGGAGGTAGACGTAGAACGAGCCGGTGTGGTGGAGGGAGATGGAGGGATAGGAGGAGCGCGCGATCGTGCTCCCCGCGCGGTCGGAGCTCACGAGTTCGAGCTTCGGCACGGGCTGCAGGGCAACGGCGGTGGCGCTGCGCACCTTCGGCAGCACGTCCGGCCCGCGGCCGAGGCCGAGCTGGGACTGGAAGGCGAGCGCGGCGACCATCGCGGCGAGCGCGGCGAGCAGCACCCCGATCAGCACGCGGCGGCCGCGCTGCCAGCGCTCGGGCAGCGCCTCCGCGCCCAGAGCGCCCGAGCGCGGCGGCACTGCGGGCACCCAGGCCGGCGGTCCAACCTCGGCGGTGGCCACCCCGCCCGGCCCGTTGATCGGGCGTTGGCCGGGCCAGGTCCACTCGCCGAGGCTGTCGAGCCAGGGCTGGGTGCGCGTCGATCTCACGCCGGGGGACATCCAGAGGATTGAACGGACCGCATCGCGGAAACCCAACCTCTGCACGAACCCGCCCAGCGGGCCGGCTCAGCCCGTCAGTTGGTGCTCCAGACGTCGCCCGTGTCTCCGAACCCGAGCGCGCGCTTGGTCGCTTCGGTGAGGTCGAATTCACGTCCGGCCACGTACGGACCGCGGTCGATCACCGGTACCCGGACGTTGTGCCCGTCGTAGCGGAGCGTCACGAGCGTCCCGCAGGGCAGCGTCTTGTTGGCCACGCCGAGCGTCGAGCTCGTGAGCTGCTCGCCGCAGGCCGTACCTCCACCGCCGCCGTACCACGACGCACCTGCGAGGCGGTACACGTTGAGCCGGCCGAGCCGGCGGTGGGCTGTGGTGGCAGTCGCGTCGCCCGTGAAGTGCAGGCGCAGCAGGCGGCTGCCGATCCGGCGCGGGCGGAAGCCGATGCGGAAACGCCCGCCAGTCGCGGTGTGCGCCGAGGCGATCGTCTTCCAGCCACGGCCGACGAGCTGCTGCAGCGTCACCACACGTCCGGCGCGGCCCGCGTGGCGGTTTTCAAGCAGTGTTCCGCTGACCGTGCCAGGGTGATCCTCGAGCACGTTCAGCTGCTCATGGCGAACCTTCAGGGTCGTTGCGAGCGGCGCGGCGAAACTCGCCGGGGCCGCGGAGACGACGCCGACCGGCGCCAGCGCGGGCGCAGGCTGAACGGGCGTCGCGGGGACGTACATTTTGTTTGGGACCTCCTTGTGGGCCGCCTACGGGGTTAGCTGTCGGGCTCACGGCCGGCCCCACGCGAAAGGGACGCGTGTCAGCCGGGCGTTACCTGCGCATCAGCGCTGGATTCGCCCCATCCGGCCTCCGCTTCGTCGCGGTGCCGGCAGTGGTTCCCCCGTTCGCCCCCATCCACGGAGACGACTCGGCGAGTCGAACAGTTGTTCGCAGGCTAGGTGCGCCCCGACCCCGCTTGTGTGAGGTTCGTCACACTACGGGTGTAGTGTCATAAGCCACAAGAGTGGCGATTTGCAGGGGCTTTTTGCGGACCAGCTGGTCTATTACGGCGACCTCAGAAGGTGTGGAGAACAGACATTTGTCGAGCCCCGGGAGGCCCGCTTGGACCCGTCGACGCAGCCTCGGCCGATCGTCGGAGGTCCCTCACTCCGGCGGTGGCGGCGACTCCTCACTGAGCGCGATCAGGTCCGCTTCGCTGATCGACTCCGCTTCCTCGAGCGTCTGCCGGGCTCGCGTCAGATCTGCGTCCTCGACGTACACGTCGCGCGGGCCCGCGCCGCCGCCGCGTCCGAACGCCCCCGCGTCGCTCGGCCACGCGCGGATCCCGGCTTCCGCGAGCCTCGCGATGATCATGTCGGCCTCCAACTCGTTGGCGGCGCTCGCGAGATGACGGTTCATGTCGGTTTCCCCCAATACGCTCCGTGGCGAGGAAGCGAGCCTACTGCCCTGGGCTCGGTGCGAACCGGCGGCAACCAGACGAGGAGACCCCCCGATGACGATGGACCAGAGCAAGCTCGGACAGGTCGTGGCCGAACAGATGGAGGCGATCGAAGAAGATCACGGCGAAGACTGCGAAATCGGCGACGTGTGCGTGATCGTCGAGGTGGTATGCCCCGAGGAATCCACCGTGCGCGTACGTTCGAGCGACCGGCGGCCCCACATCCGTATCGGGCTGCTGCTCCAGGCCCTGCGCATGGAACTCGGGAGCTGAGGCCCGGCCCGCCCCCGGGGCGCGTCGCGGGCGCGAATGAGCAACAATCGAGGGGATGGCGAACCCCGACCGCTTGACCGCGCTGGACTCGACGTTCCTGCACCTGGAGGACCACTCCCCCGCGCACATGCACGTGGCCTCGGTGATGGTCTTCGAGGGCCGCGCGCCGAGCCACGCCGAACTCGCGGAGCACGTGCAGTCGCGGCTGCATCTAGTCCCTCGCTACCGCCAGCGCCTCGCGCACGTCCCGCTCGGCCAGGGACGCCCGATCTGGACTGACGACCCGCACTTCAACCCCTACTACCACATCCGTCACACCGCGCTGCCCAAGCCCGCGGACGACGCAGCGCTGAAGCGGCTCGCGGGACGGCTCTTCTCCCAACGCCTCGACCGCTCCAAGCCGCTGTGGGAGATATGGCTCGTGCAGAACCTCTCCGGCGGGCGCTTCGCGCTGATCGCGAAGACCCATCACGCGCTCGTCGACGGGGTCTCGGGCGTGGACATCACGACCGTGCTCTTCGACACCGCCCGTGAGCCCGCTCCCACCCCGCAGCCCTCCACGTGGAGCGCCAAGCCGCTCCCCGGCCCGGCGAAGCTGCTCGGCGAGGCGCTGCTCGAGCGCTCGACCGTCCCCAACGAGATGATGCGCGGCGCACGCGCGCTGCTCCGCGCCCCTCGCAAGGCGGTCGCCCAGGTCCGTGAGGGGCTCGTGAGCATCGGCGCCACGACGATCGCGGGTGTGCGCTCGCCCGCGCCCCCGAGCCCGTTCAACGTCGAGATCGGCCCGCACCGCCGTTACACGTTCATCGACGCGGACCTGCAGCGCTTCAAAGCGATCAAGGACTCGCTCGGGGGCACGCTGAACGACGCCGTGCTCACCTCGGTGAGCCTCGCGCTGGGGCGCTACCTGCGCCGCCAGGGCGTGGACACCGACGAGCTCGTGCTGAAGGCGATGGTTCCGGTCTCCGTGCGCACGAAGGAGCAGCGCGGGGCGCTCGGCAACCAGGTCGCCGCGATGTGGGCGCCGCTGCCCGTGGGGATCTCCTCGCCGGGCGAGACGCTCGACTACGTCGCCGCGGCGATGGAGGACCTGAAGAAGTCCGGCCAGGCCGTGGGCGCGCAGGTGCTCACGAACCTCGCGGGCTTCGCCCCGCCCACGATCCTCAGCCAGGCCGCGCGGCTGCAGGCGCGCCAGCAGTTCTTCAACCTCGTGGTGACGAACGTCCCCGGGCCGCAGTTCCCGCTCTACATCCTCGGACGCGAACTGCGCGGCCTCTACCCCGTCGTCCCGCTCGCCGCGCGCCAGGCGCTCGGGATCGCGGTGATGAGCTACAACGGCCACCTCGGCTTCGGGCTGCTCGGTGACTACGACGCGCTTCCCGAGCTCGACGCGATCGCCGATGACCTGAAATGGGCGATCGCCTCGCTCTACCGCGCGGCCGGGCTCGCACCCACGGGCGCACGCGGCAAGCGCAAAGCGGCCGCCAAGAAGCGCGCGCAGGCCTCGGGCCGCCGGGCGGCCTCGGCGCCCAAGCCGGCCAGCGCGGGCTGAGTGCGCCTGGCGCTCTGCCAGATCAACGCCACCGTCGGCGACATCGCGGGCAACTCGCGCAAGATCGGCGAGGGCATCGAGGCCGCGCGCGAGGCCGGCGCTCAGCTCGTGCTCTTCCCCGAGCTCTCGCTGACGGGATACCCGCCCGAGGATCTGCTTCTGAAGGAGCATTTCCTCGCCGACGCCCGACGCGCGCTCGAGGAGCTCGCCGAGCAGGCGAGGGGGCTCACCGCGGTGGTCGGCTTCCCCGAGCGCGCCGAGGACGTCTTCAACGCGGCCGCGCTGCTCGCCGCGGGGAAGGTGCACGCGATCTACCGCAAGGTCTACCTCCCCAACTACGGCGTCTTCGACGAGCAGCGCTACTTCCAGGCCGGACGCGGCGGTGCGGTGGTCGCACTCGACGGAGAGACGATCGGGATCAGCGTCTGCGAGGACATCTGGGAGCCAGGTCCGCCCGCGAGCGAAGAGGCGATCGCGGGGGCGACGCTGCTCGTGAACATCTCCGCCTCGCCCTACCACGCGGGCAAGGGCGCCGAGCGCGAGCGGATGCTCGCCCAGCGCGCCCGCGACAACCTCGCCTGCGTCGCCTTCTGCGGGCTCGTCGGCGGGCAGGACGAGCTGATCTTCGACGGGCACTCCGTGGTGATCGACCACAACGGTGAGACGATCGCTCGCGGGGCCCAGTTCCGCGAGGATCTCGTGCTCTGCGAGGTCGATCTCGCCGCCGCCGGGGCCGCGCGGCTGCGCGACGCGAGCCACCGGCCGGTCGCACGCCGCTCCGCGGGGGCCTCCTCGCTGAGCGTGCTGCCTCCTCTCCCCGCGAGCACCCCCTCAGATACGCCGCTGCCGGACTGGGCCGCGCTCGCGCCGCTGCTCGAGCCCGTCGAGGCGGAGGTACACGCCGCACTCTGCCTGGGGCTGCGCGATTACGTCGAGAAGAACGGCTTCGCCCACGTGGTGCTCGGTCTCTCCGGGGGGATCGACTCCGCGCTCGTCGCCTGCATCGCCGTCGATGCGCTCGGCGCGGAGCGCGTGAGCCTCACGATCATGCCCTCCCCCTACTCCTCGGACTCCACCCAGCAGGACGCTCGCGATCTCGCCGCCGCACTCGGCGCGGGGGTCTTCGAGCTTCCGATCGCCGCAGCGATGAGCGCCTACGAGCAGAGCCTCGCCGAGGCCTTCGCGGGACGCGAGCCCGACATCACCGAGGAGAACCTGCAGGCGCGGATCCGAGGGAACCTGCTGATGGCGCTCTCCAACAAGTTCGGCTGGCTCGTGCTCGCGACCGGGAACAAGTCGGAGATGTCCGTTGGCTACACGACGCTCTACGGCGATCTCGCGGGCGGCTTCGCGGTGATCAAGGACGTGCCCAAGACGCTCGTCTACCGGCTCTGCGAGTGGCGCAACTCGCCCGCCGGAGCGCTCGCCCCCGCGGGTGACTCCGCCGCGAGCGAACGCCCCGATACCGGACTCGATCATCGCCCGCGCGCCCTCGGCGGAGCTTCGCCCCGACCAGCGCGATGAGGACTCGCTGCCCGTCTACGGCGTGCTCGACCGGATCCTCGAGGGCTACGTCGAGCTCGACCAGAGCCGTGAGCAGCTGATCGCCGCGGGGCTGCCCGAGAGCGACGTGGACCGCGCGATCCGGCTCGTCGACCTGGCCGAGTACAAGCGCCGGCAGGCGCCTCCGGGGATCAAGATCTCCGCGCGCGCGTTCGGGCGCGACCGGCGGATGCCGATCACCAACCGCTACCGGGGCTGATGCGCCGCCTGCGCCCTCACCGCGCGCGGCGCGGCGCGCTCACCGTGCTCGCCCTCTGCGCGTTGCTCCCCGCCGCGCTCGCGGGCTGCGGCGACACGCTGCAGAGCAAGCCGATCCCGCACAACATCCTCGAGGGGATGCTCGTCGCGCCCTTCCCCGTCTACTGGCTGGGCGAGCGCTTCGGGCGGCTGCAGATCACCGAAGCCACGCACGACGCCTCCGGCGCGTTCACCGTGCAGTACGGCAACTGCGTGCAGGGTGGCCAGGGCACCTGCGTGCCGCCGCTTCGCATCGTCACCTCGCCCGACAACAGCTTCATCCCCGGCGGCGCCACGCCCGGAACGCCCGCCGGCCTTCGCGGCGTGACCGCGCGACTCACCGCCGCGGGGCGCACGATCGCGATCCCCACCGGAGGTGTGGTCGTGAACGTGTTCGGCTCCGACGCGAGCACCGCGATGTCCGCCGCGCGCGAGCTCGTCGCGATCAACCGGCCCGGCAGCCCCGAACAGGCGCTGCCCGCGCGCCTTCCCGACACGGGCTACGGCTCGACGCCGCTGCCCTCGCAGCTGCCCGCGACGGTCCGCCCGGTGGGCTAGGAGGGCATCGGCCGCACGGCGATCGTCATCCGCGTCACGGCGCACGCATGACCCTCGTCGTCGGTGAAGAGCACGTCCCACACCCAGGTCGTTCGGCCGCGGTGAAGGCGGGTGCCGCGCGCGTGGACGGTCCCTCCGTGACGGGCCGCAGGAAGCTCGTGCTGTTCGAGAGCCCCATCGCCATCTCGCCCCCCGCCGCGACCGCGACGTGCGTCGCAAGCGAGGCGAGCGACTCCGCGATCGCCGCGTAGACACCGCCGTGGACGAGCCCCGCGGGCTGCTTGACCTCGTCGCGCACAGCGACGCGACCGGTCACCTCGGTGTCTGAGACGGAGAGCAGCTCGAGGCCGTAGAGACGGTCGAAACCCTGTATCGCCGCGGCCATCTCCTCTGCGCCAGGCGTTGCCATCGCGCCGCCACGATAGCCTACGGTCCTCCGCGCGGGGTGGGTGGGATCACAGGACGGCCGCCCCTCTCTGCCGCAGAGCGATCCCCCATGAGCCGAGTCGACGAGCTTCCCGCTGACCAGCGCGCCGCGCTGTCCCTGCTGCTCCGCCAAGGCAAGAGCTACGGCGAGGTCGCCACGCTCCTGGGCATCCCCGAGCAGTCCGTTCACGACCGCGCGCAGGCCGCTCTCGCGGTGCTCGCTCCGCGCGAGGCGAAGGGGCTCGACGCCTCGCGAGCGGCGCGAGATCGGCGACTACCTGCTCGGCCAGCAGCTCAGCGTGGGCGAACGGCTGCGCACGCGCACGCTGCTCTCCGGCTCACCCGCGGCGTGGGGCGTGGGCGCGTGCGGTCGCCGTCCGAGCTCGCGAGCCTGACCGAGAACGCCCTGCCCGAGATCCCCGCGGCGCGGGAGCGAGCCCGCGGCCGAGCCCCGTGGCGCCGCCGCTGCGGCGCGCGCCTCCGCACAGGCGCCCTACCCGCTCTCCCAGGCGGCCTCCGCGCCCGCGGCGAGCCCCGCGCTGGCGGGCGCGCCCAGCTCGCGCCGGGGCGGCGCGATCCTGCTCGCGCGTGCTCGTCGATCGCGGCGTGGTCGCGGTGATCCTGATCGTCTCCGGCGGATCCTCGAGCAAGAAGATCGGGCACGTCCTCCACCTCGACCATCGCGAAATCGAGCGCCGGAAGCACAGCAGCAGGGCCGCATCACGCTGCACGCGCCCGCGGGCAGCGGCAGCAAGGGCACGGTCGAGATCCTCGCCGAAGGCGGCAAGCTCGCCTTCTACATCCAGGCCGAACGCCTGCCGCAGACGAAGCACTTCTTCTACGCGGTGTGGCTCTACAACTCGCCGAGCAGCGCGCTGCCGCTGAGCAAAAGCCCGCCCGTGGGCAAGAGCCACAAGCTCGCGGGCGCCGCGCTGCTGCCGAGCAACGCGGGCAGCTACAAGGAAATCCTGCTCACGCGCGAGACGAGCTCTCGTCCGAAGCACCCCGGCCCCGTCGTGCTGCGGGGCAAGCTCACGCTGAGCGGCTAGCCGCGCGGCGCGACCGGCGGCGCGCGGCGAGCAGCTTGCCCGGGTTCATCACGCCCGCCGGATCGAGCTCGGCCTTCGCCGCGCGCAGCACGTCGAGGCCCCCCGCGCCGATCTCGCGCTCCATCCAGGGGGCGTGGTCGCGGCCGACGGCGTGGTGATGGGTGATCGTGCCGCCGCCCGTCGAGATCGCCTCCGACGCCGCGCGCTTGGCGCGCGCCCACTGCTCGATCTCGGCGCCCTCGTGCTGGCGCGCGATGAAGGTGAAGTAGAGCGAGGCGCCGCTCTCATAGACGTGTGAGACGTGGCACATCACGAGCCCGGGCGTGCCCTCCGCCTCCAGCGCCCCCTCGATCGCGCGCGTGACGCGCTCGTGCAGCGCGGCGAGGTTCGACCACTGGGTCGCGGTCTCGAGCGTCTCCACCATCACGCCCAGCCCGAGCAGCTCGTCGCGCAGGTAGGGCGCGGCGAAGCGGCCCGCGCGCCACGCGCGCCCGGGCGATGAGCCGACGGGCAGCCCGCCCGCGCGACGCAGCAGGTGCAGCGTGCGTCGCCTGCGCGCGGCCACCTCCGACTCGCCGCCGTCGAAGCCCACGATCGCGATGCAGCCCTGGGCGTAGCCGCGCACGCCCAGGTAGCGGCGGCCGAGGCGCCCCTTCAGCCCGCCCTCGCCCGCGAGCGCGAGCGACATCCGTGTCTCGGCCTCGTCGGAGAGCCGTGCGACGTCCGGCAGCGCGTGTTCGCGCGCGAGCGTGCGCAGCGCCTGCCAGCCGCTCGCGAAGTCCTCGAAGAACACGGCCTCGTAAGCGCTGCGCGCGGGCGCGGGACGGACCCGCAGCGAGACCTCGCTGATCACCCCGAGCGTGCCCTCGGAGCCCACGAGCAGTCCGCGCAGCCCGGGACCCGCCGCGGTCGCGGGCAGCGGGGGCAGCGCGATCTCACCCGCGGGAGCTGCGAGCCGCAGGCCAAGGATCATCTTCTCGATCGCCCCGTAACCCGTCGAGGCCTGCCCGGCCGAGCGCGTCGCCGCGCAACCGCCCAGCGAGACGTACTCATAGGACTGCGGGAAGTGCCCGAGCGTCCAGGCCTTTGCCGTCGAGCTCGCGCTCGAGCGCGGGGCCGCGCGTGCCCGCGCCGACGGTCACCGTGGCCGAGCCCGCGTCGAAGGAGGAGATGCCCGAGAGGCGCGCGAGGTCGAGTGCGAGCACCGCCTGATGGGCGCCGCGCAGCGGGGCGAGCCCCCCGACGACGGAGGTGCCTCCGCCGAAGGGCACGACCGCGAGCGACCGTGCCGAGCAGAGCTCGAGCAGCGCGCGTAGCTGCTCGTGGCTCTCTGGGTAGAGCACGGCGTCGGGCGCGCCCTCGGGAGTGCCCGCACGAAGGCGCACGAGATCGGGATAGCCCTTGCCCGCCGCGTGAAGCACGCGGTCGGCGTGATCGCCGCGCACGTTCTCGCTCCCGAGCAGCGCAGCGAGCTCGGCGCGCGCGGACTCGGGTAGAGCCGAGGCTTCGATCTGCACCTGCTCGAGCGCGACGGGCGGGCGCGGTGCGGCGGCGATGCCCACGTGCTCCTCCAGGAACGGACGCGCGTGGGCGGGGAGCGCACCCGCGTGCGCGTCCTCGCCCCAGCCCCACCAGCGCATCCGCGGCGGCGCCTCAGGCACTGATCCGCTCCAGGCCGTCGAGCGCCTCGGAGATCATCCGGTCGGCCGCGCGGCGCAGCATCAGGTTCCCGAAGTTCGGCATGCGCCGCGAGAAGGGCACGGGCACGGCCGACCACGAGGAGGCCGCACCGCTCGCTCTGCTCACCGGCCGCCCGTTGAGCTCCTGGCGCATCTCGATCGTGACCTCGCTCACGGACGCACCCGCACCCTCCAGGCCGGCGGGAGCGCCCTCGTCGGCCGGCGACCACGCGTACCTCGGTCTCCGAGGCAGCGAGCACGCCCGCGAAGGGGGTGCCCTCCAGACGCTGCTCCCAGACCACGGTGCAGGTCTGCTCGTCGCGTGCGCACGAGGTCGAAGTCCGCGCGCACGCTCTTCCCCGCCTTCGTCTTCATCACCTCGGTGAAGGTGCCCTCGTCCACGTCCTCGACGCGCGTGACCCGCGGCCACCAGCGCGGGAGGTGGTAGGGATCGCGCACGATCGTCCACAGCGCCTCGGGAGACGCGGCGATCTTGCGCGATGCGCGTGCGGTGGGCATCCTGGGAATCCTAGGCCCAGCTAGCTCTCGTAGGAGAGCAGCGCGTGCACGTCGCGGCCGCCGAGGCGCGCGCGGCCGTCGAGGAAGGCGAGCTCGATCAGAAAGCTGCAGCCCGCGACCGTGCCGCCGAGCGTCTCGGCGAGCTCGCACAGCGCGGCCGCGGTGCCGCCGGTGGCGAGCAGGTCGTCGTGGACGAGCACGCGCGCGCCCGGCGCGAGCGCATCGGTGTGCACCTCCAGACGCGATGAGCCGTACTCGAGCTCGTACTCCGCGGCGACCGTCTCGTAGGGGAGCTTGCCCGGCTTGCGCGCGAGCACGAAGCCCGCTCCGAGCTCCAGCGCGAGCGCCGGGCCGAGCAGGAAGCCACGCGCCTCCGCGGCCAGCACGCAGTCCACTTCCAGCGGCGCGGCGAGCGCCGCGAGCGCGCGCACCGCCTCGCGGAGCGCGGCGGGCGTCGGCGAGCAGCGGCGTCAGGTCCTTGAAGACGACCCCCGCGGTGGGGAAGTCAGGGATGTCCCGGATCAGCGAGCGCAGCGCGCCGGGATCGGGGATCGTGTCCGCGTCGCTCACCGGACGATCTTGCGCAGATCCCTGATCAGCAGCAGGTGCTTGAGATGGGTGGCGACCGCGGCGAGGTTCTCGAGCGCGTCGACCGCCTCTTTGCGGCGCTCCGGGTTGCGCGAGCGCAGCGCGGGGGCGAGGATCTGCTGGAGCAGGTTCGCCTCGCGATCGGCCGAGGAGCGGAAGACGCGCAGGTTGCGCCCCCCCACGCCGTAGCGCGCGAGCTCGGCGACCGCCGCGATGATCTCGCGCTCGGTCTCGTCGAAGTAGCGCACGCCGCCGCGCATCTCGCCCTTGACCACGCCGTACTCCTCGAGCTCCTTGACGAGCTTCGCCTCCGCCTTCGTCTCCTCGAGCACGTCCTCGAGCGAGTAGAGCGCGCCGGTGGACTCGCGCACGCTCACGCTCGGTCGCCAGGCGCGCGGACTCTCGCGCGCCGAGCGCGTGGCGGGCACCCCGCTGCCGAGCGCAGCTTCGCCCGAGCGGCCCGCGGCGAGCTCCTGGCGGATCACGCGCAGGGGCAGGAACTCGTCTCGCTGCATGCGCAGGATCGTGCGCAGCCGCGCCACGTCCCCCGGCGTGTAGAGGCGGTAGCCGCCGGGGGTGCGTCGCGGCGTGAGCAGCTTCTGATCCTCGAGGTAGCGGATCTTCGAGATCGAGATGTCGGGGAACTCCTGCGCGAGCGCCTTGCAAACCGCGCCGATCGTGAGCGACTTCTGCCGCGTCGCGCCTTCGACCTCCGAGGAGGGCGCCTGGGCGGCGAGCTCGACTTCGAGCTGCTCCGCTTCGTTGGGGCTCGTCTGGGCTGCCATCAGCGCGCGTGGAAGGTGAGCTTGTACTTGCCGATCTGCAGCTCATCGCCCTCGTCGAGCCGCTGGGACTCGATCCGCTGGCGGTTCACGTAGGTCCCGTTGAGCGACCCGCAGTCGTCGAGGTACCAGTCATCGCCACGCCGGATCAGCAGCGCGTGATCGCGCGAGACCGTCACGTCGTCGAGGAAGACCTCGCTGTCCGGCCGGCGCCCGATCGACATGCGCTCGCCGTCCGGCGGGGAAGCTCTCGCCCTCGCGCCCGCCGCCCGCGCGGATCACGAGCGCGGGCCCGCTCGCCGTCACCTCGCCGATCTCGACCGGAACGAGCTCGCCCGTCTCGTCGATCCGGTAAGTCGCCGTCACCGGGTCCGACGCGCCCTCGGAGGGCCGCTCCAGCAGCGCGCCGCAGCGCTGGCAGTAGTTGGCCCCCTCGCTGTTGAGGAAGCCGCACTCTGTGCAGTGCATCGCCATCGCCGCGCTCAGATGCGCCCGCGGCGCCGTGTGTCTATCGCTGCCGCCCGTGACACGAGCGCAGCCTCACTCGGCAGCTTCAGGCTGACGGTGAGCGAGGATGTCCGTGAGACGCTGGACGTCCTCGCCGGTGATCGAGATCTCGCCGCCGTCGTGCTGCTTGCGCAGGCGGTTCACGAGCTCAGCGCGCAGGATGTCGATCTTGCCGTGGAGGATCCGCCGCTTGTAGGAGATCTCCGTCTCTTCCTCGGTGAGCTGGCGGATCACGTCTTTCAGTTCGACGTCCGACAGCGTGCCGAGGTCGGGGAACGTCTCGTCCATGTGCAGTCTCTCTCCTCGCGCGCCGGGGCCGAGCCACGTCTCCCGGCGGGAGGCGGCAGGCGGCCGAAGGCGGCCAGTATAGACGAAAGGGTCAGGCTGAGGTTTAGGCTCGCGGGGCGTTCCTCCGGGGAGGGCCGGCCGGGCAGAGCATGCTCAACGCCCGGGCGCGGTCCGCGCGCGCAGCTCCCGGTAGCCCGTGCGTGCGTAGAGCGCGAGCGCGAGAAGCGCGAGCGCGAGGCCGATGTAGAGCAGGACTTCGCCCAGCGTGAGCAGCCCGGTCATCGGGAAGAACAGGCCGCCCATCACGGGTGCGACGGCGATCCGTCCGGGCCAGTTGATCGCGAGGTCGACGCCGCGCTTCAGGCCGTAGCGCCCGAGCGCGAGCATCGCGATCTCGCGCACGGCGAGGACGCCGAGCGCCCAGCGCGGGAGCAGGTCGAAGCGCCAGTCGACGCACGACGCCGCAGACGATCAGCAGACGGTCGGTGACGGGGTCCATCAGCGCGCCGAGGCGGCTGTATTGCTTGGTCACCCGCGCGGCGATCCCGTCGGCGTAATCGCCCCAGCCGATCACCGCGAAGAGCGTCGCGGCGAGCGCGTCGCGGCCGTCGGAGCTCGAGAGCGAGACGACGAGGAAGACCGGGATCAGCGCGAGGCGCAGGAAGCCGATCGCGTTCGGCACCGTCCAGGGGTTCAGCGGCGCGCCCGCCTGCGTCTGCGGCGGCGGCGGACCCGAACGGTCGAGCCCTGAGAGGCGGGCGAAGGTGAGCTTCGGCGGGCGCCAGCGCGGGCGCTCGGAGCGCCCCGCGCGCGGCGGGGGCTCTAGGGGAGGCTCCGCCACAGCTCGTCCAGCGCTCCGAGCAGCGCGTCGGGCTCGCCGTCGAGCGGCAGCGGCGGTGCGTGCTCGCGTCCGCGGCGTACCTGAACCTCGATCTCCCCGGACTCGAGCGAGCGTCGCCCGACGGTGAGGCGAATCGGGCAACCGAGCAGCTCGGCGTCGGCGAACTTCTCCCCCGGTCCGAGTTCGCGCTCGTCGTAGAGCACGTCGAACTCGCTCTCAGCGAGAAGCTCGTAGAGGCGGTCGGCGTGCGCGCGCTCGGGCGTCCCCGCCTTGCCGAGCGTGACGAGATGGATGTCGAAGGGAGCGAGCGAGCGCGGCCAGGAGATGCCGTGCTCGTCGGCTGTACTGCTCGACGGCGGCCGCGACGATGCGGGCCGGCCCGATGCCGTAGGAGCCCATCCAGATCGCCTGCTCGCGCCCCTCCTCGTCGAGGTAGGTCGCGCCGAGCGGCACGGAGTAGCGCGTGCCGAGCTTGAAGATGTTGCCCACCTCGATCGCGGGCTCGATCGTCACGGGCACCCCACCGACCGTGTCGCCCGCGACCACGTTTCGAACGTCGACCTCGCGGAATCCGAAGTCCCGTGCCGGGCACCACGCCCGTGAGGTGCTCGCCCTCGCGGTTCGCGCCCGTCACGTAGCCCCCCGCGGGGCCGGACGCGACGGCGGCGTCGAGGACGATCTCGGTGCCCTCAGGGGCGCCGACGGGACCGATGAAACCCGACGGGCCCGAGCCGCTCCGCGATCTCCTCGGACCGAGCGGGGCGGCTCTCGTGCGCCGAGCGCGAGCGCGAGCTTGATCTCGTTGACCTGGTGGTCGCCGCGCACGAGCACGAGCACGAAGCGCTCGCCCTCCTCGCGCGTCGGCGATCACGGGATAGGCCTTGATCAGCGCGCCCTCCGCGACGACCGAGCTCCGCGGCCACGTCGCGGACCGTGGTGAGGCCCGGGCGTCGCGACGGCCTCGGGCGCGGCGGGCGCCTCGGGCAGCGTGACCGGCACGGGTTCCGCGCTCGCGACCTCGAGGTTCGCTGCGTAGTCGCCGGCGAGCACGACCTCGTTCTCGCCCGCCGGGCAGGGCGCCATGTACTCGTGCGCCGCCGGAGCCGCCCATCATCCCGACGTCGGCCTCGACCCGGTAGTAGCGCAGCCCGGTGCGCTCCATGATCCGGTCGTAGGCGCCCGCGTGCAGCCGGTAGCGCTCGTCCAGGCCCTCGGCGTCGCGGTCGAAGGTGTAGGAGTCCTTCATGATGAACTCGCGCGTGCGGAGCACGCCCGCGCGCGGGTCGCGGCTCGTCGCGCTCCTTGACCTGCAGGTGGTAGAGCGTCAGCGGGAGGTCCCGGTAGGAGCGGACCACCTGCGCGACGTGGAAGGTCACCGCCTCCTCGTGGGTCATCGCGAGAACCATCTCCGAGCCCTTGCGGTCCTGCAGCTTGAAGAGCTCATCGATCCCGTAGCGATCGGTGCGTCGCCACAGCTCGGCGGGCTGCAGCACCGGCATCAGCATCTCCTGCCCGCCGATCGCGTCGAGCTCCTCGCGGATGATCCCCGCCGCGCGCTGGTGCACCCGCCAACCCGCCGGGAGCCAGGTCCAGATCCCCGCACCCATCTGGCGGATCAGGCCCGCTCGCACCATCAGCTTGTGCGAGATCGCCTCGGCGTCGGCCGGGGCCTCCTTCTCGGTTGGCAGCAGGTATTCGCTCAGGCGTGTCATCGGCGCAGCGCTTCTCACACCGCCGGTCTCGGCGGAGCGTCGAGCGTATACGGATCAGCGCCGGGTGGCCGGGTGGACCACCCCCGAGCCGCCCGGGGAGGGTTCCGGGGCGGCTCGGGGGATGGCCTCGTCAGGCCCGCTCTGGACGGGTCAGCTTCCGAACCCGTAGGCCTGAGTCTGCACGGCGACCGTGTTGACGAGGTTGCCGAGTGCGATGTTCACGTCGTAGAGGTGGAGTCCCCATTCGGGACCGATCAGTTCCTCGGCGAGTTCGTTGCGTTCGCCGAGTTCTTTCTCGACTTCTTCGCTGATCGCGCCGGAGAGCGTGATCTGCAGCCAGCTCGCGCCGTTTTCGTGCTTGCACTGGGCGGTGTAGAGGCCCGGAGCCTCGACCCACGGCGTCGAGGCCGTCGGGGTCGGCGAGCCCGCGCCGATCGAGCCCGGGAAGGGCGTGGTCGGGGCGTAGGTGAGCAGGTTCCCCGTGCCCCCGTTCTGCTGCAGCAGCGTGGGGTTCACGCACAGCACCTGCGAGCCCGGCGGGACCGTCCCGCCTTCGAGCAGTGCGCTGCCCGGGCGCCCGAAGAACGAGTTTTCAGGCGGTTCTTTGAGGAACGAGGAGTACGCGATCACGCAGCCCGTGTCCGTCGCGGAGGTGCAGGCCGGGACGTTTTTGAAGGTGCCGCCGACGATCTGGCCTTCGGGCACGAGCACGTTGCCACCGAGCAGGATCGCCGAGACGAGCTGCTTGCGCATTTCGGCGCTCGGGTCGAACTTCTGCTTGATCAGCTGCTCGAGCATCAGCGCGCCCTGGGAGTGCCCGATCAGCACGATCGGCCGGCCCTTGTTGAACTTGCTCATGTATTCGTTGAACGCCGCGAGCACGCCTTCGTAGGCCTTGATCTCGTCTTCGAAGGTCACGCCGCCGGGGTTGTTGATCGCCTTCAGCGTGAGCTGCGGGTACATCGGCGCGTAGACCTTGCAGTCCTGGGAGAAGCGCGAGGCCTGGTCGATCGCGATCTGGGTCTGCTGCGGTTCGATTTCGAGGTTCGCGTTCGGGCCTTCCTGTTCGGAGACCGTGGGGTAGACGTAGAAGCAGTCGATCGACGGCTTGTGCGTCTTCGCGGGCATCTGCACCGTTTCGTGCCGCGTGTTCCCTTCGTAGGTCACCACGGTCGCGGTGCGGTCCGCCTGACAGGGGTCCGGCTTCTTGCCCGGCTTGCACAGCCAGACGTTGTGGCTCTTCGCGAGCGCGGTGCCGGCCGTGGCCAGTAGCGCGGTGAGTGCGACGGCGAGCGCCATCGCGATCATTCCCTTCCTCATCCTCATCCCCTCATCTCGTGCGGCGCAGCCGGAGCCCCCGCCGCGATAAGGCCAGGCATCGAGCCCCGGCCGCCTCATTTGATGCTCCTGCATTCTAGTCAGATCAGCACAAAAGACTCAAATAGCTACGAGGCGGGATCGAGCCCGAGCAACGCGGCCTCGATCTGGCGCAGACGCTCGTTCTCCCCCGCGATCCCCGCGGCCACGTCGTTGTAGAGGAACGCCTCGGCGAGCCGCACGATCGTGTACGCGAGCAGGTCGGGCGCGAGCGCGGGCCGGTAGCCCGCTGCGATCTCCTCGTCGATCATCGCCTGCACCGCCGCGACCATCCGCGGCTGGACGATCCCCGCTTTCGAGGTGAGCACGCGCAGCGCGAGCTCGGTCTCGGAGGCGAGCAGCGTACGCAGCCCGTCGGCTGCGGCGAGCTCGCGGTTGAAAGCGTCGAAGCTGTCGAGCAGCGCAAGTGGGCCCGTGCCGCCGACGCGCTCGCGGAGCACACGAAGGCGGCGCTCGCCGAGCTCCGCGAGCAGCTCTCCCAGCAGCAGCTCACGGGTTCGGAACCAGCGGTGCATCGTGGCGCGCGCGAGGCCGAGCTCCCGTGCGATCGCCTGGACATCGATGCGTTCGCCCGCCATGAAGCGACCTTCGGCGACGCTCAGAGCGTCCTCGCGGGTGGCCGCGGCAGGTCGGCCGGGTCGTCCGGTCGCGACGGGGTGGCGAGCTTCCGGCATCGGCTCAGCCTAACTCCAGCGACGGCCGCCGCAGCCGCGCGCGAGGGCTCCGAACGGGGCATCACCCTCTGATAGAACCCCCTCCTAGGTAAGCGAAACGATCAAGCAGACCCGCGAAGGGAGCCACAATGGCATTCACAGTCCCACCGCTTCCGTACGCCTACGACGCGCTCGAGCCGCACATCGACAAGGCGACGATGGAGTTTCACCACGACAAGCACCACCAGGCTTACGTGGACAAGGCAAACGCCGCGCTCGAGGGCACCGAGTGGGCTGAGAAACCCGTCGAGGAGGTCCTGAAGAACCTCGACAGCCTCGGTGACAAGAAGGGCCCCGTCAAAAACAACGGCGGCGGGCACTACAACCACTCGCTCTTCTGGGAGAGCATGTCGCCCGACGGCGGCGGCGAGCCCGAGGGCGCGCTCGCGGACGCGATCAACTCCGCCTTCGGCTCCTTCTCGGAGTTCCAGGCGAAGCTCAAGGAAACGGGTGTCAACCAGTTCGGCTCAGGCTGGTCCTGGCTCGTCCACGACGGCTCCGGCCTTCAGATCGTTGGCACGGCCAACCAGGACAGCCCGATCTCCGACGGCAAGACGCCGCTGCTCGGCGTCGACGTCTGGGAGCACGCGTACTACCTGAAGTACCAGAACAAGCGCCCCGACTACATCGACGCATGGTGGAACGTCGTCGACTGGGGCAAGGTCGCGGAGCGCTTCTCCGCCGCTTCCTAGTCACGTTGGTTGGGGAGGGCCGCATGCGGCCCTCCCGAACCCGCCCCGCAAGAGACGAAGACGCTCAGGAGCGAGCGGCAGATCGCGTGGAGCGTCACGCAGCGCCGGGTCGTGGCAGCATGTGCTCAGTGAGCACTCTCGCCGATCGTCCAAACACCGCGCTGCTCGTGATCGACGTGCAGAGCGGCGTCGTCGCGGCCGCCCATGAACGCGACGCGGTCGTTCAGAACATCGCGGCGCTGGTCGATCGAGCGCGTGCCGCGGGCACGCCCGTGGTCTGGGTGCAGCACGAGGACGAGAACCTCCAACGGGGAAGCGACCGCTGGGAGATCGTTCCCGAGCTCGCGCCCGCCGAGGAGCGAGCCGCTGATCGCGAAGAGCTACGGCGACGCCTTCGCCGAGACGAGCCTCGAGCCCACGCTCGCGGAGCTGGACGTCGGCGGCCTGCTCGTCGCGGGCGCCCAGACCGACCAGTGCATCCGCGCCACGCTGCACAGCGCCCTCGTCAGGGGCTACGACGTAACGCTCGTGCGCGACGCGCACACCACCGAGGACAACACCTCCTACGGCGCCCCCTCGCCGGAGCTCGTGATCGAGCACACGAACCTCTACTGGACCTACGAAGAGGCGCCCGGGCGCAGCGCAGGCACGGCGGCCAGCGCCGAGGTCGAGTTCCCCGTCGCCTGAGCTCAGCAAGCTCGGGGGTGCGCGCGCCGCGGCGCTCTGAGGCCTCTCAGCCGCGTGAGAAGCGGCGGCCCGCGACGGGCGAGACGGCCTCGTCGAGCGTCACGCCCGCGCCCGCAGGCTCGAGCATCTCGTCGAGCACCAGCGCGGCCGCCTCGTCGTTCTCCGCGGCGGCCGCCTCGAGCGCGGCGATCCGCTCCGGGGTCATCGCCGTCTCATCCTCGTTCTCGGCGAGCCAGGCGCGCGCCTCCGCGGCTGCGCCCTCGTCGCGCTTGAGCACCTTGCCCGCGGCGTAGTAGCGGTCGATCTCCTTGAAGAGCTCATCGACGAGCTGCGCGGTGGGGACCTTCTTCAGCGGCTCGCCCTTGGAATAGATCATCCCCATGTCCTTCGCGCCCGTGATGCCGAAGTCCGCGTGGCGCGCCTCGCCGATGCCGTTGACCGCGCAGCCGAGCACCGAGACCTCGATCGGGTCCTCGTAGGCTTCCAGGCGCTCCTCGACTTCGGCGACGACCGTGTCCATGTCGAACTGCAGGCGCCCGCAGGTCGGGCAGGCGATCAGCACCGGGCCCTTCTCGCGCAGCTTCAGCGCCTTGAGGATCTCCCAGGCCACCTTCACCTCTTCCTCCGCGTGGAAGGTCGAGAGCGAGATCCGGATCGTGTCGCCGATCCCGTCGGCGAGCAGCGTGCCGAGCCCGACGGCGGACTTCAGCGAGCCCGACCACTTCGTGCCCGCCTCGGTGACGCCGAGATGGAGCGGGTAGGGGATGCGCTCGGAGAGCAGGCGATTGGACGCGATCGTGTTCGGCACCGAGGTCGACTTCATCGAGACCTTGAAGTTCTTGAAATCCAGGCGCTCCATCAGTTCGACGGTCTCGACGGCCGCGGTCACGAGCGCCTCGACGGGGTTCTCATACTCGAGCTCGCGAAGGTGCTTCGGGAGCGAGCCAGAGTTCACACCCACGCGCAGCGGAGTGCCCTTCAGTTGGGCGAGCGCGGTCACCTCGGCCACCTTCTCGGGACCGCCGATGTTGCCCGGGTTCAGGCGCACACAGTGCGCGCCCGCTTCGATCGCCTTCAGCGCGAGCGTGTGGTTGAAGTGGATGTCCGCGATGATCGGGATCGGCGACTCGCGCACGATCGTCTTCAGTGCCTCCGCGTCCTGCTCGCGGGGGACTGCCACACGCACGATGTCCGCTCCCGCCTCCGCGACGGTGCGAATCTGCTCCATCGTCGCGGGGAGGTTCGCGGTCTCCGTCTTCGTCATCGTCTGCACCGCGACGGGTGCTCCGCCGCCGATCGGGACCATGCCCACGAGGATCTGCCGTTCTGAGGCCATAGGGTGGATTCTAGATGCCAGGGGTCTACGCCACCGCACGCGGCCCGCTCGCGCGCCTCGCGGGCCCTTTCGCCGAGCGTGCGCGCAGGCGGCGGCACGAGCGGTTCTTCCCGTCTGTGGCGCTCGGCGCGGAGGCCCGGATCCTCGACGTTGGCTGCGGGGTGCTCGGTTTGCGCGCGCTCGAGCCCACGCGCGCGATCACCGGTACCGACATCGCCCCTCAGCCCGCCTACCCCGGGCCGTTCGTGCAGGCCGACGCGAGCGAGGGGCTTCCCTTCGCCGCGGGCGAGTTCGACCTCGTCTACTGCTCGAGCGTGATCGAGCACGTCCCCCCCGCTCGCCGCGCCGCGTTCGCCGCCGAGCTGCGCCGTGTGGGACGGGGCTGGATGGTGCAGACCCCCGCGCGCTCGTTCCCGATCGAGCCTCACGCGCTGCTGCCCGGCGCTCATTGGCTGCCGATCGCGCTGCGGCGCCACTACTGGCGGCTCGGTGCGGCGGGCAGCTGGGAGGAGATCCACCTGCTCTCCCGGGGCGAGCTCGAATCGCTCTTCGGGCCCGCTCGCCCCGAGCGTCTCGGACCGCTGCTCAAGAGCTGGGTGAGCCTCACGCTCCCGCGGCGCGCTAGGTGAGCCGGCTGATGTCGTTGCCCACGCCGTTGACCACCAGGAAGAGCAGCAGCACCAGGCCGACCGAGCTGTAGCGGTACATCGCGCCGAGCGACACGCGCTTGCCGCGAAGCTTCTCGAGCAGCGACCAGAGCACGTGACCCCCGTCGAGCGGCAAGAAGGGGAAGAGGTTGATCACCGCGAGCACGAGCGAGAGGAACCCGAGGAACACGAAGGCGTAGCCCGCGCCCGCCGCGACGGTTTCGTCTCCCACTTCGGTGATCCCCACGATCGAGTGGATTTCCGAGCGCGCCTTGGAGCTCTCGAGCGCTTTGCCGAAGCCTGAGACGGTGCTCGTGGTCGTGTGCCACATCGCCGAGATCGCGGCGCCCGCGGCGGCGGCCACGCCGTAGCCCTTCGCCTTGGTCCCGAACGCGAAGCCGATCAACATCCGTTTCGACTTCGCTTCGTAGCGCGGGTAGACGCTGAGCGCCACGCGCCGGCCGCTGCGCAGCACGGTCATCCGCACGGGTGCGCTCGCCGTGCAGCCTTCGACCTGCGCGCCCGCGCAGCGATGGGCGTCGATCCGTTCGCGCGTGGCTTCCACGCCCGCGGGACGCCCTTCCACTTCGAGGATCCTGTCCCCCACCCGCAGGATGCCGTGGGCCGGGTCCTTTTCGCCGATTTCGGCGACGGTCGGGGTCGCACGCAGCGTTCCCAGGCCCGGGTCGAGGTTTTCGAGCGCGATCGCGCCGTGGTGGTCGGCGCTCAGCAGCACCGCCCAGAACAGCACGAAGGCGATCAGGATGTTCACCCCCGGGCCGGCGAGGATCACCACGATCCGCTTCCAGGGGGCCTGCATGTAGTAGGCCCGGTCGGACACACGGAGGTCGACGGACTGGAGCTCCAGCGGGCTCATGCCCGTGATCTTCACGTAGCCCCCCGCGGGAATCGCGCCGATCGCGTAATCCGTCTCGCCGCGTTTCACTCCCACCAGCCGGGGTGGGAAGAAGAGCGAGAAGCGCTCGACCCGCATGCCGACCGCCTTCGCGACGAGGAAGTGCCCGAGCTCGTGGAGCACGATCAGCGCCATGATCCCGAGCAGGGTGAGAATCCAGCTCACGCGCTCAGTCTCGCACGGGCGCGGGCGTGTTCGGGAGGTTGCTCAGTGCAGCGCGGCGACGGCCTCGCTCGCGAGCTCGCGAGCAAGGCGATCTGCCTCATAGAGCGAGTCGAAGTCGAGCACGGGCGCGCTACCGAGCCCCGAGAGCGTGTGTTCGATCACCTCGGCGATCTCGAGGAAGCGCAGGCCGCCCGCGAGGAAGGCGTGCACCGCGATCTCGTTCGCCGCGTTGAGCACGCAGGGGGCGGTCCCTCCCGCACGCGCCGCTTCGCCCGCGAGCCGCAGGCAGGGGAAGGCCTCCAGGTCGACGGGCTCGAAGCTCAGGCGCCCGACCGCGGCGAGGTCGAGCGGCGCGATCGGTAGAGGCGCGCTTTCGCCCCCGTGCAGCGCGTAGGAGATCGCGATGCGCATGTCCGGCGGGCCCATGTGCGCGAGCATCGCGCCGTCCGCGAGCCGGACCAGACCGTGGATCAGGGACTGCGGGTGGACGACCACCTCGATCTGCTCGTAGGGCGTGCCGAAGAGGTGGTGGGCCTCCATCACCTCGAGGCCCTTGTTCATCAGCGTGGCCGAGTCGATCGTGATCTTCCCCCCCATCGCCCAGGTCGGGTGATCGAGCGCCTCCTCCACGCTCACCTCGCCCAGTTCCGCTCGGCTGCGCCCGCGGAAGGGCCCACCGCTCGCGGTGATCGTGAGGCCGCGCACCGCGCCCGGCGGCTGGCCCGCGATCAGCTGATGGAGCGCGGTGTGCTCGGAGTCCACCGGAACGATCCGCGCTCCGGTCGCCTCGGCGAGCGCGGTGACGAGCTCACCGCCCACGACGAGCGACTCCTTGTTCGCGAGCGCGAGGTCGATGCCCTCGCCGAGCGTGGCGACCGTGGGAGCGAGGCCGGCGGAGCCCACCAGCGAGTTGAGCACGAGATCCGCCCCGGATTCGAGCACGAGCCTCACGAGGCCCTCCGCTCCCGCGAGCACCTGCCCATCGGTCCATGCCTCCCCCGCACGCGCGGCCGCGTCGGCGTCTGCGAGAGCGATGCGCGTGACGCCGTGCGCGCGGGCCTGCTCGACGAGCGGCTCCCAGGAGCGCTCCGCTGAGAGCCCGACGAGCTCCAGTTCCTCGCTGCGTTCGCACACATCGAGCGCCTGGCGCCCGATCGAGCCCGTCGAGCCAAGGATCAGCAGGCGCTTGCGGTCGGCCATCGCGCCCGATCATAGGCCGAGCCGCCTCGGGTCATCACCGCGAGGAGCGGGCGCGGGCGGGGCGGTGGCTAGCCCGCGACACGCGCCGGCGGCAGCGAGCGCGTTTCCGCGGAGCGCGAGGGCGAGGCTTCTGAGAGCGCGCGGGAGCGCTCCGCTTCGCGCCCGACGACCTCCAGGAGCACGTTCACGACCGCGGGATCGAGCTGGGTCCCCGCCACCCTGCGCATCTCCGCGACCGCCAGATCGTGTGAGAGCGCCCGCCGGTAGGAGCGGTCGGTGCGCATCGCGTTCCAGGTGTCACACGCCGAGACGATCCGCGCGGCCAGGGGGATCTCCTCCCCGACGAGACGGTCCGGATAGCCGCCCCCGTCCCAGCGCTCGTGATGGGAGCGCACGACCAGCCCGACCTCGCCCATGAAGCCGCCCACCCGCTCGAGCATGCGCTGGCCCTCGACGGTGTGCGTCCTGACGATCTCCCACTCGCCCTCGTCGAGCTCGCCCGGCTTGTTGATGATCTCCTTCGGAATCGCGATCTTGCCGACGTCGTGCAGCAGCGCGGCGAACTCCAGGTTGCGCCGTTGGGCGGCGTCGAGCTCCATCGCGCGCGCAACCTCGAGTGCCAGCGCGACGACGCTTTTGCAGTGCTCGCCTGTGTATCCGTCGTCCGCCTCGACCACGTCGCCGAGCACGAGCGCGGTGCCGCGATAGGCCGAGTTCAGCTCGAGCAGGCTCTCCAGACGCTCGCGCCGCTCGCGGGAGAGCGCGGCGAAGAGCGCGAGCAACGGGATGAGGCTCAGCACCACCGCGGGTTCGCCCGCCACGTGGCGGGCGACGATGAAGGCGACGCCGGAGAGCGCCGCATCGATCGCATAGACCCATGTCTCCCCGAGCTGGGAGCGCAACGAGACGCCGCGCGAGATGCAGTAGCGCACCGAGGAGATCAGGAAGTCGGTGGCGAACTCGGCCAGGAGCGCGACCACCAGCAGCACGGCCCCGGCCTCGGCGGGCGTGCGCCCCGCGATCACGAACACCGCGGCCGCACCGACAGCGAACCAGGCGTTGCCCGCGGGCTGAAGCAGCCGCCCGGCCGGTATCTCGCCGCGGATCACGTCCGGGACGCGGGCCAGCGTGAGCGCGAGGGCCACGGCGAGCGGCACGACCGGCGGAGAGGCCGCGAAGAGCAGTGGCACGAAGGCGAGCTGCGTGAGGACGGTGAAACCGAGCGGCGTGTCGAAGGTGACGCGGCTCGCGAGGATCAGGACGAGCATGCAGAGCGCGACAGGTCCCGTCGCGAAGTGGTGAACCGGGCGCGCCACCCACAGCAGCGCGACCGCCGCGAGCAGCGCGGACGCCGCCATCAGACCCGCGAGGAGCTCGTTGCGCGTCATCGCGGAGTGCTCGCGCGAGAATGTGTCCGCGAGCAGCTCCTGCTCCTCGATCGTGGGGTCGAGCGCCATCTCTTCGGTATCGGCTCCCGCGGGAGCTTCCTTAGGCCCCGCCCGCCCTACTGGCCACGCTCCGAACGCGGTGTCAGAGAAAGGACTTCCGAGGGTGTCCAGAATCGGCCGGGGACGCTCATGAGTCCTCGCACGCGCTCCGATGCTCCGGGCGTAAACCAAATCACTGCAAAAGGCAAACCCGCCGCGAGGCGGGGACGCAAAGCCAGAGGTCTCTAGAAAGAGATAGCTCGGCCGCCAGTGGAGTCACGGAGGACAAATGTCTTCGTTTCGCCACACGGCAAGCAGTATCGCCAGGACGATCGCATGCGGCGCGGGTTGCGCGTTCGCATTGATGATCGCGATGTACCTGCCGTCCGCGGCGAACGCCGCGGCCCCGGAACCCCCGGCTCCGGCCGGACCGGCCGCCACGGCGGCCCCGGAAGCGCCGGCAGTCGTCGAACCGGTGGTAGCCGCCCCGAAGGTCGCGCCTGCAAAGGTCAGCGCCGAACTCGCGGTCTGTCCCGGCCAGACGTTCCTTCAGCCCTTCTCGGAACTGAAGGACAGCAACTACTACACCCTCGTCTCGGGCAGCGAATCCGCTGAAACCGGCGCGGGCTGGGAATTGCTGAACGGCGCCTCGGTCGTCGAAGGGACCCGTCCCGACGGCAGCACCGGCGGCATATTCGACCTCCCCAGCGGGGCGGTCGCGGTGAGCCCGCCCATGTGCGTGACGCTCCAGTACCCGACGGCGCGAGCCTGGGTCGAAGACGTCAGCGGCGGTGGCGGCGTGCAGGTCGGCGTCTACTACGCCGGCACGAAGTCGCCGAAGCAGGTCGGCGCGCTGAACGCGAAGGGCGGCAAGGGCTGGGAACTGTCCGCCCCCTTCAACGTCCAGCCGCAGCTGACCGGTGCGACCGAAGGCATCCGCGAAGTGCGGTTCGTCTACGCGAACACCGGCAGGAACAGCGACTACCACGTCGCCGGCCTCTACGTGGACCCGCGGTTCACCCACTAGCAGTGATTGCGCGATGCCGGGCGGCTGCCTCCGTGGCCGTCCGGCGCAGCGCCTGTCTTTAGCAAGCTTTCAGCCCGCGCTCAGGGGAGGTTGAGGGGGGCGGGGAAGACTGTTCGCACAGTGCTCCTCGCCCTGACCCTCATCCTCCTCCCCGCTCTCTGGCTGCTCGTCGCGGCTCTCGCCGTGGCGGCGTGCCGGTCAGCGTCGAGAGCGGACCGCGTAGCGGCGCGGCAGACGGAGCGCCGCCCAGGCGCCTCGGCTGCCGCGCCACGCGGCTCCTACGGTTTGCTCACCAGCCAGGGCGTGTAGGACACGGTGCCCGTGACGGGGTTGCATTTGGCGTTGGCCGGACCCTGTTTGCAGCCCCACCAGCTGTTTTCCGCTTCGACGACCGTCCCCGGTTCGCCGGTCGCGCCGGTCGTGTTCTTGTAGATCGAGTTGCCCTTCGCGTTCACCGTGGCCTGGCCGCCCGCGGGCTGACCGGGCGTGGGGCTCGTCTGCGTGACGAGCAGTCCGACGTTCGCGCCCGTGAGCACGTTGCCCCGCAGCGTGGCGGTCACGTCGCCGAATTCGTACCCGAGCTGGTCGGTGGTGATGTAGGCGCCAACCGTTTCTCCGGTCGGGTTTTCATCGTCGACCTTGTTGCCTGCGAAGGTCGGGCCCTGCCCTGAGACCGCTCCGCCGAAGGCCGCGAGGCCGACGGTGCAACCCTCGATCTTGTTGCCTTCGACCGTGGCCGAGACGTAGGGCACGAAGACGAAGATCCCGTAGCCGTTCGGCTTGCATTCGGAGATCTTGTTTTCCTTGATCAGGTCGGCCGAGCCGCCCGAGCCACCGTTGTTGTCGGTGTGCACGCCGCTGCCCGATTTCGTGATCTTGTTGTGAATGAACTGGGTGCCCTTCGACCAGTTCGCGGAGATCGCGTCGTTCGCTTCGCTCACGCGGTTGTCTTCCATCACGCCCGAGCCTTCGAAGGCGAACATCGCGATCGAGGCTTCTTCGGCCTGGACGTTCTGCACCGTGTCGTGGTTGAAGTCGAAGGTGCCCCCCGAGGATGCGTAGATCCCCCGCAGATAGATGTCGTCGACGATCACCCGCGTCACGGTCAGGTTGTTGTACGTGCCCGCTTCGTGGTTGGTGATGATCCCGTTGCGCGCGTCGATGTCCTTGCCCGCGACCACGTGCCCGCTGGTCAGCGCGGGGTTGTCACCCTCGAGCTTCAGCTTCTCGATCGTGACGTTGTTCGCTTCGACCAGGATGATGTTGCTCGCCGTTCCGCCGCAGAGCGAACCGCCCGCGCACGCAGGGTTCGAGACGGCGGGCTCGATGACCGTTTCCTTGCCGGAGCCCTGCAGCGTCAAGGGCTTGTTGACGACCACGTTTTCCACGTAGGTGCCCTTGCCGATCGTGATCGTCGACCCTTCCGCGGCGGCGTTGATCGCTGACTGGATGCTCGTGAACGAGCATTTGCTCGCGCAGACGGTCTTCGCCGCAAGCGCGGAGCTCGCGCCGGCGAAGCAGGCCGCGAAAGCGGCGCAGGCCAGCGCAAGGCGGACAGTGCGTCCCATGGTTCCCCCTCCGAATCCGTTCCCCCCTCCACGGGGCTTGAGAGTGAATCGTAGGGAGTTCGCAGCGCTCATGTCAGCACGCAGCCCGGGCATTCTGCCTGCAAACGGTTTGGAAGGAAGCAAAGAGGGCAACCGAATCCCATGCCCTTCGACCTCCGCCGGCCCGACCTCGCCGTGGTGATGCCGCTCGACACCCACACCCCTCGCTCGGCCCGTCATTGCGTCGCCCAGGTGGACAGCCCCTCCCCGGATCTCCGCGACGCGGTGCTGCTGCTCTGCAGCGAGATCGTCACCCAGGCGGTCGAGCGCTCCGCGGGCGAGACGATCGAAGTCCGCGTCTGGATGCCCGAGGACGTCGTCCGCGTCGAACTGCTCGGCTCGCCCCACTCGCTCTCCAAGACCCACCGCGACCACTCCGACTACTCGATGCTGCTGCTCGACTCCCTCGCCGACCGTTGGGAGCTCGAGACGGGCGAGGACGAGGCCCGGATGTGGTTCGAGATCGACCGCCACCCTGCAGGGCGCACGCTCGAGCCCGCTTACTAGAAGGGCACGGCGCGGCTGAACCTTCGGAGGGGGACGCCGCGCCGCGCCTGCCCTTGACTACGGCTCGACAGGCAGGGGAGATCAAGCCCTCAGGCGGGGAATCGGCGCAAAGCGAGCGCGGACGGTCTGCCCGCTTACCAAGTAGTCCTTTGCACGCTCAGGCGAACGACCCGTTGCCGAGCTGCCCGAAGGTGTTGTTGCCCCAGCACTCGATGCTGCCGCTGCCGAGCAGCGCGCACATGTCGGTGCGTCCCCCGCTGAGGCTTACCGCTCCCGTCAGGCCGCGGACTTCAACGGGCGTCGATGAGGAGCTGAGACCGCCGTCGCCGAGCTCGCCCCAGCTGTTGTTCCCCCAGCAGAGCACGTGCCCCGCGGCGACCACCGCGCAGGTGCTGGAAGAGCCCGCGGCGACCGCCGACGCTTCGGGCAGACCTTCCACCTGCACCGGGACGTCCGTGAACGGGCCCTGGTCGACGGCGCCCCAGCAATCGACGGCCCCACCTGCGACGAGCGCGCAGCTGCCGAATGCGCCGGTGCTGAGTGAGGAGACGCCCGTGAGCCCCGCGACTTCCTGCGGGCGCACGGCGTAGGGCATCGTTTCTTCGGAGTCGCCGTCGCCGAGCGCACCCCACTTGTTCGAGCCCCAGCACTCGACGCTCCCGCCCGCGAGCAGGGCGCAGGCGGTTTCGCCACCTGGACCCATCGCGACCTGTGTGGCGTCTGTGATCCCCGAGACTTCCACCGGCACCCTGGAGTTCGATTCCCCGCCGTCCCCGAGCTGTCCACTGGTTCCGAGTCCCCAGCACTCGACATGGCCGCTGAGGAGCGCACAGGCGGACTGCCCGCTGGCGGCTACCTCCGAGGCGCTCGAGAGCCCGACGACTTCGACGGGTGTCGGGCTGCCGCCTTCCCTGCCGTCACCCAGTTGCCCACTGGAGTTGTTGCCCGAGCACTGGACGTGACCGTCTGCGAGCGCGGCGCAACTGAAGGAGTTCCCGCCGACGACCTGCACCGCTTCGCCCACGAGCGTGGGCACCGGGTGGTCGAAGTCGCTGGCTTTCGTCGCCCCCAGCATCTGACCCTCCTGGTCTTCACCCCAGCAGGAGACATCGCCGCCGGAGAGCACCGCGCACACGTGTTCCCTGCCCGCGCCGAGCTGGACGGCATCTTCGATCCCCTGCACAGCCGTCGGCGTTTCGGAGTAGCGCATCACGCTCACGGTGACATCGACGATCGCGTGGCCCTTGCCGTGGGAACCCGCCGCGGTCAGCTTGAGCTTGAAGACGGACGGCTTTTTCGAGGGGGTCACGGTGGGCATCGCCACTTCCTGGCTGAAGCTCCCGCTTTCGCAGGAGGAGCTCGCAGGGAGGCTGGTGACCTTCTTGCTCGAGGTGAGCGTGCACGTCGTCGCTCCCGATACGGTCGCGCTCACCGTCACGGTGCCGGCGTTGGGGACCGTTCCCGGGCTCGCCGTGAGTCCGGAGATGACGGGCTTCGACGTGCTCGCGAGCGCCTGCGATGCCGGCATCGCGGCCAGCAGCAGAGCACCAACCGCCAAGCCGGTGAGCCGCGAGCGTCCTCGCGCGCGTCCAAGAGACTCCCCCTGAAGCAGGCCGGTACTCATCGCTCCCCTCCTCTTTTGCGTCCCACGCCCTCTCCGGCCCCACCCTCTCGCATCCTGGGCGGCCGGACACGGGACGCAGCCTAATCGGCTCTGCGGGCGCAGTCAACCCATCGGTACGAGTCGGTAACAGCCAAATCGGCGGCCGCTTCGGAGCCGCCTGGTGGCACCGCTCGCCGCGCTTCAGTGCACGTACGCGGCCCAGATGTAGTAGCCCGCCACCGCGGTGAAAAGCACCGCGTCGAGCCTGTCGAGCGCGCCGCCGTGCGGACCGAAGAGCCCGCCGGAGTCCTTGATGTCCGCCTCGCGCTTGATGAAGGACTCGAAGAGGTCGCCGAGCGGCGCGGCGAGCGCGACGCCGAGACCGAGGACGATCGCGTGCGTGCCCGGCAGCCATTCCTGGTAGCGACCCGCGATCCATACGCCGAGCACCGCTGAGAGCATCCCGATCAGCAGCCCCTCGACGGTCTTGTTCGGCGAGATCGCGGGGGCGAGCGGGCGTTTTCCGAACATGCGCCCGCCGAGGTAGGCGCCGGTGTCGCCGAGGAAGGTGCCCACGAGCACGTCGATCACGATCGCTTCGCCGTGGGGCAGGCGGCGCAGCAGCACGGCGTGCGCGAGCGCGAAGCCGATCCAGTAGATGCCGAGCAGCGTCACGGCCATCCCCCCCACGCTCGGTTGCGGGGAGAGCAGCGTGAGCGCGAAGAGCACGGGCAGCGCGAGCACGGCGACGAGCAGCAGCTGGTACTGCCCTCCGTAGCTCGCCGCGCCGAGCAGGCCGGCGAGCGCGGCGAAGCCCGCGAGCCGCACGGGATGGGCGCGCGCGTACATCGAGTAGAGCTCATGCATGCAGACAGCGCCGAGCAGGAACAGGCCGAGGGCGAAGATCAGCCCGCCTTCGAGCACGAGGAAGAGCGCGACCGCGATCGCGGGGATCGCGGTGAGCACGCGCGCGCTGAGATCCGAGCGCTGTTTGCGGGCGCGTTTGCGTGCCGCGCGCGCGGCGCGAGCCTGTCCGCGCTCGCTGCGCGCGGCCGCAGTCGAGGGTCGCGGGCGTCCACGCGCGCCGCGCGCGCGGACCGGGGGCGGAGGCTCGGCGCCCGCCATCAGCTCAACGCCCGCCGAAGCGGCGCTTGCGCGCGGCGTACTCGGCGAGCGACTGCTCGAGCGCCTCGCGTCCGAAGTCCGGCCAGAGCTCATCTCGGAAGACGAGCTCGGAGTAGGCGGACTGCCAGAGCAGGTAGTTCGAGAGCCGCCGCTCGCCGCTCGTGCGGATGATCAGGTCCGGGTCGTGCATCTCCGGCGCGTAGAGCCCCGCGCGGAACTGCTCCTCCCCCCCGCCCTCATAGCGCGCGGCCGCGTCGAGGATCTCCGCCCTGCCCCCGTAGTTGAAGGCCACGAACAGCGTGATCCGCGTGTTCTGCGCGGTCACCCCTTCCGCCCAGTCCATCTGCTCGATCAGCGCGGGAGCGACCCCTTCGCGCCGGCCGATGAAGCGCATCCTCACCCCTTCGCGGTCGAGCTCCGGTGTCTCGTCGGCGATGCGCTTGGAGAACATCGCCATCAGTCCCGCGACCTCGGCGACCGGACGCGACCAGTTCTCGGTCGAGAAGGAGTAGACCGTGAGCTCCTCGATGCCGAGCTCCGCGGCGTCGCGCAACCGTGCCTTGACGGTGTCGGCCCCGGCGCTGTGGCCCTCGTTGACGGGCACCCCGTGCGCGCTCGCCCAGCGGCCGTTGCCGTCGGTGATGATCGCCACGTAGCGCGCGACAGCTCTCGCCGGGCCCTGCTCGGCCGCGGCGGGTGTGTCCTCGGCGCCGGCCGCGGACGGTTGCCCGGCGAGCCCCATCAGACCGCGAGGATCTCCTCTTCCTTGATCTTCAGCACCCCGTCGAGCTCTCCCACCCGCCCGTCGGTGAGCTTCTGCAGCTCGACCTCCGCGCGATGCTCGTCATCGGAGGAGGCCTCTCCTTCGGCCTTCAGCTCGCGCAGGTGCTGCATCGTGTCGCGGCGCACGTTGCGGATCGCCACGCGCCCCTCCTCGGCGAGGTTCCGCACGACCTTCACGAGCTCCTTGCGCCGCTCTTCGGTGAGCTCGGGCACGACGAGCCGCACGACATTCCCGTCGTTGGAGGGCGTCAGCCCCACGTCGGACTCGTTGATCGCCTTCTCGATCGCCTTGATCGAGGATTTGTCGTAGGGCTGGACGGTGAGCATGCGCGCCTCTGGCGCGGAGATCGTCGAGAGCTGGTTGAGCGGGGTCATCGCCCCGTAGTAGTCCACCACGATGCGGTCGAGCAGCGAGGGGCTCGCGCGGCCGGTGCGCACGGTCGAGAACTCGTGCTGGGCTGACTCGACGGACTTCTGCATGCGCTCCTTCGCGTCCTCGAGGAGTTCGTCGATCACGTTCTCAGCCATCCTGCTCTCCTCCAGAGGTCGTTACCAGTGTCCCGACGCGCTCGCCCGAGATTATCCGCGGCAGGCTCGTGTCGTCGTCCATGTTGAAGACGTTCAGGGGCATGCCGTTCTCCATGCAGAGCGCGAGCGCGGTGGAGTCCATCACGCGCAGCCGCCGCTCGATCGCCTCCATGTGGGTGATCTCGGGGATGAACGTCGCGTCCGGATGTATCGCCGGATCGGCGGTGTAGACCCCCTCCACCCCGTTCTTCGCCATCAGGATGATCTCCGCGTGTATCTCCGCCGCCCGCAGGGCCGCAGCCGTGTCCGTCGTGAAGAAGGGGTTGCCCGTTCCCGCCGCGAAGATCACCACGCGGCCCTTTTCGAGGTGGCGCATCGCGCGGCGGCGGATGTATGGCTCGGCGACCTCGGAGATCCCGAGCGCGGACTGCACCCGCGTGTTGGTGCCCATCCCCTCGAGCGCGTCCTGCAGCGGGAGCGCGTTGAGCACGGTGGCGAGCATCCCCATGTAGTCCGCCGTGGCGCGGTCCATCCCCGCGGCAGCGCCCTTCATGCCGCGGTAGATGTTCCCCGCCCCGACCACGATCGCGACCTCGACGCCCTGTCGCTGCACATCCGCGACCTGCGTGGCCACCGCGCGCACCCGGTCCGGGTCGGTCCCGTAGTCGAGCACGCCCATCAGCGCCTCTCCGGAGAGCTTGAGCAGGATCCGTTTGAAGGCGGGCGCCATCGGCGGTGGAGACTAAAGCCTCGGGGACGCTCGCCCGAGGCTCCGCGTGCTCAGCTCCCGATCTCGAAGCGCACGAAGCGCCGGATCACGACGTTCTCGCCGGTCGTCGCGGTGAGCTCGTCGCGGAGCTGCTGCACGGTCTTGCCCTCGTGCTTGGGGTTGTGCATCTCCTGATCGAGCAGCACGATCGTGGCGAGCCACGAGTCGAGCTTGCCCTCGACGATTTTCCCGCGCACGTTCTCGGGCTTGTCCGCCGCCTCCTGCTCGTAGATCCTCGACTCCGCGTCGCGCGCGTCCTGCGGGACGTCCTCGCGACTCACGTACTTGACGGTGGGCGTCGCCGCGATCTGCATCGCGACCTCACGGGCGAAGCCCGTGAAATCCTCGTTCTTGGCGACGAAGTCGGTGTTGCAGTCGACCTCGATCATCACGCCGACCTTGTTGCCCGCGTGGACGTAGGACTGGATCGTGCCCTCCGTCGCCGCGCGCTCGCCGAGATCCTGGATCTTCTTGCCCTGCTTCACGCGCAGGACCTCGATCGCCTTCTCGACGTCGCCTCCGGCCTCGCTGAGCGCTTTCTTGCAATCCATCATCCCCGCGCCGGTGCGGTCGCGGAGGGCCTTGACGTCCTTCGCTGAGATCTCCGTGGTGCTCATGCCTACTCTGCCTCCTTCGCGGGCTCGGCGCCCTCGGCGGGCTGCTCCGTTTTCTCTGCGACTGCGACCGGCGCGGCGGCCTCCACCGGCGGCGCGGGCGCCTCGGTGGCTGCGGCTGCGGCCTGCTCGGGCGGCGCGGGCGCATCGCCCGCGGCGCTCTCGGCGACTGTCTCCGCGGGAGCCGAGGTGGGGTTCGCGGGCTGGCGCGCGTCCTGCCCGGCGTTCATCGGTGTGACCGACTCGCTAGCCGGCTCGAGCGTGGCCGGGTCCGCGGGAGCGGCGACCGGCGTGCTCTCCGCCGCGGGCTGGGTTGCGGCCGCGGCGGCCGCGGCCGCTTCGGCGGCCGCTTTGTCCTCGGCCTCTTTCTTCGCGGCTTCCTCGGCCTCGCGCTTGGCCTGCTCTTCTGCCTCGCGCTTCGCGCGCGCTTCGGCCTCGGCCTTCGCTTTCTCTTCGGCCTCCTTGCGCGCGCGCTCCTCCTCGGCGCGGAAGACCGCGTGGCCCTCGGAGACGACCTGGCCGATCGCCTGCGTGATCAGGGCGCAGGAGCGGATCGCGTCGTCGTTGCCCGGGACGACGAACTCGATCCCGTCCGGGTCGCAGTTCGTGTCGACGAGCCCGATGATCGGGATTCGCAGACGGCGGGCCTCTTTGACCGCGATCTCCTCGGTCTTCAGATCGATCACGAACATCGCGTCGGGGACGCGCTGCATGTTCTTCACGCCGCCGAGGTTCGCACGGAGCTTCGCGAGGTCGGCCTGTGCGGCCATCCGCTCGCGCGTGGGGAGCAGCTCGAGCTGACCCTCCGCCTCGAACTTTTCGAGGTCGTGCAGACGCCGGATGCGCTGGTTGATGGTCTGGAAGTTCGTGAGCAGACCGCCGAGCCAACGGTGGTTCACGTAGGGCATCCCGGCCGCCTCCGCGACCTCCTTCACCGTGTCGCGGGCCTGCTTCTTGGTGCCCACGAAGAGCACGGTCCCACCGCGGTGCGCGAGCGTGCCCGCGAACTCCTGGGCCTGCGCGAGCAGCGCCTGAGTCTTGAGCAGGTCGATGATGTAGATGCCACCGCGCTCACCGAAAATGAAGCGGCGCATCTTGGGGTTCCAGCGGCGCGTCTGGTGACCGAAGTGAACGCCGGCCTCCAGCAGCTCCGCGAGTCCGACTTCAGCCACGGGCTACTCCCTTGTTGTTTGTTGCGTTGTTCCGTACGCGGATTCGCGGACCCGGTGCACGCATGGGCGCCACCGGGCAGGGCCGCGATCCGTGCTCGCACGGGTCGAGGGTCCAGCTACGAAACGATCAGGATATCCGACCGGATGCTCAGCGCCGCGCTCTCCGCACGAGCGAGCGCATCGCGGAGATCCGCGGGCAGCTCCGAGCGGACCTCGACCGGCTCGCCGCTGATCGGATGCGGGAATGCGAGTCGCGTGGCGTGCAGGAACTGGCGCTCGAGCCCGTAGAGCCCGGGAGTGCCGTACTCCGGGTCGCCCGCGACGGGATGGCCGATCGCCTGCAGGTGCACCCGGATCTGGTGGGTGCGCCCCGTCTCCAGGCGCAGGCTGAGCAGCGAGGAGCGAGGGAGCGCGCGCTCGAGCGTCGAAGTGGGTGCGTGCCTCGCGCGCCCCTGAGCCGCCCAACCGCCATCCTCGTGCGGATCCGGGGGTCGCGGCCGACGGGCGCGTCGATCGTTCCCCTCCGTGAGGGCGGGCGCCCCTCGACGAGCGCGGTGTATTCGCGTTCGATCTGGCGCGCGGCGAGCGCGGCCTGCAGGCGCCGGTGGGCCTCCTCGCTGCGCGCGACCACCATCAGCCCCGAGGTGTCGCGGTCGAGGCGGTGCACGATCCCCGCACGCTCGGGATCGCCCCCCGCGATTCGGGGCGCGAGCAGCTGGGAGAGCGTGTCCTCTCGATGGCCGCGGCCGGGGTGGACGACGAGCCCCGCGCCCTTCTCGATCACGATCAGGTGCTCGTCCTCCCAGGCGACGGAGAACGGACCCCGACGGGGTGCTCACGGCTCGGCGCGGGCCGCCGCGCGCTCACGGTCGATCACGAAGAAGAGCAGCACGATCCCGATCGTGATCGAGGCGTCGGCGAGGTTGAAGGGGGGCCAGCCGAGCGGGAGCTTGATGAAGTCGGTGACCGATCCGCTGCGCAGGCGGTCCACCACGTTGCCCACCGCTCCGCCGATCAGCATCCCGGTGGGGAGCCAGATCAGCGGCCGCGTGAGATGCAGCGCGAAGTAGCCGAGCAGGACGAGCAGCGCGAGCGCGATCAGGATCGTCACGCCGACGTGGCTCCCCGGAAGGAAGCCGAAGGCGACGCCGTGGTTGCGTGTGTTGACGAGCTCCACCCCGGGCAGGAAGCGCTGTTCTTCGCCGGGGGTTATCGAGTTGCGCACCGCGCTCTTTGAGAGCTGGTCGGCCGCCACGACGAGCGCGAGCACGAGCAGCGCGTAGAGCCAGGGGCGAGCCGCCCACCGCGGGGATTCCGCGCCGCGATCTGCGCGACGGTCCACCCGCTCAGCCGTGGATCAGGCCTTCGACGATCACGCGGTTGATCACGATCAGCGTGATCAGGGCGAGCATCGGACTGAAGTCGAAGCCCCCCATGCCCGGGATCAACCGCCGGAAGAGCCGCAGGAAGGGCTCGCAGATGTCGCGCAGGAACTGCAACACCGCGTTGGAGGCGCGCGAGTAGGGCGGCCGGATGCCCGCGTTGAAGAGCAGCTGCACGACGATGTAGAGAAAGATGAGGATCGAGTAGACGTAGATCACCGAAGAGAGCACGCCCGCGATCTCGACGCGCGCGCTCGCCACGGGGGCGAGCGCGGCGAACACGCTCAACGCTCCTCCAGGACCGCGTCGAGCGCGTCGCTGAAGGCGGCGCGGATGCCTCCGCGCTCGAGCGCGTCGAGGCCGCGCGCGGTGACCCCGCCGGGCGAGGTGACCTCGCGGCGGATCGCGACCGTGTCGTTCTCGCGGCGGCGCAGCAGCTCCGCGGTGCCCGCGAGCGTCTGCACGACGAGCTCCGCGCCCTGAGGGGCCGGGATCCCGCGCCGCACGCCGGCGTCGATCTGCGCCTCGGCGACGAGCGCGACGTAGGCGGGCGCGCAGGACATCAGCCCCATCGCCACGTCGACGAGCCGGTCCTCGAGCACCACGAGCGTGCCGAGCCCGGCGAAGAGCTCCGTGACCGCGCGGTCCGTCGCGGCGTCCTGCTCGCCGTCGGCCGCCTGGACGACGGCGCCCGCGCGCACCTCGACGGGAAGCGAGGGAATGAAGCGGTAGACCGGCCGATCGGGGTAGGCGCCCTTCAGCTCGGCGAGCGGCGTCGCCGCGAGGATCGAGGCGACCGCGCGCGCGTGCGGCGCGATTTCCTCCGCCACCGGGCGCAGCTGCGCGGGCTTGTGGCAGAGCACGACGAGATCGGCTCGCTCGGCGACCTCAGCGTTGCTCTGCACCGCCTCGCCCCCGACCTCGGCAACGAGCGCCTCCGCGCGCCCGGGAACGGGATCCGCGCACACCACGGGCTCCCCCCAGCCACGCGCCATCGCGCGCGCCATGTTCCCGCTGCCGATCAGGCCCACTTTCATCGTCGGCTCAGGGTATCCGCAGCCCACGTCGGCCTGCGCGCTCAGGACTGGTTGAAGAAGCCCTTCTCGATCAATCTCGCGCGCTCCTCGGCGGAGATCTCGACGTTGCGCGGAGTGAGCATGAAGACCTTGTCTGCGATCCGCTGCATGCCGCCGTCGAGCGCGTAGGTGAGCCCGGAGGCGAAGTCGATCAGGCGCTTGGAGAGGTCGGTCTCCGAGCTCTGCAGGTTCAGGATCACGGGGATCGAGTCCTTGAACTTGTCCGCGATCTGCTGCGCGTCGTTGAAGGACTTGGGGACGACGAGGTGCACGCGCACGTCGCCGTTGGTCCTGGCGACGGGCTTGAGCACCGTGGTGGCGCGTCCACCGGCTCGGCGCCCCGCGCCGACGGCGGTGTCGCCCTCGTCCTCCTCGGCGAAGATGTCGTCGTACTCGTCGCGGCGCCGGCGCAGCCGCCGGACGTTCGGACGCTCGCGGTAGCGGTCCTCGATCTCCGCCTCGGGTGCGGGCTCGTCCTCATAGTCGTCGTGGTACTCCTCGGCGAGGCCGAAGTAGACGAGTGCGCTGTGCCAGGAATCGCGGAAGGCCATCTGTTGCGTGTTCGCCCGGGGGACGGATTTCCCTGCCGATGCTAGTAATCCGGCGGGCTCGCCGGACCGCTAATCATATAGTCGCGTGCCGATTCGCACGATCGTGGCGCCCTCCTGGACGGCGATCGGGTAGTCCTGCGAGGTCCCCATCGAGAGCTCCCGCAGCCCGTGCTCGGAGGCGAGCTCGCGCAGGGCGGCGAACCAGCGTCTGCTCCGCTCGGGCTCGCTCGCGAGCGGGGGCATCGTCATCAGCCCGAGGACGGGCAGCGGCGAGTCCTCGATGTAGGAGTGCAGCTCGGCCGGGGCGATCCCCGCCTTGCCCTCCTCCCCGGCCACGTTCACCTCGATCAGGACTCCCGCGCCCTCGCGGGCGAGCGCGGCGTGCTTGCTCAGCTCGTCGAGCGCCGAGCGCGAGGCGAGCGAGTGGATCAGCGAGACGTGCGGGAGGATCGAGCGGACCTTGCGGCTCTGCAGCTGGCCGATGAAGTGCCACTCGAAGCGCGCCCCGTGCACCGCGGCCTTGCTCTCGAGATCCTGCGCGCGGTTCTCCCCCACGAGCTCGACCCCGCCCGCGGCGAGTGCGGGGAGCTCCTCGGCCGCGACGTACTTCGTCGCCGCGAGCACCCGCACCGGCGTGCCGCCGGGGGGCGCGAGCGCGGCGATCTCCGCGCGCAGCTCGCGCAGGTTGGACGCGATCCGCTCGGCGCTCAGGCCGGTTCTCAGCTCAACCACGCGATCCCCGCCTGGCGTCCCGCCGCCGCTCCTTCGCGGCGGTGGGAGAAGAAGCGCTCGTCGCAGATCGTGCAGCCGCCGAGCGTGCTCGCCTCGGTGACCCCCGCCTCGCGCAGGCGTTCGCGCGCGATCGCGCGCAGATCGACAGGGCGCTTTCTGCTCGATCCCCGTGCCGAGAGCCGCGTGGACCTCCGGGCCGACCTCGTAGCAGCAGACGCCCGCGCACGGTCCGAGCACGGCGAGGATCTCCTCTCCGCTGGAGCCCTCGAGCGCGCGGAGCGCCTCGACGCCCCGCTCGATCACGCCCTCAGCGAGGCCCTTCCAGCCCGCGTGGACCATCGCCACCGCACCCGCGGTGGCGAGCGCGACGGGGAGGCAGTCCGCCCCGAGGACCATCACCCCGAGCGAGCGCGCTGCGGTGGCCTGTCCGTCGGCCTGCTCGAGCTCCTCCTGCGAGCGCCCTTCTGTTCCCGTCGAGGCGAGGTAGCACGCGCGTTCCGTGGACCTGGTAGCCGCGGGCGATGCCCTCGAGTCCGAGCCGCGCGCGCAAGCGGGCCTGGTTCGCCTCGCCCGCACGGTCGGCCGGCGACCGTGGACATGTTGCCGTCCGCGCGCTCGGTGAACAGCACGCCGCCGCCCGGGAGCGAAGCGCTCAGCTCCGGCGCGCTCACGCGCCCCGCCCCGTGACGGGAGGAGCAACGGGGGCGGCGAGCGCCACCCTCATCTCCTCCTCCCTTCCGCCGATGCGTCCTTCGCGCTTCTGGCGCAACGCCGCGCGCAGGCGGACCCCCACCTCCGGACCCTCCGCGACGCCCGCGCCGAGCAGCTCCTCGCCGCCGATCTCGAGCTTCACGTGGCGCCGCACCTCGAGCCAGTCCGCGAGGAGCGCTCCCGCCTCGGGCGATTCGCGCGCGGCGAGCGCAGCGAGCATCGCGATCTGCTCGAGATCCATCTCGGCAAGGAGCTCCCAGCTCGCGTGTGCTGGGAGCTCGGAGAGCTCGTGTGTGGAGGCGGTCGCGGTGCGCAGCACGCGCTCGCGGACCTCCGCGGGGAAGTCGAGTCCCGTCAGGAGGGCACGAAGCCGCTCGAGCTCTCCCGCGGCGGGCGGGTCGCCCGGACGGATCGCGACGCCCATCGAGCAATACGCGCGCGCTGCCCTCGCGCGGCAGTTGGACGGCCGCCTGCTCGGCGAGCTCCTCATCGAAGGGTGAGGGCATGCCGAGCGCTGCGAGCACGCCGAGCGCATCGAGCGCACGGAGCGCGGAGCGTGCCGTGTCTTCGCCCAGCGCGAGCCACAGCTCAGCGCCGATCCGCGCGCCCGAGAGGGTGTCGAGCGCGCCGCGCGCGACGGCCTGCGCGGCGAGCTCGCGGGTGCGCGGCTCGATCTCGAAGCGCAGCCTCGCCGCGTAGCGTGCGAGCCTCAGGATCCGGGTGGGGTCCTCGAGGAAGCTGCGCTCGTGCAGGACGCGGAGCACGCCCGCGGCGAGATCCTCGAGCGCGCCGTCGACGTGGCGCAGCACGCCGCGCTCGCCCCCGCCGAGGGCGAGCGCGATCGCGTTCACCGTGAAGTCCCTCCGCGCGAGGTCCTCCTCGACGCTGCCGGGGCGCACCTCGGGCAGCTCCCCGGGCGCGGGGTAGACCTCGGCGCGGCGCTCGGCGATGTCGATCCGGCCGTACTCCCAGGCCACCGTGGCGGTCCCGAAACGCTCGTGCAGGACGGGGACGACCGCGTGCCCGTAAGCGCGCTCGCTCGCGGGTACCGAGGCGGCGATCTCCGTGGCGAGCCCTGCGGCGTTTCGCTCCACGCTCACGTCGAGCTCGCGCGGCCAGTGCCCGAGCAGCAGGTCGCGGACCGCGCCGCCCACGAGCGCGAGGTCGCCGCGCTCGCGCGCGAGGCGCAGCAGCTCCGGGCCGCCGGGCAGGCCGGCGAGCCGCTCCAGCGCATGCTCGACGCTCTGGATGGGATGTGTCGGGCTCAGACCGGGCTCCTCAGTCGGTGCGCACGGGGATCCCCGCCGCTGCGAGGTGGGCCTTCGCCTCGGCGACGCTGTGACGGCCGTAGTGGAAGATCGAGGCGCAGAGCACCGCGTCGGCGCCCGCGCGGAGCGCTTCGGCGAGGTGCTCGAGCTCGCCCGCTCCCCGGAGGCGATCACGGGCACACCCACCGCCTCGCTCACCGCACTCGTGAGGGGCAGGTCGTAGCCGTCGCTCGTGCCGTCGCGGTCCATGCTCGTGAGCAGGATCTCGCCCGCCCCGCGCTCGACTCCCTCGGCCGCCCACGCGACCGCGTCGCGGCCCGTTGCGGTACGTCCGCCGGCGAGGAAGGCCTCCCAGCCCTCGTCCTCCGCGCGCGCCTTCGCGTCGATCGCGAGCACCACGCACTGCGCGCCGAAGACCTCCGCGAGCTCGTCGAGCAGCTCGGGGCGCTGCAGCGCGGCGGAGTTCACCGAGACCTTGTCCGCCCCCGCGTCGAGCACGGCCTGGGCGTCGGCCACGGAGCGCACCCCACCGCCGATGGTGAAGGGGATGAAGACCTCGTCCGCGGTGCGCCGCGCGAGCTGCGCGATCGTCTCGCGCTTCTCGTGGGTCGCGGTGATGTCGAGGAACACGAGCTCGTCCGCTCCCTCGCGGTCGTAGTGGGCGGCGAGCTCGATCGGGTCGCCCGCGTCACGGATGTCCACGAATTCGACGCCCTTCACGACACGTCCGCCGTCGACGTCGAGGCATGGGATCACGCGCTTGTAGTGCACCGCCCCACGGTAGCTCTCAGGCGAGAGCGGACAGCGCCTCGGCGACGGTGAAACGCCCCTCGTAGAGCGCCTTGCCCACGATCACGCCCTCCAGCCCCTCCAGCGAGAGCTCGGCGCGCAGCGCCCGAAGGCCGCGCAGGTCCTCGATCGTTCCGATCCCGCCGGAGAAGATCAGCCCCCCCTCGCCGACCTCCCCCGCGACCCGCTCGACCTCCTCGCGGTTCGCGCCGTCGAGCATCCCGTCGTGGTCGATGTTCGTGAAGATGAAACGTCGCACCCCGAGCTCGCGCAGCCGCGCGAACGCCTCGTGCGCACGGATCTCGCTCGTCTGCAGCCATCCGTGCGTGGCGACGAGCCCGCCGCGCACGTCGACCCCGACCGCGATCCTCTCGGGGTCCTCGCTCGCGAGCGCCGCTGCGAGCATCTCGGGGTCGGTGAAGGCGGCCGTCCCGATCACCACGCGCGCGGCTCCGGCCGCGAGCGCGGCGGCGACGTCGGCGGCGGAGCGCAGGCCGCCCCCGTACTGGACCGGAACGCCTCCGTCGGAGGCGATGCGTCGCAGCTGATCGAGGTTCACGGGCGCCCCCGCGCGCGCGCCGTCGAGATCCACGACGTGCAGCCACTGCGCCCCGTCGCCGACCCACTTCAGCGCGGCGTCGAGCGGGTCGCTCTCATAGAGCGTGCTCGCCGCGAAGTCCCCCTTGCGCAGCCGCACGGCCCCGCCCTCGAGGATGTCGATCGCGGGGTAGAGCCTCACGTCGCGTGCACGGCCCGCTCGCCTGCGCCCGCCGAGGCGCAGATCGCGGCGAAGTTGGCGAGCATCCGCAGACCCGCGGCGGAGGACTTCTCGGGGTGGAACTGGATGCCGTGGAAGGAGCCCCTGCGCACCGCGGTGACGAAGCTCCCGCCGTACTCCGCGATCCCGAGCGTGTCCGCGGGATCGGCGGGCTGCGGGGCGAAGGAGTGGACGTGGTAGAAGGCCGCGCGGCGGCCGAGGCCCGCGAGCAACGGCGAGTCGCCGCTGAAGGCGACCTCGTTCCAGCCGATGTGCGGGAGCTTCAGGCCCTCGCTCGGCAGCACGCGCACCTCGCCAGGGACGATCCCGAGGCCGACCGCACCCCCGAGCTCCTCCGATGAGGAGAACGCGAGCTGCAGGCCGAGGCAGATCCCGAGCACGGGGGTGCCCGCGGCGACGCGCTCGCGAAGCAGATCGGAGAGGCCGAGCCGGTCGAGGTTCTCCATCGCCCGCGGGAACGCCCCCACCCCCGGGAGCACGAGCCCCGGAAGGGCCCTGAGCTCCGCGGGGTCGGAGCTCAGGCGTGGACGCGCGCCGAGGTGGGCGAGCGCCTTCTCGACCGAGCGGCGGTTGCCCATCCCGTAGTCGACGATCCCGATCTCGACGGGAGCGCCGCGCGGGCCCTGGCCCGCGGAGCCACCCCGCGAGCTCATGCTGTGAGCGTGCCCTTCGTCGACGGGACGCCCTGCTCGGTCGGGTCGATCGCGGCGGCTGCGCGCAACGCGCGGGCGAAGGCCTTGAAGGCGGCCTCGATCATGTGATGCGCGTTGCTCCCCGCTTCCACACGCAGGTGCAGGGTGAGCTTGGCCGCGTTCGCGAGCGCGCGGAAGAACTCCTCCGTGAGCTCGTGCTCGAAGCCCCCCGTCGAGCCCGGCGGGAGCTCGGCCTCGAAGAGCGTGAAGGGGCGACCGGAGATGTCGAGCGCACAGCTCGCGCGCGCCTCGTCCATCGGCACGGTGGCCGCGCCGTAGCGGGCGATCCCCGCCCGGTCCCCGAGCGCCTGATCGAGCGCCTGGCCGAGCACGATCGCGGTGTCCTCGGCAGTGTGGTGGGCGCCCGTCTCGAGGTCGCCGGTGACGCTCACCTCGAGATCGACGCGGCCGTGGCGTGCGAGCAGGTCGAGCATGTGGTCGAGGAAGCCCACGCCAGTGTTGCGCGTGCCCGCGCCGGTGCCTTCGAGCGTGAGCTCGAGGCGCACGTCTGTCTCCCCGGTCTTGCGTTCGATCTTCGCTGTGCGGCTCATTGCCCTGGATTCTCCCCGATGCGCGCCTCCATCGACTCGGCGTGGACCTCGAAGCCCTCCGCGCGCGCGATCGGGGCGCCCGCGGCGGCGAGCTTCGCGGCCCCCGCGCCGACGCGCACCTCGCTCATGCGACGGCGGAAGTGACGCGGTGAGAGCCCGGAGGCGAAGCGCGCCGCGCCACCGGTGGGAAGTGTGTGGTTCGAGCCCGCGACGTAGTCCCCGAACGCGGTCGCGCTCGCGGACCCGATGAACACGCAGCCTGCGGCCTGGACCATCGCGGAGAGTCGCTCGACGTCCTCGCCGATCAGCTCCAGGTGCTCGGCGGCGAACGCGTTCGCGAGCGCGAGCGCCTCACGCGCGCCGGCGCTCTGGACGATCGCGAAGGCGGCCTCGCCGACGGTCGGCCGGCTCGACCACGAGCTCGTTGAGCTCGCGTGCGAGCTGATCGCAGCGCTCGGCGGAGGGCGAGACGGCCGCGACGAGGCTGCCCGCGCCGTGCTCGGCCTGCGCGAGCATGTCGAGCGCGGCGAGCCTCACATCCTCGGTGGAGGCGGCCTCGCCGAGCAGCACGAGCAGATCCGAGGGACCTGCGAAGCCGTCGATCCCCACGATCGCGGAGAGCTGCTGCTTGGCCTCCTGGACGTAGAGGTTGCCAGGGCCGACGATCACCTCGACGGGACGAACGCTCTCGGTCCCGTGGGCGAGCGCGGCGATCGCCTGGGCGCCCCCCATCCGGTAGACGCGTTCGACGCCGGTGAGGCGGCAGGTCCCGAGGATCACGCGGTCGATCTCCCCGTCGGGCCCCGGGGGCGCGCAGACGGCGACGTCGAGGACGCCGGCGGCGCGCGCGGTGACCACGCCCATCACGACGGTGCTCGGATAGGAGGCTCGCCCGCCGGGGACGTAGACCGCGGCGGAGCGGACCGGGATCTCACGCAGCCGCACCTGCTGGCCCTGGGAGAGCTCGACCGTGGCCTCCGTGCCCACGCCCGCCTCGGCGACGAGCGCCACGTTGGCGATCGCGACCTGCAGCCCCGCGACGAGCTCGAGGGGCATCTCGCGGATCGCCGCATCGAGCGCGGCAGGCTCGACGAGCAGCGGGGCGGGGTCGGCCCCCGCGGTGTCGAAGCGTCGCGTGAGCTCAGCGAGGGCGCCGTCGCCCCCGTCGCGCACAGCGGCGACGATCTCAGCGACCTCAGCGGCGACCGAGTCCCCCGCGGGCACGAGCTCCCGCAGCCGAGCCGCGCCGGCCTCGGGGCCGCCGAGCCGCTCGAGGTCGACCGCGCTGAGCCGCAGGATCTCCATCTCAGCCGCCGCCGGAGACGGGGAGCAGCGCGCGCAGACGCCCCATCAGCTCGTCGACCGCGGCGGCCTTGAGCTTGTGTGCGACCGGGTTCGCGATCAGGCGCGCGGTGCAGACGAGGATCTCCTCGCGCACGACGAGGTTGTTCTCGCGCAGCGTGGTGCCCGTCGCGGTGAGGTCGACGATCGCCTCCACGATCCCCGTCAGCGGGGCGAGCTCGACCGAGCCCTTGACCTCGACGATCTCGGCCTGGCGCCCGGTCTCTTCGAGGTGGCGGGCGGCGATCTTCGGGTACTTCGTGGCCACGCGCATCACGCCGAGCCGGCGCAGCGCCTCGGCGGCTGGGTCGGGTCCGGCCTTGCCCGCGAGCACCATCGTGCAGCGCCCGTAGCCGAGGTCGAGCAGCTCGTAGACCCGCCGGCCCTGATCGGAGCCCAACCCTCCCTGGGTCGACCCCGGAGCCGCCCTGCTCGAGCAGCACGTCCTTGCCGGTCACGCCGAGATCGGCGGCGCCCGCCTCGACGTAGGTGGGGACGTCTGAGGGTCGCATCGTGATCACTCCGATGTCCTCGAAGAGCAGCTTGCGGTCGTTGGAGCGGAGCTCCTCGGTGTCCACCCCGAGACGGGAGAGCAAATCGACGGTCTCGCCGAAGAGCGCCCCGCGTGGAACGGCGATCGTGAGCCCCCCGAGCGCGCTCACGGCGTCTCCTCCGCGATCGAGCCGAGCGCGCTCGCCAACAGCGCACCGGTTCCGCGCTCCTCGCCGGCGAGGGCGAGGTGCAGACGGTCGACGCCGAGGGCGAAGCCCACGGCTGGGAGACGGCGCCCGAAGCGCCCGAGCAGCTCGTCGTAGCGCCCCCCTCCGCCGATCGGCGCACCGAGCGCGGGGTCGTACACGTCGAACACCGCGCCCGTGTAGTAGCCGATGTTCCGCACCAGCCCGAGGTCGAAGATGATCCGCTCGGCGATGCGGGGCTCGACGATCTCGAGCACCTGCCGCAGTCCCGTGACGGCGGCGGCCGCCTCGGTGGGGGCCTCGGCGAGCAGCTCGGGGCCGCCCCGGCGCTGTGGCACGTCGAGCAGCAGCTCCACCGCCTCGCCGGTCATCCCCGACTCGCGCACGCGCCGCTCGAGCTCGACGAAGTCCCGCATCACGAGCGCGTCGAGCAGCCCCGGACGGTCCTGCTCGGGAACCGCGAGGCTCGCCATCAGCGCGGGATAGAGCGAGGCATCCCCGAGGCCGATCCGGTAATCCTTCAGGCCCGTCGCGTCGAGCGCGTCGCAGAGCACGGCGAGCGCCTCCGCGGTGCCCTGCGGGGCGGGAGCGCCCACGAGCTCGATCCCCGCCTGCAGCAGCTCTCGCGGCTGCCCGCGCGCGGGCGTGACCCCGCGGTAGCAGTGGGCGAAGTAGCAGAAGCGCAGCGGGGGCTCCGCGCTCGCGTAGCGTGTGGCGACGACGCGGGCGATCGGCACGGTCATGTCCGAGCGCAGGACGAGCACCGCACCCGACTCGTCGAACACGCGGTACGCGGGCTGGGCCTCGGCCATGTCCGCGCGCGCGATCACGGACTCGTACTCCAGCGCGGGCGTGTAGACCTCGCCGTAGCCGTGGCCCTCGAAGACGCGCCGCAGCGCATCGGTGATCGCCCGAGCCTCGCGCGTCTCGTCGGGCAGCACGTCCCGCGTGCCGCTGGGAATCGGGTGGATCATTAGGGCCCGAAGAGGTTACGCGGGAACGGGCTCGGTGGCCACGCGCTCGATGCGCGCTCCGAGCTCGCGGAGTCGCTCGTCGATCCGCTCGTAGCCGCGGTCGATCTGGCGGATGTTGCCGATCTCGCTGCGGCCCTCGGCGCAGAGCGCGGCGAGCAGCATCGCCATGCCCGCGCGGATGTCCGGCGACTCGACCCGCTCGCCGCGGAGTCGCCGGGGGCCGGTGACGATCGCGCGGTGGGGGTCGCACATGACGATGTCCGCGCCCATCAGGATCAGCTTGTCCGCGAAGATCAGACGGTTCTCGAACATCCACTCGTGGATCAGGATCGAACCCTCGGCCTGGGTGGCCAGCGCGACCGCGATCGAGGTGAGATCAGCGGGGAAGGCGGGCCAGGGGCCGTCCTGGATCTTGCTCTTGTATTCGCCCACGTCGGCCTGGACGACGAGCCGCTGACCGCCGGGCACGAGCACGTCGTTGTTCTGCAGCTCGGAGCGCAGCCCGAGGCGTTCGAAGACGAGCCGGATCATGCGCAGGTCGTCAGGCACGGTGTCCTTGATCAAGAGCTCTCCGCCGGTCACACCCGCGAGCGCCATGAAGCTCCCGATCTCGATGTGGTCGGGAGCGACGTCGTGCTCGCAGCCGTGAAGGCGCTCGGCGCCGTTGACCGTGAGCAGGTTTGAGCCGATGCCCTGGATGTCCGCGCCCATCTTGATGAGCATCCGGGCGAGGTCCTGGACATGCGGCTCGCCCGCAGCGTTGCCGATCACCGTGGTGCCCGGCGTGAGCGCGGCGGCCATCAGGGCGTTCTCGGTGGCCATCACCGAGGGCTCATCCATGAAGACGTCAGTGGGGCGCAGCCCGCGCGGGGCGCTGAGCACGATCTCGCGGCTGCACTCCACGGTGGCGCCCATCGCGCGGAAGGCGTCGAGGTGCGGGTCGAGCCTGCGGCGACCGATCACGTCTCCGCCCGGAGGCGGCATCACGGCGCGGTGGAAGCGCGCGAGCAGCGGCCCCGCAAGCAGGAAGGAGGCTCTGATCAGCTCGGCGAGCTCGCGGTCGATCTCGACCTCGTGGACCTTCGCCGCGCAGAGCACGACCTCGTTGGGCCCGCGCCAGGCTGCCTCGGCCCCGATCGCGCGGAGTATCTCGAGCATCGCCTCCACGTCGCGGATCCGTGGCACGTTGCGTACCACGACCTCCTCGTCGGTGAGGAGGCTCGAGGCGAGTATCGGAAGCGCGCCGTTCTTGTTGCCGGCCGGGACCATCGTTCCCGACAGCGGCGCGCCGCCTTCGATGACGAACTTCTCCATGAGCTTTCGACGCCGCCCTCGGGCCACGATCGGGCCGGTCAAGTGACGTTCGGAGAGCGTAACAGCCATCTCGCAACTCAAGTTCGCGCCGCGGGGCCCGGCACCTGCCTCTGACGGGCGAACCACTCCGATGTGCCGCTCGCGGCCACCAGACACCGCCCGATTGCAAGTCTCATTGCAGAGCGGTTGCGCTCGATCGGCTCTGTAGAGCCAAATCTCCGACCCCGACGTGCTACGTACATACGTTCGCAAACGTTCCGTCCGCGAGCGCTCCTAGCTTACGAACACATGTTCTCATCACTGCGGACATCAGCCCTTGCCCAGCGCGCGTTCGGCGCGGCGGACCTGGCCCGCTCGTTCCTCATGCTCGAGGACGACATCGATGTCGACTGGGAGGTCGACAGGGACGAGCCCGCACCGCCGGTCCACCCGCACCGAACGCCGCTGCGCAGGCGGCGGTCCCGCCGTCCAGGTGCTCTCGCACCGGCTCGACAGGACTGCATCTCCCCCACTTCCTACGGTCAGCCCGCGGTGCGAGGGAACGCATGGGCTACGCGCGAGAGCTCCGCGCGCCGTGGCTCGTACCCTGGAGGGCTTACGCGGGCAGCGCGCTCGGAGACGCGCGCCGCCGGCAGCCCTTCGGGGTGCGATCGCCACGATCGAACGTCCTGACACGCCGCGCGACGAGCCTTAAAGAGGCCGAGCCGCCCGCAGGCGGCTCGACACTGTGAAATAAACCGGCGGCGTCCTACTCTCCCAGGCCCTTTCAAGCCAAGTACCATCGGCGCTGAGGGGCTTAACTGCTCTGTTCGGAATGGGAAGAGGTGTTTCCCCCTCGCTAAAGCCACCGGAAAAAGGCGAGAGACCGCCCGCCTCCAGGTGGAGACGGACCCCTCACGGTCCTTCAAAACTACACAGAGCCACAACCCTACGGGGAACAACGGGTACCACGATCTGCCAGAGGCAGAAAAAAATCCGTCAAGCCCTCGACCCATTAGTACCGGTCTCCTTCAGACGTTACCGTCCTTCCAGATCCGGCCTATCAACCTGGTGGTCTACCAGGGGTCTTACTCCCTCTAGGGGATGGGAGAACTCATCTTGAGGCCGGCTTCCCGCTTAGATGCTTTCAGCGGTTATCCGATCCACACGTAGCTAGCCTGCTATGCCCTTGGCAGGACAACAGATACACCAGAGGTGCGTTCATCCCGGTCCTCTCGTACTAGGGACAAATCCTCTCAATTCTCCAACGCCCACGGCAGATAGGGACCGAACTGTCTCACGACGTTCTGAACCCAGCTCGCGTACCGCTTTAATGGGCGAACAGCCCAACCCTTGGGAGCAACTCCACCCCCAGGATGCGACGAGCCGACATCGAGGTGCCAAACCGGGCCGTCGATGTGGACTCTTGGGCCCGATAAGCCTGTTATCCCCGGAGTACCTTTTATCCGTTGAGCGACGGCACTTCCACTTGCTACCGCCGGATCACTAAGACCTGCTTTCGCACCTGCTCGACTTGTCAGTCTCGCAGTCAAGCTCCCTTGCTACCTTTGCGCTCTACACACGATTTCCAACCGTGATGAGGGAACCTTTGTGCGCCTCCGTTACATTTTGGGAGGCGACCGCCCCAGTCAAACTACCCGCCTGGAACTGTCCAGCGCCCGGATTCACGGAACGCTGTTAGAAATCCAATACACCAAGGGTGGTATCTCAAGGTTGGCTCCACGCTGGCCGCAACCAGCGCTTCAAAGCCTCCCACCTATCCTGAGCGAAATGCACCGAACTCCAATACCAAGTTGTAGTAAAGGTTCACGGGGTCTTTCCGTCTAGCCGCGGGTACTCGGCATCTTCACCGAGACTGCAATTTCACCGAGCTCCTCGTTGAGACAGCGCTGAAGTCGTTACGCCATTCGTGCAGGTCGGAACTTACCCGACAAGGAATTTCGCTACCTTAGGACCGTTATAGTTACGGCCGCCGTTTACCGGGGCTTAGCTTCGCTGCTTCGGGTCAAGCCCTAACAACTCCACGTAACCTTCCGGCACCGGGCAGGCGTCAGCCCCTATACGTCGTCTTTCGACTTAGCAGAGACCTGTGTTTTTGGTAAACAGTCGCTTCAGCCTATTCACTGCGGCCCTCTCAGGCTCCACTCGCGAAGAGCTTCACCTTACTAGGGCGCCCCTTATCCCGAAGTTACGGGGCGATTTTGCCGAGTTCCTTAACGAGGGTTATCTCGATCACCTTAGTATTCTCTACTTGCCCACCTGTGTCGGTTTTGGTACGGGCACGCGCTTCCTCCCTAGAGGATTTTCTTGGAGGTATGGCGTCAGGGATTCACCGGCTTAGAGCCAGTTAGCATCGCACCTCAGGTTATGCGGTCCCGCATTTGACAAGGACCACCCCTACATGCTTACCCCAGGGCTACCATCGCCTGGGTTCCCCTAGCCTTCCTCGTCCCCCCATCGGTCAAACGGAAGCGACGTGGTACAGGAATATCAACCTGTTGGCCATCGACTACGCCTTTCGGCCTCGCCTTAGGTCCCGACTAACCCTGAGCAGACGAACTTTACTCAGGAATCCTTGGGCAATCGGCGGAGGGGATTCTCACCCCTCTTTCGTTACTTATGCCGGCATTCTCACTTCCCAAGCCTCCACGGCTGGCTTACGCCGCCGCTTTACTGGCTTGGGAACGCTCTCCTACCGCGCGATCGGTCCGAAGACCTCACGCACCCGCAGCTTCGGTGACTAGCTTGAGCCCCGTTGAATTGTCCGCGCTCGAACACTTGACCAGTGAGCTGTTACGCACTCTTTCAAGGATGGCTGCCTCTAAGCCAACCTCCTGGTTGTCTATGCACTCGAACATCGTTTCCCACTTAGCTAGTACTTAGGGACCTTAGCTGGCGGTCTGGGCTGTTTCCCTTTTGACGCTGAAGTTTATCCCCCAGCAACTGACTCCCGGAGTAAACGTGATTGGTCTTCGGAGTTTGCCTGAAGTCGGTAACCTGGTAGGGCCCCTAATCCAAACAGTGCTCTACGGCCAACACGCAATTTATCCGAGGCTATACCTAAATATATTTCGGAGAGAACCAGATATCACTGAGCTTGATTAGCCTTTCACTCCGACCCACAGGTCATCCGCCCAGTTTTCAACCTAGGTCGGTTCGGCCCTCCACGAGGTCTTACCCCCGCTTCAGCCTGCCCATGGGTAGCTCGCTCAGTTTCGGGTATACCGCCTACGACTATGTCGCCCTATTAGGACTCGCTTTCGCTACGGCTCCGCTCATCGCTTAACCTTGCCGCAGACGAGTAACTCGCCGGCTCGTTATGCAAAAAGCACGCGGTCACAGAACAAGTCTGCTCCCACCGCTTGTAGGCACGCGGTTTCAGGTACTATTTCACTCCCCTTCCGGGGTACTTTTCACCTTTCCCTCACGGTACTAGTCCGCTATCGGTCACCTAGGAGTACTTAGCCTTGGAGGGTGGTCCCCCCAGTTTCAGTCCGCGTTTCACGGGTGCGGACTTACTCAGGAACATCTGACAGGAGATCCATGCAGTTTCGTCTACGGGACGGTTGCCCTCTATGGTGCGCGGTTCCACACGCTTCGACTACCGCATGGTTTTGTAACTCCTGCCGAGCCGGACACGGCTCGGAACAAACGCCCTACAACCCCCAACAGACAACGCGTGTCCGCTTGCATCTGCCGGGTTTGGGCTGATCCCTTTTCGCTCGCCACTACTCAGGGAGTCTCGGTTGATTTACTTTCCTCGGGGTACTGAGATGTTTCACTTCCCCCGCTTGTCTTCGCCCGGTCTATGTGTTCAACCGGGGATAACGCCGCATTACCAGCGCTGGGTTTCCCCATTCGGGAATCCACGGGTCAATGGCTATTAAGCGCCTAACCGTGGCTTATCGCAGCCGTTCACGCCCTTCATCGACTCTAGGTGCCAAGGCATCCACCATGTGCCCTTACTATCTTGACGGTGATCAGGTCCGCGTGGCTGCGGCCGGCCCGGAAAGGAACCCGCCGCATTGCGGACCCGGTGATACCCGTTTTCAGCCGCCGCTTATCGATGGCGGCTGATTGTGGCTTCTGTGCAGTTTTCAAGGACCGTGGAGAGGCTGATACGCCGGCCGGACCCGCGCACTTCGGTCGCGTCCTTCTGACGCGTCCAACGCGAACCGGCGAACGCCGGTCTCTCAAAACTCAACAGCATGCTGGGGTAGTTTAGATGGCCGCGGCCGACGAGCTCGGCGCCCCAAGTAGGAGAGGCGCCGTCGCGAGACGGCCATCCAGCCAGGTTCGGTCGACATGCTAGGCCCGGTCTGCTCTGGCACCCCCGCTCTCCCTGCTCCCCTTGCGAGGCGCATTCGGATCGGGGGCCGCACGGACCCGAGATACGGGTCCTGGACCGAGGCACCGCTTAGGTGCTCCCTAGAAAGGAGGTGATCCAGCCGCAGCTTCCGCTACGGCTACCTTGTTACGACTTCACCCCAGTCACGAGCCCCACCTTCGACGGCTCCCTCCCTTGCGGGTTAGGCCACCGGCTTCGGGTGTTGCTCACTCCCGTGGTGTGACGGGCGGTGTGTACAAGGCCCGGGAACGTATTCACCGCGGCAATGCTGATCCGCGATTACTAGCAACTCCGCCTTCATGCAGGCGAATTTCAGCCTGCAATCCGAACCGAGACGCACTTTAAGGGATTCGCTCCACCTCGCGGTATCGCAGCCCTCTGTATGCGCCAATGTAGCACGTGTGTAGCCCTGAACATAAGGGGCATGAGGACTTGACGTCATCCCCACCTTCCTCCGGTTTGTCACCGGCAGTCTCGCATGAGTCCCCAACTAAATGCTGGCAACATGCGACGGGGGTTGCGCTCGTTGCGGGACTTAACCCAACATCTCACGACACGAGCTGACGACAGCCATGCACCACCTGTGAAAGTGCCCCGAAGGGAAGACGTGTTTCCACGCCGGTCACTCACATGTCAAGCCCAGGTAAGGTTCTTCGCGTCGCGTCGAATTAAACCACATGCTCCGCTGCTTGTGCGGGCCCCCGTCAATTCCTTTGAGTTTTAGCCTTGCGGCCGTACTCCCCAGGCGGGCAACTTAATGCGTTAGCTTCGACACGGGGGGAGTCGACACCCCCCACATCTAGTTGCCATCGTTTACAGCGTGGACTACCAGGGTATCTAATCCTGTTTGCTCCCCACGCTTTCGCGTCTCAGCGTCAGTCACGTCCCAGCGAGCTGCCTTCGCCATTGGTGTTCCTCCTGATATCTGCGCATTTCACCGCTACACCAGGAATTCCACTCGCCCCTTCCGGACTCTAGCCCGACAGTATCCACCGGCATTCCAGGGTTGAGCCCTGGACTTTCACAGCGGACTAATCGGGCCGCCTACACGCTCTTTACGCCCAATAATTCCGGACAACGCTTGCACCCTACGTATTACCGCGGCTGCTGGCACGTAGTTAGCCGGTGCTTCTTGTGAAGGTACCGTCACTCCGGCCGGCTATTCACCGTCGAAGCTTCGTCCCAACTGAAAGGGGTTTACAACCCGAAAGCCTTCTTCCCCCACGCGGCGTTGCTGCGTCACGCTTTCGCGCATTGCGCAAGATTCCCCACTGCTGCCTCCCGTAGGAGTCTGGGCCGTGTCTCAGTCCCAGTGTGGCTGATCGTCCTCTCAGACCAGCTACCCATCGAAGCCTTGGTGAGCCGTTACCTCACCAACAAGCTAATGGGCCGCGGGCCCATCTCGATGCGGAGGCCGAAGCTTCCTTTCCCCTTGCGGGCACATCCGGTATTAGCCCGAGTTTCCTCGGGTTGTCCCGGTCATCGAGGCAGGTAACCCACGTGTTACTCACCCGTTCGCGGCTCTGCCCCAGGGCAAGCCCTGGTTCGTCGCTCCACTTGCATGTGTTAAGCACGCCGCCAGCGTTCGTCCTGAGCCAGGATCAAACTCTCCGTGAAGAACTTCACGAAAAGCCTGTCATGGAGTTGCCGGCGCACCTTGCGGTGACCGACTGGTCGAGACCTATACACAGTGGCCTCGAACCATGACGGGGTACTTCTCTACTTGACTCTTTGCCGTCGCGCGTGAGCGTTCAAGACGCTCCCGCCGACGGGTCGAACCTGGACGCACACCACGATCCATTCGGATCGTAGATGCGCATGCTGTTGAGTTTTCAAAGACCGCCGAGCCTGCTGCGAAGGGGTTTCCTCCGAAGCGACACCGATCGAGCCCAGCGCCCAGGGGCGCCTGCGGGCCGACGAAGGAGTATAGCGCGGCGCGGACCGTCGCGAGCGGTCCCGCCCTCAGGCGCCCCGCGTCGCGAGCGATCTGCCTCCTCGCTGCGTGCAGCGTATCGGTCCGGGCGGCGGAAGCGCGCACCGACCGGCTGCAGGGGCCGCCGGCGGCGCGACGACCGCGGCGCTCGCGCGGGGGTCGGCGGACCGGCGCTAGTCCGCGCGGAGGCGGCGGAAGCGACGGCGCCCCACGCGGAGCACCTCGCCGTCGAGGCGTGCCCGGCGGGAGGTCCTGATCGCCGGCTCCGAGCTGCTCCTCGCCCAGGTGCACACCGCCCTGCTCGAGCAGGCGCCGCGCCTCCGAGCGCGAGATGCCGAACAGTCCCGCGATCAGCGCCGGGACGTGGACGGGATCGCCCTCCGGCACCGACGGCCTCCTCGATCTCCTCGGGCAGCTCGCCCTGCGCGAAGACGCGCTCGAACGCCGCTTCGGCGTCCGCCGCCGCCTGCTCGGAGTGCAGCCGGGCCACGAGCGTGCGCGCCAGCCTGCGCTTGGCGTCGCGCGCCGCGCCGCCGCTGAGCGCACGCCGGCTCGCGCGGCGCCGCTCCCGGCGCGAGCGGATCGACGAGCAGCCGGTAGTACTCCTCCATCGCCTCGTCGGGGATCGCCATCGTCTTCCCGTACATCTCCTGCGGCGAGTCGGTGATCCCGATCTGGTTGCCGAGCGACTTCGACATCTTCCGCGTGCCGTCGGTCCCCACGAGGATCGGCATCGTCATGATCGCCTGCTCGGGGCGCCCGTAGTGGCGCTGGATGTCGCGCCCGAGCAGCAGGTTGAACTTCTGGTCGGTGCCCCCGAGCTCGACGTCCGCGTCGATCGCGACCGAGTCATAGCCCTGCAGCAGCGGGTAGAGCAGCTCGAGCATCGAGATCGGCTCGCTCGCCGCCCAGCGTTTCGCGAAGTCCTCGCGCTCGAGCAGCTGCGCCGCGGTCGTCGTGCGCACGAGCGCGAGCAGGTCGATCATCGGCATGTCGAGCCACTCGCCGTTGCGGCGCACTTCGAGCTTGCGCGGGTTGTCGTCGAGGATCCGCATCGCCTGCTCCTGGAAGGTCGCCGCGTTCTCCTCGATCTCCTCGTGCGCTCAGCATCGGGCGCAGCGTCGAGCGACCCGAGGGATCGCCGACGCGCGCGGTGTAGTCGCCGATGATCAGCACGACGAGGTGCCCCGCGTCCTGGAACTCCCGCAGCTTGCCGAGCACCACCGCGTGCCCGAGGTGGATGTCGGGCGCCGTCGGGTCGATCCCGAGCTTGACCCGCAGCGGACGTCCCTGCTCGGATGCTTCGCGCAGCTTCGCCGCGAGCGCCCCCTCGGGCAGCGAGTCGACCGCGTTGCGGGCGAGCCTGGCGGCCTCTGCGGCCGCCTCGGAGGTGTCCTCGGGCATCGGGGGCAATGCTAGACTCTCGCCCGCGCGGGGGCCCTCGGCGCCGCGCCGGGCCCAGGCTCGCGCCGCCGGATCGCAGCGCCCTCTCCGGCACGTCCGGGCTCCTCCACGCCGCTGCCGATGAGCGCCACGGTGATCCCCGACATATCCCCTGCGCCGCCGCCTCCCCCGCCGAAGCCACGCCTGAAGCGCCTGCGTCTCGCCGCGATCCTGCTCGCCGTGCTGCTGCTCGGCCTCGTCTCCTTCGTCTTCGGGCTGTTCGTCTCCGTCGCCTCCGACCTGCCCTCGCTCGAACGCTTCTCCACGATCAAGGACGCGAAGAGCTCGCAGCTGCTCGACGACCTCGGGCACCCGATCGGCGTGCTCAGCCAGCAGAACCGCGTGATCCTCACGCCCGGTCAGATCCCGCAGATGGTCAAGGAGGCGGTGATCTCGATCGAGGACAAGCGCTTCTACTCCAACAGCGGCGTCGACGTTCGCGGCATCGCCCGCGCCTTCGTCCAGGACGTGCTTCACAAAGGCAGCGTGCAGGGCGCCTCGACGATCGAGCAGCAGCTGATCAAGAACTTCCTGCAGGCGCAGTCGCACCGCACGATCTTCGAGAAGCTCAAGGAGGCCGCGCTCGCCTACCAGCTCGCGCACAAGTGGTCGAAGGACAAGATCATCACGGCCTACCTCAACACGATCTACTTCGGCAACGGTGCCTACGGGATCGAGGCCGCCGCGGAGACCTACTTCGGCCACGACGTCAACCACATCGGCTGCGGCACCCCCAACCACGAGCTCTGCGTGCAGCAGCTGCAGCCCTGGGAGGCCGCGCTGCTCGCCGGGATCATCCAGAACCCCACCGCGTACAACCCCGCCACCCATCCGATGCTCTCGCTCGAGCGGCGCAACACCGTGCTCGAGCAGATGCTCCAGCAGGGCTACATCAGCCGCCCGATCTACGAAGAAAGCATCAAGCAGGCGCTGCCCTCCGCGCACGAGGTGCAGGCGCCCGAGGTCCAGACCGTCGAAGGCGTCGACGCGGGCTACTTCACGAGCTGGGTGCAGCAGCAGGTGATCGAACGCTACGGCGCCGCCCGCGCCTTCGACGGCGGCCTGAAGATCCGCACGACGCTCGACCTCGAACTCCAGCGCGCCGCAGAACAGGCGGTCAACAACTACCTCGCCTACAGCGGCGGCCCGACCGCCTCCGTCGTCGCGATCGAAAACTCGACCGGTGAGGTGCGCGCGATGGTCGGCGGACGCAACTACAACGAATCGGCCTTCAACCTCGCCACCGAGGGGGAGCGCCAGCCCGGCTCCTCCTTCAAGGCCTTCGACCTCGCCGCCGCGCTGGAGGCGGGCATCTCGCCCTACTCGGTCTGGAGCTCGAAGGTCAAGACCTTCATCGTCCCCAACTCCCACGGCTCGGAAAAGTTCGTCGTCCACAACGACGAAGGCGCCTACTCGGGCTCGAACACGCTGACGGGAGCGACCGCCTTCTCGGACAACTCGATCTACGCCGAAGTCGGCCTGAAAGTGGGCACCGAACACATCGCCCTGCTCGCGCACCGCATGGGCATCACCACCCCGCTCTCCACGAACCCCGCGATGACCATCGGCGGGCTCACGGTCGGCGTGACGCCGATCGACATGGCCCACGCCTACGAGACGATCGCCCACGGCGGCGACCGCGTCAGCGGCACGATGGCGCTCGCCGGTGCCCCCGTCGGCATCCAGGAAGTCGAATCCTCAGGGCACGCTCTCCCCGACGGCCGCCACCGTGACGTCAACCGCGTCGAGCTCCACCGGGTGCTCCCGCCCGAAATCGCGCAGACCGAGACGCAGATGCTCGAGACGGTGCTCCAGTACGGCACCGGCAAGGCAGCCTCGATCGGGCAGTTCGCCGCGGGCAAGACGGGCACCACCTCCAACTACGGCGACGCCTGGTTCGTCGGCTGGGACTCCAAGTACACCGTCGCCGTCTGGGTCGGCTACCCCAACAAGCTCGTGCCGATGCTCACCGACTTCAACGGCACCCCCGTCCTCGGCGGCACCTTCCCCGCGCTGATCTGGCACGACTTCATGACCTCCGCCCTGGGGATCGACAAGACACGCGCCGAAGAAGCGGCGAGCAAGCACCCCGGCAAGAGCGGCAGCAGCGGCGAAAGCGAAGGCGCCGAAGAACCCGCGAGCACGAGCTCCACGAGCACCTCCGGCTCGAGCTCCTCGCACGGCTCCTCCTCCACGAAGAGCCCCGCCGCGCCCACGACCGGCGGCGAAGGCAACAGCGCGGGCGGGAGCTCCGAACACACCGCCGCTCCCACCAAAGAAGCACCGACCAAGGAAGCCACGCCCGCTCCCGCCACCCCCACGCCCGCCGAACCCACCTCGCCCTCCCCGTCCCCCACGGGCGGCGTCAGCCCGACGGGCTAAGACGCTCCGGCTCCGCTTCGCGGCCAGGGCCAGGGCTTCGAGACGTTCTCATCGCCGGACGCGCTGAAGCGCCAGGGCAGCTCTGGCGCCTTCGTGATCCCGATCCGTGTCGAGGCAACGATCTCCGGCGCGGCGCCCTCCCGAGGCAGGATCGAGACGGGACCCGACTGGAGCGAGGTCCCGTTCTCAGCGAGCTCGATCCCCAGCGCCTGCGTCAGCCGCGCGGGCCCCGAGCAGAGCTCGCGCTCTGCGACCGGGCGCCCGGAGGCACCGCCGCGAGCGGCTTCCCGTCGCGCGCGCATCAGCTCGATCCCATCGAGCGGGCGCAGCGCGCGGATCAGCACCGCCGCCCCCACCCCCTGTGGCTCGCAGACCGCGTTGAAGAGCGCGTGGATCCCGTAGGAGCGGTACACGTAGGCCACGCCCGGCGGCCCGAACAGCGGCGCCGTGCGCGCGGTCAGCCCGACGTAGGCGTGGCACGCTGGCTCGGACTCGTGATAGGCCTCGGTCTCCACGATCTCCCCCGCGCCCTCGCCGTGGAGCAGCACGCAGCCGATCAACTCGCGAGCGACCTCGAGCACCGGCCGCGCGTAGAAGCTCGCGGGGAGCGGCTCAGCCGAAGGGGTCCTCATCGAGCGTCCGCTCCGCGAGCGCGATCTGCTCCGCGAGCCGTGGCGATGAGGTCCCACCCTCGGAGACCTTCGACTCCAGCCATGAGCCCGCCGAGAGCACCGCGCGGAACTCCGTCTCGTGCGCGCCGAGCAGCTCGCTCTGCGCGGTGAGCTCCTCGGCGCTCAGATCTGAGAGCGAGCGCCCGCTCTCGACGACCACGCGCACCAGCCCCGCCACGACCCCGTGAGCCTCGCGGAAGGGCATCCCGAGCTTCACGAGCAGATCCGCGATGTCGGTTGCGGCGATCAGCTCGTCGGAGGCCGCCTCACGCATCCGCCCGACATCGAAGGACGCTCCCTCGATCATCCCCGTAGCCGCCGCGAGGCTCAGCTCGAGCGTGTCCTGCGCGTCGAAGAGATGCTCCTTGTCCTCCTGCAGGTCCTTGTTGTAGGTCAGCGGGAGCGAGTGGATCACCCCGTGCAGCGCCGCGAGGTGCGCGACCACCCGCGGCGCCTTGCCCCGGAGCAGCTCCGCCGCGTCAGGGTTCTTCTTCTGCGGCATGATCGAGGAGCCCGAGCTCCAGCTGTCGGGCAGCACGCAGAAGCCGAACTCGCTGCTCGACCAGAGCACGATCTCCGCGCCGAGCCGGGAGAGATGCGTCGCGCAGGTCGCCGCCGCCGCGAGGTAGTCGAGGATGAAGTCGCGGCCCGAGACCGCGTCGATCGAGTTCGGCGCGACCTCCTCGAAGCCGAGCTCCTCCGCGAGCATCTCGCGGTCGGTGTCGAAGTTCACGCCCGCGAGCGCGCCCGCACCAAGCGGCAGCCGCCCCGCCTCCCGCCGTGCCCGCGCGAAGCGCGAGCGGTCGCGCGCGAGCATCCAGAAATACGCGAGCAGGTGATGTCCGAGATAGACGGGCTGCGCGCGCTGCAGATGGGTGTAGCCGGGCATCGGCGTGCCCGCGTGCTCGCGAGCCCTTTCGAGCAGCACCCTCATCAGCCCGGCGATCGCGTCGCCCGCGGAGCCCGCCGCGTCGCGCGTGTACATCGCCAGGTCGGTCACCACCTGGTCGTTGCGCGAACGCGCGGTGTGCAACCTCCCTCCGACCGGCCCCGCGAGCTCGGTGAGGCGCCGCTCGATCGCCATGTGGATGTCCTCGTCGTCGGGCGCGAACGGGAAACGGTCCTCGGCCAGCTCCGCTTCGACCGCGTCGAGCCCCGCGAGCAGGGCATCGCGGTCCGCCGCGGCGATGATCTCGCGCGCGGCGAGCATCTTCGCGTGCGCGCGCGACTGCGCGATGTCCTGCGGCCAGAGCCGCCGGTCGAAGGAGATCGACGCGTTCAGGCGCTGGAAGTCTGGGTGCTGGGGCTCGGAGAAGCGCGACACGGGCGCCAGTCTATGCTCCGCCCTGGCCCAGCACGGAGCGCAGCTCCCTCGCCACACGCGCGATCTGTCCCTCCTCGATCGCGGGGAAGAAGGGCAGCGCGAGCGAGCGAGCCGCGACGTCCTCGCAGACCGGGAACTCGCCCTCGCGATGGCCGAAGCGCTCGCGGTAGTAGCTCATCAGGTGAATCGCCGGGAGGTAGGGCTTGCTCTGCACCCCGCGCTCGGCCAGCGCGCGCACCGTGCCGTCACGGTCGGACCCGCGCGGCAGCTGCACGACGTAGACGAACCATCCACGGCGCTCCCCGCCGCGGTCGGCGCAGGGCAGCGTCAACCCCTCGATCCCCGCGAGCGCCTCGGCGTAGAGCGCGGCCGCGCGGGCGCGCGCCGCAAGCATCGCATCGAGGCGCCCGAGCTGGGCGAGTCCGAGCGCGCACGCGAGCTCGGAGAGGCGGTAGTTGAAGCCGAGGCGGTCGTGGTCGAGCCAATCCATGTTCGGCGCGCGGCCCTGGTTGCGCTCGGAGTCGATCCGCTCCTTGGACTCCGCGTCGGCCAGCGCGACCATGCCGCCCTCGCCGGTGGTGAGCTGCTTGTTCGCGTAGAACGCGAACACCGCCGGGTTGCCACGCGCACCGATCGCGCGGCCGTCGGCGTGGCGCCCGCCGAGCGCCTCGCATGCGTCCTCGACGATCGCGAGACCGTGACGGGACGCGAGCGCCTCGAAGGCGTCCATGTCGGCGGGGTAGCCGAAGATGTGCACCGGCAGCAGCGCGCGCGTGCGGTCCGTCACCGCGGCGGCCGCCGCCTGCGGGTCGAGGTTCAACGTCACCGGATCGATGTCCGCGAACACGGGGCGCGCACGCTCGTAGACGGCCACGTTCGCGGAGGCGACGAAGGAGAACGGGCTCGTCACAACCTCATCCCCGTCCCCCACCCCAGCTACACGAAGCGCGAGGTGCAGGCCGGCCGTGCCACTGCTCACCGCGCTCGCATGGGGCGCTCCCAGCCACGCGGCGAAGGCGCGCTCGAACTCGCCGAGACGGGCGCCCAGCGAGAGCTGACCGGAGCGCAGCACCTCGAGCACCGCCTGCTCCTCCGCGGCGCCCAGCACCGGCCGCGCGAGCGGGATCGCCGCCGACGCTACACCCTGCCCGGCGATCTGCCGGCCTCCTGTCCCGCGGGCCGGCGCCCCGGCTGCATCCCGTACTCCAGGGAGTCCACGAGCGCGTCCCATGAGGCCTCGATCACGTTCTCCGAGACGCCGATCGTCCCCCACACGTCGTGGCCGTCCGCCGCGTCGATCAGCACGCGCGTGACCGCTCCCGTGCCGTGACTCTCGTCGAGGATCCGGACCTTGAAGTTGACGAGGTCGATGTCGCGCAGGTGCGGGTGCAGCTCGCCGATCGCGTCGCGCAGCGCGGCGTCGAGCGCGTTCACCGGCCCGTTGCCCTCGGCGGTGCGCACATAGCGCTCCCCACCCAGCCAGACCTTGATCGTCGCCTCGGTCGCGACCTTGCCGTCCGCGCGCTTCTCGACCAGCACGCGCCAGCTCTCGAGGCGGAAGAGCGGCTCGTAGACGCCCGCCTCCTTGCGCATCAGCAGCTCCAGCGAACCGTCGGCCGCCTCGAACTGGAAGCCCTCGTGCTCGAGCTCCTTGATGCGGTCGAGCACACGCTGGGCGAAGGCGCTCGCGTCCTCGCCCGCGGGCACCGCGATCCCCGCCTCCGCGGCCTTCTCCGCGATCGTCGCCTTGCCCGAGAGCTCGGAGACGAGCACATCGCGCGAGTTCCCCACGAGCGTGGGGTCGACGTGCTCGAAGCTCGACTCCTCGGCCTGCATTCCCGCCGCGTGCAGTCCCGCCTTGTGCGCGAACGCATGCTTGCCCACGTAGGGCTGCGCCGGGTTCGGCGAGCGGTTGAGCAGCTCATCGACGAAGTGCGCGGTCTCCGTGAGACGCGCGAGCTGCTCGGTGGCGAGCACCGGGACGCCCATCTTCAGCTGAAGGTCCGCGATGATCGTGACGAGGTTCGCGTTGCCCGTGCGCTCACCGATCCCGTTGATCGTCCCCTGCACCTGGGTCGCACCCGATTCGACCGCCGTGAGCGTGTTGGCCACGCCGCAACCCGAGTCGTCGTGCGTGTGGATCCCGAGCGCCACCCCCGGCAGCGCTTCGGCGACCACCGCGAAGGCCGTGCGGATCTGCGGGGGCAGCGAGCCCCCGTTGGTGTCGCAGAGCACGAGCCGCTCCGCACCCGCGTCCGCCGCCGCGCGCAGGCAGTCCAGGGCGTAGCCGGGGTCGAGCGCGAACCCGTCGAAGAAGTGCTCTGCGTCGAGCAGCACGCGCTTGCCCTCGCCGACGAGGAAGGCGACGGAGTCCCCGATCATCGCGAGGTTCTCCTCGCGGCTCACCCGCACCACCTTCTCCACGTGCAGCACGGAGGCCTTGCCCACGAGCGTGCAAACCGGAGCGAAGCACTCCGCGAGCACGCGCAGACCCACGTCCTGCGCGGCCTGCACGTCGCGGCGGCGCGTCATCCCGAAGGCGACCACCTCCGCGCCGGTGAGCCGCTCGTCGGCGAGCAGGGCGAAGAGCTCCTGCTCCTTCGGGTTGGACGCGGGGAATCCGGCCTCGATCATCTGCACGCCGAGCGTGTCGAGCGCATGGACCACGCGCAGCTTCTCGGCGGCGGTCAGCGACATGCCGCCGCCGCCCATACCGTCGCGAAGCGTCGCGTCGTACAGCTCTATGCGGGGTGTCTGGCTCATCGGGCTTCCTTTCAGCTTGGCGGAGGTGGCGGCAGGGCGGAGATGCGACCGGCCGCGGCCTCGCCGCCTAGCCGGTCGCCCCGGTAATTCGCTGCGCGGCGGAAGCGTCGCCCGAAGGCGTGTCGAGGTCCCGCGGCCTGACCACGTCGAGCCACTCGCGGTAGCGCTCGGTGCGCCCGTGGATCGCGTCGTCGTAGGCGGCCTGCAGAACGCGCGTGATCTCGCCGGGGGCGCCCGGGCCGACCTTGTGGTCGTCGATCTCGACGACCGGCACGATCTCCGCCGCGGTACCCGACATGAACACCTCGTCCGCGAGATAGAGCTCGGCGCGCGCGACGTCGCGCTCGACCACCGCGTAGCCGAGATCGAGCGCGATCTGCAGCACCGAGCGGCGCGTGATCCCGTCGAGTATCGAGTTGGATTGCCCGGGAGTGATGATGCGCCCGTCGCGCACCACGTAGACGTTCTCGCCCGACCCCTCGCAGACGTAGCCGTGATCGTCGAGCAGGATCGCCTCCTGGTAGCCCGCCTTGACCGACTCGACCTTCGCGAGCACGGAGTTCAGGTACTGCCCTGAGGCCTTCGCGTGCGGGATCAGCGAATCGGAGCTGATCCTCCGCCACGAGGAGACCTTCGCGCGGATGCCATCACGCTTGCCGTCCTCGCCGAGGTAGGCCGCCCACTCCCAGCACGCGATTGTCACGTCGACGTCGCAGTCGAGCGGGTTGAGCCCCATCTGGCCGTAGCCGCGGTAGATGATCGGCCGTATGTAGCACGCGCCCATTCCGTTGCGCGCGATCAGCTCGAGCGTCGCCGCGCGGATCTGCTCCGCGCTGAAGGGCACGGGCATGTAGTACAGCTCGGCCGATTTGAGCAGCCGCTCGACGTGCTCGGCGTGGCGGAAGACCGCGGGCCCGAGCTCGGTGTCGTAGCAGCGAACCCCCTCGAAGACGCCCGTGCCGTAGTGCAGGCCGTGCGTCAGGACGTGGACCTTCGCGTCCTCCCAGGCGACGAAATCTCCGTTCATCCAGATCAGGTCGGTGGGGTCCATCGGCTCGTGCTCCTATTCGAGGTTGTCGAGCACTGCCCGGGTCGCCTGCGCCGTTCCCTCTTCCCCGCCCAGATCGGCGGTGCGCAGGCCCCCGTCCAGTGCGCGCTGCACCGCCGATTCTACAGCCGCCGCCTCGCTTTCCAAGGAGAGGCCGTGACGCAGCAGCAGCGCGGCGGAGAGGAACATCGCGAGCGGATTGGCGATCCCCTGCCCGGCGATGTCGGGGGCGGAGCCGTGCACGGGCTCGAACAGGCCGGGGTGACCGGGCTCGCCGAGCGATGCGCTCGGGAGCATCCCGATCGAGCCCGTGAGCATCGCGGCCTCGTCGGAGAGGATGTCCCCGAACAGGTTCTCGGTGAGGATCACGTCGAAGTGTCGGGGCGCGGAGACGAGCTGCATCGCCGCGTTGTCCACCAGCACGTGCTCGAGCTCCACCTCGGGGAACTCCTCGGAGTGCACGCGCATCACCGTCTCGCGCCAGAGTCGGCTCGTCTCCAGGACGTTCGCCTTGTCCACGCTCGAGACCCGCGAGCGCGCCGCGCGGAAGCCCACCCGTGCGATCCGCTCGATCTCGGCGACGGAGTAGGCGCAGAGGTCGCTTGCCATCTCCGCGGTGCGCTGCTTCTCGCCGAAGTAGATCCCGCCGGTGAGCTCGCGCACGACGAGCAGGTCGGTGCCCTCGATCCGCTCGCGGCGCAACGGCGATGCGTCGTAGAGCGCCGGGATCGGCCGCACGGGCCGCAGGTTGGCGTACAGGCCGAGGCCCTTGCGCAAACCGAGCAGTCCCTGCTCGGGGCGCGGCGCGGCGGGGTCGGTGGTGTCCCACTTCGGTCCGCCCACCGCCGCGAGCAGGACCGCATCTGCCCCGCGACAGGCTGCGAGCACCTCGTCGGTGAGCGCCGTGCCGTGGGCGTCGATCGAGGCGCCGCCGAAGACGTGCTGCTCGAAGTCGAAATCGCCGAGCCGCTGGAGCAGCTCGACCGTCGGGGCCATGATCTCCGGCCCGATCCCGTCGCCGGGGAGGGTGACTATCCGCTGTGCCACGGGCGGCGACGCTACCAGCCCGGAGCTACCAGGAGAGTCCGCGGTAGAGCGCCTGCACGCGCTCGATCCGCTCCTGGGGGTCGTACTCGTGCAGCTCGCAGACCGGCGTTCCGTCGGCCCAGCGGTAGGCGATCGCGATCGAGCGCACGCCCGTGTAGATCCCCTCCAGCGTGAAGTGGAGGTCGGGCAGGCGCCGCAGACCGCGAGCGAAGTGCTCGCGCAGATCGGAGAGTCCCTCGACACGGCCGTCGGGGATCCCCAGCGAGTCGATGATCGTCGGAGTCTGGAAGACGATCCCGGGCGCGTAGAGCGAGAGGATCGCTTCGAGGTCGTGTTCGTTCCAGGCCTCGATCCACTCGTGTGCGAGCTCCGCCGCTCGCTGCTCGCTCAGCGCGGGCACGCTCGCACCGCCTCGCTCACAATGCCGTCGTGGGCACCGGATCCCACGCGGCCGACTGCTCGCGATCGGCTTCGAAGTCCGCGATCTGCGCTTCGCTGGATAGCGTCGCGCCGATGTCGTCGAGGCCTGCGAGCAGCCGCCTGCGGATCTCGTGATCGATCTCGAAGGCGACCACGCGACCGTCGAAACGGACCTCCTGGGCCTGCAGGTCGACCTGCCCGTGGCCGGCGTGCGCGAGCGCTCTGCAGTCCTCCTCGCTCAGCACGACCGGCAGCAGCCCGATCTTCGTGCAGTTCGAGTAGAAGATGTCCGCGAAGCTCGGAGCGACGATCGCCTGGAAGCCGTAGTCCTGAAGACCCCACGGCGCATGCTCGCGCGAGGAGCCGCAGCCGAAGTTCTCACCGGCCACGAGGATCGGGTTCGGGGGCAGGTTCCAGTCGGGCTCCTTCGCCCAGTCGAAGAACAGGAACTCACCGAAGCCCGAGCGCTCGACGCGCTTGAGGAACTGCTTGGGCATGATCTGGTCGGTGTCCACGTTGGACCGGTCGAGGAAGGAGGCCTCGCCGGTGATCGTCTCGATTGCGTCCATCGCTGCCTCCTAGCTCCACTCTCGGATGTCCACGAAATGCCCCTCGATCGCCGCGGCTGCGGCCATCTGCGGGGAGACGAGGTGGGTGCGCCCACCGCGGCCCTGACGCCCCTCGAAGTTGCGGTTCGAGGTCGAGGCGCAGCGCTCTCCCGGCTGCAGGATGTCCGGGTTCATCCCCAGGCACATCGAGCAGCCCGCCACCCGCCAGTCGAACCCGGCCGCACGGAAGACCTCGTCGAGCCCCTCCGATTCGGCCTGTTTGCGCACCTGCTGCGATCCCGGAACGACCATCGCGCTGACCGAGGGAGCCACCTTGCGCCCCGCGACCATCTCCGCCGCGGCGCGGAGATCGCCGATCCGCGAGTTCGTACACGAACCGATGAACACGCGGTCGAGCGCGATCTGCTCGATCGGCGTACCGGGCTGAAGGCCCATGTAGTGAAGGGCGCGCTCGGTCTCCTCGCGGTCGGCCGCGGAATCGAAGTCCTCGGGCGCGGGCACGCTCTCCGTGACCGCGCGGACCATGCCCGGGTTCGTCCCCCAGCTCACCTGCGGGGAGACCGCACTCGCGTCGATCTCGACCTCGCTGTCGAAGAACGCGCCCTCCTCGGTGGGGAGCTGCGACCAGGCCGCGATCGCCTTCTCGAGCTCCGCGCCACTCGGCGCGCCTGGCCGCTCTGTCGAGCGGAACCAGTCGAAGGTCGTCTCGTCGGGGGCGACCATGCCCGCGCGGCCGCCGCCCTCGATCGTCATGTTGCAGACGGTCATCCGCCCCTCCATGCTCATCGCACGAATCGGAGCGCCCGCGTACTCGACGACGTGGCCGGTCATCCCGCCCACGCCGAGCTTGCCGAGCGTCGCGAGGATCAGGTCCTTCGCGGAGACGCCGAAGCCGAGCTCGCCGGTGTACAGGATGCGCATCGAGCGCGCCTTGTGCTGGACCATGCACTGCGTCGCGAGCACGTGCTCGACCTCGCTGGTACCGATCCCGAAGGCGAGCGATCCGAAGGCGCCGTGGGTCGAGGTGTGCGAGTCCCCGCAGACGATCGTCATCCCGGGCTGGGTCACGCCCAGCTCGGGCCCGATCACGTGCACGATCCCCTGCCTGTCGGAGCCGAGCGAGTAGACAGGGATCCCGAACTCGGCGCAGTTGCGCTCCAGCGTTTCGACCTGCACACGGGACAGCTCGTCCTTGATCCGGGCGGCGACGGGCGTCCCGTCGGTCGGCGTGTTGTGATCAGCGGTCGCGAGCGTGCGGTCGGGACGGCGCACCCTGCGCCCCGCGAGGCGCAGCGCGTCGAACGCCTGCGGGCTCGTCACCTCGTGGACGAGATGAAGATCGACGTACATCAGGCCGGAGCCCTCCGCGCCGACCTCGTGGGCCTCCCAGATCTTGTCGAACATCGTCTTCGGCATCTCAGCTCCTCCTGAGGCCCGCCGAGACCACGGCCAGGAAGGCCGCGTCGGCGGTGGTTGGGTTCTCGAAGTGGTGCGGCAGGTCGGCGTCGAAGGTCACGGTGTCTCCCGCCCGGAGCTCGTGGCGCTCGCCGTCGCAGACGAGCACGATCTCGCCCTCCTGCACAAACGCGGTCTCGCGACTGCCGGGCTCATGGATCGGCGGGTCGTCCGGTGCGCCCGTCGAGCCGCCCGGCGCGAGGGTGTGCAGCGAGAGCTCCGCGCGCTGCCCTGGCTGGGCGGAGGTCAGCACCTCATAGCGATGGCCCCGCTTGGGGTTGCCGCCGCGACGGCTGCCTCCCGCGCGCACGATCGTCACCGCACCCTGCTCGTCCAAGCGCAGCAGCTGGGAGAGGCGCAGGTCGAGGCCCGAAGCGATCCGCGCGGCGACGGTGAGCGTCGGGCTCGTCTCGCCGCGCTCCACCTGCGAGAGCATCGGCGCGGAGACCCCAGAGCGGTCCGCGAGGTCGCGCAACGACAGGTCTCCCGACTCGCGCAGCGCCTTCACGCGCGCGCCGAGCGCCGCCGGATCGACGGCGGTTGCGGAGTCGGCCGGGGCCGCTTCTGCGCGCTTGGCGCGCTTCGCTCGTTCCTTCACAGGCGTCATACGTCTGTACGTTATCACGGACAAGCATCGGTGGATCGCCCGGTCGTCGTCATCGCCCCCGCAGCGCCGGATGTCGCGATCGCACGCGTAGCCGGGTGGACCTCTCGACGGTGCTAAGGGGAGCGGCCCGTCGGGCGTACCTCGCGACGGTGCTCAGGGAAGCGGCCCGTCGGGCGTGCCGTTGCCCGTCGGTCCGTCGTAGCCGATCTCACCGTGGCAGAAGTAGCTGACGGTGCAGCGCCCGTTCGTCCCGCCCTTCACGTCGAACAGCGTGGCCTCGGTGTAGAAGGCCTCGCCACCCGGGAGCGCGCGCGAGCTCGGGCTCGCGTGGGCCTCGATCCCCGCGACGAGCGGCGAGCTGACGCTCGTGCCGCAGAGATCGATCCAGCCGCCTTCGGTGCTGTCGTAGACCGAGACCGGGGTCGCGCAGGCGCCGACCGCGGCGACGTCGTTGGTCATGCGCCCCGCGCAGCTCGGGTCCTTCTGCCAGGCAGGCTTCGACCACGTGGCGCTGCACCCGCTCCCGGTCCCGAGCCCGAGCGAGCGTTCGCCCCAGACCTTCTCGGTGAAGGCGCGCTTCTTGCTCGATTTGCTCTTCGTCTTCTTCAACGAGGTCCCGCCGACCGCGGCGACCGTCGGCAGCACGGCGGGGTAGCTCGGCGATTCACCGAGCACGTCTTCGTTGTCGTAGCCGTAGTCACCCGAGGAGACCGAGACGAATATTCCGGGGTGGTTCCAGTCCGGCGCAGCTTCCGCGCATTCGCTGGATTCGCAGGTTTCTTCGGCGAGGCCGTAGCTGTTGGAGATCTCCGTGGCACCGTGCGCTGCGGCGTAGTTCACCGCCGCGCCGAGCGCGGTCCAGCTTTCTTCTTCCGCGCTGACGAGCACGATGTGGCATTCCGGGCAGGCCGTCGACGCCATGTCCAGATCGAGCGCATCCTCCGGTTCCCATTCGGTGAAGCCGTGGTTGGCCGGGGCTTCGCCCGCGGAGTTGACGATCTTCAGGCAGCCGCTCGTAGCGGTGCACGGGGGCAGCCCGTAGTGCGAGCGGTATTTGGCGAGGTCCTTTTCGGCCTGCTTGTAGGCGAAGCCCTCGATCACCGCAATCGTCTGATCGGACCCTCCGCTCGTGGGGATCGCGTAGGCCTGGCGAAGTTCTTCGGGATCGATCCCTCCTTCTTCTCCCCCACCTTCGGGTTTTTTCTTCTTGAACACGTCCGAGGCGAGGCCGGCGGAGGTCGTGGGACGAGGGTCCACGATCGCGTCGCACAGCCCGTGGGCGCAGGCCCAGTGCGGCTCGGCGGCCGCCGTCCTGCTCGCCGAGACGCCCTGCGAGGTGGGTCGTGCGACGTTCGCCGCCGAGGCACCCGTCGGCAGCGCGAGCGCGAGGAGCAGGACGAAGACGGGCGAAGCCGTCCGCGTGAGTGCCAGGATCCGCTGCTTGAAGCTCATCGATTCCTCACGGGGCGTGCACCGCTGCGGAGCTAGGCCGTCTCGGGCAGCCCGAGCGCGTCAGGGGCCTCGGCCCGGGCCCTCGCAACCGAGAGAGCGCGCACGTAGGCTCGCGCGGCCGCGTCGATGATGTCCGTCGAGACTCCCTGACCCGCGCCCGTCGCTCCGTCGAGCTCGAGCACCACGGAGGCCTCGCCGAGCGCGTCCTGGCCCTCGGTCACCGCCCCGATCGTGAACTCGCTGAGCACGGGGGCGGTCGCGGTCGCCGCGTTGATCGCCTGGAAGATCGCGTCGATCGGGCCGTCGCCGATGAAGGAGCCGGTCACCTCGCTGCCGTCGGGCAGTGTGACGCCGACCTTCGCGTGCGGCGAGCGCCGCGAGGATGACTCCACCTCGAACCAGTTGAGCGTGAACCCCGCGATGTCCTCGCGCAGCTCGTCGGTGACGAGCGCCTCGAGATCCATCGCCGTGACCTGTTTCTTGCGGTCCGCGATCTCCTTGAAGCGCTTGAACGCCACGTTCAGCGCTTGGCCGTCGATCTCGAAGCCCATCTCCTCGAGCGCTTTGCGCAGCGCGTGCCGTCCCGAGTGCTTGCCCAGCACCAGCGAGTTCGAGCTGAGGCCGACGCTCGTGGCGTCCATGATCTCGTAGGTCGTGCGCTCCTTCAGCACCCCGTCCTGATGGATGCCCGCCTCGTGGGCGAAGGCGTTGCGCCCCACGATCGCCTTGTTCGGCTGCACGGGGTATCCCGTCAGGCGCGAGACGAGACGGCTCGTACGCGCGATCTCGGTGGTCTCCAACGCGGTCCACAGGCCGAGGCTCGGCTCGCGCGTGCGCAGCAGCATCACGACCTCCTCCAGGGAGGCGTTTCCGGCGCGCTCGCCGATCCCGTTGATCGCCCCCTCGACCTGGCGGCACCCCGCTTCCAGGCCGGCCAGAGAGTTCGCGACGGCCAGGCCGAGATCGTCGTGGCAGTGGACCGACACGGTCACGTTGCGCAGCTCGGGGACGAGCCGGTAGAGCTCTTCGAACATCGACTTGTACTCGCTCGGCATCGTGTAGCCCACCGTGTCGGGAACGTTGATCGTCGTGGCCCCCTCGTCGAGCGCGACCTGGATCACCTCGGCCATGTATTCGACGTCCGAGCGCGATCCGTCCTCGGGGGAGAACTCGACGTCCTCGGTGTACTCGCGTGCCTGCGCGACCGCCGCTCGCACCTGACCGATCACGTCCTCGCGCGTGGTCTGCAGCTTGCGCTCGATGTGGATGTCACTCGTTGCGATGAACGTGTGGATGCGCGGACGGGCCGCGTCGCGGACCGCGTTCCAGGCTGCCTCGATGTCCTGCTTGCTGGTTCTCGCCAGACCGCAGATGATCGGGCCCTTCGACTTCTCGCGAGATCGCCTGCACCGACTCGAAGTCGCCGGGCGAGGTGATCGGGAAGCCGGCCTCGATGATGTCCACGCCGAAGCGCGCGAGCTGGTGTGCGATCTCCAGCTTTTCCTGCTTGTTCAGAGATATGCCCGGCGACTGCTCGCCGTCGCGCAGGGTGGTGTCGAAGATCAGGACCCGGTCCGACGGGTCGCGGGGGCTCTGCTGATCGTTGTGGGTGCTCATGTCGCTGTTGCTCCTTCTCTTTCTCGCTTGCCGTTCCTCTCTGCTGGGTTTGCGGCTACGCGGCCGCCACGCGCTATTCCCCCCGGAGGGGGAGCAGGAGAAGGGCGAGAAGCGAGAGCTGCTGCGACATTCAGCGCGGAGGTTAGCACCGGCGCGATAGCGTGGCTGCGATGCCCGGCCGACTCGCCACGAAGCTCGTGCCGACGTTGCTCGCGGCTCGCTCGCGCTCGCCGCCGCGCGGCGCCGGGGCGGCCTCCGCGGCGCCGCTCTTCGGCGTGACGATCGACCGCATCTCCAAAGCTCCGAGGATCGCTCGAAGCGCTCGCCGCGCTACCCGAGCGGGCGACCACGCGCGTCTACTTCGAACCGCACCAGCCCGCCGCGACCTACGCGGGCGCGCTCGGCGAGATCCATGCGGTGAGCAGCGTGATGGGCGAGCTGCTCGACTCCTCCGATGAGAAGGCGATCTCGACCGAAGCCTTCCAGGCTCACGTGCAGGAATACCTCGGCGCGCTCTCGGGCTCAGTCGACATCTGGGAGATCGGCAACGAGGTCAACGGCAACTGGACGGGCCCCTACGAAACGGTCGCCGCGAAGCTGACGGAGGCCTACCGGGACGTCGCCGCCGTCCACGCCAGCACCGCGCTCACGCTGTACGAGAACGACTTCGCGCCCGAACACTGCGGCGACGGCGAAGCGGAGGAGACCCCGGTGCAGTTCAGCGAACGCTGGGTGCCCGCAGAAGTGGCCGACGGTCTCGACTACGTGCTCCTCTCCTACTACCCCACCGAGTGCGGCGGTCGCCTGCCGAGCTCCGCGGAAGTCGGCGCGCAGCTGCGCGAACTCCACGCGCTCTACCCCAACGCGAAGCTCGGCTTCGGCGAGGTCGGCCTCCCCCATCCCGCCTCGAAGCGGAAGCTCGCCGAAGCCGAAACGATCATGCACTGGGCCTACTCGCTGAACCCGGGGCTCAGCTACTACGTCGGCGGCTACTTCTGGTGGTACGGCTTCCAGGACGCGCTGAAGCCGAAGGCGAAGCTCGGCGGCGCGCTGCGCGAAGCGTTCACGGCCGAGGCCGCCGCGCTGGGCTAGCGCTCAGGGCGTGAGCACGACCTTGCCGAGGTTGCGGCGCTCGACGATCATCGACTGCGCGGCGCCTGCCTCCTCGAAGGGGAAGACGCCGCCGATGACCGGCTCGATCGTGCCGTCGTCGAGCATCGCGCTGAGGGGGTCGATCCAGGGCCCGAGCGTGCCCTCGGCCTTCCAGAGCGTGAGCATGTTCAGACCGATCACCGCCTTCGATTCCTGCATCTGCTTGATCAGCCCGAAGCGCGGCATCCGCAGCACGGCGCGCAGCGCGGTGACGAGGTTGCGGCGCTCGCCCGAGACGACCGAGGAGGCACCGAAGCAGACGAGCCGCCCGCCGGGCGCGAGCAGGTCGTAGCTCGTGCGGAAGCTCTTGCCGCCGACCGCGTCGAGGATCACGTCGAACTTGCCGATGCCCTGCTCCCAACCGGGCCGGTTGTAGTCGAGCGCGCGATCCAGGCCGATCTCCACGCAGCGCTCGTGCTTGGACGGCCGAGGCCGTGCCGAAGACCTCCGCGCCGACGCGCTTGGCGATCTGCGTGGCGGCGATCCCCACGCCTCCGCCCGCGGAGTGCACGAGCACGCGCTCGCCGCGCTGCAGCGAGCCGTAGCCGACGAGGCCCGCCCACGCCGTCGCGTAGTTGACCGGGATCGCCGCGCCCTGCTCGAAGCTGAGGCGCTCGGGCAGCGGCACCACGTCACCCGCGGGCACGACGACCTGCGAGGCGTAGCCGCCGAACTGGGTTCCCGCGAGCACGCGTTCGCCGGGCGTCAGGCCGTCGATCCCCGCGCCCACTTCGAGGATCGTCCCGGCGACCTCGTAGCCGACCACGCAGGGCGTCTTCGGAGCGTCCGCGTAGAGACCCATGCGCGCCATCACATCGGCGAAGTTGATGCCCGCCGCGGCGACCTGGATCCGCACCTCGCCGGGGCCCACCTCGGGGTCGGGGCGCTCCTGCACCTCGAGCACCCCCGGCCCCCCATGCTTGGTGATCACAACCGCCCGCATCCGGGGTGAGACTATTCGACTCGTTCAGCGGCGCGGTGTGCGACTGAGCACACCCCTACGCGCTCAGGCCTCCAGCTCCACGGACCATCCGTCGACGAAGCCCTCGAGCGCGACGATCTCCTCCACGACCTCGCCGCTGACCGCGGCGTCCGTCGTCACGACCATCGCGGCACGCCGCTGGTCGGCCACGCCGTCCGGCGTGTGCCCCACGGCGGCCGAGGAGATGTTGATGCCGTGCGCGCCGAAGACCGTCCCGACGCGACCGATCATCCCCGGCAGGTCGTCGTAGCGGAACACGGTCACGTGGCGCTCGAGCTCGATCGTGAGCCGCCTGCCCTGAACCTCGACGAGGTGCGGAACCTGGTGCGGGCCGATGCCCGTTCCCGCGACCGCCACGCGCTCGTCGCCCGCGACGACGGTCACGCGGATCAGCTCGTTGTAGTCCTCGGCCTCGGAGACCGCCTTCTCCTCGAAGACGATCCCGCGCTGCTGGGCCATCGTCGGCGCGTTGACGAGGTTGACCTGCTCCTCGGTGCGGCCCTGCAGAGCGCCGACGATCACCGCGAGCCCGAGCAGCCGCGTGTCGAAGTCCGCGATGCGGCCGAAGAACGCGGCCTCGATGCGCTCCACCGAGCTGCCCTCCGCGAGGCTCATCGCGAGCCTGCCGAGCTGTGTGGCGAGCGGCAGGAAGGGGCCGAGCACCTCCATGTCCTCGGGCGCGATCGCGGGGATGTTCACCGCGGTGGAGACGACTCCGCCGTCGAGCGCGGCGACGACCTGCTCGGCCGACTGGTAGCCCGCCCGATCGGTCGCCTCCGCCGTCGAGGCCCCGAGGTGCGGCGTGACCACGACGTCATCGCGGCCGAACAGCGGGTTCTCGGTCATCGGCTCGCTCGGGAACACGTCGAGCGCGGCGCCCGCGACCTTGCCCGAGTCGAGCGCGCGCTCCAGCGCCGCTTCGTCGATCAGACCGCCGCGCGCGACGTTGAGCACGCGCACTCCGTCGCGCATCGCCGCGAACGCCTCGTCGTTCAGGAAGCCTTCCGTCTCCGGCGTTTTCGGGCAGGTGGATCGTGATGAAGTCGGCCTGCGCGTAGATGTCCTCCGGAGCGTCCGCCTTCTCCGCCCCGAGCTCGCGATAGCGCTCCGCGCTCACGAACGGGTCGAACGCGATCACGCGCATCCCGAAGCCGCGGGCGCGCTGCGCGACGAGCTGGCCGATGCGTCCGAAGCCGAGCACGCCGAGCGTCTTCTCATAGAGCTCCACACCCGAGAGCTTCGAGCGTTCCCACTTGCCGCCGATCAGCGACATGTGCGCGCGCGGCACGTTGCGCGCGAGCGCGAGCAGCAGCGCCATCGTGTGCTCCGCCGCGGTCACCACGTTGGACTCCGGCGCGTTCGCCACCACGATGCCTCGCTTGGTCGCGGCCGGGACGTCGACGTTGTCCACGCCCACGCCCGCGCGCCCGATCACGCGCAGACGATCGGCCTTCTCGATCAGCTCCGCGGTCATCTTCGTCGCCGAGCGGATCAGGATCCCGTCGTACTCCGCGATCCGCGCGGCGAGCTCCTGCTCGTCCCAGTCCACGCCGAGGTCCACGTCGAAGTGCTCTTCGAGCAGCTTCACCCCGGAGTCGCCGATCTTCTCCTTGACGAGGACCTTCGCGCGCGCCCCGCTGTCGCTCGCCGCGCTCATGCTCCGATCCTCTCTACGACCCAGTCGATGCACGCCGTCAGCGCCTGCACGTCGCTCGTCTCGACCGCTGGGAACATGCCGATCCGCAGCTGGTTGCGGCCCAGCTTCCGGTAGGGCTCGACGTCGACGATCCCGTTGGCTCGCAGCGTCGCGGCCACGGCGGCCGCGTCGACCGCCTCGTCGAAGTCGATCGTGCCCACCACCAGCGAGCGGTTCGGCCCCGCCGCGACGAACGGGGTCGCGTACTCGCTGCTCTCAGCCCAGCCGTAGAGGTGCTGCGAGGAAGCACTCGTGCGCTTCACGCAACCCTCCAGGCCACCGAGCTCGAGCATCCACTCGACCTGGTCGGCCATCAGGAACAGCGTCGCGACCGCTGGGGTGTTGTAGGTCTGGTCCTTGCGCGAGTTCTCCAGAGCTGTCTGCAGCGAGAGGAACTCAGGGATCCAGCGCCCGGAGCCGTGGAGCTCGTCGATCCGCTGCTGCGCGGCGGGGCTGAGCATCGCGACCCACAGCCCGCCGTCGGCCGCGAAGCCCTTCTGCGGGGCGAAGTAGTAAACGTCCGAGGCGCCGAGATCGACGGGCAGCCCGCCCGCTCCCGAGGTCGCGTCGATCGCGACGAGCGCGTCCTCCGCTTCCGGCGGGCGCTGCACGCCCACCATCACGCCCGTCGAGGTCTCGTTGTGTGCCCAGGCGATCAGGTCCGCGCCCGCCTCGGCCGCGGCCGGGCCCGCCTCGGCGGGGTCGGGCGCATCGCCCGGCTCCGCCGCGATCACCACGGGCTCGCCGAGGTGAGGCGCGCCCTTCGCGACGGTCGCGAACTTGCTCGAGAACTCGCCGTAGGTGAGGTGCACCGAGCGCTCGCGGATCAGCCCGAAGGCAGCCGCATCCCAGAACGCCGTCGCGCCACCGTTGCCGAGCGCGACCTCGTAGCCATCCGGCGCCGAGAACAGCTCGGTGCAGCCCGGTGCGCAGTCGTCCGACGAGCGCCTTGACCGGCTTCTGGCGGTGGGAGGTGCCCATCACCCCGGCGCCCTCAGCGGCCAGCCGGGCCAGCGCCTCGGGCCGGACCTTCGAGGGTCCGCAGCCGAAGCGTCCGTCGACTGGCTTCAGCTCCTCGGGGATCAAAAGCTCGTTCTCGGTGAGAGGGCTCGTCGTCATGTGGGCTCCTCGCTCCTTCGGACCTCGGGGTTGGTCAGTGCTCTGAAGGTGCCCAGGCGCGCGGCGGCGTTGCATCGTCGCTTCCCGGTGGTTGACTCCACCCGAGCGCCAGTCGCGACGACGCACGCGAGTCTAGCGAACGACGGCTCAGGCCCCGCTCGCGCTCTGCCCGTCGCGGCCATGGGGCTCGGACCAGTCGTAGCCGGGACCGACGGGGATCAGTTTCTTCGGGTTGAGCTCGTCGTGGGTCGTGTAGTAGTGGCGCTTGATCTGCGCCATCGCCACCGTCCGCGCGACGCCCGGATACTGGTGAAGCTCGCGCGCGTAGGCCCACAGCCGCGGATAGTCCACCACGCGGCGCTTGTTGCAGCGGAAGTGCAGGTTGTAGACCTCGTCGAAGCGCGCGAGCGTCGGGAACAGCCGCCAGTCGGCCTCGGTGATGCGCTCGCCGGCCAGGTAGCGTCGCTCTCCGAGCAGCGCCTCGAGCCAGTCGAAGCTCTCGAAGAGCAGCTCGAACGCATGCTCATATGCGTGCTGGCCGCGGGCGAAGCCCGCGCGGTAGACGCCGTTGTTGACCGTCTCATAGACGCGCTCGTTGATCGCGTCGATCTCCTCCCGCAGCTCCGCGGGGTAGAGGTCGAGGCCGCCGGCCGCGCCGAGGCCGCCGAGCGAGTCGGCCGCGGCGAACATGCGGATGATCTCACTCGACTCGTTGTTGACGATCCGGCCCTCCCGCTCGTCCCAGAGCACCGGGACGCTCACGTGGCCCTCGAATCCGGGCTCGGTCGCCTCGTAGGCCTCTCGCATGAAGGACCAGCCGTGCACCGCGTCGCGGTACTCGCCGCCCGGACCGTCCTCGAAGCGCTCGCCCGTGAAGGCCCAGCCGCGCTCGTCGCGGAAGGGCGCGAGGTAGTGGATCGGAACCACCTCGCCCAGGCCGGCGAGCTCGCGCACGATCGCCGTGCGGTGGCACCACGGGCAGGCGAGTGCGACGTAGAGGTGGAAGCGCCCGGCCTCCGGCGCGGGACCGTCCGTGCCGCCGCGGGGATCGGGACCGACCCAGTCGCGGAAGGTCCGCTCTTCGCGGAGGAACTCCCCCTCGGATGAGCCGCTCATCGCGCGAGCGGCTCGCGGGCCGCGGGGCTCGCGCTCCAGCCCGCGGGCAGCCGCGAGGAGGCGAGGCCGGTCTCGGCGGGCAGCTCCCCGTCGTCGTGCAGAAGACAGAACTCGGGTGCCGGCCCGAGCACGAGCGTCCGTTGCCAGAGCGAGCCCGCCTCGGGCTCGAAACCGTCGCCGAGCAGATCGCACATCGTGGGGTTCGATTGCCCGCCGGGGCGGCTGACCCAAACCCCGAGCCGCGCCCGCTCGGGGTGAGGCTGCCCCTCGAGCAGCTTGTAGACCGCCGCCGTCCCCGCCCCGGCGCGCCTCGCCGCCTCGTGGTGCGCCGTCTCGTGGCCGCGCGAGACCGCCGCGACCTCGAGCACACCGAGCGAGCTCCAGCTCTCGATCAGGTACCAGTCCTCATACCCGGCGCCCTCCCCCGCGAGCCACGGAAGCCCCTCGGCGCGCAGCGAGACCGAGGAGATCAGGCCGCTCGGCGGGCTGTGCGCGAGCGAGCGGTGGAAGCGCTGCAGCGCATGCTCGTACTCGTCCTCCGCCACACCCTCCGCGGCACGGTGCCAGAAGACGTAGGCGAGCATCGCGCGACCGCGCTAGAAGGAGGGCTTGATCCAGTCCATGTGCGAGCGCAGCTCGCTGCCCACGTGCTCGACCTGCGTGTCCGCCTGCTCGGCGCGCATGCGCTTGAAGTTCTCCTGGCCCGCACGGTTCTCCGCGATCCACTCGCGTGCGAAGTCCCCATCCTGGATCTCCTTGAGGATCTGTCGCATCGCCGCGCGGGTCTCATCGGTGATCACGCGCTTGCCGCGCGTGTAGTCGCCGTACTCCGCGGTGTTGGAGATCGAGAAGCGCATTCCCGCAAGACCCTTCTCGTACATCAGGTCCGCGATCAGCTTCAGCTCGTGCAAACACTCGAAGTAGGCCATCTCCGGGTCATAGCCCGCGTCGACGAGCGTTTCGAAGCCCGCCTGCACGAGCTCCGAGGCGCCGCCGCAGAGCACCGCCTGCTCACCGAACAGGTCGGTCTCCGTCTCGTCCTTGAAGGTGGTCTCGATCACGCCGCCGCGGGTGCAGCCGATGCCCTTGGCGTAGGCGAGCGCAAGCGAGCGTGCGTGGCCCGTCGCGTCCTGTGCGACCGCGATCAGACCCGGCACTCCGCTGCCTTCGGTGAACTGGCGACGCACGAGGTGGCCGGGGCCCTTCGGCGCGACCATTCCCACGTCGACTCCCGGGGGCGGCTCGACCTCGCCGTAATGGATCGAGAAGCCGTGCCCGAAGAGGATCATGTTGCCCTCCGCGATGCCGTCGCGGATCTCCGACTCCCAGACCTCGCGGTGAAGCTCGTCGGGCAGCAGGATCATCACGAGATCGCCGCGGCTCGCGGCCTCGACGACGGAGGTGACCTCCAGGCCCTGCTCCTTGGCCTGCGCGACGGAGGCCGAGTCGGGGCGCAGCCCGACCACGACGTCGACGCCGGAGTCCTTCAGGTTGAGGGCGTGGGCGTGGCCCTGCGAGCCGTAGCCGATGATTGCGACGGTCTTGCCGTCGAGAAGCGAGAGGTCAGCGTCGTCGTCGTAGATCATGCGCGGCAGCGTATCCGACACGCCGCCGCGATCCGGCCCGGGCCTTCAGGCCTCGGCGCGCGCGACCAGCGTTCGCGATGGCACCTCGAGCGCGCCGTCGGGCGCGGCGAACGGCGCGAGGCCGGCTTCGAGCTCGGCCCTGATCTCCGCGATCACCTGCTCGGGCTGTGACATCACCGCGTCGTGGAAGCTCTGAGAGAGGTCGAGCGTGAGCTCCCAGAAGTCCTCGAAGCTCGCGTGACGGCGAAGGATCTCGATCGGCTGTATCTCGATCTCCGCGAACCCCGCGTCGGCGAGCAGCTCGCGGAGCCGCGCCTCGTCGCCGAGCGTGAACGGCCCCGGAGCCGCGGCCGGGCCCGCGCCCTGAGTGAGAGCGTGCTCGGCGAGCACCGCCGCGGGCACCCCCGCCCACGGGTTGGCCGAGATCTGATCCCAGACCGCGAGCGCGAGACGCCCGGAGGGCCGCAGCACGCGCCGCGACTCGCCGAGCGCAGCACCCGGATCGGCCATCAGCATGAAGCCGTAGCGGCAGAGCACGATGTCCACGGAGGCGAGCGGCAGGTCGATCCATTCGGCGTTGAGCACCTTGAACTCGACGCCCGGCACGCCAAGCTCCGCGGCGCGCTCGCGGGCGCCGTTCACCATCCCCTCGGCCTGATCGGAGATCACGACGCTTCCGACCGGAGCGACGAGCTCGGCGGCGAGCAGGCCGGTCTCCCCCAGTCCGCCCGCGAGCTCGAGCACGCGCTCGCCGGGTTGTGGCGCCACCGCCTCGATCATCGCCTGCGAGACCTGCTCGGCCGATCTGCGGATCACCTCGCGGTTTCGGATCCAGCCCGAGGAGGCCGCTTCCCAGCCGCTGAGGCTCCGTGCCCTGTACGCCTCCGCGTCGAAGCTCATGCCAACTCCCTTCTGATCAGCTTGCCCGAGGCCGTCCGCGGCAACGGCTCGGCGATCCGGTCGAACTGCTTGGGGATCTTGTAGGGCGCCAGCCGGGCGCGGCAGTGGTCGAGGAGCTCGTCCCAGTCGATCGGCACTCCCGGCTCGGCTACCACCCAGGCGGCGACCATCTCCCCCCACTGCTCGTGCGGGCGCCCCACCACGCCGGCCTCGATCACGCCGGGGTAGGCCTCGAGCACGGCCTCGACCTCCGCCGGCGCGACGTTCTCGCCCCCGGTCACGATCGTGTCGGCCTTGCGTCCGACGACCTGCAGCCAACCGCGCTCGTCCAGGCGCCCGAGGTCGCCAGTCTCGAGCCAGCCGTCCCGCAGCCGGGCCGAGGGAGAGACGGTCGGACCGGAGATCAGGATCTCCCCGTCAGCGGCGATCTTCAGGCTCGTGCAGAACAGCGGCGGGCCCGCCGTGTGGGCGGGATCCCCGAGCGCCGCGGCGGGAAGCGTGGTCGCCTGCGAGCACGTCTCGGTGAGGCCGTAGGTGAGGCTCACGGGCACGCCCACCGCGAGCGCGCGCTCGCGCAGCGAGGGCGCGACCGGACCGCCCCCGGTGAGCGCGCAGCGCAACGCGGGCGGCTCGCGCAGCCCCGCCTCGAGCAGCCGCGCGAGCGTGGTCGCCACGAGGCTCACCAGCGTCACCTCGTTCCCGTCCAGGGCGGCGAGCGCGCGGTCGGTCTCGAAGCGCTCGTGCACGACTGCGGTGGTCGCGTAGATCGCCGAGCGCAGCAGGATCGAGAGGCCGCCCACGTGCGAGAGCGGCAGCGTGCAGAGCCAGCGCTCGCGAGGGTCGACGCCGAGCGCGACACCCGAGCCGAGCGCGCTCCACAGCAGGTTCCCATAGCTCAGCTCGATCGGGCGCGGGGCTGCCGTCGTGCCGGAGGTGTGCACGACCAGTGCCGTCGCCGCGAGGTCGTGGCGGGGCTGCGCGCACACCCCGTCGACGCCCCTGCTCGGGAGCGGCTCCTCGACGAGCAGCGCGCCGGCCGCGATCCGCTCGCGCTCGGCCGGGGCGAGCCGCAGATCGACGGGTACCGCGACGGCGCCGAGCAGCAGGCAGGAGTGCAGCGCGGCGACGAAGTCGAGGCCCGCGGGAAGGGCGATCGCGACGCGGTCGCCGGGAGTGGCGCCGAGCTTGGAGAGCCGACCCGCCCCGGCACGGGCGCGCGCGAGCAGATCGGCGTAGGTCAGGCTCGCCGCGGGTGTCTCCACGGCGATCGCTCCGGGCGCACGCGCCGCCGCCCGGTGCAGCCATGCCTCGATCTGCATGGCGCACAGGCTAGCCTTCGCGCGATGAGCACCGATTGGGTCGCCGGCGAGGGCGAGTACACAGACATCCGCTATGAGCTCTCCACGGGAGAGGACGCGGGGATCGCGAAGCTCACGATCGCCCGGCCGGAGGTGCGCAACGCCTTCCGCCCGCGCACGATCATCGAGATCTCCCAGGCGCTGGAGCGCGCCCGCGAGGACGCCTCGGTCGGGGTGATCGTGCTGACCGGCGAGGGACCGGACGCCTTCTGCTCGGGCGGGGACCAGCGCGTGCGCGGCGACACGGGCTATCTCCAGGAGGAGCAGGGCGGGCTGGCGAGCGTCGGGCGCTTCCACGTCACAGACCTCCACATCCAGATGCGCCGCCTCCCCAAGCCCGTCGTCGCGATGGTCGCGGGCTACGCGATCGGGGGCGGCCACGTCCTGCACCTCGTCTGCGATCTCACGATCGCCGCGGACAACGCGCGCTTCGGCCAGGTCGGGCCCAAGGTGGGCTCTTTCGACGGGGGCTTCGGAGCCGGGCTGCTCGCCAACCTCGTCGGTCCGAAGAAGGCGAAGGAGATCTGGTTCCTCTGCCGCCAGTACGACGCCCAGCAGGCGCTCGACATGGGGCTCGTCAACACCGTCGTCCCGCTCGCGGAGCTCGAGCGCGAGACGGTCGCGTGGTGCAAGGAGATGCTCGCCCTCTCCCCGTTCGCCCTGCGGCTGCTGAAGGCGAGCTTCAACGCGGCCGAAGACGGGCTCTCGGGGATCCAGCAGCTCGCGCACGACACCAACCTGCTCTTCTACGAAAGCAAGGAGGCGCAGGAGGGGCGCGACGCCTACAAGCAGAAGCGCAAGCCGGACTTCTCGCAGTTCCCGCGGCGGGCATAGGTGTCCGCCGTGCGGATCTGGTTGATGGCCGCGCGCCCGCGGACGCTTCCCGCCGCGATCGCCCCGGTGCTCGTCGGCACCTCGCTCGCGCTCGGCGACGGCGACTTCCATCCGCTCGCCTTCCTCGCCGCGCTGCTCGGAGCGATCTTCATCCAGGTCGGGACCAACCTCTCCAACGACTACTCGGACGCACGGCGCGGCGCGGACACCGAGGATCGGCTCGGCCCGGTCCGGGTCACGGCTGGGGGCCTCGTGCCGCCGAGCCAGGTGCTGCTCGCGACCTACGTCACGTTCGGCCTGGCCGTGGGCTGTGGCGTCTATCTGATCGTGGTCGCGGGCTGGGAGCTGCTCGCGGTCGGGGCGGCCTCGATCCTCGCCGGCGTGCTCTACACCGGCGGGCCTCGGCCCTACGGGTACGAGGGGCTCGGAGAGGTCTTCGTCTTCCTCTTCTTCGGCATCGTCGCTGTCGCGGGCTCCTACTACGTGCAGGTCCAGAAGCTTCCCTGGCAGGCCTTCGTCTGCGCGGTCCCGGTCGGCCTGCTCGCGGCCGCGATCCTCGTGGTCAACAACGTCCGCGACCTCGAGACAGATCGCCGCGCGGGCAAGCGCACGCTCGCCGTGCGCCTCGGTCGCGAGCGCACCCGCGCCTTCTACGCCGCGCTGCTGTTGCTCGCGTTCGTGATCGCTCCCGTCCCCTGGTGGGGCGGCTCGATGAACGCCTGGCTGCTGCTGCCCTGGCTGACCGCCCCGCTCGCGCTGCGCCTGGTGGGCGTGGTGCGCGAGCGCGTCGACGGGCCCGCCCTCAACGGCGCACTCGCGGGCACCGGACAGCTGCAGCTGCTCTTCTGCCTGCTCTACTCCGCGGGGATCCTCGCCGCCGGAGGCATCAGCCCGTGAGGCTCGAGCTCACGCGGCGCTTCCTGCGGCTGCGCGAGCCGATGCGGACCTCCTACGGCGAGATCGTCGAGCGCGAGCTCGCGCTCGTCACGCTCACCGGCGCCGACGACGTGAGCGGCCACGGCGAGGCCGCGCCGCTCCCCGCCTACGGAGGCCCCGACTTCGACCGCGTCTGGAGCGCGCTCGAGCGCTACGTCCCGATCGCGGCCGCCGCCGAGGACGACGGCCCGACCGCAGGCGTTCGGATGATCGAAGCGTGTCGCGCCGCCGACGACCTCCCCGAGGCGATCGCCGCGCTCGACATCGCGCTCTGGGATCGCGCGGGCAACCGTGCCGGTCGACCCGTCGCCGCGCTGATCACCGATCAGCACACCGCGCGCGTGCCGGTGAACGCCACGATCGCCGCGCTCGACCGCGCGGCCGCCGCCGAGCAGGCCGCGGCCGCGGTCGCGGCGGGCTTCGAGTGCCTGAAGGTGAAGGTCGGTGTGGGCGACGACGCGGGCCGCGTCGCCGCGGTCCGCGCGGCCGCCGGTCCGGCCGCGCAGATGCGCCTCGACGCGAACGGGGCGTGGGACGTGGAGGAAGCGGTGCGCTCGATCGAGATGCTCGCTCCCGCCGGCCTGGAGCTGGTCGAGGAGCCCACGCACGGACTCGAGGCGATGCGCGCGGTGCGCGAGCGCGTGCCCGTGCGCGTCGCGATCGACGAGACGGCGGGAGAGCCCGGGGCGCTCGCCGCCGGAGTCGCCGACGCCGTCTGCCTGAAGGTCTCCCGCTGCGGCGGAATCGGCCCGTTGCTCGCCGCCGCCGCACTCGTTCGCGCTTCCGGCGCGGAGATCTACCTCGCCTCCACGCTCGACGGCCCGCTCGGGGTCGCCGCCGCCCTGCACGCCGCCGCCGCGCTCGCCTCGCGCGGGCCGCTACCGCACTGCGGCCTCGCCACGCTCTCGCTGTTCGAGGGGATCGACGATCCGCTGCCGCCGCACGGCGGCGCGATCGAGCTGCCCGTTGCGCCCGGGCTCGGCGTCGAACCCCTCTGAGCGCGAAACCGCGCGAGCCCGCCGAGACTCGGCTCAGGCCCGTTCGAGCACAGCCGCCACGCCTGCAGGGTCCTCCAGCGGCAGCCCGTGGCCGCCGTCGAGCAGCGTGAGGCTCGCCTCGGGGATCGCGGCGGCGGCGCGCTCGGCGATCGCGGCGAACTTCTCGTCGCGGCGCCCCGCGATCAGCGCGACCTCCATCCGCAGCTCCCCGAGCCGCTCCCAGAGCGGCGTCATCGCACCGTTGCTGAGGCCACGCATCGCCGCGGCGAGCGCGAGCGGATCGTTGCGCCGCTGGTCTGCCCGCGCGCGCTCCCCCACCTCGGGGGGATCGTCCGCGAACAGCGGCTGGGTGCGCCAGCTCTCGATCCACTGCTCGAAGGGCTCGTCTTCCAGGCGCTGCGCCACCCGCTCGTCGGCCGCGAGCCGTGCGGCGCGCTCGGCTGGGTCCTCGATGCCTGGGTTCGCACCCGCCAGCACGAGCCGGCTCACGCGCTCGGGGGCCTGCAGCGCGACGTGCAGCGCGACGCGGCCTCCCAGCGAGTACCCGCAAAGCTCGAAGCGCTCGGGCGCCGCGTCGAGCACCGTGCTCACGCACTGCTCGAAGGAGATCGGCCACGGGTCCCCGGCCCGGGTGCCGTGTCCCGGGAGGTCGAGCGCGAGCGGGCGATAGCGTTCGCGGTCCAGGCGCGCCACGACGCCGTCCCACGCACGATGCGTGCCGCTGAAGCCATGCAGCAGGACGATGTCGGTGAGCCCGGTCAACGCGCAGCGAATCCTATGAGCCAGACAACCGACACCCACCGGCTGCTGAGGGCCTTCGTCGACGAGCTCGCCCGCTGCGGGATGCGCGCGGCGTGCACCTCACCGGGCTCGCGCAGCGCCCCGCTCGTGCTCTCGCTCGCGCGTGAGCCGCGCTTGCGCTGCTTCTCGCACATCGACGAGCGCTGCGCGGGCTTCTTCGCGCTCGGCCTCGCGAAGGCGAGCGGACTGCCGGTCGCGGTGGCGTGCACCTCGGGGACGGCCGCCGCCCAGCTGCTCGCGCCGGCGGTCGAGGCACGCGAGGCGCGCGTGCCGCTGCTGCTGCTCACCGCCGACCGTCCCGCCGAGCTGCGTGAGAACGGGGCGGGGCAGGCGATCGACCAGCTGAAGCTCTACGGCTCGGCGGCGAAGTGGTTCGTCGAGGTCGAGCTTCCCCCTGACCCCGCAGAGGCCGAGCTGCGCTGGATCCGCTCGCTCGCCTGCCGCGCCTACGCCCGAACGCTCGATGGCGCTCCCGGCGCGGTCCACCTGAACTTCCCGCTGCGCGAGCCGCTCGTCTCCGACGAGGAGCCGCAGGATGATCGCAGCGGCCGAAGCGATGGGTCTCCGTTCGTGCGGGTCGCCGCCGCGCGGGGCGTGAGCGCCCCCGGCGAGCGCGAGCTCGCGCCGTTGCGGGAGCTGATCGCGCACGCCCGGTGCGGCGTGATCGTGGCGGGCCGAGAGGAGCGCGGCGGTGCGGGCGGGACGAGCATCGGCGTCGCGGCCGCCGATCTCGCGCGCGCCGCGGGCTGGCCGCTGCTCGCGGACCCGCTCTCGGGCGCCCGTCGCGGAGACCACGCGATCGCGCACTACGACGCGATCCTGCGCGTGCCCGCGGCGCTGGCGGGGCTCGAGCCCGATCTCGTGCTGCGCGTGGGCGACCTGCCCGTCTCCAAGCCGCTGCGTGGCTGGCTCGCGTCGCTCGCCGCGACGCCCCAGATCGCACTCGATCCCGAGGGGGCCTGGCAGGACCCCGCGAGCGTGCTCACCCACAACTTCGCGCTCGACCCGGCCGCCGTGCTGGAGCGGCTCGCCGCCGAGCACACCGCACATGCCGATCGCGACTGGGCCGCCCGCTGGCGCGCGGCCGACGAGCTCGCGGCGGAGGCGATCGGCTCAGTGATCGGAGGGGCGGGGCTCACCGAGCCCGCGGTGGCGGCGGAGCTCGGCGCGCTGCTCGGGGCGGAGGCGACGCTGTTCGTCGCGTCTTCGATGCCCGTGCGCGAGATCGAGACGTTCTGGCCCGCACGCCCCGATCCGCCGCGCGTGCTCTGCAACCGCGGCGCGAACGGGATCGACGGGATCGTCTCGAGCGCGTTCGGAGCAGCCGCCGCGAGCGACGGCCCGGTCGTGCTGCTGATCGGCGATGTCGCGCTCGCCCACGACATCGGAGGTCTGCTCGCCGCGCAGCGGCTCGGCCTGAAGCTGACGATCGTGCTGCTCGAGAACGGGGGCGGCGGGATCTTCGACTTCCTTGCGCTCGCCACCTCGCCGATGGCCCGCCGCGACGCGCCGGCCGAAGGCGTGGGCGAGGGCGAGGACATCTTCACCCGTCACGTGAGCACCCCCACGGGGATCGACTTCTCGCGGGCGGCCGCGCTCTACGGCCTCGAGCACGAGCGCGTCGGCGACCTAGCGGGCTTCCGCTCCGCGCTCGAGCGCGCGCTCGCGGCGCCGGGCTCGGCGATCGTCGAGGTGCCCACCGATCGCGGGGCGAACGTGCGTCTGCACGCCCGCGTGTGGGAGGCCGTGGCCGCCGCGCTCAGCCCGCGAGCAGCGGCAGCAGCGCCTGAAGCTTGACCTCGGTCTCCGCGAGCTCCTTCGCAGGGACCGAGTCGCGCACGATCCCGCCGCCCGCGTAGCAGCGCGCGATCGTGCCGCGTAGCAGCGCGCAACGCAGCGCGACGCAGAGCTCACCGTCGCCCGCGGCGTCGGTCCAGCCCACCGGGCCGAGGTACCAGCCCCGGTCGAGACCCTCGAGCGCGGGGATCAGCGGAGCGGCCTGCTCCAGCGGCTCGCCGCCCACGGCGGGCGTGGGGTGCATCAGGCCCGCGAGCTCGACCGCCTCGATCGGGGAGGCGAGCTGGGCGCGGATCGGGGTGGCGAGGTGTTGGATGTTCGCGATCCGCGCGAGCTCGGGCTCGGGCGCGGCGGCAACCCAGACGGAGTGCGGGCGCAACATGCGCTCGATCCGCCGGGCGACGATCGCGTGCTCTTCGCGGTAGCTCTGATCGCGCAGCATCTGCTCGCCGAGGTGGGCGTCGACCGCGGGGTCCGCGCTGCGCCGCGAGGAGGCGGCGAGCGCGAGCGTCGAGACGCGCTGACCCTCGCGTCGCAGCAGCAGCTCGGGGCTGGCGGCGATCAGCGTGTCCTCGCCGCGTCCCGCGCAGAAGACGAAGCACGAGGGGAACTCCTCGCGCAGCACCGCGAAGACCGCGGCGGGGTCGTGCGGCCGCGGGGCGTGCACGTGGACCTCGCGGGAGAGCACGATCTTCGTCATCCGCCCAGCGCGGATCAGCTCGAGCGCGCTCGCGACAGCCTGCTCGTAGTGCTGCGGAGGCATCGCGCTCACGACCTCGAAGCGTCCCGTGGGCGCGGGATCGAGCAGCGGCAGCGGTGTGAACCGCAGCTCCTCGGCGCGCGCGACGAGCGCGGCCAGGCGCTGCTCGGCGTCGTCGTCGGGAGCGATCAGCGCGTTGAGCGTCAGGCGTGCGGTCCGCTCGCCGCGGACCTCGCCGCGGGTGAGGCAGACCTCGGGCACCACGAGGCTCGCCGGAGCGAAGCCCCGCCAGTGCGGCGCGTGCCCACCGTCCGGCGCGAAGCTGAAGCCGCCCACCGCGAGCGGCCCCGATGCGTGGGTTCCGTCGGAGCGGTCGGCGAACGCCTCGGCCGCGAGCTCCCCCCAGCGCCTGGAGAGCTGCACGAAGCGCTGCTCTCCCTCGGCGCGCAGCTCGATCGCCTCGCCGAGCGCCGCGATCGCTCGCGACCCCCTGTCGGGCTGCTCGAAGAGGAACCAGTGCTCGCCGGGCCGCCGCGAGGCACACGCGATCGCGGAGGGATCGCTCTCGCCGGGGATCGCGAGCGTGATCGAGGCGAGCCGCGCGCGACCGTCCTTGCGCGCGGCGGCGAGCGCGGCGGCGATACGCGCCGCGAGGCGCCCACGTTCGGTCTCCTGCAACGCGAACGGGGAGCCTGCGGCCGCGGTGAGTCTCAAGCGATCAGGTCTCGGTTCGCCCGCGCGAGATCGCGATCTCGCCGGTGCGCATCATCTCGATCAGGCCGAAGGGCCGGACCATCGTCTCGAAGGCCTCGATCTTGTCCGTGGTGCCCGTCACCTCGATGATGATCGCGCGCTTGGTCACGTCGACGACCTTGCCGCGGAAGATCTCCGCGATCTGCATCAGCTCGCCACGCTGCGGCCCGTCGGCGGTGACCTTGAAGAGCGCGAGCTCGCGAGCGACCGTATCGCCCGGCTCGAGGTCGCGGATCTTCAGGACGTTGACGAGCTTGTGCAGCTGCTTGGTGACCTGATCGATCGGATGCAGCGCGCCGTCGACGGTGAGTGTGACGCGCGAGACCTCCTCGTCCTCGGTCGGCCCGACCGTGAGCGTGTCGATGTTGAACCCGCGTCGCGCGAACAGGCCGGCGATCCGTGTGAGCACACCGGACTTGTTTTCGACGAGGATCGAGAGCACGTGCTTGCGGCCCGTGCGCATGTTCGTCGCGGCCTCGAGCTCCTCGAGGCTGAGCGGTTCCTTGGTTCCCGGTTCACCCATCGTCGCGCTCACCCCACCATCTCCCGCGCGGCATGGCCGGCGGGGATCATCGGGTAGGTGTTCTCCTCGCGTGTCACGCGCACGTCGACGAGCACCGGGCCCTCGACCTCGCACGCCCGCTTGATGTCCTCGACGAGCGTGGTCTTGTCGGTCAGGCGCATCCCCGTCACCCCGTAGGCCTCGGCGAGCTTCACGAAGTCCGGGAACTCGCCCATGTCGACGTGGCTGTATTTCCCGTCCCAGAAGAGCTCCTGCCACTGGCGGACCATCCCGAGGTAGCCGTTGTTCATGATGAAGACCTTGATCGGGATGTTGTTCTGGGCGCAGGTCGCGAGCTCCTGCGCGTTCATCTGCACGGAGCCGTCACCGGCGATGCAGCAGACGAGCTGATCGGGACAGCCCACGGCCGCGCCCATCGCGGCGGGCAGACCGAAGCCCATCGTCCCCAGGCCACCGGAGTTGATCCAGCGGCGCGGCTCGGGGAAGTCGTAGTACTGAGCGGCCCACATCTGGTGCTGGCCGACGTCGCTCGTGAGCACCGCCTGCCCCTCGGTCGCCTCCCACAGAGCGCGGATCAGGTACTGCGGCTTGATCTCGTTGTCGGTCGTGTCCTCGTAGCCCAGCGGGTGCTTCGCGCGCCAGCCCTCGATCCGGTTCCACCACGCCTCCAGCCGGCCGGGGTCCGCACCGATCGCGCGGTACTCCACGACGAGCTTGGCGAGCACGTGCTTGGCGTCCCCGACGATCGGGATGTGCGCGGGAACGTTCTTGGAGATCTCCGCGGGGTCGACGTCGATGTGGATGAACTTCGCGCGCGGGGCGAACTCCGAGAGCTTGCCCGTGATGCGATCGTCGAAGCGCGCGCCGACCGCGCAGATCAGGTCGGCCTCGTCCATCGCGTAGTTCGCCGCGCGCGTGCCGTGCATGCCGAGCATCCCGAGCCACTGGGGGTCGGGTGCGGGGAACGCGCCGAGACCCATCAGCGTGCAGGTCACCGGAAAGCGGTCGCTGCGCGCGAACTCCCTGAGCTCCTCCGAGGCTTCGGCGTTGACCACGCCCCCGCCCGCGTAGATCACCGGACGCTGCGCCGCGGCGAGCGCCTTCGCTGCCTGACGGATCTGCTTCTGGTTGCCCTCGACCCGCGGCTGATACCCGGGCAGGCGCACGTCGGCGACCGGCTCGTAGTCGATCTCCGCGCGGGAGAGGTCCATCGGGATGTCCACCAGCACGGGGCCGGGACGGCCGCTGCGCGCGATGTGGAACGCCTCGTGAATCGCGCGCGGGAGCTCCTGCGGGCTCTGGATCATCACCGAGTGCTTGACGATCGGCATCGTTATCCCGATCGTGTCCGCCTCCTGGAAACCATCGGTCCCGAGCAGGTCGGTGCGCACCTGGCCGGTGATGAACACGCAGGGGACGGAGTCCATCATCGCGTCGGTGATCGGCGTGATCAGGTTGGTCGCCCCCGGACCGCTGGTCGCGAAGGCCACGCCGACTTTGCCCGTCGACTTCGCGTAGCCCTCGGCCGCGTGACCGCCGCCGGCCTCGTGCCGGACGAGGATGTGCCGGATCCCGCCGTGGACGAGCGCGTCGTAGGTCGGCAGGTTGGCGCCACCAGGGAGGCCGAAGACGACGTCGACGCCCTCCGCCTTGAGACATTCCATCAGCGCATCGACTGCGCGCATATCACCGACCTCCTTTCAGATCGTCCAGAAACAGAGAGAAGGGGCCGGACGACGCTTTCAGCGTCGCCTCGAACCCCGCACGGGCAACCAAGTCTACCAGCGGGTTTTCGGCTGAAATCGCCGGCCTAGGAGCTGCCGATTGCCACGCCGATGCCGAGCACGATCACGCCGGCGACGGCGACGATCAGCAGCGAGGAGCGCAGCGAGACGTGCAGGAAGCGGTTGCGGATCCAGGAGATGCCGAGCAGCTCGACCGCGACGACGATGCCCGCCACGACGAGCGCCTTGTTCACGTCGGAGATCAGGAAGGGCAGGGTGTGGAAGAGCCCCCCGAGCGTCGTCATGCCTCCTGTGATCGCGCCACGCACGACCGCCGAGCCACGCCCGGTCTGCTCGCCGGTGTCCGAGAGCGCCTCAGACCATCCCATGCTCACTCCCGCACCGAGCGCGGTCGAGAAGCCGACGAGCAGCGCGGTGTGCGAGCTCGATGCGATCGCGGCAGCGAAGATCGGAGCGAGCGAGGAGACGGTCCCGTCGATCATGCCGACGAGCGCGGGCTGCACCACGCGCAGCACGAAGTCGGGCTCGTCCTCGAACCCCGCACCGTGAATCAGCCGTGCGATCAGCGAGTCCCCCCGCCGAGGCACGGCCTTCGCCTCTGCGCTCATGCGCAAAACATAGGCGACGGAGCGGCTTAGGCCGCCCGAATCGCGCTTAGGGCAGCCGAAGCGGGCTCAGCTGCCCGAGACCGGCGTGCGCTGCCAGGATTCGGGCGCGATCGCGACGTCGGGGAACTCGAGCTCCTCCCCGCAACGGGTGCAGAGCGCGTCGTAGATCTTCGTCACCTTCCCGCAGCGCGGGCACTCACGGCGCAGCTCGTCGCGCTCGAAGCGGTAGGCGATCGCGCAGATCAGGCCGATGAAGGGGATGAGCCCGGAGATCAGGAACCAGAGGAAGAAGGAGCTTCCCTTGAGCTTGCCCACGATCCCCCCGGAGAGGCCGAAGCAGACGGCGATCACCACGTATGCCATGAGGGCGCTCCGGCCGCTAGAGAATCACGCGCAGGGCCCAGATCACAGCGACCACCGCGACGACGAAGATCACCGTGCTGAAGAGGAACGAGAGCACGTGGATGATCACGCCGAGCAGCAGCCAGCCCGCGACGAGCAGGACCAGTGCGGCGATTACCGTGCGGCCGAAAGACCGTGAGGATGAGTCGTTCATCACCAGTGACTTTAACGGCAATGCGGCCGGACAGGGAGGGATCCCCTGTCCGGCCGCACGCCAAGACGTGCGCCGAGGGAAGCGCGCGTCGTCGTATCGGGGCCGGCTCTCAGCTCATGCGGCCAGGCGGACCCGGATCGCGAGCCGTCCCTGCCTTCGCGATCTCCGCGCCGCCATGACCGGAGCGCAGTCGAGCCGTCCCCAGCCCGACACTCGTCAGGCTGAACCGGCGGATGCGGGGACCGTGCCGTCCCGTTTCCGCCCCAACCTCGGGCAGGAGGATGAACCGCCGAGGAAGAGTTGAAGCAGTCGAAGGGCCTGCTGTTCGGTTCATGACAGGCATATTGGCGCGCGGACGCGCAGGGTCCATTGGACGGGAGTCCAAAATGTCACAACGGACGCTGTTTCGCCTGCGAGGCGCCCCCGGTCTGGTTCGGGAGCGGGCTCAGCCCGCGAGTTGCTCGTTGATCAGCCGCGAGACCTCGGTGCCGTCCGCGCGGCCCTTCGTCTCACGCATCACCTGGCCGACGATCGGCCCAATCGCCTTCGCGTTGCCTTCGCGCACGCGCTGCGCGGCGTCCGGGTTCGCCTCGAGCGCGGCGGCGACTATGCCCGCGAGCTCGTCCCCCCCATCCATCGCGGTCAGGCCCTCGGCCTCGACGATCGCTGCGGGCTCGCCGCCCTCGGCGACCAGGCGGTCGAGCACCTGCCGCGCGGCGCCCACGCTCACCTGCTTGCCCGCCACCATCGCGACCAGCCCGGCGAGCGCCGCCGGCGTGACCTTCGACTCGGCAGGGTCCTCGACCTCGCCGAGACGGCCGAGCAGCTCACCGGAGATCCAGTTCGCAAGCGGCTGCGCAGGCGGCGCGTCGCTCGAGGCGCGCGCGGCCTCGAAGTAGTCCCCGAGCTCGCCGCGGAAGGCGAGCAGCTGCGCGGAGTCCGCGCTCAGACCTTCGCGCTCGAAGCGCTCCGCGCGGGCGGCGGGGAGCTCGGTCATGTCCGCGCGCGCCGCGGCGAGCATCTGCTCCTCGATCGCGACCGGCACGAGGTCGGGCTCGGGGAAGTAGCGGTAGTCGTGCGCCTCCTCCTTGGAGCGCAGCGAGGTGATCTTGCCCGAGGCGGGGTCGAAGTGCAGCGTCTCCTGCGTGACGCGACCACCGCCGCCGATGATCTTGCTCTGGCGCGCGATCTCCGCCCGGATGCCCCGTTCGATGAAGCGGAAGGAGTTCATGTTCTTCAGCTCCGTCTTGACTCCCAGCTCCTCGCTGCCCACGGGTCGCAGCGAGATGTTCGCGTCGCAGCGCAGCGAGCCCTCCTCCATGTTCACGTTCGACACGCCGAGCGTGCGCATCGTGGTGCGCAGCAGCTTCAGCCACTCCCCCGCCTGCTCGGCGGAGCGCAGGTCGGGCTCGGTGACGATCTCCGCGAGCGGGGTGCCGCCGCGGTTGAAGTCGACGATCGACGCGTCCGAGCCGTGGATCCGCCCGCTCGCGCCCACGTGCGTGAGCTTCGCCGCGTCCTCCTCGAGGTGCACCCGATGGATGCGGATTTCACCGAGCGTGCCACCGAGACAGAGGGGCTCGTCGTACTGGGAGATCTGGTAGCCCTTCGGGAGGTCTGGATAGAAGTAGTTCTTGCGGTGGAAGATCGAGCGCGGAGCGAGCTCCGAGCCGAGCGCGAGCCCGATCATCAGCCCGAAGTGCACCGCGCGCGCGTTCGCCACGGGCAGGCTGCCGGGCAGTCCGAGGCACACCGGGCAGGTGTGCAGGTTCGGCTCGTCGCCGAAGGAGAGCTCGCAGCCGCAGAACATCTTGGTCCTCGTCGCGAGCTGGATGTGGATCTCCAGGCCGATCACGGGCTCGAGCGCCGACCCGTTGCCCACCGCCTCAGACATGCGCGGCGCTCCCGTCGAAGCCGAGCGAGCGCTCGAAGGCGTGCGCGGCGTCGAGCAGCGCGTTCTCGCTGAAGGCGGGACCCGCGAGCTGGAGCCCGACGGGCAGGCCGTCCGAGAGCCCACAGGGGATCGAGATCGCGGGGATCCCCGCGAGCGACATGGGCACGGTGCAGAAGTCGTTGAGGTACATCGCGAGCGGATCGCCCGTCTTCTCCCCGAGCGCGAACGCGACCGTCGGCGCAGTGGGCGTGAGGATGAAGTCCACCTCGCCGAACGCCGCGGCGAAGTCCTCCGCGATCTTCGTGCGCACGCGCTGAGCGCGCCCGTAGTAGGCGTCGTAGTAGCCCGAGGAGAGCGCGTAGGTCCCGAGCATCACACGCCGCTTGACCTCGGCGCCGAAGCCGTCGTGGCGTGTGCGGGTGTACATCTCGAGCAGGTCATCCGCTCCGGGGGCGCGGAGCCCGTAGCGCACCCCGTCGAAGCGCGCGAGGTTGGAGGAGGCCTCCGCCGGAGCGAGCACGTAATAGGCGGCGAGCGCGTGCGGCGCGTGCGGGAGCGAGACCTCGACGAGCTCCGCGCCGAGCGAGACGGCGAGCTCGATCGCGGCGTCGAAAGCCTGCTTGACCCCCGCTTCGATCCCCTCGCCGGTGAGCTCGGAGGGAACGCCGAGCTTCACCCCGTCGAGGCGCTCCGCGCTCGGCACCGCGATCTCGCCGGGGAAGAGCAGCGAGGTCGCGTCGCAGGGATCCTGCCCGACCATCTTCGAGAGCAGCAGCGCGGCGTCGCGGACGTCGCGAGTGAGCGGGCCCGCCTGGTCGAGGGAGGAGGCGAAGGCGATCATCCCGTAGCGCGAGACCGAGCCGTACGTGGGCTTCAGCCCGACGATCCCGCAGAGCGCGGCGGGCTGACGAATCGAGCCGCCCGTGTCCGTGCCGAGCGCCCAAGGCGCGAGGCCCGCGGCGACGGCGGCCGCGCTCCCGCCCGAGGAGCCCCCGGGCACGCGCGCGCGGTCCCACGGGTTGCGAACCGGGCCGTAGGCGGAGTTCTCGTTCGAGGAGCCCATCGCGAACTCGTCCTGGTTGGTCTTCGCGAGCAGCGGGGCCCCCGCGTCCTGGAGTCGCTCGACAGCGGTCGCGGTGTAGGGAGGCAGGTAGCCCTCGAGGATCTTCGAGCCCGACTGGCTCGGCACCCCGCGGGTGCAGAAGAGGTCCTTGACCGCGAGTGGCACGCCGGCGAGCGGGCCCTCGGTGGCGTCCCCCTCACCGTCGGCGACCCAGGTGAAGCAGTTGAGACCCTGATCGCCGGCCGCGCGGTCGGTCGCCGCTCGATCGCGGTAGAAGGCGAACAGCTCCGCGGCGGAAAGCTCGCCGGCGGCGACGAGCTCCGCCGCGCGGGCAGCGGTGAGGTCGAGCATCTCGGCGCTCATCTAGGCCTGCGGGCTCGGGACGAGGAAGCCCTCGTCGCCCGCGTCGGGGGCGGCCGCGAGAATCTGCTCGCGCGGCCAGGAGGGCCGCGGCTCATCGGGGCGCAGGCCGGCCGGTCACCTCGACCACGTGGGAGGTCGGGGCGACGTCATCCAGGTCGAGCTCCGCCGATCGTCGCGACGTGGTCGAGCACGGCGGTGAGCTCACGAGCCATCGGCTCGATCTCCTCCTCGCTGAGCGCGAGCCGCGCCAGCCGGGCTACGTGCAGGACCTCCTCGCGCTCGATCACGGCGCTGATTCTAGGGGCGGGGGCGCGGCTCGGGCGTGGCCGGGCGATAACGCGAGGGGCGTTCGTCGCGAATCGTGAGCCAGGCGCCGAGGAAGATCAGCAGGCTGCCCGCGAGCCCGAGCCAGGCGCCCGCGCACAGGCCGCTTGCGTGCTGGGGGCGCTCGAGCACCCGCACGACCGTGGCGATCAGACCGATCAGCCCGAGGACCACAGACCAGACCGCGGTGGAGATCGGGAGCGCGGGGCTCTCGCGCTCGAGCAGCGCGGCGAGGACCATCGCGAGCGCGGCGCTGAGCGCGGCGAGCATCATCACCGCAGCGGGGCCGAAGGTGTCCCAGAGGCTGAGGTTCCCCGCCGGGGTTTCGTACCACGGGCGCAGCAGCGCGGCGATCGTGCAGCCGATCCCCGCGAGCGCGGTGAGCTCACCGACGCGCAGCTTCATACCGCCCCCCACATCCCCTGCAGCTCGGTCTGGTAGCGCGCGGCCTGCAGCGTGTTGCGGAGCAGCATCGCGATCGTCATCGGGCCCACGCCGCCGGGGACCGGTGTGATCGCCGCGGCGATCTCCGCGACCGCCCCCTGGTCCACGTCGCCGACGAGGCCGCTCTTGTTCTGAGCCTCCTCGGGGGTGAGGCGGTTCATGCCCACGTCGATCACGACCGCGCCGGCCTTGACGTGCTCGGCGCCGATCATCCGTGCGCGGCCGATCGCCGCGATCAGCACATCGGCGCGCGCGCAGACCGCGGCGAGGTCGCGCGTGCGCGAGTGGCAGACGGTGACCGTCGCGTTCGCGGCGAGCAGCAGTTGGGCCATCGGCTTGCCGAACAGGTTGGAGCGACCCACGACGACGGCCTCGGCTCCTTCGAGCTCAACGCGGGCCTCTTCGAGCAGGACCATCACCCCGGCTGGGGTGCACGGACGCAGCCCCGGGCTGCCCTGGGAGAGCAGGCCCGCGTTCACCGGGGTCAGCCCGTCGACGTCCTTCTCCGGCGAGATCATGCCGGTCAGCGCGGGTCCGTCGAGATGTGCGGGAAGCGGGAGCTGCAGCAGGATCCCGCTGACCGCGGGATCCCCGTTGAGCGTCTCCAGCTCCTCCGCGACCTGCTCGTGGGTGGCCTCCGCGGGCAGTCGCCGGTCGAAGGGGGCGATCCCCACCTCCCTGCTCGCGCGCTGCTTGCCGCCCACATAGACCGCCGAGGCCGGATCCTCGCCGACGAGCACCGTGGCGAGCCCCGGAGGGCGCCCGTGGGACTCGGTGAAGCTCTCGACCTCCTGGGCGACCTCGCCGCGCACCCGCGCGGCCACCGCCTTGCCGTCGATCAGCCTCGCCGTCACGAAAGGGATGCTACGAGGTGGGCCACCGGGAGTGCGCTCAGCGCTTGGAGACGGGGGCGTACTCGGCCATCAACTTGCGTTCGGAGCCGTCGCCCGCAAAGCGCACGACGATCACCCCGCCGGGCTCGATGCCCGTCACCACGCCGTCCCCGAAGGCGGCGTGGACGACGTCCTCGCCGAGCCGGAACGCCTGGATCTCGCTCGACTCACGGGGTTCGCGCCGCGTGGTGGGCGCCGTCGAGCCCCACGAGGTCGAGCCGCTTCCACGTGCGAGCGAGGGCGTGAGGATCGCGCCGGGGCGGAAGCCCCCGTCGCCGCTCTCCTCGAGCAGGTCGCCGGGGATCTCGGTGAGGAAACGGCTCGGCAGGCCGAAGCTCTGCGCGCCGAAGACCGCGCGCCGCCGCGCGTAGGTGAGGTAGAGGCGGCGCATCGCCCGCGTCACGCCGACGTAGAAGAGCCTGCGCTCCTCCTCCAGCCCGCCCTCGTCGATCGCTCGCGAGTGCGGGAAGACGCCGTCCTCGCAGCCCGCGATGAACACGGTCGGGTACTCCAGGCCCTTTGCGTTGTGCAGCGTCATCAACGTCACGAGGCCGTCGTCGTCCGCGCGCGTGTCTGCGTCCGCGACGAGTGCGATCTCCTGCAGGAAGCGCTCCAGCGAGCCCGCATCCGTGTCCTCCCCGCCGCTGCCCGGCGCCGCCGCCGCGAGCCGCGGGTCGGCCGCAGCCGCGTCGAACTCGCGTCCCACCTCGACGAGCTGCTCGAGGTTCTCGATTCGTCCCTGCGCCTCGATCGAGCGCTCTGCTTCGAGCGCCTCGATGTAACCCGTCTGGGCGAGCACCGCCTCGAGCAGCTCCGCGATCGGAGCGGCGCGGCGATCGCCCGCGCCTGAGCTCTGCCCGTGCGCGGTCGGGAGCTGCGTCACTCCCTCTCCTTCTCCTTCTCCTCCCAGTGGCTCGGCGCCCGTCTTCGCGCGCAGTTCGGCCATCGTGACCATGAAGCGGTCGAGCGCCTTGATCGCCGCCGCGCCGAGGCCGGGGACCTGGCGGGGCGAGGCGGCCGCCTCCCAGACGGAGATGTCCATCGAGGCCGCGTGGCTCGTGATCCGCGCGAGCGAGGTCTGCCCGAGCCCGCGGCGCGGCGAGTTCGCGATCCGCGTGAAGCTCACCACGTCATAGGGGTTGGCGAGCAGCGTGAGGTAGGCGATCGCGTCCTTGATCTCCGCGCGCTCGTAGAACTTCGTGCCCCCGATCACCTGGTAGGCGATCTCGCTGCGCACGAGCGTGTCCTCGATCACTCGTGACATCGCGTTGGTCCGGTAGAGCACCGCGATCTCCGAGCGCGAGGCGCCCTCGTCGAGCAGACGCTGGATCTCCCCGACGACGTACCTTGCCTCCGCGTGCTCATCGGCCATCGCGCGGAGCTGGATCTGATCGCCCTGGCCGAGCTCGCTCCACAGCCGCTTCGCGATGCCCCCGCGATTGTTCGCGATCACCGCGTTCGCCGCCTGCAGGATCGTCTCGGTGGAGCGGTAGTTCTGCTCCAGCTTGACCACGCGCGCGTCGGGGAAGTCCTCCTGGAAATCGAGGATGTTGCGGATGTCCGCGCCGCGAAAGCCGTAGATCGAGTTGTGGGTGATCACGCCATCGGCGACGAAGTTGTGCGTGCCGTCGATGTCCAAGTCGAAGACGTCGGCATCCAGCGGAAGCACTTCAACCATCTCGACGAGGTCGAACGCACCTTCGTCGTTGAACATCACCATCCCCGGTCGCACAGAGGCCGCCGGCAGAAATGGCAGCGTGTTCTTCAGGCGCCCTTCACCCTGCAGTCCCAAGCGGGCCTGGCAGCGGACGCGGACCCGCAGAACCGATTGAATCTGCCCGGCGACGGCCATCAGCTCTCCGAAGTCCTTGAAGACCGACTCGTATCGCCAGCTCAGAGAGCCGGCCTTCGCGGGCCTCACGTTGAGCCCGATCTCTTCGAGCTTTCTCCGCGCCGTTTCATCGCGTCCGCCAAGCGAGATCAGGTGCATCGGAGTCCTTCCCCGACGATCGGCGCAGAGCGTGATGGTGAGCACTCTCCGGTGTCCCTCGTGCGACCGAGGAAAGAAGTGCGGCCAGTCCACGTCGAGTCGCTCATCACTGAGAAGGGCGTGCCCGCCTCCGATCGAGTCGACTGAATCGAAGACCCGATCGATCAGTTCCTGATTGCAGACGAGCCCATTTTCAGTCCCCGCGCGCCGCGCCCGAAATGGCAACGTCGGGAGGCCGTATTCGAGCGAGAGCAGCGCCTCTTGTGCACGCGCCTCCGCCTCATCCGCGTGGAGCCCCACGACCCATGCTGCATCTGCGCTCTCTGCGGCAGTCCTCATCTGGACACCCACGAGCGATCGAGGCTGCCCTGACGTGTACGTGCGCGAAGTCCCGACGCGAAACCCCTTCTCACGGTGCTGCATCAGATAGGTCATGTGCATCTGTGGCGTGGTGCCCACGCGATATCCCGCGAAGTGGGTGTGCTCGGGCGTGCTGACGATCCGTCTTCCGCTTGCGAGGCTGATCCCGACCCCGATGGTCGCCCTCGACCGATGGGTGCGAAGCACTCGGGCTCCGCGCAGGTCGCCGCTGCCGTGGCATGACATCACGGTGTCCCCAGCAGCCACAGTCTCGATCGGCCTCCTCGAACCATCTGCCATCGTGACCATCGATCCTGCGGGAAGACACTGCGAGTCGTCCCCCACCACCGCGAGGTTCCGGTGCCCGACGGGGCCCGCATAGGTCGGGCGATCGCCACGCTCCTCGCCGCCGCGCTTGGGCGCGGGCCCACCGCCGACGAGCAGTTGGAGCAACCGGTACTGCGCATGGTTGGTGTCCTGGTACTCGTCGACGAGCACGTGGCGGAAGGTCTCGCTGTAGCGCTCGCGGACCTCGCTGAAGAGCTCGAGCAGGTTCACGGTGCGGAAGAGCAGGTCGTCGAAGTCCATCGCGTTCATCCGCACCAGATCGCGCTCGTAGATGTCGTAGACCTCGCCGATCATCTCCTCGAAGGGCGAGGCGGCCATCTGCTTGTAGCTGTCGGCGTCGATCAGCTTGTTCTTCGCTGAGGAGATCTGGTTGAGCACCGCCGAGGGCGTGTAGCGCTTCGGGTCCACGCCCACCGCGTCGGCGGAGCGCTTGGCGAGGCGGCGCGAGTCCGCCTGGTCGTAGATCGTGAACTGCCGCGTGTAGCCGAGCCGCGCAGCCTCCGAACGCAGGACCCGCGCACAGGCCGAGTGGAAGGTCATCAGCCACATCCCGCGCGTGGCGTGGCCGAGCAGACCTTCGACGCGCTCGCGCATCTCGCTCGCGGCCTTGTTGGTGAAGGTGATCGCGAGGATCTCCCCGGACTGCGCCTGGTCGGTGTAGATCAGGTATGCGATCCGGTGCGCGAGCACGCGGGTCTTGCCGCTCCCCGCGCCCGCGAGGATCAGCAGCGGCCCCTCGCCGTGCGTGACCGCCTCGCGTTGGGGCTCGTTGAGCCCCTCGAGCAGCTCCTGAATGTGTTCGGCGTGCGGGCTCGCGGCCATCACACTGAGAATAGATGTGGGGGCGGCAGCGGCGGGGGCGCCCGCGGTCCGCCGCGGCGCGGTTCTAGCCGCCTGCGGGGTTGGGTCCGCGCACCGTGCGCAGCGGCCGGACCTCGGCGATCGGCTGCGGCTCCTCAGAGAGCTCAGCGACCATCCGTTCGAGCGTCGCGATCCGTCCGGACAGCGCCTGGATCGCCTCCGCGATCGGGTCGGGAAGGTGGATCCAGTCCACGTCCGGTCCCTCGGGACGGCGCCCTTCCACGCGCACGGGGTGGCCGGGGTTGCCCACGACGGTCGAGTTGGGGGGCACGTCGGTGATCACGACGCTGTTCGCCCCTATCTTCGCCCCGTGGCCGATCGTGATCGGGCCGAGCAGCTTCGCGCCGGAGCCGATCGTCACGTTGTCCTGCACGGTCGGGTGGCGCTTGCCCGTCTGGAAGCCCGTGCCCCCGAGCGTCACTCCTTGGTAGAGCGTCACGTTGTCACCGATCTGCGCGGTCTCGCCGATCACGACGCCCGCGCCGTGGTCGATGAACAGCCCGCCCCCGATCTGAGCCGCAGGATGGATCTCGATCCCGGTGATCGTGCGCGTGAACATCGAGATCGTCCGAGGGAGCATCGGCACCCTCGCGAGGTACATCGCGTGCGCCACGCGATAGGCGAGCAGCGCGTGGATGCCCGGCCAGGTCGCGAGGATCTCCGCGGGCCGCACACCCTGCGCGGCCGGGTCGCGGTCGCGCGCGGCGAGCACGTCCCGCCTGACCTCCTTGGCGACCCGCGCGAAGGCGCTGAAACCGGCCATGGCTGAAGGGTAGCGAGCATATTTGCGCCCGCAACAGTTTTCACCGCGCGGCGCTCTCGGGCGCCGCCGCGCTCACGGGGCGAAGAAGGACTGCGAGACGTAGCGCTCGCCCGAGTCGGGCATCACCACCACGATCCGCTGGCCCGCGGACTCCGGGCGCGCGGCGAGGAGCAGCGCGGCGTGCAGCGCCGCACCGCAGGAGATCCCCGCGAGCAGGCCCGCGCGCCGCGCGCACCGCCACGCGGTCTGGATCGCGTCGTCGTCGGAGACGGGGATCACCTCGTCGATCAGCTCACGGTTCAGAACCGGAGGCACGAAGCCCGCGCCGATGCCCTGGATGCGGTGCGGCCCGAGCCTTCCGCCGGAGAGCACCGCGGAGCCCTTCGGCTCGACCGCCACCACCTTCAGCTTCGGGTTGCACCTCTCGCGCAGGTACTCCCCCACACCGGTGATCGTCCCCCCCGTCCCCACGCCCGCGACGAGCACGTCCACGTCGTCCTCGAGCGCACGCGCGATCTCGGGGCCGGTCGTGCGCCGGTGCGCCTCGGGGTTCGCCGGATTGGAGAACTGGTCGGGCAGGAAGACGTCCTCGCGCTGGGCCATCTCACGCGCAGCCGCGACCGCCTCGCCCATGCCCCCGAGCGACTCGGTGATGTCCACTCGCGCGCCGTACAGGCGGAGCAGGCTCTCGCGCTCGCGACTCATCCCCTGGGGGAGCGTGAGCACGAGGTCATAGCCCTTCGCCGCACACACGAAGGCGAGCGCGATTCCCGTGTTGCCGCTCGTCGCCTCGACGATCGTCGTGCGCCCGGGCTCGATCCGTCCCTCGGCCTCGGCCGCCTCGATCATCGCGACGCCGATCCGGTCCTTCACGCTCCCACCCGGGTTGAACGCCTCGAGCTTCGCGAACAGGCGCACGCCCTCCGCCTGCTCCTCGAGCAGCATCGGCAACTCCACGAGCGGCGTCTCCCCGACAAGCTCCGCAATGTTGATCGGGATTAGCGGCATCCCGACCGACAATAACCCAGCCTCGACCGGCCCCGCGCTCACGCGAGCGGGCGGGACATCAGGAAGTGCGGCCCGATCCCCTCGATCTCGAACTCCGCGCCCTCCACGAGGAAGCCCGCGCGGGCGTAGAACTCGCGCGCGGGCGAGCGCGCGTTGCACCAGATCCTCGCGCCGCCACGCTCGCGCGCGAGCCTCAGCAGCGCGTCGAGCACCAGCGCGCCGTACCCCTCGCCGCGCCGCTGCGGGGCGGTCGCCATCCCGCGTATCCGCCAGTCGCCCGAGCGCGGGGAGCGCGGGTGCGGATCGGCCATCGCGCTTCCCACCGAGAGCACCTCGTCCCGCGGGCCGAGCGCGGCGAGGTGAACCGTGGCGGGGTCGTCCTCCAGCGGATACATCGCGCGCGTGGAGGGTTCGTGCGGGCGCAGCACCGACATCCGCAGCTCCCGTCCCACCGCGGCCTCGACCTGCTCCACCCGCGCGCCGCCCGCACGCGGGCCACCGCCCTCGGCCTCCGCGCTCACTCCTGCGCAGCGTCCATCGGGAGGCGCACACGGAAGAGCGTGCGACCCGGCTCGGACTCGACCACGAGGCTGCCGCGATGGTGGTCGGCGACGATCCGGCGCGCGGTGTCGAGGCCGAGTCCGGTCCCCTTGCCCACCTCCTTGGTGGTGAAGAAGGGATCGAAGATGTGCTCGCGCGCGGCCGGCGGGATGCCCGGACCGTCATCGGCGATGTCGATCTCCACGCAGTCACCGTCGCGGCGCGAGGCGATCGAGATCGTGCCCGACTCGCCGAGTGCGTCGATCGCGTTGTCGAGCAGGTTCGTCCAGACCTGGTTGAGCTCCGCGCCGTAGCCGAGGAAGCGGGGGACGGAGGGATCGAAGTCCCTGCGCACCTCGATCGTGGTGTGCTTGAGCTTGTGGCCGAGGATCGTGAGCGTGGTGTCGATCCCCTCCGCGAGATCGACCTCGACGAGGCCGCCGCGATCCATGTAGGCGTAGGTCTTCACCGCCGCGACGAGCTTGCTCATCCGCTCGGTGGACTCGGCGAGCTCGGCGGCTAGCTCCCGCGCGAGCAGGGAGGCGGCGATCCAACGCACCGCCGCATCGGTGGCCGTGCCCGCGAGCGAGGACACGCGCTGCAGCATCTCCGCGTCCACTCCCGCTTGGGCGAGCGGCTCGACGAGCCGGTATCCGTCGCTCACGCCGAGTTCCTCGAGCGTGTCGCCGAGCGCGTCCTCCGCGTCGGCGAGATCGAGCTGCGAGACGGTCGCGCGGCTGCGGCAGGCCGCGAGCACGGCGCGCTGGATCTCGACGAGCTCCTCGGCCTGCTCGCGGTCGACCCCCGATTCGACGAACACTCCGATCGTGGAGCCGAGCACGTCGAGCGCCTCGGCGAGCTCGCTGGATGCGCGCTTCGCCGCGGCGGCGGGGTTGTTGAGCTCGTGCGCGAGCCCTGCGGCCATCGTGCCGAGCGACTCGAGCCGCTCGCGGTTCTGCTCCATCGCGGTGATCCGCCCGACCACGGGGCGCACGCGGGCGAGCACGAGCTGCATGATCGAGCGGTTCGCGACCGCGAGCTCGACGAAGTCCTCGGGCTCGATCGCGGCGAGCCGCATGTCCGTCTTCGCCCGCACCTGCACACCGAGCGGCGAGCCCGTGAGCGCGGCGATCGCGCCCATCCAGGTCGGTGAGACGTGCTCGCCGGAGGACTCCTGGCGGCCGCTCACGTCCCTGAAGGTCTCCGCCGTGCCCTCGAGCAGCAGGTACACCGCGTGCGCGCGATCGCCCTCCTCAGCGACGAGCTCGCCCGCGCTGAACTCGCGCACCTCCGCGCGCGCGGCGACCATCGCGAGCGCGTCGTCGTCGAGCTCGTCGAACAGGTCGATCGGCCGCAGCTCGGCTACGGAGGGGGCGCTCATGCGCTTGCGAGGTACTCGTGGATCAGCGAGACGGCCATCGAGCCCTCGCCCACCGCGCTCGCCACACGCTTGATCGAGCGCGAGCGCACGTCCCCCGCGACGAACACCCCGGGCACGCTCGTCTCCAGCGGATAGGGCTCGCGGGGCAGCGGCCAGCCGTGCTCGCGCACGTCCGGACCGGCGAGGATGAAGCCCGCTCGATCGCGCGCGAGCACCCCCTCGAGCCAGTCCGTGCGTGGCGCCGCGCCGATGAAGATGAAGCACGCGTCGACCCGCTCCTCCGTGCGTTTGCCCTCCGCGTCCTCGATCGTGAGGCTCTCCAGCCGGCCATCCTTTCCGTGCGCGGCGACGGCCTGCGTGGAGGTGCGCACGTCGATGTTCGGGAGCGCTTCGATCTGCTCGATCAGGTAGTGGGACATCGACTTCTGCAGCGAGCTGCGCACGAGCATCGAGACGCGCGCGGCGTAGCCGCTGAAGTAGACCGCTGCCTGCCCCGCGGAGTTCGCCCCGCCGATCACGACGACGTGCTGATCGGAGCACGAGCGCGCCTCGGTCAGCGCGGCGCCGTAGTAGACGCCCGCGCCGGTGAGCTCCGCGAACCCCGGCGCGCTCATCTTGCGATAGGAGACGCCGGAGGCCACGAGCACACAGTTCGCGCTGAGCTGTGCCCCGCCCGTCAGGTCGAGGAACCGTCCAGCGCCCTCGACGCGCAGGCCGACCGCGTCGCTCACGGTGAGCAGCTCCGCGCCGAGCCGGCGCGCCTGGTCGGTCGCGCGCCGCGCGAGATCCGAGCCCGAGAGGCCGGCGGGGAAGCCAAGGTAGTTCTCGATCCGGCTCGATTGCCCCGCCTGGCCGCCGGGCGCCTCGCGCTCGACCATCACTGTGCGCAGTCCCTCCGACGCGCCGTAGACCGCGGCGGCGAGGCCGGCGGGACCGCCACCCACGATCACGAGGTCGTAGTGCTCGGAGGCGGGTTGGCCCGCCACGCCGATCCGCTCCGCGAGCTCGAGCACGGTCGGGCGCTCGAGCACGGTGCCGTCTTCGAGCAGCGTGACGGGCAGCCGGTCCTCGGCCACCCCCGCGACGGTGAGCAGCTCGCGCGCCTCGGAATCGCGCTCGACATCGAGCCAGCGCGCGGGAACGCGGTTGCGCGCGAGGAAGTCACGCAGCTCGTGGGTGTCGCGTGAGAAGCGGTGGCCGATCACACGCACTCCCCCCGACTCGAGCGCGCTTCCCGCCTCCCAGGTGGTGAGCAGGTCCTCCACGACGGGATAGAGCTGCTCCTCGGGGGGGTCCCAGGGCTTGAGCAGGTAGTAGTCGAGTGAGACCTCGTTGATCGCCGCGATCGCCGCGTCCGTGTCCGCGTAGGCGGTGAGGAGCACGCGCTTGGCCTCGGGGTAGATTCCACGCGCCTTCAGCAGGTAGGCGGTGCCGTCCATCGCCGGCATGCGCTGGTCGGCGACGAGCATCGCGACGAGGTCGCCGCGCGTGCGCATCTCGCCGAGCATCTCCAGCGCCTCCGCGCCTGAGGCGGAGCGCAGGATCCGGTAGCGCTCCCCGAAGCGCCTGCGCAGGTCGCGCGCCACCGCGGCGAGCACCGCGGGCTCATCGTCGACGGCGAGGATCGCGGGTTTGCGCTCGGCCATCCTCAGCCGAGCATCGGAGAGGGGGGGATGCGAGTGCTGCCGGTGATCTCCGCGATCACCATGCCCACCTCATCTACGAAGCACCACGACCATTCCTCGCCCGGCTCGAGCGAGCGGATCAGCGGATGGGACTCCGCGGCGGCGTGCCTGCTCGCGTGGCGTGAGGGCGAGTCGTCGCAGCACCCCACGTGACCGCACTCCAGGCAGATCCGCAGGTGCAGCCAGACTCCGCCTTCGCGCAGGCAGTCCTCACAGCCCTCGACCTCGGCCGGGAGCTCTCTCACCCTGATCGAGTCGAGGTGCGTGCAGACCGCCACTGTACGCAGCATGACACGCGCCCCGCCTCGATGGAGGCGCGCCGATCCGTCCGGGCCGGAACTAGACTTCGGCGCCGGGGATGGAGGTCCCCAAGGAGCAGGAACGCAAGGAGGGGGCTGTCTCGGCGCTCCGCACGGCCGCAAGGCTCTGAGGGCGAGGCGCCGAGACACCAGCCCACCCTCCCGCCCGAGGCGCGTCTAGGTGTTCGCGACGACGTTCAGCCGCGTGGTGCGGTGCGCAGAGATCGTCACCGCCTGCGGCCCGGCGAGCGCGCCGGCCGCTGAGCTGGAGGAGAAGCTCCCACTGATCAGGTAGTGCCCCGGCTTCAGGGGGAAGACTCCGAAGCGCCCTCCGCGCACAGTGCGCTGCGCGACGGGCTGTCCGCTCGCGGTCGTCACCGTGACCACGCCCGGGGAGGGCACGCCGCGTTTGCACTGCGGCGCGGTGACCACGGGACCGCCTTCGAGGAACAGTCCGACGATCAGCTCGGTCGGACCGCCCGATGAGCTCGGGCCGCGGGTTTCCGGCCCGGGCAGTGTGGGCTCAGCGCAGAGCGGCCTCAGTGAGATCGTCACCGTGCTCGCATGACTCCCCGCCCCCGGGCTCTGCGAGCCCACGAGTTGGCGGGTGTCGGGGCTCGACGGTGTGACGTAGTCGCCGTGCGCGGGAAGCTGGCGGACGACCACGTTGCAGCCGGAGGCCTGCAGCGCGCCGCGCGCCATCGAGAGGTCCACGCCGACCACCTCGGGGGCCACGCAGCCCGTGTGCGGCTTGGTCGCGGCGGCGGTGCTCGCAGGCAACGCGCCGCCCGCCGCGGCCGCGAGCGCGAGCGGTACGGCTGACCTGCCGGGAAGTGTTCGGAGCTGTTTCACGGAGTTATGAAGCGATCGACTTGACAATGCTAACCGCGAGTGTCCATCCGAGGAGGTCCGCCTGCGCCTGCACGCGACCCCCGGATGACCCGGGAATGCGGCTCCAGGAGAGCGATCCTGCCTCCCGTCGCTTGCAAGCCGCACTCCAATGTTGCGATGTCAACCTCGTTGGGTAACCCTCCTCATAGCTACTCATACCCACTCGTGACCATCTCCGCACACTCAACCGCCGCCTCGAGCTCGCGCCTCCGCGCGCGGGCCCGCCTGTTCGAGGCGCCCGGAAACGGCGGCCCCGGGCGCGTGGTCGAACGCTGGTTCTGTCTCTGGCGCTGGGAGACCTGGGCGAGCCAGTCGGAGCTCCGGCGCCGTCCCCGCGCGGGCTGGTCGCTGACCTATCGCGGCGCACTCGTCTCGAGCCAGGACGCGCTCGACGACTACGAGCTCGGCCCCGCCGGCGCGTAGCGCGCGAGCGCACGCACCCAGTTCGCGGCGATTTCCCGCTGCGCGAGCGCGAGCGTGATGCGCCCCTCGCAGACCAGGTGCTTGAGCGCGGTCTCCACCCGGTCCTTGGGGTTCAGGTAGAAGCCCTCGCGGCTGGTGTAGTCCGGCTCGGGCCAGAGGTTGCGCGCGTCGTTCACCGCCCCGCCGAGCTCGAGCGGGACGAAGTGGTCGTACTCGTACCCCGACGCGCCGCGCTCGCCGTATGCGCGGAGGCTCGCGAGCTTCTCGGGCTCGGTGACCGACTCCGCGGGGCGCACCGACGATGTCCAGCCGGAGCGGCAGATCGTCGATGCGATCGTGGCCTGGGTGACCGCCGGGTTCACGGCGCCCGGGGTGCAGTGCGGATCGGGAAGCTCGTCCAGGCCGCTGCCCTTCGCGTGGCAGCTGCCCGCCGCGGGCTGGCTCTGCACGAGCTTCGCGCTCGCGTTCGAGTAGACCAGCCCCGAGGGAGCGAGGTGCGCGGGCGGCGCGCCCGCCAGGGCGAGCAGCGTCGCGGCGAGCGCCGTCAGGCTCGCCACCGTGGACTCCTCGCGTCGTGGCTGGTGCGCATCCCGTTCAGCTTCGCATTCACCGGGGATGGCTCACGACGACGGAGCGCCCGCCCCGCCGAGGCGGAGCGGGCGCTCTCAAAGCAACGTCGTGGATGCTGCGGCGTCTAGCGGATGCCGGCCTTCAGCATCGCGAGCTCGACGTCGTATGCGTCCTCCTGCTCACCCGTCGCGTTGGGGTGAACCGGAACGCCCGTCGCGGAGCCGATCAGCGGTTCGATCCAGCGCGTGCCGAGCGGCTGGCACGAGTTGTGGCCTTCGCTCGGCTTGAAGGTGTCGACGAACAGCGCGCCGCCCGCCTTCGCACCTTCCTTCTGGAACTTGTTGCCGACCTTCTGGACCTTGTTGCGGAACCACTTCGTGTCCGCTTCGTGCCACGGAAATGCGGAGCAGCGTTCCTTGACGATTTCCGGGTAGTCCACGACGAACACTTTGGCGTTCGGCGCGAGTTCTTTGATGTGAGCGAGCGCCGCTGCCTGCTCGGTCTTGTCTTCTTCGAAGGTTTTCGTGACGAAGCCCTGGAAGGCTTCTTTGCACGGCGCCTTCGCCGTCGATCCTTCGATCACGTCGATCTGCGTGCAGCCGTTGAGCAGGTCGCCGAACAGGCCGTGGTCGTTGCCGCCCATGCCGATCGTCACGACTTCGGTCGATGCGCTCAGCGCTTCGTCCTGGGGCGCCTGGCCTTCGAACTGCGATTCGGTCTCATCGGAAGTCGTCGCACCGCTGCAGCTCACGTCGGTGAGCGTCAGACCCAGCGCTTTCGCGACGAGGTGCGGATAGTTGTTTTCCGACCGCGCGCAGCCCGCCGGCGAGCCCGATTCGACGGGGTTGATCCCCGGTCCGGCCGTGTACGAGTCTCCGATCGAGACGTAGTTGATCGCCCCCGCCGCGGCCGGCAGCGCGGCGCACATCACCGCGACCACGAGACCCGCCAGGACGAGCCAAAGTCGTTTTGCTCCCATCTGCTTCCCCTCTCTCCATTTCCGTGCCGGGCACACCCCGGCACCCCTCTCAGACCCCGGGCCCGCTCGGTTCTTCCCTGAACCCAGGAGTCAGATCGCTACGACCGTAGCAAATTGCGAGGCCGGAAGTACGCGGTCGTACACGGGGGTGCGCCGCGTGGTGGGTGCGTGTGGTGGCGCGCAGATCAGATGTGGTACATCGACGCGCCCGCGTCGCGCATCTCGCGCTCGATCACATCGGCGATCGTGGTCTGCTCGAAGACGCGGCGCGCGGCCGCCGCGGCGTCGGCGAAAACGCCCTCCGAATCGCGGCCGAGCGGACCGTCGAGCAGCTCGACGATCTCGAGCACCGTGACCTCCTCGGGCGGACGCGCGAAGCGGTAGCCGCCCTTCACGCCGCGCTGCGAGCTGATCACGCCCGCACGGCGCAGCACCGCGAAGAGCTGCTCGAGGAACTGCACGGGCACGTCGCGGCGGCGAGCGAGCTCGCCGATCGGCACCGGCTCCGTGCCCCCGGTGCGCCCCAGCTCGACCAGGGCGAGAACCGCGTAGGGCGACTTGGTCGTGATCGAGATCATCGCGCTCAGCGCGATGCTAGTGGAGCGACCGAGGACGCCGGCCGCCGCGGCGCGCTTACCGATTCAGACTGCGCCCCTGAGACGTGCGCTGACCAAGGCGGCCAAGGACGCAGGGAGCGAAGTGTGCGCGAGCACACGAGCGACCGAGGACGCCGGCCGCCGCGGCGTCAGCGCACGCCTCAGAGCCAGCCGCGCTCGGTGGCGATCAACACCGCCTGCGCGCGATCGACGGCGCCGAGCTTGCCGTAGATGTTGTGGAGGTGGGTGCGCACGGTGCTCGTGGAGAGCGTGAGCTCGTGGGCGATCTGCTTGTAGACCTTGCCCTCGGCGAGGCGCTGGAGCACGCCGAGCTCGCGCCCGGAGAGCGGGCAGGGGTCGACGTGGCGCTGACGCTGGACGGTGGTGTTGGGGAGTTCGTACATCACGCGGCGAAGATCCTGGGGGCCGAGGCCGACCGCGCGCGCGGTGTTGAGCAGCTCGCTCGGGCTGACGCGGCCTCCCTGCTCGTAGTGGGCGAGCATGTCGGCGAGACGGATGAACGCGGCCTCGCCCTCGGCGTCCGGGTTGTGGTGGCGCTCGATCGGGGTGGCGAGCGAGGCGGGCAGGCCCCAGCGGCGGATCAGGACGCCGCCCACGAGGGCGTGGTCGACGCCGAGCTCGCGGCGCTCGGCGTGGACGCGTTCCTCGGGCGTGCGCGCGCCGCGGTGTACCTGCGAGGGGTAGCCCGGGTAGGCGTGGAGCAGGACGAGCTTCCCCACGTCGTGGAGCAGGCTCGTGACCGTGAGGCGGTCACGGTTCTCGTAGCCGACCTCGGTGGCGAGACGGTCCGCGGCGTGCTGGGTGGCGAGCGCGTGCAGGCGGAAGCGCTCGGGCGCGGCGTCCCAGACGCTCGCGCGCTCGAAGAAGTCGAAGGTGCGAACGCGGTTCGCGACCGACTGGACGGTCTGGGGGCTGAGCAGGTCGACCGCGCCGACGGCGGTGTCCACCTTGCCCGCCGCGTTCTGCGCGCGGTTGGCGAGGCGCAGCACGGCGATGATCAGGGCGACGTCGGACTCGACGGCGGTGACCACGTCGGCGGTGGCCACGTTCTCCTTCGCGATCACGGAGAGCAGCCTGTTGCGGGACTCCGCGAGTGCGGGGAACGCCTCGAGCGCCTCGAAGGCCATCGTCAGCCGACGACCGTGGCCCTCGTTCTGGTGGCGCTCACCCGATGGGGGCGCGGCGACGCTCGCACGCTTGCCGGCCGCGGCCGTGCGTGTACCAGTGGCGCTGGGCGCCTTCTTGGGTCCGTTGGCCTTCTTGGCCGCTGCCGTCGCCTGCATTCGGTTGGTTCCCCTTCCTAGGGTTCTCCGGCCATCCGGGCCGGGGTCAGTCCGCTTTCGATTCCCTATCGGCATCCGCGGCGCGCGGATTTAGGCCATGTTCTGGATTGGCTCCAGCACTGGGATCGCGGCATGACCCGCGCGGCGTTAGGCGGCTGCGAGCGCGGCGTCGAGGCGCCGCAGCGACTCCTCGCGACCGAGCAGCGCGAGGCTCTCGAAGATCCCCGGGGAGATCGTCGTGCCCGTGAGCGCCACGCGCAGCGGCTGGTAGACCTGCCGCGGTTTCGCACCGCGTCGCTCGATCACCGCGGAGAGCGCGCTCTCGATCCCGGCTTCCTCGAAGGGATCGACGCCCGCGAGCGCCTCGCGCGCCTCGACGAGCGCCGCGCGGCCGTCCTCGCCGAGCCAGCGCTCGCGCGCGGCGGGATCCTCGACGGGCTCGTCGAGCAGCGGCCCGGCGAGCGGCATGAAGTCCGCGAGCGTGTGGATCTTCTCCTGGCTGATCGCCGCCGCACGGCCGAGCCCCTCGCGTCCGGTGAACTGCTCCAAGCGTCGCGTGAGCTCCTCCGGCGGGAGCTCGCGGATGTACACGCCGTTCAGCCACTTCAGCTTGGTCTCGTCGAAGCGCGCGGGGTTGCGGCTCACGCGGTCGAGCGTGAAGCGCTCGACCAGCTCCTCCGTGGAGAGCACGGTGCTGTCGTCTCCCGCGCCCCAGCCGAGCAGGGCGAGGTAGTTGCGCACGGCCTCGGGCAGGTAGCCCGCCTCGCGCAGCTCCTGGACGGAGGCCGCGCCGTGGCGCTTTGAGAGCTTCTTCCCGTCCGGCCCGTGAAGCAGCGGCAGGTGCGCGTAGAGCGGGTCGGCCGCCTCGGTCAGCCCGACCGCGCGCGCCGCCTCCAGCACGAGCAGCTGCTTGGGCGTGTTGGAGACGTGATCCTCGCCGCGCACCACGTGCGTGATGCCCGAATCGAGATCGTCGATCGCGACGGCGAAGTTGTAGAGCACCGAGCCGTCCGCGCGGGCGATCACCGGGTCGTCCATGTGCACGTGCTCGAAGCGGTTCTCCCCGCGCACGACGTCGTGCACGACGGTCGCCCCCTCGTCCCCCACGCGCAGGCGCACCGCTCCCTCGGCTTCGGGCTCACCGCGGAAGCCGCGCTCGGCGCCGTGGCGCTCCTTGTAGGCCTTCACGTCCTCGGCGGTCGCCTGCGAGCGGTAGGCGTGGCCGCCCTCGATCAACGCCGCGAGCGCCTCCTGGTGGCGCGGGGTCCGTTCGGTCTGGAGGATCGGACCCTCGTCCCAGTCGAGCTCCAGCCAGCGCAGCGCGTCGAGGATCTGCTCGATGTTCTCCGGAGTCGAGCGCTCGCGGTCGGTGTCCTCGATACGCAGCACAAGCTCGCCACCCTCGTGGCGTGCGAGCAACCAGTTGAAGAGCGCTGTGCGCGCACCGCCGATGTGCAGCGCGCCGGTGGGCGAGGGTGCGAAGCGGACTCTCATCGGCTTCGGACCCTAGCGGTCCGCGATAATCCCCCGCCATGCTGATCGGAGCGCACGTGTCCCCCGCGGGAGGCCTCTACAAGGCGATCGAACGTGGCGTCGAGCGCGGCTGCAGCTCGATTCAGATCTTCAACCAGTCCCCGCGGATGTGGCGGCCGACCGCCTACCAGCGAGGAGGACTTCGCCGCCTTCCGCGAGGCGCTCGCGCGGCGAGCCCGATCAAGGCCGTCCTGATCCACGCGGTCTACCTGCTCAACTGCGCGAGCGAGGACAGCGAGATCCGCGCCAAATCGCTTGCCTCGCTGACGCATTCGCTGCGCGTGGGCCACGCGATCGGTGCCTCGGTGGTGCTGCATCCCGGCTCGGCCAAGCAGGGGCACGTGGGCGAGGCGATCGCCCGTGCAGGCAAGACGATCGAGCAGGCGCTCTCGGACAGCGAGGGCTCCGAGCTGCACCTGGAGAACACGGCCGGCGCGGGCGGCACGCTCGGGCGCTCCTTCGAGGAGCTCGCCGCCCTGATCGAGGCCGCGGGCGGCTCGAAGCGGCTCGGGGTGTGCCTTGACTCCTGCCACCTGCTCGCCTCGGGCTATGACATCCGCACACCCGCGGGTGCGGACCGCGTCCTCACGCAGGGGCGCCGCGCGCTTGGAGCGGGACGGGTCCGCTCGCTGCACCTCAACGACTCGCAGACCCCGCTCGGCTCTAACCGCGATCGCCACGCGAACATCGGCGCCGGGGAGCTCGGCGAGAAGGGCTGCGCGGCCTTCCTCTCAGCCCCCGGTATCCAGCGGCTCGCGTGTGTGCTCGAGACGCCCGGTGAGAACCGCGAAGGACCCGCGCGGGAGGAACTCGCGCTCGTCGCGAAGCTCCGCGAGCGCGGGCTCGCCGCGCGTCGGCGCGCTCGCGCCAAGCGCGAGAGCTGAACGCGGGTTCGGGCTGCGCTCAGCCTGCGAGCGCGGCCGAGTGCGTCGCGCGGTGCGGCGTGAGCGCGCTTTCGAGCTCGGCGAGCAGCGTCGGGGTGTGGGCGACGCGGTAGGCCTCGCCCAGTCGCAAGCGGCGCGGGGGCCCGCTCTCCATCTCGATCTCGAGCAGCACCTCGGCGCCACCCGGGAAGTCCTCGATCGCCTGCTTGAGGCTGTCGATCGCCCCGTTGTGCAGGTCGCTGGCGCTCACCCGCAGGTGCACGGGGCGTGCCTGCGCCTTCGCCGCCGCGGCTGCCGCCTTCGCCTTGGCGCTCGCCCGCTCGATCTCCTCATCGCTCGGCGCGAAGCGCTGGACGCTCTGCACGATCAGGCAGGTGCTCCCCGCTTCCTTGTGATCCACCCGGCCCTTCACGAGCACGATCTCGTCCGCGACGAGCACGCCCTCGTTCTCGCCCAGCGCCTTGCCGAAGACGAGCAGCTCGACCGAGCCCGCGAGGTCGTCGAGGGTCGCGAACATCATGTGGTCCCCGTTGCGTGTACGGATCTTCTTCGTCTCGGTGATGATCCCGCCCACCGTCACGAGGTCCTTGTCGCGCCTGTCCGCGAGCGCGGCGAGCGAGCACTCCGTGCGGGTGCGAAGCACCTCTTTCAGCGGCTTCAGGGGATGCTCGGAGATGAACAGGCCGATCGCTTCCTTCTCCGCCGCGAGCAGCTCGGGCTGGGCGTACTCCTCACCGAGGATCGGCGGGTGCGCGTGCGCGAAGGCGTTCGGCGCCGCGCCCTGCGCGGGAGCGGCGTCTTCGGCCAGATCGAAGATCGAGCCCTGCCCGATCAGCGCGTCCTGCTGGATTTTCTGACCTTTCGACTGCGCCGTCTCGAGCACCTCGATCATCCCTCGTCGCGTCGCCCCGGTCGAGCCGAACGCCCCGCACTTGATCAGCGCCTCGATCGCCTTCTTGTTGACCGTGCGGCAGTCCACGCGCTCGCAGAAGTCCCAGAGCGAGGAGAACTTGCCCTCCTCGCGCGCACGCTTGATCGCCTCGACCGCCTGATGACCCACGCCCTTGACCGCGTCGAGCCCGAAGCGGATGTTCCCCACCGCGCCGTTGCCGCCGCCCGCCTCGACGGTGAACTCGTGATCTGAGAGGTTCACGTCCGGGGGAAGGATCTCGATACCCATCTCCTCGCAACGCGCGACGAAGAAGGGCACCTTGTCCTTCGTGGACATCACCGAGGAGATCAGCGCGGCCATGTACTCCGCCGCGTAGTTCGCCTTCAGCCACGCTGTGCGGTAGCCGATCAGCGCGTAGCACGCCGCGTGCGAGCGGTTGAACGAGTAGTCCGCCGAGCGCTCGTTCGTCGTCCAGAGGAACTCGATCACCTGCGGACTCGTTCCCGAGGCCTGGCAGCCCGCTACGAACTCGGGCTTCAGCTCCGCCATCGCCGCGCGGTTCTTCTTTCCGATCGCCTTGCGCAGGTCGTCCGCCTTCGCCCCCGAGAAGCCCGCGAGCTCCTTGGAGATCTGCATCGCCTGCTCCTGGTAGAGGATCACGCCCTTCGAGGATTCGAGGATCGGGCGCAGGCGCTCATCGGGGTAAGAGATCGCCGCGGGGTTCTGCTTGCCCTTCGCATAGACCGGGATCTGATCCATCGCCCCCGGCCGGTAGAGCGCGTTGAGCGCGATCAGGTCCTCGAACTCGGTCGGGCGCACCTTCCGCAGCGCCTCGCGCATGCCCTCCGACTCGAACTGGAACACCCCCGTGGAGTCACCCGCCGACATCATCTCGTAGGTCTTCGCGTCATCGAGCGGCAGCGTCGTCATGTCCGGCCGCGCGCCGGTCGAGCGCTCGATGATGTCGAGCGCGTCCTCGATCACGTCGAGGTTGCGCAGGCCGAGGAAGTCCATCTTGAGCAGCCCGATCTCCTCGATCGGCTTCATCGAGAACTGCGTGACCGTGCGGTAGACCTTCTCGCCGTTCTCATCGGTGCCCGCGTCGGCGAGCTGCAGCGGCACGATGTCCGTGAGCGGACGGTCCGCGATCACCACCGCTGCCGCGTGGATCGAGGAGTTGCGCACGATCCCCTCGAGGCCCTTCGCCACATCGACGATCTGCCGCGCCTGGGGCTCGTCGTCGTAGGCCTTGCGCAGCGGCTGGCCCTGCTTCAGGCAGTCCTCGAAGGAGGGCGAACGGCCCATGATCGGGTCCGGGATGAGCTTCGCGAGACGATCGCCCGTGCCGTAGTCCATCCCGAGCACGCGCGCCGCGTCGCGCGTCGCCGCGCGTGGGAACATCTTGCCGAAGGTCACGATCTGCGCGACCGACTCGCGCCCGTACTTCTCGGTCACGTAGCGCATCACCTGCTCGCGCCCGCGCACGGAGAAATCGATGTCGATGTCCGGCATCGAGACGCGCTCGGGGTTCAGGAAGCGCTCGAAGAGCAGGTCGTACTCGAGCGGGTCCACGTCGGTGATCGCGAGGCAGTAGGCGATGATCGAGCCCGCCGCCGAGCCGCGCCCCGGGCCGACCGCGATGCCGTTCTCCTTCGCGTAGCGGACGAAGTCCCACACGATCAGGAAGTAGGCGTTGAAGCCCATGTTCTCGATCACCCCGAGCTCCATCTCCGCCCGCTCGCGCGCCGTCGGCCGGGACGGGGTCGCCGTAGCGCAGACGCAGGCCCAGCTCGACCTGCTCGTGCAGGTAGGCCTTCTCGTCCACCCCGTCGGGCGTCGGGTAGGTCGGGATCAGCTGCTTGCCGAGCTCGATCTCCACGTTGCAGCGCTCCGCGATCTCGAGCGTGCTCGCGACGGCCTCCGGCCACTCGGCAAAGGCCCCCGTCATCTCCTCGCTGTCTCGGAGGTAGAACTCGTTCGTTTCAAAGGTCATCTTCGGCGCGGCGAGCGTGCTCTTCGTCTGCACGCAGAGCAGCGCGGTGTGGTGGTCGTAGTCCTCGCGGCGCAGGTAGTGCACGTCGCCCGTCCCCACCAGCGACCCGCCCATCTCGCGCGCGATCTTCACGATCCCCTCGTTGCACTTGTCCTGCGGCGCCAGCCCGTTCTTCTGGACCTCGAAGTACACGTTCTCCGGGCCGAATATCCGCTGCAGGTCGTCCGCGTGGGCGCGCGCGTCGTCCTCGCGATCCTCGAGCAGGCGCTGACAGAAGCGCGAGGCGAGGCAGCCCGTGAGCGCGATCACGCCCCCCGCGTGGCTCTGCACCTGCGCCAGGTCCACGGTGGGCTTTCCGCGTTGCAGCCCTTCGAGGAACCCCGCCGAGGAGAGCTTGACGAGGTTGCGGTAGCCCTGATCGTCGGCCGCGAGCAGCGTGAGGTGGTTGCGCTCCGTGCGGCCGCTCGCCGTGTGATCGTCCACGAGGTAGATCTCGCAGCCCACGATCGGCTTCACGCCGTGCTTCTTGCACGCCTTGTAGAGCTCGACCGCTCCGTTCATCACCCCGTGATCGGTGAGCCCGAGAGCGGGCTGGCCGAACTGCGCCGCGCGCTCCGCAAGCGCTTCGATCTTGCACGCCCCGTCGAGCAGCGAGTACTCGGAGTGGACGTGGAGATGGGCGCAGGAAGGGGTGCTCACCGGTATCGCAATGCTAGGCGGCGGAGCGGCGGAGGCTCAGCCGCTCCGCCGCTGTTTGCGACGATTGCGAATGCGCCCGATCAGCGACTGGCTGTGCTTGTTCGAGGGGCGCACGGGGCTCACCGGAGCCTGTGCGGAAACGCGCTCCGCGGGTGCCTGGCGCGCGACGGGAGGCAGCGGCAGCTCGGGCACTTCCGGGCCCGGCTGCAGAGGAGGAAGCGGCGGTGGGCGAGGCGCCCGCGGAGGGAGTCGCGGGCGCCTCGCCTGCGCCTTGCGAAGGCCTCTCCGTGACCTCCGCGGAACCACTCGTGGGGGGCAGCGGCGCCCGTGCGACCGGCTCGGAGGTCGCCGGCGCGGCCTCCGTGGGCGGCGCCGCCTCGGCGGGCGCGTCCTGCTGAGGCGCGGTCGCCTCGGGAAGCCCCTCCGAGGCGGGGACGGCGAGCGCGCGCGCCCGCAGGCGCTCGACCGCGGCGGCGAGCGCGTCGGCCATCTCCAGCCCGCGCTGCTGAGCGGCCTCGCGCGCCGCGTCGCTCGCGGGGGCGCGCAGCGACAGCGCGGCGGGAGCGACCGGGGCGGGGGGCGGCGCCGCTCGTCGAGCGGGCGGCGGGGCAACCGGCGCGGCGGGCGGCGCGCTCAACGGCGCGGCGGGAGGCGCGCTCGACGGCGCGGCGGCGGCCGCAGCGGGCTCGGGGCTGCGGCGCAGTGTGCCGAGCACGGCGCCGAGGCGGCCGACGAGCGTGCGGATCTCAGCGAGCAGCCCCTCCATGCGACGGTGCCCTTCGCGGATCCCCGCGAGCTCGCGTTCGGCGCGCTCGCGCGCGCTGCGCTCGGCGAGCAGGCCGCGCTGGATCTCCTCCGCGCGGCGCTCGAGCGCGGCGACGCGCGTCTGCAGCTCGGACTCCGCGCGGCGCAGCGAGGCGCGCTCGGCGGCGGCGCTCTGCTCGGCCTCGGCGAGCTGGCGTTGGAGCCCGTCGATGCGGCGCGAGAGCTCCGCGGTCTCCTGAGCGGTGTCGGCGGAGCGCTGGACCCCGCGCTGCGAGCGCTCGAGGCCCGGAGGCTCGATCCTCGGCCTCGACGCGCAGCTGCTGCTCGGCGTACTCCCGCTGCTTCACGCGCCGCAGCTCGCTCTCCCGCTCGGAGCCGTGCGCGCGCTCGGCGTCGAGCATCGCGGCGGTGCGGCGCCGGTCCTCTTCGAGCTCCTGCAGGCGCGCCTGCAGCGTGCTCACATGGCTTTCGAGCGTGCGCACGGTCGCTTCGGCGGCCTCGGCGCGACGCTGCATCGCGGCCTCGCCCGACTCCGTCGCGCGCCGTGCGCGACGCTCGGCGAGGAAGTCGGACTCCCCCACCCTCCCGCCTTGACCGGGTGTGTCGCTCTCCTCGACCATCGGCTGTGAAAACTAGGGCGGGGCCGGACGTCCACGCGGACTCGCGCGAAGCGCGCTCCGTTCTCTATGGTGGCGCGCGGTGGAGGCAGGCACGACCACGGACGAGGATCGCGACTGGCGGCTCGCGGGCGAGCTCGCCGACCAGCAGGGACACCGCGCGCTGCACGCCTTCGTCGAGCGGCTTCGCGACCCGAAGGTGCTGGGCGAGATCCGAGCGGAGCTCCACGAGGACGTCGTGATCACCCACGACGGCGACCGCTTCTTCGCCTACGCCTCGGGGCGCGCGGCGATCGAGCGCGCGCGGCTCACGATCGAATCGGTGCTCTCACGCGACGAGCTCCACGCCACGCTCACCCTCACCCATTTCTCGAGCGACGTGGACGAATGGGTCGACCCCGACGCGCCTGCCCCCCGCGGCGCCTCGGCGCGCGCGGAGGAACGGAGACGCGCACACTCGTCGCGACCGTCGGCAGGGAGATCCGCGAGGAAGTCGAGCAGTCGATGCGCAACTGGGCCGATCAGCTCGGCCTGCGCTGTGAGATCGTCGAGCACCCGCACCTGCTCAACTCGCAGGTCGCCTTCACCGTCACGGGCTCGCCGCGCAAGGTCGACGAGTTCGCCGCCGGGCTTGCCGCCGAGGAGCGGGCAGACGATCCGCACCGAGACGCGGTGATGAGCAGCCCGCTCTAGGGCAGCGCGCCCGAGGCCCCGACCCGTGCGCTAGCTCGTCGCGCGCTTGGCGAGCACCGCGGCTCCGAGCAGCCCGCCGCCCGCGACGAGGCCCTTCAGGGCGATGCGGCGCACGGCGACACGGCGGCGCAGGTACCAGCGGCCGCCGTTCCAGACGGCGAAGCCGAGCAGCTTGTAGCCGGTGCCGCTCACGCTCTCACTCTACCCGCGGCGGGCCTACTCCGAACGCTGCTCGTTGTGCAGCCGCCAGGCCATCCGCGACTGCAGCGAGAACAGCTCGATGAAGCCGGGCGAGGCGGTCTGGGAGAAGAGCCCGCCGGACTGCGAGAAGGAGGCGAGGCCCGCGTCGTAGACCGCGTTGGGCGAGGAGCGCGTGACCACGCGCACGTGGCCCTTGTAGAGCTTCAGGCCGATCGTGCCCGGTGACCTGCGCGTTGACGTGGTCCATGTAGGCGTCGAGGTCCTCGCGCAGCGGCTCCCACCAGAGCCCCGCGTAGACGAGGTAGGCCCACTGGCGGTCGAGGTCCGCCTTGAACTGGTTCTGGTGGATCGTGCAGACGAGGCGCTCGAGCTCGCGGTGCGCGGCGAGGATCACGGCCGCGGCGGGCGCCTCGTAGATGTCCCTCACCTTCAGCCCCACGATCCGGTCCTCGATGTGGTCGAGGATCCCCACGCCGTGTCGGCCCGCGGTCTCCGCGACCGTTTCGATCAGCTCGACGAGGCCGAGTCGTCCTCGCCGTCGAGCGAGACGGGAACCCCGCGCTCGAAGCCGATCTCGATCGTCTGGGGCTCATCGGGGGCCTCCTCGGGGCGGGTGACGAGCTGGAAGACGTCATCGTCGGGGGCGTGGTCGAGATCCTCGATCCAGCGCCCCTCCGAGGAACGTCCCCAGAGGTTGTCGTCGATCGAGTAGGGCGCGACCTCGGTGCCGCCCTTCACCGGGATGCCGTGCTCGCGCGCGTAGGCCACCTCCTCTTCGCGGCCCATCTGCCAGGAACGCACGGGGGCGATCACCTTCAGCTCGGGAGCGAGCGTGGCGATCGTCGCCTCGATGCGGACCTGATCGTTGCCCTTGCCCGTACAGCCGTGCGCGATCGTGTCGCAGCCGCTCGCCCGCGCCTGCTCGACGGCGAGCTTCGCGATCAGTGGACGGCCGAGCGAGGTGAAGAGCGGGTAGCCGTCGCCGTAGACCGCGTTCGCCTTGATCGCGGGAACGAGGTAGTCGCGCGCGAACTCCTCACGCGCGTCGACCACGTGGGTCTCGAGCGCGCCGAGCATCTTCGCCTTGCCTTCGATCACCTCGTAGTCCTCGCCGGGCTGGCCGAGGTTCACGGTCAGGCAGACGACCTCGGCGCCGTAGGAGTCCTGGATCCACTTCAGCATCACGCTCGTGTCGAGGCCGCCCGAGTAGAGCAGCAGAACACGCGTGGACGTGCTCGGGGTCGGCCTCGTAGGAGGCGGTGCGCGCGTGGTCGATCGGGTTCGTGGGGCTCACGGCGGCCAATCTACCCGGCGGCGGGCAGGGTGTCGTCTCCGCGACGGGACGCGTTCCATCAGCGGGTAGCGCTGCGGCCCGACGCGGAACCCCAGTCGCTCGTAGAGCCCCTCGGCGTCGGCGGTGTGCAGCAGCCAGTGCACGTCGGGCGCGCCCTCGCCCGCGATGATCTCGCGCACGAGCTGCAGGCCGAGCCCGCGGCCTCGGTGCGCTTCGAGCACGTAGACGTCGGCGAGATAGGCGACGGTCACTCCGTCTGAGACGGCGCGCGCGAAGCCCACCTGCTCGCGCACCGCAGTACAGGCCCATCACGCGGCGCGAGCCCTCGATCGTCGCGCGCACGCGCTCGCGGCTCCGACCGCGGCCCCAGTAGGAGATCTCGCTGATGAAGTGGTGGATCGCCCCGAGGTCGAGGCTGCGTGGGGTCGTCGTCGAGCTCGTAGCCGTCCCCCAGGCTCCTCACGCTCACGCGGCCAGCGCTCCGTGCAGGCGGCGCACGCCCTCGCGCATCTGCTCGGGCGAGATCGTGAGCGGCGGCAGCAGCCGCAGCGTGTCCGCTCCCGTCGCGTTCAACACCAGGCGCTGCTCGAGCAGCGCGCGGCGCACGACATCGGGCGCCGAGATGTCCAGGCGACACGCGAGCATCAGGCCGCGGCCGCGCACCTCGCTCACGTGCGGCAGGCCGGCGAGCGCCTCCGCGAGCTCCGCACCCCGTTCCTGCACGCCCGCGAGCAGCTCCGGCTCGGAGCTCAGCTCCAGCGCCTTCAGCGCGGCGCTCGCGACGAGCGGGCCGCCCGCGAAGGTCGAACCGTGATCGCCGGGCTCGAACACATCCGCGAGGCGCTCGCCCGTGATCAGTGCGCCGATCGGCATGCCTCCCCCGAGCGCCTTCGCGACGGTCATCGCGTCGGGCACGACGCCCGTGCGCTCATACGCCCAGAGCGTGCCCGTCCGGCCCATCCCGGTCTGGATCTCGTCGAAGATCAACGCCGCCCCGTGCTCGTCGCAGGCCTCGCGTGCGGTGGTGAGCAGCTGATCGGAGAGGACGTGCACTCCGGACTCGCCCTGGATCGGCTCGAGCAGCACCGCCGCGGTCTGCTCGCCGACCGCCTCGCGCAGCGCGTCCCGCTCGGGGGCGACCGCGCGGAAGCCGGGGACGAGCGGCGCGAAGGGCGCCTGCTTGGCCTCCTGTGGGGTGGCGGAGAGCGAGCCGTAGGTGCGACCGTGGAAGGCCCCTTCGACTACCACGATCTCTCCCCCGCGCTTGGCCTTGCGCGCGAGCTTCAGCGCCGCCTCGTTGGCCTCCGTACCCGAGTTGCAGAAGAACACCTTGCCGCCGAGGCTGCTCTGCGAGAGCCGTTCGGCCAGGCGCATCGCGGGCTCGGTGTAGAAGAGGTTGGAGGTGTGCATCAGCCGACCCGCCTGCTCGCGAACCGCGGCGACGATCTCCGGGTGGCAGTGCCCGAGGCTCGTCACCGAGATCCCGCAGAGGAAGTCGAGGTACTCCTCCCCATCCGCATCCCACAGCAGCGCGCCCTCCCCCCGCACGAACTCGACGGGCATCCGCGCGTAGGACCCGATCACCGACTCCGACTCGATGCGCTGCAGATCGGCCAAGGTCATCGTTGGCCCCCGAGCCAGGGGTGCGTAGACCAAGCGTGCCAAGGACGCAGGGAACGAAGTGTGCGACAGCACACGAGCGACTGAGGACGCTCGCACGCGCCGGTATACGCGCTCCTGGGGGTCATTCCTCGATCTTGCTTCCAATCCCCGCGTCCGTGAAGAGCTCGAGCAGCAGCGAGTGCGGGGTGCGGCCGTCGAGGATGTGGGCGGCGCTCACGCCCGCGTCGATCGCCTCCAGGCAGGCTTCGAGCTTCGGACGCATGCCGCCGTCGAGGGCGGGGAGCGCGGTGCGGACCTGCTCGGCGCCGGCGTGGGAGATCAAGCTCGCGGGATCCTTTGCGTCGGAGAGCCAACCGGGCACATCGGTGAGGAAGACGACCTTGTAGGCGCCGAGCGCCCCCGCCACCGCGCCCGCGGCCTCGTCGGCGTTGACGTTGTAGGAGTTCCCCTCGCGGTCCGCGCCGACGGAGGCGATCACGGGGATGTAGTCGCTTGCGACGTGCTCGATCACGCCGACGTTGACGCGCTCGATGCGCCCCACGAAACCGATGTCCTCGCCGTCGGGTGCGGAGCGGCGGGCGACGCGGAAGAGCGAGCCGTCATCGCCGCAGAGCCCCACGGCGGGCTGGCCGTGGCGCTGGAGGCGCAGAACTATCTCCTTGTTGACCTTGCCCACGAGCACCATCTTCGCGACCTCCACGGTCTCCTCGCTGGAGACGCGCAGCCCGCCGACGAACTCGACGGGGAGCCCGAGGCGCTCCATGTAGCCCGTGATCTCGGGGCCTCCTCCGTGGACGACGATCGGGTTCAGGCCGACGTACTTGAGCAGTACGACGTCGCGCGCGAACTCCTCGCGCAGCGCCTCGTCCTCCATCGCGGCGCCCCCGTACTTGATCACCACCGTCTTGCCGTGGAACTCCCTGATGTAGGGAAGCGCCTCGAGCAGTGTTCCTACGTCACGCATCACGTTGTGTACGCCGAGTTGAACTCGACGTACTCCTTCGAGAGATCTGAGAAGAAGACCTCGGTTTCCGCTCCCTCCCCCGGGAGCGCGATCTCGTACTCGACCTCCTCGCGCTGCACGAGGCGGTCGAGCTCCTCCTCGGCGTAGGGGATCGCCGCGCCGGCCACGCACACGGGCATGCCCTCGATCGTGACGTCGACGGGGAGCGGCGCGGTCCCCGGCAGCGCACCGCCGACGGCCTGGACGATCCGTCCCCAGTTGGGGTCGCCGCCGTGGAGCGCCGCCTTCACGAGCGGCGAGTTCGCCACCGCGCGCGCGGCCGCCTCGACGGTCTGCGCCTGCCCGCCACGGACGATCACGCGCCCCGCGCGCTTCGCGCCCTCGCCGTCGTGCACCATCATCACCGCGAGCTGGCGGAGCAGCGCGTCGAGCGCCTCCCCGAAGCGCAACTCGTCCTCGCTCTCCGCTGCGATCTCGATGCCGGCGGCGCCGGAGGCCATCAGGATCGCCGTGTCGTTGGTCGAGAGCTGCCCGTCGACGGTGGCGCGGTCGAAGGAGCGCTTCACGCACACGCCGAGCAGCAGGTCGGCGGTCTCGGGCAAGAGCGCCGCGTCGGTCTCCACGAAGCACAGCATCGTCGCGAAGTTCGGCGAGATCATGCCCGCCCCCTTGCACTGAGCGCAGAGTCGCACCGTGCCCGAGGGCAGCTCGACCGCGAGGTTCGCGCGCTTCTCGATCCTGTCGGTCGTCTCGATCGCCGCCTGGAAGGCCGCGTCGCCGCCCGCGCCGAGCTGTTCGCGCGCCTGAAGGATTCCCTTGAGAACGTTGTCCACGGGCAGGAACTGGCTGATCCCGCCGGTCGAGGCGAGCGCGACCCGCGAGGGGTCGACCGCCGTCGCGAGCGCGGCCGCGCCCTGCGTCTTGGCCGCGTCGTCGAGTCCCCGCCCGCCGGTCGCCGCGTTCGCGCAGCCCGAGTTGACGAGCACCGCGCGCAGCGAGCCGAGCTCGCAGCGCTCCTGGGTGACGAGCACGGGCGCAGCGGCCGCCCCGGAGGAGGTGAAGCGCGCGGCGCTCACCGGCTCCTGCGCGTCGCAGATCAGGAGGCCCACGTCGGGCCTGCCGCTCGGCTTGATCCCCGCCGCCACTCCCGCCGCCCGGAACCCCCCGGGCAGCCCGGAGTCGGGCGCGAGCTCCGCCACGTGAGGGGGACGCGGGACCCAGCGCGAGCGGAAGAACTGCTCGGGGCTCACTCGAGCCCCCGCTGCTCGGGCAGGCCGAACATCACGTTGAGGTTCTGCACGGCCTGTGAGGAGGTGCCCTTCCAGAGGTTGTCGATCGCCGAGAAGACGAGCACCTTGCCCGTGTGCCCGTCGGACGCCGCGAACAACCGGCAGAAGTTCGTCGCGACCACCTCGCGCGTGCCCGGCACGCTCTCTGAGACCTCGACGTAGGGCTCGTGCGCGTAGGCCTCGGCGAAGAGCTCGTGCAGCTCCTCCGCTGCCACCTCGCGCGTGGGTGTGACGTAGCAGCTCGCCATCTCACCCTGGTCGAGCGGCACGAGCGTGGCCTGGAACTGGACGCGAAGCTCCGGCCCGCCTCCGGTCAGCAGCGCGAGCTGCTCCTCGATCTCGGGGGTGTGCCGGTGCGAGGCGACCTTGTAGGGAAGGATGTTCTCCCCCGCCATCGAGAGATGGGTCTGCTCGTCGAACGCGCGCCCCGCCCCGGAGATCCCCTGCTTCGCGTCGACGACCACGTCCGCGATCAGCCCGGCGCGGGCGAGCGGCGCGAGCGCGAGCAGCGTGGCGGTCGGGTAGCACCCCGGGTTCGCCACGATCGCGGCCGCCGCGATCGACTCGCGGTGCAGCTCGGTGAGGCCGTATGCGGCGCGCTCGATCAGCTCCGGACGCGGGTGCGGCCCGTACCAGCGCTCGTAGGTCTCCAGCGAGCGCAGCCGGAAGTCCGCCGATAGGTCCACCACCCGCGCGCCCGCCTCGAGCAGCGCGGCGACGGTCGGCGCGGCGGCGGCGTGCGGGTAGGCAACGACCGCGGCATCGAGGTCGTCGAGCGCAACCGCGTCGAGCTCCTCGATCGCGAGCGGGACGCGGTAGCGCGGATAGAGCTCGTGCAGGGGCCTGCCCGTCTCAGAGCGTCCGGTCACCGCGACGAGCTCGAAGTCGGGGTGGCGCCAGAGGAGCTGTGCGGCGAGCGCGCCGGCGAAGCCGGTCGCGCCCGCGACGATCACGCGCCGCCCGCCCGCGCCGGGCTGCGCGGAGCGCTGTCCGTGGAGCTCAGCCACGGAGCTCACCTCCGAGCGCCTCGAGCGCGCTGACGATGCGCGCGCGCAACGGCGCGACGTCCTCGTCGGTGAGCGTGCCCTCGAGCGAGCCGAAGCTGAGCGCGAGCGCGAGCGAGCGCCGGCCCGCGCCGACCTGCTCGCCGGTGTAGACGTCGAAGACCTCGACGGACTGGAGCGTCGCCCCGCCCGCCTCGCGCACGGCCGCGATCGCCTCGCCCGCGGGAACGGTCTCGGCGAGCGTGACAGCGAGATCCTGGCGCAGCACGGGGAAGGCCCCGAAGGCGGCGAACGCCCGCTCCTCCGGCGCGGCCGCGGCGAGCTTGCCCACGTCGATCGCGAAGACCGAGGTGCGGGGAAGATCCCAGTCCGCCGCGACGAGCGGGTGCACCTCGCCGAGGAAGCCGAGCGTCTCACTCTCGCCCTCGGGCGCCTCGATCGAGACGGCGGCCGCGCGCCCCGGGTGCAGGAAGGGCCAGCGCTCGGGCTCGGCGGGATGTACCTGCCAGACGGTCGCGAAGCGATCGAGCAGGCCGGCGAGCAGCGCCTTCGCCGCGAAGAAGTCCGTCTCCTGCGCGGCGCCGCGCCAGGATCGCGGCAGAACCGAGCCGCAGAGCAGCGCGCCGAGCGCATGGTGCTCATCGGCTGGGGTCGCGCCCTCGGCGCCCTCGCCCCATGCCCGGTAGACCCCGCCGGACTCGAAGATCGCCACGTCGCTCGCGCCACGCGAGACGTTGTGGCGTGCCGCGTCGAGCAGCGAGCCGAGCAGCGTGGGGCGCATCATCGCCTGCTCCTCGGAGAGCGGGTTCTCGACGCTCACGGCCGCCCGCAGCGGGTGCTCGGCGGACAGACGCAGCCGGTCGAGCAGCCCCGGCTCAGCGAAGGACCAGCCCACGATCTCGCGCAGCCCGCGCCCCGTGAGCACGTCCTCCGCGGCGCGCCTCACGCGCTGGGGGTGGCTGAGGCGACCGGCCGCGCCACGACGCGCGGGCAGCGTGGCGGGCAAGCGCTCGAGCCCGTCGATCCGCGCGACCTCCTCGATCAGGTCGATCTCGCGCGTGACGTCCTCGCGCCGCAGCGCGGGGACGCTCACCGTGAGCGCGCCCTCGCTCGCGGGCTCCACCCCGAAGTCGAGCGCACGGAGGATCTCGCTCTGGCGCTCGGCGCTCACGGGCACCCCGAGGATCGCCTCGACACGGCGCTCACGCAGCTCGATCCGTTGCGCGGGCGGACCCGCGCCGCCGATGTCGATCGTCCCCGGCTGCAGGCGCGCTCCGCAGAGCTCGAGCATCAGAGCGCTCGCGACCGCCTGCGCGTGGAGCGTCTGCTCGGGCTGGAGTCCCTTCTCGAAACGGGAGGAGGCCTCGCTGCGCAGGCCCAGCGCCCAGGAGGTGCGATGGATGTTCGGGCCGTTCCACGTCGCCACCTCGAGCAGCACGCGCGTGGTCGAGACCTCGACCTCCGAGCGCGCCCCGCCCATCACCCCCGCGATCGAGGTTGGGCCCTCGGCGTCCTCGATCACGACCATCTCCCCGTCGAGCGTGCGGCTCTGGCCGTCGAGCGTCTCCACCTGCTCGCCGTCGCGCGCGCGCCTGACGAGAAGCTCGCCGCCCGCCACACGGTCGAGATCGAAGGCGTGCAGCGGCTGGCCCGTGAGGAGCATCGCGTAGTTCGTGATGTCCACCACGTTGTTGATCGGCCGCTGCCCGGCCGCGGTCAGGCGCGCCTTCAGCCACAGCGGCGAGGGGCCGATCTTCACCTCCTCGAAGACGCGCGCGGTGAAGCGCGGGCAGAGATCGGGGCACTCCACGCGCACCGTTGCGCTCGCGAGCGCCCCCTCGCTGCCCGGGTCCTCGCTCCAGGGAGGGGCCCCGAGCGCGGCGCCGGTGGCCGCGTGCAGCTCGCGCGCCACGCCGTAGACGCCGAGGCAGTCCGGTCGGTTCGGCGTGATCTCGAGCTCGATCACATGCGTCGAGACGGGGAGCACCTCGGCGAGCGGCGTGCCCGCAGCCCACTCCGCGTCCGGCGTGAGGTCGTCGAGCACCATGATCCCGGAGCTGCGCTCCCCCGAGGGCTCGAGCTCGAGCTCTGAGGCCGCGAGGATCATTCCCTCCGAGACGACCCCACGGAGCTTCGCGCGCTTCAGCTTCGTGCCGTCGGGCATCACCGCTCCCGGGCGCGCGACCGCGACCGTCTGGCCCGCCTCGACGTTCGGCGCCCCGCACACGATCGTCGCGGGCTGTTCCTCGCCAAGGTCGACCGTGCAGACCTTCAGGCGGTCCGCGTCGGGGTGCTGCACGGCGCTGAGCACCCGCCCCACGACGAAGTTCTCCGGCGAGGGCGCACCGACGCGGTGGATCGCCTCGACCTTCGTTCCCGTCATCGTCAGGCGCTCCTCGATCTGGTCCACGTCCAGCGGGGGATCGCAGTACTCGCGCAGCCAGGGAAGGGGGACCCTCACGAGAACTGCTCCAGGAAGCGCAGGTCGTTGTCGAGCAGCAGGCGCAGATCGGGGATGCCGTGCTTGAGCATCGCGATCCGCTCGACCCCGAGACCCCAGGCGAAGCCCTGGACCTTCTCCGGGTCGTAGCCGGGCGCGTTGGCCTCGGTGGTGGCGACGTGGGAGAAGACGTTCGGATCGACCTCTCCCGCGCCGAGGATCTCGAGCCAGCCCTCGCCCTTGCAGAGGTAGCAGCGCGACCCGTCACCCATGAACCCCGTGCCCGAGCAGTTGAAGCAGGACACGTCGACCTCCACGGAGGGCTCGGTGAAGGGGAAGAAGTGCGGGCGCAGGCGGACCTCGCGCTCGTCGCCGAAGACCGCGCGGGCGAAGTGGAGCAAGGTGCCCTTGAGGTCGGAGAGCGTGATGTCCTCATCGACCGCGAGACCCTCGATCTGGTGGAACTGGGGCGTGTGGGTGGCATCGAGATCACGCCGGTAGACGCGTCCGGGAATCACGATGTAGAGCGGGGGCGGGTGCTGCTCCATCGCACGCACCTGCATCGGCGAGGTGTGTGTGCGGAGCACGACGTCATCGGCCACGTAGAAGGTGTCCGTGCGCGCCCGCGCGGGGTGCGTCGGGCTGTGGTTGAGCGCGTCGAAGTTGTAGTGCACCGTCTCCACCTCGGGGCCCTCCATCACCGTGAAGCCGAGTCCGAGGAAGATGTCCTCGAGCTCGCGGCGCGTCGCGCTGAGGATGTGCAGACCGCCGACGGGCTGAGGCGGAGCGCCGGGCAGGGTGACGTCGATCTGGTCCTCGCCGAGCTGGGCCTGGAGCTCGGTCGCGGCGAGCTCGCCCCCGCGCGCCTCGATCAGCGCCTCGAGCGACTGGCGTGCGACGTTCGCGGCCTTGCCCACGGCGGCGCGCTGCTCGGGGGGCAGCGAGGCGACCTCGCGCAGAAGCTGCGGCAGCTCGGCCTTGCGACCGAGGTATCGAACGCGAAGCTCCTCCAGCGTCGCGCTCTCCGAGGCGGCCGCGATCGCCGCTTCGGCCTCGGCGCGCAGCTGCTCGATCCGTTCGGTCATGACGCGGGCACCCTAGATGGTTCGCGGGTCATCTCGTACAGCGCCACGGTCGCCGCCATCGCCGCGTTCAGCGACTCGCTCGCGATCGGGATGCGGGCGTGCTGCTCGCATCCCTGCACGATCTCCGCCGGGAGCCCCTCGCGCTCGGCGCCGATCAGCAGCGTGACCGGCTCGCCCGCCCCCGCCGCCGCGTCCGCGTCGCCCTGTGGTCGCGGTCCGCGCAACGGCTCGGGAGCGTCGGCTGAGAGCGCGATGCGCCGGCCCGGCAGGTCGGCGAGCGTCGCCGCGCGCGCGAGCTCGACGGAGAAGATCGCTCCCATCGAGGCGCGCACCGCCTTCGGGGAGTGCGGGTCCGCGCAGCCCGGCCCGAGCGCGACGCAGTGCGCGCCGAAGGCGTGGGCGGAGCGCAGCACCGTGCCGACGTTGCCGGGGTCCCCGACGCCGTGGAGATAGACGCAGAGCGGCCCGCGCGGGCGTCCCCAGCGCTGCTCGTAGACGGCGAGCACCCGCGTCCCCGAGCCGAGGCTCGAGACCTCGCGCAGCGCGGCAGCCTCGACGTCGTGGAAGGCAGCGCCTCCGAGCCCGCTGCCGAGGAGGCGATAGCCCTCGACGGGCTCGCGTCCGGCGAGCGCCGCGGCGGCGAGCAGATCCTCGCCCTCGGCGAGGAACCGGCCCGAGCTCGCGCGCCCGCGCTTGGTCTGAAGTCGCCGCAGCGCCTTGAGGCGGGGGTTCTGTGGGGATCTGATCTCTGTCATCGCGTCGGTCTTCTGGTTCCTGGTGCTCGGGCAACAAAAAGGGCGCCGTCCTTTCAGAGGAGCGGCGCCCGGGAGGCTTTCCGATGTCGTCTGCCGAATCTGCTCAGGCAGCCGACGCCTCGCGGGCGACCTCGGCAAAACGTCGGAAGCTCTCGGCGTCGCGCACGGCGATGTCCGCGAGCACCTTGCGGTCGAGCTCGACCCCGGCGAGTTTCAGGCCGTGCATCAGCTGCGAGTAGCTCATGCCGTTCTGGCGCGCCGCGGCGTTGATGCGCGTGATCCAGAGGCGCCGGAAGTCGCGCTTGCGGTTGCGGCGGTCGCGGTAGGCGTAGGCGTCGGCCTTGAGCAGGGCCTCCTTCGCGCGACGGTAGTTCGAGTGCGCCTCGCCGCGGAAGCCCTTTGTCTGCTCGAGGACCGAGCGGCGCTTCTTGCGCGCGGCGACTGAGCGCTTGACGCGGGTCATCTAGCGCTCACCCAGCATCCGCTTGATGCGCGGAGCGTCGTGCTCGTTGAGGATCGCGGGCCCGCCGAGGGCGCGCTTCTTTTTCGGCGACTTCTTCTCGAGGATGTGGCTCGTGAAGGGGTGCCGACCGCGGACCTTGCCTTTGGCGGTCACTTTGAAGCGCTTCTTCGCGCCGGAGTGTGTCTTCATCTTGGGCATCGCGAGCGGATGATTATGGCATGGACGTCGTGCGGAGCCGGGGAGGCTCGCTCAGGCGGCAGATGCGGGCTCGCCGCTGGGCTGCTCCGCGGCGGCCTCGGGAGCGGCGTCGGCCTCGGCCGGCTCGGCATCCTCGGGGGCGGCTGCCCCGGGCTCCTCGGCGGCCGCCTGCTCGGGAGCGGCGGCGCTCTCAGCCGCCGGAGCCTCGGTGGCTCCATCCTCCACGGCGCCCTCCGTGGGGACCTCGGCTCCCTCCTCGTCCTCCTCGCCCAGCTTCCCGGCGAGCACGGCTTTCGAGGGGGCCATCATCATCGTCATGTTGCGCCCTTCCTGCATCGGGCGCTGCTCGACGACGCCGAGCTCCTGCAGTTCCTCGGCGAGGCGGTCGAGGATCATGGTGCCGCGCTCGGGGTGTGTGACCTCGCGGCCGCGGAACATGATCGTGACCTTGACCTTGTCCTTGTGCTTGAGAAAGCGCTCGACGTGGTGCTTCTTCGTGTCGTAGTCGTGCTGGGCGATCTTCGGCCGGAACTTGATCTCGCGCACGGTTATCTGCTGCTGGTGCTTGCGCGCCTGCTTGACCTTCTGGGCTTGCTCGTACTTGTACTTCGAGTAGTCCAGGATCCTCGTCACCGGCGGGCGCGCCTCGGGCGCGACCTCGACCAGATCCAGATCCTTTTCCTGAGCGAGCACGAGCGCGTCGGGCGTCTTCATCACGCCGACCTGCTGGCCCTCCTCGTCGATCACGCGTACCTCGGGCACACGGATGCGCTCGTTGATCCTCGTCGTGTCCCGCTCGGGCGGGCGCCGGTCGAACCTGCGGGGGACCGGCACTAAATGTCCTGGCCTTGCGTCAAGCGGACGCTAAGAGAGGCGCTGTGAGGATTCGCGGGGCTGCAATGCGCTCAGTATAGCTGGCTCTTTAGGTTCGCGGCGAAGTCCGCCACGCTGCTCGCGCCGGTGTCTCCGTCCTTGTGCGACCGGACCGAGACGGTGCCCGCTTGCTCCTCGCGCTCCCCGACGATCAACATGAAGGGCGCCTTGCGCAGCTCCGCGTCGCGGATCTTGCGCCCGATCGACTCCGAGCGTTGGTCGAGCTCGACGCGCAGCTCGGCCGCGCGCAGCTCGGCGAGAACGCTCGCGGCGTAGTCGTTGAAACGGTCGGAGACCGGGAGCACGAGCGCCTGCACGGGGGCCAGCCAGAGCGGAAGCTCGCCCGCGTAGTGCTCGATCAGGATGCCGATGAAGCGCTCGTAGGAGCCGAACATCGCGCGGTGGATCATCACCGGCGTGTGCTCCGCGTTGTCCGCGCCCGTGTATGTGAGGCCGAAGCGCGCGGGCATCGAGTAGTCGAGCTGCACGGTGCCCGTCTGCCACGAGCGTCCGAGCGAGTCGGTCATGTGCATGTCGATCTTCGGGCCGTAGAACGCGCCGTCGCCCGGGTTCAGCTCGTAGTCGATCCCGAGCTCCTCCAGCGCCTGCGTGAGCTTCAGCTCGGCCCGGTCCCAGAGATCGTCGTCGCCGATCCGGTTCTCCGGGCGCGTTGAGAGCTCGATGCGCACGTCGAAGTCGAACAGCGCGTACGTGGCGAAGGCCATCTCGACGCAGCTGCGCACCTCCTCCTGCACCTGCTCCTCCGTGCAGAAGATGTGCCCGTCGTCCTGGGCGAAGTGGCGCACGCGCAGCAGGCCGTGGAGCACGCCCGAGGCCTCGTTGCGGTGCAGCAGCCCGGGCTCCGAGAGGCGCAAGGGCAGATCGCGGTAGGAGTGATGGGTCATCGAGAAGAGCTGGCAGTGGCCGGGGCAGTTCATCGGCTTGACCGCCATCTCACGCTCCTCGATCGTGAGCGTGAACATGTTCTCGCGGTACTTGCCCCAGTGGCCCGAGGTCTTCCACAGCTCGGAGTCGTAGATCTGCGGCGTCTTGACCTCGCTGTAGCCGCGCTCAGCCCCCATCCGCCGCGAGAGCGCCACGAGCGAGTTGAAGACGCTCGTCCCCGCGGGCATCCAGAACGCGGCGCCCGGAGAGACCTCCGAGAAGCCGAACAGGCCGAGCTCCCGACCGAGCTTGCGATGGTCGCGGGCCTTCGCCTGCTCGATCCGCTCAGGTGCTCCTCGAGCGCGGACTTCGAGAAGAAGGCGGTGCCGTAGATCCGTGTGAGCATCGTGCGATCGGAGTCCCCTCTCCAGTACGCGCCCGCCACGGAGTTGAGACGGAACGCCTTGACCGTCGCGGTGCTGGGCGCGTGCGGGCCACGGCATAGATCGGTGAAGGGGCCGTTCGTGTAGAGCGAGACCGTCTCGAGCGGATGCTCGGAGCCCGCTGAGGAGCTGAGCAGATCGTCGATCAGCTCGACCTTGTAGTCCTGGTGCTCAGCGAGAAAGCGCTCGCGCGCGAGCGGGACGGGGACGTCCTCGCGGCTGAAGGACTCCGCGGCCTTGATGTGAGCGCGCATCGCCTCTTCGATCTTCGGAAAATCCGCCTCGGAGATGCTCGTTCCCTCGGGGAACTCGAAGTCGTAGTAGAAGCCCTCCTCGATCGGCGGGCCGATCGAGATCTTCACGCCCTCGTAGAGGTCCATCACCGCTGCCGCGAGCACGTGCGCCGCGTCGTGGCGGATCAGCTCCAGCGCGGCCGGGCCGCTGCGCTCGGTGAGGATCGAGATCGCAGCGCCGTCGGGGAGCGCGCGCGCGAGGTCGCGCACCTGCGGCTCGCCGCCGGTGAGCTCGTGCGTCACCTCGATCGCGAGCGCGGCCTTCGCGAGCCCGGGGCCGATCGCGGCCGCAGCGTCTGCGCCCGTCGCGCCGTCGGGCAGCTCGAGCTCGGTTCCGTCGGGGAGCGTGACCTTGATCGCCATCGGCGATGCAGGCTACCCGTGGCAGCGCGGCGAGGTTCTCAAGCGGCGCTCAGGCGGCCTGCCAGAGCGCGTCGTCCGCGAGCGCCTCACGACGCACGGCGCCCTCGCCGAGCAGTTCGATCAGCCCTCGCTCGGCGCCCTCGCGGTCGGGCGCGGTGTTGTTCGGGGCCATGATCGCGGCCACCTCCTGGGTGACGAGGCCGTCGGGGAAGCGCCGCAGCGCGCTGAGCGGGTCAGGTGCGGGCTCCTCGCGCTCGATCGTCGGATCGAGGTTCGCGACGAGCACGTCGTAAGCCTCGATCGTCTGGAAGCCCCCGGCCTCGAGGCGGCGCCCGTCCGCGCTCTCGAAGATGAGCGAGGGAGCGGAGTAGCGCACGGGCCCGTCGGTCTGGCGGGCCTTGCCCTGGGCCGCCGTCGGGCTGCCCTCGGCCTGGCGCGTCTGCTCCTTGTCCTGCTCGTATTCGGAGATCGTCTGCGGATCGTCGATCGCCGCGACGATCGCCTCCGACGTCGATTCCCTCCACGCGTGCGAGCGCGGTCAGGATCGCCTCGTCTTCGTCGAGCAGCAGCGTGGTCGTGAACCATCCGAGCTGGAGCGCGCGCAGCACCTCTTCCTCGCGTCCTGGGTGCAGGCGGCGAGCGGCGACGATCGCGCGGCAGGCACGCGCGGTCGCGAGCACGCGCTCGCGCGGGGCCATCAGGAAAGGCATGCCGTGGCGGCGGAAGGCGGCCTGGTGGCCGACCGTGCTGCGCGTGGGCGTGTAGCCCGCGTCGATGTAGCGCTGCGGGTCCTCGGCGAGGCCGATCGTGACCAGCCGCCAGTCGAGCTGGTCGCCGTAGCGCCAGTGCAGGACCGCGAGCGCGGGGCTCGCCGAGTACGCGAAGGGACAGCCCGGATCGGTGAAGTGAGTGACGCTGATGGTGCTCATCCTCCGCATGATTGCACGCGCAAGGAGTTCTCCCGGAGCGCAACCGCGAAGGCCCGAGAGAAACAACGTATGCAGACAATCGTCCTGGTTTGCGAAGCATCGTTCGACGATGCCCGAACCCCCCGATCCGGCGATCTCGATCGTCCTCTCCCCCGCGCAGGTCGACCATGTGCTGCGCGCGGCCTCGCGCAGCCGCGCGCCCGGGCTCGCCGCGCTGATCTCCGGCGCGCTGCGGCCCGGTGAGGGAGGGCCGGCGCTCGGCCGCCGCGCGCGCCGGCGGGGACGCCAGCCGGCGCGAGCACGGACCGGCGGCTCTCGCGCTCGCTGCTGCGGGGCCTCTCGCTGCTGACCTGCTTCGGCGCCGAGGGTGAGGACCGCGGGATCCTCGAGCTCGCCCGCGAGGCGGGGATGAGCGCCGAGCACCGCCCACCGTTACGCGCTCACCCTCGTCGAGCTCGGACTGCTCGAGCGCAGCCCGCGCTCACGCAAGTACCGGCTGCCCGCAACGCCTCCACTCTGAGCGGTGGCCGGCGCGGCCGCGCGCAGATCCGCTCGACCGGCCGCGGGTTCGCCCGGGAGAGGCGGACGGGGCGGGCGCCCGACCTCGGCGTCCGCCCCTCCGATCTCCTCGACTCGGGAGCTAGTAGTAGAACCCGTTGAACACGCCCGTGAAGGTCGAGTGGTTGTGGATGTACGGTTCGGAGGCCACCGCGCCACCGAGCGAGATCAGCGCTTTACCGCCCGGTTCGGTCTCGCAGACCACCCCGGAGATGCCGCGGATGCCCGCACAGCCGAGCGCCTGCCCTGTTCCGATCGTTTCGGCCGCCGAACAGCGCCACGAAGGGCCCGAAGTAGTTCGCGCCGCTCCCGACGCTCGCGTGATGGACGTATTCGACCGCGTCCGCCTCGCTCGCGCGCGAAGGCGCCGAAGCAGGCGAGCACGGCCACGAGCGTCCCGACCGTTCGCTTACGCATCCTCATCCTCCGATCGTCTCGGTTGGGCTGTTCGCCGGGTGCGGCAGGGACGGCGGAGATGCGCGCCCATGCGTTGCCCGAGACCGTGCTCCTCGCCGTCGACCCGTCGGCCATCGTCTGGCTCACGGAGCTGACCCCGTCGGGCACGACACCGGCGGCGATCGTCTCCCCTGGCAGCCCCGGGATTTCGGAGACTTCGACCTCTGCCCCGCGTGTGAGGCCTTCCGGCGTGGAGCAGCCGATGTCGAGCGCTGCGACGCCGTGCACGGGCTGCCCGTCGTAGAGCAGCACGCAGATGCCCCCTTCGGAGGACCGCGCGATCCATGCGCTGAGCCCCGGCGCGGTCAGCGAGAGCCGCCGGATCGTGGAGGCGACGGGCCAACCGCTCGATCCCGCAGGCGGCTGCGCGGGAAAGCTCGGCGTGGCCGCCTGCGGAGAGCCCAGGCGGCGCGGGCTCCTGGACGATCGCCAGGCCGCTCGGCTCGGTGGAGGCGAGCGCGGTGTAGCTCGGCGCCGAGGCCGGGCTCGCACCCGGCGCTCGACCCCCCGCCGGCGAGCAGCGCGGCGAGCAGCCCGGCGGCCGCGAGCAGCGGTCCCCCGGGTAGTAGGAGACGCCGGTGCGATCGCCGGCGAGGACGTTCTCGTGATGCCATCTCTGATCGATCCTTTCTCTATAGGCTCGAACGGCCGTGGATTTCGATCTTTCGCATCGTCGAACCAGATCGACATCGGATAAACCGATGAGTTCCAGTTCTCGGAATGTAGAATCCGTCCGACCGGTGGCCTGAGGCATGCATCACGACGACCCCCTCCTCCCCGGCGATGACGATGCTTCCCAGACAATCCGACAGTCTGAATGATTCCGCGGCGGAAACTTCGGCAGGGCAAGGCGGCGCCGCGACCCGGCTCGCGGCTGGCCGAGTTCGAGCGCATCTACCGCTCCGAGTTCGGGGCGGTGGTCGGGTACTTCGCGCGCCGCTACGAGGACCCGCAGCTCGTCGCGGACCTCACCGCGGACACGTTCGTCGCCGCGATCCAGGCGTTCGCCGCGATCGAGACGGTCCCCGAGCCGGCCTCGTGCGTGGGTCATCCCGCTCGCACGGCGCGTCTACCTGCGTCACCGCGAGTCCGATCCGCGCGCGGAGGACCCGATCCGTCGAGGCTCGCTTGGCGGGCTGCTCGACGGGGCAGAGACAGAGGAGCTGATGTTCTGGATCGACGTGGAGCGATCGAGCCGTGGGCTGATCGAACGTCTCGAGCGGATGTCGAAACTCGACCGTGAAGCGGTCGAACTGGTCGAGCTCTGCGAGCTCACTCCGGCGGAGGCCGCCGTGACGCTCGGGATCTCGACGGTTGCGCTCGGCACACGGATCGAGCGCGCGCAGGCGAGGCTCGCAAGAGAAGGGGCCGAGGATGCCTAGGTTCGAAGACCGGCTCTGGGCCGAGCTCGTCGAGCAGCATGGCGCGCTGCTCGCCGAACCCCCCGCGCGGCCGCTCGCTCCGACCGTCCCGCCCGCCACAGCGGGCGCGCCGCGCGCCGGGCGGACAGCTCGTCGTGCGCGCAGGGCGGTGCGCCCGGCTTGGCAGCGGCGTCTCGCGCCCGCCGCTGCTGCGGCGCTCGCGCTCGCCGCGGCGATCGTCGCGCTCGTGATCGCGCTCGGATCCAGCGGCGGGGGCACACCCGCCTACGCGGTGGTGCAGAACCCGAACGGGACGATCAGCGTGACGATCCACGAAGTGGTGGGCATCGCAGGGAGCAGACGAAAAGCTCGCTCTCGCTCGGCGTGCCCGTGCGCGTGGTGCCCTACTCGGCCTCGTGCACCACACGCCCGGGCGAATACCCCGCCGCGCACATCTCCGCGGAACTCTTCGAGCGCATCGCGACCACCGGGGGGAGCGCGGGCTCGCTGTCGATCGTCGTCACGCCCTCGCTGATCCCCGCGGGCGACACGGTCGTGATCGGCGCGCGCAGCCTCGGCGAGAGCGACGGTGGGCTGAACCCGGTGGGGCTCCTCTCGCAGATCTTCACGGGCGCCGGGCCGCCCTGCCTCGCGGTCGGCCCGGGAGGTTAGGCCGGGCTGGTGCTCTCGAGCTCGGCACGCGCCTTGCGTGCGTTCGCGGCGAAGTCCTCCGCGAAGTCGAGCAGGACAGTCGACGAGCGGGTTGCGGCGGTCGACGTGACCGACCAGCGCGATCTGGCTCCGTGCGGCGTCGCGCACGGGCGTCATCGAGAGTCCCTCGAGGACGCTGCCGAGCAACAGCGCGGCTGCCTCGGGGACGGCGGTGATCGCGCGTCCGTGGCCGAGCGCGGCAAGCACCTCCTGCGGGTTGCTCGCGCTGTCGTCCGTGATCTTCGCCGGCGGGCCGCCGCGGTGGTCGTCGAGGCTCCAGAAGCCCGCCCAGGCGGTGTCGACCGAGGGATCGAAGCCGACGAAGGTCTCGTCGAGGAGATCCTCGACGCTGAGCACGCGGTGGCGCGCGAGCGGATGGCCCGCGGGGATCAGCGCGACACGGCGTTCCTTGCGCAGCGGGTGCACCCAGACCCGCTCGTGGGCCGGGGGCAGATGGCAGGCGGCGACGATCGACGCCGGCGAGCCACGAGGCGGTGTCGGCGCCGGGAAAGGCGAGCTCGCGGTAGTGCACCGTTATCTCAGGGTGGGCGAGCGCGAAAGCGTCCATCTCGATCCTGCTTGCGAGGCTCGGAGGAGAGCCGAGGAAACCGAAGTCGATCGCGCCGCGCTCGCCGCGCACGAGCGAACGAGCGGTGCTCACCGCGTCCTCACTCGCGCGCACGGCGAGGCGAGCCTTCGCGTAGAGGGTCTCCCCCGCCTCGGTCAGCGCACGCCGCGCGGATGGCGGTCGAGCAGTTTCAGGCCGAGCTCGGACTCGAGCTGAGCGATCGCCTGGGAGAGCGCGGGCTGGGCGATCCCGAGCCGTCTTGCCGCGCTCGTCATCTGCCCGTCCTCGGCGACGGCTACGAAGTACTCCAGCTGGCCCTTCCTGAAGGACACCACCGCCCCCGGCTTCGTGATCCTGCGAACCATACAGATCCTCAGACTTCCCGCGATAAGGGGTTCCTATGCCTCAGCGCGCAAAGAACTATTGGACTCGCGGGCGTCGAAGGGAAAAGACTCTGCCCGACACGACCCCGGGGTGTGACGCGGTGCTGCTTCTCCTATTCGCAGGGACCAGTTGGCTCACAACCGCAGGGTTGCGTGATGGCGATGTGCCGGGCGGCGGCGGCGGGCGACCACACGCTCGCTGTGAGCTGAGCGATGCCGGGCACGCACGGCTGATCCGGACGCGGGGGTATTTCTCTCTCGGTGCCCCCGCGTCCGAGCCGTAACGGGGGCGGCCGGCCGGTGTGCGCGAGAGGGACGCGCACACCGGCCAGGCGCCGCGCCCGGACGCCTTCCCCAGGCCGGCGTTTGGGCGCGCCCTCAGACCAGGCAGGGACGAGCTCGGCGATCCACGCCGACCTCGGTTATCCCCGCGGAGGTGATCTTGATGCGCGTGGGCACGTTGCCGCGAGCGAGCAGCTCGACCAGCACCGACTCGCCCTTCGTCTCGATCCCGCTGCGCAGCGGATCCTCGTAGGCCTCGGCGTGGAGCGCGGCGGCGATCTGCACATAGACGTGCTTTTCCGCGCGCCCATCCTGCACCTTGAAGCGATAGGTCTCGCCCTCGCGGGGTGCCGGGTATCAGCGTCGGGCCACCGATGATCTCCGGGTCGCTTGCCATGCGTGCATGGTCTCCTGCGCGCGCGCTCGCCGGACAGGGCCTCGTGGCCAGCATCGAGGGCCTCGTTTGGACAGTTGCGGAATCGAGGAACTCGCCCCTCTCCAACCGGGAGAGCGGCGCAGCGTTCTGGATGGTGTGGGAGTGCGTCTTGCAGGAGGTGGTGCGGATTGCGGGCGGTGCGTCCGATCGGAGCGGGTCGGAGCGGCTCTGAGGCCGGCTCCGGAGTGACCGTTGCGCCGCGGTTGACAGATGAGTAGGTTTAGGTAGGGACGAAGTCCGCTTGGGAGGGCCAAGGAGAGGAATGTCCGACCGCAGCAGTGCCATCAAGTCGGGCTCGCGGGTCCGGCTGGGGCTTGCATCAGACGAGTGGCTCGTGGCCTGCGTCCGGCGAGGCGACACGGCGGCCTTCGAAACGCTCTACGACCGCCACGTGCGGGAACTGCTCGGCTTCTGCGTCTACATGCTCGGCTCGCGCCAGGACGCGGAGGACGCGGTTCAGGCGACGTTCGCCTCGGCGTATCGCGCGCTGCGCGCGGACACCCGGCCGGTGATGCTGCGGCCCTGGCTGTTCACGATCGCGCGCAACGACTGCCTGAGCATCCTGCGCCGCCGGCGACCGGTCGTGGAGCTGGACGCCGAGATCGCGAAGGGTCCCGATCCGCTCGAGCAGATCGAGCAGCGCGAGGAGGTCCGGCGGGTCTTCGAGGGGCTGCGCGGGCTACCCGAGAACCAGCGCGCCGCGCTCGTGCTCGCGGAGGTCCACGGTCTCAGCCACCAGGAGGTCGGAGCGGTGCTCGGGGTGCGCGCCGAGCAGGTGAAGGCGTTCGTCTTCCAGGCACGCTCGAAGCTCGTCTCCGAGCGAGCCGCGCGTGACGCGGACTGCCGCGAGATCCGCGAAGAGCTCGCGAGCGCTCGCGGCGCTGCGCTGCTGCGCGCGCGCCTGCGCCGCCACATGCGCGCCTGCCCGGATTGCCGCGCCTACGCGACGGGCATGGCCCGCCAGCGCAGGCAGCTCGGCGCCCTGCTCCCGATCGCCCCCTCGCTCGGCCTCAAGTACCGGGCGCTCGAGGAAGCGCTCGGGCTCGGCTCGAGCGACCCGGTGTCCGTGGCGGGCGGCGCGACCGTCGGGGCGGTCGCGGGCACAGCGGCGGAGTTCGCGGGCGGGGGGTTCAACGCACTGCTCTGCAAGGTCGCCGCAGGGATGGTCTGCCTGGGCGCCTCGGCGGGCGTGGGAGTGAGCGTCCTCAGCGGTCCGGAAGCTCCGGCGAGCGTCGCTACCAACGCGGCGGCGAGCACTCCGACACGGACCTTCCTCGCCTCTGTCACGCCCCGGAGGCTCGACGGCCTTCGGGGGCGCGCCGGCGTTCGCGGGAGGTGGCGGCGAAAGCGCGCCTGCCGGAGAACGCACGCACGGCCGGGACACGGCGCCGAGCGCGGGCGGCGTGCTGCCCGAAATCGAGAACGCGTCGAGTTTCAACGCGCCCACGGGGACCGGCGGCGGTTCGGCAGTGCGCGGCCACGGCGGCGGGGGCGGTCGCGGCGGGGGCGGCGGGGGCCCTCACGGGGGCGCACGCTCGGGTGGGGACGGGCCGAGCAGCGAAGGCGAACGCCGTGCGAGCTCCGAACGCCGCCAGACGCGCCACGAAGGCAACAAGCTGATCGCGGCGGAACGCCGGCAAGGCGAGAGAAGTGCCCAAGGAACACAGCGCACGGCTGCCCAAGAGCGAAGAAGAACTGCAGCTCAAACGCGAAGAAACGGCACGCAAGCGCGAAGAACGCCACCCCTTCGGGCACTCGAAGGCACCGAAATCAGCTGAAGAACTGAGCGAACGCCACGAACGCACCGAAGCTCGTCGCGCTGAACGGCTGAAGCTCCACGAAGAAGAACTGGCGCGCACTCGCGAAGCCGAAGAAGCCTCGCCGCCGGCGTCCTAGCGCCGGCGCGCGCTCATTTGCTCTTGTACTTGAACTGAGTCTTCTTGGTGGCGGTGCTCGTTCCCGCGGACGTGCTCACCCTGAGGGGGACCTCGGTCTTCGGCCCGCCCGCCGGAGACTCCACCGTGATCGTGGTGGGCGAGTGCACCACGACATTCGTGCCCTGCGCTTCGCCGAAGGCGACCGTCGCGGGCGAGGTGAAGCCGGTACCGGTGATCGTGACCGTCGTGCCTCCCGCGGGGGGGCCGTTTTTCGGCTTGACTTTGGAGATGGTGGGGATCGCTTCGGCGCGCTGCTCGCATTCCCCGGTGGCGTTGCTCCAGATCTGCTGGTAGTAGTACAGGTCGCCGTCGATCACCTGGTTGTAGAGCGAGTGGTCGGGCGCTTCGCCGAGCGGTTCTCCGAATTCGATCTTTTCCTTGCCGTCGTGGCACTTGTCCGCGGCCTCTTCGCCCTTCGAGTCGTGCCACGCGTTGAGCTCTGGGTCGGTGACCGACTCGCTGTGCTCGTGGGCTAGACCCCCGTTGATCGCAGAGTCCGAGGGGTTCGCGTTGGGATGGTTCGGGTTGTCGCAGGGCAGCCCGTCCACGTAAGGGTCGTCCGCGTAGACGAGCGCGCTCCCGCTCGCCGGCGAGAAGGTGTGGTAGGCGCAGTAGAAGCGGCTGCTCGTCCCGTCCGAGCAGTGCTTGCCCGGCGATTCCGTGCAGCTTTCGACACCCGGGGGCGTGAGGACGAAGTACTCGTGTTCGAGATCGACCGGGAGTTTGCGCGCTTCGATGTAGCCGAGCAGCTCAGCTCGGATCTGGGCGTCGGTGAGGCAGATCGGGGCGGCGGTGCAGCCGTTGGCGGGGTAGGGGTCGGAGTCGATCAACGCGCCGCCGAAGTGCGAGTCGTAGTTCGCCGCTTCGCCGCTCGAGTCTCCGTACTGGACGAGCACGGAGTCGGTGTTGCCGAGCGTGCCGCTGTCGTGGGCGAGATCTTCGAAGAAGCGGTTGACCCCGCTCTGGTAGCCCGCGGGGTATTCGGGGGACCCCGGAGGCGCCCAGTAGAAGGTGTAGTTCGTGTTCGAGCGCATCACCGGCCCGCCGAAGTAGAGCAGCGGGGACTTCGAGTTCAGGTGCACGCCCTTGCCCTTTTCCCCTCCGCCGATCCTCGCGCCCGGAGCGGGCTGGTAGCTGAAGGTCTCTCCGCCGGTGTGGAGGACGATCGCGGAGGCAGCCGAGGCGCAGGTGAGCACGATGGCGAGCAGCACCCCCAGGAGCAGCGGCCCGCGGGCGCGCAGAGCGCGCGTCAGAGCGCGGACCGGACGTCCGTGCTCACCTCGACTTCCCCTCGGCCCTCTGGGCTCTTCCCTCACGGAGCTCCTTCTCCAGCGGTGGGACCGATTCTAGGCGGCTCGCCCCCACGCGCAAAAGCATCTACCAATCGGGGAGCGTGCTCCTCCCACTCCTTGATCAACGCGCGAGGAGGGCGAAGGTTGGGGAACGACGCGAGGCCCCTCCCCCGCGCGCCGGCGGCTCGCGGCGCGCGGCAGACGGTGCCGGACTATTCGTAGGTGAACTGCGCGGCTTCGCTTTCTTCAGTGACGCTTTCTTTGCTGTTGTAGTTCGTGGGCACGCGAACCTGGACGGATTCGGTGGTGCCGTCGTGTTTGCCCGGCGGCGTGAGCGCGGTGCAGGAGTAGATCGAGGCGCATTGCACGTCGGTCGCTTCGCGCACGCCGATCAGGATGATCGTGCCGCCCGGCTTGGTCGAGAAGCCCGCGCCTTCGACGGTGACCGGGGTGCCGCCTTCGAGTGGGCCGCTGCCCGGGGCGATCGAGCTGAAGGTGGGGATGTAGTCGTATTTGGCGATCGGAGCGCAACGCGCCCCGGAGCAGAACGCTTCGCTCGTCCCCTGCGGCGTGGTCACCGTGATCGGCACGCGTTCGGCGACGTGCGGCGGTGAGATCACCCGGATTTCGGCGTCGTTGATCACTTCGAGGACTTCGCCCGCGGCATTGCCGAAATGCACCGCGCTCGCTTCGAGCAGCCCTTCCCCGCTGACCTTCACGATCGCACCGCCGCCCGCAGGTCCCTCGCGAGAGCTCGATTCGGCGCGCGGGAGCTCGCTGTCGAACGTGAAGAGGTCGTGCGGGCTGAGTTCGCTCGTGCCCTGGGGGGTCGTGACGGTGACGTCGACCGGCCCGAGCACCGTGGCGATCGGGGCTTGCGTTGAGATTTTCGTCGCCTTTTCGACCTTGAACGGAACGCTGATCGTGCCGAAGTGAACTTCGGTCGCGCCGATGAAGTTCGTTCCCGCGATGTGCACGGGGCGCTGCTGCGCCGCACGGCCGCTGGCCGGGCTCACCTTCGTGACGGTGGGCGGAACGGGGGCGTAGGAGAACTCGTCCGCGGGGGCGGCTTCGCTGTGCCCCGCGGAGGATTCGACGGTGACATCCACGACGCCGCTGCCCGCGGGGCTCTTGACCTTCACGCTCGCAGCGGATCTCGAGGCTTTCTTCAGGTTCACCGCTGTGGTCCCGAAGTAGACGGTGCTCACGCCGCTGAGATCTTCCCCGCGGATCAGGACGTTGGTTCCTCCCGAGCTCGGGCCGGTGGTGGGTGCGATCGAGCTGACCACCGGTGCCCCGCTCGCGAGCGGTGTCGCAGCCCGGCCGGCGGGATGCGCCGCGGCGAGCGCCGGCATCAGCGTGGCGGTCGCAGCGAGTGCGGCACCGAGTCCGGCGGCTCTCGTGAGTCTCATGGGTGCTCCCCTCTCCCGTTCTGCTCAGGGGTCCCGGCTTACCCCTGTGCGGTCGCAACCGGCGCCCGCACGCCGCGATCCCTCCCTCGCCGCGATCCTACTGCGGGTCGTATTCGATGTGTGAAGATCTGTGGAGCGGGTCACGTGGCGCTTCCTGGCGCGGCTGATCGGCTGAGCGGCGCCAGTCCGGGAGGCGCGGGTGAGCCCGAACGCCCGGGGGCGGCCGCATAAGCTCTCAAGGAGATGAGCGAACCGGGCGCCCCGCAGAGCAAGATCGTGGTCAACCGGTGCATGTCGCTGGACGGCTTCATCGCGGCTGCTGGCCACGTGATGGACTGGGGCGAGGGCCGCCGGCTCACGGACTTCGTCGACCTCGAGGACTTCACGGAGGTGGCGGCCGCCACGGGCGCGATGCTCGTCGGGCGGCGCACCTCGGATGTGGGCGACCGGATGCAGGCTGAGGACCCGGGGAGCGTGGACTACCCCTTCTCGGGGCCCGTTTTCGTGCTCACCCATCGCCCGCCGGACCCACCCCCGCCGGGGGTCACCTTCCTCAGCGGGGACATCGGCGAGGCGGTCGCGACCGCGCGCGCTGCGGCGGGCACAAAGAACGTCGAGATCCTCGGCGCCGACGTGGCCGCGCAGTGCCTGGCGGCGGGCCTCGTCGATGAGATCCTCGTCTACGTGGTGCCGGTGCTGCTCGGCGAAGGCATCCCCTTCTCCGCCCCGACCCTTCCGCGGATCGATCTGAGGCCGCTCAGCGCGAAGCGCTCGCGCGACACGACGATCCTCCGCTTCGGCGTATTGAACGCCCGATGAGCAGGTCGCGATGAGGGTGGTGTTCGTGCACGGGGCCTGCGTGAAGGACGGAGCGTGGTGGTGGCACTCCACCGCAGAGCTGCTCGCGGAGGCGGGCGTGTCGAGCAAGGCGGCCGTGCTGCCGAGCTGCGGAGAGACGGGCGAGCGCCCCGATGCGGCGGGGCCGGGCCTGCCCGAGGACGTGGCGGCCGTTCGGAGCCTCCTCACCGCGGGTGAGGAACCGGTGGTGGTCGTGGCACACAGCTACGGCGGGATCGTCACGGCGGAGGCGGCGGCGGGCGTGGAGAGCGTGCGCCACCTGCTGCTCGTGTCGAGCTACCTGCCCGAGGTCGGGGAGAGCCTCGCCTCCTTCGGCGGCGAGGAGCCCGCGCCTTTCCTGGAGATCGACCCCGAGGGTGGGACCTTCACCGTGCGCAAGGAGGCGATGGCCCAGACGTTCCTGCAGGACTGCACCCCGGAGATCCAGCTGCAGGCCACCGAGCGGACCGCGCACCAGAGCCTCGCCGTGCTCTCAGCGCCGGTGCGCGCGGCGGCTTGGCAGCAGGTCCCATCGACCTACCTGGTGTGCACGGAGGACCGCGGCACTCCCGTCGAGGCACAGCGCGCGTTCGCGGGCCGGGCGGGCAAGGTGGTGGAGATCGCGGCGGGCCATCACCCCTTCCTCTCCCAGCCCGCCGCCTTCCGCGATCTGATCGCCGCCCTCTAGAGGCGCGCAACCCGAAAACAACCAACGACTTGGAGGAGAGAAATGGCGGATACCACCACCTGCCACATGTCGATCTCGCTCGACGGCTTCGTCGCCGGGCCCGATCAGAGCAGCGAGAACCCGCTCGGCAAGCGGGGCCGCGAGCTTCACGAGTGGCACCTCGGCAACGAGCGCGCGAACGAGGCGGACTCCACCGCGGAAGGCCTCCTGCTGCGCCCGCGCGGGGCGTACGTGATGGGTCGCAACATGTTCGGGCCGATACGCGGCGAGTGGGACGAGGAGTGGACCGGCTGGTGGGGGCCCGAGCCGCCCTACCACGCACCCGTGTTCGTCCTCACCCATCACGCACGCGCGCCGATCGAGATGGAGGGCGGGACGACCTTCCACTTCGTGACCGAGGGCTTCGACGCGGCCTACGCACAGGCACGCGAGGTCGCGAGCGGGAAGGGCGTGGACATCGCGGGAGGCGCCTCGACCGTCCGTCAGGCGCTCAAGGCGGGCGTGATCGACGAGCTCTGGCTCGACATCGCCCCCGTGCTGCTCGGTTCGGGCGAGCGGATCTTCGACGGAGTGACGGAGTTCGATTTCGAGCCCTTCGAGGTGCTGCCCTCGCCGCTGAGCACGCACGTGGGCTATCGGCGGGTGGGGTGAGGAAGGGCGGCGCGCGGTTCGCGAGATCGCTCGTCGAGCAGGAGCTGATCGACGAGTTCCGCCTCGTCGTCCACCCCGTCGTGCTCGGCGCGGGCGAACCGCTGTTCACCGAGCCCCTGGCGATTGAGCCCGTGAGCACGACCGCCTTCAGCGGCGGGGCCGTCGCGCACGTGTTCACCGCTCAGCGCTGAGCGGAACAGGGCGCGGCGGCGGGCGCCACGTCGCCCTCGCGGCTCGGGTACTACTCCGGCTCGTCGTCGAGCGGCTTCGCCATGCGCATCGACGTGGGTTTGAAGCCGGCGCGCTCGTAGAGCCGCCGCGCGTAGTCGTTGCCTGCGAAGACGTTCAGCGCTATCGACCCGAGACCGTGCTCGCGGGCGACCTGTTCGAGGCCGTTCAGGAGCGCGCGCCCGTAGCCCTTGCCGCGCTGCTCGTCGTCGATCGCGAGGTCGTAGATCCACGCGGAGGACACGTCCGGGCTCTGCAGCGCGAGCCATGCGTAGCCGACCGGGCCGTCGTCATCGGACTCGGCCATCACGATGAACATCCCCTCGGTGCGCCTCCCGTCGGGGAGCAGCGCGTCGGTCTGCTGCTCGGCGAGCGCAGCGGCCCGGTCCTCGGGCCACTCGTCCGCGGCGACCTTCTCGACTGCGTAGTCGTGAATCGCGCGGGCCCTGAAGGCGGCGAACTCCTCGTCGTTCATCGGGCGCAGGCGGAGCGTGTCCACGGGCGCGAGTGTACCTGGGGTGCTGGAGTCGACGGAGAGATTCGCGGGTGTGGGCTACTGAGAGACTTGGCCGATGCACGAGGCCTCCACGGATCCGACGAACGCCAGATCACGACGGAGCGCGGCAAGGAGCGTGGCGAACCACGAGCTCGAGGCACTCGAGCTGCGGGACAAAATCGGGCTGGCGCTGATCTTCCTCAGTCTGTGCGTGGTGTCATGCGGCGGCATTCTTGTTCCGCGGCGCAGCCTGGGGCCATGCGCGCGGCGCGACGGGCTACGTGGGCCTCGCGCTCGTGGTCGGCGGAACTGCGGTCCTCGGGCTCACCGTGTGGCTGCTCGAACCCCACAAAGCTCTCCGGCACGCGCTGCACAGGGTCCGACACCATGCACGGAAGCTCGGTCCTGTGCGCCGCGAACCGCCCACGCCCATGAGCGATGAGGAGTTCGACGCGCTCGAGGATCAAGTGGACCGAGAAGTCGCGGACTGAGCCGCAGGGCGTCGGGCGGGGCCTCGCGCTTCGCGCCTCAGCCCGCCGCGGCGCTCTTCAGTTCTTCGTTTTCGCGTTCGAGCGTGCGCACCTGGGCTTCGGCTTCGACGCGACGCTGTTCGTTGGCGGCGTTGGCGGGAGCCTGCGTGACGGTGTTGTTCGTGACCGTGTTGGTGTGCACCACGGTCTTCGGCTGGGTCACGGTCCGGGTGTTCGTGACGGTGCGCTGCTGCGCGTTGCTCACGGCCCTGTTTTCGCCGTTGCTGTGGCCGATCAGGTAGCCCACCACCCCGCCTATCAGCAGCGCAACGAGGACGGCGAGGAAAACCGACCCGGCACTCCCCCACCACGGATCCTCGGGCGGCGGCGGGAGCGGTTCGGCAACCCGTCGTTCGACGAGGGGAGGCGCAAGCGGGCGACGCGGGGGCACCGGTTCCCGCGGGGGGATCGGCGCGCGCAGCGGCTCCGTGGGCTGCGTCGGGTCCTCGGGCGGACGCGGCGGTTCCGGAGCGCTCACCGGCGCTCCCTCGGGCACTCGCTCGTGCCGCCCCCCGACTCACCGTGCATTGCCACGGGCCGTAGCTACCCGGGGACGGGCGGGACGAACCAGGAGCCGCCCCGTGCGCGGAAGGCCCTCCTGTACCATCGCGCGTACGACTCGGGTCGACGGCCCGGCACAGCATCGCGAATAGGGGGCGGGGAATGAGCGGATCACCGCAGGGGTGCGTCGGCACCAACGGCGACCGAACGGCGCCGCGCAGCAGCTCACGAAGCTTCGTGGCTCGCCTCGGAGTCCTCGTCGCGCTGGCCGTGATCGTGGCGATGGTCTGCGCCGAGAGCGCGTCGGCCGTGATCGTCGAAGCGCCGGGCGGCAAGACGCTGAGCTACGAGCCGCTAGCCGGCGCCTCCCAGACCGCACCTGTCGGCGCCGTTCCGCAGGCCGCCCCGAGCATCCGGCTGGCCTCACCGGCTCCTGAATGCTACCCCGACGGGGCGGACTCCAACTGCACCGAAGACCCCCGGGAGCCGCTCATCACGGCTGGCGCAGGGGTGATGACCACCGCCACGACCTACTTCGTCTACTGGGATCCGAAGGGCACCGCTGCCTTCCCCGCCGGCTATGAGTCGGGGATCACCACGTATTTCAAGGGCTTGGAAAAGGAAAACGGCTCCGACCAGAACCAGTACTCGATCCTGACCCAGTACTACGGGACAAGCGGGAACTCGAGCACCGACGTGCGCTACGAAACGCACTTCGGCAAGGCGCTCACCGATAAGGACCCCTACCCCGCCGAAGCCACCGCGGAATGCGCAGAAAAGCTCACCGCGCCGTGCATCGACGACCAGCAGATCGGGGCCGAGATCACCCACCTCATCGCCGCCCACAAGCTCGCGGCGTCCTTCACACCGGGTGGCTACGTTGCCGGCGAAGAACCGCACGTCGCCTACTTCGTGCTGCTGCCCCCCGGCGTTTCGGTCTGTGTGAAGGCCGCCGGCTGTTCACGCGTGAAGTTCTGTGCCTACCACAGCAACAACCTCTCCACCGAGGAACCCTCGAACCCGAACTACGAGGGGCCGGAAGCGTACGCGGTGGTGCCATACGTCGCCGACGAACCGGAATGCGCGAGCGCCCAGAAACCGAACGGGATCAGCGACGGTGCGCTCAGCGGCGGCATCGTGCACGAGTTCGCCGAGATGATCACCGACCCCTTCGAGGTCAGCTGGTTGAACCAGTCCGTGGAAGGGCCGGAAGAGGTCGCGGACATCTGCCAGGACGGCGCATGGGCGGGCGGCAACAAGACCTTTGAGGAAAAAATGAGGTTCGGCACGCCGCTCGGCACCGCCCCCGACGGCGCGCTCTACAACCAGGTCGTCGACGGCCGCGACTACTACTACCAGCAGCTCTGGAGCAACGAAGCGGGCGGCTGCAGACAGCGGCGAGGACTGCCCCCGACCATCACGAAGCTCGCCCCCGCGAAGGGCTCGGTCGCGGGCGGCAAGAAGGTCAAGATCACCGGCCTGAACTTCGAGAACCCGACCGTCACGAGTGTCTCGTTCGGGAAACTGCCGGCGAAAGAATTCACGGTCCTCTCCCCCACCTCGATGACGGCGGTCACACCTGTCTCAACGAGCACCGGCGTCGTGGAAGTCAAGCTCACCACCTCCGCAGGTACGAACGCCGCCACTCCGGCCGACCAGTTCACCTACGAAGCCAAATAGGGTCGCATCGCGCGATCCAGATGGTTCCGCAGCGCACGGGGGTGGGACATGAGACGCAGCAGCGACGTGTGGTTCGCCGTCGTGGCGCTCCAGGCCACGGGTACGTCACGCGGCTCGACCCGGAGCAGCGGCAAAGGCGCGTTCGGCAACGACGTGACGCGACCTAGCCTGCGATGACACCCAAGCGAGGAACCGCCGGGCGCGTGATCGCGGAGGTCTCGCACAACCGCACGCTGACACGCCTGCTGTTCGCGTACCTGCTGTTGATTTCCGCGGAGTTCGGCGAGTGGCTGGCGCTCATCATCTACGCCTACGGACGCGGCGGGGCGTCGGCGGCAGGGTTCGTGGCGCTCGTGCAACTGGTCCCGTCGATGCTGCTGGCGCCGATGGCCACGGCGCGACTGTCGCGCATCGGACCCTCGCGCCTGTTGACCCTCGCGTACGCACTCACGGCGGTGGCGCTTGCGTGCTGTGGCGCGGCGATCCTCGCGGAAACGTCCGTGGTGCTGGTTTATGGCTCGGCGATCGTCTTTTCGCTCTCGGTCAGCGTGGCCCGCTCGATGCATCCCGTGCTGCTGCCTTTGGTCGTAGGTCACCCCGACGAGCTAACTGCGTCGAACGTGGCTACGAGCTGGTGTGAAGGGATCGGCACGCTCGCAGGTCCGGCGCTTGTCGGAGTGCTCGTGACGATCGAAGGACCGGGCCTCGCGTGCTCGGTGTTTGCCGCCTGGCTGTGCGCGACACCGTTTCTCTCCAGCGTTCGCGCGCTGCGAGCCGGCGCCGTCGAGGAAGATGAGGAAAGGGGGGCGCTTTCCGAACTCAGGATGGCCGCGCGCGTGATCGCGTCGCGACCGAACACCCGAGCACTGATCGCGTTCCCTGTGAGCGCTGCGGCGATCGAGGGCGCGATCGACCTGCTCGTTGTCGTGCTGGCCGTAGACGTGCTCGCCGTCGGACCGGGCGCCGCCGGCTACCTGAGCGCGGCGTTCGGCGCGGGCGGCGTGCTCGGGGGGGTAGCAGCACTGGTGCTGGTCGGTCGTCGGCTGGCGGTGCCGTTGGTGGTAGCGGCTCTGCTCGGCGCGCTCGCGCTCGGTGCACTCGCCGCAGCCTCGACGGTCCTCGCGGCCGTGCTCCTGCTGGCGCTCGTCGGAAGTTCGCGCGCGGTCCAGGCGGTCGCCGCGCAGACCCTGCTTCAGCGCTCGACGCCGCTCGACGTGATGGTGTGCGCCTTCTCGCTGATCGAGGCAATGCGAGACGCGGGCCTGGCCCTCGGAGCACTGCTAGTTCCACTGCTGATCGGAATCGGCGGTACGAAGTTCACGTTCATCGGCCTGGCGTGCCTGGCGCCGCTGGTCGTGCTCGTCACCGCGCGGCGCATCCGCCGAATCGACTCCGAAGCGTCGATCCCGGTTGTCGAGATCGGCGTGCTGCGTCAACTCGACATCTTCAGCGCGCTGCCCGCCGCGTCGATCGAAACACTTGCGCGCGAGGCACACTACGAGCGCTTTGAGGCGGGCGCCGCGATCGTGAGCGAGGGTGAGATCGGTGACAGCTACCTCGCGATCACACACGGCGAGGTTCTCGTCACCAAAGAGCAACGGGAGATCAGGCACCTGGGGATCGGAGACGGCTTCGGCGAGATCGCCCTACTGCACGCGGTGACGCGCACGGCCACGGTGCGGGCGACGGACGAAACGACTGTCCTCAGTGTCGGACGCGAGCCGTTCCTCACCGCGATGCGCGCGCATGCACCGACCCACGCGACCGCCCAGCGCATCGCCGCCGAGCTGCTCGGCGACATCGGCGGAAGCGACGCGAGAGCCGGCGGCAGCAGAGCGGGTGTGCGCCCCTGAGTCGACGGCGAGGACGGCGGAGAGCCAGGGCTTGAGTGCTGCGGTTGTGCGCCGTGCGCAGCAGCCCACGCATGGCCGGGCCTACGCCGTGAAAGGCTCGATCGCCTCCAACGCACGAGCGAGTCTTGCGATCACTTGGTCCGCAATGTCGGGCATCGCGCTTGCAGGCCCGAGTCGTCCCGCTTCGACATGTAGGAAGGCATTCGTAACTTGCTTCCACACTTGGTCCGGCAGCTCCGCTGTGAGCAGCGACCGATGCGAATCCCAGCTCGTGGTCACGATCACGTCGCTGGGGTTGAGAACCCAGGTCGCGGCACTCCCCTTGGCGGCGGCGTAGATTTCTTTGTTGCTCTCCATCTCGGCGTGGACGAGCCGAGCGGCGGTCCGCAGGTCGCGTTCGTTCTGCGCTTCGATTTCTGCCCCGGTTCGGCTGTGAATCCACCGCTCGTTCCAGATACTCAATCCGGCCGTTAGTCCGCCCCCTACGACGGCGCCGCCGGCCCCAATCAATGCTGCACTCGCCGCTCCGACGCTCACTCTGCACCCCCTAGATCATGTCTCGCGGGCAACGCATCGTAATGCTGGCACGCCCCCACGGGTACCGCTAATGGTCTGAGGGCGAGCCTACGACGCGCGTGCGATGGAATCCTTCGCGTCCCTTCACCGCGGGCGCTACCAATGGGCGATACTGGTCGAACGGGTGCGAAACTTCGCTTGGTGAAGCCGATTCCGGCGTAGCCTGCGACCGCTGCTGCGGACGTGCGGGCCGGACTGGCCTTTGGCGAGCGTGAGCCCCTCGTTCGACGCCCGATTGGCGGTGGGAGCAAGGCGCGGGGGCGTAGGGACCGTCGGGTTCGCGCTGCTCTGCCTCCGCTCTGAGGATGGCGATGCGTTCGCTGTGAAGTTCAGCTTCGAGGTCGTGTACGAGTGCTGGGTTGTCCTGGTAGGCGCCCGGCTCGAGGCGTTGTATCCGCTCCAAGAGGAGGCGCGAGAGCAGGTTGGAGGGCTGTCGCCGGAGGACGCCTCGTTGCAGGATCGCGGCCTCGCCGGGGCGCCCCTGGGCCAAAACTGCGAGGCCATGGATGTAGACGACGAACGCGTCTTCGGAGCTCGATCATGCGCTCGAGCAAGCAAAGTCAGCCTCGGAGCTCGCGCCTGAGCGCCACCGTCCTCTGATGGCCCGCGTCTTGTTTAGCCACCAGGGGAATCAGGGGGATGCGGCTCGCACGTCCTAACGTGTCCGGGCGTGTCGGAACGCGAGGTGAGACTAGAGGGCCCGGTAGTCGCGGAACTGGAGCAGTGGTGCTCGATCTGGGGCGATCTACAGCAGGTCGAGATGGCACTGCACGCCCGCCACGAGCTCACATCCGATCTGACGCACCACTTCCCTCGCCGAGCATTGTGGGAGGCAGCCGTCACAGCTTATGGTCGCGTCTTCAAGACCGGGCGGCGCCAAGTCAAGCCGTCACGTCTTCTCGACCAGCTCGGACCGGAAGCGAGGAGAGTCCACGAGGACGTGATGCACATCCGGGACAAGCACGTTGGCCACCGCGTGAGCGCTCATCACGAGGAGGTCAGTGTGCGGGGCGTCGTCGACTCGGCTGGACACATGAAGAACGTTGCCGTGCACGTGTCTGTCGCGGCCGGACCAGCGAATCGAGAGGGCACAGTCGACGACGCGCTCGCGCACTCATTGGCGGAACTGGTCGCCACGCTGAAGGCGGCTGTTTGGGAGCAGGAGATGGGCACGTTGGGGCGGCGGCTCGTCCAGCTCAACGCCGATCGATCCGAGAAGCTCGCCGCGATGCCGGCGGTCGCTCTCCCCGATGACGCTCACGGGAGGTTCACGATCGTGATGCGAATCTTCGGATCTCCGGAGCAAGCGGGGTATGAGCCAGTCGAAGATGAGGGCTCAGGCTTGGAGGGCCCGTAGCGGGCCGGTAACAGGGACTTCTCCGGCTCGACGCGCCGGCCGCCGATCCGAATCGCGAGGCTCGCCCCCTTCGGTTCGGACGGGGCGGCCGGGCGCGGTAGACGGCGGGCTGACGTACTTCGGTTTGACAGGACGACCGCTTACCCTCGACGCATGAAGAACGCCTACTTCCCGCTTCGGTCGAGCGTCGAGCTGTTTCAGGATCCGACTAGTCCGGCACCCGTTACCCGCGCCAAGGTCGCGGCGATTCTCTTTGACGCCGTGATCTTCGAGGCAGGGCTGTACGAACAGACAATCGGAGATCACATGGCGTTTGGGGTCACCGTCGAACCGACTCCCGAGCGGCGCAAACTTGCGCGGACGGTACGCAACGTCGGTGAGGACTTCCAGATCGGCTTTGGCGCGCAACCGGGGCGAGGCATACCCGCGAAGCCCGAAGACATGCACGTCATGTCGGACAAGTTGGCCGTCCAGTACTCGGCGGAGTGGCACACCGACGTCATCGACGAGCTGGAAGTCCTGGAACCCAACTGGGCCGGGTCAATCAGTTCTGACGACGTGATCGCAGAGGCGCAGCTACAACCGGAACTGAACGAGCTGAAAGCCACTCTCGAACGCGAGGTGCCGCGCGACGACGAGAACTGGAATCGGCGGAAATTCACCATCGATGCGATGAGCCGGGACACCGTGGTGGCGGCGGCGATGGAGGCGACGGTCAACGTCACGTCACTCTTCGAGCCGCTCCTTTCCGCCGTTCCCGATGGTGTCCAGGATCATCCTGGCGAGACAGCGCTCTGGTTTGCGATTCGCGGCATCGAGAGGCTGACCTGGGAGGAGATCTGCGAGTTCCGCGCGCATCCCGGAAGCGAAGAGGCTCGGGCACGCCTGCGCACCGCCGAGGAGCGCGTCGTCGCCACCGAGGGTGAGCAATCGCCAGAGTTCGCGGCGAGCGTGGGCCGCGAGATCACGGCCGATCTGCTCGCCGCGCTCAACGACGCGAGGCCTGACCTCGCGAAAGAACTGAAGGAAGACGCGGCAAACATCGGCGTCTCGTTCGTGCCCGGCGTCGGCCCGATTCTCAGCGGCGTGGCGACCGTCGGCACCACCCTCGCTGACGCAGCCGAAGCACGACGGACGTGGCACGCCGCGCTGATGAAGCTGCGCCCGGACGAGCGCTGACTGGCACGCCGCCCAATTAGACGTGCCCTGTGACGCGCCCTGGCGGTCCCTGGAACGCGAAACGCCGAGCGTTCAGGGACGCTCGGGCATGGCCGATACCCGTCCAGCGGGCCCGAAACTTGGCTTGTTTGAGCCGATCGCGGCATCAGCTGCTAGCGCTGCCGCGTACGTCGTTGCGAGGCGGCATCGGTCGTAAGCTGGGCCGATGATCCACTTCAGTGAGCACTTTCAAACGAGACTGCTCGATGAGCACCGCGACATTCCGCTCGGGATCGAGAACATGCGCGCTGACTGGGAGCAGGTCTACCCGCAGCTCGCCGACAGGATGGAAGCCGCTCGCCGGGAGAGCGTCGAGCTACACGCCCCGCTAGCCAGCTTCTTTATCTACCAGCAAGCGCTAAACCTCGTCCGCATGAGCGTCAACCTAGTTGATGGGCTCATCAGCCTTATCAACGCAGACAACCCGGCCGCAGCGCCGGCCGTGGTCCGAGCACTGTTCGAGACGTGCAGCGTGCCGTGCTACATGGCGCAGGAGGTCGTACCTCGGCTCAAGAAGGGCCGCGTGAACGACGTACAGCGACTCCTCTGGCGTCTCGGCCTGGGCGGCAACTCTGCGATCGGCCTGCCCGTTCGGCCGATTGCCGTTAGCGCTCTCATAGCTGCGGCAGAGCGGGAGTGGCCCAGCGCCCCAGAGGCAACGCCCGGCGTGACAACACTGGCCCATCTCTATGGGCGGCTTACCGACAGCACACATCCGAGCTTTGGCTCGCTCACGCTAGGAGCCATGCCGCAGGAGGATGGGCTTCAGCACGTGCTTCGACCGTCCTGCGATGTAGCCAACTCGACCGGGCTATTGCTCTACACGGTGACGATGCTTGCCCTCGGGAAGGCCGCGTTCGGGACCGTGCTTTACGCGGCCGACAACTACCCGATGCGCCTTCCGAACGGTGAGCCCAAGTGGCAGGAGAATGATCTAGCGGCTGGCTTCGAGTCCGCGGACCCCGAGGCTATGCCCGAGTGGTTCGCCACCGACGAGGTCTAGAGCGGTCGCCGCATCCTCGCGCTAGGAGACGCGGCCGTCATTCCGCTGCTCGAAACTCCCCTCCATGAACGACGGCGCACCGGCGTGGATCTCAAAGCTCGCCGGCCTGTAGGCGAGGGTGTAGGCCTCGCTCGCCGCCCGTTCGTTGATCACCTCGAGCAGGCGCTCCGAAGGTTGACCGGTTCGAGCCCTCGACCAAAGAGGTCGTTGATTGCGCTCGGCGGCGCCGAGAAGGCTCCGAGCAGCGCTGCGAGGCCACGGATCGCGTGTCCGATCCAGGTCTCGACGGAGACGCTGTGCTCGATACACGGTTCCGCGCGGATTGCCGACCTCACGTCAGCCTCGGGATTCGGCCCGGTCTTCCGCGCTGGCAGGAACGTGATTTCTGCGCCGACCTTCAGCGGATGGGGCCGCATCCGGTGCATGCGGCCAGGGATCACGCAATCGCGCTGATCCGTGATTTCGACGGCCGCCTCGATCGGCTGGACCCAGATCGGCTGGACCGTCCGGTGCTTGTCCCCGTCGTTGATGGTTTTCATCAGGTTGAGGTAGTGCCGGGGCCGAGATCGTTCGCCAAAATGGTACGGCTGATGGCGCCTCACGTGCGCGATGTCTGATCGCCGCGCACCCGGGAGCTTCGCCGGTAGTTCGCCGGCGAACTGGCGCCGCTCGTTGGCGATAGGGAAATAGACGCCGCGCTGTTGTTTGTTCGTCAGCGTCTCCGCGGGCGTCCTGCCCCGGCAGACGATGGCCCACGCGAGGTGGTCGAGGGCGGCCCGAAAGTTGTTGGCGGTGTCGCCGAGGAGGAGAAGTTGTCCAGGCGGGGTCGGCGCGATTCGGTCGATGAAGACTCCGAAGCCATGCCGGTGCGCTTCGTATCGTGCGCTGCTCGCGAACCCCGGCTGAGGGTCGCCGTCGCTGCGTGTCGCCTCTATCTCCGACTCGAGCGCTTCGGCATGACGGATGGCCTGAGCCCACTTCAGCCATGCGCTGTCAAACAGGGAGTCGCGAGGTCTTGTTTCTTTTGACCTAGTCATTCGGGGTAGGAGGGATCGTCGGCGGACGCTGACCCTGCTACTCCGCCCTGTCGGTCCTCGCCGAACCGTTGCGTCATGGCGCGGTGGTGTCGCTTTCGTTGGGGCGGTCCATGTTGGCCTCTAGCTCAGGTGCGACGCGGCCAATCGTCCGCTCCCGCGGATCGATCAGCCGAACGAGCCGCTGCCCATCGTCGAACGCCGGAACGAGGGTCTGCCACTTGTCTAGGAGTTCGGTTGCAAGCGCTGGTGTCTCCAACACGCGAACCGGACGACCTCGGACATTCCGCCAGAGGCGGTGCGCGAGCGTCTCGGAGGCAAGAATGTCACGAACTTCCCGGATCCGCGCAGTCTGCTCGTCGCGGTAGAGCTGGGTCGATTGCACTACCGCGATCGCGCACTCGCGGGACACCTCGCGCTCGGAGACTGCGGGGTCCTCGCCGCCCGGGAAGCGAATCTCTCTGAGCCTGAATGCAAGTCGAACGTACTCGTCCGCCGCGAAACGGTTCAAGTCATTGTCGACGTCCTCGACGCTTCGGTCGTGAGAGATAACCTCGCCCGGGACCGCCGATAGCCGCGCGAGCATCGTGAGCGCGCTGCCTACGGCCCCTGCGGCTATCAGAACGGGCCACGCCGTCGCCTGATTGACGACCGGGCCGCTTTCGGCGGGCATTGGCATCGGGAGCATCACAGGATCATGCACGAGATTCGGATGCGTCGATTACTACGCGTTGCGATTTAGGCTGCGCGGTCGGCGTAGGCACCTCGTCACGCCTGCTCTGAGCTGGGGCAGAGTCGACAGCTCAGGTCGGAGCCCGGTCAAGTAGAGCCGATCGACCGGCGCGGGGTGGCACCGTCCGCCCCCTCGCTTTGTAACTCGGTCCCCCACGCCATCTTGAGGCGCTCACGCGACATCTCATGGGAGGGGTGACCGTAGCGCTCCATCACGAGTGCGCCGCCGTCGGTGTGTCCGAGTTGCACGGCGACGTCGGCGTGAGCGACACCGCGTTCGAGCAGCATTGTCGCTGCTGCGTGCCGCAGCTCGTAGAGGTCGAGATCGTCATGGCCGGCTGTGCGCCACGCAGCAGTGATCGGCCGCCACATGTACCAGAGGGTCGGCTTCGAGAATGGTCGACCGCGGACCGTATGGAAGACGTATCCGTCGAGGCTGCGTGGGAGCACGTCAAGGACGTCGGCGGCCGCGGGAGGAACTGTGATGAGTCGGGTCCTGCCGTTCTTCGGGAGCTTCTGGTGCCCTGTCGCGTCGATGCTGCGCCGGACGTGGATCTCGCGTTCGGGAAGGTCGATGTCTTCCCATCGGAGGCCGGCGAGCTCGCCGGGCCGGATCCCCGTGTAGGCGAGGGTGAGGATGATCGCCGCAGCCTCCGCGCCGAACTCAGCGTGCACGGCTTGCGCGGTCTGGGCGAGCTCTTGAACCTGGAGCTCTGTCAGCGCTTTGATATCCCGTCTGCCGCGCGACTGTTTCAGGCGCATGTTTGTCCAAGGGTTCTCGCGCGTGTAGCCGTCCCTCACCGCGTCGGCCCACATCGTCCGGGCGACAGCGCTCGTGTTGCGCGGCCAGCTAACCGCTAGCCGCCGGGCTGTTGGCCGGTCGACGCAATCGAGAGTTATCGACCCGAGCGCGGCCGTGACAGCCTTCACGGCCTGGCGGTAGACCTGGCGAGTAGCGGGCGCCTCGCGTGCGTAGTCAGAGAGCCAGATCTTTCCCCACTGAGCGACGGTCGGGCTCGCGTCCCTTGGCGAGAGCGCGGCATCCGTCTCGGCCTGCCTGGCCTCGGTCTCGGTGGAGTAGCTACCGATCCAGCGATAGCGCTTGGCTCCCGGATCCCAGACCTTGACCCCGAACCGGCCGTTTCTGCGGACGATTGTCATCAGGCTGGGGGTATACCACTGGGCTGTGATGCCGCGGGCAGCCGCGTCTCGAACATCTCGCATCGGGAGGGCGGTTCCCCCACGCCGAGCGCTGCGCGCATCACTCGGCCTGCCGTAGCTCGTCAACTTGTGCCGCGAGATCCGCGACGGCCCGTTCAAGCTCGCCAAGCCGGTCTTGCCGCTTCGACTTCTTGTCTGAACGGTGTCTCAGCCATTGCTGCACGAGCTGGAGGTCATAGCGACGGCGGCCATAGCGGTCAGATCCCGCCTCTACTGGCATGCCGTCGTGGACGCGAAGCTCTACCCACCGCTGCGATCGGCCGAGATGTGCGGCCAGTTGCTTCTTCGTGAGCAAGACGGGGCCGCGCGTCGGAAGGCTGACGATTTGAGCGCTCATGTGCCCGCCCGTACCGTCCTGGTCCGGATCACGCATACGAGGACTGACCGCGAGGGCGCCCCAGGCGCCAGCAACCGTTGCGGGACGGTAAGCCTGCTGTGAGGCTTGCCATCGCCGGCCACGAACTGCGCCGCGGAGTCGTTCTGACGTACGGCCGTGCGCAGCCCCCGGTCGTTTCCGCGCGTCAGCGCGGGCAAGGAGGCGAAGCCGACGCCTCCGACGCGGTAGCGGCGGCCACCGGCCGCAACCACTTCCGACGCTCGCGGCGCCCACAGTCCTCGCGCGCCCCCACGAGCGTCAAGGCCCATCCCTCGCCGCTTCCCGTGTTCACGCGGTCAAGCCCATCCGGTGGGAGGTGCGTCCGGCTGCCATACGGCGCTGACGCCTCCGCCCTCTTGGCGCAGCGTGCGGCCGTAGTCCTCGAGTTGCGCGTGAAAGATGAACTCCTCGCGCGGGTCGTCGGCGACCTGATCGATCCAGTCGCGCCAGACGGTCAGGGCGCAGAGCGTCTCGACGTGGGCGGTGTGATCCCACCAGCCGTCTTTGAGATGGCCGAGCTCACGCGGGTAGCGAGCGTGGAGCTCGACGATCGCACCCCACATCTCGCGGCGCCACTCCTGCTTGTCGTCGAACGGTTCTATCCAGCGAGCACGGCGACCATGGTGTGGCTGCTCGCTGGATGTGTCCGGATCGGCGCGGTGCGGGAGAGGATCCAGCTTCGGCTCTCCCCCGCTTGCGGCAAGACCGTCGGAGATGAGCCGCGCCGCCAGCCGTGCCATCGGCTCGCCCCCGGCCGCGGCCGCACTCCTCAGCTCGCCGATCGTGGACTCGGGCAGCGTGATCTTGATCCGGTGGGTCATGCGACTCTGTCGTTCGTTCGGGGTGGGGCCGACCTCGGTGGGCCCTCGCTTGACCTGACCTTGGGTCCAGGTAACCGGCCGAAAACTGGGGACGAACGAGGGCCCCGCACGGGGCCGTGCATCTAGTCCGTCAAGGCTGTTGGTGCGTGCGGCGGGCCGCCGCCTGACTATCGCCCTCGACGTGTCGGCTTGGGCTCCGGACCGGAAACGACCAGCAGCTCGACGCCCGTATGCCGGTACGACGTGCGTGTCTTTGCAGGCCAGACGGCGGGCCGGTGCACGGAGCGAGGAACGCGGCCGGAACTCGAGTAGACGCGAGCGCCGCCTTACTGAACAAAGGCCATCGCGGAACACCGCCAGATAGCGAGTAGACGCGAGCGTCGCCTTACTGGATAAGGGCCGTCAAGTCCGGCCGCAGCGATTTACTGAAGGAGCACAGATGACGAGTCAGGTTCCCCCCGAGAGCGATGAGAACGAGCAGGCCCGCGCAAAGGTCCGACGCGTACGCCGAGTGCGCATCGAGGAGCATCAGGGCCGAGTCCTAGAGCACCTGCGGGGCTCACTTGGCTACGCAGCTGACCTCGATCCCCATGCCCACGACAGGGCAACGTTCGAGCTGATCAATCAGCGCCGTGAGCTCGACGAACTCCCGCACGCGGACTACGTCGTACCCGCGCTCGACGAGTGGAAGCACTGGACGAAGATGGACGACTGGGACTCCCGCAACCGTCTTCTGGAGCAGCTCACCGGAAAGCTGCGGCGTAGGGAAGCGAGCGCCGGCGAGATCCAGCTGCTCGTGATCGTGTGCAGGCCCACCTGGGCCAAGGTTGCCGCGAGCTTGCGCCTGGGCGTCGGGATCGACGGCACCGACAGCACTCCCCACTCGTTCGGGCGCGAGGAGGTCCGACGGGTTGAGCGTCTCGATCGAGCCGAACTCGATCAGCTCATCAGGCACGCTCTGCTCGATGCGCTTTGTTCGTGTCCGCGACCGTTTCCACGAAGGTTCTTCCCCTGGCTCAGGAACGTGCTTTCGTATCGCGCCCTGGACCATCTGCGTGAGGACTTCAGGGAGCACGATGCCCTGCTTCCGGAGGAAGTCGAGATCCAAGATGTGATCGAGCAGCTGTTTGGCGACGCAGATGCCCGAGACGCGGCCTACTACGCGCAGCGAGGCTCCCCTGGTTACGCCGAGTGGCTGCGCACGTTCGACCTCCCGCGTCTGTTTGAGCTGGCCGAGGAATACGCCCCATACGCTCGCGCACGCGGAGCCTGCGAGCGGGCAGTGCGCCGGCTTCCCAACAGGCAGCGTGAGGTCATTGAAGGCCACTACTTCCAGCAGACCCCACAGGCCGAGCTAGCGAACAAGCTGCACGTCGCGCCATCGACGGTGCGAAACACCCACCAAGGTGCCCTGAGCAATCTGCGCCGCGACGACGACCTCTTCCTGACACTTGAGACGATCGGGAAGGTACGAGACGAAGCCAGGCGACGGCAAGTCGAAGCAGCCGGCGAGCCAACCCAGCGGCGAGCTGCGTAGTCCTCGCAGCGAGGACGGCCGGGGTACGGTCCGCTCGGGGGAGGACCGCCGCCTGCGCCCGCCAGGCGTGAGCTAGAGACAGAGCTGCTCTGCTCGGAGCGCCGCCGCCGTTGGCCAGACAAATCGATCGATCGTGTTACAGGAGCCCGGCCCTTCTAAGCCGGGCGACGCTCTCCGCGGCTGTTTCGCCGAGTTCTCGCTCGAGCTCGCTGAGCGTCCGCGGCCATGGCTGCTCGCGATCGAGCAGGATCAGCATCACCGTCCGGTCGGCGATGTCGTCCTCCTCGCGGCAGCGCGCGCACCGCGGAAAGCTCCGTCGTTTCTCGGGAAAACGGCCGAACATCGCCTCAGACCGTGCCGACCTGGATTTCTCCCGCCCGCCGAGCCGAGCGCGTCGCGAACACGAACTCGCCGATCCGATGGAGGAGCCCGGCCGCGGTGAGACGCGCAACGGCATCCTCCGCGCCGACCGGATCGCCGATCTCGCGTGCGATCTCACCGACGCCCCGCAACCACGTCGGGCCGTTTAGAGCGAGCCCGAGGACGAGGTTGTCCAGCCGCTCCTCGCTGAGCTGAACCCGCGCACGGGCGCCTGGCATACGCTGCTCTTGCATGGGAAGGTCCGCCTTTCCGTGCCAGGCCCCCGGCAGCTCTAACTGCGCGGGGGCCACTTATTTGGTTTGCGTTCGACCCTACGACCCGCGTGCGATGGAATCCGTGGCCGGCGCGACGATGATGGAACGTACGCAGCGTACGCAGCGCTGCGACCGTTCTGCGTACGCATGCGCCTCGTATGCGCCGCAAAATCGGGACTTATGTTCGGAGTGCTTCGCAGCCACTTGTCCGAAGGAATCCCTGCCTGGAGAGCGAAGTTCGCGCTTCTTCGCGGCGGGCGCTACCAGTGGGCGATACTGGGCTCGAACCAGTGACCTCCGCCTTGTCGAGGCGGCGCTCTCCCAGCTGAGCTAATCGCCCTGGGAAGGAGCGAAGGGTATCAACGTCCCGCCGCCGCGCGGCTGCGCGATCTCACGCTGGAGCGGGCAGATCGGTGGCCTCGACGCGGCCGGGCGCAGAGGCCTCACGGTCGCGTACGAGCGCGAGCCACGTGAGCGCTGCGAGCGCACCGCCGATCAGGGGGGCGACGATGAAGAGCCAGAGCTGGCTGAGCGCGTCGCCGCCGACGATCAACGCGGGCCCGAGGCTGCGCGCGGGGTTCACCGAGGTACCCGTGATCGGGATGCCGATCAGGTGGACGGTCGTGAGAGCCAGGCCGATCGCGAGCCCCGCGAAGCCCGCGGAGGCGACGTGGCTGGTCGCGGAGAGCACGACGAGCACGAACAGGAAGGTCAGGATCACCTCCGCGGCGAACGCGCCACCCGCGTTGATGTGGATCATCGAATGGCTGCCCCAGCCGTCGGTGCCAAGTCCCGTCTTCGTGCGGGAGTAGAGCGGGGAGCCCGAGAAGACCGCCCACAGGCCGAGCGCGCCCACGATCCCGCCGACGAACTGCGCTACCCAGTAGCCGAAAGCGTCGGCGAGCGGCATCCGCTTGGAGACCACGAAGCCGAGCGTGACCGCGGGATTCACGTGGCAGCCCGAGATCGGGCCGATCGCGTAGACGAGCGCGAGCAGCACGAGTCCGAACGCGAGCGCGGTCGCTACGACGCCCGCGATCTTGCTGCCCCCGTCGAGTTCGAAGCCGAAGGTGAGCGTGGCCACCCCCACAGCGAAGAACACGAGCACGGCGGTCCCGAGCACCTCGGCCGCAAGCTTTCTCAGATCCATGAACCCGACCCCCTTCGCCCTCGGCGTGCGTACCTCTCCAGGGGGTCTTCGCCTTCCGAGCTGCGATCCCTCCGAGCGCCCCCGCCCCCGTGCCGCGGCGCCCCGCTCAGTAGGCGCGGATCGCGGGCCCGGTGAACGTCTTCCCTTCGGGGCTCATCCAGCGCACCCGCCAGCGCAGCGCGTGAACGTTCGATCTGAGCGTCCAGTAGCCGCGCGCGTTGGTCGTCACTTCGCTCAGCGGCTTGAAGTGCTGCCCGGGGCGTTCGGCTTCGACGAGCAGCGTGGTGGCCTGCCCGGCGGGACGCACGTAGCCCCAGAGGGAGTAGTGCCCGCCGCTGCGGGTGACCGCGAGCGGGACGGGGAAGCCCGCGAGCAGCGGCTTCGCCTTGCCGTTGGAGTACTCGAGGCCCGTCTGGAAGGCGACCTTGCTCCTGCCTTTCGGGGTGTCGTCGCGGAGCAGGTACTGCGAGAAGGAGGCCACGCGCGGGTTCTCGTAGGCGATCCGTTCCGCGATCGCGTCGTACTCCGCCTGCTTGGCCACCGGCACCCCGATCTGCCGGTTGGGAGTGGAGATCACCCCGAACTCGGTGATGTAGAGCGGGAGGCTCGAGGAGATCGCCCCCGCCCCTGCCGCGCGGTCGAGTGCGCGCGAGAGCCGCGAGAGCACTCCGATCGTGACCGTCTCCGGGTCCTTCGGCGTGTAGAAGGGACCTTTGATGCTCGCGTAGGGGTGCAGGCCCCAGCCGCTCGCCTTCAGCTTCGCGCAGCCCCTTTCCCGGTGGTAGTTCGAGTTCAGGCAGAGCACTCCACGCAGGAAGGTGATCGGCGAGACGTTGTGGTTCGCCCCGCGAACGGGGCTCCGTGGGTGCGCTTCGCCTTCGGGCGCGGTTTCCCCGATCAGCACTTTCGGGCTCGCGATCCCCGCTGCCTGGAGGCCCGCGTAGCCCGCCGTGTAGAGCGAGCGGTACAGGCGCGGCGAGGCGGGCGTCCCGTTGCGGCTGAACTGAGGTTCGAGGAATTCGTGGTGGTTGGGCTCGTTCCAGATCGAGAAGAGCGTGACCTCCGAGCCGTAGTGGCGCCCCACCGCCGTCATGAAGGAGCGGAACAGGTTCGCGTTCGGTTTGTAGAGCAGCGAATGTCCGCTCGGGTTGCCCGTCGCCCAGCGCGGTACCGGCGATGTGACGGTGAGGAGGATCCGCCAGCCTTTCGCGTGCGCTTCTTCGATCAGCGGGTCGTATGCCGCCCAGTCGTAGCTCGCCGGGTCCGTCGCGTCGAAGGAGGGACGGTGCGTGCTGTTCGCAGCGGGAGCGACCGTGTGCCAGGAGAGCTCCACGCGCAGCGCGCGCACCCCGAGACCCTGCAGCGTCGCCATCGTCGCCGGTCGCGTCGCGGGGTTCAGTAGCAGCGCGGGCGACTCGAAGAAGGTGCTCTCGTTCTGCGAGGCCATCGCTGCGGGAGCCGCCACGGCGAGCAGGATCGAGCTGATGAGCACGGCGCGGCAGAGCCTTCGCAGGGGCGACATCCTGCTCCTTCCGTCGTTCGCGGGACAGGCGGCGAGAGCGGCACCGGGCACATCTGAGCGCCGCCGGCGCACGCCCCTAAGACACGCCTGCGGGCGGTGGGTTGCGGTCGCTACGCTTTCAACGCATCTGGCGACGTGGCGGAGTGGCTACGCAGCGGCCTGCAAAGCCGTCTACACCGGTTCGATTCCGGTCGTCGCCTTCGGGGGGAGCAAGAAATGGCTCCACAAGCGAGCGTAGGGCGCTCAGCGTCGAGGTTCCGCCGGTAGGAGATCGACGACAGCGCTCCCGAGCAACGGCGCGAGCCGTGCCGCGATCAGCGAGCGGTGACACGCCTTCGCGTCGCGCTCCACGCACATCAGCGCCGAGCGTCCAGCGCCCGGCAGCGAGGCCGCGAGCGCCCTCAGGTCGACGCGGCTGAGGATCTCCCGCTCGTAACCACGCACGTAGGACTCCGCGAGCACTGCGCGGTTGCGCTTCCCCACTCCCTCCTGCGCGTCGGCCGCGTACTGCAGGTGGCGCAGCTCCGTCGTCGGAGCGAGCTCACGCAGGTGGCGGTAGCCGATTCCGGCCTCTCCCAGCGCGGCCTGCAGCCGTTTCGAGTTGGCCCACGAGTACTCGGGCCCGCGAACTCCACGGCGCTGGCGCACGTCGAGCACGAGCACCACGTCCGCCGCCTCGAGCGCCGCGAGGAAGCCGTTCAGCGTGAAGCCGTAGACGCCGATCGTCGCGAGCCCGCCCCTCTCCTCCTCCCTCTTCTCCTTGCTCATCCTCCGCAACTACCCCGAGAACGACGGAGGCCCCGCCGAAGCGAGGCCTCCGAGTCCTGCCGTCTCTGCTCTGCGCGCTGCTACTTGCCTGCCGCTTCGATCTGGATCGCGGGCTGGTCGCCTTCGTACCACGTCGGGCAGTCCACGCCCGTGAAGGTGCCCAGCGATTCCGATTTGCCGCAGTACATTTCCGGCCACGTCGAGTTGACGTACTGCGTTTCGGTGGGCTGGCTGCCCACCGTCAGCGCTTTTTCGGACGGTTCCGTGATGCCCACGTTGAGCGAGTCGTAGTAGCAACCCGCCGCGGTCGAGTCACACGGCTGCGTGCCCACCGGTTTTTCGCCGTGCGCGCTCGTGTTGTAGGCCACGCTCACGATCACTTCGCTGGGCAGCGTCACACCGGAGAGGTGGAACTTGACCGGGAAGGAGATGCCGTGGAAGCATTTTTCAATGACTTCCGCGCCCGGCTGTGCGAGATCCTCCCACGCGCCTTCGTCGCCCGCTTCGGTGCACGCTTTGCTCGAGCTCGGGCGGTAGGGCATCCCGAAGGTGTGCGTCACCGTCGCGAGTTTCGTGCCCACCGTGTTGCCCGCGCCCACCGAGTACACGTTCAGCGTCAGCGGCCATTTGAATTTCTTCTTTTCCTTCGGGCGCTGACAGGTTTCTCCCGAGTACACGCCGCCTTCCTCACAGCCCCAGGCGCTCATGATCACCGTGACCTTGGGGTTCTTGCGGGCCGTGCCCACGAGAGAGACCTCGCCGCCGTACTCCGATGTCGAGGTCGCCTCGTATCCGATCGAGGCGAGGTTCCCCGGCAAGGGCGATGGGACGTTGTCGTAGACCAACGTCCCGCTCGCGCTCGCGCTCGCGCTCACAACGAGCAGCCCGGCGAGGGCAATCAGAACAGCGAGCAGGCTCCGCCTGCGTCCGCTTCTTCCGCTCATCTCCATGTCTCCATTCATCCTTGAGGAGCCCGCGGACACGCGCCAGCGGACACCGTTGTCATTCCAGCCATCGGCTGTGACGAAGACCGGTAGGTCCGCTGATCCCCTCCAGATCCCCTCCGTTGGGCCACCGAATCCCTGGTGTCCGTCATGCGGAATCCTACTCCCCGGGGCCGCGACCTTGTGTGAAGAGTCGTGTCCAGCCTCTCACGCCCGTGCGGCCGACCCCGCGGGCCCGCCCCGCCCGCTCAGAGCGCTTCGACCTTGTGCAGCGCTTGACTCAGGGAAGCCCCCGTCTGTGGGCCGTGCAGCGTCAGGCGGATCTTCCCCTTCGCGTCGAGCACGAAGGTCGTGGGCAGGTTCGTCAGACCGTATTCGCTGCCCACGATCCCTTCTCCGTCGCGAACCGTCGGGAAGGTCCAGCCGAAGCGCCTCACGAACGCGCTCGCCCCGGAGCGCGCGTCGCTCCAGTCCACGCCCACGATCCGCCCCTGCCCTTCGCTGCTGCGCGCGAACTTCTCGATCGCGGGCGCCTCGCTCGTGCAGGGGTCGCACCAGCTCGCCCAGAAGAGCACCAGCGAGGGTCGCCCTTTCGCGTCGGCGAGCAGCTTCGGCAGCGTGATCTGAGCGCCCGCGAGGTGTTCGGCGGGGAGCGCCGGGGCCGCTTTCGCGGTCGCGCCCTTGTTCGTTTTCAACCCCAGCACGAGCACCACCGCGAGCGCGATCGCGAGCACCGCGACCCCGATCGCCTTGCCGAGAGTCGGCCGCCCCACGCCAACCCCTCAGCGCGCGGCGAGCAGCGGCACGTCGTGCGCGATTTCGGCGGGTTTGAAGTCGGCCGCGTAGATCGAGAGCCGCTTGCCGGTGCCCGTCACCCCGTAGATCAGCCCGGAGTGGTTGATGAACTGCGGCTGGTTCGCGTCACGTTCGGAGCCCACCCCCCAGGCCTGCCACACCTTCGCGAGTTCGCTCGCCGAGCCCACGAGGTACTTCATCCGGCCGGTCATCCCGTGGCGCGCGAGGAAACTCGCCACCGCCTTCGGGGTGTCGCCTTTGGGATCGACCGACACCGCGATGATCTGCGCTTTCGAGGCGGTCGCCGTGCCCATCAGGTTCTGCGCCACGCGCAGGTTCGAGGTGATCAGCGGGCACACGTCCGGGCAGTTCGTGTAGAGGAAGGTCACGAGCACCGCCTTGCCGCGGTAGGAGTCGATGTTCACGCGTTCGCCGAGGTAGTTCTTCAGTTCCAGCGGCGGAGCCTGCTGGACCGGCGTGAGCAGGCCCGACGCGTCGAGGTGCTCGGCCTGAGCCTGCTTCTTGCCCGCCGAGGCCCCCGACCCTCCGGTCGTCGCGAGCGCCACTCCTCCCGCCGCGAGCACGAGCAGAACGAGCGCGACCAGCACCCGTAAATCGAGGCCACCGTTACGTTTCATGAGGCGAACCTACCAGCGAGGACACGCCTCGCGCTCCGCTTGCCCGACCCTTCTCCGTCGGCAATTTGCGCTGCAACCCTTCCTCTGTAACGCAAATTGCAGAGATTTGTGTTAGCTTGCCGCCCGTTCGTGCCGAGTCCTGCGCCCCAAGGGGCCTGGGATCGGGGGACCCAATGCAGCCGAGAGGCTGCGGGGGCGAATCGCCACACGTGTGGCGTAGCGTAGTCGTTACGCGAGCCCGACAGCTAACCCCGTAGGCGCAAAAAGGAATGGAGAAAGGACGCCTCGCATGTCGGGATGCCCGCGTGATCTTGCAGTACTCGAGCACTGGAACGCCTCGCTCCAGCGCTCACACGACCGTCGTTCCCGCGCGAGCCGCGGGCGGAAGAACGCCGCCTTCGCCCAGCGCGCGGGCGTGAGCACCCTGCTCACCCGCTCCCACCTCGACCTGCGCGACCTCGCCGAAGAGGAGCCCTGGCAGCTCTCGCTCGGGCGCTCCCGCGCTCGCCGGCGTGCCGCCCAGATCCAGTTCGTGCCCGCGAGCTCGCGCGCCAAGCGCATCTCCCTCGGCGCGCTCGCCGCGCTCACGGTCGGCCCCACCGCGAGCATCGCCAGCGGCGCGAGCACCGGCGAAGCCACGCCGAGCGAACCCGCCACCACCACCGAACACGTGATCGTGCTCACCGAAGGCGCCGAAGGCCGCCAGGTGCAGCTGCTCCAGCGCGCCCTCGGCATCTCCGCGGACGGCATCTTCGGTCCCGCCACCGAGGAAGCCGTCGAGCACTTCCAGGCCAGCCACGGGCTGAGCGTCGACGGCATCGTCGGCCCCGCCACGAGCGCCGCTCTCGGCGGTGGCTCGCTCTCGGCCTCGGTCGCGAGCGTCTCGCCGGGTGAAGAAGGCACCACCCACGACGCGGTCAGCGAAAGCTCCGAAGGCGAAGGCGGCGCGGGCGCGGTGCAGCGTCTGCAGAGCGCCCTGCGACTTCCCATCGACGGCGACTTCGGCCCCGAAACCGAGGCCGCCGTGCGGCGTCTGCAGGCCCGTCACGGGCTCACCGTCGACGGCGTGGTCGGCCCCGAGACCTGGAACGTCATCGGCGTGAGCGGCGAGGAAACACTCACCCCGCCCGCTTCCGCGATGCCCGCGCACCACTCCCACCACTCCGCCACCGCCACGGTCGCAGACACCGGCGAAACCGAAGGCGGCGAAGCGGGCGGCAGCGGCGTCGAACGGCTCCAGAAAGCCCTCAAGGTCTCCGTCGACGGCGAATTCGGCCCGAGCACCGAGGCCGCGGTCAAGCGCCTCCAGGAACGCCACGGGCTCACCCCCGACGGCGTCGTGGGTCCCGCCACGTGGTCGGTCCTGGGGATCCACAGCGAGGGCACCCTCACGCCCTCCTCGTCGGTCAAAGCCGCGAGCTCGGAAGGCGGCAGCGAAGGCTCCGCCGGAGGCAGCGACATCGTCTCGCGGGTGATCGCCGCGGGCGATGAAATCGCCACGCGGCCCTACGTCTGGGGCGGCGGGCACGGCTCCTTCATCTCCGAAGGCTACGACTGCTCGGGCTCGGTCTCCTACGCGCTTCACGGCGCCGGGCTGCTCTCATCGCCCGAGGACTCCAGCGCGCTCGAGTCCTACGGTGAACCCGGCCCCGGCCGTGAGATCACGATCTACGCGAACGCCGAACACGCCTTCATGGTCGTCGACGGCAAACGCTTCGACACCGTCGCGCTCGCGGAGACGGGTACGCGCTGGTCGAGCAGCATGACCTCCACCGCGGGCTTCGTCGCCCGGCACCCCGCCGGCCTCTAGGCCCTCCTCGGGAACACCTCAGCAGCATCGCAGCAGCACGAAAGCCGCCGGGGTTCGCCCGAGCGGCTTTCGCGTTTCATCGCACCCGCCGCCTAGCCTCCGCGCCCCCTCTGCGCGAAAGGAGGCGGGCACGCTCGCCCTCGCTCACACCTTCACGATCGACCGCGGCGAGGCTCGCCACGTGCGCGTCGAGCTCGACGTCCGCAGCGGGCTCCCCGCTTTCACCGTCGTCGGCCTCGCCGACACCGCCGTGCGCGAGGCCCGTGAACGCATCCAGACAGCGATCCGCAACGCCGGTCTGCAGTGGCCCGCTCAGCGCATCACCGCGAACCTCGCGCCCGGCGACCTGCGCAAGGCCGGCCCCGGGCTCGACCTCGCGATCGCCTGCGCGATCCTCGCCGCCACCGGCCAGGTCGCGCCTGAGCGGCTCGAGACGATCGCGCTCTTCGGCGAGCTCGGGCTCGACGGCTCGGTGCGCCCCGCCCAGGGCACGCTCGCCGTCGCCGCCGCGGTCGCCCACGCGGGACTCGACGGCATCGGTGTCGCGCCCGAGAGCGCCGCGGAGGCCGCGCTCGTCGCGGGCCCGGAGGTCGCACCGCTCGCCGACATCGCCGCCGCGCTGAGGCTGCTCTCCGGCGCGCACCCCGATCCCCTCCCGCCGCGGCCCCCCGCCGCGGCGCAGTCCTCCGGCGGGTCGCGCCCGCCCGATCTCGGCGAGGTGCGGGGCCGTCCGGAGGCCGTCCGCGCGCTTCTGATCGCCGCTGCGGGTGGCCACAACCTGCTGCTCAGCGGCCCTCCGGGCGTGGGCAAGACGATGCTCGCGCGTCGCCTGCCCGGGATCCTTCCCCCGCTCGACCGCGAGGAGGCGATCGAGCGAGCGAGGATCGAGAGCCTGCGCGGCGCGCCTCTGCTCGCGCTCCCGCGCGAGCGCCCCTTCCGCGCACCTCACCACTCGATCACCACCGCGGGCCTGCTCGGAGGTACGGGCGCGGGATGGGCGGGCGAGGTGGTGCTCGCCCACCGCGGGGTGCTCTTCCTCGACGAGCTCTCCGAGTTCGCGCGGCCCACGCTCGACGCGCTGCGCCAGCCGCTCGAGGACGGCTGCGTCGCGATCTCACGCGCCCGGCGCACCGTGCTTCACCCCACGCGCTTCATGCTCGTCTGCGCCACCAACCCCTGCCCCTGCGGGTATCGCGACGAGCGCTCGCGCTGCGAGTGCTCCCCGACCGATCTCGCGCGTCACCGGCGGCGGCTCAACGGCCCGCTGCTCGACCGGATCGACGTCCAGATCGCGCTGCGCGAGGAGTCCACGCGGGGAGGCCCGAGCCTCAGCTCCGCGCGAGCGCGCGAGCTCCTCTGCGACGCGCGCGCTCGGCAGGGCGCGCGGCTCCGCGAGGAGGGGTTGCGCCTGAACGCGGAGATGGACGCCGCTGCGCTCAGCCGCCACGCGCCGCTGGGCGACCGTGCGGCGTCGCTGCTCGCCTCCGCCCGTGCGCAGGGCCTGCTCAGCTCTCGCGGCGAGCATCGCACCCTGAAGGTCGCCCGCACGATCGCCGATCTCGGCGCGCGCGGGCGCGTGAGCGCGCAGGACGTCGCCGCCGCGCTCACGCTCCGCTGCGAGCTCGCTCCGGGCATGCGGAGCGCCGCATGAACGACGCGCCCTGCGACGCCTGCACACGGCGCACGGTGCTGCTCGCCGAGCTGAGCGCGGTGCTCGACCGCACGGTCCCCGACCGGGAGCGGCTCGGCGCCGCGCTCGAACTGGACGCGGAGCGGCTGCTCGCCGCGCTCGGCGGCAGGCGCCGCGAGGAGCTGCGCGCGAAGCTCGCCTCCCTAAACGACGCCGCGCTGGGTGAGGTCCCCGCAGGGGCCGGCCTTCTCTGCACACACGCAGAGGGCTATCCCGCGGGGCTGCGGCGCTTGCAGGAGCCGCCGCTGATCGCCTTCCTGGGCGGCGCGCCGCGACTCGCCCGGCTGCTCGCGCGCCCGACCGTCGCCTTCCTCGACTCGCGCGAGTCGAGCGGCTACGGCCGCGCGATGGCCGCGAGCTTCGCGCGCGGGCTCGCCGCCGCCGGCCTGACCGTGGTCTCCGCGCTCGGCGGCCCGATCGCACGCGCCGCTCAGCAGGGAGCGCTCGACGCAGGGGCCCCGGGGGTCGCGGTCGTGGGGAAGGGGCTCGCACTACCCGCCCACGGCGAGGAACGGCGGCTCCGCCGGGGACTGCTCGATGCGGGCGGCGTGCTGATCTCCGAGCTTCCCTGGCGGGCGAGCGCTCGCGCGTGGGGTCCGATCGTCGCCGAGCGGATCGTGCTCGGGCTCTGTGAGATCGCCCTCCTGATCGAGGCGCCCGCGGACACGCGCGGGCTCTGGGCGGCGCGCCGGGCGCGCGCGCTGGACTGCGCGCTGCTCGCGCTCCCGGGCCAGGTCACGAACCCGCTCGCCGCCGGGCCGCACCGCCTGATCGCCGAGGGAGCGATGCTTGCCGAGGACGCCGAGACGCTGCTCGATCTGCTTCACGAGCGCACCGGAACCTTCTCCCCTCCCCCGCGCTGCACGCCCCACCATGGGCTCGCGCCCAGGCTGCGCCGCGCGCTCGACGCCGTGGGTGCGGGCGAGCAGACGGCGGGGGCGCTGCACCGTGCGCTCGGGGGTTCCTCCGGGGAGACGCTCGCGCTGCTCGGCGAGCTGGAGGCGCTCGGGCTCGTCTCGCGCACCAGCCCGGGACGGTACGTGCGAAGCGAGCCGGCCCCGCATCCGCCTTGAGAAGGCGGCAAGTCGCCGCGAAAAGCTCAAGGGGAGTTCGGTTTTGGCCGACGCTTGCGGGGAGATGACGGATCAGCTCACAGCGTGGAGGGTGTGAGACCCATGCCCGCACCCACGCCAGGGCAGCCCCAGGCAGATGAGCAGGTTCGCCGGCTCGGCGAGCTGCTGCACGCACGCGCGGACTGGGTGGTCGCGGGGCTCGTCGCGCGCACCTCCGAGGCGCAGGGTGAGCTGGACGCCTCCGTAGAGGAGCGCCTGGAGCGAGTCTGCGGGATCGCCACGATCACGGTCGCCCAGTGGATGTCGGGGGGCAAGCCCGAGGACGGCCTGGAGGCCGCGAAAGAAGCCTTCGAGCTCTTCGGGCAGCTCGCCGCCCACCGTGCCGCCCCTCTCGATGAGGTGATCAAGCGCTGCCTGCGCTGGCGCGACGCGGTCGGCGACGTGCTGCGGGTGGCCGCCACGGAGATCGAGGTCTCTGACCGCGCCCGACGGCGCGCGCTCGCGATGACGCAGGCGACCCTCGACGTGACGCTCGTGCGCATCTGCGAGGTCTTCGAGCAGGAGCGAGCGAGCGCCGCGGAGGAACTCACCGAGCGCGGCGAGCAGCTCGCTTACCTCGCACACACACGACGTCCTCACCGGACTGCCCAACCGCACGCTGATCCTCGACCGCGCCGAGCAGATGCTCGGACGGGCGCGACGCAACAGCGTCGACGATCGCCGCGCTGCACCTCAACCTCGACAACTTCACGGCGGTCAACGACACGCTCGGCCACGGCGCGGGCGACGAGCTGCTCCGCGCGGTCGCCGCGCGACTCGACGGGCTCGTGCGCGACACAGACGTGCTCGGGCGCCTCGGCGGCGACGAGTTCGTGGTGATCGCCGAGGAGGCCTCCGGCGACCGCGGGCCCGCAGCTGATCGCCGAGCGCCTGCAGGAAGCGCTGCGTGAGCCCTTCTCGGTCAACGGGAGCGAGCTCGCCGTGACCGCGAGCATCGGCCTCGCCGCGGGTCAGCGCAGCTCCGCGGAGGCGCTGCTCGCGGACGCCGAGATCGCCTCGCATCGGGCGAAGCTCGAGGGCAAGGACCGCTCGATCCTGTTCGAGTCCGGGATGCAGGACGTGGTCCAGCGCCAGGTCGCGCTCGAGAAGGATCTGCGCGGGGCGCTGCAGCGCGGCGAGTTCTTCCTCGTCTACCAGCCCACGCTCGATCTGCGGCGGATGATCCCCACGGGCGTCGAGGCGCTGATCCGCTGGCGCTGCCCCACGCGAGGGCTCGTCCAGCCCAACGACTTCATCCCCGTGCTCGAGGACAGCGGCCTGATCGTCGCCGTCGGGGAGTGGGTGCTCGAACAGGCGTGCACGCAGAGCGCCTCGTGGCGTAACGGCAGGCTTCCCCGTGGGGATCGCCGTCAACGTCTCAGCACGCCAGCTGGACGGCGACGAGTTCATCGGCGTGGTCGAGCGCGCGATCGCGTCCTCCGGGCTGGACCCTCAGGCGCTCACGCTCGAGATCACCGAGACCGCTCTGATGCGCAACGCCGATGAGACCGCGCGGCGGCTGCGCGAGATCAAGGACCTCGGGGTGCGGATCGCGATCGACGACTTCGGCACGGGCTACTCCTCGCTCTCGCACCTGCAGCGCTTCCCGGTCGACGCGCTGAAGATCGACCGTTCCTTCCTCACACAGCTCGCGGAGAACCCCGAAGGCGAGACGCTGATCCGCACGCTCGTGCAGCTCGGCAAGGCGCTCAACATCGAGACGCTCGCCGAGGGGATCGAGCGCGCGAACGAGCTCGCGCTGCTGCAGGAGGAGAACTGCGACAGCGGGCAGGGCTACCTCTTCGCCCGCCCTCTGGATGTCGCCGACGCCGAGGAGTTCCTGCGCAGCTGGCGCGCTGAGGACGCCGGGCTGCGCACCACCTCCGCCGCGCCCTGATCGCCGCTCTCGGCGCCGCGCCGGCACCGACGAAAGACGCCGCCCCGGAGGGCGGCGTCGTCCGTCAGATACGAACCTGCGAGGTGCTCAGCCGCCGGTCGGGCAGAGCGGGTTCGCGGGCACCCCTTCGCAGGGGTTGGGCATCGTTTCCTGCGCCGGCGGCGCGGGCACCGTTTCGCTGCCCGCGCGGTTCACTGATTCTTCCTGCAGTTCGAGCAGGTAGTAGAGGAACGAGTAACCGCCGCCGGGATTCGGCGTCGTGGTGTTCTGGCAACCCCATGTTCCTTCGATTTCTGTGGGGTATGTGTTGTCAGGCATCGTGTTTTTGCTCACGCAGTTGTTCGTCGACATCTTCGTCCCGAACAGGCCCCCCTCGAGTGCCACGTCGCCGTGGAACTGGGTGCGCCCTTCAGTGCGGTAGCCGTTGTTTTCGAACGTGTTCCCTTCGACCCTGTTGCCCGAGTTCTGAGCGAGGACAGTGTGCGGAGGGAATTCGCCTTCTTCGTTCGGTTCGAACGGGTTCGGGTACTCGAAGGCGAGCACGCCGTCGTTCGGGTTGTTCTTGATTTCGTTGTTCAGGACCAGGTCGCCGTAGTCGCCCGGAAGCTCGACTCCGACGCCCCACGGCGCCGCAGCGGCCGAGTGGTTCGCGGGGGCGGCCAGGTCGTCGTTGTTGTTGATCTGGTTGTTCTCGATGATCGTGCAGTGGTTGATGTTCGTTGTTTTGAACATCTCCAGCTTGCCCGTCCAGGGGTACTGGTGCTTGGTCGTTTCACCGTGCAACGGAGCCTTGCGCTTGACGCCAGGTTCGGCTTCCTTGCACGCGCCGTTCTGGGGCGGGGGGCCGTCACCGGGGTTTTCGGTGTTCGGCGCGATGCCCGTCGTGTTGTGGTCGAACTTCCCGTTCTCGATGATCAGCTGGCCGCCGGAGTTCGAGCCCGAGTAGCCGAGCGCGTTGTATTCCATCGTCGCGTGGTCGATCACCGCTTCGCATTCGGGGCATCCGCCGAGGTACATCCCGGAGTCGTTGAAGCCGGATGCGTAGATGTTGTCCCACTCGCCCTTCTTCTCATCCTGGGCGAAGATGCCGTAGCCGCCGTTGAGGCCTTCGACGTAGGCGGTCAGGTAGTTGCCGAACCAGCCCTTCGCGGCGACCTTTTCTTCGCCTTCGTTCCTGCCGTTCCAGAAGATCTCGTTGCCCCCGCCGCCGTCGAGCGATTCCCGTTCGAAGTTCGCGACGGTGAGGTTTTCGATCCAGACGTCATTGGTGTGGAGCACTTCGATCCCGTTGGAGCCACCCGGCGTGTGGATGTTTTTGCCGTCGAGGAGCACCGTGTTGCGGTCCATCCCGCGAATGAAGATGCCGTGGTTGGCCGGGTGCACCTTGACTTCTTCTTCGTAGGTGCCCGGTTCGATCAGCACGAAGTCCCGCGGGTGCGTCGCCGCGTTCACCGCCGACTGGATCGTGGAGAAGTAGTGCACGTAGCTCGGGTAGCTCGCGGGCGCTTCATGCTGGCTGACGATCATCACTTCGACTTTGGCGGCGCTTGCAACGCCGGCCGTCACGCCGAGCGCCAAGGCCGCAAGCGCGAAGGCCATCGTCAGCCTCCGCGCTCGCCTCGGAGCACTTGGAATCGGACTCATACTTCCCCTCCTGGTTTGGTTTGGGTGGCCCTCACAGTGCTCGACGTCTCCTCACGCGAGCTCGATGAGCGGAAAAGCGCGGTTGCGCCGCGGTGGCACGAGATAGTTCTGCCGCCGGGTGGCGGTGAGGAAACGCTCGATGCCGAGGTTCTTCGACGGCACGTTGTATTTCTGGGCGAGATCGAGCGAGGCCTGGCTGCGCCGCATCGTCGCGAAGAACGCGGAGGTCGGGACGAAGATGCTGAAGTGCAGCTTCGGCAGCGATCCGCCCCCCGGCACGTCGAGCGAGTCGAAGCCCGGGCCGTCCGCACGGATGTGGATCGGCGACCCGTCGGGGGCCCTGCTCGTACGCTGCAGCGCCGTGGCGTGACCGATGTGACGTTCGCCGTCGAACGGCGCGGCTTCGCGCGCTTCGTCCTCGGCGATCGCCGAGGTGACGAAGCGATTGGAGAGGAAGGCGGGGCCACCACCGTTCGCGAACTGGTCCGTGTTGCCTTCCGAGGGCAGCGGATCCGCGCTGAACATCTCCGCCGCGCGGCGCTGGTAGGTCTCCGTCGGCCTTGCGTAGAACTGTTCGAGGTCGATGATCGCGTGCGAGAGGTGCATGATCGAGCCGTGATCGAAGTAGGAGCCGCCCTTCGCGTCGGTGAGCTTCGCCGAGCGGTTCCCGAGGAAGGTCGTGATCACCGGCTTGCCGCTCGTCTTCGTCTGCTGGGAGGAGAACCCCATCCACATCGGCGAGCGCGGGTTGATCGTTTCCGCGTAGGGCAGGCCGTGTTCTTCGGCCACTTTCCTGGGCAGCCCGTTCTGCGTGAACATCAGCCGACGGGAGGTCACCGTCAAGAGGCCGGCGAGACCGGATTCGCCCACATCGTGGCCCGCGAGCGTCGAGCTTTCTCCTGAGAGCCACGCGAGCGCGTCATCGACGTTCTCGGTCGAGTCGCTGCGCAGCGAGACGACCATGTCGTTCGACTCGATCTGGACGGGAATGTTGAAGCGTTCCTTCGTGACCTCCGGGTTCTGCGGGGAGACGTCGGTGGGTCCCGGCACGGCCTCTTCGAGCGCGTAGCTCTGGGGTTCGTCGATCAGCCTGGGCATGTGCGAGGAGACCAGCGTTCCCCCCATCCCTCCCGGGAGCCGTTCGAAGTAGGGCACGCCGTAGGCGACGGTCATGAAGACGCCGCTCGGGGAGAAGGGATAGCTCGTCTCGACCTGCGCGAGCGCTTTGGCCAGCGTTTCCCTGTCCGCTTTCGACGGGGTCCGTGTGAGCGTGAACGTGGCGAAGAGCGTGTAGACCGGCGGGAAGGAGACCTTCACGCGTTCTTCGGTCACCGCCTTGGGCATGAACTTTTCGATCTGGTACTGCACTTCCGGCAGCGCGGACTTCGCCGCGGCGGCGCGCTCCGGGACCCACGCGAGCAGATCGAGCGCGCTGAGCGTGGACGCGCTTACGCCGAGCACAGCGGCGCGTTGCAGCAGCGCCCTCCTGGTGAGCGCAGATCCCCCTCCATCCCGGGGACGTGTGGTTCCGTCCAAGTCCGAGCCTCCCTCGAGCCCTCTCACGACCCCTCCTCCGTTCGTGAGCGCCGCGTGGCGCCGCTGGATGATATGGATCAGGCCGACAGAGTGTCAACCCCGACGGGCTCTCGGCCGTCGCTGACGGCTCAGGCGAGCGCGGGGATGACTTCGTTCGCGAGCCGCTCCAGCTGCCGGCGATCTTCGACCAGCGGGTTGAGCAGGATCAGCTCGGCGCCCGCCTCGCCCACCGCGCGGATTCCCGCGGCGCACTCCTCGGCGGGGCCCGCGAGCATGTGCTCCGACCAGTCCCCGCCCCCGTAGTGTTCCCTGAGCGCCTCGCCGAGCCGTGCGCGGGCGGCCGCGGGGTCGTCCTCGACGTGGACGTACACGCGCTTGCCGAAGCGGAAGGTCTCGGGGTCGCGGTGCTGCGCGTTCAGCTCCTCCTTGACGAGCGCGACCTGCTCGGCGTAGCGCGCGGTGGTCTGTGAGCCCGCGCCCATGAAGCCGTCGCCGTGGCGCGCCGCGCGGCGCATTCCCGCCGGGGCGTTGCCGCCGAACCACACGGGCGGATGGGGCTTCTGGACGGGCTTCGGCTCCATCGAGGCGCCCGAGAGCTTCCACCACTCCCCGTCGAAGTCGATCTGCTCATCGCTCCAGCAGCTCTTCATCAGCGCGAGCGCCTCGTTGAACCTCGCCACGGGACGCTCGGGGTCGACCCCGAAGGCCGCGAAGGGACGCCCCTGCCCTCCGGTCGCGACGCCCACCTCGACGCGACCGTGACTGAGACAGTCCAAGGAGCTGATCGCCTTCGCGAGGTGAAGGGGGTTGTGGAGCGGAAGGATGAAGACCGCGCAACCGAGCCGCAGCTCCTCGGTGCAGGCCGCCGCGAATGCGAGCGTCTGCAGCGGCGCGAGGATCCCCCCCGCTCCGATCACCTGCTCCTGGACCCAGCCGCTCTCGAAGACCCCGAGCTCCTCCACGCGGCGAAGGTGCGAGCGGAAGGCCTGCTCGTCGAAGTCGCTGTCGCGGGCGTACTGCGGGATCGAGATCGCGAAGCGCATGCGTTCTGAAGCGGATGAAGGGATTCGAACCCTCGACCTTCGCCATGGCAACGAGGATGGCACAGGCCGAGACAACGAGCTAGCCCTTTTTTACCGGCTCTAGGGAGCTTCCGAGTGGCGTAACTCGGGCTGATTTGCTACCCATGCCGCTACCCACGACTGCTACGCTGCCATCGTGCCGCCCACAAGCTACCCACAAGACTCGAGGGTACTGCCGCTGGCGGCGCTGATCGTTCGTGAGCATCGCGGCAAGCCCTTCTACGAGGCCTTCTTCCGCTACCGCGGCAAGCAAGTCAAGCGCCGGATCGGCCCGGCGTGGCTGGCGCGCGACGCCGCGGGCGGAGATTGGCAGCCGCGCAGGGGGAGGGTGCCCGACGGCGTCTACGACAAGCGCTTGGCGCACGTCGTGGCCGCCGGGATCGTCGCTGAATTCGTGGCCGAGGCGAACGAAGTGGAGCGGGCGGAGCAGGAGCGGAGGACGGCCGGCGTCACTTTTCGCGAGGTTGCCCATGACTACCTGCAGTGGCTCGAGGATGTCCGCGGCGCGAAGCCAGCGACGCTGCGTGATCAGCGCAGCGTGTTTGCGGAGCCGGGAACCGCCTACCGGCGAGGCGGGGGAGTCTTGCTCGGACACACGATGGCGGCGTTGGGAGACCGGCCCGCCGCGAAGATCAATTCCCGCGAGATCGAGGCTCTGCTCACCACAGTCGCCAAGACGGGGGCATCGCCGAGCACGGTCAACAAGTATCGGGCGCGCGTCGGCGCGGTGTTCAACTACGGGATGCGAGAGAGCACCTACGGGCTCCCCGCGAATCCGGTCATGAATGCCGACAGACGACGCGAGCCCCAGCGTGGCCCGTTGGTCTACTACTCATCGGAGGAGATAGAGGCGCTCGCCAGAGCGCTCGCTGACGGACGGCACCGCGAGTCGTGGGACTTTGAGGTGCGAGACGAGGTTCGCGCAGCGATGCGTGCCGAGGACCATCAGGACGCCGAGTTGGTTCGCGTCGCTGCCTACGCCGGCCTGCGCCTCGGCGAGCTCTTGGCGCTGCGATGGCGCGACGTTGACTTCTCCGGTCATGCCTTGACCATCTCGCGGGCGATGTCCGCCGGCGTTGAGTCGAGCACCAAGAGCGGCCGCGTTCGGCGTGTGCCCATGCCCGATCAGGCCGCAGCGGCACTCGACCGCTTGAGCCGGCGTGAAGACTTCACGGGCCCAGGCGAGCTGGTGTTTGTGAACGTGCTTGGGCGAGCGCTGGACGGCTCGGCCGTGCGACGACGATTCAAGGCTGCGCGTGACCGGGCCAATATCCGGCCGCTTCGGTTCCATGATCTCAGGCACACCTACGGCTCGCTGCTGGCTGCGGGCGGCGTTGACCTCGTCACTATCCAGGCCGCGATGGGCCACAGCCAGCTCGCGACCACGAGCCGCTACCTGCACGCCAAGCCCGCGGCCGAGCAGGCGAAGGTGTTCACCCAAGCGTTTAAGGTGGCCGCCGTCCGTCCCGCACGCGGCAAGAGCGAGAAGGCTGCGCGCAGGCGCTGACCACTCGATGGCAGCCCCGCCCAAACAGCCCGGGTTCGAGGCATCGGTGCGGGCGACTTCACTAGAGCGTCCGTTGGGCTGGTCCCTCCCCCGCTGGCAACGACCGTCCTTCCCGCGCGAGCAACTCTGTGAGCAGGCCGGTGAGCATCCGTGGGCGCTGGTTCAGCGCCCACGGTCTGGTGATCGGTCAGGCTGAGTGATGCGGTGGATGGTGCGTGCGAGTCCGGGCAGGGGACTGCGACTTGGGGCGAGAGTCGGGTTGAAGCCTCGCCCCCACTCGGGGTCTGGTAGCTCGGGGTGAGCGAGCGATGGTGTGTGGGCGCGGCTGGCTCGCATCTTGCCGGCGAGGTTCCTGACGCGCCGCTCGTCCTGGCCCTCGAGGCCGAGCTCGTCGCGAGCGAGGAACCACTCGGTGCCCTCCCGTGCGCGGCTGGCTTGGACGTAGGCGGACTCCTTGCTGGTCTGCCATCCGCCGGTCACGACGACGGACCGCTCTACCGTCGCTCCCTGCTGACGGTAGACGTGCTGGGCGTAGCCGAGACGCAGCGACTCAAGGTCCTCCCCGGCAAGGCTGACCGTGCGCTCTGACCCGTCGAGCGTGACAGTCACACCGCGGTCATCGTGGATCCCTGGCGACCTGTCCGCGGGTGCCGTTCTCGACCCTGGGCTCTCCTGGGGTCCGGTGCTGTTTGGTGAACGCGATCAGGTCTCCTTCGCGCAGCCCGTAGTGCCGGTGTGGCAGCTGGAATCTCCGTCTCTCCGAGTTCGCCGCGTTCGGCGCGGAGGTGCTGGGCGCGGGCGTTGAGCCGGTCGATCTCGACGTTCGACGCGTCGGCGATCAGCGCGACGTCGCGGATGTCGCGCGTCTTGGTCAGTTCGGCCCAGCGTTGCACGGCGGCCTCTCCTGCCTCATCGCGGGTGTCGTTGAAGAACAGCTGCCCGCGGGCCTGGTAGTGGGCCATCGCCCGCTCGGGTTCCCCGGCACGCAGCGCCGCCCACGCCTTGCGCTCTGCTGGGTCGCTGGTGCGGCGGACATCTGCCAGCTCCGCGGTGGGAGCGCGGCCGGCGATCCGGTCGAACATGCCGCCGGGTCCGATCGATGGGAGCTGCTTGCCGTCGCCGACCGCGATCAGCTTTGCCCCGGAGCGCGCTATCAGCTCGGTGAGGGCATCCATGCGTTTGTGGTCGACCATCCCGGCCTCATCGAGGATCACCGTCGTGCCGGCCCCGATCTGGACCCTCCCCGTGTCCGCCCGCGCGGTCAGGGCGTCGAGGGTTAGTGTGCGCCCGGCGAGAGCAGGGCTGTCCGCGCCGAGACGCTCGGCTGTGGAACCCGACACCGCGATCCCGACCGTCGCCCGTCCGGCGATCTGCTCGGCGCGGGCGGCCGCGTCGATCACGACACCCTTCCCGGTGCCGGCGGGGCCGACGAGCACCGCCAGGCGCTCGGGGCCGGTCACGGTGCGCAGTGCCTGCTCCTGCTCGCGGGAGAGGGGTGCGGCGATGCGCTCCGCCACCTCCCTGCTCGCGCTTGTCCGGGCGTGCTGGCCGACATCCCGCCCAGCGGGCTGGGCGAGTTCGCGTGAGCGTCGCTCGATCGCCTGCTCCTGAGAGCGCACCGCGAGCGTCGTCATTCGCCCGCCCTCCAACGTCAGGACACGCCGCTCGGCGACCATTTCGCGTGCGACCGCCAGTGCCTCGTCGGGGCTCATCTCCCCCGCTGTCTGCTCCAGCGCGACCGTGCGGAGCGCTCCCGCGTCGAATACGGCCTCTTGTTCGGTGAGCTTTGCTTCGATGCGATCCTCCAGCGCCTGCACGGGTGGCGTGTGCACGGGTGAGCCGATCAGATGCACCGCCTCATCGGCACCAAACCCGTGACGCTCACCCGTCCCTGTCCAGACACGCTGCAGGTCCCCACAGGTCGTGAGCTCCTTGGCGCGGCGGTTCTCAAGCGCCAGGTCGCGCAGCTCCCCACGTTCCGGAGCGCGGCCATGCTTGGCGCGGAAGCGCTCCGCGGCCTGTGCGATCTCGCGGTGGCGGCCGGAGAATGCGTCGCGGAGGTCCCGCGGAACCCCGGCGATCTCGAAGTAGCGGCCATCGCGGCCGGTGCCCTGCTCGATCGGGTAGCCCTCCCCCGCCAGCTCGTCAGCGAGAGCGGAGCGGTAGAACGCCCCGACCTCCCGCGCACCACGGAACACCGGGCGCGAGGCGACCGCGACGATCCGCTCGTCCTCACGCAACGCGCCCGAGATCACGACATGGGTGTGCAGCTGCGGGTCCGGTGCCTCAGCACCCGAGACCCCCCTCGCCGTCGTGTGCCGGTAGGCCGCGGCGATCAGGTCCTTCGCGGGCTCCTCGATGACCTCGGCGCCATAGCGGCGGCGAACGACGGGCACCCGGTCACGCAGATAGCCCACCGAGCGCTCGACCGCCCGGGCGTGAGCGGCCTCGATCTGCTCACGCTGCCACGGGTCCCCGAGCGCCCAGACGACCGACACCGACTTCGGGGCGCTGAACGTCACGTCGATCCCGCCACCCCGCGAACCATCAGCGCCCGCCTTGCGCAGCCAACGGCCGGTCTCAGGATGCTTCCCGTCCATCAGCGCGATGAAATCCCCGCCCGCCACCGGGGCATCCGGATCGACGCCCAGACGAGCCAACGTGTTCGGGGCCGAGAGCCATCTGCCCGGCGCCTCCGCCAGCTCGCCACCGGGCGTGAGGTAGTAGTCCCCGCGCTCAGGGGCGACCGTCTTGCCCTCCAGGTAGCGCGCGTAGCCACCACCCTTGCCGGCACCGATGCTCGCAGCGCTCATCATCCACTGTGTACAGACCACAAGCGCCCGAAACCGGCCACGAAATGTGACAGCGATCGCACAGCGCCCGCACCCCTGTGCATCTTGTGTGTGTGTGTGTGTGTGTGTGTGTCCGGGCCGTTGGGTCGAGCGCGCGGGTAGGTGTCAGCGGCGACGAGCTGGCGGTGACAGGCGGATCAGCTGGGAGCCAGGCCGGCCGCGAGAACGGCGGCTCGGAAGGTGCCGTAGCGTTCTGTGACGCTGTGCGTGCATGGGTGAGTCGGGTGGGCGCGGGTCCAGTCGCCTGCTTTCGGAGCACGGCCGGTGCGTTTCGTCCATTACCGCAGCGCCGCCTCGATTTCCTCGCTTGCCCAGAACCGGTGCTGCGCGCGTCTGTTCGGTTTCAGGCCGGCTGCCTCGAGCGCGCGCTCCCAGCTGCCGAAGCGGCGGCGCACGCACAGCGAGCCGGGACGGTCGGGGCTCGCGCGGATCCACTCGCAGGAGTTCGGCGGGCGGCCGTGCCTGACCGTCCACTCCTTCAGTGCGGCGATGATCTCCTCGTCAGATCATGCGGCCGGGCGACGCTGGCGCCCTCCGGCGCTGAGCGTTGCGCGGGCCCATACGCGGCGGTCGATGCGGACCTCGACGGGTTCCGGGAACCATCCCTCCATCGGCGCCGGCTGCAGCTGTGCAGCGATCTCGGTGTGGGTCGCGGTGTTGTGGATCTGGATCGCGGTGAACCATTGGCGGCTCCCGCCGTCTCGCAGCCCGCGTGATCGCGCTCTTTCGGTGGCGCCGACGGAGGGCACAATTGTCCGCACAAGCGGGCCCACCGTCACGTTCGTGGACCGCGCACAGGGGGAGCTCGGGCTCGCGCGATGAGAGCCTGCCTCTCACGACAACCTCATAAATATCGGGAGCCGATATGCTTTCGCGGTGGCAGTCAAGTGGAGTCAGCGCTTCCCGAGCGACGCGTTCGCCCCCCCGCACGATCGGTCAGGGGCGCAGGGTCGCCTCAGCGACTTCACGACGCGCTCGAGCGTCTTCGCGCTGATCGCGATATGCGTGCCGCTCGGCGCGGCGGTAGCGGTTCTCGCGCTCGTCCTGCTCGACCTGATCGGTCTGATCACGCACCTCGCGTACACGGGCACGGTCGCGGTCTCACTCGCGCCGCCGGACACACGGGCGCTCGGACCCCTAAGCGTGCTGGTGCCCGTGATCGGCGGATTGATCGTGGGTGCAATGGCGCGGTTCGGCTCCGAGCGCATCCGTGGGCACGGCATCCCCGAGGCGATGGAAACGATCCTCCTGAGGGGTAGCCGCATGGAGCCGCGACTTGCGGTGTTGAAGCCGATCTCCAGCGCGGTGAGCATCGGCACGGGCGGCCCGTTCGGCGCCGAGGGGCCGATCATCGTCACGGGCGGCGCCGCGGGCAGCATCGTCGGCCAACTGCTGCACCTGACGGCCGCTGAGCGTCGTTGCCTGCTCGTGGCCGGCGCCGCTGCCGGGATGACGGCGGTGTTCGGCACTCCGATCGCCTCCGTGCTGCTGGCAGTCGAGCTGCTGCTGTTCGAGTGGCGCCCGCGCTCGATGGTTCCGGTCGCGCTGGCCGCGGGTGCCGCCGAGGCGACACGCGAAGCGCTCGCCAACGCGGGCCTGCTGCGGCCCGCGCCGCTGTTCGCCCTTCACGCCTCCGCCGCGGCGCCGTTCTCGGTGACCGCCGGTGCCCTGCTCGTCGGCCTGGCGTGCGGTGCGCTGGCATGGGTGATGACGCGTTGCGTCTACGGGTCCGAGGACCTGTTCGGACGGCTGCCGCTTCACTGGTCGTGGTGGCCGGCGATCGGCGGCGTGGCCGTCGGCCTCGGCGGGCTGCTCGACCCGCGCGTGCTCGGCGTGGGCTATGACACGATCGGCGCCGAGCTGGCCGGCAGGTTGGCGCTCGGCACTCTTGCTGTGCTCCTGGTGGTGAAGCTCGCGGTCTGGGCGACAGCGCTGGGATCGAACACGAGCGGCGGGATCCTGGCACCCTTGCTGATGCTCGGGGCCGCGTTGGGCGGCCTGATGGGCGGCTTTCTCCCCGGTGCGAGCGAGGGGACGTGGGCGCTGCTCGGGATGGCGGGCGCGATGGCGGGCGTGATGCGTTCGCCTTTCACGAGCATCGTGTTCGCGCTGGAGCTCACTCACGACGTCGGTGTCCTGCTGCCACTGCTCGTCGTTTGCACCATCGCCCATCTCATCAGCGTGCTGGTGCTGAAGCGCTCGATCCTCACCGAGAAGGTCGCCCGGCGCGGCTACCACGTGATCCGCGAGTACGAGGTCGACCCGCTGCACGCCCTGCTCGTCCGCGACGTGATGGCGACTGACGTGCTGACCGCCGCTCCCGACAGCTCCGCCGCCGCGTTCTACGAGCAGCTTCCGGAGGGGGCTGACGCACGCCGCCAACGCCTCTACCCGGTGCTCGACGAGGAGGAGCTGCTGATCGGCGTGCTGGCTCTCTCTGATCTGCGGGGCGCGCATCGAGGCGAGAGCCCCGATAGCGCGAGGGTTCTGATGCGCGACCCGCTCGTCGCCGGGCCCGACGAGACGCTGCGGACGGTCGCCGACAGGATGGTCTCCAGCGGACACACGGTGCTGCCGGTCGTCGCCGACCCGGACCGTCCGCGCCTCCTCGGCGTCGTGAACCAGTTCGACCTGCTCAAGGCCCACGAGCGCGTGCTGATCGAGGAGCGCCACCGGGAGCGTCCGCTGCGTCCACTGCGAGGGGCGCTCGCGCTGGCGACGCCTGGCGCGGGCGCCACGGACACACGGTGAGCCGCACGCCGGCCACCCCCGTGCTCGCGGACGAGGACTACCAGCGCCTGCTGGCGTTTCGCAGCGAGCTGCGCGAGTTCCTGCGCTGGAGCGAGCAGGCCGCCGACGAGGCTGGCCTGACGCCGGCGATGCACCAGCTGCTGCTGGTCGTGCGAGGACACAGCGCCGCTGACGCCCCGACGATCGGCGATGCCGCACGGGAGCTGCACATCCGCCACCACAGCGCAGTCGAGCTCGTCCAGCGGGCCGAGCGGGCAGGGCTGCTCGCCCGCAGCCGCGATCAAGCCGACCACCGGCAGGTGCACCTCCGGCTCACCGATCAGGGACGCACCCAGCTCGAATCACTCACCCGGCGCCACTTGCCGCGCATCGTGCAACTCGCATCGGCGCTCGAACACGTCGTGAACCCCGTGCGGGCCACGTGAGGGCCGGGCGCTCGTGACGTCAAAGCACCCACGGCGGCGGCGTCGCTCCGAGCAGGCGCTCGGCTAGCCGCACCGCCGTGAACCCCGAAACACGACGTTCGATGAGCGACCCCATCGCAAGAGTCCTCGAGGAGGATCCCGAGCTCGGCTACGGGCTTGCTCCCGAGCGAGTCGACGAGGCGAGCGCGCATGCTCGCGCGATGGTCATCGAGGTGGCGCCCGGCGAGTGGTCGCGCCTGCGCTGGCCGCAGCGATTCCGTGACGGCCTCGGGCTGCTGCTTCTCGACGGGCTACTCGTGAGGCGGGTCGGGATGGATGGACGGTTCGGCGCGGAGCTGCTTGCACGCGGTGATCTGTTGCGCCCGTGGCACGCAGAACACGTCGTCGCCACGCTGCGACGCAGCCTGGACTGGCGGGTGCTGCGGCGCTGCCGTCTCGCCCTGCTCGACATCGAGTTCGCGAAGCGCATCGCCCCCTACCCCGAGATTCACGGGCGTCTGCTCGACCGGGCGCTGAGACGCTCGCGCAACCTGACCATGACCATGGCCATCGTTCATCAGCCGAAGGTCGAGACGCGCCTGCACCTGTTGCTCTGGCACCTCGCCGACCGCTGGGGCACGGTCCGCGGCGATGGAGTGATCGTGCCGGTGAAGCTGACTCACGCCGTGTTCGCCGAGCTCGTCGCTGCAACACGCACGACCGTCAGCTCTGCCCTGAACGCCCTCGAGCAACAGGGACAGATCGCCCGGACGCCGGGCGGATGGCTGTTGCGAGGCTCGCCTCCCCGCGAGCTTGGCGATCTCAACCTCGACTGACCAGGCTGGCGGCCCGTGCCGCCACCAGCGTCGGAACTCCGACGGTTGCGGTTCCGGTGGGCGAGGAACGAGGAGAAAATGGGTGCAGAGGATTCTCTCTTCCACGAACAAGTGAACAAAGGAGTCAAACGATGCGCATCCGCTATTTCTCATTCCTGACACTGGGGGTATCCGCAGCGTTCCTGGTCGTGATCAGCCAGGCCTTTGCGGCGGTGGACATCGCCAACGTCTCTCTTGGCGTCGCAATCGGGATGCTCGCCCTCTCCCTCGCCGTCGTGGCACGTCATCGTCAGCACGTCCCGTCACTCGCGGCCGGCATCGCGGTCGCCGCGGTGAGCGCATGGATGATCGTCTCCAGCCAGGTGTTCTCGGCGGAGACGGTGCAGAACCTCACATTCGCTGAGGCGCTGGCGATCGCCGGTCTCGCGCTGACCGGCCTGACCGCACACGAGCTCGGCACCGAGCGCGTCGTGCACTCGCTCGAGACAGAGGCCGGAACCCGGAACTCCGGGCGCCCGCACGAGTTCGCGCTCTGATCGAGCCGAGCAACAACAGCGGCAAGGCGATCGGGGCGTTTTCAGCAACCGTCCCGATCGTTTTGCACACGACGCGGACAGGAGACATCCGATGAGCCCACACACAGCACGACCCACGGGCGCGCCTTCCGCCCTCGCTTCACAGCGCTGGCGGAGGCTAATACCGCTGGCGTTCATCACCTACAGCTTCGCCTACTTGGACCGATCGAACTACTCGCTCGGCGCCGCCGGCGGACTGAAGCACGCGCTGCACATCTCCTCCGGGCAGGCGGGGCTCCTCGGCGGGTTGTTCTTCATCGGCTACTTCGTGTTCCAGGTTCCCGCAGCGATTTTCGCGGAGAACCGCAGCGTCAAGCGGCTGATGTTCTGGTCGCTCATCCTGTGGGGAATCCTCGCGGCGTTGCAGGGCGTGATCGACTCATACGGCCTGCTGCTCGCCGACCGGTTCCTCCTCGGCGTTGTCGAGGCGGCGGTGATCCCGGCGATGCTCGTGTTCCTGACGCACTGGTTCAGCAGCCGCGAGCGCGGCCGGGCCGACACCTTCTTGATCCTCGGCAACCCGGCGACACTGCTGTGGATGTCGGTGATCTCGGGCTATCTGATCACGGCGACGAGCTACCGCTGGATGTTCATCATCGAGGGACTGCCCGCGATCCTCTGGGCGTTCGTGTTCCGAGCCCTCGCCGCAGACAGGCCGAGCGACGCGAACTGGCTGAACTCCTCCGAGCGGCAGGAGATCGAGCAGCGTCTGGAGGCCGAGCAGGCCGGCGTCCCGAAAGTTGCCGGGTATCGTGAAGCTTTCAAGTCGTGGAATGTCCGGATCCTCGCCCTCCAGTATGCGCTGTGGAGCATCGGCATCTACGGCTTCGTCTTCTGGCTGCCGACGATCGTGAAGACACTCTCCGGCCACGGCATCGGCTCGACTGGGGCGCTCTCGGCGGTCCCCTACGCCCTCGCGATCGTCCTGATGCTCGCCAACTCCTATGTCTCTGACCGCGTCGAGCAGCGCCGGCGCCTGTTCGTGTGGCCGTTTCTACTGGTCGGCGCGCTCGCCTTCTATCTCTCCTACCGTGTCGGCACCGGTCACTTCGTCGAGTCCTTCGTGCTTCTGATCATCGCTGGCGGGGTCATGTACGCGCCTTACGGACCGTACTTCGCGTTCATCCCCGAATTCCTCCCCCAGAACGTCTCGGGTGCCGCGATGGGTGTGATCAACGCGTTCGGTGCGCTGGGAGGGTTTGCAGGGGCGTACGTCGTCGGCGCACTCGGCGGAGGAGCCAAGTCGGGCGCGGCGTTCATATTCATGGCCGCGTCGCTGCTCGGCGCAGCGCTGCTGATGTTCCTCGTCAAGCGCCCGCGCGTGATCGAACCGGAGCCGAAACGCCCTGGACGTGCGAGGTCGCGCTCGGCGGCCTCCGCCTGGGGAGCCAGCTCCCGCGACCCGCTGGTGAGGAGCGTGCAGTCCGCGTTGCACAGCGGGCGTCGAAGGTCCCACTGAGATGCGCGTCGATCCGGACCCACACGAGCGCACGACGCCCACGAGCCGCGCTACGGCGGCCGGTAGGAGCGATCGGGTGACGGTCGGTGTCGTAACACCGCTCGAGGGAGTCTTGGTGGACGCGATTCGCCGCGCTGCCCCCCATGCCGAGGTCCTCTGGGAGCCAGAGCTGCTGCCCCCGGCTCGCTACCCGGGTGATCATCGCGGCGTGCCGGAGTTCCGTCGTGACGAGGATGCTGAGCGGCGCTGGCAGGTTCTCTTGAAAAGGACGGAGGTCCTCTTCGGGCTTCCCGGTGACTCTCCCGCAGCCCTTGCGGAGGTGGTGCGCACCAACGGTCGTCTGCGCTGGGTGCAGGGGACCGCAGCGGGGACTGGCGAGCAGGTCAAGGCGGCAGGGCTGAACGCCGATCAGCTCGAGCGCGTCGCATTCACGAGCGCGAGCGGTGTTCACGTCGGTCCCCTCACCGAATTCTGCATGTTGGGGCTGCTCATGTTCACGCGGGGACTGGCTCGGCTGCAGGCAGATCAGGGCGCGCACCGCTGGGATCACTATCCGGTGGCCGCGTTGCGCGGGCGGACGGTGCTGATTCTCGGGTTGGGCGCGATCGGGAACGAGATCGCCCGTCTCGCCAAGGCATTCGGCATGCACACCCTCGGCGTCAACCGCCACGGGCGTAGCGCCTGCGTCGACGTGGACGCCGTTCACAGCGCCGCTGAGCTGCATGAGCTGCTCGGGTCCGCGGACGCGATCGTGTCGACACTGCCGCTCACCGTGGAAACGCGAGGACTACTGGACGCGCGCGCGATCGCAGCGATGAAGCGCGGCGCGATCCTCATCAACGTGGGGCGCGGCGAGACAGTCGACGAGACGGCACTCGTGCAGGCGTTGCGCGACGGACGCCTAGGGGCTGCTGCGCTGGACGTGTTCGCGACCGAGCCACTACCGCGTGAGAGCCCGTTGTGGGATCTCCCGAACGTCCTGATCAGCCCCCACACCGCGGCGCTGTCGCGCCATGAGAACGACCGGATCGTCGAGCTGTTCCTCGAGAACCTGAGCCGCTACCTCGCCGGCGAGCCTTTGCTCCACCGCGTGGACCCCAACCTCTTCTACTGAACGGGAGACCGCGTATGTCGACCGACACGCCTGTGTGTCTGCCCACGCTTTCCGGCCTTTCCGTTTCGCAGCCTTCCGAAGTGCGCTCTAGCCCACCCGGGCACGGTCGATCGCCCGCAGGCGGGGTAAGAAACGGTCCGCACAGGACGCAGTAGATATGTGGCTGACGGTACGTCCAAGACGATGCGCGCGCGCAGCGCGAAAGAGGGAGCAGCGGCGGGCGTCCCTTCCGGGCGCCAGGTGGAGATCGCCTCAGGAGAGCAGCGCGCCTCGGTCGTCGAGGTCGGCGGCGGGCTGCGCTCCTACTCCGTCGGCGGACGCGCCGTACTCGACGGCTACCCGGTGTCGGAGATGTGCTCCGCGGCTCGCGGCCAGTGCCTCGTGCCCTGGCCGAATCGCATCCGCGACGGCCGCTACGAGTTCGCGGGCTCCCCGCAGCAGCTCCCGTTGACCGAGCCCGAACGCCGAAACGCGATCCACGGCCTCACCCGGTGGGCGAACTGGACTGTCACCGAACAGGCCGCCGACCGCGCCCTGATGGAGCACCTCCTTCACCCCCAGCCCGGCTACCCGCACACACTTCACCTCACAATCGACTACCGGCTAGATGCCGGCGGACTGACGGTGACCACGACGGCGAGGAACGTGGGTCCGAGCGAGTGCCCCTACGGCGCGGGGGCCCATCCTTACATCACAGTCGGTACCCCGAGCATCGATGAGGCGGTACTCGAAGCCCCGGGGCGCACCCGGCTGCTGACCGATGAGCAGGGCACCCCGATCGGCGCCGAGCCGGTTGAGGGAAGCGACTTCGACTTCGCTCGGCCGCGGCCGGTCGGCAGGTTGAAGCTAGACACCGCCTTCACCGACCTCGAACGCGGTGATGACGGGCGAGCACGGGTGCGTCTCGCCGCGCCGGATGGTGGATCGGCGGTGACCTTGTGGCTCGACGAGCGCTACCGGTACCTCATGCTCTTCACGGGAGACCCGCTGCCCGAAGTCAACCGTCGAAGTCTCGGTGTCGAGCCGATGACGTGCGCGCCGAACGCGTTCGCCACGGGCGAGGGCCTCATCATCCTGCGCCCCGGCGAGAGCTTCGCGTCCTCTTGGGGTATCGAGGCCCGCCCGTGAGCACCCCCGTCGTCGATCGCGTCGAGGTCAGCGCGTTCACCGTCCCGACAGATGAGCCCGAGGGCGATGGCACACTCGAATGGGACTCCACCACGATCGTCGTCGTCCAAGCGCACGCCGGCCAGACGACCGGCCTCGGCTACACCTACGCCGACCTCTCCACGGCCAAGCTCATCGAGAGCAAGCTGGCCGGGATCGTCGAAGGCATGAGGGTGTCCTCGCCGCAAGCGTCGTGGGCGGCGATGGTCAGAGCCACCCGCAACCTCGGCAGGCCCGGGATCACCTCGATGGCGATCGCGGCCGTCGATCTCGCCCTCTGGGACCTGCACGCGCGCCTGCTCGACGCGCCGCTGTGCACCGTCCTCGGCATCGCGCACGATCACGTGCCGGTCTACGGCTCCGGTGGCTTCACCACGTACACGATCGACCGCCTTCAGCAGCAGCTCTCCGGATGGACCGGGCAGGGCATCCCCCGGGTCAAGATGAAGATCGGTGCGCACCCCGATCAGGACAGCGAGCGCGTGCGCGCCGCACGTGAGGCGATCGGGCCGGACATCGAGCTGTTCGTCGACGCGAACGGCGCCTACGAGCGCAAGCAGGCCCTCCTGCTCGCTGACGTCTTCCGCGAACAGTCCTCGGTGAGCTGGTTCGAGGAGCCGGTGAGCTCCGATGACCTCGAAGGGCTGCGGCTGCTGCGAGACCGTGCGCCCGCGGGGATGTCGGTCGCCGCCGGCGAGTACGGATATGACGCCGTCTACTTCGAGCGGATGCTCGAGGCCGGCGCGGTCGACGTGCTCCAGGCAGACGTCACGCGATGCGCGGGGATCACAGAGCTGCTGCGGGTGGCGGGACTGTGCCGTGCACGCGGCATTCCTCTCTCCTGCCATTGCGGACCGGCGATCCACGTCCATCCCGCGTGTGCGATCGACCGATTGGCGCACCTCGAGTACTTCCATGACCACGTCCGTATCGAGGAGATGCTCTTCGAGGGCCTGCCGGAGCTCCGAGAAGGCGCGCTGTGGCCGGAGCTGACCCGGCCCGGCAACGGGCTGTCCCTGCGCCAATCGGACGCCGCTCACTACTCCGCGTGACCGAGCGGACGGCCTAGCGTGGGCTCCCGCGACCCCCGCATGTGAGCATCGGGCACCTTCGTGCAGCTGCTCGTTCGGTCGCTCGGCGGGCGACCGAGGCGGTCGGTGGACCGGCGCGGATCCGCGTAGTCGCCCTGCTCGCCTCCGTGCTGGCTCTAAACAGCGCGGACTCCGCCGCCGTGGGGGCCGCCGCCGGACCGCTCAAGCACGCGCTGCACATCAACTTCACCCAGCTCGGTCTGCTCGTCGCGCTGCCTGCGCTCACGGGAGCTGCGGCGACCGTCCCGATCGGCGCGCTGACCGATCGTGTGCGGCGGGTGCCTCTGCTGGCCTTCAGCATCGGGCTGTGGAGCGTTGCGATGATCGTGTGCGGCGCCTCGACGTCGTTTCAGATGCTGCTTCTCAGCAGGCTCCTGCTGGGGGCGGTCACGGCGACCTCGGGTCCGACGATCGCCTCGCTGACCGGGGACCTGTTCCCCTCTCTCGAGCGAGCTCGGATCTACGGTTTCATCCTCACGGGTGAGCTGCTCGGCTCCGTCGTCGGCCTGTTGATCAGCGGAAACGTGGCGGGACTGTTGTCTTGGAGGTTCGCGTTCTGGGTGTTGGCGATTCCCGGCGCCGCATTGGCCTGGATGATCTGGCGCTTCCTGCCGGAGCCCGTCCGTGGAGGCCAGAGCCGCCTGCAGCGCGGTGCCACGCAGATGATCACCGGGGATCCTGAGCAGCTCCACGACGCGCGTAGCGAGGTCGAGGAACCGCGCAGGACCTCCGGAGCGATGCAGCGCGCGATCGCCGCTCAACGGATCCTGCCGCGGGCGAACCTCGTTCTGGAGGCAGATCCCGATCACATGAGCCTCTGGCAGGCGGTCCGCTACGTGCTGAGCGTTCCGACCAACGTCGCTTTGATCGTCGTCTCGGCACTCGGGTACTTCTTCCAGTCCGGCGTGCGCACCTTCGCTGTGATCTTCGTCGGCTACCAGTACTCGATCGGCCAAGGGCTCGCCACCTCTCTGCTCGCGGTGCTCTCCGTCGGCGCCGTGGCTGGCGTTCTCCTCTCGGGACGTCTGGCCGACCGCCTCGTGGAACGCGGCCACATCGCGGGGCGGCTGATCGTCGCCGGCGGCGCGTTCCTGCTGACGTCGGTCCTGTTCCTGCCGCCGTTGCTCAGCCGATCTCTCGTGATCGGGGTCCCGTTCCTGCTCGTCGCCACCGCCGCGCTGTCGGCGCCCAATCCCCCGCTGGACGGGGCGCGGCTGGATGTCATGCCGGCCCGCTTGTGGGGGCGAGCCGAGGGGGTGCGCACGGTGCTTCGCTCGGTCGCCCAAGCCTTCGCGCCGTTGGTGTTCGGGTTCCTCTCTGACCGACTGGGCGCAGGGTCCCGCACGCCTGGGGAGCAAACGAGTCTCGGCCAGCACACCCACGCCGGCGGGTTGCGTGACACGTTCCTGATCGTGCTGGTGCCGTTGGCGCTCAGCGGCCTGATCTTGCTGCGCTCGAGGCACGCATATCGGCGTGACGTCGCAACGGCGCTAGCCGGCGAACAGGACCCTCTCGTCGGCGAGGCGCCTGAAGCCGTTCGAGAGGACCCGGCGCCGGCGGGATCTCATCTCTGAACTAGGCATCGAGGTCGACGGGCTTCCGCGACGGGGTCGGCGCCGCCTCGAAGCCTCCGGTGTCGGTTCTCTGTGCGATGCTGCCGCTCCAGCCGCGCAGCGGGTGGGAGTCGCTGTCCTTGAGCTCGCGGCAGACGTGGCGCGTGATGAAGAACACGACCACGGGCACGATGAACGCTGCGAAGCGGAAGAACCAGACTTGGCTCGTGTAGGAGATGCTTGCGCTGACGAGGATGCGGTCCGCCGCACCGGCCACGAAGATCGTGGCGATCCAGCTGAAGAAGGCGGCGCCGGTCGCGGTCCTCCACGGGTTGTCGCGTGGCCGGTCCAGCAGGTCGTGGCGCGCCCTGTCCTTGGTGATGCGCCGCTCGAGCGCGGGCCACGCGTAGAGCGTCGTGAAGACGATGCCGGGGAAGAGGATCCCACCGAAGAACGGGTTGGGGAGCACCGTGTAGCCGAACACGTGTATCTCCAGCGGGGGCATCAGTCGTAGCGCTCCGATCAGCCAGCCGATGTACCAGTCGGGCTGTGCACCGTTGGTGCCGAGCCAGGGCTCATACGGCCCGTATTGCCAGATGGGGTTGATCTGCACGAGCCCTCCGAGCAGGAACAGCACGCCGGCGACGGCGAACAGCAGTCCGGTTGCGCGCAGCGCGTATCCGGGCCACATCGGCGTCCCCACGACGTTGTCCTCGCGGTGTCCGGGACCACGGAACTGGGAGTGCTTCTGGCGCATGATGATCGCCAGGTGGGCCCCGATCAGCGTGGCGAGGAGCGCCGGGATGATGAAGACGTGGGCGATGAACAGCCGCGGCTCGAAGCTGGAGGACCCGGGGAACTGTCCGCCCCAGATCAGGAACCCAAGGTTCGCGCCGACGATCGGGATGGCGAGTGCAACTCCGTATCCGATCGCCAGGCCCATACCTGAGAGCAGGTCATCCGGCAGTGAGTACCCCGCGAACCCCTCGAGGATCGCCAGGATCAGCAGAGTCAGCCCGATCATCCAGTTGACATCGCGGGGCTTGCGAAACGCACCGGTGAAGAAGATCCGCATCAGATGCACGACGATCGCGGCGACGAACACGAGCGCGGCCCAGTGATGGGTCTGACGTATCAGCAGGCCCGCCGGCACGTCATAGGACAGCGCCACCGTCGATGCGTACGCGTGCGAGACAGTCTGGCCGGCGAGCGGCGCGAACGCGCCGTGGTAGACGGTGGGCGAGGTGCTCGGCTCGAAGAACAGCGCCAGGTAGGGGCCGGTCGTGATCAGCACCAGGAACGAGTAAGCGAGAGATCTCACCGACCAGGAAGGACCAGTGGTCGGGGAACAGGTAACGCATCGCGGTTTTCAGCAGCGGCGAGGCGCCGAGGCGCTCATCGACGAAGCGGACCCCGTCGGTTGTTCCGTCGGTGCCCCCGGCGCTCCTACGCGAGGCGTTCATGAGGCTCTCGTGGGTCCTTCGCGGCGTACGTTCCACCAAGCCGGGCCGATGGGCCCGGAGAAGCCGCCGGCCGCGATCAGCACGCGGTCCGCGCGGATCGCCAAGGGGAGCTGAGGCAACGGCCGTCCGGCGGGCCCGAACTGGACAGCGGCACCCCGACGCACGTCGAAGGTGGAGTAGTGGCATGGACAGACCAGCGCC
>CAVSSW010000006.1:0-1360306 GCA_963730755.1 uncultured Solirubrobacteraceae bacterium
GCAGGCCACGAATGAAGATGCCAGGCGGGCGTCGCGGCCCGTCGCCGCGCAGTTTGCGACGAGCCAGGGCTCGGTGCCATCTCCGTCTGGAGTCGAGTCCCCACCTACGTAACCCTAGATTCTTCACCTTCGGTTCTTCAGGCCGCGCGCGAGCCCCGGTAGTGACGCGATCCTCGTAACGTGATGGGAGTGGCTCGCTCTGCTCGCATCTCGCTGCTCTCAGGCAGCCTTCGTGTGGGGTTCACGAACGTCGCTGCGCTGCGCACGGCCCACGCGGCTGCGCCACCCGCGATCGCGACAGAGGTCTGCGACGGGATCGGGTTTCAGGTTTCGTCGGGGGAGTTCGGGGTGTCGATCGGCGCGGCCGGGAACCAGGCGCGCCAGAAGCCGCCGCCGGTGCACCTGTCGCAGTGCTCGAGGCGGGTCGGGCTGGCCTTGGCCAGACCGGCGATTCCGCGCTTGGCCTGGTCGGGCTTGCGGGCTCGCCGCCACGCGTTGTGATTGCAGGGGCCGTCCATCAGGACCATCCGGTCGCCGGCGGAGCCTCGGCGTGCTGCGATCTTCTTGAAGTAGTGGGGGCCGTCGGTGAGGGGGGTGACGGCGGGATCAGGGTCGGGCTCGGAGCCTCGGAGGGCGAGCGTCCGGTCGTGGTCGAGCTCGTCGAGCTTGAGGACTGCCTGGAGCAGCGCGTGCTCGAAGTCAGGCTCGTTCAACACCTCGATCGGGGACTGCACGGCGCCTTTGAGCGCCCTTCGGCGGTCCTGGTCGCCCGCCCGGGGCTCCCAGATGAACCGGATGCGACCGTTGAAGCGTTGGATCCGCGCGACCGCGGAGTCCAGCCGCCCGTCGCCGGGGCGCTCGAAGATCTCGACGTCCAGGCCACGGGACGCGAACGCAGCCTTGATCCGCAGGCGCCAGCTGGGGTCGGCGCTCTCGCCGTCCGAGCCGCCGATCCAGAGCGCCCGGTCGAGCGAAACGCGGCTCGGGTCGCTCTTCGGGGCATGCGCGAGGTCGATCAGGTCGTAGATGCCCTGCAGCGCGTCGGCGAGCGCCGGCGCGTCTACCGGTAGCGGTTGAAGCTCGACGTGGATCGGCTTCTCCGGGTGGACGGTGATGCTCGCCCACATCAGATGATCGTCCTCCCAGGCGCCGATCAGCGCGTAGCGTTGGCTCAGGGGAGCGGCGCTGAGTACGTAGCTCCGCAGCGGGTTGAGCAGCAGATCGGCGAGAAGCCGGGCGGTCAGCGCGTCGGTGTCGCTGAGTTCGGCGTGCAGCGCGCCGATCGGTGCGAGTGCGCTGTGCTCACGGGGCCATTGGAATCGGCGCCCGACCTGGCCGAGTGCGAGTCTTTTGTTCGCGAGCGCTTTGATCAGCCCCTCGGGAGTGGGGTGGCGAGAGGGAAGCGGGCGAGCCGCTCCCCGCAGCGTGCTCCAGCCGATCAAGGCTCAAGCCTCGTCGCTGACCAGGTAACCGATCGGGATCTTTAGCGTGGCCAGCTCGTGTGCCGGCATCTGGTCGATCGCGCGGTGCAGCATGGTGCGCAACCGGGTGGTGTCTTGAGAGCGCCCGGGCTCCGCGGCGGCTCGCTGGGCGGGTTTCGGCGGGGGTGCGGGCGGGCGGTCCATCGGGTCGACGGCTAGTTGGTTTTCGGCGGCCCACGCCTCGATTACTTCGGCGACGAGCTTGACGAGGTGGGTGTGCCAGGCGCTCGCTAGTAGCGGGACGGCCTTGACGCGGGCGGTGAAGTCGCGGGCCGGCCGGTCGCTGGTCAGCGCGAGTTGCAGTTCGGCGAGTATCTGGGGCGGCTGCGCGGAGGCGAACTCGTGCATCCAGGCGAGTTGCGTCTCGAACGCGATCGGGCTGATGGGGATGTGGTTTCGCGGGTCGGCGAGGACGCGTTCGCGGAGCTGTCGCTGCGATGCGTCCTCGCGGGGACCGGCGGTTTGGGGGATGACACGCGCGCGCTCGCTGGCCCGGTCGTAGAAGCGCAGTTGTCCGGGACTCCAGTCGACGAACGCGTCCCATAGGTCCCGGCGGATCCGGGTGCCGCCGGCGGTGCGGGCGCGGACGGCGGGCTGGGGCGGCGGCTCGGTCCCGGGGGGTGTGACGAGCAGGTCCTGCTTGCCGCGGTGCAGGGAGACGAGGCCGTTGCGCTCGGCGTCCTCGAGGAACGCCCGGAAGGTGCTGTAGCCGAGGAGGCGCTCGTCGAAGGCACTGTCGCTGATCTGCCGCATGCGGGACTTCACGCCCGCGGCCGCGGGCTGCCACGAGCGAGCCCGTACTTCTTCGACAGTGGCCCGAAGCAGGTCGTTGGCTTGCTCCTTGGTCAGCGGCGTCATAGCACTCCCTTTGTTCGATGGATGGGAGCCGCCGCTTCGGCGGCTCCCGCCCAACTTTCAAGATTGGTGCTTGTCTGCCGACTCTGCCTGACCCACAGGGGGGTGCCGTCCGAACGCTTCTGCGGGGTGCTCAAGCGTGGCCACCCGCGCGCCGTCGACACAACTTCGTCGGTGATCGCTTCCTACCTACGGTATTGATTGCCCGAAGCGGAAGCGAGTGTGTACAGCATAGTCGGCTCGAGGGCGGCTTTTCAATAGCTTGTTTCTCAATCGGCAACGAACGGCCAGGCGGCGGCCCCGGCGGCTCGTTTGCGATGGCGGTTCGCGACCGGGACCGTGACGGGCTCCGGGTCGTGGTCGCCGGCGTGAAAACGCAGGGGTGGGCGGCGGGAGCCGCGGGGAGCGTCAGGCTTTGGCGAGGGGCCTGGTCGGGCGCCTCGGTTGGCCGGCGCGAGCGCTCGGCGTGGGCGTCGGGGAGCCCGGCCCGGCAGAGGTGCCTGGTCGTCTCGGTGAGCCCGGTCTGCAGATCGTGGGCTTTCCGGGTGGCGGTGGTTGCGTTTGGTGTCGACCTGTTGGCGATGAAGGCGGTCGCGCCGAGGCTGGCCAGCTCGATCAGCGTCTCCGAGAGTGTCGGCAGGCCTTGCCGGGGCTGCGCAGGAAGCTGATGAGGAGCGCGAGCGGCGCGATCGTCCCGAACCGCGTGTGCCGGGTGTCGATGAGCTCGGTGTGTCCGCTGGCGTCGGAGAACGCTTGCGCGGCGTGGTGCCCGAGTGTCTTTTCGCTTCGGTCTGCGGCTCGCTGACGTCGCGCCGTTTGAGCTTCCGGTGGTGACGATCGCGTTGGCGTAGTCGAGCGCGGGGAACGGTCCGCCAAGCAGGACCAGGTATTCGTCTTGGAGGCGGTTGGAGGGCACGCGTCAACTCTTCGACGCGGGTGAGAGTTCCGCTCGGGTGGGACGGGCTCTCAGATGCAGATCATGTTGAGCCGGTCGAGTGCGGCGAGCGCTCTGCCTCGAGCTAGATGGGTGTCGGTGGCGTCGATGACGCGAGCGTAGGCGAGCCTCGCGATCGAGGCGTCCAGTCGTGCGGGGTCGAGCTCCGGTAGTCGCCGGCGGAGCTCCGAGCGAGCGATGGTGTTCTCCTCGCCGAGCAGCTGCAGCACGATCAGACGCTCGACTTGAGCGTCGAGCGGGAATCGATGCCGTTCGGCTGGATCGCGCATCGGACACCCTTCCTTTCCGTGCCTGGGTTCGCGGCAGCGGCCGGCTCGGTGGTCTTGCTGTCTCGCGACGTGGGTCCGGAGCAAGCGCGACCCGGACGCGATCGAAAGTCTCAGGGTGGGCAGCCTACTGTCTGGCAGTGTTCTGTCTGGCAGATGGATGTCGGTCGCTGTTTGCGCTGCCACCCTGCAGGCTGTAGGGATGAGCACCAAGGATGCTTACGAGGCGGAGCTCGGGGAGTACTTGCGCGGGTTCTCAGCGAACGTCAGGCGTCTGCGTGCCGAGCATGACCCGCCGTTCTCACAGACGGGCCTGTGTGACGCGACGGGGCTTCACCGCACGGAGATCGGGAAGATCGAGAACGCTGAAGTTGAGCCTCGTCTGGCTACGCTGCACATCTTGGCGAGCGCGCTTGGTGTGGCGATGCAGGAGCTGGTCGCCGGGCTGGAGGTACCGAGAGAGCGCAAACCGGGGCCTTCGCCCAGTCGCTAGTTCGTTCGATGCGGCTCACTGAGACCGATAGCTATTTTCCGGGGTGTAGCGGTGGTTCGGTGGCGGTGCTCGAGTGCGTCGCGGAGCTGAGGACGGTTGTCTGTAGACGTTTCGTCTGCAGCGGCGCAGGGTTGGGCGATGGACCTAGCACGGGAACGGTTCGCGCATAACCTCCGTCAGCGTCGCGTGGTGATGGGCCTCTCTCAGGAGGCTCTGGCTGAGGTTTGCGATCTTCACCGGACTGAGATCAGTTTGCTTGAGCGTGGTGCCCGCTCGCCCCGGCTCGAGACGATCCTCGCGCTGTCCCGGGGGTTGGGGCTCACTGCGGCCGCGCAGCTGCTCGAGGGCATCCGCTGAGCGGAAAGCCTGGGCGGTGGCGCCGGCCGGCGCCAAGCCGAGTGTCTTGCCTCTCCCCCGCCCTGCACGCTGCCGTCCCCAGGCGACCGCATAGTTGACTTTCGGAAACGAGCCTGTTATGCATTGGCTGGGGGCGAGGCGCGGAGAGCGTCTCTCTGTGGCCGTTGGTCACGCTCGGGGCACCCCATCAAAATCAACTCTCGACCTGAACGTAGGAGGGATGCATGATGGGACGTTGCTCAAGAGGGGCCGTGAGGCCTCGCGCCGGCTTGCTGCTGGCGCTCTTGGTGGTTGCCGGTCTGCTGGTCGCATCGGTTGGTGTGTCCGCGGCCGCGGCCGCGCCGAAAGGCGAATTCGCGGTGTTTGGGGACTGCCCGCTCAGCTCCGCGACTGCGTGTTTGTTCGCGAAGACCGAATCAGGGAAATTCGTGGTGGGCAAAGAAACAGTCACGATCGAAAAAGCGATCACGCTGCAGGGTGGCTTGAACGAACTCCCCTCGGGGGAACTCGAGCTGGTCGCCGCGAAGGATGGGAACACCCTGTCGAAGACTCCGCAGAAAGTGCCGGGCGGGCTCGCGGGCTTGGTGAAGTGCAACGAAATCTCGAACTTCATCGAGCGTGTCGGCTGCGAACTCGTGTTCGAAAACGGGGTGACGGGCGTCAACGCGACGACGGAACTCGCCGCACCTGCCAGCTCGGTGCGCTTGAACGTCGAAAATTACGAGACGCGGACGGGCACGGCACTGTCGCTGCCGGTCAAGGTGCACCTGGAAAACCCGTTCCTCGGCAGCTCGTGCTACGTCGGCTCGAACTCGAACCCTGTCGTGATCAACCTGACGACGGGGACGAGCGGCTCGCTGACGGGCACCCCGGGCACCTTCGAAGCGCTCGGTGAAGAACGGATCCTGGCGTTCAGCAACAGCTCACTGGTCAACCAGACGTTCCCGGCTCCGGGCGCGAATGGCTGCGGTGGCCTGTTCTCGTTCCTGATCGACCCGATCGTCGACAGCAAACTGGGTATCCCGTCGGCCTCCGGGAAAAACTCGGCGGTGCTGAACGGGAAACTCGAGTTGACCGAAGCTGAAGCCGTCAGGGAACACGAATAGCCGTATCTGAGGTTCGCTCGTAGCGGTCTTGAGATCGGCGGGCGCATCCGCCTCCGGCACGGTCGATTTGGTGGCCGTGCCGGTCGGCGGAGCGGGTCAGGCGGGGGCGTGCTGACGCGTCGGGGTGTCGGGCCCGATGTTCACGTTCGGGTCGGCCGTGAGGGTCGTGTGAGGTCTCGTCGCTTGCTGCTCGGTAGGTGACTGATCCTCGAGGGAGGGGTAGCGCTCGCGTAGCTGGCTGTAATAGCGCGTGCCTGCTCGCGTCAGGACCCATGCCTTCGGCGCGTTCGGGTATTCCAGCTGCGCGGTGTTCTTGATCAGGCCGTCCCGTTGGAGTCGGCGTGCGAGCTTTGAGATCTGGCCGGGGTCGCGGATCCCGGCGGCGCGCGCGATCAGCTGGCTGGGGCTTGCGGGCCGCTCGGCGATCGCGGCGAGCACCCGCGCGGTTCTGTAGGAGGCCCGCAGTAATGGGCCGCCGGGCGTTGCGTTGCGCGGGCGTGGCCGGCGGTCGGGCTGAGCGGCGGACCTGCGGCTGGGAGCGTGAGGCAGGACGGCGATCGTCAGGAGTGATTCTCTGAGTGTCGAGAGGGGCGTCGGGTGCTGTTCGGCGAGCCTTTTTTGAAGGATCGCGTGGAGAGCGCCGATGATCGCTTCGGCGCTCAGCATGCTGATTGGTTCTCGGGCAAGCGGAGGACCTTGCGCGAGGGCGTGGGTGAGCCCGTTGAGCGCTCCTCGTCGGCGTTCCTGGGTCACGGGCCCCGCGGCGGGTGCGGTGAGGATGGTGAGCCGGGCGAGGGCCGGTTGCTGATCGAGGAGCTCCAGCCCGGCTCTGAGCGCGTCGCTGACGCCGCCCGCCCAGGTATCGGCGGTCCGGTATGGGGGCTCGATCGTCGCGTTGATGGTGTCCAGCGCGTCCTCGAGCGCGGCCGCGAGGCAATGATCGACGTCGGTGAATAGGTGTGCGAGTGTGGCGGGCGTGATCTGTGCCGCTTGTGCGAGTGCCCGGATCTGGATCGTCTGGGGCGGCTGTCGACCGCTGAGCTCGGTCACGGCGGCGAGCGCTTTAGCGCGTTGACGCCGGGTGTCCGGGGCCGGCGGCGTCGTGGCGGCGTTCATCGCGAGGCGATGTCGATGGCGGCGAGTTGAGCGCCGCGGCTGAGGGTTGGCCGCGGCGCCCGTGACTCGCCCGGCCCCCGAGAGGGGCGGGCGCCGGGTGCGTCGATCGGCGGGGATCCGTCATGCGACGTCGGGATCGCGTGAGGCGAGGTCGTTCGGCGCTGTCTGGGATTGGCAGTGCCTTGCACGTCAGCGGAGCCCCCTGCTGATTGAACGCGAACGGAATGGAATCAGACGATGGTCCCTCTGTCAAGTCTAGCGTGTGAATTTGCTTTTGACATAGGGCGAGGTTTCCCGGGTCGCCGGGCTATGACGCGAGCATTTGAATGCGGATGGTACTCTTTGATGGACCCCATACGCGAGCGCGAAGGCGTCTGGTGGGAGCCCGGTTTCAGGACATCGCGCCTGGTGCCTTCCAGTAGCTACGCCGCTTGGTGGTGCGGGTCGTGGCCGAGCAGTCGCTTTCATGTCTCCGAGCTTTAGACATCTTCCCGAGGAGCTGCCAAGAGCGCGCCTCGAGGCGTTGCCCGACCATCTCCTCAGGTCTTTGCCCGAGCCCGACCGGGCTGCCCGCGAGCTCGTGTTGAACGTGCAGCGGATGTGGTTGATCGCGGCTGTGACGCGGGCCGCACGGGAGGGATCGGCTGACATGATCACCGCGCGAGGTGTGTGCTCTCGCGCTGGTGTTACCGAGAGCACGTTCTACGTGCTGTTTGATGACATCGACACGTGCGTCGCGGAGGCCTTCACGACCGCCGTGGCGGTGGTCGCCGGCCCCGCCTCCCAGGCGTATCGACGGGACGTGGAGTGGGCGGAGAAGATCTGCGGCGGCCTGATCGCGACACTCCGGGTGTTCGCCGAAGAGCCAGAGCTTGCGAGCATGTGCCTGGCCGAGCCCCCTGAGCGGCGGGGTGAGTGGCGTCGGCGGCGTCAGGAGATCCTCAATCGGCTGTGCGAGCTGCTCGAGCGCAGTCCGAACGGTAGAGGCGCCCTGCGTCGGCAAGTGCTCGCGCTGGCCTTGTCGGTTGCGCTTGACACGGCTGCAGGCGGGATCGGCGGCCCGCAGCCTCGGCCGATTGGCGAGCTTGCGCGCGAGCTGCTTGAGATTCTGCTCGCTCCGTATATTGGCCAGGGTCCACTGCCGCGCAGTGCCTGCTGTTTGCTGGCGGGGATAGAGGAGGAACCGTTACCGCCTCGGATGGGGCGAGCGAGTCTGGGGATGCGATTGGCGAGACCGTTTCTTGAAGAGCTCGCGGGGCTCGCGTCAGGACCTGACCGGCTGGCGAGCGAGCAGCCGCGCGTGCTGCTCGGATCCGATGAACGGGATGAGGGCGAGCGCTGAGATGTCGCGCAGCGGCGGCTGGAGCGCGGGATCGTGTCGTGCTATCAGCTCGGCGATCGCCGCTGCGACCGCGTCGCAGATGGCCGGGGGCAGCTCCTCCGCGTCGGCGCGTTGCCTGCGCCCTGACTCGAGCAGCAGCCCAAAGGAGAGGACGGCTTCGTCGGCTCGCCGCGCACCGTCCTCTCCGGTCGCGTAGGCGGTGTCCAGCGCGAACTGCGCGAACGCGGGGTTCGCGCGGAACGCTCGGAAGTAGGCGATCGAGGCGCCGTGGACGCGCTGGGGCCAGGTCTGGTCTGTGGCGAAATACGCGGACGCGGTGACGCTCATCACTCTCCCCAGGATCATTTGTTGTGTTGCAAGCAGCGCCGCGCGCTTGCTCGCGTAGTGGGCGTAGAAGACTTCGCGTGACACGCCCGCGGCGGAGACGATGTCTGAGACTGTGAGCGAGGAGACGGTGTGTGTTCGTAGCGCATCGGCGCACGCGTAGGCGATCCGTTCCCGTTGGATGTCTTCGACGGTCTCGGGCGGGAGGCGATGGCGCCCGCGCGGCAGCGTGCGCGGCGATACCGAGATCCCGGCGTGGGTCTGATCGCGGTCAGGCCGTGTCCTGCGTTTGCCCGTCCGCGGGGCCGGCGGCTCGGTCGGGTAGCAACCGGCCCAGGTCACGAGCTGAGCGCTCAGCGGCGGCGGCTGAGGCGCTCCGCGCCGGGCGTAAATGCCGAGAAGACGGACCACTCCTCCGAGCAGTGCTGCCGGTTGTGGTGAGGCATCGTCGCGCATGCGAAGGTTTGCGGCCGATAGGAGTTCTCTCAGCAGCTCTTGGCGTGAGGCGCTCAAGGCGGGGCCGGCAAGCAGCGCCTCCTGTGTCAGCGTGGCCCACGGGCTCGGCGATGTGGACGCGAGCTCGGTGACCGCGGTGATGAGGGTGGCCAGTGGCCCGTTTGTGCCGGCGTTTGCGGCGTGTTGGATCTGGCGTTGGGCGTGCTCGCGAAGCTCATGGTGCGCGTCCAGGAAGCACTGTTCCTTATCGGTGTATAGCTCGTAGAAGGTGGCACGGGAAACACCGGCTCGTGCCGCGATCTCGCCGACCTTGACGGTGTTGTAGCCGCGCTCGGCGGCGAGCATGGTGAGGGCAGCCCGGAGACGCTCGGCCTGCCCGGCGGCCGGGGGCGCGTCGGGCTGGTCGTCGCGTTTGGCAGCCGACCGTCTCATCCAGGTGCTGTGCGGTGCCCGGCGCGTTGGTTTTCGCGCGCGGTCATCTCGCGCAGCACGTGCACTGCCTGGGCGGGACCGGTGAACGGCGCGACCACTATGTAGGTGAGCTGCGGCAGTAGTGTCGGCAGGACCTCGAGGTTCCCGTTTGAGACGTGGCGTTGGATGATCTCGAAGACGGCACCGGCGATCGCGTGCGAGGCCAGCCTTGGGACGTGGGCGGCGTAGGGAGTGCTGCCGTAGCCTTCCTGGAAGAAGATCGTGAAGGAGCGGGTGATGTCCTCGGCTCTGCGGATCGCGTCGGGCCCAGCGGCGTAGCACTCCACGAGGCGCAGGTGCGAGAGCGCCGGGTTGATCACGACGAGCGCGAGCAGCGCTTTCAGTCCGTGCCATACCCGTTCGTGCCAGAGGCGCGGCCCGAAGAACGCGACGGAGCACTGGTCGAGGATGTGCTGGGTCGGGTAATGCTGCGCTTCCAGGAACGCGTGCTCCTTGTCGACGAAATGGTTGTAGAACACCTGTCTTGAGACGCTGGCCGCTGCCACGATGTCGGCGACGGTGCTGTCTGTGTAGCCCTTGCTCATCGTGACCTGTGCGGTCGCGTGGATGATGCGCGTCCGGTGACTGCGTGCAACGGCGCTGGGGGGCAGTCGGTGACGCCCGCGCGGTAGGCGTTGTGGCGCGGGCTGGCTTGCGGTGTGGTTGGGAGGCGCCTTTGCTAGGCGTGCTTTTGGGCCGGTGCTCCATGCGGGGCGGGTGCCGTCCACGGCGTAGGATCGCACCCAGGTGAGCAGGTCCTCAGCAAGCGCGGGGAGTTGATCCTCGCTGCTGATGCGCAGGTGACGCGAGACGATCGTGCGTATCCCGCCGACGAGCGCGATCGCCGGCAGGTCGACTCTCATCGGCACGTTGTTGGCGCTCGCCAGGAACCGTTCGGCGCGTTGCTGGAAGGTGTGCATCACGACGGTTCGCTGCTCGCGGACCTTCGGTCCGCCGGCGAGACTCTCGACGAAGAGGATCTGCGCCGCGGCGGGGTTGGCGCTCACGGCGCTGAGGACGCGCCGCAGCGCTGCGGTCGCTGCGTCTGACCATTGCTCGCGTGTACTGATGGTTTGCGGGTCGATGGGTCGCATGTGTCCGAGCACGCGTTCGGCGCATGCGTTGTAGGCCGCGAGAGCGCAATCTTCCTTGTCGTTGAACTGCTCGTAGAAGGTGGCGCTCGAGACGCCTGCGTGAGTGCTGATGTGGGCGATGCTGACTGCTTGAAAACCCTCGCGGGCTGCGAGATCGATCGTGGCGTCGATCAGCCGTTCGCGTTGGCTTCGTGGTTCGGCTGGGAGGCCCGGGCGGTGCGGCTCCGGACGCTGGGCTCGCGAGCTCTGCTGGCCGAGGGCGCGGTTCACCGGCTGTGAGCTGTCGTTATCTCGGCGGCAGAAGGCTGGCTGTCGGCGCCGGTAGCTCGCGAGCTGGTTGCTGTTGGTGCGCTCACGGCTTGTGCGGCTTGTCGGCGGCCCGTGTCCGGTGGTGAGCTCGGGCTGTTTTGCTGGCCCGGTAGGCCTTGCGCGCGGCGGTTTCGCAGTGTCGGCGCCGGGACTTTGAGTGCTTGTAGCGTTTGCGGCACATCGCAAGTGATCGCTTCAGCTTCTGGGCGGGCGTCAGACGCTTTTTGTAGTCGGCGACGCCGTGACAGCCGGCGATCGCGATCTTTGTGTTCTGGTTGATGACAGCCCCGTTCTGGCCGGTGATGATGGTCGGCATCGTGAGCGTGGTACCGCAGAAGTTCTCGTTCTGAGCGGCCGGGAGGTTCGCGCCGAGGGCTGAATGTGGCCCGGCCGGTAGCGTCGTTTCGAAGCTCGTGAACGGTGCGTCGGGGGTGGCTTCGAATCGTGAGTAGGTGACACCGGCTTTGATGTCGGTCTTGCCGTCGAGGATCAACTTGATTCCTTCGCCTTGGAGCACGAACTCGACGTCGGGGAACGCGGCGCCGCCGTGGGAGACGAGGTATGCGGGCCCGGCGAGCGGGCTGTTCAGGATCGGTGTGTGGATGGTCGCGGTCCCGATGACTGAGCCTTCGTCACAGCCGGCCGGGTTCGCCTCGAATGTCGTGTCGGGACAGGCTTTTTGGATTGTCGTGAGCCGTGAGGGCAGTTGCCGTGGCAGTTGCAGTGCGACTTTCGCGATGTTCGCTTGTCCGAGGCCGGCGGAGCGTACTTTGACGCTCAGGCTTGCGCCGTTGAGTCGGCTTGCCTGCGCCTGTGTGGCGGCTTCTAGGGCGGGGTGGAACGGGAGGCTGGCGCAGCCGTGCACTTGGAAGGGGTATTTGATGGGCTGGGCGGCGCCTTCATAGCCGGTGAGCTGGCCTGTGACGCTGAGCGGCTGGCAGTTGGTGGGGTTGAACTCGAACGGCTGGTTTCCGGGTCGTTCCACGGTCACCTGCAGCGCTTTGAGGTCGACGGGCACACCTTTGATGAGCTTGGGGATCGGTTCGCTGAGGACGCTCACGGCGGCGGTTGTCGGGTCGACGTTGATCGTGGCTAGGACTGGTACCTCGCCGAGGTCGAAGGGTCCCGCGGCGGCGTGGGTGAGGGTGAGCAGCCCGAATGGGGCGGCGCCGTGGCCGGCGGTGGCTCGCAGTGCGCCGGTCAGGTACACCTGTCCGGTGATGGTGACGGGTTCGTTGCCGAGCCCGGCGACGGCGGTGGTGTGCCCGATCAGGCTCGTGGCCGGGCAGCTGTCGGCGAGCGCGGCGGCTTCTGGGCAGGGTGTGACTGCGGCGATTAGCGCGGCGATGCCTGGGGGCAACTGCAGCTCTATGCGTTCTAGCGGCTGGTCGCTGTCGGCGTGTCCGACGTTGACGGTGAAGGGGGTGAGTGCTGCGGCCTGGTTGTTCTGTGCGCCGGCTGTGAGGCTGGGCGTGAACGGGAGGGTGGGCTGGCATGGGCTTCCGGCCTGGCCGCTTGTGATCTGGAATGCGGGGCTGGAGGTGGGTGAGCGGTTGGTTCCTGACCAGGCGGTGAAGCTCGTTGTCGCGTTGTAGGTTCCGCATTTTGGTGGGGTCGAGAGCGGTGGGCGTTCGGTCCCGAAGAGGTGCAGCTTCAGGTCGCTGAACGGTAGTTGCGGCGTGTTCTGGAAGGTGGTGATGACTTGTCCGTCGGCGGTGGGCGTGACGGACCCGGCGAGCTTGACGAGAATTCCCGCGGTGGGGTCTTCGGCGGTCAGGTAGAGCACGAGCGGCGCCTGGAACGGGTTGGTGTTCTGTTCTGCCAGGTAGACGGAGCCGGTGATCAGCTGGCCTTCCAGCAGCGGCGTTTCGATCATGACGGTCCCAACCTTCGACGCGTCCGGGCAGGAAGGTGGGGTCGGCGCGAACTGGAGGTTCTGGGTTTGGCTGGTTTCGGGGTGTTCTTCGAAGCCGAACTGGAGCGCTGAGCAGACTTGTAGTCCGTTTGCTGCCGATGGGTTGAGCTCGAGTCCGTCTGGGAGCGTGACGGTGGCTTCTTGTAGGTCGCCCTCGCCCGCTGGCGCCGTGGAGTCGAGGGTCGGTGCTTGTGGCACCTTGATCTCCACGTTTAGCCCGGTGGGGGTGTTGGCTTCGGTGGTTTCCGGTTCGAGACTGATCGTGGGATTGAATGGGATCGCCGCGCACCCGCTCAGTGCTCCGGGGAACGTGTAGGTGGTGTGTTCGGTCGCGGCGATAGTTGTCCCTGGCCGGCCGGTGCCGGCGGGCCAGGAGTCACCGGTGACGGTGGTGCTTGGTGGGCTGGTGCACTGGCCGGGGAGCGTGATGAACGCGGTCGGGGAGGCTTGGTGGGAGAGCGCGCAAGGTTGTGCTGGTTCTGCCTTTTCGACCCATTTTCCTCCGATCAGGCATTGCCAGCCGCGCGAGTGGTCGTGACTTTCGGCCCCGGGGCTGCCCCACAGCGTCACTTGGCTTGAGAGCACTTGGGCTGCCTGGGAGGCCTCGGTGACGCTGACTTCGACTGCATAATTGCCGCCAGTCGGTACCGCCGTTTTGAGCACGACGGGGACGTACTGGGCCTCGAAGCCGAACCGTGCTGGTTCGCCTTTTTCTGGGCGGAGGTTGAACACGGGCACGGTCAGCGTCACGTAGCCGAGTGGTACGGGGTCGTTGATCGTGACGGTCGCGGCGCCGATCGCGGTGTCCTCGGGACACTCGTTCGTGCCTTCTTCTGCGATCGCGGAAAAGTCTGTTTCCGAGCATTGCGGGACAGCGTTGACGTCCCCGACGAGACCGACGGGTAGCTTGAAATGCAGGTCGTGGGGCAGCGCGGGCGCGGTCGGGAAGATCCCCTTCTCGGTGGCTGCGGAGTATGGGGCGAGCGTGGTGTCGAGGTCGAGGCTGGTGGTGAGCTGGAACGGGTGGCCCGCTGCTTGCTGGTCGCGTTCGCCGCGTTCGTTTTCCGGCGTCATTTCGTAGCTTTCAACCCCGAAGGGGGTTTCCTGGTCTGCGACCTGCAGGGCCTTTGTGATGTGGGCCGCGTCGGCGCCTCCGCCCGTCACGGTCGCTGTGTTCGCGAGTTGACCTTCTGTGAGTCCTTCGGTTTGCACGGTCACGCGGAGCCGGACCGTTTCGTAGGGCAATACGGGTTTTGTGAAGCTGCATTGGACGTTGGGTAATGCTTCGCAGCTGCCGGGGTTGCCGTTGCCGTTGCCGACGAGCACGCTGGTTGCTTTTACGTTCGCGGGGAGCTCGTCGCGGAGCGTGATCGTCCCGTTCGTTTCGGCGTCGCCGAGGTTGGTCGCGGTGAGCGTGATCTGGCCTTCGCCGCTGGTGGGCAGGTAGCTGGGTGCGGCGCTCGTGTCGATGTGCCACCACGGCGTGGCGGCGGCGGCTGCTCCGGCTTGAAGGAGCGCCAGCGTGAGGGCGGCCGCTGCTGTGAGGAGGAGTCGTTGTGTGCGGGTCATCGTGTTGTTGTCCGGGAGCGTTTGGTCGGGGTGTGGCCGGCCGCTAGCCGCAGTGCCTTTGCGTACTGTTCCTTGGCTCGCTTTTCACAGCTCGCGCGGCGGCGTTTGTCCGCGAGGGCTTTGCAGGTTTTCCGTGCGGTCGCGAGCTTGCTGGCGGCGTAGGCGCGGCGTGCTCGGGTTTCGCAGTTGTGTCGTCTGGTGCCGGGCTTGAGTTTGCGGCAGGCCGCGAGGTTCTGCTTGAGTTTCTGGAGTGGGCTCGGTGCGGGTTTCGGCTTGCTGGTTTTTTCCGGTAGCACTCCACCTTGACCGCTGAGGTTGTCCGCCGGGCCGGTTTGGGAGCTGGCGGGTGGGCTGGGGGCGTCCGGCGGCGTGAATTCCCCGGGCCTGCAGGTCCCCGTGCTTTCGCAGGGAGTGGCGGGGGTAGGTTCGGTGGGTGTTAGGCATGGCGTTCCGGGTGTGCATTCGTGGGCGTCGTAGACGTCGAATGCTTCGTCGATGTCTTGGCTTGTGAGTTTGGCTTGGGTGAGGAAGAAGACGTCTGATCCACCTTCTTCGCGTTGGCTGCCGTCGCGTTCTTCCCCGCCGGTTTCGCTCGCGTCGAGGAACGCTGCTTCTCGCGTGGAGGAGCCTGCTGAGATCAGGCCGATGCAGCCTTTCGCGGCGGCGCTGTATGTGCTGCTGGTGGCGGCGCACCGGTGGCTGCCTTCGGGGATCCCTTCGGGCTCGTACTCGTAGACGTCCTCTTGGGCGTTGGTCGCTTCGGGAACGAGGTCGGCGGGGCTGTTGAAGTAGACGCGTCCGCTGTCGTTGAGGTAGTGGGACTGGTAGAGCGCCTCGACGTGGTCGAGGGTCGTCCAGCCGGGGATGTTCGCGGCCAGCCAGTGGCCTTCCCAGGTTTTGGGCCGGTCGACGAGCAGCCCGAGGCCTTCTTCGCCTGCGTCTTCGCCCTTTTTCGGGTCGAGGATGCCGTGGGGACGCGAGTTGGTGGGGTTGCAGGAGACGCACGTGAGGGTGGCGTCGTTCGTGTCGTAGAGGAACACCTCCTCGTCGAGCCGTTCGCCTGTGTGTTGACTGGTTGCGTCTTCGTTGTCGTAACCGGTCAACGGTTGGTCTGACATGAACGCTAGGTAGCGCCCGTCGCCTGAAGTGCGCGAGGTCAGGCCGTTTAGGTTGCTGAGGGTGACGGGCGGTTCCCAGTCGGGGCTGTCCTGGCTTGAGAGTCGCGCGATGAATCGCGCGGGCTGCCAGACCGCTCCGGCTGCTCCGCTCGTGAGCTGAGCCGTGTAGAGGTTGCAGCTGGTGGTTGTTCCGGGGGGCCGGCTACGCTCGTTTTCGAAGTTTTCGCAATGTCCTGGGCGGGCGCCGTCTTCGTGCGCTTGGGTTGAGAGGACACCGTCGGCGACGAAGTACACGCTTGTGCCTTCGGTGTTGTTCCCGAGCAGTAGCCCTTGTACGGCGGCGTGTGGTTCGGGGCCGGCCGGCGTGAGGTCTGAGAGCTGGCATGTCGGCTGGTTGGTTTCCTGCACGATTTCGCATGCGAACAGGTCGGCGGATCCGACCTTGGCGCCGGAGTCCGCGAGCAGCGGCCGTTCGTCTGTGAAGAAGACTCTGTTTCCGTCGCTGCTTGCGCCTTGGAAGATCGGGTTGTCGCGGGTGCCTGGCGCGTTGTTGGAGCCGCCGGGTCCGGGCGCGTCGAGCTGGATTGTCGTTTCGGTCTGCAGGTCACGCATGTAGAGATGGTTTGAGGCGCTCCAGATGACGCGCTTTCCGTCGTCTGAGATCGCGTTGTGGACAATCCCGTTTTTGTAGCCGAGTCTTGCGTTGGCGGCCGCTGTGTGTTCGGCCCCGGGAAGGATGTTGATCAGGCTGAGGTGCCCGGCGGTCCACTCGTAGAGGTTGCCTTTCGCCGCTGCTCCGAGGCCGAGCGGGATTTCCGATTCGATCACGACGTGGGTCAGGTCTGCTGTCGCGCCGAGGAAGGCGAGGTGACCGCCGAAGGACGGCGGTTCAGAAGGTTCACCGACGGGTTCTGTGTTGAGAGCACTGATCAGCGGGAGGTAGCCGGTGTTGCTCATGGTTTCCCCGTTGGCGCGGGCTTGGCTGTAGATCGTTTTTTGTTCTTCGTTTGTCTGGCGTTCTGGTTGGTCGGCGGTTGCCGATGGCGGCTGCGGCAGGATCGGGGTGTCCGCGCGAAGGTAGATCGTCTTTTCTTGTCCGCGCGCGGTTTCTGTCGGCGTGAGGACGGGCGAGAGCGGCGGTTCGGCGAGCGGTCCGCCGCCGATGAACGGCTCTACGAGCGCGAGCGAGAGGTCGGGGGAGAACGCCTGGTACTCGGGGGGTTTACCGATCTGGAGCCCGTTGCCTTGTTCGTTGGGGGTGTTGACGTCTTGGCAGGCCCAGGTTTCCTGGCCGCGGATGCTGATGACCTGGGTCGGTTCGAAGCTGCGGTTTCCTTCCGCGCCACAGACCGGGGAGTCCGAGACGTAGCTGATCGCGCTCCCGTTTGCTGCGGCTTGGATTGTGCCGCCCTCCTCGGTGATGGCTTCTAGCGCGGAGCCTCCCTTTACCGGTGGTGAGACGAGTTCGAAGCCGCGTCCGTCGGCGCGGTACTCGCCCGTTTCCGCGGGTGTGTGGAATGTCGCTTCTGGTGAGGGTTCGGTTTCGCCGGAGGCGTTGCTGGCTTTGACGCGATAGTGGTAGGTGGTGTTCGCGAGCAGGCTGGAGGCGCCTCGCTCGATCGCGACGCTGACATGCTGATCGCCGAAACCTGCCGGGAGCGTTGCGGGTTCGGCCGGGCTGGTGGTGCACACGGATGGTTTGGGGGCGCACGGGGAGGTGCCGTATTCGAACTGGTAGGTGGTGCTTTGCCCGTGCGGGTTGATGAGGGCGTTCAGCTGTGCCGATTGGGCGGTCACGTCTTGGGCGGAGAGCGAGGAGACGACGGGGGCGCTGTCGGGTTCGGGTTCGAAAAGCTCGATCTGGCCTGTTGCTGAGTCGGCGACGTAAACGTCGCCGGTGGCTGCGTCGACGGCGAGTCCGGCGCCGTGTTGGAGGTGCCCTTCACCGAAGTGCTCGAGGACTTGCCCGGTCGGGTCGAGCTCGGTGATCGTTTGCTGGTTGTCGAGGTAGATGTCACCGGCGAACTGCGTTTCGGTGGTGTTGTCGATCGCGATGCCGGTGGTGTTGTCCTGGTCGAGTTCTTCGACCAGGGCTTCCCCTGGGTCGCTGCTTGCGGTTTGTTCTCCGCCGCGCAGCTCAGCGGGCAGGCATCGGGCGCGTTCGCAGGGTTCTTCTCCTGCCGGCCCCTTGCCTTCTTCTGATTCGCGTGTTGATTCTGGCGCTTCGGTGAACTGTTCTTCGGGTTCGTAGTCGACGTAGGGGTGACCGGTGGTGTCGACGCCGAAGCCTGCGCGGAGCGGTTCGACCTGCGTTTCGATTTCTTCGTGTTCTCGTTCGCTGTTCTTCAGGCGCTTGTTGGGTTCTGAGTCGTCGTACCTGGTGATCTCACCGGAGATGCCGCTCCATGCGACCCATACGGTGCCGTGTGGGTCGACGGTGATGCCGACGGCGCGTTCGTATTCTTCGGCTTCGTTTTTGCTGGTGAGGCGGCCCTTGTATTCCCCGTCGGGGCCGAACTTGTCGATGAAGGTGTGTTCGAGGGCTGCGTCGGCGATCACGTAGACGTCGCCGGCGGACGGGTCTCCGGGGCTTTTGGAGTTGTCGACGGCGATCGCTGTGGGGGCGATGAGTTGCGCCTTGCCGATCTTGAAGTCTTCGAGGCCTTTGCCTGGCCCTGGGAGTCCGGTTTTGCAGGTCGCGGGTGTCGTGCAGATCTCGTATTCCTTGGCTTGGTCGGTTACTCCCCAGCCCCAGGAGGCGATGGGTTCCCCGTCCGGCGCGTACTGCTGGATGCGGTTGTTGGCGCGGTCGACGACGTAGATGTCGCCGGCGGCGCTGCCGATTTCGCTTACGGCGACGTCGGAGGGTGCTTTGAGCGGGGTTTCGCCTGGCGCGTCGTTTCCGAACTCTCGCGTGAAGGTGTGGCCTCGGGTCTGCAGCGCCGCGGCGGGGCCTGCCGTGGCGAGCACCGCGAGGGCTGTCGCTAGCAGGGTCGCGAGCCGGTTGATGCACGTGTGTGTGCTCTGCGCGTAGCCCATGGTGGGCTGGGCGCTGCGTGCATTTTGTGTGTCTGGGCGGTTGTGGGTAGCCGCCATCGGGTCGCTCCCGGATCGTGATTACCGGCGCGTGCGGGGCCGTGAGTCGGCCCCGCACGCGTGGTCTTCTTTGCTTCTGACTGGTGCTTAGGCTTTGAGCTCCAGTTCTTCGCCCTTGTTGGTGACTTCGGTTTCCTCTCCGGACTGGGCGCCGGATTCTTCGCTGAACGGTTCTTCTTCGAAGGCGACTTCTGTGAACAGGGTCTGTTTGATGCCGCTTTCGAAGTGTTCGACTTCCTGGAAGCCCGCGGACTGATTGAAGGTCAGTGTCGCGGTCTTCGAGAACGTGTTGACGGGTGTGGCTGTGCCGATGACCGCCCCGGAGACACGCAGGTGGATCGTGGAGCAGGTGAGTTCGGCCTCGTAGAGGCCTTTTTCGGCGCTCAGGTCGACGCCGACTTCGTGTTTGGCTTTGTTTACGTAGCCGATTTCGGCCTTCAACGGGTTGGTCTTGACTTCGCCGGCTTTCGCACCGGCGCTAGCGCACTGGAAGCCGAGGAATTCGCAGCCGGTGAACGTGACGTTGATGTCGCTGGCCGTTTTCGGTCCGGTGAACTTGCCGGTGTCGCTGCTCTTCTTGCACGTGATGCCGCCGGCCCCTTGGATTTCGAGGTTCGCCCCGGCACCCTTGCCCTTGAAGGCCTTGATCTTGGCGGGTTCTTTTTTCCATTCCTGGAATTCGTATTTCTGCCCGCCGGCCGCAACGAAGCTTTCCGGCGTGCATTTCTTGTTGCTGTAGTGCCCGCTGAATTTCTTTTCGATCTTCGGTGCCTTAGCGCATTCGTACAGCGCTGGGTCGGATGCCGAAGCGCTGACTGCCGTGAGCCCCGCAATTACGAGCATCGCGGCAAATGCGAGCCCAAGCGCTTTGAGGTTACTCATCCTGCTTCTCCCTCCGGTCGTCGTTGGTCCTGTGTTGTGCCTAGCGTTCGTGGTCTCTGCAAACGGTGGTCGCTGCGGCGTCAAGCAGCTCACTTCGTGGCCCGAATCTCGAGGCCCGCTGTGCTTGTGGCTTCAAGCGTCATCGTCACGTTCCACGATGACCCTTCCCATTTGTGTTTGATGAACTCCTTGACGGCTCGTTCTTTGTTAGATCCTTCGAACTTCGTCCACTGTTGGCTACCTGGCGCGTTCGCGACGAAGCTGAGCGTGAATTGGTGCGCCATCTGGTTAAGCGGACCGAGCTGACCGATTACGGCGTTCCCACCTTTGCGTTCCCCCCCGACCCAGATGTTTCCGATAGCCGCTTCGCATTGTGCGACGAAGAAGATGCCTTCGCGTTCGGGCGAGGTGAAGCTCATGCCGACGGCGGGTGAGGCGGTCCCCTTGCCTTGCAGATAGCCGAGCTTGCCGACGAGACCCTTTTCTGTGAATACTTGCGCGAAGTTGTTGACTTCCCCTTCGGTGCCTCCGAACGTACTCAGACACTGCTTGCCTTCAGATTCGCAGCCGCTGAGCACGATCGTGGTTTCTTTCGCTTCCCCTGCGGCTCCGATGGTGAACCCGAACGTCGGGGTGGCGCTGCATTGCCAGGTCGTCCCTCCGGGGGTCTGGAAGCTCGCTTCACCACCTTCGCCTCGGACAGCGACGCCCGCGGCGCCGCTTTGCCATTCGAAGCGACCGGCGTCTTTAGGATGCGCGCGTTCGGTGCAGCCTGCGTCGGAGTACTTGCCACCGGCCTGTTCTGAGCAGGCGCCCCATTCGGGGAGCGCGGCACTGGCGGTGGCGGATGCGAGAGCGCCGACGATGCATGTCGCGACGAGGCATAGCACCACTGTTTTGAGATGTTTCACTGGTCCCTCCACTCCTCTTCTCCGTTGGTGGATCGTCAGCGGGCGTCGCGATGCGGCGGCGTCGGCTGATGCACGTTGGTGTGTGTGCTCGGCGCGTAGTCGGGCGCTCTCCGCTGTCCGCGGAAGCCCCCTTCCGTAGCCGAGCCCGCGACTCTTTGGCGTCCGTTCCGGCTGTTCCCTCCCCCACTTTTCCGCCGCTAACTCGAGCGGCCTGAATGACGACGGTATCTTATACACGCCATCGGCGCGGTGTCAAGCGCGTGCACAGGGCGCGGGCACATTGAATCCGTGGCCTCGTGGTTGGTCCGCCTAACGTTGGGGCGGATGGGCGGCTGGGGAGCAGTGTGTTGCTGCGGTGGCGCCGTCCAGCTGACGGGGATCTTTCGGGTGGTCCGACTGCCTGCGTGGATCGTGAAACGGAGTGGTCGGAGTTGCGCGGGGCGTGGTGTATCCTGCCGTGATCTGAAGATGGCCCCTCCCCCCCGCACACCGTCACGAGCAAGTCAGCGGAGCGGTCTATCTGAGCCGCCTGATGGTGCTCGGGAGGTGGGCGGCGGACAGCGGGAGCGGATCGTCGCGGCCTTGATCGGTCTCGCGGCGCGCAACAGTTACCCGTCGGTGAGTGTCGCGGACGTTGCCTCGGCGGCTGGTGTCTCGAGCGCGACGTTCTACGAGCTGTTCGAAGACAAGGAAGACTGCTTGCTCGCCGCGTACCGCCAGGTCGCATCGCGCTTGTTCGGCGGAACCGAGGCCGCGGCCGGCGCTTCGGGCTGGCGTGAGAGCTCCCGCGCGGCGCTGGGCGGTCTGCTCGAGGAGATCGAGCGCGACGCGGACGCGGGGCGCCTGCTTCTTGTAGAGGCGCTAGCCGGCGGTGGTCGTGTGCGCGCCGAACGAGAACGTGTCTTTGATGCCTTCGAGCAGCGGGCCGAGGACTTCCTGCGCTCTGCGGATACCGACAGTGACGGGCTCGATCTTCCTGCTTCGGCGCTGCTCGGTGCTGTCCGGAGCATCGTCTCCCATCATCTACGCACTCATAAAGAGGATCAGCTGGGGGCTCTCGCGGAGGATCTGTTGCGCTGGCTTGAGTCCTACTCAATCCAGTCGCCGCGGGCGCCGTGGAGCGTCGGGCCGGACGCCCGGTTACCGGCAAGCGTGACGCGCGGCTGGGTCGGCGGGACGGGGAGCGCAATGGCGATCCCCCAGCCGTTGCCTCGGGGTCGTCACCGGCTACCAGCGGCGGTCGTCGCGCGCAGCCAGCGGACCCGGATCGTTCACGGCACGGCAGAAATGGTTGTAGCGAAGGGTTACGCGGATGTGTCGGTGACCGACATCGTAGCCGCGGCGGGGATTTCGCGGGATGTGTTCTACGCGCATTTCTCGAACAAGCAGGACGCGTATCTTGCCGCCCAGCAGTTCGGTACTCAGGATCTGCTGGAAGCATGCTCGGCGGCGTACTTCAGCGGCACGAGCTGGACTGAGCGGGTATGGGGGGCGCTGCGAACGCTCGTAGTCTCGATCTCGGCGAACCCGGGACTGTCGCATCTGCGGATAGTTGAGTGCTACGCGGCAGGCCCCGCGGCGATCGAGCAGACGGAGCAGCTCAAGCGCGCGGCGACGATCTTCCTGCAGGAGGGTTACGGCACAAACGCCAAGGCTGCGGCGCTCCCACGGCTTTGCTCCCACGCGATCATCGGCGCGATCTTCGAGACGTTCTACGGGCACGTCTCGCGCGGAGAGCTCACGGAGCTGCCGCGTCAGCTGCCCCTTTTGACATATGTAGCAACAGCGCCGTTTCTCGGGCCGGAAAAGGCGGCGGCGGCCATCAGGAAATTGGAGGCCTCGGCGGCGTCGCGCTGATTGCGCGCTGCTACGGAGCGGTGTGCCGTAGGTTTGAGGCGGTTACGAAGAGCGGAGCCCGCGGGTTTCCCCGCGGGCTCCGAATCCGACTGCCGAAGTGACGACGTGGTTCCGATCGTCAGATGACGGTGCTACTTGGCGACCTTCCATTTCTTGTTTGATGTGAGCGAAACGCTGCTCGTGCCGCTGTACGTGGAGGTGCCGAACGGCGAGACTTCGAACGTGCGGACTGTCTTTTCGACAGCGACGCCGCCTTCGTTACGCCAGTAGTGTTTCAGGGCCGTAGTGGGCGCCGTCAGACTGTGTGACAGCGCTTCCGCGGTCGTGTTTTCGTTTTCAACGAGCACCTCGCCGGTCACTTTGTGTTTCCCGGTTGTGAGGAAAGGACACGTGCCACTGACTTCGAGTTCGACGAACAGGCCCGCTTCGCCCGTTTCGGGTTCGAAGAGCGTGTCGGTCTTGTTTTCTTCTTCGTTGTTCGCCGCCGTTTCTGAGGCCCACTCCAGACGCGAGTTCAGCGGCTGCGTTTCGATCGTGCCACCGGTTCCACCCACGTTCTTCACGACGCAAGCCGATTTACCCGGCACGCCGCAGCCAGAGTAAACGAGCGTCTCACTGTTGAGGCCCAGCGGAAGCAGCTTGGAGCCACTCTTCGCTACGAGCGATGAACATTCGATCGTGATGTTCGGCGCTTTCAGCACCTGGCTGGTGGTGGCCGAAGCCGCCAGTTCTTCGCCTCCGGCGGCGACAGCGAGCCCTTCGACCTTGAATTCGGGGTTGTTGGATGCTGCGAACGCCGATGCGGTCATTGTCGCGCCCAGTGCGAGCACGGCGACGATCGCCAGTCCTACGAGTTTCATGCGTCGCATGTCTCGTAATCCTCCTGTCTTGTGATTGTCGAGCCCGGGACGTGCCCTGTACGGCTTTGATCGTGGACACCCCCGGCCGGGTCACCATCGGGCTCGGGGCTCCGAGGCAACCTGTACGCGACCTTGACACAGACGCGGGGGGTTGTCAAGTGCCTATCGGCATCCCGTTTACGTTCTCCCGGGCGCCGCGCCACCGCGCCCGACGGGTGGTTCTTCTGGTACAGCCTCACAGCTCAGCGCCCCCTCTGCTGTTGGAGTTGGCGGTGCGAGCGAGCGCGCGCATGTATGGGTTGCGGGGCTGGCGTTCGTCGCTGGAATAGCGTATCGTGGACGTTTCGAAAGCGGGGAGCGATGTCAGAGACACGACCGAAGAGAACGGAGCGCAAGCGCATTTCGCTGGCGAGCAAGGACGGTCCGGCCAGGGCGTCCGATGATGCGCGCTCGCCCGTGCCGTGGCTCGTGCTGGCGTTGCTGATCGAGCAGCCCAGCCACGGGTATGAGATCAGCCGCCGCTACGACGAACGATTCGGGTCCTTCGCGGCGCTTAGCGTGCCCCGGATCTACGCGGCACTTGACCGCCTGCGCGATACGGGGCTGATCGAGCCGATTGTGCTGAACGCGGCAGAGCCGGCCCGCAAGCAGCACTTGATGCGCCGCAGCTACAGGGCGACCCCGGGGGGCGCCGAGGCTTACACCCGCTGGGTCTCTGAACGGATGCACGATGATCCACAGCGGCCACAGCTGCTCGCGCGGATCGCGTCGGCAGGCTCGCTGGGGCTGGACTCAGTGCTTGAAGTGATCGAGCGCTACGAGCGGGCGTGTGTTGAGGAGCTGCGGGCACTGCCAACTGACAGCGAAGGCTTGGAGCTCGGCGAGTGCAGCCTTGAGGAGCTGACCGAGTTCCTGGTTACCGATCAGCAACGTCGTGAGCTTGCCGCCCGGCGCGAGTGGGCAATCCACGCTCGCCGCGCCGTGGAGGCCCACAAACGGCGCGCGGTCTCCACGTCTCGGGATCCAGCGTGACGCTGCTCGTCTTGGAGGGGGTCAGCAAGCGCTACCGGCGCGGCTCGCGGGAGTTCGTCGCGCTGCGGGATGTGTGGATGTCAGTGGAGTCCGGTGAACTAGCGGTGGTGCTGGGAACACGCAAGTCGGGGCGCAGCACGTTGCTGCGGATCGCCGCCGGCCTGGAACGGCCCGACCATGGTCTCGTCATGTTCGCGGGAACGGAGCTGGCGCGGGATCGTGGCGCGGTCGGCAGACGAATCTCCTTCTGCCACATGGCGTTTTCGACGATGGAGGGTGAGAACGTGGTGGATCAGGTCGCGGCGCCGCTGCTCGCGCAGCGCTCATCGTTGCGCGCCGCACGGCGCGGCGCCGAGCAGGCGCTCGAGCGTGCGGGGGTGCTGCGGTGCGCCGCGATGGCGCCTGAGGACTTGGACGGCGTGGAGCTGATGCGCGTCGCGATCGCACGGGCGCTCGCGTCGGAGCCGATGATGTTGTTGGTCGATGACCCGACTGCCCGCGCCGGCGTGCTGCAGGGGGACGGCATTCTCCGCTTGCTGCGCTCGCTCTCGGAGGAACGTCTGGGTGTGTTGATGAGCACCGACGACTCGACATGCATATCCGGGGCGGATCGGGTGCTCTCGCTCGAGGATGGCGAGCTGAGGGCCGAAGTCGAGTCGCCTCGCGCCGAGGTGCTGCCGATCACGACGCGCAGGATCAGCGCGGAGCCCGGCGCGCGTCCGCGGTGAGGTGGCGCCACCGTGGCTGACGGCGGCGTCCTAGAGCTCGCAGGGGTCGTCAAGCGCTACGAGGATGTCGACGACGTCGTGCGCGCGGTCGACCGTGTCGATCTGCAGATCGTGGCTGGAGAGATGATCGCTCTTTACGGGCCGAGCGGATCGGGCAAGACTACGCTGCTATTGCTCGCCGCGGGGCTGCTCACGCCCGACGAGGGGTCTGTCCGGTTCGGCGGCGTGGATCTGGCGGGCCTCGCGCCGCGTGAGCTGGCAGTGAAGCAGCGCCGCGGGATCGGGTTCATCTACCAGTCCCCCCACCTGATGAATGGAGTTCCAGCGGTTGAGAACGCCGCGGTGAAGCTGCTCGCTGACGGGGTAGGCTTGCGAAAGGCGCGCTCGCAGGCGTCGGAGTGGCTTGAGCGGGTCGGGCTCGCGCACCGGCTCAAACACACCCCGGAGCAGCTCTCCGGCGGTGAGCGTCAGCGTGTCGCGATCGCGCGGGCGTTGGTGAATGGCCCGAATGTGGTCTTGGCCGACGAGCCGACCGGGAGCCTCGATTCGCATCGTGGCTTGGAAGTACTCGAACTGCTCGGACGGCTGGCGCGTCACCGTGGCGCCGCGGTACTGTTGGCGACCCATGACCCGCAAGCGGCGAAGGTGGCCGACCGCGTTTTGACGCTGTGCGACGGACGGCTGGTTTGCGAGCGTGGCGCGCCTTCCGCCCGGTCGCTGTCAGCCGCCGGCCCTGTCGAACAGCACGTTTGAGCGATGCCGTTCTCGGCCTACGTGTACTTCTATGCCCGGCGGCTGCGGACTCACCCGATTCAGGAGGCGCTCGCCGGCGTCGGGATCGCGATCGGTGTCGCGCTCGTGTTCGCGGTGCAGATCGCGAACGGGAGCATCGCCAGCGGCAGTGAGCGTGTGGTGCACGGGATCGTCGGGACGGCCGATCTGGAGCTTCGCTCGAGGAGCCCGTCGGGCTTTGATGAAGCTTTGGCTGAACGTGTAAAGCGGTTGCCGGGCGTGGAAGCGGCAGACCCCGTGTTGGATGTGACGGCATCCGCTGTGGGTCCGACGGGACGTTCTGTCGTGGTGCAGCTGGCGAGCGCGGAATCGTCGTTCCCTTCTCTGGGCGGTGTCGAACGGAAGCTCTCAAGGGTCCATCCGTTGCTGAGGGACCCGCAGTTGCCGTTCGTGCTTCTGCCGAGCGCCACAGCTAGCGCGCTCCGGATTTCAACCCAAGCGACAGCGGGGATCCCGAGGCCGGCTCCGGTGATCGCCCTGCGGGTCCGCGGGCGGGTCGCGAGAGCGAACGTGGTCGTGGTCCTCGGCCCGGAAGATGTCGGTGCGCTGTCGAGCGCACTGGCCGTTATCTCCCCGTTGTCCTCCTTGCAAGAAATCGTCGGTACTCCCCGGCGGGTTACGGCGGTGTTAGTGAAGTCGCGTCCCTCGCAGCGTGCTGCTGTGCGTAGGCGCTTGGAACTGCTGGCCAGCGGGCGTCTCGCCGTAACACCGGCTGATGAGGACGTGAGGTTGCTGCGCCAGGCGACGGTTCCCAGTGACCGCGCGACGGGGTTCTTCGCGTTCGTGAGTGCTTTGGTCGGGTTGTTGCTCGCGTTCAACGCGATGCTGCTGAGCACCCCGGAGCGCAGGAGGGTAATCGCGGATCTGCGGATCCAGGGAGCTCGGCCGCTCGATTTGGCGGGGATGCTTTTGTTCCAGGCGGCATGCCTTGGGGTCGTCGCGTCTGTGTGTGGCGTCGTGCTGGGTGGGGTGCTCTCGAGGACGGTGTTCCATCAGACGCCGGGCTACCTGGGTTTGGCGTTCCCGTTGGGTACCGAAACGGTGATCGGTTGGCGCCCGGTGCTCCTTTCGGTGTTGGGCGGGGTTCTCGCGACGTGCGTTGCGGCGTGCCCGCCGCTACTGGACATGCGCCGTTCGCGTGCGATCGATGCGGTGTATCTCGAGGAAGGGGAGCCCGGCCAGGCGATCAGCGCGTCGTTGCGCCGGCGGCTACTGGCTGCGTCGTTGCTACTGCTGGCGGTCAGTGTGGTCGCGCCTGTCGTGTTCGGCGCGGGCGCCGTGGTGTTCTCGATCGTGGCGTTGGCGTTTGCTGGTGTCCTTGCGATCCCTGCCGGCTTCGCGGTGGTGCTGCGCATCGCCGAGTCCTTGTCGGGATGGGTGAGAGGGTCGAACATGCTGCTGGTGGCGACGCGCACGCTTCGCGCGACGACAGCGCGTTCGCTGGCGCTCGCAGCGACTGGCGCGATCGCGGTGTATGGGACGGTGGCGGCGGACGGAGCGCATAGTGATCTGCTGCGGGGGCTCTACAGCGACTACTCGCAGTATGTGTCGACGGCGGATCTGTGGGTGACGAGCCCGAGCGATGATCTCGCGACGAGCAGTTTCCATGCTCCGGGAATGCAGGCGCGACTGGCGTCGGTTCCTGGGGTGGCGGCGGTCCGTGCTTATCAGGGCGGTTTCGTCGATGCGTACGGGCGGCGGATCTGGTTGATCGCACGTGCCGGCTCGGCCCGTTCGATGTTCCCTGCGGGGCAGGTCGTCTCGGGTGACGCGGCGTTGGCTAGCCGGCGGTTGCGCTCGGGCGGGTGGGTCGTGGTATCTGGGCAGGTCGCGAGCGCTGCGGGGGCGCAGTTGGGTGGCTGGCTGTCGTTGCCCACGCCGCGAGGGCCGTTGAAGCTGAGGGTCGCTGCAACGACGACGAATTTGGGCTGGTCACCGGGCGCGGTGGTCTTGAGCAGCAAGGATTACCAGCGTGCCTTTGGTGTGCGCGACCCGAGCGCGTTCGAAGTCGATGCGCGACCGGGTGTGTCGCTGCTCCGGTTGAGGCGTGCGGTTGCCTCGCGGCTGGCTCCCGGCGGGGCGTTGCGGGTGCAGACGAGCGCGCAGCGAGCGAGCGAGGCGGACCAGCTCGCGCGTGAAGGCCTTGGTCGTTTGTCGGCGATCGCGCGCCTTTTGACGGTGGCGGCGGTGTTGGCGATGGCGGCCGCGATGGGCGCTTCGATGTGGCAGCGCCGTCCCTCGCTAGCGTCGCTTCGGATCCAGAGCTTCCGTCCGGCGCAGTTACGGGTGGTGCTGCTCTGGGAGTCAGCGCTGGTGGTTGGGACCGGCTGCGGCGTGGGGGTCGTGTGCGGCGTCTACGGCCACGCGTTGATCGATCGTTATCTGCGGGCGGTGACGGGTTTCCCGGTCGTGTTTTCGGCGGCGTTGCCGAGTGGGATTGAGACGCTTGCGGCGATCGTCGGGGCGGCTCTGGTGGTGTTGGCGGGCCCGGGCTTCATGGCCTCGAGGGTGGAGCCTGGGCTCGCGTTGCGTGAGCGTTCGTGAGGGCTGATCTGCGCGGCGTTTGTAGTTCGCTGGTGCAGGCGTCGTCGGGCTGACATCACCGTGCGCATCAGAGCGCCGATCGATCCGATGCATCCCATCAGGCTCTCGGCTGATTTGACGGGGAATCCCGTGAGTACCGATGGGGATGAGAGGTAGTAGGCGACGATGCCGGCGAGGATGATCGAGTGTCGGCGGTGGTGGCGCAGTGGTGCGAGCAGGCTGTCGGCTTCTTCTGTGATGGCGCGGAGCCGTTCGGCGGCGTGCGTGTCGTCGCGGTAGTGAGCGACGAAGCTGTGGTTAGTTGTGCCAGCGTCGCGCTCGTAGTCGGCGAGGCTGTCCAGGAGCGCGCTGATCGCGCAGACGGGCGGGAAGTAAGCGCGGTCGATCAGTGCGGGTTCCTCTGGATGGGTGTTGGGGTTGGCCGCGCATGCGAGCAGTGCGTGGATCGCCAGGCAGGAGATCCCGCCTGCGGCGAGCTCCCACCACAGGTAGTCGGGTTGCCCTTCGGCTTGTGCGGCTGACCAGTCGATCAGCCGTGAGTGGTCCCATTCACAGGTCGCGTGGTTGTGGCTCTGTGCTTGGGCGCAGCGCTCGGTGGCCGTGCGAAGGACTGGTGCGCTCGCGAGCAGCGAGGGGATGCTCTGGACCGTTTCCCGGCAGGTGGTGGTGAGGGCGAGCAGGTAGCCGCCGTCGTCGTGGCCGGGATGGTGCAGGTAGTAGTCGCTGAGGGGGATTTCTGGGAGCACTGCCTCGGTGAGAGCCCGGTGTAGTTGTAGGCCGTGGTGCAGTTCGTCGAATCCGGGCTGCTCGTTGACGCCGTCCAGATAGTCGTAGAGGACTTGGTAGGCGACGATCAAGGTGACCACGCGGGATCGCTCTTGACGCGCGGCGAGTACGGCGAACAACGCGGCGGCCTCGGGGTTTAGGCGCTCGCCGGTGAGCTTCTCCAGCGCGTGCTGGCGGAGCAGCGGGTCGGGAATCTCGTGCGCGTATGCCTCCCACTCGGCTAGCTCCCGGCGGACCTGCAGCTGCAGCTTCAGCCAGTAGTTGATGCCGAGTTTGATGAGGGCCGCGGCGTCCGCGAGCCCGTTGTGAGCGCGCGAGAGTGCCCGCCGGTGATGCGTGTGCCCTTCTTCCACGTGCAGAATATTCCAGGTCCGGAATATTCTGGGCTGCTCTTACTTACGGATGCGCGAGCGGTAAGGATTCGTGTTGCGATTTCGGACGCGGCGAGCTCCGTTTCGGACGGTGCCAGCGCCTCCCTAGGTCGCGTCACGAAGGCCGATGTGGTCATCGTCCGGGCGCCCTCGGGGGGCGTCCGGACTTCTTGTGCCGAGCGCTTTCGCAGTGCGTTGTGTAAAGCGCGGCCGGTGGGGGTAGGTGACGTTCTAGGCGCGGAAATTCGTCGCTGTGAACGCAGTCAAGTGGTATTATTGTCTGCACTCCTGTCCGGCCTTTGGTCGAGCGGGTGATTGTTGAGTCCGGGGCGCCCCTTTTGATCGGGGGGCGCCCCGGTTCGTTAATCGACTGGGTGTGCGTGGTGCTAGCTGGCAGCGCGTGGATGGCGGCCGGCGATGGTGCTCGCCCTCATGGCGTGACCCACCATTCCTGTTTGCTGGCCGTTTCGACCGTCGTGTTGCCGCTGTAGATCGCGCCGATCATGCCGACGACGCGGAGCACGCTGATCGTTTCTTCTTTTGCGACGCCGCTGTTGTTGACCCAGTATTTCTGGATCGGGGTTGAGGGTGCTTCGAGTACGTGCTGGACCGCGGCGCTGCTGCCTTCCTTGTTGCGTGCCAGCAGTTCCCCTTCTACGTTGTATTTGCCTTTCCCGGGGAACGGGCAGCCTTCGCCGCTGAGTTCGACCTGGGCGAATTTTTCGCCACCTTCGGCCTTCATCAGTGACAGCGTGTTGCTGGCTTCTTCGTTGTTGGCGGCGGGGGCGTTCGCATAGACGAGCTTGGAGGCGAGTTTCGCTGTCTTGATCGTGCCGGCGGTTTCGCCGACGCTGTTGACTTTGCAACCGGCGGGTTCTTCGCCGTTGTTGTTTTTCTTGACGTTGCAGCCGGTGAAGATGAACGTCTCGGTGCCGCTGCCGGGGAGCGCGCCGGCGCCGCCGACGATGGTGGCCCCTTCGAGTTTGTCGCCGGTGCACTGGATCGTCATTTCGGAGGACAGCAGCTTCTGTTTGCCTGTGCCTTCGCCGAGCACTTCAAGCGTTTCCGGCGAGCGGAGCACGCTGCCGTTCACGTCCCATTGCGGGTTGTTGCTCGAGCCGCCGAACGCCGGTGCGACGATCGCCACGGCGAGCAGGCTGGCTGCGAGCACGGCGAAGCCGAGCCTCATGCGATGCATGCGGTGTCCCTCCTGATTGTTGGTCGCCCGGCCCGCAGGGCCGCGGTGAGGCCGGCGGTCGGGGGCAGTTGTCGCTTGGCGTCGCTTCGGGGCGCGAGCCAGCGGATGGGGCACTGTTACAGAAGCGGTCGCGTCTGTCAACCCTTTTTTACATACCTCCGCCGTTTCGCAGTCGAGTATCGGCGGAAAGAGGGGCGCTACAGGCCCGTCAGAGCTTGCATTTGTGGCTTTGAGGCCACGGCTGATTCAGCATGACGCTCTGGTTTCAGACGAGCCTAGGGTTGGCATCACGCCGCAATCGTGTCCGGCTGGCGAGCGGGGAGCTAGAGCGCCGCGGGGCGCATACGGCCGAGGGCTTGCGGCGGTTCGTTAAGACCCGGTGTGTTCAGGTGCCCGCGTTGGCGCCTGGTGACAGCGAGCCTCGCCGCCCATCTCGTTGTTGCGCCGCTCTAGCTCTTGCCAGGCGGCGCCCATAGCTTGCATCGCTTGCCGGGTTTGCTGGCGAGCTCGGTCTGCGATGCGTCGTTGCGCGGATGCGAGGAGTCGGCTCGTGCGGTCGACGAGCTCGCCACGGTCCTCGTCGACGTCCTCGGCGAACACGTGCAGCACACGGGGCACCCACGGGTCGAGCTCGAGCAGGTCGCGTTGTTGAGGATCATCGAGACGGGAGATCAAGCTCCGGATGATCTGTCGGGCGTTTGCTCCCCGTGTGAGCTGCAGGCGGCCCCGCTCGACTTCGCAGGCTGTGATCCCGGCGGGGCTTGCAAGTTGGATATAGCGCTGCAGCGCAAAGTCGAGGTAGCCTGTGATATTGGCACTGGCGATAGTGCCGCTGTTGGCGTTGCTGCGTGCGACGATGGCTTGACGGCGGGCATTGAGCGCCAGTCCCTCGCAGTGTCCGGTTTGCGTGAACGTGGTGTGCGCCGCGGCGAGCGTCGCGGCTGCGCGAGCCGGCTCGTGTTGCTGGTAGTCGAGCGCTCCGCGCGCTGACTGTGCGAATGCGTGGATCACCGCGAGCGACATGTATTTGGCCCGTCCGATCGCCTCGTCGAGATATTCGCGTGCCTCCTCGACCTTGCTTTGGCATCGTCGTACCTCTCCCATTTGCGTGAGCGCGTCGGCTTGGAAGCGCTCGAATGCGTGCTCAACGGCGAGGGCGTGGGCATCGTGAAGGAACTCCCAGGCGCGGTCGAAGTCGCCGACGAGGCGTAGGCAGTAGCCGTTCATGAACAGGCATCTTGAGCGGCCGTAGGGATCATCGATTTCCTCGAAGATCACCAGTGCCCGGTTGGCGTATGCAAGTGCCTCGTCGTATCTGGAGCGGGCTCGCAGGTTGTTCGCGAGGCTGATCAGGCTCCATGCTTGCCGTTCGCGCCAGGTCGCTGTGGAGTCACAGCTTGGGCCGTCGGCGAGCTGCGCGTAGAGTTGTGCTGCGGTTGTGAGGTGCTCGGCGCGCTGCTCGATTCCTGCGCCGGCGTCTTGCGTGAGTCGTCCGAGCGCGTACTCGCGGTGGGCCGCGGCCGGGAGCGCGACGGCGGCTGGGCTGCTGGCATCTTGGCCGAAGCTGATGCGCTCTAGCCGGGAGATGATCTGCAGGGTGTCGTCGGGTTGGCGGTTCTGGCGCAGGGTCGTGGCGAGCTCGGCCATTGCTTCGAGTGCGAGGTCGTGCGCGTTGGCGCGGTCGGCTTGCTCGAGGATGATCCGGAGGCGCGCGACCGTGTCCTCCAGACGGTTGGTTTTGCGTCGCATCGCTATAGCGTTGCGTAGCGCGGAGCGCAGGAACTCGTGGACTTGGACGGTGGTCGGTTCGCTGGGTGGCGGTTCGGGGGCGCCGAATGCTCTATGTCTGCTGAGCTCGATTTCGCCGTTGGGGCTGAGGAAGTACTCGCGGCGTCGGCGGTCGCCTGGTACGGGTCGTACCTCGACGAGATCGTCGGTGCGGAGCTTGGCGAGGAGCCTGCTGACTGACTCGGGGGCTGCGGGGAGTGTGGTTGCGAGTCCCCCGGGGGTGGCCGGTGCGTGCGCGAGGGCGGCGAGGATCCTTCGTTGTAGAGGCTCGTTGCGTTCTCGTTGCTGGATTTCCTCGCGGCGTCGGGCGAGTCTCGTGTCGGCGCGGCTGCTCGGCCGGTTGGCCTCGGGGGTCTCTGTTGGCTGCTGTGGGGTGGGTGGTGCGGGCTGCTCCGTGCCGTGCGTGGGGTCTGCGGGTGTGTCGAGGGGTGATGGCATGGCGGCGGCTCCTTCACCTTCCGAAGATCAATGATCTATCAATGATCAGGATATAGCGGATCTCGGCGGGATGACGAGCCGCGCCATCACGGGCCGCCCGGTGGCAGCGAACCCATCCAGGTCATCGCGCTTTCGAGCGTCGCGTTGGGGTCGATGATCCCAACCCTCGTGCGCCGCTCCCCTCCGTCCCGGTAACTCCGCGACTGCTGCTCGGGTTCGGGCCTTGGTACGGCGGCCATGACGAGGAACGGTGGCTGTTCCTCGTCCTGGTCGGCGCGCGGGTCAAGTCCGGAGTTCACGATCACCGCAACGGCCTGGCAGCGGGATGCGAGCCCGCAGATCGCTCCTTGGAAGGAGCCGGCGTGCCGTGTCATCGCCGGGACGAGCAGCAGGTTGACGCCGGCGCCCTCGAGCAGGCGAGGGATCGTTTCGTCGTTGAGGTCCGCGCAGATCGCGACCGCGAGCCGCGTGTGCTCACCGGAGAGCACGGTGATCGTCTTCTGCTCGCGGGTCAGCCCCTCCGTTAGCTTGGCTGACAGGTCGTGCCCGCCGAGGTGCTTGGTGCGGAACGGATGGATCTTTTGGTGTGTCGCGATCGGCTGACCGTCGAGGTAGATCCTTGATTCGTTGGCGCGGATGGTGCGGCCGCTCGCAGCGGAGCGTTGGACGTGCGCGCTGCCGGCGATGATCAGCGCCGGGTAGCGACCCGGGTCTGCGGCGAGAGCGTGCTCGAGCGCATCGGCGATCGGCAGACTGAGCTCGGGGAGCACCGCGACCGGGACCTCCGCGACCTTCTCCAGCAGAGCGAGCATTGTCTGCTCGTTCCACTCCTTCGGGCGTACGTCGAAGAACCAGGTCCGCTTTTCGGTGCCGATCTCGATGCCCTTCGCGCCGAGGAACGGGTGGACGGTCGCGATTCGCGGCAGGCGCTGCTCTCCGGCCCAGGTGATCTCGTCGAGCCTGTCGCGGTGGGAGAAGTCGAGCACGACCTGCACGGCTCCTCCCGCGGAATGCTCGAAGAGCTTGTATCCAAGGCCCTCGAGCGGGTGGCCGAGGGAGAGTGTCGTGGAGGGGTTGGGGGTTGCCCGAAAGAGGGTGTGGATCGGACGATCGGCGATCGGGACGGGAGTTCCGCGATCGAGCAGGATCTGCCCTTCGCTGGCCAGGTACATGTGTGGCAGCGCGGAGCGGCAGAGACCGCGTAGCAGCGAGAGCTGCTCGATGGGGTGTTGCGCTGCCGCGAGCGAGATCAGGTCAGCCACCGCGCTGGATTGGAGGATGGTGGAGGCGGCGGGGGTGCCGAGGGCCTGCCAGCGGTCGGGGTCGATCGCCGCGACGCGCTGCTCGAGGGCTTCGCAGATCGGGTTTATGACGGGGTCTTCGGCGAGCGCGAGGAGCTGGCCGCCGTGGTCAAGGCAGACCGCGCCGAGTCGGCGTGCGAGGTCGGCCAGCGACTCGGCGGCCTCCATGTGCTTTTGAAGGGGTAGGAGCGTCATCGGTCGGCGGCGCGGCGTGTGCAGCGTGGGTCTGGTTGAGGCGCCGGTCCGCCTGCTCACGCCGGGGCGGGCCTTGTGCGTGGCGCATAGCGCCGTTGGGCCGCCCCCGGCCCAAAACACATAACGGCAGCTTACAGGCTGACCTGGCGGACGGCCCGGTGGCGCGCCACCCGGGATGTTGCCGAGCCGGACTTTGCGGCTGTTGTGTCCAGTCTGTGAGGCGCACGAACCGCCCGATGGGTGCTGGGTGCCGGTGCTCGCCGGCTCGGTGGCCGCGCGAGGTGCTCTGGATACCACCGTCAGACTGCGCTGGGCTTCGAGGGCTATTTCTTGCGGCGCTTCGGCTTGGTGCTGAGCCGGTCGGCTCGCCTGGCGAGCTGTACCAGTGATGGTGCGAGTACGGCGATGTCTCGAGCGAGCACGATCGCTGCCTCGGCTTGGGCTGGTGTCGGTGACGGCGTTGATCTGCGGGTGCCGCGCAGGAGCCAGTCGATCTCGACGTGGAGCGTGTCGGCGAGTGCGGCCAGGTGCTTGATGTTGGGCCAGCGTTCTCCGCGCGTCCACTCACCGACGCGGTTGTAGTGCGCGTCGATCGCCTCCGCGAGCTCTCGTTGGCTGAGCCCGGCGTTCTCGCGGGCTTTGTTGAGGCGGGCGGCGAACGCTTCCCGAGTTACCGTCGGCTTCTGCTTATGCACCATTAGTGGTTGAAGATTACGTCACCACTAATGGTTAGGATCTCCAGGATGCCCCAGGGCGCACCGACCGAAGCCGCACCCCGGCACCTGACGCTCGCGCCGCCGCTGTCCACCCGCGCCGCACCGCTCGCGCTCGCTCGCGCGGCGATGAAACTTCAGGGCTCCCCGTTTCGTCCCGGCGAGCTGCCGGTCGTGGTCGCGCTGCGGCTCGGCGCGGCGGCTCGACCGCGCTGCGAGGACGCAGCCCGGGGAGCGGGCGTGCCCGTCGCGCTGTGGTTGCGCGCCGCGATCGACGCCGGCCGGCTGCTTGCGGCGCTGCAGTGCGCCGGGTGGGCCCCCACCGACGCGGTCGCCCTGCTGGACTCCTGTGCGGAGCTGACCCTCCCGGTTCTTTGCGCTGCGCCGGAGCTGGGACGCTACGCCCAGGCTTTGCGGCGCGGCGAGCCCGCGAGCGTCACCCGGGTTTCCCCTGACGGGGTGGTCGAGGTGATGGTCCCCGAGGAGCTACGGGTCGCTTGGTTGCGGGAGGCGACTGATGCGGCGCTGTCGTTGGAGGACTGGTCGCTGCGGATGGTTTCGGTCGCGCCGTCGGAGCCGCTTGCCTGGGAGGCTGCGGCCGCTTCGGCGGGCGCGCGGGTGCTCGAGTGGGGTTACGCCTGTGCTCTGCGGCGACGCGCCAGCGCGAGCGCCTGTCCCCAGCCTCGGACGTAGCTGATCGGGCTCGCCAGCAGCTCGTTGGTGAGCGTGTCCGCGTCGAGCTGGGCGAGTTCGTGGATGCTGAGGTGAATGTTGTGCAGGCGCACCTGCTCGAGCGTCGCATCGGCCTTCAGTGCCTGGCAGTCGGCGACGGGGCAGGGGGCTAGCGCGCCGCGGGCCTCGCGGGCCGTTGCATCGTCGATGTGCAGCCGGTCGTGACGGACGGGTGCCCAGTAGCGCAGTTTGCCGCCGCGCAAGAACGGCGTCTCGATGTGGATGTCCGGGGTGCTCCTGTACATGCGGGTTCCGCACGCCATCCCGGCGGCGCCCATGGCGACCGCCGCAGTCCCGAAGCGCCCGACCTTGTCGGCGATCACGGTGAAACCGTGCGCCACCCATGCGCGGACGGCGTTGAGGTAGGCGAGCAGCTCGATGGGGTCCGCGTGCTCGGTATCGAGGCCTGCGACCTGCAGGAACGCGATCCCGCGAGGGTTCAGAGCTTGCGCGTAGAGGTCGGCCGCGTGTGCGAGGGTGCCGGAGTTCAGACCGTCGAGGTCGGTTTGGATGAATGTCGCCAGGGGCGCGCGGCGTGTGAGCTGCTGGGTCATCTGCGCGGCGCGCAAGCTGACCGTGAGCCAGGGATCATCCAGCGCACCGAACCTGAAGTACGGCGGGGCGCGGCACACCACGCTGGCCTGTGGCGCGAGGACCGCCACCGTGAGGTCGCGAAGCGCCTCGTCGGGCTCGAGGTCCTCTGGGGTGAGCCTCGCCGGGACGCTTCGCGCCGCGGCTGTGAGCGCGATGCGTGCGAACGCCTGGTCTGTCCCGTCCCCTTGTAATAGGGGCAGCAATGTCGTTTCGGGGTCGTGGACGTGAGGGATCCGTGACTGGCGGGCTTGTGCGGCGAGCTCATCTCCGCGTAGTCCGTCCCGGTGCTGGCGGCTGTCGGGGGCGTGTGGGCCGAGGTGACGCGAGAGCAGCACGGCACCGTCGAGCTGCTCGGCGTGTGCGGCGAGGAACGGCCCTTCCCAGTGCTCGGGTCGCAATAGGAACCAGGGCCGTTGGGCTTGGCCCTCGGCGTTGGGCGGGCGGGTTGGGGGGTGGAAGCGGTCGGTCACCTTCGAGCGGGAATGTAGGTGACGGTGCGGACGCGATCGGCGGACTACCTGGCGTGGATCGGCAGCCCGAGGCGGGTCGGCGGTCGCGGCGGCGCGGGTGGACGCGGATGGCCCCGTGACTGTGGGGCTCTCTTCTTCTGAGGGACCGTTTGGTCGCGGGTGGGCTGCCTCGACGTCGTCGGCGCAGCCGTTGAGCGTGTCGCGATGCGGTGGCGTGTGTTGGGGCCGCACGGGTGCTGCCCGTGGGGCAGGAAGCTTGCGCTCCCTGCCCCGACGGTTGCTAGAGCGCCGTGTCGATCTCGAGCTGTTCTTCGTTTGTGAGGGTTGCTTCTAGCGCAAGGCCTGCTTGTTCGACCGGGCCTTCCCCGACGGACATTTCGAGGGTCTCGTTGTTGATTTCGCTCCAGAAGTGCTGGATCGCCTGCACGCCTTTTTTCTGTTTGAACTTGACCGTGAACGTGTTGCGCATCGCGTTGGTCGGGGTGATCTGCCCGATGACCTCGCCGGCGAGCACGAGTGGGGTGCCGCCGCATTCGGCTGCAGCGATCTGACCTTCCAGGGGCGCATAGAGCTCGAGCCCGACTTTGTTGGTTTCCGGTTCGGCCGATCCGAACGCGCCTTCCAGCGGCGAGCTTGAGATTTCGCCGGTGGCTGCGCCGCTGGACGTGCATTTGGGGCCGGAGCTACCCAGTTCGCAGCCGGTGAGCTTCAGCGTGACGTTCCTGACACCGGTCGTTTCGCGATATTCGCCGGCAGCCGATCCGCCTGTGCAGATGATCTTCGTGCCGCCCATCGATTCGATCGCGATTTCTGTTTCAGCGACTGGTTTAGCGGTGACGCCGGCTTTTGCGACGCCTGGTTCCCATTTCCAGTTCCCGCCGCCGAGGGGTTCGGTGCACGAGGAGTCTTTGTAGGCGCCAAGGCCGATTTCTTTGTGGCATCGGCCGATCGCGATTTTGCCGCTCGGCAGGTACTTGAAGCTGTCGGCTGTGACCTTCGGGCTGGTGCCCGAGGAGGTGATCACGGTCACGTCGACTGTTTGCGGGGCGTGCGCGGGCGTTTCGACGGTTAGCGAGGTTTCGGTTGCTGCTTCGCTCGCGGTCGCTTTGGCGGTCCCGAAGAACGCTTTCGCACCGGTCAGGTGTGTTCCCGTGATCGTGACGAGTTCGCCGCCGAGCGAGGAGCCAGAGGTTTTGCTGAGGTGCGTGACCGTCGGCAGCGGCGGCCCGAGCGTGACGAGGAATCCCCTCCCGGCGGTGACCGAATGCAGTTTGCTGACGGTGTTGATGATCACGGGTGTGGTGGTGTTTTTGCCGGCTTCCAGGCCGTCCTCATAGCCCCATCCGTATAGTCGCTGCAGCGGTTCGAAGAGGCCTGTTTCCCGCAGCGCGTAGGAGTTGTAGTAGCCGGCGGCGATCGCGGTCGCTTCGGCGAGCCCGCTGACTTCGCCGGGGGTCCGGTCGCAGTCGAGGCTCCCGTATGGCGGGAATTTGCATTTTTCGGGTCCGAAGCTGCCGTTGCCGAGCTGGCCATACCCGTTTTCCCCCCAGGCTTCGACCTTCCCGGATTCCAGCAGCGCGACGCTGAACCAGTAGCCGCTCGCGATCGCGGTGGCGTGTGTGACGCCGGGGACGATCAGGGGTGTGCCGTCGTTTTCGGGTGCTTCGGGTTCGCCGAGTTGCCCGACGGCGTTGGCTCCCCACGCGGCGACTTTGCCGGAGCTCAGCAGCGCGAGCGCTTGGTAGCCGCCGCCGGCGATCGCGATCGCGGTTTCGGGGAGTTCGACGGGCCCGGGCTCCGGGCGTGCCGGCCCGATGTTGACGCCGTTGCCGAGTTCGCCGTAACGGTTTTCGCCCCATGAGAGGACGTGTCCGTTTTCGAGCAAAGCGTACCCGGCCTTTTCGCCTGCGGATATGGCGGCGACGTGTTCGAGGCCTTTGACTTCTACGGGTTTGGTGACTGGGGTGCCGGTGGTTTCCCCGTCGCCGAGTTGCCCTTGTTCGTTCCAGCCCCAGGCCATTACGTGCCCGTTTTCGAGCAGGGCGAGGCTGTATTCGGCGCCTGCTGAGATGGCCTTGACGGCCCCGGGCATGCCTTTGACGGGTACGGCCTTTGATTTGGAGGTGGTTGTTTCATCACCTAGTTGTCCGTGCATGTTCTTGCCCCACGCGAGGACTTCGCCGTTTTCGAGGAGCGCGAGGGTGTGGTGTTCGCCGGCGGAGATCGCGGTGATGCCGCTGAGAGGGCCGCCGGATGCGGTTTCGACTACGACCGCGGTCTTGCTGTCGTGGGTGGTGCCGTTCCCGAGCTCACCGTCCGGGTTTTCGCCGAGTGACGCGACGCTGTAGCCCGCCCCGAACGCGGATGTCCCTCCGGCTCCTGCGGCGATCGCGGCGACCAAGCAGGCCGCTGCTTTCAGTCGAAGCCTCATCCCCCGCCCCCTTCGGTATCGTTTGCTTTGGGTCGGCGTCCAGCCGGTTGCCGTAGGGCGTTCGCGCAGATCCGCAGGTGCCTTGCTGGTGACGGGCACGAGGCGCTGAGCCACCCTCCCATGCCGGTTCGCTGCTGTCAAGTCCTCGCGATGTGAGGTGCTTTAAGCGCCTGGTTCCCGTTCCGCGAGATGAGAATTCGACCGCTTCGCCGGCCGCTAGCCTCGCTGCCTCCACTTCCCACCCGGGGTTGTTCGTTCTAAGCGCGAACGCCGACGCAGTGATCGGCGACATCGCCGTCAGCGTTCAGTGTCCGTCCTGCGGACATGCCTGCTCATAACGTCGCTAACCCTGCTGGGTCGTGGCTAGGCTCGGCGCAGGACTGGCCGTGTTTCTACGTCGCGGCGGGGGTCTGGAGCATCCGCGGCGGGGGCAGCGAAGCATGACGGGAAGAAGGAGATGAGACGCAGGTCTTCGGAGTCAAACGACGCGTATGACAGTACGGCGACTCCGATCGCGTTCGTGCCTTCATCGATCATGAACGCGCTGTAGTGGGGAGCCAGCTCTTTGAGGAGCTCTGTCGCGTCGCCTTGTATCAGGCAGCTCTTCCCGCTTCGCAACGACGAGAAGCGAGAGCCGGGGGATGTCGAGGCGTGAAGGACAAGCCGCCGGTTGCCGGTGTTCTGCCAAAGGATCACGGCAACGTCGTCGTGGCGCGCGGCGAGGCACGCGTGGGCTGCGTCGGCGATCTGGATGACCCGAGCGGTCGCGCCGTCGGCCAGCGATGTGTCCGCGACGTACGCGCGGTGGTCTGCGCGGTGCTCGAGTGACACACGCACCAGGTCGAGCTCGGCTTGCCGGCGTCTCAGCTCGAGGCGGAGCTCTCGCCGGTCCTGCCAGTACTCCACGAGCTTGTCTCGCTCCATAGCCCGACCGACCAACAGCAGGAAAGCACCTACGCAACCGACCGCCGCGGCGATGGAGACGGCGCCGAGGCCGTTGAGTCCGTGGCCGCGAAACGCCCATCCGAACGCGCCGAACAGCACCGCGCACATGACCGCGATCAGCCCTTGCACGACGGGGTCGTTGAGCGGCCGATACATCGCGTGCCGTCGGATGCGGCTCGCCGCTGGTACCGGCAGTCGTGTGACCGAGGCCTCGTGCTGCTCATCGCTCGTCCAAAGCCTCACAGCTGCCCTCCCCCGGATGCCGCTTCCAGCACGAACTCCCAGTCTTCGCCCTTCTTCGCCGCGACCAGCGCCCGCATCAAGAGCGTCGCGGCACCGCTGACCCGAAGCACAGCCATATCGGGAAACTCCGAGCCCGCCATTGCCACAAGGAAATACTGACAGGTGCCGACGCTGAACAGCACCACGGTGCGCCGGTACTGAAACGGCGCGAACAGGGCTCTGAACGCGTCGCCGTCGCGCAGGAGTTCGGCTGCGGTCCAGACCGTTCCGTTCTTGAAGTCGTCCTCCACCGGGCCGCGGGTACTCACGACCTTGTAGCGGTGCCCGCTGATACCGCGGACAAGCAGAAACGACACGGTGCTCGGTCCTCCCGGCAGTTCTTGGATCACAAGGCGCAGACGGTTGAGGACCTCGGCGACGAACGGCTGCTGCTCGAGGGGCGGGTGGATCCGGCCGACGAAACGTGCGTTCAGCTGGCTGCGCTCGAGCTCCTGGTGGGCGAGTTGCTCCTCCAGGTCGGGGACGGCAGCGAGCTCGGAGTGCGCGCGTTCCTGGCTGCGTCCGGACTCGCGGCCCAGGTAGAAGAACGAGCGGAGCACCAACGGGATCGAGAGGACAACGGCCACGAGAACCGACGTGGATGTGTGCAGCGGCGCGGGCTTCCATCCGAGCGCGCGGCTGAGAACGAGTCCCCACCCGCCGGCGCTCGCGCCCAAGCGTGGCATCCACTTGTCGGCGCGCCAGTCGCCGGCGATGCCGCGGCTTGCCCAAGCGAGGAAATCCGCGACGGCGTCGACGGCATCCGCGATCGTCTGGGCTACGGCGAGGAGCCGCCGCGAGAACTCTGACTGCTTCGGCGTCTGTGGCGGCCGACTAGACAGAACTGGGTTCCCCTTCCCGTGATCGTCCCCTGGATCCGATACGCCGCTGTACGCAGGATACAGGCCTCGTCTACGGATTGGACGCGCGTGGCTCTGCTCCTGTCGAGCGCCCATAGCGATCTCAGCCGGCGCCTGATACGAGCACCGCGGGCAGAAACGAAACGTCGACATCGCCGCGCAGTTCCTACTGTTGGGATGCGCTGCTCATCGGGTGAGGTGCTCGAGGGCTTCTTGGGGTCACAGCAGAGGCATCGGGGAGTGGGTTGACCGCGGCGCAGCCCGGCGCGGTCACCCCCGGTTTTGCGCGGCTTCCCGTTCGCGGAACATGTCGAGTAGCCCCTCGAGCGCGTCGATGATCGTCTCGGCGCTCGGGAGTGCGGTCCCCGAGCAGGTCTTCGAGGGTCCGCGTTGAGGTGCCGCCTTCGATCACGCACGGCGCGTTGGGGGACGCTCGCAAACGACACGTCGAGTCGCTCGGTAAGGCTCTGAGCTCTTCGGGCCGCGCTTGAAAGCCACCCCGCCGAACCTCGCAGGCACTCACTCATTCCGTGCTCGTCGCCGCACTGGCCCGCCTACTTGACTGCCAGCCCACACTCACACGCCCGGCGTGCTGTAGGCGAGGGTGTTGGACAGTACGCTGACGACGAGCATGACGACGGCCATAAGTACGGCGACGGCTAGGAGGGCGCGCCACGGAAGGCTGGCGCTAACCGTTGCGACGATCGCAGTTGGCAGTGCGACGAACAGTAGCCACGGATCGCTCGCATGTGCTTGTTCGCATAGGCGCGCTCGTGGTGTGCCAGCCTCGGCGCCGCCGAGGTTCGCGGGCGCGTTCAAGCAGCCGTGGTGAACCCAGTAGGCGCTTAACGCGCCGACGGCGGCGGCGGCGAGGATAAGTCCAACGCGGGAAAGCACCGCGTGCCGATCGAAAATCGGTCCGGGTCGCATTGCGCGAGCGCTCCCCTGTCTTGCGGACGGAATCGTTCAGACATTAGCAGCGGCGTGGGTGGGTTCGAGTATCACGTACGCCCATTTTCCGCCGGGCGGGCTGTGAAATGTCGTTTCGAGTCTTTTCAACACATTACCGAAATTGGCACGGTAAGCGTTCGTGTGCTGGGCAACCCAGACCTTGTTGTTTCGACTCTTGATAACTACCGCAGCGTGCGTGATGTGGTCGTAGTCCAAGCTGGGCCCCTTCTCATCGTAGAAGATGATGTCGCCCGGCCGGATCGCCTGATGTGCGTCGCGGTCCACCACTCGCGCGAGGCCGAATTCGAGGAGATGGGAATAGAGTTCCTTCGCGACTGACCACGTGTGGCTCAATTCTGAGTGAATTCCCCCACCGGGCACCACGTAGTATGACCACCATTCACCTGGTCCCTCCAGAAACTGTGTTTCGTCGTATTCTTTCCGCGACGCCGGTCCCTCGTATGGCTGGTTCAGCCCGTGCGCGCGCATGTAGCGAAGTCCGCCGGCCCACAGTGCTTGGCTGGCGAAGTCCGCGCAGTCGTTTTCTGCGAAGTAGGTGAACCGCGGGTCCCAGTATTCTTTTTCTCCGTGGGGCCCGATCGCCCACTGTTCCGCGTGTTCAACGGCGGCGCTCGTGTTGTATTTGCCGCAGCGTGCCCCAGGGGCCCCTGGGCAGAGGTGTTCTACGTATATGCCTTCGCGGTATTCGCCGATCGGCTGGACCAGAGAGAACGCAGCGGCCGGTTCGGATTCTTCATTTTCGGGAGCGAAACCTATTTCGCCTTCTTCGGCCCCCGCTTCTTCTTCGAGTTCCGCCGCGTTCCCTTCTGCGAGTACGTTGAGAGTCGTTTCGCTGGCGACCGTCAGGTTGGAAAGTCGCCGGTGGCCAGTGACGAGTACGCGGACGCGATGCCCGACGTCTGCGGCCGTTAGCGAGTATTCGTCTGAGGTCGCACCGCTGATGTCAGCGCATTCGCGCCCGAATTCCTGGTGTAGTTCAGATTCTTCACTCGGGTTGGATTCGCTGGATTCACCGCCGCAGCGCTGCCATTGATAGGTGAACGTCGGGTACGGGATGGATTCCCATACTCCCGGATCTGCTTGAAGCTGTTGGCCTTCTTCGGCGATGCCTTCGACTTCGGGTGATGCCGGAGTCGTGCGGTCTTCGTATTTCGTACAGGAGCTGCTGAATTCTCCGCGGCCCGATGTAGGCCAGCGAACGCGCGTTTCTCCCCAATATTCCGGGCAGCTGGTGCCGTCGTTGTTCGTGACCCCTTCGTTGACGAACTTCCCTTCGCCGGTGATCAGTTCGGTGTCGGGGTAGCCGGACCCGGCGAAGGGGTGTTTTCCGTAAATTTCTTCGATCTGTGCGGGGGTTCTCATGTCGCGGCAGTATCCGGGGTAGCATTCCGCACCGTAGGTGTCATTGGTTTCGAAGGTGCCTTCGTTCAAGAGCTCGGCGCCCGCCGCGCTGGTGAGGGTCCCACTTTGCCAGTTTGCGCGCCCGTAGTTGATCAGCGTTTTGCCGATCAGGATCGCGTAACCGAAGGGATCGATGCGGTTTTCGCTGCCGGGTTCGAGGGCGACTTGGCCGCTGCCAGCGAACACCCCTTCCTCCCAATGAAGGCTCTTGTCGATCTCGATGTCGCCGCCGCCGTCGAGGAGCGCGTTGTTGCCCTCTCCGTTTGGTCCGGGTCCGAGGTTGACTGCTTCAAACGTGCTCTTTCCGCCGTTCAGTTCGAGCGTTCCCTCCTCGATTTCCATCGTTGCTGCGGCGCCTTCGAGCGCGGAGGTCGTGACGGTGCTGTGGCCGGTGACCGCGAGCCGCCCGCTGATGTGCGTGTTGGGCGCGAGGTTGAAGGTTCCGCCGTTGAACTCGAGGAGTGCTCCGCTGGCGGCGGCCCAGGACCCACTCGCGGTGTGGCCGGGGGTTTCGCCGCCTTCGATTTTGAGCTGGCCAGTTTCGACGTTCAGGGTGCCGTCGTTGTCGAACGGGATCGCGATCCAGCTGTATTCACCGGCGTTCTTGACGACTTTGCCCGTAGAGGTGTTCTGGAGGCTCGCGGCGGCGCCGGGTCCGGGAAGGATGCCTCCTCCGGTGCAGCCGTAACCGCAGTGGGGGCCGTCGTCGTTCGCCTCGAAGGTAGCGTTGTTGATGATCTTGGCGGCATTGGAGGTCGTTAGTGCGCCGCCGCCCCAGTCGAGGGTCCCGTTGTTGAGGAGTTCGGTTTCGTCGAGTTCGACGTTGCCGAATGTCGTGATGCTGCCTTTGGCGCCGGTGGCGATTTCGAGTTGCCGGTGTCCGGAGATCGCGCCTTCAGACCATTCGAGTTCGCCTGTGATCGCGAGGTTGCCGTTGCCGGCGAGGGCGCTGTCGCTCGAGGTTCCGTACGGTCCCCTGCCGACTTTCAACGTTTCGATCGTGCTCGTGGCGCTGTCGAGCTGGAGGGTGCCCCCCTCGACTTCGATCGTGGCGTGCGGGGCGGTGAGCTTGCCGGTTTCGAGCGTGCCGCCTGTGAGCGCTATCCGGCCGCTCATGCTCGCCGTGGCGCCGAGCGTGAAGGTGCCGCCGCGGAACTCGATGCGCCCGGCGGGTGCGTGCCAGCTCGCGCTTTCCGGTTCGCTCGTGGTGCCGCCGGATTCGAGCTCGAGGTTCCCCCCCGTTGTTTCCACGGTCCCCTCGTTGTTGAATGGGACGCCGATGTAGGTGGTGCCGCCGAGGTTCTTCGTGATGGTGCCTGTGCTCGTGTTCTGGAGCAGGCCGCCGGTGGAGGTGTGCAGACCGGGGGTGCAGCCGTAGCCGCAGTGTTCGCCGGTGTCGTTGATCGCGAGGGTCGCGTTGTTGGTGATCGCGGCGTCGTGCGAGAGGAACGCGGGGTCGCCGCTGTAGGTGAGCGTCCCGTCGTTTATCAGGTGTTGTTCGCTCAGTTCGTTTCCGATTGTGCCGGTCGCTCCCGACTGGATGGTCGTCTGGCCCGGGCCGCTGAGACCGCCGTCGTGCCACCCGAGGTTGTGGGTGATCGTGAGGTTTCCTGCGACGCTCAGCGTGCCGTTTTGGATCGTCGCTTCGCTGATCGTGCTGGCGACTGCGGTGTCGCCGAGTTCAAGCGATGCGCCTTCGACCGCGAGTTCGCCTTCTGATTCGACCCAGGCGGCGGCGTTGGCTGCTTGCCAGGAGTGCACGTGTGCTCCGGCGGGGATGCACACGACGTCGCTCGAGGTGGGAACGGTCCCGCTCGACCAGTCGGTGGCTGTGTTCCACGAGCTGTCGGGTCCCGCCCCGGTCCAGGTGTCGGTGCAGCTTGAGACTTCGCCGCCCCCGTTGTTGATCCTTGCGGGGATTGCGGTGGTCGCGTCGCTGCCGCCTGCGTGGTTGGTGATGAGGGCCCGGAGCTGGTAGGCGCCGTCGCTGTAGCGGGTGGTGTCGATCGTGCAGCTGTACTTGCCGCTTGAGCCGAGGCTGGTCTGTGTGGGGCATACTTGCTGCCATTCGCTCTGGTGCGCCGGGGCGATCTGAAGTGTCCAGGTGGCGATTCCGGAGATCTGGTCGCTGGCTTCTCCTTCGACGGTGATCGTGGCGCTTGAGCTGCGCGGCAGGTAGGTGAGCTTCCCGTTCGGTGGCCCGTTGTCGATCGTGATCGTCTGTGTCGCCGTGTCGTGGGTGTTGCCGACGTTGTCGGTGATCTCGGCGCGTGTCTGGTAGGTCCCGTCGGCGTAGTGGGTGGTGTCAATCGTGCAGGAGTAGCCGCTGCCGCCGGTCGAGCTCCCTTCGCACGCGTCGCTCCAGCTGCTCGTGCCGCTCGGTGCCGTTTGGAGGATCCAGCTCTTTACGCCCGAGCCGCTGTCTTCGGCGTTTCCGTGGACGGTGAGCGTGGCGGTCTTGTACGCGGGTTCGCTCAAGCTTGCCAGGGTGCCTTCGGGCGGGGTGCTGTCGAAGCTCGTTGTGTGTGGGGTTGTGGTGGCTGTGTTACCGGCGTGATCGGTGATCAGCGCCCGGATTTCGTAGTTGCCGCTTGTCGGCGCGACGTTGATTTTGCATTCGTAGTTGCTCCCGGCGGTGGGGGTGCTTTGGGCGGGGCAGGCGTCGGCCCATTCGTTTTTCCCTGCGGGGCTGATCTGTGGCTGCCAGCTTGCGACTCCGGAGCCCGCGTCGGTGGCGCTCCCGTCGATCGTGCTGTTCGGGCCGAGGTAGGCGTAGCTTGCGAGGGTGCCGGCGGGCGCGGTGTTGTCGAGGATCGTCGTGATCGTCGGCGTGGTGCCGGTGTTGGGTGGTTCGGAGCCGTCGCTCAGTTTCGCTCTGAGCTGGTAGCTACCGTCCGCGTAGCCTCTGGTTTCCCATTCGCAGCTGAAGGCGCCGGCGAGGAACGGGGTGAGCGGGCCGCATAGGGTGCCCCATGCCCCAGTGCTCGCACGGACTTCGATCGTTGCGGAGGTGAACCCGGAGCCGATGCTTTCGCCGCTGCCCGCGACGGTCACTGTCCCGGCGGCGTAGGGAAGCGGTTCGAGGTTGCCGTGTGGCGGTCCGCTGGTTGGGCGCCGCGTGACGGTTGCGCCTTCGATCCGGACATCGCTCAGGTCGACTGTTTCGGCGATCAGGAATTCTCCGCCGCTGAGGATGATCGCTCCGCCGTTTTCGGTCTGCCAGCTGCCGGAGGCGATGACGCCTGGGAGCCCGCCGTCGTGGAGGTTCAGCGTCGCGGCGTTCGCGCGGGTGGAGCCCTGGTTGTTGTAGGGGACGTTGACGAGGATCGTCTGCCCGGAGGCGTTTGTCGTGACGTTGCCGGTGTTTGTGATGCTCGGTGTGCTGCCGCCGGCGGCGACTACCGAGTTGCCGCCGTAACCGAAGCCGCAGCCCGGGTCCCATGAGTCCAGGTTGAGGGTGCCTACGTTCAGTAGCCGTGCGCCGTCGCGCATCACGATCGCGCCGTTGCTCGCGCCGCCGGAGGCTCCTACCGTGAGGGTCCCTTCGTTTCGCAGCGTGATTTCGTCGAGTGTCAGCAGGTTGCACGATTCGTAGTCGAGGGTTCCGCTCGAGCCTGGTTCGAGCACTAGCTGGCCGGGACCGCTGATCGTCGCCGAGCCGTTGGTGCGGATCGTGCTCGTCACGTTCAGGGCTCCGGCGATCGACACGGTGCCGCCGGGGATGTAGAGCGACTGGACGGTCGCGGTGGTCCCGGTCGGGATCGTGAGCGCGCCTGAGAAGGCGAAGACCGCTGCAGTGGGAGCTTTCAGCGATGTGGCGGTGACGGTGGCGCCGTTGACGATGATCGCGCCGGCGCCGGACCAGGTTGCGCTGCTCAGCGAGAAGCTGCCGCCTGCGAAGGAGACCGCCCCGCCGCTGGGTGCCGTGTAGGTGCCTGAACCGGAGCCGCCCGCGGCGAGGGCGAGCGTTCCGGTGTGGCCTTCGACGGTGCCGTTGTTCGTGAACGGCACCGCGACGACGAGGGTGCTGCTGCCGGCTTCGCCCTTCCAGGCCCCCGTGTTCGTGATCGACGGCGCGGCTCCCGTGGTGCTGTAGATCGTGTAGTTGCTGCCGCCGACCCCGTAGCCGCATCCGGAGTCATAGGAGTCATCGGTGAACGTCCCGGCGTTCTGGAACTGGGCCCCGTCGTTCATCACCATCGCACCGGCGGCGACGTCGGCGCTCGTCCCGAAGCCGAGGGCGCCTTCGTTTACGAGCGTCACACTGTCGAGGATCGTGTGCGAGGAGCACCCTCCCCCAGGCGCGATCGTGCCCGAGGAGCCCGAGCGCAGAACGAGACGCCCGGAGCCACCGATCGTCTCTTCCCCGGTCGCCGAGAACGAACCCGTCACGTCCAGCTCGCCCGCGATCGACAGCGAACCGCCGGAGAGCGAGAGGCTGTGGAGGGTCGCGGGGGTGCCGGTGGGGATCGTCAGCGTGCCGCCGGAGACGCTGACGTTCGCGCCGGTGCCTTTCAGCGAGGTGCCGGTCACGCTGGCGCCATCGACTGTGATCGTGCCGGACCCGGACCATGTCGCTGCGCTTAGAGAGAACGCACCGCCTTGCAGCGCGAGTGCGGCGGAGGAGGCGGCGGTGTAGGTCCCGTTCCCGCTCCCGCCCGCGGCGAGGGCGAGCGTTCCGGTGTGGCCTTCGACGGTGCCGTTGTTCGTGAACGGCACCGCGACGACGAGGGTGCTGCTGCCGGCTTCGCCCTTCCAGGCCCCCGTGTTCGTGATCGACGGCGCGGCTCCCGTGGTGCTGTAGATCGTGTAGTTGCTGCCGCCGACCCCGTAGCCGCATCCGGAGTCATAGGAGTCATCGGTGAACGTCCCGGCGTTCTGGAACTGGGCCCCGTCGTTCATCACCATCGCACCGGCGGCGACGTCGGCGCTCGTCCCGAAGCCGAGGGCGCCTTCGTTTACGAGCGTCACACTGTCGAGGATCGTGTGCGAGGAGCACCCTCCCCCAGGCGCGATCGTGCCCGAGGAGCCCGAGCGCAGAACGAGACGCCCGGAGCCACCGATCGTCTCTTCCCCGGTCGCCGAGAACGAACCCGTCACGTCCAGCTCGCCCGCGATCGACAGCGAACCGCCGGAGAGCGAGAGGCCTTTCAGGGTCGAGTGTTTGCTGGTGCTGGTGGTTTCCAGTGCGCCTCCGCTGATCTGCAGGGTGCCTTCGCCTTCTACCTCGCCGACTTTGTTGGCGCCGCCGGTGAGGTTGACGGTGACGCCGGGTTCGATGCAGGCGTCGTCGCTTGAGGTTGGGACGGTCCCTTTCGACCAGTTGGCGGCTTCTGTCCATGACCCGCCGCTCGCGCCGACCCATTCGTCGGTGCATGCGGAGGCGGTTACGGCGTGGCTGGGCGCGCTGGTGGCGACTGTGGAGCCGACGCTGTTTTTGGCGGTGACAGCGGCGCGTAGCGTGTGTCCGACCTGCGTGTTTTTGGGCGTGTATTTGGCGAGGACGGCGCCGCTGAGGTTTTCGCATTCCCCGCCGGTGCTGTTGCACTTCTCCCACTGGTAGAAGATTTCCGCGGCTGGGAACGCGGCCCAGCTGCCTTCGCTTACGCTCAGGACGGTCCCGGCTTGGGCGCTGCCTTCGATCACCGGCAACGCGTTGTTCTGGGGTTTGCCTTCGATCGGTGTGCTGGTGACGCCGGCGGCGTTGCCGTGCCCGGATTTGTTGCTTGCTTCTACGGCGACCTCGAGTACGTGGTCGGCGTCGGTGGCGGTGGTGAGATACGTCGATTTGGTCGCTTTTTTGATTTCTTCTGGGCAGCTCGTGCCGGTGGCGTTGCAACGCCACCACTGGTAGGCGTATTTGATCGTGCTGGCTCCCGCCCAGGTACCGGGCGAGGCGGTGAGCGTGTTGCCTTCTCTGAGGGTGCCGGAGATGCTCGGCGGGGCGCTGTTGGTCGGGAACTCACCGGCGTTGTAGTGGGCTTTGACCCGTTCGGCGCTGAGCGCTGTCGTGTAGAACGCGATGTTCGAGAGTTCGCCGTTGAAGCGCGTCGCGGTCGGCCATTCGGTCCGGCCTATGTAGTCGTCGTTCGCGCTGGCACCGAGTGAGGCGGGTGAGACGGTCGCGTGTTCGGCGGGGGTGCCTTCGACTTCGCCGTTGACGTAGAGCGTGAGGGTCCCGGCGCTCGTCTCGGTGACCGTGACGTACGCCCATCCGGCCGCGAGCTTTTTGGATCCGGTGACGGTCGCCGTGCCGCCCGCGGTGTGGATTTCCAGCTGGAGCCGTTTGTTGGATGTGTTCTCCGGCGTGAGGTACATGTAGTTGCTGCTCGAGCTTCCGATCGAGACGATTGCCTGCCCGGTGGTGCTCCCGGTCCAGTTGACCCATCCCTCGATCGTGAACGCGGCATGTTCCTTGAGCGGGTTGCACGACATCGTCGCGGAGGAGAACCCGCCGAGCTTGAGCGCTTTGCTCCCCGGGAACGGTCCGGGTTCCCCGAGCGTCCCGCCGTTGTTGCTCGCGGGGCAGCTGCCTGCGCTGTCGGCGATTTCACTTGCTTCGGCGGCGTCGTTGAGCCGGTATTGCGTCGCGGGGCTGTCGGCGGCGACGGTCGCCTGGTAGGTGCCGTTCGGTTCTGTGGCCGAGGATATGGCAGGCGTCAATGCCAGCAGGAGGATGGCCGTGAGCGTCGCGGAGCACGCCTTCGCCCAGCGCGTCGCGGCCTTCGAGCAACTACTTGTGACCATCTGTGCCCCTCCCGTTCGGCAGCGATGGGCCGCACCCGTTCGATGCGATTCAGGCTTTGACGCTATTCGGGTGGCTGGGCTTTTGCCAAGTGCCTATAGACAACGTTTTACGCGGTGTTTGCAACCTTTTCTGGTTATTCGCATCCTTGTTCCGCCTGACTTCGCATGCTGCCCGGGACAGATGGTGCGCGACGTGAGACACGGACAGAGGGGGCTGCGCGGCCGCTGGGCGGTCTCGCGTGCGGGACCGGCGCAAGCCCGCATCGATCGATCGAGATTGCCGCGTCGTTGCCGCAGAACGGTGTCCTCGGGGCCCGCTATCGTCCGTTTTCGACCGTCGAGCCAGATCTGCCGAGGAGCTGGATATCCGCTCTACAGAGCAGATATCGCGCTATTGCTCCAAGCGGCGAACGGGTCTCGAACCCGCGACCTCAAGCTTGGGAAGCTTGCGCTCTACCAACTGAGCTATCGCCGCGCTGGGCGGATTCTACGCGCTCGCCCGCGGAGCACCGGGGCGCTCGGCTCACTCCACCTCGACGCGTTCGAGCTCGACGAGCGGTATTCCCGGCGGGTCGGTCGAAGCGTCGTAGGCGGCGAGCGCATCGGCTCCCACTCTGGCGAAGCCCTCGCGCACGCGATCGAAGTAGCGGCTGTTGACGACCGCGCGGCCGCTCGCCACGCCCTCGCGATGGCGCGCTTCGGCCTCGGGCTTGCCGAAGTAGGCCCACACGCGGCCTGAGACCGGAGGATCCACGAGCTGCGCGGTGACCTCGCGGCGGTCGTAGTTGCGCTCGCGCAGATCGAGCAGCGCGAGCGCGTCCGCGGAGACGGGAAACAGCACCCCCGCCACGGCGCTCGTCTCGTCGGCCACGAGGTTGACGAAGGTCACGTAGACGTGCGGGCGCTCCCCGGTCTTCGGGTCGAGGTAGAGCTTGTAGCCGGGGAGGGTGCGCCGGTTGTCCGTGGCCACGTTCCAGCGCCGCCGGTAGCCCTTCAGCACCGCGAGCTCCTCGCCCTCACGGTGCATGTCGGCGATCAGCGAGGCGTAGCCGAAGACGTGCTCCCCGGCGCCCGCGCTCAACCCGAAGCGGGGAGATAGCCGGCGCGCACGAAGGCTTCCTGCCCCGCGCCTTTCACCAGGCCTGCGACGAATTCCCGCGCCTGCTTCGGGTAGCTCGTGTCCTTCACGACCGCGGCCTCGTAGGAGACCTTGATCTGGAGCGCGGCGGGTAGCGGGATCGCTCTGAGCACGCCGCCCGCTGTCCTCACGTCGGTGGCGAACACGATCCCCGCGTCGACCGTCCCGGCGGTGAGCTTCTTGATGATCCCTTTGACCGTCGTTTCCTGAACCTTCACGTTCGCCACGAGCGTCTTGCGCACGGCGGGCGGGATCTTCACCAGCATCTGCCGGGTGGTCGGTCCGACGGGTGAGGCGTCGGACCCGATCGCGATGCTCACACCCTTCTGCTCGAGGTTTTCGATGCCCGTGATCGGCGACGCCTTTTTGACCGCGATCACGAGCGTGTTGCCCGCGAACACGACGGGTTCTTCGACAAGTCCCTGTTCGTGCAGGTAGGCCGGGAGTTTCAGGTTCGAGGAGACGAACACGTCCGGCTTGAAGCCCTGTTCGAGCTGCTGCGCCTGTGCGCCCGAGCCGCCGAAGGTGTAGTGCGGGACGATCGTCTTCAACGCGCTCGCGTATTCGCGCATCGGTGTTTCGAAGGCCGTCGCAGCCGCGACCTGGATTTCGGTGGTCTTCGGGGAACTCGACCCACCGCAACCCGCGAGCGCAACGAGTACGCCGCAGAGCGCGAGCGCAGCCAGCGAGCGTGTCCCCGCGAGGGAGGGCGCGGACGCTCGGAGCCGGGCCATCGCGCGGCCCCTTCTCGTCTGATCTTCCCCTCTCACTGCCCGTGGAACATACCCGACCGCCCCGCGGTGCGGCCGCACAAGCGCCGCCGCCAGGCTCAGTGGGGCTGCGCGAAAGCGGGCGCCTCTACCCTTCAGGGTCGTGAAGCTGCGCCCCGTCCCGATCCTCATCTCCCTCGCGGGGGCCTGCCTGATCGGCCTGCTCGTCTACGGCGTCTCCACGCAGTCCGCCAGCCGCACGCTCGACACCCGCGTGCACGAAGGCCAGCACCCCACCGCTCCAGAGGCCGGTCGCGAGCTCCCCGTCCTGGGCGGACCGGGCAAAGGCTCGCTCGCCGCGCAGAAGGGCAAGGTCGTCCTGCTCAACTTCTGGGCCTCCTGGTGCGTCCCCTGCGAGGTCGAGGCACCCCTGCTCGAGCGCAACGAGGCCGCGCTGCAGCGCGATCGCGCCACGGTCCTCGGCGTCACCTACCTCGACGCCTCGCCGGACTCCGAATCCTTCGTGCGCCGCTACCACCTCACCTACCCCAACCTGCGCGACAACGACAACGGCGACTTCGCCCACGCCTACGGCACCGACCAGCTTCCCGAGAGCTTCATCGTGGACCGTGAGGGCCACATCGTCGCGATCGCTCGCGGTGAGATCGAACAGAGCTTCATCGACAAAGCCCTGCAGCTCGCGAAGAGCACATGAGGCGACCCGGTTCGACGAGCGCGATGGCGATCGCCCGCCGCGGCCTCGGGAGCGCGCGTGCCGCGCTGCTCGCGCTCGCGTTGACGCTCCCCCTCCTCCTCGGCGCGGGCACGCTCGCCCAGGGCGCATCCGCGATGGGAGCGGCGGCGGCGAAGCCGCGCACCTCGCTCCCGCAGATCGAACGCCAGGTGATGTGCGTGACCTGCAAAATCCCCCTCAACGTCGCCCAGTCCCCGCAGGCCGACCGCGAGCGACACTTCATCCAGTCGCTGATCGACCAGGGCCAGAACGAAGCGCAGATCAAGCAGGGCCTGGTCGGTCAGTACGGCGCCTCGGTCCTCGGCCTGCCCGCCGACCACGGCTTCGACGCCGCGGCCTACCTCGTCCCGCTCGCCGCCGTGATCGCGCTCGCCGGCGCCTTGATCGTGCTGCTGCCGCGCTGGCGCCGCCGCGCCCGGGCGCAGGCCGCTCGCGGCGCTCCCGCCCCAGCGATCAGCAGCGAGGACGCCGCGCGGCTGGACTCCGACCTCGCCCGCTTCGACTAGCCCCTCCCCCGCCCCTACATCCGCTGCGGCGCGCTCACCCCGAGCAGATCCAGGCAGCGCGCGATCGTCCCCATGCTCGCCACGCTCAGCGCGATGCGGAAGGACTCCACGTCCTCCGGCTCCGCGCCCACCACGCGGCAGTCGCGGTAGAAGGCGGTGAAGCCCTGGGCGAGCTCGAGCGCGGCGGCGGCCACACGGTGCGGCGCGCGCCGCGCGGCGGCCTCCGCGATCTCGCCCGGGAACCCGAGCAGCAGCAGCACGAGCGCGCGCTCGGAGGCGTGCATCGGCTCGGCGGGAAACTCCCCCGCGCGCGTGGCCGCGAGCGCCCGCTCGACTCGCTCGGACCCCGCGCGCACGAGCATCGAGGCGATCCGCGCGTGCGCGTACTGCACGTAGTAGACCGGGTTCTCGCTGGACTGCTCGCGTGCGAGATCCAGGTCGATGTCGAGCGTGGTGTCGTGCGAGCGCGCGAGCAGGTACCACCGCGCCGCGTCCACGCCGATCTCTGCGACGAGCTCGTCGAGTGAGACGAACTCGCCCGCGCGCTTGGACATCTGCGCGCGCTCGCCCGAGTTCACGAGGTGGACGAGCTGCATGATCAGCAGCTCGAGCTCCTCCGGATCGCCACCGAGCGCCTCGTAGGCCGCCTTCATGCGGCGGATGTAGCCGTGGTGATCGGCCCCCCACACGTCGATCTGACGTTCGAAGCCGCGCTCGCGCTTCTCCTGGTGATAGGCGATGTCCGAGGCGAAGTAGGTGTGCTCCCCGCTCGAGCGCACGAGCACACGGTCCTTGTCGTCGCCGAAGTCCGTGGTGCGCAGCCACAGCGCCCCGTCCTCGGTGAAGGTGTGGCCCTGCTCGGCGAGCACCGCGAGCGTGTGCTCGACGGGGCTGGGCTCTCCCTCGTGCAGAGCGCTCTCGTAGAACCAGTGGTCGAAGGGCTCCACGCCGAAGGCCGCGAGTGAGTCCCGCGTGCGCTCGACCATCACGCCGACTGCAGCGCGGCCCAGCTCGACCGGGTCGGTCCCCGCCCGGCCCGCGAGTTCCGCGGCGAGCTCGGCGACGTACTCGCCGCGGTAGCCGTCCTCGGGAACCTCCTCGCCGCGCGCGAGTGCCGCGATCGACTCGCCGAACTTCGTGATCTGCGAGCCCGCGTCGTTGACGTAGAACTCGCGCTCCACGCGGTGGCCCTGGAAGGCGAGGATCCGCGCGAGCGCGTCGCCGTAGGCCGCGTTGCGCGCGTGACCCACGTGCATCGGCCCCGTCGGGTTGGCCGAGACGAATTCGACGAGCACGCGCTCGGGCGGGTCCGCCGCTCCGGCGCCGTAGCGATCACCCGCCGCGAGCGCGCCCGCGAGCGCCTCCCGGCACCAGCCGTCTGAGAGGAACAGGTTGAGGAAGCCCGGGCCAGCGACCTCGAAGCGCGCGAGGCTCACGCCGAGGCGCTCGGCGAGCGCACCGCCCAGCCGCTCGGCGACCTCACGCGGGGGAGCGCCGAGCCTAGGGGCGAGCAGCAGCGCGGCGTTCGTCGAGTAGTCGCCGAACTCAGCGCGTTTCGGGCGCTCCAGCGTGAAGGGCTTGCCCGCGGACTGCTCGGCCGCGCCGGGCACCGTCTCGGTGAGCGCCCCCGCGCTGTCGAGCACCGCTGCGCGCAGCCCCCGCAGCGGACCCTCCGGACCGGCCGGCTGCTGCGTGGCGTCGTCTGCGGAGTGCTCGCTCATGATCCGTTCTCGGGGCTTGCGATACTAGCCGTGTGAACGAGCAAGACTCAGGATCCGAACGCCACATAAACATCCATCTCTCCCCCGAGATCATGGGGGGCGTCTACGCGAACTTCGCGAATGTCAGCCATTCCGACTACGAGTTCACCGTCACCTTCGCGCGCGTCGACCACGAGGTCGAGGCCGAGGAGGTCCCGGGGGTCGTGGTCTCCCGGGTGAACATCTCCCCGCGTTTCATGCGCGAGCTGATCGACGCGATGGAGGACAACTACTCGAAGTGGCTGACCCGTGAGGGGATCAAGAACCTCCCCGAGTACGGTGGAGGCGAGTCCGGCCCGGACGCCGCCTGAGGCCCAGAGCCATCCTCGCGCCCGGCAGACGCCGTGGCCGCACGCCCCAGCGCGAGCAGGCTTGCAGGCTGGCGCCCCGTGGAACGCCCCGCTGCCGGTGGTGTTCCTACCCTGCAGTGATGAAGGTCGCAGTCGTCTCCGACATACACGCCAACCGACACGCCTTCGAGGCGACGCTCGAAGCGGTCGCCGCGAGCGAGGCCTCCGAGCTGTGGTGTCTCGGCGACCTCGTGGGCTACGGCGCGGAGCCCGACGCGTGCGTCGAGCTCGCGCGCGAGCACGCCGCGGTGTGCCTCGCGGGCAACCACGATCTCGCGGTCACCGGCGAGATCCCGCTCGATGAGTTCTCCCGTGGCGCGAGCGTCGCCGCGCAGTGGACGCGCGAGGTGATCCACCCCGACAACCTCGCGTTCCTCGCCTCGCTCGAGCCCAAGGGCCAGGAGTCCGAGGTCGGGCTCTATCACGCGAGCCCGCGCGACCCGGTCTGGGAGTACGTGCTCTCCGCCCTGCTCGCCGAGCTCTGCCTCGACGACCAGCGCGATCGCATCTGCCTGATCGGCCACAGCCACGTCGCGCTCTCCTTCGACCGCCGCGAGGGCGAGCCCGCCAGCGGCGAACCGCGCCGCGCGGGCACGAAGCTCGACGTGGCCGAGGGCGAGTGGCTGCTCAACCCGGGCAGCGTCGGGCCAGCCGCGTGACGGCGACCCTCGCGCGGCCTGGCTGCTGCTCGACCTCGACGACATGGAGGCGACCTTCTACCGCTCCGACTACGACGTCGCGGGGGCCGCGGCGGCGATCCGCGCCGCGCGTCTGCCCGACTCGCTCGCCGAGCGCCTGGAGTACGGACAGTGAGAAGGCTGCTCCGCCTGGGGGCGCCCGCCGCGCTGCTCGGAGTCGCGGCTGCACTGCTCGTCGCGTGCGGAAGCTCGGGCGGAGGCTTGATCCCCGCTGCTCAGGGTGGGCCGCTGCAGACGGACATCGAAGCCGTCGAGCAGGCCGCCGAAGCGGGCGACGGCAACTGCTCCGCGACCGAAGCCGCGCTGCTGAAAACCGACCAGGACTACGCCCAGCTGCCCGCCTCGATCGACTCCGGCCTGCGCAACAAAATCCGGCTCGGAATCGAAAACCTCCACAAGGTCGCCAAAGAAGCGTGCGCCCAGCCGCTCGCCCAGACGAACACCGCGACCACGCAGAAAACGACCTCGACCGCGACCACGCAGACACAGACCACCCCGCCGACGACGACCACCCAGACGCAGACCACGCCGGTCACCCCACCCGAAACCGAAGAAGAAAGCTCCGGCGCCGGCGGCGGCACGCCCGCTCCGGGCGAAGGCAACGGCCGCCTGCCCGGCGAAGGCGCGGGAGGTGCGGCCCCCGAAGAAGGCGCGGCGGGCAACGGCGCGGGCGGATCGGAAGGCACGAAATGAGCAGCGCGGAGATCGCGGGGCGATACCGACTCGAGGGAAGGCTCGGCTTCGGCGGGATGTCGACCGTCCACCTCGCGATGGATCTGCGCCTCGAGCGTCAGGTCGCGGTCAAGCTGCTCGCCGAGCATCTCGCGGACGACCCCGCGTTCGTCTCCCGCTTCCAGCGCGAGGCCCAGGCCGCTGCGCGGCTGATCCACCCGAACATCGTTCAGGTCTTCGACTCCGGGCGCGACCAGGGCTCCGATCAGTACTTCATCGTGATGGAGTACATCGAGGGATCATCCTGCGCGGAGATCCTGCGCGACGACGGGTGGGTCGATGTCGAGGAGGGCCTGTCGATCATCGAACAGGCCTGCGAGGGGCTCGACTACGCCCACCGTCACGGCGTGGTCCATCGCGACGTCAAGCCCGGCAACCTGCTCCGCTCTCGCGAAGGCGAGGTCAAGCTCGCGGACTTCGGAATCGCGAAGGCGACCGAGCAGTCGAGCATCACGCAGGTGGGCTCGGTGCTCGGCACCGCCGCATACCTCGCTCCCGAGCAGGCGCGCGGCGAGGAGGCGGGACCGAGCGCGGACCTCTACGCGCTGGGTGTGGTGACCTACCAGCTGATCTCAGGCCGCCTGCCCTACGAGGCGAACTCGCTCACCGAGCTCGCTCTCAAGCAGCAGCAGGAGGCGCCCGAGACGCTCGACACGCTCGTCGCCGCGGTCGTTCCGGAGCTCGCCGACGCCGTAGCGATCGCGCTCGCTCTCGACCCGCGCGACCGCTACAAGACCGCGAACGAGATGCGCCGAGCGCTGCACGACGGCGCCCGCGGAATCGCCCCGCAGCGGCCGGGCGGAGCGCCCCCGGGCACGCAGGCCACGACGGTGCTCCCCACGGGGCGTAAAGGCGGACGTTCCTCCGGCGCGCGCTCCGCCCCCGCGACCGCCCCCACCGCCGCGCTCGCGCCGCGAAAACCACGCCAGGGGCCGCCGCGCGCACGCCCCGCCGCGAGCCCGCCACCGCAGCGCGCGCGCCCGGCTCGGAGCAGCGGCAAAGGCCGCCTCGTCGGCGTGCTGCTGGCGGTGCTCGCGCTCGTGCTCGTGATCGTGGCGGTCGTGGTGCTCACCGCCCCCGCGCCCACGCGCGTCGTGCTGCGCAAGGTGGTCTACTCCGATATCCAGCAGGCAGCGGGCGCGATGAAGCAGCTGATCTCCGAAAACACGAAGTAGCCCCGCGCAGCCAGACAGGGACGAGCGCCGCTCTGCGGCATGCTAGGCCCCGCAGATGCTGCTCGCCCTCCTCAACGTCGAACACCTCGTCCGCACCGCGGGCTACCCGCTGCTCTTCCTGATCGTGATGAGCGAGTCGAGCGGTCTGCCCGTGCCCGGCGAGACGGGGCTGATCACCGCGGCCGTGCTCGCAAGCCAGGGAAACCTAAAAATCGCGCTCGTGATCCCGCTCGCCGCGGCGGGCGCGATCGTCGGTGACAACATCGGCTACCTGATCGGCCGCAAGGGCGGGCGTTGGCTGCTCGAGCGTCCCGGCCGCTTCAGGCGCCAGCGCAACGAGGTGCTGCTGATCGGCGAGCCCTTCTTCGAACGTCACGGGCCGAAGGCCGTCTTCTTCGGGCGCTTCCTGCTCGGGCTGCGCGTCTGGGCATCCTGGCTCGCCGGCGCGACGCGCATGCACTGGCGCTCGTTCGTGATCTGGAACGCCCTCGGCGGGATCTGCTGGGCGACCGGTATCGGCCTGATCGCCTACTTCCTCGGGCACTCCGCGAGCAACGCGATCGAAACCTTCGGCATCTACGGTCTCGTCGCCGTGCTGCTCGCGATCGTGAGCTTCTTCGTCATGCACCGCCGAAGACGGCGTGAAGAAGCACGCAAAGGTGGGGAGGAAGGCGCCCGCCCCGCTGAGGGGACGGGCGCCGAGCCTCCCGACCGAGCGGCGGAGAGCTAGGCGCTCTGGGCCGCCTCGTCCTGCGGCGCCGAGGCCTGCTCGACCGCCTTCGCCTCCGTGGCGGGGGTGATGCTCACGCGGCGCGGCTTGACCTGCTCGGGCTTCGGGATCGATACCTCGAGCACGCCGTTTGCGAAGCTCGCCTCGATCGCCTCGGGATCTATCCCGCGGGGGAGGCGGATCGAGCGACTGAAGCTGCCGGTCGAGCGCTCGAGGCGGTAGTAGTTCTGCTTGCGCTCCTCGCTCTCCGAGCCCCGCTCACCGGAGACGGTGAGGATCTGCTCGGAGACCTCGATCGCCACGTCCCGCTCGCTCAGCCCGGGGAGGTCGGCGCGCAGCAGGTAGCGCTCCCCCTCCTCGACCACGTCGATCGCGGGAACCCAGCGACGCGCCGGGGCCGCGCCGGTCTGGCTGTCGAAGGCCGTCCCGAAGAGACGGTTGAACTCACGCTGCAACGAGTAGAGCTCGCCGCCGCTCCTGCGGCTCGGCTCCCATCTGATCAGTGCCATCTCGAGTACCTCCAAAGGGGTTGTCTTGGACTACGACTCCACGCCAGTATAAAACCTAAGTGCGTCAGTATCAAGTCTTGTGATGCTCCACAGCGCATCGCGCGGTCGAGCCCGTCGCGATAGCGGCGGAGCCATGGGGAAGAGCGAGCACCGGCCCGCTGCGCGATCGGGCACAAAAAAACCGCCTTTCGGCGGCGATCTGGAGGTGTGCGAGGGGAGCTAGCAGCCGCTGCAGGGAGCGATCCGCTCCCACATGTCCGCGAGGAGCGAGAGCTCTTCCTCGGAGAAGCGCGAGAAGAAGGCGGCGCGCGCTGCGGCGAGGTGGGTCAGACGCGCTTCCTGGAGGCGTTCGCGCCCGCTCTCGGTGAGGCACGCATAGGAGCCGCGTGCGTCGTGGCTGCAGGAGCAGCGCTCGAGCAGGCCGTCGCGCTCGAGACGGTCGACCAACCGCGTGAGGCCGCTGCGTGAGAGCTGCGCCTGCTCGGCGAGGTCGCACATGCGCATGCGCCCGCCCGTGGCCTCTTCGAGGTGATGCAGGACCTCGTAGGAGGTGAGCGGCAGACGGTGCGCCTTGTCGAGCTCGGTGTCCAGGCGCTTGGCCAGACAGGCGTGCGCTCTGAGCAGACCCCGCCACGCGCGAAGCTCACCGAGCGTCAGAGCGTCCTGCTCGGCGGTCGGTATTTGGACTGCGGTCGCGGTTGCCATTGCGGTGCGAATCTCCCTTGCCCCTCTACGGCCGAAGATAGCAGCGTCCACCCGCTCTGAGCGGGCGAAACATGTCAGTTCTTCGTCACTCTCCAGGCCCAGAGCATCATCAGCGGCTGCAGCGGAAGCCGCACGTAGAGCGCCCAGCGCGGCACCTTGCCGAAGCGCTCGGGCTCGCGGGCCATGTAGAGGTTCGCGGGAAACACAGCGGCGAGCAACGCGATCAGGTACGCGCCGGCGAGCCGGCGTGTCGAGGGAACCAGCACCGCGAGCCCGCCGAGGATCTCGGCGATGCCGCTGAGCGCGACGACTCGCTGCTTGTGCTCCTGCAGCGAGGGCGGCACGATCGCTTCGTAGGAGCGCGGGTTGACGAAGTGGTTGACGCCCGCCGAGACGAAGAAGGCCGCGAGCAGGCCACGGCCGGCGCGGCGGGCGGTGGGGGCCTCGAGCGTCTCGTCCATGGCAGAAACCTAGCTGTCCTCGATCAGCGAGGCGCCCGTCATCGTCTCGGGTTGGGAGATCCCGAGCAGCTCGAGGATCGTGGGGGCGACGTCCGCGAGGATGCCGTCCTCGGCGCGCAGCTCCACTCCGGCGCTGGTGACGATCACGGGGACGGGGTTCATCGAGTGCGCGGTGTTCGGGCTGCCGTCTGGCTCGAGCATGTGGTCGGCGTTGCCGTGATCCGCGGTCACCAGGCACGCGCCGCCGCTCTCGTGCACGGCCGCGACGACCTCGCCGAGGCAGGCGTCGACCGCTTCGACGGCCTCCACCGCGGCGGGGATCACGCCCGTGTGACCGACCATGTCCGCGTTCGCGAAGTTGATGATCCCGAAGCGCGCTCCGTCCTCCCGCCATGCGCCCACGAAGGCCGCGGCGGCCTCGGCGGCGCTCATCTGCGGCTTGTGGTCGTAGGTCGGAACGTCCCGCGGCGAGGGCACCATCTCGCGCCGCTCGCCGGTCTGCGGCGCCTCGTCCCCGCCGTTGAAGAAGTAGGTCACGTGTGGGTACTTCTCCGTCTCAGCCACGTGCAGCTGCTTCGCTCCCTCCGCCGCGAGAACCTCCGCAAGCGTGCTGCGGGGGTGTTCGGGTGCGAACGCGACCGGGTAGGGCCAGCCCTCCTCATAGCGCGTGAGCGTGGCGAGCCGCTCGACGACCGCGTCCTCCCCACCCGCCGCCTCGGCGCGGCCGGGCCAGCCCGGCAGATCCTCGCCGACCTCGCCGAAGCCGGGCTCGGCGAGCGCGCGGACGAGCTGGCGCATGCGGTCGGGACGGAAGTTGAAGCAGATCACGCTGTCCGCGCCGGGATCGATGCGCGCCTCCTCGCCGACGAGCGTGGGCTCGATGAACTCGTCCGTCTCGCCGCGCTCATAGGCGGCGCGCACGGCCTGCTCGCCGCTCTCAGCGCGAAGCTCCGCGCGGCCGCCGAGGATCATTCCGTAGGCGCGCGCGGTGCGCTCCCAGCGGCGGTCGCGGTCCATCGCCCAGTAGCGGCCGATCACGGTGCCCACGCGCGCACCCGGCACGGCGTCGAGCTCGGCGAGATAGCCCGCACCCGCGTGCGGGAGCGTGTCGCGGCCGTCGGTGAAGGCGTGGACCACGATCTCTGTGGAGAGCTCGCGCCCCATCGCGATCAGCGCCTCCAGATGGGCGAGCGAGGAGTGCACGCCGCCGTCGGAGACGAGGCCGAGCAGGTGCACTCGCCGCGCGCCCGAGAAGGCCGCGCGCAGCACCTCGTTGCGTGCGAGCTCCCCGCTCGCGACCGCGTCGTCGATGCGCATCAGATCCTGGCGCACGACCGCGCCCGCACCGAGGTTGAGGTGACCGACCTCGCTGTTGCCCATCTGCCCTTCGGGCAGCCCGACCGCGCGCCCCCACGCGGTCAGCGTGCCGTGGGGGTAGGAGGCCCAGAGCTCGTCGAACACGGGCGTGTTGGCGAGCGAGATCGCGTTGCCCGGGCCGGGCGGTGCGAGTCCCCAGCCGTCGAGGATGATCAGCGCGGCGCGCGCTACGGGGATGCGCTCGGGTCCGGGGGGCAGCGCGCGAGGCCCGCCCGCCACGCTCATCGGGCCGCCGCGGCCGCGATCTCGGCGAAGGAGGCCGCCTCGAGCGAGGCGCCTCCGACGAGCGCGCCGTCGACGTCCGGGAGGGCGAGCAGCTCACGCGCGTTGTCCCCCTTGACCGAGCCCCCGTAGAGGATCCGGACGTTCTCCGCCCCGTCCTTCGCGCGTCCCGCGACGAGCGCGCGGATGAAGGCGATCGCCTCCTGAGCCTGCTCGGCGCTCGCCACCCGCCCGGTCCCGATCGCCCAGATCGGCTCGTAGGCGATCACGACCTCGGCGAGGCGCTCCGCGGCCACGCCCGCGAGGTCCTCGTTGATCTGGTGGCGGAGCTTTCGCTCGGTTTCCTGCGCGTCGCGCTCCTCCTCGGTCTCCCCCACACAGAGGAGCGGGACGAGCCCCGCGTCGAGCGCGGCGGGGACCTTCAACGCGAGCGCCTTGTCGGTCTCGCCGAAGAGCTGACGGCGCTCGGAGTGGCCGAGCACCACACCGCGCACGTCGAGCTCGCTGAGCATCGGTGCGGAGATCTCCCCGGTGAACGCGCCCTCCGCCTCCTGGTGCATGTTCTGGGCGAAGACCTCGACGCGCGAGCCGCGAGCACTGTCGATCATCGCTCGCAGGTCGGTGAAGGGCACGCAGATCGCGAGATCGACCTCGTCGAGCGAGGAGACGCGCGGGAGCAGCGCCTGGATGAACTCCTCCGCTTGCTCCTCGGTCTTGTGCATCTTCCAGTTGCCCGCGATCAGCGGCGTGCGCCTCATCTCGACTGCACCTCCGCGGAGTCGCTCAGCGCGGCCACGCCTGGGAGCTCGCGACCCTCGACGAGCTCGAGCGTCGCTCCGCCGCCGGTGGAGAGGTGGTCGACGGCGTGCTCGAGCCCGAACTGGGCGAGCGCGGCCGCGGAGTCCCCGCCCCCGACGACCGTCACGCCGGGCGCGGCGGCGACCGCTTCGGCGACGCGGCGCGTGCCCACGGCGAAGGGCTCCATCTCGAAGGCGCCCATCGGCCCGTTCCAGAAGACCGAGCCCGCCGTGGCGATCCGCGCCGCGTAGCGCTCGGCGCTGGCGGGTCCGATGTCGAGCCCCATCCAGCCCTCGGGGACCTCGACGCCCGGGAGCGTGCGGTGCGGAGCGTCGGCGGAGAAGCTTTCGGCGATCACCAGGTCGTCGGGCAGCTCGACGCTCGCCCGGCGCGGGTCGGTCGCCTTGGCCAGCGCGCGCCGCGCGTGCTCGACGTCCTCCTCCGCGCAGAGCGAGTCGCCCACCTCGTGGCCCTGCGCGCGCAGGAACGGGAAGCACATCGCGCCGCCGATGATCACGACGTCGGCCACGTCGAGGAAGCGGTCGATCACAGCGATCTTGTCGGCGACCTTCGCGCCCCCGACCACGGCCACGAGCGGGCGCGGGGGACTCTCGAGGATCTCCGAGATCGTGCGCACCTCGTCTTCGAGCAGACGCCCAGCGGCACTCGGGAGCAGGTGGGCGACGCCCTCGGTGCTCGCGTGCGCTCGATGCGCGGCGCCGAATGCGTCGTTCACATAGACATCGGCGAGCGATGCGAGCTCCGCGGCGAGACGCGGGTCGTTCGTCGTCTCGCCGGGCTCGAAGCGGACGTTCTCGAGCACGAGGATCTCGCCCTCTGCGAGCGCTTCGCTCATCGCCCTGACCCGATCGCCGACGACGGCCGGGGCGAGCGTGACCTTCGCAGCGGTGAGCTCGCGCAGGCGGGCGACCACGGGGGCCAGCGAGAGGTCCTCCTCGCGCCTGCCCTCGGGCCGACCGAGATGCGAGACGAGCACGAGCCGCGCATGACGGCCACGCAGCTCCTCGATCGTGCGCAGAGACGCGCGGATGCGCGCGTCGTCCGCGACGGTGATCGCGGCACCGGAACGGTCGAGTGGCACGTTGAAGTCGACGCGCACGAGAACACGCCGGCCGTTCACGTCGAGGTCGTCGAGCGACCTCATCCTCCTGCCGCTTCGATCGGCTCCGCTGAGGCGGGTCGAGTCCGCGCGGCCCCCCGGTGTGCGCTCACAGGACCCTCTGCACCAGGTCCACGATGCGGTTCGAGTAACCCCACTCGTTGTCGTACCAGGCGATCACCTTGACCATCGTCCCCTCCATCACAGCGGTGAGTTTGGAGTCCACGATCGAGGAGAAGGGCGACTGCACGATGTCCGTCGAGACGATCGGGTCCTCTGTGTAGCCGAGGAAGCCCTCGAGCGGGCCACTCGAGGCGGCGGCCTCGAGTGCGCCGTTGACCTCCTCGACGGTCGTCTCGCGCCCGACCACGACGGTCAGGTCGACGACCGAGCCCGTGGGCACTGGAGCGCGCACCGCGAACCCGTTGAGCTTGCCCTGCAGCTCGGGGATCACGAGCCCGATCGCCTTCGCCGCGCCGGTCGAGGCGGGGATCAGGTTGATCGCGGCCGCGCGCGCGCGACGCAGGTCCTTGTGGGGCATGTCCTGCAGACGTTGGTCCGCGGTGTAGGCGTGGATCGTGGTCATCAGGCCGTGCTCGATCCCGAGCGTGTCGTTGAGCACCTTCGCAACGGGAGCGAGGCAGTTCGTGGTGCAGGACGCGTTGGAGATCACGTCGTGCTTCTCACGGTCGTAGACCTGCTCGAAGTTGACCCCGAGAACCACGGTCGCGTCGGGGTCGGTCGCGGGCGCGGAGATCACGACCTTCTTCGCGCCGCCCGCGAGGTGCTTGGCGGCGTTCTCGCGGTCGGTGAAGAAGCCCGTCGACTCGATCACCACATCGACGCCGAGCTCGCCCCAGGGCAACGCGCCAGGGTCGCGCTCGGCGAGCACCTCGAGCTTGGAGCCCTCGACGGTGATCGAGCTCTCGCCCACCTCGACCGTGCCCGGATACGGACCGAGGATCGAGTCGTACTTGAGCAGGTGGCCGAGCGTCGCCGCGTCGGTGAGGTCGTTGACCGCGACCCACTCGATCCCCTCCGAGGCCGCGCCGCGCGCCATCGCCGCACGGAAGACGTTCCGGCCGATCCGACCGAATCCGTTGATCCCGACCCTCAGCGCCATCCGATTCCTCCTGGACGAAAAATGAACGATGCCGGGCCTCTGGATTTCCCTTTCCAGACCCCGGCGTGCCGGCGTGAGGGTATCAGCGCGTCCAGGGACCGGCGCTCGCGACGGAGCGAGCGCTCGGGGCTCGCCGCGCCCTCATGCGCCCCTCGGCGCCCGGTCGATGTCGCGGTGAGCGACGTTCACATCGAGGTCCGGATGCTCGGCGTAGCGCGCGGCCAGGCGCTCGGCGATCGCGACGGAACGGTGGCGCCCGCCGGTGCAGCCGACGGCGACCATCAGGTGCGCCTTGCCCTCCGCGACGTACTGCGGGAGCAGGAAGTCGAGCAGCGGATCGAGGCGCTCGTAGAGCTCGCCGAGACGCCCGTCGCGGCCGACGTACTCGACCACGGCGGGGTCGAGGCCGGTGAGCTCGCGCAGGTCGGCCTCGTAGTGCGGGTTGGGCAGGAAACGCACGTCCAGCACGAGGTCCTCATCGCGCGGGGGCCCGTGCTTGAAGCCGAAGGACATGAAGGTCACGGAGAGGCGGCCCACGGTCTTGCGAGGCAGGTACTCCGCGGCGATCTTCTCGCGCAGCATCGCGGCGGAGATCCCCGTCGTGTCGATCACGAGGTCCGCGCGTTCGCGCAGCGGCGCGAGCATCTCCCGCTCGGCCGCGACGCCCGCGGCGACGCTCCCATCGGGCGCGAGCGGGTGGCGGCGGCGCGTCTCCTTGTAGCGCGTGACGAGCGACTCCTCGGAGGCCTCGAGGAAGAGCACGCTGTGGCTCAGCCCGAGCGCGTCGAGGTCGTCGACGACCGCGCGGAGCCCCTCGAAGTAGACCCCTCCGCGCACGTCGGAGACGACGGCCGCGCGCTCGACCTTCGTTCCCCTGTGGACGACGAGCTCGACGAGCGAGCGGATCATCTCCGGCGGGAGGTTGTCCACGCAGAAATAGCCCGCGTCCTCGAAGACGTTCATCGCCGTCGACTTGCCCGCCCCGGAGAAGCCCGTGATGACCACGAGATCCTCCAAGCGCGACTCGAGCACCGGTTGCCCGGTGCGTCCGGAGGCGCGCAGCGGGCGCAGGGGCCTGATCACGGCCATCGTCCAGCCATTTTGCCGCGATCGGCGGACAGGGAGTGAAGAAACAGCTACGGACGGGGACCCGGGCATTCGGTCGCGCATGTTTCAATGGGTCGCAGATGAGCGGGATGGGGGCAGACGCTTGAGCGCAGAGACCGAGGCGATCCCCCTCAGCCCAGCGGACGAAGCGATCCTCCGCGTGGAGGGAGAGCTGCTCGTGGGACACACCTGCAAGGTGATCGCGCTCGCCACGCCGGCACCGTCGCTGCAGCAGCTCAGAGAGCGCCTCGCCGAGCGCATCGCCGCGGTTCCACCGCTTGCGATGCGACTCGCGACCTCCTCCCAGCGGGCCGCGTGGGTGCGCGCACCCGGCTTCGATCCGGGCGAGCAGATGGTCGAGGTCGGCGCAGGAGCGGAGCTGAGCCCCGTGGAGCTGCGCGCGGAGGTCGCTCGCCTCTTCGCCGAGCGACTGGACCGCGAGCGGCCGCTGTGGCGGATCGACCTCGCGCGACTCGAGGGCGGCGGGGCCGCGCTGATCTGGCGCATCCACCATGCGCTCGCCGACGGAACCACGGCGATGCGCTTCGCTCGAACGCTGCTCTGGGACGAGCACGCCGATGCGCCGTCCCTCGCGGCCTCACGCGCCGCTCAGGCGGCCGATGAGCGCAGGCGCCGGGCGCATCAGGCACGGTTCTTCGCACGGGAGTTCGCCCGCGCGCGCTCACCGCTGGACGGGCGGATCGGGATGCGCCGAGCGGTCGCCTTCGCGAGCGTGCCGATGCACGCACTCCACGACGCGGCGCGCGGGCTCGCGGGGGCGACGCTCAACGACGCGCTGATCAGCGTCGTGGGCGGTGGGCTGCGCGAGTGGATCGAGAAGCACCACGGCCGCCTCGAGACGATTCGCGTGAAGGTCCCCGTGAGCCTCCACCACGAGGGCGAAGACGCCGCGAACGTGGACTCCTTCTTCATCGTGGACGTGCCGCTCGCCGAGGCCGACCCGGTGCGGCGTCTGAGCATCGTTCGCGAGGGCACCGCGAGGCGCAAGGCGGACCACGACGCCGAGTCGATGGACCGGCTGCTCGGAGACCTGCGAGGGGCCTCGCCGCGGCTCGCGGGCCTGTGCGAACAGATCGAGCGCAGCGCGCGAGCGTTCGCGCTCAACGTCTCGAACGTGCCGGGGCCGCGAGAGCCCGTGAGCGTGCTCGGCGTGAACGTCGTCTCGATGCACTCGATCGCGGAGATCGCTCGCCATCACCTCGTGCGCGTGGCCGCCCTCTCGATGGGCGACACGCTCTACCTCGGCTTCTGCGCGGACGCCGAGGTGATCGGAGACGTGGACGAGATCGCGGCCGCCACCGAACGACAGGCGCTCGCCACGATCGCGGCCGCGGGCGCTGCGGCCTGACCCGGCTCGACGGAGCTCAGCCGGCGCGGTGCAGGAAGGCGTGGACGTCGCGCGCGACCTTCGGAGGCATACCGGGCACGGCCTGCAGCTCCTCTTTCGACGCGGCGAGCACTGCGTCGGGCGAGCCGAAGTGTGCGAGCAGCGCACGCTTTCGCGTGGGCCCCACCCCGGGCAGTTCATCGAGCACCGAGCTCGTCATCGCTCGGTCGCGGCGCGTGCGGTGGTGGGTGATCGCGAAGCGGTGCGCCTCGTCACGCACGCGCTGGAGCAGCTGCAGCTCAGGGGTGGAGTGATCGAGCACGAGCGGCCTCGCGTGTCCGGGCTGGAAGACCTCCTCGATCCGCTTCGCGAGCGATACGACCGCCACGCCACGCTCGCGGAAGCCCGCGAGCGGGCCCAGTCCGGCGGCGAGCTGGCCCTTGCCCCCGTCGATCACGACGAGGTTGGGGAGCGCGGCGAAGCTCGGGTCGTACTGGGGGTCGTGCGGTGAGATGTCGGTCTGACGCTCCCACTGCGCGAAGCGCCGTTCGAGCACCTCCGCCATCGAGGCGAAGTCGTCCGGCGCGCCCTCCGTCGAACGGATCTTGAAGCGGCGGTAGTCCGATTTCTTCGGCGCCCCGCCCTCGAAGACGACCATCGAGGCAACGGTGTGCGTGCCCCCGAGGTTCGAGATGTCGAAGCACTCCACGCGGATCGGCGGGGCGTCGAGGCCGAGCGCGAGCTGCAGCCCTTCGAGCGCCTCCACGCGCCCCTGCCGACGGCGCTCGGTGCGCAGCTTGTCCTGGTCGAGCGCGAGCCTCGCGTTGCGCCCGGCGAGCTCGAGGATGCGGCGCTTCTCGCCGCGCTCCGCCGCGCGCAGCTCGACCGGCCCACCGCGGCGGCTCGCGAGCGCGTCGGCGAGCGCGGGCCGCTCGCCGACCTCGCGCTGGACGACGAGCAGCGCCGGGATCGAGGTCTGCGCGCCGTAGTACTGGAGCATGAACTCCTCCGCCACCTCGCCCGGGTCGCGCTCGGTCTCGTTCGAGAGATAGAAGGACTGGCGGTCGGAGAGCACCCCGTCGCGGACCTGGAAGACCTGTGCGTTCGCCTCGCGTGCGTCGAGCGCGACGGCAACCGCGTCGAAGGTGCCCATCGAGTCGCCCGTCACGCGACGGCGCTCGAGCAGCGAGCGCACGGCCTGCAGCCGGTTGCGCTCGATCGTCGCCTGCTCGAACTCCTCCGCCGCTGCAGCCTCGCGCATGCGGCTCTCGAGGTCGCGCTCGATCGCGGAGAAACGCCCGGAGAGGAAGTCGATCACGCCGTCGATCGAGGCGCGGTACTCCTCGCGGCTCACGTAGCCCACGCAGGGCGCCCCGCATCGCTTGATGTAGTAGTCCAGGCAGGGGCTGCCGCTGCGGCGGCCCGGCTCCACCCCCGTGCAGGAGCGGAACATGAAGACCTTCGCGAGCACCTCGAGCGTGGAGCGCACGCGCTTCGCGTTCGAGTAGGGACCGAAGTAGGCGCGGTTGCCGCGATGGCGCTCGCGCGTGAAGTAGACGCGCGGATAGGCCTCATCGAGCGAGATCGCGATGAAGGGGTAGGACTTGTCGTCGCGCAGGCGGATGTTGAAACGCGGGCGATACTGCTTGATGAAGCTCTGCTCCGCGAGCAGCGCCTCCGCCTCGCTCGCGACGACCACGCACTCCACATGCTCGACCGTCGCCACCATCTCTGCGTGGCCGGGGCTGCTCGGCACCTGCGCCTTGGAGAAGTGCGAGTTGACCCGCTTGCGCACCGACTTCGCCTTGCCCACGTAGATCACGCGCCCCGCGCGGTCGCGGAACAGGTAGACCCCCGGCTGGTCCGGGAGCGCTCTGCGCTGCTCTTTCAGCGTCGGCCCCGCGGGCTCGCCGGAGATGCTCTCGTCAGTGTCGGTGGCGGCCACGCAACGAGGATAGGAGGCCGGTCAGCCGCGACTCCGGCGCTAGCTGTAGCTCCGGAAGTGCCTGTAGACCTCCATCAGCGTCCACAGCACGAGCGCGACGAGGACGAACCACGCGAGCTCGCCGAAGCCCGATTCCCACATGCGGTGCCGCGCCATGTAGCAGAAGACGGCGAGGGCGACGCCGCCGTAGAGCAGGCCGCGATGGTGCTCGCCGAGCGCCGAGAGTCGGAACTGGTTTTCGCGGTAGAGGCGCAGGCCGAGGTAGCCGATGCCGAGGCCGAAGAGCACCCAGAGCGCGGATTCGACCCCGCGCGCTGCGTTGCCACCCCCGGGGACGTAGTAGATCGCCGCCCCGAGACCGACCACGATCGCGATGTTGCGGACGTTGCGCCAGCGATCCATGCGCCGAGTCTAGATCAGTCCACGAGCGACTCGAGCTCGGCGTAGGCCGCCTCGACCGCGCGTTTTGCGGCGGTGTGGCGGGCCTCTGACTTCGCGGCCTCGTAGCGCGTCGCCCACGCCGCCGGATCGACGAGCTCCGCTTCGAGCGTGGCGAGCGCCGCTTCGGCCTGCTCGACCGCCCGCTCGGCCCTCTGCTGCGCGCTCAGGCGGTTCTTCGAGGGCCCCTTGGTCTTCGTCTTGCGCTTCGGGGGCAGCACCTCCGTCTCCGTCGCCGCCTGCGCTTGCGCCCCGTTGCCGTTGGTCGCACTGCTCGCGGGCGGACGCTGCGGCGTGAGCGTGAGGCCGCCCTCGTCTCGCTCTTCGCGTTCGCGCACGTACTCCGCCCAACCGCCCTGGTAGGTCGCCAGCGCGCCCTGCTCGATCGCGATCGTGCGGCTGCCCACCGCATCGAGCAGTGCGCGGTCGTGTGAGACGAGCAGGACCGCACCGGGGAAGGCAAGCAGCGCGTCCTCGAGGGCCTCGCGGCTCTCGATGTCGAGATGGTTCGTGGGCTCGTCGAGGATCAGCACGTTCGCGCCCGAGTGGACCAGGACGGCGAGCGAAAGCCGGCGACGCTCGCCGCCGGAGAGCCCGGCGAGCGGTTTCTCGACCTCCTCACCGGAGAAGAGGAAGCGCCCGAGCAGCGAGCGCGCCTTGTTGGGGGTGAGCTTGGTGGCGTGCTGGGCCGCGTCGAGCACGCTCTGCTCCGCCGCTCCGCCCGCGCCGAGCTCGTCGGCGTGCTGGGAGAGGTACCCCACCTGCACGTTGTGGCCCGTCGAGAGCTTGCCCGCCGCAAGCGCGCGGCGGCCCGCGAGCGTCTCGATCAACGTGGTCTTGCCCGTTCCGTTGGGGCCCACGAGGGCGACGTGCTCGCCGCGTTCGAGCCAGAGCTCGGCCCCGTCGAGCAGGACCACCGGGGGCTCGCCGATCTCGACCCGCCCGCCCGCGAGCTCGAAGATCACGCGCCCCGTGCGCTCGGGCGCGGCGAAGCGGAACTCCAACGCCTGCCCGTCCTTCGGATCGCGCTCGATCCGATCGATCTTCGCGAGTTTCTTCACACGGGACTGCGCCTGTTTGGCCTTCGTTGCCTTGTAGCGGAACCGCTCGATGAAGCGCTCCATCCGCTCGATCTCCGCCTGCTGCTTGTCGATCGCCTTGCCGAGCGCGATCTCCCGTGCGGCCTGCTCCTTGCGCCACTGAGCCCAGGTGCCCGCGAAGAAGCGGGAGCGCCCCGCCTCGAGCTCCAGCACCGCGGTCCCCACCGCCTCGAGGAACCAGCGGTCGTGTGCGACCAGCACGATCGCGGCGTCGAGCTCGGTGAGCGTCTGCTCGAGCCACTCCAGCGAGGCGATGTCGAGATGGTTCGTGGGCTCGTCGAGCAGCAGCACGTCTGCGCTCGTCGCGAGAGCGCGCGCGAGCGAGGCGCGTGTGAGCTGACCGCCCGAGAAGGTGTCGAGCGTGCGCTCGAGGTCGGCGTCGCGGAAGCCGAGGCCGTGAGCCATGCTCGTCGCGCGCGAGCGCCAGAGGTAGCCTCCGCGCGCCTCCAGCCGTGCCTGCGCGTCGGAGTAGCGCGCGAGCGTCGCCTCCTCGCTCTCCCCCGCCGCCATCCTCGTCTCGAGCTCGGCGAGCTCCGCCTCGATCGCCAGCTCCTCCGAGCAGCCCGAGAGCAGGTAGTCGCCCAGCGCCATCGTGCGCTCGCGTGGAGGGCGCTGGTCGTGCAGTGCGATCCGCACCCCCTTCGCGACCGAGAGCGTCCCACGGTCGATCGAGGTCTCTCCGGAGAGCATTCGCAGCAGGGTCGTCTTGCCCGCGCCGTTGCGCCCGGCCACGGTCATGCGTTCACGCCGCTCGAGCTTGAAGGAGACCCCGCGCAGCAGCGGTTCGCCCGCGATGTCCTTGTGCATGTCGGAAGCGATCAGAAGTGCCATCGGCTGCTGATGGTAGGGCCGCCCGCGAACCCTCGCCGCCGTCTGCGCGGGCGTCATGGGCCCCGCGCCCACGGGTTTGGGCGGGGAGGCGATCAGGTAGGATCCGCGCCGATGCGCAAGCTCTGGAGCACCGCCGTCCCCTACGCCCTGCTGCTCGTCCTCGTGCTCGCCCCCGTGGCACACGCCGAAAACGACGGGCGCGGCTTCTACGGGGCGACCAACGACAAGGTCGTGACGAACTTCGGCTTCGCGCTGATCATCTTCTTCCCCCTCTTCATCTTCTTCATGAGCATGCTCCAGCGCAAGCTCGAGAAGCGCAAGGAAGCCCGCAAAGCGGCCCAGAAGCAGCTCAGCGGCGCCCGCTGGCGCGGCGGCTGGTAGCAGCGGCGGGCGCCGTGGCAGGGCCCGAACCGAGCGGGCAGGAGGCCGTCCGCTACGAGCGACGCGGCAGCTCCGCGCTGATCACGATCGACCGGCCGCACCGTCGCAACGCGGTCGACGGGCCCACCGCGCAGGCGCTGCTGGAGGCCTATCGGCGCTTCGAGAGCGACGAGGAGGCGCGGGTGCTCGTGGTCACGGGCGCGGGCGGGATCTCCTTCTGCGCGGGCGCTGACCTGAAGGCCACGGAGACGATGGCCCCGCGACTGATGAGCGAGGAGGGGCCGATGGGCTTCACCCGCCTGCACTCCCCCAAGCCCACGATCGCCGCGATCGAGGGGTTCTGCCTCGCGGGCGGGCTCGAGATCGCGCTCTGGTGCGATCTGCGCATCGCCACCGAGGGCTCGCGACTGGGCTACCCGGAGCGACGCTGGGGCGTGCCGCTGATCGACGGAGGCACCCAAAGGCTGCCGCGGATCATCGGAATGGGCCCCGCGCTCGACCTGATCCTCACCGGTCGCATCATCGACGCGCAGGAGGCGCTCGCGATGGGCCTGCTCACCGAGATCGTTGCACCCGGCGCGCATCTCGATCGCGCGCTCGAGCTCGCCGAGGGCCTCGCGCGCTTCCCTCAGCGCACGATGCTCGCCGATCGCCGCGCCGCTCTGGAGGGCTTCGGGTTGCCGCTCGAGGAGGCGCTCGCGTTGGAGGCGGCGGCCGGCCCCGAGGTGTTCGAGGACGGCGCTCGCGGCGCCGAGCGCTTCGCTGGCGGAGAGGGCCGCGGCGGGGCGGGCGCGGGGGCCTGACGCCCTGTAGGCTCTGCAGCAGCCATGGCCTACTTCGTCACCGGAGCGACCGGCTTCATCGGACGCCGTCTAGTCGAGGGGCTACTGACGAAACGGCAGGGCGACGTCTACGTGCTCGTCCGCGAGAACTCGCAGGAGCCGGCTGGACGATCTCGTCGAGCGCTGGTCGGTCTCGGCCGGCGCCTCCGCAGCCGAGCGTGTGAAGCCGGTGGTCGGCGACCTCCGGCGTCCGCTGCTCGGGATCGACACCGACCAGGCCGCGGAGCTCCACGGCAAGATCGACCACTTCTTCCACCTCGCCGCGGTCTACGACATGACCGCCCCCGCGCAACGCAACACGGCCGTGAACGTTGGAGGCACCACGCACGCGGTCGAACTCGCTCGCGCGATCGACGCGAAGTGCCTGCACCACGTGTCCTCGATCGCGGTCGCGGGCACCTACAAGGGGATCTTCGACGAGACGATGTTCGACGAGGGACAGAGCCTGCCCTCGCCCTACCACCGCACGAAGTTCGAGTCCGAGCGGATCGTGCGCGAGCAGCCCTACGTGCCCTGGCGCGTCTACCGGCCCGGGATCGTGGTAGGCGACTCGGCGACGGGCGAGATGGACAAGATCGACGGGCCCTACTACTTCTTCAAGGCGATCCAGCGCATGCGCAGCGTGGTGCCCGAATGGGTCCCGCTCGTCGGCCTCGACCTCGGCCTCACGAACGTCGTGCCGGTGGACTGGGTCGCCGCCGCGCTCGAGCAGATCGCGCACGAGCCCGGCGCGGACGGCCAGGCCTTCCACCTCACCGATCCGCGACCGCAGCGTGTGGATGAGCTGATCAACGAGGTGGCCGCCGCCGCACACGCGCCGCGCTTCGCGGTCTCGGTCGACAAACGGATCACCGACCTGGTTCCGCGCTGGCCGCTCGCGATCGCCGCAGCGCTGCCGCCCTTCAAGCAGGTGGGCGACCTCGCCCTGCGCGAGCTCGGGATCCCCCGCGAGGTGATCGCGCACATGGAGCTCGTGCCCCGCTTCGACAGCCAGGCCACGCAGCACGCGCTCGTGGGCACACCGCTCGAACAGCCCCCCGCGCTGAAGGAGTACGCCCCGCGGCTGTGGGACTACTGGGAGCGTGAGATGGAGCCCACGACCGGCCGCGGTCGCACGCTCCAGGAGGCGCTCGCCGGGCGCCACGTGATGATCACCGGCGCCTCCTCGGGGATCGGGCGCTCGACCGCGCTGAAGGTCGCCGCCGCGGGCGGCGTGCCGCTGCTGATCGCGCGCAACGTGGACAACCTGGAGGAGGTCCGTGCGGAGATCGTGGCCGCGGGCGGGACCGCCTACGTGTACGCCGCGGACATCTCGGACACCGAGTCGATCGAAGGTCTGCTCGAGCGCGTGCTCGCGGACCATCGCAACGTGGACATGCTCGTCAACAACGCGGGACGCTCGATCCGTCGCTCGATCGCGCTGAGCTACGACCGCTTCCACGACTTCGAACGCACGATCCAGCTCAACTACTTCGGCGCGGTGAAGCTGATCATCGGCCTGCTTCCGCACATGCGCGAGCGCGGCTCGGGGCACATCGTGAACGTGTCCTCGATCGGCGTGCAGACGAACCCGCCGCGCTTCTCCGCCTACGTCGCCTCGAAGGCCGCGCTCGACGCCTTCAGCCGCGTCGTCGCCTCCGAGGTGATCGGAGACGGGGTGACCTTCACCACGATCCACATGCCGCTCGTGCGCACGCCGATGATCGCGCCGACGAAAATGTACGACGCCTTCCCCACGCTCAGCCCGGAGGAGGCCGCGGACATGATCACCGAGGCGCTGCGCAGACGCCCGAAGGAGATGGGTACACGCATCGGGCGCTTCGGCGAAGTTGCGTACACGCTCTCGCCGAGCATGATGGACCGGCTTCTGCATCTCGCCTACCGGGTGTTCCCCGACTCGGCGGCTGCGAAAGGCCAGAAGGACGTCGAGGAACACGTCTCCTTCGAGCAGATCGCAATGGCCACGCTGACGCGGGGCGTGCACTGGTAGCAGCCGCTCCCGCGATCGAGGTCAGCGGGCTGCGCAAGCGCTACGGCGACTTCGAGGCGCTGCGTGGGATCGACGTGACGGTCCACCGCGGCGAGGTCTTCGGCCTGCTCGGGCCGAACGGCGCGGGCAAGACCACGACGGTCGAGATCCTCGAGGGGTACCGTGCGCGCACCGAGGGCGAGGTCTCCGTGCTCGGCCACGATCCCGCGCGCCGAGAGATCGCGCTGCGCCGGCGGATCGGGATAGTGCTCCAGGCGGGCGGGATCTACAGCCACATCACACCGCGCGAGGCGCTCGCGCACTGGGCCAGCTTCTACCCCGCCCCCCGCGCCGTGGACGAGGTGCTCGACCTCGCGGGGCTGCGCGATTGCGCCGACGTTCGCAGCCGCAAGCTCTCCGGCGGGCAGCTGCGCAGGCTCGATTTCGGGCTCGCCCTGATCGGCGATCCCGAGCTGATCTTCCTCGACGAGCCCACCACGGGCTTCGACCCGGAGGCTCGCCGCGCGGCCTGGGAGACGGTTCGCTCGCTGCGCGACGCTGGGGAAGACGATCCTGCTCACCACGCACTACCTCGACGAGGCCCAGGAGCTCGCCGACCGCGTCGCGATCGTCAAGGACGGTCGCGTGCTCGCGATCGGCCCGCCCCGCGAGCTCGGCGTCGGCGGCTCCGCGGGGGCGGAGCGCTACCGCGTGGCCTACCGGGACGCGGAGGGGACGCTCGTAGAGCGCGAGACCGAGGACCCGACCGCGCTCCTGCACGAGCTCACCGAGCGCGCGCTCGCCGAGGGATGGCGCCTCTCGGAGCTGAGCGTCGGGCGGCCCTCGCTCGAGGACGTATACCTGGAGCTCACCGCCGATGACTGAGACGATCACGCTCGCCTGGCGTCAGTACCGACTCGAGCGCAGGATGTTCTGGCGCAACCCGAGCGCGGCCTTCTTCAACTTCGTGCTGCCGCTGCTCTTCCTCGCCGCGGGAGGCGCGATCCTCAGCGGCAGCCAGCACGACCTCAACAAGCTCGTGCCATCGATCGCTGGGATGAGCGTGATGTCGACCACCTTCACCGCGCTCGCCTACAACATCGTGTTCCTGCGCGAGCGCGGCGTGCTGAAGCGGATCCGTGGCACACCGCTGCCCACGCTCTCCTATTTCGGCGGGGTCGCCGCGAACGCGGTCACGAACACCGCGCTTCAGATCGCGATCGTGATCGTCGCGGGACGCGCGTTCTTCGGGATCGGCTGGCCGCAGCACTGGCTCGCGCTGATCGTGTTCGTGCTCGTCGGGGTGATCAGCCTCGCCGCGCTCGGCGTCGCCTTCGCGCACGTGATCCCGAACTTCGAGTCCACCGCGGCCTACGTCAACGCGGTCTTCCTTCCCGTGGTCTTCGTCTCCTTCTACGTCTTCGACTCGGGGAGCGCCCCGGGCTTCCTGCGCTCGATCGCCGAAGGACTGCCGCTGAAGCCGCTGATCGCAGGGCTCTCGGGCGCGATGGTCACGGGGTCGAGCCTCTCGAGCAACCTGGACGCGCTCGCCGTGATCGGGCTCTGGGGAGTGTTCGGGATATACCTCGCGGTGCGGGGTTTCTCATGGGAGAAATCGGGGGCGTGAGAGCGAACTGGAGGGGTGCCCGATGAAGCAACTCGCAGAGGGGCTGTGGCTGCTCGACGGCAGGCCACGCAACGCGATCAACGTGTACCTCGCGGGCGACGTCCTGATCGACGCGGCCACGAAGCAGGCCGAGCGGAGGATCTTCCGCCAGATCGCTGGCCGGAAGCTCAGCGCGCACACGCTCACGCACGCTCATCCCGACCATCAGGGCTGCAGCCACCTCCTCTGCGAGCGGCTCGCGATACCGCTCTGGTGCGGGCGCGGCGACGTTCGCGCGATGGAGACCGAGGGCGGGATCGCGAACTCGCAGGCTCCAGGCTGGGTGAACCGGCTGCAGCAGCGCTTCTGGACAGGGCCTCCCCACCCGGTCTCCCGCGCGCTCGACGAGGGCGATGAGGTCGCGGGCTTCACGGTGCTCGAGAGCCCCGGCCACTCGCCGGGCCAGGTCGCCTACTGGCGCGAGTCCGACCGCGTACTGATCCTCGGCGACGTGCTCAACAACATGAACGTGCTCACCGGGCGCCCGGGACTGCACGAGCCGCCCGAGGTGTTCACCCCGGACCCTCCACGCAACCGCGTCTCGGCGCGCCGCCTCGCCGAGCTGCGCCCGCGCCTGACCTGCTTCGGCCACGGCGCTCCGCTGCGCGACCCCGGCAAGCTCGTCGATTTCGTGGACCGGATGCCCGCTTGAGCGAGCCCGAGCCCACGATCTTCCACACCGACGGCGAGCGCTTCCTGCCCACCGAGCAGGCGCGCGGCCCCTGGGACCCGAACGCGCTTCACGGCGGCGCGCCCGCCGCGTTGATCGCGAGCGCGTTCGAGCGCCACGAGCCGGTCGCGGGCACGGCGGTCGCGCGAATGGGGTTCGAGCTGCTGCGGCCGATCCCCTTCGCGCCGCTGCGTGTCACCGTGCGCACGCTGCGGCCGGGCCGCCGCGTGCAGGAGCTCGCCGCCGAGCTGCACGCGGAGGGCGAGCAGGGCAGCGAGCTGATCTGCCGCGCCTCCGCGCTGCGCGTTGCGGAGCTCGCCGCGGACGTCCCCGCGCCGCCCGACGGCGGGCTCGCGCACGAGGCGATGCCGTCCCCGGAGCAGGCGGAGCCGGTGCGCTTCGCGCTGAACGAGAACGTGGAGGAGATCAGCTTCGCGGCGAGTGCGATGGAGATGCGCTGGCTCGACGATCCCAAGGTGCCCGGCCCAGGCCGGGTCTGGATGCGGTTGCGTCACCCGCTGACCGAGCGCGAGCCGGCGAGCCCGCTCGCGCGGCTCGCGGCGACCGCGGACTTCGGCAACGGCGTGAGCGCCTCGCTGCCCTTCGAGAGCTTCATCTTCATCAACGCCGACCTCTCCGTGCACCTGCACCGACAGCCGCGCGGCGAGTGGATCGGAATCGAGGCTCGCACGCTGCTGCAGCCTGGAGGCACGGGCCTCGCCGAGAGCGTGCTGCACGATCTCGACGGCCCCGTCGGCCGCGCTTTTCAGGCGCTGGTGGTCGCGCGCCGCTAGGGCAGCGAGGCGAGGAAGTCGAGCAGCCGCTGCTCGAAGAGCTCGGCGGCCTCGCGGTGCGGCCAGTGCCCCGCGCCCTCCGCGACGACGATCTCGCAGGGGCCGCTGAAGAGCTCCAGCGGAGGCGGTGAACGCGGAGGTCTCGACGATGTCCGTCGTGCCCGCGACGAGCATCGCGGGCATCGCGAGCGTGCCGGGCTCGCCGCCGGGGCGCGAGTCGCGGTAGTAGCCGAGCGCCGCGTCGAGCACGCGGGGTTCGGCGAAGCAGCGCTTGACCTCGGCGAGCGTGGCCTCGCGCTCGGGGCCCGACCAGTGCGGCGCCCAGCGCCGCATCAGCACGTCGAGGTAGGCGAAGTCGTTGCGGCGCGCGAGCCACGGGCCGCTCGGCAGGCGCAGCGTGATGAAGTGGCGAGCGCGCCAGAGCAGCGCGGGCGAGCGCGCGATCCTGCGCGGGTGCGGGATCGCGACGGCGACGAGCGCGCGCACGCGCTCGGGCGCGAGCGCGGCGGCCTGGTAGACGACGCGCGGCGCCCCAGTCGTGGCCGACGAGCACCGCCTGCTCGAGGCCGAGCGCGTCGAGCAGCGCGATCGCGTCTTCGCCGAGCTCGCGGCCGCGGTAGCGGCGACCGGGCACGATCGTCGCGGGGTGATAGCCGCGCAGGTAAGGCACGATCGTGCGGTAGCCGGCCGCGCTCAGACGCTCCGCCGTCGACGACCACCCGGAGGGCGTGTCGGGGAAGCCGTGGAACAGGACGACAGGCGGGCCCTCGCCCGTGTCGGCGTACACGAAGCTCCGGCCCCCTGCTTCGGTGGTGCGGTGATCCACGCGCCGGACTCTAAGCGCAAAGGACGCTCGGAGGGGGTCACGCTGTCACCGCGCCCGTCTGACGGTGTAGTACTCACTGTTGGAGAACGATCTTCTTTGAGGGAGGGAGGTCCCATGCGCATCCGCCGTCCAAACGCCGCCGAGGTGCTGGCGGTGACGGCGCTCGTGCTCGCATCGAGCGGCAGCGCCGTCGCAGCATCGAGATACCTGATCACGAGCAGCTCGCAGATCAAGCCGAGCGTGCTGCGCCAGATCGCCCGCGCCGAGCGCGGGGAAACTGCCGAACCGTCCAGCTTCTGGGAGTTCAACAAACCGGGGATCCCGTTCGATCCCGCGATCGCGAACTGCCCGCCGGGCTTCGAAGACGTGAGCGGCGGCTACAGCGCCGACCTGCCGCCCGGGTTGGCAGATCGCCGTCCAGTCGCGCACGGCCTCGAGCTTCCGCGTGGTCGCGATCAGCTCCGACGAGCATCCCAGCGAACAGGCGAAACTGAAGGTGACTGCGTATTGCCGAGCGACGCCTTAGCGCTCAGCGCAGCACGGCGTCGCCGAGCGCGACGTCGATCGCGGCAAGCGTCTCCGCGTCGAGCTCGATGCCCGATGCGGAGGCGTTCGCGCGCACCTGCTCGGGACGGCTCGCGCCGACGATCGCGGAGGCGACGTTGGGCTGGCGGAGCACCCAGGCGAGCGCGAGCTGAGCCATCGTGAGACCCGCCTGATCGGCGACGCCGCGCAGCCGCTCCACCCCCTCGAGGACGGGCTCGGTCATCAGCCGTCCGATGAACCCGCCCATGCTCTCGCTCGCCGCGCGGGAGTCCGGCGGCGGGGCCTCGCCCGGGCGGTAGCGACCGGCGAGCACGCCCTGGGCGAGCGGGGACCACACGATCTGCGAGATCTGCTCGCGTTCGCAGAGCGGGATCACCTCCGCCTCGGGCGAGCGCACGATCGCGGAGTACTGCGGCTGGCTCGAGACCCAGCGCTCGACGCCCGGCAGAGCGAGCGAGCGTTCGATCTCCGCGGCGGGCCACTCGCTGAAGCCGATGTAGCGCGCCTTGCCCGCCTGGACGACCTCGGTGAGCGCGCCCATCGTCTCCTCCAGCGGGGTATCGCTGTCGAAGCGGTGGCACTGGTAGAGGTCGACGTAGTCCGTGCGCAGGCGCGCGAGCGAGGCGTCGATCTGCTTGTGGATCTGCGCGGCGGAGAGGCCGCTGTCGGTGTCGGACATCGGGAAGTAGACCTTCGTCGCGAGCACGTAGGAGGAGCGCTCGCGCGAGGCGAGCACCTCGCCGAGCAGCGTCTCCGCGGCGCCTCGCCCGTAGACGTTCGCGGTGTCGATGAAGTTGATGCCCTCCTCGAAGGCGGCCTCGACACAGGCCTCGGCCTGATCGCGCTGCACCCCGCCGGAGTATGTGAGCCACGAGCCGAGGCTGATCTCCGAGACCTCGAGGTCGCTGGAACCGAGTTTCCGCAGACGCACTGAGCGCAGACTACTCTGGTTGCGAGCATGACCCCGATCGACCCGACGCTGCGGATCGGCGCTGTGAAGCTGGCCGTCGCGAACCTGCCCGCGTCCGTCGAGTTCTACTCGCAGGTGCTTGGCCTGCGAGTGCTCGAGAACGACGGGCGGCACGCCCTGCTCGCTGCGGGCGAGTCTCCCGCGCTCGAGCTGAGCGCGCTCGAACGTCCCGTGCCGATCCCGCCGCGCTCGACCGGTCTGTTCCACGTCGCCTGGCTGCACCCCTCGCGCGCGGCGCTCGCCGAGACGGTGCGCCGCATCGGTGCCGCACGCTGGCCCTTCACGGGGGCGTCCGATCATGGCGTCTCGGAGGCGCTCTATCTCGACGATCCGGAGGGCTTGGGGATCGAGATCTACGCCGACCGGCCGCGTGAGAGCTGGGAACCCGGGCCCGAGGGCCAACCCGTGCGGATGTTCACCGCGCCGCTGGACATCGAGGATCTGCTCGCGACCTCCGACGGCATCCCGCGGGCGGAGATCGAGGACGGCACGCAGATCGGGCACGTCCACCTCAAGGTCGCCGACGTGGGCCGCGCGGACGCGTTCTACCGCGCGCTCGGCTTCGAGGACCAGGCCCGGCTCCCCTCGGCGGCCTTCGTCTCCGCGGGCGGCTACCACCATCACGTCGGCCTGAACTCCTGGCAGAGCGCGGGGGGCTCGCCTGCGGGCGAGCACGCCCCGGGTCTTCGCGAGGTCCGCTTCGAGCTCGCCGACGAGGCCGCCGTCGAGGCGGTCGCCCAGGCCGCCGCAGAGTCGGGGGCGGAGCACCGCGATGGTGCGCTCGAGGTGCGTGACCCGGACGGGCACGCGCTGCGCTTCCTCGCGCGCTGAGCTCTCGGGGCTGCCTAGGCCGAGGCTGAGGCGAGCTGCTCGAGCTCGCTCTGCGAGAGCGAGAGCGAGACCGAGGCGAGCAGGTCATCGAGCTGCGCGGGCGAGGTCGCGCTCGCGATCGGCGCGAGCACCGTGGGCTGGGCGGCGAGCCAGGCGAGCGAGACGGCGGCGGGGCTGACTCCGTGGGCGGCCGCGATCTCCTCGAGCGCGTCGAGCACGGCGAAGCCACGGTCGTTGAAGTAGAGGTCGCGCACCCCTCCGGCACGCGGGCTCGCGACCTCCGGACCGTCGGGACGGTACTTGCCGGTGAGAAAGCCGCGCGCGAGCGCGAAGTAGGGAAGGCACGCGATGCCCCGGCGCGCACAGAGATCCATCAACGCTCCCTCGTAGTGCGCGCGCTCCATCAGGTTGTAGTGCGGCTGCAGCGCGACGTAGGAGGCCATCCCCGGCCGCTCGCCGATCTCGAGCGCCTGCTCGAAGCGCCCGACCTCGTAGTTGGAGGCGGCCGCGTGCGCGATCTTCCCCTCCTCGATCAGCTTCGCGAACGCGCCGAGCGTCTCCTCGAGCGGCGTTTCAGGGTCGTCCTCGTGGGCGTAGTAGAGGTCGATCCGCTCGATCCCGAGCCGTCGCAGCGAGTCCTCCGCCGCAGCGGCGATCGATTCGGCGGAGAGGCCGCGGTGCTCCTCGGCCATGCCCACCTTCGTCGCGATCACGAGCTGCTCGCGGTTGCCGCGCGCGGCGATCCAGCGGCCGATGATCCGCTCCGAGGCGCCCGAGCCCTCCGCTCCGCGCCGTCCGTACATGTCGGCGGTGTCGATGAAGTTCCCGCCCGCCTCGACGTAGGCGTCGAGCACGGCGAAGGAGCCCTGCTCGTCGAGCGTCCAGCCGAAGACGTTGCCGCCCAGGCAGAGCCCGAACACGTCGAGACCGGTGTCACCGAGAGGAGCGATCAGATCAGGCTAGCGGCACTCCGTTGGCAGGCGCGGTTGCAACTGCTCGAAACCGCGTCAGGCGCATGACCCTGCGTGGACGAAGGTGTGAGAGCAATGACACAAGGTTTTAACCCGAGCTTCATGTCGAGCGAGCACGGTGTGAGACGGAGGGGGCGCCACTCGATCAGAAGGAGAGATTCATGGCCAGAATCATCGTCACGGCCGACTCGGCGGCGGAATCTCGCCGCTCCTCCCCGTCAAGCAGCGCCCGGGTGCTGCTCGACGAGCGCATCAACTCGATCCACCTCTCGGACGGCCACGCGGCCGAGCAGTTGATCGAGCGCCTCGCATGGGCGGTGACCGACGCCGAGGAGGCGGAGCGGCGCCCAGCGGTCCTCTCGCGCTGAGCCCGCCCCAGCAGTTCGCAGCTACCGGGAACGAGCCGGCGGCCTCTCCCCTCTCGGCCGCCGGACGTTCCCGGCCTAGAAGGGCTCGCCCAGGACCTGCACATCGCCGGCGGGCCAGCTTGCACCCGGGGCGAGCGGCGCCCACATCGAGCGCATCGGCATCGTGATCGCGCCGCTGGGCTGATCGGCGCTGACCGTCCCCTCGATCTCGCTGAAGCCGAAGCGCGCGTACATCGGCGTGAGCTGCTCGCCGCAGAAGAGCATCGCGTAGATCGGGCCCGAGCCCGGCGGCGAGTCGCAGGATGCCCTCGACGACCAGCCGAGCGAACCCGCGTCCACGCATCGAGCGGGTGACGATCACGCCGCCGATCCCCACGACGGGGAAGGGCTCGCCCTCGCCCACGGCGACCCGCGCGAGCACCGCGCCGGCCATCGCGAGCGGCCGGCCGTCCTCGCCGATCACGCCCACGTGGCGTGTCTTCTGCGTCCAGGCGAGCTCTTCTCCGGGACCCCAGACGTTCTGCTCGCCGGCGAGCACCGCGTCCCACTCGACGGAGCCCACACCGCTCAGCTCGATCGCTTCCATCGCGCGAACTGTAGTTGCGTCAGATGGGCGGGGCCGGGTAGTTGAGCAGCATGGGATTGACGATCACGATCATCGTGCTGGTGGTTCTGGCAGTGGTGCTGGTGGCGATGCTCGGTGGAGTGATGAGCCGGGTACGCGATCTCCGCCCACACCGAGGGGCCGGCGGTCGGCCCGCGGCGCGGATGCGCCGCTTCAAACGTCGGCACCTCCCCTAGCCGCTCCGACGCTCGGCCGCTAGCGCCTGCGACCGGAGGCGAAGCTCTGAATCGGGGGTGCGACCGCGCGCATCGTCGAGCCCACCTCCGCGCCCTCCGCGTGTTCCTCCGCCTCCTGCCCGGGCTGAGCGGGGCGCAGCCGGCGAACCACCCCGCGGTCCGCTTCGTCCTCGGCGAGGCCGCCGTCGAGGAAGCGTTCGAGTGGCTCGAGCTCGGCGACGAGCAGGTTGATCACCGGGCGCACCTCCTCGCCGTCGGCTTCGCGCACCGGAGCGAGCGCGTCGCGCACCCCGTAGCGGGGTGAGCTCGCTCCCTCCTGATGGCGCTCCAGGCGCCCGCGGGCGAGCAGCAGCGGCTCGGCGCGAGCGAGATGACGGCGGCGTTCGTAGACCTCGCGCGGGACGATCAGGTTGACCGTGCCGAACTCGTCCTCGAAGAGCAGGAACATCGTGCCGTTCGCTGTGCCCGGCCGCTGCCGGGCGATGACGAGCCCCGCCACCGACACATCGCAGCCGCTCGGCAGGCGCGTGAGCTGAGCGCTCGTGGCGAGCTTCGGCTCGGTGATGCGCTCACGCAGGATCGCGATCGCGTGATCGCCGATCGTCACGCCGCTCGTGGAGTAGTCCGCGATCAGCCGCTGCCAGCGACCCATCCGTCGCAGCGAGGGCGTCTCGGGCAGGTCCAGCGGCAGCGCGAGCTGATGCGTCTGCCTGGAGCGCTCGGACGCAACCCGCCCGCGCACCTCCTCTCCGAGCGTCACGGCCGGAGCGGCGATACCGAGTTGCCACAGCGCCGAGCGGCGGTCCGCGCCGTCGAGCTGCGACGAGTGCGCACCGGGCACGAGCAGCGCGTCGCAGGCACCCGACCACGCGAGCTGTTCGAGGGTGACGCGGCGGCATCCCGAGCGGCCCGCGAGCTCCTCGATCGAGCGGTATCGCCCGCCTCGCTCGCGCTCGGCGAGGAGGCCGTGCATCTCCGCCTCGCTCGCGCCCTTGACGTAGCCGAGACCGAGACGGACGGCGCCGTCCTGGACCGAGCAGAGCACCTGCGAGGCGTTGACGTCGAGCCCGAGCACCGCGATGCCCCGGTTCTCCGCCTCGTGAACGAGGCTGTCCGGAGCGTAGAAGCCCATCGGCTGCTCGTTGAGAAGCGCGCAGAGGAACTCCGGCCCGTGGTGAACGCGCAGCCAGGTGGACTGGTAGGCGAGCAGGCCGAAGGCGGCACTGTGCGCCTTCGGGAAGCCGAAGCCCGCAAATCCCTCGACCATCCTCCAGACACGCTCGGCGGTCTCGTGATCGGCGTCCGAGTGCCTGATCGCGCCTTCCACGAAGCGCTCGCGGTGACGCTGCATCATCTCCACCGAGCGCTTGCGGCTCATCGCGCGGCGCAGGCCGTCGGCCTCGCCGGGGGTGTAGCCCGCGAAGGCTTCGGCGACCTGCATCACCTGGTCCTGGAAGATGATCGTGCCGAGCGTCTCGGCAAGCACGGGCTCGAGCGCAGGATGGTCGTAGGGGATCTCGAAGGAGGGATCTTCGCGCAGCCGCTGCAGCCGCTTGATGTAGGGGTTCACCGCGCCGCCCTGGATTGGCCCGGGCCGCACGATCGCGACCTGGATCGTCACGTCGTCGAGGTTGCGCGGGCGTGTCCGCAGCAGCGACTGCATCTGGGCGCGGCTCTCGATCTGGAAGACGCCCACGGTGTCGGCCGCACGGATCGCGCGGAAAGTCTCGGGGTCGTCGTAGGGGATCCGCGAGAGATCGATGCGCTCGCCCTTGCCACGGTGTATCTCCTCCACGCAGCGCTCGACCGCGGAGAGCATCCCCAGCCCGAGCAGGTCGATCTTCAGGAAGCCCGCGTCGGCGCATGAGTCCTTGTCCCACTGGACCATCTGCCTGCCCTCCATCGCCGCGGGCACGACCGGGCAGCAGTCGATCAGCGGACGCGTCGCGATGATCATTCCGCCGGAGTGCTGGGAGAGGTGCCGGGGCAGCCCCTGCGCCTCCTCGACGAGCTTCCCCAGCCAGTGCCAGCGCGCCGAGCGACGGTCGGAGGAGCCCTCGGTCCGCTCCGCGCCGGCGCCCCGAGGCGAAATCCACCTCGCCATGCTCCCCGGCCGGGCTCCAGGGGTCTGAGCCACGGGCGATCCGCTCGATCTCCCCGGGTGGCAGGCCGAGCACCTTGCCGAGCTCGCGCACCGCCCCGCGCACGCGGAAGGTGGGGAAGGCGGCGACGAGCGCGGCGCGGTCCTGCCCGAAGCGCTCGTGCACGCGCGGGATCAGCCGCTCGCGGATGTCGCGCGGGAAGTCGAGATCGATGTCGGGCAGACCGTGGAGCTCCTCGTGCAGGAAGCGCCCGAGCGCGAGCCGGTTCTCGACAGGATCGATGTGCGAGAGGCCCGTGAGGTAGCACACGAGCGAGGAGACGGATGAGCCGCGCCCCCGCCCGGGCGCGAGCAGCGCGCGCACGGAGTCCGCACCCCGCACCTCGATCGCGACCTCGCGCGAGAGCTCGAGCATCTCGTGGTGGAGCAGGAAGAAACCCGCCAGGCCAAGCCGGTCGATCACTTTCAGCTCCTCTTCGAGCCGGGCCAGCGCTTCGCCCCGCGAGGCGCGCGCGCTCGAGGACGCACCCGCTCCATAGCGCTCCTCCATGCGTTGCGCGCAGAGCTCGGCCAGGCGCCTGGAGGCGTCCTCGTTCCTCCGCGCCCGGGTAGCGGTAGCCGAGGTCCTGTTTGAGATCGAAGCGCAGCCGCTCGGCCAGGCGCAGCGTCTCCGCGACCGCCTCTGGATGGTCGGAGAAGCGGTGGGCCATCGCCCGCGGCGAGCTCATCACATGGCTGCGGTTGCCGCGGCGCAGCGGCTCGGAGGCGTCGAGCGTGAGGCGATGGCGCAGCGCCACGAAGGCGTCCTGCAGCTCGGCGCGCGCGGCCGAGTGCGCGTGCACGTCGCCGCTCGCCACCGTGCCGATCCCGAGCCTCCGCGCCCGCTCGGCAAAGGCGCGGTTGCGCGCGCGGTCGTCGCGTTCATAGGGGCGCTGCAGCTCCGCGTAGAGGTTCTCCGGGCCGAACCCCTCGAGCAGCGTGCGCAGCGTGGCCGCTCCCCCGCGCTCACCCAGCACCGAGCGCTGGGCGCAACCCGTCAGGCAGACCAGGCCCTCGGCGTGCTCGACGAGAGCCTGCGCCGAGATCTCGGGCTCGCCCAGCTCGCGCCGCCCGGCGCGATCGCGCGTATGGGAGTGGGCGATCGTGAGGATCCGGCAGAGGTTCCGCCAGCCGCGCTCGTCTTCCACGAGCAGCGTGACGTGCGGGTTGTGGGTGCGCTTGGCGCCCGCGAGCGCCGCGTCGCGCACGCCATCGCCGGACGCCTGCGGGTCCGGCGCGAGGTCGATCTCCGCGCCGTGGATCGCGCGTATGCCCTGCTCGGAGGCCGTCTGCGCGAGCTCCATCGAGCCCGAGACCGAGTTGTGGTCTGTCAGCGCGAGCGCGGCGTGCCCGAGCTCTCCCGCCCGAAGCGCCAGCTCATCCGGCAGCGAGACCCCATCGAGGAACGAGTAGGCCGAGTGGCAGTGCAGCTCGACGTAGGGCGGGGTGCCGGTCATCGCTTCGCAAACGAGCGACTGAGGACGCCGTCTGGCGAAGCGCTCACGCCCACGCGTCTGAGATGGACGTGAGCCGAGCCAGACCAGGACGCAGGGAGCGAAGTTTGCTTCGCAAACGAGCGACTGAGGACGCCGTCTGGCGAAGCGCTCACGCCCATCTCAGTGGGCGTACCAGTTGCCCGTGCACAGATCATGGAAGACGACGAGGTTGCGTCCGCGCACGCCGATCAGCTCCCAGTAGCGTCTGCGCAGCGGCTGCGCTTCCCACCAGCGGTCTTCGACCAGCCAGGACTCGCGCAGCGCCTCGACCGCTTCGCCGTCGACCTCGGCGGGCAGGCCCTCACCCCAGCGGATGCGAACGGGACGGGGGGCGTTCAGAGGCTTGGCCACAGCCGGTCTACTCCGGGACGGGGGCCAGCACGACACGCCGCTCGGGCACCCGCGAGTGGGGATCGACGCAGACCGCTCGCAACGCGGCGTCGCGCCCGGCGACCGCTCGCACCTGAGCGACGGCCTCGCGCAGCCGCGCGCGGCGCGAGGAGCGGCTCTGGTCGAGCAGCGCGCCCTGCTCGCCCTGAGGAGGACCGAAGCGCTCGACGGCCAGCCCCAGCTCGTCCGCGGGCGCGGGGAGCAGCGAGAGCCGCAGCGAGAGCGCCAGCCAGATCCGCTCGGGATCGGTGACCGGCTCGCGGAAGACGACCTCCTCGTGCCAGCTCCCCCCGGAGACCAGTCGCGCCGACAGCCGCACGGACCGCAGTGCTCGCCCGCGGCGCTCGCCGCGAGCGAGCAGGCGGCTGACGAGCACGCCGAGCACTCGCTTGAGCGCGTCGCCGCTGCCCGCGTCGCCGACCTCCATCGTCTCCCTCAGACGCTCCTGCACCTGGCGGGGGCGCAGCGGTGTGTCCTCGCCGGCCGCCAGCCGATGGGCGAGCGTCCCGGCTGCCCCGAACCGGTCCGTCATGGCCGTCCGGCCGAGCTTGCGCAGCTCTCCGAGCGTGTCGATGCCGAGGCGCTGCAGCGGCTCCAGCAGCTCGGCCGTCTCATCGCGGTAGCCCAGCAGGCTCACGGGCCGCCCTCCCAGCCAGCGCCTCGCTCCCTCCTCCTCCAGCACCAGCGCGCGCCGCGAGCGGGCGGCGAGCGCGGCGGCCAACGCGGCGAAGCGCGTCGGCGCTGCCCCCACCCGCACCGGGCGCCCCAGCGCCCTGCGGGCCGCCGCGATCGTCCCCTCCTGCGTGCCGTGCAGGCCGTCCAGACCTCGGGTCTCGAAGTAGGCCAGACCCGGCCGGCTGGGCTCGACGGCAGCGCCGATCGATTCGAGCGCCTGCAGCGAGTCCTCCCACAGCTCGCCCGCGCGCACGGGATTGCCCGGCAGCAGGACGAGCTCCGGGCAGCGCGCGAGCGCCTCGCCGAGCAGCATCCCGCGTACCACTCCGTGAGCTTCCGCCGCTCCGGAGACCTCCCCCAGCCGCCCCGCCGCCGCTGCCCCCTCCGCGCTCACCGGTGGCGCCACGGCGAGCGCCCCCCCGGCCACCGCCCGCCGGGCCACGCTCGATCCCTCCGCGGCCGCGACGAGCTCGAAACGCGAGAGATGAACACAGGCGACCATACGAACGTATGTTCGCATCGTTCGCGGCGGGATGTCAAACATGACCCCTGTGCAGGGACTTCACCGCCGCCTCAACACAACCGTCCATCAACTTGACAGTCAATCTTCTTGACAATCATGTCGAGGGGAGCTACCTTCGCCGCATGCCCTCCTCCAAGCCTCGCTCACAGCCCGCCGGACCCAAGCACGCCGCTCGCCCCTTCGAGCCCTCGCCCGAGGCCGAAGAGGTCGTCATCCCCGCCCTGCTGCGCGCCGCGCGTGGGAGCTACGGCCACGCTATCCGCGCCGCCCTCGCCGAGGCGGGCTTCTCAGACGTGCCCCGCAACGGCGCCTTCGTGCTCGGCGGGATGGTCAACCACGGCGCCCCCGCGGGCGGCCTCGTGCGCCAGCTCGGCGTGAGCAAGCAGGCCGCGAGCCAGCTGATCGACACGCTCGTCGTACGGGGTTATCTCGAGCGTCGCCCCGACCCCGAGGACCGCCGGCGCATGGTGATCGAGCCCACAGAGCGCGGCCGTGCGGCCGCCACCGCCGTACGCTCCGCCGGGCGTGCCGTCGATCAGGAGCTCTGCTCGCTGATCACCGCCGAGCAGCTGGCCGGACTGCGAGCCGGCCTCGTAGCGCTGTGCGAGATCCGCGACCGCATGGAGGAGGCGGAGCGAGCGCTCGCCGTCTGACTGAAGCCCGGCGGGGGCGCCTTCGCTAGTCCATCGTCAGCGGGCCCTCGGCGGAGCCGCTGAGGAACTGGCGCACGAAGTCGTTGTCCGAGGAGAACATCCGCTCGGCATCGCCCGCTTCGACGATCCGCCCGCGCCAGAGCACGGCGATGTATTCGCCGATCTGGCGTGCGGAGGCGATGTTGTGCGTGACCACGATGTAGGTCCCTTTGTAGATCGCGTGCATCTCCTGGATCAGTTCGCAGAGCAGCGCCGTGCGAACCGGGTCCAGGCCAGAGTCGGGCTCGTCGAAGATCACCACGTCGGGCTCCATCACGAGCGCGCGCGCGAAGCCCGCGCGCTTGCGCATCCCGCCCGAGAGCTGCGAGGGAGCGTCGTCCATCGCCTCGCCGAGACCCACGTCGCGCAGGCGCTGCACGACGCGCTCGGCGATCGCTCCCTCGGTCATGTCCGTGTGCTGGCGCAGCGGGAAGGCCACGTTGTCGTAGACCGACATCGAGCCGAACAGGGCGCCGTCCTGGAAGAGCACGCCGATCTTGCGGCGCAGTTCGAGCAGCTCCTTCATCGGCAGCCGCGAGACGGCCTGGTCTTTGACGTAGATCTCCCCGGAGTCGGGGAACATCAGGCCGATGATGTGCTTGATCAGCACGCTCTTGCCCGTCCCCGAGGGGCCGAGCACGACGGTGATCGTGTCCTCGGGAAAGGCCACGTTCAACCCGTTGAGCACAGGTACGCCGCCGAGCCGCTTGACCACGTCTTTGCAGCGGATCGACCACTCGCCCTCCTTGCCCGCGAGTTCGAGGCCGCTCGAGTGGTACTTGAAGTCGTCGGGCGTTGCGTTCGGGTCGGACATCGCTATTTCCCTTCGTACACCACGTGGGGGAACTGGCTGAGTTTCCCATTGAAGCTGTTCGGGCCCTGCTGGTTGCACGCCGGCGCGGGAACTTCGTTCGTTTTAGCGGGCTTGCCTTCGGCTTCGGCGAGTTCTTTTTCGGCTTCGGGGTTGCCCGTCGGTTTGAAGCCCGAGAACGCTTCCGGCCGGTTGGCCACTTTGAAGTGGATCAGTTTCAGGATCAGGCCTTCGGAGATCGTTTCGTCCGGCGGGCCGTTCACGGAGGGCGCTTCGTTCGCGCAGCCCGACGTGCTGAACACCGGCAGGCCCGTCCCGAGCGCGTTGTAGGTCCCCGCGAGCGGGTAGGCGTTCGAGCGGTTCGTGCCCACTTTGCTCGGGTAGAGCGCGAGGCTTTCCGGGCTGAGCACGGCGAGCGTGGAGAGCAGGTGCTGCTTGGAGCTTTCCGATTCGGGTAGGTCGCCGTTGCGCTGCTGGAACTCGGAGGCCGAGGTGAGGTTCGCGAAGAAGGCCTGCACCTCGCGCACGTAGGTGCCCGTGTACTGCAGGAAGGGATCGAGGTTGTGCAGCACCGGGCGCAGGTTTTCGAGCACGGGGACGGTCAGGTTGAGCGACTTGCCGAGGTCCGGCAGGCCGGTGCGCGCAGCCTTCGTGAGCGGGCCGAGCGAGGTTAGGAACTGGGAGAACTGCGGCGCGAAGGGCTTCGCCGCTCCCAGCAGTGAGGAGAGCGCGCGCTCGGGAGTGCGGAATTCTTCGAGGAACGGGCTCGCGTCTTCGGCGAAGCGGTCGATTTCTTTCAGCGCCGTGCGCGAGTTGCGCTCGAAGCCCGGTAGCGCGCGGAACGCCGCGGCGAATGCCTGGCTCGCCTGCGAGGCCGCTTTGAAGGTGTGTTCGCCGTTGACGATCAGGCCTTCGAGCTGATGGTCGCGACTCGCCAGCGCGTTGAACACCACGCCCGTGTTCTTGACGAGCGCACGTACCGCCCCTTCCTGGGAGGCGAGGATGTTCACGAGCTTGTTCGCGTTTTCGGCGAAGGGTTCCAGGCGCGCGAAGGAGGCGTTGATCTGTTCGCCTTTGCCGTTGATCCCTTCGGCCACCGACTGCTGCCAGATGCGGAAGTCCGCACGGGTCTTCGGGTCGAAGGTTTTGAGCACGTCGTCGAGCGTGACCGAGGGTTCGACCTGGCTGTCCGGCAGCCGGCCGTTGTCCGCGAGGTAGGGCCCGCTGTGGCCGCTGCCCTGCGGGATCAGCTGCACGTAGGTCTCGCCGAGCAGCGTCTTCTGGCGGATGATCGCGTGCATGTTCTTGCGGATCGGCGCGTACTTGCTCGAGACTTCGATCGTCGCGATCGTGCGCCCTTCCTTGCCCTTCTTCACCGAGATCACGTGGCCGATGTCCACGCCCGCGATGCGCACGTCGGACTCTTCGGAGAGCGCGAGCACGCGCGGGAAGGCCACGGTCATCCGGTAGCCCTTTGGTTTCAGCGGCAGCGGGCCGCCGAAGGACTCCCAGAGGAAGAGCAGCAGCCCGAAGCAGCTGAGCACGAACAGGATGATCACGAGGATGTTGCCGAGCGTGGGGGCGCGCTTCTGCATCTCAGCCCTTCCCTCCGCCGCTCGCCGCGTGCGCCCTGCTCGCCTTCGCACGCTTGGCGCCGTGCGCGGCGGATCCTCCGCCGAAGGCCGAGCCGAGCCCCGAGAAGACTCCGCTCGAAGGCTTGTGCGTGACGTGCTCCGCGCTCGCGGGGGCGCTCGCCGAGAGCCCGAGGCTCGAGCATTCCGCCTTGGTCGGCGGGCGCAGCAGGCCGACGAGCAGCGCCACGTTTTCGTTCACTTCGGCGACCCCGTTGAGGATGTTGAGCACGTTGCAGTTGAAGTACAGGAGGCTGCGCCCGATCGTGCCGTTGCCGTCGGAGTTGCTCACCACGCTGTTCAGGTTGTGGTTCGCCCAGGCGAGGAAGAAGTCGAATCCTGGCTTGGTCTTGCTCTGGTTGTAGGCGAGCTCGTTGAAGAATTCGTTGATCACCGAGAAGCTTTCGGCGAGCTTCGGGAACGATTCGCCGAGCGCCTGCGTGTCAGGGCCGAGTTCGGTCACCGTCGGCAGGATTTCGCGCGCGAACGGGCGGATTTCGTTCTTGATGATCGGGGCGGTCACGATCGCGAGTTTCTTCGTCGCTTTGTTCGCCGGGCCGAGCGCTTTCGCGAACGGGTCGAGCTTGGTCAGGGCGGGCGTGACCTGATCGGAGGCTTCCCCGACCTTGTTCAGCGCTTTGCCCGTCTTGCTCAGCGCGCCCGGGAGCAGCTTCAGCGTGCTCTGGAAGTTCGCGTCCTCGCTCGCGAAGGTCTTGAAGACCGCGTTGGAGGTGTCCACGAGCTGCGAGAGGTCCTTGTCGCGGGAGCCGAGCGCCTGCATGATCAGGCTGAAGTTGTGGATCGAGCGCGCGATGTTCGCCGAGCGCTTCGACAGTTCCCTCTGGATCTCCTGGCCGTAGCGCGCCGCGGGCTCGAAGCGCTTCAGCGTCGCCGCGAACGCGGGCCCGTTGTTTTCGAAGCCCTGGCCCGCCCCCGCCAGCAGCTCCTGCAGGTAGGAGCGCGTTTCCGCATCGAGGCCCGAGAGGAATTCGTCGAAGTTCACGTTCGGCGCGGTCTGCGCGAGCGGCAGCGTTTCGCCGCTCTTCAGCTTCCCTCCCGCCGGGGTACCCGGGTTGACCTCGATCGTGATGTCCTGGAGCTGGGTCTTCGGGCGCAGCAGCAGCGTCGCGTTCTTGTAGAAGTGTGCGTACTTCGGCGTCACTTTCATCGAGACCACCGCGATCCCGTTGTGCAGGTCGACGCTCGCCACTTCGCCCACTTTCGCCCCCGCGATCGTGACCGCCTGGCCCTGGCCCGGCGTCACCGCCTGCGCGGTCTGGAACTCCGCCTTGAGGTCGTAGTAGTCGTGTCCGAGCACCGGCACCCAGCCCGGCAGGTGCAGGTTCTCGTGGGAGAGGATGTAGCCCGCCACCCCGACCGCGAGGATGAACAGCACCACGACCGAGATGAACGCCGTGCGGTAGCGCTCGATCTGCTCACGGACCGTGAGGCCGCCCTCGTGGGCGTGCTCGTGGCTGTGCTCAGGAGGCGGGTTCATCATTTCGTCCCGTCTGCGGGGCCGTTGGCGAGCGGGCCGTTGAATTCGGGCAGGGACTGCGTGTCGCAGGGCACGAGCGGCTCATACGGAGGCTCTTCGGCGGGGAACGCGGGCCGCGTCCCCTGCGGCGGCAGCGGCGAGTGCGCGAGCAGCTTCAGGCCCGTGAGTTTCTTGTTCACGAGCGAAGCGGGCTGAGACTCGATCGTCGAGCCGCTGTTACCCACGAGGAACTTCGTGAAGGACCCGTTGCCGTCGAAGCCCTGGCCGATCCCCGAAAGGCCCACCAGGCTGTACCAGAACTCCTTGTAGTTTTCGACGCCCGTCGTGGACGCGCCGTCCTGGAGCTTTTCGTTGCCCGCCGGGTAGATCACTTTCGTCAGGCACTTGTTGAACGCTTCGGTCTGCTTGAAGACGGGGACCTGTTCGTTGCTCAGCTTCGCCAGCGAGGGGGTCGCTTCGGCGAGACCCTTCGCCACGCCGCCGAGCTCGCTCGGTTGCAGCGAGAGCCGCACCTGTTCGATCCAGGGCAACGCGGCCCTGACCGTTTCCGGAGTCGCTTTCACGCCGGGCAGGATGTCTTTCGCGAACGCGCGGGTCGGGGGAAAGGACCTGTCGAGCGAGGCGAGGCCGTGGCCGATGCCGCGCAGGGAGCTCGGGAGTTCGTGCACGAGCCGGCGAACGCTCGTCGACTGCACCGCGAACGCTTCGAAGAAGGTGTTGAAGTTTTCGACCAGTTCGCCGAGCTCCTGCTCGTGCACGTTCAGCGCCGAGGTCACCTTCCCCACGCCCGCGATCAGCTTCGAGAAGTCGTGGGTTTCGGTGCCCGTGATCGCCTGGTTGATGATCGCCCCGCCGCGCAGCGCTTCGGGCGCGCGATGGTACGTTTTGTTCAGCGCTTCGGCCCCGTTCACGCCGCGCACCTCGGGCAGCTGTTCGGCGTTTTCTTCCGCGTTCGGGTGCTTGGTCAGGCCTTCGCCGTAGTAGATCAGGAACTTCTGCAGGTTCGCGCGCGTGTCGGTGTTGAGCGCGTCGAGCACCTGGTCGAGCTGCACCGGGTCCGACGTCTGCGCGGTCGGGATCGTGTAGCCCGAGGAGACCGTCTTCGCCGAGGGACTCCCCGGCTGGAGTTCGACGAACCAGTTGCCTTCAAGGAAGATCCGCGGCCGGATCTTGACCGTCGCGTCTTCGTGGATCGGCAGCCCGCGGTTTTCGATTTCCATCGTCACGAGACCCGTGTTGCCCTCGCGCTTTATCGAGGCCACCTTGCCCACGTCCACCCCCGCGATTCGCACCGGCGACTTCGAGTGGATGTTCAGCGCCGAGTCGAACTGGGCCTTGAGCCGGAAGCCGTGTTTGAACGGGATGTGCTTGGTGAACCCGAAGTACACCGCCACGATCACCACGAGCAGCATCACGACCGCGAATTTGACGACGCTCCCGCGATTGAGTTCTGAGACGGGGATCGCCTCGCGGCGGCGGAAGAGGCGCGGGCGGTTCATTTCTTCTTCCCTTTGCTCGCCGTCTTCTTCTTCGCCGTCGTCTTCTTCGCCGGTTTCTTCGCGACGTTCAGGCCGAGCGCCGCTTTCTGGGTCGAGGTGTACGTTTCGCCGAACAGGTCCGTCGACCGCGAGGTGAATTCGGTCCCGGCCGCCACCTTCGCCGCGGGGGCGTTGCCGATCACGATGCGTTCGGGGATGAAGGTCGTCTTGCCCGCTTCGCAGACCTGCGCCTGACCCGGCGCGCTCACGTTCGGGTAGGGATTCACGTGCAGGTAGTTGCTCGGGATCACTTTCCCGCCCTTGCCTTCACGTTCGGTCGAGCCCCCGTTGGCCGGTGCCGAGGAGGGGAAGCCCTCGTTGTTCGGGCCGCTCGGCGCGAGCACGAAGCCCGCGCGCGCGATCGTCCCGACGCCGACGGTCTCCGACTCGAGGCTCGCCACGTTGCGGAAGGCGAGCGTCCAGTAGTTGCATTTCGCCTGCTCGGGGGCCACGCCCGCGAGCACCGGGTTGCCCACTTCGACCGTGTTCGTGAAGTCTTCGAAGGCCAGCGTGACGACCGGGTTGTTGCCGAACTTCGCGAGTGCTTCGGCGGATTCGGCGAGCTTCGAGTTGAGGTCTGTCGCCGCGGCGAGGTTCGTCGCGCCTTCGGTGAAGGCGTGGCTGAGCGGGGGCGCGACCGTCACGAGGTCCGCGGCGCTCGGGCGCAGCAGGTGCATGAACTCGGTCGCGTTGCGGATCAGCGGCGCCTCGAAGGGCAGCGAGTGGGTCGCCTGCTGGAGTGAGGACGGGCCTTCCTCGTTCGCTTCTTCGATCTGCTTGGTCACGCTCGCAAAGGCGGTGAAGAAGGTGTCGAGGTCGGTGAAGCCGTTGGCGTTCGCTTCGGCCACGGGTGCCGTCTCGCCGGCCGCTCGGTCCAGCGCTACGAACAGGCCACGCAGGTCCGTTTGCGGCGAGGCGAAGTTGTGCAGCACCGGGATCGCCTTTTCGACGAGCGGGCGCAGTTCGTGGATCGTGTTGTTCAGACCCAGCCCGCGTCCCGCGAGCCCGTCACCGAAGTTGTTCGTGTTGATCTTGATCGCCGTGCGCGTCTTCTGGTCGAACATGTTGAAGAGTTCCTCGATGTTCACCGGTTCGCGCGTCTGGCTGGTGGGGATCGTCGCCCCCGCGCTCAGCCCCTTGGCCGAGGTCCCCTTTTCGAGTTCGAGGTACTTCAGGCCGATCGCCGACACCGAGAGCACGATCGCTTTCGTGTCCACCGGGAGCTTTTCGACGCTTTTTTCGAGCTTCAGGTTCGCGATCGCGGTCACGCGCCCGGTGCGGGGGTTCTGCTTCGGCGTCAGCGAGCTCACCACGCCAACGCGAGTACCCGCGATCCGGACCTGGTTGGAGGGCTGCAGACCCGAGGCCTCGGGGAGCGCGACTTTGATGTTGTAGGTCGGCACGAACGGCAGCCCGTTGTTCGCGTTGTAGGACAGGAACACCGCGACGACCACGATCAGCGTCGTCACCGCTCCGATCAGGAGCGGGCTGGCCGCGAGCGAGTTGCGACGGCGGCGATCCATCAGGGGTGCTCCGCGGGGTCGCAGCTGAGCAGTTCGCTGTCCACGAAGGGCGAGGAGCCGTCGGCCGCCGGAGCCGTCGCCGCGCCCGGGCAGCGCCGCAGCTGGTTCGTCTTCAGCGGCGCGAGCGCAGCCGTCGGCGAGGTCGGTTTCAGTTCGTTGTTTTCGCCCAGCCCGAAGCTCGGGAAGACGGGGCTCACGCGCGCGTAGCCGCCGTTCGCGTCGTAGTAGGCGCCGGACTGACCGAAGGTGCGCAGGGCCCCCACGAGATCGGGCGAGTAGGGCCCGAAGAACGCCGTGATCGGGACCGATTCCTTCTCGCCCTGGACGACCGCCGGCGAGGCGGTCGTGAGGCGCTTGTACAGGACCGGGAGGATCTTCACGATGTCCGTCAGGTCGTTGTTGGGCCCGGGACGGCTGAAGGCCGCGTTGAAGTTCTTCACCGCCGGGGTCGCGGTCGTGAGCAGCGGGCGCAGGTGTTCGAAGAGCACGGTCAGCGGCTTGCTCGTCGGCTTCGACGCGTCGACGAGGGCTTTCAGCGCCTTGAACGTCGCGGGGAGTTCCGCGAAGGTCTTGTTCCCCGCGCGCAGCGTGATCGGGAGCTGTTTCAGGCCCGCCGCGAAGTTCGTCTGTTCGTCGCCGATCGCGGTGAAGGTCTTGTTCGCGTTTTCGATCAGGTCGGCGAGCTGCGGAGCGCGCGCGCCGATCGTCGTCACCGCCTTGGAGGTTTCGACGAGGAAGTTGGTGAACACGGGCTGGTCGCGGACGAGCTCGGAGAAGAAGTGGTTGGACGCGCTCAGGAAGGGCCCGAAGTATTCGGTCGATTCACCGAGCTGCTTGCCCGCCCCGACGTACTGTTCGGCCGTTCCCTGGATGAACTCCGAGAGGCCCTTGCGCGTCTTCGGGTTGAGCGTGTTGAAGAGCTGATCGAGGTCCGTCACTTCTTTCGTAGCGCTCGCGGGCAGCGTCGCGTTGTTGCTCAGCGCGGGCTTGTTGTTGGGCCCCGGTGAGAGCTGGATGTAGCGGTTCGCCACGCTCGAGAGCGAGGGCACCCGCACTTCCGCGGTCGTCCCTTCGTGCAGCGGGGTGAGCGAGCCATCGACGTGGATCGTGACCTTCGCTTTGAAGTCCTTGGTCAGTTCGAGGTTGGTCACGCTGCCCACGGGCACGCCACCCACCTGCACCTGGTCGCCGCGGACGAGCTGCCCCGCTTCGGGGAAGATCAGGTGGTAGGTCGCACCGCCGCCGCTGCCGAAGATGATGTAGGCAACGATCAGCACGACGAGCGCGAGCGCCGCGATCGCGACGATCCGGCCGGTGCCTGCGCCGCGCCGCACCCGCCGGCTCGGCGGTGTGGGGGGAGGCGAGGGCGGGGGCGCCGCCGGGGGAGTCGGGGGGCTAGTGGTTGCCACCGTTCTCCTTTCCGCTCGGTGTGTCGGGGATCGCCGCCGAGGAGGGCTTGCTCGACACCGTCGGATCGGGGATCTCGCCGAGCCTTGCGACCAGTCGCGTCCACTCCGCGGGTGAGAGCGCGGAGGCGGCCAGACCGGCCACACGGGCGAGCGCGGAGCGCGGCGAGGCGAACGTGACGCGGATCGCGCCCGCCGCCTTGGCGCTCGTCACTGTCCCGGAAGCGCCGGGGAAGCTCATGTCGCTGACGATCCGGCGCGGACGCGAGAGGCCCTGGAGCATCAGCAGCCTGCGCACCATCGTGTCGGCCGTCGAGCCGGCCCCCTGGTGCCCCGCCACGGGCACGCCGTTGACAGCGGTGATCGTCACCGACTCCGCGCTCGAGGACACGCCCACGTTCGCCGCCAGCGCGGCGGGCGTGGCGGGCGCGCAGGCCAGACCCGCGACGGTCGGCCGGAAGCCCGAGACGGAGAGGTACTCGAGCGCGGCGAGCACGCGGCGGTCCACGCGGCCCGCGCGGATGTCCTGCCGCCCGCAGTGCGAGAGCACGATGCCCGCGTCGCGCAGGACCTGCGGCTCGAGCTGCTGCTTTGACTCGAGCAGCACCTGGCCCACGGTGGGTGAGGTCGCGAGGAACGGGTTCTCACCCTTGGCGTGGAAGACCGAGCTGTTCTCCAGCGCAACCCAGCCATCGAGGATCGGCTTCGGGTCGATCAGCGGTGCGCCCGGGCCGGCGGGCCTGATCTGGAAGAGGATGCGAGGAGCCTGGCCCGCCGCCGCCTCGCCGCTGCCCACGTGCCCGAGGACGGTCCCCGCGATCACCTGCACACCCACACGGAGCCTGTGCAGGTAGACCTCGCTCGAGCCTTCGCGGAACGCGCGCACGTCGGGCGCGACGAGCTGCGGCGCGTTCGCGCTCGGCTGGGGCTTTTCGACGGGCGCGGCGCTCGGCGCGGATTCGAGTCCGGCCGCCGCCCCGAGGGCGAGGCCGGAGACGGTCGCCGCTGCGGAGATCGGCGAGCGCGGCTGCGCCCCAGCGGTGGCGGGAGCGCTCGGCGCGGGTTCGCTCGCGCTCGCGCTGCGCGCGATCTGCCCGTTGACCGTCGAGTTCACGCGCGGCTCGATCACGGGGTACTCGCTCGCCACGCTGCCGAGGTTCCCGTACACGTAGGTGTTCCCGTAGGCGTCGCGGAGCGTGATGAAGCGGCCGAGCGAGGGCGAGTGCCCGATCGCCTCGATTTCCCCGTCCTGGGAGGCCACCACGGGCGACCCCGCGGGCGCGTAGATCGCCGTTCCCACGAGCTGTTTGGTCGAGCCGTTCGCAGCGGACACCGTCGGGAACCCGTCGGCGAAGTGCGAGGGCGCGTGGACCGGGAACTGCGCCTCGGTGAGGCCCGTGATCGCGCCGAGCAGTTCCGCGGGTGTACCCCCGAGCAGCTGCGCGCGGAGCATCACCGAGCTCACGTAGGCCTGGGAGTGGTTGTAGGAGAAGATCGCCGCGCGGATGTTCTGATCGCCGCCCGCGGCGCGCAGGTACCGCGCCGCCGCGAAGATCGCGTCGGCGGGGTTGTAGGGGTCCTTGTAACCGTCGCCGTTCGCGTCCACCCCGTAGCCGCTCCAGGAGGAGGGCAGGAACTGCATCCAGCCCTCGGCCCCCGCGCTCGAGACGCTGAGGTCGCGGCCGTAGTCGGTCTCGACCTCGTTGATCGCCGCGAGCACCTGCCAGGGGATCCCGTAGGCCGCTCCCGCCGCCTGGAAGATCGGCAGCAGGAAGGGCGGGATCTCGAAGTCTTCGATGAAGAAGTTGGGCACGCCCCCGATCGAGCCCTGCAACGCGAGCGGCAACGAGGGAGTGAGTGCCGAGGGCGCGGCCGCGCGGTGCTTCGCGCGCACCTGGCCTTCTGCCGTGCCAGCGGTCGTCGTGCCCGCGCCCTGGGTCTGGGAGGACGGCGCGGCCGCATGGCTCGCCCCGCCGCCCGTGGTGTGCTGCGGCTGCGCTTTCTGCACCTGCGGCGCTTCCGCGGGAGCCGCCGGAGCCGGGGTCGATTCTTCGACGGGCTGCGCGGGCGCTTCGACCGGCGCGGGCGCTTCCGCCGCGGGCGTGCTCACCGCGGGAGGCGCGCCGATCGTCGCGGTCGTTTCGCCTTCCGCTGCGAGCGCGTTCGCGCACGGTGCGAGCACGAGCATCCCGAGGGCGGCGGCGAGCGTGCGGATCGTCGTTGTGCTCGTGCTCATCGTCTCAGTTGCCGAGCAGGTAGTTGAGGAGCATGCCGTCCGCTTCCGCGCCTTCGCCGGTGGGCGAGTAGTACGTGGTGCCCGAGGTCGATCCGCCCACCGGCTGGGTTGCGGGCGCGCTCGTGGAAGCGCCCGTCGAGGTGTTTTCGGCGCTCGGATTGCCGGGGTATTTCGCGATCGCCTGGGCGGGCGTCGCACCGTTCACGACGGCCAGCGTGCGCTCCATTTCAAGGCCGGTCCCCGCGGGGATGCTCGCCTTGGTCGCGGTCGCCTTTTCGGTGGTCCCGAGGTGCGCGTTGCACCCGTTCGCCTGCAGGATCGCGTATTTCGGGCAGATCGTGCCGACGCCCTCGGTGCGCAGGAAGTGGCCGAGCTGGTCGTAGCCGTTGGCCGCCCCCGCGCCGAGGAAGATGAAGTCCATGATGCGCTCGAGCCCGCCGGTGTCGCGCAGCGAGGTGAAGAGTTCGGCGAGGTTGCTCGTGAAGGGCTTCGCCCCCTTGCCGAGCAAGCGCAGCTCGGAGAGCAGTTTTTTGCTCGAGACGAGCGCGGGACCGGATTTCTTCGATGTGGCGCCGAGGTTCTGGAAGAACTTTTCCGAGCTCGAGGAGAACTTCGGCAGGTGCGTGAACGCGGTCGAGATCGAGGGCGCCGCTTTGTTCAGGTTCGCGAACGCGGGCTGAGTCTGTTCGGCGAACTTTTCGAGCCGTTCCATCGCGGGCACGAGCTGGCGCAGGAAGGGCGGGAAGTCTTTGAGGCTCTGTGCGAGCGCACCTCGGTGCGCCGCGGTCGCCCGCGAGACCTGCCCGCTCTTCACGAGGAAGTCCACGAAGTGCTCCCGTACGCGCGCGAACGGGGCGAGCGCCTTGTCGGAGTCGTCGGCGAGCTTCGTGAGCACCTTGTTCTCGCTTGCGAGGATCGCGAGCACGCGGTCGAATTCGCGCAGCGCCGGGTTCGCGCGCCGGATCACTTCTTTGAGGTCCGAGCCACGTCCCGCGAGGCCCGCGCCGAGTTCGTTGAGGATGATCGTGAGCCGCTCCCGTTCGGGCAGGCGGTTGATGTCTCCGAGCAGGTCGACGTCGACCGGGCTGCTCGTGCGCTGGACGGGGAGCAGCCTCTGCCCCGCGCCTTCCTGGCCGCTCGGGATCTTCTTCAGCGCGGGCGGCAGCGGTGTGCCTTCCACGCGGGGCTGCGTGGGCAGGCAGTCGATGTACTTCTCCCCGATCAGAGCCTGCGGGCGAACTTCGCAGCTCGCGTCTTCGCGGAAGTTCTTGAAGCCGTCGTTCGAGATTTCGAGGACGACTGCCGCCTTGGCCTGCGGGGTCGGCGTGACCGAGCCGACCTTGCCGACCTTGACCCCGTCGATCTTCACGACCTCGCCGGGGATGATGTTCCCCGCGTCGTCGAAGATCGCACGCACGCTGTAGCTCCCGTTGGAGCCACCCGCGGATGTCGCGAGGACCACGAGCGCAGCCGTCAGTGCCGCCACGGCGATCCCTGCCGCGACTCGCATGCGCCCCACGGTCTCCTTCCTCTCCCGCTTCATCCTCGCCTCTCTTACGACAAGGCGGGCCACCCCATCTGCTTCGGTGGGGTGACCCGCCCCAACATTGCTGCCTGGGAGCTTACGCCCTCATAGAGCCAAGCTCGCCACCCTGCGCTATTTCTTGCGCGGGCACGGCGCGTGGTATTCCGCCGTCACCGTTTCTTCCTTCAGACCGCCCAGACCGGCGAACGTGAGTTCGGTCTTGACCGGGAGGTATTTTTTCGGACAGGTCGTGGGCAGCGTGCCGTAGTAGATGGTTTTGCCGCCCTTCTTGATCGCCGACCCGGCCTTCACCTTGATCGATTTGACCGAGGCGTCCTGCGCGCCCGGGACCGTTTCGACCAGCGGCACTTCGGCTTCGAGCTTCTTGGAGTAGAGGCCGCTCGAGTTCACGTAGTGAGCCTTCGAGAGGATTTCCAGCAGCACCGGTTCGTGACCGAACGTGAAGAACGTCAGGCCACCGCCCGGCGCGTAGAACGATTCGATCGAAGCCGTCTCGGGGACGATTTCTTTACCGAACGCGACGAAGCCCTGCACCGTGCCCTTCGGTCCGGCCGCCGAGCCCTTCGGGCAACCCGTCGGACCCTTTCCGGAAGGTTCGAGCACCGAGGGGCTGCAGGTCGGAAAGCCCGATGGGTGCAGCTTCGTGCCCGCGGGCAGGTAGAAGTTCACGTGGATCAGCGGCGGCGGGAACCCACCGTATTCCGTGCCTGAGATCGTGTATTCCGCTTCGACGGCGGCACCGGCACCGAAGATGTTCCCCGTGTGGGGAAAGCCCGGGATCGGAACTGCGGCCGCTTTGAACGTGACGGTGGGCGTCGCCGAGGCCGCGCCGGGAAGGGCGAGCGCGAGGATGGCGAGGCCGAGAACGGCAAGACAGCTGGATGCTCTACGCATCAGTTTTCTCTCCTCTGTTGATGGACGGGTCCGCCTCGATCCGGGAACTCCGGAGCCATGGCGGTCCGGCGACATCGAGATCCCCGCAGGGGGAACGGTGGCGTCTTCGCGCCGAACACTAACCGCACTTTGCGGCCCGATCAAGATCGAACGCATGGCTCCGGGGGCATGCCCCGTAGGCGTGCGGAGTCTAGGGCGATGAAGGTTTCGCGAGCTTCGGTGGTGCATCTTCTAAGCGTCAGCTAGAGGGTTCTTGTTCTACGGAGAGCTCCAGCTCCTCGCCCTCGAAGGCGACGCCGGCAGGCTCGACTACTACCCGCCTGGGCCCTTCCTCAACACGACCCGCGATCAGGGCGTCCATGCCGAGCGCGCGCGCGGCCGCCACGACGGACTCCCCCGCACCGTCGGCGCAGTACACTGCGAAGCCGCTGCCCATGTTGAAGGTGGTGTGAGCCGCGGCCGCGTCCAGGCCCGCCCGCTCGACGAGGAACGCGAGCACCGGGGGGACCGGGGGCAGGCGCTCGATGCGGTAGGTCAGCTCGCGCTGGGCGCGCATCAGCTTCAGCAGCCCGTGACCGGTGATGTGGCTGAGGTAGGAGACGGGGATCCGCGCCTCGGCGAGCGCGGCGACGAGCGGGACGTACATCACGGACGGCGCGAGCAGCTCCTCGCCGAGCGTGCCGCCGCCGGGAAGCTCGGTCGCATATCCGTCTCCCAGCCCGTCCGCGACCAGACGTGCGAGCGAGGCGCCGTTGGCGTGCAGACCGGCCGAGGCGACGAGCACGATCTCATCGCCCGCCGCGAGCTCGGCGCCGAGGATCGCCCCGCCTCCGGCCGGCACCGCGCCGATCGCCGCTCCGGCGAGCTCGATCTCATCCGCGGCGAGCAGCCCGGGAAGCGAGGGCGACTCCCCTCCTCCCCACGTCGCACCCGCGTCGCGGCAGCCGCGCTGCCAGCCCTCCACGAGCGCGCGCGAGCGGTCCGCCTCCGCGTACCACTCGGATGAGCCCGTCGCGAAGTAGGCGTTGATCACGAGCGGCAGCGCGCCGACGCAGCAGAGGTCGTTCGCGATCGCGGCGACGGTGTCGTAGGCGACGTCGGCGAAGCGGTTCGGACCGCCCTGCTCGAGCACCGCTCGCGCGATCATCGCCTTCGTGCCCAGGCCCTCGACCACGAACGCGAGCGTGCGCCCCGCGAGCTCGAAGACGAACGCGGGCTCGCCGCGCGAAGCGTCGAGCGCGTGCCCGCCGCGCAGCTCGAGCAGCGGCGAGGTTGCGAGCGCGTGCGTCAGCGCGAGGCGCTTGGCGGCGTCGAGCGTGTCGTAGTCCACGCCCGCCGCGCGGTAGGAGACGCCTTCCGGGCTCATCGGGGATGATCCTAAAGACCTCGCAGGCAACCAGGAGGAGCGATGGACTTCGAGCCGAGCAAGCGCTGTTCTGAATTCAAGGAGCGACTCAGCGCGTTCATGGACGAGCACGTCTACCCGGCGGAGGAGGTCTACGAGGCCGAACGCGCGGACTCCGGCGACCCGCATCACCACCCCGCCGTGATGGAGCAGCTCAAGACGCGCGCACGCGAGGCGGGTCTGTGGAACATGTTCCTTCCCGACCCCGACCACGGCGCGGGGCTCTCCAACACCGACTACGCGCCGCTCGCGGAGATGCTCGGACGCTCGCACATCGCCTCGGAGGCGTGCAACTGCTCGGCTCCGGACACGGGCAACATGGAGGTGCTCCACCAGTTCGCCACCGAGGATCAGAAGCAGCGCTGGCTGACGCCGCTGCTGGAGGGCGAGATCCGCTCGGCCTTCGCGATGACCGAGCCGGACGTGGCGAGCTCGGACGCGACGAACATCGGCATGCGCATCAAGCGCGACGGCGAGGACTACGTGCTCAACGGGCGCAAGTGGTGGACCTCCAACGCGCTTCACCCGAACTGCCGGATCATGATCGTGATGGGCAAGACGGCAACCGACGCGCCGCCGCACAAACAGCAGAGCCAGATCCTCGTCCCGATCGACACCCCCGGCGTGACCGTGATGCGCGGGCTCACGGTGTTCGGCTACCAGGACCAGGAGGGCCATGCCGAAGTCGACTTCTCCGACGTGCGTGTACCGGCGAGCAACCTGATCGCGGGCGAGGGCGACGGCTTCATGATCGCCCAGGCGCGTCTCGGTCCGGGACGTATCCATCACTGCATGCGCGCGATCGGCGCCGCCGAGCGAGCGCTCGAGGCGATGTGCGCCCGCGCGGTCTCACGCATCACCTTCGGGCAGCCCGTCGCGACCCGCGGCAACGTGCAGGACTGGATCGCCGAATCCCGCGTGGAAATCGAGATGGCCCGGTTGCTCACGTTGAAGGCGGCCTGGCTGATGGACACCGTAGGAAACCGTCACGCGCGAACGGAGATCGCGGCGATCAAGGTCGCCGCCCCGAACGTCGCGCTGCGCGTCCTCGACCGTGCGATCCAGGTGCACGGCGGGGGCGGCGTCTCCGACGACTTCTTCCTCGCCTCGGCCTACGCCCACCTGCGCACGCTACGTCTCGCCGACGGTCCCGACGAGGTGCACAAGCTCTCGATCGCGCGTCGCGAGCTCGCACCGCACATCCCGCGCGAAGCCTGAACCTCGACCTGAGCCTGCGACCTGCCGCTCCCGCCGCGGGCGGCGGGTCCCTGCGCGCGCCGGCGGGAGGCCCCGTCGACGGTTCTCCTGAGTAGCGGCGCCGGATTCTGGGTATCTGACGATCAGGCCGGGCGCTGCTCGCCCGCATCTCACCACGAGGGAAGAAGAGGCTCGATCGCATGAAGTCCTACCGCCGTCTTGCGCTGCTCACGCTGCTCTGCTGCCTGCTCGCCGCCGCGATCGCGCCGGCCGTACAGGCCGCGGGCATCGGCCTTGCGAAGTGGGAAGCAGGCACCTGCAACGGCTCCAAGATCGAAGTCAAAAGCTGCGAATACTCGAGCCCTCACAGCGCCTTCTACACGCAGTCCGCGGGTCACCCCCCCTACGGCCTGACGGGCTTCGAACTCACGAACTCCGGCGGCGCACCGAATGGCGCGCCGCTGAAACGGCTCCGCGTCGACGTCCCGCCCGGCCTCGCGGCCGACCCCGAGACCCTCGGTACCTGCTCGAACAGCGCGTTCTCGAAAAACGAATGTACCTCCGGCGCGGAAGCGGGCTTCGTGCAGTTGAAGGCCTACGTCGAAATCCCGCTGCTCCCGCAGACCCTCACGCTCGAAGGAACGGTCTACAACCTGCCCCAGGAAGCGGGACACCCGCTGCGCTTCGGGATCGACGTGAAAGGCGTTCCGCCGCTGACAGAAGACGTCCACCTGATCCTCGAAGGACACGTGAGCTGGGGGCCGGAAGCGGTCCTCGCCGCGCGCGGAGTGGCCTCCGGCGACTTCCACGAGTGGTTTGAAATCAACAACGTCCCGACAGAAGTGGGCGCCAAAATCGGGCCGCTCGAAGTGGCCAAAGTTCCCCTGAAGACCGTCGAATCGAAGCTCTTCTTCGACGGCCACGCGGGCAAAGGGAACTTCCTCACGATGCCGAGCAGCTGCGCGGCCCCGACGACCTCCTAGATCGAACTCGAAACCTACTCGGGCGAACGCATCAGCCAGGCGACCACGCCGCCGGTGGGGGTCGAAGGTTGCGACAAAGTGCCCTTCCAGCCCACGGCGACGGTGACCCCGGAAACCTCACAGTTCGACACGCCGGATGGCGTGCTCACCGACGTCCACGTCCCCCAGAAAGAAGGCTCGGGCGAAATCAACACGTCCGACATCGCCGACGCGCACGTGACGCTGCCCGAAGGTCTGACCCTGAACCCTTCGGCCGCGCAGGGCCTCGAAGCGTGCACGCAGGCGCAGCTCGGCAAGGGCACACGCAACCCGGTGAGCTGCCCCGCCGCGTCGAAAATCGGCACCGTGAACATCGAAACCGACCTGCCGCCGGGGAGCCTCGCGGGCAACGTCTACCTCGGCAAGAAAAACGGGACGACCACGATCGGCGGTCCTCCCTACCTGGTCTTCATCGATGCGGAGAGCGTCTACGACGTCTCCGTGCGACTCGAAGGGCAGGCGGTCCCGAACCCGACCACGGGTCGGCTCGAAGTGAGCTTCCTCGGCAACCCGCAGCTGCCCTTCAGCGACCTCACGCTGAAGCTCAACGGCGGGCCACGCTCACCGCTCGCGAACCCCAACGTATGCGGGAAAACGACGACGAACTCGCTCTTCACCCCCTACACGGGCTCCTCCCCGTTCAGCCCCGCGACTCCGTTCGCGATCACGGGCTGCCCGGCGACCGTGCCCTTCAACATCGCCCAGGGGACCTCCGAGACGAACAACAAGGGCGGCGCGTTCACGAGCTACACCTTCAGCCTCGGCCGCAACGACGGCAACCAGACGCTCTCGAAGGTGCAGGCAACCCTGCCCGCGGGTCTGGTCGGTCTGATCCCCTCGATCAAACTCTGCAACGAACCGCAGGCGGCCACCGGCTCCTGCGCGAGCACGGCGCAGATCGGGACCGCCACGGCGATCGCCGGGGTCGGCTCCGAACCCTTCACGTTCAACGGACCCGTCTATCTCACGGGGCCGACCGAAGGCCAGCCCTACGGCCTCTCGATCCCGATCGAGGCCGCGGCCGGGCCGTTCGACCTCGGTCGCGTGACGACCCGTGTGTCGATCGGTGTCGACGAGCACACGGGCCGCGTGATCGCGACCTCCACGCTGCCCCAGATCGTCGGCGGCGTGCCGCTGCACCTGCGGGCGATCGCGGTGGTCGTGAACAAGTCGAACTTCCTCTTCAACCCCACCAACTGCGGGCCGCTCGCCACCAACTCGCTGCTCACCTCGACGCTCGGAGCGACAAGCGCGCCGTCGAGCCCGTTCGCGGTGACGGCCTGCTCGAGCCTGGCCTTCAAGCCCGCCTTCGCGGCCTCTAGCCCGACCGCGCCCTCGCGCGCCAACGGGGCGAGCCTCACGGTGAGCTACACGCAGCCCGAACACCAGGCGAACATCAAGTCCGTCACGGCGACCCTGCCGAAGGAGCTGCCCTCACGGCTCACAACGCTCCACCAGGCCTGCACCGAACAGACCTGGGCGGGCGGGGCGAACTACAAGGCCTGTCCGGCCGGATCGAAAGTGGGCAGCGCGACGGTGAAGACGCCGGTGCTCCCCGAACCGCTGAGCGGACCGGCCTACCTCGTCTCGCACGGCGGCGCGGCCTTCCCCGATCTCGACCTGATCCTCGAAGGCGACCACGGCGTGAAGGTGATCCTCGAAGGCAACACCAACATCAAAGGCGGGATCACGACCTCGACCTTCGCCGCGGTGCCCGACGTGCCCGTCTCGAGCTTCGAACTGAGCCTTCCCACCGGGCCCAACTCGGCGCTCGGCAACTTCGGCAGCCTCTGCGCGAAGCCGCTCTACGTTCCGTTCCTGGTCACCGCCCAGAGCGGCACGGTCTCCAAGCAGAACACGCGGCTCTCGGTGGGGAGCTGCAAGATCAAGCTGCTCAGCAAGAAGATCAAGAAGCGTCACCTCGTGGTGCGCGTCCAGGTCTTCACCGCCGGGCGGGTGAGCGTGACCTCACCGGGTCTGCACACGACCTACCGCAAGGTGGGCGGACCGGGGATCGTGACGATCAAGGTTCCGCTCTCGAACAAGGGCAAGCGCAAGCTCGCCGCGAGGCGCTCGCTGCCCGTACGCTTCCGCGTCGGTTTCAACCCGAAGCACAAAGACGAATACCACTCCGCGGCCTTCGCGAAGATCACCTTCAGGCATTAGCCTGCGGCGCATCGCCGCCCGGAAGCGCAGACCCGCAAACCGACCGTTCCTCCGCAGGGTCCTGCTGGGCTCGGTGCCGCTCGTCGCGGTGCTGAGCCTGGCCCTCGCGGGCACCCCAGCCGGGGGGTCCTCGACGGCGACGCTCAGCCTCGCGGTGGAGCCCGCCGAGGTGACGCTCGGCTCGACCTTCACGATCGCCGGGCGCCTGAGCGAAGGAGGCCTGCCCGTGCCGGGCGCGACGATCCACGTGGCCGTCGAAGGGGCTCAGCTCGCGCCGGTCCAGACCGCCGCGGACGGGAGCTTCTCCGTCCTGGCCCCGGCGCCGGATCACAACGAGACGGTGCAGGCCGGCACGCTCTCGAGCTCTGAAAGCGGCCCGCGCACGGTCGTCGTGGACCCGCGCGTGGCGCTCAACTCGGCGAGCCTCGGCCCGGGCCGTGACCGGCTGAGCGCACGGGTGGCGCACACCCCGGGGGTCCGCTCCGAGCCAGTTGCCGCCTATTGGTATGTGGCCGCCCGCGGGAGCGAGGTCTACCACCTCGCCACGAGCACGGAGACGAAGGAGCTGCCCGGAGCGGTCACCTACGCGAGCGCGATCGTGGACCCTCCCGCGAAGCGCTTCAGCTACCGCCTCTGCTTCAACCCCGAGTGGGAAGAGAGGATGGGCCCGCCCGCCGCTCACGGCCCGTGCCCACGCCGGGGATTCCGGCTGCCCGCGAGCGGCGCCCACAGCTCGCACAGCGCCGCTCCGCCCGCCCACGCCGCGTTCGAGTTCGGCGGCGAAGGCAGCGGGACGCCGCTCGCCCCCTTCCCGACCGAGGCGGACATCGCCGCGGCGCGAACCTACCTCGCGGGACGCGCGGGGCGCACCTCGCTCGCGGTGGTGGACAGCGCCGGGCACCTCTCGGGGCTGAACCTGCGTGAGCACTTCGAGAGCGCGAGCGTGGTGAAGGTGATGTTCCTGACGGCCTACCTGCAACGCCTCGCCGCTCGTCACCGTTCGCTCTCCGCCTCCGATCGCGCGCTGCTCTACCCGATGATCCACGAATCGAACAACGACGACGCCTCCGCGGTGCTCGGGGTCGTGGGCGGCGCCGCGGTGGCCCGGGTCGCAAGAGAAGCGGGCATGCGCGACTACGCCCCCGGCGTGGGCTGGTGGGCGTTCACGCAGACCTCGGCGGCGGACCAGGCGCTCTTCTTCACCCAGCTCGGAAAGCTGATCCCCGCCGCCTACTACGGCTACGCGCGCTATCTGATGTCGACGATCGAGCCCGAGCAGAGCTGGGGCGTGCCGACCGTCGCCCGGCCGAGCTGGCGGGTGTACTTCAAGACGGGCGCGCTTCCCTCCGAGGGGCTCTTCAACGAGGTCGCGCTGCTCGAACGCGGAGCGCTCTCCTTCACCGTGGCGGTCTTCAACGACGGCGACCCCTCACAGGCCTACGGCGAAGAAACGATCGCGGGCGTCGGGGCGAGGCTGCTGGGAGGCTCGCGGTGAGCACACTCAGCTTCCTCGAGCGCCCGGCGCGCGCTGCGGCCGACGGCCTGCTGGTGCTCCACCACGGCCGCGGCACCGACGAGCGTGACCTGATCGGGCTCGCCGACGTGCTCGATCCCGAGCGTCGCCTGCACGTGGTCGCCCCGCGCGGGCCGCTGGAGCTCCCGGGCGCCCCCGGCTACCACTGGTATCTCGTGCCGCGCGTGGGCTACCCCGATCCGGCGACCTTCTCCGCGGCGCAGCGCGCGCTCGCCGAGCTGCACGACGAGCTCTGGGCCCGCTACGAGCTGAGCGCCGAGCAGACCGTGCTCGGCGGGTTCTCGATGGGCTGCGTGATGAGCTACGCGATGGGCCTCGACGCGAGCAGGCCCGCTCCCGCGGGGATCCTCGGCTTCTCCGGCTTCCTCCCGACCGTCGAGGGATGGGAGCCCGATCTCGCCGGGCGTGCGGGACTTCCCGTCTTCGTCTCGCACGGCGACGCGGACCCGGTGATCTCGGTGGAGCTGGGCCGCAGCGCGAGCGAGCGGCTGCTCGCGGGCGGCCTGGAGGTCGAGTACCACGAGTTCGCGGGAGGGCATCAGATCGATCCGGCCCAGATCCCGCCTGCGGTTGCGTGGCTCGCGCGTGTGCTGCCCGCGGCCTCCGCCTAGCGGCCGTGCGGGGAAGGGCATAAGGTTCACGCGCGTAAGCGAGAGGAGAGGCGCTTGACGGTCGCAGCGATCGATGGAGGCGGGCAGCGGCGAGGAGTGAGGGTGCTGATCGTGGGCGCGGGCTTCGGCGGGATCGCCGCGGCGATCGAGCTGCGTCGCCACGGGATCGAGGACGTGACGATCCTCGAGCGCGCGCCGGACCTCGGCGGTACGTGGTTCTTCAACACGTACCCCGGTGCGGCGTGTGACGTGCCGAGCCACCTCTACTCCTTCTCCTACGCTCAGCGCCGCAACTGGTCGCGGCTCTGCTCGCCGCAGCAGGAGATCCACGACTACCTCCGCCAGGTCGCGCGCGAGGAGCACGTCGACGGCCTGATCCGCACCGGTCAGACGGTGACGGCCTGCAGCTGGGATGAGACCTCCGCGACCTGGAGCGTCGAGACCTCCGAGGGCGAGCGCTTCGAGGCCGAGGCGCTCGTGCTCGCGACCGGCCAGCTGCACCAACCGCACACCCCGCCGATCCCGGGCGCGGGCGAGTTCCGCGGGCAGATGTTCCACTCCGCCTCCTGGGATCACGACTACGACCTCACCGGCAAGCGAGTGGGCGTCGTCGGCTCGGGGGCGAGCGCGGTGCAGTTCGTCCCCGAGATCGCTCCGCGCGTACGCCGCCTGACCGTCTTCCAGCGCACGGGGAACTGGTTCCTCCCGCGCGAGAACCGCCCCTACCCCGCGCTCGTCCGTGCGGCCTTCGAACGACTGCCCCGTCTGCAGGAGATGCGGCGGCGCTTCGTGTTCAACTACGGCGAGTCGCTCACCTTCCTGATCCGTCACCCGCGAACCGCGGGGCGCGTCGGCGCGGCGCGATCGGCGGCCTTCATGCGCTCGCAGCTGAAGGACCCAGTCCTGCGCGAGAAGGTCTGGCCGAACTACACCTTCGGCTGCAAGCGGGTGCTCTTCAGCTCCTACTTCCTCCCCGCGCTGGAACGGCCGAATGTGGACCTGGAGACCGACCGGATCGAGGCGATCGTGCCCGAGGGCGTGCGCACCGCCGACGGACGCACGCACGAGCTCGACTGCCTGATCTGGGCTACGGGCTTCCGCACCAACGACTTCATGTTCCCGATGGCGATCACAGGCCGCGGCGGACGCTCGCTCGAAGAGGCGTGGTCGGGAGGCGCGCACGCGCACCTCGGGATCTGCGTCCCGTCCTTCCCGAACATGTTCGTGATGTACGGCCCGAACACGAACACCTCGGGCGGCTCGATCATCTTCTACCTCGAGACGCAGGCGGCCTACCTGCGCCAGGCGATCGAGCAGCTCGGCGCGCGCGGCGTCGCCGCGATCGAGGTCCGCGCGGAGACGGAGGCCGGCTCCGATCACGCCGTTCAGCACCGCTTCGCGGGGACGGCGTGGACGGAGTGCGACTCCTGGTACCGCGACGCCGAGGGGCGGATCGTCGCGAACTGGCCCGGCTACATGCGCGAGTACGCCGAGGCCGCCGCGCGACTCGACGCGAGCGAGTTCGAGTTCGCTCCGTTACCCGAGCGCGCAGCGGCGACGCGGTGAGGCGGGGCCGGTAGCGATGTACGACTACGTGATCGTGGGCGCGGGCTCGGCGGGGTGCGTGCTCGCCAACCGCCTCTCGGAGGACCCCGCGACCAGCGTGCTGCTGCTCGAGGCGGGCGGCAAGGACCGCTCGATGAAGGTCAAGATCCCCGCTGCCTTCCCGCAGCAGTTCCACACCAAGCTCGACTGGGACTACGCGACCGAGCCCGAGCCCCACGTGGACGGGCGCGAGCTGTTCGTGCCGCGCGGCAAGATGCTCGGCGGGTCGAGCTCGATGAACGCGATGCTCTACGTGCGCGGCCGGCCGCTGGACTACGACGGCTGGGAGGCGCAGGGCGCGCCGGGCTGGGGGTACCGCGACGTGCTCCCCTACTTCATCCGCTCGGAGGACAACGCACGCGGCGCCTCGGAGTTCCATGGGGCGGGCGGCCCGCTGCGCGTGAGCGAGCAACGCTCCCCGCGAGCGCTCAACAGGCGGCTGCTCGCCGCGAGCGAGGCGGCGGGGATCCCGCGGATCGCGGACTACAACGGCCCCGAGCAGGACGGTGTGTCGATGTTCCAGGTGACGCAGAAGGGCGGGCGCCGCTTCAGCGCAGCCGACGCCTACCTGCGCCCTGCGATGACCCGTCCGAACCTCGAGGTGCGCACGAACGTGTCCGTCCACGGCGTCGAGCTCGAGGGCGGGCGCGCCACCGGCGTGCGCGTGGGACGCGGGCGCGGCGGCTCGGAGCTCGTGCGAGCGGGACGTGAGGTGATCCTCTCCGCGGGCGCGATCGGCTCGCCGCAGCTGCTGCTGCTCTCGGGGATCGGCGCCGCGGACGAGCTGCGGGCGGCGGGAGTGAGCGCGCGCCACGAGCTGCCGGGGGTGGGGCGCAACCTGCAGGACCATCCCTTCGTCACCCTGATCTGGGAAGTCTCGGGCGAGGACACGCTCTATGGGGCGGACAAGCCGAAGCACCTCGCCGAGTGGCTGCTGCGCCACTCCGGCAAGCTCACCTCGACGGTCGCCGAGGTGTGCGCGTTCACGCGCACGCGCGGCGGCCTGCCCGCGGCGGACATCCAGTACCACATGGGCGCGGCCTACTTCGAAGACCACGGCGCGGAGGAATACGAGGGGCACTGCATGGTGATCGCCCCCGTGCTCGTCGCCCCCAAGGCTCGCGGCCAGGTCTGGCTGCGCTCCGCCGATCCCTCGGAGAAGGCGCGGCTGATCACGAACAGCCTCTCCGAGCCCGACGACGTCGAGTCGCTGCTCGCGGGCATGACGCTCGCGCGCGAGATCGCCGCCCAGAGCGAGCTGCGCGAGATCGTGGTCAAGGAGCTCAAGCCCGGAGCGGAGATCGGAGGGCGCGAGGAGCTCGAAGCGGATCTGCGCCGTCGGCTGATGCTGATCTACCACCCCGTGGGCACCGCGCGCATGAGCGACAACCACGAGCTGGCCGTGGTGGACTCACGGCTGCGCGTCCACGGCATCGAGCGGTTGCGAGTGGTCGACGCCTCGGTGATGCCGACAATCGTGGGAGGCAACACGAACGCGCCGACGATCATGATCGCGGAGAAGGCCTCGGACCTGATTCGCGAGGAGACCTAGCAGATGGCGGCCCGCCGGTGAGCATCCAGCTGAACCATCACCGCGAGGGCGAAGGCCCGCCGCTTCTGCTCCTGCACGGGGTCGGGCACCACTGGCAGGGGTGGCGTCCGGTGATCGACCTGCTCTGCGAGGACTTCGACGTGATCGCGTGCGATTCGCCGGGCTTCGGGCGCTCCGCGCCGCTGCCCTCTTCGATGGAGCCCACGATCACCTCCTACGCGGACGCGTTCGAGTGGTTCCTCGCGGAGCTCGGCCTCACGCGCCCGCACGTCGCGGGCAACTCGATGGGTGGAGCGATCGGGCTCGAGCTCGCACGGCGGCGCGCAGTCGGATCGGTCACCGCGCTTTCCCCCGCGGGCTTCTGGAACATGCCCGAGCGGCGTTTCTGCCAGCTCTCGCTCTCCGCGCTCGGCTCGACGCCGAAGGCCGCCCGCCCCGCCGTCGAACGCGCCGCGCGCACACGTGCGGGGCGCGTCGCGCTGTTCTCGCAGACCTTCGGCTACCCCGCGCGGCTGCCCGCGGAGGAGGCGATCTCGACGCTGCGCGACGCATGGGCCTCACCCGCGCTCGCAGCGACGCTGCGCGCGTTCGACTCCTACAGCTTCCAGCGCGGTGAGGAGCTGCGTCACACCCCCGTGACGATCGCCTGGGGTGCGCGCGACCGCCTCCTTCCCTACAGGCTGCAGGCGCCACGAGCGCGGACGATGCTGCCCTGGGCGCGGCACCTCACGCTCGGCGCGGGGCACGTCCCCTACTACGACGATCCGGCCGCGGTGGCCACCGCGATCCGCTCGACCGCGCGGCGTGCGCAAGCGCCCTCCCCCGCGGTCGCCGGAGGCTGAGGCGCGCTCGCGCTAGGGCTTGACGGCCATCAGGAAGATCGTCACGAGCAGCAGCAGCAGCGTCAGCGAGGTCCAGCCGAGCAGCGTGCGCAGCGCACCGTCGTAGGCAGTTTCGTCCCCCGCCTCAGCGTGGGCGAGGAGACGCTCCTCGCCTTTGCGCAGCACCGTTGCGCCGAGCCCCGCGATCACGATCAGCAGCGCGAGGCCCGCGCCCACCCAGCCCTCGGACCAGAGGTGCGCATCGCTCGCGAGATAGATGCCCGCCGCGAGCACGACCACGATCGTCGGCCCGGTGATCCGCTTGCTGAACGCGATCTGCAGCCTGTGCAGGCTCGCGCGCTCGGCGATCGGAGCCTTCGCGTTCACGGTCAGGAAGAGCGGATAGGCGAAGAGCGCTCCGAAGGCGACGATCACGGCGGTGATGTGCAGCCAGAGCACCACGTCGTAGAAGCGCACCGTGGCGAGCAGCGCGAGCACATCCTCGACCCTACCGTCGGGCGCACGAACATGTACTCTCGCCACGGCCGCGCCGGAGGGGATGGGGAAACTTGTCCGTGGGGAACTACACGTATCTGCAAGGAACGGAGACCGCCGCAGGCGCGCCGCCACCGGAGCTGCGCGCGGCGCTCGCCCCGGGCATCCCGGCGATCGTCGAGGAGACGATCGCCTCGATCGGCACGCAGGACGGCGAGGCGGGTCCCTCCCGCATCGCGCTGGAGCGCAACCTCCGGCTCGGCCTGACCGATGCGGTCGACCGCTGGTTCGCCCCATCCCGGGCGCGGTCCGGAGACGTGCACTTCGCGCTCGGCCGCGCACAGGCCCGCTCGGGCCGCAGCCTCGACGAGCTGATGGGGTTCTATCGCGTGGCCGCTCAGACGATGTGGCGTCGCGTCGCCGAGCTCGGCACCGAGCAGGGCGCGCGCCCGGAGGATCTCTACCGGCTCGCGGAGACCGGTTTCGGCTGTGTCGATGAGATCTCGACGCGCGCGGCGGCGGGCTACTCCGAGGAGCACTCGCACCGCTCGAGCGCGGCGCACTCGCGGCGCAGCGAGTTCGTGCGGCTGCTGCTGCGTGAGCCGCAGCCCTCCGGCGAGGCGCTGGAGGCGGCCGCGCGCACGGCGGAGGTCGCGCTCACCCCGACCGTTGCGTTGTTCGTGGGGCCGGGGGAGCGCTACGAGGCCTTCGCGCGCGCCGCGCGCGAGGAGAGCGTGCTCGGTCCCCGCGAGGCCGAGTTCGTCGGCGCGCTGTTCGACCCTGAGGGCGGCTCCCGCCGCGAGCGGCTCGCGCTGGCCGCCGAGCGCACCTCCACCCCGCTCGCGCTCGGACCCGCCCTTCCTCTCGGCGAGGCGCGCGAGAGCCTCGACCGCGCGCGCTCGCTGCTCGCGTTGATGCTCGCCGGGCTCGCCGGCGGCGAGGGGCTCGCGCGGGCGGAGGACCACCAGCTCGAGCTGCTGCTCGGGGCGGAGCCGCGGCTCGCCGGGGAGCTCGCCGAGCGGCGCCTCGCCCCGCTACGCGCGGTCGCGGGCGAGGCGACGCGCGCGAACCTCGCGCTCACGCTGCGCGCCTGGCTTCGCGCTCCGGGGCAGCGCAAGACGATCGCGCAGGAGCTGGGCGTGCATCCCCAGACCGTGCGCTACCGGATGACACGGTTGCGCGAGCTCTTCGGCGAGCGCCTCGACGATCCGGATGGGCGATTCGAGCTGGAGCTCGCGCTGCGGGTGGCGCCCTTCGCCGCGCTCGCGGGCGAGCGGGCGGCCCGCCTGCCCGAGGTCCCGCGCGTCTAGACCTGCAGCGGCACGAGCGGCAGGCCCGCAACGGCGCTGCGCGCGCGCAGCAGTGTCCCGCCGAGCGCGGGATCCACCTCGTTGTCGGCCGTCGTGATGAGCACGTCGCACATGTCCGGACCCCCGAAGCAGAGGCTCGAGACGAACCCCGCGGGAAGATCGACGATCTCATCGAGCTCGCCGTCGGGCTCAAAGCGCGCGAGGCCCCCACCCTCGCCGAGCGCGATCCACACGCCCCCCTCGGCGTCGAGCGCGAGGCCGTCGGCCGAGCCCCTCGGCGAGGATGCGAAGACCGTGGCCGCGCTACCCGCGAAGGGGACCGCGAGGACGTGAGCGCGGGCGTAGTCGCTGACGTAGACGGTGTTCCCGTCGGGCGAGACACCGATCCCGTTGGGCCAGCGCACCTCCTCATTGAGAACCCGCACCTGCCCCGGCCCTTCGATTGCGAGCAGCCGACCGTCCCGTGGCGCGTCCTCGCTCATCGGCCGGTAGCGAAGCTCACCGGCGAGCAGCACCCCGCCGGGCCCGGATGAGATGTCGTTGTAGCCGGGCACCTCGGGGTCGCTGAGCAGCTCACGCTGATCGCCCTCGGGCTGCAGGTGCACCAGGCTGCGCCCGCTCACCACCCAACCCCCCTGCGCGTGCGCAAGCACCCCCCGATTCCGCGCCGGCGGGCGAGCAGCTCAGAGACCTCCCCCTGAGGCGAGCAGCTGAACAGCCCACCCAAGATCACGTCGCTGTACACGAACTCACCAGAAGAACCGATGCGAGGCCCCTCCAAGAGCGAGTGAGGCCGACGCAGCACAGCCGCCACCGCCTCAACCCCCGAAATCAAGCTCATCGACCAAGACTCCTCACCGAACGCCGCCCTCCGAAACCCTATAAAGCGGAGCGTTCGAGGGATGAGTTGCCCACAGCGAAGCTGTCCGGCAACTCATCCCTCGGACGCGGAGCGCCCCCGGCAACTCATCCCTCGGACGCGGAGCGCAAGCGCATCCCGTCGAGCACCAGCGACAGATAACGCCGCCAGTTCCACCCCGCCTTGTCCATCGTCGCGCCGAGTCCGCACATCACCATGCCGATGTCGTCCGCCTGGAAGTCGGGGCGCAGCTCTCCCGCGCGCCGCGCGCGCAGCACGAGCTGGCGTGCGAGGCGGAGGAACTCGTCGTGCTCCTCGGCGGCGTGGGCGAAGACGGGCTCGCCGCCGCTGAGCAGGGCGAAGCGGGTGGCCGCGTCCTGCGCGATCGACTCGGCGTTGTCGCGGATCGCCGCGGCGAGCGTCTCGAACGGGGTCCCGTCACCCTCCGCGACTGCTTCGCGCATGCGCTCGTTGAACAGCTCGAAGCGCTGGCGGACGAGCTCGCCCATCAGCGCGTGCTTGTCGGGGAAGTGGCGGTAGACCGTTCCCACGCCGACGCCCGCGCAACGCGCGACGTCGTCGATCTGCACGTCGGGGCGCGAGCTCGCGAAGAGCTCGCGCGCGGCCACGAGGATGCGCTCGCGGTTGCGCCGCGCATCGGCTCGCATCGGTTTGGTGGTGGTCGCGTTCATGGGGCGCTGCTCCTCTCGCCGGCCCCTCCTCGCCCGATGGCGCTCCCATGGCCGGACTACAAAACGGAATCCTAGCTCCGTATGGTAACGTCTCGGCGCAATCGGAATCGGAGTTCACCTTCCATGACTGACGAGCTGACCCCCCGCGCCAAGAACACCGCCCTGCTGTTGCTCGCGATGACGCAGTTCGTCGTCGTGATCGACGCCTCGATCGTCAACGTTGCGCTGCCCTCCATCGGGAGCGCGCTGAAGTTCTCGCAGACCGACCTCTCCTGGGTGGTGAACGCCTACACCCTCACCTTCGGAGGCTTCCTGCTGCTCGGAGGAAGGCTCGCCGACCTGCTCGGGCGTCGGCGCATGTTCATGCTCGGTCTCGTCCTCTTCTCGATCTCCTCGCTGCTCGGCGGGCTCGCCCAGTCGGAGACCTGGCTGATCGCCGCCCGTGCGGCCCAGGGCCTCGGGGCCGCGATCGTCTCACCCGCCGCGCTCTCGATCATCACGACGACCTTCGCCGATGGCGAGGAGCGCAACCGTGCGCTCGGCGTGTGGGGCGCGGTCGCCGGGGCGGGCGGAGCAGCGGGAGTGCTGCTCGGCGGCGTCCTCACGAGCGGCCTGAGCTGGCGCTGGGTGCTGTTCGTGAACGTGCCGATCGGGCTGATCTGCACCTTCCTCGCGCCGCGCGTACTGCGCGAGAGCCACGCGGAGATGGAGCACCGCGAGTTCGACGTGCCCGGGGCGGTCACGGTCACCGCGGGCCTCGCGCTGCTCGTCTACGCGATGGTCCAGGCGGTCAACGACGGCTGGGGCGCCGCGGCCACGATCGAGCGCCTCGCCGGGGCGGTCGCGCTGCTCGTCGTGTTCGTCGCGATCGAGCGCCGCCGCCGTGCGCCGCTGATGCCGTTCTCGATCTTCCGTCTGCGCACGCTGCGCGGCGCGGACATCGTCGCGCTGCTGATCGGCATGTCCCTCTTCTCGATGTTCTATTTCATCTCGCTCTACATGCAGCAGGTGCTGCACTTCTCCGCCCTGCACGCCGGGCTCTCCTACCTGCCGCTGGCGGTGGGGATCATCATCGCGGCGGGAAGCGCCTCGGCGCTCGTGACGCGCGTGGGCTTCAAGCCCGTGCTCGTCGCCGGGCTCGTGCTGATCGCGGGCGGGCTGCTCTGGTTCTCGCAGGTGCGCGCGAACGGCTCGTTCGCCGCGGACGTGCTCGGGCCCTCGCTGCTCGCCGCGTTCGGGCTCGGCTTCTCCTTCGTCTCCGTGACGATCGCCGCGGTCACCGGCACGCGACCCGAAGAGGCGGGGCTCGCATCGGGCCTGGTGAACACCGCGCAGCAGGTCGGCGGCGCGCTCGGCCTCGCGATCCTCTCGACGATCGCGAACAGCCGCACCGACGATCTGCTCAAAGCGGGCGGCCACAGCCACCGCTCCGCGCTCACCGACGGCTTTGGCCGCGCCTTCCTCACGGGCTCGGGGTTCGCCGCGGTGGGGGCGGTGCTCGCGATCGTCCTGATCGCCACCCGCGACAGCCGCGCGCATGCCCGCGCCGCGCAAGCGGGCGAGGCCCAGCCCGTCCCCGCCGCCTGATCTGGCAGCCGAGCGAGCAGCCGTTTACAGAAAAGGTGCTCGTCGAGTACCTTCAGAAGCGTGAACGTGGAGGAGCTCAGCGAGGCGGTCGAGCGGGGCACCGTCGACACGGTGCTGCTCGCGATCACGGACATGCAGGGGCGCCTGCAGGGCAAGCGCCTGACCGCGACCCACTTCCTCTCCGAGGTCGTCGCGCACGGCGCGGAGGGGTGCAACTACCTGCTCGCCGTGGACGTGGACATGGCCACGGTCGACGGCTACGCGATGTCCTCGTGGGAGCGGGGCTACGGGGACATGATGCTCGTGCCCGACCTCGACACGCTGCGCGCGGTCCCCTGGCAGGAGGGCACGGTGATCTGCCTCGCGGACGTGGCCTGGCTCGACGGGAGCGAGGTGGTCGCCTCGCCCCGCCAGATCCTGCGTCGCCAGCTCGCACGGCTCGCGGAGCGCGGCTGGAGCGCGAACGCGGGGACGGAGCTGGAGTTCATGGTCTTCCTCGACACCTACGAGGAGGCTTGGCACAAGGCCTATCGCGAGCTGCGCCCGGCGAACCTCTACAACGTCGACTACTCGCTGCTCGGAACCGCGCGCGTCGAGCCGCTGATCCGCCGCATCCGCAACTCGATGGCGGCCGCGGGGATGGTCGTGGAGGACTCCAAGGGCGAGTGCAACTTCGGCCAGCACGAGATCAACTTCCGCTACGCGGACGCACTGCGCACCTGCGACGAGCACGCGATCTTCAAGAACGGAGCGAAGGAGATCGCGGCCGACGAGGGAAACGCGATCACCTTCATGGCGAAGTACGACGAGCGCGAGGGCAACTCCTGTCACATCCACTTCTCGCTCGCGGACGAGAACGGCCCTCTCTTCGCCCGCGCGGAGAACGACGCGCTGTTCGACTCCTTCCTCGCGGGCCAGCTCGCCTGCCTGCGCGAGATGACGCTGCTGCTCGCGCCCAACGTGAACTCCTACAAGCGCTACGCGGCCGCGAGCTTCGCCCCCACGACCGTCGCCTGGGGCCGCGACAACCGCACCTGCTCGCTGCGCGTGGTCGGCCACGGTCCCTCCAAGCGCTTCGAGAACCGCGTCGGGGGAGCCGACCTGAACCCCTACCTCGCGATCGCGGCGATCATCGCCTCGGGCCTGCACGGGATCGACGCGGGGCTCGAGCTGGAGCCGGCGCTCGAGGGCAACGCCTACGCAGATTCCGAGCGCCCCCGGGTGCCCGCCACGCTGCACGCCGCGCGGGAGCTCTTCGCCGGGAGCACGGTGGCGCGCGAGGCCTTCGGCGAGGAGGTGGTCGCGCACTACCTGAACGCTGCGGACGTGGAGCTCGCGGCCTTCGGGACCGCCGTCACGGACTGGGAGCGCTTCAGGGGGTTCGAGCGCCTGTGAGCACGGCGGGTCGAGATGGCCTCCTCCGCTGAGCATCGCAGCGGCCCCGCCACGCTCGCGCCGCCCGACGCAGTCTTCGCACCGGTCCGTTCGCAGACCGCGTTCGAGGAGACCGTCGACCGTCTGGGGACGGCGATCAAGCTCGGACTGCTCCCCCCGGCGCCCAGCTCCCCGCCGAGCGCGAGCTCTGCACGCGCATGGGGATCGCCCGCTCGACGCTGCGCCAGGCGCTCACCGCGCTGACGCAGAGCGGTCACGTCTTCGCCACGCGCGGACGCGGCGGGGGCACCTTCGTATCCGATCCCCAGCCGCCTGCCAACCCGCCCTCCCGACGGATGCTCAGCGAATGGCGAGAGACCTGCGACCAGCGTCTCGCCGTCGAGCTCGGTGTCGCCGTGCTCGCCGCCGAGCGCGCGGATCCCGACGCGATCGCCGCGCTCGACGAGGTGCTCGCCGCGCTCGACGAGGCGCTCGAGGACTTCGCCGCCTACCGCCAGGCCGACATCCGCCTGCACGTCGGGCTCGCCGAGGCAGCGGGCTCCACGCGGCTCGTGCGCGCGATGACCGAGGTCCAGGGTGCGATGACCGATCTGATCGCCTACATCGCCCACCCTCCCGAGGTGCTCAGCTCATCCAACGCCCAGCACCGCCGCCTGCTCGCCGCCGTCCGCGAGGGCGACGCGATGCGCGCCGCGAAGGTCATGGCGGAGCACCTTCAGGGCACCGAGCACGTGCTCGCGGGCCTGCTCCCCGGCTGATTCCCGTTCCTGCACGAAGGCCGTGCGGGCCGGCCGATCGCCCTCGACAGGGGTGCAAGCGGCGCCCCGGATCTTTGGACGCCCGCCCCCTTGACTTCCATCCGCGAATGAGCGTATCGTCACGAGCGAAGGACGGAAGACCAAACCTTTTCCTTTCTCTAGGGGGCGTAGATGAGCACAGCAGAGGGCACGTTGAGCACCGACGAGCAACGCCTTGCCGAGCTCGGCTACAAGCAGGAGCTCAAGCGCGGATGGAGCGGCTTCTCCAACTTCGCGATCTCCTTCTCGATCATCTCCGTCCTCGCCGGGTGCTTCACGACGTACGGGCAGGCGCTGAAGAACGGCGGGCCGATCGCGATCTCGATCGCCTGGCCGCTGATCAGCGTGATGATCCTCTTCGTCGCCTTCTCGATGTCGGAGCTGGCCTCCTCGATGCCGACCGCGGGCGGCATCTACTACTGGGCGTCGAAGCTCGGCGGCGCGGGCTGGGGCTGGTTCACCGGCTGGTTCAACCTGATCGGCCTGGTCGCGGTGGTCGCCTCCGTCGACTACGTCTGCGCGAGCTTCCTGATGAACCTGCTCGGGCTCTACAACGTGCACTTCATCTTCAACTTCACCAAGGCGGCGGCCTTCTCCAACGTCCACTACAGCGCGCACGTGAACTTCGCGCTGTTCGCCTTCCTGCTGATCGTCCACGGGCTGATCAACGTCTTCTCCAGCCACCTCGTCTCGATCTTCAACGGCATCTCCGTGTGGTGGCACGTGATCGGCGTGACAGTGATCGTGGTGATCCTGATCGCCGTGCCGAGCCATCACGCATCGTTCTCCTACGTGTTCGGGCACAGCGCGAACAAGTCCGGGTTCAGCCACGGGATGTACTGGTTCTACGTGCTGCCGCTCGGGTTCCTGCTGACGATGTACACGATCACCGGGTATGACGCCTCCGCGCACGTCTCCGAGGAGACGCACGGAGCGGCGGAGCAGGCGCCGAAAGGGATCTGGCGCTCGGTCTTCTACTCCGCGGTGATCGGATGGATCGTGCTGCTCGCGATCACCTTCGCGATGCCGCACAACTCAGCGCCGGTCTACGAATCGGGCTATCCCGGCGCTGACGATCTTCGAGACCGCGATGAGCTCGGCTGCTGCCAAGGCCGTGATCCTGATCTCCACGATCGGTCAGATCTTCTGCGGCATGGCCTGCGTAACGAGCGCCTCGCGCATGACCTTCGCGTTCTCACGCGACGGCGCGGTCCCCGGGCACAACCTGTGGCGGCGCCTCGGACCGAACAAGACGCCGACATGGGCGGTGCTGTTCGTGATCATGTTCGCGCTGATCATCACGATCCCGGCCTACTTCCCGAACCACCTCGGCACGCCGGTCGCCTTCCTGGCGGTCACCTCGATCTCGGTGATCGGTCTCTACATCGCCTACACGATCCCCGTGTTCCTGCGCTGGCGCATGAAAAACGAGTTCAAAGCGGGCTCCTGGACACTGGGCAGCAAGTACAAATGGATGAATCCCGCGGCGTTCACCTGGGTCGGACTCTGCGTGATCATCTTCTGCCTGCCCTTCGCTCCGGCCGGGGTATTCTTCAAGCACGGCTTCGAATGGTCCGCGGTCAACTACGCGCCGCTCGTGACGATCGGCGTGATGGGCGCCGTCACGATCTGGTACGCGATCTCGGCCAAAAACACGTTCAAGGGACCGGTCCGCACGATCGACGATCTGAACGTCGAAGAGAGCCTGCCCGAGATCTCGCAGGCGCCGTAGGGCGGGCCGAGCGCTGAGCGAAACCCTCGCAGTCCTCGAGCCGGCCACGGAGGCCGTGCTCGCGGAGGTTCCGCGTGCCGGCGTCGAGGAGGTCGACGAGGCGGTCTCCCGCGCCCGCGCCGCGCTGCCCGCCTGGCGCGCGCTCGATCCGGGCGCGCGGGGACGGCTGCTCTCCGCGATCGCGGCGAACGTCGAGGATCACCTCGAGGAGCTCGCCGTGCTCGAGGCACGCAACGCGGGCAAGGCGATCGCCGACGCGCGCGGGGAGATGGGCATGGTCGTGGACACCTTCCGCTTCTATGCGGGCGCGCCCGAGCGGCTGCTCGGCGACACGATCCCGGTCGCCGGCGGCCAAGCCTTCACGGTCCGCGAGCCCGTCGGCGTGGTCGGGTTGATCACGCCCTGGAACTTCCCGCTCACGATCGCCGCGTGGAAGCTCGGCCCGGCGCTCGCCGCGGGCAACACCGTCGTGCTCAAGCCCGCCGAGCTCACGCCCCTCACCGCTCTGCGCTTCGCGGAGCTCGCGCTGGAGGCAGGCCTGCCGGAGGGCGTGCTGAACGTCGTCGTGGGCCCGGGCTCGGTGTGCGGACAGCGGCTGGTCGAGCACCCTGACGTGGCGAAGATCGCCTTCACCGGCTCGACCGAGGTCGGACGCTCGATCGCGGCGGGGGCTGCGCAGACGATCAAGCGCGTGACCCTCGAGCTCGGGGGCAAGTCGGCGAACATCGTCTTCGCCGACGCCGATCTCCCCGCCGCCGCGGCCGCAGCCCCGCTCGCCGTCTTCGGCAACGCCGGACAGGACTGCTGCGCGCGCTCCCGGATCCTCGTCCAGGCCGAGGCGATGGACGAGTTCATGGCGGCGCTCGAGCAGGCCGTGGCCGAGCTGCGTGTGGGGGACCCGCTCGACGAGCGGACGCAGATGGGGCCGCTGATCTCCGCCGGGCAGCGCGAGAGCGTCTCCTCCTTCCTCGAGGACGGCGCCCCGGTCGCCTTTCGCGGCACGGCGCCAGAGGGCCCGGGCTACTGGTTCGCCCCGACCGTCCTCGCTCCGGTCGACCCGGGCGCCCGCGCCGCGCGCGAGGAGATCTTCGGACCGATCGCCGCAGTGATCGGATTCAAGGACGAGGCCGAGGCGGTCACGCTCGCGAACGACACGATCTACGGCCTCTCGGGGTCGATCTGGTCGCGTGACGGCGCGCGAGCGCTGCGCGTCGCGCGCGCCGTCGAGACGGGGGTGCTCTCGATCAACTCGAACAGCTCCGTGCGCGTGACCACGCCGTTCGGAGGCTTCAAGCAATCCGGCTACGGTCGGGAGCTCGGCCCGCACGCGCTCGACGCGTACACCGAGGTGAAGACGATCTACTACGCGACGGAGGGATGATGGAGCGGACGGGACGGCTCGAGGGGCGCGTTTGCGTCGTCACAGGCGCGAGCGGCGGGATCGGCGCGGCGACCGTGGAGCTCTTCCAGCGCGAGGGCGCGAAGGTCGCGGGGATCGACGTGCTCAACGACTGCCCGGGCGACCTCTCGCTGCAGATCGACCTCACGAGCGAGGAGCTCGTCGCCGACCTCTACCGCCAGGTGCGCGAGCACTTCGGGCGGATCGACGTGCTCTTCAACAACGCGGGCATCTCGCCGAACGACGACGCCTCGGTGCTCGAAACCACGCTCGACGCCTGGGAACGGGTGCAGACCGTCAACCTCACGAGCGTCTTCCTCTGCTGCAAGCACGGCATCCCCCACCTGCTCGAGAACGAGGGAGCCGAAAAGGGCTCGGTGATCAACACCGCCTCGTTCGTCGCCGTGATGGGCGCGGCCACCTCGCAGATCTCCTACACCGCCTCCAAGGGCGGCGTGCTCGCGCTCTCGCGCGAGCTCGGCGTCGAGTTCGCCCGCCGCGGCGTGCGCGTCAACGCGCTCTGCCCGGGCCCGGTGGACACCCCGCTGCTCAAAGAGCTCTACTCCAAGGACCCCGAGCAGGCCGCGCGACGGCTCGTCCACGTGCCGATGGGCCGCTTCGGCGACGCGAGTGAGATCGCTCAGGCCGCGCTCTTCCTCGCGGGCCCCGAGTCGAGCTTCGTCACCGGCACGACGTTCCTCGTGGACGGCGGGCTCTCCGCCGCGTACACCACGCCGCTCGACTGAACGCACTGCGGGATACTCCGTCGATGGCGAGCCGAGGGGCAGCCACGGCGGCGTCGGGGGCCAGGCGGGGCACGCTGTTCGTGATCCCGGGCTCGCACGCTTGCCGCACGGCGATGCTCACGCTCGAGGCCAAGGGCGTCCCCTACCGTGTCGTTGAGCTCCCCACCGGACCGCATGCCCTCGCCGTACGCCTGCTCGGCTTCCCGGGCCACTCCGAGCCGATCCGCTCGGTCGACGGGCAGACCCATGCGGCGCTGGCGGGCCTCGATCGGCTCGGCACGGTCCCCGCCCTTCGCTACGACGGTCATCGCGTGCAGACGAACCGCGCGATCACCGCCTTCCTCGAGGAGCTCGTCCCCGCGCCCCCGCTGTTGCCCGCGGACCCGGTGCGGCGAGCCGCCGTCGAGCACGCGGTCGCCTTCGGCGACGAGGAGCTGCAGATGACCGCGCGGCGCTACGTGCTCGCCGCGGGGTCTGGCAGCCTGCGCGCGCTGCACCGCCGCGGCGCCGATGGACGGCTCGGCGCGCTGCTCGCGCACAACCTCCCGATGCGCTTCGCCGCGAGCGAGATCGCCTCGCGGGTGATGTTCCGCGCGGCGGGCCGGGACGCCGCGATGCTCGACGAGCTCAGACCGATGCTCGACCGCCTCGACGCTTGGTGTGCCGACGGCCTGATCGGGGGCGAGTGGGTGAACGCCGCCGACCTCGCGATCGCCCCGAGCCTCGCGCTGCTCGACTACCGGCTCGATCTGCGCGAGGAGCTGCGCCCGCGGCCCTGCTTCGCGCTCGTCGAGCGGCTGCTCCCAGAGCCCGGCTGAGCGCCGATCGCGGCCTGTAGGCGTTCTGCCATCGCCCCCAGCCGTTCGCGCAGCTCGGGCGAGGCCTCCAGCAGCTCGAAGTCGACGTTCGGTGCGGCGATGCGGAAGGCGAGCCAGTCCGGGTCGTCGTCGCTGGTCTCGTATTCCGTCGTGCCGTCGCGCAGGTCGCGCAGCTCGCCCCAGATCCCCGGCAGCCGGCGGCGCAGCTCCTGCGGCGGGCTGAGGTAGCGCACGCGCGCCTCGTGCCTGTAGACGACCCCGGAGAGCGTGCGCGTCAGGTAGGCAGCCGCGTCTCCGCCCGGGATCGAGCGGGGACGGAAGCGCCGCCCCGCGGCCGCGGCGCGCTCGATGCGATCGACCCGGAAGGTGCGCCACGCGGTGCGCGAGGGGTCGAAGGCGAGCAGGTACCAACGACGCCCATGGGCGAGCAGCGCGTGCGGCTCGACGAGGCGACTGCTTCTCGCCCCGTCGCGGCCGCGGTAGCCGAAGCGCATCATCTCCTGATCGCGACAGGCCGTCCCGATCGCGGTCAACGCCGCACCGTCCACCGTCGGGCCGACCGTGCCCCCGACGAGCGCGGTCGCGCCGCCGAGCGCCTGGACCCGCCGCCGCAGATGGGCGGGCAGCACCTGCTCGAGCTTCACGAGCGCGCGCAGCGCCGTCTCCTCTATGCCCGTGACCGCCGCGCGCGCTGCGGTGCGGAGCGCGATCGCAACCGCGATCGCCTCCTCGTCGTCGAGCAGCAGCGGGGGCATCGCCGCTCCCGCGGTGAGCGAGTAGCCCCCCGCCGGCCCACTGATCGACTCGATCGGGTAACCGAGCGCGCGCAGCCGCTCCACGTCGCGGCGGACGGTGCGGTGCGAGACCTCCAGACGACTTGCGAGCAGCGCCCCCGGCCACTCCCGGCGGCCCTGCAGCAGTGAGAGCAGAGCGAGCAGCCTGCCCGCTGTCGGCGTCTGGGACATGCGCTCATGTTCCCGCCGATCGCGGACAGTTACTGGCCGCAATGCGGCTTACGCTCGGCCGCACCAACGAGATCGAATGAGAGGAGAAGCGATGGACTACAGGCTCGAGCTGATCACCCTGCCCGTCTCCGACGTGGACCGCGCCAAGGCCTTCTACGTCGAGGCCGCGGGCTTCGTCGCCGAACACGACCATCAGGTCGACGAGCAGCTGCGCTTCGTCCAGCTCACACCCCCCGGCTCGGCCTGCTCGATCGCGATCGGCACCGGGCTCACCGAGGCGGAGCCGGGCTCGGTGGGAGGACTGCAGCTCGTCGTCGCCGACGCGGACGCCGCGCACGCGGAGCTCGCAGGCCGGGGAGTGCCCGTCAGCGACGTGCAGGACTTCCCCTGGGGGCGCTTCGTCTTCTTCGAGGACCCCGACGGAAACCGCTGGGCGGTCCAGGCGATGCCGAAGCGCGGCTAGGTCCCGCCCCCGGCCGAGCGGGGGGCGCCGCTCAGAGCGCGACCGCGCCCTTGCGGCTCCCCCGCGAGGCTCCCACCGAAGCGACGATCACCAGCGCGATCCCGACCAGCACCCGCGCGCCGAGGTGCTGGCCGAGGATCAGCAGCCCGGCGAGCGCGGCGAACCCGGGCTCGAGGCTCATCAGCACGCCGAACACCGCTGTGGCTATCCGCCGCAGCGCCTCGACCTCGAAGGAGTAGGGGATCGCCGAGGAGAGCACGCCCACCGCCGCACCCGCATAGAGCGATTCGGCGTCGAGCAGGTGCGAGCCACCTTCGACGATGCCGAGCGGAGCGGCCGCGAGCGTCGCGACGCACATCGAGAGCGCGAGCCCCGTCCCGCCCGGAAAGACCCGTCCGAGCCGCGCGTTGATGAGGATGTAGGCACCCCAGAAGAACCCCGCGAGCAGCGCGAGGGCGACACCTAGCCCGTTCAGGCCATGAGAGTCGCCGCGCGTCAGGGCGAGGATCCCGAGCGCCGCGAGTGCGACCCAGAGCAGGTCCACCCCGCGGCGCGAGCCGAGCAGCGCAACGCTGAGCGGGCCGACGAACTCGAGTGAGACGGCGATCCCCAGCGGTATCCGGCTCAACGCGGCGTAGAAGCTGAGGTTCATCGCGCCGAGCACGAGCCCGAACAGCGCGGCGAGAGCGAGCTCACGGCGCGTGCGCCCCGCGAGGCGGGGACGCCACACGGCGAGCAGCACCGCGGAGCCGAAGAGCAGGCGCAGGAGCACGGTGCCCGCCGGGCCCACCCGGTCGAAGAGCGTCGCCGCGATCGCCGCTCCGAACTGGACGGAGGCGATCGCGCTGACGACGAGAACCCCCGAGGGCGCGCGTGCCAGGGGCCCCGGGGTGAGCGCGCTTTCGCCGGTTGTGGCCACGAGGAGCGATCGTAGTCCGTAGGATCGGCGCCTCGTGCCAAGCGGACAGAGCAAGCAATGAGTCAGACCAACCCGGCGATCACGCCGGAGCTGAGCGTCGAGCGGCTCACGGGCACCTTCCCGGGCGATCTCGGCATCGAGCTCACCGAGATCACCGACGAGCACGTGCTCGGCCGGATGGCCGTCGATCGCCGCCACCTGCACCCGATGGGTTACGTCCACGGCGGCGCGTGGGTCGCCTTCGCCGACACCGTCGCCGCCTGGGGCACCCTCCGCCACCTCCCCGAAGGCCGCGGCTTCACGACCGTCGAGCTGAAGATCAACGTGATCTCCTCGGCCGGCGAGGGCGATCAGCTCACCGCGGTCGGCGAGCCGCTGCACGTGGGCTCGCGCACGCACGTCTGGCAGGTCCGCGTCGAGAAGGCGGGACGCCTCGCGGCGAGCTTCACCTGCACGCAGATGGTCCTCTAGGTCCCTCCGAGCACCGCCATCGCCGCGTTGCGCCCCGGGATGCCGCTCACCCCGCCCCCGCGCCGCGCCCCCGCTCCGCAGAGCAGGACGCTCGGGTGCTCGGTCTCCACGCCCCAGCGGCCGACCTCGGCCTCGTCCTCGGCGAAGGGCCAGGAGAGGTCGCGGTGGAAGATGTGCCCGCCGGGCATGCGCAGCTCGCGCTCGAGGTCCAGCGGACTGCGAGCCTCGACGCACGGTCGGCCCTCCGCGTCGTGCATCAGGCACTCGGAGATGGGCTCTGCGAGCAGCTCGTCGAGCGAGGCGAGCGTCGCGGCGAGCGCGCGCTCCCGCGTGGCCGCCGGGTCCGCGGCGAAGAGCCTCGCGGGCATGTGCAGCGCGAAGAGGGTCATCGTCTGCGCTCCCGCCGCGCGCAGCTCGGGGCCGAGGATCGAGGGGTCGGTGAGCGAGTGGCAGTAGGCCTCGCACGGAACCGGCGCGGGAATCTCTCCGCTGGAGGCCCGCTCGAACGCGCACTGCAGTTGGGAGGCGTTCTCGTTGACGTGGAAGGTCCCGGCGAACGCGCGCTCGGGCGTGATCCTCTCCTCGCGCAGCTGCGGCAACCGTGAGAGCAGCAGGTTGACCTTCAGCTGCGAGCCCTCCGGCGCATCGGCGGCGGGGGGATCGCCGAGCAGCCGCGCGAGCTCCGTGGGTGCGGCTGCGAACAGGACGTGCCGCGCGGAGAGACGGTGCTCGAGTCCGCGCGCGTCGCTGTAGGTCACCTCCGCCGCACCAGCGCTCGGCTCGATGCGCCGGACCTCGCTGTCCGCGAGCAGCTCCGCCCCCGCCGCAGCCGCGGCGTGCGCGAGCGAGTCCGAGACGGTCCCCATCCCGCCGACGGGCACGAGCCAGTCGCCGCTTCCCCGTCCGATCACGTGGTAGAGGAAGCAGCGGTTGGCGAGCAGGTCGCCCTGCGCGGCCGCCGCGAAGGTCCCGATCAGCGCGTCGGTGAGGGCGACCCCCCTGGCGAGGTCGTCGCCGATCAGCTCGGCGACGGTCTCCCCGACCGGGCGCACGAACAGCCGCTCCCAGTCCTCGGCCCCGATCAGCTCACGCATCTGGGATGAGGAGCGCAGCGGCTCGGTCAGCGTCGGGAACACGCTGCGCGCCACCCGAGCGGTCATCTCGTAGAGCTCGCTCCACCCGGCCAACGCCCGCTCGCCGCCGGTCACCTCCGTGAAGGAACGTGCGGTCGCCGCGGGGTCGGCCGCATCGACGAGCAGCCCGCGGTTGCCGCGGTCGCGCGGGTCGGGAGTGTAGGAGGAGACCTCGCGGCGGGCGAGGCGCACGCGCAGCCCCAGCTCGGCGACGATCGTCTCGGGGAGCAGGCTGACGAGATATGAGTAGCGGGAGAGGCGCGCGTCGAGACCGGCGAACGCACGCTCGGAGACGGTCGCTCCACCGAGCGCCGGGGAGCGCTCGAGCAGCACGCACGAGCGTCCTGCCCTGGCGAGGTAGGCCGCGGCGGTCAGGCCGTTGTGGCCACCCCCGACCACGATCGCGTCGTATCGCTCGCGTGAGGCGCGCTCGGCGGGCACGCCTCAATCATGCCAACCGCAGGCCCGCCCTCAGCGATCCGGCTGAGTGCTACGCCCGCGCGCTCGCCGCCGCTTCGCGCTCCGCGAGCCCGGCGAGGTTGAGCAGCTGGCGTCTCATCATCACGAGGTCGCCGGGGCCGAGCAGCGTGTGCAGCGCGAGCGCTCGGAGCACGCCGCGGGGCTCGACGAGCAGCCGCACCGCGAGTCGCGAGCGTCCCGGAGCGAGCTCCCGCACGCGGTAGGTGCACGCGATCTCGCCGAACAGGCTCGTGCGCGAGGTCAACGTGATCGAGCGGCCCGGCTCGAACTCCGCGAGACGGAAGATGCTCATCACGCGCTGACCTCGTTCGAGCCGCTCGAGGCCCGAGGTGAGCGACTGCGGACTGCGCCGTCCGCGGTTGTCGATCAGGTCATAGCTGTAGGGGGCCGCTCGCAGCTGGCAGAGCCAGCGGAAGACGATCTCCGCGGGCGCGTCGATCTCGATCGCACGGTGGAAGCTCTCCCCCGCCTCTCCGATCAGCGCATCGCAGGGAAACTGATCCGCGATCTCCTGCGCGGTGGGGCCCCACTCATAGACGAAGCGGGGCCAGATCCGCATCCGCTCAGAGCCCCTGCGGACCGCGCAGCGCGTCAAGCGCGGGTGCATAGAGCCGCTGCTTGATCGTCCTCAACGTGTCGCGGTCCTTGCCGCTCAGAGCCTGCGCGCGGGCGAGCGCCGCCGGGAGCACCTCGTGCTCGGCGAGCGCCTGCGTGACGATCCCTGCCCGCGCCGCCTCGCCCCCGCCGTAGCGACGGCCGGTCGTCATCGCCTCGTGCGCCGCCGCGATCGGCAGCCGCGAGGCGATCAGCGCGTTCATGCCCGGCGTGAACGGGATGCGGATGTCGACCTCGGGGAGGCAGAAGAAGCCGCGGTCCGAGCGCATCAGGCGCTCGTCGTGTGCGAGCGCGAACATCGCCCCGGCCGCGAACACGTGACCCTGAAGGGCGGCGACTGTCGGGACGCCGATCTCGAGCACGCGAGCGAGCAGCTCGTGGACGCGCCCGACGAACGGGATCGCACCGTCGCCCTGCGCGGCGATCCACTCGAGGTCGAGGCCGTTGGACCAGATCTTCCCGCGCGCCGTCGTGACGAGCGCGCAGGGCGCCGCCGCTTCGATCTCCGAGAGGCACGTCTCGATCGAATCGAGCGATTCGGCGTTGAACCGGTTCTCCCCCTCGCCGAGATCGAGCACGAACACATCTCCCTCGCGCGTCAGCGTTGCCACCACTGCCTCCTTGTAGAAGATCTGCTCTAGAAGATAGACTCTACACACCTTGCCGCGTCGCGTGTTCTCCACCGAAGCGATCCTCGACGCGGCGCGCGAGGTGATCCTCGACCGCGGTGTGCGCGGGGCGACGGTCGAAGCGATCGGCCGGGCGGCCGGGGTCCCCGTCGGGTCGATCTACCACCGCTTCCGCTCGATCGACGAGCTGCTCGCACAGGTCTGGCTGCGCGCCGTGCGCCGCAGCCAGGCGCGGGCGCTCGCCGTACCCGTCGCACGCGAGCGCCCGTTGGAGAGCGCCGAGGCCGTTGCGCTCGCGATGTACGACCACTGCCTCGCCGACCCCGAGGACACTCTGCTGCTCGACGTGCTGCGCCGCGGCGACCTGCTCGGACGCGAGCTCGGATCGCTCGGCGCGGAGCTCGAGACGGCCAACGAGCAGGTCCTCGAGCTGATGAGCGTGCTCGCGCGCTCGCTCTACGGCCGCGCCGATCGCCGCGGGCGCGACCTCGTCCTGCTCGCGCTCGTCGACCTCCCTCACGGCTTCGCGCACCGGCAGCTCGTATCGGGGATCGCCGCGCCTTCCCGGCGCGAGCGCCTGCCCGCCGCGGTGCGCGCCGTTCTCCACGGCGAGAGCTAGCCGAGCCATCCGAACTGCCCCGTAGGCTCGGATTCGTGCGCGACAGGGGCGGTGATTTCGCAGGGGCGCTGCGCGCCGTCGGTGGAGTGATGCTCGCGCTCGGGGCCGTCGTCGTGATCTCGCGTCGCAGCGGTCCGCACAGCTGGAGCGACTTCGAGCTGATGCTCGTCGTCGCTGTGCCCGCCACGGCGCTGTTCGCGGTCGCGGTCACCGGCCGCGGACGATGGAGTCCGAGCGTCGCGGAGCCCTGGCGCGCGGTGCTGCTCGTAACCTCGATCCTGCTCTCGCCGGTCGCGCTCTTCCTGCTGCTGCGCTGGGCCGGGGCGGGCACGAGACATCTGCTCTACGACGCGGGGGTGCTGGCCGCCACCGCCGCGATCGCGATCGTGGGCTCGCGCCGGGCCGGCTCTCGCTACGCGATGCTGCTCGCGGGCGTCGCGCTGCTCGGCGCATGGATGCTCGTGTGGGCGAAGATCATCCACGACCCCTCTGGCGACACCGTGCGCTGGCTGCTGCTCGCGGGCGGCGCGGTGCTCGGCTGATCGCGGCGGCGATGGCGCTGCTCGACGCAGGTGGAGCCCCGGAGATCGCCACCGCGGGCGGGATCGGAGCGGTCGCCGCCGGGTTCGTGGGTGTGATCCTCGGCGCGGTCAGCAGCATCGGCCTGCTGGCGGCGGGCGCTGTGCACTCGTCGCGCTCGGCAGAAATCCATTCGATCCGCGGCGTGAACGAAGTCGGCGGCGTCGGCGGCGACACCGCCGTCCATCCCTCGCTGTTCGGGCACATCTCCGGATTGCAGACGAAAGGCTGGGACATCTACCTGCTGATCGTCTCACTCGGGTTGGTCTGGCTTGGAGCGCGCTCGCGAAACCGCGGCCCGGGGTACGTGGGCGCGGTCGGGCTGCTGATCTTCCTGATCAGCGTGATGACCCAGCTCACACGCGTGGAGTCCGGCCACGGCCAGTCACACAGCCTGCTCGGCTGGCCCCTGATCCTCGTCGTGCTCGGCCTCGCGGCACTGCTCGCGCCGATGCTCAGCGCGCGGCGCGGCCGCTGAGCGCTGCTAGCAGGGCTCGACGGGCTCCCCCGGCTCGGTTCGATGCCCCGCGAGGAGCGAGAGCTGCGCCATCTCGACGTCGTGCCAGGCGCCGAGCTTGAAGCCGATCTGACGGTAGACGCCCACGGTCTGGAAGCCCATCGCGCGGTGCAATCCCTCGCTCGCCTCGTTGGGCAGCGTCATCCCCGCTATCGCCTGCCGGAACCCGCGCTCGCGCAGGCGCGCGAGCAGAGCCTCATACAGCGCCCTGCCCGCGCCGGTGCGGCGACGGCCCATCTCCAGGTAGACGCTCACCTCACACGACCAGCGGTAGGCCGCGCGCTTGTGCATCGGCGCCCCGTAGGCATAGCCCACGACGCGGCCCTGCGCTTCGAGAACCAACCAGGCGTGCGTGCGCAGCGAGCTCTCGATCCGCTCCGCCATCTCCGCGGCTGAGGGGGGCTCGAGCTCGAAGCTGACCGCGGTCGTCTCGACGTAGGGCGCGTAGATCGCCGCGCATGCGGCGGCGTCCTCGAGGGTGGCTGCTCGCACCTGATGCCCGGGGGCCGACATAGCAGGAAGATACGCCGAGCCGACGATAACCTCGCCCTGTGAACAGCGTGCACAACCTGATCTGCTCCTCGGGCTGGTGGGCTGGGAAGGTCGAAGGCGAGCTGCTTCCCTGGGCGTTGCGGGACGTCGAGCCGGGCGCGGAGGTGCTCGAGTTCGGTCCCGGCTTCGGGGCGACGAGCCGTGTCCTCGCCCGACGCCCGGGGCGCCTGAGCGTGCTCGAGCTAGAGCCGCAGTACTGCGAGCGCCTGCGCAGCACGCTCGGCGAGGAGGTCGGCGTCACGCAGGGCGACGCGACGCGCATGCCCTACGAGGATCGGAGCTTCAGCGGCGTGCTCTGCTTCACGATGCTCCACCACCTGCACTCGCCCGAGCTGCAGGACGAGGCCTTCGCCGAGGCGCTGCGTGTGCTGCGCCCGGGTGGCGTGTTCGCGGGCAGCGACAGCCTCGGAACGGGCACGCTCTTCAAGCTGATCCACGTGGGCGACACGCTGAACCCGATCGACCCGGGGACGCTGCCCGAGCGGCTAGCCGCGGCGGGGTTCGAGCGGCCGCAGGTCGAGACGGGCGGGCGCTCGCTGCGCTTTCGCGCCTACCGGCCCGGCGACTGAGCCAGTCGGTTCGCGGTGAGCTCGCAGCTCGTGATGTGGGACTTCGACGGCACGCTCGCCTGGCGCGATGGGCTGTGGAGCGGATGCGTGCTCGAAGTCCTCGACGAGCACGAGCCGGGCCACGGCGCGACGATCGAGCAGCTCCGCGCACGGCTCAGCGGCGGGTTCCCATGGCATCGGCACGAGAGCGCGCACCCCGAGCTGGCTGACGCCGACGCTTGGTGGTCCGCGCTGGGGCCGCTGCTCGGCGGGGCGATGCAGAGCTGCGGGGTCGCCGAGCAGCGCGCGGCGGAGCTGCTGGGACACGTCCGTGAACGCTTTGTCGACGGCTCGCGCGTCTGGAGCCTGTTCGGGGACACGCTCGAGGCGCTCACGCTCACCGCCGCATCGGGATGGCGCAACGTGGTGGTCTCCAACCACGTCCCCGAGCTCCCGCGTCTGGTCGAGCAGCTCGGCCTGAGCCCGCACCTCGAGGCGATCTTCAGCTCCGCGACGACGGGCTACGAGAAGCCCCACTCGGAGGCCTTCCGAATCGCGCTGCGCGCGAGCGGGGAGCCGGAGCGCTGCTGGATGGTGGGCGACAACCCGCGCGCCGATGTGGCCGGCGCCGAAGCGATCGGGATTCCGGCCGTGCTGATCCGCACCGAGGGCGAGGCGAGGAGGCGGGCGCCCGATGCGCGCGGCGCGGCGGAGCTGATCCTCGCGAGCTGAATCCCCGCGGGCGCGCGGCGCTCGCCCGCGGCCTAGTCGATCTCACGCAGGAAGCCCGTGAGCAGCTCGCGCCAACCGTCCGGATCTTCCAGGTGCAGATCGTGCCCTGCGCGGGGCAGCTCGGCGTAACGCGCCCTCGCTCCCCGCGCGGCGAGCGCTTCGAGATCGGCGGCCTCGAAGTACCCGTTGCCCGCCCGCACGACGAGCGCGGGGGCGGCGATCGACTCCCACTCGGCGATGTGATCGTGCGCCGTCGCCTCAAGCAACATCCGCGCGAGCCGCGCGGCCTCGAAGCGCGGCTCGAGGCCCTCCGGCCCGCTCCGCAGACCGTCCGCCCACGCTTCGCCCCGCAGTCCTCCGCCGAAGAACGCGACCGCCCGATCGCGCGTGGGAAACGGAGTGGGCCAGCTCTCGAACCAACGCTCGATCGAGGCGGCGGCGAGGCCTTCCGGATCCGCTCCCGGGTGCGCCTCGGCGACGAGGAGCCCGCGGACCAGCTGCGGATGGGCGGCGGCCACGAGCAGCGCGAGGTGCGCTCCGAGCGACTGCCCCGCGAGCACCACCGGGCCGTCGGCGAGCCGCTCGATTGCGAGCGCCACGTCGGCGACACGCGCGTGAGGCGAGACATCATCCGGGCATCTCGTGCTCTCACCGTGGCCGCGCTCGTCGAGCGCGAGCACGCGATGGGAGGCCGTCAGCCAGCTCGCCGTCTGGCGCCACTCACCCCCGTGTCCGGCGAGGCCGTGGAGCAGCATCACCGGCGTCCCCGCGCCGCCGAAGTCCAGGCACGAGAGCTCCACCTCGCCGCGCCGCAAGCGCTGCCGGGAGGGAGGCGAGCCGGGCTCGATCGGCCCGGCTGCGCTCACGGACTCAGCTCGACCGGGCCGGGGTGCAGCACGTCGGGGTCGTGGCCGGGAAGCACGATCGCGCCCGCTTCGCGCATCGCGAGCAGCCGGTCGGCCGAGCCGGCCTGGGCCTCGAAGTCGTCGGCGAAGGAGGGAAAGCGCCTGTCGTCGAGCGTGGAGGCGAAGTGGCCCACGTCCGCCCCGATCACGAGCCCCTCGCCCACCCGCACCGATTGGTGGCCCGGCGTGTGCCCCGGCGTGAGCAGCAGCTCGATCGAGCCGTCCCCGAGCAGGTCGTGGTCACCGTCGACGAGCACGACCTCGCGGTCGTCCACCGTGTAGTCGCGGGGGTAGAGGAAGTTGCGCGCGATCGCAGCCTCGTCCCTGCCCGCCTCCCATTCGCGTCGCTGGACGACGATCGGCAGCGAGGGCGGCAGCAGCGTCAGCGAGCCCACGTGATCGAAGTGCAGGTGCGTGAGCACGACGCGAGTGAGCGTGCTCACGTCGACCTGCTCGGTCAGCGGCTCGTCGAGCTCTAGCTCGAAGAGTCCCGCTTCGGGGCGCCCGTAGAAGGCCACGGGGTCGGCGACCGAGCCGGGATGCAGTCCGGTGTCGATCAGGATCCGCTCCTGATCGGTCTCGATCAGGTAGGCGGGGACCGGGAACCTGAGCCTGCTCTCCGGGTCCTCCCCGGGGAGGTAGATCGGCGCCGGCGTGGAGATCCAACCCACGTTGAACATCTGCACTTTCACGGCTACCCCCTGGTCCTGGTGACTGTCGGCTGAGGCTGTTGGCGGGCGCAAGGTATCAGACCGTCAGTCGGTTTACAATCGAGCGATGCCGGACGGAAGAAGAGCGCGCGGGCAGGCGACGCGCGAGCGCCTGATCGCGGCGGCGCGGGAGCTCTTCGGGGAGCGCGGCTACGAGGCGACCCCCGTCGAGGCGGTGCTCGCCGCCTCGGGGGTGGCGCGCGGGGCGCTCTACCACCACTTCACGAGCAAGGCGGAGCTGTTCGACGCGGTTGCGGACGAGGTCTTCGCCGAGATCGCCGAGCGCACGATGCGCGCGGCCGATGCAGGCGGGGAAGACGCGCGCGAGCGGATCCGCGAAGGCTCGCGCGAGTGGCTCGCGATGGCGCTCGACCCCGCGGTGCAGCGGATCGCGCTGCTCGACCCGCCGACCGTGCTCGGCTGGGAGCGCTGGCGCGGGCTCGACGAGCAGCACACGCTCGGGGGTCTGCGAGCGGCCTTCGAGCTGCTCGAAGGCGAAGGGCGGATCCCCGAGGGTGAGGGTGAGCTGTTCGCGAACATGTTGCTCGCCGCGCTCAACGAGGCGGCGCTGTTCATCGCCTCGGCGACGGACCAGCCCGCGGCGTTGGAGCTCGCACGCGGCGCGCTCGACACGCTGCTCGACCGGCTCGCGCCGCTCAGAGACCGAACCAGCGCGCGCGGCGACTCGAGCCGAAGCGCTGCTTGAGCGCCATCTGCTCGGCCGAGGGCGCGTTGAAGACACCGGTTTTCTCCGGCCCGGAGAGGAAGTCGATGTCGACGCTGCCGATCCGACCCTGCCCGAACTCGATGTAACAGGTCCCCTGGCCGAGGTGGCGAGGCGCTTCCTCGCCACCGTGGAGCTCGGCGATCAGCGCCCGCGCGACTACCCGCGCGGCGCCCTCGGCGAACACGCCCGCCTTCGGCACCCCCGCGGTGGCGCAGTCACCGAGCGCGTAGACGCCGGCGTGTCGCGTCCTCAGCGTGGCGGCATCGACGGGGACATAGCCATCCTCGGTGATCCCGCTCTCGATCACGACCGCGGGAGCGCGATGCTTGGGAACGCCGAGGAACAGGTCGTAGGGGAGCTCGCTGCTGTCGTCGAGCAGCGCGAGGCCGCGCGCGGTGTCCACGGAGGCGATGCGGCGCCCGCAGAGCAGCTCGATCCCGCGCGAGGCGAACTCCGCTTCGAGCGCGGCGGAGGTCTCCGGCGAGGGGGGAACGGGCGTGGAGAGCGGCATCACGAAGGTGATCGAGCACGCCTCACGAACGCCGCGCGCGGTGAGCTCGTCATCGAGCAGCAGGGCGCACTCCGAGGGAGCGGGTGGACACTTGAAGGGCGCACCGCAGACACCGATCACGGCGTGGCCCGAGGAGAACGCGGGGATCGCGGCGGCGAGCCGTTCCGCGCCCGCAACCGAGTAGAACTCGCCCGCCTCGGCGACGCCCGGAGTCGCGTCGAGGTCGTAGTCGGCGCCCAGCGCGATCACGAGCGCATCGGCCTCGTAGGTCCCGCCGTCGGTGCTCACGCGGCGTGCCTCCGGGTCGATCGCGGTGACGGTCTCGCGAACGATGCGCACGCCCGGCTTGGCAATCGCGGAATAAGGCAGGCGGATCTCCTCGGGCGTGGCGCGTCCGAACATCAAGTCGAGCTTGGAGAAACCGAAGACGAACGAGTCCGAGCGGTCGATCAGCGAGACGCCCGCGTCCTCGCCCAGAGCTTCCGAGAGGACGCTCGCGAGCTCGAGCCCCCCGAACCCCGCTCCGAGCACGACCACCTGCTTGCCCACGACGCCCCCCTCGAATCTCGAATCGGCCCACACCCGAGCCACGACCGGAAAAACCCTATCGCGCGAGGATCGCGACGGGCGCTCAGAAGAGCGTGTTGGCGGGGTCGCCGATCAGCACCGCCTCGGCCTCGCGGTAGCGCTCGCTCATCTCGCGCGTCTCGATGAACGACATGAGCACGCGGGAGGTGGGTACGTGCTGGCGCGCGAGCATCCTCAGACGGGTGGGACTTGCGAGGTGGGCGAGTGCGACCTCGCGCGAGAAGGTCGCGGCGAGCAGCGAAGGCGGGTGCGACCTGCTCACGAGGCGGTCGGTGGCGACCCCTCGGAAGAGCTCCACCCGCGACAGGTCGAGTAGCCCGAACAGCTCGGCGAGGAACGCGAGTCGAAGCAGGATGTGCGCGCGTCTCGCCTCGCGCGAACCGGTGCCGGTGAAGAGCGCGCTGCCACGGACGGGCCGACCGTGATAGGGGCACAGCCCGATCTCTGCGAGCACGATCGCGTGACCCTTTACGACCTCCCCGGAAGCGGGGTTCGAGACGTAGGTTGCCGCGAACTCGTGCTCGAGCGCGTCGAGCCCGGCGGCGGCGAGCAGCTCCGCGAGGGCGGTCGCGGCGAGCGGCGAGCCCTCACGCTCTCGCGCGAGCGCGGGGAGGTCGAGGGCGGCGAGACCGGGAACCGAGGCGAGTCGCGGGCGTAGACGCTCGCGTTCGGCGATCAGCGCCAGCTCCGTCTCGGCCCTCGCCACCTCCTCGACCTCGATCTCGAGGGGGCGAGCGTAGCGCTCGGCCATTTGGGCGAGGCGTCCCACGTGCTCGGGCTCCAGGCGCCCTCCCCCGGGCTCGAACTGGAACCCCTCGACGTCCTCGACGGGAAGGCGCCAGCACGCGCCGCGATCCTCGAAGCCCTCGACGCGGAGCGCGAAGGTCGCGTCGCTCTCATCGAGCGCGAGCACCCTCACGGGGGTGCGGCGCGGATCGAGCATTCGCCCCTTGTTGCCTGGTCGCAGGTGAGCGAGCGTCCCACGCTCGAAGTCCTCGTCCGGCGCCGCTGAGGGGTCGTGCTCGTAGATCTCCGGAGGCTCGCCGACGCTCATCCTCGGAGTATGCGGGAGCACGTCCGTCCGTTGACGGCGCATCCGGCTGACCCACCGCGTAGAGTGGACGTCGGTCGCCCATTCTGACGAACGCGCGGCCCCAGGAATCTCGGCCACCACGTGACCCTCAAACTCGAACACGACGCCCCCGAGGGCGCCCGGTCGGCGACGCTTCCGCCCCCGCGAGACCCTCGCGTCGAAGAGCCGGAGTTCTGCCGTGGCGACCTCGCGCCGTACGCGCAGGCCGAACCATCTCCGCGCGGCGTTCTGCCTCGCGACCTCGGTCCTCCCCTACCTGGCGCTCACCGTCCTGATGTGGCGACTCGCCGCCACATCGACGCTCGCGGTGCTCGCGCTCTCGGTCCCGGCGGCCGCCTTCCTGGTGCGCACCTTCATCGTCTTCCATGACTGCTCGCACGGCTCGTTCCTGCGCTCCCGGCGAGGGAACCTCTGGCTGGGAACCGTGCTCGGGCTGCTGATCTACTCCCCCTTCCTGCGCTGGCGCCACGATCACGCCGTCCATCACGCGACGGCGGGCGACCTCGAGCGCCGCGGCACAGGCGACGTGCCGACCCTCACGATCGGCGAGTACCGCGAGAAACCGTGGCGCGGGCGCCTCGCCTACCGTCTCTTCCGCAACCCGCTCGTGATGTTCGGGCTCGGCCCGCTGTTCGCGATGATCATCGGCCCGCGGATCGTGGCGAAGAACGCGCGCCCGCGGATGAAGCGCAGTGTGATCGGAACGAACATCGCCCTGGCGACGATCGTCGGGCTGCTGTGCTGGCTGATGGGGCCGCTCACCTACCTGCTCGTCTGCGGGCCGGCTGCACTGCTCGCAGGCTCCGCCGGGATCTGGCTCTTCTACGTGCAGCACCAGTTCGAGGACGCGTACTGGGCAGCGGCGGATGAGTGGAGCTACACCGACGCGGCGCTGCGTGGCAGCTCGTTCCTGAAGCTCCCCGCTCTGCTGCGTTTCTGCAGCGGGAACATCGGCTACCACCACGTCCACCATCTCAACGCGCGTGTGCCGAACTACAACCTCAAGCGCGCCCACGACGAGAACGCGGTCTTCCAGGAGGTCCCGACCCTCGGTGTCTGGGACGGGATGCGCGCGACGAGGCTGAAGCTCTGGGACGAGGATCGTGGCCGTCTCGTCTCCTTCTCCGCCGCGCGCCGAGTGGCGACCGCGCCGGCCGACTCCTGAGCGAGCGCGTCGCCGAAGCGGCGATCGCGAGCGCGACTAGCGTGCGGTGGCGCGATGTACCGGTCGGCGCCGCTTCTGCGCGGGGGCGCCGTGCGGGTGGCGATGGCCCCAGGTGATCTGGGTCGCACGGTCGCGGAGTATGCGCCCGCATTCGGTGTACTCCATCAGCGAGGTGTTCAGGTGGCTCGCGGCGTACCGCAGGGCAGCGCTGCGCAGCTTGCGGTCCAGGTGCTTGCCGCGGTCGCACTCGCTCGTGGCGCGTCGCGCTTCGCGGTGCAGCCGCACGACCGGTGAGGCGGCGGGTGCGGGTGCCCGGACGCCCCCGGTGTGGGGGCGGCGGTAGGAGACCACATGCGCCTTGGAGAGGTGGCGCCCTGGGGCGGCGATCGCCGCGGACGGCCCACCGTGGACGGCGAACAGCAGCCCCGAGGTGATCGTGGCCGTGCCCACAGCCGCGGCGAGCACCCCGGCGAGGCCGTTGGCGGAGAGCTTCCCCGCGATCGCACGGTTCGCGCTGAACCCGGCCAGGCGCCTGGAGAGGAAGAGGAAAGGCGCGCCCAGCGCATGCAGCGCCGACCCATCGGCGAGGCCGCGCCGGGCGCGATGGATCAGGGTCTTGATCGCGGAGACCGTGGTCTTCGAGCTCGTGGCGAGCTCCCGATAGCTGCGACCTTCGAGCGCGTGGCCGACGAGCGCTTCGCGCTGGCGTACGGGGAGCGTCCCGATCGCGCCCATCAGCCACTCGATCCACTCGCTCTGCTCGATCGCCTCCAGGGGCGTCGGTCCGGTGGCCGCGCCGTGGTGGGAGTCGAGCGGCAGCGCTCCGGGCGCTTGCCGCGCGGCGTCGATCGCGGTGTTGCGCACGATCGCGAACAGCCAGGCTCGCGTGTTCTGCGGCTCGTCGCCCGCGGCGAGACGCCGGTAGGCCTTCAGGAAGGACTCCTGGAGCACGTCCTCCGCGATCTCCGAGCGCGAGCCGAGACAGCGCCGCGCGTAGCGGAGCAGCTCGGCACGATGCGCATCGACTAGCGCCCGGAACGCATCGTCGCCGAAGTTGGGCGGCTGGGGTTCATCTGATCGGTTCACGGTCTCTTAGACGCGATCGGCTTGCAGATGTTGCGCGCGATCTCTGAGGCTAACCGCTCACGAGCTCGGCGGGAGCGGCGGGCGCTTTTTGAACGCACCGGGGCGATCGAATAGCTTCGGGATGTGGATCCGCGCACGTTCCTCAGGCCGAGCCCGCTCGCGGTCTCCCCCGCACCCGCGCCGGGGGATCCCGCGCGCGCGTTGCCGGTGGAGCTCGCGCCGGGCCGTGCGACGGTCGTGGCGTTCCTGCGTCACACCGGATGCCCGTTTGCGGAGCGCACGATGCAGATGCTGCGCGAGCGCGCCGCTCGCTCACCCGAGCTGAGCTGGCTCGCGATCAGCCACGCGAGCGCGGAGCAGACGGAGCGCTGGGCGCAGGCGCTCGGTGGCGCGGGGGCCGTGCGGCTCGCCTGCGATCCCTCACGCGGGTGCTACGCGGAGTGGGGTCTCGAGCGCACGAGCCTCGGGCACTTCCTAGGGCGGCGTTCGCTGCGCGCGGTGGCGGGCCTCGCGCGCGAGGGAGTGCGAAACCGCCACCCGGCGGGTACGCGCTGGCAGTCGGCGGGCACCTTCGCGCTCGATCGCGACGGGATCGTGAGATGGCGCGCGCTGCCGGAACACGCGGGGGACCTCCCCGATCTCGATGCGGCGCTCGCCGCGGTGGTGGGCGGCTAGCCCCCCTTCAGCCGCCTCCACCCTCCCGCTCGGTTGTTCGCGATCACCGCTCTGAACAGAGCGACCATCGCGTCCTCCTCGATCGGCTCGCCCCTGCGAACCTGGATCGCGCGAGCGGTGGCATTGCCGCTGCCCTGGTTGATGATGCCGTGCGGGTCAGGGGCGATCGGGTCGTAGATGAAGACGTTGACGTGGCTCTTCGCCGCGAGCAGTGCGCAGACGTTCCCTTCGAGCACGAAGTAGGGACGGTTGGTGCGCTTGATCTCCTCCTCGATCTCCGCATCGGCCGCGTGGACCAGTCGCCGCACGGTGTTGCAGATCTCCTGCTGCCACGGGGGCAGCGAGGCGATGTAATCGTCGATGCGAGGGTCGCGCATGCCAGCCAGTTTGGCCCACACGGCGCGGTGCGTACGTGCGGGAGCTTTCCGTCGCCGTCCTTCCCCGAGCTAAGGCTGGATGCAGAAGTCGTTGCCCCGGACCGGGAGATCGGCGGACGCCACGACGGTCCCGGACGAGTCGAGCCATACCACGTGCGTGGGATACGGGCCTCCGCTCACGGGGTTCGACGCATCGAACTTGAACGCACCGTCCACCACTGACGACGTGATCGAGCTGCCGTCGCTGGACGCGAGAAGGGCAGTGGTCGCGCTTGTGGGCGCGAGACCAGTGACCTCCATGCGATTACGTTCCTTGGCCCCGCATTCATCGACGACTTCGATCGTCTGGCCAGCCGCAATTTCGACCGGATCGCCGCAACGCGCCTCACCGTACTCGGGCTTCACGCAGCGATCGTTCCCGCTACCCAGCACGCTGACGCTGCTGCCGTTGGCCATCGTGAAGACGTCTGTCGGCGTTGCTGTCGAGAGACCGTGCGACTTGATGTCGTAGTTAGGGTCCTTCACCTTTGCTTCAGCCTGCGCCGGCGTAAGCGTCGTCGACGGGCTCTGTGATTCGAATGCGCTCGAGACGGCTACGCCGGTGAGCGCCAGCGCGAGGGCGGCGACTGCGGCCAAAGCCGTTGTCCGTCTATTCCGTATGCGCATAGCCGTAGAAGTAGTAGGTGCCCGAACTCTCGTTGTAGACGCGGGCCCAGACGTATTCGGTAAAAGCGAAGCCGACGTCGCATGACCCGCTGCCATGCGCCACCACATTGCTATTGCCGTTGTAGAGCTGGCACGCCATATAGGGGTTTCCGTTGGTCGCAACACCCGAGTTGCTTTTGAAAGTGTGCGCGCCCGCGGACTGTATGTAGCCACTCGGGGCTACATTTCGAAAGCCGTAGGTTTCTTCGAATTTGAACGCGCTCGCCGCATTCGCGCCGAACATCAGCACGAGGGCGGAGACGATGAACGCGGTCGTGAGTCGCATTTCTCGCGACGATACAGACGTCAAGCAGTTATGTCCATAGTAAGAAACATTCCATTAATTTGATTAAGCGAGAGCGTTTGTAGGCCATGGCGGAAGCCGAAGGCAGGCCTGCGGTCACAGGACGCGGACGCCCAAGACCTCGGTTGCAGCCGGCTAGGGCAGCGTGACGTCGAGGTCCAGCGGGCCCAGCGCGGGACAGAGGGCGCTGCTCATGGTCTTGGTCAGGCGTACCCTCATCACCGCGAGGCTCAACGAGAACGCACCACCCGAGCTCAGGCTCCCCACGACCTTACCCGCCTGATAGCGGCACATCAGCGAGGGGAGCTCGACGGACTGGAGCAGCAGCGCGGGCTTCGGGCTTCCGTTGAGCCGCACGGTCGACCGTTTCTCGTTCACGGTCAGCCGCCAGGGCAGTCCCGCCGCGGTGACCTCGACCTCACCGAGCGCGGCCGTCTGACAACGGAGCGCGCCGGTTTCCGCGATCGTCACCTTTAGCCCGTGCGCGAACGGAGTCGAGGCGATCGCCTCCGGCCCCGGAGCGCGTTCCGGATCGGGCGCGCAGGTCACCGGCCCCACCGGTGTTTCGATCGTGATGCCTTCACCCGCTGCGACCGGCACCGCGGCCAACAGCAAAACCAACCCCACGACGCCGCCGACGGCGCAGCTCCTCGTTCCCATCGTGTCCCCTCCCCCTCGCCTTCAGTGATCCCTCACGGCTCCGACGACGCTACCACCTCGGGTCCGCCGAGCGACACCACACGAGTGCAGCTCGCGATCAGCTCGGGATCGCTGCTCGCGATGATCACGATCGCGCCGCCGCGCGCCGCCGGCGGGCCGCGCGAGGGCAGGCGTTGTGCTGGGATCCGCTGGTCGATGCCCAGCCGATAAGCGAAAGGATCGAGGATGCCGCGCGAGATCGTCTCAACCGCAGACGCCCCCGCCTCACCGATGTTCAGTCAGGCGGTCAAGGCCGGACCGATGCTGATCCTGTCGGGGATCGTCGGGATCGACCCCGCCGACGGGACGCTCGCCGGCGAGACGATCCAGGCTCAGACCGCGCAGGCGCTGAGAAACTGCGAGGCGATCTTGAGCGCGGGAGGCGCGCGCCTCGATGACGTGATCGAGGTTGGACTGCTGCTCACCCACCCCGAGGACTTCGACGGGCTCAACGAGGAGTACGCACGCTGGTTCGCCGCCGACCCACCCGCGCGCTACGTGGCGAGGCTCGGCCCCGAACCCCCCGGGGTTCTCGTCTCGATCCGGATGACCGCGTTCCTGGGATGACGCCGCGGCCGGGGAGAGCTTCCCGCGCGGCATGAGAGACTGACTGACATGGGCTGGACGGTCGAGCGTCTGATCGAGGAGATCGACCTGCTGGGCTCGCGCGGACTGCCACGCGAGGAGTTCTTCGCGGAGCTCTCGCTGCGGCTGCGCGAGGTGATCGACAACGACGCGAGCTGCTGGCACACGCTGGATCCGAGCACGCGCCTGCTCACAACCGACGCCCCGAAGGAGCTCGTCGAACGCGGGGTGTTCACCCCCGAGGAGACGCCGGCCGCGGGAGAGCTGATCGTGCGCAGCGAGTACATGGTCGAGGACGTGAACACCTTCGCCGGTCTGGCCGCGCGGCGCGTGCCGGTCGGGATCCTCGACCACGTGACCCGCGGCGATCCCCAGCGCAGCGCGCGCTACCGCGATCTGCTCCTGCCCGCCGACATCCCCCATGAGCTGCGCGCCACGTTCGCCCTTCGCGGTCGCGTCTGGGGCGCGGTCCACATCGCCCGCCGCGGGAGCAGTGGCGCGTTCCAGCAGCGTGACGCCGACGCGCTCGCAGCCGTGACCGGGGCGATCGCCCGCGGCATCCGCGCGTCCCTGCGCTTCGATGCGGCTCGACGGATCACCGGCGAGGAGGCTCCCGGGATGGTGGTCCTCGACGCGCACGACGAGGTCGAGCTGATGACGGATCCCGCGCGGGAGCTGCTCGCGTCGCTCAATCCGAGGGAGTCCGGCTACACCGACGAGACGATCCCGACGCCCGTGCTCGCGCTTGCCTCATTCGTCCGCTCCGCGCCCGACGGCGCTCAGGGCGCGGGCAATGTGGTCACCGTGCCCGGTGGCGACGGCTGGGTCACGCTGCACGCGTCGCTGCCCGGATCGCGCGACGACGGCCGGGTGGCGGTCGTGCTCGAGCGGGCGACGGGCGCGCACGCAGCGACCGTCCGCCTCGAGGCGTGCGGCGCGACCGCGCGTGAGCGGGAGGTCGCGACTCTGCTGGCCCGCGGCCTCTCCCGCACGGAGATGGCCGAGACCCTGGTCGTCTCCCCCTACACCGTCGAGGACCATGTCAAGAACCTCTACGAGAAGCTCGGCGTCGCATCGCGGCAGGAACTGGTCGCCCGCGTGTTCCTCGACGAGTACCTCCCCGAGGTCGTGCGCCACACACCGCTGACCTCGCGGGGGCGCTTCGACCTGGGTGAGCGCTCGGGCTCCGCTTGAGCCTGAGCGGCGACGCTCATCCCCGCGGTGGTCGAGTCGACAAACCCGCACGGGAGCAGCCGCGCACGGGCGACGCCTTCTAGACTCGGCGCCGCAAGGACGGGCTGGGAAAGCCTGCGTCGGCGGCTCTGAACGGAGGGGATGAGATGTCCTGGATGGTTGGTGCAAGCTCACGTCTGAGGTGGGCGCTCACCCTTGTGGCCGCTGCACTGGCAGCCGCGACGCTGCCCGGAGGAGCCGCCGCCCGGCCGTTCATCGAGGGCGGCACGGCGCACTATTCGCCCTTCCTCGTGAGGGTCGCATACGGCCCGTCGAGCAAAGAATGGGAATCGTCCTGCTCGGGGACGGTGATCGCGCCCAGCTGGGTGCTGACGGCCGGCCACTGCGTCGGCAACGTCACTGAAGCCGGTGCGAAAACCGAACCCGCCTCCAAATTCTGGGTCGACTGGGGCAACATCAACTGGACGAAAGCGAACGTCGCATCCGTGACCGAAGCGTTTCGGCCCTCCGGCTACTACTCGAACCACGCCCTCCCCCCTTACGACGATGTGGGCCTGCTGCACCTGTCGAGTCCGGTCTCGGTTGAACCGATTCTCCTAGCGACTCCTGCGACCTACGCCGCCGAAGTCCAGGAAGGGGCGCTGATGTCGGCAGCCGGCTACGGGCTGACGTCCCCCAATGCGACAGAAATTCCCGAAGACATGATGCTCGTCACGGGCCTCGTAGTCGAGGAACTCGAAGAATCCGGGAAACACAACGACGTCAACATCGGCAGTGCGCAGCAGAGGGGTACCTGTGAGGGCGACAGCGGCGGGCCCTTCATCGACAAATCCGGTGAAGAGATCGGCACCACCTCGGCCGGCCCGAACGGCGCGTGCAACGACACGGCTGTGCAGCGGATCGACGTCGTCGACCCATGGATCGCCGAACACATCGAAAAAACCGAACCGCCGACGGTCACCTCGATCACTCCGGCGGAAGGCACGGTGGGAACCGAAGTCGCAATTCACGGCGCTTGGCTGAGCAAGACGACGAGCGTCGAGTTCGGCTCCACGCCCGCGACCTTTACGATCGTCTCGGCACGGGAAGTCAGAGCCAAGGCGCCCGCCGAGAGCGGCGCGGTGGACGTGCGAGCGATCAACGCGAACGGACCCAGTCCGATCGTGGGGGCGGACACCTTCCACTACTCCTACGTCCCGCCACCCACGGTCACGAAGATCGAACCGAGGTCCGGGCCTGAAATCGGCCGGACGAAGGTCACGATCACGGGCACCGAACTCAGCCACGCGACGAAGGTTCAGTTCGGCTCAGCGGAGGCGCGTTCCTTCACGGTCGACTCGGCCGACTCGATCACCGCCGAAGCTCCGCCCGAGGCCGCGGGCAAGGTCGACGTCACGGTGACCACGTCCGGCGGTACGAGCGCGACGGGAAAGCAGGACGTCTTCGACTTCAAGAAGGCGAAGCCCAAGGATTACCGGTGGTGCTACGTGTACACGGAATCTCCTGAAAGATGCTTTGAACAACCGTTTGAGATCTACAAGAAGCAGGGCGAATTCCGGGTGCCGCCTGAAACTGCAGTTCCTGAAGAACCTGTGGACACGGTCTCGGTCGCCGGCAAGAACTACACGCTGATTCAGGAATTCATCTATGAAGGCCAGCGCTACAAGTTCGAACTGGTCGGCATCCAGGGTAAGAAAGGCGTCATCTCCGGCGAGGAAACAGAGACAGTGGAAGGCCACGAACCTGTCGAAGTCGGGACCTTCACGCTGACACCGGTGAAGGGCTGACCGGCTCCTGCGGCGCGGTCAGACGATCCCGCGCTGTCGAGCCAGCCCGGGAGACAACGCCAGGTAGGGTCGGGAAGTACGCACCCCGCCCCACCCTCGGCCTGCTCGTAGATCACCACGGCCCGGCTAACCTCGGGCGGGATGCCGGAGCTACCCGAGGCTGAGCGTGCGCGTCAGACCCTGGCGCACTCTGTGGGCCACCTCATCACCGCCGTCGACGATCGCGACGGCTATGTGTGTCGGCCTCACGCGTCCGGCGAGATCGCGACCGCGCTGGTCGGCCACAGGGTCACCGGGGCGCACCGGCGCGGGAAGTTCCTCTGGCTCGAGACCGACGACGGCCCTACGCTCGGTCTGCACCTCGGGATGGCCGGCCAGATCCTGCTTGATCCGCAGTCGGGCACACGCTGGGACCGCTTCGCGCTCGAGCTGTCCGGCGGCCATCGCTTGGTGCTGCGCGACAAGCGCCGGCTGGGCCGGGCGGTGCTGGAGCCGGACCACAGTCACCTCGGGCCCGACGCCGCTGAGATCACGCGCGCGCAGTTCCGTCGCCGCGTCGGATCCGGAGCCACGCCCGTCAAGGCGCGACTGCTCGACCAAGGCGCGTTGGCCGGCATCGGCAATCTGCTGGCCGACGAGGTTCTCTGGCTGGCCCGCGTCTCGCCGCGCAGGCTCACTGGAGAACTGGACGAGGAGGAGCTCGACCGCCTGCGCCGCAGCCTGCGGGCAGCCATCCGTGCGGCTCACGCCAAGGGCGGCGTGCACACAGGGCGCTTCGCCCGTGCCCGCAAGCGGGTGGGCTACTGCCCGCGCGACGGCAGCGCGCTGGAGCAGGCGCGGATCGGCGGCCGGACGACCATCTGGTGCCCGGCCTGCCAGATGTAGCAGCTGGAGTCCAAGGTGCCTGGGCACGTTATGCGTACGCCGGTTGCCGCGTGACGTCGCTCCCACGCGAGACCACGAGCGTGCGCGTCGTCGGCGCGTGGCCAACGGGTGGTGGTAGGTTCCGCGGAGGTTTGGCGATTGTCTTGGGGGCTTGCTGGTGGCCGAGTCTGTTGAGCTTGCGACGATCCTGCTGACCGATCTGGTCGGTTCGACGCGGCTGGCCAACGCGGTCGGTCCGGTGCGGGCGGATGAGCTGCGCGAGGAGCACTTCGATCTGCTGCGGGATGCGATCGCTTCCTCTGGAGGCCGAGAGGTGAAGAACACCGGCGACGGGCTCCTGGTTGCGTTCTCCTCGGCGTCGGCGGCCGTCAACTGTGCGGTTGCGATGCAGCAGCGCTTTGAGCGCCGGTACCGCGAGGCTGAGCAGCGTCTCCACATACGCATCGGTCTCGGCGCCGGGGAGTCGACGGTCAAGGACGGGGACTACTTCGGGATGCCCTCGATCGAAGCCGCCCGCCTCTGTGACCAGGCACCCGCGGATGGCATCGTCGTCTCGGCGCTGGTGCAGACCCTCGCCGGCCGCTGCAAGGGGGTCGAGTTCTCGCCCGCTGGAGAACTCGAGCTGAAGGGCTTCGAGAAGCCAGTGGAGGCACTGTCGGTGTCCTGGACGCCACTGGTCGAGGAGGCTGGAGGACCGAGCCGATGGCCGCTACCGGTGCTGCTTCGATCGGTGCCGCCGGTCTCCTACGTGGGGCGAATCGAGGAGCGCGCGGCGCTCGAGGGAGCGACGAAGCTCGCGCGCGCGGGGAAGCGCCAGGTCGTACTGCTGTCGGGCGAGCCGGGAATCGGCAAGACACGGCTTGCGAGCTATGCCGCCCACGACGCCCACGCACAGGGGTTTGCGGTGTTCTGGGGTGCGTGCTCTGAGGAGCTGGGGGTGCCATACGAGCCGTGGATCGGGATCTGCACGCAGATCGTGGAAGACGCCCCCGCGGAGCTGCTCGCACGCCACCTCGCTTGCCATCAGGGCGAGCTCGGGCGTCTCGCGCGCAACCTGAGCCAGCGCATCGATGGGCCACCGCCACCGCAACCATCCGACCCGGAGACCGAGCGCTATCTGTTGTTCAATGCGGTCGGTGGGCTGCTCGGTGAGATGGCCGAGACGGTACCCGTCTGCGTGGTACTCGACGATCTCCACTGGGCCGACGCGCAGTCGGTGGTGCTGCTCAAGCACCTCGTGCGCACCGTCGAGCAGGGCGCTCTGCACCTGATCGCCACCTACCGTGGCTCGGACCTCGGGAAGGACCATCCGCTGAGCACGGTCCTCGCCGACCTGCGCGCGATCGAGGGCGTGCAGCGCGTCGCCCTCGACGGCCTCGGCGCGGACGAGGTGGCGCAGCTCATGACCGCGGTCGCGGGGCACGAGCTGGAACCAGATGCCGTTGAGCTGGCCGCACAGATCGCCGGGGAGACCAACGGCAACCCGTTCTTCGTGGGCGAGATCGTGCGCGGGCTGTCAGAGTCCGGCGGGCTGGTCTTCGAGCAGGCGAGCGGGCGCTTGAGCATCGACACATCCATCCCGATCGCGCTGCCCGAGAGCGTGCGCGAGGTGATCGAGCGGCGTATCGAGCGCCTCGGCGATGAGGCACGCGAGGTCCTGACCGAGGCGGCGGTGATCGGGCGTGTGTTCGACCTCGCGCTGCTCGAGACGATGCTCGACATCGAGGCAGGCGCGTTGCTCGACCACCTCGAGGCAGCGGTCGCTGCCTCGCTGCTGGCCGAGACCTCCGAGCGCGTCGGGCAGTTTCGCTTCGCCCACGCGCTGATCAACCAGACCCTCTATGAGAGCCTCGGCGCCACCCGCCGTGCGCGCATACACCGGAGTGTCGCTCAGGCTCTGGAGCAGCTCTACGGCGGGGATCCCCGCGACCACCTCTCGGAGCTCGCACTCCACTGGCGACTCGCCGCGGTCTCGGTCGAGAAGGACAAGGCGGCCGGCTACGCACTGCGTGCCGGGCAGCAGGCGCTCGAGGGCCTCGCGCCGGCCGAGGCCGTGAAGCTGTTCGCCGGCGCCGTTGAGCTGATCGGCGATCGCAACAGCACCGAGCGCTGTGAAGCCCTGATCGGGCTGGGCGAGGCGCAGCTCCAGACCGGCGATCCCAACTTCCGCGAGACGTTGCTCGACGCCGCACGCGTCGCCTCCACCCTCGCCGACGCCGAGCTCGCCGCGGAAGCGGCGCTCGCGAACAACCGCGGGGAAGTGTCGAGCACGTTCGGTCAGATCGACGCGGAGCGGGTCGCGGCGATCGAGCGCGCGATCGAGCTCGACGAGCCGACCAATCGCCGTCGCCGCGCGCGGCTGCTCGCGCTGAAGGCGCTGGAACTCGAGTGGGACGCGGACTTCGGCCTGCGCCGCGCCCTCGTCGAGGAGGCGATCTCGTTGGCCCGCGCCACGGGGGACGCGAGGACGCTCGCAGAGGTGCTCGTGAAGTTGGAGGCGATCCGAGCACCGGACACGCTCGCCTGGCGAACCGAGCTCGCCCCGGAGCTTCTTGCCTGTGCCGCCTCGGTGGGAGATCCTGCCCTCCGATACTCGGCGCACAACTTCGACTTTCACGCCTGCTTGGAGCGGGGAGACTTCGAGCGCGCAGAGCTCGGCCTCGAGCAGCAGACGCTGATCGCACAGGAGCTGGACCGGCCCACGCTGAACTGGTTTGCCACATTTCTCAGGGCCGGTTGGGAGCTCATGCACGGCGATCTGACAGCCGGCGAGCGGTCAGCCGAGCGCGCGTTGCAGATCGGACAGGAGGCTGGGCAACCCGACGCCGCCTTCGTCTACGGCGCCGCGCTCCTACAGGCGCGCAACTATCAAGGCCGCGCGAGCGAGGTGATAGAGATGATGGAGCAGAGCGCAAGCGCGTACCCGGCGATCCCGGCCTGGCAAGCCGCGGTGGCGGCGGCCCTTTGCTACCTGGGTCGTGGCAGCGCGGCCGAGAAGATGCTGGAGGAAGCTGCGCGTGAGCACTTCGACCACATCGCGCACAACTCGGCGACGTTGACCGCGCTGGCGCTATATGCCGAGACCGCGGTGTTGACCGCCAGCCCTGGCCCAGCTTCGATCCTCTACGAGCTGATCGAGCCGTGGACCGACCAGGTCGTCTGGAACGGCGTCATCGGCTACGGCCACAACCGCATGTGGCTGGGCCTGCTCGCCGCCTGCATGGGCGACCACGAGCAGGCCGACACGCATCTGGCCTTTGCGTGCGATTTCCACGAGCACAACGGGCTGTTTCTGTGGGCAGGCCGCGCACATCTCGGCTGGGCCCAGTCGCTCGCCGGGCGCGGCGACGGGGCTCTGGCACGCGACCATGCGGCCCGGACGCTCGAGCTCTCGCGCAAGCACGGCTTCGGGCTTTTCGAGCCGCAGGCGGTGGCGCTCCTGGAGGCGTGGTCGACCGCCTAGGTCTGCCGCGCGATGCGGACCGCCTTTCCAGCGGCCAGATCTAGTGGAGACGGTGGGAATCGAACCCACGTCCATAACCGCGTGAAGATGGCTTCTACGAGCGTAGCCGGCGCTCTGATCTCGCCCTCAACTCGCCTCGCCGGCGGGGTTGTTGAGGGCCAGCCTCCTGAGATTTTCCCGGATCGGCGAAGGCGGACCTCACCGGGTGAGCCTGCTTCTGATCCCGGCCTTCCCCGCCGCAGGCAAGCGGGGCCCGAGACCTCACGGCTTAGCTATTGACTAAGCGGCGAGGGCGTACTCGTGAGAGTCCGCACTTATGGTTTTCCCGGGTGTTTTACGAGGCCGCCCGGGACCTCGACTCGCCACCACCCACACGAACCGGCCATGTCGAAGCCTGTCGTCCCCGTGGATGAACTGCTCCTCAGTCTATCCGGCCGCGCTTCGCGCCCACGGAGCCGCCGGTGGGCGGCCGCGATCACCGGCGGCCCCGCCCGGAACGTAAAACGACGCGGTCCCGGGCCACTTGAGGAACCCTCCCCGGCGTCGAGCCCGAAAGCTCTTCCCCGGTTCCGGTGGCGCGGCCTCACACCTCGTTGGCCTCGCTCTTTGCGGCTCGGTACCGCGTCTGAAGCCAACATAGACACGCGCCCCCAACGATGCAAGACCCGCCGCGCAACCATCCCGCAACCTCCGAAAAAAATCGCGCCTCTCCCTCCCAGTCCAGGCCGCGCGGCTGCAGTAAGCGCCCTACGAGTCGGCCTGGAACGTAAAACGACGCGGTCCCGGGCCACTTGAGGAACCCTCCCCGGCGTCGAGCCCGAAAGCTCTTCCCCGGTTCCGGTGGCGCGGCCTCACACCTCGTTGGCCTCGCTCTTTGCGGCTCGGTACCGCGTCTGAAGCCAACATAGACACGCGCCCCCAACGATGCAAGACCCGCCGCGCAACCATCCCGCAACCTCCGAAAAAAAACGGCTCGCGGGGCATTCGAGTGCGTGCAGGGCGCGCTGCGATTGTTAGGGAGCGCTTATCGGCGGTGCGACAATGAAGCTATGGAGAACTCCGAGCTCTCCCTGCCCCCGCCCCCTCCGGTTCTCATCGGCGCGCAGGGCGAGGCGCAGGAGCCCGAGCCGCATGCGGGCAACCCCTTCGGCGAGCGGCCGAGCGAGCGGCCCGATCACCGCGGCGGGCTGCGTGGCCGGATCGGCAGCGCGCTCGCCGCGATCGCCGCGCTGATCGCGAAGTTCTTCGCAGCGATCAAGGGCGTGATCCTGCTGCTGCCCAAATTCAAGCTGCTCACCACGGCCGGCACCGCGCTGGTCTCCGTCGCCGCCTACAGCCTGTTCTTCGGCTGGACCTTCGCAGTCGGCTTCGTGGTGCTCCTGTTCGTACACGAGATGGGCCACGTGCTGCAGCTGCGCCGCGAAGGGATCAAGGCGAGCGCTCCGATGTTCATCCCCTTCCTCGGCGCGGTCGTGATGATGCGCCAGATGCCCGACGACGCTCTCGCGGAGGCGCGGGTGGGACTCGCCGGCCCGGTGCTCGGTACGCTCGGCGCGGCGGTCTGCCTTGCGATCGGTGAGGCGGCTGGGAGCGACTTCTTCCTCGCGCTCGCCTACATCGGCTTCTTCCTCAACCTCTTCAATCTTCTCCCCATCGTCCCTCTCGACGGGGGGCGTGCGATGGCCGCGATGGCGCCGTGGGCATGGTTCGCGGGCTTCGGGCTGCTCGTCGCCCTCGAGCTGCTCTTCCCGAGCCCGATCCTCCTGATCATCGCGATCTTCTCCGGCTATGAGCTCTACCGGCGCTGGCAGATGCGCAAATCGGGCTCCGTCGAGCAGGCCGCCTACTACCGGGTCTCCAAGCGCAACCGCGCGCTCGTCGCCGCGGTCTACCTCGGCCTGATACTGGTGCTCGCGCTCGGGATGGACGCCACCCACATCCTCCACACCGGGCAGCACAGCTTCCGCTCGATCTGAGCGCAGAGGCGGGCGGCGGCGCTAGCGCTGCGCTTCTCGGACCGCTCGATCCATCTCGCGCTTGGTCTCACGCTCGCGGATCGTCTCGCGCTTGTCGTGCACGTCCTTGCCGCGCGCCAGCGCGATCTCCACCTTGGCGTTTGCGCCGGAGAAGTAGATCCTCGTGGGCACGAGCGTGAGCCCTCGCTCCGCCGCGCGCGCCCCGATCCGGTCGAGCTCCCGGCGGTGAGCGAGCAGCTTGCGCGGACGCTCCGGGTCGTGGTTTTCGCGCGAGGCGGGCTGGTAGGGCGGGATGTGCACGGAGTAGAGCCAGAGCTCGCCGTCTTTCAGCGAGGCGTAGCCGTCCTTGAGCTGCGCACCCGAGGTCCGCAGCGCCTTCACCTCCGTACCCTCGAGCACGATCCCACACTCGAGTCGCTCGATCAGCTCGTAGCGGTATGAGGCGTAGCGGTTGGACGCCACGTCGCCCGCCCCCACCTTGCGCTTTCCTTTTCCCTTCGCCATGCGGCGAGCCTAGCCTGCCTGCTCGAGGTCCACGCGACCGCGGAGCGCCTCGATCTTCGCCACACGCACGCGCAACCGGTCGCCGAGGCGCACCGTCACGCCGGTTCGCTCCCCGCGCAGGATCGTCCCCTCCTCGTTGAGCTCCCACCACTCCCGCTCACCCGCGCGGTCCTCCCCTCGCGGAGCGTCGCGCCTGCCCCTGCGTTGCGCGCCGCCCCGGCCGGGTCGCCCCTGCCCACCTCGCCGGTCGGTGGACGCCTGGCGCGGAGCGCGCATCAGACGCACGGGGAGCATCCCCTCGAAGGTCGGCGCGCTCTCCGTCTCGCCGGGCGCGGCGAAGGCGAGGAACGCCCCCGCGGAGATCAGCCCCGCGACCTCGCCCTCGATCACCTGGCCCGGTCCGTCACGGCGCAGCGCCCGCTCGAGCGCGAAGCACGCCGCCACATCGTCGCAGTCGCGCTCCACCACCATCGCCTCGCGCTCCCGTTCGGAGGTCCACGCGCCGAGCTCGGGCAGCTCCGAGGCGCGCGGCGCGTGCTCTCCTTCGCCGAGGCTTGCGAGCAGCGCACGGTGGCACACGATGTCGGGGTAGCGCCTGATCGGCGAGGTGAAGTGGCAGTAGGCGGTGGAGTGCAGGCCCGCGTGCCCGAGGTTCACCGGCGAGTAGTACGCCTGCTTGAGCGAGCGCAGGAGCAGCGAGCCGAGCGCGATCCGCCCGCGGCCACCCGCGCGCTTCACGTGCTCGGCGACCTTCACGGAGATATCGCCGAGCAGCTCCGCGGCCTGCGAGGGCGACATCGGGTCGGGGAGCGGCGGCGTGGCGACCTCGAGCGAGGCGAGCTGTTCGACGAGACGCTCGATGCGCGCGGGCTCGGGACGCTCGTGCACACGGTAGAGGCACGGCACGCCACGCTCGGAGAGCATCCTCGCGACGGCTTCGTTCGCCGCCACCATCAGGTGCTCGATCAGGCGATGGGACTCGGTCTGCGGGCGTGCCTGTATCTCCTGCACGTCCCCCTGCTCGTCGAAGGAGAACTCGGGCTCGGCGGAATCGAGCACGAGCGCGCCCGCGGCCTCGCGGCGCGCACCGAGCGCCGCCGCCGCGCGCCTCGCCACCGCGAGCGGTGTCGCCCACGGCTCGGCCGCTCGCTCGCTGCCCGCGAAGATGCGATCCACGCGGTCGTAGTCGAGACGCTCCTCGGAGCGGATCAGCGAGCGGTAGAAGGCGGCCTTGATCACCTCTGCGCCGTCGAGCTCGAGCTCGACGGTGACCGCCGCGCGCACCTCTCCCGGACGCAACGAGCAGGCCTCGCTGGAGAGCGCGTGCGGGAGCATCGGCTCGACCGTCCCCGGGGCGTAGACGCTCGTCGCCCGGCGCCGCGCCTCGCGGTCGAGCTTCGAGCCCTCCCGCACGTGGGCGGCCACATCCGCGATGTGCACCCAGATCCGGACGCGCTCGCCCTCGATCGCCTCGGCCGAGATCGCGTCGTCGAAGTCGCGTGCGCTCAGCGGGTCGATCGTGAAGGTGGGCAGCGCGATCAGGTCACGCCTCCCCTCCGCGCTCGCGATCACCCGCGCGCCCGCCTGTCTCGCCTCCTCCTCCACGGCTCGCCCGAAGCTGCGCCGGACGCCGCGGTCGAGCATCAACGCCTCGATCGCGTCGCGTGCCACGTCGGGACGTCCGATCCTCCGAAGCACCTTCGCCTGGGACCCGCGCCGGGGTGCGCTCAGCAGGACGATGTCGCCCTCCCCCGCGCCCGCGAACGCCGAGCGGGAAGCGCGAGCGGGGCCGACCACGATCGCGTCGGCTCCCCGGCGGCCGCCCCCGGGTCGGGAGCTCTGTGCGAACAGCGGCTCGGCGGTCATGAAGCGGCCGCGTCGCCGCAGCAGCGCGACGAGCCCCTCGCCCTGCGCGCTCGCGCTCACCCCGCTTTCGCCGCGAGCGTGTCGAGGGCGACCGTGAGCCCGTGTTCGGTGTCGACGCCCTTGGCGATCTTCACTTCGGGCTGGATGCCTGCGCCCTGTTTGACTCCGCCCCCACCGAGGTTGCGTCCGTTCGGGGTGAAGTACTCCCCCACCGTTATGTCCAGCGCGCCTCCGTTGGAGAGCCGCTCCTCCTCTTGGAAGACCCCCTTGCCGAAGGTGTGCGTGCCCACCACGGTCGCGCGGTGATGGTCCTGCAGCGCGGCTGTGACGATCTCCGCGGCCGACGCGGTGTTCGCGTCGACGAGCACGACCATCGGGATCTTCGGGGAGATCGCATCGCCGAGCGCGCTCAGCGTCTGCGAGGGCTGAGTACGGCCACGGGTGGAGACGATCGTGCCCTTCGCGATGAAGATCGAGGCGATCAGCTGCGCCTCCTCGACGAGCCCCCCGCCGTTACCGCGGAGGTCGAAGACGATCCCCTTCGCGCCGTGGCGGAGCTCGTTTTCGACGGCCTCACGGACTTCGCCGTGCGCGCCTTCGCTGAAGGTCGCGAGCGCGACGACGCCGAGCTTCGTGCCTTTCACCGTTCGGCTCTCGGAGGCCACCACGGGCTCTGAGACCGTCGCGCGGGTGAGTTTGACCGTGCGCGTCTGGCGGTGGTGCGCGGCCCCCGATTCGAGTTTCAGCGTGACGTCGGTGCCGGGGGCGCCCTTGATCAGGGAGGTCGCCGCTTCGGCGTTCAGCCCGGCGAGGCTCTTCGTCCCCACGCCCACGATCAGTTCTCCGGGCTTCAGTCCCCCGCGCGAGGCGGGAGAGGAGTCGAAGACGCGCCCGATCAGCAGCCCGCGCTTGCCGGGGTCGACGACCACGCCGATCCCCGCGAAGTGCGGCGGACCGGTGAATTCGCGGTATTCGAAGGGCGTGAGGTAGTGCGAGAAGCGGTCCCCGAGGCTCGCCACCACGCCGGAGACCGAGGCGTTCGAGAGCTTGCTGGTGGGGATTGGGCGGTAGTAGTCGTGCGCGATCCGGTCGATCGCTTCGTTCACCACCCCGGACTGCGGCGTGCTCACGAACGCCTTGCGCAGGAAGGTGGGCAGGTCGTCGGGGTGTCCGCCCAGGTAGAGGCCCACCGCCAGCAGGATCGGCAGCAGCGCGGCCAGCACGGATGCCAGCGGGGGTCGGCGCGAGGGAGGGCTCTGCATCGCGTCGGGCTAGCGTAGTCGAGCGCCGGTCGCGCTCGCCGCAGGACCTTCTAGGGTGAGGCGATGGCAACGCTCAGCACGACCACAGTCGAGTCCAACGGCCTGCCGATCCACACGATCGGGCTCCCGGGAACCCGCGCGCTCACCGTGCTCGTCGCCTTCGACGCGGGGGCGCGCAACGAGACTCCCGAGGAGAACGGGATGGCCCACTTCCTCGAGCATCTCGTCTTCAAGGGCGGCGAGAAGTACCCGCATTACAGCGACGTCAACGAGACCGCCGAGCGGCTCGGCGGCGTGCTCAACGCCTACACGAGCCACGACCTCGTCGCCTTCCACATCACGGTCCGCGCGGAGAGCGCCCCGGCCGCGATCGACCTGCTCACGGACTTCGTCGGACGTCCCCACATCGACGCGGGCGAGCTCGACAAGGAGCGCGGCGTGGTGATCCAGGAGATCAATCGCGCCTTCGACCAGCCATCGACGGTCGCGGAGTACCTGATCGACCGCGCCGCCTTCGGCGATCACCCGCTCGGGCGCCCGGTGCTCGGACCCGAGGAGAACCTGCGCAGCTTCACGCGCGAGGGCATCGTCGCCTTCCGCGAGCGGCGCTGGGCGGGCTCGCGCGGAGGCGCGTTCCTCGCGGGGAACATCGAGCACCTCCCGGATACCGAGGAGCTGCACGCGCTCTTCGCCCGCTTCCCCTCCCTGCCCGAGCCGGACGCCTACGTGCCCGCACCCGCGTTCGCGCCGCAGACGATCGTCGACGAGCGCGAGACCAACCAGTCGCACCTGCGGATGATCTATCGCCCGAGCATCGACGTCACCGATGAGCGCCAGCGCGCGGCACTCGCGATCTACTCGACGCTGCTAGGCGGATCGATGGGCTCGCGCCTGTTCGATGAGATCCGCGAGAAGCGAGGCCTCTGCTACTCGGTCTACGCGATCGCCCACGCCTTCGCGGACGTCCCGATCCTTCAGCTCGGCTCGGGCCTCGAGTCGGCGAAGTGCATCGAGGCCTACACACGTATGCGTGAGATCGTCGACGAGCTGCGCAGCGACGGGCCGAAGGAGGAGGAGGTGCAGCGTGCCCGTGCCTACGCGGCCGGCCGGCTCGTGCTCGCCTTCGAGAACTCGGGCGCCGTCGCCCGCCAGGCCGCCGCACAGACGATCCTCTTCGGCGAGAGCGTCGATCCCGACGCCATGATCGCCGCGCTGGACGCGGTCACCTTCGAGGAGGTTCGAGAGATCGCAGCGGGGATCGGCGAGGAGCTCGCGGTGGGCTGCGTGGGGCCGCACACCGCCGAGGAGTTCTAGCCGGGCGCTTCTCAGCCGATCGCGACCATCCGGTCGATCGGCACCCGCGCCTTCGCCGCGGTCTCGGGATCGACCCGGACCTCGAATTTGGTGTCCCGCAGCGCGTCACGCAGCTTCGGCAGCGTGATCATCTTCATGAATCCGCACGAGGCCTCCGCGTTGGCGGGGATGAACTCGACCTGCGGCGCGGCCATCTGAAGCGGGTGGAGCATCCCGATCTCGGTGGCCACGACGGCCTGCTTCGCCCCGCTCGCTTCGGCCTGCTCAGCGAACTTCAGCATCCCTCCGGTGGAGAGCATGTGCACGCCCTTCGCGTCGATGTCACCCGCCGCGACGTACTCCATCACCGCCGTGGAGCAGCCGCACTCGGGGTGGATCAGGAAGTCCGCACCGGGGTGCCCCGCGCGGGTCGCGTCGATGTCCGCGGGGCGGATACCCGCGTGGACGTGGCACTCCCCGTCCCAGACGTGCATCCGCCGGCCGAGCTCCTTCTCCACGTAGGCGCCCAGCCACATGTCGGGCCCGAAGAGGATCTCTGTGTCCTCCCCGTGCGTCTCGTAGATGTGGCGCACCACATCGACCGCGTTGGCCGAGGTGCAGCAGTAGTCCGTGAGCGCCTTCACCTCTGCGGTCGTGTTCACGTACATCACGACGACGCCCCGCGGGTACTCCGCGCGCCACGCGGCGAGCTGGTCCGCGTCGATCGAGGCGGCGAGCGAGCAGCCCGCGTCGAGGTCGGGGATCAGCACCGTCTTCTCGGGGCAGAGGATCGAGGCGGTCTCGGCCATGAAGTGCACCCCGCAGAAGACGATCGTCTCTCCGTCCGCAGCGGCCGCCTGGCGCGAGAGACCGAGCGAGTCGCCGACGTAGTCAGCCACTTCTTGGACCTCCGGGAGCTGGTAGTTGTGCGCGAGGATCACCGCCCCGCGCTCCGCCGCGAGCGCACGAACCTCCGCCTTCAGCTGCACGATCTGCTCGGAGCCGAGCGCCTGCGGGACCGGGGTGGGAGCCATCGGCAGGTTCACGGCAGGGCCTCCAATACGAGGGAGAGGTCGAGCGCGGGAGCGCTGTGTGTGAGCGCTCCCATCGACACCCATTCTACCCCGGTCTCAGCCACGTCCCGGAGCGTGGAGAAGTCGACGCCGCCACTGGCCTCCAGCTCCGCGCGCCCGGCGACCTGTGCGACGGCCGCGTGCAGTGCGGCGAGATCCATGTTGTCGAGCAGCAGGCGCGGGGCGCCCGCGCGGAGCGCTTCGTCGATCTCCCTGGAGTCGCGGACCTCGACCTCGAGGCGGTCCGCGAGGGCGGGAGCGCTCGCGCGAGCACGCTCGATCGCCGTGGCGATGCCGCCCGCCGCCGCGATGTGGTTCTCCTTGATCAGGATCGCGTCGAAGAGCCCGACGCGGTGGTTGACGCCGCCACCGGCGGCCACGGCGGCCTTCTCGAGCAGCCTCAGGCCCGGCGTGGTCTTGCGCGTGTCGAGCACCCGCGCTCCGGTCCCCTCCACCTCTTTGGACGCACGCGCGGCCATCGTCGCGACACCGGAGAGGTGCGCCAGGAAGTTCAGCGCGGTGCGCTCACCGGTCAGCAGTGCCGCTGCCGAGCCGCGGATCTCGAGCACGGGCCCGCCGTCACGCCAGAGGCCCTCGTCCACGAGCCTGCGCGTCTCCACGCTCCGATCGAGCTCCGCGAAGACCAGCTCGGCCGCATCGAAGCCGTAGATCACACCCGGCGCCTTCTGCGTGATCCGGGCGAGCGCTCGCGCGGAGGGTTCGACCGTCGCGGCCGTGGTCACGTCACCCTCCCCCACGTCCTCGGCCAGCGCGGCCCGGACAAGCTCGCGGAGCTCGACGCCCGGGTCCGTCATCTAGTTGGTGGGCGCCGCCGCGGCGGAGAGCAGGTAGGCGCGCACGAAGCCGTCGAGATCGCCGTCGAGCACGCGCTGCACGTCGCCCATCTCCTCGCCGGTGCGGTGGTCCTTGACCAGGGTGTAGGGGTGCAGGACGTAGGAGCGGATCTGCGAGCCGAAGTTGACGTCCTGGGCCTCGCCCTTCTCGCGGGCGATCTCTTCCTGACGTTCGCGGTCTTTGCGTTCGAGCAGCTTCGCCGTGAGCATCGCCATCGCGGTCGCGCGGTTGGAGGACTGCGAGCGCTCGTTCTGGCACTGCACCACGATTCCTGTCGGGCGATGGGTGATGCGCACCGCGGAGTCGGTCTTGTTGACGTGCTGGCCGCCCGCCCCGGAGGCGCGGTAGGTGTCGACCTGCAGGTCGTCGTCGTTGATCTCCACGTCGCCGGTGTCCTTCACGACGGGGGCGACCTCGACCCCGGCGAAGCTCGTCTGTCGGCGGTGCGCGGAATCGAAGGGCGAGAGACGCACGAGCCGATGCACGCCGCGCTCCGCTCCGAACAGGCCGTACGCGTTCTCCCCCGAGGCGCGGAAGGTCGCCGACTTGATCCCCGCTTCCTCGCCCTCGCTCACCTCGAGCAGCTCGACCGCGAAGCCCCGCCGTTCGGCCCAGCGCATCAGCATGCGCAGCACCATCTCCGCCCAGTCCTGAGCATCGGTCCCGCCCGCCCCCGCGTTGACCGTGACGAGCGCGTCGCCCGCGTCGTAGGGACCGGAGAAGAGCCGCTGCTCCTCGAGCTCGGCGAGGCGCTGCTCGACAGAGGCGATCTGCTCGTCGACCTCTGATTGCAGCGAGCTGTCCTCACTCGCCATCTCCGCGAGACCGTCGAGATCCTCGACGTCCCCCGCGAGCGCGCGGAAGGATTCCAGCCGCCGCGAGGCACGCGCGTGAGCGGCCGAGACCTCGGCCGCACGGTCGGCGTCGTCCCAGAACCCGGACGCCCCCATCTGCACCTCGAGTGCCGCTACCTGCTCGGCGAGCCCTGCGGGGTCAAAGATAGTCCGAGAGCAGTTTCATCTGCTCGCGGATAGCGGCCAGGCGCTGCGGGGTGGACTCGCTCGCATCGGTGGTGGCCACGCTTCCACGCTATCAGCACGCCCTCCGGCCCTCGCGGCCGCGACCACTAGGCTTGCGCTCCGATGAACTCTCCCGAGGAGCTGGCCGCCGCCTTCGCCGCCGCACTCGCCGCGCGCGACCTCGACGCGGCGCTCGAGCTCTGGGGCGAGGAGGCCGCGATCGTCACCGCGACCGGCGAGACGGTCCGCGGCCGCAAGGCGATCGGGGAGGCGCTGGCCGCCCTGATCGACAACGGCACGACTGTGCAGATCGAGCTCGCGCGCACGATCACCGCAGGTGAGATCGCCGTCGGGCTGGGCACGCTCACGCTCAGCGGCGAGGCCCACGACGGGACCGAGTTCTCGCAGAGCAGCAGCTCGACGGTGCTCTACGCGCGGGGCTCCGACGGCCGCTGGAGGATCGCGCTCGACGCGCCCTGGGGACTGCCGGCGAGCTAGGGGACGATCACGAGCTTGCCCGCAGGGCGCCCGTGCTCGCTCTCTCGCAGCGCCTCGCCCAGCTGCTCGAGGGCGTACACACCCGCCACGGGGAAGCTGATCTTCCCCGCTTCGATCAACGGGATCACATCCTGCACGTGGGTGATCGTCTGCTCCCCTCCGCCGCCGGCATGGAACGTGACGCCGAGCTCCGCGGCTTCCGCCGAGGAGGCGATCGAGAGCACGCGCTGGGTCCCGCCCGCGAGCTCGATCGCCGCCGGGAGCTCACCGTGACCGCTCGCGTCGAGCGCGGCGTCCACCCCGTCGGGCGCGAGCTCCCTCAGGCGCTCCGGTAGCCCGTCCCCGTAGGCGACGGCGGTCGCGCCCAGCTCGCGAAGGTAGCCGAGCCGGGCCTCGCCCGCCGTGCCGATCACCTTCGCCCCGCGCGCAACCGCGACCTGGACGACGATCGAGCCGACCGCTCCGGAGGCTCCGGTGACGAGCAGCGTCTCGCCCGACTTCACCGCGAGCCGTTCGAGCGTGGCGTAGGCGGTGCCGACGACGACCGCCAGGCTACCCGCGACCTCGAAGGAGAGGCCGGGAGGCTTGCTCGTGAGCATCTGCGGCGTGCTCAGCGCCACCTCTGCGTAGGCCGGGGTGATCGACATCCCGAGCACCTCATCGCCCGGCGAGAGGCCGACGCCCTCGCCCACCTGCTCGACGACCCCGGCAACGTCCACACCGAGGCCCCGCGGCTCGCTGAGCGGCTCGCCGCCGCCGGCGATGCCGTGCAGGACCTTCCAGTCGATCGGGTTCACTCCGGCCGCGCGCACGCGCAGCGAGACCTGCCCCTGCCCGGGCTCGGGCGCCTCGACCTCCTCGACCGAGATCACGTCGAAGTCGCCGTACTCGTGGAAGCGCGCCGCTCTCAAGAGCGTCCCGGCCTCACGAGCCGTGGCACTTCTTGTACTTCTTGCCGCTGCCGCACCAGCAGGGATCGTTGCGACCGACCTGGTGCTCGTCGTCGAGCACGCGCTGCTCCACCACCGGCGCTGCTTCGAGCTCCTCCTCGCCCGCCAGCGCCGCACCGCCCTGGGCTCCGGCGGCCGCGGCCGCCTGCGCGAGCGCACCCGCACCGGTCGCGCTCCCGCCCGAGTAGGAGACCCGCCCGGCGCGCGTCGAGCTGCCCGCGGCCGCGAAGGAGGCTGGCCGCCCGCCCGCACCGTTCTCGTCCTCGACGTTGACCTGGACGTTGAAGATCATCCGCCCGTAGTCGGACCAGACGCTGTTCATCAGGTCGCCGAAGAGCGTGAAGGCCTCGTTCTTGTAGGCGACGAGCGGGTCGATCTGCGCGAAGCCGCGAAGGTGGATGCCCTCACGCAGGTAGTCCATGTCGAAGAGGTGCTCGCGCCAGCGCTCGTCGATCGTCTGCAGGAGCAGGAAACGCTCGAGCGCGCCCATCAGCTCCTCGCCCAGTGCCTGTTCGCGCGCGTCGTAGCGGCGCATCGCCTCGCCGACGATCGTATCGACGAGCGCGTTGCGGTCGATCGCCTGGTTCTGGAGCAGCGAGTCTTCGATTTCGACCGGGAAGAACTGGCTGAGCGCGGTGTAGAGGCCGTCGAGGTCCCAGTCCTCGATGAAGTCGCCCGGCGTGTACTCGTCGACGGTGCGTTCGATCACCGCGCTGACCTCGCGACGGCCCTCCTCGCCGATCGACTTTCCTTCGAGCACCTCGTCGCGGTAGGCGTAGATCACCCGGCGCTGCTCGTTCATCACGTCGTCGTACTCGAGCACGCGTTTGCGGATCAGGAAGTTCTGTTCCTCGACCTTCTTCTGCGCTTTCTCGATCTGTTTCGAGAGCATCCCCGCCTCGATCGGTTCCTCGTTGCCTTCGTCGTCGATGCCGCCGAGTTTGTCGAGGATGCGGTAGATGCGATCGCCCGCGAAGAGCCGCACGAGATCGTCCTCCGCGGAGAGGAAGAAGCGCGACTCGCCCGGGTCGCCCTGGCGGCCGGCGCGACCACGGAGCTGGTTGTCGATGCGCCGTGACTCGTGGCGCTCGGTGCCGCAGATGAACAGGCCACCCGCGGCCATCACCTGCTCGCGGCTGTCGGCGACCTTTCGTTCGAGCTCCGGGAGGACCTCGGCGAAGCGGCTCTCGTAGCCCTCGTCCTCGGGGTCGAGGTTCTCGCGCGCGAGCTGCTGGTGGGCGAGGTGCTCGGGGTTGCCGCCGAGCTTGATGTCCACGCCACGACCGGCCATGTTCGTCGCGATCGTGACCGCGCCGGGCTGGCCCGCCTCCGCGACGATGTCAGCCTCGCGCGCGGCGTGCTCGGGCTTGGCGTTGAGCACGTGGTGCTCCACGCCGCTGCGCTTGAGGCGATCGGAGAGCAGTTCGGAGACCTCCACGGAGATCGTTCCGACGAGCACGGGCTGGCCGTTCTCGTGGCGGGCGGTGATCTCGTTGACCACCGCGCTCCACTTGCCCTCCTTGGTCTTGTAGACCTGATCGTTGCGGTCCGCGCGCACCATCTCCCGGTTCGTCGGGATCTGCACGACCGGCAGCTCGTAGATCTTCATGAACTCCGTCGCCTCGGTGAGCGCCGTTCCCGTCATCCCCGAGAGCTTGTCGTAGAGCCGGAAGAAGTTCTGGTAGGTGATCGTCGCGAGCGTCTGGTTCTCCTCCTGGATCGCGACTTTCTCCTTCGCCTCGACGGCCTGGTGCAGGCCCTCCGACCAGCGGCGACCGTCGAGGATGCGACCGGTGAACTCGTCGATGATCTTGACCTCGTTGTCGATCACCGCGTAGTCGACGTCCCGCTTGTAGAGCTCCTCCGCGCGCAGTGCCTGGATCAGGTGGTTGACGAGGTGCCCGTTCTCAGCCCGGTAGAGGTGGTCGATGCCCAAAAAGCGCTCCGCCTTGGCCACTCCCTGCTCGGTCACCGAGACCGTCTTGTGCTTCTCGTCGGCCTCGAAATCGAAGTCCGCGAGGAACTGCTTCTTGGAGCGTGGGTCCATGCCCTCGGGCGTTTTGCCCGCCTGCATGCGCGGCGCGAGCGCGGCGAACTTCACGTACAGATCGGCGGCCTGTTCGGGCGCGCCGGAGATGATCAGCGGCGTGCGCGCCTCGTCGATCAGGATGTTGTCGACCTCGTCGACGATCGCGAAGGGGTGGCCGCGCTGGACCTTTTCGGAGAGGTCCTTCGCCATGTTGTCGCGCAGGTAGTCGAAGCCGAACTCGGAGTTGGTCCCGTAGACCACGTCGCAGGCGTAGGCGCGCTGCTTCTCCTCGTAGGGCTGCATGTTCTCGATCACGCCCACGGTCACGCCGAGCGCGTCGTAGATCGGGCTCATCCATTCCGCGTCGCGGCGGGCGAGGTAGTCGTTGACCGTGACCACGTGGACGCCGCGACGCCGCGGCTTGGACTCGGGATCCTGCGGGTCGGGCTCGCCCACGGCGAGCGAGTTGAGCACGACCGCGAGCGTGGCGGTGAGCGTCTTTCCCTCACCGGTCTTCATCTCCGCGATCTGGCCCTCGTGGAGCGCCATCGCCCCGATCAGCTGAACGTCGAAGTGGCGCATCCCCATGCGCCGCTTGCCCGTCTCGCGGACGACCGCGAAGCACTCCGGCAGCAGGTCGTCGAGCGACTCGCCCTCGACGGCGCGCTCGCGCAGCGCATCCATCCGCTCGAGGAGCTCCTCGTCGGAGTCGTGTTCGAGCTCGGGCTCGAACGCGCCGATCAGCGCGACGCGCTTCTGGTAGGTCTTGAACTTCTTGTTCTCACCCGCGTTGAGGGCACGATCGAGCAGTGAGGGCATGGCGCAAGGATAGCCTGCGCCGCCGGACCCTTTGCCCCTACCCCCCGCCTCGCTTCACCGCTTCGTCACGAGCGGCGCGCAGCGGGCGCTCAGCCGAAGCTGAAGGTCTTGGAGTGCCCGCCGGGGCAGTCCGAGAGCGTGAGCTTCAGCGGCCCGTCGGTGCTCACGTGCAGCGCCGCGGAGCAGTCCACGTGCGCGCGAGCCGCATCGACGCTGAAGCTCGCGACGTTCGTGGCGCTCACGACGAGCGCGTCGCTGGCCGCTTCGCTGGGCGCGGGACCCCAGGCCTTCGCCTGGCTCGTGTAGGGGATCGCGGGGATCGTTCCACCCGTCAGCGCGCCCGCCCCGTGGGTGGTTTCGCCCGGCGTCGGGTCGCCTCGGCCGAAGCCCTCCGAGCGCACGTCGACGGTTCCGAGCGGTGCCGCGCCGCCGCTTTCGCGCAGCGCCACGCCGTAGACCCAATAGGCGTGGCCCGCGCTCGTTCCGTCGGCGGGGAAGTCCATCGTCGGGTTGTAGACGTAGGTCACGTGGGAGGGGTTGCGATCGACGGTTGCGGTGCCGAGGAAGGCCGCGGCGGGGGCGAATTCGTCGTTGATCGCGAGCGTCAGGTGCTCGCCGGCCTGGAACTGGTCGAATTCGTAGCGGTACCCGAGCGTGTCGAACTTTTCGACCTGCTTCAGCACACCCGCGATCGGCACGAGCTCGTCGGTCGTCTCATCCCAGATCAGGAAGGGCACGTTGCGAACGGACGCGAGCATCCGTTCGGTGAGCGAGTCTTCGCCCCCGGTCGGCGGGGCGGGCGGCACCCAGATACCCAGCGCGGGCGGCCCGACGGTGGGCTGCGCACGCGCGAACAGGTCCGGGAACTGACTCGTGAACTTGTAGGTCCCGTAGCCCCCCATCGAGTAGCCCGCGATGTCGGTGAAGTCCGGATCGAGCTTGTAGCGCGCGGCCACGTCGGCCCACACTTCGAAGGTGTCCGCCCCCGCGTGGTCGTAGTACCACCCGTCGGGGCCGCGCCCGGAGGGCGTGATCACGATCGAGCCCTGGCCGCGGGCGGCGAACTCGGCCTGGTTCTTCGTACCCGCGAACTGGTTGTAGTTGGCCGAGAGCGAGTGCAGCAGCAGCGTCAGCCCCCAGCCCTGCGAGGGCGTCGGGCCACTCGGCACGTAGATCGCGTAGGGCAGCAGCTGCCCGCGCAGCTCGCCGATGCATTCGCTCGAGGAGCCGCATCCGCCGGTCGCGTAGTCCGCCCCCTGACCGTCGGCGTAGTGCGAGGCGAGGATTCGGTCGAACACGCCGGAGACGGGAACGCCTGTGGACCCACCTTCCATGTCGTCGTTCGTCTTCGCCTTCAGCTCGGCGAAGTTCACTTCGGCGTGGAAGGAGCTGATGTCACCGGAGGCGAGCGCCTGCGCCTGCGCGGATTCGCGCCAGTAGGCGGGGTTGAGCTCGTTGCCCGGGCTGGGGGTGCCCGGGACGGGCTCCTGGTCGTTGAAGCGGAAGGCGACGTCGAAGAAGGCGGGCGGGGTGCTGTCGGCGCCCGCGCCCCCGGGCGCCGTCGCGGAGGCGGTCGCGCCGGGGAGCAGGTAGGTCCCCGCCGCTTCGTCCCAGAGACCGACGCCGGCGGCGAGACGCACCGTCGAGGTGCCCGGGTTCCACTCGCTGTGCGGTACTTCGACCGTGATCTGACGGCGCGCGAGGTCGATCGAGACCGCCGGAGCAGGGCCCGCGACGGGTTCGCCCGTCGTGGCATCCGTGAGCACCGCGGTTTCGCCGTGCACCGTGAGGAAGTCCTGCGCGGGCGCGCTCACGTTGGCCCCGAAGGGGAAGGGATGGCTCACGCCTTCGGTCCCGCCGATCGCGATCCCTGTGGCCACGAGCGCCGGGTTTTCCAGCGTGTTCAGCGTGATCCGGAAGGCCGTCGCGTTCTTCAGCGGCTTGACCCTCATTTCGACGAGGTTCGCCGCGTTCTCGTCGTAGCCCGGGCCCGTCGGGTAGGTGTAGGTCCCGTCGGGTTCGGAGAAGGTGTCCCCGCCGGAGGAGTCCCCGCCGGGCGAGATCATCGGGTCAGTCGGGTCGACGAGCTCTTTCGCCCCGTGGTCGTCGTAGAGATAGCCCTGGTAGAGGAACTCCCCCTTGCGATATGCGCTCGCCCCGGAGACGAGGATCGGCGGCGCCTTCCAGATCGAGCCCTTTTCGTTTTCGAGCTGCGGGGCGGCGGCGGGCTTTTCGTAGAGCACCGGCGGGCCGGGACGGGGCGCCTTTCCTTCGCTCGGGGGCAGCGAGGGGTTCTGCTTCGCCGCGAGCGCGGGCGCGCCACCGAGCATCGTTGCGGCGAGCAACCCCACGAGCGCTGACTTCCCCCTGATCCCCATCGCCGCCCTGATACCCGAGGTCGGTCGCTCTGAAACACGAGCCGCCCTTTGTCTCAACTACAGCGAGTCTGCGGGCTCTATCCCGCCGGGCTCAGGTCGAGGGCAGGCTCGCCCCGAAGCGGCGCTCGGAGGCGGCGTGCGCCTCGCGGCGGCGGCGGAGCTTGTCGCGGTGGCGCTTCACCTGCCGGGCGAGCTCGTCGACGATCAGGTTGACGGAGCGGTGCATGTCCCCGGAGCGGTCGCACGCACGCAGCGTGACGCCCTTCAGATAGAGCGTGGCCTCGGCGACGTAGCAGTCCGCCACGCGCGGATTGCGCTCCTGGGAGATCTCGATCTCCAACTGGGCCAAGTCTGAGACTTGGCGCGCAACCTTGCGCAGACGATGCTCCGCGTGCTCGCGGAGCTCGTCGGTGACCGGGACGTTTCGACCCCTGATGTCGATCTGCATCGTCGCTCCTTCGGTCGGCCTTTTCTCTGGCGTGCCTTCGATGCTACGCCGGTACGCGGCGGATGACAACACGCCTCGACAGAAAGGCGCGCGAGCTCGCCGAGGTCCTCAGGCGACGGACCGCGCCGAGATGCACGGTCTCGCACCTCGGCCCTCACGGTGGGAGAATCGGGTGCGGATGAGCCCCAACCTCTCCTGGTCGCTCAGTCCCGGCGTGCTGATCGGCGCGGCGCTCGTGCTCGGGGTATACGTGCGCCGCTGGCGCGCGGTGCGGCTCAGCGGCTCGGCGCGGGCCGCGGCCGAGGCTCCGATCTGGAGGCTCTGCTGCTTCTCGGGCTCCGTGCTCGTCGCCGTCGCCGCGCTCGTCTCACCGATCGACGCGCTCGCGGACCAGCTCTTCTTCGCCCACATGATCCAGCACATGCTGCTGCTCGACGTGGCGCCGATCCTCGGAATCCTCGGCTTCACGAAGGTGATCCTGCGCCCGGTGACGCGCACCGTCCACGACCTCGAGCGCAAAGCCGGCGCGCTCGCTCACCCCGCCTTCGCGGTCGTGCTCTACATCGTGGTGATCTGGGCCTGGCACATCCCCGCGGCCTACGACGAGGCTGCCGCGCACCCGCTCGTGCACGTCTGCGAGCACATGAGCTTCGTGCTCGCGGGCTCGCTCTACTGGTGGCACCTGCTCTCCCCGATCCGCGCGCGCATGCGCCTCGGCGGGCTCGGCCCGGTGATCTACATGGCGAGCACGAAGCTGTTCGTGGGTGCGCTCGGGATGGGGCTCGCCTTCGCGCCCTCCGCGCTCTACCCCTTCTACGAGCACCACGCACGGATCTGGGGGCTCTCTGCTCGCGATGACCAGGGCATCGCGGGGCTGATCATGGCGCTCGAGCAGTCGCTCGTGATGGGCGTCGCGATCGCCTGGCTCTTCATGCGCGCGCTGTCGGAGTCAGAGCGCGAGCAGCAACGCCGCGAGCGCTACGAAGAACAGCTCGTCTGAGCGCGAGGAGCACGGCGCTGTGAGGGAAGGCCGGAGCGCGGGGAGTCCGCCTAGGGTCGCTCGCCGCTGAGCTCGACGCACAGCCGCTCGAGCAGCTGCTGCAGCTGCGGGTCGCGCTGCGCCTCGGGGTCCTCGACGGCCGCGCGCAGCTCCTCGCGCCGCGCGCTCAGCAGCTGATCGGCCATCGCCACCCCCGCCGGGGTCAGCTCGGCATGCTCGCCTTCGCCGGTGACGAGCCCACGCTGATGGAGCTCCGCTCTGACCTGGGCGATGCGTTGCTCGTCGATCTCCTGGCTCCGCGCCATCTCCGTCGTCCCCGCGATCCCGTAGCTGCTGAAGCGCACGAGCGCCCAGACCGCGCCCGGACTGAGCTCCACGCCCGCGCGCGCCGCGATCCGCTCGCCGATCGCGCGTCGCCCCTCGTTGCCCGCGAGCACGCCGAGTGCGCGGTCGATCTCCGCGAGCGAGCTCGCGGACTTGGGCGCGGCGAGCGCGTCCTCCAGGCCGGTGCTCGTCGCCGCCGTCGCGCGCAGCGGACGCTCGCGAAGGAGCAGGCTGAGCACGAAGCCGCACGCCCCGATCGCCGCCGCCACAACGAAGACCGGGTTCAGCGCGTGCACGTATGCGTTCTCGTAGGTCGTCCGCGCCGCCGCGGGCAAGGTGGCGAGCTGCGCACCCGTCAGCCGTGCCCCCGCGCTCACGAGCGAGCCGAGCGAGCCGGGGATCGCGCCGTGGAGCCCGGAGCGAAGGCGACTCGAGAAGATCGTGCCGAAGATCGCTGCGCCGAAGGAGCCCCCGATCCCACGCGCGAGCGTGACGCCCGAGGTCGCTGAGCCGAGCACCTTGTAGGGCACCGCGTTCTGCACCGCGAGCACCAGCACCTGCATCGTCAGACCGAGCCCGAGCCCGAGCACGAGCAGGTAGAGATCCGCGGTCAGCGCGCTCGTCCCGAGCGTGAGCCGCGAGAGCAGGAAGAGCCCAGCGGTCATCACCGCCGTGCCCGCGATCGGGAAGGCGCGGTAGCGCCCCGTTGCCGAGATCACCCGCCCGGAGACGACCGAGGTGAGCAGCAGGCCGCCCATCAGGGGGATCAGCCGCAGTCCCGCCCCCGTCGGGCTCGAGTGGAAGACGGTCTGGAAGAAGAGCGGGAGGAACGTGACCGAGCCGAACAGAGCGAAGCCCACGATCAGCGAGAGCAGCCCCGCGACGCGGAAGACCTCGTCACTGAGCAGCGAGAGCGGGAGCACCGGCTCGGCCGCGCCGCGCTCGATGCGCAGGAAGACCCCGAAGAGCACGAGCCCGAGCGCCGCGACGATGATCGTCTGCGGCGAGCCCCACGCCCAGGTCGTTCCGCCGAGGCTTGCCACGAGCACGATCGAGCTGAGCGCCGCCGCGAGCACCCCCGCCCCGGCGTAGTCGATCTTCGGCTTACCGCGCGACCCCGCGGCGGGTAGGGTCGCGGCGATCACGGCGAGCGCGAGCAGCCCCACCGGCAGGTTCACGTAGAAGATCCAGCGCCAGGAGAGGTGCTCGACGATCAGCCCGCCGAGCAAGGGCCCGGCGACACTCGCAAGGCCGAAGACACCGCCGAAGAGCCCCTGGTAGCGACCGCGTTCGCGCGGCGTGACGATGTCCCCGACGGTCGCCTGCACGAGCACGATCAGCCCGCCCGCGCCGAGGCCCTGCACCGCACGGAAGGCGATCAGCATCGTCATCGAGCGGGCGAGGCCGCAGAGCGCGGAGCCCGCTAGGAACAGCACGACAGCGCTCTGCAGGATCGTCTTGCGCCCGAGCTGATCGCCGAGCTTTCCGTAGAGCGGCGTGACCGCGGTCTGCGCGAGCAGATACGCGCTCGTAACCCAGGAGAGGCGCTCGAGCCCGCCGAGGTCGCCGACGATCGTCGGCAGCGCGGTCGCGACGATCGTCGAGTCGAGCGCGGCGAGCAGCATCACGAGCATCAGCCCGGTGAAGATCAGCCCGAGACGGCGGACCGGCGCCTCCGGCGTCGCTTCCGCGGGCAGCGCTGACGCTGCCGCGCTCAACGCGCGCTCCGAGCGGGTCGCGGGGTGTTGAGACCCGGCACCCGCAAACCCCTCAGCTCCGGCGCCGCAAGCTCGCGATGATGCCCTTGTGCCCGGCGATCGCGCCGATCAGGATCGACTCCGAGGCGACCTCCGTGCCGGGGAAGACGATCGCTGAGCGCAGCTGGGCACCATCGCCCACGCTCGCCCCGTCGCCGAGCACGATCGGGCCCGTGAGGCGCACGCCGCTCCCGATGCTCACGTCCTCGCCGACCCAGACGGGCCCTTCGACCTCGGCATCCTGCGGGAGCGCAGCCCCCCCGGCGACACGCACCCCCGGAGCGACCTCCTCGCCCGCGATCTCGAGGTGCAGCTCGCCTTCGAGCGCGTCGAAGGTGCCCTGGCGCAGCTCGGCGAGCGAGCCTACGTCGTTCCAGTACTCCGCGACCTCGTGGATGTGGAAGGGGACGTCGTTGGCGAGCAGAGCCGGGAAGACGTCCTGGGCCCAGTCCGCGAAGGGCCGCTCGGGGAAGTAGTCGAAGATCTCCGGGGAGAACACGTAGATCCCGCAGTTGCCGAGGTCCGAGAGCGCTTCCTCGGGCGCGGGCTTCTCCTGGAATCCCGTGATCCGGCCCTCGCGGTCGTGCAGCACCACCCCGTACTCGCGCGTGTCGGGCACCTTCTTCACGGAGAGCGTCGCGATCCCGCCCGACGCCTGATGGCGCGCGACGAGCGCGGTCAGGTCGATGTCTGTGAGCGCGTCTCCCGAGATCACGAGGAAGGGCTCGTCGCCGAAGAACTCCCGGCACGCGCGCACTCCCCCCGCGGTCCCGAGCAGCTCCTCCTCGTAGCGGTAGGAGATGCGATCTCCGAAGTACTCTTCGATCGACTCGGGGAAGTAGTGCAGGTTCGCGATCACCCGCTCGAAGCCGTGGCGCTCGAGCAGATCGAGGATGTGCTCCATCACCGGCCGGTCGAGCACCGGCACCATCGGCTTGGTGATCTCGTATGTCAGCGGGCGCAGCCTGGTCCCCAGGCCCGCCGCGAGCACCATCGCTCTCATCTGCGCCTCATCCTTTCAAGTTCGTGCGTGCGGCGGAGGTCGCTGCTCGCGGCGGAAGCTGGCGCCAGTAGAGGCCCCTGGTCCAACGAAGCCTCACGGCCCGCGGGGCGTCCTTGCCCGGGGACTCTCCGAACAGCTCGATCGCGAGCGCACGAAACGTCTCTACCCGCGCGGAGCGAAGCCTCCCCTCGCCGGGGAGACTCCGCGCCGCTGAGGCCAAGGCCTAGTAGCGGTAGTGATCCGGCTTGTAGGGGCCCTCGACGGGAACGCCGATGTAGGCGGCCTGCTCGGGGCTCAGCGTGGTGAGCCGCACGCCGAGCGCGTCGAGGTGCAGACGCGCGACCTTCTCGTCGAGGTGCTTGGGGAGCACGTAGACGCGCTTCTCGTACTCGTCGTTCTTGGTGAAGAGCTCGATCTGCGCGATCGTCTGGTTGGAGAAGGAGTTCGACATCACGAAGCTCGGGTGCCCCGTCGCGTTGCCCAGGTTCAGCAGGCGTCCCTCGGAGAGCATGATGATCGCGTGGCCGTCGGGGAAGACCCACTTGTCCACCTGCGGCTTGATGTTCACGCGCTCGATCCCATCGATGCGGCCGAGGCCGGCGATGTCGATCTCGTTGTCGAAGTGCCCGATGTTCCCGACGACCGCCTGGTGCTTCATGCGCTGCATGGCGGCCGCCGTGATGATGTCCTTGTTGCCCGTCGTGGTGATGAAGATGTCAGCGGTCGAGATCACGTCCTCGAGCGTTTTCACCTCGTAGCCCTGCATCGCGGCCTGCAACGCGCAGATCGGGTCGATCTCGGTGATGATCACGCGCGCGCCCTGGCCACGGAGCGATTCGGCGCAGCCCTTGCCCACGTCGCCGAAGCCGCAGACCACCGCGACCTTGCCGCCGATCATCACGTCGGTCGCGCGGTTGATCCCGTCGATCAGCGAGTGGCGGCAGCCGTAGAGGTTGTCGAACTTCGACTTCGTCACGGAGTCGTTGACGTTGATCGCGGGGAACAGCAGCTCGCCGTTCTCGACCATCTCGTAGAGCCTGTGCACGCCCGTGGTCGTCTCCTCGGTGACGCCTTTGATGCCCTCGCCGATCCGCGTCCAGCGCTGCGGGTCCTCGCCGATCGAGCGGGTGAGCAGGCCGAGGATGACGGCGAACTCCTCGGAGTCCGCACCCGCCGGGTCGGGGACCGCCCCCGCCGCCTCGTATTCGGTGCCCTTGTGCACGAGCAGCGTCGCGTCGCCGCCATCGTCGAGGATCATGTTCGGCCCGGCAGAGCCGTCCTCGCCCTCGGTGGGCCAGCGCAGCACCTGCTCGGTGCACCACCAGTACTCCTCGAGCGTCTCCCCCTTCCAGGCGTAGACGGGGACTCCGCGCGGCTCCTCGACGGTGCCCTCGGGACCGACCGCGACCGCGGCCGCGGCGTGGTCCTGCGTGGAGAAGATGTTGCAGCTGCACCAGCGCACATCCGCGCCGAGCGCGGTGAGCGTCTCGATCAGCACCGCTGTCTGGATCGTCATGTGCAGCGAGCCCGTGATGCGCGCACCCTTCAGGGGCTGGGCGTCCGCGTACTCGCGGCGGATCGACATCAGGCCGGGCATCTCGTGCTCGGCGAGCGTGATCTCCTTGCGACCGAAGTCCGCGAGCGAGAGGTCGGCGACCTTGAAATCGGAGCCGGTGGCTGTGGCCATGGATAACTCTCCTGTTCTCAGGTGAGCGCCCTTGCTACAGAGGGGGCCGAGCGTGGCGGGGCAGCCCGTCGCAGCGCTCCTCGGCCGGTTCCGAAAATATCACACCGATCCGAGGGCTCCCGGGCGTCCGCCGGCCGGCCTGGACGGCTGTACGGACGCACTCGGAGCGCCCTTGGGAGCGGTTCCCTCCGGCGCGCTGTCGGGTCCGCGCGCCGCTCAGAGCCTGGCGAGCTCGGCCTTGAGCTCGTCGATGAACTTGACCGGGCCGGGGTCCACTCCGCGCAGCGCGGCGAGGTAGATCGAGACCAGATCGCCGAGCAGCACGAGCGAGATCACGCGGTCGATCGCGGTCTCGCCCCGCGTCTCGATGCGGAAGCTCGAGGAGGCGTTGCCCGCGATCAGCCGCTCGGTGAGCTCCATGCGCTGCTTGACCCGGGGGTGGGCGTCGGAGTCGTCGAGGAAGACCGCGGAGAAGCGACCCACGTCATTGGCGCCTTCCCAGCCCACGATCTCGTTGTGGTCGAGCTCGGGGAGTTCGTGGGAGAAGGCGGGCTGCTTGGCGTTCTCGTTGATCTGCGTCTTCCAGCGGTAGGCGATCGGGCTGGTGAGGCCGGCCCCCGCGATCACCGGGGTCGTCCCGTGCAGTCCACGCGCGATCGTCTTGGCGAGCGAGTCTTCCGGGGAGCCCGGCCCCCACTCGGCGACGAGCTCCTCCACGTGCGAGGCGGCCACGTCGATCTCCGGGGTGAGGCGCGGGCCGACGCCGCAGAGCGCGGCGACCTCGAGCGCGGCGACGGTCATGTAGGCCACCGCCGCGCGGGGCTGGAAGCCCGCGGGAAGCGGGATCACGGGCACGCCGTCGGCTCGCGCCATCTCCGCGAGCCGCCCTCCGGTCGTGACGACCGTGCGCTTCGCTCCGAGCGCGCCCGCGGACTCGTAGCAGGCGAGCGTCTCCTCGGTCTCCCCCGAGTAGCTCGCGCAGAGCACCATCGTGTCCGGGGTGGTCCAGGTGGGTATTCCGTAGGCGCGGGTCACGAAGATCGGCCGCGAGGCGTGGTCGGCGAGCGCGGCGCGCGCGAGCGCTCCACCGATCGCCGAGCCGCCCATCCCCGCGACCACGAGCCCGGCAGGGGTGTCCCAGTCCTGCATGATCGCTGACTCCACGCGCCAGACCGCGTCGCGCAGGTGCTCAGCGAGGGCGAGCACGTCGGCGAGCTGGCCGGTGGAGTCGACCTTGCCGATCGTCTCGCTCGTGATCTCAGCGGCGGGGCTCGCCGTCACGCCGTCGCTCATCTGGGCCTCGCTTCGTCGGTGTGGGTTGCGTTCATCGGCTTGCGCATCTCTAGAACTCGATCGCGCCGTCGGGCAGGCGCACCCCCGGGAAGATACGCGCCCCGCAGGCGATCACGTTGTCTGCTCCGATCCAGACCCCCTCGCCGAGCACCGCGCCGCCGCTCACCTTGCTCGCCGAGCCGATCCGGCAGCCCGGCCCGACGATGCAGTCGCGAAGCTCGCAATCCTCGCCGACCTCCGAGCCGGGGAGGATCACCGCGCGCTCGACTGTGCTGCGCGCGCCGATCCGCACATCCTCGCCGAGCACCACCAGTTCGCCCACCTGCGCGCCCTCCGCGACGCTCGCGCCGCGCTCGATCACCGCTGGACCGATCGCGCGGCCGGCGACGCTCGCCTCGGGCTCGATCGCGAGTCGCCCCTCCCCCATCCGCTCGCCCACCGCGGTGTGCACGTTCCCCGCGATGATGTCGAAGGTTCCCTGCAGGTATCGCTCCGGCGTTCCGATGTCCATCCAGTAGCTCTCCGAGGCGTAGCCGTAGAGGCCGTCGCCCACGAGCCTGGGCCAGATCTCGCGCTCGATCGAGACTTTGCGGCCGTGATCGACCATCTCCAGGATCTCCTTCTCGAGCACGTAGGCCCCCGCGCTGATCAGCGCTCCCGCCGCCGGAGCCGGACCGCCGCCCTCCGCGCTCGGCTTCTCGACGAAGGCCTCGACGGACTGGTCGGGATGCAGGATCACCATCCCGTAGGCGCTCGGGTCGGGCACCTGCACGAGCGCGAGCGTGCCGCGCGCGCCGGTCTTCTCGTGCTGTGCGATCTGGGCGCCGAGGTCGATGTCGGTGAGCACGTCGCCGTTGAGCATCAGGAAGCGGTCCTCGAGCATCGGCTCGGCGAGCTTCACCGCCCCGGCCGTGCCGAGCGGCTCGGGCTCCTCCACGAAGCGCAGCCTGAGGCCGAGCTGCGAGCCGTCCCCGAGCACCTCGCGCACGCTGTCGGCGAGGAAGCCGCAGGACATGATCACGTCGTCGATGCCGTGACCGCGCAGCCACTCGAGCATGTAGACCATGAACGGGCGATCGACGAGCTGCACGACCGGCTTCGGCACGTTGGAGGTGAGCGGGCGCAGCCGTTTGCCTTCGCCGCCGACGAGGATCACCGCCTGAATCGGCTATCGCCTCCCGATGCCCTCGTAGGTGAGACCCGCCGCGCGCAGCGCCTCGGGGTCGAGCGCGTTGCGGCCGTCGACCACGAGCGTGCCACCCATCGCCTCGGCGACCTGCGCCCAGTCGAGCGCGAGGAACTCGCGCCACTCGGTCACGAGCACGACCGCGTCCGCACCCGCCACCGCGTCCATCGCGGAGGGGCAGTAGTTGAGCTGAGGCATCAGCGTGCGCGCCTCCTGCTCGGCGACCGGGTCGTACGTGCTCACGATCGCCCCCTCCGCGAGCAGCCGTCCCGCGAGCACGAGCGAGGAGGCGCCGCGCATGTCGTCGGTCTCCGGCTTGAACGCGAGTCCGAGCATCGCCACGCGCTTGCCCGCGAGCGCGCCCACGTGGCGCTGGAGCTTTGAGACCACACGCCGCTTCTGCAGCTCGTTGACCTCGGTGACCGCGTTGAGCAGCTGGAAGTGGTACCCCGAGTTGGCCGCAAGCAGCTTCAGCGCGCTCACGTCCTTGGTGAAGCAGGAGCCGCCGTAGCCGATCCCCGCCTGCAGGAACTTCGGCCCGATCCGGTCGTCCAGGCCGACGCCGCGCGCGACCTCGATCACGTCCGCCCCCGTCTCCTCGCAGACGTTCGCGATCTCGTTGATGAAGGAGATCTTCGTTGCGAGGAAGGCGTTCGCCGCGAGCTTGATCATCTCTGCGCTCGCCACGTCCGTGCGCACGATCAGCTCGGCGCCAGCGAGCGGCTCATAGAGGTCGATCACCGCGTCCCCCGCCCAGTTCCCGTCATCGCCCACGACCACGCGATCGGGGTTGCGGAAGTCCTTCAGCGCCGAGCCCTCCTTGAGGAACTCGGGACAGGAGACGTAGGCCATCCCCTCCTTGCCGCGCTCGCGGAAGACGCGCTGGATCGAGGCGCCCGTGCCGCAGGGCACGGTCGACTTCATCACCAGGGCGTGATCGCTGGAGGCGGGGAGGGCGTCCACGACGGCGTGCACCGCCGAGAGGTCCGCGTCACCCGAGTAGGTCGGGGGGGTGCCCACCGCGACGAACAGCAGTTTCGCGTGCTCCATCGCCTCGGCGATGTCCGTCCCGAAGTGCAGGCGCTCGCCGTGCTCTGAGAGCACCTGCTCCAGGCCCGGCTCGTAGATCGGCACCTCGCCGCGGCGCAGGCGCTCGATCTTCTCGGCGTCGATGTCGACGCACCACACCTCGCTCCCGAGCTCGGCGAATCCGGCCGCGGTGACCAGGCCGACGTAGCCGGTGCCGATCACTCCGATGGGCTCGCGTGCGGCGCTCATGGGCGAGGAAGGCTAGTGGCTGGCCTGGTCGGGGCGGGTCCTACTCCGCGACGGAGAGGAACGCCTCGTAGCGGCGCGCGTCGCGCAGCGCGCGCGCGTGTTCCTCGGAGTCCTCGGGGGCGCGCTCCGCGGTCGCGCGCGAGTCGGAGAGCTTCGTCTCGAGCGTCGCGCGGTCGAGCTTGGCCGGATCGATCGCCTCCTCGACGAGCACGAGCGCGCGGTTCTCGGAGAACTGCAGGTAGCCCTCGGCCTGCGCGAAGCGCACGATCTCGGTCTCCGAGCGGTACAGCCGCAGCTCTGTGGGGTCGAGCATCGCGAGCACGGGCTCGTGGTTGGCGAGCACGCCGATCGAGCCCACCGCGGTGCGCGTGGAGAGCATCTCCACCTCCTCGGAGAAGACCTCGCCCTCGGGCGTGAGGACTTCTGCTTGGAACTTGGTCCGCGCCATTACTTCTTGGCCGCCTCGACGACTTCCTCGATCGTGCCCTTGAGGAAGAACGCGCTCTCGGGCACCTCGTCGTGCTTGCCTTCGATGATCTCCTCGAAGCCGCGGATCGTCTCGGCGATCGGCACGTAGGCGCCGGGGGTGCCGGTGAACTGTTCGGCCACGAAGAAGGGCTGGGAGAGGAAGCGCTCGATCTTGCGCGCGCGCTGCACCGTGAGCTTGTCCTCGTCGGAGAGCTCGTCGATCCCGAGGATCGCGATGATGTCCTGGAGCTCCTTGTAGCGCTGCAGGATCTCCTTGACCCGGTTCGCCACGCGGAAGTGATCCTCACCGAGGATGTCCGCCTTGAGGATCGTCGAGGTGGAGTCGAGCGGGTCGACCGCCGGGTAGATCCCTTTTTCGGAGATCGAGCGCGAGAGCGCGGTGGTCGCGTTCAGGTGTGCGAACACCGAGGCGGGCGCGGGGTCGGTGTAGTCGTCCGCGGGCACGTAGATCGCCTGGATCGAGGTGACCGAGCCGCTCTTGGTGGAGGTGATGCGCTCCTGCAGACCGCCCATCTCCGTCTCCAGCGTGGGCTGGTAGCCCACCTGCGAGGGCATCCGCCCGAGCAGCGCCGAGACCTCGGATCCGGCCTGGACGAAGCGGAAGATGTTGTCGATGAAGAGCAGCACGTCCTGGCCCTTGTCGCGGAAGTATTCGGCCATCGTGAGGCCCGAGAGCGCGACGCGCATGCGTGCCCCGGGGGGCTCGTTCATCTGACCGAAGACGAGCATCGTCTTGTCGATCACGCCCGATTCCTTCATCTCCAGCCAGAGGTCGTTGCCCTCGCGTGAGCGCTCCCCCACGCCGCAGAAGGCCGAGAGCCCGCCGTGCTCCTTGGCGAGGTTGTGGATCAGCTCCTGGATCAGCACCGTCTTGCCCACGCCCGCGCCGCCGAAGAGCCCGACCTTGCCGCCCTTCGCGTAGGGCGCGAGCAGGTCGATCACCTTGATCCCGGTCTCGAACATCTCGGTCGTCGGAGTGAGGTCCTCGACGCGCGGGGCCTCCTGGTGGATCGCGCGACGCTCCACGTCTTTGGGAAGCTCCTCGCCGAGATCGATCAGCTCGCCGAGCACGTTGAAGATCCGTCCCAGCGTGATGTCGCCGACGGGCACCGAGATCGGGGCGCCGGTGTCCACGACCTCGGCGCCGCGCGCCAGGCCGTCGGTGGTGTCCATCGCGACCGCGCGCACGCGGTCGTCGCCGAGGTGCTGCTGGACCTCGCAGACGAGCACGCTCTCCTCTGAGCCCGCGCTGATCCCCGCTGCCTCCTCCTCGCGGTTCGCCTCGGTGCGGACGATCGTGATCGCGTGGTTGATCTCGGGGAGGCGGTCGGGGAAGACCGCCTCGATCACGACGCCCTGGATCTCCTCGATGCGCCCGACGTTGCGGTCGCTCTCCTGGGTCGCGTTCGGCTCGGTTGTGGTGCTGGCCATCTTTTTCTCTCTTTCTCTTCTCTAAGTCTCTAAATCAAGTTCTGGTGCAACTGGGCTGTCGCTCAGCTGAGTCCCTCGGCCCCCGCCACGACCTCCATGATCTCCTGGGTGATCTCGGCCTGGCGGGCACGGTTCATCTGCAGCGTGTAGTCGGTGATGATTTCGCCGGCGTTCTCGGAGGCGCTTCGCATCGCAGTCATCTGCGCGCCGAAGAAGCCCGCGGTGGACTCCACGAGCGCGCGGTAGATCGAGATCTCGATGTAGTCGGGGACGAGCCGGCGCAGGATCGCCTCGGGGTCGGGCTCGTAGTCGACGAGCGCGCGCGGGCCTGCGTCTGCGTCGCCCGCGCCGTTGCCCTCCTCCTCACCGGTGACGGTGGCAGTGGAGAGCGGGAGCAGGCGCTCCTGGGTGACGGTCTGGGTGAGCGGGGAGACGTAGCGGTTGTAGATCAGCTCGACGCGGTCGAGCCTGCCGTCGACGTAGCCTTCGATCAGGTCGTCCGCGATCGTGCGCGCGTCGGCGTAGGCGGGCCGGTCGGAGAAGCCCGTGTAGCTCCCGCTCAGGTCGAGCCCGCGGAAGGTAAGCGAGGAGACCCCGCGCCGGCCGGTCGCGTACCAGACGCTCTGGCGACCCTGCTCGCCGAGCTCGGTGCCGAGGCGGGTGCCCGCCCTGATCACCTGCGAGTTGAAGCCGCCCGCGAGCCCGCGGTCGCCGGTGATCACGAGCACACCCACGTTCGTCTCGGACTCGTGCTCGGAGAGCAGCGGCATCCGCGAGGCCTCCGCCCCGGCGGCCTGCGCGGCCTGGCGGGTCATCCTCCGGATCGCGTCGGCGTAGGGCCGCAGCGCCTCGATGCGCTGCTCCGCGCGGCGCAGCCGGGCGGCGGCGACCATCTCCATCGCCCGCGTGATCTTCTGGATGTTCTTGACCGAGGCGATCTTGTTCTTGACGTCGCGCTGTGAGGCCATGGGCTCTTTGCGGCGGGCGCGCTAGGCGGCCGCCGTCGTCTCCTCGCGCTCGCCTGCATCGGCCTCGTCGCCGGACTCGCTCTCCTGCTCCTCCTCGCCCGCGCTCCCGGCCGGTGCGCTCTCGCGCGGCGCGGGGGGCGCGTCGTCGTCGAGCGGCTGGCCCTCCTCGTCGAGGTCGTACCCGAAGTCCTGGGCGTAGGCCTCGACCGCGTCGTGGACGGCCTTCTGCGTGTCATCCGACCAGTCGCCGCCCGCGATCTTCTCGCGCACGTCGCTGTGCTGGGAGTGCATCCGTTCGGTCAGCCCGAGCAGGAACTCCTGCACACGGTCGACGTTGAGGCGGTCGAGGAAGCCGTTCGTGGCCGCGTAGATCTGGACCGTCTGGTCCTGCACCGCGAGCGGCGCGCGCTCGTTCTGGTTGAGCGTCTGCACGAGCCGCGCTCCACGCGCGAGCGTGCGCTGGGTGTCCGCGTCGAGGTCCGAGCCGAACTGCGCGAAGGCCTCGAGGTCGCGGTACTGCGAGAGCTCGAGCTTGATCCGCCCCGCCACTTTCTTCATCGGGCCGATCTGCGCGTTACCACCGACTCGCGACACGGAGATGCCCACGTTGATCGCCGGGCGCACGCCCGAGTTGAAGAGTTTCGACTCGAGGAAGATCTGCCCGTCGGTGATCGAGATCACGTTCGTGGGGATGTAGGCGGAGACGTCGCCCGCCTGCGTCTCGATCACGGGCAGCGCGGTGAGAGAGCCGCCGCCGAGATCGTCGTTGAGCTTGACCGCGCGCTCGAGCAGCCGCGAGTGCAGGTAGAACACGTCGCCCGGGTAGGCCTCACGACCCGGCGGGCGGCGCAGCAGCAGCGACATCTGCCGGTAGGCGTAGGCGTGCTTGGTGAGGTCGTCGTAGATGCAGAGCGCGTGGCGGCCGTTGTAGAGGAAGTGCTCGCCCATCGCGCAGCCCGCGTAGGGGGCCATGAACTTGATCGGCGCGGCCTCGTCGGCGGGGGCGGCAACGATGATCGTGTTGTCGAGCGCGCCCTGCTCGTCGAGCGTCTGGGCGAGCGCGACGACCGTCGACATGCGCTGGCCGATCGCGACGTAGACGGAGACGACGCCGGTCTCCTTGTTGTTGATGATCGCGTCGATCGCGATCGCGGTCTTCCCCGTCTGGCGGTCGCCGATGATCAGCTCTCGCTGCCCACGGCCGATCGGGATCATCGCGTCGATCGCCTTCAGGCCGGTCTGCATCGGTTCGGTCACGGGCTGACGCTGGACCACGCCGGGCGCCTTGAACTCGGCGGGGCGGCGCTCGGTCACCTCGATGTCCCCCTTGCCGTCGAGCGGACGGCCGAGCGGGTCGACGATGCGGCCGAGCATCTGCTCACCGACCGGGATCTCGAGCAGCGCGCCGGTCCGCCGGACCGTGTCGCCCTCGGAGATGTGCTCCCACTCTCCGAACAGCACCGCGCCCACGTTGTCGGACTCGAGGTTCAGCGCGAGGCCCGTGACGCCGTGCGGGAACTCGAGCATCTCGAAGGACATGCAGTTCTCGAGGCCGTGCAGGCGCGCGATGCCGTCGGCGACGGACAGCACGGTGCCGACCTCGGTCAGCTCGGCCTTGCCCGCGTCGAGCCCCTCGATGCGGCTCTTCAGGATGCTTGTGATCTCGTCTGGGTTGATCTGCATTGATTTCTCCTTTGGGCGAGGGGCCCGACCTTCACCGGCCTGCGGCCGGCTCGGTCACCCTCTTCAAGCTCCTTGGGCAACGTGCCTGCGCAGCTGCTCCAGTCGGTTTCGGATCGATGCATCGAGGATCGAGTTGCCCACCCTGACCACGATGCCGCCCAGGATGTCGGGGTCCACGCGCGCGGCGAGCTCGACCTTGCGGCCCGCCCGCTCGCCGATCTTGCGACCGAGGTTTTCAGTCGTCGCCTGATCGAGCGCGATCGCGCTCGTGATCTCGACGGGGAGAACGCGGTTCTCCTCGTCCCACAGCCGCTCGTACTCCTGCCTGATGCGGAAGATCACCGGCATGCGGTGGTTCTCGATCAGCAGCGAGACGAAGTTGAGGAGGCTCTCATCGGCGTCTGAGAGCACCCGGCTGAGGCCGTCCTGCTTCTCCTTCGTGGAGAAGTAGGGCGAGAAGAAGAACGTGGCCAGCTCGCGGTGCTGGTCGATCGCCTCCGCGAGCTGCCCGAGCTGCTCGCGCAGCACGTCGAGCTTGTCCTGCTCGCGACCCACCTCGAAGAGGGAGCGCGCATATACCTGGGCGAGCTCCTCCATCAGTTGTGCTGCGCGGAGGTCGAGATGCCCGAGAAGTCGAGCTCCCCGAGGGCCTCCTCGACCAGCCGCCGCTGGTCCTCGTCGGTGAGCGTCTTCTTGGTCACCTTCTCGGTTGCGAGCACGGTCAGGTCGGCGACCTCGCGGCGGATGTCCGAGAGCGCGCGCTCCGTCGCCGCCTCGATGTCGCGCTCCGCCCGCTTGGAGGCCTCGGAGATCAGCTCCTGGCCTTTGCTCTTGGCCTCCTGCTCGTGCGTGTCCGCCGTCTGGCGCGCACGCTGGACGATCTCGTCGGCCTGCTCGCGAGCCTCCTTCAGGCGCTCGCGGTATTCGGTGAGCAGCTCGTCGGCCTCCTTGCGCGTGCGCTCCGCCGTGTCGATCGAGTCTTCGATCGCTTTCTGGCGCTTGCCGAGCGCTTCTGAGATGCGCGGGAAGGCGAGCTTGGAGAGCAGGAACATCGTCGCGCCGAAGACGAGCAGCGTCCAGACCATCAACCCGATGCCGGGTTCGATCAGGAAGCCGCCGCTGGATGCGATCACTGTTGCCACGGTGGCGAGCATCGGCTCAGACGATGAACGCGGCGAGCAGGCCGGCCACGAGCCCGTAGAAGAAGCACGCCTCGGTGAGGGCGAACCCGAGCCACTGCAGCTGCGTGATCTCGTCGCGCATCTCGGGCTGGCGGGTGATCGCTTCGATCGCCTTGCCGAAGATGATGCCGATGCCGACGCCGGCGCCCACGGCACCGAGACCGCCACCGACACCCAGGCCGATCGACTTTCCGGCCTTGGCGACTTCTTCAGTCACGGCGAGGATGGTGAATAGGGCGATGTGCACGTCGTTTGGCTCCTTTAGTGGTCTTCGGCGACCGCGCCGCCGAGGTAGATAGCTGTGAGGGTGGCAAAGATGAATGCCTGCAGGGCGGCCACAAGGCCGACCTCGAAGGCGAACAGCAGGATCCCGAACGGGATCGTGAACCAGGCCAGCGCCGAGACGCCGAGGATCACCGCGAGCGCGCCCGCCATGAAGAGGATGATCAGGTGCCCCGCGAGGATGTTCGCGAACAACCTGATCGAGAGCGACATCAGGCGCATGAAGTTGGACAGGAGCTCGAGGCCGAAGATGAACACGGCCATCCCGCCTTTCACGCCGCCGGGAACGAGGCCCTTGAGGTAGCCGATCGGACCCTTCTTGCGGACGCCTTCGAACGTGTAGGAGAAGAACACGAGCAGGGCGAGCACGAGCGGGATCGAGAGGTTCGCGGTCGCCGCGTAGAGCGAGAAGGAGGGGATGTGCGCGCCGAGGATGTCGATCTTGTGCTCGGTGTTGGTGGGCAGCGGGATGTAGCCCACGAGGTTGGAGAAGAGGATGAAGAGGAAGAGCGTGCCGATGAAGGGGAACCAGCGGCGCGCCATCTTCTCGTCGAGGTTGCCCCCGGTGATGTTGTCGCGCATCAGCTGGTAGAGCGCCTCGACGGCGGTCTGCACCTTGTTCGGCCGAGCGTGCATGCGGTTGGCGACGTAGATCATCGTCACGCAGGTCGCGATCGCGGCCAGGAACAGGTAGAGCACCGCCTTGTTCACCGAGAAGATCCCGGCATGGATCCAGTTGTCGAGCTTGAACTCGTTCTGCGGCTGGTAGGAGTTGTTGCGCCCGCCGCTCCCGAAGATCACGAACAGCACGATGATCCCGCCGATCCACACCCCGGCGAGGAGCAGCAGCGTCTTTTTCATGCTCTTCTTGGGCGGCTCGAGATCGCCCGCGCCCGGTCCCGGCCGCGAGGCCTCCGTGGCCTGCGGCGGAAGTCCCCCCGTCTCCGCTGCGCTCATGACGTGCTCGGGCTCCCCTGTGCCGGAGGCCCGGGTGGGCCGGCGAGCGGGTTGCGTGAGAAGAAGGACATCACGAAGTAGACGGTGAAGGCCGCGAGCATCAGCGCGGCGGCCATGATCCCGTCGTCCTTGCCCCCTGCGAAGCGCGCGATCAGGATCGCCAGCGCGACGACCCAGATCCGGCCCATCATCCCGCCGACCTGGAGCCCTGCGCGGAGCTTGGGGTCGCCGACGCGCAGTGCGCGTTCCTGGACGAAGGTGGTCCCGAGCCGCGTGAGCAGCCAGGCCACCGCAGCGATCAGGTAGCCGAGCAGCGGCAGGCCCGCGATCGGCACGAAGGGCGCCGTCGCGAGCACCAGGCACACGTCGAGGTAGCGGAGGAGGACCATCTCAGCCGCGCGTTCCGGGGGGCATCGCGCGGCGCCTCTGGCAGCTCGCGCGGCGTGAGCGGACGGGTGCGAGCAGGGCGGCGCTGAGGACGGGCCCGCACGCGAGCCGCCGCGCGCGGCGGCGGGTGCGCAGCGCCCGCGTGTACCCGCTCGAGCCGCGGCGCCGGACCCTGCGGCGAGGGCCGCGGAGGATGCCGCTGCCCCGGCCCTGCATGGGGAGCTCCTCGGGCTTGGGCTCCTCGGAGCCCTCCGGGCGTTTTCCGGGCAGGCGCGTCACGTCCTCGTTGGCGTCGAAATCTGGCATGTGAGTGGGGCCACCCTACAGAGGCAACGGGGCTCGCGCTCTGCAGTGGCTGAGCCGTCGCTGTGTCCCTCAACACTCCGCGGCGGCCCGGCTACTCTAGCCGAACTTGGACTTCGTAACAACTTTGTGACATGCGCCACGCGGGCACGTTGCGGAGGTGAGAAAGCTCTTCGGGAGCGACCGGGTGCTCAGGCGAGCGGAGTGGCGCGCGCGGGGACCGCGGCCGGCGGGGCCGCTCCCCGTGCCCGTCGCCAGATGCGCGGGACGATCGCGACGAGCGCGAAGGAGAGCGCGGCGAGCAGCGCGCCGCCGATGATGTCGAAGAGGTAGTGGTTGCCCGTCGCGAGCACCGCGAAGCCGGTGAGGAACGGGTAGGCGACCGCGAGCGCGCGCAGCGCCGCACGCGAGGTCATGCGCCACACGGCGACCGTGCACCAGAGCGCCCACGCGATGTGCAGCGAAGGCATCGCCGCGAGCTGGTTCGCATCGGAGGCGAGCGCGCCCGTGTGCCAGGAGCCGAGCGCGTGGCTGCTCGCGACGATGTCGGTGAAGCCGCCGAGCATCCGTGGGGGCGCGACGGGGTAGCGCCAGAAGACGAGGAAGCCGAGCGCGTTGATCAGCACGAGCGAGGTGCGCAGCGGGCGGAAGATGTCGGCGCGCCGCCACCAGAGCCAGCCGAGCAGCCCGAGGGTGACGATGAAGTGCGCGTTGTCGTAGTAGTAGGACACCACCACGCCGAGCGTGTGATGGCTCGCGAGCCAGCGGTCGAGCGCGTGCTCGGGCGCGATCCCGAGCGAGCGCTCGGTGCCGAGGATTTCGCGACCGTGCTCGAGCGCGGCGCCCAACCGCAGCGGGGCGAGGTTCGTGACGGCGTCGTAGACCCAGCAGAGCCAGGCGACCGTCAGCGCCTCGAGCCACCAGCGCGTGCGCTTCGGGCGCGCCTCTGCCCGCACGGGCTGTGTGGGTGTGGGGCTCTGCGCGCGCGGCGACGCGGGAGCAGGCTCCGGCAGCTCCGCGGCGGGTGCGTCGAGCGTCTCGTCGAGCGAGGAGATAGCGGTCGACAAGCCACCGATCTTAGCCGCGCGCGGGGATGCCGGTCCGATCTCGAACCTAGGGGAGCACGGGCTCGACGCCGCGCTCGCGCATCCGCTCGAGCACCGCTGGGAGCGCGCCGAGCGTGCGCTGCCAGGAGCCCGGCGCGGAGTACTCATCGGCATCGTGGAGCAGCAGCACAGCACCCTCTCCCGCTCCGTCGGTGACCCGCTGCGCGATCGACTCGGGTGTCGCGCGTGCCTCCCAGTCGCGCCCCCAGTGGCTCCAGAGCAGCGTGCGCCAGCCCTTCTCGGCCGCGAGGCGCAGCGCAGCCGCGTTGAGCACTCCGTAGGGCGGGCGGTAGAGGCGCGGGGCTCGTCCCGTTGACGTCGCGATCGCGTCCTCCGCGCGCGCGATGTCCTCTCGGACCTGGCGCGGGCCGAGACGCAGGAGATTGCGGTGGCGGTCGCAGTGCAGCGCGACCTCGTGGCCCGCCTCGACGATCTCCCGCGGTAGCGAGGGGTTGCGACGGATCTGCTCGCCCACGAGGAAGAAGGTCGCGCTCACGCTCTCGCGGGCGAGCACCTCGAGCACCGCGGGGGTGCCGCGGGGATGCGGACCGTCGTCGAAGGTGAGCGCGTAACCGCGCCCCTCCGGGGTGCGGTCCTCCACCCCGAGTGGGGCGCGCAGCGCGGGCCAGCCGCCGGCGAGCGCGGGCAGCGCGTAGGCCGCGTAGGCCGCCCCCGCGAGCGTCGCGCCCGCCAGGGGGCCGCGGAGGCGGGCGCGGCGAGTGCGATGATCGTCGGTGGACATGGTCGATCTCGTTCTGGGCATCGCCGCGGCAATCGGGGCTTCGACGCTCTACAGCCTAGGGGTCGCCTTCCAGGCGATGGACGCCCGCGAGGCTCCGAGCGATGAGCACCTGCGGCTCGCGCTCGCCTGGAGCCTCGTGCGTCGCTCTCGCTGGCTGCTCGGGACGGGCCTCTCGATCCTCGGCTTCCCGCTGCAGGTCGTCGCGCTGCTGCTCGCGCCGCTCGTGGTCGTCCAGCCCGCGCTCGCCGTGGGGCTGCTCGCGCTGATGTACATGGGCTCGCGGATGCTCGACGAGCACGCGGGGCGCTACGAGTACCTCGCGATGAGCGCGATCATCCTCGGTGTGATCGGCGCGGGGCTCTGCGCCCCGCCGCGGAGCGTCACCCACACCTCCCAGCAGCTCACGATCACGCTCGTGCTGCTCGTTCTCGGAGCGGCCGCGCTGGTGCCCTACGTGATGCGCCTGTTCGGCCACCCGCGCGCGGAGCTCACGATCCTCTGCGCCGGGCTCGCCTTCGGTTGGAGCGGCGTGGCGACGAAGCTCGCCTCCGATGACCTCTCCGGCGGGCACCTGCTCGTCGCGCTCGCCTGGGCCGCCTCGACCGCGCTCGCCTCCGGGGTGGGCACGCTCAGCGAGATGAGCTCGCTGCAGTCGCGACCCGCGATACAGGTGGCACCCGTGGTCTTCGTCACCCAGACCGTCGTTCCGATCGTGCTCGCCCCGACGCTGCTCGAAGAGCACTTCACCGACTCTCCGCTCGGCGGGCTGCCGCTCGGGGCCTCGCTGATCATGCTGCTGATCGGCGCGGCGCTGCTCGCGCGCTCACCGCTGCTGCTCGGGCTGATGGAGCCTCAGCGCGTGAGCGACTCGAGCGGCTCGGTCGAGAGCCCCTCGGCGGCGAGGTGCGAGACGATGTGTTCGAGTCCGAGCACGGATGAGGTCGACCCGTCGAGTTCGACGAGCAGCACGTCCCCCGCGCGTATCGGGCGCTGAGGGAGCCCGGCCTTCGCGTTGATCCGCTGCGCGCCCTGCACGGGGGTCGCCCCGTCGGTGCGCGCGAGCACGAGCTGGCCGACGGAGAGCCCGCCCGGAGGCTCGACGTAGTAGAAGCGGTGATGCAGGTGCAGCGCTCGCGCCTGCTTGTGCAGCGTCCCGCGGGTCCCCGGCCAGCGCAGCGGCGAGGACTTCGGCACTTCGGGGAGCAGCTCGTCGCGGAGCTGCTGGAGCTCGGCGATCTTCTCCGGGGTGGGTACCCCGGCATCGTCTGCGAAGGACACGTGGATCCTGCGTTCGGCGAGCTCGTACGCGAGCACCGAGACGTCGCTCGAAGGCGCGCGCACCACGATCGCGACGGCGCGCTGGTCGGTGCGAACGTGCGAGAGCGGATGCACCCGGAGCACCTTGGCCGCGAGGCTCGTCACCTCGTCGGTGGACATCATCCACGAGCCGAGCACGACCATCGCGGCGAGCTGCGTACCGAGCGCGACGAGCCGCAGCCGCCAGCGCGGGATCGGACGCACGCGACGGGGGGCGGAGAGCACGACCTCGACGGCAGCGGGTTCGCTCGCCCCCGGCGATTCCTCCTCCAGAGCCTCGTCGGCGAAGCTTGCCTGCACGTGCTCGCGGAGCTCGTTCTTGTCGTTGGCGAGGCGCAGCAGGTCGAGTGCGGCCATCGCGCGGGTGTTGAGCCGTGCGTGACCGACGGGAAGGCCGTAGGAGACGACCGGCGTCCCCGCCGCGCGAGCCTCGAGGCAGGTGACCCCTCCGGTCGAGTGGACGAGCACGTCGGCGGCCGCGAGCAGCTCGGGCATCTTGTCGGTGAAGCCGTAGACATGAACGCGCGGCTCATCGGCGAACATCGCGGAGAGCTTCTCCTGGAGCGGCTCGTTGCGTCCCGCGAGACAGACGATCGAGGTGACCTCCGGCGTGCGCACGAACTCGCGCACCGCCCCGACGATGTCGCCCACGCCCCAGCCCCCGCCGGAGACCACGACCATGCGCCCCTCCTCGGGAAGGTCGAGCGCCGCGCGCGCCTCGCTCGGGCAGCGCGGCTCGAGGAACTCGGCTGAGATCAGCGGGCGGACGAGGCGGACCGAGCCCTCGCCCGCGATCCGCTCGACGGAGGACATCGACTCCCCGTACATCACGAGGTGCATGTCGATCCCGGGCTGCGCCCAGAAGAAGAGCCCGGTCAGATCGGTGATCGTCGCGACGGTCGTCGCCTCCACCTCGCCGCGACGGCGCAGCCGGGCGAGCACGACGGTCACCGCCGGGTAGGTCGAGACGATCACGTCGGGGTCGTGTTCGGCGATCGTGCGCGCGAGCGGACGGGAGCCGAAGGTGCAGAGCAGCTTCCGCGTGAACATCCGGAAGGGCAGGATGTGCTCGAGCATCCAGTAGACGACCGTGTAGGTCCAGGGGAAGAGGCGCAACTGCACGCGGTAGCCGTCCTCGACGATCGGCCGCAGCACGCGACCCATCGCGGCGAGGCCGTCGATCACGGTGACCTCCGCGGGCTGCGAGGAGGCCTCGAGCTGCCCGGCGAGCGCGCGTGCGGCGGCCGCGTGGCCCTCGCCCACGTCTGCGGAGAGAATCAGTACGCGTCGCGCGCGCCCGTCCTCGGGGGCTTCACGCAGCGTTCGTTTGCGTCTGTGACGTCGCATCACCGAAATTAGCCCGCCGAGCGGCGCGGGTTACAGCGTGTGGGGGCACGCTCGAATGGCCGGGCGTCCCCGGCGTCTGCTGACAGCGTACAGCGCCCAATGGACGCCCGAGGCCCGGATAGCGGTGAGAATGGCTTTATGCAGGCCGCCGGGCCAGCCACGTTCGCCCCCGCTGCGGAGCGAAGCGACACCCCCGCCACGAGTCTCGCCGCCCGCATTGCGGGCGGTGCGGGCCTGCTCGCGCTGCTCGCCGCGCTGCTCGTGCTCGCCCTCGACGCGGCGCAGGCCCCGTCGCGCTACGTCCCCGCGGACAGCGGCGGCTGGCCGGGATGGCTCTCCGGGCCGCTCGGCGGGATCGGCTCGCACCTCGGCAGCGGCGGGTTCCAGGCCCTGATGCTCGTGCTCTGCGCGGCCTACCTGCTGGTGCTCGCCGCTGCGGAGAGGCTGCCGATCGCCTGGCTCGTCGGAGGGGTGCTCACGGCGCATCTGATCCTCGCGCTCGGCCCACCGCTGCTCTCCCAGGACGTCTTCGGCTACATCGCCTTCGCGCGGATGGGCGCGCTGCACGGGCTGGACCCCTACACCCACTTCCCCGCCGAAGCCTCAGCCGATCCCGTGTTCGCCTTCATCGGCTGGCCCTTCCAGCACTCCCCCTACGGCCCGCTCTTCACGCTCGCGAGCTACGCGACCGCCCCGCTGGGGGTGGCGGGGGCGCTCTGGACGATCAAAGCGCTGATCGCGCTCTGCAGCCTGCTCGCGATCTGGCTGACCGCCCGGGCGGCCGAGCGGCTCGGAGGATCGGCCGCCTTCGCGACGGCCTTCCTCGGCTTGAACCCGGTGCTGCTCGTGCTCGCGGTCGGCGGGGCGCACAACGACGCGGTGCTGCTCGCACTGCTCGCCCTGGCACTCGCTCTGAGCGCGGCGGGACGCGGCGCTCAGAGCGTTGCGGAGGGCTCGACGGACCGAGATCGACTCCGCTCGCGCCCGCGGGCGGCCGCGCTGGCGCTCGCGGCCGGGGTCGGGGTGAAGCTCACGGCGGGCCTGCTCCTCCCCTTCCTCGTCCTCTCCTCCCCGCAGCGCCGCCGGCAGCTGGGGATCGCGCTCGCTGGCGTTCTCGGCCTTTTCGCGGTCGCGGCGGTCGGGGTGATCGGCTTCGGCCCACACGCGCTCGGTTTCCTGACCGCGATCGGTGAGCAGCAGCAGCTCGTCGCGACGCACTCGATCCCCGCGGAGAGCGCTCGGCTGTTCGGCCTCTCCGGCACCCCCGGCTGGTGGCGGCACCTCTGGGTGGCGTGGTTCCTGCTCGTGCTGCTCTACGCGCTATGGCGCACCGCGCGAGGGGCGGACTGGCGCGTGGCCGCGGGCTGGGCGACGCTCGCGCTGCTCGTGTCGACCGCCTGGCTGCTGCCCTGGTACGCGGTGTGGCCGCTGCCGCTAGCGGCCGTCAGCCGCGATCGGCGACTGCGAATCGGCGTGCTGCTGATCTGCGCGTACGCCGTGCTGATCCACCTGCCCCTCGCCGACGGGCTGCTCTCCCCCGGCGTCGCGCGCGGAGGCACCCTCCCCCACGCCCGCTACCCGCCCGTGCTTCGAGATCGCGTTGAATTCGCCGGTCTCGAAGTCCTTGACCACGTCAGCCTGGATCTCAGCTTCTGAGGCTTCGGGCCGGAGCAGGCGCAGCCGCATCGCGTCGAGGCGGCGGAACTTGAGGATCTCGAGCACGTAGACGAGGTAGACGCTCGCCGCGACGGCGAGCAGGCCGAGCACCACCATCACGATCGTCCAGCCCGTGTAGAGGTGGCCGTGGTGGTTGCTGTAGGGCACGAAGCGCAGCGCGAGCGCGAGGCCCGCGAGCATCAGCGTCCAGGCGTAGAGGTAGGCGATCGTGCGCCTGCTCGAGAAGCCGATCCGGGCCATGCGGTGATGGAAGTGCTCGCTGTCCGGGCGGTAGACGGGCTGCTTGTACTTCAGCCGCTTGAGCACCACGAAGGTCGTGTCGAGGAAAGGGACGGCGAGCAGGATCAGGGGCAGGACGAAGGACACGACGGCGGTGGTCTTGACCGCCGCCTCGACCGTGATCACGCCCATCAGCAGACCGAGCAGGTTCGCCCCGCAGTCGCCCATGAAGCTCGAGGCGGGAGGGAAGTTGAAGAGCAGGAAGCCGATCGCCGCGCCCGCCGCGACCGCCGCGAGCACGCCCGGCTGCCCACGGCCGAGGTCGTACGCGATCACGGCCATCGCGCCCGCGATGATCGCGCAAACACCCGCCGCGAGGCCGTCGACGCCGTCGGAGAAGTTGACCACGTTCATCATGAAGACGAGCCCGACCACCGTGAGGATCGGCCCGGCATTCGTCACGCCGGCGTTCGGGAAGTGGAGTTTGCCGACGAAGGGCAGCGTGATCGCCTTCACTGCGACGCCGTAGTGCACGACGATCACCGCGGCCACGACCTGCCCGGCGAGCTTCGCGAGGGGTGGCAGATCGAAGCGGTCGTCGAGCGCCCCCACGATCGCGATCACCCCCGCCCCGAGCATCACGCCGTGCCACAGGTCGGGGGATTCGCCATACCCCGCGGGGAGCCAGATCAGACCGGCCACGAGCGCGCCCGCGAAGATCGCGAGCCCGCCGAGCAGCGGAGTGTCGCGTTCGGAGAGGCCGCGCTCGCGTGGATGGTCGACCGCCCCCACCGCCCGCGCGAGACGCATCGTCAAAGGCGTCAGCGCCGCGGTTATCCCCAGCGCCGCGAGGAAGGCGTAGAGCGCTTCGAGCTCGGAAGGGTGCGCCATCGGCTCGGCACAGCATCGCACGCGCGGGGGTCGAGAGCGCGCTACCGGATAATTCGAGCATGCCGACGAGCCGACGCCACCGCAGGGCCCTTCGCAAGGCAGCGTCTTCGCGCGCACGCACCGGGCGTCGCCGCAAACGCGAGGACGAGGGCCGCGTGATCGACTTCACCGACCCCGCCGTCGCCAGGCGCTGGAAGCGGCGCAGCCTCGCCGCGATCTCGCTCGCGGCCGCGGCGGGGATCGGCTGGTACGCCGCCGATCCCGGGGTCCTCTCCTACCAGGTCGGATACACGCTCGCCCTGCCCGCGCTGATCACGACGATCGTCTGGGTCGGGCTCCGTGTGCCGAGGTGGCTCGCCTGGACGATCGCCGTCCTGATCGGCGCCGGGGGTTCGGTGGGCTACATCCTCTTCGACGGTTCGCAGTGGTGGCTGGCCGCGCAGATCTCGCTGCTGCCCTTCGTGCTGCTCGTCATCACGAGCGGCGGCAAGGGCTCCGGTGAGAAGCTCGCGCAAGGTGAGCGCTGGTACGGAGGCATGCAGGACGGACCGTGGGGTCCGCCCTGAGAGCGCTCTAAGCCGGCGTGGGCGCGCCGAGCTGCTCGTAGAGCGGGTAGCGCTCCACGATCGCGGCGACGCGCTCGGAGAGCTCGCCCGCGCGCGACTCGTATTCCGGGGTGAGCGCCGCGGCGAGGATCGCTCCGACCTCGCTGAAGTCCTCCTCCTGCAGCCCTCGCGTGGCGAGCGCGGGCGTGCCGATCCGCAGCCCCGAGGCCTCCATCGGCGGGCGCGGGTCGAAGGGCACCGCGTTGCGGTTGACCGTGATCTGGATGTCGTGCAACCGGTCCTCGGCCTGCTTGCCGCTGAGCGCGGGGTCGCTCTCGCGGAGGTCGACCAGGAGCAGGTGCACGTCGGTGCCGCCCGTGAGCACGTTCACCCCGTGCCCCGCCTTCAGCAGCTCCGCCGCAAGCGCCTTTGCCCCCGCGATCGTGCGCCGCTGGCGCTCGGCGAAGAGCTCGGAGCCCGCGATCTTCAGCGCGACCGCCTTGGCCGCGATCACGTGCTCGAGCGGCCCGCCCTGCTGACCGGGGAACACGGCGGAGTCGATTTTCTTCGCGTGCTCCTGCTTGCAGAGGATGATCCCCGCGCGCGGGCCGCCGAGCGTCTTGTGGGTGGTCGTGGTCACCACGTCCGCCCCGGCCGCGACCGGGCTCGGGTGCAGGCCCGCGGCCACGAGACCGGCGAAGTGCGCCATGTCCACCATCAGCAGTGCGCCCACCTCGTCGGCGATCTCCCTGAAGCGCTCGAAGTCGAGCTGGCGCGGATAGGCCGACCAGCCCGCGAGCAGCATCTTCGGCCGGTGCTCGCGCGCGATCCGCGCGACCTCATCCATGTCGATCAGGCTCGTCTCCCTGTCCACCTCGTAGGCCGCGATGTCATACAGGCGGCCCGAGACGTTGATCTTCATCCCGTGCGTGAGGTGCCCGCCGTGCGCGAGCGAGAGGCCCATGATCGTGTCGCCCGGTTCGAGCAGCGCGTGGTAGACCGCGGTGTTCGCCTGCGCACCCGAGTGCGGCTGGACGTTCGCGTGCTCCGCGCCGAAGAGCTCCTTCGCGCGATCGATCGCGAGCTGCTCGGAGACGTCCACCCACTCACAGCCCCCGTAGTAGCGGCGACCGGGGTAGCCCTCGGCGTACTTGTTCGTGAGCACCGAGCCCTGGCACTCGAGCACGGCGCGAGGGACGAAGTTCTCCGAGGCGATCATCTCCAACGTCCCCTGCTGGCGACGCAACTCGCCTGAGAGCGCGTCTGCGACCTCGGGATCGACCTCGGCGAGGGGGCGGTTGAAGTAGTCGGGGCTGAGCTCGGACACGGCGCTCTCCTTGGCGGACGGTGAGTGACTAGTGCCCAGGCGCGCGGCGTGAAGGCTGACCGCTTCCCGGTGGTCGCTTCCACCTCAGGGCGCCAGTCGCGGCAGCTGCCACGAGGCTAGCACCCCATTCGGGGCACAGGCACCCCATTCGGGGCACAGGCACCCCGTTCGGGGCGCAGGCATCCCGCTGCGGCCTCGGCTAGGCGAGCGCGGCCAGCGCCTGCTCGACCCGCTCGCGCGGCAGCGCTCCGTCGCGCAGGACGTACCAGCGACGCTCGCTGTCGAGATCGCGCAGATCGATCACCGTCGAGGGGGTGCCGGGCAGCTCGCCGCCGTCGATCACGAGGTCCGCCCCCTCGCGCAGACGCTCGGGGACCTGCTCGAGCCTGCGCGCGTCGGGCTCACCGGAGAGGTTCGCGCTCGACTGCAGCACCGGCACGCCCACGCCCGAGAGCGGGGCGAGCTGCCCGGTGAGGTCGGGCACGCGCAGCCCGATCGTGGCGGGATCGACGCGGCAGGCAGCGGGGAAGCGGCCGCTGCGATTGGCGAGCAGCACTGTGACCGGCCCGGGGAGCAGCGCGTGCAGCGCCTCGCGCTCGCTGTCGTGGAGGTCGTCGAGCTGATCGAGGGCGGCCTCGAGCGAGAAGAACATCACTGCGCAGGCGCGCGCGGAGGGTCTGCCCTTGAGCGCGTAGAGGCGGCGCGCCGCCTGCTCGTTGTCGGGGTCGCAGCACACCCCGTATACCGTGTCGCTGGGAAAGACCGCGACGCCTCCTTCGCTGACGCAGTCCTGAAGCTCTTCTGCAGCCTCCTGGAGAGTCAAGTTCATCCCCTTCCCTTTCTCCCGATCGCAAGACGGTTTATACCCGCAAGGTCCTGCTCGACGCTAGTGCTTTGGAAACCCGCCTCGCGCAGCATCGATGCGACCAGCTCGGCCTGCCCCTCCCCGACCTCGATCGCGACGCTCCGAAGCCGAGGGCGGGAGGCGAGCTGAGCGACGAGCGGGGCGATCACGGCGAGGCCATCGGGCCCCGCGAAGAGCGCCTCGGGAGGCTCGTGGCGAACGATCTCGGGCGCGAGCGTGGCACGCGCGGAATCCGCAACGTAGGGCGGGTTCGCGAGCACCGCGTCGAATCGGTCGGGCACGCCATCGAGCAGATCGGCGGCGATCCAGCCCACGTCGAGGCCGAGCCGGGCGGCGTTCTCGCGAGCCAGCCCGAGCGCAGCCTCGCTGAGATCGCTGCCCCAGACCTCGAGGTCCGGGCGCTCCTGCTTGAGTGCGAGCGCGACCGCGCCGCTGCCCGTACAGACGTCCAGAACCGCCTCGCCCGCGTCGAGCTCGAGGCCCGCCTCCACGAGCAGCTCCGTCTCCGGGCGTGGGACGAGCGCGCGATGGTCGACGGCGAGCTCGATGTGGCGGAAGCCGCGACGGCCGGTGATGTAGGCCACCGGCTCGCGTTCCACGCTGCGGCGGCGCACAGCGTTCTGGAAGGCGCGCACCGCCTGGCCCTGCACGCTCAGCTCGGGATCGGTGAGCAGCCGCTCGCGCCCGACTCCGAGCACATCCGCGAGCAGCACTTCGGCGTCCAGTCGCGGCGTCTCGCATCCCGCCGCCGCGATCGCGGTCATCGCGCTCTGCAGGGCCTCACGGACGGGCGTACCGCTCACGCCGCGGCCTGCGCCTCCAGCCGCCTTCGCTTCTCGTCGGCCTGGAGCGCGGCGGTTAGCTCGTCGAGGTCGCCCTCGAGCACCTGATCGAGGTTGTGGACGGTGAGCTTGATGCGGTGGTCGGTGACGCGCCGCTCGCCGTAGTTGTAGGTGCGGATCTTCTCCGCCCTGTCACCCGTGCCGACCTGCGAGCGCCTGTCGGCGGCGAGCTCGGCCTGCTGCTCGGCGAGCGCCTGCTCGTAGAGGCGGGCGCGCAGCACGCGCAGCGCCTTCTCCCGGTTCTGCAGCTGGGACTTCTCGTCCTGCATCGAGACCACGATCCCCGAGGGCTTGTGCGTGATCCGCACCGCGGAGTCCGTCGTGTTGACGGACTGCCCGCCCGGCCCCGACGAGCGGTAGACGTCGATCTGCAGGTCGTTCGGGTCGATGTGGACGTCGACGTCCTCGGCCTCCGGGAGCACCGCGACGGTCGCCGTGGAGGTGTGGATGCGGCCCTGGGACTCGGTGGCAGGAACACGCTGGACGCGATGCGTCCCGCCCTCGAACTTGAAAACCGAGTAGGCCCCCTCGCCCTTGATCGCAAAGGTGAACTTGCCCTCGGCAGACTCGATCGGCTCGACCTGCCAGCCACGGCGCTCGGCGTAGCGCGTGAGCATCCGATACACATCGCCCGCCCAGAGCCCGGCCTCCTCGCCGCCCGCGCCACCCTGGATCTCGACGATCACGCTCTTCTCGTCGTTCGGGTCGCGTTCGACCATCGCGAGGCGGATCTCCTCCTCGAGCAGCTCGATCCGCTCGCGCGCGCCCTCGAGCTCCTCGCGCATGCCCGACTCCTCGCCGAGCTCATCGATCAGCTCTTCTGCGCCTGCCGCATCGTCCTGCGCGCGACGCCATTCAGCAGCGAGCTTCGCGCCCGTCTCGAGCTGGCGATAGCCACGCCCGACCTCGGCGTAGCGCACCCGATCGGAGATCACATCGGGGTCGGTCATCTGCTCGCCGAGCTCGGCGAAGCGCGTCTCGATCTGGGCTACGAGGTCCTCGATCATGCTCGTCCGAGCGTACAAGGGCGATGCGCGGCGCGTGCGCTTGCGTGCCCATGTCGCACACGCTCACGCCCGCGCCGCGCCGGACCTGATCCGGCACCACCCGGCCGGTCAGGCCGCGATGCGCTCGGCGGGCTTGGCGAGATCGAGCAGCTCGTCGATCGTCGCCGAGAGGGCCTCGCGCACGTCGGTGTCGGCGGGTACGCCCTCCGCGTCGAGCGATTCGTCGGCCTGCGCGACGGGCAGCTCGCGATCGATCACGCGCGCGCCCGTTGCACCGAGCACCTTACGGGTCTCGGCCTGAGCCCAGACGGCCCCGAAAAGGCCCGTGCTCGCGCCGATCACCGCCGCGGGCTTGGCCCGCAGCGGTGTCTCGGCGACGGGGCGGGAGGCCCAGTCGATCGCGTTCTTGAGAACGCCTGGCATCGAGTGGTTGTACTCCGGGGTCGAGATCAGAAGCGCGTCGGACTGCGCGATCGCATCCTTCAGCGCGAGCACGGCGGGGCCGGGTGAGCCCTCCTCGTCCTCGTTGAAGAGCGGGACCTCGCCGAGCCGGTCGAAGATGACGAGCTCAACGTCGGCGGGGAGCAGCGTTCCCGCTCCCCTGAGCAGGCGCGTGTTGTGGGAATCGCGGCGCAGGCTTCCTGACAGTCCGAGGATGCGCATCTCCGCTCACGCCTCCTTGACGAGCTCTAGCGTGACCTCGAGCTTGACGTCGTTGTCGAGCGCGAAGCCCCCTTTGGGCAGCGGCGCGTTCCACTCCAGGCCGTACTCACGGCGGTCGATCACGGCCTCGAGCTCGACGCCGATCTTGTCATTGCCCGCGATGTCGGTGTGCGGGCCGGCGAGCGTCCCGCGAGCGGTCACGCGGTGGGTGTTGCCCTTGATCGTGAGGTCGCCCTCGACCTCGAGCTCGCCGTTCTCGGCGAGGTTCACAGCGGTCGAGGAGAACGAGATCTCCGGGTAGCTCGCCGTGTCGAAGAAGTCCGGCGACTTGAGGTGGGCTGCGAGGTTCTCGTCCTTGACCACGAGCGAGTCCACGGCGACCTTGCCGTGCAGGACGGGTGCGCCGCCCTCGTCGCTCGCGAGTGCGCCCTCGTAGCCCTCGAAGTGGCCGCGGAATGTCGCGACGACCATGTGCTTGACGGCGAATCCAACATGCGAGTGGACGGTGTCGATCTTCCAGTTGCCGGTCGCGATCGGGGTTGCGGTGGTGCTCATGCGATCTCTCCTTCTGGGTGGGTGGTTGCTGTTCGGAGGGTCCTTCGGGACCAGTTGCGGACCGAAGTCCGTTTTCACATGAGATCAATGTAGCAGATTAAATGGACCCCAGTCCGTTTAGTAGGATGGAGGTATGAGCGAACCGTTCGAGCTCCCCGTCCAGGCCGCCGAGGCGATCGAGCGGACCGACGCGGCACGCAACCGCGAGCGGATTCTCTGCGCGGCGAGACGGCTTTTCGACGAGCGCGGCGCGAGCTGCGTCTCGATGGACGACGTGGCCGAGGCGGCCGGCGTGGGCAAGGGCACGCTCTTCCGTCGCTTCGGCTCGCGGGCCTCGCTCGCCGCCGCGGTGCTCTCCGAGCGCGAGCGCGGATTCCAGGAAGCGATCATCCGCGGCGAGCCCCCGCTCGGCCCGGGCGCCACCCCCTGCGAGCGCCTCATCGCCTTCGGCGAAGAGATGCTCGACACGCTCTCCGCGCACTCCGAGCTGATCCACGCCGCGGAGGTGGGACCCGCGCGCTACACCCACCCCGCCTACGCCGTCCACCGCCTCCACGTCACCCTGCTGCTGCGCGAGGCCGACCCCGACTGCGACGCCGAGCTGCTCGCCGACACGCTGCTCGCCGCGCTCGGCGCCGAGCTCTTCATCTACCTCCGCGAAGTCCGCGGGATGGAGCTAGACCGCCTCAAGGATGGCTGGCGCGAACTCGTCCTGCGCACCGTGCCCGTCGGCGGCCAGGCGCAGCCCGCCTGACCCAGGACGCCGCCGGACGCCGACCAGAACAGTGCCGATTAGACAGGCGAGGACGCAGGGAGCGAAGTGTGCTCCGCACACGAGCGACCGAGTACGCCGACAACGCGGCGAGAGCGTCGGGAGCCAAGTCAGGCAAGGACGCAGGGAGCGAAGTGTGCTCCGCACACGAGCGACCGAGGACGCCGCCTGACGCCGGCTCCCGACGCTCTCGTCAGGCGACGACCTCTACGCCCACCAGATCCTCCGCGCTGAGCTCCCCGGGCTGCTCGAGCGCGAGCACGGCCTCCAGTGCGGCGATCGCGACGGCGAGCTCGTCGAGGTCGGGCTCGCGGGTGGTGAGGAGCTGGAGCTTGAGGCCGGGCCACATCACCGCGCGAACCCACGCGCGGCTGCGGTTGCGCCCGGCGAACTTGATCAGCTCGAAGGAGATGCCCGCGATCACCGGCACGCCGAGGATCCGGGTGGCGACGAGCCAGTACCAGGCGGGAAGCCCGATCGGAGCGAAGACGAAGATCGCGACGATCATCACGACGAGCAGGAAGCTCGTTCCGCAGCGGGGGTGCAGCCGCGAGAAGCGCTGCGCGTTGACCGGCGTGAGGGGCAGACCGGCCTCGTAGCAGGAGATCGTCTTGTGCTCGGCGCCGTGGTACTCGAAGACGCGCCGCAGATCTTTCAGGCGCGAGAGCGCGAGCATGTAGAGCAGGAAGATCGTGGTACGCAGCACGCCCTCGATCAGCCAGAAGAGCAGAGATGAGTGGAGCTGGTCCTTGATCAGGCTGGTCAGCCCGACGGGGATCAGGAAGAAGACCACGATCGCGAGCGCGAGCGCGAGCACGACCGTGCCCGCCCAGACCGCCTTCGGGATCTCCTGGGCCTCCTCACCCTCCTCTGCGCCCTCCTCCGGCGGGAGCTGCGCGTTCGCGGAGACCTCGAGGGCCCGGAAGCCGATCGCCATCGAGCCCCCGAGTGCGACCACGCCGCGGATGATCGGCAGGCGCAGCAGACGGTGGCGGCGCATCACCGAGTCGAGCGGGAAGCTCTGCACCTCGATCTCGCCGAGCGCCGCCTCCTCAGGTGAGCGCTCGCCCTCGGCGAGCTGCTCGGCGGTGGGCTTGCGCACGGCCACCGCCCAGTTGGAGACGCCGCGCATCATCACGCCCTCGAGCACGGCCTGCCCGCCAAGCGGGGCGTCGCGGACGGCGTTGAGCTCGCCGTCGATCAGCTCTGCGCCCGCGGGCGCGGGAGCCTCGGGCGCGGTGGGAGTCGCCACCAGGTTGCTCGCTACTGCCCCGCTCGGCGACCCTGCGGCCGGACGCGCGGCCATCGCGCTACCTGGCGGCTCGCTGCTGCGCGAGACGGCCTTTGGCGACGCGGCGCTGGAAGCGCTCCACGCGGCCGCCCGTGTCCATCAGCTTCTGGCGCCCCGTGTAGAAGGGGTGGCAGTTCGAGCAGACCTCGACGTGGAGCTCGGCGCGCGTGGCGCGCGTGATGAACTCGTTGCCGCATGTGCACCGCACGTGAGCCTGCTCGTAGGTGGGATGGATCTCGGCCTTCATCGCCAGATGATTCTAGCGGTCCGCGCGCGAGGCTCGGCGGACGGCGCCTCAGGGGCCGGTGGCCGGCGGTTCGCTGGCCTTGGCTTCGCTCGTTTCGACCGTCTGCAGGCAGCGGTCGGTGCGCAGTTCGAGCGACTTGATCAGCTTGCCCTTCGCGTTCAGCCAGCGGAAGCGCACCGCCCCGCGGTAGTAGGCGGGCGCGGCGAGGTTCGTGACCTCTTTCAGGTACTTGTAGCTCTTCACGCCGGGGGAGGCCGTGCGCCACACGCCGAGGCCGGGCGCGCTCACGGTGCGGAAGGCGGCTTCGCGCGGCAGGCGCTCGAGCACTTCGATCCGCATCTCCATCTTCGCCGTCCCCGGCAGGACCGACATTTCCCCGGAGAAGGTCGCCGAACGTTCGGCCTGCTGCGTCGCGGTGACGCATTCTTCGAGCGTCGCCGCCGCGGTCGGCTTGGGCGTCGTCGGCGTCGCGCCGGGCTGCGTCGTCGCGGATAGCGCACGCGGCGCGAGCGCGAGCCAGGCGAGCACGAGCGCGAGCGCGAGCGCGAGCGTCGCCGCGGCGGCCCGTGGCGCGCGAGCACGCAGAAGCGGCTTGTGAATCGTGTTTCTCACATCCCCCCTAACACTCCGAATCGCCTCAGGTTTCGCGACCGCCGGCCATTCTCGCGCGGGGGCTCCCGCGCGTGCCTCAGGTGACCTGGTAGAGCGGGCCGTCGCCGCCCTCGGGCGTCGTGAGCCGGCCGCCCTTCGCCGTGATCGCACCGCACTGCACGCAGTTCGTGTAGTTCACGATCACGTCGACCTCACCGTGCTCGGGAGCGTCCTCGGGAATCTCATAGACGCCCGCGGGACACATCCACCGCCAGGTCTCCGCGATCTCCCGCGGCACCCGTTTCTGCACACGGATGTGGTTGGGCGCGTCATCGCGGGTCGCGTTGCCCGTGATGAAGACCGAGGAGAGCTTGTCGAATGTGTATTTGCCGTCCGGCTTGGGATAGCGATCCTTCGTGTCGCCGATGAACATCGGCTCCGCGTCGTCGCGGTGCCATTCCTGGCGACCCGGAGGGACCTTGCCCTTGGACATGATCGAGGGCCCCGCGAGCGCGCTGCCCACGAGGAAGCCTTTCTGGAAGGCCTGGCGCGTGTTGCGCACCTCGTAGAGCTCGGTCCCGATCGTCGAGCGCTCCACCGCGTCCTCGTAGTCGGAGAAGTCGCTCGAGCCGCGCTTGAGCGCGGCGTAGATCGACTCGGCCGCGAGCATCCCCGACTTGATGCAGTGGTGCACGCCCTTCAGCGCCGCCGTGTCGACCATCCCACCCGCGTCTCCCACGAGCACCGCACCGGGCATCGAGAGCTTGGGCATCGACCAGTAGCCACCGCCGGGGAGCGCCTTGGCGCCCCACGCAACGCGCTCGCCCCCCTCGAGGATCCCCCTCACGAGCGGGTGCGTCTTGAAGGTCTGCAGCAGGTCGTGCGCCGAGGTCGTCGCGTCCTTGTAGTTGAGGTCGACGACGAACCCGATCGACACGAGATCGTCCCCCGTCTTCTCGTCCTTCATCGGGTAGATCCATGTGCCCCCGAGCTGCCCGTACTTCGGGGCGATCTTCAGCGGCCAGGGCTGTACGAAGGTGTGGATCACGCGGTCGAGAGGCTTCTTCACCTTCCAGACCTCCTTCACCCCGAGCTCCCAGACCTGAGGCTCGCGACCCTCGGCGAGATCGAACTCCTTGATCGCCGCTCCCGTGAGGTGACCCCAGCAGCCCTCGGCGAGCACCGTCGCCTTCGCCTTGATGTCCGTGCCCGGCTCGAAGTTCCCGAGCGGCTCGCCGTCCTTGCCACGCCCCTTGTCACCCGAGCGCACGCCGACCACGCGGCCGTCCTCCACGACGAGCTGCGTCGCTGAGGTCTCCGTGAGCACGTAGGCGCCCGCGTCTTCGGCCTGGCGCTGCTGATAGCGCGCCAGCGCGGCAACCGAGACGACCTCGTTGCCGTGGTTCTTGAAGTTCGGCACCGCGGGTATCGGCACGGGGAGCTTCGACTTCGGGCCCGTGAGCATGTAGACCGACTCCTTGGTGACCTCGCCGAAGGCGAAACCCTCCTTGCGCCACTCCTCGCGGCTCAGGTCGGGGAACAGCTCCTGCAGCGGCCCCGGGCGCATGACCGCGCCGGAGAGGTTGTGCCCGCCGCATGTCTTTGCCTTCTCCACCACCGCGACGGGCACTTCGCCGAGACGCTCGAGCATCTCGGGGTCGTCAGCGAGCAGCTGCAGCAACCGGTTGGCGCACGCGAGACCCGCCGTGCCGCCGCCCACGATCGCCACGCCCACCTCGATCAGCTCGTCCTCGTCGTCGAGGCCGTGCTTGATGAACTCCTTCTGGGAGTCGACCGGGGGCGGGAAGGCCGCCGGTGCGACCTTCCCGTTGCTGCTGCCGTTCGCTGACATCTCAGGATCCCTTCTTGGCCTTCACCGCATCCGTGAGCTTCGGCAGGATCTTGTTCAGATCGCCGACGATGCCGAGGTCGGAGAATTCGAAGATCGGTGCGTTCGCGTCCTTGTTGATCGCCACGATGTTCTCCGAGCTCTGCATGCCCACCTTGTGCTGGATCGCGCCGGAGATGCCCGCCGCGAGGTAGAGCTTCGGTGAGACCGTCTTGCCCGTCTGACCGATCTGCGCGGCGTAGGGGTACCACCCCGCGTCGACCACCGCGCGCGTCGCGGCCACCGCGCTGTTCCCGCCGAAGGCCTGCGCGAGCGCTTCGCAAAGCTCGAAGCCCTCCGCTTTGCCGAGCCCACGACCACCGGCGATGAGCACGTCCGCACCCTCGATGTCGACGTCCGCCCCGCGCTGTTCGCCGCGCGTGACCATCGTCGCCTGGGCGGACTGGGGTGAGAGCTCGAAGTTGAGCGTCTCAACCGGAGCGTCGCCGCCGCCGCTCTGCTTGATCTCGAACGCGTTGAGGCGGCCGATGATGATCCCGACGTCGGAGCGGTACTTGATCTCGGAGATCGCCGAGTCGCCGAGGATCGGGCGCTCTGCGATCAGCTCGCCGCCCTCCGCGCGTACGTTCGTGACCTCCATCGCCACGCCCGCGCCGAGGCGCGCCGCGAGACCCGCGCCGATCTCGAAGCCGAGCAGACCGCCGCCGAAGAGCGCGTATGAGTAGCCGCCCTCCTTGATCGCCGCCGCCATCGCGTCGACGAGGGGCTGGGCGAGCCCCTCGGGGCCCTCCGCAACGAGCACCTTCTTCGCGCCGTAGTTGCCAAGCGATGCGGCGAGGTCCTGCGGAACGTTCTCCCCGAGCAGGATCGCGTGCGCCTCGCCGCCGAGCTGCTCGGCGAGCTTCGCGCCCTCGGAGACCGCACCCAGGGAGTTCTTGTTGATCGCGCCGTCGTAGTGCAGCGCGTAGACCAGGATGTTTGCCATGTCAGATCAGCTTCCTCTCGTCGAGCCAGGCGACGATTTTCTCGACCGTTTCGCCGGTGTCCTCGTCCTCGATGATCTCGCCCGCGGCCTTCGCCGGCGGGGCCTTCGCGGCCACCCACTGCGCGGCGGAGTTCTCGCCGCCCACTTTCGAGGCCTCGATGCCAACGTCGCCGATCGCGACCGTGTCGAGCGGCTTCTTCTTCGCGCCCATGATCGCCTTCAGCGAGGGGTAACGCGGCTCGTTGATCGCGTCGCCCACGGAGATCACCGCGGGGAGCTTGATCTGCACCGTGTCGTAGCCGTACTCGGCCTGGCGCTCGCAGCGCAGGGCCTCGCTCTCCACGTCCATCTTGATCACCTGCGTGAGCGAGGGCATCGCGAGGTGCTCGGCGACGACCGCGCCGATCGTGTAGCACTCGCCGTCGTCTGACTGCTGGCCGAGCAGCACGAGGTCCGGGCTCTCGCGTTCGAGTGTCTTCGCGAGCGCGTAGCCCGTTGCGGCCACGTCCGATCCCGCGACGGCCTGGTCGGAGAGGTGCACCGAGCGATCCGCGCCCAGCGAGACCGCCTTGTGCAGCGCGCGCACAGCGCTCTCCGGGCCCATCGTCACGGCCACGATCTCCTCAACGGGGACCGAGCCGCCCTCCTTGATCTGCATCGCAGCCTCGATGGCGTGCGTGTCATACGGGTTGAGGTTCTTCTCCCCGCTGCGGTCCATGCGCCCCGTCGAGGTATCGATCCTCTTCTCGACGGCGGCGTCCGGAACCTCCTTCACCAGGACGCATATCTTCATACTCAGGGCTTCTCCTTGGGGTCTATTGCCAGCGAATGGTAGCTATTCGAGCGGTTGACTGACGAGTCAATCAGGTGCTCGAGGCGCGTCGCCCGGCGGCGCCGCGGATGAAATCGACGATCGCCTGCGTGGGCGCGCCGGGAGTGAAGACCTCCGCAACCCCGAGGCTCTTGAGCTCGGGGATGTCCTCTGCGGGGATCGTCCCACCGACCGTGACGAGCACGTCGTCCACGTCCTGCTCACGGAGCAGCTCGACGACGCGCGGGACGAGCGTCATGTGCGCCCCGGAGAGGATCGAGAGGCCGACCGCGTCGGCGTCCTCCTGGATCACCGTCTCCACGATCTGCTCGGGCGTCTGGTGCAGGCCCGTGTAGATCACCTCCATGCCCGCGTCGCGCAACGCGCGCGCGATGATCTTCGCCCCGCGGTCGTGCCCGTCCAGGCCGGGCTTGGCTACGACCACACGGATCTTGCTTGTGCTCGGGGCGGCGGGAGGCATGGGCAGCTCTATCGGTTCGGTGGACGCTCGAGTGCGGGCGCCCGCAGGACGCCGGCGAGTGGCGGCGAAGACACCGCGCCCGGGAAAGGGCGTGATCGATGCCGGCCGGCTCCTCGGCCCATACTCTATGCGCTCGCCGCCGCCGGCGACAGGGCGCCCGGTGCTCGCCCCCCGAGCAGGCGCGCCACCCAGGGGTCAGCCGCGCCCGCGCCCGCCCGTTCCCGAAGCTGCGCGCCGTCGCGCGCGAGCACCCTCCCGCGGGCTCGCGCGGCGCGGCCCGCGCGTCAGGCGGGCGCCCGTCCGAGGCGCGCCCGCGCGCTCGATCAGTGCGTGTCCCGCCGAGGCGAGCGCGGTGCCCGCGCCGAGCGCGGCGAGCAACTTCAGCCTGTGCCCGAGCCGGTCGAGGGCGACGATCTCCCAGCCTTCCTGGAGTGCGATCCTGCGCAGCTCCGCGTCGGGGTTGACGACCACCGCTTTGCCCACCGCGCGGAGCATCGGCAGGTCGGACTCCGAGTCCGAGTACGCGTGCGAGGCGTCGAGGTCGATCGACTCGCGCTCGGCGACCTCGCTCATCGCGAGCACCTTGCCCTCGCGGTAGTTGAAGGGCCCCGCGGGGCGACCCGTGTAGCGGCCGTCGACGATCTCCGAGCGCGAGCCGATCCCTCCGTCGAAGGCGAGCACGTGGGCGAGCAGGTCCGCCATCTCCTGCGAGGCCGCGGTGAGGATGTAGACCGGTTCACCCGCGTCCTGGTGCGCGTACGCGCGCTCGAGCATCTGCGGATAGAGCCGCGGCAGCACGCCGCTGAGCACGCGCGGCGAGAGCCGCTCGAGGTCGCGCACGCGCACTCCCTTGATCATCTCCCCCACGCGGCGGCGAACATCGTCCGCGCGGTCGTCCGTCGAGCCCCTCAGCCGGAAGCGGATGTTCTCGTAGAGGTCCTTGACCAGCCGGGTCCGCGAGATCATCCCGCTCTCGAAGGCCGCGCGCGCGAAGAACACGCCCGAGGACCCTGCCATCAGCGTCTTGTCGAGATCGAAGAAGGCCGCGCCACGCGGGGAGGCGCCGTTGACGATCTGGCCGTCTGTCACGTGGTGAGCCGGTCGTGCGACGCGCTCACGGCCCGCTCAGACCTTCAGGATCAGCGCGTCGCCCTGCCCGCCGCCGGAGCAGATCGCCGCGCAGCCGTAGCCGCCGCCGCGGCGACGCAGCTCGTGGACGAGGCTGCCGAGGATGCGTGCGCCCGAGGCGCCGATCGGGTGGCCGAGAGCGACGGCGCCGCCGTTGACGTTCACCCGGTCCTCCTCGATCCCGAGCATCCGGATCGAGTTGAGCGTGACCGAGGCGAAAGCCTCGTTGATCTCCCAGAGGTCGATGTCGCCCGGCTGCAGGCCCGCCTTCTCGAGCGCCTTCTTCGCCGCCGAGGCGGGCGTGGTGGCGAGGTAGGCGAAGTCGTTCGCGCTCTGCGCGTGAGCGACGATCTCGGCGAGCGCCTCCTTGCCGTTGGCCTGCGCCCACTCCTCGGAGGAGAGCACGAGCGCGCCGCCGCCGTCGTTGACCCCCGGGGAGTTGCCCGCCGTGTGGGAGCCCTCCTTGCCGACCAGCCCGGGTAGCTTCGCGAGCGCCTCGAGCGAGGATTCGCGGCGAGGTCCCTCGTCGACCTCGACCGTCGTGTCCCCCTTGCGGCCCTTGATCGTCACGGACACGGTCTCCTCGGCCATGCGGCCGTCGTCGATCGCCTTCAGCGCGAGCTCGTGCGAGCGCAGCGCCCAGCGGTCGAGGTCCACGCGAGTGATCTCGAGCTCCTCGCCGACCTCCGTCGCCTCGACGAACATCTGCTTGCCCGAGAAGGGGTTGGTCAGCCCGTCGTGGACCATCGCGTCGAGCATCTTCGCGTCGCCCATGCGGTAGCCGAAGCGGCCCTGCGGCACGAGGTAGGGCGCCTTCGACATCGACTCCATCCCGCCGCCCACGCCGACCTCCACGTCACCCGCGCGGATCGCCTGGTCGAGCAGCACCGAGGCGCGCAATCCCGAGGCGCAGACCTTGTTGATCGTCTCCGAGGAGACCTCCTTGGGGATGCCCGCTTTGATCTGCGCCTGGCGCGAGGGGATCTGCCCCTGGCCCGCCTGGAGCACCTGACCCATCACGACGTGATCGACCTGCTCGGGCTCGACGGCCGCGCGCTCGAGCGCCGCCTCGATCGCAACCGCGCCCAGCTCGGTCGCTTCCAGCGTGGACAGGCCGCCGCCCATCTTGCCGATCGGGGTGCGTGCGGCGCCGAGGATCACTGTCTTGGCCATGGGGGCGGTTCTCTCCTGTGGATAGAGGTAGATGAGCGCTGCTGGGAGTGGGAATGCTAGTGGAGCCTTCGAGCGCGCCTCGTATCGTGTCGGGGAATGAGCGTCGCCGGAGAGCATCAGCGGGAGGGCTCCGCGGAGGGGGAGGATGCGCTGCTCGCGGAGCTGATCGAGTGGATGGGAATCCCCTCCGTCTCGACCGAGTCGCCCGATGCGGAGGGCCTCGAGCGAGCCGCCTCATGGGCCGCGGAGCGCGTCCGTGCCGCCGGCGGCGAGGCCGATCTCCTGCGAATCGGCGAGGGCAACCCGCTCGTCGTCGGCGAGCTCGCCGCGTCGGTCGCGGACGCGCCGACGGTCCTGATCTATGGCCACTACGACGTGCAGAGCGCGGGTCCCGCCGAGCTCTGGGAGACACCCGCCTTCGATCCTTCGATCCGGGATGGGCGCATCTACGGGCGCGGCTCCTCCGATGACAAGGGCAACTTCCTCCCGCTGCTCCACGTCGCCTGCGAGCTGGCGCGTGCCGGGGAGCTCCCCGTGAACGTGCGCGTGCTCGTCGAGGGCGAGGAGGAGTGCGGCAGCGCGAGCATCAGCGCCTGGCTGCGCGAGGACCGGCGCGGGGCGGACGTGGCGATCGTCTTCGACAGCGCGATGGCCGACGCGAGCACGCCGGCGATCACCGTCGGGCTGCGCGGCATCGTGATGCTCGACCTGACCGTGCGCACGGCCGAGCGCAACCTGCACTCGGGGATCTACGGCGGCAGCGTGCTCAACGCCGCGCACGCCCTCCACGCGGTCCTCGCCGCGGTCCTCCCCGCCCCGGACGGCGAGCTGCGGCCGGAGCTTCGCGAGGGCGCACTCCCCCCCTCGCAGGCCGAGCTCGACTCGTGGGCGCGGCTCCCGCCCGCCACGGAGCTGTTCGCCGAGGCGGGCGCCAGGCCGCTCGACGCGCACGCGGCCGGCGACTACTACCGGCGCAACGGCGCCGAGCCCTCGGTCGAGGTGCACCGGATCGCGGGCGGGGAGTCGCGCACGATCGTCCCTCCCACCGCGCAGGCCACGATCTCGATGCGGCTCGCGCCCGCCCAGGATCCCGCACGGATGCGCGGGGTGCTGGAGGGCCTGCTCCGAGCGGCGCTCCCCGCCGGAGCGGATCTCGAGATCGCCGCCGAGCACGACGCCACGCCGGTCCTCTTCGAGGCCGGCTCGGAGGCGCTGCGGCTCGCCGCCGTCGCGCTCGAGCGTGCGTGTGGCGTTCCCCCGGCGCTCGTGCGCAGCGGAGGGAGCATCCCGATCGTCGCCGAGATGGCGCGCTGCGGATATCCCGTGATCGTGGGCGGGTTCGCCCTTCCCGAGGATCAGATCCACGCGCCCAACGAGTCCTTCGCGCTCCAGAGCCTCGCCTGGGGACGCGCCGCCGCGCGCGAGCTCTATCGCGAGCTCGCAAAGCTCCCCGCATCCCCGCCCGCGGCCTCCTAGCCCCCGCGCCACGAGAGCGCCGAGCGAAGAGCGCTCGTCGAGAAGGCGCCCACCGGGGGCGGCGCGCTCAGGCCAGGGCGGGCAGGGCGAGACGGCTCGTGACCGCCGCCCAGGCGCTGCCGCGAGGGTCGATGTGGGCGCGGTGGCCACCCGCCTCACCCTCGATCTCGACGAGCTCGACCGAACCGCCCGCCTCGCGCGCACGCTCGGCGTAGCTGCGACTGAGCCGCACCGAGACGGTCCGGTCGGAGCTCCCGTGCACGAGCAGCACATCCATCGGCGCGGGCACCAGCGCGATCGGGTCGCCGCTCGCATAACGCTCGGGCATCGCCTCCGGCGATCCGCCCATCAGCGCGCGCACGGCGCCGCCGCGCCAGAGCTCATAAGCCCCCGCGAGGTCGGCGACCGCGGCCTGCCCGATCGCGCGGCGCGGCACGATCTCAGGGTTCGCGCCCGGCGCCCCGGCGGGGATGTTCTCCCGCGAGGCCGCCCAGAGCGCGAGATGCCCGCCCGCCGAGTGCCCGAGCACGCTCACCTCGGAGAGGTCGATCGGAGCCTGCAGGGTGCTGAGATGATCTATCGCGGCGGCGACGTCGAGGAAGGTCTCCGGCCAGCCGCCCCCGTCGCCGATGCGGCGGTACTCGATGTTCCACACCGCCCAGCCCCGGCGCACGAGATCCGCGGCGAGGCCGCGCATCACGATCCTGCCGTAGCGCGCCTGCCATGAACCGCCGTGGATCGTGACCATCACGGGGTGCGGCCCGGCGCCGGCGGGGAGATGCAGATCGGCGCGCTGGGAGCGATGCGGCCCGTAGCTCCGCGGCGCGCCGCGCTTGAGGAAATCGAGGATCAGGCGCGGTCCTGGCACGGGGCGGCAATCCTAGTCAAGCGGGCGGGCCGCCCCGCCCCCTCCGCGGGAAGTGGGGCACCACGTCGGACGTGTGAGAATGCGCTCGCGATGGACTTCGACCTGCCCCCCGATCACGAGCTGATCCGCCGCACCGTCCGCGACTTCGCCCGCTCGGAGATCGCGCCCGTGGCCGAGGAGCTCGACCGCACCAAGTCCTTCCCCTACGAGATCGTGCGCAAGCTCGGCGAGCTGAACCTGATGGGCATCCCGTTTCCCGAGGAGTACGGCGGAGGCGGCGGGGACACGCTCGCCTACGCGCTCGCGGTCGAGGAGCTCACCCGCGTGGACTCCTCCGTGGCGATCACGCTCTGTGCGCACACCTCGCTCGGGACGCAGCCGATCTACCTCTTCGGCAGCGAGGAGCAGAAGCGCGAGTGGCTGCCGAAGCTCTGCTCGGGAGAGGTGCTCGGCGCCTTCGGCCTGACCGAGCCCGAGGCGGGATCGGACGCGGGCAACACACGCACGCGCGCACGCCTCGAGGACGGCGAGTGGGTGATCGACGGGGCGAAGCAGTTCATCACCAACGCGGGCACGGACATCTCCGGGGTGGTCTGCATCACGGCGGTGACCGGTAACGGGGACGGCCCGAAGGAGATCTCGAACCTGATCGTGGCGAACGGAACCCCGGGCTACGAGCAGGGCGAGCCCTACCGGAAGATGGGCTGGAACGCCTCGGACACCCGGCCCCTGAGCTTCGACGGGTGCCGCGTCCCGGAGGCCAACCTGCTCGGACCGCGGGGCGCGGGCTTCAAGCAGTTCCTGCACATCCTCGACATCGGGCGCATCGGCGTCGCAGCGATGGGAGTGGGGCTTGCCCAAGGGGCGCTCGACGAGGCGCTCGCCTACGCCCGCGAGCGCCGCGCGTTCGGCCAGCCGATCTCGAAGTTCCAGGCAATCCAGAGCAAGCTCGCGGACATGTCCACGGAGATCGCCGCGGCGCGGCTGCTCGTCTACAAGGCGGCACGCGAGAAGGACGCCGGGCGCAACTTCACGCTCACCGCTGCCCAGGCGAAGCTCAAGACCGGGCGGCTCGCGGTGCGCTGCGCCGAGGAGGCCGTGCAGATCCACGGGGGCTACGGCTTCATCGAGGAGTACCCCGTCTGCCGCTTCTACCGCGACGCGAAGATCCTCACGATCGGCGAGGGCACCGACGAGGTCCAGCAGATGGTCATCGCCCGCGCGCTCGGCGCCTAGCGCCTCCGAGCAGGCACACTTGATCGCCGGCGCGCTGCTCCCCGTCCACGGAAGTCTGTCAACGCGCGTCGGCTGAGGCCGCACGCTCAGCCTCGTTCTCGAGCAGGCTGGTGGCCGCGCTCGCGGGGTCCAGACGCCGCTCGACGACCCGCTCGAGCAGCTCGGCGAAGGCGGGGTCCTCGTTGAGGTCCTCCTCCAGCCTGCGGCGCAGCCGTGAGGTGGCGATCGCGAGCACCTCGTTGCGCAGGTTGCGGCGCCTGCGCTCGGCGAGCGTTCCCGCCTGAAGGATGTGCGCGCGATGTTCGTCGAGGCGCTCGACGAGCTCCGCCACCCCCTTGCCGGCATTCGCCTCGGTGCGCACGATCGGCACCCGCCAGCTCCCCCGCACCTCCTCGGGGCTGCGGTCGAGGTTCGCGAGCGAGAGCACACCGCGGATCTCGCGCACCATCGTGTCGGTGAGCGGGTGATCGGCCTTGTTGATCACGATCACGTCCGGGATCTCCATCACCCCCGCCTTCAGCGCCTGGATCGAGTCGCCCGAGCCGGGCATCAGCACGAGCACGATCGTGTCCGCGTGGTCGATGATGTCGATCTCCGCCTGGCCCACGCCCACCGTCTCCACGAAGACGTCTTCTCGTCCCGCCGCGTCGAGCAGCAGCGCGGCCTGCAGGGCGGCCTCGGAGAGGCCGCCGAGCGCGCCGCGGTTGGCCATCGAGCGGATGAACACTCCGCGGTCGAGGAAGTGCTCGGTGAGCCTGATGCGATCCCCGAGCAGCGCGCCCTGCGTGAAGGGTGAGGAGGGATCGATCGAGAGCACACCCACGCTGCGGCCCGCTTCCCTCCGTGCCTTGGTGAGCGCGCCGATCAACGTGGACTTGCCCACACCGGGCGGGCCCGTGAAGCCCACGACCTCAGCTTTCCCGGTCTCGGGGTAGACCTCGCGGACCAGCTCCCAGCCCTCGGGGCGGTCGTCCTCGACGAGGCTGATTGCGCGCGCGAGCGCGCGGCGGTCGCCCGCGAGCAGGCGGCTGGCGAGGGTCTGCTCGGCCATCGGTGGCCCATCATCGCAGGGGCGCTCGCGCCTCAGCGGCTCGCAGCTACGATCCGCGCGATGGGGCTCACAGCGGACGCAGCGCCACCGACGCCGGCCGAGCTCGGAGCCTCCGGCGTGCGCCTCCCCCCGCTCCACGCGGCGGAGGCCCGCTGCGGCTGCTGCGCTTCATGCGCGCCAACGGGATGCTGCGCCCGGGCTACGCGGCGCTGCTGGTGCGGCTCGGCTGGTTGAAGCTCCGCTTCGGAAGGCGGCTGCAGACCGACGGGCTCTGCTTCATCTGCCCCGGGGTGAAGCTCGAGATCGGCCGCAACGCCACGCTGCGCATCGGGCGCTGGGCGTGGATCGGGCACGGCTGCAAGATCCGCGTCCACGAGGGCGAGGTCTCGATCGGTGCGAAGACGGTGATGGGCCAGGAGTGCACGATCTCCGCCTTCCAGCACGTCTCGATCGGCCGTGAGTGCATCCTCGCCGACCGCGTGATGCTGATCGACTTCGACCACGGTGTCACGGAGGTCGATCGTCCGATCCGCGTGCAGGGCATCTACAAGCGGGATGTCGAGGTCGGGCACAACGTGTGGATCGGCTACGGCGCGTGCATCCTGCGTGGGGTGTGCGTGGGGAACAACTCGATCGTGGGTACGAGCGCGGTGGTCACCCGACCCTTTGAGGAGAACTCCGTGCTCGCCGGGGTCCCAGCGCGCGTGATCCGGACGCGCGAGGCGCCTCGCTCGATGCGCTGGGGCTAGCTCAGACCGGCTCCAGGAACGCGCCCGGCTCGGCGTCCACGGCGAGGTTCCGCAACGCACCCGTCCCCGCCGAGGCGCCCGCCGCGAGCGCCGCGAGCAGCGCGGCCCGGTGGCCGCCGATGCGCTCATGCGCGTAGGGAACCGCGGATCCGCGGGTGATCATGAACGGCCAGTCGCTCGCCTGCAGCGCCATCAGCTCGCGGATCGCGGCGGGCCCTGCGGCGGAACCGGCGTGTAGCACGTCGAGCTCCGCCGCGCGCGCGGCGAAGGCCTCCGCGGCCACCTGGGGGCCCGACCAGGTCGAGAGGTCCTCGCCCGCTCCCCAGCTGCTCGGGGGCCACTCCGGCCAGCCCTCCGCCGCGACGGGCTCCACGCGTTCGAGCGCCTCGTCGAGGCGAAGCAGGTCGAGTCCCTGACGCTCGCACTCCGTGACGACCGCGCGCACCCAGGCGATCCCCTCGTACCACCAGTGCCCGAGCAGCTCGGTGTCGAGGGCGCAGACGACGAGCCCCCCCTCCTCGGCGCGCGCGAGCCGCTCGCGCGTACGGGCGACGAAGTCCGCGGCGTGCTCGGCGGCGAGCGCGAGCGCGGCCGCGTGGTCGTACTGGTGCCCGTCGTTGCCCCAGGGGTTGTGGTGGTGAACCGTGTGGTGGTGGTAGTCGCGGTAGGCGCCCGCCGCCGGATATCCACGATCGCTCCAGACGAGCGCCATCGTCTCGCGATCGACGGGCACGAGCACCAGCCCCGCCGCGGTGCGCACGGGGCGCAGGTGCTCCGGCGCGCCGACGCCGTGGCGCGCGGTGGCCTCCACGCAGACCGCGCGCACCCCCGCCTCGATCAGGATCGGGTCGAGCGCGGGCTGATAGGCGCACTCGGGCAGCCAGAACCCACCCCGCCAGCGCGGGCCGAAGCGACGAAGGTGCGAGCGCACCCCAGATCGTGCCTGCTCGCGCACCCCCGCCTCGGTCGCGAGCAGGGGCAGGATCGCGTGCGTCGCCGAGGAGGTCCAGGCGGCGTGCGGCGCGAACGCTTCGAGCAGCCCTCCACCGCGGCGGCGCAGGCCCTCGGCCGCGCGCTCGTAGTCTCCCCACGAGCGATCGAGCTCCGCGGCGAGGTCCGCGTGGCCCGCCGCGCGCAACCCCGACGCATCCTCCGCGTGGGTCTTCCGGCGAACCTGCTCGACGAAGGCGTAGAAGCGCTCGGCGAGTCCTGGGACCTCGAGCTGGTCGCAGAGCACGGGGGTCAGCGAGAGCGTCAGCGGCGCGCCCTCGTCGAGCACCTCGAGCAGCGGCAGGTAGCTGCCCGCGAGGGCCTCCCAAAGCCACTCCTCGCCGAAGGGCCAGGTGCCGAAGCCCTCCACGTAGGGCATGTGCGTGTGCAGCACGATCGCCAGCGCGCCCCCGCGCCGCGGCGCGCTCACGGGCGGCAGACGGCGATCAGGTCGAGCGAGCGGCGAAGGTCGGCGGTGAGGGCGGGTCGCAGGGCGAAGTCGCTCGCGCCGATCGCGGGGGTGAACCAGTCGTAGAAGCGGCGCGTGAGCCCGAGGCGGGCATGCGCGCGATCCCAGCCGAGCCGCAGCGCGAGCTCGTGCAGCCGCAGCTTGCGAGCGTGGAACAGACCGTGCATCTCGACCTTCCCGAAATGCGCTTCGCAGAGCTCAGCGAACTCCTCGGGGAGGTACTCGTGGACGTGCCAGGGGTTGTCCGAGCGTGCCGCGCCCTTCGGTGCGAGCGTGAGTACGTTCGGCGTGGAGAGGAACACGGTGCCCCGCGGGCCGACGATCTCGCGGAAGTGATCGAGCGTCGCGCCGGGGTCCTGGAGATGCTCGATCGTCTGCAGGAAGACGACCGCGTCGGCGGGCTCTGCGAACTCTTCGACCAGCGCGCGCTCGAAGCGCACGGCGGGATAGCGCAGGCGCGCGTGCTCGAACGCTTCGGGGTTCGCCTCCACTCCGATGACCGAGGCGGCCGTGCGTGCGAGCACGTCCGATCCGTAGCCCTCACCCGACGCCATGTCGATCACGCGCGCGCCGCGAAGCTGTGCGGCGATCCACTCGTAGACGACGAGATGACGGCGGTACCAGTAGTTCTCCTCAGGTACGTCAGGGAGCGTTCGCTCGCCCGTCAGCGCGAGCGGGGGCACCCCCTCGGGCTGGTCACGCTGCAGATAGAGGGTCGGCTCGCTTGTGCTCAAGGTGATGGCGAGGAGTCGGATCGTCAAGGCCCGCGGCCCACGGCGGCGGGAGCCGCGCGAGTATATGGTGCGGCCCGATGCCGCCCCCTCTGAGCGCCGAGCAGATCCGCGACGCGAACACGCGCTACCACGATGTGGCTGCGGACCACTACGACTCGAAGTGGGGCATCGACTTCGGCGAGATCGGACGCGCCCAGGTGCTCGCGAAGGTCCGCAAGGCGCTCGGGCGCGAGCCCTCACGCTGGGGACGGTCGCTCGAGATCGGGTCGGGAACGGGCTACTTCACGCTCAATCTGATGAGCGCGGGGCTGATCGGCGAGGCGACCTGCACCGACATCTCCCCGGGAATGCTGCGTACGCTCGAGTCCAACGCCACGCGCCTCGGCCTGCAGGTGCGGACCAGCGTCGCCGACGCCGAGCGCCTTCCCTTCGAGGATGAGAGCTTCGACCTCGTTCTCGGCCACGCGATCCTCCACCACATCCCCGACCTCCCTCGTGCCTTCCGCGAGTTCGAGCGCGTGCTCGCGCCCGGAGGGACGCTGATGTTCGCCGGTGAGCCCTCGCGCTACGGCGATCGGATCGCGCGCCTGCCGAAGCGGGCTGCGACCGCGATCGCCCCGGCCTGGCGCCGCGCGATGGGCGCGAGCGCGGCCGAGTCCGGCGCGGAGATCGACCCCGACGAGTCGTTGGAGCGGGTCGTGGACGTGCACGCGTTCGCTCCAGGAGAGCTCGCCGCGGCGGCGCGCGCGGCCGGGCTGCGCGAGGTGCAGGTGAACGGCGAGGAGCTGCTCGCGAACTGGTTCGGCTGGACGAACAGGACGCTCGAGGCCACGGCGAAGCCCGAGGAGGTGCCGTGGATGTGGCGTCAGTACGCCTACCGCGGCTATCTCGTCCTGCAGGAGCTCGATCGCCGCCTGCTCGAGCGGCGTCTCCCTGCGGCGGTCTTCTACAACCTGATGATCGCCGCTCGCAAGCGCGGAGACTGATCGCGGGGGCCTCGGCGGTCCTAGACTCACCGCATGCCCGCCCCCGTCCGCGACTTCCCGCTGTTCCCTCTCGGGATCGTGGCCCTGCCCACGGAGAGCGTCCCGCTGCACATCTTCGAGGACCGCTACCGCAAGCTGATCGAGCACTGCATCGCCGAGAACGTCGAGTTCGGGATCCTCTGGCTCTCCGAGGAGGAGCTCAAGCAGACGGGCTGCGCCTGCGAGATCGAGCAGGTGCTCGAGCGCCTCGAGGACGGCCGCCTGAACATCCTCACCCGCGGTACCCGCCCCTTCACGCTGCTCGCACGCCAGGACGATCTGCCCTATCCCGCGGGCGAAGTCGCCTTCACCGCCGACGAGCCCGAGGAGCTCGACGAGCAGGCGGCCGCGAGCGCCCGTGAGCTCTACGCCGAGCTCGTCATGGAGGCGACCGACCGCGAGCTCGGACCCGAGGAGCTCGCCGCGCTCGACTCCTACCGAATGGCGGGAACGGTCGAGTTCGAGCTCGAGGCCAAGCAGGAGCTGCTCGAACTGCGTTCGGAGAACGCGCGCCTGCGGCTGCTCGGGACGTTGCTCGGCGCCGCGATCGAGCGTGTGGAGCTGCTCGAGCGGGCGCAGGTTCGCGCCCAGTCGAACGGCAAGGTCAGGTTCAACTAGCCTCTACTCGGGCAGCCTGCAGACCTGCTGGGCGGTCTGCAGCACGAACAGCGCGAGTTCGCGAAAGACCTTCGGCTGTCGGGGCGAGTTGTCCGCGAAGCTCACGCTTCCGTTCGCGTCACGCACGCGGTAGCTCAGGACCGAACCCGGCGCCGCGCTCAGCGCGAGGTTTTCAGAAGAGGGTTTTTCGAGGTCTTCGGCGATCGCCCTCGCCTTGACGATCTGCGCATCGCTCAGCTTGCCCGCGCTCGTACCGTTGCAGTGCACGACGCCTTCTTCGTTGACGAGCAGCGTGAGCGCAGCGTGAGGGCCCGAGCCCGCGCGCGTGACGACGAAGAGGTCCGGTGCGGCGATCCCGCCGCAGCCCGCGGCGAGCAGCGCGGCGAGCGAGACCGCCGCTGCGAGCAGGCCCCTCCGCGTCGATGGCATGTTGTGGCCGAGCATCAAGCGATCACTGCCGCGCCGCCGCGCCGTGGGTCGCCTGCCCCGCTCAGGGCGCCGTCGCGCCGCAGCGCGGCCTGGACACCCCCGAAGAAGAGGTTGAGCCCGTGGAAGCTCACCGTCTCGCGCTCGGAGCCCAGCGGCGCGAGATCGATGCCGGGCTCGGCGAAGACGATCCCGCGCTCGTAGTGCACACGCGGCGCGCACACGGCCTCGCTCGCCCCGAGGCCGTTATCGACCACGGCGATGATCGTCTGCAGCAGGGCGGAGCGGATCCGGTTGGAGCCCGCGCTGCCGAGCACCAGCTCGACCTCGCCGCCGCGGCGCACGATCGATGGAGCCATCATGCTGGGCATCCGTCGTCCGGCAGGGTGCAGGTGGAAGCCGAGCGGATTGAGGTCCTCCTCCCCCATCACGTTGTTCAGGTGGATCCCCGTGCCCGGCACGACCACGCCCGAGCCCTCCCCGTTCGTGCAGGTGGTGCTGCAGGCGAGGCCCTCGCTGTCGATCACAGCGATGTGCGTGGTCGAGCCGAGCCGGCTCGAGAGGAAGCGGGTGAGAAAGCCCTCCTCCCCCAGGCCCTCGAGGAACTCCCCGGTGCGCTCGGACTGCGCGGCCTCCATCGCCGAGACGATCCCGGGCAGCGAAGGCGGCGAGGCTTCCCGGTCGAGCAGACCCAATGCGTAGGCGAGCAGCGTGCCCCCGGCGGATGGGGGTGGGTTGGTGAGGATCTCGCGGTCGCGGTATGCGATTCGCACGGGCTCCCGCGGCACCGCCTCGTAGGCGGCGAGATCGGCGCGCGAGAGCGAGCCGCCCCGCTCGTCGAGCCAGGAGCAGACCGCCGCCGCGATCTCCCCGCGGTAGAAGGGCTCGGCGCCCTCGGCGGCGAGCCGCTCCAGGGCGTCGCCGAGCTCCGGGTTCAGCATCCGCTCTCCCTCGCGGAGCACGCGACCCGCGGGCGCCCAGAGCGCGGCGCACTCCGGCGTGGAGATCAGCAGGTCGCCGAGGATCTCCGCGACGTAGGCCTGCGCCGCGTTCAGCTCCACCCCCTCGCGCGCGAGCCGCACCGCCGGGGTGGCGAGATCGGCGAGATCCATGCTCCCCCACCGCTGAAGGGCCTCGCAGATGCCGGCGGCGGTGCCGTAGGCCCCGCACGAGGCCGGGCCGATGTGAAAGACCTGGGCGGCGTCGCCGAAGGACACGTCGACCGCGAGCAGCTCCGCCTCGGTCCCGTCTCCCCGCCGTGTGGGCGCGGCGACGAAGAAGTCGAGCAGCACGGGCTCGGTCCCCGGCCCCGCGACGAGCATGTGCCCGCCCGCGCCCAGCCCCGTGAGCAGGCCCTCGGTCGCGAACGACGCGAGCATCGCCGCGATTGCCGCATCGACAGCGTTGCCGCCCTCGCGCAGTGCCCGCGCCCCGGCCTCCGCCGTGAGCGGATGCCCAGCCGCTACGACCCCCCTCTCACCCCGCGCGATCATCGCTCAGCAGTACCACACGGGCACGCGGGCGACCGAGGCGCAGCTCCGCGCCGGTATACGGACCTCAGAGGTTCGGGATGAACTCGGGCACTTCGAGCTCGTCCAAGCTCCCACCGCGACTGCGGCTCGGGGCAGGGACCGGCGGCGCGTTGTTGCGCTGCACGCGGACCTCGCCGCTCGCGGGCTCTTTGAAACGGCTGACGCTCTTGCGGCGACCCTCGTCCCCGTACCCCGTGGCGACCACGGTCACCCAGACCTGATCGTCGAGCTTCTCGTCGACCATCGCCCCGAAGATGATGTTCGCGTCGGGGTGGGCGGCCTCGGAGACGGACTTCGCGGCCTCGTTGACCTCCCAGAGCGAGAGGTTGGGGCCACCCGTGATCGAGAGCAGGATCGAGCGCGCGCCCTCCATCGAGGTTTCGAGCAGCGGCGAGGAGACCGCCTGCATCGCGGCCTCGGTCGCGCGGTTCTCCCCGAGCCCCATGCCGATCCCGAGCAGCGCGTTGCCCGCCTGGCTCATGATCGTGCGCACATCGGCGAAGTCGAGGTTGATCAGGCCCGGCAGGGTGACGAGGTCCGAGACGCCCTGCACGCCCTGGCGAAGCACGTCGTCCGCGACGCGGAAGGCGTCGACCATCGAGGTCTGCTTGTCGAGCACGGTGAGAAGCCGGTCGTTGGGGACCACGATCAGCGTGTCGACCTCCTGAGCGAGGGACTGCACGCCGTGCTCGCCCTGCTCGCTGCGCCGGGTGCCCTCGAATCCGAAGGGCTTCGTGACGATGCCCACGGTGAGCGCCCCGACTTCGCGCGCGATCCGTGCGACGACGGGCGCCGCGCCGGTGCCGGTTCCGCCGCCGGAGCCTGCGGCGATGAAGATCATGTCCGAGCCCTTGAGCAGCGCCTTCATGCGGTCGTAGTCCTCCATCGCCGCCTGGCGACCCGCGTTCGGGTCCGAGCCCGCACCGAGGCCGCGCGTGAGTTCCGCGCCGATGTGCAGCGTGATGTCCGCGGTGGACTGCTGGAGGGACTGGACATCGGTGTTCACCGCGATGAACTCGATCCCCTCGACCTCAGCCTCGACCATCCGGTTGACCGCGTTCACTCCGCCGCCGCCCACACCGACGACGCGGATGATCGGCTGCCCGGGCGCGGCGTGGGGCGGCGTGTACGCAGGCTCGCGCTCGTATTCGTGCGCGATCGGACGGGCCGCACGGCGCTCCATCACGTTCTCGGGGATCTCCGAGGAGAAGGCTTGACGCAGGCGCTCCTGCGGGGAAGGCACATTCGGCTCGGCGACGGGCTCCTGCGCGCTTGCGCTCAGCGCCGGGTGGGGCAGGCCGGTCTCGCGCGGGTGCGGCGGAGCGGGAGCCTCCTCGCGGGCAGGCGCAGAACTCATCGCGGCCGGCGGGGCGCCGGCCTGCGGGTCCTCACCTTCTTCTGTCTTGCGGAAGAGCGCTGCGAGTGGCCCTTCGCGCATGCTGGCACGCCTAGGATTGGCCATGGGTGAGAACCTCCTGCGCGAGTTGCCGGTAGGACTGCGCCGCTACGCCGTCGGGCTCGTACTTGAGCACCGACATCCCCTTCACTGGCGCCTCGGCGAAACGAACGGTCTTGCGGATGCGCGAGGCGAACACTCGGTCGCCGAAGTTTTCTTCGAGGATCTCGATCGCCTCCTTCGCGTGGATCGTGCGCGAATCGACCAGTGTCGGCAGGATGCCCTCGATGTCCACGCCGGGGTTGAGGTTCTCCCGGATCATCGCGAGCGTGTTCTGGAGCTGGATCAAACCGCGCATCGACAGATACTCGCACTGCACGGGGACGATCACCTTGTCGGCGGCCGTCAGCGCGTTGATCGTGAGCAGGCCGAGGCTCGGCGGGGTGTCGATGCAGATGAAGTCGTAGTCCTCGAGGATCGGTTCGAAGGCCTTCTGCAGCGAGCGCTCGCGGCCGATCATCGTCGACATCGCGATCTCCGCACCCGCCAGGTCGATCGAGGCGCAGGCCACGTCGATCTCGCGCCGCCGGATGATCTCGCGGATCGACACTTTGTGCACGAGCACGTCGTACATCGATTTCTCGAGCGTGTCGGGGTCGATCCCCTGCGACATCGTGAGGTTGCCCTGCGGGTCCATGTCCACGCAGAGGACGCGGTGACCCTCCTCGGCGAACGCCGCGGCCAGGTTCAGCGTCGTCGTCGTCTTGGCCACGCCGCCCTTCTGGTTGGCGAATGCGATGACCTTGGCCTTTCCTTCCACGGTGGCTCCGATGCTCGATTGCTGGAAAGCCTTCCGGTGGGTATTCGCATGGCGAGGGTCGATTCCTGCACGTCCTGGGTGAGTTCCTGCTTGGGAACTACGATCCCGACATGCCCCCCGCCAAGCGCTCCCGCGCTCCTTCGCTGCGCGCGCGCCTGAACGGCAGGAGCGTGATCGTCACCCTGGGCGCCGGAGGGGTCGGCAAGACCACGACCTCGGCCGCGCTCGCGCTCGGGCTCGCGATGCGAGGCGCGAAGGTCGCCGTCGTCACGATCGACCCCGCGCGGCGCCTGGCAACCGCGCTCGGGCTCGAGCAGCTCTCGGGCGAGCCGCACCTGATCGACACCGAGGAGCTGGAGGCGCAGGGGCTGAAGCTCCGTGGGGAGCTCTGGGCGATGATGCTCGACACGAAGGCGACCTTCGACGCGGTCGTGGAGCGCCTCGCCCCGAACTCCGGCGAGCGCGAGGAGATCCTCGCCAACCCCGTCTACCGCGAGCTCTCCACGGCCGTTGCGGGGTCCAATGAGCTGAGCGCGATCGCGAAGCTCTACGAGCTGCACGCCGAGCACGAGTTCGACGTGATCGTGCTCGACACGCCCCCCTCTCGCAACGCGCTCGACTTCCTCGACGCGCCGGGGCGGCTGCTCGGCTTCCTCGACGGTCGCGCGCTGCAGGTCTTCCTCTCTCCCGGTGGGATAACCGCGAAGCTCTTCGGCCGCGGAACCGCGCTCGTCTTCGCGATCTTCGCGCGGGTGACGGGGGTGGACATGCTCGGCGAGCTCTCCCGCTTCTTCCGCTCCCTCAGCGGCATCCTCGACGGCTTCGGCGAACGCACGCGCGCGGTCCAGGAGCTCCTGCGCTCGGAGGAGACCGCCTTTCTGATCGTCACCTCTCCCGAGCCAGAGCCCGTCCAGGAGGCACGTTTCCTCGCCGCGAGGCTCCGCGAGACCGGCCTCGGGGAGGCGGCGTTGATCGTCAACCGCGTCCACCTCGACGGGCTCGAGGGCGAGGAGCCCGACGCGCTCGCAGCGCGGCTCGCCCCGGGGCTCGGGCCCGACCTCGCCCGCCGGGTGACCGCGAACCTCGCTGACTTCGACGTGCTCGTCCGCCGCGACGCGGCGACCGTCTCGGAGCTCTCAGAGCTCGGCGGCGGAGTGGCCCCGACGCTCGTGGGGCACCTAGATGAAGAGGTCCAGGATCTCGTCGGCCTCGCCCGCATCGCCGAGCAGCTCGGAGTCTGAGGCGGCGAACGCGCGGAAGGGGTCGCGCCGGACGCTTGGGCGCACCGGCTCGAAGGGCCGCTGCTGCGCGGCCGGCTCGGGCTCGGTCTCCAAGGACGTCGAGATCTCGTCAGGCATTTCGGTGTCGAGCGGGCCGAGGGCGAAGGGCTCGTGCTCGACCTCAGCGGGAGCGCTCGGCGCAGGCGCGGGAGTGGGTGAGGGCGGGGGATCGCCGAGCAGCAGCTCGTCGGCCAGGCCGACCAGATCCTCGTCGAGATGGCCGCAGATCACGTCACGCAGGAGCGCGCGCAGATGGTCGGCGAGCAGATCGGCCGTCGCGGCGGCCCCGGCGTGCGCGTGCGCGGTGCCCGCGATCACCGCGTGCTCCAGCGCGATTGCCTGGACCGTACGTTCGGTCAGCGCGAGCCTGCGCTCGGGCGTGGCGCAGAGCGCGGCGAGGCGGCCTGGGAGCATCCCGCTCGCAGGACCCTCGGGCTCGAGCAGCGCGCGCAGCGCGAGCAGGTTGTCGCTCAGCGCCTCGAAGGCATCCTCGCGTCCGCAGCCGAGCTCGAAGCGGCGCAGCGCCCAGGCGATCTCGTTGCCGTGCGGTGCGCGGCGGGAGACCAGGTTGCAGAACGCCCGAAGCTCGTCCTCCTGCTCAGCGGTCACGACCAGCATGCCGTGTGGGCGACCGCCCCCACCCAGGGGCAGGGGCGTCCATGCGCCACCCGCGATGCGTGCCCAGGCGAGCGCTCCGAGGGTCACGCGGCCGTCGCCGAAGAGCCGCAGCGCGCGCAGCAGGTCGCGCAGCACCTCGCGGCCCCTTTCGATCGCCTCCGAGGGATCCTGCTCCTCGGTGGCAAGCGCGACGATCAGATGTCCGGGACCTGCCCCCTCCTCGAGCCGCGCCTCGGGAGGAAGTCCATCCAGCGCCTCGGGGCGGGCGATCGTGAGTCCGTTCGTGAGCGGCAGCTCCGGCGAGGTGATCGTCAGGCCGCGGAGCGTCGCGACTATCGTCACCTCTGCGGTCGCCGTGAGCGCTGTGCTCTGCAGGCGTTCGAGCGCTGCGCGGAGGCGCTCGGGGCGGAGCTCGAAATCGGACTGCTCCGCGAAGATCTCTCCGAGCAGCGAGCCGATTGCCGCGCGAACCTGCGCGGCAGGCGTCAGACGCGCCACGTCCTCGCCCACCGCGGCGAGATAACGGTCGAGGCCCTCGAAGGCGGCGAGCTGGCGCGCCGCGGGCTCGTAGGAGGGGATCTCCTGGAGCTCACCGCGACGCTCCGCGATGAACTCAGCGGTCAGCGGCCGGTAGCAGTAGAGCGAGGGGCCGCGCGCACCGCGCGCGGGCTGCTGGTCGAGCTCGAATGGGATCTCCGCCCCCGCGGCGAGATCGCGCGCGAGCAGCTCTGCGGCTGCCTCGAGGAAGTCGGTCAGGGCTCTCTGGAGCTGGACTGAGCGCATGGTCAGCGAACTTCTGCCCGGCCCTTCGCGCTCCTGCCCGCGCAGGGTCGCTTGCAGCTCCTCGCCGCTCCATGCGAGGCCCTGGAGCACCGCTGTGCGGTCGGTTTCGGCGGCTAGACGGCGGCGAGCTCGCCGCCGGCGAGCGCCTGTTCTGCGCGCTCGGCGCAGCTCACTCCGAGCCAATCCTCGCCGTAGGCGCGCATGTCGTCGATGATCGGCAGCAGCGCGCGGCCCTTCTCGGTCAGCGCGTACTCGACCCTCGGCGGCACCTCGGGGAAAGTCTGCCGCGCGACGATCCCCTCATCCTCCAGCGCGCGCAGGCGCAGGGAGAGCGTTCGGGGGCTGATCCCCGCGAGCGAGCGTTCCAACTCGCAGAAGCGCGAGCGGCCCTCGGAGAGGTCCCTGACGAGCAGCAGCGTCCACTTGCTGCAGATGATCTCTGCGGTCAGACAAACGGGACATGTCTCGTCTACAGCCATCTCGGCCTCTTACTTTACCAAATGAAGTAAGGGGGCTACGTGGCTCAGACGCCGAGCGTGGAGCTCGGGCGCGAGCTCTCTTCGCGACGGCTCTCGGCGACGGCCACATCCTCCATCGTCGTGCCTTCGCGGCCGTCGGCCTGCATCAGCAGCTTGAAGTCGTGCGGGCTCGAGGCGACGCGCATCGCGTCCTCGAAGGTCACGCGGCCGGCCTTGACGTGGCCGAACAGGGCCTGGTCGAAGGTCTGCATGCCGTAGTAGGCGCCGCTCGTGATCACCTCGACGAGTTTGCCCGTCTGGTCGGGGTCGAGGATCATGTCGCGGACGCGCCCGGTCATGCGCAGGATCTCGCAGACCGCCACGCGGCCTCCGTCCGCGCCCGGAACGAGGCGCTGGGAGATCACACCCTTGACGGTGCCCGCGATCATGCTGCGGGCCTGCTGGTGCTGGTGCGGGGGGAAGAAGTCGAGCATGCGGTTGATCGACTCCGTCGCGTCGACGGTGTGGATCGTGGAGAGGACGAGGTGGCCGGTCTCGGCCGCGGAAAGGGCGGTCTGGACCGTCTCCTCATCGCGCATCTCGCCGACGAGGATCACGTCCGGGTCCTGGCGCAGGACGCGGCGCAGGGCGCGCTTGAAGGACGCGGTGTCCATGCCCACTTCGCGCTGGTTGATCGCAGAGCGTTTGTCTGCGTGCACGAACTCGATCGGGTCCTCGATCGTCACGATGTGCTTGGACATCGTGTTGTTCATGTGATCGATCATCGCCGCGAGCGTCGTCGACTTACCCGAGCCGGTGGTGCCGGTGAGCAGCACGATGCCGCGCTCCTCCTCGGCGAGTTCGCGCACCACCGTGGGCAGCGCGAGCTCTTCGATCGTGCTGATCTTGTGAGGGATCGCGCGACAGACGAGCGAGATCGTCCCGCGCTGGAGGAACGCGTTGACGCGGTAGCGCGCCACACCCTCGATTTCGTAGGAGAAGTCGACCTCGTGGTCCTGCTCGAACTCCTCGAGCTTGTTCTCGTCGGGAAGCAGCGTGCGCAGCGCCTGCTCGGTGTCGCTCGTGCCGAGCGGCGCGACGCCCGCGTCGAGCGTGAGCTCACCGTGGACGCGGAAGAGAGGAGAGGAACCGACCTTGAGGTGAAGGTCCGAGCCGTCTTTTGCGACGAGCTCACGCAGCGCAACCTTGACGTCGAACATGCTCAGCGCATCGGCATCCCTCGCCCCAGCCTTGAGCGGTGGCAGGGGCGGTGGACGCCGCGAGCGGAGTGAGAAGATCGGGACGTGAGCGAGGAGCTCGAGAGCACGATCGAGACCGAGCGGCTGCTGATCAGGCCGTGGAAGCTCGAGGAGGTCGATCGCTTCTTCGACATCTACCGTCGCGAGGAGGTCAGCCGCTGGTTCTCCGCCGGACCGATGCGCGACCGCGAGGAGGCGGTCGAACGGATGCAGAGGGCTCTTGCAGCGCTCGCCCTCGATCCCCGATTCGGCTCCTGGGCGATCGTCGAGCGCGACGCGGGCGTGCCGGCTGGCACGGTGCTGCTGAAGCCGCTGCCCGACGGCGAGGGTGAGATCGAGATCGGCTGGCACCTGCATCCCGACAGCTGGGGACGCGGCTATGCGAGCGAGGCCGCCACCGCCCTGCTCGCCCGGGGCTTCACCGACGGCCTGGAGGAGATCTGGGCGGTCGTGGATCCCGCCAACGAGCGCTCAGCCTCCGTTTGCACGCGGATCGGGATGCGGCTGCTCGGCATCACCGAGCGCTGGTACCACGAGCCCAGCCTGCTCTTCTGGGCCGGCGCGCACGACGGCCAGGTGCCATCGCTCGCCGCCGAGCGTCCCGCCCCCGACGACGAGCTGGACGCAGCGGGGTGAACCAACAGCTGCGCCGCGACGATCGGCTCCGGGTTTCCTGACGAAGCGATCGCGTGCGCCGCCAAGGACGCAGGGAGCGAAGTGTGCGAGCGCACACGAGCGACCTAGGACGCCGGCGGCGTGCGCGATCGCGAGTCAGGCGACGTCGCGGAGCTTCTGTGCCTCCGCGAGCGACTGCAGCTTCTTCAGCGACTGGTTCTCGATCTGGCGGATGCGCTCGCGCGTGACGTTGAAGGTGCGGCCGACCTCGTCGAGCGTGCGGGGGTGCTCCCCACCGAGGCCGTAGCGCAGCTCGAGCACGCGACGTTCGCGGTAGGAGAGGTTCTCGAGCGCCTCGCGCAGCGCCTCCTTGGTGAGGATCTCCGCGGCGCGCTCGTAGGGAGACTCGGCGCGCTCGTCCGCGATGAACTGGCCGAACTCGGACTCCTCCTCGTCCCCCACGGGCTTCTCCAGCGAGACGGGAGCCTGAGCGGAACGCTTGATCGAGTCGACCTCCTCGGGGTCGATCCCCGTGACCTCCGCGATCTCGTCCGCGGTGGGCTCACGGCCGAGCTCGGTGACGAGCTTGCGCTCGGCACGGCCGATCTTGTTGAGCTTCTCAACGACGTGCACGGGAATGCGGATCGTTCGCGCCTTGTCCGCGAGCGCACGCGCGATCGCCTGGCGGATCCACCAGGTCGCGTAGGTGGAGAACTTGAAGCCCTTGCGGTAGTCGAACTTCTCCGCGGCGCGGACGAGCCCCAGCGTGCCCTCCTGGATCAGGTCGAGGAAGGGGAGGCCCTGGTTGCGGTAGTTCTTCGCGATCGACACGACCAGCCGCAGGTTGGACTCGACCATCTTCTGCTTCGCGTCGAGGTCGCCTCGCTCGATGCGCTTGGCGAGGTCCACCTCCTCCTGAGCGGTGAGCAGACGGACCTTCCCGATGTCCTTGAGGAAGAGCTGCAGCGAGTCCGTCGTCATGTCCGGCTTCAGGTCGAGAGCCGTTTTGGCTTTGCGGCGGCCGCGTTTGTCGGGCGCGCGCTCGACGTTCGCCGCGGCGGCGGTCGCGGGGTCGATGTCCTCCACGAGCTCGATCTCGGATTTCTCGAGGAACCCGTGCAGCTCCTCGACGTCGGACTCGTCGAGGTCGAGCTCGGACATCGCCTTCGTGATCTCCGCGTAGGAGAGAACGCCTACCTGCTGGCCCTTCGCGAGCAGGCCCTTGACCTCATCCAGCTCCTGCAGCTCGACTACTGACATTCGTGGTTCCGTTTCTTCCGTCGATCGACACCCAGGAGGCGGCCCGTGGGGTGGGCGCGCTCCTGTCCTCGGCTGTTGTCCTGCTGCTCTGTCGGACATCTACGGCCGCAGCCCCGCCGACGTTACAGCCCTATCGGCTCACCGGGCTCCCATGCTAACGCGTCATCGCCGAAACGGACCGGTTGCCGATCCGCTTGCACCCGCTCGCTTAAGCAATGATGTGAACGTGAGCGGACCCGCGGAGAGCAACGGACGCGCAGAGCCCAACGAGGGCGCGGGCGTGCTCGCGAACCTCCCTCGCACCCGTCCGCAGCGCGCGAGCGCCCGCCGCGCCGCCTCGCGCGGGCAGCGCTCCGGCAACGGTGCCACGAGCGCTCGCTCAAACGGCGCCGCAGCTCCCTCTGCCAACAAACGCGTCGCGCGGAAAGCTGCGAAAACGGCTGCGAAGGTCGCCGCGAAACCGAGCGCGAAGGCCGCCGCGAAGGCCGCCCCGAAACAGGGCGCGAAGCCCGCCGCGAAGGCCGCCCCGAAACCGAGCCCGAAGCCCGCGTCCAAACCGGTCGCGAAGCCCGCGCCCAAACCGGTCGCGAAAGCCGCCGCGAAAGCTGCGCCGAAGCCCGCGCCGAAACCGGTCGCGAAGGCGGCCACCCCGCGCCCGCGGCGAGCCGCTGCCAAACGACCGCCCAAGACCGTCGAGGAGATCCCCCGGCAGGGCTTCGAGTCCGTCGAGGAGCGCGCCACCGGCTCGGTGCCGCCCCCCGGAGGCACGGAGCTCGTCGGCACCGCGGTCGAGATCGTGGGCGAGATCGCGAAGGCCTCGATCTCCGGCGGCGAGCGGCTGCTGCGCGACGTTCTCGGCCGCCTCGGCCGCTGACCCACGGCCGCTCAGCTGCCCAGCTGCGACCGCCCCGAGCGGCCGTGAACACCCCTCCCGAGCTCCGAAAAGGTCGTGCTGGAGCCCTTTTTCTATGCAGTTTGCGGAGGTTTGACCAGGATTGTGTGTATCTGAGCGGCTGCTCTGGGGTGGATATGTATACTGCCGCTCACGCCGAGCTGCCACGTCTCTGGACGCGGCAGACGGGGGACCCATTGCGGGCCTGAAGCCAGGCCCGCTGGGGCGAATCGGTCCGTCTGGACCGTAGCGCCGCTCGAAGTTCAGCCGCGCGAGCCCGTCAGCTCACCCCGTAGGCGTCGACAGCAACACACATGCGCTCCCGTACGAAGACACTCATGGTCGTGCTCGCCCTTGCCACCGCGCTCTGCGCGCTCGGTTCGGGCACCACCCTCGCGCTCGGCGCGACGGGCGGAGCGAGCGCACCCGCCTCCGGGACCGCCGCGACGAGCACCCCGGCGCCTGTCACCCCAGCCACCTCCGTCGCCGCGAAGGTGAGGCCATCGGGGATCGCCACGTGGTTCGGCCCGGGCTTCTACGGTCACAAGACGGCCTGCGGCCAGACGCTCACGCCCACCGTGGTCGGGGTCGCGAACCGCACCCTGCCCTGCGGCACGCTGATCAAGATCGCCTACGGCAGCCGCACTGTGACCGTCCCGGTGCTCGACCGTGGCCCCTACAGCCACATCGGCGCGGACTGGGACCTCACCGCCGGCGCCGCCCGCGCGCTCGGCGTGACGGAAACGGTCCGCATCAAGACGCGCGTCGTGGGCCAGACCGCGAACACGCCCACGCTCGGACTCCCACTCACGCCGCCCGCCGAAGTGCTTTCCGGCGGCGCGGTCGCCGCGAGCTGAGCGCAGCTCCCCGCGCGCAAACGCCTGGGCGGAGGCCGCTAGGGCGCTTCGTCGATGATCCGGCGTGGCGCGCCCGCCCGCGAGTCCCAGCGAGCGGCGTAGAGACCGATGTCCGCGTGAGCGGCGAGCGCCGCCGCCTGGGTCCCGTCCTCCGGGCAGACCGCCGTGCCCGTCGCGATCCGCACGGGTGCGCCCGTGAGCGCCGCCGCCGCGGCGACCGCCCGCTCCAGTCGCAGCGCGAGCTCATGCGTTCCGATCCGGTCCGCGCGCGGGGCGAGCAGCCACCAGCGACCCGCGCGCTCGCGCGTCAGAGAGCCTCCCCCGGCCGAGCGCAGCTCTGCGGCGAGCGCGCTCTCGACCTCGGACTCCGACGGGGCCGAGCCCCCCTCGCGTGCGGCCACCACTTCGATCAGCACGACCGCGAACGGCAGGCGCTCGCGCTCGTAGCGATCGAGCTCCGCTCCGATCGAGTTGATCCAGGCCGCGGGGCCCTCCTCGCGCCGCGCATCGCGGATCGCGATCTCCGGACGGGGACGGTCCTGCTCACGCCGCGCGGACGCACCCGAGACGGCCGCGAGCGGTCGACGCTCGTGTTCGTGGGAGCGCCCCGCCGCCGCGCCGGTGCGCTGCTCGCGAATGGAGGGCTCCGCGCGGTGTGCGCGCTCGGCCTCGGCTGCCTCCCCTGCCCGCTCGCCCGTTTGCGCGAGCCCGCGCTCGTCGACGATCACGATCCGCGCTTCCGGGTTCGCGCCGGGCGCGGGCGGAGGTTCCGGAAAGCGCCAGCTCCGCGCTCCTGGCTGGACGCGCTCGGCCGCGCGCGCGCCGAGCGCGGCGCAGACGTGTGCGAGACGGTCCGCCGCCTCACCGAGCCGGCGCTCGCCCTCCCGCCCGGTGCGCCCCGCGTGGAGCTCGTCGAGCAGTCCCTCCCAGATCACTCCTCGGAGGGCCTCGACGGCCTCCACCACGCCGCTCGCTCCACGCGCCCCGGAGAGCGCCGCGGGCATGTCCGCGAAGGCTCCCCCACGCTGCTCCGGCGAGGCCGCGAGCAGCAGCTCGAGCTGCTCGTCGGAGCCCAGTGCGCGGATCACCTGCGCGCACAGCGAGGGCGCATCGCGGGCGAGCTCCGAGAGCGCGATCCTGCCGACCGAGCGCAGCGGACGCAAGAGCACGAGCGCGGCCGCCCAGCGACGCGCGATCTCGCCCGCCTCTGCGGCGAGCCTGTCGAGGGGCAGATCGGCCACGGGGCGGGCCCTCGGCGGGCGTCGGGCGTCCTCGTCGGCCATGCCTGTTGAATAGCAGCAAGCGGGGACGCGACGGAACCCGCGGCTGGCGGCCTGGATAGCCTGCCTGGGAGGTGCCTCGCGCGGAGTCAAGATGACAGTCCTGTGGATCGCCCTTGGGGCGATCGGCGCGCTCTTCGCCGCGCTCGCTCTCTCGCTCTTCCTCGCCTCGCGGACGGGCGGCAAACGCGCGCGCGCCTCGGTTGAGCGCCTCACCGACGAGACCGCCTTCGACCGCGACACGGGCGCGGTGCGCTCCGTTCAGCGTGCCGATCTGCTGATCGAGCGCGATGCGCTCGAGGCGATCTGGACGCCCCATCACCTCGAGCGTCTCGCTCGCACCTACTGGCGCTTCCTCACTCGCGTCACGCTCGGGCTGATCCGCGTGCACTACAGCGAGCGAGGTCGCTCCGTCGTGCTTCTCGCCCCGCCCTTCCGGCTGCTCAACTTCGAGCCGCCGGAGTACGAGATGGACGGCTCGCGCGGCGTGGTCCGCTGGCGGATCGAACGGGGCCTGCTCGTCGCTCGCCGCGGGCGCGACGGGGCGGGCTACCTGCAGATCGAGGTGGGCCGCGACCCGGAGGACGAGAGCGCTCGGCAGACCCTGCACGTCGAGGTCTCGGTGGTCAACTTCTACCCCGCGATCGCCTCACGGCTGAGCCTCTGGCTCTACAACGAGACGCAGTCGCGCATCCACGTGATCGTGACCTACGGCTTCCTGCGCTCGCTCGTCCGCCTCGACCTCGCCGAATCGCGCATCGGGCGCTTCCAGGAGAGCTAGCCTCCCCACCGCGCGGCCGCGGGGCTCGCGCGTTCAGCGGGGACCGAGCGCGTCGGTCCCGCCGGGGAGCTTCACCACGGGCTCGTGCGGCTCGAGATCGACGGTCGCGATCAGGCGGGCGAGACCCATGTAGTTGCCGATCACGAGCAGCAGCTCGACCACCCCGCGATCCCCGAGCTGGACGCGCATCGCGGCGAGCGCAGCCTCTCCCGCCGCACCCTCGACGAGGACTTCGCGCGTGAAGGAGAGCACGGAGTGCTGCTCGGGCGTTGCGCTCCGGGAATCCTCCTCGTCCTGCTCGATCGCCGCGATCAGTGCCGGCGACGCGCCGAACGCTTCTGCGATCGGAACGTGCTGGGTCCACTCGTAGCGGGAGGAGGAGAGGTGAGCGACCTGCAGGATCGCGAGCTCGCGCAACAGCGGATCGAGCTCGAGGTTCCGCAGCAGCGCGTTGCTGTAGCGCAGCCAGGGCTCGAACGCGCTCTCCGCATGAGCGATCACACCGAGCAGTGCGAGCGGCGTGCTCGCGACCACCCTGCCGATCGCCTCGGGGGCCTCCTCGGGGTCGCGCAGGGGGATCCGGGTCATCGCCGGATCCTACCCGCGCGCGATCGGCGCCCGCCGCTCAGACCGCGGGCGCGCGGTAGGGGCCGGGCTTCGGCCGCACGCGCCCGCCGGGGAAGGCGAGTCGGAGGATCGTCCGGTGAACGGTGCCGAGCTGGCGGTGCAACGGCCCCGTGTTGTAGGGGAGTTCGTAGCGGTCGCAGATCTCGCGCACCTGGGGGGCGATCTCGGCATAGCGGCTCGAGGGCATGTCCGGGAAGAGGTGGTGCTCCACCTGGAAGCTGAGGTTGCCCGAGAGGAAGTGGAACAGCGGACCGCCGTCGATGTTCGCTGCGCCGAGCAGTTGTCGCACGTACCAGCCCCCGCGCGTCTCCTCGGCGACCTCGGCCTCAGCGAAGGTGTAGGTCTGGTCGGGGAAGTGCCCGCAGAAGATGATCGAGTAGGACCACAGGTTGCGCACGATGTTCGCCGCGAAGTTCGCCGCCAGCGTCGATCTGAAGGTCCGCCGCCCCTCGTTGGGGCCTGAGACCGCGGTCGCCGCGCCCGCCGAGAGAGCCGGGAACGCGATGTAGTCCTTGACGATCTGACGGCGCGCCTTCAGACCGATCGCCTTCAGCTCTTCGAGCGCCTGCGCCTTCGGCTTGTCGCCCGCCCGGATCGCGTCGAAGTTGAGGTCGTGCAGAGCCACGCCCCACTCGAAGAAGCCCATCAGCACGAGGTTGTAGAGCGGTTGCAGCAGGTAAACCGGGTGCCATTTCTGGTGCGGGTCGATGCGCATGATCTCGTAACCGAGATCGCGGTCCTTGCCCCGGATGTTCGTGAAGGTGTGGTGCTCGTAGTTGTGGGAGTGCCGCCAGGCGTCCGCGGGAGAGGCCGTGTCCCAGTCCCAGTTCTTCGAGTTGATGTCCGGGTCGTTCATCCAGTCCCACTGCCCGTGCATCACGTTGTGGCCGATCTCCATGTTCTCGAGGATCTTCGCGAGCGAGAGCATCGCCGTCCCCGCGAGCCAGGCCGGGCGCCGGCGCGAGAAGAGCAGCGTCACGCGCGAGGCGAGCACGAGCTGGCGGTGCAGGCGGATCGTGGAGCGGATGTAGCGCGCGTCGCGCTCGCCGAGGTCTGAGTAGACCGCGTCGTGGATCGCGTCGAACTCGCGTCCGAGCTCCTCGATCTGCTCGGCGCTGAGGCGCGCGAGCGGGCTCTCGGGCTCGCCCGGGAGGGTCGCTGTGGAGGGCTCGGTGAAGGTCGATGACATGTGTGTGTTCCTTTGACTCGTGGGTCTCAGAGGTCGATCTCTACCGCGCCCTCGGGCGCGTTCACGCAGGTGCGAACAAGTTCTCCCGGTTGGCCCACGACCTCTCCGGTCCGGAGGTCGCGGAGGCGGCCCGAGCGCAGCCGTCCGACGCAGCTGTGGCAGATCCCCATCCGGCAGCCGAAGGGCAGCGTCGCCCCCGCCTGCTCGCCTGCGGCGAGGATCGGCTGCGAGCCGTCGCTCTCGGCCTCGATCCCGCTCTTGCAGAAGCGGATCGCCCCACCGCAGCCCTGCTCGCCCCCGCCGATCAGCTCGTCGGGCTGGAAGTGCTCGTGGTTCAGCCGGCCGGGGTCGCCCTCGCGTTCGTAGTGCGCTTTGAGCGCGGCGAGCAGCCCCGCGGGGCCGCAGATGAAGGTCTCGCGTTCGCGCCAGTCCGGGCAGATCGCGTCGAGCTCCTCGGCGCGCAGCCGCCCGTCGGTCCCGCTGTGGCGCTCGTAGAGGCGGTAGCCCGGCGTGCGCGCATCGAGCCCGCGAAGCTCCTCGCCGAAGATCGCGGTGCGCGGTTCGCGCGCACCGTGGATGTGGACGATGTCACGCAACCCACCCGCGCGCTCGAGGCTGCGGAGCATCGCGACGATCGGCGTCACGCCGCTTCCCGCGCTGATGAAGAGCAGCCGCTCGGGGAGCGGATCGGGGAGCACGAAGGTCCCTTCCACCCCGCCGAGACGGACGATCGTCCCCGGACGCAGCCGACCGCAGAGGAAGGGCGAGACGACGCCCGAGTGCACGAGCTTCGGAGTGATCGTGATGCAGCCGTCGGCGCGGCCGGGGTCCGAGGTGAGGGAGTAGGCGCGCCAGTGGTGCTTGCCGTCGACCTCGATGCCGAGGCGGATGTACTGGCCCGCGCGGTGGCCCGGCCATTCCCAGCCCGGCTTGATCAGGACCGTGACCGACTCGTCGGTCTCGCGCTTGATCCGCTCGACGCGCCCGCGAAGCTCGCGCGTCGACCACAGCGGGTTGATCATCTCCAGGTAGTCGTCGGGCAGCAGCGGCGAGGTGAAGGAGCGCACCAGCGCGAGCGCTTTCCGGCCGAGCTCCGGCACCTGCGGCGTCGCCCCGCGCTCAGCCATCCGAGTCCTCCCTCGCTCTAGCGAATGCCCTGTTTGTCCCGACGATCATCATCCGACTCCGCTTCAGCTTTGTCACGACCCAAATCAATGTTACCTCGTTTGAGGTCACGTCAAACATGGTAACCTCAACTGAAGAATGTCGAGTGTGAGAGAGGACACGCTCCAGGCCGACGGAGAGGGGCCGGAGCACGACCTGACGATCGAGCAGCTCGCCGCCGAGGTCGGAATGTCCGTGCGGAACATCCGCAACCACCACTCCCGCGGCCTGCTCGCTCCACCGGAGGTCCGTGCACGCGTGGGCTACTACAGCGCCGAGCACGTCGCCCGGCTGCGGCTGATCCAGGACCTGCAGGCAGACGGGTTCAACCTCGCCGCGATCGAACGGCTGCTCAGTGGCCGCGAGAACCTCGCCGGGCAGCTGCTCGGGCTGCGCGCCGCGGTGATCGCGCCCTTCGACCCGGAGACTCCCGAGGTCGTCACCCGCGAGGAACTCGAGCAGCGCTTCGGCGAGGCGAGCCCGAAGGACCTCGAGCGCGTGCGCCGTCTGCGCGTGCTCGCCCCGCTCGGGGAGGACCGCTTCGAAGTGACCAGCCCCGCCCTGCTCAGCGCGGCCGAACAGGTGATGGCGCTCGGCATACCGCTGCGCACCACCCTGGAGCTGATCGACCGTGTGGGCCGAGACTGCGACTCCGTCGCGCGAGGCTTCACGAGGCTCTTCCTCAAGGAGCTCTGGGAGCCCTTCGAGCGCGAAGGTCAGCCGGAGGAGCGCTGGGACGAGCTGATCGGCGCCGTCGACTCGCTGCGCCCGCTCGCCTCCGAGGCGCTGCTCGCGATGTTCAAGCTGCGCATGACCGCCCAGCTCGAGGACGCCTTCGGCAAGGTGATCGAGCACCAGGCCAAGAAGGGTTCGTGAGGACGGGGCCGCGGGCCGCCCTCAGCCGCCTCCTCCGCGAGGCCCTCTCCGAACAGGGGGCAAACGAGGAGATCGACAACCAGGCCCACAGCGGCTCGGCACGCATGTCGCCGTTTGGAAGATGGCTACGCGGCTGGCCCTACACCCCCGCCTTCCAGGTCTTCGCCAAGCGCGATGACCGGGTCCCGGCGGCTGTCCGCGCCGCGCTCGCAGCCACCACGCCTCCGCCCTGGATGCGGATCTCCGGCCGGACCCTTCACAAGCGAATCCCGGCAAGCAGCGCCGAGCACGCGCCCGTAGCGCTCGACCCCGACGCGACGCCCCTGCTCGACCGCGTGCTCGCGAGCTCGCTGGGGCGAGGAGACCACTCGCGCGCGACCTTCGAGGTCTGGCTCGGCGATGAGGGCGAGCACGCGAGCGTCCACATCGGGATCGTGCGTGTGGGACGGCTCGACGCGAGCGCCTCGCGGGCCGTTCTGCCGCTGATCGAGCGAGCGCGCGCGGGGAACGTGAAACTGGTCACGACGGCCACGCTGCGCGCGGGCGGTCGGGCCGCAGCGCACCGCCTGCTCGTGAACGTCCCCCCTCTCTAGCTCGTGCTCTTCGAGATCAGGCGTAGGGCTTAGAAGCGGTCGCCGCCGACCGCGCGGAGCTTCGAGCGGTCGTGAGTCGCGCGAATCCGGCGGATCGTCCCCGAGCGGGTCCGCGTGACAAGCGATTCGGTCGTCGCGCCGCCCGCGCTCGGGTAGCGCACGCCCTGCAGCACGTCACCGTCGGTGACCCCGGTCGCGGAGAAGAACACGTCCTCGCCCGCGACGAGGTCGTCACGGTCGAGGATCTGCTCGAGGTCATAGCCCGCATCGATCGCGGCCCGGCGCTCGGCGTCGTCGCGGGGCCAGAGGCGTCCGAGCAGCTGTCCGCCCACGCACTTCACCGCCGCCGCGGAGATCACGCCCTCGGGTGTGCCGCCGATCCCCCAGAGCAGATCCACGGGCGAGCGCTCGGTGACCGCGAGCAGCGCCGCCGAGACATCCCCGTGGGCGATCAGCCTCACGCGCGCGCCCGCCTCGCGGATCGCCGCGATCCCCTGCTCGTGGCGCGGACGGTCGAGCACCACCACCATCACGTCCCCGACCGGGGAGCCCTTGCGCTCTGCGATCAGCTTCACCGTCTCGCCGAGCGGCCGGTCGAGGTCGAGCAGGTCCGCGATCTCCGGCGCTCCCGCGAGCTTTTCCATGTAGACGCACGGGCCGGGGTCGAACATCGTCCCGCGCGCGGAGAGCGCGATCACCGCGAGCGCGCTCGGCATGCCGTGCGCCGCGAGCGTCGTGCCCTCGAGCGGATCGACCGCGATGTCCACCGCGGGCGGCGAGCCGTCGCCGATCTGCTCGCCGTTGTAGAGCATCGGGGCCTCGTCCTTCTCGCCCTCGCCGATCACCACCACGCCGTCCATCTGGACGGAGTGCAGCATGAAGCGCATCCCGTCGACCGCGGCCTGGTCGGCCGCCTCCTTGTCGCCGCGACCCACGAGCGGGGCCGCCGCGAGAGCGGCCGCCTCGGTCACGCGGACGAGCTCCAGAGCGAGGTTGCGGTCGGGCAGCGGCGAGTGTTGCTCGGCGTTCACAGCGGGAGAGAACCTATACCAGGGGCGCTCCCACTACGATCGTGGCGTGAGCGAGAGCGCCCTCTCCATCCAGGCCCGCATCCCCCCGGCGGCGCGGCCTGCGATCGAGGCGCTCGAGAGCGCCGCCCGCGAGCAGAGCGTGGCCGACAGGCTGCGCGACGGCGACGCGACGCTGTGGGCCCCGGAGGGCACCCCCGAGGTCGCCAACCGCCTCGGCTGGCTCACGATCGCGACGCGGATGCTCGACGAGATGCTCGAGATCGAACGTGTCGCCGACGGGGTCCGCCACGACGGCCTGACCGACGTGGTGTTGCTCGGGATGGGCGGCTCCTCGCTCGCCCCCGAGGTCTTCCGGCGCGCCTTCCCCGAGGCGAATCACCCGCGCCTGCATGTGCTCGACTCGACCGACGCTGCCACGATCGCCGGCGTCGGCGCGGCGATCGATCCCGCGCACACGCTCTTCATCGTCTCCTCGAAGTCGGGGGGAACGATCGAGCCCCTCTCGCTCTACGCGCACTTCCACTCGCTCGTCGCGAACGGTGCGAACTTCCTCGCGATCACCGACCCGGGCTCGGGCCTCGCCGACCTCGCCACGCGCGAGAACTTCCGCCAGATCTTCTTCGGCGATCCCGACATCGGCGGGCGCTACAGCGCGCTCTCCCCGTTCGGCATCGTTCCCGCCACCCTGATCGGCATCGACACCGCCGCGATGCTCCAGGGCGCCGCTCGCGCCTGGCAGGCCGCGGTCGAGGGAGTCGACGGTCTCCCCGGCGCGGTCTGGCTCGGCGCGGCGCTCGCCGCCCTCGCCCGGGAGGGCCGGGACAAGCTCACCTTCGCGATCGCGCCTTCGCTTCCCGGCCTCGGGCTCTGGCTCGAGCAGCTCGTGGCCGAGTCCACGGGCAAGCAGGGCACGGGGATCCTGCCCGTCGCCGACGAGCCCGTGGGCGAGCCCGGCGAATACGGACCGGACCGCGTCTTCGTGCACCTCCCCGACCCCGGCGCCCCCGACCCCGAGACCGAGCGCCGGCTCGACGCGCTCGCCGCCGCGGGGCATCCGCTGATCACGATCCCGACGAGCGGACCGGGCGACCTCGGACGGGTCTTCCTGCTCGCCGAGATCACGGTCGCCGTCGCAGGCTGGGGCCTCCAGATCAACCCCTACGACCAGCCGAACGTGCAGCAGGCCAAGGATGCGACCAACCGCGTGCTCGACTCCTTCGAGAAGGACGGGGCGCTACCCGAGATCGCAACCGCCACCGACGACGAGCTGCGCGAGCTGATCCTCGGTGCAAGCCCGCCCGACTACGTCGCGCTGATGGCCTACCTGCAGCCGCACGAAGCGTTCGACGAGGCCGCCGCCGAGCTGCGCCAGGCGATCCGCGCGGCGACCAGGGCGACGACCACCTTCGGCTACGGCCCGCGATTCCTGCACTCGACCGGCCAGTTCCACAAGGGCGGGCCGAAGGTCGGCCGGTTCCTTCAGCTGCTCCACGACGGCCCCGGCGACGTCGAGATACCCGGCCGTCCGTTCACCTTCAAGACGCTGAAGGAAGCGCAGGCGATCGGCGACGATCAGACCCTGCGCGAGCTCGGCCTGCCCGCACAGCGCGTGCGACTCGCAGGCGATGACCCAGTGGGCGCGCTTCGCGCCCTCACCGCGAAGATCAGGGAGTGGACATGACGCAGATCGGCTTCGTCGGGCTCGGCAAGATGGGCGGGAACATGGTGCACCGCATCAGGCGCGACTCCGAGCACGAGGTGGTCGCCTTCGACTTCGACGAGAAGGCCGTCAAGCAGGCCGTCAAGAACGGCGCCTCCGGAGCGGGCTCGCTGCGCGAGCTCGTCAAGAAGCTCGAGCCCCCGCGGATGGTCTGGATCATGGTCCCCGCCGGAGCGCCCACCCAGGAAACCGTCGACAAGCTCGCGAAGTTGCTCGAGAAGGGCGACACGATCATCGACGGCGGCAACTCGAAGTGGACCGACGACAAGCGTCGCGCGAAGGAACTCAAGAAGGCGGGCATCGACTACGTCGACGTGGGCACCTCAGGTGGGGTGTGGGGCCTGGAGGTGGGCTACTGCATGATGGTCGGCGGACCGCCGAAAGCGGTCAAAGGCCTCGCCCCGATCCTCGATGTGCTCGCCCCGGAGACCAACGAGCAGAGCCGCGACGCGATCGGCGCGCGCGGCTGGCTGCGCTTCGGTCCCTCGGGCGCGGGCCACTACGTGAAGATGGTCCACAACGGTGTCGAGTACGGCCTCATGCAGGCCTATGCCGAGGGCTTCGACGTGTTCGACAAGTCCGAGTACGAGCTCGACAACGCGAAGATCGCGCACCTCTGGGGACAGGGCTCGGTCGTCCGCTCCTGGCTCTGCGAACTCGCCGCTCGCGCCTTCGAGGCCGACGGCAACGACCTCGAAGCGATCGAGGGCTGGACCGAGGACTCCGGGGAGGGCCGCTGGACGATCGAGGACGCCACCGCCCACGATGTGCCCACGCCCGTGATCACCGCCTCGCTCTACTCGCGTCTGCGCTCGCGCGGCAACGGCGACTTCGCCGACAGGGTGCTGGCCGCGCTGCGCAACCAGTTCGGCGGGCACGCGGTCAAGAGCGCGCCTGCGCAGAACGGGGCGGCAGCGCCCAAGCGCGCCGGCGCCCGCTCCTCGAAGGGCGCCTGAGATGTCCGTCGCGGCGGGCCGCCCGACCGGGCACGAGCAGCCCGAGAACCCGCTCGTCGCCGGGCTCGAGCGGATGCCCGTCCCCCCCACCTCCCTGGTGATCTTCGGCGCGACGGGCGACCTCGCGCGGCGCAAACTGCTCCCCGCCCTCTACAACCTCGCCCACGAGGGCGCGCTGCCCGAGCACTTCTCGCTGGTGGGAGTCTCGCGCAAAGAAAAAGAGCACGACGACTACCGCAAGGAGTGCGAGGAAGCGATCCGGCGCTTCTCGCGGCGCACACCGGATGAGGCCGTCCTCAAGGGGCTGCTCGACAACGTCAAGTACGTCCCCGGCACCTTCGATGAAGACTCGGTCTACTCCGAGCTGGGAGAGGTCCTCGACGGCTTCGAGAAGGCCGCGGGAGAGCCGCTCAACCGCGCCTTCTACCTCTCAACCGCGCCCTCCTTCTTCCCCGTGATCGTCGAGAAGCTCGGCGCCTCCGAGCTCTCCGCGCACGAGGGCGCGGAGGTGCGGCTGATCATCGAGAAGCCCTTCGGCACCACGCTCGAGGAGGCGCGCGAGCTCAACCGCCGCGTGCTCGCGATCTTCGAGGAGACCCAGGTCTACCGCATCGATCACTACCTCGGCAAGGAGACCGTCCAGAACATGATGGCCTTCCGTTTCGCCAACGGGATGTTCGAGCCGCTCTGGAACCGCAACTACATCGACTCCGTCCAGATCACCGCCGCCGAGGACCTCGGGATCGGCACGCGCGCGGACTACTACGACGAGGCCGGCGCGCTGCGGGACCTGATCCAGAACCACATGCTCCAGCTGCTCTGCCACGTCGCAATGGAGCCTCCCGTCAACTTCACCGCCGAAGAGGTCCGCAACGAGAAGGTCAAGGTCCTGCAGGCGATCCCCGAGCCCACCGCCGCCGAGATACCGGAGATGGCCGTGCGCGCGCAGTACGCGGCGGGTCACGCCGGCGGCGAGGACGTCCCCGGCTACCACCAGGAGAACGGCGTCCCCGCCGACTCCGTCACCGAGACCTACGCCGCGCTGCGCCTGGAAGTCGACAACTGGCGCTGGGCCGGGGTCCCCTTCTACCTGCGCACGGGCAAGCGGCTTGCGCGCAAGGTCACGGAGATCGCGGTCACGCTCAAGCCCGTGCCGCACCTCGCCTTCAGCCAGGACGGCTCGCTCGGGGTGCAGCCCAACCAGCTCGTCCTCACCCTGCAGCCCAACGAGGGCGTCTCGCTGCGGCTCGGCGCGAAGATCCCCGGGACACGGATGATCATCCGTCCGGTCAACATGGAGTTCCTCTACGGGACCGCCTTCCTCTCCCAGTCCCCCGAGGCCTACGAGCGCCTGATCACCGACGCGATGCGCGGCGACGCCACGCTCTTCACGCGTAACGACGAGGTCGAGGCGCAATGGCGGATCTGCGACCCGATCGTGGGCTACTGGGCTCACCCCCCCGGCGCCCCCGCCCCCGTCGCCTCCTACGAAGCGGGCTCCCAGGGGCCCGAGGAGGCCGAGGCGCTGATGCGCGACGGCGATCGCTGGCGCGCGATCTGATGAGCCGCACCGACACCGTCTGGAGCGAGGAAGGAACGACCCCGGACGCGATCGAAGCCGCCCTGCGCGAGCTGCTCGTCGAGACGCACGCCAAACGCGAGGACGTGGTCCCCGCGCGCGTGCTCAACATGATCGCGTTCGTCGATCGAGAATGGACCGGGGAGATCGCGAACCGGCTCAGCGGCGTCGGCCGCTACCACGCCTCGCGGCTCGTCGTCCTTGCCTACGAGCCCAAGCGCGAGCGTCTCGACGCGCGCGTGATGCTCGTCGCCGAGGACGATCACGCGCCCGGCGAGCTCGCGCTGCTGCGCGAGACCGTGGTCGTCGAACTCGGCGACCGCCACCTGGACGACCTGCTCACGATCGCCGACCCGCTCGTGGTGACCGACCTGCCCACGCTGCTCTGGTCGCCACACGGACATCACGAGATCGTCGCCGACCTGCTTCCGCTCGCCCAGGCCGTGCTGATCGACTCGGTCGAGGAGCCAGATGTCTCGGAGGCGCTCGATTGGGCGTGCGCGCTCTCTGGCCGCGCCTACGTCGTCGATCTCGCCTGGCTGCGCTCGACTCCCTGGCGCGAGCGCGTCGCGGCGATGTTCGACCCCCCCTGGCTGCGCCGGGAGCTCGACCGCCTCTCATCGGTGACGGTGCGCCACCATCCCGCCTCGACGGTCGCGGCCGGCCTCTACCTCGGCTGGCTGGCGTCCCGACTCGGCTGGGAGGCCGGGCCGCTCAGCGACTCCGACGGCCAGCTGCTCGGCAGCGCCCGGGCGAACGAGCAGAGCGTCGAGTTGCGGCTGCAGGTCGCCCCGGAGCTGCTCGTGCCCGGGCTGGAGGGACTCTCGATCGAGACGGCCGCCGGGCACCGGCTGCGCCTCGACCGCGGCCCCGGCGGACTGCGCGCGCGGTTCGCAGGCGCCGGCGAGGAGATGCGCGAGTGGACGATCCCCGGCGCCTCGCGCGGGGAGACCGGCGTGCTCGGCGAGGGGATCCGCCAGGCGCTGCTGCGCGACCCGACCTATCTGCCTTCGCTGCGCGCCGCCCGCGCGATGCTCGCGTGACGCGGCTCACGACCTGCCTGGACGACGCGACCGTCGCGCGACGCGCGGCCGACCACGTCGTGCGCGTCCTCGCGAGATCCCGCGAGGAACGTGGCGTCGCGCATCTCGCCCTGAGCGGAGGGACCACACCGGGACTCACCTACGAGCTGCTCGGTGCCGAGCCGCAGGCCTTCGAGGGCGTGGAGCTCTGGTTCGCCGATGAGCGTTGCGTGCCCCCCGACGACGAGGAATCCAACTTCCTGCTCGCGCAGCGCACGCTGATCCGCCCGGCCGGGATCGCGGCCGACAGCGTGCATCGCATGCGCGGGGAGCTCGGGCCCGGCCCCGGGGCCCACGCGTACGCGGAGGAGCTCGGCGCGCGACTCGGCTCGGCCGACGGGCCGCCCGCGCTCGACCTCGTCGTGCTCGGGATCGGTCCCGACGGGCACATCGCCTCGCTCTTCCCGGGCGCCGCCACGCTCGACGCGGGCGAGGAGGCGATCTGCCTCGGCGTCACGGACTCCCCGAAGCCCCCGCCCGAGCGGATCACGCTGAGTCTCGCGGTGCTCCGCGCCGCGCGCGACTGCCTGCTGCTCGCAACCGGACCGAGCAAGGCCGACGCCGTCAACGCGATGCTCGGCGAGCCCAGCCCGCACGTCCCCGCGAGCCTACTGCGCCGTGAGCGGCTGACCGCGATCCTCGATGACGCCGCCTCCCCGGAAGGCCCGCTGAGGCGCCCGCGGTGAGCACCGCATCCGGACAGGGGGTGCTCGTGCGCCACGCGGAGACCGCCTGGACCCTGAGCGGGCAGCACACGGGCCGCACCGATCTACCCCTCACACAGGACGGCCGCACCGCCGCGAGCGCGCTCGCGCCGCGCCTCGCCGAGATCGACTTCACGCTCGTGCTCTGCAGTCCCTCGCAGCGCGCACGCGAAACCTGCGAGCTCTGCGGGCTCGGCGAGGACGCGCAGCTGCGCGAGGACCTGCTCGAGTGGGACTACGGGGAGTACGAGGGCCTCACGAGCGCGGAGATCGAGCAGCGCAGGCCGGGCTGGAACCTCTGGCGCGACGGCTGCCCCGGAGGCGAGGACGCGGGCGCGGTCGGCGCCCGCGCCGACCGCGCGATCGCCGAGATCGTGGCCGCGGCGGGAACGGTCGCGGTGTTCTCGCACGGTCACATGCTGCGCGTGCTCGGAGCGCGCTGGATCGCGCTCGATCCCGAGCAGGGCGCGCGGCTCGGGCTCTCCACCGGATCGCTCTCCCGACTCGGCTACGAGCACGGCACGCCGATCCTCACCGCCTGGAACGAAACCGGCTGAGCGCACCCCTCCGAGCCGCTGTAACGCGCTCCCCTCACGGGGGACCAAGTTCCATGTACGCAGATCTTCGGGCAGCGGCTAGAGTGGACCCCCTCGCCTGCTGATGGCAGTCCGCGCGGCCACCGATCCTCTCTCCCCCGACGCCGAGCGGATGCTCGCCGCGATGCAGCAGGCACGGCAGCGCACGCTCGAGCTCGTCGCACCGCTCGAGGACGCGCAGCTCGAGGCCGTCCACTCGCCGATCATGAGCCCGCTCGTCTGGGACCTCGCGCACATCGCCGCATACGAGGACCTTTGGATCTGCCACCGGCTCGGCGGGGCGGAGCTGCTGCGCCCGGAGCTCGCCGCGCTCTATGACGCCTTCGAGACCCCGCGCGCCGTGCGCGGGGAGATCGAGCTGCTCGACCCGCCGCAGGCGCGCGCGTACCTCGCCGAGGTGCGCGCCGCCGCGATCGAGGCGATCTGCTCGGTCGGCCTCGGGGATGGGGTGATCGCGGAGATGGTCCTACGCCACGAGCTCCAGCACACCGAGACGATGTGCCAGACGATCGCGATCGCCGGACTCCCCCTTCCTCCCCGCGCGGTGCTCGTACCACCCCACGGACCGCTCGCCGCCGACGGTCTGCGCGCCGCCGCCGAGCCCCGGCCGCGCTCGGAGGCCGGCAGCGGGTGGCTGGAGATCCCCGCGGGCGGGCTCGAGATCGGCGCGGGGCCCGAGGACTTCTCCTACGACAACGAGCGCCCACGTCACAGCGTCCGGCTGGACGCCTTCGAGATCGCGCGCCACCCCGTGACGAACGCGAGCTGGATGCACTTCAGCGAGGGCGGCGGCTACGAACGGCGCGAGTGGTGGTCGGATGAGGGTTGGGCCTGGAAGGAGGAGTACGACATCGGCCACCATGCGAGCGTGGCTTCGGGCGAATCGGAGGCGCCCGTGTGCCACGTCAGCTGGTTCGAGGCCGACGCCTTCGCCCGCGCGCACGATGCGCGACTGCCCACCGAGCAGGAGTGGGAGCGGGCGGCGACCTGGGATCAGCCGGCGGGCGCGCTCGAGGCGATCGGCTCCGTCTGGGAGTGGACCTCCTCCCATTTCCTCCCCTACCCGGGCTTCGTCGCGCACCCCTACCGGGAGTACTCCGAGGTCTTCTTCGGCGATTCCTACCGCGTGCTGCGCGGAGGGTCCTGGGCCACGCACCCGCGCGTGGCCACCCCCACGTTCCGCAACTGGGACCTGCCGCTGCGCCGCCAGATCTTCGCGGGCCTGCGACTCGCACGGGACGGCGGGAGCTGATGGCCTCCACCGCGCGCCCGGAGACCGGGGCGATCACGATCGACTCGCACCTCGACGGCGGGCAGGAGCGCTCGCTCGCCGACGACGTGCTCGACGGTCTCACGCGACCCTTCAAGGAGCTTCCTCCCAAGCACTTCTACGACGCACGTGGCGCGGAGCTCTTCGACCGTATCTGCGACCTCCCCGAGTACTACCCCACGCGTGCGGAGCGCGCGATCCTCACGAGCAACGCCCAGGCCCTCGCGGAGCTCACCGGCGCGGTCGAGCTTGTCGAGCTCGGTTCGGGGACCGCGGCGAAGACGCGTGTGCTGCTGGACGCGCTCCACGCAGCCGGGACGCTGCGGCGCTACGTGCCCTTCGACGTCACCGAGTCGATGGTCAGAGAGTCCGCGCGCGAGCTCACGCGCGAGTATCCGGGCCTGCGTGTGCACGGGGTGATCGGCGACTTCGAGCGCCACCTCGACGAGGTGCCCGAGGCCGAGGGACCAAGGATCGTCGCCTTCCTCGGCGGCACGATCGGCAACTTCCCACCCGGCAGCCGCCGTCGCTTCCTGCGCCAGATCGCGCGCCTGCTCGGCCCCGAGGACCACCTGCTCGTGGGAAGCGATCTCGTCAAGGACCCCGCCGTGCTCGAGGCCGCCTACGACGACGCCGCCGGGGTCACCGCGGAGTTCAACCGCAACGTGCTTCGTGTTCTCAACCGCGAGCTCGACGCGGACTTCGATCCGGATGACTTCGAGCACGTCGCTCTGTTCGACCGCGAGCACGAGTGGATCGAGATGCGACTGCGAGCACGGCGCGACCTCACGGGCACGATCGGGGATCTCGGCCTCGATGTGCACTTCGACGAGGGCGAGGAGCTTCGCACGGAGATCTCCGCGAAGTTCACGCCCGAGCGGATCGAAGGGGACCTCGCCGCGGCCGGGCTCGAGCTCGCGCACTGGATGACCGATCCCGACGAGCTCTTCGCGCTCACGCTCTCGCGGCTGCGCGCACGGTAGTCTCCGCGCCGATGCAGATCGAGAACGCTGGAGCGATAGTGGTGGGCGGAGCCTCCGGGCTCGGCGAGGCCACCGCGCGCGCGCTCAGCGAGCGTGGCGCGAAGATCACGATCGCGGACGTCAACGCGGAGAAGGGCGAGGCGCTCGCGGCCGAGCTCGGCGCGGGCTTCGCCGCCTGCGACGTGCGCGAGGAGGAGCAGGTCGAGGCTGCCGTCGCGCTCGCCGCGAAGGCCGAGGGTGGCCTGCGGATCGCGATCTGCTGCGCGGGCACGGGCTGGGCGCAGAAGGTCGCCGGCTCGAAGGGGCCGCACCCCCTGCTTCCGTTCGAGACGATCATTCAGATCAACCTGATCGGCACCTTCAACGTGCTTCGGTACGCCGCCAGCGCGATGATCCCGAACGCCCCCGGAGAGGACGAGGAACGCGGAGTCTGTGTGAACACCGCCTCGATCGCGGCCTTCGACGGACAGATCGGGCAGATCGCCTACTCCGCCTCGAAGGGCGGCGTCGTCGGCATGACGCTCCCCGCCGCCCGGGACCTCAGCCAGTACGGGATACGTGTGAACACGATCGCGCCGGGGCTCTTCGACACCCCGCTGCTCGCCGCGCTGCCCGAGGACGCGCGAGCAGCGCTCGGCGCAGGTGTGCCCTACCCGCGCCGGCTCGGCGCGCCCGCCGAGTACGGCCAACTCGTCTGCCAGATCGTCGAGAACCGAATGCTCAACGGCGAGACGATCAGGCTCGACGGCGCGCTGCGCATGCCTCCGCGCTAGCGCTCAGTCAGCCGCATAGCCCCAGCGCGCGAGCAGGTCCTCACGTCCGGTGTACGCCGCGAAGGACTCCACCTCTGCGCGCAGGCCGCTCCGCAGCTCGGCCATCACCCTCTCGTCCTCCTCGGCCGGGGCGCGGTCGACGATCGCCCCGCGCACCGTTCGCAGCGCGCCTCGGCGAAGCGAGGCTGGAGTGACCGCCTTGACCGTGGAGCCGAGGGTTCGCGCGAGCGGGCTGCGGCCGGTGCTCAGCGCATGCACCACGCGCTCGGCGCGACGCGAGCGCACGCGCACAGTCGGGTTCGCCTCGCTCTGGGGGATCTCGACGGAGCGATCCACGCCCAGGAAGCGCAGCACCTCGCGCACGATCTTCTCGTTGTCCTCGCGAAAGTCCTCGTAGAGGAGCCAGAGCACGCGCTCCGCCCCGAAGCGCTCGCGGTAGGAGCGCAGCTGCTCGGTGTAGCGCGTGTGGCGCATGTAGAGAAGCGACTCCGGCCACTCCCCGGCGGGCAGGCTGCGTCCGACGCTCCGCTGCGCTTCGAGCGCGAGCGCACGGGAGAGGTCGCGCTCGGTCTCGAAGCCGACCTGCAGCAGCTGCAGGTGCAGCGAGCGCACGAAGCTCGCGGGCTCGCGGAAGAACGCGATGATCCGCGCGTCGGGTCGCAGCGCGGCGATCCGTTCGGCGGCCTCCGGGGTGCGCAGGTATGCCGTCGAGATCTCGCCCGCGCGCTGCCCTGGCGCGGCCTCCGCGAACAGCGCGAGATACGCCTCGAGCGTGCGTGGCCTGCGCCGCGCCTCTCCGCTCGGCTCCGCGCGCTGGCCCGGTCCGCGCGCGAGGAACTGCGTCTCGCGCAGCACCGGGAGAAACAGCTCGGGGTGGGGCTCGAGCATCGCGTGCAGCGCCGTCGTACCCGACTTCGCGTGCCCCACGACGAAGAACTCCGGCACCCTGCGCCCCGATTCCCGCGCGCCGCGCAGCTCCTCGAGCAGAGCCTGCTCGCCCGCGGGGACCGCCGCGCTCACGCTCCCTCCCCGGCGCTCCCCCGCTCGCGTGCCGCCGTGCGAGGGGTGCTCGGAGCCGGCTCGGCGCGGCGCAGGCGACGCGCTATTTTCGCGCGCAACGGCAGCGGGGGCGGCCAGCTGCGCGCCCGGTGCGTCGCGTTCACGCGGGCCGCGAGCGCCGCGGGATCGGGGTTGTCGCCGTGGATCACACGGACCTGCTCGACGACCGTCGTGGGGTAGCCGAGCCGGAAGTTGTACTCGGGGGCCAGCACGAAGACGCTCAGCCCGTGCTCCCACGCGCAGCGCCGGAAGGCAGGCTGGTCGGCGCGCCGGCTGCGGCTTGCTTTGCCCGCCCCCGGGAAGGGCTCATCCTCGAGCCAGGCGCGGTAGGTCTGCTCCCAGCTCGCGATGAACGCCGCCGTGCGCTCGCCCGCCCGCCAGGCGAGCACGCCGGTGTTGAACTCGAAGAAGGCGCGCGGCACACCCGGGTCGTCGAGGCCCCGGTAGGCGGGCGCGTAGGCGACCGCGAGGTCGTAGTGCTCGAGCAGATCGAGCACGTGGACGAGCTCGCCCGCAACGAAGGTGTCGGTGTCGAGGTAGAGCGTGCGCTCGAAGGGGGAGCGGCCCATGTTCGCGATCTTGTCCGCGTAGGGGTTGCCCGTGGGCTCGAAGCGGGTGATCGAAAGGCCATCCGGCACCTGCTGCTCGCGGTCGGCGAAGAGCACGTGAGGGACCGGGTTGTGCGCGAGCGACGATCGCGCTGAGCGGATCGCCTCGGCCACATAGAAGTCGCCCGTACCCGAGTAGATCACCCCGCGCGACCGGTCCCCCTCCCCCACCGCTAGCCCTCCTCCTCCACTTGCATCGGCTCGCCGCCGCGCTCCTCGCGCGCCCTCGCTTCGACCTCCTCCTTGGTCATGATCCGCGGCTCCGCGCCCACCACCGTCGCGCCCGCGGGCACATCGCGCGTGACCACCGTGCCCGCCCCGATCCGGGCTCCGCGACCGAGCCGCAGCGTGCGCCCGCGTGGCGCGATCACCACGGCTCCCGCGCCGATCCGGACGTGATCCTCGACGACGATCCGGGCTCGTTCGCCCTGCGCGCGTGCCGCGCTCTGCTCGTCGCCTTCATCCGCTTCGACGCGGCGCGCCTCGCCGCGCTCGGTGCGGCCCGCGGCGAGCGTGACGTTCTGCCAGATCCGCACGCCCGCGCCGATCTCCACGTTGCGGTTCACCACGATCCCGATGCTGTTGTGACCCAGGTGCACATCCGGGCTCACGCTCGCTCCGGGCGAGAGCGAGTTGCTGTAGAGCAGCCCGTTCAGCTGCTTGAGCACGAAGGCCGAGCGCCACCGCCCCCGCCGCTCCAGCGCGATCGAAGCCAGCCACAGACGTTCCGGGCTGAAGACCCAGAGGCGCCTCAGCCTCCGCTTGAGCTGGTGGAGGCTGAGGTGGTTCATCGCCGGTCCCTTCGAGCCCCCGAGAGGGGCCTCAGGGGATCAGGACAGACGCTCGACGAGCATCGCCATGCCCATGCCGCCCGCCACACACATCGACTCGATCCCGAAGGTGCCGTCGAGAGTCTCGAGGTCGTTGATCAGGGTCGTCATGATGCGCGCCCCGGTCATCCCGAAGGGGTGCCCGAGCGCGATCGCGCCGCCGAAGGGGTTGAGCTTGTCATCGTCGATCCCGAGGTCTTCCTTGCAGGGGACGATCTGTGCGGCGAAGGCCTCGTTGATCTCGACCACGTCGATGTCGCTCATCTTCATCCCCGTGACCTTCAGCAGCTCCTCGATCGCGGGGATCGGTCCGAGGCCCATGATCTCCGGACGGATCGCGGCGACGGTCGAGGCGACGATCCGCACTTTCGGCTTCAGGCCGAGCTGCTCGGCCCGCTCAGGGGTCGTGACGAGGAGCGCGGCCGCGCCGTCGTTCAGCGGACAGGCGTTGCCGGCGGTGACGGTGCCGTCCGGCCGGAAGGCCGGGGGGAGCTGAGCGAGCTTCTCGGCCGTCGTCCCCGCGCGCGGCCCGTCGTCCTTGGTGACGAACTGCTCGGGCACCTCGACCTCGTTGCCCTCCTTGTCCTTCACCGTGTGCGCGGGAGCCGTCACTCCCACGATCTCCTTGTCGAAGTGACCGGACTCCTGCGCGGCCACCGCGCGCTGCTGGGAGATCGCCGCCCACTCGTCCTGCGCCTCGCGGCTCACCTTGCAGCGATCGGCCACGTTCTCGGCCGTCAGGCCCATCGGGATGTAGACGTTGTAGAGCGAGTTCTCCGACCCGTCGAGCTCGGGGTGGAACTGGAAGTCCGCGCCTTTGCCCGCGCGGGAGACCGCCTCGACGCCGGCCGCCACGTAGGTGTCGCCCTCGCCCGCCTTGATCGCGTGGAACGCCATCCGCGTGGTCTGCAGCGAGGAGGCGCAGAACCGGTTGACCGTCGTCCCCGGGACATGGTGGTCGATGCCCGCGAGCAGCGTGGCGTTGCGCCCGATGTTGTAGCCCGACTCGCCCTCGGCGAAGCCGCAGCCCATCATCACGTCGACGATCGAGCCGCCGGTCTCCAGGGAGGGGTTGCGCTCGAGCAGCGCCTTCAGCGGAACCGCGGCGAGATCGTCGGCGCGGACCGATTTGAGCGACCCCTTGACCGCCCTTCCAATGGGCGTGCGGACGGCATCGACGATCACAGCTTCAGGCATGCGCGGCTCGTTCTCCTTGGTCGTTGGGCCAGCGGCCGATCAGTGTATGCGGTCGTAGCCCCATTCGCGGACCAGGTCGCGGCCGAGGTACTCGCTCAGCGCCCGTACCTCGGGGGCGTAGCGAGCACGCAGCTCTGCGGCGAGCGCCTGATCGGGCGCGGGGGGCGGCTTGAACACGAGGCTGCGCCAGCGCGCGCGGAACCCCGCGGAGCGCAGCGGGGCGGGCGTGAGCCGGTTGACCGCGCGCCCGAGCGCTCCCGCTCCCGCGGGGTCGTATCGCGCTTGCCGGGCGCGATCGGCGACGCGCATCAGCGACTGTGCGCGCACAGCCTTCAGCGGCTTGGTCTCCTGGGGTGCGACCCGCACCGTCTCATCGACCCCGAGGAAGCTCAGCACGCGGCGCACCGTACCCTCGTTGTCCGCGCGCAGGTCGTCGTAGATCACCACCAGCATGCGCTCCTCGCCAAAGACCGCGCGGAAGCGGTCGAGCTGCTCCACGTAGCGGACGTGCTCGGAGTACATCAGCGGCTCGGGGCTGATGTTCCCGCGCGGGATGCGCCGTCCCTCGCGCCGCTCGGGCTCGAGTTCGAGCGCCTTTCGCAGGTCGCGCTGCGGCTCGATGTCGCGGTGGACCATCTGCAGGTGGAACGAGCGCAGGAAGCTCGCGGGCTCGCGCAGGATCACGACCACGCGGGCCTGCGGCTGCAGCTCCGCGATCGCCGCCGCGGCAGTGGGCGAGCGGATGTACTGCGGCGAGGCGTCCCCGCAGAGCTGGCCGGGTGCCGCCTCGGCGTAGAGCGAGAGATAGCCCCCGAGCGTGCTCAGCTCGCGGTCCGCGCGCAGCAGCTCGGGCACGAAATAGCGTGGCTCCTTGACCGCCGACATGAAGATCTGCGGGTGCTGCTCGAGCATCAGGTAGAGCGCGGTCGTGCCGCACTTCTGGTGCCCCGCGATGAAGAAGTCCGGGACGCGCATCTGGGCGCCCGCCACCTCGACCGTGCGCAGGGTCGCAACCGCGGCCTGGTGCTCAGTGGACATCGTCGTAGCCCCACTCGTGCACGAGGTCTCGGCCGAGGTACCCGCTGATCGCCCGGACCTCCGGCAGGAAGCGCTCGCGAAGCTCGCGCGCGAAGGCCTCGTCCGGCGGCGGCGGAGGCTTGTAGACGAGCTTGCGCCAGCGCGCCCGGAAACCCGCGTTGTGCAACGCGCCGGGTGTGAGCGCGTCGACCGTGCGACCGAGCCTGCTCGCGGTCGCCGGGTTGCGGCGCGCGGCGCGCGCGGAGTCCGCGAGATGCTTGAGCAGCGGCGAGCGCACCGCGTTCAACGACTTCGTGCGCACGGGCTCGATCGGCACGTTCTCGTCGACGCCGAGGAAGTGCAGCACCTCGCGCACCGTGGCCTCGTTCTCGCGCTGGAAGTCGTCGTAGATCAGGACGAGCATCCGCTCGCGGCCGAACGCGCGCTCATAACGTTCGAGCTGCTCGACGTAGCGCACGTGGTCGGAGTAGAAGAGCGTCTGGGGCACGGCGCGCCCGCGCGGGATGCGCCGTCCCTCGCGACGCTCCGGCTCGAGTTCGAGCGCCTTGCGGAAATCGCGCTCGGTCTCCACGCGGTTGCGCACCCACTGCAGGTGGAAGGAGCGCAGGAAGCTCGCGGGCTCGCGCAGGATCGCGACGATCCGCGCGTCGGGCGCGACCGCCGCGATTCGCTCGGCTGCCCGATGGGAGCGCAGATACTGCGGCGAGGCCTCGCCCGCGAGCTGGTCGGGCCCCGCGGCCGCGAACAGCGCGAGGTACTCCCCGAGCTCGAAGGGACGGCCGCTGTCGTGCACGTTCGGATCGCCCATCGCCCCGCGCAACTCGGGGGCGAAGAACTTCTGCTCCTTGACCTCGGGCAGGAAGATCCGCGGGTGCTCCTTGAGCATCAGGTCGAGCGCGGTGGTTCCGCACTTCTCATGGCCCACGATGAAGAAGTCCGGGGCGCGGCCGGCGCCCGGGGCGGAGGCAGGACCGGCGGTGGGCGCGTGCTCCTCGCCCGCGGCCCCGTCATCTCCCGGCGTGCGCTCAGCCTGCGTGGTCATAGCCCCACTCCCCGATCAGATCCCGCCCGAGGTACTCCGAGAGCGCGGCGACCTCGCCGCGAAAGCGCTCGCGCAGCTCGGCCGCAAGGCGCTCGTCCGGTGGATCGGCGGGCTTGAAGACGAGGCGCCGCCAGGCCGCCTCGGAGATCACGCGACGACGCACGGGAGCGGTCGCGATCCCGAGCCGATAGAGCGAGGGGGAGCGCACGGCGGGCAACGTCGGCGTGCGCACCGGCTCGATCGGCGCGGTGTCCTCGATCTCCAGGAAGCTCAGCACGCGGTGCATCGTCGCCGCGTTGTCGCGCCGCAGGTCGTCGTAGATCAGCACCAGCACCTGCTCGGCCGGAAACGCGGCGTGGAAGCGCTCCAGCTGCTCGACGTAGCGAACGTGATCGGAGTAGAGCAGCGCCTGAGGGGCCTGCGAGAGCCAGGGGACGTGGCGCCCCGCGCGGCGCGCCGGCTCGAGCTCGAGCGCGCGGCGGAGATCGGTCTCGGTCTCGACGAGGTTGTGGACGGCCTGGAGGTGGAAGGAGCGCAGGAAGCTCGCGGGCTCGCGCAGGATCGCGATGATCTTCGCGTGCGGCGCAGCCTGCGCGATCCTCGATGCGGCGTGCTCGGAGCGCAGGTACTGGGGTGAGGCCTCGCCGATCCTCTGGTTGGGCTCGGCGGCCGCGAACAGCGCGAGGTACTCCGGCAGGGTCACGGGGAGCGTGCCCGGACCGAGCCGCCGGAAGCGCGAGCGAAGCTCCTGCGCGAAGAAGCGCGGCTCCTTGAGCGGCATGTGCACGGCGGGATGCGCGCGCAGCATGTGGTGCATCGCGGTGGTGCCGCACTTCGGATGACCCACGATGAAGAAGTCGGGCAGGCGTGCGCCCGCGGCGATGCTCGGCGCGATCAGCGCGGCGGCAGCGGACGGCTGCTCGCTCACGGGCGGCTCGCCGCCCGGCGCCGCTGGCCTGGACTCCCCCATCGGCCTACAGGTCCAGGCGTGAGACTCCGAGCTCGTCGAAGCCCACGTGGTGGGCGAGCTCGTGGCGAACGGTGCGCGTGACCTGGTCGCGCAGCATGTCCGCGTCGTGCCCGAAGTCGCGTCGGAGCGTGTCGCGGAAGATCACGATCCGGTCGTGGGCGTTGTCCCGCGTCGCGCCGTCGCCCTGATAGAGCCCGTACGCACCTGCCCGGCGGCCGCCGTCGGAGATCACCACCGCGACGTGATGCAGCGCGTTGCGCAGCAGATCGGGGAGATCGTCGAGCGCATCGCGGACGAGCTCCTCGAAGTCTTGGTCGTCCAGCGGGTCGAGGTCGGAGAAGTCGCCTTCGTCCGGGTCGACCGCGAGCCCTTCGCGCGCGAGCCGCTCGGAGTGGCGCACGATCTCTTCGAACTCGCTCTCGGACTCGGGATCGCGCCAGCCCGCCAACCGCACGGCGACGAAGGCCACGCTCCCCATCAGCACGGCGGCGACGATCACTCCGAGCGCGACGTCCTCGAGCGCGCGCACAGCGCCGATCGAGCTGAAGCCCTGACCGAGCACGAGCACGACGAGCCCGATCGACATCGCGATCAACGCCGCGAAGCCCACGCGGCGCACGTTGCCGCCCCCCGCCGTCCGGCGCATCCTCACCGCTCCCGGATGCTGGTCAATCGCCTCACAGCCGCATGATGCCAAAGCCCGGGCCACATCCGCGTGTCTCGCCCGCTCAGCTCGACGCGAAGATCGCCGAGTTGCGGCTCATTTCAGCGTGCGCGCGATCACCAGCCGCTGGATCTCGTTCGTGCCCTCGTAGATCTGGGTGATCTTCGCGTCGCGCATCATGCGCTCGACCGGGTACTCCTTGACGTAGCCGTAGCCGCCCAGCACCTGGACGGCCTCGACGGTCACGGCCATCGCGGTGTCCGAGCAGAAGACCTTGGCCATCGAGGAGTACTTGCCTTTTTCGGGATGGTCCTGATCGGCCATCGCGCAGGCCTTGTAGAGCAGCTCGCGAGCGGCCGCCGTGCGCAGCTCCATGTCGGCGAGCTTGAACTGGATTCCCTGGAACTCGTTGATCGCCTGGCCGAACTGGCGACGCTCCTTCGCGTACTCGACCGCGTAGTCCGTCGCGCCCTGCGCGATCCCGACGGCCTGAGCGGCCGCGCCGAGGCGCGTTCGCTCGAGCGTGCCGAGTGCGACGGAGAGCCCCTTGCCGACCGCGCCGATCACGTTCGCCTCGGGGACGCGCACGTCCTCGAAGATCGGCTGGCCCGTGGGCGAGGCGCGGATGCCGAGCTTGTGCTCGAGCTTGCCCACGCTGAAGCCCGGCCGGTCAGCCTCCACCACGAACGCCGTGAGCCGCCGGGTCTCACGGTCGGTGACCGCGAAGCAGATGTAGAAGTCCGCGACGCCGAGGTTCGTGATCCAGTTCTTCGTGCCGTTGATCACCCATTCGTCGCCGTCCTTGACGGCCGTCGTCTTCATCCCCGCCGGATCGGAGCCGGCCTCGGGCTCGGAGAGCGCGAAGGCGGGCGAGCGCTCGCCACTCGCGCAGCCGGGGAGGAACCGCTCCTTCAGCTCATCGGAGCCGAAGAGCTGGATCGGGAGCGTGCCGAGCTCCTGGACCATCAGGATCAGCGCGCAGGCCGCGTCGACCTTCGCGATCTCCTCGACCGCCATGTTGAGCATCAACGTGCCCGTGCCCGTGCCGCCGTACTCCACCGGGAAGGGCAGTCCGAGGATGTCCTGCTCGGCGAGCAGGCGCCGCACGTCCCAGGGGTACTCCGCCTTCTCGTCGATCTCAGCGGAGCGTGGGGCGATCTTCTCGCGCGCGATCTGCCCGATCGTCGCGCAGAAGTCGAGGTTCTCCTGCGGGATCGTGTAGGTGTCGCTGACGGCCTCCATACCGGGGGATCCTAGTGATGGCGGGCTTCTCACGGCGCAAGGCGTCAGCAGCCTTACAGGCCCGATCCGGATATCCCACAACGCCCAACTGATGGGCAAGAATCAGCCCGTGGCTCATCTGGGGGGACGCGACATCGGGAGGATCATCCGGGCGCCGATGTCCGCGGGGCATTGGCGGGCTCTGACGCTGATGCCGCGGGTCTACCGTCGCGGCGATCTGGCTGAGGTGTTCGATCGCTTCCTCTGCGGGCGAGGCGCGTATCCCTGGATCTGCCCGATTCGCACGCCGATCGGGACCGTGCGACCGATGCTCTACACGCGGCACGATCTGCTGACCGTCAACGAGATCTTCGCGAGGCTCGACTACAGGGCGCCCGAGACGTTGCGCGTCGCGGTCGACGTCGGCGCGAACATCGGCCTGGCGGCGCTCTACTTCCTGACCCGCAACGCGACCTCACGGGTGTACTCGATCGAGCCCAACCCGCAGAACCTCGCGCGGATCCCCCGTACGCTCGGGAACCTCGCCGGGCGGTGTGACGTCAGCGGCGTCGCAGCGGCGGAGGCCGACGGCGAAGCACCCTTCTACACCGAGGAGACGGGTCGCTACGGGAGCTTCGGCAGAGGGTGGCGCTCGGAGTCGATCACCGTCCGCACACGTTCCTTCACGGAGATCCTGGACGACGTCCTCGAGCGCGAGGGGCATATCGACGTGCTGAAGGTCGACACCGAGGGATCGGAGGAGGAGCTCGTCTCCTCGATCCCGGACCGGCAGCTCGACCGGATCGATCGCATCTACTACGAGACCAATCAACCCGAGCCCTTCCATCTCGGCCGCTATCGGCACCGCTTCGACTGCCAGACGAACGCTCTGATCCGGCCCGGCCTCGATCGATCCTGAGTCCAGCTCGGTTTCGGGTTCGGTGGCCCCGGGTAGGCATCTGGGCGTGCCCCTAGGTACTTCCATATTCCTGATCGCCGTAGGCGCGATCCTCCGCTACGCGGTCACCGCGACCGTGTCGGGGATCTCGATCACGACGGTCGGCCTGATCCTGATCATCGTCGGGATCGTCGGCCTCGTGCTCTCGCTGCTCTACATGTTCGCCTTCGCCTCACGCCGGGCGGTGCCAGCCGACCGCGTGGTCGAACGCGACACCTACCGCGAGCCCCCGGTCTACTAGCCCTCGGCCCCACGCGGGCGACGCTAGGCTCAGCGGGTGAGCGAGAGCGCACCCGAGAGCATGCTGATCGACCCTGCGCGGCTCGAGGAGTGGATCGCGGCGGAGCCCGCGCTCCAGGTGATCGACGTGCGCGAGCCTCGTGAGCGCGAGGCCGGTCACATCGCGCATACGCGCCACATCGAGCTGAACCGGCTGACCGCCGAGGCGCCCTCGGTCGACCGCGACCTGCCCGTCGTCTTCTACTGCCGCGTCGGCGCGCGGTCCGCGCTTGCCGCGGAAGCCTTCCGCGCGAGCGGCTACGAGGCATACTCCCTCGACGGCGGCCTGATGCGCTGGGCCGGTGAGGGCCGGCCGCTCTCTCCCGAGGACGGCACGGTCGCCGACCACTAGAGAGGAGAGGCCGATGGAGGCTTCCGCAGATTTCCCGAGGGTCAGCAGGGGCGATGGCTGGGCGACCGGCAACCTCGACGACCTCGGCGACGGCCCGGGCTTTCGCAAGGTGCGCAAGGCGCTCGGCGTGAGCGCTTTCGGGGTCAACGCGATCGTCCTGCCCGCGGGCATCGAGACGGGCTCCCACTACCACGACGAGCAGGAGGAGCTCTACTTCGTCCACCGTGGCTCGATCGAGATCGAGTTCGGCGACGGCTCGGTGCAGACGCTCGCTGAGGGGTCCTTCGCCCGGGTCGACGCGGCGACCGTGCGCAAGCTCCGCAACGACGGCTCGGTCGACGCGGTCTACCTGATCATCGGCGGCAAGGATGGCTACGTCGGGCGCGACGGGCGCGTCCCGGAGGGCGAGGAGCAGCGCGTGCGCGCGCTGCACGACCTCTCCGGAGACGCCCAGGGCTAGTGGCCGAGGCCGGGCCGCGGACGCTCCACGTCCGCGGCCGTCTCGAGCTGCCGCTGTCGGAGATCGAGCTGCGCACGAGCCGCTCCTCGGGCCCGGGCGGCCAGCACGCGAACGTCACCGCCTCGCGGGTGGAAGCGGTCTTCGACGTGGGCCGATCACGCACCCTCACCGAGGCGCAGCGTGCGCGGATCACTGAGCGCATGGGACCGCGGGTGGTCGCGGTGGCTCAGGACGCGCGCTCGCAGGCGCGCAACCGCGAGCTCGCGCTCGCGCGTCTCGCCGAGCGCATCTCCGGCGCCCTCGCGGTGCCCCGCGCGCGACGAGCGACCAAACCGACGGCGGCCTCCCGCGAGCGGCGTCTGACCGCCAAGCGCCAGGCCGCGCAGCGCAAGCTCGGACGGCGCCCGCCCGACCCGGACTAGTTCAGGAGCTCGCGCACGTAGCGCTGGTGCAGCCGGCCGAGCGAGGTCTTTTCGGGGTGGAACCCGATCGCGTCCCAGAGCTTCCCCGAAGCGGGCGCCCAGGCGATGATCAGATAGGCCCCGAGCACGAGCGCGACCGTTCGCAGGCGACGTGAGGCGGAGAGCGCAGCGAGCGGAAGGACCCAGGAGACGTACCAGGGGAGCACCCAGCTCAGCGTCACGAGCAGCGCGACGCTCGCCCACCCGCTCGCCGTGATCGTGCGTGCCGCCGCGCCACCCGGCGCATCCCCCGCGGACGCCGGAGCGCCGCTTCGGAGCCGGAGCGGCCCGAGGCGCAACCCGCGTGTGCCATTCGGCCGCCAGGCGAACCAGCAGCACGCGAGCACGGAGAGGGCGAGCGCGACGGTGAGCAGTTTGTGCAGCGTTTCGGTCTCACCGCCCGCGCCCACCGCGAGACCGATCAGGTTGGGGACGCTCTCGCTCGTCACGAGCCTGCTCTGCGTGCTGAGGTCGGGGATGTGCAGGCCGAAGGCGGTCAGGCTCGCCGCGGCGACCACCACCCCGGCGAGCGCCATCCCCGCGAGCACCTGAGCGAACGACCGCCGGTGGCTCAAGAGGCCAGCGAGCACGACCGGGATCAGCACGCCGCCCGAGGCCTTGACCCCGGTCGCGACGATGAACGCCGCGCCCGCTCCGAGCAGCGACGGAGAGAGCGGCGCGAAGACCTCGCGCAGACGACCCGTCTGGACTCTCGCGCGCTCGCTCTCCCGTGCCCGCAGCAGCAGGTAGAAGCCGAGCATGATGAAGAAGAGCATCAGGAAGTCGTTGTGGTCCCCGCCGAGCCCCCAGACGAGCACGATCGGGTTCAGGCCGACCAGTGCGACCGCGCCGACGGGGTCGCGTCCGAGCAGACGCGCGCATTTCCAGACGAGCGCGAGGATCCCGAGGCTCGCCGCGGCGAGGATGACCTTCAACGCCCAGAAGGACCCGGCCACTCCGAGCGGCACGACGAGGAAGGTGAGCATCGTGAAGAGCGGCCCGTAGGGGCTGAGCAGCTGGTGCCAGTTGCTGAGCGCGTAGCTCGGGTCGTCGTGCGGCTCGAGGATCGGGATCGTCGTGTAGGGGTTGAGGTGATGCACGATCTCCATGCGCCCGTAGTTGACGTAGTTGAAGAGATCCGTGAGCGCGAGCGGGGGCGAGAGGATGAAGACCACGTGCACCGCCGCGATCGTCGCGAGCACCCACGAGGCGGGAACGCGGCCGCTGCGGCGCAGCACGAGCAGGTAGCTCCCGTACATCGCCACGATCGCGCCGCTGAAGAGGTACTTGATCGTGGTCGAGTTGCCGGTGAGTCCGGGCCACAGGCCGCCGAGCGGACCCGCCATCCAGCGCGGGTAGAAGCCGGTGTGGGTCGTCGGCGAGAGTACGCTCGGCCGGTTCGCCGCCATCACCACGACGAGCAGGGAGAGCACGACGATCGCCGCGAGCGCGATCGCCACGGAAACACGAGCGCCGGTCGCGTTCTCGGCGCCGCGGCGGCGCGCGAAGGACCGCAGGCCCGCTCTGCGGTCTGCGTTCGGCCGCTCCGGGAGCGGTAGGGCTGAGGCCTCGCTGGTCAATACAAATGCAGAGGGCCCGCCGAAGCGGGCCCCGAGCAGCATTCCGTTCCGTCCGCGATCAGATGGTCGTGACGTTTACGGCCTTCGGGCCCTTGTCGCCCTGCTCCGGGTCGTAGGAGACCTTTGCGCCCTCCTGCAGCGAGCGGTAACCCTCGCCGTTGATGCCCGTGTGATGGACGAAGAGGTCCTTGTCGCCGTCGTCAGGGGTGATGAAGCCGAACCCCTTGTCGTCGCTGAACCACTTTACGGTGCCGGTAGGCATGTGTGAACTCCTCCACGGTATGTGCGGGCTGCTACGCGGAGGATGCTGCAAGGAGCTTCGACCTGCGTGCGCTTGCACTACTTTCCCGGACTTTCTGTCCGGCGATTCCGCACGACCGTAGCACGTCCCAAAGGTGCCGTGTTGTCGAGTTGTTTACTCGGGCCGCGGGTAGGCTGAGACGATGGAGGCACAAGCTCAGGGGCACCCCGGAGGCGCGGCCGCGGAGGACGGTGGCGCGGGCCCGCTGCTCGATCGTCTGCTCCCTGGCGGCGAGCCGCTGACGCCCGCCGAGCTGGTCGAGGACCTCGGCATGTGGGGCCGTCCGGCGGAGGCGCCGGCACGGCCGCGGGTGACCCTCAACATGGTCGGCACCGTCGACGGCCGCGCAACGCTCGGCGGGCGCTCCGGCGCGATCAGCGACGCGGCGGACCGCGCGCTCTTCCACGCGCTGCGGAGCACGGTGGACGGCGTGCTCGTCGGCGCGGGCACCGTGCGCACCGAGCGCTACGGGCGGATCATCCGCGAGCAGCGCACGCGCCTGGAGCGCACCGGGCGGGGCATGCCCGCGGAGCCGCTCGCCTGCATCGTCTCCGGCCGTGTGGCGCTCGAGCCCGACATCCCGCTGCTGAGCTGTGCGGAGGCCCGCGTCGCGATCCTCACCGCCTCGGCGGCGAGCCTGCCAGGCGCCGCGGCCGAGGTCGAGTACGTGCGTGCCGGCGAGGGCCAGCTCGACCTCGCGAGCGCGCTCGGCGAGCTCGCCTCGCGCTTCTCGATCCAGACGCTGCTCTGCGAGGGCGGCCCCCACCTCGCGCGCGAGCTGCTCGCGGCGGGACTGCTCGACGAGCTCTTCCTCTCCGTATCCCCGCTGCTCGCGGGGGGTGAGCCGAGCGGAGGCGAGGCGCTTCGCATCCTCGCCGGGGCGGAACTCGACCCGCCCGTCGCCCTGGAGCTGCTCACCGCGCTGCGCGCGCGCTCGACGCTGTTCCTGCGCTACCGCGTGCTCGCGAGCTAGCTGCGCGGGCCCGGAGTCCCGGCCGGGCCCGGGGCGGGTGCGGGCGGCTTCTCGGGCGCCGCCGGCTTCTCGGGCGCCGGAGGCCGAGCGGGGACCGGGCCCTTGCCGGATGAGGCCGCTTGCGGGCCGGCCGGCTCCGCGCCGGGGGTCCCCGTCGAGCGCGAACGCGTCTCGCGCGAGACGACGGAGAGCAGCTCGGAGGCGAGGTGGCGGCCCTGACTGGCGACGCGGGGAGTGGCGGCGATGCGCACCACGACCTCGCTGCCGTCGAGCTCCTCGAGCGTGATCCGCGGGGCGTCGCGCAGCGGGGTCTGCAGTGACTTCTCGAGGATCTCCTGCAGATCCCCGGGCGTCATCCCTGCGCGCAGCCGGGCACGCAGGTTGACCGCCTCGGGCTCGCGCAAGCGGCAGCACGGCGACGTTGAGCACGACGCTGTTCGGGACGAGGATCGAGTCTTCGCCCGTCGCGAAGGTCGTGTAGAGAAGGCCCAGCGAGGACACGATGCCCTCGACCTGCCCGGCGAGCGGGCCTCCCTGCAGCCGTACGCGCTCGCCCACGCGGAAGGGACGTGCGCTCAGCAGCACGGTCCCCGCGATCAGGTTGCCGAGCGTCTGCTGCGCTGCCAGACCGAAGATCACCGCGGTGAATGCGCCGCCGAGAGCGAGCGTTTTCGCTTCGATCCCCGCGACCTGCAGAGCCACGATCAGCGCGAGCACCACGGTCGCGAGGCGGATCAGGAAGCCGACGGTCCCCGCTGTCGCCGGGTCGAGGCGGCGGAACAGCGCGGGGCCGAGACCTCGGCCCACGTCGCGCGCGATCGCCCAGCCGAGGATCACGAGCAGGATCACCGTGACGACCGTGATCGGGGTTTCGATCGACCTTTTCGAGCTCCTAGTGGGCGAGGTGAACGTTGTGCGCGCGGTCGACGTAGCGTCGGCGACGCGCGTCCCGAACAGCGCCACGCGTTTGTCGTAGACGAAGACGATCGCCGCGAACAGCGGCAGCAGCACGAGCACCTCCAGGCGCGCGCGCTTGACCACCTTCGGGCTGATCTGACGGATCAGCCCGACCTCCTTCCAGGCCTGGCTGCGCGTCTCGAACATCTTCGGCGGTGTTTTCGGAATCGGCATCGATCTCAATGATGGGGCAAATCGCACCTTGCGCCGGGCGGCGCGGTTCACGCCGCCGGGTTCGCTCAGGCGAGCGTGTAGACCGTCATCCCCGCTCCGAAGAGCACGCAGTAGATCGCGAAGGGGATCAGCGTGCGGGTCTTGAAGTACCCGACGAGGAAGCGCACCGTGAACACCGCGGTGACCGCCGCCACCGCACAGGCGACGAAGGCCTGGCCGCGCACCCCGTTGCCGAGGTGGCCGAGCAGGTCGGGCATCTTGAAGATCGCCGCGGCGAGGATGATCGGGGTGGCGAGCATGAAGGCGAAGCGCGCGGAGTCGCTGTGGTCGAGCCCGCGGGCGAGGCCCGTGCCCATCGTCACGCCGTCGCGGCTGATCCCCGCGACGAGCGCGGTCGACTGTGCGACGCCGATCGACGAGCGCCTCGCGGTACTCGAGCGTGGCGAGCTCGCGCGAGCCGTCGGGCTTGGCGCCCTCGCGGATCGCGAGTTCGCGAACCTCCGCGCGGCGCCGGAAGCGCTCGGCGGCGAACAGGATGCCGCCGTTGACGATCAGGAAGATCGCGGCCACTTCGGGCTTCGCGGTGAGCGTGCGCAGCGGGTGCTCGAGCGCGAGCCCGATCAGGCCGGCGGGGATGCTCGCGATCACGATCAGCCACGCGAAGCGCTCGTCCGCGTCGTCGATGCGGCGCTTGGGGAGCGTGCGGAAGAAGGCCTTGACGGTGATGACCCAGTCGCGCCAGTAGTAGGCGAGCAGGCCGAGCGCGCTGCCGAGATGCAGCGTGACCACGAAGGCGAGCCAGAAGGACTCCGACTTCGATTGCGCGTCGACGAGCGCGTTCCAGCCGAACAGCGTCGGGAACAGAACGGTGTGGCCGAGGCTCGAGATCGGGAACAACTCGGTGACGCCCTGGAGGAAGCCGAGGACGATCGCCTGGAAGTAGCTGACGGCGGCTGCGAGCGGAATCAGGAGGGTGGCGAGCATGGCGGGGGAGGTTAGCGTCCGATCTTTGCGGTCGGTAAAGAGACGGGGGTTCACACCCGGTTCACACGATTGTTCCCGCTTGGTCACAGAAGCCCTCTGTTTGCAGGGAATTCTCATCTCATGTACGAGAACCAGAAACCACAGCGGGCCGATGAGCCCGGACGAGAGTCGGCCAGCCGGGCCGACATGCACTGTCACTCCACCGCCTCCGAGCTCTCGCGGCTCGGCGTCCAGCGCGCGGTCGGGCTTCCCGAGTGCGCCACGCCCCCCGAGGAGGTCTACGAGCTCGCCAAGCGGCGCGGCATGGACTTCGTCACGATCACCGACCACGACACGATCGACGGCGTGCTGGAGATCGGCGAGCGCCCGGATGTGTTCGTCTCCGAGGAGCTCACCGCGAGCTTCCGCGGCGAGCCACAGGCGGTGCACGTGCTCTGCTACGGCATCACCCCCGACGATCACGAGTGGCTGCAGGCGCACAACGGGGACGTCGAGCTCTGCGCGGCCTACATGTACGAGCGCGAGATCGCGTGCGCGCTCGCCCACCCGTACTACACCGTGGCCGCGCCGCTGACCGCGCGTCACCGGCGCCGCCTGGCGGAGCTGTTCGCTGTGTGGGAGGTCCGAAACGGGGCTCGTGCGCCGGAGCTCAACCGCCCCGCCGCGACCTACGTCGCCACGCGCGACGGCACGGGAATCGGAGGCAGCGACGATCACGCGGGCGTCGACATCGGGCGCACGTGGACGGAAACCCCCCGCGTCGCGACGCCCGGCGAGTTCCTCTCCAGGCTGCGCGAGGGCGAAGCGATCGCCCGCGGCAAGCAGGGCAGCGCGGCGAAGTGGGCGCACGCCGCGATCGCGCTCGCGATCCGTACGCTCGGCGTGGGCGGCGCCGGTGGCCGCGCACCCGACCCGGTGCGTGTGCTCGGCATGGCCGCGCGCCTGCTCCGCGAGGGCGACGTGCGCCAGGGCGCGACGGGCAACGATCTGCAGCCCGAGGACGCCCGCTGCCTGCTGGAGGCCTGGCTCGCAGCGGTCGGGCTCGACGGGCTCGACGGCCCGCAGCTGATCGCTCACATGCAGGCGGAGGACTTCAGCCACTCAGATCTCTACCGGCGCGCGTGCCGAGCCCACGAGCGGCGCCTGCGCGAGGCGGTCGAGCTCGCGGTCGCCGCGATCAGAGGCGAGGGCGAGGTCTCCGCCGCGGCGAGCGGCCTGTTCGACGCATGCATCGCCGCGGTCCCCTATGCGCCCGCCGCGGCCTTCCTCGCGAACGAGCAGACCAAGCTGCGCGCGATCTCCCCCGCGCGCAACCGCTTCGGCGGCCTCGCCTGGCGTGAGGAGGACCGCGCTCCGCGCGTGGCGATCCTCGCCGACGGCATCGGCTCGACCCACGGGGTGACGCGCACGATCCAGGAGATCCGTCAGCGCGGGGTGCCGGGCTTCGAGATCGAGGTCGTGGGCACCGACCCCGAGGTGGACCGCAGGCTCTCCGCCGTCGCCGAGATCGACGTTCCCTTCTACCCCGGGCTGAGCATCGGGGTACCGAGCCTCCCCGGCGCGGTCCAGGCGCTCGCCGAGGGCTGCTTCGACGCCGTCCACGTCTGCTCTCCAGGCCCCGCGGGGATCGCCGGCGCGCTCGTGGCGCGTGCGCTCGGGTTGCCGCTGCTCGGCAGCTACCACACCGAGCTCACCGCATACGCGGGGATGCGCTCGGGCGAGCGCCGCCTCGCCGAGGCGATGGCGGGCGCGGTCGCGATCTTCTACAACGCCTGCGACCTCGTGCTCTCGCCGAGCGGTGCCTCCGACCAGGCGCTCGCGGCGATCGGCACCCCCGCCGAGCGTGTGCTGCGCTGGGATCGCGGCGTGGACACCGAGCGCTTCGACCCCGCGCTGCGCACACGCCCGCGCGAAGACGGCAGGATCGAGGTGCTCTACTCCGGCCGGATCACCCGCGAGAAGGGTGTGGACCTGCTCGCGGAGACGTTCCTGCTCGCGCACTCCCGTGACGAGCGGTTGCGCCTCGTGCTCGCGGGCGGTGGCCCCGAGCAGCAACGCCTCGCCGAGCGGCTCGGCGATAAGGCGCGGTTCCTCGGCTGGCTGGAGGGCAGCGAGCTCGCCCGCGCCTACGCGGAAGCGGATCTGTTCCTGTTCCCCAGCTCCACGGACACCTTCGGGCAGGTGATCCTCGAGGCGCAGGCGAGCGGTCTGCCGGTCGTCGCGGTCGCCGAGGGCGGTCCCCTCTCGCTTATCGACGAGGGCCTCAACGGGCTGCTTCGTCCCGCCGAGGCCTCCGTCCTCGCGGCCGCCGTCGTCGAGCTCGCCGCCTCGCCGCTGCGGCGCGAGGCGCTCGCGCTCGCGGCGTTGCGGACCGCGCGCCAGCGCACCTGGGAGCGCACGCTCGAGCTGCTCGCTGCGGGCTACCGCCAGGCGCTCGAGCGGCCGGTGCGAGAGGACGTGCGTGCAGCCTGAGGAACGTTCACAGGACGTTCACGGGTTCGTAGCGGCCTAGTCACAGGAGCCACGTGCGTCAGCGGGAATCAGCATCGCAGAGGGAGATTTCGAGGTCAGATGTCCAATCAAGAGCACCCTGGGCGCAGGATCGCCGTCGCAGTGCACGGGATCGAGCCCGCTACCTTCGAGCGCTGCGCCGTGATCCGCGACTGGCTCGAGGACCACGGCGTGGACCGCGTCACGCTCCTCGTCATTCCCGCGCGCGATCTGCACCCGCTTGGTGAGCGCTCGCCGGAGATGGTGGACTGGCTGTGCGAGCGGCGCAGCGCCGGTGACGCGATCGCCCAGCACGGCTTCCAGCACGTCTGCACGCGCCGCGTGAGCACCGCCCGCTCGATCTTCCCCCGCGGACCCGGTGAGTTCACCGGCCTCGACGGCGAGGAGACGCGCCGCGCCGTCCACGCGGGTTGGCGCCTGATGAAGATCGCGGGGATCGAGCCGGACGGGTTCGTCGCGCCGGCCTACGCCTACACCGCCGCACTTCGCTGCGCGCTGCGCCAGCGCTTCAGCTGGTGGGCGGAGCTGCTCCGCGTACACAGCTCCGACCCCGCCCCCGGCACGACGGAGTCCGGCGCGCTCGCGCCGGCCCTCAGCCTGGCCTCGGGTGGGCGGCTCGGCCGAGTGCTCTCGCCGCCGGTCCTGCGCGCCGGTGCGCTGCTGCCCACGAGCACGCTGCGGCTCGACCTGCACCCGGCCGATCTGCGCCACCCGCGGCACATGATGGCGTTGGAGTGGGTGCTGCAGCGCGCGCGCTCGCGGGCCGCGGTCACATACCGCGAGCTCGCCGGCGCCTAGCCGCCTGCCGGTGGAGCGTGAGCAGTTCGGTGCTGAGGGACTTCACCGCGGGCAGGCCCGCGTAGCCCAGGTGCGAGAGGCCGAAGACGTCCTCGATCGTGCGCAACAGCGAGTAGTGGTTGAAGGGTTCCTGGGAGGTCGTCCCGCCCTTGATGAAGGGTGAGAGCAGCAGTGCTCCCACGGCCCCGCCGCCGTGGCCCAGCGTGGGCGCGGTGTAGTTGGGGTAGGCGGGCTGGCCGCAGCAGGTGCTCGAGTCGGCGAGTTCCCCGCTCGAGGGCGCCTCGTCGGTGGTGATCACGAGCAGCCCGTCCTTGCGGAAGGCCTTCGAGGAGGTGATCTCCGGCACCACTTCTGCGAGGAACGAGCTCGCGTCCGCGGCGCCCGCCGCAGCCCCGGGCGTGCACGGCGTGGGCTCTCCGTCGTGGCAACGGTCGGGGGCGATGTAGGAGAACTGCGGGGTGTGCGAGGCCGGTCCGGCGAGGTCGCGCTCGAGCGCGGAGAGCCCCACGTCGCTCGTCGCGCACGAGCTCGCCGCGGTGATGCCTTCGAAGTAGGCGAAGGGGTTGCGGTAATCGGCGTAGGCGCCCGACGCGAGCGTGGTGTCGGGCGCCCCGAGCACGGGGTGGGCGCAGGCGGGCTCGCTGGAGCCGGGTTCGTCGATGCCCTGGATGTAGGCGCGCCAGCTCAGGTGATGGGTCGCGAGCTGTCCGGGGAGCGTTTCGACGGTGCTCGGGTAGACGCACCCTTCCCCCAGCAGCTGGGCGTCCGGCCCGATACCGGTGGAGGCGAGGGGCGCGTAGGTCGCGCAGTTCGCCGCCGTCGCTGCCGTCGGCCCCTGGCCACTCAGCAGCGCGATCCCGTTGGCGAGCTGCTCGTGGGCGACCGCGTCGTATTTGACGAGCAGCGCCCCCTTCCCCTCGAGCGTGTGGGCGAGGTAGCGGTCCGGGCCTTCGGGGCCGAAGTTCTGAGCGTAGGGCTCGTCGGAGAGGACGATCAGGAACACGTGCCCGATCTCGGTCAGCTTCGGGGTCGCCGCGGCGGGTTTCGTGCTCGCCGTGTTCTCTTCCTTGGCCGCGGGCGCGGGAGTCGTGGTGCTCGATGGCGTGGTCGCCGCGGCCGTCGGAGTGGGTTCCGCTTCGATCGCGGGCGGTTCGGAGCCTTCCGGTTCGCTCGCTTCCTTGCTCCTCGCAGCTTCCCCTTTGGCCGCGCGATGCGGCACGATCAGCTTCAGCGGCGCGCCCGTCGCCGCAACGAGGCGCGTGCTCGCCCCTCCCGCCGCACCGAGCAGCGCTCCGAAGCCGAGGAAGAGGGCGACGAGCAGCGCGGAGATGCGCGGACCGGGGAGACGCAGCGGCGGCGAGACGTGGGCGGGCTCCTCGACCGGGGCGCGCGTTTCGGGGCCGAGTGCTCGGCTGCGCAGCCGCCTGAGTACCTCGTCGAGGTGCTCGCTCCTGGGCCCGAGCCGGTTGCCGCAGAGGAGGCAATAGCGCTGCGCCGCATCGAGCGGCGCGCCGCAGGTCTCACACTGCCGCGATGTGCTCACCGCCGCTCCTAGGCGCGATCGTCGCCGCGCTGCTCGGGCGTCGCCAGCAGCGCGTCCATCACCGCGGTCGGCGCCTCGGGGGCGGCGGACTCGGAGGGCAGGCGAGCCATCAGCGTGGCTCCGCACTGCCAGCAGTAGACCGCGCCGCGGCTGTGGGGGGCAGCGCATGCGGGGCAGCTCCCCGCGGCCCCGTCCTCCTCCATCCGCAGCAGCCGCTCGACCTCGGCCAGCTCCGCGTCGCGCTCCTGCAGCACCGCGGCGCGGCGCACGAGCACGTCGAGACGGAAGTGGTCGCGGATCGCCATCTCGTATGCGAGCCCGCCGAGGTCCCAGTGCAACTCGGTCACCTGTTCGGCGAGCGCGTCACGGCGCCGCGCGAGCTCCGAGCGCGGCTGTGTGGGCTGCGCCTGTGGCTGGGGCGGCGCGGCGGTGAGGGGAGCCGGCTCTGCGGTCTGATCGCTGAGGATGCGCATGCTCAGCCGGTGGAGACGACGTTGGGAAGGTTCTTGGACTTTTCCTCGTAGCTCTTGCCTTTGCTCTTCTGCTCGTTTTCGAGCACCGAGGCGGGAGCGGGTTTGTTCAGCGACTGGCCGGTGCCCGCGGGCGCTTTCGAGCTGCCGCCGCCCCCGGACGTCGAGGACGCTCCTCCTTCGGATACTTCGAGGACCTTCGCCCCGGGGAACTGCTTCTTGGCGGCCCCGAGCGCCTTCTGCGCTTCGGCCTGCTTGTGGTAGATCCCGGAGTAGATCACGTAGCTGCCGGAGGGGAGGCTCGAGAATTCTTCGGACTTCAGCGCGCCCACGGACTTCAGGCCCTTCGCTTCGGCGGCGCTCTTCGCCTGGTTGACCGCGCTGACCGTGGTCCCGCTCGCGGGCAGCGTCTGCAGCTGGACGGTGTAGCCCTTCGTGCCCGAGGGCCAATCGCCGCTGAACGATTCTTCTTCACCCGCACTGCTCGTCCCGCCTGCGCCCGCCACCGTCACGACGGTCGGCGCGGCGGCGGGACGCGAACTGCTCCCACCGGAGCGGCCGATCAGCACCCCCACTCCCATCGCGAGCAGCAGCACGCCGATGCCGGCGAGCAGCGTCAGGGCGTTGTTTCGCGGCGGGCCGCTCGCCGCGCTCGGCGCCGGCCGCGCGCCGGGCGGCACCGGAGGCGTGGATGCGGGTGAGGACTGCGGTGCACCCACGCCGCGCAGGAACTCGCTCGGCGGCACCTGCCGCTCGCCGCACTCCAGGCAGTAGCGCTGGTCGCCCGCGAGGGCGGCACCGCATGCCGGGCACGCCGTCGCCACACCGCGGGTGGGCATTTGTCGGCTTGCGAGCGATTCTGTGGACAGGGGACTACCTCACTGTGATTCCGACGCTGCGGTCGGGCGTGCGGGAACGGGCGCCTTCTGGCTGGCCGCTGTGAATAGTCGAGGCCCCCAGGGGCCTCGTCGTGATCATCTTGTGAAGCGCACGGTCCGCCCCGAGGGCGCCTGCGGGCGCGGCTCCACCCCAGCGTGAGGACCCTGCCAGGGAGCTGGTGCGGAGCCGCGCTCAGGCGGCGATGTCGATCTGCCGCGGTGAGGCGACAGCGGTCCCGCATGCGGGTGCGACGGGGACGAGCGCCGCCAGCGCGCCGCGATCCTTCGCGGCGTACTCGCTGCGGGCGTCACCGATTCTTGCCGAGTAGCAGAGACCGGCTACGACGATGAGCCCGAGGGCCCAGACGGGGAGGATCAACAGGAGGAGCATCTGATCTCCGGGTCTCGAGGAGGGAACGGATCGAACCTGCGTATTCCTCACCAAAGATATCAGATTTAGTAGGAAGGCCCCTGGCGTCGACCTGGCGGGCCGGCTCGCGTACCCTTTGAGCAGGGCCGGAAGGCCCGGAGAGACCGCAACGATCGCCGCGCCGCCGGGTTTATCGGTGCAGGGAGCGCCGCTGCCCGTGATGGCCCGCGGACGCTGGGCGGGATCTCAGCCGAGCGACGAGGACAGGAAGGACACGAAGATGACCGCCAGCAGCAGGAGCGCTCGACTCGCGAGGGCCACGAGCGGCAGCACTGGCGATGGCTGCGGTGCTGGTCGCTCGCCGCGACGCGCGCTCGCGGCGGAAAAGACGCCCACGTTCTCCACCGGAGGCGTCTCGCATGCACGGCCACGGGCGGCCTGCTCGAGGGCACGATCAAGTCCGAAGGCTTCGCGACCAGCTACATCTTCGAATACGGCCCCACGATCGCCTACGGCGGCGAAGACCAAAGCCGTCCTCGTGCCCGCGCCGAACCCGCCGAAAACGGTCAAGGTCGGCCAGAGCGTGAGCGGACTGCTGCCGGGCTACCACTACCGGATCGTCGGCTTCTGGACCAACGAAAAAGGCGAAGCGAAGATCGCAGGGCGGCAAAGACAAGACGTTCTCCGGCGGCTCGGCCTCGAAGCTGCGCTTCGTGCTCTCGAAGGGCAAGGAAGAACAGATCTCGGCGGTCTACGGCGCCTCGGTCGAACTGACCGGACGCGCTGAGCGGGCTGAACAACGCCAAACACGGGCTCTCCCTGGAGGCCACGCCATTCCCCTACACGGCCTCCTTCACCACCCTCCCGGGCACGGTCCTCACCACCTCGACGGGCGAGCTTCACCTTCAAAGTCGCGCGCATGACCCAGGACACCGAGTTCCGCTTCGCGACGGTCGACACGCGGCCGCTGTTCAGCCCGACGCTGCTCGTCCACGTCACGCCGCAGCATCACCCTGCACGTCAAGAGCGCGGGCAAGACGGGCCTCTACAGGATCTACGGCACCGTCACGCCCGCGCGCAACGGCGCGGGGATCGTGATCCAGCAGCTCACGCCGCAGAAGGCGGGGAGCAAGCGCAAGCGGCCCGCGCCCGCGTGCGGTCGGGGGCACGGCGCTCAAGCGCGCGAGCAAGACGACATCTCGCTTCAGCGTGATCGTGAGCCTCGCGGGGACCTTCCGCTACCGCGCCTTCGTGCGCCTGCCCAAGGGCGCGCTCGACTCCGGGCACAGCTCCGACGTCCTGATCAAGGCCCCCGGCGGGACCACGAAGAAGCACTCGAAATAGCGTCTCGGCCGCCGCAGGCGCCCGAGAAGACGGCGAGGGATCGCGGCGCGCGGATCGCTCAGATGATGCCGCGCTGGGCGAGCAGCGCCATCACGCGCTCGACCTCCTGCTCGACCGTTTCGCCCGTCGCTGCCGAGCGTGAGGTCGGGGTCCGTCGGGCGGCTCGTAGGGAGCGCCCACGCCGGTCATGCCCGAGAGCTCGCCCGCGCGCGCGCGCGCGTAGAGGCCCTTCGGGTCGCGTTGCTCGCAGAGCTCGAGCGGCGCGTCCACGAAGACCTCGAAGAAATCGAGCTCGTCCGTCGCGTGCAGCGCGGAGGCCGCGTCGCGGTCGGCCGCGTAGGGGCTCACGAGGCTGACGAGCGCGACGATGCCGGACTCCGCGAGCAGTCGCGCGACATGCGCGGTGCGGCGCACGTTCTCCGCGCGCGCCGCCTCGTCGAAGCCGAGGTCGCCGTTGAGACCGTGGCGCAGGTTGTCGCCGTCGAGCAGGAAGGCGGGGCGGCCGATCTCGAGCAGGCGCTCCTCGACCGCGGCGGCGACGGTCGACTTGCCCGCGCCCGGGCAGGCCGGTGAACCACAGCGTCGCGCCGACGTGGCCGAGCGCCTCGCGGCGCCTCGCGCGGGTCACGCGCGAGCCCTGCCAGCGGACGTTCGGGCTGCGCTCGCTGCCGGCACGGGCGGCGGCGGGCGTCTCCTCGACCTCGGTGTCGAGGATCACCCCGGCGGCGACCGTGTCGTTCGTCGCCTCGTCGATCACGATCAGGCTGCCCGTCACGCGGTTGCGACGGTAGGAGTCGAACACGAGCGGTGAGCTCAGCTCGAGGTGGACGCGCGCGAGGTCGTTCAGTTCGAGCGTGTCCACGTCTTCGTCGCGGCGCAGGCTCTCCACGTCGATGCGGTAGCGCACCTCGATGCTCGCCGACCATCGCCGTGCGGGTCGTGTGCTTGACGAGGTAGCGCCGGCGCGGCTGCAGTGGCCGCTCGGACATCCAGCAGACGAGCGCCTCGAAGCGGTTGGCGACGGTCGGCTGGTTGTGCGTGCGCACGATCGTCGAGCCCGCGACCGACGTCGATGTCGTCGGTCAGGCGCACCTGCACCGACATCGGCGGGAACGCCTCGTCGACGGCGCCGTCGAAGGTGTCGATCGAGGCGATCTTCGAGCGCTGCCCGCCGGGCAGCACGACGACCTCGTCACCGGGACGCATGATCCCTCCCGCGACCTGCCCCGCGTACGCGCGGTAGTCCGCCACGCCCGCCGGGGCGCGCTCCCGGCCGGATCACCCACTGGACCGGGAAGCGAACGTCGATCAGGTTCCGATCGGAGGCGATGTGGACGTGCTCGAGGTGGTAGAGCAGCGGCGGCCCCTGATACCAGGGCATCGCCTCCGAGCGCTCGACCACGTTGTCGCCGAGCAGAGCGGAGATCGGGATGAAGGTCACGTCGGGGAGCTCGAGACGCGCGGCGAAGGCATCGAACTCCTCGACGATCTCGTCGAAGGCGTCCTCGCGGAAGTCGACGAGATCCATCTTGTTCACGCAGACGACGACGTGAGGGATGCCGAGCAGCGAGCTGATGAAGGCGTGTCGCTTGGACTGCGCGAGCACGCCCTTGCGAGCGTCGACGAGCACGATCGCGAGATCGGCGGTGGAGGCGCCGGTGACCATGTTGCGCGTGTACTGCTCGTGGCCCGGCGTGTCCGCGATGATGAAGCGCCGCTGCGCGGTCGCGAAGTAGCGGTACGCGACGTCGATCGTGATGCCCTGCTCGCGCTCCGCGCGCAGGCCGTCGGTGAGCAGCGAGAGGTCGAGGAAGCGTCTCGCCCTTGCGCTGGCTCGCCTCCTCGACATGGGCGAGCTGGTCGACGAGCACCTGCTTGGAGTCGTAGAGCAGGCGGCCGATCAGCGTGGTCTTGCCGTCGTCGACGGAGCCCGCGGTCGCGAAGCGCAGCAGGTCGGTCGGCCGGTCGGCGAGCCGGTGGAAGAGCTCTGCGGCGCTCTCTCCCTCGATCGTCGCCGCGGGCGCCTGACTCCCGTTCATCTCGGGTTGCCGCGGCTGAGCCGGGAGCGCCCATCAGAAGTAGCCCTGCCGCTTGCGGTCCTCCATCGCCGCCTCCGTGACCCGGTCGTCCGCGCGCGTCTGCCCGCGCTCGGTCACCTCGGTCGCGGCGATCTCCGCGACGACCTCGGCGAGCGTGGCCGCGTCGGACTCGACAGCACCGGTGCAGCTCATGTCGCCGACCGTGCGGTAGCGCACGCGCGCCGGGAAGGGCTGCTCGCTCTCGAGCATCTCGATGAAGGGACTGACCGCATAGAGCATGCCGTCGCGCGAGAAGACCTCGCGCTCGTGAGCGAAATAGATAGAGGGCACCTCCAGCTCCTCCTCGGCGATGTACTGCCACACGTCGAGCTCGGTCCAGTTCGAGATCGGAAAGACGCGAGCATGCTCTCCCTTGTGGATGCGCCCATTGTAAAGGCTCCACACCTCCGGCCTCTGTTTCTGGGGCTCCCACTGGCCGAACTCATCGCGGAATGAGAGGATCCGCTCCTTCGCTCGGGCGCGCTCCTCGTCGCGGCGCGCGCCGCCGAAGGCAGCGTCGAAGCCGTGCTCCGCGATCGCGTCGAGCAGCGTGACGGTCTGCAGCCCGTTGCGAGAGGCGTTCGGCCCGGTCTGCTCGACCACGCGGCCGGAATCGATCGAGTCCTGCACGCTCGCGATCACCAGACGCTCGTCCATCTCCGCCACGCGCCGGTCGCGGAACTCGATCGCCTCGGGGAAGTTGTGCCCCGTGTCCACATGCATCAACGGGAAGGGGAAGGGCGCCGGGCGAAAGGCCTTCTCGGCGAGGCGCAGCAGCACGATCGAGTCCTTGCCGCCGCTGAAGAGCAGCACGGGCCGCTCGAATTCGGCGACGGTCTCGCGCATAACGTGGACCGCCTCGGCCTCGAGTGTGCGCAGGTGCGAGAGGTGGTAGGTGGCTGGCATCCTTGCTGGTCTCGGTCGGGTGCGGGTGCTTGCCGGTGTCTCGCGCTCGCCTGGCGGTGGGCGCCTGGGAACGTTAGGGAGTCGACAGGCTCAATGCAAGGCGCGGAGCGGGCCTCTTACGCGGCTCTAATCGAGCGTTCGTAGCACTCGACGATCGCCGCGGCGTGTTGCGGCAGCGCGAAGCTCCGCTCCACGCGTTCGCGGCCCGCGCGGCCCAGCTCCGCACGGCGTGCGGGACTCGAAGCGAGCGCAGCGATCGCCCCGGCCCAGGCCGCGGGCTCGCGTGGCGGCAGGACCTCCCCTCCACGACCGTCGAGCAGGATCTCCGGTGGACCGCCGACCGCGGTGGCGAGCACGGGAACGCGCAGCGCCATCGCCTCGATCACCGCCCGGCCGAAGGGCTCCTCCCAGGACGGGAGCAGGAGCACGTCGAGCGCGGCGATCAGCTCCTGCACGTCCTCGCGCTCACCCAGCCACGAGATGTGCTCCTCCACCCCGAGCTCGTGCGCGAGCGTGTGCAGCTCGCGCACGTAGGTCTCGTTGTCGAAGCGCGTCGCGCGCGCGAGGAACTTGGCCGTCCCGATCAGCAGCAGCCGCGCCTCGATGCCCTGCTCGCGCAGCAGCGCGAGCGCGCGGATCGCGGTGTCCTGCCCCTTCCAGGGACTGAGCTGGGCGACCACGCCGAGCAGCAGCGGGTTCGCGCCCGACCCGACGAGCCCGGCGCCCGCGCCACCCCCTGCAGACGCCTCCGCCGGATCGTCGGCGAGCAGCCGGCCCCGCACGGCCGCGCGATCGATCCGGTCGGGATCGAAGCGGGAGAGATCGACGGCGTTGTGGACGACCTCGACGTGCGCGCGCGGGGCCACCTCGAGCACCGCATCGGCGGTGTAACGCGAGTTCGCGATCACGGTGCTCGCCGTCCTGCCGATCAGGCGCAGCGTCGCGCTCGAAAGCGCGCTCGGGGGCAGCACGTCGCGCACATGGACGACGCTCGGCCGTCGCAGCGCGGGGCCGAGCGCGAGGATCAGCCCGGCGCGAATCGAGTTCGCGTGCAGCACCTCTGCGTGATGGCGGCGCGCCGCTCGCGCGACCTGCGCCGCGCTGGCCGCGAGCTGCGCGAGGGTCAGCGGGGTATGGATCGGATGGGGGCGCAGGCTGCCGGTGGTCCCCGCGATCGGGCTCGATTCGACCCCGATCCCAGCGAGCTCCTCGGTGAGGCGGCCGCGTGGCGCCGCGGCGCGCGCCTGCACGGACGGCGGCAGCGCGCGCAGCAGATCGAGCAGCGAGCGCTCCCCGCCGCTGACCTGCGCGGTGTGGCTGACGTAGAGGACCCTCACGCCCGCCGTCCTCCCCGCGTTGCCGTCTCGCACAGCAGCTCTTGGACCCGCCGCGCCTGCTCCGCCCAGGAGAATCCGCGTGCGCGCGCCGCTCCGGCCGCGCCGAGCCGAGCGGCGAGAGCGCCGTCGCGCAGCACACTCACGATCGCCGCAGCGATCGCGGCCGGGTCGCGAGGATCGACGAGCAGTCCGGTGATGCCGTCCTGCACGGAGTCCAGCGCTCCGCCCTCCGCTCCGGCGACCACGGGCTTGCCGTAGGACGCGGCCTCCATGAACGCGATACCGAAGCCCTCGCCCGCGTGCCCCGGCCCGGGCAGACGGCTCGGCATCGCGAACACACTCGCGCGACGCAGCCATCGGTCGCGCTCGGAGTCGGGTAGGCGGCCGAGGAAGCGGACCGCGTCGCCCAGCCCGGCGGCGCTCACGCGCGCTTCGAGCTCGCCCCGCAGGACCCCGTCGCCGATCACGATCCACTCCGCGGCGCTGACCTCCGCGAGCACGAGCGGCAGTGCCTCGATCATCACGTCGTGGCCCTTGTGGCGATCCTCCAGGCGCGAGATCGTGACGATCGTGGGACGCTCGGCCGGCAGCGGCGAAGCCTCGTCGGGCAGGTCGACCCCGCCGGGGATGCGCCGCATCTCGCGCGGGTGCGCGCCGGTCGCCGCGATCAGCTCTTCGCAGTAGGCGCTCACCGCGATCACCGCGTCGGCGCGCTCGGCGGCGAAGCGCGCGAGCCGGGGTCGAGGCGGGATCTCCTTGGCGTGGAAGACCTGGACGAAGGGCGCGCCACAGAGGCCTCGCACCGCGACCGCACCCGGCGAGGTGACGGAGTGGAGGCTGAGCGTGACGTCCGGGCGGAGGCGGCGCGCGGCGGCGAGCGCCGCCGCGTTGAGCAGCGCGATCCGCGCCGCGCGTGGACGGCCGGCCGAGGCAGCGGCTCGCCTCACGTCGAGCCCGCCGGCGGCGTCGAACGTCCTGCCGCCGTCGGCGTCGAGCGTGAGGACGCTCGTCGCGAAGCCCTCGATGTGGGTCGCGAGCCGGTGCGCCATCACCTGGATGCCGCCGTGCGCGGGCGGGAAGTCCGGTGTGAGCAGCAGCAGCCGCTTCTCGGGCGCATCCTCTCGCGCTGGGCCCCTCATCTCCGCGCGAACCATAGTGCGACGCCTGACGCCCGCCGCCGCGGCGGCTGTCCGCCCGTGCGTGCAGGCCTTAAAGCAACCCTCGCACCACGCCGATAAGGCCGCAGGGACGCGATCTTTCGCGTCTGTGATCCGAAGGGAGAGACTCGACCGTGCCCAGCCTTCGCCGCGCCCGTCGCCACGCCCTGCTGCTGGGCGCGCTCGCCGCGCTCGCCGTCCTCTCCCCCGCCACCTCCTCCGCGCGTGTGCTCGGCGGTGACGTGGCCCGCCAGGAAGAACGGCTGCACGCACGCGAAGAACGCGAGAAGGCCCGCGAACAGCGGCGCGCCGAACACGCGCTCGCACGCGAAGAACGTCACAAGGCTCGCGAAGAACGCCGCGCCGGACGCGAAGCCGGACGGACGAGCCACGGCGAAGGCGAAGGCGAAGGCACGCACCGCCGCACGGACGCCACGCCCGGTGAAAGCACGCGCTGCGCGGTCACCGCGAGCTCGAGCAGCTCGCAGATCACGCTCGGCGAAGACGTCACGGTGACCGGCACGCTGAGCTGTCCCGAAGGGGAATCGGCGAGCGGCAAGACCTTGACCGCGTTCCGCTCCGGGCAGGGCTCGCGCACCGAAGACGGCACCGCCACGACCGAACCCGACGGGAGCTACTCGATCACCGTCAGCGGGCTTCAGACGAACTCGACGCTCCAGGTCCGAGACGGGCGCGCACACTCGGCACGGCTCCGCGTCAAGGTCGCCCCCTGGGTGACCGTGAGCGACCCCGCCGCAGGCAGCGCGCTCGCGAGCCACGTTGCCCGAGCCGGTCACTCGACGACGTCGCGCACCAGCTTCAGTGGCACCGTCGACCCTCGCTTCGCCGGACGCCGCGTCGCGCTGCAGACCTCGTTCGACGCGACGGGCGGGCAGTGGCGCACCGTCGCTCTCGGCCAGGTCGCCGACGACGGGAGCTACACGGTCTCACACCCCTTCAGGACCGCCGGCCAGGTCTGGGTGCGGGTGCTCCTTCGCCCCGGCTCGGCGAACGTCCCGGGCGCTTCGGAACCCGTCTCCTACGAGGTCACCGCGACGCAGAACCCCGCGCTCACGATCGAATCCTCGGTGCCCTCGGCGCCCTTCGGGACGGCCGTGACGATCACCGGGACGACGGGCGCTCCCGCAACGCCCGTTCAGCTCTACTGGCGTTCCCGCTCCGGCGCCTTCCAGCCCCTGACCAGCGGGACGAGCGACGAAAGCGGGCGCTACTCCTTCCCCGTGACCCCGACCCAGACCGGCTTCTACGAGGTGCGTGACGCGACCGCGAGCTCGATCGCGATCTTCCAGCACGTGAGCTTCGCACTGACCCTCGCAACGCCCCCCGCCACCGCGGTGACGGGTGAAGAAGTGACGCTCACGGGTACGCTCGAACCGGCTCCGGCCGGGGTGATCGTGCAGCTCGAACGCCAATGGAAGGGCGTCAACTTCCGGCCGGTCGCGACGGGGACGGTGAGCGGCACCGCCGTCTCGATCGCTCACACTTTCGCGGCTGCGGGCAGCTATGTCCTGCGCGTGCGAGTGCTCGGCGCGGACGGGGTGGAGAGCGCATCGAGCGCGCCCTTCACCATTCAGGTCACCGCCGCCGCCTGAGCGGCGAGTGAGCTGACGCGGCGCGGTGAGCGCGTCGCGGTGACGCGGTCCGCGCGAGGGCCGCGCAGGGGGCTATTTCTTCGCCCTCTTTTCTTCTTCGGCTTCTTCTTTTTCGAATTTCTTGCGCGCAGCTTCTTCGGCGGGCGTGGCGCGTTTCGTTTTCGAGCTGCCGGTCTTGGTCGGTTTTTTCCTTTTCGTGGTCGATCTCGAGGAGCCGCCGCTGCGGTGGTTCGTTCCGCGGTTGGAGTGCTTCTTCGTCCTTTCGCTGCGTTCGGCCGCTTCCTGTGCGGCCGCGGCTGCTTCGCGGCGTCGTTTCAGGTCCGCGAGTTCGATGCTTTCGCGTGCCTTCGACTCCGCCTGGATCACCGCTTCGCGTTTGCGCGCTTCGTTTTCGGTGGCTTCCGCGCCGCCGGCCGAGGTCGTTTCGGCGGACCCTCCGCCTTCGGATTCCCCGCCTTCGCCGCCGCCTCCGCTGCTGCCGCAGGCCGCGAGCGTGAGGGCGAGCGCGAGCAGCGCGGCGCACGCCGCGAGCGCGCGGAGGGCGCTGCGCGCAGAGGGCGCGGGGTCGGGCCGCTCAGCGTCCATCAGCCACCGCTCGGCTCGGCCTGGACCGACTGTTCGGATGTGTGGGGGGGTTCGCCCAGCGATTTCTTCGTCGTCTGGGTCTTGGTCGTGCCGGTCTTGCTCTGAGCTTCCCGTTCCTGCTGTTCATGAGCGATCTTCGACTTCAAGGCGGCTTCCTGTTCTTTGATCTTGTTACGCGCCGCCTTCTCCCGTTCGGCCGTCTTCTTCGCGGCGTCAGCTTCGCGCTTCTTCGCCTTCTTGCTCGCTTCTTTTTCTTTCTGGCTCGCGTTCAGTTCGGCCGTTTCTTCACGGCGTTTGGATTCGAGCAGCGAGAGGAGTTCTCTGTTTTTGGCGAGTTCGGCCTCTTCGTGTTTTCTTTCTTCGCTGTCTTCCGTGCCTTCGCCGGGTTCGAGTTCGTTACCGCTCAGCTGCGCTTCCTTTTCGTGGCTGTGGGACACCCCACCGCATCCCGACAGCGCGAGTAGAACCAGGACCGTCACGAAGGCGAGGGCCGCGACGCGGCCTGCACCGCCTCTCAGCCAGACCACCTCTGACGGCATCGGCGGCGCCCTCCCTCAAAGCGATCTCCGAAGCGCACCATCGGGTCAAGGTACCAAGGCGCCAAGCGGCGCTCAACCGGCTAGGAGTCCACCGATGCGGCGGGCACCGCGAGCCAGTTGATGACGCCGCGCGAGGAGACGAAGTCGGCGCGTGTGAAGGGACCCTCACCGGCGATCGCGAAGACCCGGTAGCCGAGCGCGTCGAGCACGTCCCAGAGCGTGCCGGAGGCCGAGCCGTAGAGCGACGCCGCGGCGGCGACGTGCTCGAAGACCACGAGCGGGCGGACGCGCGCGAGCAGCCCGCGCCCTCCTTCGAGCACCTGTGTCTCCGCGCCCTCGACGTCGATCTTCACGACCCGCGGAGCGAGGCCTTCGAGCTCCGCGTCGAGCGTGGAGACCTCGACGTCGATGTACTCCGGGCGTCCGAGCTCGTCGCTGATCTCGGGGTTGCGGCGCAGCCCGCTCCAACCGTCGAGCTCGCGGAAGTGGCAGAACTCCGCCCGGCCCGGAGCCGAGCTCAGGGCCTTGCGGCGGCACTCCACCTGAGGGAAGGAGCTCTCGACCGCGGCGGCGAGCTCGGGGATGGGCTCGAAGGCGAGGTGCCGCCCGCCCGGGGCGAGCCTGACCGCCTCGGCGAGCACCTGGCCGCGATTCGTGCCCACGTCCACGTAGGAGCTGTCCGTGGAAAGAGTGGCCGCGAGGACCGCGCGCAGCGCGATCTGCTCCCGCAGTTCGGCTCGCGCGCCGGGGTAGAAAGCGGCGAGTAGCTCAGGACGGTCCAGCCGCCTCGAGACTGCGGCCAGAGCCCTCCTGATCGGACGCACGCGGCGATCCTAGCGGCCGGCGGCCGGGCGCAGGAAGGCGAGCAGCGCGCTCCAGGGAAGCTGCACGAGGGCGGTGAGCGCGCCGCGGGGACGCTCGCCCGAGGGTGGTTCGAGCATCACGCTCTCCGATTCGATCAGCCGGTTGCCGTGGAAGGGCGCGCCCGTCCGCAGCGGCCCTCGCCCGGGTGGCGTCGCACGCGAGCCGCAGAGCGCGAGGATCTCCGCGATCACGCGCTCCGGGTCGGCGGCGAAGCGCTCGTAGCGAACGAGCAGCCGGCGATCGCGCCGATGCCCGAGGAAGACGAGGGAGGCTACGGCGCTCGTCAGCCCGAGGTAGGCGTTCGCCGCGAGCCATCCGAAGGTGCGCTCGGGCACGTCGGTCCGCCCCAGTGAGCGCACCACCCCGCGCGGATCGCGGACGAGATAGATCAGGAAGATCTCGATCTCGGGACAGGCGCGCAGCTCGCGGGCGCGGAGCGGGTAGTGCGAGCTGTCCACGATCTGGGCGGCGCCGGTCGCGGCCGCGATCGCGCGGTAGAGCTCGGCGGACACGCGGCGGTAGGGCGCGCGCAGACGACGGCGCCGAGGCCATCTGCGCACGTCGAGCAGGGCCGAGGAGCGCTCGAGGCTTTTGGTTGCGCCCCCGGTGAGCTCGGGGTGCGCGCCCATCGAAGCACGGATCCCCTCCCAGAACGCGCGCAGCGGCGCCCGGCGCGGGCTCGGCTTCCCGTCGCGCACGAGCCAGTGATCGAGCTCGCCGGCGTAGAACACGCCCTCGCAGTTGCCGAGCGCAACGCCGAGGATCGTGCTTCCGCTGCGCCCCGCGCCCATCACGTAGAGCACCTTCTGCGCCGGGGGCCCCGCGCCCTCCGCGCCACGGTCCCCGACAGCTTCGCGCTCGCCGCGGGGCCGCTCCGACATGCGAGCGAGTCTGCCAGATCGTGAGGGTTATCATCGGCCGGGATGGCCGCCGGCGGGCAGATGCGTCTGAGAGCACCGTCCGCGCGCGGCGGTGGGGCGAGCGGGCGGCCGTGAACGTCCGATCGGTGCTGCTCATCACGCCCCGCTGGACGCGGGACGGCGGGGTGGCGACGCACGTCGTCGCGAGCGCCACCGAGCTCGCCCGGCGCGGGCTCGACGTGCACGTGCTCGCTGCGCGGCTCGAGCTCGACGAGGAGATCGGCGGCGTCACGCTGCACCACGGCCCCGATCTCTACAACGCATCCGCGCGACCGCGGGAGCGCGTCGCAGCGGTCGCGGGCCTACAGCCCGATGTGATCCACTCCCACCAGTACGAGGACCCCGACGCGCTCGACGTGCTGCGTGAGATCGCCCCGCTCGCGATCAGTGTCCACGGCTACTCGCCCTGCGCCTCGGGCGTGCACTACTTCCGCCCGGGCCAGGAATGCGGCCGAGCGCACGGCCCGGGCTGCGTCCCGAACCTGCTCCTGCGCGGCTGCTGGCACTCGCGCAACCCCGCCGGAGTGCCCGCCGCCTACCGCAAAGCGGGGCGCAGCCTGCGGGCGCTGCAGGCGAGCGATCTCGCGATCTCCTACTCGAGCGCGGTCGACCGTCACCTCGCGGAGGCCCGGGTCGCGCAGCGTGCGCGCGTACCCCTGTTCCCCACGATCCCTCCGCGCCCGGCGAGCGGACACGAGCAGCGGCGGCGCGTGGTGTTCGCGGGCAGGGTGGTCGCGCCAAAGGGAGTGGACGTGCTCGTGCGCGCCGCACGCGAGGTCGATGCGGAGATCGTGATCTGCGGCGAGGGCCGGGCGCTCGAGCCGATGCGCAGGCTCGCCTCGCGGCTCGGCGTGGGGCCTCGCGTGCGCTTCACGGGTTGGCTCAGCGCGGAGCAGCTCGCGGTCGAGTTGGGAGAGGCGAACCTGCTCGCCATGCCCGCTCGCTGGCCCGAGCCCGCGGGCCTCGTCGGACTCGAGGCTCACGCGGCGGGACGCCCCGTGGTGGCGAGCGCGACGGGCGGGATAACGGACTGGCTCGAGCATGGGCTCAACGGCCTCGCCGTCGAGCCGGGCAACGTCGAGGCGCTGGCGGGGGCGCTGGGAGAGCTGCTCGACGATCCGAGCCGCCAGGATCGGATGGGCGAGGCCGGACGGGCGATCGTCGCCGAGCGCTACACACCCGCTCTGCACGTCGAGGCGCTGCTCGCCGCCTATGCGCGGGCGGTCGTGCTCGCGCGCGAACGGCCGCACGCGAGCAGCGCGCCATCGAAGCGCGAGCCGCATGCGGCGAGGTCGGCCTGATGGCCTCGTTGCTCTGCATCTCGCAGTCCTACGCGCCCGCGACCACGCCCACGGCGATCCGGTCGAGCAAGCTCATCGCGCGGCTGAGCGCGGAATGGGAGGTGACCGTGCTCACCGAGGCGAGCCAGGACGACGTCCTGCCCGCCGGGGTGCGCGGAGCGCGCGTTGAGACGGTCGCCAGCCGCCGTCCGCGCAGGCTGCTCGGCTGGCTGCGCCGGCTGCGCCTGAACAAGGTGATCGAGCTGCTCGTGTGGCCCGACGACTCGATCTTCTGGGTGATCCCCGCGATCCGCGCCGCTCGCCGTCTCGCGCGCGAGACGAAACCGGAGGCGATCGTGGTCTTCATGATGCCCTACTCCGCCGGGCTCGTGGGCCTCGCGCTGCGCCGCCTCACGGGCGTCCCGTTGGTGCTCAACCTCGACGACTCGCTCACCTGCACGGACATGCACCCGCATTTCCCCACACGCCTGCATCACGCGCTCGCGAGCCGTCTGGAGGACCACTACGTGCGCAGTGCGGACGCTGTGGTCTACGTCTCGCGCGAGAACCTCGAGGCTGTCGCCGCGCGCCAGCCCGAGGCCGTCCGCGAGCGGCTCTCGCTGGTGCGATACGGCGCCGATCCCCACGATTTCCTTCCCGTTTCCGCGCCCGCGGGGAGCTTCGAGATCGCCTACGTGGGAGCGATGTCCGGATGGTGGACGCTGATCGGGGAGCAGCCCGGCGGACTCGCCAAGCGTCTCTATGCCGCGTGGACGCGGCTCGGTCGCCACGAGCTCACCGTGCTCGACCAGCGCACCTCATCCCCGGCGGTGATCGGCCGCGCGGTTCACGGAGTGCTCGATCGCGAGCCCGGCTGGCGCGGGCGCGTGCGGGTGATGCTCTACGGGAACCCCTACGACCCGGCAGTGGTCGACCGAGCGCTGCAAGCGGTGGGGGTCGAGGATGTGGTGAGCGTGCTCGACCCGGTCCCCCACGCGGAGGTCGCCCGGATCATCTCCGGCGCGGATCTGCTCTTCATCACGCTGCCCAAGCGCATCGACGGCTCGCGCGGCGGTCGCATCTCGGCGAAGACCTACGAGTACCTGATGACCGACCGCCCGATCCTCGCCGCCGTCCCGCAGGGTGAGAACTGGAGCTTCCTGGAGGGCCGCCCGGGGGTCTGGCTCGTCGAGCCCGACGATCAGGCCGCGATGGAAGGCGTGGTCGCGGAGCTCGCCGCGGCGAAGCTCTCCGGCCACCCGCGCACCTTCGACCGTGAGGAGACTCGCGCCGAGCTCTCCTACGACGCCCGCGCGGCGGAGTTCGCGGCGGTCATCCGCCGCGCGCTCGCGCGCTCGCGCTGAGGCTGTCGCGCAAGATCGCGGCGAGCGCCCGCGCGCTGCTGCGCGCGTTCATCTCCGCGGCGGCGAAGGCCCGTCCGCGCGCACCCAGTGAATCCCGTGCGCCGGCGTCGTCGAGCAACGCGGCGAGCTCCGCTGCGAGGGTGCCCGGATCGGGCGCGACGATCCTCGCCGCGCCCGCCGCTCGCAGACGCTCCCAGCTCTCCGGTCCGTCGAGCGCGAGCACGGGGCGCCCCGAGGCGAGCGCGGCCGCGAGCGTGGTCTTGCGCGAGCTCGGGCCGTTTGGATCCGCGTTGAGGAGCAGCTCGCAGGAGGCAAGCAGGTCAGAGAGGGTCTGCAGCTCCACCCGTCCTGAGAAGAGCGGTGCGCGCAGGCCGCGCTCGCTCGCCCCGCGCAGCCATTGCTCACCGACCGCGCTGTCCTTTCCGGGCGCGCCTGCGAGCAGCAGCTCGGGCTCCTCTCCCGCGTTCCTGCGGGCGGCGAGCGCTTCGAGCACGAGCGCGACGACCTTCGCTCCGTAGGAGTAGCCGAAGACCCCGACCGTTGGCGCCTCGCGGGGAGCGGCGGGCCGCGGCGGAGGCAGGTTGGAGAAGACCGGAGCGACGATCGACGCTCGCCGGGGCAGCCACACGCGCGAGGAGATCCAGCGCTCACGGCTGTCCGTGGTCAACGCGACCGCCGCCGAGGCACGCATCACGCGCCGCAACGCGAAGCGCTGGGTGACTCCCCAGACCGCGCCGCGCGCGCCGTCGAGGCCCCAGGGGTAGGCGAACTCGTGCAGCACCGTCACGATCGGCACGCGCTGCCCGGCGAGCGCGCCGAGCACCTGCCGAACGAAGAGCGGGAGCCCCTTGTGGGAGAACGAGAAGACGGAGTAGTGAAGGAGGATCGCCTGCGGGCGCTCGTGCGCCAGGTCCCTGCGCAGCTCCGCGCTCCACTCCCCCATGCGCCGCCGCGCCTGCTCCGCGGACTCGCCCTCGCGCAGCAGCCAGTGCGTCTGTGCGTCCACGCCCTCCTCAGCGAGCTCGGCGGTGAGGATCTGCGCGTGATCGAGCACACCGGAGACCCGTGGCGAGGCGCCGATGACCGCGAGACGGAGGGGCTCGGCGCGCTCAGGCATCGAGGATCTCGCCCCGGTAGGCCGCGTCGATCGCCTCCGTGAGGGCGTCGAGATCGCCCGTGGGGAGCACGAGGCCGGCGTCGGGACCGTCGATCAGCTCCTTCATCCCTGTGTCCGCGCTGACGATCACGGGCACGCCGCAGGCGAGCGCCTCAGCGGGTGCGTAGGCGAAGCCGTCCTCGTAGGCGGGGTGCACGCAGATCCGTGCTCGGCGCAGGTGCGCCAGCGGATCGCCGGGTTCCGCGCGGATCCGGGGATCCGCCGCGCAGGCGCTCTGCACGAAGCGACGCATCCCGCGCGTCGCCCACCCCCCACGAGCGTGAGCGAGAGGTCGCGGTGGGAGAGACGGCGCACCGCGTCGATCAGCAGCGGGACGCCCTTGTGGACGACGAGGCTGCCCACGTAGACGATCTCGAAGCGCGTCGCGTCGCGCTCGCGCTGCTGCGGGGCGAAGCGCGGGTCGGGGGTGAGCGGGAAATCGACGAGGCGACGCTCGTCGAAGCCCTCCTCCAGGAAGGAGTCGCGCACGTAGCGGGAGGACACGTAGATGCGGTCGGCCTCCTCGTACTCGGCGAGGTTGCGCGCTCCGAGACGCTCCGTCCACGAGCGCTCGAGCGGGTAGTCCGCGAGCGCACGCGCGTGCTGACGTCTCAGCCGGCGCACGTGCGAGTTCGCGGAGACGAGCCCGCGCTGCGCGTATCCCGCGCGACGTGCGCCACGAAGCTGCTCCAGGGCCTGGCCGTTGAAGGCGATCAGGTTCTCTCCCGTGCCGATCCGAGCGGCTGCCCAGGTGTCGAACTCGGCCATGAACACGCGCGTGCGGACGCCCGGGGAGACGGGAACGCGAGCCGCGCCGAGCGCGCGCAACACGCGCGGAGCGGCGAGCCGCGCGAGCGCACCTGCGGAGGCCCGCGCCGAACCGCTTGCGCGCGACGGCGCTCCTGTTCGGCGATCCCCGCCGGATATGGGACGCAGCGGCCCGCCCGCGCGCTCGACCGCGGCGGCGATCTCCTCGACGTGGCGACCGAGCCCCCCGCTCCCGCGCTCTGCGGAGCACGAGAGCGTCGTCGCGCCGGGCTCGATCGCGGCCTGTTGGCGGCGGCGTGTGCTCTCGCGCCAAATCGGGCCACAGGGCCGGTCGGGCGCGCGCGATCTCGAGTCCGCCTCAGTCGAGGCGGTCATATCCCCACAGCGAGACCAGGTCCCTGTCCAGGTACTCGCTGATCGCGACGACCTCGTCGCGGAAACGCCGCCGGAGGCTGACCATCAGCTCCTCGTCGGTGGGGTGCGGGCGGCCCATCACGACGTGCCGGTGGGTGAGGGCGATCGCGGCGCGGCGCGCACGCTGCGTGGAGACACGCTTGAGCGCCGACTTCGCCGCCCGCGAGACGGGCCCGCGGCCGACGGAGATCACGTTGAGGAGTTCGTCGACCCCCTGCGTGCGCATCTGCACCTCGGTGGGGTTCGCCTTGCGCGACTCGACCGGGGCGCGTTCCTCGACGTCGAGGAAGCGGAGCACACGGCGAACGGTCTCCTCGTTGTCCGCGCGGAAGTCCTCGTAGATCAGCACGAGCACCTGCTCGGGGGCGAAGGCCTCGTGGTAGCGGCGCAGCTGCTCGACGTAGCGGACGTGGTCGGAGTAGAGGAGCAGCTGGGGTCGATGCGAGCCGCGCGGCAGCTTGCGTCCTTCACGCCGTGCGGGCTCGAGCTCGATCGCCCGACGCAGGGTCTTCTTGCTCTCGACGTGGGTGCGCAGCAGCTGGACGTGCAGCGAGCGCAGGAAGCTCGCGGGCTCGCGCAGGATCGCGATGATCTTCGCGTCCGGCTGAAGCTCGGCGATCGCGGAAGCGGCGGTGCGCGAGAGCAGGTAGGCCGAGGACGCCTCGCCCACGCGCTGCTCGGGCTCGGCGCTCCCGAACAGGCTCAGGTACTCCGCCATCGATTTCGGTGGCGATGCCGAGCGCGGCGGCTGGAAGCGCGGCTCCATGTCACTCGCGAGGAACCAGGGCTCCTTTAGCGTGGGCATGAAGATCTGCGGCTGCACCCGCAGCATCTCGTAGAGCGCGGTCGTGCCGCACTTCGGGTGCCCGACGATGAAGAAGTCGGGCACCCGGCTCGCCGTTCCGGCGGCGACGGATGCCTCAGGAGTGCTCGCCATATCCCCACAGACTGACGAGATCGCGATCGAGATACCCGCTCAGTGCGACGACCTCCGCGCGGAAGCGCTCGCGGAGCTCGGCCGCGAGCTGCGCATCGGGCTCCTGGGGGCGGCCGTAGAGCACCCGTCGACGCAGCAGCTCCAGCGCCTTCCGGCGGGCGGCTCGCGGGGTGAGCGCCGTGATCGCTCGCTTCACGGGGGCGACCGCTCCACGGCCGAGATAGAGCGAGCGCACGAGCCCATAGAGGCCGGGAGAGCGCACCCGCACGGTCGGGTTCGCTTCGCTGCGCGCGATCGGAGTGTGCTCGTCGACGTCTAGGAAGCGGAGCACTCGACGGACGGTTCCCTCGTTGTCGGCGAGGAAGTCGTCGTAGATCAGCACCAGCATCTGCTCGCGCGGGAAGACCGCTTCGTAGCGGCGAAGCTGCTCGACGTAGTGGACGTAGCGCGAGTAGACGAGCCCGGGGCGGCGCTCGATCTCCAACCGCCGCTCGGGCTCGAGCGCGAGCGCCCTGCGAAGGTCCTTCTCCGTCTCGACGTGATCGCGCAGCAGCTCCAGGTGCAGCGAGCGCACGAAGCTCGCGGGCTCGCGCAGGATCGCGATCACGCGCGCCTGCGGTGCGACCTCGGCGATCCGCGCAGCGGCGTGCTCGGAGCGCAGGTAGGAGGGCGAGGCCTCCCCCGCACGTTGCCCGGGAGCGGCCGGCGCGAACAGCGCGAGGTACTCCTCGAGCGTCCCGGGGTGCAAGCCGTCTCCGCGCGTTCCCGGATGCAGCTCGGGGGCGAAGAAGCGCGTCTCCTTGAGCTCGGGCATGAAGATCTCCGGGTGCGCGCGGAGCATCTCGTAGAGCGCGGTCGTGCCGCACTTCGGATGGCCGACGATCAAGAAGTCCGGGATCCGCGCGTCCACCGCGCGGGGCGCGGCGGCATGCTCAGGCGCCGCGGTCATAGCCCCACCTCGAGATCAGATCGCGCCCGAGCAACGCCCCGGCAGCCTCGACTTCGGGGCGGAAGCGCTCGCGCAGCTCGGCGGCGAGACGCTCGTCGGGCGCCTCCGGCGCGGCGAGCTGCGCACGACGGCTGAGCGCGATCGCGCGGCGTCTCACTCCCTGGGAGCTGACCGCCTTGATCGCGCTCTTCGCACGGCTCGCGACGGGTCCGCGACCCTTGTAGAGGGAGCGCACGAGCGCCTGCGCCTGCGGGGCGCGGGTGCGTACGGCGGGGTTCACCTCGCGCTCGTCGATCGCGACCTCGTCGTCGAGCCCGAGGAACCGCAGCACCTCGGCGACCGCGGCGGTGTTGTCCTCGCGGAAGTCCTCGTAGACCAGCACGAGCAGCTGCTCGGAGGGGAAGACGTCGAGGTAGCGCTGGAGCTGCTCGGCGTAGCGCACGTGCTCGGAGTACATCAGCAACGCGGGGCGTGGCGAGTAGGGCGGAATCGCGTCTCCCTCGCGGCGCCGCGGCTCGAGCTCGAGCGCGCGCCGCAGGTCCTTCTCGGTCTCCACGTCGGTCTTCAGCAGCTGGAGGTGCAGCGAGCGCAGGAAGGAGGCGGGCTCGCGCAGCACAGCGACGATCCGCGCGTCCGGGCGCGCCTCGGCGAGTCGGCGCGCCGCATCGCGGGAGAAGAGGTACCAGGGGGTCGCCTCGCCCGCGAGCTGCCCCGGCTCGGCGGCGGCGAAGAGCGCGAGATATCCCTCGAGCGTGTCAGGGTGTCGGGGCGATGCCTCGCGACGGTGCGGCGAGCGCAGCTCGGGAACGAAGTAGCCCGGCTCCTTGACCTCGGGCATGAAGATCTGCGGGTGAGCGCGGAGCATCGAGTAGAGCGCGGTGGTACCGCTCTTGGCGTGGCCGACCACGAAGAAGTCGGGTATCCGTGTACCGGCCGCGACTGGCGCGCCGGCGCCCTGCTCACCCTCGCCCGCCATAGCCCCACAAGGCGAGGAGATCGCGCTCGAGGTACTCCGAGAGCGCTTCGACCTCGCCGCGAAAACGCTCGCGCAGCGCCTCCATCAGGCGCTCGTCCGCAGGGTCGGGTGCGCTGAAGAGCAGCCGGCGCTGCGTCGTCTCGAGCGCCCGCCTGCGCAGTCCCCTCGGGGTGATCGCCTTGACCCCGGCCTTCGCCGCCTGGGAGAGCGGCCCGTGCCCGACGGAGACGCCGTGGACGAGCTCGTTCAGGCGCCGCGAGCGCACCTGCACGGTGGGGTTGGCCTCACGAGTCGTGATTGGCTGCGAATCGTCCACACCCAGGAATGCAAGCACACGCCGAAGGGCGCCCTCGTTGTCGGCGCGGAAGTCGTCGTAGATCATCACGAGCACCTGCTCTGCGGGAAAGGCCTGGTGGTAGCGGCGCAGCTGCTCCACGTAGCGAACGTGCTCGGAGTAGAGCAGCGCGCGGGGCCAGTAGGTGTGGCGCGGTATCCGCTCGCCGCGCGCGCGCGGGCGCTCGAGCTCGAGCGCCCGGGCGAGATCGGTCTCGGTCTCGACGTAGGTCTGGACGAACTGCAGATGCAGCGAGCGCAGCAGCCCGGCGGGCTCGCGCAGGACGGCGACGATGCGTGCGTCCGGACGCTCTGCCGCGATCCGCCGCGCGGCGGTGTGCGACCAGAGGTAGAGCGCGGTCGCCTCGCCGGTGATCTGCCCGGGGGCGGCGGGGGCGAACCACGAGCGGTACTCCGCGAGCGTGCGCGGGGTTCCCTCCGGCCTCGGGGGCGTGCGTTCGAGCAGCTCCTCGGCGAAGAACCAGGGCTCCTTGCTCGCGGGCATGAAGATCTGAGGATGCGCTCGGAGCATCTCGTAGAGCGCGGTGGTCCCGCTCTTCGGCTGCCCGACGACGAAGAAGTCCGGAACGCGCCCGCCTCCCTGAACGACGGACCGGGGCGTGTCCGTCTCAGCCGGCCCGCTCATATCCCCACTCCGCGAGCAGGTCGCGTCCGAGGTACTCGCCGAGCGCGGCGACCTCTCCCGCGAAGCGCGCTCGCAGCTCGGCGCTCAGCTGCTCGTCGGCAGGCTCCGGGCGCCCATAGAGGACACGCCGGTTGAACCGCCGGCGGACGGGCCGGAAGATCGCGCGGCGCCTCGCCCGCGGGAAGATCGCGTTGCCTGCCGAGCGCAGGGCGCTCGCGGCGGGACCCTGGTTGAGCTTGAAGCGGCGCAGCGTGACGTGCAGCGGGCCGGAGCGAACGGCGACCGTGGGATTCGCCTCGACGGTCTGGACCGGGACTGTGTCGTCGATCTCGAGGAAACGCTGAACTCGGCGCAACGTGGCCTCGTTGTCCGCCCGGAAGTCGTCGTAGACGAGCACCAGCAGCTGGCTCTGCGGGAAGACCTCGCGGTAGCGGCGGAGCTGCTCGACGTAGCGAACGTGCTCGGAGTAGAGAAGCGTCTCGCGCCAGTGCGACCCGCCGGGGAGCTCGCGCCCCTCGCGGCGCTCACCCTCTAGCGCGAGCGCTCGGCGCAGGTCGCGCTCGGGCTCGATCAGCGACTGGACGTACTGCAGGTGCAGCGAGCGCAGGAAGGCGGCGGGCTCACGGAAGATCGCGACGATCCGGGCGGCGGGGTTCAGCGCGGCGATCCGCGCGGCGGCGGTGGGCGAGCGGAGGTAGGAGGGCGAGGCCTCACCCGCGCGTTGCTCCGGGAGCGGCGGGGGCGAACAGCGCGAGGTAGTCCTCGAGGGTCTGCGGGAGCTTGCTCGAAGGGCGTCGCTGTGCTTCAGCGAGGATCTCACCGGAGAAGAACTGAGGCTCCTTGAGCTCGGACATGTAGACCTCGGGATGGCGGCGGAGCGCGAGATAGAGCGCGGTCGTGCCGCACTTCGGGTGCCCCGCGATGAAGAAGTCCGGCGCGCGAGCCACGGAGCGTTCCCCCGCCTCGGTCAGCTGCGTCGCGCGCGCGGCGTGCATGCCCTCACGACACCCGCACCGAGGAGCCCAACGCGAGTTTGGAGGCGTGCCGGTAATAGGTGTTGTTCTGCTGCAGGAGCGCTTTCGTGTCGAACGCGGCGAGGTGGCCGTCGACGATCACCATCACCCGGTCGCAGATGTCCAGGGTGGACATCCTGTGGGCGATGATGAAGAGCGTGAGCTCGCTCTTGAGCGCCTGCAGGGACTCTCCGATCAGCGCCTCCGAGTGGGGGTCGAGCGCGCTCGTGGGCTCGTCGAGCACGAGCACCTCAGGGCGAGCGGCGAGCGCGCGGGCGAGGCAGATGCGCTGCTGCTGTCCGCCGGAGACCGCATCCGCGCGTGGCCCGACGAGCGTCTCGTAGCCCGCGGACCAGCTCTCGATGTCGTCGTGGATGCGCGCAAGCCGAGCGGCGCGTTCCACCTCCTCATCGGAGATCTCGCGGAAGAAGCGGATGTTGTCGGCGACCGATGCGTGCAGCAGCCGCGGCTCCTGCGGTACGTAGGAGACCTGCCGGTACCAGTCCTCGCTCGCGAAGCTGAGAGCAGAGCGCCCGTTGACGAGGTAGCTCCCGCTTGCCGGGGGGCGCAGCCGCAGGAGCAGCTGCACGAGCGTTGACTTGCCCGCGCCGGAGGGACCGATGATGCCGATCACCTCACCCGAGGCGATCTCGAAGCTGATGTCGGTGAGTACCGGCCGACCCTCGTTGTAACTGAAGGAGACGCGGTCGAAGGTGACCGTGCGCACGCTGCGAAGCGGCTCCCCCTCGTCGGGTTCGGCGCTGTCGCCGTAGCGCTTGATCGCCTCGCTGGAACGTTCGATGAAGGGGATCGCCTGGGCGATCCCCTGGTAGTTGCCCTGCAGCAGCTGACCCGCGGTGGCGGCCCTCATCAACACCAGGATCACGCCGCCGAGCTGCCCTGCGTGGCTTTTGCCGATCAGGTAGAGACCGGCGAGGCCCGCGACGATCAGGATGTAGATCAGGCTCTGGTACACGTTCGCCACCATCCGCTGCAGCACCTGGGTGCGGAAGAAGCGACGCTTGGCCTGGGTGACGAAGCGCTCGATCCGTTTCCTCTGGACGGCGCCCACCCCGAAGACGCGGACCTCCTGGGCCACCCGGGTGGCCTCGGCGACCGCCCTTGCGAACTCGATCTGGGCGCGGGAGAGCGCACGAGCGCTGCGGATGCCCTGGTTGCGCAGCGGACGCAGCGCTCCGAACATCGCGATCGAGAGCACACCGACCACGCCCGCCGCGGCGGGGTTCAGGGCGAAGGCCGCGGCCATCAGCACGATGAACTGGAAGGAGGAGGTGATCAGCGAGGTCGTCTGCAGCGCACCCGAGGTCGCCTGGGAGATCTGGTTGGTGATCGTCTCCTGGAGCTGCCCCTCGATGTCCTGCGACTGCGCGCCCCAGGAGGCACGCGTGTAGACGTCGAAGAGGCGCACGCGGAGGCTCGACTGCACCTCCGAGCCGATCCGGGCGGGGATCAGCGAGAGCGGGATCTGGACCAGCAGCCGGAGCACCGTCAGCGCGAAGGCCACCTCGATCATCGTGGGGACGGTCGCCGTGACGCTGATGTGCGCGACCGACGCGTGGACGTGCTTGTGGCCCGTCGTGATCGTCGCCGCGACCTGCGCGATCACCGCGAGGGTGGAGGCTTCGATCAGCCCCGCGAAGATCGAGAGAACCGCGAGTGAGGCGACCGAGCGCTTGCGGTCGCCGAGCAGCAGGCTGAGCTGCTCCCGGCGTGCACCCTTCGCGAGCTTCGGCGCCTTGTCCGGCTTCTGTGCGGCTCCTGCGTTCATCGCCATTTGATGTAAGCGGGTGGCGGGGGCGGCTCCGGTTTCGCGGTCGGCTTCGCCTCCTCCTCTTCGTGCACTGCGGTCGTCTCGGATGGCGGCTCGGCACTCGGCGGCGGGAGCGGCGGCCTCACCGGGGGGAGGAACTCGTCGACGGGCGGCTCCGCCGGCGCGGGGGGTCGCCAGGCGGGCGGGGTCGGCGGAGCAGCGGAGGCAGCCGGCTCTCCGACCGGGGGTATGGGCGGGGTCGATTGCTCCTGAGGGGAGTCCGGCGAGTCGACGGGGGGCAGGAACTCGTCCGCCGCCGGGCTCGGTGGGCGCACCGGCGGAAACGGCGAGCGACCCGCGGGCGGGAGCGGAGGCGCGAGCGGCTCGGGGTCACGCGATCGACCTGGCGCGTCGTGCTGCTCCGGCCGTCGCAGGGTCAGACGGGGCGGCAGCAGCGGGGGCGGCTCGGGCGTCGCTGAGCCCGTCTCCTGCGCTCGCTCTGAACCGGGGGCGGGCTCCGGGTCGGGCTGGGGCTCGGAGTCGGAGACGACCTCGGCATCGGCGATCGGCGCATCTCGGTCCTCGGGCGTCTGCTCACCCGCGGGCGGCTCGTGCCAAGCGAAGGTGACGGGATCGGGCAGCGGGATCGGAGGTGGGGCCGCGGGCCGATCGTCGGACGGGGCGAGCACCGGGTAGGAGATCGGCGCGGAGGAGTCCGGCATCGGCGACGGGCCGTCCGGGAGCGGCACGGGCTCCGCCGGGGCAAAGGGGGCCATCCCGACGAGCGGCGCATGGATCCGCTTTCGTCCTGCGAACCAGTATGCGGCGATGCCGATCGCCAACCAGAAGTAGGGCCCGTGAGCGGAGCTCGTCTCGAACGGCCCGGTGAACCCGGTGATGACGAGCGCCGCGAAGGGCCCGCAGGCGGCCGCGAGCAGCAGCGCGAGGTCGCGATCCTTGATGTACCTGATCCCTCGTATGACCGTGAGCATGAACGCGATCGAGATCGCCGCCCAGGCGAGCAGCCCGGGCGCACCGACTTCGTTGGCGAGCAGGTTGTACTGCGTCTCCGAGCTCACCACGTGACCTTCCAGTTGATCGCTGACGACGCCGCCCACACCGCTGACCGGTCCGGAGGTGCCGAGCCCGACTCCGAACGGGACGGAGGAGAGCTCGTGCGGGATCAGGGTGTAGGCCCCCGCCTTGTGTGTGGCGAGTTCCGCCGCAGAGGAGTTGCCGAGGCTTTCATATCGCGAGAAGGTCCCGCTCTTGATGACCGTGAGGAACAGCGCGCCGAAGGGAAGCGCCAGCAGGCCCACCACTGCGAGTGCGGTGAGCAGCCGCTTGCTCTGGCGGCCGCCGAAGTAGGCGAACGCCGCAGCGGCCAGCACCCCGAGCAGCGCCCCGACGACCTGCGTCTTGCCGAGCCCCGTCGCCACGCCCGCGAGCGAGCCGAGCGCGAAGAGCACAGCCCACCATCGTTTGCGCCCGCGCCAGACGACGAGCAGCGCGAGGCTGAAGGGGAAGGCGAGCTGCCCGACGCCGCCGCTGAACCCGCTGTCCGAGCCGAGACCCACCGGCCGGGGCCGTGCTTCGCCTTCGCTGTCATAGACGCGCGCGTGCCCGGCCGACTTCCCGAGCGTGGTCGGCTGATAGAGCGCGCGGTAGCCGGGTCCCCAGGTGGCGAGCTGGGAGGGCGAGAGCCTCGTCTGGTAGGTCGCGACGACCGCGTTCGCCACCGCGCAAGCGCAGACCAGGACCATGAACATCCGCAGCGCCTTCTTCGAGCGAATCAGGGCGTAGCCGAAGTAGAAGAAGGGCACCCACTGGAGCTGCTGGCGGAAGCCCGCGAGCACCTTCAGGATTCCATGCGTCTTGGGGTTGAACGCCTCGATCAGGACAGTCCCGACGAAGGCGAGCACCCACGCACCCATCGGCGGCGAGCGGAGCTTTTCGCGTTTCGCCGCCATCCGCAGAAGTGCACCGAGACAGACCGCCCCGATCAGGATGTCCGGGATCGCCGCCGTCGCTTCGTGCGCGCCGATCCCGAGCTTCACCGGCCCGTTGAGCACGAGCAGGTAGACCCCGATCATGTAGACGTTGCGCCCGAGGTCCGGGCTTTTCATCAACGCGACGATCGCGATCACGCCGGCGAGGATCGCGAGCACGACGACGAGGCTGAGTTTCGGGAAGCTGAGCGTCAGCCCGAGCGCGAGCCCACCCGGCAGCACCACGCCACCGAGCACCCCTACGACCAGATCGCGCATGCGCCGGTCGAGCACGACGGGGTGGCCGGGACCGGCCGTACCCGAGATGCTCGGCTCGAGCACGCTCACCGGCCGATGATGCCGCCCAGCCACGTCTGCCCCCCAGCTGACGAGAGACCGTGCCGAGTGATGTCGGACTTCGACACGCAGTTCGCGACCGTCCCGATCACCGGAGCGGTCGTCGTGTTCGCCAGCAGTTGCATGAAGCGCTGAGCCGAGAGTTCGCGCGTGTGCGCCGCACGGGCGACGAGCACCACGCCGTCAACCATCCGCAGCAGCGGGATCACGTCGCTGAACTCGAGCGGCGAGGGAGCGTCGATCAGCACGTAGTCGTAGTCCTCGGCAAGCGTCTCGAGCAGATCCGGGACGCTCTCCGCGGCGAGCAGCGCGGGCGGGTTGGCCACGGTGCGCGAACCGGGAAGCAGGAACAGCGAGCCCGCTTGACGGGTGACCACGGTCGTCGCCACCGCGCCCGCCGGGGCGGCGGAGAGGTCACCGCCCGGGTCACCGAGAGGAGGAGAGATGCGCTGCACCGCCTCGCCCACCGACATCGATCCCGACAGGACCTCCGCGAGTCCGACCTCGTCTGCCACGCCGAGCCGTTTCGCGAGCACCGGCCGACGGAAGTTCGCCTCGACCACGGCGACCCGCGCACCCGCGTCACGTGCGACGAGCGCGAGGTCGGCAACGACCGCGGACTTCCCGTCGCCGGGGTCGGGGCTGAGGAAGACGATCTTGCGCGGGCGCGAGCCGCCACTCGCCGCGCCGTTGCTGGACGCTGCAGGCGAGGGCGCGATCGCGCCGCCCTCGTAAGCCGGCGGATGGTGAGCGACGCCGCCGATCGCGCCGAGCTGCAGCGAGGTGTGCAACCGCCTCATCGGCTCGAGCAGTTGGCGCGAGGGCCGGGGCTGACCGTTGTCGTAGACGATCGGACGGTTCACCTTCGGCATCGCCGTGAGGATCTGTGTGCGGAAGATCGATTCGATCCCCTCCATCGTGCGCAGGCGCCGGTCGAGGCGCCCGAGGATGTAAGCCGCGATCGAGGCGAGGACGAGCCCGATCACGAACCCGAAGATCGCGTCTTTGCGCGGCGACGGCGCGACGAGCTGCGCGTGATCGGCGGGCTTCACCTGCTGTGCCCCAGCCACCGCGAGGCTCCCTTCGAGCTGGTTGATCTTCGTGCTCAGCGTCGCCGCTTGGAGGATCGTCGAGGTCGTCGCCCCACCCGACTTGCCTTTGCCGCTCGAAGAGGAGGAGGACGTTTTCTTGACCGGCGTCTGCGCCGCTTCGAGCCTCAGGAGCTGTCGACGGGTGAGAGCGATCTCACGGTTGATCGCACGTTCACGGTTGCCGTTGCGGCGCTTGATGTAGGCCGCGGCCACCCGGTTCACCACGTAGGTCGTCCCTTTGTTGGTGTGACCTTCCGCGTTGATCGTCACGAAGGCGCTCTTTTCCGCTGCCTTCGCCTTGATCTTCGTGCCCTTGTCGAGTTTCCCCCGGTGTTCCCTGCGCAGCTCCCTGCGGACCTGTTCGACGACGATCGCGTTGATGATCTGCGCCTGGTTCGCCGTTTCCGTTCCGTTCGTCTTCTGAGCCTTTTCGCCGGGCGCCTGTTCTTCCGAGCTCGCGCCCAGGAAGACCTGGGTCGTAGCCGAGAAGGTCGGGGTGGCGTGCTTGTAGTAGAAGTACGACGCCACTCCCACGACCACGCCCACGGCGAGAATCAGCCACTTGCGGCGCCACAGGGGAGCGAAGATTGCAGTGGCGTCCGTGGTTTCTTGCATGGCTCACAGCTTCCGTGGCTCGGGTTGAGGCGGGAGCCAACCTCGAAGGATCCTCAGGGGCGGCGGTAACTGGACGCTAAAGATTAGCGGCCGAAATACGCCCGTGGGACACGTGCATGCAACGATGCGCGCATGTTTTCCGAGGGGCGCGACACCGGGGCGCAGAGCGCGTCAGCGAGCATATCCGACACCCGCCGAGCGGCGCCCGGACGCCTGCTCGTCGTGAGCCACCCCGCCGTGGTCAGCGTCAACCAGGAGGTCTACCGCGAGCTCGCGCGGCGCGGGTGGACGGTCTCGATCGTCCTCCCGAGCCGCTGGCGCCACGACTACGCCGACGGCGACATCGCCCCACAGCCTCTCCCCGGCATGGAGTCCTCGCTGATCCCCACACCCGTGCTGCTGCGCGGGCGCCCGCAACGACACCTCTACCTCACGCGCCCGCGCGCGGTGCGCGCGCGCCTGCGCCCCGATGTGGCCTTCCTCGAGGCCGAGCCCTTCGCGCTCGCCGCAGCTCAGTGGGGTTTCGCGCTGCACCGCCTCGGGGTCCCCTTCGGCGTCCAGTGCTACGAGAACATCGACCGCGCGCTCCCCGCGCCGATCCGCGCGATGCGCGCGCGCGTCCTGCGCGATGCCGCCTTCGTGGCCGCGCGCTCCCCGAGCGCCGCAGCGCTCGCACGAGCCTGGGGCGCGCGCGGCGAGGTCGCGATCGCCCCGCCGGCTGTGCCGGGCTGGGAGCGCACCGACCCGACCACGACCGAGGCGCCGTCCGGCGACGCGGCCGAGCGTCCCTTCACCGTCGGGTTCGCCGGACGGCTGATCGAGGCGAAGGGGTTGCTCGACCTGCTTGCCGCGGTTCGTGACATGCACGCGCCCGTTGCCCTCGAGCTCTACGGCGAAGGCGCGCTGCGCGGAGCGCTCGAGGGGCAGGAGATCCCGGGCGGAGCGGTTCGCGTGATCGACGGCGTCGGGCACGCGCAGATGGCATCCGCCTACGCACGACTCGATGCGCTCGTCGTCCCCTCCCACACCACGCCGCGCTGGAAGGAGCAGTTCGGCCGGGTGATCATCGAGGCCCTCTACTGCGGCGTGCCCGTGGTGGGATCGGACTCCGGCGAGATCCCCTGGCTGCTCGAGACCACCGGCGGAGGGCTCGTCTTCGCCGAGGGCGATGTGCAGCAGTTGACCGCGCGCCTCGAGGAGCTGCGTGCGGACCCCGCGCTGCGAACCACGCTCGCCGAGCGCGGCCGAGCCGCGGTCGATCGGATGTTCACCGTGCCCGCCGCTACCGATCCGCTCGAGCGGATGCTCGGCTCAGCGATGAATAGAGCGCGCTGTGCTCCCGCACCATCCGCTCCCAGCTGAAACCGAGCGCGGACTCGCGCGCCTCTCTCCCCATCGCCGCGCGCAAAGCCCCGTCGGAGCTGAGCGCGATCAGGCGCTCGGCGATCAGCGCCGGGTCGCGCGCGATCAGGTAGCCGTTGCGGCCGTCCTCGATCAGCTCGCGCACGCCGTTGACCGGAGTCGCGAGCACGGGCAGGCCGCTCGCCGCGGCCTCGAAGCTCACAAGTGAGAAGGTCTCGTAGCTCGTCGGGAGCACGAAGGCGTCGGCGGCCGCGTAGACGAGCTGCACGTCGGAGGTCACCCCGAGCCAGTGCACGCGCGCGGCGACGCCGAGCGACTCCGCGAGCCCCTGATAGCGCGCGCGGTCGCCACCACCCGCCACGAGCAGCTCCCACCCGGGCGCCCGCGCGAGCGCCTCGATCGCCTCGCCGAGCCCCTTGCGCTGCCACTCGCTGCCCACGAAGGCCGCGAGGAACCCGTCCTCGGCGACGCCGAGACGCTCCCGCAGCGCGCGGGCGTCCTGCGCACGCTGACCGGGGGCGAAGGTCGCCGTGTCCACGCCGTTGTAGATCGTCTGCACGTCTGGCGCGATCGCGGGGAAGTGCTCACGCATCTCCGCCGCCACGCCCTCCGAGACGCACACGAAGCGCTTCGCGCGCCCGGGTCGGTAGCAGAGCCGCTCGGTCGCGCGCTTCAGCCACCCCGCCGCGATCGCGTGAATCCGAAAGGGCAGGCTGCCGGAGCTGGGGTTGACCGGGCCGACCTGATGGCAGTAGTGCACCGAGATCACGTCGACCCGACCCAGCACGATCGCGCCGGTCGCCTGCACGATGCCGCGTCGGCGGCGCCGCAGCGCGAGCGAGCCCGCGAGCATGAACCAGGGGTGGGCGATCAGCAGCGGGCGCCGCGGTCCGAGCACGCGCTCGAAGCGCACGCCCGAATCCGCGGGCAGCACACATTTGCGTGCGATCACCGTGACCTCGTGACCCTTGGCCTGCAGGCCACTCGCCAGCTCCGCGAGCACGCGCTCCATCCCACCGACCGAACCGACGTCGTGCGCGACGATCGTCACCTCCCGCGCTCCCGGCGCGATCGCGCTCGCCGGATCGGCGCTCGCGCTCTCGCTAGCCGCGGGCACGAACGAGCGCCTCGAAGGCCTCGAAGAAGCGCCGCTGCAGCGCCACGTCGGTGAACTCAGCGGCGAAGCGCTCGCGCCCGGCGCGGCCGATCGCGGCGCGCGCCTCGGCCGAGGAGAGCAGAGGCTCGAGCGCATCCGCGAGATCCGCGGGATCGCCCGAGCGCGCGAGCATCCCCGTGCGGCCGGGCTCGATGAACTCCCCCGGGCCACCCGAGTCGACCGCGACCACCGCCAGGCCCCGAGCCATCCCCTCGAGCAGCACGATCCCGAAAGGCTCGGGGTCCGAGGCGTTGACGAGGATGTCCATCTCGGCCATGTACGGGCCCGCGTCGGGGACCTGCCCGGTCATCGTCACGTCCGCCTCCAGGCCGAGCTCCGTGACGAGCTCGGGCAGCGAGGCCGCGTACTCGGGCGAGAGCTCATAGGAGTCGCCGCCCACGATCACCGTGTGGATGCGATGACCGCGGTCGCGCAGCAGCGCCTGCGCGCGCAGCAGACGGTCCTGCCCCTTCCAGGGCTGCAGCCGCCCGACCAGCCCCACGATCGGCACCCCCGCCGGCAGCGGCAATCCCGCCGGCTGCTCGCCCGCCGCGGGCACCGGAGAGCCGGCGTTGACCACGAATGTGGTGCGCCGCGGCTTGAGCAGCTCCTGCGCGGCCGCCGCCGCACGGGAGTAGCAGCCCACCGCGGCCGCGGGCATCGCGGTCGCGGCGCGGTCGAGCCAGAAGTCGTTCGGGATCGCCTGCTGCCACCAGACGTTGCGGTCGGCCATCCCCGCGAGCACGGCCGCGGGCGCTCCGTAGAGCTGCGTTTTCGCCGACCAGTTCAGGAGCACGTCGGGGCGACGCTCGCGCAGCAGGCCGCGCAGACGAAGCACCGTCCCGAGCCAACGGTGCAGCTGGCGCAGCCGTCCGGCGCGCAGCACCTCGACGCGGAACCCCGCCTCGCGCAGCTCCTGCGGCCAGGGCCCCGGCTCGAAGAACACGAACTCCATCTCGTGACCCGCCCCCACCGCCCCCTCGAGCGCCGACTGCAGCATCGCCTCGGCGCCGCCCAGGCGTTCTCCCCAGGGCACGGTGACGAGGATGCGCAGTCCCTTCGCGCGTCCCCCCTCACCGGCAGTCCCTGGCTCGGATCTCACCGTCTCAGCCCCTGCGACCACGCGAGCAGGGTATCTGAACCCGAGCGACGCTCAGGGGCGCTGAGGACCTCCGAGGAGAGGCTCAGAGCGGCTTGCGCGCCTGGAGCGCCACGCTCAGACGCGGGTAGCGCAGCAGCGCGCTGAGCGGAGCATCGAGCACCACGAGCGCGCGCAGCGGCAGCATGATCGCCCAGGCCGGACCGGTGCCGAGACGACGGGTCAGGCGGCGCATCAGGTTCGTGAGCTTCTGCGATACCACGCCGCTGATGAACCCCTCCGTCACGACCTCCAGCCCCGCACTGCGTACGAGCTCCGCGAGGCTCTCGCGCGAGTACCCGTAGCGCACGTGCGAGCCGTCCTCGACCGGGCTCGGGTCGCGCTCCTCGCTGTAGAGCGGGTGGTGGCGGTCGAAGGGTGTGGTGAGCAGCAGGCTCCCGCCCGGCTCGAGCATCCCCGCGAGCGTCCGTACCAGCGCCGCGTCGTCGCTGAGGTGCTCGATCGTCTCGAAGCAGATGATCTGACCGAAGGACCCGAGCTCGGCCGTGTGTGCGGCGAGCTCGCGCAGGTCGAGCAGCCGGAAGTCGACGCTCCTCGCTCCCGCGAGCTCCGCGCGGCGCCGGCCTGAGCGCTGCTCGGACTCCGAGAAGGAGGCCGCGACCACGTCGTTGCCCTGGAGCCCCGCGTAGATGCTGAAACCCCCGTTGCCCGAGCCCGCGTCGAACGTCCTCACCGCGCCGCCGCGAAGATGGCGACGCAGCCAGAGCCATCGGTCGAGCACACACGGATCGCCGTGCACGAGCAGCGCCCGCCACCCGAAGGCCCTCATCAGCGTGTCGGACATGGGCTGGGCAGGATACCCGTCGTGCGTCGTATCCTCCCGCCGTGACCGAGCCCGCCGCGACTCCCGACGTCACGGTCGTTCTCGCTCACGATTACCTGCTCGTGATGCGCGGAGCCGAGCGCACCTTCGCCGCGCTCGCGGACCTCTACCGCGCGGCCCCGATCTTCACGCTGCTCTATGACGAGCAGGGCACCGACCGCCGCTTCGCCTCCCATCGCGTCGAGACCTCTCCGTTGCAACGCCTCGGGGTGCGCCAGGACGGCTTCCGGCGACTGCTCCCGCTCTACCCCTGGGCTGTGGGGAGGCTGAGCCCTCCCTCCTGCGACGTGCTGCTCTCGAGCAGCAGCGCCTTCGCCCACGGTGTCCGCGCGCCCTCCGGGGCGGTTCACGTCTGCTACTGCTACACGCCCTTCCGCTACGCCTGGTACGAGGAGCCGCGCGCGATCGCCGAGACCCCGGCCCCGATGCGCCCCGCCCTTCGCGCCACGCTCGCCGGAGTGCGCCGCTGGGACCTTCGCGTGAGCCGGCGGGTCGACTCCTATGTCGCGATCTCCGAGCTCAGCCGCGAACGCATCCGGCGCTACTTCGGACGCGACTCCACGGTCATCCACCCGCCCGTCGAGACGCATCGCTTCATGCCCGCGGAGCCCGGCGAGAGATTGCTGCTCGTCTCCGAGCTCGTCGCTCACAAGCGCGCGCAGATCGCGCTCGAGGCCGCACGCCGTGCGGGCGCGCCGATCAGCGTCGTCGGCTCCGGTCCCGATGAGCCCGGGTTGCGCGAGGCCTATCCCGAGGTCGAGTTCCTCGGCCGGGTCGAGGACGAGCAGCTCGCCGCGCTCTACGCGCAGGCGCGCGCCGTGATCGCTCCGGGCATCGAGGAGTTCGGGATCACCGCCGTCGAGGCGCAGGCCGCGGGGCGCCCGGTGATCGCGGCCGCCGCGGGAGGGGCGCTCGAGACGGTGCTCGACGGAGAGACCGGACTGCTCGCGAGGCCCGACGACGCGGACGCGTTCGCCGCCGCGATCGGACGCCTCGAGCGCATCCCCTTCGATCCCGCACGCTCTGTCGCCAACGCCGCGCGCTTCTCCGTCGCGGAGTTCCAGCGCAAGATCGCCGCTCACCTCGAGCGCGTGCGCGAGCGGGCGCGATGAGTGAAGCGCCACCACCTCGCGCGAACCGAGCCTCGGGCCCCGGAGCTGCGCCGCGCGCGCTGCGGATCGCCTGGCTCGGCAACGCGCCGCTTGAAACGGGCAGCGCCCCGGGTGTGGCGACGGAGCTGCTCGAGGGCCTCGCTGCGATGGGACACCAGATCGACTGCTTCTTCCCGGGCGCCGGGCGCTTCGTCTCCGAGCGGCTGAGCGAGCAGGAGAACCCGACCTTCATCTGGGGCGGGAGCGGCTGGCGCTGGAACCGCTGGTACAGCAAGACCGCTCTGACCGCCTTCGTCAGCGGCCAGCTCGCGCGGGGCGGCAGCGCGATTCGCCTGCGACGCGAGGTCGCCAGGCGCCACCGCGAACGCCCGTACGACCTCGTCTTCCAGAACTCCACGATCGAGTCCCCCGGCCTGCCCGTGAGCGTCGCCCGCGCGATCCCCGTCGTGATCCGCCCCGACACCCACATCGCGGGCGAGCTGCGCTGGCTGATCGCCGAGCGGCGCCTCGCGCTCACGGGCCAACCGCTCGCGCGCTACCTCGCGATCGTCGCGATGATGGCCGCGCGCTCGCTCGTGCAGCGCGTGAGGATCCGCCGCGCGAGCCTCGTGATCTGCATCAGCCGGGCGTTTCGCGATCACCTCGTCCACGACTACCGCGTGCCCCCCGAGCGCACCACCGTGATCGGGAACCCCGTGCGCCTCGATCAGTTCTCCGTGCCCACCCGGCCCGTCGGGCGGCCCCCGACGGTGCTCGTGCTCGGCCGGGTCGCGCTGCGCAAGGGGATCGAGGACGTGGTCGAGCTGGCGCGCGAGCTGGAGCGTCGCGGGGCCGACGCGCGGATCCGGATCGTCGGTGGCCCGAGTCTCTGGTCGGACTACACGAAGCTGCTCGCCGACCTGCCCGCGAACGCCGAGTACGTGGGCTCGGTGCGCTTCCGGGAGATCCCCGCCGAGCTCGCCGCGAGCGACGTGCTGCTGCAGGCGAGCAAGTACGAGCCGTTCGGCCTCACTGTCGCGGAGGCGCTCGCCTCCGGTGTTCCGGTCGTCGCGACGAGCGAGGTCGGTGCGATCGAGGACGCGAGCGACGAGGTCGTCGCAGCGGTGGCGCCCGGTGACATCGGGGCGATGGCGGACGCCCTGCTCGCCACGATCGCGAGGCTCGAGCGGGACCCGGCGAGCCTGCGTGACGCCGCGCGCGCGGAGGCGGAGCGGCTGTTCGACGCCGACGAGGTCTGCCGCCGGATCTCGGCCGCGCTCGAAGCGATCGTCTAGCGCAAGCGACTCGGCGCTCGGCGGAGCGGAGCTAGAGGCCGCGGCGGCCGAGCACGTGCGGGACCGTGCGCAGCAGGATCTTCACGTCCGACCAGGGCGACCAGTTCGCGACGTAGAGGTAGTCGATCGCGACCATCTCGCGCAGCGGCACCCGTGAGGGGCCGAGGATCTGCCACGGCCCGGTCATCCCGGGCATCAGCTCCAGGCGGCGGCGGTGCCAGCCCTCGATCCGCTGGTCCTCCTCGAGCACGAGCGGGCGCGGGCCGACGAGGCTCATCTCGCCTCGCACGATGTTCCAGAGCTGCGGCAGCTCGTCGAGCGCGCTGCGTCGCAGCCAGCGCCCGACGCGGGTGACGCGCGGGTCCTCGGCGATCTTGAAGAGTCCCTCCATCGCCTCGTTGCGGTGTCGCAGCGAGTCCTTCATCGCCTCCGCCTCGGGGACCATCGTGCGGAACTTGAGCATGTGGAAGCGTTTGCCGTAGCGCCCGACGCGCTGCTGGCGGAAGAACACGGGGCCGCGGCTGTCGAGCTTGATCGCGATCGCCACACCGATCAGCAGCGGCGAGACCGCGAACAGTCCGAGTGAGGCGCCGATCACGTCGAAGGCGCGCTTGAAGCGCGCCGAGGAGCGGGTCAGGTCGAAGCGGCGGACCCCCATCACCGTCACGCCGTGGAGGTCGTCGAACTCGACCGATGAGCCCACCACCTCGAGCAGGCGCGGCAGCACGCTCACGCGCACGCCGACGGCCTTCAGCGTGCGCACGAGGTTGAGCATCTCCCCGGCGTCGGCGCTGCGCGGCGCGATGATCGCACGGTGCACATCGAGCGTCTGCGCGAGGTCGCGGATCTCCGCGAGGCGCGACTCGGAGAAGGAGTCGCTCGACCACGGGGCGACCTTGTCGAGGTCGAGGTGCGCGACGACCGTCGCGTTCACGCCGCCGCGGCAGTCGAGCTTGGAGCGGATCGTGGCCGCCGACATCTCATCGCCGATGAAGAGACATCGCTCGGTCGGCGCGACCGCGAGCGCGATGATCCGCGCGATCGAGCGGAAGCCGATCAGCAGGCAGACTAGAACGATCCAGAGGATCAGCGCGGAGTGCCGGCCGAGGCCGTGCACGATCGTCCCTCCGGCGAGCCAGGCGATCACCGTGCAGAGCGTCGCGAGCTGGAAGAGGCGCGGCGCCTCGTCGAGCGTCGTCTTGCGCAGCAGCGTCTCGTCGCGGTCGTAGAGACCGGTCATCTTCGCCGCGATCAGCAGGATCGGGATCTCGGCGAGCGTCGCGGCGGTGAGCTGCAGCGTGTGCGGCGAGAGCACGAGTGTGAGCAGGAACGCGCCCACCACCGCAAGCACGTCAGCGGCGGCGAGACTGCGCCGAAAGAGCGAGTCCCGACGCATCGACGCATCGGGACCACGAGCCTCGGAGATGCCTGGGACGAGGACGCGCCTGCGGGCGCCGAGTCCGAGGAAGCCGCGTGGCGCCGTCAGGGGCGGCGCACCCCAAGGCGCGCCTGCCTCTGTTGGACTCCCCGTCTCTACGCTCATCGCGTCTCCCCGCCTCCTTGCTCGCCTATCCGGCCCCCGCGAATAGTGGATCACCCCACTCGAACAGATGTCGAGATTCGGTGATCGCCCTAAGGCGTCGCATCATAAACACGACCAATACCTAAAGCAAGTGGGCCTATGGCAGGCTGCAGGCCGGGCTGCGCGCGGCTACTCGAGCTCTGTGTGTGGCAGCGGATCGGCGCCACCGGGCGTGAGCGAGGGCGCGGGTGAGGGCTGCCACGGTCGCTTGATCACGAGCCATGCGGCGGCGACGGCGAGGAGCATCCCGCACAGCGTCCAGCCGAGCGGTTCGGTTTCGAGACCGATGTACTTCAACCCCGAGGCCGCGATCACGAACGTGATCACCGGGCGCACATAACGGTCGGGCGCGCTCGAGGAGAACAGCGATCCGATCAGCACCGCGGGCACGCTGCCGAGGATCAGTGAGACGGTCACGTCGAGTTCGACGTGACCGAAGATCAGCTGTCCGAGCGCCGCGGCGAGCGTCAGCGGAACGGCCTGGGTGAGGTCGGTGCCGACGAGCTGGTTGGCACCCAGCATCGGATAGAGGAAGAGCAGCAGGATGATCATCAGCGAGCCCGACCCGACCGACGTCAGGCCGACCACGACGCCGCCGAGCATCCCGATCGCGATCGTCCTCAGCGGATGCGGTTTGACGTTGTGCACCACCCCCTGGCGTTCCTGGCCGCTGCGCCGGTCGAGCACGTAACGCAGCAGCATCGCCGAAGCGCCCAGCAGCAGCGCGGCGCCGAGCACCGTCTCGATGTTCGTCTGCGCTTCCTTGGAGTTGCCGAGTTCTTTGAGCAGGAACGCGCCCACGAAGGCCATCGGCACCGAGCCGAGCACCATCCACTTCACGAGGTTGAGGTTGACCGTCCCTTTGCGCAGGTGCACGCTCGCGCCGAACGGACGCATCACGACCGCCGCGACGAGATCGCTCGAGATCGCAGCCGAGGGCTTGACGTTGAAGAGCAGGATCAGCATCGGCGTCATCAACGCACCTCCGCCCGCGCCGGTCATGCCGACGAGGAATCCGATGATCGCGCTGCCGAGAACGATGAATGGATCGATGTGCATGGCCTCTGGAACACCCGGCGCCGGGCAGCGGATCGCCCGCGCGGCGCAGCCGGCTCCTCCCTCGGGCGGGGATCATAGATACGGTCGCCCGACGGCGGATCCCGGTCGTGTCGGTGAGGCTCACCCGGGGCGATGCTTCCTGTTCGCCCGCAGACGACGGCCGGCCCGCGCTGTGGGCACGGGCCGGCCGGGATGCTGCCTATCTGGCGCTGCTTCGCTGCGCGGTGCTCAGAACGTGATTTCCGCCGCGCCGCTGACGGCCTCGCTCTGCACGATCTTCGGCAACGCGAGGTAGTCGTGGCCTTCGACGGGCGCCTGGCCACCCTTCTTGTCCGCGATGAACTGGATCAGATCCTTTACCGTCTCCGCCTCGCCCGCGCTGGTGCCCGGGAAGAGCGAGTATCTGCTCACGGTCAGGACGTAGGTCAGCCCACACAGCGTGTAGGTCTTCGAAGTCAACGTCGTCGTCACTTCGTTCCACGGCTTCGTCACCGCGGGCGGCGGGAACGAGACGCTGCCGTTCGTGTATTCCGTCTTCTTGCAGTTGGCGTTCGCGGCGGGTTCGACGTCGCCGTTGGACGCCGGGTCCGCGTAGCTGGGCTTGCCTTTCTTTTCACCGTTCTGGATCTCCACCCAGAACCGCGATGTGCCCGCTCCGCCTTCGCCCGTTTTGCTGAACTTGCCGGTCGTCCGGAGTTCGGCGAGGTTTCCGTAGCCGATCGAGCCCGGAGTGGACGCGACGAGGGCCGCGACTTCGGCGTCGCCTTTTTTGGCGGGCCGTTTGATCGGCAGAGCCGAGGGCCAGGTCGTGTTCAGTTCGGCTTCGGAGAGGTCACCCCAGGAGAAGGAGCCTTTTTCGGTCGGCTGGGGTGTCGAGTTGATCAGGTTCAGGTAGCGCTTCAGGATGTGCGTCGTCCCTGCCTGGTCCTGGCGCACGACCGGAGTGATCGCCGTTTCCGCGTTGCACCCCGCGCCGCTGAGCGCGTCGCCGCTGTCTTTGATCTGGCTCCATTTGGTGATCGTCCCGTCCCAGATCTGCTCGAGCGTTTTGTTCGACAGCACGAGACGCCCGGTTGCGTTGGTGCTCGTCGCCGTGCAGCCTGTCGGCAGGTTCACGATCACAGCGATCGCGAGCTGCGTGACCGGGATCGTCTCGACCGTTTCCGGCGTCGGCGTCGTCTCGTTTTTCTGGATTTCGGCGAGCACCGCGGCGGTCGGCGTTTCCGACGTGCCGATGAAGGCGTTCGTCGGGCCGTAGTTCGTCGCGACTTTGCCGAACTCGCCCCAGGATTCGAGGCCGGCGCCGGAGCCCGTGTTCGTGTAGGTCACCGTCGGCTTCGCCCCGTTGCCCTGCGAGCCGCTGCAGGCGTACTTGTCCGCTGAGGTGTTGAACTGCGGGTCCCAGACTTCTTTCTGCGCGACGCTCTCCACCGAAGCTCCCTGGCCGGTGATGTTGACGCCCGTGCACTGCGTTTTCGAGCCTTTGGCGAGTGCCGAGCCGGGTACGGCGAGCACCGCCAGCAGCACGATCGCGGCGAGCGCGGACACGCGTCCGAGCCGCGACGTTCGAGAGACCTTCATGTCCTTGCGACCTCCAACCCATGTAGAAGTGGTGCCGGCGGCGGCCGGCCAGCGCGCATAATGCTCACTGAACCGATTAGGTTTGTTCGCTTTCTGTTACGGGGGGTTTGAGGCCAAAAAAACGGGCCGCCCCATCCCTGGGGCGGCCCGTCGCGCCGGCGTCCTGCCGGCGACTGCTGCGCAGGACGTCAGTCCGCGATTTCTTCAGCACCGCCGTCGGCGATGGTGAGGACTTCCTTCGGGAGGATTTCGTAGTCGTTGACCTGAAGCGCGGCCTGGCCGCCCTTCTTTTCGGTCACGTACTCCTCGTACGCTTTGACGGTTTCGGCCTCGCCCGCGGACGTGCCGGGGAGGAGGTGGTAGCCGTCAATCGCGATGTCGAAGGAGAACCCGCAGATCGCGTAGGTATTCTCCGACGTTTTGCTCGTCACTTCGTTCCAAGGCGACGTCACCGACGGCGGGGGGAACGAGATCGAGCCGTTGCTGTAGGCCGTCTTCTTGCAGTTGGCCGTGGCCACGGTGCCGTTCTCGCCGTTCGTCGACGGTTCGGCGTACTTGGCCTTGCCTTTCTTGCTTTCGTTTTCGACCTCGGCCCAGAACGTCGGCTTGTTGGCCCCACCTTCGGCGCCGAACGCTTTGTTCGCACGCGCGTCGGCGAGCGAGGCGTAACCGATCGTGCCGGCGTGTTCAGCGACGTACTTGACGAGTTCGCCACCACCTTTTTCGGCGGGGTGCACGACGCCTGCTGCGGTCGGCCAGGTCGTGTTCAGCGAGCCTTCAGACAGTTCGCCCCATGTGGCCGAGCCTTTTTCTGTCACGAGCGGGGAGCCGTCGATCAGGTTCAGGAAACGCTTGAAGATGTGCGTCGTTCCTGACTGGTCCTGACGAACGACCGGCTGGATCGCAGCCGTCGGGCAGGTGACCGAGTCACCGCCGTCTTTGATGGCCCCGAACGTTTTGATCGCGCCGGAGTAGATTTCCTCGAGCGTTTTCTGGCTCAGCACGAGACGGCCCGCCGAGACGGTGCTCGTCGCGGTGCAGCCTTCGGGCAGGTGCACGACGAGGGCCACCGCGACCTGCATGACCGGGATCGTGAGCACCGAGTTTTTCGTCGCGGTGCTCTCCTGCGCCTCGATTTCGCCGATCTGCGCTGCGTTCGGCGGTTCGTCGCTGCCGAGGAAAGCGTTGGTCGGGCTGAAGTTGATCGTTTCGCCCGCTTTCGTTTCCGCACCCCATGATTTGAGGCCCGCACCCGATCCGGTCGAGTTGTATTTCACCGTCGGTTTGAGCGTGCCGGAGCATGCTTTCTTGGCCGACGAGGTGTTGAATTCTTTGCTCCAGAAGTTCTGCTGGATGATCTTCTGCGTCGACGCGCCCTGCCCTTCGACGTTCACGCCTTTGCAGTTCGGGTTTTCCTTTGCGAACGCGGAGCCAGGCGCCGCGAGGGCGATGGCTGCTACCGCGACCGTGCACGCGGGCAGAAGCCCTCGTACGGAAAGAGATCTCATGCGTTCCATTCCTCCTTTTGGATGGACCGCGGCCGTGGTCCTCTTACGGCCGCGAGAGCGACGTCCTGCGCCCCTCGTGGAGCAGATTCGCGTGAGAGCGCCTTTACATGGTTGCCGAGAGGTGACCCAGTCTTTTTGGTCACACCCTGGTCACATCTGAGGGTGTTCCTGAGGGCGAGCCCGACGCGAGCGAGCGCCTGTTCACCAGGCCGAGAGGCCGACGTACCTCTCGGCCTGACCGGCCGCGCACCGGCCGACCGGAGCGCCCCGCCCCGGCCGGCACGCTCGGTGGCTACTTCTTCTTCGCGGCTTTCAGAACCAGGGTGAGCACGGTGGTGTGCGTGGCGCCCTGCGGGTTCCGTGCGATCAGCGTGGCCTTGGCCCTGATCGTGTGGCTCTTCGCGAGCAGCTTCTTCGCCTTCGCGGAGAGGTGCAACGTGATCGCCTTGGTCTGCTTTTCGGTGACGCTGAACGAGCCGGAGGCGAGCGTGAGCACGGCCTTGTGCGCGGCCGCCGCGTGGCCGGCCCCGGCCGCGAGGCGGCCGGCGCTGGCCACCGCTGCGCTCAGCACCGAACCAAGCGAGCTCTCGGGCGCACTCGCCGCGACCGCCGAGGCCGTCTTCAGCACGACCGTGCCCGCGCAGCTGCCCGCGCTCGCCGGGCAGGAGACCTTCAGCGGTACTCCGCCTGAGGCGCTGACGGTGATCGAGCTGCCCGCGATCTTCGCGATCGGCGAGGAGAACGTGAAGCTCTTGACGCCGCCCCCGGTCGTGGTCGGCGGAGGTGTGGTGCTGGTGCCCGTCGTGGTGCTCACGGGAGGCGATTCCGTCACGAACGTCGCGTCCAGGCCGTTCGTCGTCGCGGGATTCGCGTTCTTCGCCACGACCCGGAAGTGGTAGGTGGTGCCTGCGCTCAGGCCGCTCACCGCGGCGGAGACGGGCGCCGCCGAGGAGCCCGTGACCGGGTTCGGCGCGCACGGCGCTTCATGGCCGTAGGCGTTCGTGGTCCCGTACTGGAACCTGCATTCGGCCGATGAGCCTTCCGCGTTGACCGTCGCATTCAGCGTGGCGCCGGTCTGGCTGATCGCGCTCGCCGCACCCGTAAGGACCTTGGGCGCTTCGATCGCCGTGGTGGTGAGCGTCGCGTCCGCTCCGTCCGCGGTTTCCGCGTTGCCCGCGTTCTTCGCGACGACACGGAAGTGGTAGAGGCTTCCTTTGGTCAGTCCCGTGACCACGCCTGTCACGGATGCTTCTTCGGTGCCGGGTTTCGGGGTGCACGCAACGGATTTGCCGTACGCGCTGGTGGGCCCGTATTCGAACTTGCATTCGATGATCGCCGAGCCTTCGGGCTTGATCTTCGCGTGCAGTGTCGCCGCTTCGTTGCTCACACCGGTGGCCGCTTCGGTCACCACACTCGGGGGCGGGCTCGCTTTGCCCGTCGCGAAGTTCGCATCCGATCCGCTCGCCGTTTCGTGCGCGGCGTTTTCGGCCTTCACGGTGTAGTGGTAAGTGGTCCCTTCCTTCAGGCCGCTCACCTGCGCTTCGACCGGTACCGAGCTGGTGCCCGCGCCGGGCTGGGTGGCGCACGACGCCGTTTTGCCGTAGGCCGTGGTTTCGCCGTATTCGAAGATGCACGTCGTGTTCGATCCGTTCGGGTCGACCGCACCCTTCAGTGTCTCCGCGGTGGGCCCGTCAGCGGTCGCCGTGCCCGTCGTTGCGGTCGGCCCCGGCGAGGTGATCGTGACGTTCGTTTCGTTCGTCACCGTCGGGCTCGCGAGATCGTCGGTGTGAATCGTGACGACGACCTTGTGGGTGCCCCCGCTGGCGAATTTGTGGCTCTGTTCGACGACCTGGTGGACGGGTGTTTTGACGATCGTCGGAGCCGACCCGTCGCCCCAGTTCCATTCTGATTCGAGCGCGTCGCCCTGCGTCACCTGGGTCTTGAATTCGACCGTGCTCGTGATCGGGATCGGCGAGGTTTCTTCGACGGCCACTTTCAGCACGGAGGCGGCGGGCTTGCTCGTTTCCGCCGCCGGGCAACCGCTGCCGCCGGGACCGAACTGCATCAGTTTCGGCGCCGTCGTCGTGTCGTCGAGAACGAACAGCACCGGGCCGCTGCCGGGACTCCATTCTTTCCCCGCCGCGACGAGCGGACGTCCGTGGAAGCTGATCGTGCATTTTTCGGACTTCGCTTCGCTCTGGCCACCGGTCCAGCCGACTAGATGGCCGGCTTCGTTGAAGGACACGGCGCCCGGGAACGCGAAGTTTTCGCCGGCTGCGAGTTTGATCGAGGCCGTGCTCCAGAACGTTCCTTCCGGGCTCACCGTCAGGCCGTCGCCGTATTCGGGGAACTGCGAGGCGGGCGCCTTCCAGAGCTTGAGTTCTTCGTAGTATTCCTCGAGTTCTTCGGTCGGCGCGGTGAAGCCTTTGGGCGCGCCCGAGGCGGGGACTTCGAACACCCCTTCCTCGGTCTCGACGAACACCTTTTTGCCGAGCACGACAGGCGAGGTCGCTTCGTCTTCGAGCACTTCGCCGGTGTCCACGAACCGCTTTTCGGTCAGCAGCGCACCTTCGCTGCTCACGCGCCAGATCGAGCTGTGAATGATCGGGTTGAGGTTTTCGTGCTTTTTCCCAGTGTCCACGGAGCCCACGAGCACGACGTTGTCGTGCGTCGCGTCGATCGGTTCGACCGCTATCCCGGTGGGTTCGAGCAGCGATTCTTCGAAGTTCTTGCCCTGCGGCTTGAGCACCTTGGTGCCCGCGAGCACCGCGATTTCGGTGCCGGTCGTCGGCGTGCCGGGAGCCGGCACGAGTTCGCTGCCTTTCTGTTCGGTCGAGAACGCGAACAGCTCGCTCGCCGCTTCGTCGAAGTGGTCGATCTGTTCGGGTTTTTCGCGTTCCTCGAGCGCGAGCACGTAGAGCCTGTGCATCGCGGGGTCGATCGCTACGCCCTCGATCGTGTCCGCTTCTTCGCCGCCCGCCGGGTCCTTCGGTTTGAACTTCGTCGAAGCGACGACTTTGAATTCACCTTTTTCGTTGGTCGAGAACTTCTGGATGCGGAATTCGTTTTTTTCGTCCGGCAGGTCGACGACGTAGACGCTGTTGTCGCTCGGGTCGACCCCGATCGCGTCAGTTTCCGAGGGGAAGACCGAGAGCTGGCCGAGACCCGTTCCCCTCGAGCCCGTGTGCGAGATTTCACCGAACGGGGCCGCGTCCGCGCCGGGCGCCAGGAGCGCGACTGCGAGCAGCGCCGGCGCGAAGGCTGCGAGGAGGTTGCGTCGTTGGCGGCGCTGCTGGGGCATCGGGCTCCGATCGGTCATGTGTTTGCTTGCATCCCTGTGAGTGCGGTCGCCGGTCGGCTTCCGTGCCCCGTGTGACCCACTCCGTCGTCAAAAGATCGCGCCGGTCGCAGGCGAGGTTGTGTCGAAGCGGTAAACGCCGCGTGAAAGTCAGCGGAAGCGATCGCGTTCGCGTTCCATGCGGCGCTGGGCACGCATCGTGTTGATCGTCGCGGGTGCGATTCGCGCCTGCTTGCGGCGGCGGCCGAGCCCGCCCTTCACGCCCGCACCGGCGAATGCGGCGAGCACGACGAAGCCGAGGATGTAGGCGGGCGAGGGCTCGTGTTCATGGGGCGCGTAGGCCGTCGCCTCGGCGCTCACGGACTCCGGTGCGGCCTCCTCCTCCTCCTCCTTTTCCGGTGCCTCTACAGGCTGCGTCACCGCGGAGGTACCGCTCGGCGGCGTCGGGCGGGCGGGCTGCGGGAGCGGCGGCGGCAGGATCGCGGGGATGAACGGCGGCAGTGCAGCCTGCACGAGGAACGGGGCCGGCGCGGGATGGGAGATCGGAGCCGGGGTGGCCGCGGCGGGCGTGACCGGCGCGGGGACCGTCGGCGTGAGTTCCGTCGGCGGCGTGCTTTCCGCGGTCGGGCTCGGCGCGGGGGCAGGTGCCGCCGCCGGCGTTTCCGGTTCGGCCGCGGGTTCGGCCTTGACCGTGCCGCAGGGCTGGCGGACGCTGCCTCGCTCGATCCTGACGAGCAGTTTCGAGGACAGCCCGCCGGCGGTGATCGTGACCGTGGTTTCGCCCGCGTTGAAGGCACAGAAGAGGCCCGAGTGGACAGCCCCAGGGGTGTTCTGGACGGGTTTGCCCTTGACGAGCTTCACCGCTCGCTGATCTCCCGTTTCGGCCTCCTGGCTTTCGACGAAGTTCCCGACCGACTGGTTCGAGGAGGTGAACGTGTATTCGGGGAACTGGTCCTGCGCGCAGCCGGTCCCGTGGCACACCTCGGGGATCGGGATGTAGGGGTCCGTGTCCACTTCGCCTTCGAGCGAGCCGCTCGCGGCACGATTTCCAGAGCGCGGCCGTCGCGCGAGGCCCTGGAAGAGCGCGACCTGGCTGCGCTGGAGGATCGTGCCGTCGACCGCTTCCAGAGCGAGTTCGCCGATGTTGGGGATCAGCTTGGCCGTGACCCGGGCGCGCCCCCTTCACCGCTGCCGAGCTTGCCCACTTCGACCTGCTCGAAGCCGCTTGCGCCGTGGAATTCGCCGCGGCGCTCCTTCTGGAATTCGACGTAGCCGAGAGTGCCGGAGCCGAACGCGGGAACCGCGCCGAGCTTGAAAGCCACGTTTTCTTCCGGCGCGTTGAAGAAGTACGCGGAGGCCGTCGGCTGCAGCGCGGCCGTGACGTTCAGCGCCCAGCCGATGTGGGCGCCGTCGAGCGCGGCGAGGTTTTCCTCCCCGATCACGATCGCGGGCTGACCGTCCGCACTCGCCGCCGCGAGTTCGCCTTTCAGCCATTCGAGCTGAGCGCCTTCGACACCCGCGTGCTCGTCGAGCGCGATCACGCGCACCGGCAGCGAAGCGTGTGCGCCGTCGGCGAGGGTTTCAGAGACGAACGCGTAGTAGTTGGGGTAGTTCGACCCGCCCGTGATGCTCTCGCGGAGTGGATCGCCGGTGTCGATGGCGGTGTCGAAGGTGGCCTCGCTGCCCGCACCGTCGAGATCCGTCTGCGAGGCCACGGGGAGCGCGCTGTACCCCGCCTCGCCGAGCAGTTCCGCGTAGCGCGTGAACTCTTCTGCGTAGTCGATCGGCATCGTCGGCGGTCCCGCCGTCGCCCCGCTCGTCACACGGGGACCGGTGAAGAGGAAGTCGCGCATGCCCGGTACCCGCGCCGCCTGCCCGAATGCGTTCTGGAGCCAGACGTCGGGGCCTAGCCTCGCGTTGCGCTCGAGTCCGCAGGGCGCTTCGCATTTCGCGTTCCCGCCGATCGCGAAGATCGCGTTCGACGGTTCCGAGGCGATGCCCGTCACTTCGGCCCCGACCGGAGGCGTGCCGTCGTTCGGATAGCGGTCCACGTCGGCGGTGTCGAGTTCGGGCACCGCGTTCACGAAGCCGCCGACCGCCCATCCTTCGCTGCCGCTTTCGTTCACGAGCACCGCCGCCACGGGGTCGGGTTGGTAGACGCTGTCGTAGTGCGCGTATTCGCCCGGGGGCGCTTTCGCGTCGTTGAGTTCGTGCTCCTCGTCGCTCCAGCCACCGGCCGTCTGACGCAGCACGCCCTGTTCGGCGCGCTCTTCGACCGGATAGGGCTGGAGCAGGTTTTCGGGCTGGCCCGCGGGCGGGGGCGGGATGCTTTCCAGTTTCGCCGTCGCGGGCACGTTGCCGGAGGCGATCACCCGCAGAGCGCCGCCTTCCCGGAACAGCGAGAGCGAGCCGGGCGCTTCGCCGGGGAACGGGGTCGCGCTCGCCTGCCAGGGCGCTCCGGCGCCTTGTCGCTCGAGTATTTCCGCGCCGCCGTTCGACGTCGTCACGCCGACGGCCGCCCCGTCGGGCAACGCCGCCACCGCGTACGGGGTGCTGGTGGCGATCGCCGCCGCCGCCGTCGTGTCGACGTGCCAGCCGGAGCCGCTGTTGACGAGCAGTCCTCCGCGATAGACATCGGAAGCTGTCGAGAGCAGCACGCGATAGGCCACGATCGCTTCCGAGCCCGCGAACGCGATCGAGGTGAAGTTGGCGTCGCTCCAGGTCCCGCACCGGCGGATTTCTTCGGGTTCTTCTTTGACCGGTGTGCAGGGGCCACCCGTCGGCAGCTGTTCCTGGGTCCACGTCTTCCCGTAGGAGAGCAGCACTCCGCTCTCGCCCACCGCGTAGCCCCGCGCGGAGTTGTTGGGGTCGAAGGCGACACCGAGCAGGTTGCCGCGGAAGTTCAGCGGGGTCGCGGGGTCCGGTTCCCACAGGCCGGTTTCCCCGCGCCAGAGCCACATCGCACCTTCGTCGCCGACTGCGTAGGAGCGTCCCGCGCGAGGCCACGCCACAGCACGGAGTCGCGGCGTTTCGTGATGCTGGCTCGCACCTGAGAGCAACGGTTCCGGGCGCCAGCCGCCACCCGGCACGTAGCGCGCGACCTCGCCGCGGTCGCCGACCGCGAGGACTTCGCTGCTGAGCGAACCGACCGGCGCACCCGGCTCGGGGGCGAGCGCGAGCAGAGCTTTGCGGAACGGGACGGGCCACGGCGCGAGCTTGCTCGGCTGCGGTTTCAGCGTCAGGTGAACCGGCAGCCGCAGCTCGCCGAGCCAGCCCTCGCGGGCACTCGAGAACGCCGACCCGTATTCCCCGCCGACGTCTCGGCCCGGCGATCCGCCGAGCGCGCGAACGATCGTGAACTGCGTCCCGTCGAGGCGCAGGCTCGTTCCGGCGAGCAGCCCCGTGATCACCCGTTCGCCGTCCCCTTCCCCTGCCCATGCGTAGCTGCGCCCCCCGGCGAACGGAAGCGACGCCGGGAGCTCCCCCTCACAGCGCACGGCGACTTCTGCGGGAAGCTCACACCACGAGCGAGGTTCGACGCTCGCTTCGCCCGTCGCGCGCATGAACATCGTCGTCGAGGCGTGCGCGTCCGCGCGGCTGCCGTCCACCCAGACCCCCTGGCTGGTCGCCGTGAGGACCTGCGACTGGGTTCCCGCGCCCACCGTGAAGGGCTCTTCGGGGCCCGGTTTTTCCGACGCGGAGCCGGGCGCTTCGGTGGTGGGCACGTTCAGCGGCGCGCCCGCTTCGCCGCTCGGCTCGGAAACGGGCTTCCAGACCGGCGGTTCGCCTTCGGAGACGTGGCGGCGAAACAAAGCGACCGAGCCGGCGGGGTAGTTCGAGGACAGGCGTGCGAGCAGCCATGCGTTGGAGGGCGAGCTCGCCGCGAGGGCGATGACTTCGAAGGAGCTCGCACTTTCGGCGGGCACTTCGATTTCCTCACGCGACCAGGCGTGACCGTTCCAGTGCAGGACGCTGTTCTCTGGGGGGCCGCCTTCATCGGCAGGGACGACCAGGGCGCCGGCGCCGCCGCCGCCTTCTTCGAGCGCGGCGACCATCGGCGTCTGGTTGACCCCGAACAGCGCTTCGCCGTGGCGCAGGAAGACTTCGCCGGGCGCTTCTTCTTTTTCGCCGAGTGAGGGCACTTCCTCGAAGGCCGCCCCGGGCGCTCGCACGAGCAGCACCTGACGCGACTTGCCTTCCGGCGCGGGCACCGTACCGAGCAGTGCCCCGGTGCCGTTTTCGGTCATCTGCCCCGCCAGCGGACTCGGCGTGTGGTACTTGCCCGCTTCGGGGTGGGCGAGCGCGAAGCCTTCGAGGCGTTCGCCGGTCGAGTTCTCGAGCGGCGGCGCCTGCGACCAGCCCGCCCCTTCGGCGTAGCGCACGATCGTCGCCCCCCCGAGCGAGCGTCCTATCCCCCACGTCTCGCCGGGAGCCTCACCGGGCGAGGCGCCGAACAGCGTCACGCCCTGGGCCGGCACGGAGTCGTCCGTCTGCGGGGTCACTTCGCCGGGCGGGGCGGCCGCGGAGGCGCGTCCGGAGCCTGGAAGCGTGGCCGTCAGGATCCAGGCGAGCGCAGTCAGGCCCGCGATCGCGATCGCGATCGCGAGAGCCCGCCGGCGGCGCCGGCGCACGAGCATCTCCCCCGCGCTCACGGCAGACGGCTCCAGTCTTCAGCCGTCGCGGCCGAGGGCAGCAGCTCGGAGGTGCCGATCGTGCCGGTGTTCGATTCGCGCGTGTTCGTCGTGGGGAGCGGCGCGAGTGCGTGGGTCTGGAAGTGCAGGCTCGTCGGCCAGCGGTGCGGGTCGAGCTTCAGCAGCAGCTTGTGGTTGCCGTGCGCCAACGTCTGCGTCCGCGTGCTCGCGACGACCGTCTTCTTGCGCTTGGCGATCAGCCGGATCCGGGCCTTGACCGCGAGGTGGAAGCTCAGCTGCAGGGTCGTTCCGTGGATCAGTTTGGAGTGCACGTTGCTCAGCAGCGGCAGCGTGATCGTCGCGAACGGGCTCGGGACCGATTTCAGGAGTTCGGAGACCGAGGGGCCCGTCGGCGGTCCGCCTTCGCCCGAGTCGTCTTCGGGCAGCGCGTCGGGCACCTGCGGAGGCACCCCTTCGTCGAGTGGCCGCTGGTCGATCGGGAGTTCGCCGGGCACTTCGGCGAACGCCGCGTCCGGCGGGCCTTCGGCCGCTTCGCCCGGCACCGCGAGGTGGAACAGCCACCCCTGAGCGGTGACCAGCCAGCAGTCGTGTTCGGCCGGGCACGCGATGTGCTCGACGGCGCCCTTCGGGCCGAGCGGCCCGCCGGTTTCGGGCAGCGTCTGGCTGTCGGAGACCGTACCGTCGCCGCTCACGCGCGCGACGCGCCCCGGCGCGGTCGTGCTCGGGCGTTCGATGTCCCCGAGCGTGTCGAGGCCGAGCCAGGCGCTCTTCGTCCCCGGCTCGGCCGCGATCGAGGTGGCGTCGATTTCTTCGCCGAAGGGCGCTTCCTTGCCTCTGGCTTCCTGGTCGATCACGCGCTGCCAGCTGGGCGTGGGGGCTTCGGTGTAGCCGCTTCCGTTGAACTGGGTCTTCGAGTAGCGCAGCACCGCAACCCCGTACGGGCTTTCTTCTTTCTCACCCAGTTCGGAGATGCCCCCAGCGGCCCACAGCGCTTCGCCGTCGCTCCCCAGCGCGAGCGCCTGCACCCAGAGCGGTGACTGCGTCGCGCCGAGCAGCGGCGGTTCGAGCGGTTCGAAGCGCTTTTCGCTGTCGGTGGTGATCCGCCGCAGCGGCGGGATCGTCGGTTGGCGCGTGATTCGCGGGTCGTTCTTGAGCAGCTGCAGGCTCTGGTAGATCGCATTTTCGAAGGTGCGCATCTCCTCAACCGCGTGACCTTCGAGCGTGAAGGGTTCGGCCGTCACGTTGCTTCCGTTCCAGTGCAGCTGGAAGGACCCGAGCCCTGGGCTTGGGAGCTGATCGCCCCCGAACCAGCAGTCCGTGGGGCTGATGCAGGCCGCTCCGTGCATGGCCTGGTAGGAGGTGGATTGGAACGCGAGCGTGGCGTAGGAGCCGAGCACTTCGAATCGCCCGCTCGCCCCGACGCCGAAGTGGCAGAGCGTGTCGTCCGCGAGCGGCGGTTCGCGCCCTTCGAAGGCGGCCTGTCCCGGCCGCCCGTCGGACACCGTCCAGAATTCGTCGGGACCCGCCCAGGCGATGCGCCCGTCGGTCGCTCCGCAGACCGTGGCGAGCTCGCGCCAACGCACCCCGTCGTAGAGCCACACACCGGGCAGCACCGCGCCGCCGTTACCCGATGTGATCAGCGCGCCGCGGTCAGGCGACTCGAACTCGATGTCTCCGACGTGACCGAGGCCGATCAGGTGGCCCGGCGCTTCGACGCCCGCCGGAGGTTCGGGCGCGTCCGGCTGAGCGAGCTGCCATTCCGCCCCACCGTCGTCGCTGAGAGGCGCAGCAGCCGCGACCGTCGCGAGCAACGCGCCCAACGCGACCGAGATCAGCAGGAGCATGGCGATGCGCGTCAGGCGCCTCATCGCACGCTCGTCTTCTTCTGCGCGCGGAATCGCACGTTCACGCGCGTGCGCAGCGCGGGATGCCCGGGAGCGGCGAACACGAGCGAGACCGTCGCACCCACCCCGTCGTTGCGCGACGCGAGCGAGCGGTAGGCCTTCGTGAGCGTGAGCGTGACCACGGCGAAGCCCGACTTGACCGGCGCGCCGAGGCTCGCGACCGTTCGCCGAACCGATGCGGGCCGGCCCTTCGTCGGATGCTTGGGCTTGGCGTGCGAGGGCACCGAGCCGCTCGCTGCGGCGCGCAGCGTCCCGGAGGCGGGGATCTCGACGTACAGCCGCACCCGGCCTTCGCGGAGCGACTGCGCCGTGACCTTCAGCGCCCAGGGAACCGAGGCGAGCGGGTTCGACGGCGGAGCTGCGATGTTGTTTTCGACGGGCTGCGGTGGGAACACGACGCGTTCCACCACGAATGCGTCGCTTCCGTCCTGTCGGCCCTTCGTGAGGTCCTTCGGCGTGTTGTCATCGCCGAAGGAGAGGTTGTTCGCGGTCGAGGCGAAGGCGAGCATGTTCCCTTCGGCCGTGAAGGACGGCGAGAGCGCCCCGTCATCCGCGCCGAGGTTCGTGAAGAAGGGGTCTTCCAGACCGGGTTTTTCGCGGTTGTAGGGCTGTTCGCTCGGGCCACCTTCGTAACCGTGCGTGACGCGGGTGAGGGTGTCGTTGCCGAGATCGACGTCGTAGACCTCGCCCATCCCCGGCTGGGCGAGGCGGGTCGAGACGTCAGCGGGGATCCCCAGCGGGAAGACGGTGCGATCGGTGGTGAAGGCGATCTGCCCACGGCGTTCGGAGAGCGAGGCGTTCGGCGAGATCGAGACGTCGATGATCGGCGCGTTCGTGGCGAGCGCGGTTTCGTCGCTGCTCGCGCGCTGCGTGAGCGCCAGCAGCGCCGCGGCTCGCGACACGCCGGGGTGCATGTCGGCGACGAACACGTCCGTCTTGTCTTCGTGTTCCTCGTTCAACAGCGCGGCGAGCGGGACATTGGAGAGGAACACCACCGTGTAACCGTCACCGCTCAGCTGCGGGACGTCGTTGTCGGTGGGCGCGGGAAGCCAGAGACCGTCGTCCCCCGGGTCGCCAACGGTTCGCTGGGTTTCGAACGGGCCCTGACATGGATCGCCCGCGACCGCGTGTCCCGGCAGGCGTGTCTCCCCGGAGGCGACGCAGGCCGCGCTTTCGGGATCCGCGCCGCCCGTGACCTGGCGCGTCGGCGCCGCCTCGCCGTCGCCGATCCGCCGCCACAGGGGGGCGGTGTAGTTCGGTTCAAGCGCTTCGCCCGAGAGCATCGGCACCTGCGCCGCAAGCTGGGAACCCATCCAGGCGACGGCGTTCCCGTCCGCACTGATCGAGGCGCCGATGTGCTGGTTCATTTCATAGGCTTCGATCGGTTCGAACGCGGGGATTCCGGTCTGTGTCGAGACCGCTCCATACAGACGGCCCCCTTCTCCGACCGCCGGGACCGGTTCGGGTTCACCCGTTTCCGGATCGAGCGCGGGCGCACCGCTCGTCGCGTCGCGACGAACGCTCACGAGCCGCGTGGTCCGGGTGGGAAGGTCCCGTACCGCGACCTGCAGCGCCGGGGTGTGCGGTCTCGGACCTTCGGCATGTTCTGCTTCTTCGGCTTCCACTGCGGGGTAGCGCGTGAGATCGGAGACCGCGGTGGTCACGAACACGACCTCGCTGCCATCCGCGCTGATCGCGCTGCGCCCCGCAGCCACCGCCCCGAATTTTTCCGGCGATCCCGTGGTTTCGTAGGAGAGCGGCGTGCTGGAGTGGCTCGGTGCGGAGACGATCGTGAAGGCGCCTTCGGCCTGCGGGCCGACGCTCATGTCACGGACGTAGACGTTGGGCGCTTCGCCCGTGCTGTGCGTCGGGTCAGGCTGATCGTTGGTGATCGCGGCGAGCTCGCCGCCTTCGTTCGTCGTGAAGCTCACCCAGCGCCCGTCCGCGCTGATCGATGGGAGCTGCGCGTCCCCTCCCGCGACCTGCTGCAGTTCGCCTGTTTCGAGGTCGCGCCGCCAGACCCCGGTGACGTTCCCGACCGACCCGTCGAAGACGACGTAGCGCCCCCCGCTCGCGATCGCGGGATCGTGAGCGAAGTCCGCCTGCTCGAGCGCGTCGGCGGAGACGAGCGAGATCGGCCCGAAGACGTCGGCGCGGGCGCCGGCCGCCGGGATCAGCAGCACCGTGAGCAGGGCGAGCGTGAGGCGGGCTGCTCGCCTCATCGCACGCGCACCGTGCGTCGCACCACGACGCTGTTGCCGAGCTTGTCCTTCGCGCGGACCACGATCGTGAAGCTGCCGCGGCGGCGGTAGCGGTGGCGTCCGCGCGCGTGGCCCGCCGCATGCGCCCCTTCGCCCCAGGCGATGCTCACCGATCCCGCCGCCACGCCGGACTGGGCATCCGCGACGCTGACCGTGACTTCGCCAGGGGCCGCTTTGCGGATGCGTACCGACGGCCCGCTGCCGTCGATCTCGAGCTTCGACGGGGCGGTCAGCGTCTGCTGGCCGTAGCGATCGGTCGCGAGCAGCTGCAGCATGTGGACCCCGCTCGAGAGGTAGTGGGGGCTGACCGTGGCCGCCATCGCTCCCGGAGGGGTGGCGATCGTGTGCCCGTCGATCACGAGCGTGTAGCTCACGGGCGCGTTCGCGCTCGGAGCGCCTTCCCATGAGACCTGGGCCTGCGTGGGCTTGATCCAGCCCTTCGGGGCGCTCACCACGAAGTGGCCGGGCGTCGCGGTCACCTGCGCGGCCACGATCGCAGCGTCGCCCAGCGGGCCCTGCTGAAAGGCCACGATGCCGTCGCCGAGCCCGGATCGCCCGACGGCGAGTTCGCCGACCGGACCTCCGGCGCCGCCGCTGACGAAGCCCGCCTGCGCGCCGCCTTCGGAGTAGTCCTCGCGGATCGCGACACCCGCCGCGCCGCGATTGTCGGCGCTCGGCCACGCCGAGAGGCCGCCGCCTTCCGGATCGACCACGCTCGCGCTCGGCAGTTCGCTCGCGGGGACGAGCGTCGAGCCCACGAAGGGGTTTCCGAGCGAGAGCGACCCGGTCAGGCCGAGGTCGGTGCCCTCGACGACGCGCGGCGTGCCGTTGCTGTCGTAGAGCACACGAACCGATTGGCGTTCGTCGATGTCGATCGAGGGGCGACCGATCGACGCGTTCTTCCCCCCGGCGACGGCACCGTCCGCGACGATCGCGCCCTCGAACTCGGCCCCGCTGGTCGCTTCGCCGTCGGAGAGGATGTTCAGGAAGATCCGGGGGCCGGGGAGCGGCGAGCCGCGGCCGGCGGGTTGCCGGTAGGCGACCTCGGCCTGGCCGAGCGGCGAGAGCGCCACGCTCGGGGCATCCGCGTCTTCGTTGATCGGCGCGCCGCCGAAGCTCGTCGCGCTCACGGGCATGACGTAGTCGAGGCTCGAGCCGAACAGCCGTCGCGCCCAGATGCGCGCGACGGCGCTGCCCACTTCGGGCTCCTGCCACACGACCACCCCGTTGCCGGTCGGACCGACCGCGACCTGTGGCGCGTTGGCGCCGGTGGGGGGCCGCATCGAGACGGTGGGGTCGCGGTTGACCGTACCCAGACGGGACCAGCGTTCGCCGCCGTAGCGCGCCACCCGCACGCTCTCGGCGACGTCACCAGGACGCAGCACCGAGACGGTGCCGATCGGCTCGATCACGCGATAGACCACGTAGGCCTGGCCGGTCGAGCTCATCGCGAGGTCGGGGCTCAGGGTCGCCGCTTCGCCGACGTTGGGATCGATGATCACCGCCTGACCGAACGCTTCGGAGCCCGGCGCGAGCGTCGCTCCGAGCAGCTCCTGCACGGGCTTTCCGTCCTCGGTCGCAAAGGGCGTCGCCCAGACGACCACGAGCCGGCCGCCGTTGGCCGCGCCGATCCTGGGCGAGCTCGCCGCGAACTGATCTTCGGTGTCGACGCGGACCGGAGCCATCCAGTGCCCCGCGACGTAGCGTGAGACGAAGACGTGAGGTACGCCTTCGACCCGCTTCAGGTAGACGACGCCTCCGGTCCCGTCTTCGGCCATCGCGGCGCCCCCGAAGCCGACGATTTCCTCGCTCGGCCCGTCGAGCGTCACCGCGGGGAGGATCGTCGCCGCAGCGCTGCCGCTGAGCGCGAGCGAGAGAAGTGCGGCGGGGAGGAGCGCACACACGAGCCGCGAGGCTCGCCGGATGAGCTGCGAGGGGCGAGTGTCGATGACAGACACGCGCAGCTCACTTTTCGGATTTTTCGAGCGCGCCGGGCGTCTTGTTGAACCCGCAGCGGAAGTTCTGCGGTTCGCCCACGGGCTCGGACCCGGCGAATCCCCCCTTGTTGCCGTTGTCGTACACCGTCACGTACTGCAGGCTTTCGGGCTGGGAGTTCGCGGGCAGCGGCACCGGGCTGGCCTGTCCCTGACGGGGGTTGCCCGTCGCACCGGGGCTGACCCCCTCCGAGCCGGCCGCCGCAGATCCCGCCTCGGTCGTGACGAGCGTCGAGCTCATCTCCCGTTCGTCTTTGAGACCCCGCGTGGGGTCGAGGTCGACGGTGGCCGTGAGCTGGGAGTCGGTGATCGTGGACTCGAGCTTGACCCGGTTCGCCGCGCCGAGCAGTTCGGCGGCGCTGGGAAGCCATCCGCCTTCGGCCTCGCAGGCCTGGCTCGCCCAGATGTAGTTGTTCTTCCCGGCGTCCACCTTCGCGAGCGGGTAGGGCGCCGTGTCCAGGCACCAGCTCCCGAGATCGACCGTGGCGGGCGGACAGGTGCCCGCGAGCTGTTCGGGCGTTTTGCCCGCGACACGCGAGGCGTTTTTCACCGTCGGGATCGCGGCGGCGGGGAACTTGCCGTTGCGGCCGAGCGTGAGCAGCGCGCCCGGTTTCGGCTTCCCCGTGACCTGGTGACCCGCGATCACGGCCGTCACCGCGTGACGCGCCGCATCGGCGATCCCGGTCGTCGAGAGCACGAGCGCGGTGAGCGCGACGGCCATCGCAGGCGACGGCAGGCGGCGCCTCATTTAGCGCGGTCGGGATCGTCGCTGGCCGTGCTGCGCCGGATCTCCCGAAGCTGGTCGAGCGAGACCTCGTGGACCGTGGAGAGCAGCGCGTCGAGCGCCACGCCCGAGAGCGTCTCGTGCTCGAGCAGGGCGGCCGCGGTCTCCTCGACCGCGCCCCAGTTGCGGTCGAGCACGCGGCTCGCACGAGCCTCGGCGTCGCCGACGAAGCGCTCGATCTCGCTGTCGATGATGTTGAGCGTTTCCGGACCCACCGAGCCGAGGTCCTGGAGCGAGGCGCCGAGGAAGACCTCACCGCCCTTCTCGCCGATCGTCACCAGGCCGAGTGCCTCGGACATCCCGAAGGAGGTCACCATCGTGCGCGCGAGGTTGGTCGCCGCGTGGAGGTCGTCGTTGACGCTCGTCGAGATGTGCCCGAAGGCGATTTTCTCGCCGGCGAGTCCGGCCATGATCACGATCAGCTGCGACTGCAGGTCGGGCTTGGTCATGATCGTCTGGTCGCGATCGGTGAGCATGTGCGCCGCCGTGCCGAGCTGGCGCCCGCGCGCCACGATCGACAGCTTGCGCGTCGAGGTCGCGTGCCCGAGCGACTCAGCGACCACCGCGTGCGCGGACTCGTGGATCGCGATCAGCCAGCGCTCCTGGTCGGTCAATATGTGTTTCTTGGCGGGGCCCGCGACGACGCGGTCGATCGCCTCCTCGAGCGTGGCCTGGTCGATCTGAGCGCGGCCTTCGCGCACGCTCAGCAGCGCGGCCTCGTTGATCACGTTCGCGAGCTCGGCACCGCTGAAGCCCGGAGTCTCGCGTGCGACCTCCTCGAGCGATGCGTCGGGCGCAAGCGGGCGCTTCGCACCGTGCAGCCGCAGGATCTCCAGGCGCCCATGGACATCGGGCACGTCGACCACGACCTGGCGGTCGAAGCGCCCGGGCCGGAGCAGCGCGGGGTCGAGGACGTCGGGGCGGTTCGTCGCACCCATCACGACGAGGCCACCGTCCCCGGAGAAACCATCCATCTCGACGAGGATCTGGTTCAGCGTCTGCTCGCGCTCGTCGTTGCCCTGGCCGATGCCCGCGCCGCGCTTGCGGCCCGCGGCGTCGAACTCGTCGATGAAGATGATCGCGGGCGCGGCCTTGCGCGCCTTCGCGAACAGGTCGCGTACGCGGGCGGCGCCCACGCCCACGAGCGACTCGACGAAGTCAGAGCCCGAGAGCGAGAAGAACGAGGCGTCCGCTTCTCCGGCGACGGCCTTGGCGAGCAGCGTCTTGCCCGTACCCGGAGGGCCGACGAGCAGCACTCCCTTCGGCGCGGCGGCGCCGACGGCGAGGTACTTGCTCGGATCCGCGAGGTAATCGCGGATCTCGCGAAGCTCCGCGACCGCTTCGCCCGCGCCGGCCACATCGGCGAAGGTGATTTTGTCGCGCGTGCCCTTGCCCTTCTTCTTGCCCTTGCCCGTGAACTCCGAGAACGAGGCGATGCCGCCCGCGCCGCCGTCGCCGCCGAGCCGCGTGAAGAGGGAGAACAGGCAGACGAGCAGGAGGATCGGGATCAGGAACTGGACGACGATCGCCTTGGTCGGCTTGCCCGACTGCTGATCGACCGTGACCGAGGCGCCGCCCGCGGTGAGTTCCTCGGCAAGCTGCTGGGTCTGCGCGCCCGAGGCCGGGTAGGCCGCCCAGAGCTGCTGGATCTGGCCCGCGCCCGGTTCGACCACCGGGGCCGCTTTGGTCTTCGGTGTGCCCTTGCCCTTCTTCGTCTTGCCCGAGGAGCCGGTTGTGCTCGCAGGTGCGATTTCAGCGGCTTCGGGCAGCCCGCCGTCGGCCTGCACCGCCGGGGCGGCGGCCGTCGTCATCACCTCGACGCGGCTGTCGTGGTCGAGCAGCACCGCCGTGGCGACGTCGTGTTTCTTGGCGAGTTTCTCGACCGTGCTGATCGGCACGCCGCGGCCCGAGGAGCTCGGCTTGATCGCGCCGAGCAACGTCGCGAACGCGACCGCGAGCCCGATCGAGGCGATCGCCAGGAACAGCGAGAGCTTGTCGCGCAGGATCAGCCGGCGCAACGACGTCGCGATCTCCACGACCCGCACGAGCACCGGGTTGCGGCGCTGCGCAAGACCGGATCTCACCGCCGCTTTCGCGGCGGGCGACTTGCCGTTTCCTGAGTGCCCGTTGCTGGAGGCGCCGGGCGTGGGCGTTTTCTCGTCAGTCATCCATTCTCCGCTGGCATCTGCACCGTCGAACACGGTCGGACGGTGCGCCGAAACACCCCTCGGGGGGCGATCGCGAATCACCCTCACACGGCGGAACTTGAAAAGCAATGGCGTTCACAAGAACAACACACGCCCCCACCTTGCTTTCACATTTCGTACACATCGATCGGCTGCCGAACGTTCACAAAAACGAAACACAACACAAAACCTCACCCGACACTCTTCAGCGCGGCCAAGTCCACCGCTCGGCAGCGGAGCCGCCAGGTCACTGCCCGCCGTCGGCGGGGGATCTCGCGGCGGGGGTGCTTAGACCGGCCGCATCCGAATCCGAAAAAGGGAGCAACCCAAAGTGCGCGCACACCGCATCTTCTTCGCCTCCGCGCTCGTCGCAATCTCGCTCGTGGCCCCCGCGAGCGCGCTCGGCAAGCGCCTGATCATCGATGGCTCCACCTCGATGCTGCCGCTGGTCCAGAAACTCTCCACCGCCTACCACAAGGCCTACCCCAAGATCCCAGCGCCGAAAGTCGGCGGCGGGCAGTCCGCCGTCGGAATCGGCGACGCGGCCGCGGGCCGAGTCGATATCGGCATGGCATCGCGCGACCCGATCAAGGGCGTGGACCCCAAAGGCCTGATCTTCACGAAGGTCGCCCGCGACGGCGTCTGCGTGATCACGAACAGCGCCAACCCGCTACCCAACCTCTCCCAGGAAACGGTCGAGGGCATCTTCACCGGCTCGATCCGCGACTGGAGCAACGTTCCGGGCGCCGGGATCTCCGGACCCATCGACCTCTTCGACCGCGATGGCGCATCCGGTACGCAGGACGCCTTCCAGAACATCTTCCTCGGGGAATCGCTGAAGATCTCCCCGAGCGCAACGCCCGAGAGCTCCGAGGGTCTGGAGGTCAGCTCGGTCGGCTCGGACAAGAGCGCGATCGGTTTCACCTCTTTCGCGGCGACGCTCAACGGCGGCGTGCACACCGTCAACTACGAGGGTGTTCAGTGCAACCTGCGTAACGCGAAGTCCGGCCAGTACGGCGGCGTCCGTAACTTCTGGTTCGTCACCAAGGGCATCCCCACGGGTGAAGCGCGCAAGTTCATCGAATGGGTCACGAAGCCGGGCAACTCGACAGTCCGGTCGATCGTCAGCTCCGAGTGGATCGCCATCCACTGAGTGCGTTCCGCGTGGCGCGCCCGCTCTCCGGAGCGGGCAGCCGCGCGGCTGCGAGCGAACGGCGCGCCGAGCGGTCGCTCGGCGCGCTCGCGGTCGCGACGCTCGCGATCATCGGCGTGCTGCTCGTCACCGTCGTGGTGCGGGCGTGGCCCTCCTTCTCCCACAACGGCCTCGGCTGGTTCGGTCCCGGCGGCGACGTCGACCAGCAGCTCCGCGCGATGCAGGAAGGGCACCCGCTGCCCGGCAAGTCGATCTACGACTTCCATGCCTGGTCGCTGATCTGGGGGACGCTCGTCACGACTGTGCTCGCGGTGCTGATCGGGCTGGTCGTCTCGACCTTCGCCGCGATCTTCCTGACCGAGTTCGCCCCGCCGCTGATGCGGCGCGTACTCGACCCCGTCGTGCGGCTGCTCGCGGGCGTGCCCTCCGTGGTCTACGGGCTGATCGGCATCCTCGCGATCGCGCCCTACATCAACAACCACCTGATCAGCGAGCAGCGCAAGGCCTCGGTGGCCTATGTCGTCCAGCTCAACGGCGCGAACCTGATGACGGCGACGCTGATCCTCACCGTGATGATCCTGCCGATCATGGTGGCGATCAGCGCGAACGCGCTCGACGCGGTGCCGCGCGCATGGCACGAAGGGTCGCTCGCACTCGGGGTCAACCGTTGGCGAACGATCTGGCGCGTCTCGCTGCGCACCGCGCGGCCCGCGATCATCGCCGCCGTGATCCTCTCCACGGCCCGCGCGCTCGGCGAGGCCGTGATGCTCGCGATGGTCGCGGGCGGCCGCGGCTTCGGGGCCAACCCGCTGGACGGGATCACCTTCCTGTTCGAGCCCGTGCGACCGCTCGCCGCCACGATCCTGCAGAACTCCGAAGGGCTCACGATCGTGCCGCTGATGCACACGATCTACGCGATCGGCGCGGTGCTGCTCTTCTCCGCCGCGCTGCTCTCGCTCGCCGGCTGGGCCGCCAAGCGCCAGCTCAACCGCTACGGCATCCGCCTCTGATGGCCAGCGCGGGTCTCGCTCCGCCCGCAGGGATCTCGCGCAGCCGCCGCGAGAGCACGAGCGCCTGGCCGCTCGCGGACCGGATCGGCTACTGGCTGTGCTGGGCGACGGGCATCGGCCTCGCCCTGATCGCCGCGGCGATCGTGATCTTCATGCTCGTCAAGGGGCTCTCCTACTTCAACCTCAAGCTGCTCACCGAATCGCCCGCGCCCTCGACGATCCAGAGCAGCAGCGGTGGGTTCCTGGACCCGATCGAGGGCACGCTGATCGTGACTGCGATCGGCACGCTGATCGCGGGGCCGCTCGGGGTCGCGCTGGCGGTGTGGTCCGTCGAGTACGGGCGCCCGCGCTGGCTCGCGCGCGCCTTCGAGTCCGGCATCGAGGTGATCGCGGGCATCCCGAGCGTCGTGCTCGCGATCTTCGGGCTGCTGATCTTCGCCAAAGGCTGGCTCGCCTTCCTCTCTCAGCGCGCGGCCAACGGCGCGGTCTACGGGCGCTCGTTCTTCGCCGCCGGGATCGTGATGACCGGCCTCGCCCTGCCGCTCGTGATCGGCTCGACCCGCGAGGCGCTCAACCAGCTCCCCGCGCGCCTGCGCGAGGGGAGCTACGCGCTCGGCAAGACGCGAGCGACGACGATCCGCCACGTGCTGCTGCCCTCGATCCGGCCCGGGATCGCGACCGGCGTCGTGCTCGGCATGGGACGCATCATCGGCGACACGGCGATCATCAAAATCGGGCTCGGTGTCTCGCTGACCACGCAGTCGGTCGGTCAGACGCCGGTGCTCGGGCTGCTGCGTGGAACGGGCTCGACGCTCACGACCTACGTGTACGAAAACTCGCCCGCGGGAGAAGGGAGCGCGCCGCAGAAGGCCTACTTCGCCGCGTTCATCCTGCTGCTGATCGTGGTCGCGCTGAACGCGACCGTCACCTGGATCACCAACCGCGGCTCCGAGCCCGCGGGCCCGGGAGCGATCCGCCGACTGCGCGATCGCGCGCGGAGCTCCGGACGAGGCCCACGATGAGCGAGGTGCCGCGATGGACCCGATGATGCCGCCGCCCGTCCGCCGGATCGCGCTCGACCGCGAGCCTCACGTCGCCCCGCCCCGGCCCGCCTCCAACGGTGCGGCGCCCGCCGCCGCACTCTCGCTCGTCGCGCCGCGCCCGCCCGCCGCCGTGGTGCGGGAGCGGATGAACATCGACGCCGTGTGGCTCGCCTACGGCGAGAACTGGGTCGTGCGCGATGTGTCCCTGTCCGTGCGCCAGGGCGAGGTGCTGGGGATGATCGGCGCGTCGGGATCCGGCAAGACGACGCTGCTGCGCTCGCTCAACAGGCTCACCGAGATCACCGACGGCGCGGCGCGCAGCGGTGCGATCACGCTCGACGGGGAGGACATCCACGATCTCGAGGTCAATGCACTTCGCCGCCGCGTGACGATGGTCTTCCAGCAGCCCAACCCCTTCCCGATGTCGATCTTCGACAACGTCGCCTACGCGCTCGTCGAGCACCCCGAGCGCGGATCGCGTCGGCGCCGCCGGGGTGGAGCGCTACGCGACCAGGTTGCCGAAGCGCTGAAACGCGCGGGGCTCTACGAGGAGGTCGCCTCCGATCTCGATCGCTCCGCCCTGAGGCTCTCGGGCGGTCAGCAGCAGCGGCTCTGCATCGCCCGCGCGCTCGCCGCCGACCCCGAGGTGCTGCTGCTCGACGAGCCGTGCTCGGCGCTCGACCCGATCTCGACGGCGACGATCGAGGAGCTGATCGTGGAGCTGCGCGAGAGCGTCGCGGTCGTGATCGTCACCCACAACCTGCAGCAGGCCTTCCGCGTCGCCGACCACGTCGCCTTCATGCACCTCGGCGAGCTCGTCGAGTACGGCCCGAGCGAGCAGGTCTTCAACCGGCCGCGCCAGGAGCGCACGCGCGACTACGTGAGCGGAGCCTTTGGGTGAGGCTCGCCGCGGGGCTCCTGTCGGTGCTTGCCCTGCTCGTCCTCTGCGGCTGCGAGACGACACAGGAAAAGAGCGCGAAGCTTCAGCGCATCGCGAAGATCCGCGAAGCAGGCGAAGCCAAGCAGGCCGCGGTGCGTCGCCGGCTGCTCACGATCTCGCACCCGAGCCGCGACGTCTCAGTCGCCGACGTGACGCTGCTCCACTCCAGTGAAGGCCTCGCCGCCGTCGTCACGCTTCAGAACCGCTCGGCACACGCGCTGCGCGAAGTGCCCGTGCGGATCAACGTGCACGACGTCCACGGACGTTCGATCTTCACCAACGAGCAGCCCGGCCAGTCCCCCGCGCTGATCTCGGCCTCCTTTCTCCCCGCTCACGGCCGCCTGACCTGGATCGACGACCAGATCCCGATCCTCGCCGGGGCGAGGAGTGTGACCGCCGAGGCCGGCGAAGCGTCCCGGGCGGCGGGCGCCCCACCCTCGCTCGCGATCTCCGGCGCGCATCAGATCGACGACGTCTCCAGTGGCGCGGGCGCCGAAGGGCTCGTTGCCAACCACTCCGCGCTCGCTCAGCGCGAACTCGTCGTCTACGGCGTCGTGCGCCGGGGAGGGAAGGTCGTCGCCGCCGGGCGCGCTGTGCTGCCCGAAGCGCCGGCCGGGCAATCGACCCGCTTCCAGCTCTTCTTCATCGGCGAACCACACGGCGGGCGCCTGGAAGTGCTCGCCCCACCGTCCACGCTCGGCTGAGCTCAGGCCGCGAGCGGCTCCGCCTCGGGCACGCGCTCGGGAGCGAGCCGGTAACCGATGCCGAAGTGGGTGTGGATGTAGGCCCACCCTGGCGAGCCGAGTTCGATCTTGCGCCGCAGCTTGTGGACGAAGACGTCCACCGAGCGGTCGTTGCGGATCATCTCATATCCCCACAGGCACTCGTAGATCCGCTCGCGCGTCAGCACCTGGCCACGCTCTCTGACGAGCAGGCGCAGCAGCTGGTACTCGCGGCGCGTGAGGCGAAGGCTGCGCCCGTCCGCGAACGCCTGGTACTGGTCGGGCCGGATCTCCAGCTCCCCGACGCTCGTCGGCCCGGTCTCCTCGGGCTTCTCGTGACGACGGCGCATCGTCGTGCCCTCGAGGCGCGCGACGAGCTCTTCGGGGTGGCAGGGCTTGGCCAGCCAGTCATCCACGCCGGAGCGCAGCGCGATCACCCGTTCGGCGACACTCGACCCCGCCGCGCACACGATCACGGACAGGTCGGGACGAAGCTCACAGACGTTCAGCAGCCAGGCGTTCGGCTTCGCGCCGAGCAGTGAGACGTCGACCACGAGCGCATCGACCTCGAGCTTCGCGATCCGCTTCGGCGCGAGCTTGCGCGCGAGCGGCACGTGATCCCAGCCCGCGCGCTCGAGCCGCTTGCCGAGCACGAGCACGAAACCGGAGTCGCTGTCGAGCAGTGCGACGCGGCGTCGCGTCCTCTGCCCTCCATGTATTTCGTGGATCTCTTCCATGGCCCCTCGCGCGTCCCGACGACAGCGCCAGAGTGGTTTTTAGCATAAAGATCACTTTTTAGGTGTAGAAACTGATCAATGTGAAAAGGATGTGAAGAGCAGGCGTTTCGCCGACCCGCGCCGCGGCCCTCCGCGAGTACGACCGCGGGAGTGAGCAGCAATACCGACCGCTCGGCGACCCGGACCTGATCGGCCTCTCCGCGCATGGCCCACGCGTCACGCTCAGCGCACCACCGAGCTCCCTCTGAGCGCCACCTGCGGGCTCAGCGGCGGTGCTGCTTGAGGGTGATCCCCTCGAGCACATGCGCGACGGTCTCACAGGCGTCGACGGCGGCCTCGAGCGACTCGAAGATGTCCTTCCAGCGGATCACGACCATCGGGTCGATGCCGCCGGCGAAGAGCGAGGCCACGCCGTCGCGCTGCAGCCGGTCGCCCTCGTTCTCGAGCCTGTGGATCTCGACGAGGTGGGTGCTCAACTCCGTGCCCGTGCGCAGGCAGCGCAGCGCCTGGGCGATCTGCTCGCCCGCGCCGACGAGCACCTCCGTGAACTCGACGGCCTGCTCCATCGGCGCTTCGACCCCGTAGAGCCCGAACTGCGCGGCGCTGTTCTCGGAGTGGTCGACGACGTCGTCGAGGGCGCTCGCAAGCGCATAGCCGTCACCGGCGTCGAACGGCGCTCGAACCCTGCCGCGGCCGGCGAGCCGGTGGATGATGTCGTGCGTGATCCGGTCGCCTTCCTGCTCGCAGACCTTGATGTCCTGCGCCAGCGTGGCGTGCTCGGGGTAGTCGACGATCAGGTCGCGCAGGAGCAGGCCGCACTTCTGCACGTTGCGCCCGGACTCCTCGACGAGCTCCATCAGGATGCTGTCGACGGGCCTGCGCAGGAGATTCATCGGCGGAGCATATTGTCCGCGTCCCGACCGGCGGTGACTTTCACGCTTTTTTCACGGATAGATCACGAGTTTGCAACGCCGCGGGCCGGCGCCGCTGCGACGCTGCCACGTCGTGGCGGCCTACCCGGAGAGTCCCGACGTCCAGGAGGTCCTCTACGCGGGGGAGCTCGAGATCCGACCCGACGAGGGCCTCGTGCTCGCGACGGGGCAGGCGCTCACGCTGTCGGTGCGCGAGTTCGAGCTGCTCGCCGCGATGGCACGCAGGCAGGGGACGATCGTGACCCGCGAGGATCTCTACCGCACCGTGTGGGGCGGGACGCTGCGCCGCGGCGATCGCTCGGTGGACGTCTACGTGAGCAAGGTGCGCAACAAGCTCGAGGCCGCGCTGCCCGACCGGAGGTTCATCCACACCCACCCCGGATTCGGATATCGCTTCCAGCCACAGCATTCACGAAATGTTCACACGGAGAGCTGACCGGTCTAAGAAGACTGTTGCCGGGCTGTGAACCCCCGTTTGCGGACGGTGGGGCCAAGGAAGTAGCTGGGGTACGCAGCGGTTCTGCGCTCCAGGCGCGACGGCCGGGCCCATCCGGCGAGAGCCGGGCGAAACGACAATCAAGTCGACAACCAGTCAGGAGACGCAGTGATCAAGAAAAAGTTGGGCGTGATCGCAGGCTGCTTGCTGCTCGCATTGGGCATCGCGGCATGCGGCAGCTCCAGCAAATCGAGCGAAACCACCGCCAGCAGCACCAGCAGCAGCTCCTCCACCCCGGCGGCCAGCTCGAGCTCGAAGACCGCTACCACCCCTCCCAGCGGCTCGGGGACGATCTCAGGCGCGGGCTCCACGTTCGCCGCGCCCGTCTATGAACAGTGGGCCTCCTCCCAGCAGGGCCTGACGGTGAACTACCAGGCCGTCGGCTCCGGCGCGGGCATCACCGCGCTCGCGGGCAAGGTCGTCGACTTCGGCGCGAGCGACCCGCCGCTGAAGGCAGAAGAAGAAAAAGAAATCTCCAAAAACGGCAGCGCGCCGGTCCAGATCCCGATGTTCCTCGGCGCGATCACGGTCTCCTACAACCTCTCGGGCGTCAAGACCGGCCTGCGCCTCGACGGCAAAACGCTCGGCGACATCTTCATCGGCAAGGTGAAGACGTGGAACGACCCCGAGATCAAGGCGCTGAACCCGGGAATCACGCTGCCGAGCACGCCGATCACGATCGTCCACCGCTCGGACTCCTCGGGCACGACCGCGGGCTTCACGAGCTTCCTCGCCGCCGTCGATCCCGAATTCAAGTCCAAGGTCGGCGAAGGCAAGGAAGTACCCTGGCCGACCGGCACGGGCGCCAAGGGCAACGCCGGTGTGGCCGGTGCGGTCAAGCAGACCGAAGGCGCCGTGGGCTACGTCGAGCAGGCGTACGCGTTGCAGAACAACTTCACCTACGCGTCGATCCAGAACAAGGCAGGCCACTACGTGCTGCCCACGCTGGCCTCGACGACCGCCGCAGGCGAAGGCGTGAAGATCCCGGCGAACCTCGGGATCAAAATCAGCAACCCCGCAGGAGCTGGCGCCTACCCGATCACCTCGCAGACGTTCATCGTCGTCAACAAGGATCTCTGCAAGGCGGGCACCCCGGGCGGCGAAGAAGCGGCCAAGGGCGTCGTGAAGTTCATCACCTACGGCCTGGGCGAAGGCCAGAAGATCCTCTCGCAGGCCGACTACGCGGCGCTTCCCGCGCCGATCCTGGCCAAGTCGAAGGAAGCCCTCGCCTCTCTGCAGTGCAACGGCTCGCCGATCGGCGGCTGATCGAGACGACACGGACCCCGCGGATCAGGTAGAGAACGCTCCGTGGAGGCCGCATCCGTACCCGGCGGCGACCGCGCACTCCTTGCGCGGTCGCCGTTGGCACGCCTACCCGATCGGATCCTGAAGTACGGCCTGACGTTGCTGGCCGCGCTGATCCTGGCGCTGATCGTCTACTTCTTCGTGCGCCTCGTCAAAGAGGCGCAACCGGCGTTCGCCCACACGAGCGTCTTCGGCTTCGCCTTCGACAACAACTGGAACCCGAGCGCCGGGCACTTCGGCGCGCTGCCGCTGGTCGTGGGCACGCTGATCACCTCGGGTATCGCGCTGCTGATCGGCGTGCCCGTCGCCGTCGCCGCGGCGATCTACACAACCGAGCTCTGCCCGCGCCGGCTGCGCACGCCGCTCACCGTGCTCGTCGAGCTGCTCGCCGCGGTCCCCTCGGTGGTCTACGGACTCTGGGGGATCTTCTTCCTCGCCCCGAAGCTCAAGGGCGCAGAGCAATGGGTGGCCGACCGTCTCTCCTTCGTCCCCTTCGTGGGCGGTGGCGTGGTGACGATCCCGAACTGCTTCATCACCGGCCTGGTGCTCGCGATCATGATCCTGCCGATCGTCAGCGCGATCAGCAGGGAGGTGATGTCGACCGTCCCCTCCGACCACAAGGAGGCCGCGCTCGGGCTCGGCGCGACGCGCTGGGAGATGATCCGCATCGCCGTGCTGCCCTACTGCCGCTCGGGCATCGTGGGCGGCGCGATGCTGGGTCTCGGGCGCGCGATCGGCGAGACGATCGCGGTCACGATCCTGATCGGCGACTCGCCGAAACTGGTCGAACGCCTCTTCGGCCAGAGCTACAGCCTCGCCGCGGTGATCGCGAACGAGTTCGGCGAGGCGACGGGCACCCACCGCTCCGCTCTGTTCGCCGCAGGGCTCGTGCTCTTCGTGCTCACACTCGTAGTCAACGGCTTCGCGCGTTTCTTCGTCACGCGGGCGAATCGCGCGCACGGTCCCGCTCAGGCCGAGGATCACGGTGGCGCTGCGCTCGTCGCGGGAACGGCGACGGGAGCATGAGCGCGCACCCCGCCAGCGCCGAGCTGCTCGGACGACTCGCCGTGAGCCCCGCGCGCCGCCGGCGCGACCGCGCCGCCCGCGGGATGATCCTCGGCGCGACGCTGCTCGCGCTGATCCCGCTCGCGCTGATCGTCTACTACCTGCTCAAAAAGGGCCTCGGCTCCTGGAGCGGGGACTTCTTCACGACCGATCCGACGGGGAACACGTTCTTCAAAACCTCGAGCATCGGCGGTATCAAGAGCGCGATCCTCGGCACGATCGAGATCGTCGCGCTCGCCTCGCTGATCGCGATCCCGATCGGTACCGGCGTCGCGATCTGGCTCGTCGAGTACGGCCGTGACAGCCGCTTTGCGCAGGTCGTGCGCTTCTTCGTCGACGTGCTCACGGGCGTGCCCTCGATCGTCTTCGGCCTGTTCGTCTACATCGTGCTCGTCGTCGGCACGGGCAGCTCCTACGCGGGCTACAAGGGCTCGATCGCGCTCTCCCTGCTGATGCTGCCGATCGTGATCCGCTCCGCCGAGGTGATCCTGCTGCTCGTCCCCGCCGGCCTGCGCGAATCCGCCCTCGCGCTCGGCTCGCCGCGCTGGCGCGTGATCTTCAAGATCGTGCTCCCCACCGCGCTGCCCGGGATGGTCACGGGCATCCTGCTCGCCGTCGCGCGCGCCGCCGGGGAGACCGCTCCGCTGCTCTTCACCGCCGCCTCGACGCACAAGACCACAACCGATCTCGGGGCGTTCATGAACTCGCTGCCGGTGCAGATCTACAGCGACGTGACCTCGCCGACGGAATCCGTCGTCAACCGCGCATGGGGCGCCGCGTTGACGCTCGTGGTGCTGATCCTCATCCTCAACCTTCTAGCTCGTCTAATCTCGCGAAGGAGCCGCCTAGCATGACGTCGACCGGACCGACCGAGCAGCTGAAGAACGTGGATCCCGACACACCAGAGACGAGCCAATCGCAAGAGCGATCGAAGTCCGCCGCCGGCGGACCGATCGTCGCGCCTGAGCGCCGCGATCACCGCGCGTCCGCGGGCAAAGGGCTCAGCGTGCGCCTGGAGGGGCTGCGGGCCTTCTACGGCAAGGCCGAGCAGGTCAAGGGCGTCGACGTGGAGTTCAAAGCCAACGAGGTCACCGCGATCATCGGCCCGTCGGGCTGCGGCAAGTCCACGATGGTCCGCTGCATCAACCGCATGCACGAGGAGATCCCGGGCGCGCGCGCCGAGGGCAAGGTGATGCTCGACTCGATCGACATCTACGACCCGGCGCTCGACGTCGTCGCCGTGCGGCGCGCGATCGGAATGGTCTTCCAGAAGCCCAACCCCTTCCCCACCATGTCGATCTACGACAACGTCGCGGCTGGCCTGCGCCTCACCGCCCGGCGGGGCGATCTGAAGGCGAAGGTCGAGCGCGCGTTGCGTGGCGCGGGGCTATGGGACGAGGTCGCCGACCGTCTCTCCGAGCCTGGAGCGGGGCTCTCCGGCGGCCAGCAGCAGCGCCTCTGCATCGCCCGCTCGCTCGCGGTCGAACCCGAGGTGATCCTGATGGACGAGCCCTGCTCGGCGCTCGATCCGATCGCCACGCTGAAGATCGAGGAGCTGATCGACGAGCTCAAGCAGCGCGTGACGATCGTGATCGTGACGCACAACATGCAGCAGGCCGCCCGCGTCGCGGACCGCACCGCGTTCATGCTCGACGGCCAGCTCGTCGAGGTCGGCGCGACCGATGACATCTTCACCAAACCGACCGATCCGCGGACCGAAGAATATGTCACCGGCAAGTTCGGCTGAGGGGGGCGTGCCGCCCACCAGCCTCATCGGCGAGGTCCAGGCCGAAGGCGGCGGGCGTGCGCACTTCCAGGAGCAGCTCCGCGACCTCGAGGCCAACGCGCTCGGCGGGCTCGACCTGATCGTCGAGCAGCTCGACCGCGTGATGGAGGCGCTCCAGCACCAGGACGTCGAGCTCGCGCAGATGGTGATCGCCGACGACGACCGCGTCGACGGCCGCTACCTGGAGGTCCACCAGGGGATCCTCTCGCTGCTCGCCCTGCAGGCACCGGTCGCGGGCGACCTGCGGCTCGTCGCCGCGCTGCTGCACACGATCAAGCACATCGAGCGCATGGGCGACCAGTGCGTGAACATCGCCAAGCTGATCCCGCTCTCGGGCTACGAGCCGCCCGTCGACGGCGAGGTGCTCGAGGCGCTCGCGAAGATGGGCGCCTTCGCGCGCTCGGAGGTGGTGCAGAGCAAGGCCGCGTTCGCCGGGCGAGACGTCGCGCTCGCCGAGGACCTCGTCCGCCAGGACCGCGAAATCAACCGCCTGAACCGCGACATCTTCCGCGTCGCGATCGAGATCGGCGACGACCCCGACCGCCGCGAGTGGGCGATGCACATGACGCTCGTCGCCCGTGCGATCGAGCGCATCGGCGACAACGCCGTGGACATCGGCGAGCAGGTCGCGTTCGTCGTCACGGGGCTGTTCCGCGAGTTCTCGGACTCCTCGCGGCCGCTCGGCAACACCCAGTAGCCGGGGCGTCCCGCAAATAGCGCGCGGCATCTGTGAACATCCTGTTACCCCTGCTTGCAAGACGGTTGCGCGGCCCGCACATCGCTTACACTCCGCGGCGATGGCAAGCGTTCGCGCCGAGGAGCGGGATCCGGACCAGATCGCATCTGCGATTTCCCCGGACAGCGCCTCCTCACCCACCGGAGCGCTGCGCATCGCGGTGCTCGACCGCGACAGCGGCTTCATCCAGGTCCTGAGCAAGCGGCTCGACCGGCTCGGCTGGGAGCACCGCGTGCTCGCAAGCCCGGTCCCCGCCGAAGCTGTGGTTTCGATGCGCCTGAGCGCCCTCGTCGTCGATCTCGCCGTGCTCGGTCCCCAGGCCTGGAGCTGGCTGGAGCGGCTCTGCGAGGCGCTTCCCGAGCTCGGGATCGTCGTCTGCACGGGCCCCTCGACGGTCGCCCAGCGCGTGCGCGGGCTGCGTCTCGGCGCCGACGACTGGATCACCAAGCCCTGTCACCCCGAGGAGGTCATCGCGCGCGTGCAGAGCGTCGTGCGCAGGCGCCGCCGCAGCAGCGGCCGCACCGAGTCCGCACCCGTCAACGCGGGCGAGGTCGAGATCCGCTCCGACCGCTTCCAGGCCTTCGTCGGTGAGCGCTCGATCGACCTCACGCGCCGCGAGTTCGAGCTGATCGAGCTGCTCGCACAGGCCGAGGGCCGCGTGCTCGAGCGCGAGGAGATCTACTCGCGGCTGTGGGGCTACACGATGGTGCGCGGCGACCGCTCGGTCGACGTGTTCGTGCGCAAGCTCCGTCAGAAGCTCGAGAAGGCCTCCCCGGGCTGGCGCTACATCCACACCCACTTCGGGATCGGCTACCGCTTCGCCGCCGAATCGCTCGAGGTCGTCGACCCGAGCGCGATCCCCTCCTCAGTGCCCGCCGACTGGGACGCCGGCGATCAGGGCGAGCTCGCGGGGACGCATGAGGACGGCCAGCTCGGCGCTCGGCCCGTCTAGGCGCAGCACGGCCAAGCCGCCCTTCTTCAGATCCACGCGCCCCCCCGTGAGTGCGCCCGCGAGCATCGACAGGTCGGGCTCGTGCCCGACGAGCATCACCCGCGCTTCCGCACCGTATCCCGAGAGCGCGTCGAGCGCCTGGGAGGCGTCGAACCCGCCCGCGAGCGGCGCGTGCTCTGAGAGCACCTCGCGTGCGCTCTCATCCCAGGACTCAGCGGCGAGCTCGGCGGTCTGCGCGGCTCGCACCTTGGGGCTGAAGAGCACCGCGTCGAGCTCGCCGCCGAGCCGCGCGATCGCGACTCCGGCCGCACGCGCCTGGCGCTCGCCGCGCTCGGTCAGGCGGCGTGCAGAGTCCTCCCGGCTTCCGTGCGGCTCGGCCTCTGCGTGTCGAAGTAGCCAGAGCTGTCGAGCCATGGGATCGCATCAGACTACCGCGAATATCCGCCCAAATTGCGAGGTCCTTCACCGCGCGGCGAACACCGTGTAGCGTGGGTGCGCTGATGCATGGAACCGGCGATCACGACCTGAGCGACACCCACTCCGCGGAACTCGGCACGCCGCAGGGCGCCGGCGCGGACTACGCTCCGCCGACGGCCGAGCCGGGCGCCTACGGAGCCCTCCCCGCGGCGCACCCCTCCTCGAGCTCCGCCGAAGGTCCCACCGCGGCTGAGACGCTCGAGCACCCCTCTCTCTACATCAACCGCGAGCTCTCGTGGCTGGACTTCAACGACCGCGTGCTGCAGCTCGCCGAGGACGAGCGCGTGCCGCTGCTCGAGCGGCTCAAGTTCTGCGCGATCTACACGACGAACCTCGACGAGTACTACATGGTCCGGGTCGCCGGTCTGCGCGACCAGATCGACGCCGGGCGTCGAGACCGAGAGCCAGGACGGGCGCACGCCCTCGCAGACGATTGCGCTGATTCGCGAGAAGGTGCTCGAACAGGGCACGCGCCTGACCGACTGCTTCGAACGCCGTCTGCGCCCGATGCTCTCCGACAACGACATCCGGATCGTCGGTGTGGGCGACCTCGACGACGAGCAGCGCGCCGAGCTCGCGCGCCACTTCCAGAAGGCGATCTTCCCCGCGCTCACCCCGCTCGCGGTCGCGCCGGGGCGACCCTTCCCCTACATCTCGAACCTCTCGCTCTCGCTCGCCGTGCTGGTCCGCGACCCGGTCACCGACCAGACCGTGTTCGCGCGCGTGAAGGTTCCGACCGAGATCCTGCCGCGCTTCGTCGCGCTCCCTGTGCCCACCGGCGCGCCCGCGCTCTTCGTGCCGCTCGAGGACGTGATCGCCAACCACCTCGACGCGCTCTTCCCGGGGATGGAGATCGCGGACTGCGACGTCTTCCGGGTCACGCGCGACGCCGACCTCGAGGTCTCCGACGACGCGGCCGACCTGCTGCAGGCAGTCGAGGACGAGCTGCGCCGCCGACGCTTCGGCGAGATCGTGCGCGTCGAGGTCGGAGCGCACTGCTCCGAGCAGCTCCGAAACTCGCTCACCAGCCTGCTGCGTGTGGAGGACGACGAGGTCTTCCCCGTCGACGGGCTGCTCGACATGGGTGCGCTCTGGCAGATCGCGAGGCTGCCCGGCCACGCCGAGCTGCGCGACGAGCCGCTCGCGGCGGCGACGCACCCGCGGCTCCTGCGCCACGAGGGCGAGCGCCCCGACGTGCTCGGCGCGATGCGCGAAGGCGACGTGCTCGTGCACCACCCCTACGACTCCTTCGCCACCTCGGTCGAGCGCTTCGTCGAGCAGGCGGTCGCCGACCCCAACGTGCTCGCGATCAAGCAGACCGTCTATCGCACGAGCGACGACTCGCCGCTCGTGCCGGCGCTGATCGAAGCGACCGAACGGGGCAAGCAGGCGGTCGCGCTCGTCGAGCTGCAGGCGCGCTTCGACGAGCGCATGAACATCCACTGGGCGAAGGCGCTGGAGGAGGCGGGCGTCCACGTCGTCTACGGACAGCCCGCGATGAAGACGCACGCCAAGTGCGTGCTCGTCGTGCGCCGCGAGGGCGACGGGGTGCGCAACTACGTGCACATCGGCACCGGCAACTACCACTCCGCGACGGCCCGCCTCTACACCGACTTCGGGCTCTTCACCGTCGACGAGCAGATCGGGGCGGACGTCGCGGACATGTTCAACTACCTCACCGGCTACGGGCGGCCGCTGCACTACCGGCGCGTGCTCACCGCCCCGAACATGCTTCGCGACGGGATCATCGAGGAGATCGAGCGGACGGTCGCCGCGCACTCCGCGCAGCAGCCCGCGCGGATCGCGATGAAGATGAACGCGCTGGTCGGACGGACGCTGCATCCGCGCGCTCTACGCAGCCTCGCAGGCCGGGGTCCAGATCGATCTGAACGTGCGCGGGATCTGCTGCCTGCGCCCCGGGCTGCCCGGGATCTCTGAGAACATCCGTGTCGTCTCAGTCGTCGGACGGCTGCTCGAGCACTCGCGCGTCTACGCCTTCCAGCGCGGCTCCGAGCAGCGCGTGTTCATCGCCTCGGCCGACCTGATGCCGCGCAACCTCGACCACCGCGTCGAGCTCGCCGTCCCGATCCTCGTCCCCGAGCTCCAGGACGAGCTGCTCGACACGCTGGAACGTGCCTTCGCGGACAACGAGAACTCCTGGGAGCTCGACGGCGAGGGACGCTGGCGCCGCCGCTCAGCGGGGCCCGGGGAGCGCCCGCGCTCGATGCAGATCGAGATCGCCGAGCTGCACGCGCTGCGCGCGGGCACCGAGCGCGAGAGCGCGCCGCTCAGCTGAGCCGGGCCCTCGCGTCGAGCGCTGCCGGCGCGCTCAGCTCACCGCAGCCGCGGGGAGCCCGTCGATCACGGCCTTGAGCTCGTCGACCGATTGGAAGTCGAGCCCGAGCCGGTGGTCGTGGCGGTGGCGCACGATGCCCTGCTCGTCGATCACGATCACAGCGCGCTTGGTGCCGAGCGGGCCGCCCCAGGAGCTGTAGAGCTTCGCGACCTCACCGCCCACGTCGGCGAGCAGCGGCACGTTCAGCGAGTGCTTGGAGACGAACGCCTCGTGCGAGCCGAGCTCCTGGTTGGAGATCCCCACGGCGGTCACGCCCAGCGCGGAGAAGTCCTGCGCCCGGTCGCGGTAGGAGCAGAACTGTTTCGTGCAGACCATCGTGTTGTCGCCCGGATAGAAGAGCAACACGACGCGCTCGCCACGGTGCGCGGAGAGCTTGAAGGGACCGTCGGTGCCCTCGAGCTCGAACTCCGGCGCCTGCTCGCCGACCTGCGGGGTCTTCGCCATCTCGGTTGCCCTCCTGCCTCGCTGTGAGCCCGCCGCGGGCTCGGGGCGCTGAGCATAACGCTCGTGCGGAACCGGCAGGCCGGGCCGGCGCGATGCGGTAGAAGAGGGGGATGCGTGCGCGCCTCCCGATCAGCCTCGGCGCGGCCGCGGCGGCGTGCGTGCTCGCCTCAGCCTGTGGAAGCTCGGCGCCCGCGGACGTGTCCACGCCGACCGTCTCCGCCGCCGCGATCCCCGCCGCCGCGGCGGGCGGCGCGCCCGTGCTCGACTGGCCGGAGTTCGGCTTCGACCCGCAGCGCAGCGACGTCGCGCCGGGCTCGACGGGGATCACCGCGGCGAACGTGGGGCACCTGCACCGGCTGCACGTCTCGCTCGCCGGCACGATCGACTCCTCGCCGGTCTACCTCCACGGGGCGTCCGTTGCCGGCGGGACGCACGACACGATCGTCGCGACGAGCGCCTACGGCCGCACGTTCGCGATCGACGCCGACACCGGGCACGTGCTCTGGACGTTCACGCCGCCCGGCTACCCGAGCTGGGCGGGCAGCGCCCAGATCACGACGAGCAGCCCGCTCGCGGATCCCGGCGGCCGCTACGTCTACACGGCCTCGCCGAACGGCCTGATCCACAAGCTCTCGCTGCAGGACGGCTCGGAGGCGGCGGGCTGGCCGGTGCGTGTGACGCTCGAACCGCGCCACGAGAAGCTCGCGGCCGCGCTGAACGTGGACGGCGAATACGTGATCGCCACGACCGGCGGCTACATCGGCGACGCCCCCCCGTACCAGGGGCACGTCGTGCTGATCGATCGCAGCGACGGCCACGTCGCCGCGATCTACAACACGCTCTGCGCGAACCGGCGCACGCTGATCGTGCCGAGCTCGTGCGCGGCGAGCGACGCGGCGATCCTCTCACGCTCCGGAGCGGTCGTCGAGCCCGGTGGAGCGCGGATCCTGATCGACACGGGCAACGCGCCGTGGAACGGCTCGACGAACTTCGGCGACAGCGTGCTCGAGCTGAGCGTCCCCGGCCTGAAGCTGCGCCAGGCCTTCACGCCGGTCGACCAGGCGCACCTGAACGAATCGGACAGCGACCTCGGCTCGAGCGCCCCGGCACTGCTCGGCGGCGATCGCGTCGTGCTCGCAGGCAAGGACGGGATCCTCCGCGTGCTGCGCCTCTCGCGCCTGAACGGCCGCCGTCCGGGCGACACGCGGCTGCTCGGCGGCGAAGTCCAGCGTCTCTCGATCCCCGGCGGCGGTGAGCTCTTCAGCGCTCCCGCCGTGTGGCGGCGTGGGGGCCGGACGACGGCGTTCGTCGCAGACGAAGGCGGCACCGCGGCGTACGTGCTGCGCGGCGGGCGCCTGCTGCGCGCGTGGCAGAACGGGAACCCCGGCACGAGCCCGGTGATGGCGGGCGGCCTGCTCTACGTCTACGACCTCAACGGAGGCGGCATCTACGTCTACCGACCCTCCTCGCCGCGTCCGATCGCCAAGCTGCCGGGCGAATCCGGGCACTGGAACAGCCCGATCGTCGCCGACGGCCACGTCGTGGAGCCCGAGGGCAACGCGAACGACCACTCCGAGCACGGCACACTCGACATCTTCTCGCTGGGCTGAACGCATCGCGCGCGGGCGCGCCCGCGCGGTAGCCTGGGTCGATGGCGCAAGGATCGCTCGCCGGACAGCTGCTCCTCGCCTCGACGACGCTCGAGGACCCGAACTTCATGCGCACCGTCGTGTTGATCGGCATGCACAGCGAGGAGGGCGCGCTCGGACTGGTTCTCAACCGGCCCTCGACCTCGATCGGTCGCTCGAGGCGGTCCCGCAGCTCGGCGAGATCGTCGAGGAGGAGGAGACCGTCTTCGTCGGTGGGCCCGTTCAGTCGAGCTCGATCGTGATGCTCGCCGAGTTCGTCGACCCCGAGCCCGCGGGGCTGCTCGTGCTCGGACGGATCGGACTCCCCGCGCCGGACGCGAGCCTCGACGACCTCGCGGCGGCGACCTCCAGGCGCAGGGTCTACGCGGGCTACGCGGGATGGGGCGAGGGCCAGCTCGACGCCGAGGTCGAGCGTGGCGATTGGATCCCCCAGGACGCGCGACCCGAGGACGTCTTCTGCGAGGAGCCCGCGGAGCTCTGGAGCAGCGCGCTCACACGCAAGGGCGGCCGCTATGCGCTGCTCGCGCGAATGCCGCTCGATCCGAGCCTGAACTGACTCTCGGCTACCCTGCAGAGACGCTCGCGCGCGAGGCGCTCGCGGGCCGCGGCAACCCATCTTCCCCCCGAGACTGGAGACCGCCTTGCTGAAGCTCGCTCGCTGGTCAACGACGCACCGCAAGTACGTAGTGATCGGCTGGATCGTGCTGCTGTTCGCGGTCAACGCGATCGCGCAGTCCGCAGGGACGGCCTACTCGAACAACTTCACGCTCCCCAACTCCGACGCCCAGCGTGCGGCGGATCTGCTGCAGAGCAACTTCCCCACGCAGGCGGGCGACCGCGACACGATCGTCTATCGCGTGAGCACGGGCAGCGTCGATGACGCCGCGGTCAAGGCGCGGATGGAAGCGATGTTCGCGAAGGTCGCGAGGCTGCCCCACGTGAAGGAAGTGGTGAGCCCGTACGCCGGCCGCTCCTCGGGGCGCTCGGTCTCGAGCGACAAGCGCACCGCCTTCGCGACCGTCGTGTTCGACAAAAAAGCGAACCTGCTCCCGAACAGCGCACCGGAAAAGGTCGTCAAGGCGGCCAAAGAAGCGGCGCAGCCCGGCCTCGACGTGCAGCTCGGTGGACAGGCGATCGAGATGACCGAGCAGCCCGGCTTCGGGATCTCGACCGGGGTCGGCCTGCTCGCGGCGATCGTCGTGCTGCTCCTCACCTTCGGCTCGATGATCGCGATGGGGCTGCCGATCCTCACCGCTCTCTTCGGTCTCGGTACCGGGCTCGGCGCGATCGCGCTCTTCACGCATGTGGTGGACACGCCGAACTTCTCCTCCGAGCTCGCCGCGATGATCGGGCTCGGGGTGGGGATCGACTACGCGCTCTTCATCCTCACGCGCTTCCGCGAGGCCTACTTCACGCCCGGGCGCACCTTCCAGGACTCGCGCGAGTCGGTTCTGCAGGCGATCGACACCGCTGGCCGGGCGGTGCTCTTCGCGGGCTCGACAGTCGTGATCGCACTGCTCGGGATGATGCTGCTGGGCGTGGACTTCCTCTACGGCGTGGCGATCTCCGCCTCGATCGGCGTGCTGCTCGTGATGTTCGCCTCGCTCACGCTCCTCCCCGCCCTGCTCACGATCGCGGGCCACAAAGTCGCGCACGGCGGGCGCCGGGCGCGCGCACGCGCCGCCCGTGCGGAGAGCGCCGACGGGGCCGACGCCACCCCGAGCGGCTCCGGCGGCTCGCCGGTCGCGGACGGACCCACCGGCTCGGGGGCCTGGCTGCGCTGGAGCCGCTTCGTGGGCGCGCACTCGCGTCCGATCGCGCTCGCCTCGGCCGTGTTGATGCTCGCGATCGCCGCGCCGGCCACCGCGCTGCGGCTCGGCTCGAGCGACGCCTCGAACGACCCCTCCACGCAGACGACCCACAAGGCCTATGAGCTGCTTGCCGAAGGGTTTGGCGAAGGCTTCAACGGGCCGCTGCTCGTTGCCGTCCGCGCGCCGAGCAGGGGCGATGTCGCCCGGCTCGCCACCGCGGTCGAAAGGACGCCGGGCGTCGCCTCCGTCGTACCCCCGCGCTTCAGCCCGGCGGGCACCGTCGCGACGCTCACCGTCTACCCGAGCTCCTCGCCGCAGGCCTACGCCACGACGAAGCTCGTCGAAGACCTGCGCGACCGCGTGGTGCCCCCGCTCGCTCAGAGCACGGGCATGAAGGTCTACGTCGGCGGCGTGACCGCGGGAGCGGTCGACTTCGCGACCACGCTCGGGCACAAGCTGCCGCTCTTCATCGGCGTCGTCGTGCTGCTCTCCGCGCTGCTGCTGCTGATCGTGTTCCGCTCGCTCGTGATCCCGCTGCAGGCCGCCGTGATGAACCTGCTCTCGATCGGCGCGGCGCTCGGTGTGATCGTCGCCGTCTTCCAGTGGGGCTGGCTCGGCAGCCTCTTCGGGGTCGAGAAGGGACCGATCGAGTCCTTCATCCCGGTGATGCTCTTCGCGATCGTCTTCGGGCTCTCGATGGATTACGAGGTCTTCCTCGTATCGAGGATCCACGAGCGCTGGACGCAAACCCGCAGCAGCGTGCGCGCGGTCGGCGACGGGCTCGCGCTCACGGGCCGCGTGGTGACCGCCGCGGCGGCGATCATGGTCTGCGTGTTCCTCTCCTTCATGCTCGGGGAAGACCGCGTGATCAAGGAGTTCGGCCTCAGCCTCGCGAGCGCCGTGTTCCTCGACGCACTCGTGGTGCGCTGCCTGCTGCTGCCCGCGACGCTTCACCTGCTCGGCGATGTGACCTGGCGACTCCCCGCCTGGCTGGAGCGGATCATCCCGCGGGTGAACATCGAGGGGACGCTGCACACCGAGTCCGACCCCGCGACCAACGGTGTGGCGCACGGCGGGGAGATCGTCCCGCCGGTCCCCGTCGGCGCGGGTGCGAACGAGGGAGCGGAGGGCTGATCGGAGCCCGCCGGGGGGCCGTCGCCGGCCTGCTGCTCGCGGCGGCTCTGGCATGCGCCCCCGCCTCCGCCTCCGCCTCCGCCGAGGGGAGCGCCGGGCGCCGTACCGCGCTGCTCGTCTTTCTCGATGCTCACGAGCCTCAGCTCGCGAGCGCGGGGCTCTCGGTCGGGATCCTGTCCGCGTCGCAGGGGAGCTACCGGCCCGCTCAGCTGCTGCTGGACATCGGCCAGGGCGCGCGCGTGGCCGCCTCGGCCTACCCGCACGCCCAGCCACCGGAGCTCTCGCTGCGCGGCGGAGCGATCGAAGGCTGGCCCACCGCGCTCGCCCGCGCGGGGAGGGCTCCGCAGCTTCTCACTCCGGGGTTGCTCGCGGCGAAGGTCCCCCACGGCGCGGCCTACGTGGGAGTCACCGGGGTCGCTGGGATCGACGCGGTCGCCGCCGCGCGCCGTGACGGGCAGCTCGCAGCGGTTTCGCTCGGCCCCGCGAGCGAGCCTCGACGCGCGCATCGCGACGATGCTCGCCACACACGGCCTCGTCGTCGCCGACCTTCCCGCGGGGCCCGCCGGCTCGGTATCGCTCTCAGCGCTCCTCGCCGCGCGCCAGCCCGGCGAGCTGCTGCTCGCGGTGCAGCGCCTCGGCGAAGGAGCGCGCGGTGAACTGCTCTGGGCGGGCGCCGCAGGTCTTCCGGGGCGCGGCGCGGGTGAGCTGAGCTCGGCGACGACCCAGCAGCGCGGGCTGATCGCCTCGATCGATCTCGCACCCACGATCCTGCACTGGACCGGCGCGCCGATCCCGGACCAGATGCGGGGCCGCACGCTCGAACGCGACGGGACGCTCGACGGCCACGCGCTGCGCTCGCTGATGGGGCGGCTGCGCGTGCTGGGCGGCGCGCCGCCTGAGCGCGCTCGGTTTCGTGCTCGCGGCCTGGCTGCTCGCGATCCTCGCCGCGCTCCCCTGGCCCGCGTTACGAGCCCGTGCGGTTCGCGCCGGGGCGGTGGGCGCGACCTGGGCGCCGATCGCCGTGATGGTCCCTGCGGCGCTCGCCCCCGGCGCGGGGGTCGAGTACGCGACGATCGCCCTGCTCTGCCTGCTGCTCGGGGCGATCACGGACGCCCTGCTGCCCTGGCCGCGCGCGCTGATCGCCCCCGCGATCGCCTGCCCGGCAGCGATCGTGATCGACGCGCTTGCCCACACGCAGCTGCTCGTCCGTTCCGTGCTCGGGCCCAACCCGCTGCTCGGCGCGCGTTTCTACGGCGTGGGCAACGAGATGAAGTCCGGTCTCGCCGTGCTCGTGCTCGCAGCCGTCGCGGGCGCGCTCTATCGCTCTCGACGCGACCGCCGAGCGGTGCTCGCGGTCGTCGGCGCGGGGCTGCTGCTCGCGGTGATCGAGGGCTCCGCACGGATCGGCGCGGGGGTCGGCGGGGTGATTCTCGTCTGCGCGGGCACCGCGGTCGCCGCGCTGATGCTCGCGCCCGGTGCGCTCACCCGGCGCCGTGCGCTGATCGCGCTCGCGAGCCCCGTCGCCGGGCTCGTGCTGCTCGCCGCGATCGACCTCGCCACCGCGCACGGCAGCGGTCACTTCACCGGCAGCGTGCTCCACGCGCGCTCGGCGGGCGACGTGCGCGACATCCTCGTGCGCCGCTACAAAGCGGCCTGGGACGAGCTGCGCAACCACGCGATGCCCGTCGCCACGGGGCTCGCCCTGATCGCCGCGGTGGCTGCGGCGCGTGCGCGCGAGCGGCTGCTCGCTCCCGTCGGAGGCGACCCGGCGTGGCTCGCCGCGCTCGCCGGGGGGCTCGCCGCAGGCGTGGTGGGGGCCCTCGTCGAGGACTCTGGGCCGGTGCTGCTCGTCGTCGCGGTCTTCACGCTCGGCTGCGTGCTCAGCTACCTGTGGGCCGCGCCCGCCCGCAGCGTCGAGACACGTCCGGCCAACAGGTAGATCAGGGTCGCGAGCGCGATCACCGCACTGCTCGGGGGCAGCGAGGGCACGAGGTAGGCGAGCACCAGCCCGGCCCACATCGCGAGCAGCGCGAGCAGCGCGGCGAGCAGGATCGAGAGCCCCGCCCCGGGCGCGAGCCGCTGAGCGGCGGCTGCGGGACCGGTGAGCAGTCCCAACAGCAGCAGCGCACCGACCGCCTGGCTCGCCTCCGCGGCGACGACCCCGAGCAGCGCGAGGAAGGCGACGCCGAGCAGGCGGGTGGGGACGCCGCGAGCGCCCGCGATCTGCGGCGAGACCGAGGCGAACAGCAGCGGCCGGGCGATCGCGATCGCTGCGAGCAGCACGGCGAGCGCAATCGCGGCGGCGAGTCGGGCTTCGCCGGCGCCCAGCCCGAAGATCGAGCCGAACAGCGTGTGCGCCGCCTCGATCCCCGCGCTGCCGCCCGAGCCGAGGCTGAAGCGCTCGAGGAAGAAGACCCCGAGCGCGAGGATGAAGGTGAAGAGCACGCCGATCGTCGTGTCGTCGGCGGGCTCCGCCCCCGCCGCGCGCGCTCCGCGCGAGACGATCGCGCCGCGGCCGAGCAGCGCGATCGCGCCCCCCGCGAGGATCGTCGCGGCGAACAACCCGATGCGCTCGTCCGCCCCCGCCGCCGCCGCGGCCAGCGCGCCCGGGAAGGCCACGTGACTGAGCGCATCGCCCGCGAAGACCTGTCCTCGAAGTACGACGAACCAGCCGCACACTCCGCAGGCGAGCGCGATGAAGCTCCCCGCGAGCAGCGCGTTGCGCATGTATTCCGCGCCGAGCATCAGATCTCCAACGGCGCGGGCGCGGCGCCGGGGCCGCGCGCCGGCCGGCGTCGGCGCCGCGGCGCTGCGAGAGGGCGGAGCAGAGGCGGGCGGCGAGGTAGACCGCGAACGCGACCGCTGCGATGTAGAAGCCGGGGGGGTAGACCGAGAAGTAGGAGAGGCCGAGCCCGACCCAGACCACGAGCAGACCGATCGCGACGCTCGCCGCAAGGCTCAGCAGCGGTCTGCTGGTGAGCGCCTGCGCACTTGCGGCGGGCATCACGAGCAGAGCGAACACGAGCAGCGGCCCGGTGATCTGGCTCGTGGCCGCGACGGCGAGGCCGAGCAGCAGCAGGAAGGCGGTGGAGAGCGCACGCACGGGCAGGCCGCGCGTGGCGGCCGTCTGCGCATCGACGCTTGCGAGCAGCAGCGGGCGTCCGATCGCGGCGAGCGCGAGCGCGGCGAGCGCGGCGACGAGCGCGAGCTCGACGACCTGGCCGTCGGAGACGCCGAGCAGGTTGCCGAAGAGCAGGCTCTCGAGATCCCCGAGGACGCCTCCGTAGAGGCTCACGAAGAGGAACCCGAGCGCGAGCGCGAGCGCCTGGACCACACCGATCCCCGCCGCCTCCTCACGCCAGCTGCTCGCCTCACCCGGCAGCCGCGCGATGCCGAGGGCGCCCGCCGCGCAGAAGCTGAGGTAGCCCCAGGCCGCGGGGATCCCCGCGAGCGCGGCCGCGGAGGCGCCGGGGAAGGCCATCATCGCGAGCGTGTGGCCCGCGAAGGCCTCGCGCCGCAGCACCATCATCCAGCCTGCGAGCGCGGCGGCCACGGCGACCGCGCTGCCCGCGAGCAGCGCGTTGATCATGAAGTGGTATTCGAGCACCTGCGAGATGTCGCGGCCGAGGTCCCAGCTCAGCTTCGGCGTGGCCGCGTCAGTGGGCATGCCCGTGGGCCTCGTGACGGTCGTGGTGGTGCGCGGGCGCCTCGGGCTGCCCGATCACCGCGAGCCGCCCGTCAGAGGCCCTCAGCACCTCGATCGGCAGGCCGTAGAGCGCGCTCAGCACCTCGCTCGTGACGACCTCCTCGACCGTCCCCGCGACCGCGCGGCCACCGGCGAGATAGGCGACGCGGTCGAGGTAGCCGAGCAGCGGATTGACGTCGTGGGCGACGAGCAGCACCGCCACTCCGGCCTCACGGCAGATGCCGCCGACGAGCGCGGCGACCGCCGCCTGGTTGGGGAGATCGAGCGAGTCCAGCGGCTCATCGAGCAGCAGCAGCCGGGGCCTTCGCACGAGCGCCTGGGCGATCAGCAGCCGCTGCTGCTCGCCCCCGGAGCACTGTCCGATCGGCCGCTCCGCGTATCCGCTCGCGCCCACCATCTCGATCGCCTCCGCCACACGTGCGCGCGCGGATCTGCGCCGCTCCGCGGCGCCCGCCCCGACGCCGAGTGGGAGTCCCCAGCGGTCGCCGTCGAGTCCGAGCCGGACGATGTCGCGGCCACGCAGGCGCAGGCCCGCACCGAAGCCCGGTCGTTGGGGGAGGTAGCCGATCTCGGCGTTTCGCTCCCCCGCTGGGGACCCGAGCACGGTCGCGCTTCCGCGCTGCAGCTGGAGCGCGCCGAGCAGCACCTTCAGCATCGTCGACTTCCCCGAGCCGTTCTCGCCGAGCAGCCCGACGAACTCGCCCCGCTCCACGCGCAACTCGACGCCGTCCCAGATCGTCCGGCCGCCGACGCGCACGCTCGCGTCGCGCAGCTCGACAGCGGGAGATGGACTCGCTGGATCGTGCATCGGGAGGACGAATATATAAGACTGAGTCTCGTTCTCATCGGGCCCGGCCCGCACAGCCGGGCCAGGCGCGATGATTGGGCGGCGCGGAGCGGGGGCCGAAGATCAACGAAGAGGAGAGGACGATGCACGAGCTCGACATGGATTCCGAGGAGCTGGTCTCCCCCACCTACGCGGGACGCTCGTTCTCCCACGACGTGCCCAAGTACCGGCTGCCGAAGGTGGGCATGAGCGCACCGGCCGCCTACCAGCTCGTTCACGACGAGCTCAACCTCGACGGGAACCCGGCGCTGAACCTCGCCTCGTTCGTGACGAGCTGGATGGAGCCACAGGCCGACCTGCTCGCGGCGGAGACGCTCGCGAAGAACATGATCGACCAGGACGAGTACCCGCAGACCGAGGAGGTCCACCGCCGCGTCGTCTCGATGATCGGGCGCCTCTTCCACGCCCCCTCCCACCAGCGGCCCACGGGCACCGCGACGATCGGCTCCTCGGAGGCGATCATGCTCGCGATGCTCGCGCACAAGCGCGCGTGGCAGCGCCGCCGCGAGCGCGAGGGCGAGCCACTGGACCGGCCGAACATGGTGCTCGGCGCGGACGTGCACACCTGCTGGGAGAAGTTCGCGCGCTACTTCGAGGTCGAAGCGCGCGTGATCCCGTTGGAGAACGACCGCTACACGATCGGAGCGGCCCAGGTGGAGCCGCTGCTCGACGAGCGCACGATCGGCGTCGCGGGTCTGCTCGGCACCACGTTCACGGGCCAGATGGACGACCTCGGATCGCTCGACGAGCTGCTGCTGCGCGTGGAGAGCGAGAAGGGCTGGCGGATCCCGCTGCACATCGACGCCGCCTCGGGCGGGTTCATAGCGCCGTTCGCGCGCCCCGAGCAGGAATGGGACTTCCGGCTCGCCTCCGTGCGCTCGATCAACGTCTCCAACCACAAGTTCGGGCTCGTCTACCCGGGGATGGGCACGGTCGTCTTCCGCGACGCCTCCGACCTGCCCGAGGAGCTGATCTTCCACATCAACTACCTCGGCGGCGACATGCCGAACTACTCGCTGAACTTCTCGCGGCCCTCCTCCTCGGTGATCCTGCAGTACTTCGCCTTCCTGCGGCTGGGGCTGGAGGGTTACAGCGACATCGTGAGCTCGATGCTCGCCAACGCCACCTCGCTCGCGGGCAAACTCGACGAGATCGACGGGCTGCGCCTGATCACCGACGGCTCGGAGTTCCCGATCGTGGCGCTGCGCGCCGAGGACCCGGAGCGCACGGACCTGACGGCGATCTCGCATGTGCTGCGCGAGCGCGGCTGGATCGTGCCCGCGTACACGCTGCCGCCGAACGCGGAGCACGTGACCGTGCTGCGGATGGTGGTCAAGGAGAACTTCTCCCGCGACATGGCCGACCTGCTCGCGACCGACGTGGCTCACGCGGTCCGCGCGCACCACGCCGGCGAGCCGGCACACCACACGCGCCGCCGCCGCCCGATCTGCTGAGCGGCGGCGGGACGAGGGCTGAGATCAGTCCTCGCGCTGGCGGCGACGACGAAGGACGAGCACGAGGCCGATGATCACGACGATCACGATCACGACCCCGCCGACGATGTAGCGGAGTTTGTGTTTGACCGGTTTCTTCTTCAGTTCCTGTTTCGCTTCGCTCGGGGTGAGCTTCGAGAACGGAACGTGCTTGGCCTTGAGCTGGGCTTCGACCGCCGCGGAGCCCTTTTTGGGGTACTTGTAGGTGAAGTGTTCGCCGCTCTTCGTCGTGATGCGAAGGCTGCGGATGCGCTTGTTGAAGACGGCAGAGGCGATTTCGTGCTTCTTCAGCTGCGCTTCGTAGGCCTGCTGGGTCTCCTTGGTGTACGTCGGTGTGGATTCCGCAAGGCCGCTCGCGGGCAGCGCGAGGGCGAGACACAGCACGAGCAGCGTTGCCGGGATGAGCGGGCGAAGCCGCGTCAGTCCTCTCATCTAATGCTCCTGTTTGCAGTGGCGGGGAGCGGGACCCCTGGCGGGCCCTGCCCGATCCTGCCCGGGGGGTGAACGGCGAGAACCCTAACCGCTACACACGGCCCGTGTCGCGCTGGTAGGCGCGCTGCGCGACACGCGCGAGGATCGCTGTCCAGGCCGCGATCACGATCCATCCTTTGACCGGCCAGGGCGCACCGCCGAGCGCGACGTGGCTGGCCTGCACGAGCCAGTAGGAGGGCAGGTACTGGGCGAAGTGGTAGAGGAAGCCGCTGTGCCCCAACGGGAACCAGGTCCCTCCGAGCAGCGCGAGCAGCGAGATCCCGCCGCCCATCGCGGGACCGATCGAGTCGGGCGTGAGCATGTGCCCGAGCGTGATCCCGAGCGCGGCGAAGGGGACGAGCCCGGCGAGCATCAGCCCGGTGAGCTCGAGCCAGTGCACGGCCGAGAGCGAGACGCCGAGCGAGACGCCGGCGGCATAGAGCGCGAGCAGGCTGATCAGGGCCATCATGTAGCCCGTCAGGACCTTCGTACGGAAGTACGTACGCGCGCGCAGCGGAGTGATCCGCAGCTGCCGGTTCCAGCCCACCGCACGCTCGGTCGCGATCCGCGCCCCGCAGGAGAGCATCGCGCTCATCGTCCCGAACGAGGCGAGCCCGACCATGTAGTAGAGCGCCCACGAGATCGCCGTGCTTTCGACCCGATCGTGCGCTCGCGGCCCGGCGACGATGAAGTAGAGGATCAGCGGGAAGATCAGCGAGAGCAGCATGAAGCGCCTGTTGCGCAGGGTGCGCAAGAGCTCATAACGGGTGTAGAGCGCGAGGTTCACGCGCCGGCCCCGACGCCGTCGCCGGTGAGCGTGAGGAAGGCCTGCTCGAGGCCGGCGGCGACGATCTCGATGTCGCGCGCCTCGGGGTGCGCGGCGAGCAGCGCCCTGATCGCGGCGTCGGAGTCCGAGCAGACGAGCACGACCGCCTCGCCCCGACGCTCAGCGGCGGTGACACCCGGGAGCTCGCGCAGCTCCTCCAGCGCCGCGCGCGGGACCGTTGCGCGAATCGAGCGGCTCCCGACCATCGCCTTGATCTCGTTCGTCGGCCCGTCGGCGACGACCACCCCACGGGCCATCAGCACCGCGCGGTCGGCATAGGCGTCCGCCTCCTCGAGGTAGTGCGTCGCAAAGAGGATCGTCCTCCCGCGCGCGGCGAAACGGCGCATCGCGAGCCAGAAGGCATGGCGGCTCTCGACGTCCATCGCGACGGTGGGCTCGTCGAGCACGAGCAGCTGCGGATCGCTGATCATCGCGACCGCGAAGCGCACCCGCTGGGTCTCCCCACCGGAGAGCTTCTGCGTGCGCTGATCGGCGAAGGCGAAGGCTCCGGTCAGCTCGAGCACCTCCTCGAGCGGGAGCGGCGAGGGGTAGAGCGAGGCCATCATCGCGATCAGCTCGCGCACGGTGAGATCGCGGATCAGCGCTCCGGTCTGGAGCATCGCGCCGACCGCCCCGGAGGCGACGGCCTCGGCGGGAGTGCGCCCGAACAGGCTCACCTCGCCCCGGTCGGGCGCGAGCAGCCCGAGCAGCATGTCGATCGTCGTCGACTTGCCCGCCCCGTTGGGTCCGAGCAGCGCGACCGTCTCCCCCGCGCGAATCGTCACATCGACACCGCGCACCGCCTCGACGGGCCCGTGCGGGCCGCGGAAGGACTTGACGAGGCCCTCGAGCACGATGCCTCCCCGCTCCCCGCCGTGATCGCGGTCGCGGGGGGCGCTCACTTGCGGCCTTGTTTGAGTGCCTTCTGGCGCTGGAGCTTTTCCAAGACGAGCTTTCGCGGCCGCACCGACTCGGGGGTGACCTCCACGCACTCGTCCTCACGCACGAACTCCAGTGCCTCATCGAGCGTCGGGCGGTGATGGGTGTCCAGGCGCACCAGCACGTCCGAGGTCGAGGAGCGCATGTTGGTGAGGTGCTTCTCTTTCGTCGGGTTGACGTCGAGGTCCTCCGAGCGTGCGTTCTCGCCGATGATCATCCCCTCGTAGACTTCCTCGCCCGGACCCACGAACAGGATCCCGCGCTCCTGCAGGGTCATCAGCGAGTAGCTCACGGTCTGGCCGCGACGGTCCGCTACGAGCGCGCCGGTCTGGCGCGTGAGCAGGTCTCCCGCCCAGGGCTCCCAGCCCTCGAAGACGTGGTGCATGATCCCGGTACCACGGGTTTCGGTGAGGAACTCGGTGCGGAAGCCAATCAGCCCGCGCGCGGGCACGAGGTAGTCCATGCGCACCCAGCCCGTGCCGTGGTTGGTCATGTGCTCCATACGACCTTTTCGCGCGGCGAGCAGCTGTGTGACGGTGCCGACGTGCTCCTCGGGCACATCGACGGAGAGCCGCTCGACGGGCTCGTGGCGTTTGCCGTCGATCTCGCGCAGCAGCACGTGAGGCTGCCCGACGGTGAGCTCGAAGCCCTCGCGGCGCATCATCTCCACGAGGATCGCGAGCTGCAGCTCGCCGCGGCCCTGGACCTCGTAGGTGTCGGGGCGCTCGGTGTCGTTGATGCGCAGCGAGACGTTGCCGACGAGCTCTTGGTCCAGGCGCGAACGGATCTGGCGCGCGGTGATCTTGTCGCCCTCCAGGCCTGCGAGCGGCGAGGTGTTCACGCCCACGGTGATCGACATCGCGGGCTCGTCGACGGTGATCACGGGCAGCGCCCGGGGGTCGCCGAGATCGGCGAGCGTCTCGCCGATCGTGACCTCGGCGATGCCTGCCACGGCGATGATTTCGCCCGGTCCCGCCTCCTCGGCGTCGACTCGTTCGAGCGCCTCGGTGATGTAGAGCTCGGCGACCTGGGCTTTCTCGATCGAGCCGTCCGCCCGGCACCAGGCGATCTGCTGGCCCTTCTTGATCGTGCCGTTGCGCACCCGGCAGATCGCGAGACGACCGACGTAGGGAGACGCGTCGAGGTTCGTGACGAGCGCCTGCAGCGGGTGGTCGGACTGGTAGGTCGGTGCAGGGATGCGCTCCAGAAGGAGGTCGAGCAGCGGCTGCAAGTCACCCGAGTCGAGCTGGTCGCCGGGGGCGTAGCTCAGCGAGGCGGCCCCGGCCTTCGCGTTGCAGTAGACGATCGGGAACTCGATCTGGTGCTCCTCGGCGTCGAGGTCGAGGAACAGCTCGTAGACCTCGTCGACCACCTCGGCGACGCGCGCGTCGGAGCGATCCACCTTGTTGACCACGAGGATCACGGGCAGCCCGGCCTCGAGCGCCTTGCGCAGCACGAAACGTGTCTGCGGCAGCGGTCCCTCCGAGGCGTCGACGAGCAGCAGCACGCCGTCGACCATCGTCAACCCGCGCTCGACCTCGCCCCCGAAATCGGCGTGCCCGGGTGTGTCGATGATGTTGAGCTTGACCCCCTTGTACTGAAGGGAGGTGTTCTTCGCGAGGATCGTGATGCCCTTCTCACGCTCGAGATCCATCGAGTCCATCACGCGCGTGGCGATGTCCTGCCCGACGCGGAAGGCGCCGGACTGCCACAGCATCGCGTCCACGAGCGTGGTCTTGCCGTGATCGACGTGGGCGACGATCGCGACGTTCCGGATGTCCTCTCTGGTGCTGAGCACGGCCCGACAGGCTAGCGGCGCTGAGCCCCGCCACCCGCCCGGCTTCCCGATCGGGCGCGCAGAAATCGCCGCATACGGGTATCCCGCTAACGAGATCTTCACGAGTCAGGGTCCTGACTGGGGCACAGGACGTTCACCGGTCGGGGGCCGGCCGCCGCGAGAATGCCGCGGCGAAGCGCACCGCGAAAACCAGGAGACAGATGACCAATCCGTTCGAGCACCGACCGATCACACGCCGCAGGCTGATGCGCTACGGAGGCGCGGCCGCGGCAGGCCTGGCCGGGGCGAACCCGTTGATCCGCGCGGCCTCGGCCTTCGCGCGCCCGCTGCGCCTCCCGGACAGCCTTCCCAACCCGAAGCTCCCCGCCGGGACGGTCGACGAAGCGATGCCCTTCGATCACATCGTCGTCGTGATGATGGAGAACCACTCCTTCGACAACCTGCTCGGGGCGCTCGCGCACTCCGGCCAGCCGAAGGCACACGGGCTGAAGATCAACAAGAAGGGCGTTGCGCGCAACTCCAACCCCGGCCCCAACGGGCCGGTGCCCTCGTTCGTCATCCCGAACACCGAACAGGCGCCCTCGGTGACGCAGACCTGGAACGCGACCCACACGCAGATCGACGGCGGGCTGATGGACGGCTTCGTGCGCTCCGTGGGCAACGACGAGCCGATGGGCTACTGGACCGAAGAGGTGCTCCCCTTCTCCTACTCCTTCGCACGCACCTTCACGATCGCGAACAAGTGGTTCTGCTCGGCGCCATGTCAGACCTACCCCAACCGGCGCTTCCTGATGGCGGGGACAGCGTATGGCGACATCGCGACGAACAGCGAAAGCCTCAAAGACCCGGCGCCCCCGAACGGCACGATCTTCGACCGCATGCACGCCTACGGGGTGAGCTGGAAGAACTACTTCACCGACCTCCCCCAGACGGGGATCATCCCGACGGTGATCGAGAAATACCCGACGAACCTCGCGCCGTATGCGCAGTTCCTGCTCGATTGCAAGACCGGCGGGCTACCGTCGGTGAGCTTCGTCGACCCCGAGTTCGGTGCGCTCTCGGACATCGGCGAACCGCTCGCGGCGCTCCCGGGAATGGAAGCGATCGCGGGCAAGCTCGAGACGACGGGGGGCGATGAGGAGAGCCCGCAGGACATGTCCTACGGCGAGTACTGGGCGTATCAGACCGTCAAGGCCGTGCTCGACTCGCCGGCCTGGCCGCGCACGCTGCTGATCTACACCTACGACGAGCACGGCGGCTACTACGACCACGTCCCCCCGCCGAAGGCGATCGCGCCCGACTCGATCCCGCCCGCGCTCGGCCCGGAAGACACCCCGGGCGGCTATGACATCTACGGCCCGCGCGTACCTGGGATCGTCGCCTCCCCCTACTCGAAGCCCAACGCGGTCACGAACGTGGTGCACGACCACACCTCGGCGCTCGCGACGATCGAGGCGAAGTGGAACCTCCCCGCGCTCACCTACCGGGACGCGAACGCGGCGACGGTCGAGGACTTCCTCGACCTCTCCAATGCCGCCTTCCTCGAACCGCCCAGCACGATCCTCGAACCGCCCGCCCCGGTCGGAACGGTGGTGAGCCCGTGAGGCGCGCGCTCTCCGCGACGATCCTCGCGCTCGCCTGCTCGCTCACGGCCTCGGGCGTCGCGGAGGCGAAGACGAAGCCCTTCAAGCTTCCCAAGGTCAAGCACGTATTCGTGATCGTGCTCGAGAACCAGAGCTACGAATCGACCTTCGGCGACCCGGCGGCGGACCCCTACCTCGCGAGCACGCTGCCCGCACAGGGCGCGCTGCTCGAGAACTACTACGCGACCGGGCACGAGTCCAACGACAACTACATCTCGCTCGTCTCCGGGCAGCCCCCGAACGTGCAGAACCAGGCGGACTGTCAGGTCTTCTCCGAATTCACCGGCGACGTGATGCTCGCGAGCGGCGTGGAGACGGGCACGGGCTGCGTGTACCCCTCCGAAGTGCAGAACATCGGCAACCAGCTGAGCACCGCGGGCCGGACCTGGAAGGCCTACGAGCAGGACATGGGCAACGACCCCAACCGCGAGACCGCGGCCTGCGGGCACCCCGCGCTGAACTCGATGGACGGGACCCAGAAAGCGGAGGCGGGCGACGGCTACGCGACCCGTCACGATCCATTCGTCTACTTCCACTCGGTGATCGACGAAACCTCCTACTGCGACGCCCATGTCGTCGCCCTCGGCTCGCCCACGGGTGTGATGCCCGCGGCCGCGCTGAAGGGCGAGACGGGCCTGGCGAAGGATCTGCAGAGCGCGGGGCGCACCCCGACCTTCTCGTTCATCACCCCGAACCTCTGCGAAGACGGGCACGACTTCCCCTGCACGAACCAGACCGGTGGCGAATCGGCGCTCACCGACATCGACGGCTTCCTCGAAACGTGGGTCCCGAAGATCGAGGCGTCGAAGGCCTTTGCGAAGAGCCTGATCGAGATCACCTTCGACGAGTCCGACGGTCCCGAATCGGACTCCTCCTCGTGCTGTGAAGAGACTCCCGGACCGGGCTCGCCGATGCCGGGCATCACGGGCCCGGGTGGCGGGCGCGTCGGGGCCGTGCTGATCTCCCCCTACATCAAGCCGGGGACCGTGGTGAGCACGGACTACAACCACTACTCCTCGCTCGCGAGCTGGGAGCAGCTGTTCGGGCTCCCCGCGCTCGCGGACGCCGCCTCGGCGCCGCGATTCGGAGGGGACATCTACACGGCGGCGAAGTAGGGCGCTCCCGACGGTGGCTCAGAGCCCATCCACGGGCTCGCGCCGTTGGTCGAACGGGGAGCGCATCCACCACGGGTTTCGCCCGCGGAGGATGAGTGCCACCTCGAAGAGACCGAACGCGGCCAGGACGCCGAACACCCAGGGAGCGTCTCCGTCGAGGGCGAACACGACGCACACCCCGATCAGCACCAGGATGAACGGGAGCTTCGTCCAATGGTTGGGGGGTGCAGGCTCGTGGCGCCCCGGGAAGGCACGGGCGAGCTGGCCCGCCGCGACCACCGCGCCGATCACCACGCCGCCAAGGGCACTCCCCGTCACTGCAGTGCCTCCCGCAGGACCATTGTTCGACTCACCCGAACAGCATAAAGCGACTCAGCGCGCCACCCGCGCACCGGCCCGAAGCCCTGTGCGCAGCCCGAACCGGGCCAGCGCGGCGGGGTAGCGCTCGGCCGCCGCGATCGTCTCGCGCAGCGCGGCGGCAAAGCGTCTGATCTCCGCCTCGGAGACGGTCAGGGCGGGGAGCGCCTTGATCACGTTCATGTGGTGTCCGGCGACCTGGCAGAGGATCCGGTGCTCGTGGAAGAGCGGGACGGTGATCAGCTGCGAGAAGAGACCCGGCTGGCGACGCTCGACGGTCTCCCAGAGCCTGCGCCCGACCCCGCCCGCGGGTGGACCGAACTCGATGGCCCACATCAGGCCGAGCCCGCGCACCTCGCGGACGACCTCGAACTCTTCGACGAGGGGTTCGGTGAGCGAGAGCAGCAGCGCGCCGAGCTCCGCGGCGCGCTCGACCAGCCGCTCTTCATCGATCACGCGCAGCGTCGCGAGTGCGGCGGCGGCGGCGAGGTCGTTGCCGCCGAAGGTCGAGCCGTGCCGGACCGCGCGCTCCATCCCGTCGAAGACCTTCTCGAAGGCGGCCCGCGACACGAGCAGCGCGCCGATCGGAACGAGCCCGCCGGAGAGGGCCTTGGCCATGCAGACCATGTCCGGTTCGAGATCCCAGTGCTCCAGCGCGAGGAAGCGCCCCGTACGCCCCACGCCCGTCTGCACCTCATCGCAGACGAACAGCGTCCCGTGCTCGCGGCAGAGCCGCTGGGCCGCGGGAAGATAGTCCGGCGGGGGAAGGTTGACCCCCTTGCCCTGGACGGGCTCGACCACGAAAGCAGCGACGTCCCCGCGTTCGAGCTGAGCGGCGAGCGCCTCGACGTCGCCGAAGGGGACCGCCTCGAAGCCGCCGAGCAGCGGGCCGAAGCCTTCGCGGAACTCCGGGTTGCCGTTGAGCGAGAGCGACCCGAGGGTGAGCCCGTGGAAGGCGTGATCGGCGTAGAGCACGCGCGCCCGTCCGGTCGCCGCGCGGGCGATCTTGATCGCGGCCTCGACCGCCTCGGTGCCCGTGTTGGCGGGCACCATTGCGGCGATGCTCGCGGGCGCGCGGGCGACGAGCTGCTCCGCGAGCACGCCACTGAGCAGCGTCACACCGAGTTGAGGCATGTTGCCCGTCGCCGCGTCCATCGTCTCGCGCACCGCCTCGATTGCGGCGGGGTGGTTGCGTCCGATCGCGAACACCCCGTAGCCGCCGAAGAGGTCGAGGTAGCGCTCGCCGCGGTCGTCGATCAGGTGCGCGCCCTCGCCCCCGGCCCAGACGCGGTCGAAGCCGAGCGTGCGCAGGATCCGCCCCATCTGAGGGTTCAGGTAGCGGTCGTTGAGCTCCATCTCCTCGCCGCTGCGGGAGGCGAGGATCGAGGAGATCGAGGGCGGCGGCTCGGCAGCCATGCGCTGAGCCTAGCTCCCGCAGGAGTGCTCCGAGCGGGAGCGAAGAAATGCGCAAGCAGCGTGAAACCTTCGCGTATGGGGGTTTACACATAGGCAGATGTTTGATCCCTGACTGGACAGGGCATGCAAACGCCAACCGGTGCCGTATCATTGGGCAGGACCAGCAGGAACGCTGGCGGTATTAGCTGTCAGGGGAACCGACGAAAGGGAGCTGAGAGATGCCGAGCACGGCGATCACCCCAACCATCGGATCATCGACGACCACGTCGAGCACGCAGAGCGAGATCACACGCCTCTTCGCGCGTTGGCAGCAGCACGGGGACGAGAACGCGCGCGAGGAGCTCGTGCGCCGGTTCATGCCCCTGGTTCGCAGCCTCGCCCGCCGCTACGGCCGCTCCTCTGAGCCCTTCGAAGACCTGCTCCAGGTCGCCTCGCTCGGTTTGCTGAAGGCGATCGACCGTTACGACGGCGAGCGCGGCCACCCCTTCCAGTCCTACGCGGTGCCCACGATCCTCGGCGAGATGCGCCGTTACTTCCGTGACTCGGGCTGGGCGATCCACGTGCCCCGAGGAGCCCAGGAGCGCGCGCTGAAGGTGCGCGACGCGCAGGAGCGGATCTCCAACGAGACGGGCCGCGCGCCGACTGCGAATCAGATCGCGGAGTACCTCGAGATCGATGTCGAGGACGTGATCGACGCGCTGCAGGCGATCCGTGCTTACGAGACCGTCTCGCTCGACGCCCCGCGCGGCGGTGGCGACGACGACGTGGTGCCCTACGGCGACACGATCGGCCGCGACGACGAGCGCTACGAGCTCGTCGAGCTCGACGCCACGGTGGCGAGCGCGCTCGGGCACCTGCCCGCCCGCGACCGCCTCGTGCTGCAGCTGCGCTTCGTCGACGACCTCACGCAGACCGAGATCGCCGAGCGCGTGGGCATCTCCCAGATGCAGGTCTCCCGACTGCTGCGTCGCTCGCTCGACCAGCTGCGGGCTCTGACTGACGCGCCGAGTCCGGCGCGCTGAACCATCAGGACGATGCGGCGCAGACCGCTTCAGGGAGCCGGCCTGAAGCCGAGCCGGTACCGTCGAGAACCCCGGCCGGGGCTTTCGTGGCCGGAACTCCGAACGTCCGTCTGAGCCTCTCCAACCGGGCGGAGAACGTGCTGCTCGTCCGGCAGGCCCTGACCGGCCTGGCCGAGGCGGTCGGACTCGATCCGATCGCCCTGAACGACGTGAGCACGGCTGTGACGGAGGCATGCAACAACGTGGTCCTGCACGCCTACGGCGAGGGCGAAGGACCGCTCGAGGTCGAGCTCTCAACCGCTCAGGGCGGCCTCGACGCGACCGTGCGCGACCACGGCAGCGGGATCCTTCCGGGCGTGCAGACCGCCGAGGAGGTGTCCGGAGGAATCGGCCTGCCCGTGATCCAGGCGCTCAGCGACAGCGTCGATTTCCGTGACGTCCCCGGCGGGGGAACGGAGGTCGCGATGCACTTCGAGGCGGCGGGCACGCTCCCGCTCGAGCAGAGCGGCGAGGAGGGCGAGGGCGGGGCGGAGCTCGAGGCGATCGACCACAGCACCGGCGGAGACGTCACGCTGATGACCGTCGGGCCGACCTCGGTCGCGCGTGGAGTGGTCCCGCGGGTGCTCTCCACGCTCGCAGCCCGCGCCTACTTCTCGACCGACCGCATCTCCGACACCCAGCTCCTCGCCGACGCGCTCGTCGCCCACGCGGACTCCTCGACGAGTGCCGGGCACCTCAGCGTGGGTGTCAGCGTCGCCCCTCGGCACCTCGAGATACGCATCGGGCCGCTGCACACCGGGCGCGCGAGCGCGCTGTTCGACGCCGCCGCGATGGACGGCCTCGGCCCGGTTCTCGATCGCCTCACCGACAGCCACGCCGTCTCCGCAGCCGGCTCGGCCGAGATGCTCGACCTGAAGCTCGCCCAGCACGGCTAGAGCGCCAGAGCCGCCCGTATCGGCGGAACGACCGCGTCCTAGAGCGAGTGCGCCAACGGGCGCTCCCCCCTCCAGCGGGACGAGCGCCACAACCATGCTTCAGCGAGAACTACCGCGGCATGCCGGCCGGGCCGCGTCGGGGCAGACCGGCCGACATGCCACTCAGTCCCACCCCCGGTGAGACGGCGACCGCAGGGGGCGCGCGGCCAACCGTCCGCAGGGCGACACTGATAATCCCTTCTTGCCCGCTTGGCGAAGCTCTAAACAGGGATGTGCAATCCGTCGTACGAACCTGCCTAAACGTCCAAACGGCGGTTCGCAAGCTGGCCTCGAAGGCTGTCGGATTTGGTTTGGGCGGGCTCCCTTTCGGGCATTTCCTTGATGCGCAAGCGGACACACCCGGTGCCGCTCAGCGCACGATCTGGAAAGAGAGGTGCGACGCCCATGGTTGCTCTCGTCGCGCTCGTCCTGATACTTCTGATCTTCGGGGGGCTCGGTTTCGCCGTGCACCTGCTCTGGATCGTGCTCGTGATCGCGATCCTGCTCTGGCTGATCGGCTTCTTCCTCGGCGGCGCTCCGGTCGGCGGTGGGCGGCGAAAGTGGTATGGCCGCTGGTAGCCCGGACATCCTGAGGCTGGGTCGCGGGCAGGTGCCCTTGCCCACCGGCGAGACGGCGCTTCCCGTGCCGCGCGGAGATCTGTGGGAGATCCCCTTCGCGGCCGAGGATCTCTACGAGCTCCGTCAGCTCCTCACCGGCTGGGCGGCGCGCGAGGCGATGAGCGAGGAGTCCATCGACGAGCTCGTCCTCTCCGTCCACGAGATCGCCACGAACTGCGATCCGTCACGGCGGCGGTATGGGAATGCTCCGAATCTGGAGGACCAGCGACACGCTCGTCTGCGAGGTCCAGGACGCGGGGACGATCGCCGAACCGGCGCTCGCGAAGGTCGAACCGGGAACCTCTCCGGCCGAAGGTCGCGGCCTGTGGATCGCCAACAAGCTCTGCGATCTCGTGCAGATCCGCACCGGTCCACGGGGCACACAGGTGCGGATGCACAAGCGCCTGGTCTGAACTTGAACCAATACCCGTCCGCGGACGCCTGAAGGCTTGCATTCAGTCCGTGGGCTGTGGCTAGAATCACATGCATGGGGGCGACTGAGCAGCTCCAGATCGACCAGCGCCAGGAGAGCGACCGGGTCGTGCTGACGCTCGCCGGCGAACTGGACATGGCGAACGCGCCGCTGCTGCAAGAGGCGATCGAGAACCCCGAGCTGACCGCGACGAAGACGGTCGTGCTCGATCTGCAGGGCCTCACCTTCCTCGACTCGACCGGGCTGCGCATCATCCTCGCCGCCCGCGAGCAGTGCTGGCGCCGCGGACAGGAGTTCGCCGTCACCCCGGGCTCGCAGCAGGTCCAGCGGCTGCTGAGCGTGACGGGCGTGGGCGAGCACCTGCGCACGATCGCCTCCGCAGACGAAATGTTCGTCTGAACGCAGCCCGCCGCTACGGGCTGACGGTCCGGCGGGTCTCCTCCAGGCGCCGCTCCAAAAAGCGCCGCTCGGCCTCCGAGCGCACCAGCTCGAGCGCGCGCTCGTAGGCGCTCAGCGCGTCCTCGCTGCGCCCCAGGCGCCGAAGCAGGTCGGCGCGGGTCGCGTGCAGGTAGTGGTAGCCCTCCAGATCGAGTCCCTCGATCGCCCCGAGCCCGGCCTCGGGTCCCTCTGCCTCGGCGAGCGCAACCGCGCGGTTGAGCGCCACGACCGGGGAGCCCGTGAGCGCGGCGAGCTGCTCGTAGCGCTCGGAGATCTGCGCCCAGTCGCGGGCGGGCGCGACATGCAGCGCGGCGATCTCCGCCTGGATCGCGTAGGGACCGCCGGCTCCATGCAGCAGGGTCTCGCTCTCCGCCGCCCCGCGCGCGGCGCGCTCGGCGCCGGTCCCGCGCAGCGCCCTGGCTCGGCCGAGCTCGGCCAAGCCCGCCTCGATCAGCCGCCGATCCCAGAGCGCGCGGTCCTGGTCGGCGAGCAGCACGAGCTCGCCGTCGCGCAGGCGCGCGGCGCGCCGGGCCTCGGTGAGCAGCATCAGCGCGAGCAGCCCGTGCACCTCGGCCTCGTCGGGCATCATCTCGGCGAGGCTCGAGCCGAGACGGATCGCCTCCTCGGCGAGCTGCGCGCGGCTGTCGTAACCCTCGTTGAAGATCAGGTAGACGACCGCGAGCACCGCGGCGAGCCGGTCGGGCAGCAGGTGAGCGGGAGGGATCCGGAAGGGGATCCCGGCACTCGAGATCTTGCGCTTCGCCCGCACGAGGCGCTGAGCCATCGTCGCCTCCGAGACGAGGAACGCACGCGCGATCTCGGGCGTGGACAGCCCGCCCAACGCGCGCAGGATCAACGCGACCTGGGCGTCGAGCCCGAGCGCAGGATGCGCGCAGGTGAAGATCAGCTCGAGGCGTTCGTCGGGGAAGACGTCGCTCTCGTCGGGCTCCTCGTAGAAGTCGGGCACCTCGAGCAGTCGCGTTCGGGCGGCGAGCGTGCGCTCCCGGCGGATCCGGTCGATCGCGCGGTTTCGCGCCGTCACGATCAACCACGCAGCGGGGTTCGAGGGCTCGCCCTCGCGCGGCCAGCGCTCGGCGGCCACGGCGAAGGCCTCCTGGGCGGCCTCCTCGGCGAGGTCGAAGTCGCCGAGGTAGCCGACCAGGGCGGCCAGCACCCGGCCCCACTGCTCGCGGAAGACTCGCTCGATCAGCGCGCCACCAGAGGACGGACCTCGATCGCGCCGCCGAGCCGCGCCGCGGGGATCCGCGCGGCGAGCTCGATCGCCGCGTCGAGGTGGTCCGCCTCGAGCAGGTAGTAACCCCCGAGCGCCTCCTTCGTCTCAGCGAAGGGCCCGTCGGTGGTGAGCGTGCGACCGTCCTGCACGCGCACCGTCGTGGCCGTCGAGGGCGGCTGGAGCTGCGCACCGCCCACCACGCCGGGCTGCTCGGAGATCGCGAAGTACTCCTGCGTGACCGCCTGCTGCTCGGGCTCGGACAGCCGTTCCCAGGCTTCCATCGCTTCGCCAGTGAAGATCTGGACGAGGTATTGCATGTGGCCTCCTTTTGCAGAGTATGGACACCAAATCAACGAACGAGGCTCGCCCCCATCGACATCCAGCGGAAGATATCGCTTGACAGTTATATAATTACTTGATTGGATAGGCGGGTGAGCGCCAGCGCATTCGACGCGGTCGCTGAGCCGGCCCGGCGACGCCTTCTCGACCTCTTGGCGGAAGGTCCCCGCCCGGTCGGAGAGCTGGCGCGGGAGGCGGGCCTCAGCCAGCCCAACACCTCTCGCCACCTGCGCGTGATGCGCGAAGCGGGCCTCGTCTCATCGACGGTCGCCGGACAGAGCCGCCTCTACGGCCTGCACGTCGAGGGCTTCGCGGAGCTCGCGCGCTGGCTCGCCCCCTACGTGCTGATGTGGCAGCGCGGGCTCGGCGCGCTCGAGGACCACCTCCGAGGGGCGGACGCAGATCATGCCTGAGGCCCACGGGGTGCTGCTCGAACGGCCCGATAGCGCGCGGCGCTAGCCTGCCGGGGTGGCCGACACGAGCACGATCGCCTCGCTCGCGACCGCGGGCGGAACGCTGATCCTCGCGATCGCGACCTTCTCCTCCACGCGCTCGGCCAACCGCGCGGCGCGCGCGTCGGAGGAGGCGCTGATGGTGGGGCTGCGCCCGGTGCTGTTCAACGCGCGCCCGGAGGACCCACCGCAGAAGGTGGGCTTCATCGACGACCACTGGCTGCGCCTGCGCGACGGGCTGGCGGCGGTGCAGCAGCAGGAGGAGCGCCTCTATCTCGCGATGCCGCTGCGCAACGTGGCCGCGGGGCTCGCCGTGATCCACGGCTGGAACCTGCGCGCCGAACGCGCGACGGGGGACGTGGCGCCGGCGCCGATCGAGGAGTTCCGCCGTAACAACCGCGACCTCTACGTGCCCGCGGGTGACGTGAGCTTCTGGCAGGCCGCCGTGCGCGATCAGAGCGACCCGATGCACGCTCCGCTGAAAGCGGCGATCGAGGCGGGCGAGGGGATCAGCGTGGATCTGCTCTACGGCGACCACGAGGGCGGGCAGCGGACGATCACGCGCTTCTACCTCTCCCCGCGCACCCACGCGGACGAGCAGGAGCCGTGGCTGTGGATGTGCTCGGTCTCGCGCCACTGGAACATCGACCGGGACGATCCGCGCTAGGGTCCGAGCGTCATTCTCGAGAGAGGGGGAAGGATGCGAGAGCCCGGCAAGAACCTGATTCTCGTGGCGATGATCTTCGCCGTCGCGATGATCTTCATCGACCAGACGATCGTCGCGCTCGCGATCCCGAAGCTGCAGAGCGAGGTACACCTCTCGCCGACGGGCGCGCAGTGGATCGTCAACGGCTACCTGCTCTCGCTCTCCGCTCTGTTCGCTCTCGGCGGGCGCGTCGCGGACGTGGTCGGCCACCGTCGGGTCGTGTTGATCGGCGTGGCGACCTTCGCGCTCTTCTCCGCGCTCTGCGGCGCGACGCCGACGAGCTCGATCGGTGAGACCTGGATCATCGTCTTCCGCGTGCTCCAGGGGGCGAGCGCGGCCTTCCTCTTCCCCGCCGCGCTCGCGATCGTGGTCGGCGCCTTCCCCGTGCAGGAGCGCGGCCGGGCGCTCGCGATCTTCTTCTCGATCTCCGGCGGTCTGACCTCGGTGGGGCCGCTCGCAGGCGGCTACCTCACACAGTGGACCTGGCGATCGATCTTCTGGATCAACGTGCCCGTCGCCCTGATCGCGATCGTGCTCACGCTGCGCACGGAGGCGGACGGGCGCCGCGGCGAGGCGCAGATCGACTGGCGCGGAGCGGTGCTCGTCTGCGTGGCGATGGGCCTGGCCGTGTTCGGGCTCCAGCAAGCGAGCACGTGGGGCTGGGGAAGCATCGGGACATGGGCATGTCTGGCCGCGGGCCTCGCCGTGCTCGGGCTGTTCGTCCGCCAGCAGCTCACCACGCCTGAACCGCTCGTGCCGATGCGCCTGTTCGCAGATCGAGGCTTCGCGGTCGACAACGCAGTCCTCTTCCTCCTCTCCATCTGCTTCGTCCCGTTGTTCTTCTTCGCCTCGGTCTACGCGCAGGGGGCGTTGGGCGAAAGCGCGTCCAGCGCGGGGCTCTTCCTGCTCGTCTTCTTCGGAGGCTTCACGCTCGGCGCCCAGTGGGGCGGGCGGGTGCTCGACAAACGCGGCGCTCGCCCGACCGTGGTGATCGGGTGCGCGGTGGCAGCGGTGGGCTTCTACCTCTGGGGCCACGAGCTCGACCACCTCTCCTTCTCCGAACAGTGGTACTACCTCGCCCTCGCGGGCGTCGGGCGTGGGCATGGTCCTCGGGCCGGTGAGCACGGACGCGCTCAACCGCGCCTCCTCGACGGCCTACGGGGCGGTCACGGGGGTCACGCAGACCGTGCGCAACTTCGGGGGCTCGCTCGGCCTGGCGGTGCTCGGTTCGATCCTGATCACCGAAAACGTCACGCGCGTGAAGCACACGCTCGCTCCGGCAGGGGTCCCCTCGAGCCGCGCCGTGCAGATCGCTCACGCGCTCTCCGGGGCGTCGAGCTCGAGCGGAGGCGGAGGAGGCGCGCCCCATGCGGTGCGCCTCGACCTCGCGCTCTCCACGCGGACGGTGATCTACGGCATGGCGGGGGCGATGGCGCTCGCCTTCCTGCTCGCGCTGCGGCTGATGCCCCGCGGCCAGGCGCCACAGCCCGCGCAGGCCCCGTCCGAGCCGGATCCGGCGCTCGCGGCCTGATTCACGCGGCGCAGGGGGGCCACACACGCCGCGGCCGGGGCGACCGCGTCGCGCTCAGGAGGCGACGCGAAGCGGGATCTCGCGCCCGGGCTTGTGCGCCCGCGGCGAGGAGCGGGGCTCGAGCGGCGCCGGGCGCCCGAGGTGAAAGCCCTGCGCCTGATCGACGCCGAGCATCCGCACGAGCTCGAGGGTCCTCGCGTCCTCGACGCCCTCGGCGACGGTGCGCAGGCCGAAGCCGCGGGCGAGCCTCACGATCGCCTCGACGACCGCGCGACTCGCCTCATCGGTGAGCAGGTCGGCGACGAACTCGGCGTCGATCTTGAGGATGTCCACGGGGAGCTGCTTGAGGTAGGTGAAGCCTCCATAACCGGTGCCGAAGTCGTCGAGCGCGATCTTGCAGCCGAGCCTGTGCAGGCGATCGAGGAAGCTCCGCGCCGCGCCGTGCTCTTCGATCAGCGCGGTCTCCGTGATCTCGAAGACGATCGCCGATGGATCCACGCCTTCGCGCGCGATCGAGCGCTCGATGTGATCGACGAGGTGAGGATCGCCGAGCGAGTTCGCGGAGAGGTTCACCTCCACGGGGCCGAGCTCGCGAGCGACGCGCACTGACTCGGCGACGACCCAGCGGTCGATCTCGCGCACCAGTCCCAGCTCCTCGGCAACGGGCAGGAACTCCCCCGGGGCGACGATCCCGAGCTCGGCGTCGCGCATCCGCAGGAGCAGCTCGTGCTGCACCGTCTCACCGTTCGAGCACTCCACGATCGGCTGCGCGTAGAGCTCGAAGCGCCCCTCGGCGAGCGCCTCCTGGATGCGGCCTGCCCAGGCGAGCTTCTCGCGGTCGCGGCTGATCCGCCGCTGCTCGGCCTGCCGGGCGGTGATGTCCTCGAAGATCACCACGCAGCCCTCGATCCCCGCGCCCGCGGACAGGGGGAGCGCGGTGTAGCTCACCGGGAGCCTCGTGCCGTCCTTGCGCAAGAACACGTCCTCGGCCACTTCGGCGATCTCGCCCTGCGCGCGGGCGCGCATGATCGGGCACTCCTCGATCGGAAGCGTTGAACCGTCGAGGCGCTGGTTGTGCGCGACCTCGTGCATCGACTTGCCGTAGAGCTCGCCCGCGCTCCATCCGAGCTCGCGCTCGGCGGAGGGGTTGATGTAGGTGACGAACCCCCGCGCGTCGAGCGTGAAGAGCGACTCATCCATCGTGTCCGTCACCGCGCGCATGTAATCGCGTGCGGATTCGAGCTCGCGCTGCGTGCGCATCGCCTCATCGGCCGCTTCCACGCGGGAGGTCACGTCGCGAGACACGCCGAGCACACGCTCGACCGAGCCCTGGGCGTCGTGCAGTGCGACGCAGTGGGACTCCATCCATCGCTCCGTCCCGTCGGCCGCACGCAGGCGGTAGTCGATGCTCGCCGTCTCGCGCTCGCCGCTCGCGAGCGAGTCGAGCGTGGCGCGCACGTGCTCCGCCTCCTCCTGCGGGACGACCTCGAGCGCGCGGCTCATCGGGATCGCCTCGTTGCGCGGCACGCCGATCAGCGCGGTGAAGTGCTCGCTCACCTGGATCTCGTCGCTGCGCGCATCCCAGGACCAGGAGCCGAGGTCGGCGAAGCGCCCCGTGAGCGAGAGGCGCGCGGCGAGTTCCGCGGGGGTGCTCGGCGCCGCCACGACGGGCGCGCTGGGCGAAGGGATGCGCGGCGGCCTCTCGGCCGCCACCCGAAGCGGGCGCGGTGGGCGATGGGTAGAGGTGCGTGTGGCCATCGTGATGCGGCCGTCCTCGAGCCGGGCCGCACTCTCAGATTCGACTATGCGGCCTTTCGGCTGAAGGGCTGCGGACGTGTGTTGGGAGCCGGCCGCAAATCGTTCGGTTGGTCGGGACGATCCGAGCATGGCTGGTCAGACCTCTTACGCGCGCTGGTTCGCGCCAGCCGAGCGATACCCGTCTCGGGGCTCGCCGGAGATCGACGCTCGAAGAAGAATGCCCCGACCGCGCGGCCTCTCTCGTCAGAAAGCCTGCATGCGGCCGGGGCGCACAGCAGCGTGGGTGCGGCCGCCTGAAGGGGGCGTCGGCGACCGGGCGCCACTGCGCACCTTTCACGTTAGGACATGAGGCTCGCCAAGCCGATCCTCCGTTCGGGGGACGCGCGGGCGCTCGTGGCTCAGGGTCTGAGGAAGGCCTCGCGCGCGGCGTGCGCGGCGGGCTTGGCGTGACAGCCGTCGAGGTGGTCCTCGACGAGACCCATCGCCTGCATGAACGAGTAGACCGTCGTTGGGCCGACGAAGCGCCAGCCCCGGCGCTTGAGGTCCTTCGCGAGCGCGATCGCCGCGGGGGCGGTGGTGGTCTGGGCGATCGAGGCGTAGTCGAACGGGCCGCTGCGGGGCTCGGGCTCGAAGCGCCAGAGATAGGAGCCGAGCGAGCCCTCGGCCTCGATCAGCTCGAGCGCGCGCTGCGCGTTGTTGATCGCCGCCTCGATCTTCCCGCGATGGCGCACGATCCCCGCATCGCCGAGCAGGCGTCTGACATCGCGCGCGCCGAATGCGGCCACGCGCTCGATCTCGAAGCCGGCGAAGGCCGCTCGGAAGGCCTCGCGCTTGCGCAGGATCGTGAGCCACGAGAGCCCGGCCTGGAAGCCCTCCAGGCACAGCTTCTCGAACAGGCGCACGTCCTCTCCGACGGGGAAGCCCCACTCCTCATCGTGATAGCGGCGGTAGTCGGGGTCCGACGCACCCCACCAGCAGCGCACGAGGCCGTCCTCCCCCGTGCTGAGCCCCTCTACGGTCTGCGCCCCCATCGAGCTTCAGACTAGCTCCGCCGCGGCCGCGCCCGGCACCACGCGGCGGTAGCTTTCGGCGCGATGGCGCTCGCGATGGAGACGATCTACGACCGTGTGCGGCGTGTGCCCCCCGGGCACGTGACGACCTACGGCGACCTCGCCCCCGGCGCCCCCCGCCACGCCGGGCGCGCGCTCTCGCTGATGCCCGCGGACCTGCCCTGGTGGCGGGTCGTGCGCAGCGACGGCTCCTTGCCGAAGGGCGCCGAGCAGCGCGCGCGGCTGCTCGCCGAGGACGTCCCGACCCACGGCGAGCGAGTGGTCATGGCCGAGGCGCGGATCGCGCCCGAGGCGATCCTCTAGGGACGAGCCTCGCCGCGGCTCGCCGCCGAGGCGAGGCGCAAGTCGCGGCACCCTCGCGCTCAGACGAAGAGCGCACCCTGGGTGAACCCCGGCGCGCCCTCGATTTCGAGCATGCGCCGCTTCGTCGCGATCCCGCCGGGCGCCGAGAAGCCATGCAGGGCACCCGTCGAGGCGAGCACGCGGTGGCACGGAACGACGATCGGGAAGGGGTTGGCCGCGAGCGCGGCGCCAACCTCTCGCGCGGCCCCCTCGTTGTGCGCGGCGGCGGCGAGCTCGCCGTAGGTCGCGGTAGAGCCGGGCGGGATCTCGCGCGCAGCCGCGTAGACCGCGCGGCGGAAGTCGCTCAGCCCCTCTGTGTCCAGAACGACGAAGCGCAGATCGGTGGGCTCCCCCTCCAGCAGCGAGGAGATCGCCTCGGCCGCTCGGCGAACGTGCTCGGGCTCCGTCTCGGCGGTCTCCCCGACGCCGCGTGCGATCGGACTGCCGGGCATGTGAACCGCGCTGATCCCGCGAGCGCCCCAGCGCAGAGCACAGCGGCCGATCGCGGTCTGGAAGCTGAATGTGCTCGCTGTTGTTGGCACCCGAGAGAAACGTAGCGCCGAGCAAGGATGTGAGGTGGGGGAGAACGGACCCCGGCGCGGCGCGTTTTCGGAGTCCCTTGACATGCACCCATGCGGCTGCCTATACTCAGGCAGCCAAATGACTGCCTTTCCCTCCGAGACCCCGCAGGCACAGACGATCGACGCGGTGTTCCGCGCGCTTGCCGACCCTGGGCGCCGCCGGCTGCTCGACAGCCTCAACGCGCGCAACGGTCAGACGCTCCGTGAGCTCTGCGCGGAGATGCACATGACGCGCCAATCCGTGAGCAAGCACCTCGCTCTGCTCGAGGCAGCGAATCTCGTGAGCACGGTCCGGCGGGGCCGGGAGAAGCTGCACTACCTCAACGCCGCACCGATCAACGAAATCTCCGAGCGCTGGATCGACCGCTACGAGCAGCGGCGCGTCGAGACGCTCTCCGACCTCAAGCGAGCCCTGGAGAAGGACACGATGGAAAAGCCCTCATTCGTCTACACCACATACATCCGCACCACGCCCGAGCGCCTCTGGGAGGCCCTCACGAGCGCGGCCTTCACGGAGAGCTACTGGAACGCGAGCTTCGAGACGGACTGGGAGCCGGGCTCGGAGATGGTCTGGAACCAACGCGGCGTGCGGATCGCAGATCCCGCGCAGGTCGTGCTCGAGGCGGAGCCCTACCGGCGCCTCTCCTACACCTGGCACACCTTCACCCCTGAGCTCGCCGAGGCGATCGGGGTCGATGAGGAGGTGTTCGCGCAGGCACGCGAGCGAGCCGCGCTCGAAGGTGACATTCGAGATCGAGCCCGCGGGGAGCGCCGTGCAGCTGCGCGTGATCCACGACGGCCTCGCTCCCGGGGGCAAGGTGATCGAGCTGATCGGCGGCGGCTGGCCGCGCGTGCTCTCGGCGCTGAAGACGCTGCTCGAGACCGGCGAGAACCTGAGCATCGCGCGTGGCGCGGCCGCGACGCGGGACGCGGATTGAGGGCGCCCGGAGCGCTCCCGGAACGAGAAAAACGACAGGAGAACAAGGAGAGAGAAGATGGCCCCGGAGAAGATCGCCACCCACGAGGAGTGGCTTGCTGCGCGCGGGAAACTGCTCGAGCGCGAGAAGGAACGCACCCGGCTCGGAGACGAGCTCGCCCGCGAACGGCGCGAGCTCCCCTGGGTGCGGATCGAGAAGCAGTACAGCCTGCAGACCGCGGACGGGCCGAAGACGCTCGGCGAGCTCTTCGCAGGTCGCTCGCAGCTCGTGATCTACAGCTTCATGTTCGGCCCCGACTTCGAGGCGGGCTGCCCCGTGTGCTCCTCGATCGCCGACAGCTTCAACGGCGTGCTCGCCCAGCTGGGGGGGCGCGACGTGACGATGATCTGCGTCTCCAAGGCGCCGATCGAGAAGCTGCTCGCCTACCGCGAACGGATGGGCTGGGAGTTCGACTGGGCGTCGAGCTTCGAGAGCGAGTTCAACACGGACTTCGAGCGCTCGAAGCCCCGTGACGAGCCCGGCGCGGCCTCGCTCCCGCCCGTCGTCTCGCAGTTCGCGGCCTCATCGGGGACCGACGCGGCGAGCTATGTCGCCGAGCGGCCCGGACTGCTGGTCTTCGCGCAGCACGAGGGCGAGGTCTACCTCACCTACGCGACCACCGCGCGCGGCCTGGAGCCGGTGATGACCTACTACGAGATCCTCGACCTCGTCCCCAGCGGTCGCAACGAGGGCGAGCCCGCCTCGCCCGGCTGGATGCGCCGGCACGACGAGTTCGCGGCGGCCTGAGCGATGGCAGGGGCCGCCGCGATCAGGCCTGAGGCCACCGCGGATCGTCTCGTCCCCGCGGCCGTCGCCGCTGGGCTGCTCGCGGCGTGCGCCGGAGCCTGGCTCGTGCTCGCCGGGCGGATGTCCGGGATGGACGGCGGACCGGGCGGCGATCCGGGCGCGCTCGGGTGGTTCGCCCTCTCCTGGGCGGTGATGAGCACGGCGATGATGCTTCCCGCCGTCTCCCCCGCCCTGCTCCGCACCGTCGCTCGCTTCAGAACGCGCGCGGCGCTCCCCTTCCTGGCGGGCTACGGCGCAGTCTGGATGGTCGCGGGCCTGGCGGGCTGGGCTGTGCTCGAGGTGGTGCGCTCCGCACACCCGAGCGCGCTCGCCTGGTCCTCGGGCGGGCGTTACCTCGCGGGCGGCGCGGTGGCCGCCGCCGGGCTGTGGCAGTTCAGCGCGGCGAAGCAGCGCTGGCTCGCTCGCTGCCGCGGGAGCAGCGCGCACGTCGCTCGCGGAGCGGGCGCGCGCGGCCTGCTGCTAGCGGGCACCGAGCACGGGGGTTGCTGCGTGGCCTGCTGCTGGAACCTGATGGTCGCGCTCTACGCGCTCGGGATGATGAGCATCGCCTGGATGGCTCTGCTCACCGTGCTGATCGCCGCTGAGCGAGTGCTGCCCCGGCGCAGGATCGCGGTCTACGGCGCGGCCGTGCTGCTGCTCGTGCTGGGCGTCGCGGTTGCGGCCGCGCCCGGTGAGGTTCCCGCGCTCACCACACCTCCGATGGCGATGAGGATCGGAGGCGCGATGAAGATGAAGCCGGCGCCGATGCGGATGGGCACCTCGCCCGATCGGGGCGCCGGGACGGCGGCGGCGGGCTAGCCCGCGGCGGCCAGGGTCTCGCCCCCACGCGCGTACTGCCTGCCGCTCGTCCGCCGCAGGTGGCCGAGCGCGACGAGCGTGGTGAGGTAGCGGTGCGTGCTCGAGCGCGTGAGTTCGAGGTGCTCGGCGATGTCGCTGAGCTTCCAGACGGGACGCTCCTCGCTGAAGAGCGCGAGGATCGCAAGGCCCTTGAGCAGTGACTGGCTGTGCGAGCGCTTGTCGAGCATGGCGGGCGCGGGCACGGCCGGCGGGTCCTTTGCGGCAGATCCGGCGAGCCGCGAGGCGGCCGCGGCCGCGGCGGTGGCGTGGAGGCGCGCGCCGTTCAGGTCGCCGTTCTCGGCGGCGCTCAGAGCGGCGCGAAGCGCTTGTTGAAGCGGATCCTGGGGCTTTGTCATCGAGGTTCGAACTTTCGGCACACGGACCGATTTCTGGGCAGCAAAGTGACTGGTTGCGCTGAGATGTACTTTGTCCGTTGACGGCGAAGAATAATCCCGTTCCTGTCCAAGAAACCTCTACATGCGTGGAGATATGGAGTCGACGTTGACGATCGGCGATCTCGCTGCCGCGACGGGAGTGCCCGCGGCGACGCTGCGCATGTGGGAGCGCCGCTACGGCTTCCCGCTACCGGAGCGCCTGCCGAGCGGTCACCGACGCTACGCGAGCGAGGACGCCACGGCGGTGCGTCGCATCGCAGCAGACCGGACGCGGGGCGTGACGCTCCCGGATGCGATCAACCGCGCGCGCTCGCCCGAGCCCGAATCGCTGTTCGCGACGGTGCGCCGCTCCCACCCCCAGTCCGAGCCGCGCGTGCTCGCAAAGCCCGTGCTGCTCGAGCTCACGAGGGCGATCGAGGACGAGACGCTCGCGCGCGCAGAACGCCCCGTGATCTTCGGGTCCTTCCAGCGCGAGCAGTTCTACCGCGCTTCGCAGCGACGCTGGCGGAAGTTCGCGTCCTCGGCCCAGCTCGCGGGCGCCTTCGCCGACTTCGCATCCGCCTCCGCCCCCGCGGGCGCCCCCGCCGAGCTTCCCATCGCGGTGACCGACCCGCTCTGGATGGAGTGGGCGGTGATCTGCGAAGCGACGGGCTACTGCGTGTGTCTGGTCGCTCGTGAAGTCGCGCCGCGCTCGCGCTCGCGCGCGCGCTGCTTCGAGACCGTGTGGAGCGTCGACCCCTCCGTCTGCCGCACCGCGGTCGGGGCCTGCTTCGCCCTCGCGCGTGCGGCCGCGCCGGAGCTCGCGGAGAGCTTCGTCGACCTGCCCGCGAAGGTGAGCGAAAGGCCGGCGAGTCAGATGGCGCTCGCCTCGGCGATCGGTAGCCGCGCGCTGGAGCGGATCTCAGGCCGCTGATTCCAGGCAGGCCGTGGGATGCGGGCCCGCTCGCCCGGCGGACGTGGGTGCCTACAGCGCGGCGGGGTCGTAGGAGGTGACTTGGAAGCTCGGCCTGCGCTCGATGCGCTCGAGCCAGGCGCGCAGCCCTGCGAGCGGGTCGAGCAGCTCTGGGGCCTTCTCGCGGGCGTTTGAGACCTGCGGCGCGAGGTAGAGGTCGGCGAGCGTGATCCGCTCGCCGCACAGGAAGGGACCGCCGCCGAGGCGCGAGTCGACGCGTCCGAGCACGAGTGCGGCCGTCGCGAGCTCCTCGGCGCTCGCCCTTCGGTTGCGCGGAACGCCGCGGACGACCTGGCGGTAGACGTAGTCGGAGCAGAGGCTCATCCATTCCCACATCAACACGCGCCCGTCCTCCTCGCTGGGCTGGAGGGCGGGCCCCTCGAAGGCCTCGTCGATGTAGTTCACGATCGCGAGCGACTCCGCGATCACCTTGCCTCCGTGCTGGAGCACGGGCATCTTCGCGAAGGGATGGAGGGCGAGGTGAGCGTCGCTCCCGTACTCGAGCGGGAGGAGCTCGTAGTCGACGCCCTTCTCGACGGCGGCCATGCACGCGGTGCGGACCCAGGTCGAGACGGGGAACCCCTTGATCGTGAGCGTGGGCATCGACTGCGGGCGATGCGCTACGCCGGAGCGCCGAGCGGTTCGCGTTGCAGGACGGTGAGCGTGGCCTTCTGGCGCAGGCGAAAGCCGAGCGTCTCGTAGAGGCTGATCGCGCTCGCGTTGGTGCCCATCGCGTGCAGGAAGACCCGCTCCGAACGCGCGTGGATGCCCGCGATCAGCTCTCCCATCAGCTGAGATGCGAGTCCTTCGCCGCGATGATCGGGCAGCGTGCACACCGCGCTGATCTCCGTCCATCCCTCGAGATGGAAGCGCTCTCCCGCCATCGCGACCAACGCGCCATCGCGTCGGATCCCGAGGTAGGTGCCGAGCTCGATGGTCCTCTCCAGAAACGGGCCGGGCTCGGTGCGCGCGACGAGCTCGAGCATCTCCGGAACATCGGCTGCTCCGAGCACCACCGCCTCGTCGCAGTGAGCTCCCTCGAGCCGCTCCTCGACCATCTGCACGAGATCGAAGGAGCGCACCGCGCGCCAGCCCGCGGGCAGATCTAGGCCGCCGTAGCGGCCTGCGACGAAGCTGCCCGGGTCGACGAGGGAGCCGGCGTCCTCCCAGTCCTGCGCGGAGGGGGTCGCGGGCATCGCGAGGAAGGGAGCGACATCCGGGAGGTAGCGGCGCACGCGCCCGCTCACCTCGGCGAGATGGACGTGCGGCCCGTGGAGCGAGGCGTAGGCGGGGTTGTCGAGAGGGTGCTCGGGCGGCGCGGACATGCTCGCTTGAGTATCGCCGGGAGGCGTCTACGCGCGTCGAGCGAACCTGGGTGCGACCGCGGCCAGGCCCTACTTCACGGTGACTTCCACCGGCGCCGAGGCGATTCCGTTGGCGACGACTTCCAGCGTGCTCGCCCCCGCGGGGGTGCTCTTGGGGAGGGTGAAACGGGTCGACGACGGTGTCCCCGGGGCGATCGCGACGGAGCTCCATTCGCTCGTGCGCGCGTAGGTGACCACGCCCGAGCCCGTGTTCGTGACGCGCACGAGCGGGAAGTTCGTGTTGTCCTGCACGTCGTCGCCGTAGGCGGCGCCCTGATCGAGGCCCGCGAGCTGGGTCCCGCTGAGGCTCGCGGTCTTGCCCGGAACGAGCTTGGTCGAGCTGAGTGAGCTCACGGAGGGCGCCCAGGCCGGGTTCGCGGCGCCTCCCGCGGTGTAGAGCTCGAGTTCTTCGCTGCCGTCGTTGAAGAGGACCTGTCCGTTGGGGAGGTCGAGCATCCGCGTGTAGTAGGTGGAGTCGTTGGCCGCGTTCGGCACGTCGGGCACAGCGCTGAGCGAGTTGCTGCTCGCGTCGTAGAGCTCGAAGGCGAGCGGCGCACTGTAGACGCACGGGCTCACGTCGAAGAGCACGTTCCCGTCGGGGAGCACCGCACCCGGACCGTCCGCGCTGTCGTACTGCTGCCCTTCGATCGTGGGGATCGACGGGCCCTTGACCCACTTCGCGGCGGCGTAATCGTAGAGGGCGGTGGCGGCGGGCTTGTGGACGGTGCACGGTTCGGGCGCGATCTCGTCGCTGGTCCCCGCGCCGACCGCGAGCGTGTTGCCGCCGGGCATCTCGACCTGCGGGCCGATCTCGGCCTCGGGGCTGTCCACGGGCGAGGCGGGGGTGTTTCCCGCGGCGCTCCAGGTGAGGCTGCTCGGCGTGAACAGCTCGGTCGAGGGGGTGAGCCAGGTGTCCACCGCGAGCAGCTGGCCGCTCGGCTCGAGGGTCCACCCCTCCTCGTCGTTGGGATCGTTCTTGCCGTGGCCGGGGATCACGTTCCAGCTCAGCCCGCTCGCGTTGAAGAGAGCGTCATCGGTGGAGAGGATGAAGTCTTCGGAGAGGCAGTTCTGACACGCCTGCGAGAGGACGAACGTCCCGTTGGCGAGCACGTCGCTCTGGGCGTCGCCGATGTTCGTCCAGCCAGGGGGTGGGGCGACCTTCTTCCACGAGTTCGTCGCGGGGTTGTAGATCGCTCCTTTGTTCGTCCACACACCTTCGGGGCTCGACCCGTTGTACTCGCCACCCTCGACGATCATCCGCCCGTCCGGCAGGATCGCGGAAGCGAAGTAGAGCGGGGCATAGCCCGAGGGCATCGGCGCGAGCTTGCTCCACGACCCGTCGGCGTAGTTCCCTTCCGAGTCCGGCGTGAGCCGGAACCATGCCGAGGTACCGCCGGTTTCGGGCTCTTCGTGCACGAGCACCGTGCCGTCGCTTGCAAGCAGCATCGTGCCCGGCACGAAGCCCGGCGCGTTCGTGAGAGGGATCCACGGGGAGGCTGAGGGCGAGGAGCTCTGTGAGAGACCGGGTCCGAATGTCGCGGGCTTTGCGTGGTGGAAGGGCGGGTCCGCCTCCAGGCGGCGAGCCGGGGGCTGTGAGGCCGGCGCCTGATCGGCGCTCGCGGCGGGGGCGATAGAGAGCGCGATCGTGACGAGCGCCGCGACCGTCGCGAGGCCGGCGGCGGTTCTGCGGATCAATCCAGGCACGGCGCCTCCAATCGGTCGTGCTCCCGAGTGTGCGCCACCGCGACGCGACGACGCCATCGCGTGGGGTCGATGCTATTCCCTCCCGTGCGCGTCGCGCCGGCCCCGGAGAGTCATCGCTATGACCCCTCCTGAGCTCACCCCGGGTGCGAGCTAGGCGCCTCTGCCCTCGGCGATCACCTTGTCGAGGTGCTCGAGCCGCTGCTCGGTCTGCTCGCGTCCCGCGGACATCAGCAGGAAGACGTAGCGCCCGACGCCCGCCTGCTCGTATCCCGAGATCGCCCGGGCTTTCGCGGGTGCGGCGTAGAGAGTGACGCCGAGCTGCCCGCGACCGGACTCCTGCGCGCGAGTGTGGAAGTGGCGGATCCGCTGCTGAAGCGCGTCGGCGTCGGGCATCGCGTTGGGCATCCACTCATCGCCGTAGGAGAGAACGCGCTCGATCACTTTCGCCCCGTTGCCGCCGAGCAGGATCGGCGGGTGGGGCTGCTGCAGCGGCTTCGGGTAGGACCAGATCGAATCGAACTCGACGTGATCGCCGTGGTAGCTCGCCTCCTCCTCGCTCCAGATCTGCTTCATCGCCTCGACGCGCTCGCGCATCACGCCGAAACGCCGCGCGGCGTCGGTGCCGTGGTTGGCCATCTCCTCGACGTTCCAGCCTGCGCCGATCCCGAACAGCAGCCTGCCCCCGGAGAGCTGGTCGAGCGAGGCGACCTCCTTGGCCGTCGTGATCGGGTCGCGCTCGACCACCAGGCAGATGCCCGTCGCGACCTTCAGGCGCTCCGTTGCCGCCGCTGCGGCGGTGAGCGCGATGAAGGGGTCGTAGGTGTGCCAGTACTCCTTCGGCAGATCGCCACCCGCCGGGTAGGGCGTCGCGCGGCTCGCCGGGATGTGCGTGTGCTCGGGGAAGAAGAGCGACTCGTAGCCGCGTTGCTCGGCCATCCTGGCGAGCTCGTGCGGTGCGACGGAGTACTCCGTCGGGAACATCATCAGGCCGAAGTTCATTGCTGGCTCCCGTTTTCGATCCGCGCGGTGGGAGCGGAGTGTATGAGCAGGGAGCGATTGCCTGCTCGCCCCCGCCAGACACCGAGAGCCCCGCCAGAGCGGGGCTCTCGTCTATCGGGGCGCCGAGATTCGAACTCGGGACCTCACCGACCCGAACGGTGCGCGCTACCAGGCTGCGCCACGCCCCGATGCATCGGGCAGTATCACACAACGTCGCCGCTGCTTGGGCCCGCGCGGAGTGTCCGCACGCAGGCGAACGAGGCGCTCGAACGGCGCCGCGGCGATGGTCGGTTCGTGCGTCTCAGAGCGTGCCGTGAACGGTGGCGTGGGCGACGAGCGAATGTGTGCCCGCCCCGGTCGCGAAGGCGCGCACGCTCAGCGCGACCGTCGCCCCGTGCCCGGCGAGCATCGCCTTCGCCGCGCGCGAGAGCTTGAAGCGAACGGCCACTTCGACGGGCTTCCCGGCCGCACAACGAACCGTCGTGCTTCGCCCGGCGAGCGCGAGGTGCCTGTGAGCGACCGCGATCGCGAGGCCGACCCGCACCTGCAGGGTGCTCGGCACGCTGCAGGTGAGCACGTATCGCTGCGCTCCGGTCCGCGCGAGCGAAACGGGGTGGCGCGCCGCCGCGATCTTGATCGTGGGTACGGTCGCGGACGGCGCGACCCGGCTGCAGGACGGCCGCTCCGGGCGAGGTGGACGGGACCGGGGAGAGCACGGGTGAGCTCCCCGCCGCTCGTCTCGACCGCCTTGCAGGAGGCGGCGCCCCGGCCGGAGGTGGTGCCGCTCGGGCAGGGCGTTGCTTCGACCGCCCCACCCGTCGCGTACGTGTTCTCGGGGGTGGTCGTGCAGCTCGAGGACGACGTGGCCGCGGCGAAGCTGCCGGCGGGGCACGGGGTCTCACTCGACGCCCCTTCGGCTTCGACGAAGCTCCCGGGCGCCGCGGGGGTGCAGAGCTGCGCTTCCCCATTCGGCGGCGAAGCGCCCGGGTTCGCAGCTCGTCGCGTCCGCGGCCGCTTCGCCCGAGTAGGAGCCGGGCGCGTCGAGCTCGCAGTATTCGGCCGAGGGCGAGCTCGTGTGCGGGTTGAAGTGACCGGGCGCACAGGGGGTCTGGAAGACGGAGCCGCGCGTCGCGTAGTGCCCGGGGGTCGCCGATTTGCACGTGGTCGCTTCGGTCGCGTCCTGCCAGGTGCCCTGTTCGCATTCGAGCTCTGACTTCGCGCCCGTCCCCGGCACGTAGTTGCCGGGCAGGCGAGCCACGCAGAGTTCCGGCGCCTTCGTTCGCTGCGAAATGCCCCGCGGTGCATTCGAGTGCGACGGTCGCGCCCTTGGGCAGCGACGAAGTAGCCCTTCGGCGCGGGCTGGCAGGGAACTTCGCCGGTCGCGGAGAAATGGCCCCCTCCACATAGCGCGTAGGCGACGCCCACGCTCACGCTCGATGAGCTCGCGGCGGGGTTGCCGAGCGCGTCCTGGGAGACGAGCAGCAGCGTGTACTTTCGGCCGGGAGGGCGCCGCGACGGCGCGCTGGCCACGCCCGCTCCGAGCGCGAGGTTCGAGGGCACGATTTCGGCCGTGTGCGAAGCCTGCCGCGCTGTTCGAGAGCGTGAGCTGCTTCACGCCCGCGACGGCGCCGATCAGCGTCGATCTTCACCGAGCCCGGCAGTGCGGCTTCGGGCAGCGTGTAGCCCACTTTGATCGGTTCCGCGCGGAAGGTTTTCCCGTCATGGGTTCGATCAGCGTCGGCGCGAGGCTCGCCGTTTTGAGCGTCACTTTGGCCGCGCTCGCCGTCGCGTTCGGTTCTTTCGCGAGGTCGGAGTAGCCGAGCACGACGGTGTATTCGCCATCGAGCGAGCGAGGACGCGCTCGCTTCGCTCACGTTCGCGCTTTCGCTCGCGAGCGCGTGCGGTTCGAGGAAGAAGTGGTGCTTGCCCGCCGCGAGCGCGGGCGAGCTCAGCGTGACCGTCACCGTCGGGCCGCTCGCCGGGACGAATTTGATCGTCCCCGAGGATCCCGCTTCGGGGAGTTCGTATTCGATGCTCAGCGGTGCGTTCGGATGCGCGCTCGAAGCTGCGGGCGCGAGCAGCGTCGGCGCGCTCGTCGCCGCGAACGCGGACGCCGGCGGCGAAGAGCAGCCCGAGCGAGAGAGATCGCCGAGCATGGGCGAGCACGAGGCGCCGCATCGAACGTCTGAGCCGAGCACGATCCATCGCTTCAGAGCTTGTCGGCAGATCGTGCCCGGACCTCAAATGCGGCCCCGGCGTTAACCTCGCCTGATTCCCGCTCGAACACCGGACATCCTCGCCGCTGCCGATGAGCTCCTCGAGCCCGAGCGCTTCGAGGACTACTGCGTCAACGGCCTGCAGGTTCCGGGCCCCGAGAGTGTCGAGCTGATCGCGACCGCGGTCTCCGCGAACGCGGAGACCTTCGAGCGCGCGGCGGCGAGCGGAGCACAGCTGCTGCTCGTCCATCACGGGCTCTTCTGGGGCTCGGGGGTGCGCGCGCTCGACGCGAACCTCAAGCGGCGTCTGCAGATCCTGTTCGATGCCGAGCCTCGCCCTCGCGGCCTACCACCTACCGCTCGACGCGCACCCCGAGATCGGGAACAACGCCCTGATCGCGCGCGGTCTCGGAGCCGAGCGGATCGAGCCCTTCGGCGCGCGCGGCCCGGCGACGCTCGGCTTCATCGCCACGCTCCCCGGCGAGGGCATCCCGATCTCCGAGCTGATCGGGAGCGTCGCGAACCTGACCGCTCGCGAGCCGCTGCTGCTCGACGCGGACATCCCCCTGGTCTCGCGCCTCGCGATCGTCTCGGGCTCCGCTTCGGACTACATCGGCGAGGCCGCGCAGGCCGGTGCGCAGGCGCTGCTCACCGGTGAGCCCGCCGAGCGCGCGACCGCGCTCGCGCGCGAGCTCGGCGTGCACCTGATCGCGGCGGGGCACCACGCCACGGAGACGTTCGGCATCCGCGCACTCGGCGAACGGCTCGCGGAGCGCTTCGGGATCGAGCAGCACTTCATCGACGTGCCGAACCCGGTCTAGGGGCGCCCGCGCGGGAGGCCTTCCGCCGCCGCAGGCACAAACCCCCCTGAAACACTGTCCAAGCAGCCAGTCGGCCGCGCCCAACGTCTAACATCAAGACACCATTTTCCGGAGAGCGAGAGGGGAGTAGCGATGGAGGCGACGACGAGCACGGGGTCGAAGACGATCGCCGGCCTGATCCCCCGCGCCGTGGCCGATCACGGCACGAGCGTCGCGATCCGCTACAAGCGCGACGGCGCCTGGCACGACGTGAGCTACGTCGAGCTCGGCGAGGTGGTCCAGGAGATCGGCCTCGGGCTGATCGACATCGGCCTCGAGCCGGGCGAGCGGATCTGCATCCTCGGCAACACGCGTCCGGAGTGGACCTACGCGGACATGGCGGCGACCTCCGCGGGCCTCACCGTCGTGCCGATCTACCAGACGAACTCCCCCGAGGAGTGCCTCTGGGTGATCTCCGACTCGGGAGCTGTGGCGATCGTGGTCGAGGACCAGACACAGCTCGCGAAGATCGTGGAGATCTCCGATCAGGTCCCCGAGCTGCGCACGGTGATCGTCATGGACCCGCCCTCCACGGAGGCGAACGGCTCGGGCGCCGCCGCCCTCGCGCTCGACGCGATCTCGCTCGATGAGGTGCGCTCGCGCGGTCGCGGCAGGCCCGCCGAGGAGCTCGAGGCGCGCCGCGCGGCGGTCAAGCCCGAGGATGCCTTCACCTTCATCTACACCTCCGGCACGACCGGCCCGCCGAAGGGGTGCGTGCTCAGCCACGGGAACTACGCCTCGATCGTCGAGATGGTCGGCGAGGCGGGGGAGATCGAAGAGGACGAGGTGATCTACCTCTACCTCCCCCTCGCCCACTCCTTCGCACTGCTGATCCAGCTCGCGGTCTTCGATCTCGGCGGGACGCTCGCCTACTTCGGCGGCGACACGAAGGAGATCATCCCCGAGCTGCAGGAGGTCAAACCGACCTACCTCCCCTCCGTGCCGCGGGTCTTCGAGAAGATCTACACGCTCGCTCACGGCGCGATCCAGGCGATGGAGCCCGCGGAGCGCGAGCAGGCGGAGCAGGCGATCGCCCTCGGCGTGAAGGTCCGCGACATGCTCAACCGCGGCGAGGAGGTTCCCGCGGAGATGCAGAAGGCCTTCGAGGAGGCGGACGAGCGGCTGTTCGCGAACGTGCGCGCGATCTTCGGCGGCAACGTGCGGCGAGCGACGAGCGGCGCCGCCCCGATCGCCAAAGAGATCCTCGAATTCTTCTGGGCCTGCGGCGTCCCCGTGCTCGAGGGCTACGGGATGACCGAGACGGCCACCGCGGCGACGGGCTCGACGGTGGCCGAGCACCGCTTCGGCACGGTGGGCAAAGCTCTGCCGGGAGTCGAGCTGAAGATCGCCGAGGACGGGGAGATCCTGATCAAAGGCCCGAACATCTTCCAGGGCTACCACAACCGTGCGGAAAGCACCTTCGGTGCGATCGAGAACGGGTGGCTGCACACGGGCGACCTCGGCTCGATCGACGAGGACGGCTACCTCTCGATCACCGGCCGCAAGAAGGACATCATCATCACCGCGGGCGGCAAGAACCTCACCCCGGCGAACATCGAGAACGACCTCAAGCAGAGCCGCTGGATCTCCCAGGCGGTGATGCACGGCGATGCGCGCCCCTACCCCGTCGTGCTCGTGACCCTCGACGAGGAAGAAATCCCCGCCTACGCGCGCGAGCACGGGCTGCCCGAGGACATCGCGACGCTCTGCAAGGAGCCCGCGGTGCTCGCTTTGATCCAGGGCGAGATCGACCGCGCGAACTCGAAATACGCCCAGGTCGAGCAGGTCAAGAAGTTCTGCGTCCTGGATCACGACCTCTCCCAGGCGACGGGCGAGCTCACGCCGACGCTGAAGGTCAAGCGCAACGTGGTCAACGAGAAGTACGCCGAGCTCTTCGACGCCCTCTACGCGGGCTGAGCTCGGACTGCGAGCGGACGGAACCGGCGATCGATGCGCACTGACCCAGCTGACAACGGCGGCCTCTTCGTGGGCCGTCGGCCGGGCACCGCGCCCGTCCACTACCGCGACACACCCGAACGCAAGGGCGAGACGCGCCAGCGCGTGGACGGCTCGCTCGCGACCGGGCTGTTCGCGGGGATGATCTTCCTCAGCTTGCTCTGCTGGGGCCCGATCCCCGTGGCGTGCCTCTGGCTCGGCTCGCAGGCGAACTACATCACGGGCAACGTGGGCGCGGGGATCCTCGTCGCGTTCGCCGCGCTGTTCGCGTTGCTCTTCGGCGCGCTCGCGCTGCTCAAGCGGATGGACAACGCATGGATCCTCGTACGCCGCGCGGCGGGCTATGACCAGCGCAGCGGGGTGATGGGGATGATCTTCGGGATCACCGCACTCGTCTGCGCGGCGATCTTCACGGTCTGGTTCGTCGTGCTCCACGGCCCCGGCTCGAGCCTCGTCTCGGGCGGGAACGGCCTCGGGTGATCGGGCGGGCCACCGGCCCCGCGAGGACTTCGAGCCCGCAGGCGCGCTGCTAGAACGAAGTGAGATGGGCCTGCTCGACTACTACAAGCAGTTCGAGGGGATGTCCGAGGAGGAGGTCAACGCCGGCCTGCGCGAGGAGGCCGCGGAGCGCCGCCGCAAAGCGCTCACGCGCGTGGACGCGCTCGATCTCTCGCACACCACCTGGCACGAGCTCCCGCACCCGCGGATCGTCAACGCGATCACCTTCGTCGCCCGCCGCGGACTGCACGAGTACCCGCACCTGCGCGGAACCGACCTGCGCAACGAGCTCGCCGAGCTTCACGGGGTCGAGCCCGAGCGGCTCGTGCTCGGCAACGGCGCGGCCGAGCTGCTCACAGCAGCGACGCGCGCGCTGATCTCCCCGGGCCGGCGACTGCTCACGCGCTGGCCCTCGTACCCGCTCTACCCACTGATGGCCCGCCGCGCCCACGGCCAGGCGGTGCGCGTGGAAGGGGGCACCGATGCCCTGCTCGAGGCGGCGCAGGACCCCGAGGTGAGCGCGATCGCGCTCGGGAGCCCGGATGACCCGACCGGCGAGCTGCTCGCCACGAGCGAGCTCCGCCGCCTGCTCGAGGGGCTCCCCGACGGCGTGGCCGTGCTGCTCGACGAGGCGCTCGTCGAGTTCTCCGACGCCCAGCCGCAGACGGGGTCGCTGGAGCTGCTCGCAGAGCATCCCCGGCTGCTCGTCTTCCGCAGCTTCTCGAAGGCGTGGGGTCTTGCGGGGCTGCGTCTCGGCTATGTGATCGGCGGACCGGGCTCGGGGGAGCTGCTCGCCGAGCTCGAGCCCGACCTCGGCGTGTCCGAGCTCTCACAGGCCGGCGCGCTCGAGGCGCTGCGCAGCTGCTCGGCTCTCGTCCGCGCAAGGATCGAGACGATCGCCGCGGAGCGCCCGCGGGTGAGCGAGGAGCTGCGCTCGCTCGGCTTCGAGGTGAGCGAGAGCCAGGCGAACTTCCTCTGGGCCGCGCACCCCTCGCTCTCCGGCGCCGAGCTCGCCGCGCGTCTGGCCCAGACCGGCGTGCTCGTCGCGGCCGGGGACGCGCTCGGTGAGCCCCAGCACGTCCGCATCGGCCTGCGCTCGAAACAGGCGAGCGACCGCCTGCTCGAGGCGGTCCGAAAAGCGCTCTAGCCCGAGCCGGCCTGGCGCAGCAGCGCGCCGGTGGTGCCTTCGAGGATCTTGCGCCAGGCGCTCACCTCTTCGCTCTCCTCGTCGAAGTGCGCGACGACCTCGCGCACCCGCTTCGCGGAGATGTCGAGCCCATGGCGCTCGGCCACACCCTGGTAGCGGTCGTATTCGCCCGCGAGCTGGCGCGTGACGGACTCGAACCCGTGCCGCGCGATCTCCACGCGCGAGGTGAAGCTCATCATCGAGGTCTGGAACATCAGTTCGTCGGTGGGCTCGGGCTCGATCAGGACGATGTCGACACCGGGGTAGCGCGCCTCCCAGCCCTTTGCGAGTTCGTGCAGGCGCTGGTGGGCGACGAGCTTGAACACCTGGTAGCCGATCTGTGCGAAGCCCATGTCCGACACGCGCCGGGCACGCTCCCCGCGCAGCGTCTTCACGGTCCCCTCGAAGTCGTTCACGAAGGGCACGATCGGGTTGATCACGATCACGAGCTTCGCCCCCGCCTCGACGGCCAGGTCGAGGTTCGTGGTCGAGACGATGCCCCCGTCGATCAGCTCGCGCCCGTCCACTTCGACCGGCGAGTAGACCATCGGGAGCGCCCCGGAGGCGCGCACCGCGGTGGAGATCGACGTCTCGTCGTTGCCCTCCACGCCGAAGACCACGCGCTCGCAGGTGTCGAGGTCGGTGGCGGTGAGGTAGAGCTCGCAGTCGAGCTTGCGGAAGTCGTTCGTGCGGCCCGGTTCGTTGAGGACCTCGTCCAGGTATTTCTCGATCCCCGCGCCGGTGTAGAGGCCGGAGGGGAGCACGTCGGCGAGCCCGAGCGCGAGGTCCATCGCCGAGACGCCGCCGCGCGAGGCGGCGAACTGCTTGACCGCGGAGAGCGCTTTCAGCGGCATCGTCGCGCCCTTGCGCGCGAACTCGAGCAGGTTCGGGCGCAGCAGATCGGAGATGTCGATGTCTTTGAAGGGGGGTTTGCCCTTGCGCGTGACGACCCGCATCATCTCCTCGGGGGTGACGCCGTTCGCGCAGAGGGTGGCGATGAAGGAGCCCGCGGAGGTGCCGACGTAGACGTCGAAGTTGTTCACGGTGGAGTTCACCGCGAGCAGGTCGAGCGCACGGAGCGCGCCGATCTCGTAGACGCCGCCGGTGAAGCCGCCGCCACCGAGAACGAGCGCGGTCTTGTCGCGGCGCGGGCGCCTGCGACGGTCGATCGAGGCGGGTTGCCCGATCCCACGCGCCGCGATCCGGCGCTCGCGGGCCGTCCTGGCCTTGCCGGCCGCCGCCGCCTTCTTCAGCTTCGGTTCCAGCTTGACAACCTTGCCCATCGCCAACATTCTAGGGCCGAGTGCCCCTGAAACGCCTCGCGAAGCACGGGATTCTGCTGTGCGGGATCCTCGTCTCGGCGCTCGTCCACGTCCCGGTCGCGGGCGCGAGCGGCTCGCTCGCCTCGATGCAGGCCGATCTGCGCGGCCAGCTCGCCCTCGCGGGGCCCGCGGATGGGGCCTACGTGTACGACGTGACCGCGAAGAAGGCGCTCTTCTCCGAACGCGCGAGCACGATGCGACCGCCCGCCTCGGTGGAGAAGCTCTACACCGCCACCGCGGCCCTCGCCGAGCTCGGCCCGGAAGCGCGCCTGACGACGTCTGTCTACGGCGTGGGCCGGCTCGCGCCGGGTGGGATCTGGGAAGGGAGCCTCTATCTGCGCGGTGGCGGGCGACCCGACCTTCGGGAGCAGCTCCTTCATCGCCTCGCACTACGGCGGTCGCGGTGCGAGCGTGCTCTCGCTCGTCACGGAGCTGGTGAAAACGGTGGGGATCCATCACATCACTGGTTCGGTCGAGGGCGATGAGACCTTCTTCGACGCCCGCCGCGGCGAGCCCTCCAGCAACTACGCACCCGATCCCTTTCTCGAAGGGACGCTCAGCGGCCTCGCGTTCAACCGCGGGACGACGGGCTCGGTCCGCGGAGGGCGCGCTCCCGCGGCGTACGCCGCGCGCGCTCTCTGGGGTGCGCTGAAAGGCGACGGCGTCTCGATTCGAGGGGCGAGCGGCGCGGCGAGCACCCCGGCGGGGGCGGTGCTGCTCGCGAAGGTCGAATCCCCGACGCTCGCGGAACTGCTCGGCCTGATGCTCCCGCCCTCGGACAACTTCTTCGCCGAGACGCTCGTCAAGGACCTCGGCGCGCTGAAGGGCGGCGCGGGAACGACGGCGGCCGGCGCGGCTGTGGTGTCGAAGGAGATCGGCTCGATCTTCGGGTTCACCCCCAGGATCGTCGACGGCTCGGGGCTCTCGCGCTCGGATCGCACCTCGCCCTATGAGGTCGTGGACATGCTCGCGGGACTCGCCGGCATGCCCACGGGCCAGATCCTGCGCGAACACCTCGCGATCGCGGGGCACACGGGCACGCTCGAAACCCGCATGCGCCACACCGGCGCCTCAGGACGTTGCGAGGGCAAGACGGGGACGCTCACGGGTGCCTCGAACCTCGTGGGTTACTGCGCGGCTGCGAACGGGCACCTGCTCGCGTTCGCGATCTTCAACGACAACATCGCGACCGAAGCGGCGCACGTCTTCCAGGACCACATGACGATCACGATCGCGAACTCGAACATCAGCGCGGCCGAACTCGCGGCGATGTGAGCGCCCCGCGCGCTCGCTCAGCGCGCGAGCGCGTGCCCTCTCAGGAATGCTCCCGGCCCGCAAGACGGGAGCAGAGGAACATCCCGATCGCACCCGCGACGGTGAGCCCGATCGAGATCGCCGGATGTGAGTCCTCGATTCTCAGCACGATGCCCACGCCGAGCGCGGCGAGCGAGATCGCGCCGATCAGATAGAGCCGCGTCAGGGCTAGCCGATGGCGTAGACGAGCGCGACGTTCGCCGTGAGGTTGCAGCTCGCGGCGCTGTTCGTTGCGGCCGCCTTGGCGACGTGTTTCTTGGGCTTGTGCTTCGGCGCGTGCCGCACGTGCGCCTGAGCGGAGCTGGTTTCTTTGGAGGGCGCGGTGGCGGCGGCGAGCGGCGCGGCGACCCCGGTGCTCGTGGGCTGGGCGGCGTAACCGAAGTCGGGCTGTTCACCTTCGTATTCAGCGTATTCGGAGGTGGTCCCGGAGCATTCGATGTAGCCGCCCTGCTCGGTTATCGAGACCGCAAGGCCCAGCGCGACGCTGCTCTTTTCAGCGAGGAAGGCGGCCTTTGCCTGGCCGTCACCCAGCGCCTTCGCCATCGCTTCGCGATAGACACCCGTGGCCACGCCTGCGGAGTCGTGCGGCCCGATCGGAACGCTCGCGGTTCCCTCGACGCTCACCGCGCGAGTCTGGTTCGACCCCGGCGGGCCTTCGCCGGAGGCGGTGGCGAGCACGCTCACCGCCGCAACGACGGCGAGCGCCAAGGTCGCGATGACCAGCCACCTGCTGCGTGGGCCCATGCCCTTACGTTACCCCCCGGGGACGATTCGAGACGGCCGTTGGGGACCGATGATCGAGAGGAGATCCGTCAGCGCTCGCCGAGCAGCGCGCGCAGGCCGGCTTCGTCGAGCACCTTCACGCCGAGCCGCTCGGCCTTCTCGAGCTTCGAGCCCGGGCTCTCGCCCGCGACGAGGTAGTCCGTCTTCTTGGAGACCGACCCGGTGACCCGGCCGCCCGCCGCCGCGATCCGCTCGGTCGCCTGCTCGCGAGACCATCCGGGCAGGCTGCCCGTGAGCACGAGCGTCATCTCGGCAAGCGGCCCCTCCGAAGGGGCGGGGCCCTCTTCCTCGAAGCGCAGCCCGATCTCGCGCAGGTCCGAGATCAGCTCGAGCATCCGCTCGTCGTGGAGTTGGGAGCGGATCAGGACGGCCATCTTCTCCCCCACCCCCTGCACCTGCTCGATGCGCTCCTCCTCCGCGCCGAGCAGCGCGTCGATGTTACGGAAGGACTGGGCGAGGTTGCGGCCCGTGACCTCGCCCACCTCCTCGATGCCGAGCGCGAAGAGGACACGAGCGAACGGGCGCTCCTTCGACGCGGCGATCGCGGCGAGCAGCTTGCTCGCGGAGATCGCACCGAAGCCCTCGAGCTCGATCAGCTGCTCCTCGCTCAGGCGGTAGAAGTCCGCGGCGGTCTGCACGAGGCCGCGTTTCTGGAGCTGATCCACCTGCTTCTCGCCGAGTCCGTCGATGTCCATCGCCCCGCGCGAGACGAAGTGCTTCAGGAGCTGCCAGATCCGCTCCGGGCAGACCCGGTTGGGGCATTTCGTGTAGATGCTCCCCTCGACCTTGACCGTGGGCGTGGCGCAGAAGGGGCAGGCCTCGGGCGGTCTCGGGAGCGGCGGACGCCGCTTGTGCTCGGCGACGTGCGGCGCGGGCGAGACGACCTGCGGAATCACATCGCCCGCGCGCACGACGATCACGTCCTCGCCCGCGCGGATGTCCTTACGAACGATGTCCTCCTCGTTGTGGAGCGTGGCGAGCTTGATCGTGACCCCGCCCACTTCGACGGGGGCGAGCATCGCGTAGGGGCGCATGTCGCCGAACTTGCCCACGTTCCACATCACCTTCTCGAGCTTCGTCACCGCCGTGGTGGGAGCGAACTTCCAGGCCACCGCCCAGCGCGGGTCGCGCCCGACCGCCCCGAGGCGTCGCTGCAGCTCGAGGTCGTCGACCTTCACGACCGCCCCGTCGATCTCGAAATCGAGCTCGCCGCGGCGACGCTCCCACTCCAAGCACTGCTTGACGACGGCGTCCTCGCTCTCGAGCCGAGCGATCCCCTCGTTGACGCGAAACCCGTGGTCACGCAGCCACTGCAGCCCCGCGGAGTGGGTCTTGAAAGCGAGCCCCTCGCTCACACCGATCTGGTAGCACCAGATCGAGAGCGGGCGCTTCGCGGCGTCCGCGGGATCGAGCTGACGAACGGTGCCCGCGGCCGAGTTGCGCGGGTTCATGAAGGTGGACTCCCCCGCTTCGGCGCGACGCTCGTTCAGTGCGGTGAAGTCGCGCAGCGACATGTAGACCTCGCCGCGCACCTCGACGAGCGGCGGTGCATCCTTGATCCGCAGTGGGATCGCGCCGATCGTGCGCAGGTTGTGCGTGACGTCCTCACCGATCTCCCCGTTGCCTCTCGTCGCCCCGCGCTCGAGCACGCCGTCGCGGTAGAGCAGGCTGATCGCGAGCCCGTCGATCTTCGGCTCGACCACGTAGTCGAAGCGCTCCTGCTCGATCCCCTCGCGCCCGAGGTGGTTGCGCATCCGCTCCACCCAGGCGCGCAGCTCCTCCTCGGAGCGCACGTTGCCCAGCGAGAGCATCGGCTCGAGGTGCGTGACCTTCTCGAGCTTCCCCACCGGGGTCCCCCCCACTCGCTGAGTGGGCGAATCGGGGGTGAGCAGCACGGGATGCTCGCGCTCGATCCCGCGCAGCTCGTCGAGCAGGCGGTCGTAGACCTCGTCGCCCACCTCTGGGTCGTCGAGGACGTAGTAACGGTAGGCGTGGTGTTCCAGCTGCTCGCGCAGCTCAGCGGCGCGCGCACGGACCTTCGGAGGAGCCGAGGTCTGATCCTGCTCGGTGCGCGTTGCGCTCACGGGGCCGCGTTGGGTGTTGGCCGCTCTCCGATCTCCGGCTCGAGCAGCCCGTCGAGGTCGAAACGCCGCAGCGCCTCGAGGCTCGCGTGGTCGGTGAGGTCGAAATGGATCGGCGTGACCGCGATGCGACCCGCATGGACCGCGGCGAGGTCCGTCCCGGGCTCGTCGTGGAAGCCGGGGTAGGCGCCGTAGATCCAGTAGCGCCGACGGTGCTCCTCCTCCTTCTCGAGCTTCAGCTCGTCGCGGTAGATGCGCTTGCCGAGCGTCGTCACCTCCACCCCCTCGGGCACGCCCGCGGGAACGTTCACGTTGAGCAACGTGCGCGGTGGGAGCGGTATGTCCTCGATCCGGCGGACGAGCGCGGCGACGAACGCGGCGGCGGTCTCGAAGCCGAAGCCCCCGTCGAAGGTGTAGTCGAGCTTGCGTGCACCCGACTGCTGGGAGACCGCGATCGCGGGTATGTCGAGGACGACGCCCTCGAGCGCTGCGGCGACCGTCCCCGAGTAGGTGATGTCGTCGCCGAGGTTCGCGCCGTGATTGATCCCGGCAACGACCAGCTCGGCCTGGAAGTCCTCGATCAGGCCGAGGCTCGCGAGGCGCACGCAGTCCACGGGCGTGCCGTCCGTGGCGAAGCCGCTGGTGCCGTCCGCGAAGGGCACCTCCTCGACCCACAACGGCCGCCGCGTCGTGATCGAGCGCGCCATCGCGGAGCGGTTCCCGTCGGGGGCGATCACCGCGAGACGCACATCGTCGATCGCGGCGAGCGCGCGGCGCATAGCCTGCAGGCCGTCCGCCTCGATCCCGTCGTCGTTGGTCAGCAGTACGTTGAGCATCCGCGGTTTCCAGCATAGGGGCCACCTCGGCCCTCGCGCGTGAAGGGGTCGTGCGCTCCGTGGGCGCGGATATTCTCGCCCGATGATCGGAATCAGGGGCTTGGCCGCGAGCGCACTGGCTCTCGCCGCGGGCAGCGCGTTGCTCTCGGCAACCCCCGCGGGCGCGGTGAGCGTGGCCGATCGCGCTGCGACGGACTCCTACCTTCAGGCTCGCTACGAGTACGCGAAGGCGGTCACCGCTGGGACGCCCGCCGCGGTTGCGGCGTTCCGAGCCTTCGCCTCGAGCCTCGAATCGGAATGCCGCGACGTGCTCGCGGGCGCGGAAGGCAAAGGCAGGATCGTCCGAGGCCCGTCCCCCCGCGAGGAAGGCGAACAGGCCCGCCTGCAACACCAGCGCACCGCAATCGAGGTCGAGCTGGGGAGGTCGGCGAGCGGCGCGGAGACCGCGCAACTCGCGCCGGCCTCGATGACCTTCGCCTCGAGCGTCTCCGCGCTGCGCTGGAGCGACCCACGCGTCGCCGCGGCGGTCGCCCGCGAAATCGAACAGACCGCGGCGTCGGCCTCCGGCCCGAGTGGCCCGGAGGTCTGCGCGGACATGCGAACGTGGGAGCAGAGCGGCTATGTGACGCTCTCGGCGCGCACGCTCGAAATCGCAGCCAAGGAGGCGGCGCTGTTCGAATCGCTCCATCTGCCCTCGACGCAGACGCTGCTGAGGCGTTACGAGGGAGCGTCCGAGCGATCCCTGATCCGTCGCACGGAAGCGCTCGGGGCTCGCGTCGCATCGGCCCGCGGGCAGGCGCTGGAGAAGGGATACCTCCGTCTGGAGGCGGCACTGACCGGCAAGAAACCGGTTCCGACGGTGAGCAGACCGAAGGCATTCGGGAAAGGAACCACCTCCTCCGGCGCCCGCTTCACCGTCACCCCCGAAGCGCGAGGGGCCTTCAAACGACGCGACTGCCGTGCCGAAATCTCGGTCGAATACTCGGTCAGCGAACAGGTCGACGGCGGCAGGATCGTCGCGACCGGCGGGGGCGGAGGGCTCTGCATCGCGGGACGCGCCGCGAGCAAGCGGCCCGTGCTCTCCTGTGAATCGGGGCAGCTCACGCTCGTGCAGGCGCTGCCCGCCGACGTGCGCCGCGTTCGCCTTCGGCTGGCCGACAGGCGGACGCTCCTCTCTCGTGTGGTGCCGATCCCCGCAAAGGACGGCGGCCCGGCAGCGCTCTACGTCCAGGCCCTCGCCGCGGACAGCTCCAAACCCGTTGCGATCACCGAGCTCGCGGCCGACGGATCGACGATCGCGACGATCCCCGTTCCCGCGCACGGGCGCTGCCCGACCCGCAAACAGGAAGAACCGCAGACGGTTGCGCTCGCGCACGGAACCAGCCCGGCGGGGACCGTCTTCACGCTCACGGGCGAATACGCGACGTTCGAAGGCGGGCACGGGCAGTTCACACTCCAGCTCGAAGACGGCGTCTTCGGCGAATCGCAGTTCCGCTCGTCCCGGGAACCGGCGATGAAGCAGCCTTTCGAACCCACCTTCGGGGGCGGCTGCGAGCCGGCGGGCTGGTCGATCGTCTACGGAGTGCTCAGAGCGCCCGCGGCCTCGGTGAGCGCGGTCAGCGCGCACGGCGAAGAACCGCTTCGGATCGTCGCGATCCCGGCGCGGCTGCATGCGGACGGCGCCCTCGCGTACGGGGTGTTCGCCGAAGCGCCCGCGCGCCTGATCGTGCGCGACGCCGGCGGGCGGACCCTCTCGAGCGTGGACCTCACCGCGGAAGACAAGAAGCGCCGGGAATACTGCGAAGGCTACGCAGAACCCTGAGAGAGGCCGGCGGCGGAACCTTCCCGCCGCCGGCGCTCTGCTCGCGTCAGACCGGAGACATGCCCGACGACTCTCGTGCCAGGCCCGCGGTGCGAGCCTGGCACGCAGCGCTCAGAGCGTGGTGTTCGCCTCGAGCGATTCTTCGTTGGCCGTCTTCGCTTCCAGTTCGATCGCTGCGTTGAACGTGGAGAAGAGGCCTTCGTTGACCTGCAGGACCAGGGTTTCTTTCGGAGCTCCGGGTTCGTCGAATTCGATCTTCGACTGTTTGCCTTTGTTCTGCCTGAAGCGGAACGTGAACCCGTTCGTCGTGCTGTTCACCGGCGTGAAGCTGCCGATCGCGCCACCCTTGATCGCGACTTTTTCCGAGCCGCAGGTCGCCGAGAACCAGACTTCCCCGCTCGCGGGTGCGAGCTGGACGCCGAGGTTGTTGGAGACCACTTCGAGGTAGCCCACCGCGCCTTCGAGCGTGTTGGTTTCGATTTCCCCTTCGGCCGCTCCGGCCGTGCTGCAGCTCACGCCTTCCCATTTGCAGCCGGTGAAGTGGAGCACGACGCCTTCGACGCTCCTTTCGTGTGCGAACGCCCCGCCGCCGGAGATCCCGGTGCAGGCGAGTTTTTTCAGCGTGGTCGTTTCGAACCCGACCGTGGTTTCAGGCAGCAGCGAGACCGTGAAGCCGCCTTTGACCACACCCGGCGACCATTCCCAGGCCCCGCCGCTCGCGGCTTCTTCGGTGCAGCCGTTTCGTTTGTATTTGCCGCCGGCCTGTTTGAAGCAGTGGCCGAACTGGAGTGTCCCGGAGGGCTCGAACGTGAATTTGCTCGCGGCCGTTGCCGCGCTCGTCGAGCGCGTCGCGATCACGACCACGTTCCGCGTGCTCGGTTTCTCCGCGGGGGATTCCGCACGGATTTCGGTTTCGCTCACGAATTCGACTTTTGGCGAGGCGGCGGGCCCGAACAGGACTTCTTTCACGCCGGCGAGATGTTCGCCTTTGATCGTGACCGTCGTGCCTCCCGGCGAGGGACCGCTCGGCGGCGAGACCGACGTGACCGTCGTCCCCGGGGTCCCGAAGACGATCGTCTGCAGCCCGCCCGTCGCGACGCCGTGCAGTTCGGTCGTGATCGCTTTGGTGAAGCTGGTTTTGTTCGTTTCGGTTCCGTCGCCGAGCTGGCCCGAGCCGTTGGCTCCCGCCTCTTCGACGCGTTCGCCGGCGACGAGCTTGGCGCTCTGGTTCCCGCCCGCAGAGATCGCGAGCGGTTCGGCCCCCGGAACTTCGGTCGCTTCGTTCACCGAGGTGGTCGAGCCGAGGCCCAACTGCCCGGAGCCGTTCGCGCCCCAGGAGTAGAGCTTCCCGCCCTGGATCGCGAGCGCGTGAGATTCGCCCGCCGCGATCGCGCTGGCCGTTTCGAGCACGTGCACGTGGACCGGCGAGAGGCTGCAGGCCACTTCCCCGAAGAAGGGCTGCGGGCATTTGCTCGGGCTGCTCGCGCCGATACCGAGCTGGCCGCTGCCGTTTTCACCCCAGCCCCAGACTTCTCCTTCGCCGACCAGGGCGAGGCTGAACCTGCCGCCCGCGGCGACCTTTTTCGCGCCGCTCAGTTCGCCCGATTCGACCGGCGAGGTGCTGCATGGTTCGATGCTGAAGGAACCCCGGCAGGCCTGCGGTCCGCTCGAGGTGCCATCACCGAGCTGACCGTCCCGGTTGCAACCCCAGGACTCGACTTTGCCGCTCGTGAGCACGACGAGGGCGTGACATTCCCCGGCCGAGATCGAAGCGGCCGTGACCCCCGGGACCGTCCGCGGGACGGTGCTGCAAGCGTGTTCTTCCAGTTCGATTTCGCTCGGGTGTTCCGCGAGCGTGCCGCACTCTTCGGGCCCGACTTTGACGCCGAGGCCGAGCTGGCCGAGGTTGTTGCGGCCGAAGGACTTGACCACGCCGCTGCTGAGCAGGGCGAGACCGAATTCCTTGCCGGCCGCGATCGCGACGACGCCTTCCAACCCGGTCGCCGCGGGAAGAGCGTGGTTCGCGGTGGTGCCCGTGCCGCCCTGGCCGTTCTTGTTCGTACCCCAGGTGACGAGCTGGCCCGCGGCGATCGCCATCGAGTGCCCGCCCGCTGTGGCCACCGCCGTCACCCCGGCGAGATTTCCCACGGTCGCTGCGGTCGGTGTGGTGGTCACCCAGTTGTTGCCCAGCTGGTTTTCCTGGTTGCTGCCCCAGCCGAGCGCGCCGTCCGCTAGGGCGGAGCTCGCCGTGCACGCACAGACGAGGACTATTGCGGCTGCGCAGAGCGCAGCCTTGGTCAGACCTCTCATGATGCCCCTCTCTCTATGTTGCGCTGTCGGGAGGGCTTCCAGCCCGGGAGCGATTTGGCTCCTGCGCAGATCCTCGCCCGCGGTCCCCTGGGCTACGGGCGGCTGGGCCAGCCTAAACGGAGCAATTCCACATTGTCAAGCTTTTCACCAAACAAGAACTTTGTGAGCCGAGCTCAGTAGCTGACGCTGGCGAGAGCGAGCCCGTGCGCGGGCGCGGTGGGTCCCGCCTCCAGACGCGGACGCCCCTCGAGCAGCTCCGTGAAGCTCTCGAGCGTGGTCCAGCCGCGGGCGACCTCGAGCATCGTGCCCACGAGGACGCGGTTCATGTGGCGCAGGAACATGTCCGCCTCGATCCAGAACGCGAGCACCTCCCCTTCCTCGCGCCACTCCGCACTCAGGACATCGCAACGGAACCAGGTGTGCTCGGTCTCTTTCGGGGTGAAGGCGGTGAAGTCGTGCCGGCCCCGCACGGCCGCCGCGCAGGCGTCGAGCAGAGCGAGGTCGACCGGCTTCGTCCACCAGTAGGCCCGGCCGCGCTCGCGCACGCTTCGCGTGCGACGTGCGAGCACGCGGTAGCAGTAGGTCCGCGTGCGAGCGTCGCGCCGCGCGTCGAACCCCTCCGCGACGGGTTCGGAGGCAAGCACGGCGAGATCCGCGCCGATCAACCCGTTGAGGCGCTGCGGGTCGAGCGCCTCGTGCGCGTAGCTCGCGACCTGCCCCCATGCGTGCACGCCGCGATCGGTGCGCCCTGCGACGCTGAGGCGCAGCGGACGGCCGTCGGTCCCCGTCGGTCCGAGCACGAGCTGCAGCGCGCTCTCGAGCTCCTCCTGGATGCTGCGCTCCGCGGGCTGGCGTGCCCAGCCCGCGAAGGCCGCCCCGTCGTACTCGAGCGTGAGCTTCGTCTTCACCCGCACCCCGGGGGAGCGCCGGGCGTCGGGTGCTGCGGGCGGGGCCCTCTCACCCTCGCCGGAGGCTCAGACGAGCTCGAGGAAGACCATTTCGGTCGCGTCGCCCGCGCGCTGACCGATCTTCAAGATCCGCGTGTAGCCACCGGGGCGCTCCGCGTAGCGCGGCGCTACCTCGACGAAGAGCTTGTGCACCGCGAACTTGTCCTGAGCGAGCGTTGAGAGCGCCTGGCGGCGCGCGTGGAGATCGCCGCGCTTCGCGAGCGTGATCAGTTTCTCGATCTCGGGCTTGACCGCCTTGGCCTTCGCTTCGGTGGTCTTGATCCGCTCGTGCTCGATCAGCTCCTTCGAGAGGTTCATCAGCAGCGCCTTGCGGTGGGCGCTGTCGCGGCTGAGCTTGTTGCGTGTCTTCTGGTGTCTCATCGTTCTCTCGTGTGAAGTCTAAGCGCTACAGGGAGTCGAGGGCCAAGCGGGCAAGGACGCAGCCGGCGTGGCCTACCGGAGCGGGTGAGGATGCATGTCCCCGAACCGGCCGTCACGCGAGTCGGCGGGAACGTCGCCCCGCTTCGCGCCTTGACTTCCTGGTCAGTCGGCGCGGAGGTTCAGGCCCCTTGCGTGAAGCGTTTCGATGACCTCGTCGATCGACTTTTTGCCGAAGTTCGGGATCGCGTTCAGCTCCGCCTCGGACTTCGAGATCAGATCGCCGACCGTCTGGATGCCCGCGCGCTTGAGGCAGTTGTAGGAGCGCACACCGAGCTCGAGCTCCTCGATCAGGATCCCGTACTCCTCGCCCTGCAGAGCGGCCTGGGCGCCGCCGCCGACGGCGAGGCCGTGGCCATCGAGCTGGCCGCCGGGGGCCGCCCGAAGCTCCTGGATGCGGTCCGCGTCCGTGAAGATCGCGAGCTGGCTGATGAGCAGCTCGGCGGCCTCGCGGAGAGCGGCCTGGGGGTCGATCGAGCCGTCCGTCTCGATGTCGAGCGTGAGCTTGTCGAAGTCCGTCTTCTGGCCGACGCGGGCCTGCTCGACGGCGTAGGCGACGCGGCGCACGGGCGAGAAGATCGAGTCGATCGGGATCACGCCGATGGGCTGGTCGGAGGACTTGTTCTCCTCAGCCGGGCGGTAGCCGCGGCCGCGACCGATCGTCATGTAGAGCTCGAGCTTCGTTTTCTTCTCGAGCGTGGCGATGTGCAGGTCGGGGTTGAGGATCTCGACGCCCGCGGGCAGGTCGATGTCCTTCGCGGTGATCTCACCCGGGCCGGTGACCACCAGGGGCGCCTCGACCTCGCTCGCGTCCGAGTGCATCCGGCAGACCACGCCCTTGAGGTTCAGGACGATGTCGGTCACGTCCTCCTTGACGCCCGAGATCGTGGAGAACTCGTGGGCGACGCCCTCGATGCGAACGCTCGTCACGGCGGCGCCGGAGAGCGATGAGAGCAGCACGCGGCGCAGCGAGTTGCCGAACGTGTAGCCGAAGCCGCGGTCGAGCGGCTCGATCGTGAACGTGCCGCGATTCTGCTCCACGGACTCGCTTGTGATCCGGGGGATTTGGAAGTCGAGCATGAGGGTCCTTACGTCGTTTTGGTGTCCCGCATCGGGTGAGGACACCGGGTTACATGCGTCGCCGCGAGAGCGACGTCGTTCAAGTCGCTACTACTTCGAGTACAGCTCGACGATGAGCTGCTCCTGCACCGGTGCGGCGACCTCGCGCCGCTCCGGCTTGCGCAGCACCTTGGCCGTCAGCGACTCGTGATCGGCCTGCAGCCACGCGGGAATCTGTCCGGTCAGCTCGGTTGCGTCCCTGACGACCTGCGTCGCGGGCGTGCTCGCCTTGATCGCGATCACGTCGCCCGGTCGCACCTGGTAGCTCGGGATGTTCACCCGGCGGCCGTTGACCGTCCAATGACCGTGGCGGATGAGCTGACGCGCCTGGCGCCGCGAAGCCGCGAAGCCGAGGCGCACGAGCACGTTGTCGAGACGGCACTCGAGCAGCGCGAGCAGGTTCTCGCCCGTGATCCCGGGCTGGCGCGAAGCCTTCGCGTAGTAGCCGCGGAACTGCTTCTCGAGCACACCGTAGTAACGGCGGGCCTTCTGCTTCTCGCGCAGCTGCACGCGGTACTCAGACTGTTTGAGGCGGCCGCGCCCGTGCTCGCCCGGCGGGTAGGAGCGCCGCTCCACGCCGCACTTGTCCGTCAGGCAGCGCTCACCCTTGAGGAAGAGCTTCTGGCCCTCGCGACGGCACTGCTTGCACTGCGGTCCGGTATCGCGCGCCATCTCAGACCCTCCGCCGCTTGCGGGGGCGGCAACCATTGTGGGCCTGCGGCGTGACGTCCTTGACGCCCGTCACCTCGAGGCCGGCCGCCTGCAGCGAGCGGATCGCGGTCTCGCGCCCGGAGCCCGGACCCTTGACGTAGACCTCGACCTTCTGCAGGCCCTGTTCCAGCCCCTTGCGCGCGGCCGCGTCGGCGGTCACCTGCGCAGCGAAGGGAGTGGACTTCCGTGAGCCCTTGAAGCCCGCGCCGCCCGCGGACTCCCAGGCGATCACGTTGCCGGTGGTGTCGGTGAGCGAGACGATCGTGTTGTTGAACGACGTCTTGATGTGCGCCTGCCCGACGGGGATGTTCTTTTTCGGCTTGCGGCGGCCGCGTGCGCGTTTGGGAGCGGGGGGCATCTACTTCTTTCCGGCTTTCTTCTTGCCGGCGACCTGCATGCGCTTCGGGCCCTTGCGGGTACGCGCGTTGGTCTTCGTCTTCTGTCCCCTCACGGGCAGCCCGCGACGGTGGCGCAGGCCGCGGTAGCAGCCGATGTCCTGAAGCCTTTTGATGTCCTGCACACGCTCGCGCCGCAGATCGCCCTCGACGGTGAGACCGTCGTCGATCGCGTCGCGGAGCTTGGCCACCTCGTCCTCGGTGAGGTCACGGACGTAGGTGTCGGGGTTCACGCCGACCTCGGAGAGGATCTTCAGCGAGGTCGAGCGGCCGATCCCGTAGATGTAGGTCAGTCCGATCTCAGAGCGCTTGTTCAGAGGCAGGTTGATCCCTGCGATTCTCGCCATGGGCTAGCCCTGCCTCTGCTTGTGGCGCTTGTTCTGGCAGATCACGAGCACCACCCCATGGCGGCGGATGATCTTGCATTTCTCGCACATCGGCTTGACCGACGGTCTTACCTTCATGATCCCTTTCAGGCGCTTGTTCCGGCGACCCGGCTCTGGCTGCCGTTGCGGCTGCCGCTACCGAACCGTGGATTTGCCCTTGCGCAGGCCTAACGGCACCCGCGTGGGCAGGACCCCAGATGGTAGCAACTCCCCGTCTCGTGCCGCGGTCCGCTCCGGCGAGAGGTTGGGCTAGGCGCCCTGTGCGGCGAGCGCGCCCTCGCGCTGCTCGGCGGGGAGGTGCCAGGGGGTGAGGATCTGCGGACCCTCGCTCGTGATCGCGACGGTGAACTCGAAGTGCGCGGCGGGCGTCCCGTCCTGCGAGTAGATCGCCCAGCCGTCCCCGCCCACGCGCACACCGGGCTTGCCCGCAGTGGTCATCGGCTCGATCGCGAGCACCATGCCCTCCTCCAGCAGCGGGCCCTTCCCGGGCTTGCCGTAGTTGGGGACCTGAGGGTCCTCGTGCATGTTGCGCCCCACTCCGTGACCCACGAGCGAGCGCACGACGGAGAGCCCCGCGTCCTCGGCGACCTGCTGGATCGCGCTCGAGAGGTCGCCCATGCGGTTGCCCGGCCGGCACTGCGCGACGCCCGCGTGCAGGGCCTCCTCGGTGGCGTCGAGCAGGTTCCGCGACTGCGCGTCGATCGTCTCCACGGGGAACGTGCGCGCGGCGTCGGCGACCCAGCCGCCGAGGGTCACGCCAACGTCGATCGAGACGATCTCACCGCGCGCGAGGGCGTGCGAGCCCGGGATCCCGTGAACGATCATCGAGCCCGGCGAGGAGCAGATCGAACCGGGGAAGCCACGGTAGCCCTTGAAGGTGGGCACCGCGCCCTGCGAGCGGATGAAGCGCTCGGCGAGCGCATCGAGCTCTCCGGTCGTCACACCGGGCCGGACGTTCGCCGCGATCAGATCGAGCGTGGCCGCGAGGATCGAGCCGGAGCGAGCCATCTTCGCGATCTCGCCCGGTGACTTCTTGATGATCACCCTCGGAGCTTAGCTGGCGGCGAGCTCAGAGCTCCTCCTCCAGGCGCAGCGTGGCGATCGTCGCCCTGATGTGGTCGTGGACCTCGTCTGCAGAGCGCGTGCCGTCGAAGCGACGGAGCTGGCCCTTCTCCTCGTAGTAGGCGATCAGGGGCTCGGTCTGGGAGTGGTAGACCTCGAGCCGCCTGCGGATCGTCTCCTCGCGGTCGTCGTCGCGCTGGATCAGCCGTGAGCCGTCCTGGTCGCAGATGCCCTCGTGCTTGGGCGGGTCGTAGTCCACGTGGTAGATGTGGCTCGCGTTCTTCACGCACACGCGCCGCCCGGCGAGCCGTCGGATCACCATCTCATCGGGCACCTCGAAGAGCAGCACGCCCGTCAGTCGGCGCTCGAGGCCGCCCAGCGCCTCGGCGAGCGCGTCGGCCTGCACCTCGGTGCGGGGGAAGCCGTCGAGCAGGAAGCCGTCGGCCGCGTCGGGCTCGCGAACGCGCGCGATGATCATCCCGACGATCACCTCGTCGGGAACGAGGTCGCCCGCGTCCATGAAGCGCTTGGCCTCGAGCCCGAGCTCGGTCTTCTCGGATACCTGGGCGCGAAGCATGTCGCCCGTGGCGATGTGGGCCAGGGAGAAGTCCTCGCGCAGCCGCTCGGCCTGCGTTCCCTTGCCGGCGCCCGGAGGGCCGAGCAGGATGAGGTTCAACTCGGACAAGACCGACGCAGACTATCCGCTTGCGCGCCGCCGACGCGAGTCGTCGCCCGCACGGGCGACGGGCGCTACTTCAGGAAGCCCTCGTAGGAGCGCATCATCAGCTGCGCCTCGAGCTGCTTCATCGTTTCGAGCGCCACGCCGATCACGATCAGGATCGAGGTCCCGCCGAAGTAGAACTGCTGGTGGGTGCGCGCGATCAGGATCGCTGGCAGAGCGGCGACCGCGGCGAGGAAGAGCGCCCCGGGGAAGGTGAGCCGGGCGAGGATGCGGTCGAGGAATTCCGCGGTCGGGCGGCCCGGTCTCACCCCGGGGATGAAGCCGCCGTACTTCTTCAGGTTGTCCGCCTGGTCGACGGGATTGAAGGTGACGGCGGTGTAGAAGTAGGTGAAGACGATGATGAGCAGCGACTCGCCGACCACGTAGTGCCAGCCGTTCGGCGTGAAGAAGTCCGAGAGCTGCTGGCCCCAGTGCGTTTTGACGAGCTGCCCGACGGTCGGCGGGAAGGCCATCAGGCTCGCGGCGAAGATCACGGGGATCACCCCGGCCATGTTCACGCGCAACGGCAGGTAGGTCTGCCCACCCTCGGACATCCGCCTCCCGATCACGCGCTTGGCGTACTGCACCGGGATCCGGCGCTGTCCTTCCTGCACGAACACGATGCCCGCGACGACGGCGAGCACGAGGAAGGGCATCATCACCTTGAAGACCTGGTCCTGGCTCGTCCACCAGGACTGGATGCCCGCGGGGAGACGAGCGACGATCGAGGCGAAGATCATCAGCGAGATGCCGTTGCCGATCCCGCGCTGGGTGATGAGCTCGCCGATCCACATCAGCATGATGCAGCCCGCGGTGAGGCAGATCACGATCACGAAGATGTGCGGGGCGTCGAACGTTTTGATCACCGATTCGCCCGCTTTGGCCTGCAGCGTGTGGAACAGGAAGACGTAGCCGATCGACTGCGCGAAGGCGAGCCCCACGGTGAGGTAGCGCGTGTACTGCGTGATCCGCGCCTGGCCGACCTCGCCTTCCTTCGCGAGCTTCTCGAGCGAGGGAACGGCGACCTGCAGCAGCTGCAGGATGATCGAGGCGGTGATGTAGGGCATGATCCCGAGCGCGAAGATCGCGATCCGGGAGAGCCCGCCACCGGAGAAGAGGTTGAGCAGGCCGAGGATGTTCGAGCCGCCGAACTGCTTCTGGATGTTGTTGACCGCGGTGAGGTTCACCCCCGGCACGGGGACGTGCGAGCCGAAGCGGTAGATCAGCAGCATCAACGCCGTGAAGGCGATCTTCTTGCGGATGTCCGCGACCTGGAAGGCGTTGAGGATCGTGGAGAGCATGGTGATCTGTCCGCGCCGCGCGCCCTTACTGCCCGCGGGCTGCCGGAAGCGCGGATTCTAGTCGATGCACGCTGACCCGGCCTCGCTTCGGAGGCCGCTCGGGCCTAGGCCTCGACGATCGTGCAGGTGCCGCCCGCAGCCTCGATGCGCTCGCGCGCACCGGCGCTGAAGGCGTGGGCGTGGACGGTGAGCGCCTTGGAGATCTCGCCCTTCGCGAGCACCTTGACGGGAACGTCCTTGCGCTTGGCGAGCCCGTTCGCCTTCATCAGCTCGAGCGTCACCTCGGTGCCCGCCGCGAAACGCTCCTCGAGCGCGTCGATGTTGACGGGCTGGGTGTGGGTGCGGAACATCTCGAAGGGCATCGACTTCTTCATGTGCGGCCCGCGGAGCTTTCGCATCCGCATGTGGATCGGCATCTGGCCGCCCTCGAACGCGGCACGGCTCTTCGAGCCCGAGCGTGCGCCCGCGCCCTTCTGTCCGCGGCCCGAGGTCTTGCCCGTGCCCGAGCCTTCGCCACGCCCGATGCGCTTGCGCGGCCGGCGGCTGCCCGGTGCGGGCGCGAGGTTGTGGAGCCCGATGCGCTCCTCTTTGTCCTCGGCGGGGCTCACTTCTTCTCCTCCACCTCGACGAGGTGGCGGACAGCGTGAACCATCCCGCGCGCCTGCTCGGTGTCCTGCAGCTCGACGGTCTGGCCGATGCGGCGCAGGCCGAGCGAGCGCAGCGTGTCGAGCTGTTTCTGGTTCGAGCCGTTCTTGGAGCGGCGCTGCGTGACGGCGAGCGAGCTCATCACGCGCTCGCCTCGCCGGCGGCCGCAGCGGCGGGCGCCTCCTCGGAGGGCGCGACGCCGTTGGCCTCGACTGTCTCGGCGCTCGCGGCGTTGCCGCCGTCGCCGAGTCCGAGAACCTGGTTGACCGTGAGCCCGCGCAGCGTGGCGAGCTCCTCGGGCGTGCGCAGGCCGCGAAGGCCCGCGACGGTCGCCTTGACGAGGTTGATCGGGTTCTGCGTGCCGAGGCTCTTGGAGAGGATGTCGTGGATGCCCGCGAGCTCGAGCACCGCGCGCACACCACCGCCCGCGATCACCCCGGTACCGGGAGAGGCGGGCTTCAGGAAGACACGGCCGGATCCGAAGATCCCGGTCGTCTGATGGGTGATCGTCGAGCCGTGCTTGGGGACCTTGAAGAGATCCTTCTTCGCGCGCTCCACACCCTTCTGGATCGCGAGCGGAACCTCGTTGGCCTTGCCGTAGCCCACGCCCACGACTTCGCGTTCGTCGCCGACCACGACGAGCGCGGTGAAGGAGAAGCGCCGGCCGCCCTTGACGACCTTCGCGACGCGGTTGATCTCGACCACGCGCTCCTGGAGGTCCAGGCCGGCGGGATTGACTGAGCGATCTGTGTGTACGGTCATGAGCAGTGGGAGAGGGTAGCGCGCGGAGAGCGCTCAGACCGTCAGGCCCGCCTCCCGGATCGCCTCGGCGAAGGCCCGGACGTGCCCGTGGTACTGGTAGCCACCGCGATCGAACACGGCCTCGCTGACGCCCGCGGCTTTCGCGCGCTCGGCGAGCAGCGCACCCGCGCGAGCGGTGCACTCCGCTTTCTTCATGCCCCGCAGCTCCGGCTCGTGCCAGGCCACCGCGGCGAGCGTGCGCCCGGAGACGTCGTCGACCAGCTGTGCGGCGAGGCCGCGGTTGGAGCGGAAGACCGAGATCCGCGGGCGCGTCTCGGTGCCCGAGATCTTCGCGCGCACACGGCGACGGCGTTTGAGGCGACGGTTCTCTTTGGTGATCACGGTCATGGCTAGGCCCTCTTTCCAACCTTGCGGGCTACGTACTCGCCCTCGTAGCGGATGCCCTTGCCCTTGTAGGGCTCCGGCGGACGCTGCTTGCGGATGATCGCGGCGGTCTCGCCGACGAGCTGCTTGGAGATGCCCTTGACGACCACGCGCGTGGGCTGCGGAACCTCGAACTCGATCCCGTCGGGCGCGGGGATCGGGACGGGGTGCGAGTAGCCCACGGCGAGCTCGAGGTTCTTGCCCTTGAGCTGCGCGCGGTAGCCCACGCCCTGGATCTCCAGACGCTTCTCGTAGCCGTTCGTCACACCCTCGACCATGTTCGCCACGAGCGAGCGCGTGAGGCCGTGCAGCGCACGGTGTTCGCCGCGGTCGGTCGGACGCGTGACGAGCAGCTGCTCGCCGTCCTGGGTGACCTCGATGTCGCGATGGATCCGCTCGGAGAGTTCGCCTTTGGGACCGTTCACACGGACCTCCTCGGGCTCGATCGAGACGGTCACGCCCGAGGGCACGGTGATGGGCTGTCGTCCGATGCGCGACATCAGCTCACCAGACCTGCGCGAGGACCTCGCCGCCGACGCCCGCGGCGCGCGCGTCGTGGCCGGTCATCACGCCGTTGGAGGTCGAGACGATCGAGGTGCCCATACCGCCCAGCACCTTCGGGATCGATTTCGCGTCCACGTAGGTTCGACGGCCCGGGCGCGAAACGCGGCGCAGGCCGGAGATCGCCGAGCGGCGGTCCTCCGTGTACTTCAGACGGATCTGGATCACCTGGCCGGGGCCGCCCTCGGGCGCGGGCACGACCGCCCAGGAGTCGATGTAGCCCTGCTCGTCGAGGATTCTCGCGAGCTCCCCCTTGAGCTTGGAGGCGGGCACGTCGACCGTCTCATGCGCAGCGTGGATCGCGTTGCGCACGCGGGTCAGGAAGTCGGCTATCGGGTCTGTCATCGACATGGGCTTGAGGCTCCTACCAGGAGGACTTGGTCATCCCGGGGATCTGTCCGTTGTGGGCGAGCTCGCGAAGGCAGATGCGGCACACCCCGAACTTCTTGTACACCGCGCGCGGTCGCCCGCAGCGGGTGCACCGAGTATAGGCACGGGTTTTGAACTTGGGTACGCGCGCCTGCTTGACGCGCTGCGAGGTCTTGGCCATCAGTCGCTGCTCTCCTTCTCGTTCTGCTCCGTCTCGGGCTCCCCGGCCGACGCCTCATCCGCCGTCGGCTCGGGCTCGCTCGCCTGCTCCGCCTCGGCGGCCGGCTCGGCCTCCTCCGCGGGCTGCTCCTCAGTCTCGGTCTGCGGCTGCTCGCTCGCCTCCGGCTCCGGCTCCGCCGCGGCCTCCGGCTCCTCGGCGGACTCAGTCTCGGCAGCGGGTGCGGCCTCGGCTTCGGCCTCCGGGGGCTCAGCATCTGCGGGGGCCTCGGCGGCGTCGGGCTCGGCCTCGGACGGCTCGCTCTCGGCGGCGGCCGCGGCCGCGGCTTCGCGTTCGGCCGCGGCGGCTTTCATTTTCTCGGCTTTCGGCGCGTCGGGCGCGAGCGGCGCAGCCGCCTTGGCGGCCGCGGCTGCGGCGGCCTTCGCCTCCGCCTCGATGTGCGCCTGCTCTGCGGCGGCGTCGGCCTCGGGGTCGTAGCCCTTCGGGCGGCCCTGCGGGGAGAAGGGCATGCCGAGCGCCTGCAGGAGCGCGTAGGCCTCGATGTCCGAGGCGGCGCTCGTGGTGATCGTGATGTCCAGTCCGCGCACCTGATCGATCGCGTCGTAGTCGATCTCGGGGAAGATGATCTGCTCTTTGACGCCCATCGAGTAGTTGCCGCGGCCGTCGAAGGAGCGCGCGCTGAGCCCACGGAAGTCGCGGATCCGCGGGATCGCGATCGAGATCAGGCGGTCGAGGAACTCGTAGCCACGCTCGCCGCGCAGCGTGACCGCGACGCCCACGGGCATGCCCTCGCGCAGTTTGAAGGCCGCGATCGACTTGCGTGCGCGCCGCACGCTCGGCTGCTGGCCCGCGATCGTCGCGAGCTGCTCGGTCGCCGCTTTGAGCATTTTCGAGTCCTGCTTGGCGAGCCCGACGCCCATGTTCACGGTGACCTTCTCGACCTTCGGCGCCTGCATCGGGGAGGTGTAGCCGAAGCGGGAGATCAGCGCGGGGCGGATCTCCTCGAGGTAGCGCTGCTTCAGGCGCGCGGGAGGTGCTGTCTCGGTGGCTGCCATCAGATCAGTCCAGCCTCGTGCCCGAACTGCGGGCGACGCGGTAGCGCTTGCCGTCCTCGCGCTCGATCCCCACGCGGGTGCGCTTGCCTTTGTTGTCGAGCAGCATCACGTTGGAAACGTGGATCGGGCCCTCGCGCTCGATCACGCCGCCGAGCGCGTCGCTCTGCGCGCCGCCGACCTGCTGCGGGCGCGTGTGACGCTTGACCATGTTGAGCTGCTCGACGTAGACGCGCTGGCGCTTTGGGTCGACGCGCAGGACGCGCCCGGTCTTGCCGCGGTCCTTGCCGGAGATCACCTCCACGTGATCGCCGGAGCGGATCTTCATCGGGCGCGCGTGTGTGGCCTTAGCGATCGCCATCAGAGCACCTCGGGCGCGAGCGAGACGATGCGCATGAAGTTGCGCTCGCGCAGTTCGCGCGCGACCGGCCCGAAGACGCGGGTCCCGCGAGGGTTGTTCTGCTCATCGATGATCACGGCCGCGTTCTCGTCGAAGGCGATGTAGGTCCCGTCCTCGCGGCCGATCGGCTTCTTCGTCCGAACGACCACAGCGGTCACGACCTCGCCCTTTTTGACCGCGCCCTGCGGGTTCGCCTGCTTGACGGTCGCCGTGATCACGTCGCCGACGAAGGCGTAGCGACGGCGCGAGCCGCCCTTCACGCGGATGCAGAGGATTTCGCGCGCGCCGGAGTTGTCAGCCACGCGCAGCCGTGTCTCGTTCTGGATCATCGCGCCCTCTCCACCACATCGACGAGCGCCCAGCGCTTCGTACGTGAGAGCGGACGGGACTCGATCACGCGCACCACGTCGCCCTCGTGAGCGTCGTTGTTCTCGTCGTGGGCGTGCACCGTGCTCGAGCTGCGCACGATCTTCTCGTAGCGACGGTGACGGCGTGCGATGTCGATGCGCACCGTGATCGTCTTCTCGGCCTTGTCCGAGACGACGACGCCCTGGCGCACGCGGCGCGTGCCTTCGACCGCCGCGTGGACGGGGGCGAGCGGCTCGGCGGCCGGCGCAGCCGCGCGGCGCGCGCGCGCTTTCTCGCGTTCGGCTGCCCGGCGCACGCGACGCCGCACGGCCTTGTCGCGACGGACCTCCACCCGCTCTGCGTGACGCTCCTCGGGAGAACGCGTCGGGCGCGTCTCGCCGCTGTGCTGCGAGCGAGAGCGGCGACGGCGCTCCTTCGGGGAGAGTTTCTCCTCGGGCTCGGCGGGCGCCTCGGCAGCCGCAGGGGCCTCCTCGTCAGCGGGCGCCTCGGCAGCCGCAGGGGCCTCCTCGGCAGCGGGCGCCTCCGCCGCGGGCTCCTCGGCGGCGGGCTCCTCAGCGGGAGCGTCGGCGGCCTCGGGGGCGGCCTCCTCCGCGGCGGCCTCGGGGGCCTCCGTCGGAGCCTCGGGGGCCTCGGCCTCGGGGTTCTCGTTCGTCTCGTTCTCTTGCTCGTCTGCCATCTGTTCCGTTCCTCTAGTTCTGCGTCTCGCCGGACTCGCGTTCGCGGCTTACGGTCAGTGCACGCGCGAGGTCGCGCTTGGCGCGTCCGAGCCCGGCGGTGTCCTCGAGTTCGCCCGTGGCGTTTGCAAAGCGCAGGCCGAAGACCTCTTTGCGCAGCTCGGCGACGCGTTTGCTCAGGTCGTTGGGCTCGAGGTCCCTGATCTCACTCGCCTTCATCGATCAGTCCTCGCGCAGGACGAACTTCGACTTGACGGGAAGCTTGTGCGCGGCGAGCCGGATCGCTTCGCGGGCGAGCGGCTCGGAGACCCCGGCGAGCTCGAACATCACGCGCCCGGGCTTGACCACGGCGACCCAACCTTCGGGAGAGCCCTTGCCCGAGCCCATGCGCGTCTCGGCGGGCTTCTTCGTGATGGGCTTGTCGGGGAAGACGTTGATCCAGACCTTGCCGCCACGCTTGATCTTGCGCGTCATCGCGATACGAGCAGCCTCGATCTGGCGGTTGGTGAGCCAGCCCTGCTCGAGGGACTTCAGGCCGTACTCGCCGAACTGCACGTGGAGCTGGCCACGCGAGTTCCCTCGGCGGCGCCCACGGTGCTGCTTGCGGTGCTTCACACGCTTGGGGGAGAGCATCAGCGACCGCCTCCGCCCGGCCCACCGCCGCCGCGCGGGCCACGCCCGCCGCCGCCGGGACCGCCGGGACCACGTCCGCCGCCACGTCCACCGCCGCCGGGACCACCGGGACCACGTCCGCCGCCACGTCCACCGCCACCGGGACCACCGGGACCGCGGCCTCCTCCACCGCCGCGCCCACGACCGCGCCCGTCGCGTCCACCACGATCGCGGCTGTCGCGGTCGTTGCTCGGCGGGGGCGGGGCGCTCATGTCGGTGAGGTCGGCGCCGGTGTAGCCCTCGGGCATGATTTCGCCCTTGTTGACCCAGCACTTCACGCCGATGCGGCCGAAGGTCGTGCGGGCCTCGTAGAAGCCGTAGTCGATGTCCGCGCGCATCGTGTGCAGCGGGACGCGTCCGTCGGAGTAGCTTTCGGTGCGGGCCATCTCGGCGCCGCCGAGGCGGCCGGCGACCTGGACCTTCACGCCCTTCGCGCCCGAGCGCATCGCGCTGGTGAGCGCACGCTTCATCGCGCGGCGGAAGGCGACACGGTTCTGGAGCTGCTCGGCGATCGACTGCGCGACGAGCTTCGCGTCGAGCTCGGGGCGCTTGATCTCGAGGATGTTCACCTTGATCTGCTTTTTGGTGATGCGGTGCAGATCACGGCGCAGCGCGTCGACTTCGGTACCGGACTTGCCGATCACGATGCCCGGACGCGCAGTGTGGATGTTCACCTCGAGTTCGTTGGAGTCCTTGCGGATCGTGATGTCCGAGAGACCCGCGTGGGCGAGCTTGTTGACGATGTGCTCGCGGACCTTGACGTCCTCGGCGAGGTACTCGGCGAAGTTTTTTTCGTTGAACCAGTTGGACTTCCACTCGTGGATGTAGCCCACGCGCATTGCCTCTGGATGAACCTTCTGTCCCATGCCTAGCCTTTTCTCCTGCCTGTCCCGGTGCTCTCGGGCGCGGGCGTCAATGTGATCGTCAGGTGGCTCGTGCGCTTGCGGATCGGCGTTGCCCGGCCCATCGCACGGGGACGGAAGCGCTTGATCGTGGGCCCCTCGTCGGCATAGGCCTCACGGACGATCAGATCGTCACCGAGCAGTTCGTGGTTGCTCTCCGCATTGGCCACGGCCGACTCGAGCAGCTTGCTCCAGTCCCGTGCCACCTCACGAGGGGTGAAGGCGAGGATAGCGCGCGCCTCCTGCACGGACTTGCCCCGCAGGTGGCCGCAGACCATGCGCGCCTTGCGTGCGGAGGTGCGCACGTAACGTGCGTGCGCGCGCACGACCCGGCGCGTGGGGCGGCCTTTCGCGCTCGCCGCGACGGCGCGGCCGACTTTTTTCGCGGGCTTCGTGGCGTCCTGGGCTTTGGCTGCCTGTTTGGCCTCCTCGCCGTCGCCCGGCGCAGCCGCTTTGGCCTCGACCGCTTTTTTGGAGGCGCGTTTGGCTTTGGCCGGCGCTTTCAGCGTGCGCTGCTGGCCGTCTTTGCCTCCCTCGTCCTCTTTCGACGCTTTTTTCGAAGCCGCTTTTTTCGCGGCGGGTTTCGCTTTCGACTCGCCCTCGGCCGCCGCCGCTTTTTTCGCAGCGGGTTTTTTCGCAGCCGCTTTTTTGGCGGTTTTTTTCTCCGCCTTGGGCTCCTCGGGCGCCACGTCCTTCTCCTCCTCGGCGCTCATCGCACCTTCCCGGAGCCCGCGTGGCCGCGGAACACGCGCGTGGGCGCGAACTCGCCGAGCTTGTGCCCGACCATCGCCTCGCTCACGAACACGGGGACATGTTTCTTGCCGTCGTGCACCGCGATCGTGTGGCCGACCATCTCGGGGAAGATCGTCGAGGCGCGCGACCAGGTGCGCAGCATTTTTTTGTTGTTCTCCGCGTTGAGGGCTTCGATCCGGCTGAGCAGCCGCTCTTCAACCCACGGGCCCTTCTTGCTCGAGCGGCTCATCAGCGACTCCTGCCCTTCCCGCGGCGCCTGCCGCGGACGATGTAGCGGTCTGAGGTCTTGTTCTGCTTGCGCGTGCGGTAGCCCAGCGTGGGCACGCCCCACGGCGTGACGGGGTGGCGCCCCGCGGTGGTCGAGCCCTCGCCACCACCGTGGGGGTGGTCGACGGGGTTCATCGCGGTGCCGCGTGTCTGCGGGCGCACGCCCATGTGGCGCTTGCGACCCGCCTTGCCCACCTTCACGTTCTGGTGGTCGGCGTTGCCCACCACGCCGACGGTCGCGCGGCACTCCGCGCGGACCAGCCGCATCTCGCCCGAGGGCAGGCGCAGCGTGGCCATGTCCCCGTCCTTCGCCATCAGCTGTGCGGAGGAGCCGGCGGAGCGTGCCATCTGACCGCCGCGGCCGGGCTGCAGCTCGATGTTGTGGACGACCGTACCGACGGGCATGCGCGCGAGCTCGAGGCAGTTGCCCACCGCGATGTCCGCCCCCTCGCCCGAGGCGACGGTCATCCCCACCGTGAGCCGCTGCGGCGCGAGGATGTAGCGCTTCTCGCCGTCGGTGTAGTGGAGCAGCGCGATGTAGGAGGAGCGGTTGGGGTCGTACTCGATCGCGGCGACCTTCGCGGAAACTCCGTCCTTGCGGCGCTTGAAGTCGATGCGCCGGTAGGCGCGCTTGGCCCCGCCGCCGCGATGGCGGGAGGTCTTGCGGCCGTGGGCGTTGCGCCCGCCGCTCTTCTTCAGGCCTTCGACGAGCGTCTTCTCAGGCGTTGACTTGGTGATCTCGGCGAAGTCCGCGTAGGAGACGAACCGCATCCCCGGGCTCGTGGGCTTCGGCTTGCGAATCGGCATCTAGATCAGCCCTCCAATCCCGCGAGACCCTGGAAGACGGGAATCGACTCGCCTGCACGAACCTGGACGATCGCCTTCTTCCACTGGCGTGTGCGCCCGCTCGTCGAGCCGCGGCGCTTGGGCTTCGACTTCACGCTGAGCGTGCGCACCTCGACGACGTGCACGTCGAAGAGCTCCTCGACGGCCTGGCGGATCTGCGTCTTGTGCGCGTCGGCGTGCACGCGGAAGGTGTAGCGGTCCGCCGCGGAGAGCACGTAGCTCTTCTCCGAGACGACCGGGCGGATGATGACCTGGGTGTGCTCCATCAGGACTCCTCTTTCTGCTCGCCGGCGCCGCGCGGAGCGCCGGTGCGTGCGGTGAGCGCCTCGAGCGCGGACTCGGAGACGAGCAACGAGGCCGCGCCGAGCAGGTCGGTCACGCCGACGTCGGTCGCGACGACCACGCCGACACGGTCGATGTTGCGGAAGGAGAGCGCCGCCTCGGACTCCTCGGCGGAGAGCACGACCAGCGTGGGCTGGGGCTCGTCCCAGTCGGCGAGCAGGTCGAAGGCCTGGCTCGTCTTCGGCGCGCTGAAGGCGCTCGTGTCGAGGATCGCGAGCGAGCCGCGGCCGGCGTGCAGCGAGAGCGCGCTGCGCAGCGCGGCTCGCTGCTCCTTGCGGTTGACCTTGAAGGTGTAGGAGCGTGGCTGGGGACCGAAGACGGTGCCACCCCCGGTCCAGACGGGCGAGCGCGAGGAACCCGCGCGTGCGCGGCCGGTGCCCTTCTGGCGCCAGGGCTTCGCGCCACCGCCGGAGACCATTCCGCGTGTTTTCGTCGCGGCCGTGCCGCGACGGCGCGCGGCCTGCTCGGCACGCACGCTCTGGTGGACGAGCGATTCGGTGAAGCGCGCGCCGAACGCGGCCTCGTCGAGCTTTACCTTCTTCGTGCCGCCGAGGATCGGAGCGTCAGGCATCGGTGCGCACCTCCACGATCGCGCCGCGCGGGCCGGGTACCGAGCCGCGGATCAGCAGCAGGTTCTGCTTGGCGTCCACCTGCACGATCTCGAGGCCCTTCTGGGTCGCGCGCTTGTTGCCCATCTGCCCGGGGCCGCGGATCCCTTTGTGAACGCGCGAGGGCGTGGCGGACGCACCGATCGAGCCCGGCGCGCGCACGTTGTGCGAGCCGTGGGACTTCGGCCCACTGGCGAAGTTGTGGCGCTTGATCGTGCCCTGGAAGCCCTTGCCCTTGGAGACCCCCGCGATCTTCACGCGCGAGCCCGCCTCGAAGGACTCGACGGTGACGGTCTCGCCGAGCGTGAGCTCGCCGACCTCGTCGCGGAACTCGACGAGCGTCTTCATCGGCGGCGCATCCGCCTTCGCGAGGTGGCCGAGCTCGGCTTTGGTGAGGTGCTTCTCCTTGGTCGCGTTGAAGGCGAGCTGCACCGCGTCGTAGCCGTCGCGTTCCTCGGTGCGGATCGCCGTGACGGGGCAGGGGCCCGCCTCGAGCACGGTCACGCGCGCGACGCTACCGTCCTCCTGGAAGACCTGGGTCATGCCGAGCTTCTTGGCGAGGATCGCGGGCATCGGGGGCTCAGGTGGCGAGTCGGATCTCGATGTCGACGCCCGCCGGGAGGTGGTCCAGGCGCTGCAGCGAGTCGACGGTCTTGGGGGTGGGCTGGTGGATGTCGATCAGCCGCTTGTGCGTGCGGATCTCGAAGTGCTCGCGCGAGTCCTTGTCCTTGAAGGGCGAGCGGATCACGCAGTAGACGTTCTTCTCCGTCGGCAGCGGGACAGGGCCGGAGACGCTCGCGCCAGTGCGCGTAGCGGTCTCGACGATCTCCTTCGCCGCGGACTCGATGGCCGACGTGTCGTAGGCCTTCAGTCGGATGCGGATCTTGTTCTGGTTCGCGGCTGCCATGGGGTTCTCTGTCTCGTTCTCTCTGCTGCGTCTCGGTGTCGGTCTTGTCTTGGTTCTGGCCGCCTGAGGCTCACGGCGCGGTCTCCCGCGCCGCCGGCCCTGCGGCGAAGAAAGAGCGGACTCCCGGGGGAATCCGCCCCTTCCCGCCGCACCTTCAGCGGCGGGGCCTCATTTGTCGTATCGGACTGCGAATGCGCGCCTCGAACTTCCTGCCAAAGGCGCGCGGGTACTACTCGATGATCTCGCTGACCACGCCCGAGCCCACCGTGCGGCCACCCTCTCGGATGGCGAAGCGCAGGCCCTGGTCCATGGCGATCGGCTGAATCAGCTCGATCTCCATCTGGACGTTGTCTCCGGGCATGACCATCTCGACGCCGTCGGGCAGCTTAGCCACACCGGTGACGTCGGTCGTGCGGAAGTAGAACTGAGGACGGTAGCCCGTGAAGAAGGGAGTGTGGCGGCCACCCTCCTCCTTCTTCAGGACGTAGACCTCGGCCTTGTACTTGGTGTGAGGTGTGATCGAGCCGGGTTTGCAGAGCACCTGACCGCGTTCGATCTCCTCACGCTTGGTGCCTCGAAGCAGGCAGCCGACGTTGTCGCCGGCCTGACCCTGATCGAGGATCTTGCGGAACATCTCAACGCCGGTGACGACCGTCTGCGCGGAGTCTTTGATCCCCACGATTTCGACGGTGTCGCCCGTGTTCACGACGCCCTGCTCGACGCGACCGGTCGCGACGGTGCCGCGGCCGGTGATCGAGAAGACGTCCTCGACCGGCATCAGGAAGGGCTTGTCGAGCTCCCGCGTGGGCTCCGGGATGTAGGAGTCCAGCGCGGCGGCGAGCTCGATGATCTTCTCCTTGTAGGCCTCGTCGCCTTCGAGCGCCTTCAGCGCGGAGCCCGTGATGAAGGGGATGTCGTCGCCGGGGAAGTCGTACTCGGAGAGCAGCTCGCGGACCTCGACCTCGACGAGCTCGAGGAGCTCCTCGTCGTCGACCATGTCCGCCTTGTTGAGGAACACCACGATGTAGGGGACGCCGACCTGACGGGCGAGCAGGATGTGCTCGCGGGTCTGGGGCATCGGGCCGTCGGCAGCGGAGACCACCAGGATCGCGCCGTCCATCTGCGCGGCGCCCGTGATCATGTTCTTCACGTAGTCGGCGTGCCCGGGGCAGTCGACGTGCGCGTAGTGACGGTTCTCCGTCTGGTACTCGACGTGAGAGGTCGCGATCGTGATCCCGCGTTCCTTCTCCTCGGGCGCGTTATCGATGTCCGCGAAGGATCGCGCTTCGGCTCCTCCGTGCTCTGCGAGCACGGTCGTGATGGCAGCGGTCAGCGTCGTCTTCCCGTGGTCGATGTGACCGATCGTCCCGACGTTGACGTGCGGCTTGTCGCGCTCGAACTTCTCCTTCGCCACTTTCTATTCAGCTCCTAACTCGGCTTGTAGGTCCGCCACTCGATGAGGGCGAACCGGGGAAATCTATCTAACTGCGTAATTCCGTGACTGCTGCTGCCCGCTGGGCGCCTGCTTCGTGGGCCCCTTCGGGGCCACTAGGCGGGCACCGGCTCGCCGGTCCTGGCCTCGACGACCTTTTCGGCGATGTTCGGGGGCACCTCATCGTAGGACTCGAACTGCATCGTGTAGTTCGCTCGGCCCTGGGTGTTCGAGCGCAGGTCGGTCGCGTATCCGAACATCTCGCTGAGCGGCACCTTCGCCGTCACCGCGAGCGCGTTCCCGCGCCGCTCCTGGCCCTCGACGCGCCCACGACGACGCGAGAGGTCGCCGATCACCTCGCCGAGGAAGTCCTCGGGTGTGACGACCTCGACCGCGAAGATCGGCTCGAGCAGCACGGGCTTGGCCCGTTTCGCCGCCTCCTTGAAGGCGTAGGAGCCCGCGACTTTGAAGGCGATCTCCGAGGAGTCCACGTCGTGGTACTTGCCGTCCACGAGCGTGACCTTCATGTCGACCATCGGGTAGCCCGCCTTGACGCCGTTCTCGAGCGCCTCTTCGATCCCCTTCTTGACGGCGGGGATGTATTCGGAGGGGATCGCTCCACCCTTGATCTTGTTGACGAACTCGAAACCCTCGCCGGGCGCCGGCTCGAGGTCGATGAAGACCACGCCGAACTGGCCCGAGCCACCGGTCTGGCGGACGAACTTGCCTTCGATCTTCTCGACCGTCCCGCGGATCGTCTCGCGGTAGGAGACCTGCGGGCGGCCCACGTTGGCCTCCACGCCGAACTCGCGCTTCATGCGGTCGACGAGCACCTCGAGGTGCAGCTCGCCCATGCCCGAGATCTCGGTCTGGCCGGTCTCCTCGTTGGTGCGCACCTGGAAGGTGGGGTCCTCTTCGGCGAGGCGGCCGAGCGCGACCGACATCTTCTCCTGGTCGACCTTCGTCTTCGGCTCGACCGCGACCTTGATCACCGGCTCCGGGAAGATGATGTTCTCGAGGTGGACGGGCGCATCGACGGCGGCGAGCGTGTCGCCCGTGATCACCTGCTTGATCCCCACGGCGGCCGCGATGTCCCCCGCGTAGACCTCCTCGACCTCCTCGCGGTCGTTCGCGTGCATCATCAGGATCCGTCCGACGCGCTCGGTGCGACCGGTGCTCACGTTGAGCACCCGTCCGCCGGCCTCGAGTTTGCCGGAGTAGACGCGGAAGTAGGTGAGCTTGCCCACGTAGGGGTCGGCCGCGATCTTGAAGGCGAGCGCGGCGAAGGGCTCGGAGTCGTCGGCCTTGCGCACGACCTCGCGCTCCTGCTCCTCGCCTTTGATCAGTTCGGTCCCCACCACGGGGGGCACGTCGAGCGGCGAGGGGAGGTAGTCGATCACCGCGTCGAGCAGCGGCTGCACTCCCTTGTTCTTGAAGGAGGAGCCGCAGAGCACGGGGGTGAGCTTCGTCGAGAGCGTCGCGTGGCGGATCGCTTTCTTCAGCGCGTCCTCGGAGACCTCGGCCTCCTCGAGCACGAGTTCCAGCAGCGCGTCGTCGTAGTGGGAGACCTCCTCGAGCAGGTGCTCGCGCGCGGCGGCGGCCGCTTCGGCGAGGTTCTCGGGGATCTCGGTTTCCTCCTGTTCCTTGCCGAGGTCGTCCTTGTAGACGATCGCTTTCATCGTCACGAGGTCGATCACACCGAGGAAGTCGCCCTCCGCGCCGATCGGCAGCTGGATCGGAACGGGGTGCGCGCCGAGACGATCGATCATCGTCTGCACGCCCATGTCGAAGTCCGCGCCCGTGCGGTCCATCTTGTTGATGTAGGCGATCCGCGGCACGTGGTACTTGTCCGCCTGGCGCCAGACCGTCTCGGACTGGGGCTCGACGCCCGCGACCGAGTCGAACAGCGCGATCGCACCGTCGAGCACCCGCAGCGAGCGCTCGACCTCGACGGTGAAGTCGACGTGGCCCGGCGTGTCGATGATGTTGATGCGATGGTCCTTCCACTGCGCGGTGGTCGCAGCGGAGGTGATCGTGATGCCCCGCTCCTGCTCCTGCTCCATCCAGTCCATCACGGCGGCGCCCTCGTGGACCTCGCCGATCTTGTAGGTGCGACCGGTGTAGTAGAGGATCCGCTCGGTCGTCGTCGTCTTACCGGCGTCGATGTGCGCCATGATCCCGATGTTGCGGGTGTTCTCGAGTGTGAACTTACGTGGCATCGATCAGGGGATCCAGTGTTAGGGGGTTGCGGGCGAAAAAAATGGGCCCCTCGGGCCCACGCGCACTGCTGGTCTGAGTGGACCGGTCCGCGTCTATCTGCTCGAGGTCTCCATCTTGATCAGGACTACATGGGACGGGTCGCTTCAGCGGCGGCGATCCCCCATGAAGACTCGGCGACTATAGCAGAGGGATTCGCGCTGCTAGACGGGCTTCCTGCCCTGCGCAGCCGCGTTCGCGGCGGGCTCGGAGGGCGACTCGCAGCCCTCCCCGGGCTGCTCTCCGGCGAACATCTCGCCGAGCCGCTCGAGCACCCGCGTGGCGGCCTTCAGGTCACGGGCGGGGACGTCGCCGAGCGCGCGTTCCCAGCGGCTCTGCCAGTTCGCGCGCTTGGCCTCCACGCGCGCCCGCCCGAGCGCGGTGAGCGAGGCCCGCACCACGCGCCGGTCGCTTTCCGAGCGCGTGCGCTCGACGTAGCCCGACTCGACGAGCGCGTCGAGGATCTGCGTGACGCTCGCCGGAGTGATCCGTGCGGCGATCGCGAGCTCGCCGGTGGAGAGCTCGCCGCGCTCGTCGAGCTCGATCAGCAGCTCGAACTGCGCGTGGCTCAGCTCGCCGAGCGCGAGGTGCGTGTCGCGTCCGCGCATGCGGCTGACCGCGCGGAAGAGGTGACGGAAGGCCTGCCCGAGCGCGGTCAGCTCGGGCGAGGGCTCGCGTGCGCTCGGGCTCGATCGCAGAGGTCGCTGTCTCGGTCGCCGCCAAGGTGCTCGCCTCAGAGTCCCGCCTCGATCGCGGTCTCGGCACGGAGCAGGCGCTCGTCCTCGGAGCCCGCCTGCGTCTCCGTCTGCGCTGGTCGCTCCGCTTTGAGCAGAGCAAGGCAGGGGATCAGGGAGAGCACCGCGATGCCGAGGCCCCACCAGTAGGTGTGGGCGAAGGCGTGGCCGAGCGGACCGAGTTGTGCGCGTGGACCGATGGCGCTGGAGCACGACGGCGAGTACCGCGACGCCGATCGCGCTGCCGAGTCGCATCACCACGTTGAGCTGCGGCGTCGCGTCGGAGAGCTGGTCGGGCCGCATCACCGAGAACGCCGCGGTCATCGCGGGCATGAAGGAGAAGCCGATCGAGAGGCCGCGCACGACGAGCACGAGCGAGATCAGCAGCACGGAGGTGTGCGCACCCACGAAGGCGAGCGGGAGGGTGCTGAGCGAGAGCACGAGCACGCCGAGGATCGCGATGCGACCGCCTCCGAAGCGCTCGGTCATTTTCCCGGCGATCGGCATCGCCACGAGCGCACCGATGCCCTGCGGGCCCGTTGAGCAGGCCGGTGTCGATCACGTCGTAGCCGCGGACCTTCTGGTAGTAGAGCGGCACGAGGATCATCGCGCCGAAGAGCGCGGCACCGAGTCCGAAGGTGGTCAGCGAGGCTCCCGCGAAGACGCGGTTTTTGTAAAGCCGCACGTCGAGCAAGGGGCGCTCGATGCGCAGCGCGTGCAGCGTGAAGAGGATCGTCATCGCCACCCCGATCGCGATCGGGACGAGCACCCCCGCGGAGCCGATCGCCGAGCCGGCAGCCGACCTTGCTGATGCCGTAGATCCCCAGCGCGGAGCCGACCGGCAGCAGCACCAGCCCAACCCGGTCGAGCGGTCCCGCCTCGCCGGAGTCGGTGTCGGGGAGCATCCGCCAGGCGAGGATGAAGGCGATCACGCCGATCGGCCCGTTGACGAAGAAGATCCACGACCAGTGCAGGTTCTGGAGGATCAGCCGCACCGATCACCGGACCGAAGATCGGCGCGAGCATCGCGGGCATCGAGACGACCCCCATCACGCGCCCCATCCGCCGCGGCCCTGCGACCTGGGCCATGATCAGCTGCGCGAGCGGCATGATCATCCCGCCGCCGATCCCCTGCAGCACACGGAACACGACGAGCGCGTCGAGCGAGTTGGAGAGACCGCATGCGACCGAGCCGAGCGTGAAGAGCACGAGCGAGACGAGGTAGACGCGCTTCGCTCCCCAGCGCCGCGCCGCCCACCCGGTCACGGGCATCACCGCGGCGAGCGCGAGCAGGTAGCCGGTCACCACCCACTGCACTTCGGAGATCGTGCTGTGCAGGTCGCTGCTCAGCCGGTCGAGCGCGACGTTCACGATCGTCGTGTCGAGGATCGACATGATCATCCCGAGGATCACCACGCCTGAGATCACCCAGACGTGACGCTCGATCTTCACGGGCTCGTTCCCCGCCGATGTAGCCGTCGCAGAAGCCATTCGGTACCTAAAGGTTAGGAACCAAAGGAATGTTCTTCAAGTGCTTTGGACGGTTGTGTGAGCGACGTCACGTTGTGCGATCGTTGCCCACCATGAACGGCTGGGTCTACGGCTTGATCGGCGCACTGGGGATGCTCGTCTTCTACACGGCGCCGGCCCGCCGACGGTGGCGGGCAGAGCGACACGAGCGCAAGCGAGAGCACGACCGGCTGGAGCGGAGAGCGGAGAAGAAGCACCGCCCTCGTTGAGCGAGGATCGCGCGGGGCGACTACTCAGCCGTGCGGCGAGCGTCCAGGTACCAGCGATGCACGACCCCGGCCACGCGACCGTCGGACTCGGGATCCGCAGCCATCCCCATCGCCCCGGTGCGGGCCTCCGCGAGAAACGACGCGAGCTGATCCTCGGAGACGCCCTCGCGCAGCAGCCCGCCGATGCGCGTGGCGTAGCTCGCATACTCGCTCGCGGGCACGTCCTCGGATCCGAGCGGGTTCCAGTCCTCGCGGAGCAGCCGTGTCAGGTGAGCCTCCCCGTGGCGCTCCCACCAAGCCCACCACTCACGCTCCCGCTCGGGCTCCGCGCGAATCGGCGCGTCCTCTTCCTCGGCCATCAGCGCGAGACTAGCGCGTACTCACGCCGCGCCGAGGCCAGCCGCCGAGGACGCTAGCGCCGCTCACCGACCAGCGGCCTGGCAAGGTGCCAAGGACGAGGAAGAGAAGTGTGCGGACCAGCACACGAGCGACCGAGGACGCCGGCAGGCGCCGGCATACGCAGGCCGCTGGTTACCAGCGGTAGTGGGCGAAGGCCTTATTGGCCTGCGCCATGCGGTAAATGTCGTCCTTGCGCTTGTAGGCGCCGCCCTGCTGGGAGATCGCATCGAGGAGCTCGTTGGCGAGGCGCTGGGCCATCGTCTTCTCGCGGCGCTGGCGGGCGAACTCGACGAGCCAGCGCACGGCGAGCGTGCGGGCGCGGCGCGGCGCGACCTCGACGGGGACCTGGTAGGTCGCTCCACCCACGCGGCGGGATTTGACCTCGAGCGTGGGGGTGAGGACTTTGATCGAAGCCTCGAGGGTCTCGATCGGGTCTTTGTCGGAGCGCTCTCCGATCAGGGCGAGCGCGTCGTAGACGATCCGCTCGGCGGTCGACTTCTTGCCGTCGAGCATCACCTTGTTGATGACCTGCTGGACGAGTTTCGAGCGGTGGATGGGGTCCGCCTCGACGGGGCGGATCTGGGCGGCTGCTCTACGCGGCATCTATTTCTTCTTCACGCCGTACTGCGAGCGGGACTTCTTGCGGTCGCTCACGCCGGCGGCGTCGAGCGTGCCTCGGACGACCTTGTAGCGCACGCCCGGCAGATCCTTGACGCGGCCGCCGCGGACGAGCACGACAGAGTGCTCCTGAAGGTTGTGACCCTCGCCGGGGATGTAGGCGGTGACCTCCATCGAGCCCGAGATGCGCACACGCGCGACCTTGCGCAGCGCGGAGTTGGGCTTCTTCGGTGTGGTCGTGTACACACGCGTGCACACACCGCGCCGCTGCGGAGCGGCGACCTTCTTCTTGCGGCCCTTGCCGGACTTCAGGCCCGGGGTGGCCACCTTTTTCTTCGGGGCCACGCGGCCCTTGCGCACTAGTTGCGAGGTTGTCGGCATTCGGCCCGTGATGCTAGCAGCGAGTGCGTGGCGGACGCGCGTCCGGGCGGACGCGCCTCACAGCGCCCTGCTAGGCGGCCTGCGGGACGCCGGCCGCGCGGACCGGCGCGGGCATCATCGCGGAGGCGACGACGACGAGGACGAAGGCGAGCGCCTGCAGGGCCACGCCCGTCGCGCTGCCCGCCATCGGGTCGCCGAAGACGATGATCCCGCCGGCGATCCCCGCGATGTTCGCTGCCGTACCCGTGACCGCGATCACCGGGACGGCGTCGCCGTCCTGCAGACCGCGGGCGGAGGCGAAGAACGCGACGATCGAGGCGGCGATCGCGACGGCGAGCCAGGGGCTGAGCAGCAGGCCCATGAACCCGTGTGCTCCGGTGATCCCGGTGAGCGCCTTGATCGCGGTGTCGGAGACCCCGAAGAGGATTCCCGACGCGGCGCCGAGCATCACGCCGTGGTGCTCGACCGGCCCGCCCATGCGCGGGCCCATGATCAGCAGCCCGCCGATGCCGAAGAGCGCGGCCTCGAAGGAGATCATCGCGGCCGAAGAGAAGTGCGAGTGCGCGCCATGCATCGCGGGGAGCGTCACGCCGAGCAGCACGAGGCCCGCGGCGGTGAGCATCAACCCGATCCACTGGCGGCGGCCCACCTCGAACCCGAAGAGGCGGTCGGCCATCACCGCGATGAAGACGACTCCCGCGGCGAGCGAGACCTGGATCACCGACATCGGCGCGAGCGCGAGCGCTGCGACGTGCAACCCCCAGCTCCCCGTCGCGGTGAGCATCCCGAGCGTGAACCACTTGGAGGAGTAGAGCGCCTTGGTCGAGCGCACCGGGTGCAGAACTTCGACCTTGGGCACGGAGTTCGCGCCCTTGTACTTGTAGAAGAAGCCCAGGTTGGCCACGAAGGCGCAGGCGAGGGCGAGAAGGATTCCTAGGTCTAGAGTCATCAGGGGAGATTGGAGAGGGTCGTTGACGGAGGCATCCATCGGCCCTCGGGTACCGGTGCTTTACTCCGCCCTTGGGGAGGTAGGCGGATCGACCGTCTCGGCAGAGTACCCGTCAGAACCTCTATGCAACCTAAAGACCCTCTGGGAACCTCTGAAGAGCCCGCCACGCTTGACGATTCTGGCAACTCGCGTTTTCGCGTGAGGAACGCCATGGAGGCCGGTGGGGCGGGGCCAAAAGTGTCCAGGCCGCTGCTGATGGTCGACGTCGACGGGGTGATCTCGCTCTTCGCGGGAGCCGCAGGGCCGCGTCCGCGGCGCCCCGAGGATGGGAGCTGGCACTCGATCGAGGGCATGGTCCACTTCCTTTCGGCCACCGCCGCCGCTCACCTGCTTGCCCTCGCCGAGGACTTCGAGCTCGTCTGGGCGACGGGCTGGGAAGAGCGAGCGGACGAACACCTCCCCCACCTGCTCGGACTCCCCGCGGGGCTCCCCTTCCTCCGTTTCCAGCGTGAGGGCACGCGACCGGCTCCCAGCGCGGGCCGGGTCACGCTCGCTCACTGGAAGCTCGACGCGATCGAGCGCTTCGCGCAGGGACGCGCGCTCGCATGGATCGACGACGCACTCGACGAGGAATGTCGCGCCTGGGCGAGCGCCCGCGCCTGGCCCACGCTGCTCGTGCAGACCGACCCGACCGATGGGTTGACCTCGCGTGAGGCAGAGCGCCTCAGTCTGTGGGCACGTTCGCTCGTTGCGGGCCGCTGACGGCTCATCGCCTCGGGCGCCCGGGGCCGGGGTAGGATCTTCGCCGACGAGCGGTCAGGGGTGAGGAAGATGATGGGGCAGTCTCACGGTACGTACACCGGCGATCTCCTAGGCGGCTTTCGCGTAGGCGATGTGCTCGGCGTGGGTGGCATGGCCGTGGTGTATCGCGCCGAGCAGCTTTCGCTACGACGGCAGGTTGCACTGAAGGTCCTCTCAGCGCAGTTCGGGCGCGATCCGGCATACCGGGCTCGTTTCGAACGTGAGGCCTCTCGCGCGGCCTCACTGGAGCATCCGAACATCGTGCCGATCCACGATCACGGCACCGATGAGGGCTGCCTCTATATCGCGATGAGGCTTGTCGACGGCGGTACGCTCGCCGAGGGAACCGCGGCGGACGGGAGGCCGTGGGATCCGTTGGAAGTTCTTCGAGGCATCGCCGCCGCGCTCGACCACGCTCACTCCGAGGGGGTCGTTCATCGTGACGTCAAGCCTCAGAACATCTTGCTTACGAGCACCGGCCACCCCTACCTCGCGGACTTCGGGATCGCGAGGGGCTCCGCCGACGGCGCGATCACACTCGCCGGGAGCTTCGTCGGCTCGCTTCGCTACGCCTCACCCGAGCAGTTCGAGCGTCGCCCACCCTCTCCCAGCTCTGACATCTACTCTCTCGCGTGCGTTCTCTACGAGTGCCTCAGCGGCCGTGTACCTCACGATGACGGCAGCGAGGCCGGCTTGGTAAGAGCTCGGCTGAGGGGAGACTATGTGTCCGTCGCTTCCTCTCCCGGCGGAGAGAAGATCGACGCGGTCCTTGAACGCGCTCTCGCGACCGATCCCTCGGCGCGCTTCCCCACTGCTACTTCGCTCCTCGCCGCCGCGACCGGAGCCCTCGGAGATGCGTCGGGGGCGATAAACGACGGAAGACGCGATCCAACCGAAGCTCTGCCCGCTGCTTCGTCGCGGCGGACCCTACGACTGCCACGTGTTGTGCCGCCGCCTTCGGCCGTGTCCCCTCCAAGCACAGGCACAGAGATCCTGCCGGCTGCGGCGGGAGACCATACGATCGCAGACCACAAGCGTCGTTTGCCCGAGAGTCTTCCGCCGCGACAAAGCAGGCGTTGGTGGAGGTCTTCAACGCGCGTGCTTGCTGCGTTCTCAGCCTGCGCTGCAGTCGGTGCCGCGGCTTTCGCCGCGACTGAGCTCTCCCGCGGCTCGGCCTCTGTCCTCACACTGAACGCCCAGCAGCTCTCGGAGATGTCTCCCGCCGCGGTATGCCCCGGTGGCCATTGCGATGAGATCACGCGCGAAACAGTCTTCCCCGCCGCAGGCGGCGCAGGGGCCGGATCGACGACGGTCGGCTCGCGCGCGCATCTGGAGGAATGGAGGATCACGCTCGGCAAGCCGTCGAGCTCCGAAACGAGCGCGCTCGACAGACGTCTCGGTCCACCACGTGTCGCCATCGCGGTGCTGCGCCCAACCCCGGGAGAGGGGTCGAGCTACAAGCTGCTCGGGCTCGGGCCCACCGAGGACCTGGCCTCCTATCTCGGCACCACGGCGCGCTTTCATATTGGGGCGCCGCTCGCTCTCGAGCGCGGCGACGTAGTCGCGCTCAGTGTTCTGAGCTGGGCACCCGCACTGATTGCCGGGGGGAGCGGGACGTACCGTGCGAGCCGGCCTAGCCGAGGACGGATCAGTCAGGAATGCCAGGCTCCGACCCGCCCGCAGGTCGCGCCCGGGAGCATCGCGGAATACGGGTGCTCTTACAGCGGTGTGCTCACGTACACGGCGCAGGTGCGCGCGGCAAGCTAAGCGCTAGAAGACCTTGCGGCGGTCGCTGTCGCGGCTGGCCTCGAAGCCGTGACCCGTATTCGTGTCGGTGCAGGTGATCCCGCGGGGAACGCTTTGGGGAGGGATTTCGCAGATGACCGACCCGCTCGACTCGGTCGTGCCATACCCGGCCGCGACGCCGGCACCGCGCGTCACCTCCAAGCCCGCGACGATCAACCCCTGCGCGGCGCCCGCGGGGAGTTCCAGCGTCACCCCCGCGGAGGCGACAGAGCAGCGCACCGCGCCCTCCTCGATCTCGCAGGAGACGTTCCCCGTAGGTGCGTAGAACGTCAGAGCCGGAGCGACGCTCGCTTCGCCTCCGCCTGTGGCAACGGTTGCGGGCGCGGTCCTGGTAGAGGGCCTCGCGCTCTGCTTCGCAGGCCGCCTTACGGTCACGCTCGCCGAACCCGGTACGAACCCGGGCGCGCTGCCGATCACGTCGATCGTCGTTTCCGCGCCGCTCAGCGAGGCCTCACCTTGAAAGACGCCATCGCCGACGGCCGCAGCACGGCCCTGGACCTCGACGTGCGCGCTCGGAGGGTCGACGGTCCCGCGAACGATTACGGTCGTTCCCGACTCAACCGCCTTTTCGGAAGGCGAAGTCACTGCCACCGCGACGACCGCGTTGGCATTGCCCGACCCACCTGTGCTCGGCGGTGAGGCCGACGAGGAGCAGCCGGCCAGGGCGACGGCAGCGATCGCGAAGCCAAGCTTTGCTGTCACTCTCAGGCCCCCGCGAACACCCCACACGGGCGCCAGCATAGCCGCCGCGAAGGCGCGGACCGCCGCGCTGTGTCCCGCCGCCGACACCCCCGTGCGGTTCCTCGTCCGCGCCCGCGCCGCCGACCGCGCCCCTGAACGAGCCGCCCGCGGAGCTCGCGGGCGGCAGGCGAATCTGATGGTGCGCGGCTCGAACTACTCGCTCTTCTCCGCGTCCTCCACGGGGATCTCGAGCTCGGCGAGCTCCTCGGCGAAGCCGGGGTCGGTCCCGCCCGCGCCGATTTTCTCGAGCGAGGCGAGGTCCGCGTCGAACTCCTGGCCGTAGCCGCCGTTCAGCGCGTCGCCACCTGTCAGCCCGAGCTCCGCGGCGATCTCGTCCTGATCGAGCAGGCCCACGTCGTCGATCGCGCGGGGCAGCGGCTCGGAGGGTTCGATCTCGATCCGGCGGTAGCGCTTGAGCCCGGTTGCCGCCGGGATCAGCTTGCCGATGATCACGTTCTCCTTGAGCCCGTTGAGGCGGTCGATCTTGCCTTCGAGCGCGGCGTCCGTGAGCACCTTCGTCGTCTCCTGGAAGGAGGCGGCGGAGAGGAAGGAGTCCGTGTTCAGAGAGGCCTTCGTGATCCCGAGGATGATGTCCTCGAACTGAGCCGTCTCCCCACCGCCCGCGATCACCGCGTCGTTCGCTTTCGCGAAGTCGAAGCGGTCCACGAACTGCCCGGGGAGGTAGTCGGTGTCGCCCTTCTGGTCGACCCGCACCTTTTTGAGCATCTGGCGCACGATCAGCTCGATGTGCTTGTCGTTGATGTCCACGCCCTGGGACTTGTAGACCTCCTGCACCTCCTTGACGAGGTACTGCTCGGTCTCCGTCCGGCCGCGGATCGCGAGCAGCTCGTGGGGGTAGACCGACCCCTCGTTGAGCTGCTTGCCCGCTTTGATCTTCTCGCCGCCGGAGACGAACAGACGCGTCCGTCGCGGGAAGGCGTGACGGTGCTCCTCGCCGGCCTCGTCGGTGATCACGACGGTGAGCGCTTTGTCGGTCTCCTCGATCGTCACCGTTCCGTCCTGCTCGGCGATTTTCGCGAGACCCTTCGGGCGCCGCGCCTCGAAGAGCTCGACGACACGCGGCAGACCGTGCGTGATGTCCGCGCCGGCCACACCGCCGGTGTGGAAGGTGCGCATCGTGAGCTGCGTGCCCGGCTCGCCGATCGACTGCGCCGCGACGATCCCCACAGCGTCGCCGATCTGGGCGAGCGCCCCGGTCGCCATCGCGCGGCCGTAGCAGGCCTGGCAGACCCCGCTCGGGGCCTCGCACTTGAGCACCGAGCGCACCGGCACCTTGACCTCGCCACTCTTCTCCTGCTCGTCGGCGAAGGCCTCCGCGATGTCCGCGAGCTCGGCGCGACCGATTTCCGCGCCCTGCTCGGCGAGCATCCGCCCACGCTTGGTCGTGATGTCCTGAGCCGCGATCCGCCCGACGAGCCCGTCGTTGGGCTCGCCGTCGTCCTTGAACACGTCGAGCTCGATGAACTCCGCCGTGCCGCAGTCGACCTCGCGGATGATCACGTCCTGCGCGACGTCGACGAGACGGCGCGTGAGGTAGCCCGAGTCCGCGGTGCGCAGGGCCGTGTCAGCCAGACCCTTTCGCGCGCCGTGGGTGGAGATGAAGTACTCGAGCACCGACAGGCCCTCCATGAAGTTGGCCTTGATCGGACGCTCGATGATTTCACCCTTCGGGTTGGCCATCAGGCCACGCATCCCCGCGAGCTGGCGGATCTGCTTGAACGATCCACGCGCGCCGGAGTCGGCCATCATGTAGATCGGGTTGAGTTTGTCGAAGTTCTGGATCATCGCCTCGGCAACCTCGTCGGTGGCCGCGTTCCACTGCTCGACGACCGCCTCGTGGCGCTCCTCCTGGGTGATCAGACCATCGTCGTACTGGCCCGTGATGTCGCCCACGAGGGCGTCGAACTTGTCGAGGATGTCCTGCTTCTCCGGAGGCACCACGACGTCGTTCTTGGAGATCGTGATCCCCGCCTGGGTCGCGTACTTGAAGCCCAGGTCCTTGAACGCGTCGAGCACCAGCGAGATCGTGGTCGCGCCGTAGCTCTGAACGAGCAGATCGATCAGGCGCGTCGTGTCCCGCTTCTTCATCGACTGGTTGACGTAGGTGTACTTCGACGCGTCGAAGTCGTCACCGAGCGCCTCAGCGAGCGCGCGCTCGATCCGGTCGTTGTAGATGATCCGCCCGATCGTCGTGAGCACGTGACCGAACTCGCGACCGTAGGGCCGGAACTCGGCGACGTCGTGGAGCTTGACCACGCCGGCCTCGTATGAGAGTTCGGCCTCCTGCGCCGTGCGGAACACGTGCGGACGCGGCTCGTACTTGGTCCTGTCGATCCCCGCGAGCTCATCCGCTTCGGGCCCGTAGGTGAGGTAGTACGCGCCGAGGATCATGTCCTGCGTCGGCGTCGCGAGTGGCGCGCCGTGCGCGGGCGAGAGGATGTTGTTCGAGGAGAGCATCAGGATCCGGGCCTCGGCCTGCGCCTCCGCTGAGAGCGGGAGGTGCACCGCCATCTGGTCGCCGTCGAAGTCAGCGTTGAACGCGTGACAGACGAGCGGGTGGACTTGGATCGCCTTGCCCTCGACGAGCAGCGGCTCGAACGCCTGGATGCCGAGCCTGTGCAGCGTGGGCGCGCGGTTGAGCAGCACGGGGTGCTCGTGGATGACCTCCTCGAGCACGTCCCACACCTCGCCGATCATCGAGTCGACCATCTTCTTCGCCGCCTTGATGTTCTGCGCGGACTTGCGCTCGACGAGGCGGGCCATGATGAACGGCTTGAAGAGCTCGAGCGCCATGATCTTCGGCAGCCCGCACTGGTGCAGCTTCAGGTACGGCCCGGCCACGATCACCGAGCGACCCGAGTAGTCCACGCGCTTGCCGAGCAGGTTCTGGCGGAAGCGCCCCTGCTTGCCCTTGAGCATGTCCGAGAGGCTCTTCAGCGGCCGGTTGCCCGGGCCGGTGACGGGACGCCCGCGGCGACCGTTGTCGAACAGCGCGTCGACGGCCTCCTGGAGCATCCGCTTCTCGTTGTTGACGATGATCTCCGGCGCACCGAGGTCGAGCAGCCGCTTGAGGCGGTTGTTCCGGTTGATCACCCGGCGGTAGAGATCGTTGAGGTCGGAGGTCGCGAAGCGCCCACCGTCGAGCTGGACCATCGGGCGCAGCTCCGGCGGGATCACCGGCACCGCGTCGAGGACCATCATCTCCGGTTTGTTGCCGGACTGGATGAACGCAGAGACGACCTTCAGGCGCTTGACCGCGCGGGCCTGCTTCTGGCCTTTGCCCGTCTTGACCTGGTCCTCGAGTTCGATCCGCTCGGCCTCGAGGTCGACCTGCTGGAGCAGGTCGCGGATCGCTTCGGCACCCATGCCGCCGCGGAAGTACTCGCCGAAGCCGTAGGGAGAGCCGAAGCGCTCCTTGAGCTCGCGGAAGGTGGACTCGTCGTGCTCGATCTGCTTGGGCTCCATCGTCTTGAAGAGCTCCCAGACGTTGCGCATCCGCTCGGCCGCGTCCTCGATGTAGGCCTCGGTGTCGGAGATGTCAGCCTCGAAGGCTTTCGTCAGCTCCTTGATCTGCTTCTCGCGCTCCTCGTCGGAGATCTTCGCGAGGTTGATGTCGAGCGAGTCCGCCCACAGGTGGTCTTCGTCGTTGAAGTTCGTCTGTTTGCCGCCCGTCAGGTACTTCTCACGGCGGGCGAGCGACTCGCGCAGCTCGAGCACACGCTCCTCACGCTCGGCCGCGTAGGAGTCGAGGACCTTGTTGACCTCCTTCTCGAGCGTGTCGAGGTCCTTGCCGCGAGCCTCCTCGTCAACCCACGTGACGATCGACGCTGCGAAGTAGAGGACCTTCTCGAGTTCCTTCGGGGCCATGTCGAGCAGGTAGCCGATCCGGCTCGGGACGCCCTTGAAGAACCAGATGTGGCTGACCGGCGCGGCGAGGTCGACGTGACCCATGCGCTCACGGCGGACCTTCGAGCGCGTGACCTCGACGCCGCAGCGCTCGCACACGATGCCCTTGTAACGGACACGCTTGTACTTGCCGCAGTAGCACTCCCAGTCCTTCGTCGGACCGAAGATACGCTCGCAGAAGAGCCCATCCTTCTCGGGCTTCAGGGTGCGGTAGTTGATCGTCTCCGGCTTGGTGACCTCACCGGAGCTCCAGCTGCGGATCTGCTTGCTGGACGCGAGGGAGATCTCGATTGCGTCGAAGTTGTTGATGTCAATCACTTGCGTGGGCCTCTCTGGCTGTGGGTTTTCGTGGCCCGGCTCTTCGTTGGCCGGGGTGGCTGCCGGGTGCCACCCCTGGCCGTCCTCTTACTCGGGGGCCTCCTCGGCGACGACGCTCTCGAGGTCGACCTCCTCGGTCTCGCCGACCTCGTCGATCTCGCCCGCCGCGTCGTCCTCAGCGTCGGCCTCAGCCTCGCCTGAGGCGTCCGTGGCGTCCTCGCCCTCGACGTCCTCGTCGCTCGACTCGCCCTGCTGAGCGCGCACGCCCGAGAGGTCGATGCCGAGCTCCTCGGCGGCGCGGAGCAGGTCGTCGTCCTCGTCGCGCATCTCGGCGCGCTGGCCCTCCTCGGAGACGACGTTGACGTCGAGCGCCAGCGACTGCATCTCCTTGAGCAGGACCTTGAAGGACTCCGGGATCGAGGGCTCGGCGATGTTCTCGCCCTTCACGATCGCCTCGTATGCCTTCACGCGACCGACCGTGTCGTCGGACTTGATCGTGAGCATCTCCTGCAGCGTGTAGGCCGCGCCGAATGCCTCGAGCGCCCAGACCTCCATCTCGCCGAAGCGCTGACCTCCGAACTGCGCCTTGCCGCCCAGCGGCTGCTGGGTGACGAGCGAGTAGGGACCGGTGGAGCGTGCGTGGATCTTGTCGTCGACGAGGTGCAGGAGCTTCAGGATGTACATGTAGCCCACCGTCACCTGTTCCTCGAAGGGCTCGCCGGTGCGGCCGTTGAACAGCGTCATCTTGCCCGAGGCCTGCTCGCCCACCCGCCGGGACTTGTCGATGTCCATGCGGATGCGGCCCGTGTGTGCGTCCTGCCACTTCACGAGCGCGTTGTCAACGTCTTCGACGGTCGCCCCGTCGAAGACGGGCGTGGAGACGTAGACGCGTCGCTTGCCCGCGGCCGCGTCGGCTTCCTTGTAGGCCTCGGTGCCGTCGTCGTACCAGCCCTGCGCTGCGGCCCAGCCGAGGTGCGTCTCGAGGATCTGCCCGACGTTCATGCGCGAAGGCACGCCCAGCGGGTTGAGGATCACGTCGACGGGAGTGCCGTCCTCGAGGAAGGGCATGTCCTGCTGATCGACGATCTTCGAGATCACACCCTTGTTGCCGTGACGGCCCGCGAGCTTGTCGCCCTCGGAGATCTTGCGCTTCTTCGCGACGAACACCCGCACGAGGTCGTTGACCCCCGGAGGCAGGTCGTCGCCCGCGTCGCGGCTGAAGGTCTTCACGTCGATCACGACGCCGCCCTCACCGTGCGGCACCTTCAGCGAGGTGTCGCGGACCTCGCGCGCCTTCTCCTTGAAGATCGCGCGGATCAGCTTCTCCTCGGCCGTCAGCTCGGTCTCGCCCTTCGGCGTGACCTTGCCCACGAGCAGGTCGCCCGAGATCACCTCGGCGCCCACGCGGACGATGCCGCGGTCGTCGAGGTTGCGCAGCGACTCCTCCGAGCGGTTGGGGATGTCGCGCGTGATCTCCTCCTCGCCGAGCTTCGTCGTGCGCGCGTCGATCTCGTACTCCTCGATGTGGATCGAGGTGAGCTCGTCGTCCTGCACGAGGCGCTTGGAGAGGATGATCGCGTCCTCGAAGTTGTAGCCCTCCCAGGACATGAAGGCGACCATCAGGTTCTTGCCGAGCGCCATTTCGCCCTGGTCGGTCGAGGAGCCGTCAGCGAGCACGTCGCCCGCCTTGACCTTCTGGCCCGTGTTGACGAGCGGCTTCTGGTGGATCAGCGTGCCCTGGTTGGAGCGCATGAACTTCTGGAGCTCGTACTCGTCCTTCTTGCCGTCGCTCCCGAGCACGGTGATCTGATCGGCATCGATGTAGTCCACCGTCCCCGCGGAGCGCGCGAGCAGCACGTCGCCCGTGTCCAGCGCGGCGCGGCGCTCCATGCCGGTACCGACGAGCGGCGCGTCGGACTTCAGCAGCGGCACTGCCTGGCGCTGCATGTTCGAGCCCATCAGCGCGCGGTTCGCGTCGTCGTGCTCGAGGAACGGGATCATCGCCGTGGCCACGGACCAGATCTGCTCGGGCGAGACGTCGACGAGATCGACGTCTTTCGGGCCGACCGTGACGTACTGGCCGGCCTGCGTGCGGCAGAGGATCTCCGAGCCCTTGAGCTTGCCCGTCTTCGCGTCGATCGGCGTGTTCGCCTGCGCGATCACGAGCTCCTCTTCCTGCGTCGCGTCGAGGCGGCGCACCTCCTCGGTCACCACGCCGTCCTTGACCACCCGGTAGGGCGTCGTGACGAAGCCGTACTCCGAGACCTCCGCGAAGGAGGAGAGCGAGCCGATCAGACCGATGTTCGGACCCTCGGGCGTCTCGATCGGGCACATGCGGCCGTAGTGGGTGGGGTGCACGTCTCGAACCTCGATCGGAGCGCGCTCGCGCGTGAGGCCTCCCGCCCCGAGCGCCGAGAGGCGCCGGCGGTGGGTGAGCCCCGCGAGCGAGTTCGTCTGGTCCATGAACTGCGAGAGCTGCGAGGAGCCGAAGAACTCCTTCAGCGCCGCGACCACGGGCCGGATGTTGATGATCGTCTGCGGCGTGATCGTGTCCGCGTCCTCGGTGGTGAGGCGCTCGCGGACCACGCGCTCCATGCGGTAGAGCCCGATCCGGAAGGCCTCCTGGATCAGCTCTCCCACGGTGCGCAGACGGCGGTTGCCGAAGTGCTCGTACTCGTCGAGGTGCTCGGCCACGGGCTCGCGCGGCATCGACAGCGCCTCAGCGGCGTAGTCCTTGATCTCGACCTCGCCGTCCTCGGGGAGCCCGAGGCGCTTCGGCAGCGAGACGAGCTCGCGCACGAGCGCGAGGATGTCGTCGTGCGTGAGCGTGCGCGTGTCGATGTCTACGTCGAGACCGAGACGCGAGTTCAGCTTGTAACGGCCGACGCGCGTGAGGTCGTAGCGCTTGGGGTCGAAGAAGAGCTGGTTGAGCAGCGCCTTCGCGTTGTCCACGCTCGGCGGCTCGCCCGGACGCTGCTTCTTGAACAGCTCGATCAGCGCGCCCTCTTCGGTGCGCGTCGCCTCCGTGTCGGAGTCGATCGTGTTGCGGATGTAGAGCGAGTTCTCGAACAGCTTCAGGATCTCCTCGTCGCTCGCGTAGCCCATCGCGCGCAGCAGCACCGTGACCGGAAGCTTGCGCTTGCGGTCGATGCGGACGAAGACCTTGCCCTTCTTGTCGATCTCGAGCTCGAGCCAGGAACCACGGGCGGGCATCAGGTTGGCGATGAAGACCTGCTTCTCGCGGTCCTTGGGCTCCATCAGGTAGGCGCCCGGCGAGCGCACGAGCTGGGTCACGACGACGCGCTCCGTGCCGTTGATCACGAAGGTGCCGCGCTCGGTCATCCAGGGGAAGTCCCCCATGAAGACGGACTGCTCGCGGATCTCGCCGGTCTCGCGGTTGATGAAGGCCACGGTGACCGTCAGCGGACGCGCGTAGGTCAGGTCCTTCTCGCGGCACTGGTCCAGCGAGGCCACGGGTTCATCGAAGGTGAACTCACCGAACTGCACGGCGAGGTTGCCCGTGTAGTCCTCGATCGGCGAGATGTCGTCGATCGTCTCACGGAGACCGCCCTTCTGGGGGTCGGTCAGCCACTCGAAGGAGCGGCGCTGGATGTCGATCAGGTTGGGGACGTCAACGGTCTTGTGCAGACGCGCGAAACTACGGCGCGTCCGGAGAGCATCTGCAGCAGCCAAGAAATGACTCCTTCGGAGGGCGAAACACGGACGAGGAGGGCGCCGGGGGCGCGACCAGCAAAGATAGCACAGGGCATCGGCGCCCTGAAGGGCCGCCAGTGCTCACGGACCCCGCCCGCAACCTCCGCGTATGTGGCGCGGGGTGCCTTTCGGGCGGCTGCGACTATCGACCAGCGTCGGCAACCTTACCGGAAAATCCCAGAAAGTGGGCGATCGGCGTCCAAAAAGGATGAGCGGCCCGGCGGGCCGCTGACGAGACGTACAAGGACCGCGTGGCTCCGCAGTGGCGCCGGGCGGTCCTCACATCTGGAACACGACCCGTGCTCCGGGCGGGGTGGGCCGCTCCTAGGCGGACGCCACCTCCCTGAGCGGCGTGGGCAGCGGCTCGACCTTCAGCTTCCCCACGTGGATCACCTCGGCGAGCGCCGGGAGCTCCGCGAGGATGCTCGCCAGGCCGAGCGAGCCCTGGCCGCGAGCATCCTCAGCGCCTCCGGACTCACAGACCCAGCTCCGTTGAGCGTGCCGCGAGCGCGGCGATGACCTGTTCTACGAGCTCGTCGAGCTCGACCCCCAGCTCGTCCGCGCCGCGGGCGACGTCCTCGCGGCTGACCGCGGCGGCGAAGCTGGGCTGCCGCAGCTTCTTGCGAATCGACTTCGGGGTCATCCCCGCGAGGCCTTCCGGGCGCACGTACGCGCAGGCGAGCACGAAGCCCGAGAGCTCGTCGACCGCAGCGAGCGATCGCTCCATCTCGCTGTCTCGCGAGACGCCCATGTAGTCCGCGTGCGAGGCCACGCCCCGGATCAGCTCGGGCGGATAGCCGAGGCGCTCGAGCTCGGCCATCGCGATCCGCGGGTGACCCGTCTCGAGATCGGGGTGGCGCTCGTAGTCGAGGTCGTGGAGCAGCCCCGTCAGTCCCCAGAGCTCCTCATCCCCGCCGTGGCGGCGGGCCTGGTCTCGCATCGCCGCCTCCACCGCCAGGCAGTGGCGGCGCAGCGGCTCGGCCTCGACCCACTCCCGCAGGAGCGCGAGCGCCTGCTCGCGGGAGGGGAGCGAGGGCGAGGGCACGCTCATCCGGGCGACAGCTCCACCGATTCGCCGCCCCACTCCTCCGGCGCCACGTCCGCGATCGACTGCGAGAAGGTCCAGCGGTGACCGCCGAGATCGACGACCGTGCACTGCCGCTCGCCGTAGGGCTGGTCGGCCAGCTCGCGAACGAGGCGAGCACCGTGGGCGAGCGCCCGCTCGAGCGTGGCCTCGGCGTCCTCGACGCGCACGAGCACCGACGAGCACACGCCGGGCACCGGCTCGCCCTCCCCCACATCTGGCGGCCGATCGCGCACGACGATCGCGCCCTCCCCCACCCAGAGCTGCGCACGATGATCGCCCGCCTGCCAGCGCACCGCGAAGCCGAAGGCCTCGCAGAGCCAGGCGACCGCGCCTTCGACGTCCTCGTAGACGATTTCCGGCGCGAGCGGGCCGGGCGGGACGGAGCGGTTCTGAAGCATCGGCATCTTCTAGCACCGCGCACCCCATGTCGCGGAAACACAGAGGGCCCCGCCGAAGCGGAGCCCTCTGGTGAAGCACCAGCGGAGCTGCGCGAGCTACTTGAGCTCGACGCCCGCGCCCGCCTCCTCGAGTTCGGCCTTGAGCTTGTCGGCCTCCTCGCGTTCGATGCCCTCCTTGACGGGCTTGGGAGCCTCGTCGACGAGCGCCTTCGCCTCTTTCAGACCAAGGCCCGTCGCCGCGCGCACGACCTTGATCACCTGGATCTTCTTGTCGCCTGCGGAGGCGAGGATCACGTCGACCGTGCTCGACTCTTCCTCGCCGCCACCCGCGTCGCCGCCGCCGCCCGCGGCCGCTGCGGGAGCGGCCGCTGCGACCGCCGTCGCGGACACGCCGAACTCCTCCTCGAGCGCCTTGATGCGCTCGGCGAGCTCGAGCACGGAGATGCCCTTGAGCTCCTCGATCCAATCCTGGGTGCTGGTTGCCATGTCTGTCAGTCCTCCTTGGTGGGGTTCGTCTCGGCGTCGTCGCCCTCGGCCTGCGCCGAGACGTCCGCCTGGTTGTCGTCCTCTTGCGCCGGGGCCTCGGCCTCCGGCTCAGTCTTCTCCTCGGCCGCCTCCGCCTCAGGCGCCTCGGCCTCCTCGGTGGGCGCCTCAGATGCGGCCTCCGCCTCAGGCGCCTCGGCCTCCTCGGTGGGCGCCTCGGGCGCGGCCTCGGCGGCAGGAGCCTCCCCGGCGGGGATCTCGCCTGACTCCTTCTTCTGCTGCACCTGGCCGAGCGCGATCGCCACACCGCTGAGCAGGGCGTTCAGCGAGCGGACGAGGCCGCCGACGGGCGATGCGACGATGCCCACGAGCTGTCCGTAGAGCACCTCGCGCGAGGGCAGTTTGGAGAGCGAGCGGATCTGCTCGATCTCGAGCTCCTCGCCACCCATCAGCCCGCCCTTGAAAGGCAGCAGCTGGGTGGCTTTGGCGTAATCGGCGACGGCCTTGGCGGCGAGCGCGACGTCGCCGCGGACGAAGGTGAGCGCAGTGGGGCCGGTGAGGTAGCCCTTCAGCGTCTCCGCGCCCACCTGGTCGGCGGCGCGCTCGGTGAGCGAGTTCTTGACGACCTTGAAGGTCGCGTCGGCCTCGCGCAGCTTCGTGCGCAGATCGGCGATCTGCTCGACGGTGATACCTCTGTAGTCAACGGCGAAGATCGCCTCTGACTGATCGATGTGCTCGGCGATCTCTGCGATCGCCACTGCCTTTTGGTCGCGGTTCATAGGGCTCCTATCCCGGGCTTACGCTGCGCCGCCGGGGGTCTCTGGTGGCCTGTTCGGAGGGCTGCCTCAGGCGGCGACGGTCGCCGCGGGCGCCTCCTCGAGGATTTCTTTGGTGCGACTCGCATCGACCTTCACGCCCGGCCCCATCGTCGAGGTCATCGTGATCGAGCGCAAGTAGCGGCCTTTCGCAGCCGAGGGCTTGGCCCGGACGAGCTCTTCGATCACGGCTGCGTAGTTCTCGAGCAGGCCGCGGTCCTCGAAGCTCGCCTTGCCGATCACGAGGTGCACGATCGCGGTGCGATCCGTGCGGTACTCGACCTTGCCCGACTTCGACTCTTCGACCGCTTTCGCCACGTCCATCGTGACCGTCCCCACTTTCGGGTTGGGCATCTTGCCCGAGGGTCCGAGGATGCGACCGAGCTGGCCGACGACGTTCATCAGGTCCGGGGTGGCGATCGCCACGTCGAAGTCGTCGAAGCCGTCCTGGATGCGCTTGGCGAGATCCTGCGCTCCGACCACGTCCGCACCGGCCTCTTCGGCCTCTTTGGCCTTCTCGCCCTGGGCGAACACCGCGACGGTGACGTCCTTGCCGAGCCCGTTCGGGAGCGCGATCGTCCCGCGCAGCTGCTCGTCGGCGTGACGCACGTTCAGCCCGGTCCGCACGTGAAGCTCGACGGACTCGTCGAATTTGGCGCTGGAGAGGCTTTTCACGAGCGCGATCGCCTCGGCGGGCGCGTACTCGTGCTCACGGTCGACCTTCGTCACGTTCTCCTTGTGGCGCTTGCCGTGGGCCCCGCTCATGCCGCGACCTCTACGCCCATCGAGCGCGCGGTCCCCGCGATGATCTTCGCGGCCTGGTCCACGTCGTGGGCGTTCAGGTCCGCGAGCTTGCGCTCGGCGATCTCGCGCAGCTGCGCCTGGGTGATCGTGCCGACCTTCACGCGGTTGGGCTCGCCGGAGCCCTTGTTGATTTTGATCGCCTGGCGAATCAGGACGGCGGCGGGCGGCGTCTTGGTGACGAAGGTGAAGGAGCGGTCCTCGTAGACCGTGATCACGACCGGGATGACCGTCCCCGTTTCGCTCTGGGTCTGCGCGTTGAAGGCCTTGCAGAACTCCATGATGTTGATGCCGTGCTGGCCCAGCGCAGGACCGACGGGCGGCGCAGGGCTCGCCTGGCCGGCGTTCGCTTGAAGCTTGATCGTTGTAAGAACCTTCTTGGCCATCGTCTCGTCCTAAAGCTTTTTGACTTGGTCGAATGAGACTTCCACTGGAGTCTCGCGACCGAAGATAGATACCAGCACCTTGAGCTTCGCCGCGTCGTCGTTGATCTCGGAGATCTCGCCGGAGAAGTCCGACAGCGGCCCGGAGACGACCTTCACCGACTCGCCGATCGTGAACTGGGCGCGGGTGCGCGTCGCGGTCGCGACCTCCTTGTGGAGCAGGCGGTCGACCTCTACCTGGGTCAGCGGCACGGGCTCCTGGGAGGCGCCCACGAAGCCGGTCACGCCGGGGGTTCCCTTCACCACGCCCCAGGAGTCCTCGTTGAGCTCCATGTTCACGAGCACGTAGCCCGGCATCGTGCGCTTCTCGACGGTGACCTTCTGGTTGTCCTTCATCTCCGAGACCGCTTCGGTGGGCACGACCACGGAGCGCACGGCGCGCTGCTGCCCGAGCGAGACCACCCGGTGCTCGAGGTTGTGCTTGACCTTGTTCTCGTGACCCGAGTAGGTGTTGACTACGTACCAGCGGAACATTCAGACCTCAGAGGATGAATTCGACGATTTCTTTCGCCACGAAGTCGGCGAGGCCGAGGTAGGCCCCTGCGATCGCGACGAACCCCAGAACGACGGCGGTCGCCTGGCTGACCTGACGGCGGTCGGGCCACTGCACGCGCTGCAGCTCGGCCCAGCTGGCGCGGATGAAGCCCACCGCCCTGTTGCCGCCGCGAAGGGGAGCCCCCGAAGGCTGTACCGCGCCGCCGCCGGGACCGCCACCCGTCCCGCCACCGTCGCCGCTGCCGCCCGCAGGCGGGCCGCCGGGCGTCTGCAGAGCGTCCTCGGCGCCGAAGGCTTCCTCGGCGAGATCGTTGTCCGCGGGTGCGCCCCCCGCGCCGCGCACGAGCGCGGCGTCGAACTCGTCGACGTCCGCGGAGGCGTGGTCGAGCGCGCCGGGGACATCCGTGCGCTCGAGCCCGTGGGGCTCGGAGGACTCGTCCTCGGGTGAGGATGAGCCGGAAGCGGGCGGAGCGCCCGCGGCTGAGCCGCGGCCGACTGCGGCCGCGCGGCCGCGATCGCGGCGCTGCTTCGCACGTTTACGGTCACGAGCCACTGCCGCGCCCCTCGCGCTAGCGCGTCTCCCGATGGCTGGTGTGCTTACGACACCAGCGGCAGTACTTGCGCAGGGTCACCCGATCTGGGTTGTTGCGCTTGCTCTTGTTCGTCTGGTAGTTGCGGCGCTTGCACTCCTCACAGGCGAGGGTGATAGCGATGCGCACGTCTCCACGGGCCATTGTCAGTTATCCCTGCGTAGTTGCTTTGGCACGGCCTTGGGCGAAGAAAAACCCCGCCCAAGCGCGAGGTGACAGCGAGTTTAGCGTGCTTGCGAGCCGCGCGGAACTACGAGCCGGGGCGGGCGCACTTGACGCCGCCGCCGCCAGCGGCGAAGCTCGGCGAGAGCGCCCCGCCGGGCTCGACCCCCACCCCGAACGAGGCGCCCGAGCGCGCCGGAGGAGAGAGCAGATGCACCTTCCCGAGCCGATCCCGCCGAGCGTCCACGACGAGAGCTTCGCCGGAGTGACCTACCACATCCGTGGCGAGCTCGTCCCCGAGCTTCAGATCGAGGTCGGCGATCGCGCGGTGATGTTCGAGCACCACGTCCTGCTCTGGAAGGAGACACAGCTGAACATCGAGCTGAAGAAACTCCCCGGCGCGATCAAGCGGAAGATCGCGGGGCTCGAGTTCTTCGTCACGCGCACCTCGGGCTCGGGGCGGATCGCCTTCTCCCGTGACTCGCCCGGGCAGTGCGTGCCGCTGCACCTGCGCCAGGGCGAGGGGCTCGACGTGCGCGAGCACCAGTTCATCGCCGCGACCGACAACCTCGACTACTCCTTCGAACGGATCAAGGGCGTGCAGAACATGCTGCTCGGCGGCTCGGGCTTCTTCATGGACAAGTTCCGCGCCACCGACGGCGACGCGCTCGTCTGGCTGCACGGTCACGGCAACGTCTTCCTCGTTCAGCTGATGGAGGGCGAGCAGCTCGACGTGGAGGCCGGAGGCTGGCTCTTCAAGGACCCCACGGTGAAGCTCGAAGCGGTCACGATGGGACTGAAGACCGGGATCTTCGGCGGCGGGGGCAAGCTCACCTGGAACCGCTTCACGGGCCCTGGGCGGCTCGCGATCCAGACGATGTTCATCGCTCCCCTGGAGGGTGTGGGCAGCGGCGGGGCCGCCGCCGCCGAGGGCGGCGTCGCAGGGGCCCTGATCAGCGGCATGCTCAAATGAGCGGCCCGAGCGGGGTGGCCCCCTACTCGTAGAGGGTGAGCGCGCCGAGGATCACGTACAGCGCGACCAGCGCCCAGCCCTCGAACTCCGCCGCCTCCCCGTCCCCGCTCACCTGCCACAGGGCGAGCGCCCCGAGGCCGAGCGCCCCCGTGTAGACGGGCGCGAGCGCGAAAGTGAGCGTGGTCGAGAGCAGGAACGAGATCAGCACGAGCAGCGGGAACAGGAACGCCGCGATCTGCGCGACGGAGTTTTTGACCACCGAGATCGCGAGATCCGAGCGTCCCTTCCAGGCGAGCACGAGGCCGGCTGTGTTCTCGACCGCGTTGCCCGCGATCGCCACGATCACGAGCCCGGCGAAGGCCTGCGAGACGTGCAGCGAGACGATCGCCGGCTGCAGGCCGTTCACGAACCAGTCGGAGACGAACGCCGAGGCGGTGCCCGCGACCACGAGCAGCGCCAATGTGACCCCGAGGGAGAGCCTCGGCCCCGCGCGTTCCCCGGCACCGGGTTCGCGTTGCCCCTCCGTGGCCCCCGGCGCATCGTCCGAGCGCAGGTAGGGGACGACCCAGGCGAGGTAGACGACGAGCAGGCAGACCGCGCCCACCGCCGAGATCGCCTTGACGTGATGGCTTGCGGGATCGTGAGAGCCGAGCGAGAGCGCGAGGATCACGATGATGAAGACCGTCACCAACAGCAGCGTCGAGGTGTCGTTGGGGAGGCGCTTGGAGAACTTCATCAGGCGTCCGGGCGCACGCCGCGCGCCGACCACGATCACGAGGCCGAGCACGAGCAGCGCGTTGGCGAGGACCGAGCCGACGATCGCGGTCTGCGCGACGACGAGCTCGCCCTTCTGCAGCGCGAAGATCACCACGAAGAGCTCGGGGAGGTTGCCGAGCGTCGACTGCAGCATCCCGGTGATCGCCGGGCCGAAGCGCTCGCCGAGCTGCTCGGTCGCGAAGGAGACGACCCAGGCGAGTCCGGCGAGGGCGAGCGTCGCGAGCAGGAAGCGCGGGATCGTCACCCAAGCCCCGTAGTCCGCGAGCCCCGCCAGCGCGGTCGCGAGAGCGACTGCTCCCAGGGCGCCACGCTCCAGGGGTGTCAGCGCCGACACCGCGCTGGGTCGCTCAGTGGCTGTCGAGCACTTTGTCGACGAGCCCGTACTCGAGCGCCTGCTCGGCGGTGAAGAAGCGGTCGCGCTCCATGTCGGAGCGCACCTGCTCCTCGGAGAGTCCGGTGTGCTGCGCGTAGATCGTGTCGATCCGCGCGCGCAGGTTGAGGATCTCGCGCGCGTGGATCTCGATGTCGGTCGACTGCCCTTCGAAGCCCGCCGAGGGCTGATGGATCAGGATCCGCGAGTTGGGCAGGCACGCGCGCTTGCCCTTCGCGCCCGCCGCGAGCAGCAGCGAGCCCATCGACATCGCCACGCCCACGCACATCGTGGCCACGTCGGGTTTGATGAAGTTCATCGTGTCGTAGATCGCGAGCCCCGAGTAGATGCTGCCGCCGGGCGAGTTGATGTAGATCGAGATGTCCTTGTCCGGATCCTCGCTCTCGAGGTGCAGCAGCTGCGCGACCACGAGGTTCGCGACCTGGTCGTCGATCGGCGTGCCCAGGAAGATGATGCGCTCGTTGAGCAGTCGCGAGTAGATGTCGAACTCGCGCTCGCCGCGCGCTGTGCGCTCGATGACCATTGGAATCAGCGGCATGGGGCAATCACCCTAGCGGCACCCGGGGCGCCTCCCCTCCGTGCCCGCCCGCTGCCGGCGGACGGCGCTCTGGCCGAATGTCCGAGGGCAGAGCGCACCCCGATCGGGCAATGGCTGTTCACGGACGATGCGCCCCACGGAAAGGAGTCCGATGAGAACCGCCCGCCACAAGACCAACCGTCGCCCGCTGCGCGCCGCCGCGCTGCGCCTCGGTGTCCCGCTTCTGCTGCTCGCCTGCGCCGCCCCCGCGGTCGCGATGACGAGCCACGCGGGCTGGCCGCACGACGAACACCTCGTGATGGACAAGGGCCCCGCGGGGGCCACGCACACGCTCCAGGGCAAGCCGGGCGTCCACAACTACCTGCTCGGCGGCTACGGCGACGACACGATCCTCGGCGGTCAGTCCGGAGACGTGATCTGGGGCGACTTCCACCCCAGCGGCGAGAAGCGCCAGACCGCGATCATCCACGCGGGCAACGGCAAGAACTTCATCTACGCGAACGACACCCTCAACTACGTCTGGACGGGCACGAACCCCGCCACGGTCGTTCACGCGCACGAGGACGGCGGCGTGATCCACTGCGAAAACCCGCACCAGATCGTGTTCACGAGCCACCACGCCAAACCGCACTGGAAGTTCGAGGGCTGCAAGCGGATCAGCTTCTACTCCGTGGGCTACTGAGGCCGCGGCGCAGCGCCGTGCGCGGCGCGCACGAGGACCTCGGCGGCCGCCTGCGACGAGGACTCGGGCGGGGCGTATATTCGCGCTGTGCCCGACGAATGGATCAGGCAGTGGGGCGACCCCGTCCTGCGTGAGGTCGCCGCCCCCGTGCTCAGCGCGGATGAGGTGCTGCGCGCGCAGCTCGCGCGGATGATGCGCGTGCTCTCCGATGCGGAGGGCGCGGGTCTCGCCGCGACGCAGGTGGGCGTGCTGCGCAGGGCCTTCGTGTTCCGCACCTCGCTCGAGGAGGAGATCCGCGCGCTCGTCAACCCCGAGGTGATCGAGCGCTCGGCGGAGCGCACGCTCTTCCTCGAGGGCTGCCTGAGCTATCAGGAGGTGAGCGTGCTCGTCGAGCGCCCCGTCGCCGTGCGGGTGCGTGCGCAGACTCCCGACGGGCACCCGCTCACGATCGACGCGGAAGGGATCGAGGCGAGCCTGCTCCAGCACGAGATCGACCACCTCGACGGCTTGCTCACGCTCGACCGCGCCGAGCCCTCCGAGCGCCGCCGCGTGCTCTGCGCCCTGCAGGACGCCCGGCGCGAGCGCCCGCTCGGCTCCGCTTCTCAGCGCGCCGCCTGAGGCTCAGTCCGCGGGAGCGAGCATCCGTTCGCGCAGCGCGGCGAGGTCGGCGTCGGTGAGCCCGCCGCCCTTCAGGGTGCTCTCGATGTCGAGCGAGGAGAGCGTCGTTTCGATCACCTCGGTCGCACTCGTCCCGCGCTCCGCGAGGTAGGCCGCGAGTTCGTCGCCGTGGTCCTCTTCGCCGCGGCCGAGGAACAGCGCGGTGAGACGCGCGCGGGTCAGCTCGTAGTCCGCCCCGATCTCCGCGGCGGGCACGCCCGCGAGCGCGAGCAGCAGCATCGTGAGCTGCCCTGTGCGGTCGCGCCCGCCCACGCAGTGGATCGCGACCCCGCCGGGCCGCGCCTGCGCGACCGCTGCGACCGCGGCCGCTGAGAGCTCGGGTTTGCGCATCAGATGGGCGCGGTAGTAGATCGGCGTCCCGAACTCGGGCGTCGCTTCGATCCCGCTCCAGAACGCGCGGTCGGAGCTGCCGTCGAGCGGCAGGTGGATCGTCTCCACCTCCGCGGGACGCGGGGCGGCGTCCTCGCCGCGCTCCTGCTCGTTGCGCAGATCGATCACTGTGCGCACGCCGTGGTCGAGCAGCGCCTGCCAGCCCTCGGCCGTGAGGCCCGAGAGCGAGTCGGCGCGCACGACGGCCCCCCAGGCGGTACGCCGCCCGCCCGCCGCGGGCAGGCCGCCGAGGTCACGGACGTTGAAGCAACCCTGCCAATCCAGGTGGCGCTGCTCGTGCACGACCTAGATGTTGACGGAGCGCATGCCTTCCGCGTCGTATCGCTCGCCCGCCGCGGCGGGAACGGCGTCGCTGATGCGCTGCACGTCCTCGTCGCTGAGCTCGATCTCGGCGGCCGCGATGTTCTCTTCGAGATAGCTCACCCGTTTCGTTCCCGGGATCGGTACGAAGTGCGGGCCGCGATGCAGGACCCACGCGAGCGCGAGCTGCCCCGGCTTCACGCCCTTCTCCGCGGCGAGCTCTGCGACGCGCTCGACGAGCGCGCGGTTGTGCTCGAGGTTCTCGCCGGTGAAGCGCGGGCCGTGCTTGCGGAAGTCGCCCTCGTCGAGCTCGTCCGGGGAGCTGAAGCGGCCGGAGAGGAAGCCACGCCCGAGCGGCGAGTAGGGCACGAGCGCGATCCCCAGCTCGGACAGCACCGGGATCACGTCCTGCTCCACGTCGCGCGTCCACAGCGAGTACTCCGTCTGGACGGCCGTGATCGGGTGCACCGCGTTCGCGCGGCGGATCGTCGCCGCGCTCGCCTCGGAGAGCCCCAGGTGGCGGACCTTCCCCTCCGCGACGAGCTCGGCCATCGCGCCCACCGTCTCCTCGATCGGCGTGTCCGGGTCGACGCGGTGCTGGTAGTAGAGGTCGATGTGCTCGACGCCGAGCCGCTGAAGCGACGCCTCGCACGCGCTGCGAACGTACTCCGGCGTGCCGTCGATCGAGCGCCGCACCGGTTTGCCGTCGTCGCCGAGCTCGAGCTTGATCCCGAACTTCGTCGCGAGGAAGACCTGATCGCGCCGATCGGCGATCGCCGCCCCGACGAGCCGCTCGTTGGTGTGCGGGCCGTACATGTCAGAGGTGTCGAGGAAGTTGCAGCCGAGCTCGAGCGCACGGTGGATCGTGCGCGTCGATTCGGCGTCGTCCCCGCGCCCGTAGAAGGCGGACATGCCCATGCACCCGAGGCCGATCGCTGAGACCTCCGGGCCCTCCGGCCCAAGCGTGCGCTTCTTCATGGCGAGCTCCTTTCAACGGCTTGCGGGGGGTCCGGGTGCGCTCCGACCGCCTCCGGGCGGCAATCGGTATATCAAACCGGAGGGAGCCTCCGGTAAGCCTTCCCAGAGGCTTCGGATGCGCAGCGGGCCGGGGCTCCCGCCCGCGCCGGGGTGACCCCTCTAATGTTGCCCTCACGTGTTCCCTTTGAACCTCCCGAACCTGCTCACGGTGCTGCGGATCATGCTCGTCCCCGTGCTCGTCGTCGCGCTGCTCGGGAACACGCCCGAGGGCGACGTGCTCGCCGCGATCGTCTTCGCGCTCGCCTCGCTCACCGACTTCGTCGACGGCTACCTCGCGCGCGCGCGTGACAGCGTGACGACCTTCGGCAAGCTGATGGACCCGCTCGCCGACAAGCTGCTCGTCGTCGCCGCGCTGATCTCGCTCGTCTCGCTGCACCGCCTCGCGGCGTGGGTCGCGATGGTGATCATCACCCGCGAGCTCGCCGTCACCGTGCTGCGGCTCGGCGCGAGCCAGGCCGGCGTGGTGATCGCGGCGAGCATGTTCGGCAAGGTCAAGACCTGCCTGCAGATCGCCGCGATCCTCGCCGTGATCGCCTTCCACGGAAAACCCGTCTGGGTCTCGGCGCTGCTCTACCTGACCGTGCTCGTCACCGTTCTCTCCGGCCTCGACTACTTCTTCGGGGTGCGCCGCCTGATGGCGCAGAGCGCGGAGCGCGCGAGCAGCGGCGCTCCGGCCGAGCGCTGAAGCGCAACGCGCCGCCCGAGCGGCGCGGACCCACTCAGCCCGAGCGCCGAGCAGCCCCGCTGTCGAGCCAGTCCTCGAGGCTCGTGTGGCGCGCGGGCGTCGCGCCCTCCCCGACCTCGGCGCGCAGCTCCGAGAGCAGGCCGTGCCGCTCGGCGACGACGTTGTGCTGGTGGATCGTCTCCAGGTTCTCCTGGCGCGCGGAGACGAAGCTCTCGCCGTCGAGCTCGGCGAAGGTGGCCGAGCACGCCGCGCGATCATCTCGCGCACGCAGTCCTCCACGAAGCGCGGGCGCATGTGCGCCTTCTCGACGACCTCGACCTCGTCGGAGCGCTTCATCAGCTCGTAGATCTCCGAGGACATGCTCGCCTCGGCGAGCGCGAGCAGCGTCGTCGCCTCGATCTCCGCGACGCACTCCTCGACGCAGCCGATCTGCAGCGTGGCGAGGCCGCGCTGGTTGTGCGTGGCGACCGGGACGCTGCGCAGCACGCGCTCGATCTCCTCCTCGGTGAAGCCCTCGACGAGCAGGCGCTCGCGGGAGCGCGCGGCGACCAGCTCCTGCGCGCAGGGGCAGGCCGTCATGCCCGTCGCCGAGACGCCGACGATCCGTCGCGTGCCGTGCTCGTAGGCGACGGCGGTGCCATGCAAGCGTGTAGATCTCCTGCGTCAGCACGCCGGAGACCGGCGCGGGCTTGTGCTCGGGGTAGCGCGCGGCGATCCTCACCTCGGCGCGCGCCGCGCCCTGGCGCTCGCGGACGAGCTCGGCGATGTGCTTGGCGAGCGTCTCGGCGCGGAACGGCGACTCGCTCAGGACGACCTCGCCGATCGCCTCGTTGACGACCTCGTCGAAGCGCGACATGTGCGCGCCCTTCTGGCTGCGGTGCGAGGTCGACGTAGCAGTCCAGGCGCGCGAAGTAGAGCTCGTCGCGGATCCGCACGACCTTCTCGACGCCCGTCACGCCGACGCGCGAGAGGCCGACCGGGATGCCCGGAACCCGCGCCTGGACGTCGTCCCCGGAGCCGATCGTCGGAGACATCGCGGTGATGCCGTGAGCTGCCCTGCATGCATGCCAAGCCTAGCGTTGCGTGGTGCGCGGAACGCCCCCTTCTCCTGGGACGTCTCCCCGGCCGGGCGATTCTGGTATCACTCCGCACTTAGTCGACCGCGAGGGCCCGGGGAGCAGGATGGGCCGTTCGGTCGGGGAGCTGCGGGAAACTCTGCGAGCTGCTGATGAGAACGCAACGCACAGGAGGCTTAGCGTAGGTCAGGGGAGGTCGTGGCGGGCGACCGTCGCGACAGGGATTCGGAGAGGTCCTTGGGAGTCAAAGTGAGCGAGAAGCTGGAGGGGCTGCTTACCACCACAGAGCCGGGCGTGGTGGAGATGGAGGAGTTGCAGGGTCTGATCGCCGAAGGCCAGGAGCGTGGGTTTCTCACGCCGCAGGCGATCGCCGCGGTGGTCGAGGAGGCAGAGCTCTCCCAGCAGCAGGCGCAGGACCTGCTGAGCTACCTGGAGGAGCACGGAGTCGAGATCGCCGCCGCCGGCGAGGCCGCGCCCGGAGCTCGAAGCGAGCACGACGGGTGAGGGCTCACCCGCGGCCGGCGACGAGCGCAGGAGGAGCTCACCGAGGAGTCCGAGGAGGAGGACTCAGACGAGGCGCGCGGGCTGCAGGCGCGGCTCGAGGAGATGCGCCGGCCCGAGGTCGACCTGACGGTCGAGCCGAGCCTCGACTCGCTGCGGCTGTACCTGCGCTCGATCGGGCGCGTGCCGCTGCTCAGCGCCGAAGAGGAGGTCGCGCTCGCGAAGCGCATCGAGCGCGGCGACATCGCCGCCAAGCAGCACATGGTCGAGGCCAACCTGCGCCTCGTCGTCTCGATCGCGAAGGGCTACGTGGGACGCGGGCTGACGCTGCTCGACCTGATCCAGGAGGGCTCGCTCGGCCTGATCCGCGCGGTCGAGAAGTTCGACTACCGCCGCGGCTACAAGTTCTCCACCTACGCGACCTGGTGGATCCGCCAGGCGGTCACGCGCTCGCTCGCGGACAAGGGCCGCACGATCCGCATCCCCGTCCACATGGTCGAGCGCCTGAACAAGCTGCTCCACGCCGAACGGCGGCTGATCCAGCAGCTCGGGCGCGAGCCCAGCCCGGCGGAGCTCGCGGACGAGCTCGAATGCACGGTGCGCGAGGTGCGCGACGTGATGCGCATCACCCAGCAGCCGATCTCGCTGGAGAAGCCGGTGGGCGAGGAGGACGACTCGGCGCTCGCGGACTTCGTCGAGGACGTCTCCGCCGCCTCGCCCTTCGAGATCGCCTCCGAGGCGCTGCGACGCGAGAACGTGATGCGCGTGCTCGCCGCGCTGCCGCGCCGCGAGCGCGAGGTGATCGAGATGCGCTACGGCATCGTCGGCGGGCGCTCGCGCACGCTCGAGGAGGTCGGACGCGCCTTCAACATCACGCGCGAGCGCGTGCGCCAGATCGAGAACCGCACGCTGAAAAAGCTGCAGACGCTGCCCGAAGCGCAGCAGCTCCGCGAGGCCTCCTGAGAGCGAGGCCCGCGGGCGCGGGCCGTCATGGCGGGGGAAGGATTCGAACCTTCGAAGGCAGAGCCACGTGGTTTACAGCCACGCCCCTTTGACCGCTCGGGAACCCCGCCCCGAGCGCGTCAGTCTAGGCGATTCCTCCCGCGCGGCGTCCGCGCGGAGCTCAGGCGGAGCGCTCCCGGGCGGGCGTCTCGCGCGCGAAGGGCACGTAGGACCGATCGCGCGGCGCGGGTGGCAGTCTGCGTCCGGCGCGCCTGACGAAGACGTCCTGCTCGTTCTCCGCGGAGCGGTCGTGGGGGTAGAAGGCGAACTCCGCGAACGCTCGCTTGCTCGCCTCGTTCTCGCGCCGGACGAGCGCCCAGATCGTGGGCAGCTCCCGCGTGGGGAGCTCGTTCTCCACCACTTCCAGCCCCGCGCGCAGGATCGCCGTCCCGAGCCGCGTCTCGCCGTCGCCGAGCACGTGGTTGCGGAAGCGCGCGTCGCGCGCGATCAGGTTCACGTAGGGGTTGCGGCTCAGGCGCCGCACGAACCAGGGCGTCGAGGGCTTCGCGCGCAGCTGCGCGTTGCCGTCGAGGCGGATCGAGGCGATGCCGAGCAGCGGCCCGTCCTCGGTGGCGAGCAGCGCGACGGTCTGCGGAAGCGCCTCCCCGCTGTGGAGGTTCTCGAGGATGATCCGCGTCTCACGCGCGGCGGGCCCCTCGTCGACGTGGAAGTCGGCGAGCCGCGGATCGCCCGCGCATTCGGCTTTGCTGCGCTGCTCGACGCACACCGGCGCGCTCAAAACGGTCGGCTCTGAGTGCCCAAATCGCACGCGGGCCAAGATAAAGACGCCTCAGGTCGGAAGGCCGAGCGCCGGGCGAAGCGGCGAGTGCCGCTCCGAGCCCGAGCGTCGAGGCGTTCAGCGCAGCGAGTGACTCTGCGATGCGCGTTCGAGCCCGGCGCTCTCGGGGGTGCTCCAGGTGGAGGGGTCGAGGAACTCCCCCACGCTCGGAACGAGCTCTTCGCCGGCACGAGTGCCGCGGGCGTCGGCCGCGTCGACCTCGGGCCAGGGTTCACCCGGGCGGCCGAGGCGGAAGCCCTGGACGAGCTGCACCCCGATCTTTCGGAGCACCCGCAGCTCCGCGGTCGTCTCGATGCCCTCCACGACCAGCCAAGCGCCCACTTGGCGCGCGTAGCCCGCGAGCGCCGCGACGAGCGCGGCACGCTCGGGGTCGGTGTCGATACCCATCGCGAGTGAGCGGTCGAGCTTCAGGTAGGCGGGGCGCACACTCGTGATCTGGCGCAGGCCGGAGTAGCCCGCGCCCATGTCGTCCACCGCGAGCACCGCTCCGTGCGCGAGCAGCGGCTCGAGCGCCGCGCGCAGATCCTCCTCGCCGGCGACGAGCGTCTCCTCGGTGATCTCGACGATCAGTCCCTGCAGGCGCTCGGGACGCTGCGCTGCAGCCTCGTCGAGCATCGCGAGCGTGGGTGCTTCGAGCAGCACGGGCGCGGAGAGGTTGACCGACAGGCGCGTACCCGCCGGACGCCGCGGGAGCAGCTCGAGCGCTTCACGCAGACAGGCGCGCTCGAGCACCGGGCGTCCACCGATCTGCTCGGCGAGCGCGAACCAGTGCAGCGGCGTCGCTCCCGATCGCGCCTCGCCGAAGCGCGCGAGCGCCTCGAAGGCGTGGACCTGCCCGGACTTGATGTCCACGATCGGCTGCACGACCATCGAGAGGCCGTCTCCTTCGACGAGGCGGGCGAGCCCGATTCGTGCCCCGGCGATCTCGGCCTCGGTGAGGATCTCGGGCTCGGCCTGATGGGCCGCCCCCAACGACTCGACGCGCCCGGACATGCGCGCGGCGATGTCGCCGGCGAGCAGCAGCGTTTCCGCGCTGTCCGCCTGCGTGCGCGCCGCTCGCAGCAGCGCGTTGAGCTCGCTCGTCAGACGCCCCGCGGTGAGCAGCAGTGCGATCGTGCCCATCGCGAAGCCCACGTAGGAGAGCGTCAGCTCCCCCAGCCGAATGACCGGCAGCATCAGGCCGGTGAGCAGAACCGCGCGACCGACCCAGTGCACGCGCCCGCCGCGTGCGAGCACGCCGCTTGCAACAGCAACGAGCCAGAGCAGGGAGATGACGTCGACGCCCTCGCTCCCGAAGCCCACGATCAGCACCCCCGCCGTCGCCGAGAGCGACTCCTCCACGCTCAGCAGCGAGAGACGCGGTGCGGCGAGCTGCACCGAGGCGCTGAGCAGGATCGTCGCGAAGCCGATGATCGCGAGTGCGGGGTGCTCGGCGAGCCGCGGAGTGTGCGCGACCAACACGACGCCCGCGAGGCCCATCGACACGCGCGCCGCAGCCGCAGTCCTTCGCGCGCGCACGATGTGCTCTCCGGACTCGATCGGGCGCGCGCTGCCGAGGATCGCCATCCGTGTGAGTCGGCGCCGCAGAGCCTTTTCTTGAGCCTCCGGGCGAACTCTGCAACGCGCGGCTGTGGTGTTCGAGCAGTTGGAAGCGCGCGCAGTCTTTCGGGCCCCCTCGCGCGCCTCCGGGAGTAGGCTCCTCCGGGTCGGCTCAGCCCGCGGCGGCGTCCTCGGGGACCATGTTCGCGGCGTGCACGCCCGGCGGGAGCCCGAGCGTGGCGAGCACGACGCCCAGCAGCTCGAGCAGCCGCTCGCGCTCGCCCTTGCCGAGCCCCGCGCAGAGGTCGGTCTCGAAGCCCACGGCGGCCTCGTACGCCTTCGCGAGCAGCGCCCGACCCGCCTTCGTGAGGTGGAGCGCGCGCGCCCGCCGGTCGGAGGGATGTGCGCGACGCTCGAGCAGCCCGCGCGTCTCGAGCGAGTCCACGAAGGCGACCATGCGGCTCGCGGGGATCCGCAGCTGCTCGGAGATCGCCTGCTGGGAGAGGCCCTCCGCGGCGCCGACCGCGCGCAGCAGCGCGAAGTCCTTCGGTTCGATCCCCAGCGGCTCGAGCCTCGCACGAAAGCCCGCGGCCACCGCGAAGCCGAGCGTGGAGAGGGTGAAGCCCACCGACCGGAAGGGTGCGACCGCGGTGGGCGGGCTCGCGAGGCGCTGCTCCGCCGCATCCGCGGTGGACGCCGGGGGCGCTGACTCCCTTGCCATGAGAGCCATCATAGCGAGGTGTAACTATTGGTGATATAAACGATTACGATCTTGACTGATTCCTCCAAAGCAGCTGGGAGCGGAAGTGAGCACGACTGAGAACGGGATCGAGGTGGTCGGCCTCGTGAAGGACTTCAAGGGCGGCGTGCGCGCCGTCGACGGAATCGACCTTCGGGTCGCACCCGGGGAGATCTACGGCTTCCTCGGCCCGAACGGGGCGGGCAAGTCCACGACCGTGCTCGTCCTCACGACGCTGCTCCCCCCGACCGCGGGCAGCGCGCGTGTGGCCGGGCTCGACGTGGTCAAGCAGGGACCCGAGGTGCGCCGGGCGATCGGCGCGTCGCTCCAGGAGTCCGCCCTGGACCCGTTCCTCACCGGGCGCGAGCACATGCGCCTGCAGAGCGCGCTGCACGGGCTGGCGGGCGAGGAGCGCGAACGCCGCGGCACCGAGCTGCTCGAGCGCGTCGGGCTGACGGAGGCGGCGGACCGCAAGGTGGGGGGCTACTCGGGAGGCATGAAGCGTCGTCTCGACCTCGGCCTCGCGCTCGTGCACCGGCCGCGGCTGCTGTTCCTCGACGAGCCCACGACCGGCCTCGATCCGCAGAGCCGCGCCGCACTGTGGGACGAGGTGCGGCGCCTCGCCTCCGACGGCGTGACGGTCTTCCTCACCACGCAGTACCTCGAGGAGGCCGACGTGCTCGCCGACCGCGTGGGGATCATCGACCGCGGGAAGATCGTCGCGGAGGGCACTCCCGCAGAGCTGAAGGCCGAGATCGGCCGCCCCAGCGTCGAAGCGGTTCCCGCGGACCCCGCCGACCGCGACCGGCTCGCGGGGGTGCTGCACCGCTTCGGCGAGGAGGCCGCCGCCTCGCCGAACGCGGTGGCCGCGCAGCTCCCCGAGGGCGTGGGCGATCTCGCGGAGATCGTGCGCGCGCTCGACGCGGAGAACCTGCGGATCGCCGACCTGCGCCTGCACGCGCCGACCCTCGACGACGTCTTCCTCGCGAAGACCGGCCGCTCGCTCGAGGGGGCGGCCGGAGGCGAGGACGGCGAGGAGGGCGAGGCGGGCTCTGAGCAGAGCGGCGAGCGGGCGGCGGGCGCGAGAGGGTGACGCTCTACACGCAGATCGCGGTGCTCGCGCGGCGGGCGATGCTGAAGACGCTGCGCCAGCCCTTCCAGCTCTTCCCGATCGTGTTCTTCCCGCTGATCCTGCTCGCGGTGAACGCGAGCGGGCTGAAGGCGGCGACGCGGCTCCCCGGCTTCCCCACCCACTCCTATGTGTCCTTCGCGATCGCGGTGGCGTTCATCCAGGGGGCGATGTTCTCGCTGATCAACACCGGGACGAACCTCGCGGAGGACATCGAGAGCGGGTTCTTCAACCGGCTCGCGCTGACCCCGCTGCACCGCGTCGCGCTGATCGGCGGGCTGCTCATCGGGGTCGCCGCGCTCGGCGTGCTGCAGTCCGCGGTCTACATCGTGATGAGCCTGATCGCGGGCGCGCATCTCGACGCGGGCGTCGGTGGGGCGGCGGTGATCCTCGCGCTCGGCGCGCTCGCCGCGGTGGGGTTCGGCGCACTGGGATGTGCGGCGGCGTTGAAGACGGGGTCGGGCGAGGCGGTACAGGGCCTCTTCCCGCTCTTCTTCGTGTTCATCTTCCTCTCCTCCAGCAACCTCCCGCGCAACCTCCTGAAGACGGGCTGGTTCCACACGGTCGCGACCTGGAACCCGATCTCCTATCTGATCGAGGGCTTTCGCAGCCTCTACATCACCGGCTGGGACGGCACCGCTCTGTGGCGCGGCTTCGCGGTCGGGGCGGGGCTCACCGCGGTCGCGCTGCTCGCCGTCGCAGCCGCGCTCGGAGGAAGGCTGCAGCGGACATGAGCAAGCTCCCGGGCGCGAGCATCTGGCGGGTGGCGATCGCGATCGCGTGGCGCAGCCTGCACACCTATGTGCGGCGGCCCGACCTGTTCGTGCCCTCGCTGATCTTCCCGCTCGTGTTCCTCGCGAGCTTCGCGGGCGGGCTCTCCGCGCTCGGCTCGGTGCCGGGCTTCCACTTCCCCGCGGGCTACACCGCCTTCCAGTTCGTCTTCGTGCTCTGCCAGTCCGCGATGTTCGGCGGCCTCTTCACCGGCTTCACGCTCGCCTTCGACTTCGAGAGCGGCTTCGCGCGGAGGCTGCTGCTCGCCGCCGAGGACCGGCGCGGGATCGCGCTCGGCTACGCGCTCGTCGCGCTCACGCGCGCGGCGATCACGCTCACGGTCGTGACCGCGCGTCGCGCTCGCCACGGGTATGCAGATCACCGGCGACGGCGTCGACGTGGTCGGCCTCTACGGTCTCGCAGCGCTGCTCGTGCTCGTGGGCTACGGCTGGGCGGCGGGGGTCGCCTTCCGCTTCCGCTCGATCCAGGCGGGCCCGCTGATGCAGACCCCTGTCTTCCTGCTGCTCTTCCTCGCCCCGGTGTACGTGCCGATCGGGCTGCTCAAGGGCTGGATCCACACGGTCGCGCAGATCAACCCGGCGACCGCCTTCCTCGAGGCCGGGCGCGGCCTGATCTCCGGCGTGCACGACCACACGGGCCTCGCCTACATCGCCGCCGTCGTGCTGATCGTGCTGTTCGCCTTCTGGATGCTGAGCGGGCTGCGCAGCGCGGAAGCAGCGGGCTAGCCCGCGCGTCCTGCGGCCGCTTCGATCTCGGCGGCGAGCTCGGCCGCGCGCGGTGTGGAGAGCAGCACGCGGCGCAGGTTCCCCTGGCCTGCGATCGAGATCGAGAGAGCGGGCACGCGTCGGCGCACGACGAAGACTTCGTCCAGGCGCAGCGTGCGCGCGCAGAAGTAGAGGAAGGGAACTCGCAGGCCCACCTTGATCCCCGCACGGATCGCGACCCCCACGCCGTTCTCCACCACCTCGGTCCCATCCACCTCCGAGAGCGGGATCGAGATGTCGCGCATCAGACCGAGCAGCTTCTGCCACCAGGTGAGCTTCACGAGGACCGCCTCCGGCCCGATCTCCACGCGCACGCGCCCAGACTAGCCGCCACCCGTTGCGCCGCGTGCGCGTTCGGGGTAGAAGATGCGAAGGGCCCGCCGCAGATGCGGGCCGACCGTCCACGAGCAGGAGGATGCCGATCATGGAGTCCGCCCAGACACCCGCGAGGGTTCTCGTCGTAGCCCACAGGACCGCGGCCACGCCGCCGCTGCTCGACGCCGTACGTGAGCGTGCCGCGCGCGGACCCGCCACCTTCACCCTGCTCGTCCCCAACTCCGCGCACGGGCTGCACAAGGTTGTCGACGCCGAGGATCAGGACGCGAACGAGGCCCAGGGCGTGCTCGACCACGCGCTGCCGCTGCTCACCGAGGCCGCGGGCGCGAGCGTGGAGGGGATGGTCGGCGACCCCGACCCCTCCGCAGCGATCCAGGACGCGATCAACCTGCACGGCTTCGACGAGGTGATCCTCTCCACCCTCTCTCCCAAAGTCTCGCGCTGGCTGCGCCTCGACCTGCCGAGCAAGATCAGTGGGCTCGGCCTGCCGGTGGAGACCGTCACCCCCGCGGACGACCCCGCCTGACCCTCGCCGCTCTCGCTGACCCCGCCGCTCCGGGACGGGGCCGCGCCCGCCCCCACGATGTTCGGCTGATCCGAAGTGCTCGCAGACTTTCGTCTGTAGACCTTTCGTCAGCGCGCCGCGAGAGTGGCCCGCGATGGAGGGCGTCCGCGAGCAGTTCGCAAGGAACCTCCGCCGCCACCGGGACGCGGCGGGCCTCTCCCAGGAGGCGCTCGCCTCGATCTGCGACCTGCACCGGACCGAGATCAGCCTGCTCGAGCGCCGCAAGCGCTCGCCGCGCCTGGAGACGATCGTGATCCTCTCACGCGGGCTCGAGCTCAGCTCGCCCGCGCAGCTCCTCGACGGGATCAGCTGAGGCCCGCGCGAGGAGATCCGCCTCGCGTCGGTCGCTCGACAGCTAGATTGGCCGCAGGACCGAGGCCAAAGCGAGCGAGCGCACGAAGGAGCGGCTATGAACGACGAGGGCGTCATGAACAAGATCGAGCGCCTGGTGGCTGAGGAGCACGAGCTCCGCGCCCAGGAGGAGGACGCTCGATCACCCGAGAGCCACGAGCGTCTCGCCGCGGTCGAGGTCGAGCTCGACCGCTGCTGGGACCTGCTGCGACAGCGTCGCGCGCGCCGCGAGTTCGATCAGGATCCGGACCAGGCCGAGGTGCGCGACGAGGGGACCGTGGAGGGCTACCTGCAGTAGCGCGAGGCTCTCCCGGGGGCGCGATACGATGCGCTCTCGCGCCCAGCTAGCTCAGTTGGTAGAGCACTTCCATGGTAAGGAAGGGGTCAACGGTTCGAGTCCGTTGCTGGGCTTGCGCGTCGTAGAGCCGCCCGATTGCTAGAGATCGGCCTGATCAGCCGTGGAGGGTGGGCCGGTATACGAGCTCTTGGATGTCCCCGTCCAGTGTCCGGTGCTCGATCAGCTCGAGGTCGAAGTCGGCCGCACCTCCAAACACCGGGTCCCGTCCCGTCTCGCCGGTGATCACAGGGAACAACGTCACCTGGACGCGGTCGACCAAGCCCGCGCGCATCAGCGCACGGTTCATCGACAGGCTGCCGTGCGAACGCAACGGCAGCTCAGACTCCTCCTTGAGCCGTGTGACGACCTCGACGGCGTCCCCGCTCATGAGGGTGGTGTTCGCGCGATCGAGCGGATCCTGCAGCGTGTTGGAGATCACCGTCGCCGGCAGGCTCAGCATCCGCGTCACCCAAGGGTCACCTACGTCGGGATTCTCATCGAGCGAAGCGAGGAATCGCTCGAACAGCCGGTAGGTGTTGGCTCCGAAGACCATGCGCTGCTCCTGGCTGTAAAGCGTCAGACGCCGGTCTAGGAGCTCCGGACCTTGCTTGCCCCAATAGCCGGTCCAGTCGCCATCGGCGGCGCCGAACCCATCAAGGCTGGAGAAGACATCGAAGGTGTAGACAGCGGACATTGTCCAATTGCTCCTCGCACCGGCGAACCAGCCGGCTCAGCGGATACCGCTGGCACGGCCGCTTTGCGTCCGAGCCACCATGGTAAGGAAGGGGTCAGCGGTTCGAGTCCGTCGCCGGGCGTACGCGGGGAGAGGCGAACCCCGCTGCCGCGCGCGCGCTGGGTCTCACTTCCGCGTCGAGCTGCGGCGCGAGCGCGAGGAACGCAGCGACGAGTGTGGGATCGAAATGAGTGCCACTGCCCTGCTGGATCTCGGCGAGTGCCTGCCCGGCGGTCCAGGACTCCTTGTAGGAGCGGCGGGCGAGCAGCGCGTCGTAGACGTCCACGACCGCGCAGATGCGCGCCGCGATCGGGATCTCCTCCCCCTTCAGGCCCTCGGGATAGCCGCTTCCGTCCCAGCGCTCGTGGTGCGACATGGCGATGTCGCGCGCCATCTGGACGAGCGGATTGGAGGAGTCGGCGAGGATCTGCGCCCCAGCGGTGGTGTGCGCCCTCACGACCTCCCACTCCTCCTCGTCGAGCTTGCCCGGCTTGAGCAGGATGTGATCGGGAATGCCGATCTTGCCGATGTCGTGCATCGCGCTTGCGTGGCGGAGCACCTCGGCCTGCTCCTCGCTCCAGCCGATCTGCAGAGCGAGTTGCTTTGACAGCCTGCCGATGCGCTGGATGTGCTCGCCCGTCTCGGTGTCGCGCGTGTCCACGGCCTGGGCGAGTCGCTGGATCAGCTCGAGCTGGCTTTCGCGCAGCCGTCGTGCGAAGGCGTTCCGTTCGATGAACGCCCCCACATAGTTGGCTGCGACGGTGCCTATGATCGCCAACCCCCAGGCTGCGAGGGGATAGCTGAGCACGAGCACGGTCCCGGCCTCGAATGCGACCTGCGCCACGAGCACGTAGCCGGCTGCAACGACCACCGCCAGCAGGAGCGAGGCGAGAACCCGAAACCGCAGCGACGCGAGCGGCGCGATCAGCGCACCTAGGACGATCGCGATCACTCCGAGCCACCCCGGTGCAGGCTGGAGCGGGTTGTCGTGCAGGGCCGTCCAGATCGCGTTCGCCTGGATCTCCGGGCCGGCCATCGGGCTGGCAGAGGTGGTGGAGGTCTGATGGACGTCCTGGAGCGTGGCCGAGGTCGCGCCCACGACGACGATCTTTCCTCGGAAGACCTGCGGGTTGATGCGACCTTCGAGCACGTCCGCGTATGAGACGGTCCTGATCGTCCCCGGGGGACCGCGGAAGTCGATCAGCGCGCGGTCCCCGGGGAAGCGCGAGGCGCGGATCGGGACCCCGGCGGCGTCGCTCGTGGCAACGGCGAAGCTCTTCAGGCCGAGCAGCGAATAGGGATAGCGACGGATCACCCCGCCGGATTCGGCGGGGAGGTTGGCCGCGGCGGCAACGGTGTGAGCCTGTTTGAGAGCTTCTTCTCCGCCGAGCACGTCGGTCTGACCGGCCGCGTTCACTTCGGTCGTGGCGAGCACGACGGGCGTCTTGGAGCGGGCGATCGATTCGTAGAGCGCCAGATCGTCACGTTCGTCGGTGGGCTCCGTGAACTGCACGTCGTACGCGATCGCACGCGCGCCATCGGCGGCCAGGCGGTCGATCACCTTCGCATGCAGCCTGCGCGGGAAGGGCCACTGCCGGCGCAGGACGGAGAACGTCTTGTCGTCGATCGCGACGACGACCACGCCCGGCGCCTTCGACGCGCCGCGTGCGTGGAAGCGCATGTCGATCGTGTCGCTCTCCAGACGGGGCCATGCGTCCGCCACGTACGTGACGAGGCCGCCGGCCAGCGCAACGAGGGCCGCAACTGCGACGGCCAGAGTCTTCGGGGTCGGGCTCAGACGCCTCACGCGCGTCGCAGCTCGCCCTGCTCAGCGCTGTGCCAGGTAGCTGTGGCCCGCCCGCACGAGCACCGAACGGTGGCGGTGCAGATCGCGGACGCTGACGAGGCCCTGCTTGACGGTTGTGAGCGTGCCGTCACAGCGGTCTGTCGTCTCCCAGTAGGTGCCGCGCACGGTGGCCACGCTGTTCTGACCACGTGTGCTGTATTGGCCGTGGTGATCCTTCGCCCACAGGGTCGGGGTCTTCGCTCTGCTCGCACCTGCCGCCGAGGCGCGAGCGTGCCGCCCGAGGGCGCCACAGCCCGAGGGGCGTGGAAGCGTGAACGTGGTCATGCCGTGTCCCGGGCGCTGTTCGACCGTGAAGGACCCGGCCCACGCCGTGGCGTTCTGAAGCTTGCCCGCCGTGTTGACCGCTGTCGTCAGCTGGACGACGCCGTGCCGCGCATCGATCACCGATCCGATCGGGATGTTCTGTGAGGATCCGAGTGGCACTCCTGCGGCGGCGCCGGGCACGCGAACGAGCACCACCCCCGAGATCACGCCGGCGACGGCGGTCTTGCCCATCGCCGGTGGCGCGACGGGCCCGGGAAGGCGCGGTGTGCCTGTGAGGACCGGCAGCAGCGAGTTCGCCTGGGTCGTGAAGGTGACGTCGCCGCCGTAGGTCGTGCCCGAGGCGCAGCCTTCGCAGTCGCTGGCGACGATCCGGTAGTGGTAGGTCGTGCCAGGAGTCAGGCCGCTGAGTGCCTGGAGGAGGGAGTGCGGGGCGTTGTCTGAGCCGACGGTAACGTCGCTTGCGGGCGTCCGGTTGCCGTAGGCCGTCGTCGTACCCCAGTCGAAGTGGTAGCTGGTCGGAGCCCCCTGCGGATTCACCGACCCGGTGAGGGTCGCGCTGCCCGGGCCAACTTCCTCCGCCGCGTTCGTGCTCGCGAGTGGCGCGGGGGCGGTCGTGAACGTCTGATCCGTCCCGTAGGTGGTTCCTTCCGCGCAGCCGCCGCAGTTCGTGGCGACGACTCGGAAGTGGTAGCTCGTGTCGGGGGTGAGTTCGCCGAGGGCCTGTTCGACGGCGTGCTCGCTGCCGTCGGACCCCACACCGGCGTCGACAAGCGGCGCCTGGCTCCCATAAGCGCCTGTGGTGCCCCAGTCGAAGTGGTAGCTCGTCGCCTGCCCCTGCGGATCGACCGATCCGTGCAAGATCCCTCCGGTGAGCGTCGCGCCGGTCGCCGCCAGCGTTTCTGCGCTGGGCGGGGAGATCGTCGTGAAGGTCTGATCGGGGCCGTAGTCGGTGCCGCTGGCGTTCGTTGCGACCACGCGGAAGTGGTAGCTCGTCGCGGGGGACAGGCCGGACGCGTTGGCGGACACCACGGCGGGGGCGGCACCGCTGCCGGCCGACGCCGTCGAGGTCTGCGAGCCGTATTCGACAGTGGGCCCGTACTGGAAGAAGTATTCGGTGGGTTGCGAGTTGGCGCCGACGGGAGCCTCCAACGTCGCGCTCTGCTCGGCGACGTTGGAGGAAGTGGCTGCCCCCACGCTCGGCGCGACGGTGAGCGTTCCGATCTTGCCGCCGCCCGCCACCTCCGTGAACCAGAGGTTGCCGTTGGCGCCGGTGGTGATTCCGAGCGGCTGGCTGTTGCTGGTCGCCGTCGGGGTCTGGGTGATCGTGCCGGCGGTCGTGATCTTGCCGATCTCGCCCGGGTTGTTGAACTCGGTGAAGTACAGGCTGCCGTCGTTGGCGAGCGTGATTCCTTCGGGCCTGATGTTCGCGGGAAGGCCGGTTTCGTACTGGGTGATGGCCCCGGCGGTGGTGATCCGCCCGATCCGGCCGGGATTGGCTTCCTCGGTGAACCAGAGGTTGCCGCCGGGTCCGGCCGTGATGCTCTGCGGTTTGCTGTTGGCCGTCAGTCCGGTTGAGAACTCCGTGATCGTTCCCGATGGCGTGATGCGACCGATGCGCGCGGGATTGGCCGTCTCGGTGAACCAGAGGTTGCCGTCGGAGCCCGCGGCGATCCCCTGGGGTTTGCTGTTCGCGGTGAGGCCGCTCGTGAACTCGGTGACCGTTCCCGTCGGCGTGATCCGCCCGATCGCGCCTTGACTCGAGGAGATGGTAAACCACAGATTCCCGTCGCGACCGGCGGCGATCCCGGCCGGTTTGGCCGAGGGGAGCAGACCGCTGGTGGGGACGGCGAACTCGGTGATCGTCCCGGACGGGGTGATCCGGCCGATCTTTTCCTGCGCGGGCTCGGTGAACCAGAGATTGCCATCGGGACCGAGTGTGATCCCTTCCGCCGGCCCGCTCAGACCCGCGGTGAATTCGGTGATCGTGCCCGCAGGCGTGATCCGGCCGATGCCGCCGGAGCCCGCGCTCTCCGCGAACCACACGTTGCCGTCAGGGCCCGCGGTGATGCCCGCCGGATTGCGCCCGCCGGTGAGCAGGGGGAACTCGGTCATCGTCGGCGCGGCGCCCGCCACGGCCACCCCGCACAGCGAGGCGATGGCGAGCGTCGCAGCGGCGAGCACGAGCCGTCGAGAAACACGCATGCCGACGCATCGACCGTTGCCCGCCGAGGCTTTACCCGACTGGACGCGACGCGATCCCCCTCCGCCCTGCGCCCTGGACTGCCATAACCGCGCGGGAACCTGCCATCGGCGCTGCTTATGGCGGGGCGAGACCGGGATCGACGCTCTGTAAAGGTTCACCCGCGATCGGCCGATCCGACCAGATGCGCTCGGTCACGCATCGAACCTGCGCACGGCTCGGGGGCGGGCTGGCCCTTCTCGCCGTCTGCCTCCCCCTCGCGAGCTGCGGCGAAACCAGCGCGAGTGCGAGCAACGGCCGCACGGTCGCGATCACCGAGCGCGACTTCCACATCGAAGCTCCGAGCTCGTTGAAGGCGGGGCGCTACACGCTCGACGTCCACAACGCGGGCGCGACCGACCACGAGCTGATCGTCGCGCCGACGTCGAACGGCTCGCTGCCGCTGCGCCCGGACGGATTGACGATCGACGAGGAAGCGATCGAATCCCAGGAGCCAGGCTCGCTCGAGCCCGGCAGGCCCGGGGCCCGGCGCACGCTCACGGTCGTCCTCAAGCCCGGCCGTTACATCTTCTTCTGCAACATGGAGGGGCACTACATGGCGGGGATGCACACCGAGGTGACGGTCGACTGATGCTCCGCCGCCGCTCCACCCGCGCCGCGATGCGCCCCATCACCGTTACGAGCTCGGGGCGTCGGCCGATCGTCGCGATCTTCCTCACCTTCGCGCTGATCTTCGCGGCCACGATCGCGCTCTCGGTGCACACCACGAAAGGCTCCGAGCACCGCACGAGCGTGATCCAGATCGCGGCGCGCCAGCGCACGCTCGCCGAACGCTACGTCGAGGAAACGCTGCTCGTGCGCGAAGGCCGCCGGGCCAACCCCGCCTACACCGCGAGCGTGATGACCTCCTCCGCCGCCGCGCTGCTGGGGGGCGGCACCGCGCCCGCGGTCAACGGGGACGACGACGAAACGGTGCTCCCCGCGGCCGAAGACGGCGCGACCCAGCGCCAGTTCGCGTTGGAGCAGCGGCTCGTGACCGACCTCACCGCGACAGGCGAAGCGATCCTCGCGCACCGGCCGACCGCGGGCCTGCCGGAAACGGCCGGCGAGCACGTCGCCACGCTCGAACCGCTCGTGCGGCTGCGCGTGCTCGCCGCGCTCACCTCGAGCATCGCCTTCCGCGCCGCACGCGAGATCGGGCACACCGACGAATCGAACATCGAAGGACTGCTCACCACCCAGGTCCTGCTCGGCCTCGGCGGCCTGCTCGTCACGCTGCTGCTCGCCGCGCTGCTGCTCACCGCCACGCGGCGACAGAGCGCGCACTTCCGCAGCCTCGCGCTCTCATCCACCGACCTCGTCGTCGTGCTCTCCGCGGGCGGCGCGCGCTACGTCAGCCGCTCGGTCTCGGCGCTCGTGGGCAGACCCGAGTCCGAGCTCTACGGCGACGGGCTGCTGCGCTTCGTGCACGAGGAGGACCGTTCGCTGATCGAAGCGGTGCGCGAGCACGGCGAGCCCTCCGAGTTCGCCTTCAGGATGCGCAACGTCGCCGAGGAATGGCGCCACCTGGAGGCGCGCACGACCGACCTGCGCTCCGACCGCAACCTTCGCGGCGTCGTGATCCACGCCCGCGACGCAACCGACCGCGTTCGCCTCGAGCACGAGCTCACCGCGAAGGTCGCGCGCGACGGCTTCGCCACGCACCTCTCAGAAGCGATGGAGATGGCCGACGAGGAGCACGAAGTGTTCAACGTCGTCGAGCGCGCGATGACCGAGATCGACGAGCCCACGCCGATGGAGCTGCTGCTCTCGGACTCCAGCCGCGCCAACCTCACCCGCGCCGCCTCCAACCCGCATCGCGATGCCCCTGGGTGCCCGGTCAAGTCGCCCTTCTCCTGCGTCGCGGTCCGGCGCGGCACCGCGGTCGTCTTCGACTCCAGCGAGGAGCTCGGTGCCTGTCCGCACCTGCGCGGGCGCGACTCCGGCCCCTGCTCGGCGGTCTGCGTACCCGTCAGCTTCATGGGGCGCGCGCTCGGCGTGCTCCACACCACCGGCCCGGACGGCGCGCCGCTCTCCGAGAACGCGGTCTCCCAGCTCTCCGTCCTCGCGGGCCAGTCGGGCGCGCGCATCGGCACGGTGCGCGCGTTTGAAAAGACTCAGCTCCAGGCCTCCACCGACGGTCTCACCGGCCTCGTCAACCGGCGCACCGCCGAGCGCCGGCTGCGCGAGCTGGTGCGCGACGGGCGCCTCTTCTCCGTCGTGATCGGGGACCTCGATCACTTCAAGCAGCTCAACGACACGCACGGCCACGAGGCCGGCGACCGCGCGCTGCGGCTGTTCGCGCAGACACTTGCCCGCGCGCTGCGCGATCACGACCTGATCGCACGCTGGGGTGGCGAGGAGTTCGTCATCGCACTGCCCGAGCTCGACCGCTTCCAGGCCGTCACGATCCTCGACCGCGTGCGCCACGATCTGGCCGTCGCCCACCCCGGCGAAACGCCGCGCTTCACCGCGAGCTTCGGCGTCACCGACTCGACGAACGGCGAGAGCGTCGAGCAGCTCCTCTCGATCGCGGACCGCGGCCTCTACGCGGCCAAGCAGGGCGGGCGCGACCGCGCCGTGGTCGGCGACCCCGAGGCCGAGCCTCGCGAGACTCGCGAGAGCGAGCAGCGCTACGTCACGCCCACCGCGGGCGACGATCTGGAGGAGATCCCCGGCGAGCCCGAGCCCGCGGTGGACACGAGCCATCTCAGCCTCACGATGCGCGCAGCCGCCGACGAGGAGGAACCTCGCCCGAGCGGCGTCGAGATCCGCTGATCACGCTCCGGTAGCATCAGCGGTCGTGGGCCCGCCGCACAGGGGGCTGGACGGGCTGAGCGGAGAGATGGGGGACGGCAGGGATGCCGCAGTGGAGATGAGCGCAACCCGCAAGGCGTGCAGGCAGCTCCGCCGCATCAAGGCGGCGCCCTCGCTGCTCGCCTGGGCGCTGCTGCTGCTCGCCCTGATCCCCGCCGCCGCCTTCGCGTCGGAACCGACGAACTCCGGTGACAACCTGCGCGACGGCTGGTACCCCGAACAGGGCACGCTGACGCCGCAGCTCGTCAGTGGCGGCACCTTCGGCCAGCTCTGGTCCGCGAGCGTCGAAGGCCAGGTCTACGCGCAGCCGCTCCTCGCCGACGGCGAGGTGCTCGTCGCCACGGAGAACAACCGGGTCTACGCGCTCGACCCCGCGACGGGAGCGCAGAAATGGGCGAGCACCCTGACGGGCACCGCGTGGAAATCCGAAGACATCAGCTGCGGCGATCTGGCGCCGAACGTCGGCGTCACCGCCACGCCCGTCGTCGACCCCGCGACGAACACCGCCTACATGACCCACAAGGCCTACGCCTCGGGCTCGAGCGGCACCGTCCGCTACTACATGGACGCGATCAACCTCGCCACAGGCGCCGAGCGCGAAGGCTTCCCCGTTCAGCTCGCGGGCACCGCGCAGAACGCGAGCGGGGAGAGCTTCCAGGCGCAGACCGAGCTGCAGCGACCGGGGCTGCTGCTGATGAACGGCGTGGTCTACGCCGCCTTCGGCTCGGACTGCGACCACACCCCCTGGCAAGGCTGGGTCTTCGGCGTCTCGACGGCCGGGCAGATCAAGGCGCGCTGGAGCGCGGTCTCGAGCGGCAACGGCGCGGGCATCTGGCAGTCCGGCGCGGGGATCACCTCCGACGGTTCCGGCACCCTGCTCGTGAGCACCGGTAACGGTGGCGCGCCCTCGACGCCCACCGCGGGGAAGACGCCGCCGAGCAGCTTCGGCGAGTCGATCGTGCGGCTCACCGTGCAGTCCGACGGCTCGCTCAAGCCAACCGACTTCTTCGCCCCGTTCGACGCCGACCAGCTCGACGAATGGGACGCCGACTTCGCCTCCGGCGGAATCACCGGCCTGAACGGCGAATACTTCGGCACGCCGAGCGTCCCGCACCTCGCCGTCGCCGTGGGCAAGGACGGCTACGTCTACCTGCTCAACCGCGACGAACTCGGCGGCTTCATGCAGGGAAGCGGCGGCGGCGACAAGGTCGTCGAGCGGATCGGCCCCTACGGCGGCGTCTGGTCGCGCCCCGGCGTCTGGCCGGGCAACGGCGGCTGGGTCTACATCCCCACCGCCTCCGCGGGCAACACCGCGGGGGGCTCCTCGGGCTACCTGCGTGTCTACCAGTACGGCGTCTCCGGCACCGGCCAGCCCACGCTCTCGCTGCAGGCCACCTCCCCCGACGCCTTCGGGTTCGGCACGGGCGCGCCGGTGATCACCTCCGAAGGAGCCACGGCGGGCTCGGCGCTCGTCTGGCTGGAGTGGATGCCGAACGGGAGCGGCGTAGGCGCTCAGCTCCGCGCCTATGACCCGATGCCCGTCGAAGGCAAGCCCGTCCTGCGCTACAGCGCCCCGATCGGAACCGGCTCGAAGTTCGCCACCCCCGGCGTCGGTGCGGGACGCCTCTACGTGGGCACGCGCGAAGGCAAGGTGCTCGCCTTCGGCTCGCCCGTCACACCGCCGCTGAGCGGGCCCTCGACGAGCTTCCCCACGACGACGATCGGATCTCCCACCCAGCGCACGGTCACGCTCACCGCGAACACCGCCCTGAAAGTGACGAAGCTCTCCACCTCGAGCGCGCAGTTCGTGCTCGGCGCGCCCACCCCCGCGTTGCCGGCCTCGCTCGGCGCCGGGCAGACCCTCCAGGTCCCGGTGACCTTCAACCCCACGCAGCCCGGGCTGCTCGGCGGCACCCTGCTCGCCGAAACCGACCACGGTGCGATCAGCTTCTCCCTGCAGGGCATCGGACAGTCCGCCGCCGCGCAGATCGAAGCTTCGCCCACCGTGGTCTCCTTCGGCGGAACGACGATCGGGGGCAAGGTCTCCGCCGCCGCCACCTTCCGCAACGTGGGTGGCGCGCCGCTCACGATCGAAGGGGTCAAGCTCCCCGCCGCACCCTTCGGCGCGACAGAAGTCCCCGCGAAGGGCACGAAGATCGAACCGGGCAAGGCGCTCACGATCCAGGCCACCTTCGAACCCACGAGCGAAGGCAACTTCAACGATGAACTCGCGCTCGAAACCTCAGCCGGCACCGCGGCCGTCTCGCTCGCGGGCAGCGCAGGGACGCCCGGCGTCCTGAAGTTCGCGGGCGAAAAGACCGAATACGGCAACGTCACGCTCGGCGGCAGCGCGACGCGGAGCTTCACGGTGACGAATACGGGGGGCACCACCGTGACGATCACGAAGTCCAAGCCCCCCACGGGCGGCGCCTTCGCCGCCACGAGCTCGCTGCCCGAGGGCACCACGATCCAGCCGGGCGAAACGCTCACCGAGAGCGTCACCTTCACGCCCGGCGCGCCGGGCTACCTCTCGGGGAGCTGGCCGATCAACGGGGACGACGCGAGCGGCCTGCACGAAATCAGGTTCAGCGGGAACGGGATCGTGCCCGCACCGGGGACGGGCTGGTCTCACAACGGCGTCGCGACGATCAGCGGCGGCGCTATCCAGACGACGCCCGCGACAGCCTTCTCCGCCGGGTCCTCGTTCTTCGAAACGCCGCTCGAAAGCCGCCATCTCGTCGTCGAATACGACCAGACCATCGGCTCGGGCACGGGCGCCGACGGCCAGACCCTGACCTTCGCCGACGCGAGCAAAGCCACGCCGCTCTCGCTCGGCGAAGACGGCGGCGGACTCGGCTTCTCCGGGATCTCGGGGATCGCCGTCGCGTTCGACACCTACAAGAACTCCGCCAACCCCTCGGCCAACTTCCTCGGCGTGAGCAACGGTGCGGGGACCGCTGCGGGGACGCTCAAATGGCTCGCCACCACGACCGCGATCCCGGCGCTTCGCACCGCCACCCGTCATGTGAAGATCGAAGCGCTCTCAGGAACCATCACGGTCTGGATCGAAGGCGCGAAGGTGCTCACGACCACGGTCACGCTCCCGCCGAAGGTCTTCCTCGGCTTCACCGGTGGCGAGGGGTACTTCACCGACGTGCACAAGGCGGCCAACATCACCGTCACGGGCGACGCCGCCCCGAGCGAACCGCCGCCGAAAGAAGAACCGCCCCCGAAAGAAGAACCCGCTCCCGCCACGCTGAAGATCACCAACACGCTCACCGCGCCCGCGGGCTCGACCCAGGCGGGCACACAGCTCGTCTTCAGCGGTAGCTGTCCCTCCCCCTTCACCACGGCCGCGCTTCCCAACGGCGGCTCGGCCTCACCGACCCTGACGGGCGCCGTCGCGGGCGCGAGCTGCTCGGTCGCCGAGACCGCGCCCACGGGCAGCGGCTGGAAGACGACGGCCTCGGTCAACGGCGGGAGCCCCGTCGAACTGAGCGTGGTGAGCGGCAAGCTCACCGTGCCCACTTTCGCGCTCGCCGCGGGCGCGAACACGGTCGCGCTCACGAACACCTACACCCCGAGCGGCGGCGAAGGCACATCGAAGATCCCCGACCCGAGCGCGGGCGGCTGGCAGCTGAACGGCAGCTCTCTGCTCGAAGGCACGAGCCTCCTGCTCACGCCCGCGACCACCAACCAGGCGGGCACCGCCTTCTGGCCGACCGCGCTCGACCCGCGCAACCTCAACTACGAATTCACGATCTCGATCGGCGGCGGGACCGGCGCCGACGGGCTCGCGTTCGTGATCGCCGACGTGAGCAAAGGCGCGAAACCCACCTCGCTCGGTGAAAACGGGGGCGGCCTCGGCTTCGCGAAGATCCCCGGCTACGCCGTGGCGTTCGACACCTACAAGAACTCCGCGAACCCCTCGAGCAACTTCGTCGGCGTGAGCAGCGGCGCGGGCGCGAGCGCGGGGACGCTGAAATGGCTCGGCACAGTCTCGCCATCGCAGTCGCTGCGCACCGGAACCCACAAGGTGAAGGTCTCCACCGACGGCGGCGCGATCGCCGTCTGGCTCGATGGGACCAAGCTCGGCAGCCTCACGGTCACGCTCCCGAGCTCCGCGTACGTGGGCTTCTCCGGCGGCACCGGCGGCATGACCGACCGCCACGCCGTCTCCGGGTTGACCGTCACCGCGGGCTGAGCCGCGGCTCGTCCGACGCCCGAGGCGCACCGATCAAAGCGAAGCGCCGGCCGGGGACTCCCCGACCGGCGCGTTCGCCGCTGTGCCCTTCGCTCCCCCCGGAGCTACTTCTTACGCGGGCACGGCGCGTGGTATTCCGCCGTCACCGTCTGCGTCGTGAGGCCGCCCAGACCCGCGAAGGTCAGTTCGGTCTTGATCGGCAGATATTTTTTCGGGCACTTGGTCGGCATCGTGCCGTAGTAGGTCGTTTTGCCGCCCTTCTTGATCGCCGACCCGGCCTTCACCTTGATCGATTTGACCGAGGCGTCCTGCGCGCCCGGGACCGTTTCGACCAGCGGCACTTCGGCTTCGAGCTTCTTCGAGAACAGGCCGCTCGAGTTCACGTAGTGAGCCTTCGAGAGGATTTCCAGCAGCACCGGTTCGTGACCGAACGTGAAGAACGTCAGGCCACCGCCCGGCGCGTAGAACGATTCGATCGAAGCGGTCTCCGGGACGATTTCTTTACCGAACGCCACATACCCCTGGACCGTGCCCTTCGGACCGGCCGCGGAGCCTTTCGGACAGCCCGTCGGACCCTTGCCGCTCGGTTCGAGCACCGAGGGAGCACACGTCGGGAAGCCGGAGGGGTGCAGCTTGACCCCGGCGGGGAAGTAGAAGTTGACGTGGGTCAGCGGCGGCGGGAACCCGCCGTATTCCGTGCCCGAGATCGTGTATTCCGCTTCGACCGCGGCACCCGCGCCGAAGATGTTCCCCGTGTGGGGGAAGCCCGGGATCGGAACGGCCTTCGCTTTGAACGTGACCGTCGGCGTGGCCGCCGCGGTACCCGGCAGCACGAGCGCGAGTAGCGCCAGGCCGAGCAGCGACAGGCTGGTGATTGCTCTGCGCATCGTTGTTCCCTCTTTCTCTCGTTTTCGGGCAGCGGGCAAAGCGAGCCGCCACCTCTCACCTCCCTCAACACGGCTGCGAGCCCGTCGTAGCGGCGACTTGCGAGGATTTGTCAGAGCTCCAACAGCGCTGGGCTCAGAGCCGATACCCATGGGCCGCCGCGGCGTGCTCAGGACTTGCGCGGGCAGGGGGCCCTGTATTCGACCGTGACCGTCTGCGGCGCGAGCCCGCCGAGCCCCGCGAAGAGGACTTCGGTCTTCACGGGCAGGTAGTTGCTCGCCGGGCACCGCAGCGGCAGCCGCCCGTAGAACACGGGCTTGCCGTTCACGCGGATCGCGGAGCCCACCTTGACCTTGATCGTTTTGACCGAGGCGTCCTGCGCGCCGGGCACCGTTTCCACGAGCGGGACCTGCGATTCGAGCTTCTTGCTGAACGCGCCCCCCGCGGCGACGTAGCGCCCTTTGGAGATGATTTCGAGCAGCACGGGTTCGTGACCGAAGGTGAAGAAGGTGAGCCCGCCCCCCGGGGCGTAGAACGATTCGATCGAGGCCGTCTCGGGAACGATCGATTTGCCGAACGCCACGAAGCCAGTCGCTTCGCCGGGCGGTCCCGCGGCCGAGCCCGGCGGGCACTTCTTCGGTCCCGGTCCGCTCGGTTCGAGCGTCGCGAGCGGGCACGTGGGGAAGCCTTCGGGGTGCAGCACCACGCCCGCGGGGAGATAGAAGTTGATGCCCACGAGCGGTGGCGGGAAGCCGCCGTATTCGGTGCCGGAGATGTGGTATTCGGCTTCCAGCGCCGTTCCCGCGCCGAGGATGAAGCCGGTGTGCGGATAGCCGGGGAGCGGTACGGGCTTCGCTTTGAACGTGACAACCGGCGTCGCGGCCGCGCCCGACGGCATGCCGAGCGCGACGGTCAGGAGTGAGACCGCGAGGATGCCGATTGCTCTGCGCACCGCGCAAAGCGTACTCGCCGCCGCTAGGGTGGGCGCATGGACGACGCCCACGCGAAAGATCTGCTCGCAGCCGAGCGCGAACGCATCGAGACGGCGATCGCCGCCCGCGGCGGCGGCGATGCAGAAGCAGCTGCGAACCAGGAGGAACCGGGTGAGCGCGACTCCGAGGATCTCTACGAAAAGGAGCTCGGCCGAGGGCTCGCGGAGGACCTCGCCGAGCAGCTCGCGGCCCTCGAGCGCGCCGAGCAGCGGCTCGCCGATGGCTCCTACGGCCGCTCTGTGCTCAGCGGCGAGCAGATCCCCGACGCGCGCCTGGAGGCGCTCCCGACGGCCGAGCTGACCGTCGAGGAGCAGCGCGCGCGGGGCGCCTAGCCCCGCTCAGTCCAGGCGCAGCTCACCCTGCCCGAGCAGCACCGCGCGCCCGCCCACGAGCACCGAGTCCACGTGCTCGGCCGAGCCCATCACGCGCGCATGCAGCAGCGAAGGACGCCCGATCTCCGCGCCCTGGCGGATCTCCACCGGGGTCCCGAAGCCCGCGAGCCCGTGCAGGCATGCGTGCACCGCCAGCGGACCGGCCGCCGAGCCCGTCGCGGGGTCCTCCGGAACCCCGAGACCCGGAGCGAACATGCGGCTCTTGAAGCGTCCCCCCGCGCCCGCGAAGCAGCTCACCCCCGCCTCACCGGTCACGCGGGCGAGGCGACTGAGGTCGGGGTCGAGCGCGACCACCGCCTGCTCGGAGCGAAGCACGACCATCACGTGACGCGGACCGTTGCGGTACTCCTCGGCAGGTGGCGCACCGGGGAGCAGGGCGCCCTCGTCGATGCCGAGCGCAGCGAGCAGCTCCGCGGGTGCCGCGAAGGGCGCCCAGCTCGGAACGGGCTGGCTCATCTCCCCTGAGCGCGAGCGCCCCTCCGGTGTGCCGAGCGCGACCCCGATCGGCCCCCCGCCCGTCTCGAGCACGACCCGCTCGCGGCCCAGCGCGCTCGCGACGACGACGGCCGAGCCGAGCACCGGATGCCCCGCGAAGGGAAGCTCGGCACTCGGGGTGAAGATCCGTATCCGCACGTCGCCCTGCTGTTCGGAGGGGAGTACGAAGACGCTCTCCGAGAGCTTCATCTCGCGCGCGAGGGACTGCATGCGCTCCCCGTCGAGGCCGCGCCCGTCGAGGAAGACGGCGAGCTGGTTGCCCTCCAGTGGAGCCTCTGCGAAGACGTCGAGCAGCACGTAGCGCAGCGCTCCGCTCGCGGCGGGCTCGGAAGCGAAGGCGTCGAAGCGGGCGAGCTGCTCGGCCGCGCCGGTCATGCTCACAGCTCCGAGAGCACCAGACGCGCCGCGCCGACATCGATGTGCTCGCGACCCGCGCGCACCTCGGCGGGGAGCGCGAGCGCGATCTCGACGATCTGCTCGACCGCCTCCCCCCCGGTCTGGACGAAGCGCACGCTCGCCCCGTCGCTCATTCGCAGCTCGCGCTCGCCCGGACCGCGCTCGGCGCCGAGCACCGCGCCCCAGCTCGCCGCCGCGGCGTCCGGGTCGGCGACCGCGACCGTGATCCCGGTGAGCCGGACCGGGGCGCCCTCGCCGGTGCGGCCGGTCCACTCCGGTCCGCCCCAGCGCCAGGTGCCGTAGGGACGGGAGCAGTCGAGAGAGACGATCGCACCGCGCAGATCACCGGGGTGCATGTGGGTCCCGGAGATGTCGGGCAGGTCGATCTGCCAGACGGTGCGCACGCCGTTCTCCCCAGCCCGGTCTCGCGCGCCCTCCAGGTCCTCGAGATCGAACAGCACCATGTAGCCGCCGTCGGAGCCCGCGCGCTCGAGCTGACGTCCCGCGGCTGTGCCCGGCTCGAGTGGCGAGACCACCTCGAGGAAGCAGTCACCGAGTGCGAACACCACGTTCTGCAGCCCGAACTCCCGCACGCCCGGATCGCGGAAGGGCTCGGCGAGGCCGAGCTCGGCCCGCAGCCGTCCGGCCACCGCGTCGAGGTCGCTCGCGACGAGCACGGCCTGGCGCATCCTCACCGCGGGCACCCGATCTGCCATGCGCGAAGGCTATCCGCCCGCGCGCCGCGCGCGCGGAGATAATCGAGCGATCGAGCAGACACCGCCAGAGCACGCACCGGGGACCCGCACGCCACCCCCTCGCTCCGAGCCGCCCGCACACGGCGGACGGCTCGTGCGGGCGCTCGCCGATCTGCTGATCCCCGCGGCGAACCCGACCGGAGCGGTCTACGGGTTGATCGTGATCGGAGCGCTGCTCGCCGCGGAGAGCGGCCGCCACGAGAGCTACCTCGACACGCTCCTTTCCGCGGCGATCGCCGCGATCCTCTCGTGGTTCGCCCACAGCTACGCCGCTGCGCTGGGCCTGCGACTCACCACACGACAGCGGCTCACGCCCGCGATGCTGATCCGCGCGCTCGGGCACGACCTCGCGCTTGTCCGTGGCGCCTCGATCCCGCTGCTCGCCCTGGCGCTCGCCGCGATCGCGGGCGCCGAGCAGGAGACCGCGGTGACCATCGGCGTGTGGAGCGCAGTCGTCAGCCTGACCCTGTTCGAGCTTCTCGCCGGCCTGCGCTCGGGAGCCACGCGCGGCGAGCTCGCGCTCGAGACCTCGGTCGGGCTCGCGATGGGGCTCGCGATCCTCGCCCTGCGGATCGTCCTGCACTGATCGAACCTGGCGCGTTCGCGCTGTAGACAAAAGTCTGCAGCTGTGTATCATCCGACTCCTCGGAACTATTGGAGCTGATCGACGCCGCTCTCAGAGGCGGCGCGGCCGCAGAGGAGGTGCTCGATGGGACGGGAGGACGACGGGCGCATGCCCGCCGAAGACCCGGCAGGCGTGCGGGCGCGCACGCCGGTCACACCGATCTACCGGCGGCTGCCGCGCGGGCCACACCGTCTCGATCCGCGCGAGATCGCGGTGCACCAGCGCGCACGCATCCACGGCGCGATGGTCGAGGCCGTCGCGCGAGAGGGCTACGAGGGCGTGACCGTGCGAAAGGTGATCGGGCTGGCGGGCGTCTCGCGCCGCTCCTTCTACGAGCAGTTCGCAAACCGCCACGACTGCTTCCTGCGCACCGTCGAGGTGATCGCGGCTCGCGAGCTCACGCGGACGACCGATGAGTGCCGCTCCGCGCGCTCCACACCCGCGGCCATACGCGCCGGCGCGGGAGTCCTCACGCGCGCGGCGGTGGAGTCCCCCGGGGCAGCGGCGCTCGTGCTCGAGGACTCCCTGAGCGCGGGTGACACCGGGGCCGCCGCGCTCGGGCGCGCGCTCAGCGACGCCGAGCGCATGCTCGGCCGAGCGCTCGCGCGCGGCGGCTCGGCGGCCCCACCGGCCGGAGTGCTCAGGGCGCTCACGGGAGCAGTCGCGGGCGTCCTCGCCGCGAACCTCTCCGAGTCAGGGGCAGGTCGGGAGCAGAGAACCGCGGGCGCCATCAGCGCGATCGTCCTCGCGCACCGGCTCAGCACGCACGGGCCGGAGGGTGCGGAGCTCGTGCGCAGGCTCGGCACGCGGATGCGACGCGCCGCGCTCGCAGCTGCCGAACGGGGCGGGCCGCCCGAGGCACGGGTGGGGAGCGCGAGCGCGGCCGGGCGTGAGCAGGAGCTGCTGCTCACGAGCGCGGCGCGACTCGCCGCGCGCCAGCCCGTCTCGCGCCTGAGCGCGGTCGAGATCGCCGACGGTGCGTCTCTCTCGATCGACGTGTTCTTCGCCCACTTCGCCGACCGCGAGGCGTGCATGCTCGCAGCGGTGGAGCTCTTCTGCGCGCGACTGATCGCGCTCGCGGAGCGGGCGCACGCGGTGGCGGGGGGATGGTCCGGGGCTGTGCGACTCGCCTTCGCGCGCGTGCTCGACCATCTCGCGGCAAGCCCGGTCGAGGCTCGCATGCTCGCCCTCATCGCCCACCGGGTGGACGAGCCCACACGCAGACGGATCCGCGAGCTCGACCGGCAGCTCGGCGGCGCGCTCCGAGGTGCGGCGCCGCGGCGCGCTCCGTCGGCCGCGGCTTTCGCGGGCGCGCTCTGGCACAGCGTTCGCCAGGCGCAGCTGGAGGGAAGGACACGGCTTCTCCCCGCGCTCTCCGACCACCTCAGCTACGCCCTGCTCGCACCGGCGCTCGGGGCGCACGCAGCGATCGAGTCGCTTGCCGTCGCGGCCTAGCGCTTACGCGAGCGGCGCTCGGCGAAATGGGTGAGGACGATGCCCACGAGCAGCGAGATCACGATCACGATGATCAGCGGCGCCCGGCCCGAGCCGAAGATCCAGTGCACCTTGACCTCATCGAGGTTGAAGACCGCGAAGAGGGTGATCAGCACGGCGAGCACGATCCACGCGCCCTGGCGTGCGTTCTCTCGCGGCGAGCGTTCCGGCCTGGCCTTGCTCTGGGGCCCGCCGGACGGGGTCTGATGCGTCTGCGAGGTCGACATCTACTCGCTTGATCGTACCCCCTGGGCGCCCGCGCGCCACGCAAGCGAGGACCCAGGAGGGTGTCGGGAGGCTGATTACCATGATCGGGATGAGACGCCTGCTCCCTCTCGCTCTGATCGCACTCGGCCTGCTCTCGGGCTGCGGCTCGCAGACGAAGACCGTCACCGCCGCGAGCGCGCCGCCCGCGCAGTCCACAGCGACGACCGCGCCCACTCCGAGCACCACGAGCACGACCCCGCCCCCGACCACGAGCACCGCCGCTCCCAGCACCTCGACCACACGGACCGCTCCCGAGCCCTCGTTCGCGGAAAAGGAAGAGGAAACGAAATCGGGCACGGTCGGCGCGGCCGTCGCGGTGCTCCAGGCTCACGGCTACACGGCGCAGGACACCGCTGAATACAAGACCGGACAGACCCTGCGCGTGCTCGTGGGGACGCGCGCAGGCTCGGGCGACGGTTACGGGCAGCAGGCCTTCTTCTTCGTCGACGGCAACTACATCGGCACGGACACCAAGGAAGCGAGCGCGAAGCTCCGCGTCGTCTCCCAGAACGACACCGAAGTGGCGATCGCGTACCCCCTCTACAGGCACAGCGACCCGCTCTGCTGCCCCGGCGGCGGAGAGCGCGTCGTGCACTTCGCGCTCAACGACGGCAAACTCACCGCGCTCGACCCGATCCCGCCCGCGAACTCGAACAGCGGCCTGAGCCGCAACTAGCTGCTCGCACGGGCCGAGCGCCGAGTGGCGACGTGCGCCGCTCGGAGGTCCTATGTTGGGTCTGAAACCCCGAGCCGAGAGGATGGAGATGAGCGTACGGATCGAAGGCCGCGCCGAGGAGCTCCTGAAGGACAAGAACTTCTGTCACGTCTCGACACTGCGCAAGGACGGGTCGGTGCAGTGCGCCCCCGTCTGGGTCGACGTGCAGGACGGAAACGCCGTGCTCAACACCGCCGAGGGCCGTGCATGGCCGACGAACCTCGAACGTGACCCCCGCGTCACGCTCACGGTGCAGAACCTCGAGAACCCCTACGAGTATGTGGAGATCCGCGGTCGCGTTGCGGACCGCAGCACCGAGGGTGCCGACGAGCACATCGACGCGCTCGCGAAGAAGTACATGGGTGTCGACGAGTACCCGCTGCGCCAGCCGGGCGAACAGCGCGTGATCCTCACCGTCGAGGCCGACACCGCGCACGTGCGCGGCTAGTCACGAGAGACGCCGCGCCGTTTGCGCCACCAGGGCGTGCGGCGCGGCTGCTCGGCCTGCCACTCGTCGCGCAGCCGCAGCTCCCCGCTGCGACGGGCGCGCAGCACGCACTCGGTGTGTGCGTGACGCCGCCTGCTCGCATCACCCTCGGGCGCGATCAGCATATGCTCGCTGAGAGCGGGCAAGAGATGACCACAGATCGGACACCGATACGTCGATGGCTTGCGGTTGGCGGCGCGACGCACCGCCCACCATGGCGCGCTCGGAAGGGGCACGTCCCCATTGTGGCGCCACTCGCGGCAACGCTCGCGGCGACGGCTGCGATCGGTCTCGGGGTGGTGCTCGCACGAGCGGGGAGCGAGCGGATCGCGCGGGCGCGCCGCGGCCGTCGCGCCCGTCTCGGGCTGCGCGCGGGCGAGAGCCTCGCGGAGGGGCTGCGCCGCCAGGCGATCGAGCAGGCCGAGTTCGCGATCGGGGAACTGGACCGTGCCGAGGAGAGCGACCCCCGTCCCGCCGTGCACGAGGCGCGCAAGGCGATCAAGCGGCTGCGCACGATCGTGCGGCTGCTCGAAGGAGAGCTCGGACGACGCGGCTGCGCGCGCGAGCAGGACGCGCTTCGCGCCGCCGCGGCGCTGCTCGCCTCCGCGCGCGACGCGGAGGTGATGCTCGACACCTTCGACGCACTGATCGCGCGTGACCCGAAGAAGCTCGCCGGGCGCGCGGGTGTGAGACGTCTTCGCACGCTGCTCGACCAGGAGCGCAAGGACGCCGAGCGACTCATGCTCGAACCCGCGAACCGCCTGCGCGTGAGCGACGAGCTGAGGCTGTTCGGGTCGCGCGCGGCGAGCTGGGCGCTCTCTGAAGGCACGGGACTGGGTCCCGTCGAGCAGGGCCTGCACCGGATCTACGGCCAGGGCCGCAAGCGCGGACGCCGGGCTGGGCGCAAGCGCGGTGGGCGCACACGCACGATGCACCAGTGGCGAAAGCGGGTCAAGGACCTGCGCTACTCGGCCGAAGCGATCCAGCCCGCCGTCACGCTCGCCTCGAAGTCGGGGCCACGCGAGAAGCGCGCTCAGGCGGACGCGCGCTGGCTGCGGCGGCTCGCGCGTCGCGCCGATGAGCTCGGTGAGGTGCTCGGCGAGGAGCACGACCTCGCGGTGCTCGCCGAGTGGCTCGAAACGCCCGCCGCACATCGGGCGGCAAAGCGACGGACGCGTCGAGCGCTCGAGAAGCGGATCGCGCGGCGCCGCGCGAAGCTGCGGCGCAGGGCGCTGCGGCGCGCACCGAAGCTCTACGCCCAGAAGCCCGGCCGCTTCCTCGCGCGCGCCGCGAAGGCGCGCCGTCGCAGCGCGGTCGCGCTCAGCTCACGCTGAGGATCGTCAGCCTGCGCGTCCCGCGCGGCAGCGAGACCGAGGTCTGATCGCCCGACGCTCGGCCGAGCAGGGCGGTCGCCATCGGCGATTCAGCGGAGAGGCGGCCGTCGCGAGGCGAGGCGTCGTGCGAGCTGACGATCTGCCAGGTCTGCTCGGCGCCCTCCTCGTCGCGCACGACCACGGTCGAGCCGAGCCCGACCACGCCCGTGCTCGCGGGCTTCTCCTCGACGACCACGGCGTCGGCGATCTTTTCGCGCAGCCGAGCGATCTTCGTCTCGAGGTGCGCCTGGTCGTTCTTCGCGTCGTGGTACTCGCTGTTCTCCTTGAGATCGCCCCACTCGCGAGCGGTTTTGATGCGCTCCGCGATCTCCCTGCGACCGTCGCCCTCGAGCACGGCGAGTTCGGAGTTGAGCGTCTGAAGGCCCTCGGGCGTGATCAGGTTCGTCGAGTCGTTCATCGCCGCAGAGCCTACCTGGCCCGTGCACCAGGCCCCCACGGCAGCGACCGCGCGGCTAGAAGTAGGTGCTCGGCGGCGAGGAGAGCAGCGCGTAGATCTGCACGATCGCGGCCTGCACCAGCAGCTGTCCGGTGGGTGGGGAGCCCGCGACGAAGAGGTTGTTCGCAAGCCGCAGGTGCTGCCAGGCGTAGTCGACGTAGGCCTGCCCGATCTTCTTTCCGGGCGGGTCGTGGGTGACGGAGTCGAGGTACATGATGTTGCGGAAGTAGATCGAGGGGAAGAACGGGTTCTCCGCACCGAGCCGTTCGGGGGTGAAGTAGGCGATCGCGGCCGCCGCGGTCTGACGAGCCTCATACAGGTATTCGGAGTTCCCGGTCGCCTGGTAGAGCAGCGTGCCCGCGCCGATCATCACGCCCTGCGTGTAGGAGTAGAGATGCGGTTCGACGATCCCGCGCCGGTTCACGTGGTCGCCGTAGAGGTTGCTCCCTGGAAGCAGCAGGCACGTGCGGACCCACTGGTAGGCCTGCACCGCGAAGTTGAGATAGCCCGGGTTGGCGGTGATCTTGTAGAGCTGCAGCGCGAGCTCCGCGGCGGGCGCCGTGGTGATCGTGTTGCGATCGGTGTTTTCGGCGAGGTTCGAGAAGGGCAGGCCTCCCGGGCAGCCGAGTTCGGGGCTCGCCTGCCAGCCCGCCATCTCGAAGGTCATGATCGCCTCGGCGGCGGAGAGCGTCGAGGCTTCGTGCGTGATGCGGTAGAGGCGCACCAGCTCGATCCCCACCCAGTCGTTGTCGTCGTAGTACTTCGTGCCGCCCGGCCCCACCGGGGGCGCTGCTGTTCCGTCGAAGCCCGGCAGGGTGCTGGTGAAGGTGCCTTCGACGAGGCCCGAGTTGTTCGCGTCGTAGTAGGAGTGCAGACCCACCAGCCGCGCTTTGATTTCGCGGGCGATCTTCGGGACCAGCGTGGGAACCGTCTTCAGTTCGCTCATGTTCGCCACGCTCACGGTCGCGGCGAGCGCCTGCGAGAAGGGCCAGAGATAGGAGAAGGGTTCGCCCTCGTAGAGGCCCGAGCCGAGCACGTAGTAGCCCTTCTGCATCGCTTCGAAGGCGAGGATCGCGCGCGCCGGGTCCCCGTGGAGTTCGGGGGTCTTCTTTTTCTTCTTCTTGCTCGAGGTGGAGGCGGCGTGCGCTGGGCGTGACAGCTGGCCCTTGCGCACGAGGAATGCCGGCCGCGTCGCTCGTGCGGGGTAGCGCGAGGGGTCCTTCGCCGCGGAGGCCGGCGCACAGAGCAGGAAGGCCGAGGACGCGCAGGCGAGCAGCGCAGGCGCGGCTCGGCGAAGATGGCGGAGGAGAACGGTGTCGATCATCTTTCAAGCAGCAACAACACGGGGGCGCGTTCGTTTTGGTCGCCCCGCGGCGTCCCGCGCCCCGCGCGCGGCGGCCATCGTGCCACAGGGCCGGTGGGACGCGTGAGCGAGGGCTTGCACGCGCCCGCCGCGCCCGCTCGTTATCTGACCGTGGGCCATGTCACCGCCGACGTGCTGCCCGGAGGCGAGCGCCGCCCCGGAGGGACGGCGCTCTACAGCGCGCTGCAGGCGGCGCGGCTCGGGCTGCGGGCGACGATCCTCACGCGCGGCGAGCCCGGCGAGATCGCGGCGCTGCTCGAGCCGTTCGCGGCGGAGCTCGAGGTGATCGTGCAACCCGCGCCCGCGACGACCACGCTCGCGACCGAAGGCAGCGGAGCGGGGCGACGCCAGCGCTTGCTCGCCTGGGCGGGGCCGATCGCGATCGAGGAGCTGCCCGCCGCCGAGATCCTCCACCTCGCCCCCGTCGCAGCCGAGCTCGAGGGCCCACCCGCAGGGGACTGGCCCTTCGTCGGGCTCACCCCTCAGGGTCTGGCGCGAGGCTGGCAGAGCAGCGGGGGTGACGTTCTCGCCGTCGATCCCGGCCCATCGCGGGTGGCGATCGCGGCGATCTGCTCGGCGATCGTGCTGAGCGAGCTCGAGCGCCCGAGCTGCGAGGCGCTCGTCGAGGCCGGCCTGCGGGCGGGCGCGACGGTCGCGGTGACCGCGGGGGCGGCCTGCACCTCGATTCTCCGCGAGGGCGCCGTAACGCTCGAGCTCGACGTCGATCAGATCGCCGAGCCCGCGGACGACCTCGGCGCGGGCGACGTCTACGCGGCGGTCTTCTTCGTCGCGCTCGCCGCGGGCATCACGCCCGCCGAGGCCGCACGCCGGGCGAGCACGGGCGCGGCGTTGCGGATGCTCGGCGTGGGCCCCGCGGCGATCGCGACCGCCGAGGCGATCGACGCGCGCGCGGCGAGCCGGACGGACTGATCCCGCGGCTCGCTCGCTCAGGCGGCGAGCGCGCGCTCGATCAGCCCGGTGAGCTTGGCCGCGTCGATCCGGTCCTCGGCACCGCAGGCTTTCGCGGCGAGCTGCAGGCTGCCCCCGACGGGGGCCATCTCGACGATCGTGAGCTGCGCCCCGGGCGCGGACTCCGCGACGCGCCGGCGCAGCGGAGCGAGGAATACCTCACCTGCCTTGTAGGCGCTCCCGATCAGACCGACGGGGAACTCGCCCCGCAACCCGACGCGCTCGATCACCGTGGCGATCTGCCCGCCGAGCAGCGTGCCCCCGCGCTCGAAGAGCTCCGCAGCGACCCCGTCGCCCTGCTCGGCAAGCTCGGCGGTGTCGATCGCGAAGGCCGCGATCTCACCCTTGGTGAGCGGTTTGGAGTAGACCAGGCTCGCGACCGCCTCGACACTCTGCTGGCCGAAGAACTCGGACGCCGCCGCGCTCAGGCGCGTGGGCGGGCCGGAACCGTCGCGGTCTCGCAGCGCGGCGCGGATCGACTCCACGCCGAGCCAGTAGCCCGAGCCCTCGTCGCCGAGCAGGTGGCCCCAGCCCCCGGTCCGCCAGCTCTTGCCCTCCGCGCTCGCGCCGAACACGTTCGAGCCGGTGCCTGCGATCGCGGCGACACCCGGCCCCCCAGCGGTGGCGGTCGCCCAGGCGCCGACGACGTCGTTGACGACGATCCACTCCTCGCCGCGCGCGCCGTGGACGTGGCGCGTGACCGAGGACGTGTCGGTGCCCGCGACAGCGGCGACCGCGGCGGCGAGATCGTCCTCTTCGATCCCGGCGCCGCCGAGCGCCTCACCGGCCGCGTCGAGCAGGGCCTGCACCGCGGCCTTCGCACCGACGGCGTCCTCGTTGCTCGGACCGGCTCGCCCGATGTGCAGAGCCTGATCCTCGAGGTCGAGCACCGCGGCAAGCGTCTTCGTCGCGCCTCCGTCGATCCCGAGCAGGTAACGAGCGCCCTCGCGCACTGTGGGGCTGGTGAGCTCCTCGGGGAGCGTGACGAGCGGCTCTCGATCCATCGGGGCAGGCATCCTCTCAGGCTCGCGGGACAGGGTTAGGATCGCAGCGATGAACGCGAGGGCGGTCTTCCCGGCAGCGCCTGCCGGCGCGGGGATGTACGAGTCCTTCTATCTGCGCGCGGTCTCGCCCGCCGATCCGCTCGGCGTGTGGCTTCGCTACACCGTGCACAAGCGCCCGGGGAGCGCGCCGAGAGGCTCGATCTGGTGCACGGTCTTCGACCGCTCGCGCGGTGCGCCGTTCATGCATAAGGCGAGCTCGAGCGAGCTCAGTGTCCGCCCCGGGGAGTGGATCGGGATCGGAGACCAGGCGATGCTCGGGCCCGAGACGGCCGAGGGCAGCTGTGGCGGGGCCCGCTGGTCGCTTCGCTTCCGCTCCGCCGCGCCGGAGCTTCGCCACCTGCGCCCGGAGCTGCTCTACCGTGCGCCCTTGCCGCGGACGAAGCTCACGAGCCCGGCACCGCTGGCGCACTTCGACGGTGTGCTCGAGCTCCCGGGCCGTCCGGCGATCGAGCTCTCCGACTGGGTCGGGATGGTCGGCCACAACTGGGGATCCGAGCACGCCGAGCGTTGGATCTGGTTGCACGGTTGTGATTTCGCGGGGAGCTCGGAGAGCTGGTTGGACCTCGCCGCCGGACGGATCCTGCTCGCCGGACGGATGACGCCCTGGGTTGTGAACGGGGCGCTCTCGATCGATGGCGAGACCCGTGCTCTCGGAGGCCTGCTCGCCGCCAGACCCACGGTCAGCGAGAGCACCGAGGGCGTCACGATCGCTGTCGCTGCGAGACGCGGGCCGTCGGTGGAGCTCCAGGCGAGCGCACCGCCCGGAACCGCCGCGGGCTGGCGGTACGCGGACCCCGACGGAGGTGAGCACGATGTCGTGAACTGCTCGATCGCGAAGCTGCGCGTGAGCATCGGCGTGGCGGCGCGGCAGCCCTCACGGGTGCTCGAGACCGAGCACGGGGGAGCCTACGAGCTCGGCATGCGCGCCGGCGCGGGCGAGCCCGAGCACGACGTGCCGATCGCTCCCTTCATCGACGGCTGAGCGCCGCGCCCCGAGGCGTCCAACGTCCCCTGCAGCGCTCATGTCGCCGCGGACCCGGGCCGATGCTGAGGATCAAGGCAAGGAGTGAGCCGATGATGGGAAGCAGAGAAATGCGCGGGGGCGCGAATGCAACGAGCCGCAACAGCGGGCACGACCGTGGCTAGTTCGGTTGAGCAGGACGGGCACGAGATCGCGAAGGGCGCGGAAGCGCTGCTGCGCGAGCATCCGACCGCGCAGGTCTGCGCGCTCGCCTCGAACGGCCTGATCGTCCCGGTGCCGCAGACGGTGGGTCTGTGGGGTCAGGGGCTGATCGAGGGCCGCGCGCTGATCGACAACGTGATCGCGGCCGACCGCACCGCGGTCGTGCGCCTGTGGATCAGCGCGCAACAGGAGGGCGCGGCGGCGACGAAGGTGCGGATGCTCGCCTCGCCGACGAAGTGGTCCACGCTGCACTTCATCGACCTGCGGGAAGTCCACGGGATCTTCCTCGGCGTGATCCTCCCCAGCGACGAGGACGCGGACAGCGCGCCGAGCGAGCAGGAGTCCGAGCCCGCAGGCCCGCGCTTCTGCACGCTCACCGAGGACGAGGGCGCGCGGGTGATCGCGGCGGATGAGAGCTTCACGGCGATGTTCGGCTACACCGAGGAGGAGCTGCTCGGGAAGTCCGTGCTCGACCAGATCCACCCCGACGACCAGGGACGCGCGGTCGAGGGGTGGCTCGCTGTCGTTGCGAGCAACCGCTCGCAGCAGACCCGCCTGCGCCGCCAGCGCAAGGACGGCTCCTACATGTGGGTGGATACGACGCTGCACAACTTCCTCAACCAGCCCGGACGCAACTGCGTCGTCGTTGAGATCATCGACATCTCCGCGGAGATGGCGGCCCAGGAGGCGCTGCACGAACACGAGGAGCTGCTCCGGCGCCTGACGGACGCGATGCCCGTGGGGCTGCTGCAGATCGACACCGAGCGCGACGTGGTCTACAACAACGCGTGCCTGCTCGAGATCCTCTACGGCAGCGAGCCGCTGCAGAGCGAGATCGACGAGGACGTCCAGTCGGTCCACGGCGAGGCGCCCGCGCCGGGCGCGCAGAGCGACCCCTCCGCGCCCGCGGTGACGACGCTGCTACAGACGCTCACGGCGGAGAGCAAGAAGACCTTCGACAGCGTGCTCGACGAGGTGCTCGGTGCGGGCGTGGATCGCGACGTCGAGGTCGACATCGAGCTGCCCGGCGGCGGCTGGCGACGCGCGCTGATGAGCCTGCGCGCGCTCTCGCGCGCGAGCGGCGAGGCGAGCGGCGCGATCACCTGCGTGCTCGACATCACCGACAGCGCCAGGGCCCGCCAGGAGCTCGAGCATCGCGCCACCTACGACACGCTCACCCACGCGCACAACCGCTCTTCGATCCTCTCGCTGCTCACTGAGGAGCTCGCGCGCACCGACGGCGCGAGCACAGGCGTGGTCTATGTGGACCTCGACCAGTTCAAGCCCGTCAACGACTCGCTCGGGCACGCCGCGGGCGACGAGCTGCTCGTGCTTGTCACCGAACGTCTGAAGCTCGCGAGCCGCGACACGGATGTGCTCGGAAGGCTCGGCGGCGACGAGTTCCTGATGGTGCTGCGCGACCTGCCCTCGCCGCAGACGGCGATGCAGGTGGCCGAGCGGATCAGCATGACCGTCTGCGGGCACTTCGAGCTCTCGGCGGGCGAGGCCGATCTGCGCGCGAGCATCGGGGTGGCATGCGGCGAGGCAGGGACCGTGAGCGCCGAGGATCTCGTGCGCCGGGCCGACGCCGCGATGTACCACTCCAAGAGCGAGGGCCGCGCCCGGCCCGTGCTCGCCGCGGCCTAGGGTCCGCGCAAAGAAAAAGCGCGGAGAGCGGTGGCGATCCGTGCCACGCTCCCCGCGCTGTACGCCCTGCCGGCACCGGACGCGGCCGTCCGGTGCCGGGGCGTGAGTGCTAGATGGGTTCGACGAACGTCAGGTTGCCGTTCTTGATTTCGACACCTTCGAAGTCGCCGAAGATGTGACCGCTGGTGTATTCCAGCTGCCCCGCGAAGGGACCTTCGGTCACTTCCTTCGGGCTTTCTTCGCCCTTCGAGCTCGTGCACCCGTGTTCCTGGGACACGTACGCGTGGATCCCTTTGAATTTTTCTTCGAGTTCCACTTCGATCCGTTCCTTCAGACCGGAGGGGTAGAGTTCTTTGACTTTTTTACTCGTTTCGAATTTTTCGGGTTCTTCGGATTCGTTCGTGTAGGACACGATTTCTTCGTATTCGTGTTCGGGGTTGTCTTTCGCCGGGATCGTCTGACGCGGGATCGTCACGACGCATTTCGCGAGCGGCCCCTTGAACGAAAGCGTGGCGGGTTCGATTTCGAGTCCCGATTCGCTCTTGCCGACTTCAGCGGAGAAGTTGGGCTCGAGCTTGACCCCGAGCGTGAAGCTCACCTTCTTTTCCTTCACGACGCCGTTTTCCTGGGCTCGTGCGATGCACTGCTTGAAGGCGATTTTCAGGATGATGCTGTTCGAGCGGTTGACCTTGCCTTCTTCGGCTTTGAAGTCGCCCGTGATCTTCGGCGGCTTCAGGCAGGGGTTTTCGAGGTCCGGCTTACCCGCGTTCGGACCCGTTTTGATGATCGGCCCGAACTTGTAGTTACCGAGCTGAAGGCCCGTGATTTCGGGTTCGTCTTCCTTGTCGATCTGGATCGGCTGCGGTTCGGTTTCGAGGTTCTTGCCGGTTACGTGCGCTTCGAATTCCCCAAAGACTTTTTTTTCTTTCGCGGCGAACGCCGGCGAGGCGAAGGCGCTCAACGCGCATATCGCCACCGCTGCGAGCGCCACAATGATGCGGTTGCTCCTCATTCTCCTAAGTCCTCGCTTTCGCCTTGCTGGAAAGGCTGAATCGACGGTTGCCCTGACGGGTCTCCGAGCCCAGTACATCTGCGGGCGCCCCCTTGGCCCCCCCGAGATCGAGACACGACCGCGCGAGCATACCATGAACATGGGCGAACCGCGCCGTCAAACGGGACCCCCCGAGGGGTCCGGTGATCGACTATCCGGGCGGTCCCGCGGGGCACTCCGGAACCGTTTCTCGCTGTCCACGCCACGGCGGGCAACCGCCACCCTGGCCGGCGAGCCAGTCTACCATTGACAACCCCGTGACGACGCCCGCACCCAGGCCGGCCACACACCGCAGACGCAGGGCGATGCTCGCGCTGGCCGCGGCCGCGGTGATCGCCGGCATCCTCGTGCTCGTGCTCTCAGGTGGAGGCGGGGGCTCGCACCACAAGACGAGCGGGGCGACACTCGTACAGGCGGCGGCGGGCTACCTGGGCGTACCCTCCTCGGAAGTGCGCCAGAAGGTCCGCTCCGGCGAGTCGATCGGGCAGATCGCGGCGAGCACGCACGGGTCCTCGCGCAGCGGGTTGATCGAAGCGATCTACCAGGAGCGTGCGGCGGCGATCAAACGACAGGGGCTCACGCCCGCGGCCGAACACGCTGCGCTCGCCTCGGCTCACCACGAGATCGTGCAGACCGTCGACCACAAGCGGACGCATCGCGGCCTGCTCGTTACGGTCGCGTCCTACCTCGGGATCAGCGAAGCGCAGCTGCGCTCCCGCTTGGCGACGCACCACACGCTCGCGGCGGTCGCGAACGCAACGCCGGGTCGCTCGCGCGCCGGGCTCGTCGACGCGCTCGTCGCGGATCGGCGCCAGAAGCTCGAGACAGCGTTGCGCGAGAAGGCGATCACGCGGACGGAGCTCGAGCGCGCGGTCAAGCAGCTTCACCGGCGTTTCGAACGCAGCGTCGCACGTCCGCTCGGCTGACTTAAAGTCGCGCGGCGATGGATCCGATGCTGCAGCTGTAAAGCGACCTCGAAGCCGCGTCGATGGCCCCTGCACGGACACAGGGAGTGTCCGGTCGGACACCCCGGTGTCCGGGTGATCACAAGCAAAAGGGGGCCCGACCGTGGGCATTCACTTTGGCAGGCGTGGTGCAGGGAGCAGCCGCCGCATCGCTGGGCTTCTCGTCTTTGCGGTGGCGAGCTTGATCGGCGTGAGCGTGTACGCGTTCACCGCGAGCAACACAGTCGCGAGCCACTCCGCAGGTGCGGGGTCGGCGACGGTCAGCGGGTACACCGTCGCGTCGCCGACGAACTACACATTCAGCTCGGACGGCACGACGATGAACAGCGTCACGTTCGACCTCGACAAGGCGGCCTCGGACGTGGCCGTCGCGCTCACCGCGAGCGCACCGGCGAAAGGTGACTGGACGGATTGCGGGGCCTCGGAAGGCTCCTCGCCCTACGCCGTGACGTGCACCTTCGGGACCCCGGTCCCGGACGGGGAAGGGCTGAAGCTGTCGGTCGCGGCGGTCAGCAGCGGCACCGTGACGATCGAATAGGCGATCGCTCGTGTGGGGTCGGCGAGACGCCGGCCCCACACGCGGCGAGCAGCACGAGCGCCGAAGGCCGATGCGTCGACCCCGTCACATAGCCCGCCTGATCTGCGCGACCGTCGTCGTCGTCGGACTGGCACTCGTCTGGTTCCTGTTCGCGCCCGTGTCGCTCGGCGGCTCGACGAGCTACGTGGTCACGGACGGGATCAGCATGCAGCCGCGCTTCCACGCGGGCGACCTCGTGCTCGTGCGGCGCGAGAGCAGCTACCGGGTGGGGCAGATCGTGGCCTACGAGAACCGCGAGCTCGGCACGATCGTGCTGCACCGGATCGTTGCCCGCGACGGCGCGCGCTACGTCTTCAAGGGCGACAACAACAACTTCATCGACTTCGAACATCCCGCGCGCAGCCAGCTGATCGGCGCGCTCTGGGTGCACGTGCCCGGTCTCGGCGGAGAGCTCGACTCCGTGCGCTCCCCCGCGCTGATCGGGGGGCTCTTCGCTCTCGGCACGCTGCTCCTCGGCGGCGCGGCCTTCACGCGCCGCCGCCGCCGGCGCGGTCGCGAGCGGCGCGGCGGGGAGAGCCGCGGCGCCGCGCCGATCGACCAGCCGCGCCCGTCGCGGAGCCCCGGCGTGAGCCTCTCCCCCGCCACGCTCGGCCTCGCGCTCGCGGCGATCAGCCCGTTCGTGTTGCTCGCTCTGATCGCCTTCACGCGACCCTCGGCAGCGCTGATCGCGACGAGCGTGCCCTACACGCAGAGCGCCGGCCTCAGCTACAGCGCGGGCTCCGTCCCCGCTCCGGCCTATCCGACCGGCAGGCTGAGCACGGGCGATCCGGTCTTCACCCACGTGGTGCACGCGCTCGAGGTGGGGTACTCCTACCGCTTCAAGAGCGAGGCGCCCGCTCGTCTCCAGGGCACCGCCTCGCTCGCGGCCACCGTGACCTCGACGAGCGGCTGGCAGACGACCATCCCGCTCGGACGCCCGGTCCGTTTCCGCGGTACGCGCGCCTCGGTCTCTGCACGGTTGGATATCGGCGCGCTGCTCGCCCTCGTTTCCCGCGTGGAGACGGTCACGGGTGTCCGCGGCTCCTACACCCTCACGATCGTCCCGCGCGTCCTGCTGTCGGGGAGCTTGGGGGGAGCGCCGCTGCAGAGCAGCTTCGCGCCGGAGAGCAAGTTCTCGCTCAACAGCCTGGAGATCCGCCCGGTCACGGCGACCGGGGCGGCGTCGGAAGCGAGCGAGCAGGCGGCCGCCTTCAGCAAGAGCACGACGGGCTCTGCGACCGCTCGCCGCAGCAGGCCCGCGCACCTCGCCTTCGGCGCGATCGAGATCGGCGTCTCACTCGCCCGCACGCTCGCGCTCGGCGGGATCGCGCTGGTCGCGATCGCGCTCGCCGCGGCACTCGCGCTGCTGCGGCCCCGGCGCGAAGAGGAGACGGAGAGCATCCTCGCGCGTTACGGCTCGCTGATCGTCCCGGTGGAGCGCGTCTGGCAGATGCCCGGCGTAGCGGTGATCGATGTCACCGACATCGACTCGCTGGTACGAATCGCGGGCCACTACGAGCGCTCGATCCTGCACGAGCGAGCGGAGTACGGAGACGCCTTCTGGGTGAGCGACGAGAGCGGGCAGTTCCGCTACGCGATCTGGGCTGCGACCGAGGAAGAGGACCAGCCGGAGCAGGAGCAGGAACTGGAGCAGGTGCTGGAGCTGGAGCAGGAGCAGGAGCAGGAGTGGGAGCGCGCCGCGGCCGGGCCGGGCGTCGCGGCGGACCTGCGCCGCAGCCGGGGCGGCGACACGCTGCAGTTCGGCGCGGTGTCACGCTCCGCTCCCGCGCGTAACTGAGGGGCCGCCTTCGCGACCTCAGCGCGCGGGCGTTCTCGCGGTGAGGCGCTGGAGCAGTTGCAGGCGCTGGCGCGGACCGCGGCCCTGCCGGACCACGATCCATGCGTTCCCCCAGCGGCGTGCGAGGAGCCCTCCGTCGGCGAAGACCGTGGGTGCGCGCTCGACGCGATGGAAGTCCGGGAGCGCGACGGCGGGGCCGGTCGGATCGGCGGCGTCGACGAGCACGAAGGCCTTGAGCGGCACCCCTCCGAGGCGGTATTCGCCCACCGCGCAGGGGAGGAACGCGTGGCCGACGATCGGTCCGGGGTAGGGCAGCAGTGCGAGCGAGACCTCGCCACCGAGCACCTGAAGGCCGGAGATGCCCCTCGGCGAGCGCAGCGAGCACACACCGCGCGGCTCGCTCGCGGGGCTCCGCCAGGAGCGGATCGTCGCGAGGCTCACATGGCGCGTCAGGGGAGCCGAGTGGAGCGGGCGGCCGTTCGCGTCGAGCGGGACCAGCGGGCCGTGCGGGAAACCGCTCGTCGCGATGCGAGCGGCACGCAGGCCGTAGGGCAGTCCGGGCACGCGCTCCGTCGGGACCCGGCGACCGCCGATCAGCACCGCGGCGACGACGGGGTTGGCGATCACGTACTCGACCCCACGGTGCGTGCTCTCCTCACCCCAGCCGAAGCCGTCGAGGATCGGGTCGCCGGGCAGCGGCAGCCCTCCACAGGCGCTCCCGCGGACACGCCCGTCTTCCTCGGGAACCTCACACCATCCTGCGACGCCGACGGTGAGCGTCGGGGCGAGTCTCATCCTGAAATCGAGCGGCGTGCTCGACCTCGCGGCGCGCGCTCCGGCCGCTGAGCCCTCCCGCGGGCTGGAGGAGCGGGAGGAGCCTGTGCTCAGCGACCAGGCGAGCCCGCCCAGGAGGGCGGCGAGCCCGAGCGAGACGAGCGCGAAGCGGAGATGCCTCCTCCGCCTTCGCCTGCGGGCCTCCTCGATCACCCCGAGATCCGGACCCTCTGCGACGGCCGGGGACTCGTGCTCGAGGAGTAGCATTGGTGCTACTCTAACTAGCACCATGGAGAGTGTCAAGATCGACCGCTCGGACCCCACTCCCCTGCACGACCAGGTGGCCGGGCAGATCAGGCGCTCGATCGCGGAAGGAGAGGCGCGCCCAGGCGAGCGGCTGCCGCCCGCTCGCGACATCGCGGCGGTGCTCGACGTGAACGTGGGCACGGTGCTTCGCGCCCTGCGCCAGCTCCGTGACGAAGGGCTGCTCGAGTTCCGCCGCGGTCTGAGCGTGCGAGTTGCCGGAACGCCCGAGCGCGGTGTCGTTCTCGCGCGCGCCCGCGAGCTCGTCGAGCTCGCCCGCCACCACGGTTACGCGCGGGATGAGCTCGCGCGGATGATCGAAGGGCTTGGCTAGGGGTCGGCCGACCCGGGAAGGTCGGGGTGCCGCGGGTCAGGGGTAGGGCGTGATCGATGAGCCTTCGTAGGTGTGGCCCGCGGGACTGCGCCAGCGAACCTTCCAGGCCGTGGCGGCAGTGACCGATTCGAGCGTCCAGTAGCCGAGCGCGTCGGTCCTCACCGTGGTGAGGACACGGAACGATCCCGAGCCACCGCGCACGAGCACTGTGACCTTCGTCACGCCCTTGGCGGGGCGCACGAGCCCCCAGAGCGAGTAGCCACCGGCGCGGGGGTAGACGACGAGCGGCAGCCGCCAGGAGTCATACAGCGGCTTGTGCACGCCGTTGGAGTACTCCAAACCGGTCTGGAAGCCGACGGTGCCCCCGTGGACGCTGGCCCCCGGTGCGCCGCCCAGCGGGTCGTCGCGCAGGAGGTACTGGGAGAAGCCCATCACCCGCGGGTTGTCGTAGGCGATCCGTTCGGCGACGGCGTCGTAGACGGCCTGCGTCTGCGCGGGCACGCCGAGACGCGTGTTCGGATAGCTCTGCACCCCGAACTCGGTGAGGTAGATCGGGACGTGCCCGGGGATCGCGCCCGCGGCAGCCGCGCGGTCGAGCGCGGAGGAGAGGCGGGAGAGCGCGCCGATCGTGACGTCATCGGCCCCGGGGGGCACCCAGGTCGGGCCGACGGCCTTGGAGTAGGGGTGATCGGCGAAGCCCCCGATCGGCAGCTCGCCGCAGGAGCCCACGCGCCGGTAGAAGGAATTGAGACAGAGCGCGGAGCGCAGGAAGGCGAGCGGCGCGACGGCGTGCAGCTGCGCTTCGCGACCGGCGGGGACGGTGTCGTAGCCATCCGGTGCGGTCTCGCCGAAGAGCACCGTGGCGTGATGGAGGCCCGCCGCTCGCAACCCGGCGTAGCCGCTCTGGAACAGGGCGCGGTAGATGCCGGGCGAGGCGGGCGTGCCGTTCGGGTTCCACTGGGGCATCAGGAAGGCGGGGTGGTTGGGCTCGTTCCAGATCGAGAAGATCGTCACCTCGGAGCCGAACTCACGGCCGACGGCGGTCATGAATTGCTCGAAGTCGCGGTCGTTGGGCCGCGTCACGTACGGCGCCCGCCGGTTCGAGGTCGCCCAGCGCGGCGCGGGCGCGGTGACCGTGAGCAGCACCGGCCAGCCGAGCGCCTTGGCGTGGGCGGCGACGGTCGCGTAGATGCCCCAGGCGTAGCGGGCCGGGTCGGTCGCATCGAAGCGCGGCGCATGCAGGGCCTTGGGGCTCGGCACAACAGCGGACCAGGGGAGCTCGAGCCGCAGGGCGTGAACGCCGAGTTCTCCGAGCGCGGTGAAGGTGGCGGCCTCGTGGCGAGGTTCGAGCAGGCGGCTGCCCGCCTCGAAATAGGTGACCTGACCGGGCGCCGCGCGCGCCGGGAGCGCGCCCAGCGCGAGCAGCAGCCAGAGGGGAACGCAGATCGAGAGGAGCCTCGCGGGCAGGCGGCGCACGGGCCCATGCTCGCAGCCCGCCACGGGCGAGGCGCCGCGTGAGGCCGTCGTACGCGCCCGAGAGGATTCGAACCTCTGACCTTCGGTTCCGTAGACCGACGCTCTATCCAGCTGAGCTACGGGCGCAGAGCGAGAGAGTCTAACGAGGCGTCGAGCTCGCCCGGAGCGGAGTCACGCGCCCGCCCCCGCCCCCGCGCGCCGAACCATGCGCGTGTTGGCGCGCGGCGCCCGCCTCAGGCCGCGACGCGCTCGAACACGGCGGCGAGGCCCTGGCCGCCACCGATGCACATCGTCTCCAGGCCGTAGCGCACCTCGCGACGCTCCATCTCGCGGAGCATCGTCGTGAGGATCCGCGCACCGGTCGCGCCGACGGGGTGCCCGAGCGAGATCCCCGAGCCGTTCACGTTGAGCCGCTCGAAGCCGTCGGGAAGCTCCCACTCACGGAGCACCGCGAGCACCTGTGCGGCGAAGGCCTCGTTGAGCTCGATCAGGCCCATCTCGTCGAGCGTGAGCCCGGCGAGGCGGAGCGCACGCTCGGTCGCGGGGACGGGGCCGATCCCCATCGTCGCCGGGGGCACACCCGCGGCGGCCCAGGAGACGAGCTTGCCGAGCGGGCGCAGTCCGAGCTCGGCGGCCTTCTCCGCGTGGGTCACGATGCAGATCGCCGCGCCGTCGTTCTGGCCGCTCGCGTTGCCCGCGGTGACAGTCGACTCCGGGTCGCTCTTCGACATCACCGCCCTCAGCTTCGCGAGCGTCTCGAGGCTCGCATCGGCGCGCGGGTGCTCGTCGAGCGCAACGGGCTCGCCGCGCGGCACGGCGACCGGGACGATCTCCTCGGCGAAGCGGCCGTCCTGCTGCGCGGCGACCGCACGCTGATGCGAGAGCAGCGAGAGCTCGTCCTGCTCCTCGCGCGGTATCCCGTACTCGCGGCGCAGGTTCTCCGCGGTTTCGAGCATCCCCCCGGGAACGGGGTGGTTCACCCCTCCCGCGGTCACGCGCCCGCGTGCGAGGCGGTCCTCGAGCTGGATGCCCGCGGTGCCCTTCACTCCCCAGCGCAGGCGCGTTGAGTAGAACTCGGTCTGGCTCATGCTCTCCACACCCCCGGCGAGGATCAGGTCCGCCGCCCCGGTCTGGACGCGCATGCAGCCGTCGATCACGGCCTGAAGCGCGGACCCGCAACGGCGGTCGACCTGCACCCCCGGAACATCGACCGGGAGTCCCGCGTCGAGCGCGGCCACACGGCCGATCGCGGGCGCCTCGCCGTTGGGCGAGCACTGTCCGAGCACGACGTCGTCCACGTCCTCGCCGCGCAGCCCGGTGCGCTCGACGAGCGCGGCGATCACCGTCGATGCGAGCGTGGCGGCGTCCACGTCGCGCAGCACCCCGCCGAAGCGCCCCACCGGCGTGCGCAGCGGTTCGCAGATCAGCGCCTCGCGTCCAGCCGTCGCGCTCACCTCCGCGCTCTCCGCAGTCCCTTCATCACGGCGAGCAGTCTATGAAGTGCTCGCGACTGCGGCCTCCTCGCCCGCGCCCATCGACCTCCTCCGGGGGCCCGCCCGTCACGCCGCGCGGATTCCAAAGGTGTTGACAGCACGGATCAGATCGAACTACGGTTGCCAACCGAGAGATGCGGGCGTCGCGTCTCGGGCTGGGTGAGCTCGGCGGCGGCCGTCCAACGAAAGACCGATGGAGGGGTGATGACTGAACGGATTCCCGCGCGGCTGCTTGCTCTGGCCGCGTCGATGTTTGCTGTCTTCGCGTGTCTCGCGATCAGCGCGGGCGCGGCGAGCGCGGCCAAGGAAGTCGCGTACAACAACCTGAACACCGTGGCGAAAACGGTCAACGGGCTGCCGAACGAAGACACCTACTCGCTCGACTACGAAAACTTCGCGATCGGCGGCCAGGTGCAGCTCGCCGGTGCGACCGGGCGCTCCCCGGCAGCGCTGACCGCGCAGCTCGACGTCTTCGCTTGCGAACACGGCGAATACAGCCTCGAAAACTGCTTCACGCTGAAACCGAAAAAGAAGTTCTCGATGACCTGGACGGCGAGCATCTACTCGGTCGGCGCGGGCAACTCCGTCGGGACGCTGCTCTCCTCGGCGACGAGCACCTTCAAGCTCCACTACCGCCCCACGACGAACGTCTCCTGCCCGGCCACGCCGGAAGGCAAGGGCTTTGGCGCGAACTGCGACGTCGGCGGCCTGCTGCAATCGGTCACCTTCAAGCACTTCTCGGCGGCCGCGCTCCCCGAAAAGGTGATCATCCTGCTCACCAACTCCTGCGGCGGCTGCTCGGGTCTGACCGTGAACGTGGGCCTGCAGTCCTCCTACAAGGAATACGCCGGGGGCGAATTCGTAGCCGAAGGGCCCGCCGACGGCGGGGTGCCCGCGGTCGGCAGCGATCCGCTGCCCGACAGCGTGTACACGACCGGCGCGCTCAACGAAGGCGGTTGGACGGGCTTCCAGCCGGCATTCGAACTGACCGTCAACAAGCACTGACGCACCGACGGCCGTGGCGTCGCACCCGCCGCGCCACGACCGGAAGGAGGGGAGGCGGGGGTTCCGCGCATGGCGGGACCCCCGTCGTCCGCCCCTGAAAGCCCGGCCCCCGTGAGCACGCGGGAGCCGCGCGAGTTGCAAGACTTGGGGGGATGCGCGAGCGACCTGCCGGGGACTTCGACTACGAGGCCGGCGGCGCGAGCTACGCGACGATCCGCCGCCCGGACCCGCGTATCGCAGCGCTCGTCGAAGCGGCGCTCGGCGACGCCGCGAGCGTCCTCAACGTGGGCGCGGGCGCGGGCTCCTACGAGCCGCTCGGCCGTGAGGTGACCGCCGTGGAGCCCTCGGCGACGATGCGCGCGCAGCGCCCCGCGGGCCGGTCGCCCGCGATCGACGCGGTCGCCGAGCACCTCCCCTTCCCGGACGCGAGCTTCGACGCGGCGATGGCGATGATCACGGTCCACCAGTGGCCCGATCCAGCGGCGGGGCTCGCCGAGCTGCGCCGTGTCAGCCGCGGGCCCGTCGTCGTGCTCACCTTCGACGGCGATCAGCTCGAACGGCTCTGGCTCGGCGAGTACTGCCCCGAGCTCTACGCCGCCGAGCGGCGCCGCTACCCGCCGATCGCGGAGATCGCGGCGACGCTCGGCGGCGAGGTGCGCGTCGGCGAGGTCCCGATCCCGCTCGACTGCACCGACGGATTCACGGAGGCCTTCTACGGACGCCCGGAGATGTTCCTCGACCCGGGGGTACGCGCGTGCCAGTCCGCCTGGGGCTTCGTCGAGCCGGAGGCGATCGAGCGCGCGCTCGACGCGCTCGCGCGCGACCTGGAGAGCGGTGCGTGGGATGCGCGCCACGGCGAGCTGCGCACCCAGCCCGAGTTCGTCGGCGCGCTGCGCCTGATCGTCGCCTAGAGCGCGACGATCCGCAAGGTGTCCGCGTAGCGCTCGAGCAGCGTCTCCGCGTCGCTCAGCGGCTCGCCGCCCACGGCCGCCGCGAGCTCGCGGAACCACTCCAGCGTGCGCCCCGCGGGCGTCGTCACCCAGCGCGTGCGCGCCGGGCTCTCCTCCGCGTTCCACATCTGGTGCGCCGTACCCCTCGGCACGACGAGCGTCTCGCCCGCCGTGACACGACGCTCCTCGCCCTCCAAGCGCACGAACATCGCTCCCACGAGGATCTCGAAGTGCTCGTCCTGCACCGGATGCAGGTGCGCGGGCGGCGCTGTGCCCGCGCCGTCGTAGCGCGCTTCGAGCTCGAGCGCCTGGTCGCCCACCGCGACCACCCGCAGCGTCGTACCCGGCGCGATCTTGAGCTCCTCGTCGGCCACGAGGCGACATTAGCGCCGTTCGGGCGGCCGCACACGCCGGGTTAGAATCCGCGCCGTGAGCGTCTCCGCGAGCCACGAAGCGCTCTGCTCGAGGTTCCGCGCGCTCCACGAGGGCGGGTGCTTTGTGATTCCCAATCCCTGGGATGCGGGGACGGTCCGGGTACTGCAGGAGATGGGCTTCCAGGCGCTCGCGAGCACCAGCGCGGGCTACGGGTTCTCCCGCGGGCTGCCCGACGAGCCCGGGGCGCTCGGCGTCGAGGGAGTGCTCGGCCACCTCGCCGAGCTCGTGAGCGCCGCCCGCGTGCCCGTCAACGCCGACTTCCAGTCCGGCTACGCGCAGGAGGCAGAGGGCGTCGCGGCGAACGTCGAACGCTGTGTGGCCGTGGGCGTGGCCGGCCTCTCGATCGAGGACACACGGGCCGACGGCGAGAGCGCGCTCTACGAGCTGGGCGAGGCCGTGGAGCGCGTGGGCGCCGCTCGCGGCGCGATCGACGCATCCGGGGCGGATGTGCTGCTCACGGGACGGGCGGAGTGCTTCCTGCTCGACCACCCGGACCCGCTGAAAGAGTCGATCCGGCGGTTGCAGGCCTACGCCGAGGCGGGAGCCGACGTCGTCTTCGCGCCCGGCGTGCGCACACGCGAGGACATCGCCACGCTCGTCGCGGAGCTGAGCCCCAAGCCGCTCAACGTGCTGATGAGCACGAACACGGGACTCGCCGTCGCCGACCTCGCCGAGCTGGGCGTGCGCCGCATCAGCGTCGGCTCCGCGCTCGCGCGCGCCGCGTGGGGAGCCTTCTTGCGGGCGTCGCGCGCGATCGCCGCCGAGGGCAGCTTCGCCGGCCTCGAGGGCGCCGCGCCCTTCGCCGAGCTCAACGGCCTGTTCGCCGCCGAGTCCGACGCACGCGAATTCTGAGCGACCCCGGCGTCTCGCCCCTGCGTGCATTCGGCCGCCAGTTGTGGAGCCTTGTCCACTTCGAAGACCGTTGCGTTGCGGGGTTCGAAGCCGTAGCCCGTGACGCTCGTGCCCGCGGCCGTCAAAGTCGCGCTCCGTCGCAAGGCCTTCGGGATCGACGTTGCCGGTCTGATCGGGCGGCTGCCCGAGGTCAGTCTTTGCCTCGCCCCGCGCTGCTCACGCCGGCAGGCACCTGACAGCGTGGTTGACCACACCCGCGCGAGTCGACGGCGCCTACGTCGAGCGTGGCTCCGTGGCCTGCCAGGCGCGCGCCGGCGGATAGGCTGCCGCGGTGACCGACGATGGATTGGGGACCCAGGCACGACAGCGGGGCGGCCGCGCTGACGGCAGGTCCTCGCCCCCGCGGTGATGTTCGATCGCCCTTCGCGGAGCGGCTCGGTCGAGCGATGCGAACGTCGGGGCCCGGTGTGCGCGTCCTCGATCTCGCCTGCGACACCGGCGTGAGTTTCGCGCACCGCCGCACGCGCGGGGGAGCGACCGCATCGGTGACCGGCGTAGACCATCGGCGAGCCGACGCTCGCCGTCGGGCTCGGTCACATCTCCCGAGGAGGTTGCCCGGAGACGGTAACTGCGGCTGACGCCTCGGTGATCTTCCCGTCGGGACGAGCCGTTCGACTTCAGCGCTGCCTGCTCAGCAGGGCCTGCAGTTCTTCCCCGACCGAGCCGGCGCGCTCGCCGAGATGCGCCGGGTTTCGCAAGACCGGGATCGCGACACTCGCGGATCGCGACCTGGCCGAACATCGAGCGCTCGCCCTCATCGCGATCGCCGACGCGCTCGCGCGCGTGAGCGCGGAGGCCGCGGGGCCGATGATGCACTCCCCGTTCGGCTGTGAGCCGGGACGGCTCGGAACTCGCGCGGGCGATCGTCGCCGCGGGATTCGTGCGACCGTGCTCGTCGAAGCGACGGGCCGATGCGAGTGCACCTGAGCTTCCCATCCGGACCCCGCGCGATTCCGACGGCTGGCTCCCGGCCGTGATCCCCGTCGAGAATTCTTCGACTGCATGTGTCATCGGGCCGCTTCGCCCGCCCTTGATGGCGCTCGCGCGACGCACTCGTGATCGCCGAAGTCGGCGGACGCGGCTCACCTTCCGGGCCCAGCGCGATCGCCGGCGGCTCGCTGCATGGCGATGCACTCGGGAACGTCGCGCTGGCTCGAGCCTGAGCGGTCATCCGCACAACTCACCGAACGGAGAGGGTCGCGCTCGGGAACCAGACACGAACGCCTGCCCGGCGCCACGACGGCACGGATTGCTTTCCGCGGTGAGCCTGGTCGAGAATTCAGCGACGGCGCCGGCGCCGTGACGGTCGTGATCGGAAGGGGTGGACGCCTACCAGGAACGCAGCTAGCACGGTACACGCATCTATCACGCATGCGCCTCGGGTACGACGACGCCGAGACCAACGACGACGCCTACCTCAGACGCCAGCGGCCGCCGGGCACTTAGGACTCAGCGGCCTGCACGGACGTCGAGCGACGCAGCGGCTGGCCGGTCTAGGGAGCCCGGTGCGTCGACCAGTCAAAGAAAACGGAGAGGGAGGGATTCGAACCCTCGAACGAGGTTTCCCCCGTTACGCGATTTCCAGTCGCGCCCGTTCAACCGCTCCGGCACCTCTCCTGGCGCTGCTGGGACACTGAATCGCCCCGGGCGGACGGTCTAAGGCTACGACACTCCCGCCGCCGCCGCGTTGGTAGGCTGCGCGCACATGTGCTCGCGGCCAGCCAAGCGTTCGTCAAGACCTTCGGCCTGATCGTCACCTTCGGCGGGATCGGGGTGGTCGTCAACATGATCATCGTCTACATCGCCGTGCAGGTCCGCGGCGAGCGCCGCCAGAACGAGGAGTACATCGCCTCGCGCAAGCCTCCCGGCTCCGCCTGAGCGGCCTCCGCGGCTCGCCGAGCGCAGACCGCGATCGCCGCGCTCGCGCGGCTCAGATCACGTAGACCGGCGTGCCCACCGGCGATTTCGCGTACAGCGCGATCACGTCGGGGATCCGCATGCGCACGCAGCCGTGCGAGGCGTCGTGGCCGATCGAGGAGTACTCGCTCGGGTCGATCCCGTGGATCCCCGCGCCGCCTTCGATCGACATGAAGCGCGCCTTCAGCGGGTCGGCCGGGCCGGGCGGCACGACTGTTCCCGCGAGCGCGCCCGCCCACGCTTTCTTGGGCACGTACCAGGGCGGGTCGACCTGCTCCCATTCGATGTGGTGCAGGCCCGCGGGCGTTTCGAGGCCTTCCATCCCGACCGCCACTTCGTAGGTCTTCTCGAGTTTCAGGTGGTTGTAGAAGCGCAGCCGGAAGGTGTTGCGGTCGACCACGATGTACGCGGGGTACTTGCTCGCGAGCTGCGCGGTGGTGACCTTCGGCTTGACGGTCCTTGGTGGGCACGCTCACCGAGCGGCTGGCACGTCGGCGCGACGCAGCGCCGCCTCGATGCGCGCCGCCGAGCTTCTCGTTTTCGACCGTCCGCCCGATCGCGCCGGGGACCGTCTTCAGCCCCGCCCCGTCGGTTCCACGGTCGCGTCGCGCGGCGCGCGGTCGATCGCCGCGCGGATCTTTGCGGTCAGCTCGCGTACGGCCCGGTGTGAGTAGAAAGCGACGAGCGGGATCTCGCGGTTCACGCTGCCGCCGGTCAGCCCGCGCCAGGTGCGCGAGAAGATCGAGCCGCCGCGGCTCGCCTCGATCGCCTGCCGGACCATGTTGGAGACGTTCACCTGCAGGCCCGCGCTGCGTCCTTCCAGATGCCACGTCCTGCCGCCCGAGCGCACAGTGACGGGGCCGTTCAGCCGCGCGACGAGATCCGTGTCGAGCTTCGCGCGCGCCGCCGCCTCGTGCAGAGCCCGCCGACCGGGACGCCCGCGATCCGCACGCCCTTCGCGATCACGTCGCGGCGCGAGTGGTCGTAGAGGTAGGTGCCGAGCGCGAGCAGCAGCACGATCGAGCGCGGCCGCGCCTGCCGCGATCGGCCCAGCGTGCCGGATCCCGCGGCGCTCGCGGTGCGCCGCCCTGATCCACCGAAGTCGCTGCCAAGCTCAGCCTCTCAAGCATACGTCGTGAGCGAACTGCCCGACTGCGCGAGTGTAGCTCTCGCGATTCCAGCCCCCCGCGATGAGCCGCGTTTGCGGGGCTGCCGCATGCACGGGCGCTTTCCACGCTCATACGGATCGGCCGCCATCTGTCCAGATGCTTGACAGCTATAGCGGTATTGTGTAAACTGCAGATGCGAGGAGGGTCACCGCGAACAGGAGGACGACGTTGTCAGCCGCCGCCCCGTCCACCGGCAGAGCCCAGCCACAGCGCGGCACGCGACGCGCCGCACGCGCGATGCACGGCGCGCCGGCGAGGCTCCGCTCGCAGCCGAGCCCGAGCTGGCGCGACCCCAAGCGCCACGCCTGGCTGCTCGGCCTCGTCGTGCCCACCCTTCCCTTCATCACCTGGGGCCTCGTCGAAGCGACGGGCCTCGGCGCGTTCTGGTTCTTCGGCCCGGTGCTCGTCTTCGGGATCTTCCCGCTGCTCGACCTCGCGATCGGGATGGACGCACGCAACCCGCCCGACGGACGTGATCAAGTGGCTCGAGCAGGACCGCTACTACCGCTGGTGCACCTACCTCTACCTGCCCGTCCAGTACGCCGGGCTCGTGCTCGCCTGCTGGCTGTTCGCGAAATCGAGCCTCTCGCGTCGTCGACAAGCTCGGGCTCGCGCTCACCGTCGGCATGGTCAGCGGCATCGCGATCAACACCGCCCACGAGCTCGGCCACAAGCGCGCGAGCCTCGAGCGCTGGCTGAGCCGCGTGGCGCTCGCGCAGAGCGGCTACGGCCACTTCTTCATCGAGCACAACCGCGGCCACCACGTGCGCGTCGCCACACCCGAGGACCCCGCGAGCTCGCGCCTCGGCGAGAGCTTCTACGCCTTCCTTCCGCGCACCGTCACGCGGCAGCCTGCGCTCGGCCTGGGAGCTCGAGCGCGCGCGCCTGGCGCGCCTCGAGCGCTCGCCGTGGACGCCGCGCAACGACATCCTCAGCGCGTGGGCGATGACGGTCGCGCTGTTCGCGCTGCTGGCCGCGGTGTTCGGCCCGATCGTGCTGCCCTTCCTGCTGCTCCAGGCCGTCGTGGGCTTCTGCCTGCTCGAGGTCGTCAACTACCTCGAGCACTACGGCCTGCTGCGCCAGCACCGCGAGGACGGGCGCTACGAGCGCACGCGCCCGGAGCACAGCTGGAACAGCAACAGCGCCGCCTCGAACGTGCTGCTCTACCACCTCCAGCGCCACTCCGACCACCACGCCAACCCGGTGCGCCGCTACCAGGCGCTGCGCCACGTCGAGGAGGCGCCGCAGCTGCCCACGGGCTACGCGGGGATGATCGTGCTGCGCGCTGATCCCGCCGCTCTGGCGGCGCGTGATGGACCGCCGCGTGCTCGCCCACTACGAGGGCGACGCCTCGCGCGCGAACCTCTACGCCCGCACCCGCCGCCGCTACCTGCGCGCATGAGCCGCTTTCGCTGCCCGGGCTGCGGCTACGAGTACGACGAGGACGCCGGGCATCCCCGCGAGGGCTTCCCGGCCGGCACCGCCTTCGCTCGAGATCCCCGACGACTGGGCCTGCCCGGACTGCGGCGTGCGCGACAAGGTCGACTTCGAGGCGCTCGACTGAGCTCGCCCGCGCGAAGGGGCTCGGGCGCGATCGCATCGAGGCCGCGCGCTAAGGTCGATTTCGCGCCGGCCGAGTATTGCCCCCGAACACGGCCGCCGCGACCATTCCCGAATGTCAGCCGCACCGCAACGCGTTCCCTATTCCGTCGCCGCGAGGGAGCTGCTGCGCAACACGCTGCTCGACGCCGCCTGCCACGAGCTCGAGGCGCGCCACTGGGCGGACATCACGATGGCCGACATCGCGGTCGCCGCCGGGGTCAGCCGCCAGACGCTCTACAAGGAGTTCGGCTCGCGCGAGGAGTTCGCGCAGATCCTCGTGATGCGCGAGGCCGAAACGCTTCCTCGACGCGGTCGAGCGCGCGGTCGGCCAGCACCTCGACGATCCCGCCAAGGCGCTCGCGGCGGCCTTCGACCTCTTCCTCACCTCCGCCGCGGAGAACCCGCTGCTGCGCGCGATCGTGCTCGAAGAGGGCGCGGAGGAGCTGCTCGCGCTGCTCACCACCCAGGGCAAGCCGCTCGTCGAGCGCGCCGCCGACCGCCTCACCGCGGTCGTGATCGCGGGCTGGCCGCTGATCCGCCGCCGCGACGCCGAGCTGCTCGGCGACGTGCTCGTGCGGCTCGCGATCAGCTACGCCGCGCTGCCCAACGGCGAGGCGAGCGCGACCGCCGCGTCGGTCTCGAGCCTGTTCGAGCCCTACGTCGAGAAGCTCGTCCGCGAAGGCGCGCCCTAGGCGGCGCTGCCGCCCGGCCGGCCCCGCCTGCGCGTCTTCGCGGTGCGACTCTTCGCGCGCTCTGCGGTACTCGCTGACGACGAGCTCCGTGAGCTCTTCCACCGAGGTCTCCGATGTGGGCTTGTCGAGCGTGATCGCGCCCTGCTGGATCAGCGAGACGCGGTCGCAGGATTCGAAGACCTGCACGTAGTTGTGGAGGATCATGATGATCGAGACCTTGCCCTCGGCCTTCAGGCGCGCAACGAGGTCGAGGATCTTCGCTCCCTCTTTCACCCCCATCGCCGCGAGCGGCTCGTCGAGCAGGATGATGTCCGCGTCGGAGTTGACCGTGCGCGCGACCGCGATCGCCTGGCGCTGCCCGCCTGAGAGGCGCGCGACCGACACGTCGATGCGCGGGATGTTGATCCCGATCTCGTCGAGCGCTTCGCGCGCTTCCTTCTTCATCTGCCGGTTCGAGAGCAGCGGCAGCGGCTTGTGCACACGCTCCTTGCGCAGGAACAGGTTGTGGTAGACGGAGAGTTCGTCGATCAGCGCGAGGTCCTGGTAGACCGTCTCGATCCCCGCTTCGCGCGCGTCGTCGACGCTCTTCGGTTCGTAGGGTTTGCCGTGCAGGAACATCTTCCCCTCGTCGGCCTTCTGGAAGCCGCAGAGGATCTTGATCAGCGTCGACTTGCCCGCGCCGTTGTCGCCGAGCAGCCCGAGCACCTCGCCCTTCTTCAGGTGCAGGTTGACGTCCTCCAGCGCCGTCACCGGGCCGAAGCGCTTGGCGATGTGCTCGACGCGCAGCACGTCCTCGTCGGAGGGCTTCGGGCCGACCACTCCCGTCTCAGGTGCGTTCGCGTCAGCCACTTCCGCTGTGCCCCCTTCGCACCCGCCCGACGAACACGTTCGCGGTCATCGCGACGATGATCGCGATGCCCGTGTAGAGCAGCAGGTAGTTCGCGTTGACGCCCTGGAGGATCAGGCCGTCCTTGAGGATGCCGAGGAAGAGCGCGCCGATGAACGCGCCCACGACCGTGCCCGAGCCGCCGGAGAGCAGCGTGCCGCCGATCACCGCCCCCGCGATCGCGATCAGCAGAAGTTCGTTCGGGCCCGAGGGGTCCGGCTGGATCGTCTGCGAGCGGATCGCCTCGAAGACGCCCGACGAGCCCGGCGAGCACCGCGCAGAGCACGAAGTTGCGGATCGTGACGAGCTTGACCTTCACGCCCGCCTCCGCCGCGCCGAGCTTGTTCGAGCCGATCGCGACCGTGTAGAGGCCCCAGCGCGTGAACGTGAGCACGACCTGCAGGATCAGCACGATCACCACTGCCCAGATCAGCTCGGAGTAGATCCCCCCGCCGAAGAGTTTCGCGAACGTGCCTATGTGGTTCACTTTTTCGGGCAGCGTGATCGAGTGGCCGTTGACCACGTGGTGAGCCTGCACGGTCGTCGAGCGCACCTGTGCTCCGGGCGTGGCCACGGGGGTCCCGTGCGAGAGCACGAGGCTCAGACCCTCGAAGGTGAAGAGCATCCCGAGCGTGGTGACGAACGAGCTCACCCCCACGATCGAGACGAACGCACCGTTGACCGCGCCGACCACGCCGCAGATCAGCAGCGCGATCACGAGCGAGGCGACCAGGCCGAGCCCGGCGTTGTCGAGCTTGTAGTAGACGATCGGGGCGAACATGTACATGCCACCGATCGAGAGGTCGATCTCGCCGAGGATCATCACGAACACCTCGCCCGCCGCGAGGATCGCGATCGGCGCGAAATACGGCAGCAGCGTTTCGAAGTTGCTGCCCGTGAAGAACGTGCTCGTGTTCGCCGAGAAGTAGATCGCGACGATGATCGCCACGACGATGATCGAGCCCTCGCGCAGCGAGATCAGTCGCTCGAGTACCGCGCGGCCCAGCGGCAGGGCTCGGCGCTCATGCGCCGAGCCCGCGGGCCCCTCGGGGCCCTTGGAGGTCGGCTCGTGGGTTGCGCTCGCCACGATCCTCTCTCCGCTCGCTCCTGCCTACCTAGCTCACGACCGTCACTGCCGAGGAGGTTCCCTCGTAGCGCGTCTTCGTCTTCAGGTACGGCTGGACCGTTTCCTTGTCGAGGAACTTCAGGCCGGTGTCCACTTCCGCAGGGCCCGTGAGCGTGCCCGAGACCTTGTACTGGAAGAGCTGCAGGATCGGCAGGAAGCCCTGCAGGTAGGGCTGCTGGTCGATCGTGAATTCGATGTCGCCTTCGGAGAGCAGCTTCTGCGTCTGTTCGGTGAGGTCGAAGCCACCCGCATGGACCTTGCCCGAGAGGCTCAGTTTCTGCATCACTTTCGCGAGCGATTCGGTCGAGCCGCCGTCGACCGCGTACATGCCCTTCGCGCTCTTGTGGCTCTGGTACCACGCTTCGATCGCGGGCTGCTCCTGCGCGACTGCGGCGCCGGTCGCAACGGCCTTGGCCGTGATCCCGCTGCCCTTCAGCACCTTTTCCGCGCCTTCGATGCGCGGCTGCAGGTTGGCCGAGCCGGGGGTCGCGATGAACAGGCCGACTTCGCCCGAGCCGACCGCGGTTTTGATCCGTTCGCCCATCTCTTCGCCGGCCTTTTTGAGGTCCTGGCCGATGTAGGAGAGGCGCGCGTTGCCCGGAGCGTCAGCGTTGTAGGCGACGACGGGGATGCCCGCCTTGATCGCGGCTTCGACCGGCGCGTTGAAGGCGTGCAGGTCGATCAGCGCGACCGCGATGCCGTCCGCGCCGCTCGTGACCGCGGTGTTCAGCGCGTTCACCATCTGGCTCACGTTGCTGTTTTCCGAGCCCGTCCACTGGTAGGAGCAGCCGAGCAGTTTGCACGCGTCCGCCGCGCCGTACTGCGTCGGGGTGAAGAAGGGGTTCGTCGTCACGTGGTTGACGAACACGAACTTGTAGTTCTTGTGGCTGCCGAACACGCTCGAGGAGCCGCCGCTGCTGCCGCTTGAGGCGCTCGACCCGCACGCGCTGAGAATCGTTCCAACCGAGCCCGCGGCGACACCCGTCATCGCCGTCCGGCGCAGGAAGGAGCGCCGGTCGAAACCGCCGCTGCTCGCCTCCTGATCCAGCTCGAGAACCTGATCGTCTGACATCGCTCTCCTCCAATCAGCATTCGACCGGCATCAGCCGGATTGCACCAATGCACACTAGCCTCTCCGCTCGATGGACGCGGGTCAAGGCCCCGCCATCTCGAACTTCTCGCGTGCTGCGACTTATTCGCCGGACCGTGGTCCTCTCCTTGCGGGATCCCTGCGCGGCGCCGCGGCGGATTCTCCCGGGTCCTCCACGAGGCTCGCTATACCCTCGGGTCATGGACGGGAAACCAGGCCCCTCCGGCGCGCCCACCTCGGGCATCCCCGGCGAGCCCGCGCAGCACCGCCCGACGCCGGCGGCGAGGACTCCGACCGCCGAGCGCTACGGGCCGCTGGAGCTTCAGCGGCTGCGCAAAGAGGACGGCCGCGCGCTGATCCTCTTCTCCTCCGCCGGGCCCCGAGCGCGATGAGCGAGCTGCGCTTCAACGAGCTGCGCGGCGAGCCGGTCGCCTACGCGATCCACCGCCAGGACCGGACCTTCCTCCCCGACCGCGCGCACTGCCCGCTCGATCCCGACCCGGCCCGGCGGCCCGCAGACCGAGATCCCCGTCGAGCAGTTCGAGATCGCCGTCTTCGACAACCGCTTCCCCGCCTTCGAGGCGCCGGCCGGGGCGGCGGAGGTGGTCGTCTACACCGAAGATCACGACGCCTCGCTCGCCTCGCTGCCGATCGAGCGCGTGGAGGCGCTGATGTGGGTGTGGCGCAACCGCTACGAGGAGCTCGGCGCGCGCGCGGACGTCGAGTACGTCTACATCTTCGAAAACCGCGGCGTCGAGGTCGGCGTGACGCTGCACCACCCCCACGGCCAGATCTACGGCTACCCCTTCCTGCCGCCCGTGCCCGCGCTCGAGATCGCAGCCGACGAGCGGCTCGGCGGCTGCGCGCCGTGCGCGCTCGCCGAGCGCGAGCGCGCGGACGGGCGGCGGATGCTCTTCGAGAACGAGGCGGCTCAGCGCCTACGTGCCCGAGGCCGCGCGCTGGCCCTTCGAAGCCCACCTCGTGATGCGCGAGCACCGCCGCTCGCTCTGCGCGTGCGAGCCGAGCGAGCTGCGGCTGCTCGCCGAGGCGCTGCTCAGGCTCGTGCGCGGCTACGACGCGCTGTTCGAGCGCCCGATGCCCTACGTGATGGCGATGCACCAGGCGCCCACCGGCGCGGCCGCCGAGCGCGGCGCGGGCGGGCACCTGCACCTCGAGTTCTACCCGCCGCTGCGCACCGCCGAGAAGCTGAAGTACCTCGCCGGCTCCGAGCAGGGCGCGGGCACCTTCATCGGCGACGTGCTGCCGGAGGAGGCCGCCGCCGAGCTGCGCGGGGCGATCGAACGTGTCGGATAGGCGCTGCGCGCGCTTTCGCGCCCGGCCGCGTCAACGTGATCGGCGAGCACACCGATTACAACGGCGGGCTCGCGCTGCCCTTCGCGATCGCCGAGGGCGTGAAGGTGCGCGCCGCCGCGCTCGAGCGGAACGGCGGCGAGCCGCTCGTCGAGGCACTCGCCGCCGACCTCGACGAGCGCGACAGCTTCCCGCTCGAGCACCCGGTCCCGGCGCAGGGCTGGCGCGCCTACGTCCACGGCTCGGTCGCCGAGCTCGGCGCTGCCGGGTTCCCGCTGCTGCCCGCGCGCCTGGAGATCACCGGCCGCGTGCCGCGCGGCTCCGGCCTCTCCTCCTCGGCGGCGCTGACCGTCGCGCTCTGCCTCGCGCTGCTCGAGCTCGGCGACCGACGGCGCCGAGGCGGTCGACCGCCCCCGGGACCGCGTCGCGCTCGCGCGGCTGTGCTCGCGCGTCGAGAACGACTGGGCCGGCGCGCGCACCGGCCTGCTCGATCAGCTCGCGAGCCTGTTCGGCGCGGCCGACGCGGCGATGTGCATCGACTTCCAGAGCCTCGCCGTCGACGCCCGTCCCGCTCGCGCTCGACGGCTGGCGCTTCGTCGATCGCGGACTCCGGCGAGCGCCACGTCCACGCGAGCTCCGGCTACAACGAGCGTCGCGAGGAGTGCGCGGCGGCCTGCGCGCAGCTCGGCATCTCCATCGCTGCGCGAAGCGACCCTGCGAGCGACATCGCCGCGCTGCCCGAGCCGCTCGAGCGCCGCGCGCGCCACGTGCTCGAGGAGAACGAGCGCGTGCGCGCGGCCGTCGCCGCGCTGCGCGCCGCGCGACCCGCGCGCGCTCGCGCGAGCTGCTCAACGCCTCGCACGCGAGCCTGCGCGACCTCTACCAGGTCTCGACGCCCGCGGTCGAGGCGACCGTCGAGAGGCTGCTGCGCGCGCGGCGCGGCGGGCGCGCGGCTGATCGGCGGCGGCTTCGGCGGCTCGGTGCTCGGGCTGCTCGAGCCCGGCCGTGCCGCTGCCCGCCCGACTCGATCGAGGTCACGCCCGGCCCGGGCGCGCACATCCTCGTCCGCTGAGAGCTAGAGGCGCGCCGCGAGCAGCGCGGCCGCGAGCAGCGGCACGCCCAGCGAGAGCGCGCGAGCGCGCCGTCGAGCGGCGCGCAGCAGCGCTGCGACGCTCGAGCGGTTCGGTGCTGCCGTCGCTGCGCTCGCGCACGCCCTGCACGCTCGCGGTGCGGCGGCGCAGCTCGCGCGCCGCCGTGCTCAGCCGGCGCTGCGCGAGCGCTGAGCGCCATGCAGCCCCGCGCGATCAGCACGCCCGCCGCGGCGATCTCGAGCGCGTTCACGAAGTAGCCGGTGAAGGCCGGGAAGGCGCCCCAGGCGAGCGCGAACCAGCGATCGCCGTGGAAGCGCCCGCCGGCCAGCTCGAGGTTGTAGGCGGGGACGAACAGCGCCGCCGGCGAGCGACGAACGGCGATCAGCCAGGCCGAGACGGTGACGACCCCGCGCGACGCCGATCGCGACGCGCGCCGAGCAGGCGCGCCAGCGGCCAGCCACGCGCAGCGTGCGGTCGCTGAAGCGCGGTGCCCAGCGGCCGGCCGTGCAGCTCGTCGAGCGCGTGCGCGGCGACGCCCACGGCGAGCGCGAACGCGGCGAGGCCCCAGAGCAGCCGGTCGACGTACACGTGCGGCGCGACGCGCCGCGCCGAGCGCGAAGTAGCTCAGGTGCCAGAGCGTGTAGGGCGGGTGCAGCAGCGTGATCGCGTCGCCGAGCCTGCCCCGCGCCGAGCGCGTAGAAGGCCGGCCGCGCGGGCGGGTGGCGACCACCGCCTCAGCCCTGCGCGCGTGGCCGACATCACGACGCCGCCGCCGAGGCTCATGCGGCGCACGCGGACGTCGCTGCAGCCCGGCCGCCTGCCAGTAGCCGACGAGCTGCTCGAGCGGATGGCGCGCGTAGAAGCCGCGGATGCTCGGACCGAGGAAGCGCCCGACGCGCTGCCACTCGCGCGAGGCGAGCCGGCCGAGCGCGGGCAGCCCGACCGCCGTGTAGAAGCGCCAGGCCAGCGCGCGCGGGCGCCAGCGGCGGCACGCCGAACTCGAGCGAGGCGACGCGCCCGCCCGGGCGCACGACGCGCGCCAGCTCGCGCGAGCGTCGCCGCCGGATCGTCGACGTAGCGCAGCAGGTAGGTGAAGCGTGAGCGCGTCGAAGCTCGCGTCCGCGAACGGCAGCTGCTCGGCCTCGCCCTCGACGCAGCTCGATCGCGCTCGCGCGGCGCGTGCGCCCGGCGAAGCGCGCCGCGCGCGCCGCGCCGAGCATCTGCTGCGCTCTGGTCGAGCCCCACGACCGTGCAGTCGGCGCGGCGCAGCAGCTCGGCGGCGACCATCCCCGTGCCGGTCGCCACGTCGAGGATCCGCTCGCCCGCCTGCGGCGCGACCTCGTCGACGAGCGCGCGGCGCCAGCGCGGGTCCTGCCAGAAGCTGAGCGCCGCGGAGAGCTCGTCGTAGCGGCGGGGCAGGCCGCTGAACAGCTCGAGCGCCTCGCGCTTGCGGGGCGTGGCGCGCGTGCTCGCGGTCGACGGGCTCATCGCGGCGACTGGGCTAGCATCGGCATGGCGCCGATCTGACAGGCTAGGACCGATGCGACGGATCGGCATCCGGTGATCCTCATCACGGGCGCCTCCAGCGGCATCGGCGAAGCGACGGCGCGACGGCTCGCGCGCGAGCCCGGCGCCTCGCTCGTGCTCGTCGCCCGCCGCGCGGAGCGCCTGCGCCGCGCTCGCCGCCGAGCTCGGCGAGCGAGCGCACAGCTACGATCGCCGTCGACCTGCTCGACGAGGACGCGCCCGCGCGCATCCGCGACCACGTGCGCGAGCGCCACGGACGCCTCGACCTGCTCGTCAACAACGCCGGCGCCGCCTGGCGCGCGCGCTTCGCCGACGGCGGCTAGGAGAACGTGCGCCGCACGATGGCGATCAACTTCGACGCCCAGGTGCGCCTCACCGAGGCGCTGCTGCCGCTGCTGCGCGCGAGCGCGCCCTCGGCGATCGTCAACGTCGCCTCGACCGCCGGGCGCGTCGCGCGCGCGCGGCACGCGGCGCCTACAGCGCCTCGAAGTTCGCGCTCGCCGGCTGGTCGGACGCGCTGTGGGCCGAGGAGCGCGAGCACGGCGTCCACGTCGGCCTCGTGCTGCCCGGCTTCATCGCGACCGAGGGCTTCCCGCAGGCCGAGCTGATCGAGAAGGCGCTCACGCGCCGGCATCGTCTCCACGCCCGAGCGCGCCGCCGAGGCGATCTACGAAGCCGGGCTCGGCCGCCGGCCCGAACGCTACGTGCCGCGCCCCTACGGGGTCGCCGCCGCGCTGCGCGTGCTCGCGCCCGGGCTCTACCGGCGCATCATCGGCGGCGGCGCCGCGCAGGTGATGACGACGACGACCGGAGCCGACCTCGCCGAGCGGGCGAACGGCGCAGCCCGCGAACGGGGCGGGGCCGCCGAACCCAGCGCGGCCGCCGACGCGGCGGGCCGCTCCCCAGCCGCCGGCCGCGGAGCCTGAGCGGGCGCCGGATAACCTCGACTGATCGCGCGACGCGCTCTCTCACCGGCGGCACGGGCTTCATCGGAGGCAGGCTCGCCACGGCGCTGCTCGATGCGGGCACGGAGGTGCGCGCGCTCGTCCGCGACCCGCGCGCGCGCCGGGCCCTCGAGCGCGCCGGTTGCGAGCTCGTGCGCGGCGACGTGACCGATGCGGCGAGCCTCGAGCGGCGCCTTCGCGGGCGCGCAGGTCGCCTACTACCTCGTGCACGCGATGGCCGGCGGCGCGGGCTTCGAGCAGCGCGAGCAGGAGGGCGCAGCCAACTTCGCCGCGACCGCGCGGCGCGAAGGGCGTCGAGCGGATCGTCTACCTCGGCGGGCTCGGCGAGGAGTCGGCCTCGAAGCATCTGCAGAGCCGCCACGAGACCGCCCTCACGCTGCGCGCCGAGGGACCGCCGCTGACCTACTTCCGCGCGGCGATGGTGGTCGGCGCGCGCAGCGAGTCCTACCGCACGCTTCGCTACCTCGTGCAGCCGGCTGCCCGTGATGATCGCGCCGAGCTGGCTGCGCACCGACACGCAGCCGATCGGTATCGAGGACGTCGTCGAGTACCTCCGCCGCGCGCCCGACGTCGAGGCCTCGCTGGGTCGCGAGGTCCAGATCGGCGGGCCCGACGTACTCGCCTACGGCGAGATGCTGGACCGCATGGCGCTGGCGATGGGCATGCGCCCGCGCCCGAAGCTGCCCGTGCCGCTGATCACGCCGTGGCTCTCCGCGCTGTGGCTCGGACTCGTCACACCCGTCGACACGAACGTCGCCCGCCCGCTCGTCGAGGGCCTTCGCACGGCGACCGTGGTCACCGACCACTCGGGCGCCGAGCCATTCGGCATCGACCCCGCGTCCTTCGACGAATCCCTGCGGCTTGCGCTCGCGGAGGAAGAGAAGGAGAAGCAGGGGTAGCTGATGGGCATGAGCCGCGCGATCGTCCTCTTCACCTGCGACCTGCGCGTGCACGACCACCCCGCGCTCGCCGCCGCCGCGCGCGAGAGCGAGCAGGTGATCCCGCTGTTCGTGCTGGACGAGCGACTGCTGGGGCGCCGCTGCGCGAGCCCGAACCGCATCGCCTTCCTGCGCGACTGCCTGCGCGACCTCGACGAGGCGCTGCGCGAACGCGGCGCCCAGCTCGTGCTGCGTCGCGGCGACGTGGTGCGCGAGACGCTGAGCCTCGCCGAGCGCCTGCGGCGGACGCGGTGCACGTCAGCGCCGACGCCACGCCCTATGCCGCCGAGCGCCACGAGCGGCTCGCCCGCGCCTGCGCGAGAGCGCGCGTGGAGCTGCGCGAGCACGCCGGGCCGTCGGTGTTCGCGCCGGGCGCGCTCAGCCCCGCGGGCGGCGATCACTACCGCGTGTTCACGCCCTACTGGCGCGCGTGGAGCGCGCGCCCGACGGCGCCCGCGGCGCCGACTCCGCGGCGGCTGCGCACGCCGCCTGGCCTGCCCGCGATGCGACTGCCCTCGGCTCACAGCGCTGAGCGGCGCGGCGCGCGCGTCGCCCTCGAGCTCTGCGCGCGGCGGCGAGCGCGCGGCCGCGCGCGCGTCTGACGCGCTGGCTCGGCGGCGGCCTCGGCGCCTACGACGAGCGCCACGACGACCTCGCCGGCGAGCGCGACCTCGCGGCTCAGCGCCTACCTGCACTTCGGCTGCCTCTCGCCGCGCACGGTGCTCGAGCGCGCGCGCGGCCGCGCGCGGCGCGGAGGACTTCGTCCGCCAGCTCTGCTGGCGCGACTTCCACCGCCAGGTGCTGGCCGCCCGGCCGGACATGCCGCACGCCGACTACCGCCCCCGCGGCGACCGCTGGCGGCGCTCGCGCAGCGCGACGCTCGAGGCCTGGCGCGAGGGCCTGACCGGGCTACCCGATCGTCGACGCGGGGATGCGCCAGCTCGCCGACGAGGGCTACATGCACAACCGCGCGCGGCTGATCGTCGGCTCGTTCCTGACCAAGACGCTCTATCTCGACTGGCGCGTGGGCGCCGCGCACTTCGCCTCGGCTGCTGCAGGACGCCGACGTGGCCAACAACGTCGGCAACTGGCAGTGGGTCGCCGGCACCGGCAACGACACGCGCCCGAACCGCGTGCTCAACCCGCTGCGCCAGGCGCAGCGCTTCGATCCGCGACGGCGACTACGTCCGCCGCCACGTGCCCGAGCTCGCCGGCGTCGCCGGCCGAGCCGTCCACGAACCGTGGCGGCTGGCAGCGGCGGAGCGCCGCGTGCTGCGCTACCCGGCGCCGATCGTCGACCTCGAGGCGGCTGCGCGCGAGCTGCGGCGAGGCGCGCGGCATGAGCGAGCAGGTCGCGATCCGCGGCGAGACGATCCGCCTCGGCCAGCTGCTGAAGCTGGCGGGCATCGTCGACAGCGGCGCGAGGCGCGAGCGCTGCTCGACGCCGAGCCGGCCCTCGTCAACGGCGAGCCGGAGAGCCGTCGCGGTCGCCAGCTGCACCCCGGCGACACGTCCACGCGGGCGGCCACGCGCTGCGCGTGACCGCCGCCGGCTGAACGCCCTCCTCTGGGTGAGGAGCGCCGTTGTATGTCGGCTCGTTCGAACTCGCGTCGTGGTGTGCGTGCGCATATTTTTTTTAAAAAAAAAAAAAAAAAAAAAGGGGAAAAAGGGGGGGGCCGCTCAGCGGCCCGAAAGCGCCCGCTCGACGGCCGGGCGCGCTAGGAGAGCGTCGCGACGATCACGGCGAGCGCGTCGGCAGAGGGCTGCCGCCGACGGGCTCGGACGTCACCATCACGACCTTGACGCCCGGCAGGTTGCCGGGCACGCCGACGGTCGCTGTCCTCGGAGTTGACAGTGAACAGCGCGTCGGTCGGCTGGGGCGCCCGCCGCGTTTGATCCACACCTCATAGACACGGCCGGGCGCCGTCTGCGGCATGCCGCTGAATTCAGCGTGCCTGCCCGGCGCTGACCCGCAGCGAGGCGCTCGCCGTGGGCGAGCACTTGGGCGCGGATCACGCGGGCGCCGTGGCAGGAGCCGCCGCTGGAGCGATCACGCGAGCACGACGACCGCCGCGGCGGCCGCGGCGCGGGCCGACGCAGCCGCCAGCGCAGGGGATGAGCGCTCCCGCGGGGCGGTCGCGCTGCGCCGGCGCTCGGCGCGCGCGGCGCCGCCTCGGTGGGACGCTGGCCATCACGCGTCGCGCACCGCCGCGGGCGCGCGTAGCTGCGGGACGGCCGCCGGCAGCGCGTCGGCGACGACCTGCAGCGCTGCGACCTCCTCGCGGCAGACCGCGCACGACTCGATGTGCGCGAGGAACGCGCTGTGCTCGGCCTCGCTCAGCGCACCCAGCACGTAGGGCGCGGCGTCTTCGCCGCAGACCTCGTGGGGTCGCTCGTCGCTCATCAGGCCACCTCCGCGGGATCGCCAAGCGCCATCCGCATCTTCGCGAGACCGAGGCGCATGCGGCCCTTGATGGTGCCGACGGCCGTCGAGCATCTCGCGATCTCGGGGTGGGTCATGCCACCGAAGTAGGCGAGCTCGATCACGCGGCTCTGCTCGCTCGGGAAGCTGCTGCAGCGCGTCGCGGATCTCGCGCGCCTCGTCGCGGCGCGCGAACTCGAGCTCGGTGCGCTCGGGCGCCGCCAGGCGCTCCTCGATGCCCTCCCTCGACGATCGCCGCGGTCGCGCACGGCCTTCGCCGCAGCGCGTCGATCGCGCGGTTGTGCACGATGCCGAGCACCCACGTGCGAACGCTGCCGCGGTTGCGGTCGTAGCGCGCGCGGCTGCGCCAGAGCGAGAGGAAGGCCTCCTGCACGACGTCCTCGGCGAGCGCGCGCTGGCGGCACATCCGCATCGCGAGCGAGAAGGCGGCATCGGCGTGGCGGTCATAGATGACCTCGAACGCGTCGGCGTTGCCCCTGTAGACGAGCTGCATCAGCTCCTCGTCGGCGAGCACGCGAAGGTGGCCCGCCGAGCGCTCGCCACGCGCTGATCGCAGAGGATTGAACATGCCTGTTTCCTTTACGGCAGAAACCCGCTGACGGATCAACGGGTGCCCCGGCGGGCGTCCACCAGCGGGCCGATCCATGGCCGCCCGAGGGACGCATGGTACGCCCGTCCCGGCGGCCGCCTACGCGGCGGCCCGCTCCCGCTCCTCGGTGTGGACCGCGACCGGCTCGACCGGCGTCGCTGCGAGCCGGCGTGCGTGCTCGTCGTCTCGGGGCTGATCGCGTCCTTGAAGCCGCGCATCCCGAGCCAGCGATTTGCCCAGCTCGGGCAGCCGCTTCGCGCCGAAGACCATCAGCAGGACGATCAGAAGAAACGCGATGTGGAGCGGATTGTCGAGACCACATTGGCTTGTCCTCGTCTTTCGTCGGTGGCCGCGCTGGCGGCGGGGCCTTGAAGTTCTTTGTTCTGAGTCTGTCCTACGGCTGCGGGGCCGCGGCGGATCACCGCGGCCCGGGCGATCGGTCCTATGTCTTGATCAGCGGGCCGGCCTTGGCGAGCACCTGCGCCTTGGTGAGCGGCCGGTCGAAGCCCTGGTTGGGGGTCGGGCTCTTGCCGATCAGCAGGTTGATCGCGGCCGCATGCCGCGCCTCGATCTGCACGATCCCGCCCGCGGCGGCGAGCACTTCCTTGCTTTTCAGCGAGGGCGCCGCGCCGTTGTAGGCGCCGACGCCCGTGTTCTCGAGCACCGAGGCGAGCGCGAGGAACGTCCTTTCATCCGTCGCCGGGAACGCGAAGGTCGGTTTCGCGACCGGCTTGGAGCCGAGCTGCTTGATCGTCGTCATCAGCGCGTTGACGTGGTCGGCCTCCTCTTCGCCGAACGTCTTCGCGTAGCTCTTCGCCGGCCTTTCAGGCCGACTTCCGTGCCCTTCACGTTGTAGAAGTCCGCCTCGAGGTACTCGAGCGTCAGCGCGAAGTTGAGGATTTCGACGTCGCCCGCTTCACCCGCGGCGAAGGCGCCGGAGACGAACGGCGTGACCGCGCCGAGGCCGTAGACGGCGCCGGCGGCGAGCGCGCCCTTCAGCAGGAAGCTCGAGCGCGTGAGCCCGTCGACCTCGATCTCGGCGAGCCGGCGCCTCGGCGCCGGTGTGCATGTCGGTCTGAGACATGTCTGCTCCTTTCAGGGGAACCGGCGCTAGGCCAGGAAGGGTTTGACGGCGGCCAGGACGGTCGCCATGTCGGCCGGTTTGGCGAACGCGCCGTCGGGGGTGAGCGACTTCCCCACGAGCGTGCCCAGCGTGGCCGCGTGCGCGCCTCGACCGAGTGGATCGCGAGCGCGGCGGCAAGCAGTTCGGGGTTCTGGATCTTCGCCGCCTGGCCGAGGTACGCGGCCGCGCCGAGGTTCTCGACGGTGTAGGCGAGTTCTGTGACCTGCTTCGCGTTTTCGATCGGGAACTTGCCCATCGGCTGCGCCGCGGGCGTGCCGCCGAGCTTGGAGACCGCGCCCTTGAGCGCTTCGACGTGCGTCTTCTCCTGGGCGCCGAACTCTTGATGAGCCTCGCCGTTTGCCGCTGAACAGGCCCGAGGCCACGACCTTTTCGTAGAACTCGGTCTCGAGGTACTCGAGCGTGAGCGCGTAGTTCGCGATCGCGACGTCGCCGCTCGGCGGCAGGATGCGGACGCGGTCGACGCGGTCGAGGCGGCGTCGTCGTGGAGGGGATTTGCTGCTGCCGCATGCCGCGAGCACGAAGGCGCCAAAGCTCGCGGCCGCTCCGGACCCGGCCAGCTTCAGGAACCGCTTGCGGTCCAGGTCGTCGCGGACAAGGCGCTCGACCAGGCCGGTTGGCGTCTCGTCCGAGGTGTCCGTTCGTTCAGTTGACATGTGGGATACCTCTCTGTTGTCGTTCACGGACGAGCGTCGGCCATCCATCTGCGCATTGCGCTGCCGGGGCCGCCGTGCACACCGAGCGATCCCTACCTCTCAGTTCGCAGAGCGGCCCTCTTCGGATCACCCTCAGGTGTGAAAAGAGAGCGCCGAAAGCACGAGCGGCGGCGAGGCACCGATCGCCCCGCCGCCACAGGTGAGACTCGGCCTCAGCCGATGATGAAGCCGGTGCCCTTGACGGCCGCGAGCACCTTCGCGGCGGTGAGGGGAGTGTCGAACGGGCCGTTCGGGGCGATTTCCTTGCCGGAGGGCGCGCGCCTCGTTGAGCAGGCCGATCACGCTGGCGTGGCGCGCCTCGATCGTGAGGATCGAGACGGCGGCCTTCACGTAGGCCGGCGTCTTGATGTTCAGCGCCTGGCCGGAGTACGCGTGAACACCGGTGTTCTCGAGCACCTGCGGCGGTCTTCATGAACATTTCCGCGTTCGTGTTCGTGCCTTTGAAGTCGAACTTCGGATCCTTGGCGGCTTTCTTGCCGAGCGCCTTCTTCAGGAACGCGACGTGCGCGTTCTCGTCGGCCGTGACCATTTTCAGGAACGCGGCGGCCTGCGGGCTCGAGCGGCAGGTTCGCTGCGGTCGCGCCGTTGTAGAACGCGGCCTCCAGGTACTCCAGCGTGAGCGCGTAGTTGAGGATCCCGACGTCGCCCTTGCCGAATTTGGCGGGCGGGCGGCCGTGCTGGTGGACGCGAACGCGCCGGGCGAGAGCGCCGAGCAGGATCGCGCCGCCGCTGACGGCCGCGCCGCCGGCAACGCCGGCCTTCTTCAGAAAGCTGAGGCGGGTGTCACCGGAGACGGCGTCGGCGGCTTCGCGGACCGCGCCGTCGACATCGACCTCGGCGAGGTTGATCTGATAGTCCAAGTCGTTCACCGCCTGGGTCGAGATATGGAGGCCCGATGCCCTACGATGCGGCAGGTCAACTGACTGCGCAGGGCCCCCCTCCCGCGGATCACTCCGGCCGCGTACTGTCAGCATATCGAGGGGCCGCTCGCGGCGGGCTGCCTCGCCCCGCGGCTCAGCGCGGGTCGCGCCACATCGCCACATCGAGGGACCGCGCAGCAGGCGGACCTCCTCGGTGACGCGGAAGCCGTGGCGCGCGTAGAAGGCGATGTTGCTCTCCTTCGAGGACTCCAGGAAGGCGCCGACGCCGTCGCGGTCGCACTGGTCGAGCACGCCGCGCAGCACCGCCGAGCCGAGCCCGCGGCCCTGCGCGGGCGGGTCGGTCCCGAGCACGGCGAGGTAGTAGTGGCGGCTCGCGCGGATGGCCGCGCTCGAGCCGGTGCCAGCCGACCGCGACCAGCGGCATCCGCGCGACAGGCGCGGGCGCAGTGAAGCAGGGGACGAGCTGCGGCAATTTCCCGCAGCGAGGAGTGCCAGTGCCCCGGCGGCGCCCACAGCGCGGCGCAGGAGAGGTCCTCGCTGGACCAGACCTCCTCGTCCGCCGATCAGCTGGCGCATCCGCGTCGCCTGGAAGCGCTCGAGCGCGGCGAGGCGCAGCTCGTCGGGCTTCCACGCCCAGCTCGCGACGGGATCGTCGAAGAAGGCCCGGGCGAGCATCGCCGCGAGCGCCGGGATGTCCTGCGGTCGCGCGCCGCGCCTGATCGCCGGTGCCGCCGCCACGCGCTGACCCTACGCGGCTGAGCTCGAAGGCCTCGGCGAGCAGCTCGTAGGAGCGCCGGCGGGCGCCGTGGTCGTAGGTGATGTCGACGACGATCGCCTCCTCGCGCCCCGTACTCGCCGACGACCTCGCTCGAGCTGGGCGCGGACCGCTCGGGCCGCCGAGCAGCGCGCGGCGCTCGCCGCCCGGCGGTCGCCGCGCCCTGCTCGCGCTGCGCGGCGAGGAAGCGCTCGCGCGCGCTCCGGCGGCGGCACGGCGATCAGCTCGCCCTTGGCGCAGCAGCGTGAACGCCATCCGGCCGCTCGCCGCGAGGCGCTCGCGCCTCCTCGTCGCTCTCGGCGCAGATCGCCCAGACGGCGACGGCCGTGCGCGGGTCGGCCGGCGTGTTCGTGTCGGCGAAGCGTTCGCGGTAGAGCGCCGCGTCTCGGCGCCCTTCGGGTTGATGAAGTCGGCGAAGGCGTAGGGCAGGCCGAGCTCGGCCGCCCAGATCGCGCTCTGCATGCGAGGAGCCGAGCAGCCACGGCTCGGGCGTCTCCGGGCGGCCGGGAAGGGTCTGCGGCGAGGCGTGCGAAGGGGTGGTCGGCGGGCAGCCTGTCCTCGAGGTAGCCGAGCAGCTCGGCGAGCTGCTGCGGGAAGTCGTCGGGCGCGGCCTGGCGGCGGTCGCGCTGCAGCGCGAAGGTCGGTCATCGGGTCGGTGCCGGCGGCGCGGCCGAGCCCGAGGTCGATCCGCCCGGGAACAGGCCGGCGAGCAGGCTGAAGGTCTCGGCGACCTTGAAGGGGCTGTAGTGCGGCAGCATCACGCCGCCGCTGCCGACGCGGATGCGCTCGGTCGCCGCGGCGATCGGGCCGATCAGCGCCTCGGGGCTGGGCCCCGCGAGCATCGGCCCGCCGTGGTGCTCGGCGACCCAGTAGCGGTGGTAGCCGAGCGCGTCGGCGAGACGCGCCAGGTCGATCGTGTTGCGAGCGCCTGCGCGCCTGTGGAGCCCTCCGCGACCGGGGACTGGTCGAGAATCGAGAGTCGCAGCGGCTCGCTCATCGGTGGCGTCCAGGGTATGACGGAGCGGAGTATCTTCAGGTCATGGCTCGAAGAGCGCTTCTGGTGCTCGCCTGCTGCGCCATCGCCGGCGCCGCCCTCGTCCTGCTCGGCACCGGCGCCGCGTCTCGCAGCGCCCGCAGCTCGGCGCACCGCGCGGGCACCTCCTCGGCACTGCTCGCCTTCATCGTTCGCACGAACAGCGGCGCGCGCGCCCCGCGCGGGGCCGCTCCTCCCAAGGGCTGCTCGACGGCGGGGATCACCTGCGCGAAGGGATGTGCGATCCCCGCCGCCGCGGAAGCGGCCACGCATCAGAGCGCGGGCAGCGCAGCGCGGGCGACCTGCCCTGCGCGCAGGTCCCCGCGCTGCGCCCCTGCGTGACGCCCGTCGCGGCGCCGGCCCGCCTCGGGGCCCTGCTCGGAATCGGGAGCTCACGGCGAGTTCCGGCGCCTCCCCAGGGCACCGCGTTCGCGCCGTTAGGTAGATTCCTGGCGACCTCGAGGGAGAGAGGACACGGATGCTGCAGCCAGTGCTGTTCAGAGATCGCTCGCGACCAGTCCAGATCGTGCTTGGGGGCATCATCCCCGCGATCGTCGGCGCGGGCGCGGGCGTGCTGATCGGCAGCTCCGTCGTGGGCTACTGGATCGTCGCGATCGTCGCCGGCCTGGGCAGCGTGGTCTCGGGCTTCGAGCACCTCGACGGCTGGGGCGGCGCGGACCGCGGCCTCGTCTCCGGCGCGATCTACGGAACGGCGCTGCTCGTCGCCCACGCGATCGCCGGTACGCACGCGAAAGTCTCGCTCGGCTCCTTCCCGCCGCTGCTCGCCGTGGTCACCGCGATCATCGGCATGTTCCTCTGCGCGCTCGGCGGACGCCTCGCCGCGCGCCCAGCGCGAGCGCGCGGCTCGGGGGCCGAGCCGCCCGCCCCCGCGGTGGCAGGAGGGCTGAGCGTGCGCCGAGCCGCCCGGACTACCACCTGCTGCTCGAGCTCGACGAGCTCGCCGCCGCGGGCTCGGGCGGTGCGGCTGCTGATCGCCGACGAGGCTCACGAGCCGCAAATCCGCGCGATCGCACGCGAGCTGCTCGCTCTGCTCGACGGGCCCGCCGACGAGCGCGGGCGCGTGACGCTGGCACTGAGCCCGCCGCAGATGAAGATCGCGCACAGCGCCGTGCGGCTGCTGATCAACGACCTCCAGCGCGAGCAGGCCGAAGAGCGCGAGATCCTCCGGCGGATCGTCGAGAAGCTGCCCGACGAGCACGTCATGCGCGCGATCGAGCTCTGAGCCGAACCCGATTCGGTTTATCGGTCGCCCGCGCCGGGTATTCCGCGCCTGGGGAGGGGCACGGGACACTCGGAGGATCTGATGCGGAAGCTCGTTGGCGGAATGCTGGCGTCCATGACGGTTGTCGCGATCGTGCTCGCACCGAGCGCAAGCGCCGCGCCGCCGACCACGTTCGAACCTGCGCTGGAGGCGCAGAACTTCGCGATCGCGCAGGAGCGTCAGACGATCTACGACACGCCCGAATACCAGGCGCAGCTCACCGAAACGAGCGCGCTCAACCTGACCGAAGCGCTCTCCGAGGAGGCCGGCGACCCGGGGCGGCTGTTCAGCGACGACTGTGCTGGAACGGCGGCAACGGCTGCGCCGGCGACGTGCGGCTCTACGACTGGGGGACGAACGGCGACGGATCGTCAAGCCGGTGCTGTTCACCGCCCGCAACGGCGCCACGCTCTCCGGCCACGTCTGGGCGACCGTCGCCGGGCCCGGCGAAGCGGCCGGGCATCGTGATCACCAACGGCTCGGTGCAGGCCGACGAGCAGATGTACTGGTACGCCGCGCAGACGCTGGCCAAGGACGGCTACGTCGTGTTGACGTTCGACCCGCAGGGCCAGGGCCAGAGCGACACGCTCGGTCAGGCGCGACCGCTCGAGGGTGTGCCGGCCCAGACCGACGGGCGCCCGTTCTACGACGGCACCGAGGACGCGATCGACTTCTTGCTCTCGACCGCCGAACACCCGTACGAGCCGGTGCCGAGTTGCGAGAACGGGACGAGCCACGCCGACAAGCAGACGCCGGGTCAAGGCCGGGCTCGACACCGCCTACAACCCGTTCTGGCGATGCTCGAACCCAGCGAGATCGGGCTGGCGGGCACTCCTACGGCGCGGCCGGCGTCTCCTACATCGCGCAGTGGGACCCGCGGGTCAAGGCCGTCGTGGCCTGGGACAACCTCGGTGGTCCGAGTCCGGAAGCGGGTCGGTGCCACCCGGCAGCGCGGCCCCCGATGGCATCGGCGAGGCAGCTGCCCGGCCGATCCGTCCGGCGGGTGACCGTGCCGATCACCAAGCCCGGGCTCGGCATCTCGGCCGACTACGGCCTGCCGCCGCTGCCGAACACCTCGCTGCCCGAACCCGCTGGCCAAGTCGGTCTGGAGTCGCGCGCCTACACGCGCGGCCGGTGTCGACAGCGGCGAGATCATCATTCGCGGCGGTTCGCACCTGGACTTCTCCTACATCCCCGACCGCGTTCGGCGCCTCGCTGCGCGGCCCCGATCTGACCGACTGGTACACGAGCGCCTGGTTCGACAAGTACCTCAAGCACGACCCGGCCGCCGACGCCCGGCTGCTCAGCCCCGATGGCGCACGACGCGGACGAGGCGGAGGTCGACCCGCCACGACGGCAACGCCTTCTCCTTCTACTACGACTCACGCCTGGACATCCATCTGCCAACGGCGGGCGCAGTTGGACTGCGAGAACCTGCGCGCCGGCTGCAACGGGATGACCGCGGCCGACGGGTACCCGGGCGACTACTCCTACGTGGCGATCGACACCAGCCCCGACGGCTGAGCGCGCGGCTCAGCCGGTCGTCCGCCGCCGGAAGGCGGCGAGCGTGATCGGAGCGACGATCGCGATCAGCGCGAGGCACCAGAGCACGGAGGCGAGCACCGCGTGCTCGAGCGGCCAGGCGGCGTGCGCGGGCGTCGCGGTGGGGTTGCCGAAGAGCCCGCGGATCCCGCCGCCCAGCAGCTGACCGGGTTGTATTCGGCGAACTGACGCAGCCCGTCGGGCAGGCCCGCGGCGGGCACGAAGGTCGTGGCCACGAAGGTCAGCGGGAAGATCGTGAGGAACCCGATCCCGGTGACCACGTCGGGGGAGCGCGCGAGACGCCGAGCAGCGTGCCGAGCCAGAGCATCGTCACGGCGAGCAGCGCGAGCAGCCCGAAGCCGGCGATCGCGTGCGGCAGGTCGCCGTGCACGCGCCAGCCGACGATCAGCCCGCTCACGACCATCACGACGATCGCCAGCAGCGAGGCGGCGAACTCCGCGATCAGGTGCCCCACAGGAACGCCGAGCGGTGCATCGGCAGCGAGCGGAAGCGGTCGAGGATGCCCTCGCCGAGGTCGGTGGCCATCGACGTGGCGGGCCCGAAGATCCCGAAGCCGAGCGTCTGCACGAGGATTCCGCCGATCAGGTAGTCGCGGTAGTTGCCGTGGGGATCGCGGATCACGTTTCCGAACACGAAGGCGAAGAGCACGACGAACATCAGCGGCTGCACCGTCACGTCGAGCAGCTTCTCGGGGATCTGGCGGATGTGGGCGAGGCTGCGCCGCGCGATCACGAGGCTGTCCGCGAACAGATCGGAGACCGCGCGGCGCTCGAGCGCCTCGCTCGTGGCGGGCATGCCGCTCATCGCGCGAGCGCCCCGGCGCGGCGGCCTCGCGGGTGATCGAGAGGAAGACGTCGTCGAGAGTCGCTTCGCGGCGGTGGACGTCGGTCGCCTCCACGCCCGCCTCGTCGAGCGCGCGCACGACCTCGATCAGCCGCGCGGCCGGGCCCACCGGCGCGGTCGACCAGCAGCCGCTCGCGGGATCGCTGCTGAGCGCGCCCTCCGCGAACGGCGCGAGCGCGTCCGAGGCGGCGGCCACCTGGCCGGCTCGGCGAGCACGACCTCGATCCGCTCGCCGCCGTGCGCCGCCTTCAGCTCGGCGGGCGTTCCCGTCGCGGCCACGCGGCCGCGCTCGAGCAGCGACGATGTCGTCGCTGAGACGGTCCGCCTCCTCGAGGTACTGCGTGGTGAGCAGCAGCGTCGTGCCCTCCGCGACGAGCTCGCGCAGCAGCTCCCAGAGCTGTAGCGGCTCTCGGGGTCGAGCCCCGTGGTGGGCTCGTCGAGGAACAGCACCGGCGGCGATGCGACGAGGCTCGCCGCGAGGTCCAGGCGCCGGCGCATGCCGCCGGAGAAGTCGCGCACGAGGCGCGGTCCCCGGTGTCCGCGAGGTCCAGGCGCTCGAGCAGCTCGGCCGCGCGGCGTCGCGCGGTCGCGCGGGGCAGGTGATAGAGGCGGCCGATCATCTCGAGGTTCGCCGGCGCGCTCATCAGGCCGTCGACCGTCGCGCGTCTGGCTCGTCGAGGCCGATCCGCCTGCGTACCTCGCCGGGCTGCCGCGACGACGTCGAAGCCCGGCCACGCGCGCCGCTGCCTGCGCTCGGCGGGGCCAGGGTGGTGAGGATCCGGATCGCCGTCGTCTTGCCCGCGCCGTTGTGGCCGAGCAGGCCGAGCACGGTGCCCGCGGGCACCTCGAGATCGAAGTCGCGCAGCGCCCACTGCTCGCCGTAGCGCTTGCCCAGTCCTTCGGTCTCAGATCGCGGGGATGTCGGAGTGCTCGCTCATCTCATCGGGTGCTTGTACGTAATTGGTACGTCGTACCACGACCATAGCAGTACGCTGTACGAGATGTCGTCCCGACCGTCGACCGCTGCCGGTGCCCGAGAGGCTCGATCTGGCTGCGCGGCGAGCCGCGTGCGCGGCGTCCCGCGCACTCCTGGGCGCAGATCACGGCCGCGGCGATCGCGATCGCCGACCGCGGGGCTCGAGGCCGTCTCGATGCGGCGGGTCGCGCAGGCGCTGGGCGCGGGCACGATGACGCTCTACCACTACGTACGCAGCAAGGACGAGCTTGTGACGCTGATGCACGACGCGGTGATGGGCGAGGTGCTCGTGCCGGAGGGCGAGCTGCCCTCGGACTGGCGCGCCGCGCTGGGCCACCATCGCGCGACGCTCGCGCGGCGCCTTCGCCCGTCATCACTGGACGCTCGAGGCGGATCGGCGACGCGGCGATCGGCCCGAACGGGATCAGTCACTTCGAGCAGTCGCTGCAGGCGGTGGGAGCTCCACCGGACTTCCCGGTGGCAGAGCGCCTGCATGTGCTGAGCCTCGTCGACGAGTTCGTGATCGGCTACGCGATGCGCGAGAACATCGACTGGACGGGGCGACTACGGCGGATGAGCCGCCCGCCTGGCGCGAGATGGCGAGCGAGTTCTTCCAGCGCGAGCTGCACAGCGGCGAGTTCCCGCATCGAGCGGCTCATGCACGAAGAGCTCGAGGAGCCCGACAGCGCCGCGGCGACGCTGAGCGTGATGGAGATCATCGACGACCCCGACCGCTTCGAGCCGGGCTCGAGCAGCTGCTCGACGGCATCGAGGTCACGATCGAGCGCGCTCGGCCCGCGCCGCGAAACGGCGCGGGAAGCCGAGGGGCAAGGCCGCAGCGTCGCGTCGCTGAGCGAGCCTCGGCGCTAGCATCCGCGCAGGGTCGGCGAGCGGAGGAGGTCGGGCATGGCGGAGCGGACGAGCAGCCTCGCGGCGGAGCGGGCGGAGAGCTCGAGGACGTGCTCGTGATCGAGACCGAGCGCTGGCAGGAGGGCCGCCGCACGAGCTGTTCGCGAGCTGCGCGGCCGTGCCCGGTGCACTGGTCCGCGGGGATCCCCGAGTTCCCCGAGCAGGCCGGCTTCTGGTCGGTGACCAGGGCCGAGGACATCCACGCGGTCTCCCGCGACTGGGAGACCTACTCCTCCGAACTCGGCGGGATCACGGCGCTGACCGCGCGGTCATGCCGCTGGAGCTGCTGCGGGCGATGTTCATCGGCATGGACCCGCCGAAGCACGACCGGCTGAAGGCGCTCTTCCAGCGCGGCTTCACGCCGAAGCGGATCGCCGATCACGAGCAGCGCGATCCGCGCGATCGTGCCGACGCTCGACCGGCTCGACGGGCCGCGAGCGTGCGACCTCGTCAGCCGACGTCGCACAGCCGGTCGTCTCGCGCGTGATCGGCAGCTTCATGGGCATCCCGCCCGAGGACGACGCGATCTGGGCGCGGCTGATGAACGCGACGTGGGCGCCGGCGACGCGGACCTCAACCCGGACGGCCCCGAGTCGCGTCGCCGCGCGCGAAATGCCGGAGATCTTCGCGCGCTGCAGCGGCTGATCGCCGCGCGGCGCGAACATCCGACCGACGACCTGACGAGCGTGCTCGTCCATGCCGAGATCGACGGTGAGCGGCTCGAGGAGCAGGAGATCGTGATGGGCTTCTTCCTGCTCGTGGCGGCGGGCAACGACTCGACCAAGGCGACCTACTGCAGCGGCATGCGCGCGCTGATGGAGGACGATGAGCAGCGCGCGATCGTGCTCGCCGACCCGAGCGCGTCGCCGGGCATGGTCGAGGAGTCGCTGCGGATGTTCCCCGCCTTCGCGCACTTCCGCCGTACCGCGACACGCGACACCGAGCTCGGCGGTCAGCAGATCCGCGGCGAGAAGGTGGTGATCTGGTACGCCTCCTCGAACCGCGACGAGGCGCGTCTACGAGGATCCTGATCGCTTCGACGTGCGCGGCGAGCCGAACACCAGGCGTTCGGCGCCGGCGGGCGGCACTTCTGCCTCGGCACCGCGCTCGCGCGGCTGGAGCTGCGGGTGATGTTCGAGGAGACGCTCGCGCGCTTCCCGCTGATCGCGCTCGAGGAGAGCCGCGGTACGCGCTCTCGCCGTGGATCAACCAGCTCAAGACGCTGCCCGTAAGGCTCGGCCGATGAGCGCGCCGGAGCGGGCGCACCCTTCCCGAGCGAACGGCTCGAGCGCGCGGCCCTGCGGGCGCTGTTCTCGTTGCCCACAACGCTCAAGCGCCGGCTGGCGGGCGCGCCGGGTCGAACGGGACTCCAGCGGCTGGACCTCGACACGCAGGTGCTGCTGAGGCTGTCCGAACGCGACCCGCTGCCGCCAATTCGGCCGCTCACGCCGGACCACGCGCGGGCCCAACTGCGGCGTTCCGGCGACCTCGTCGCCGGCACGGCCGCCGAGCTGCCGAGGTCCGCGTGCTACGCTCGCGGGCGCGGGAGCCGCTCCCTGCCCGCCTATAGTCCCGCCGAGGCGACGGCCAGCCGGGCCGATGCTCGTCTGTTTCCACGGCGGCGGCTGGGTCGTGGGCGACCTCGACAGGCACGACGAGCTCTGCCGCACACTCGCGCTCGCAGCGGAGCGCGCGTGCTCAGCGTCGACTACCGGCTCGCGCCCGAGCACCCTTCCCCGCCGGCGTCGAGGACTGCGCTCGCCGCCTTCCGCGAGGCCGTCGCGCGCGCCGGCGAGCTCGGCATCGACACCGGCGGCATCGCGCGTCGGGGGCGACAGCGCCGGCGGGAACCTGGCGGCGGTCACGGCGCGGCTCGCGCGGGCGATCCCGTTCCCCCCGCCTTCCAGCTCCTGATCTACCCCGTGACGGACTCCTCGAGGTCTCCGCCTAGCGATGACATTCGCCGAGGGCTACCTGCTCACGAGGAGAACATGGACTGGTATGGGGAGAACTTCTCGGCGAGGCCGACCGCGCGACCCGCGGTCTCGCCGCTGCACGCGAGAACCTCGCCGGCGTCGCGCCCGCGCTAGTCGTCACCGCGGGCTTCGACGCGCTGCGCGCCGAGGGCGAGGCCTACGCGAGGCGGCTCGCGGAGGCAGGCGTGACCGTCACGCTGCGCCGTCATCCCGGCTACGTGCACGGGTTCACGAACGTGATCGGGGGCAGCGCGGCACGCGGGAGGCGATCGCGGAGATGGCGGGGCGCTGCGGGCGGCGCTCGGCGCCCCCGCGCCGACCGCGTCGCGCTCGGATAGCCTCACGCTGTGAGCGAAGAGCCGCACCCCGATCTCGTCTGCGTCGTCGAGATCCCCAAGGGGAGCCGCAACAAGTACGAGTACGACCCGGAGCTCGGCGGCATCAAGTTCGACCGGCTGCTGATGAGCGCGGCCACCTACCCGACCGACTACGGCTACCTGCGCGGCACGCTCGGCCAGGACGGCGATCCGCTCGACGCGCTCGTCTGCCTCTACGAGCCGACCTTCCCCGGCTGCCTGATCCCGGTCAAGCCAGTGGGCATGTTCGAGATGCGAGACGAGAAGGGCATCGACGACAAGATCATCTGCGTGCCGCTGCACGATCCCTACTGGAACGCGCACGAGGAGCTCGACGACCTGCCGCAGCTGCTGCGCCAGGAGATCGAGCAGTTCTTCTCGATCTACAAGGACCTCGAGGGCAAGGAGGTGAGCATCGGCGGCTGGGGCTCGCGCGCCGATGCGGAGCGCGAGATCGCCGCGGCCCGCGAGCGGCTCGCGAAGCACCCGGGCCCGTCGGCTGAGGGCCGCCCGCACTGCGCCCCGCCCAGCCCTCACGGGCGCCCCCCCGGTCAGCCCGGCTCGGCCGCGGTGGCGCGTGCGCGCCGGGCGTCTGCAACGGTCAGCGGCCTGGCGATCGACTCGAGGCTTTCGCCCTCGGCCTTGACGCCGAGGAAGAGCTCGGCGACGCCGCCGATGACCATCATCACCGCGCCGAGGCCGAAGGCGAGGAAGACCTGCTCATAGCTGCCGGTTTCGACCAGGCGGTTGAAGACCTGCGGGCCGATCACTCCACCGATGCCGGTGCCGACCGCGTAGAAGACCGCGATGCAGAGCGCACGCGTCTCCATCGGGAAGACCTCCGAGACGGTCAGGTAGGCCGCGCTCGCTCCCGCGGAAGCGAAGAAGAAGACCACGCAGATGCAGCCTCGAAGCTCACTTCGTCGAGGTCGTGGGCCTTGAAAAGCAGCCGGTGATCACCAGCAGCACCCCGGAGAGGATGTAGGTGCCGGCGATCATCGGCTTGCGCCCGATCGTGTCGAACAGCGGGCCGAGCAGCAGCGCCCCGGCGAAGTTGCCGACGGCGAAGATCGCGATGAAGTACGGCACGTCGCCCGAGGCGGCGTGGAAGTAGTGGTCAGCAGCGTCGCCGAAGCCGAAGAGGACCGAGTTGTAGAGGAAGGCCTGCCCGATGAACAGCGACAGCCCGAGGATCGTCCGCCGCGGGTACATGCTCACGACCGAGCGGATGATCAGGGGCAGCGGGATCGTCTTGCGCTGGCGCACCGTGAGCTCCTCCTCGGAGGGCTCGGGGAGCTCGCCGCCGGTGACTCCTTCACCTGGCGTTCGATGTCGGAGACGATCTCCTCGGCCTCCTCCTCGCGGCCGTGGATGAACAGCCAGCGCGGGCTCTCGGGCACGTTGCGCCGCACGAGCAGCACGCCGAGCCCGATGATCGCGCCGAGCACGAAGGAGAGCCGCCAGCCGAGGTCGGTGGGGAAGATCGCGGTGTTGAGCATCACGACGGAGAGCAGCGAGCCGCCACGCCGCCGAGCCAGTAGCTGCCGTTGATCGAGACGTCCACCCGGCCGCGATGTTTGGCGGGGATCAGCTCGTCGATCGCGGAGTTGATCGCGCTGTACTCGCCGCCGATGCCCATCCCGGTGAGGAAGCGGAAGACGAAGAACCAGGCGGGCGAGAAGGTGAGCGCGGTGAGCACCGTGCCCAGCAGGTAGATCGCGAGCGTGATCATGAACAGGCGCTTGCGGCCGAAGCGGTCGGTGAGCTGGCCGAAGATCAGCGCGCCCACGCACGCGCCCGCGATGTAGAGCGAGGCGGCCCAGCCCGAGATGTCGCCTGGTCAGGCCCGTGCCGGCACCGTGTTCGGAGAGCCGACCGGAGATCGAGCCGACGACGTTGACCTCGAGCCCGTCGAGGATCCAGGCGGTGCCGAGCCCGATCACGATCATCCAGTGAAAGCGCGACCACGGCAGCCGGTCGAGCCGCGCCGGGATGTTCGTCTTGATCGTGCCCGTTTCGACGCCCTCGCTCATCCTCTGACCGCCTCCTCGCTCCGGGACCGCCCGGTCGGTCCTCCTGCTGACGATCTACCCGCTCGCCCGCAACGTAAAAGCGACGCCTCCCCCGCGCCTGCGGGAGCCACGCCCCTCGCCGTTATGCGGCTTCGCTCCTGGGTAGGCGAAGAAAGAAAAGACTCCCGACAGGAAAGGAGGCCGGGCGATGCCCGGCACACTCGATGGAAAGAGGATCGCGTTCCTCGTCGCCCAGGAGGGCGTGGAGGAGGTCGAGCTCACCGAGCCCTGGAAGGCGGTCCGGGAGGCGGGCGCCGAGCCGGTGCTGATCGCGCCGGAAGAGGGCGAGGTGCAGGCGCTTCAACCACCTCGACAAGAGCGGTACCTACCCCGTCGACGAGACGCTCGCGGACGCCGACCCGGCGCAGTTCGACGGCGTGGTGCTGCCCGGAGGCGTCGCCAACCCCGATCAGCTGCGCACCGACGAGCGACGCGCTCGAGTTCCTGCATGAGATATTCGCGGCGGGCAAGCCGGTGGGCGTCATCTGCCACGGACCGTGGACGCTCGTCGAGGCCGACCTGGTCAAGGGCCGCAGGCTCACTTCCTGGCCGTCGCTGCAGACGGACATCCGCAACGCGGGTGGCGAGTGGGTCGACGAGGAGGTGGTCGTCGATCAGGGCCTCGTCTCGAGCCGCAAGCCCGATGACCTGCCGGCGTTCTGCGCGAAGATCGTCGAGGAGTTCGCCGAGGGCGAGCACGAGGTCGCCGCAGCGGGCGCGACGGTGGGGAGGCGAGCGGCTAGACGGCGGGCTCGCCCTCGACCCGGGCGAACGGGAGGACCCCGTCGAGGCCGGTGACCTCGAACAGGCGCTGCACCGCGCGCGGGCCCGCGGAGGAGCCGGAAGCTCCGGCTCTGTCGCGCGCAGAGGCCGCTGATGTGCACGATCGCGGCGAGACCCGTCGAGTCGATGAAGCTGAGGCCACTGAGGTCGAGCGTGACGCTGCGCGTCTGCTCAGCGGGTAGGCGTGCGAAGGTCGCTTCGAGCACCGGTACGCCCGCCATGTCGAGCTCACCGCTGAGCAGCAGCGTGTGCGCACCACCGCTCTCCTCGCGGTCTTCTATGTCGAAGGCGCTGGGGGCGGTGGGCACGGGCGGCGACGCTAACAGCCGGACTCCCGGCGGCTCGCTAGTAGGGTCGATGCGATGAGACGACGCAAGCTGGGCGGAGCGGTCCCGAGGTTTCGGAGGTCGGGCCTCGGCTGCATGGGCATGTCGGGCATGTACGGCCCGGCCGACCGCGACGAGAGCATCGCCACGATCCACGCCGCGCTCGACGCGGGCATCGACCTGCTCGACACGGGCGACTTCTACGGCATGGGCCACAACGAGCTGCTGATCGCCGAGGCGCTGCGCGGCCGGCCCGCGCGAGGACTATCTGCTCTGCGTCAAGTTCGGCGCGCAGCGCGGCCCGGACGGCGCCTGGCTCGGCTACGACGCGCGCCCAGCCGCGGTGAAGACCGCGCTCGCCTACTCGCTCACGCGGCTCGGCGTCGACCACATCGACATCTACCGCCCCGCGCGCCTCGACCCGAACGTGCCGATCGAGGAGACGATCGGCGCGATCGCCGAGATGGTCGAAGGCGGGCTACGTGCGCCACATCGGCCTCTCAGAGGTCGGCGCGGAGACGATCCGCCGCGCCGCCGCGGTGCATCCGATCTGCGACCTGCAGCTCGAGTACTCGCTGATCTCGCGTGGCATCGAGGACGACGATCCTGCCCGCCTGCCGCGAGCTCGGGATCGCGGTCACGGCGTACGGGGTGCTCAGCCGGGGCCTGATCAGCGGCCACTTCGCCGCCGGACGCGAGCTGCGCCGCGGGCGACTTCCGCGCGCACGCTCCGCGTTTCTCGCGGCGAGAACCGCGAGCGCAACCTCGCGCTCGTCGAGGCGCTGCGCGCGATCGCCGAGACGCCGCGGGCGTGAGCGTCGCGCAGCTCGCGATCGCCTGGGCGATCGCTCGCGGCGAGGACGATGATCGCGCTGATCGGCGCGCGGACCCGGGAGCGCCTCGCGGAGGCGCTCGGCGCGCTCGCGATCGAGCTCGGCGAGGGGGAGGCAGAGGAGCTCGAGCGTGCGATGCCCGCCGAGCAGGCCGCCGGCGAGCGCTACCCGGCCCCGCAGATGAGGATGCTCGACAGCGAGCGCTAGCTCGGCTCGCCCTGCCAGGGCGCCCAGCTCGCATCACGCATCCTCCCCTCCAGGCGACGGCGCTCGGTGACGTCGCTGAGCGTCATCACCGCGCCGCGCCGGCGGCCGCGTGCGTCGCTTGCGGGTCGCGCGGCGGTCTCGAGCAGCACGTCGCCGCCGGGAAGCGCGACGAGCACGTCCACACTCCTCACGACCTCGCCTTCGAGCGCGCGCACGGGCGGGAGATCCTCGATCGGCAGCGCGACTCCCGAGGCCGTGCGCGGGCGCAGCTCGCGCATCCACGTGTCGGGATAGGTCCCCAGAGCGGGGCAGCCCGCACCGAGCAGCTCACGCGCGTGACGGTTGGCGTGGGTCAGGCGACCGTCCGCTGCGCAGGCGAGCATCGCCACGCCGACGACTTCGAGCGCCGCCTCGAGCAGAAGGTCGCTGTCGTTGCGCGCGGGCAGGATCGCAAGGCGGGAACGTCGCACTCCGAAATGGTGGTGAGCGCATACCTTTTCTTCAATCCCACGGATGGGGGATCTGCGGCTAGACCTCGAGCGCGTCGAGCGGCTGCTCGCCGCAGAGCACGACGGCGACGAGCTGCGCGCGGGTGTGGACGTCGAGCTTGGCCATCGCGTTGCGCACGTGCGAGCGGACCGTCTCCGGCGAGACATGCAGCTCCGCGGCGATCTCGGAGGTCTCACGTCCGAGCGCGATCAGCATCACGATCTCGCGCTCGCGCGCGGTCAGGGAAAGCTCCGCGGCGGAGGGCGCGGAGGACTCGTTCTCCTCGCGCGCCATCGCCACGTAGATCGCGAGCCGCTTGCCGTCGATCTCGACGAGTCGCGCGGCGAAGTCGACCTGCACGGTCGAACCGTCGGGCCGGATCAGGTCGCGCGTCCCCGCGTATTCGCCCGAGCTCAGGAACTCCTGCCAGTCGGCGGTCGAACGCGCGCGTTCGGCAGGAAGCACGCTGTCTCCCATCGAGCTGCCCACGAGCCGCTCGCGGTCGCCCCCGAGCAGGCTCACCGCGGCCTCGTTGAGATTCACGATCCGGCGCTCGGCGTCGAGCAGCGCGACGGGGTTCGAGGTGCTCTCGAACACCATCCAGAAGAGGCGCTGCCACCCCGTCGCCCCCCGGCTCGCGGTCATCGTTTGAGCATACGCTCTCGGGGTGGCCACGACGAGCGCCGGACTGCTTCTCTACCGCCGCCGCGCGGGCGGCCTCGAAGTGCTGATCGCGCACATGGGCGGGCCCTTCTTCGCGCGCCGCGAGCAGGGCGCCTGGACGATCCCCAAGGGCGAGCACGACGAGAGCGAGGACGCGCTCGCCGCGGCCCGACGCGAGTTCGCCGAGGAGACGGGGGCGGCGCCGCCCGAGGGACCCACGATCGAGCTCGGAGAGGTGCGCCAGGCCGGCGGCAAGCGCGTGCGGGCCTGGGCGCTGGAGGGCGACTTCGACCCGGCCGCGCTGCGCAGCAACACGTTCACGCTCGAATGGCCGCCGCGCTCCGGGCGTAGCGCGGAGTTCCCGGAGATCGACCGTCTGAGCTGGGTCGATCCGGCGGGCGCCCGCCGGCTGCTGGTGGCCGCCCAGGCGGGGCTGATCGACGAGCTCGAGCGTAGGCTCGCCGGGACCGGCGGGCCCCGGCGAGCGGGTCGCCCCTAGGCCACGGGCTCCTCGGTCAGCTCGACCCGGTTCGTGTAGAAGGCCACGTGGCCCTTGATCTCGGCGACGGGAGCAAACGGCTCGCGGTACTCCCAGACGGCGTTCTCGCCGTTCTCCCCCGCGGTGATCGTGTAGTAGCTCGCCTCGCCCTTGAAGGGGCAGTAGGTCTCGTGATCGGTCGCGCTGAGCAGCTCCCGGTCGACATCGGTGAGCGGGACGTACTGCACCGGCGGGTAGTCCGCCTCGCGCAGCGTGAGCGCTCCCGTGGTGTCGGCGAGCACACGCTCGCCCACCTTCACGAGCACGCGCGCGGGGTTCGGCTCGATCGTGATCGGGTGGTCTGGGCCGGGCTGCTTGACGGGCCTCTCGGTGCTGGCCTCTGACATCTGGGATCTCCTCTCGGGGGGTACCCAGCAGCTTCGCAGGACGCCGGCCCGTTCCGAACCCCTCGCCCTCCGCGAGGGCTCCCGAGCGTAGTCTGCAGCGATGAGCGATCCGGTCGAAGGCGAAGTCGTCGGACTGCGGCGGCCCGGTCCGCCGCTCGCGCTGCGGCTCGGGATCTCGTGGCTCACGAACGGCCTCGTGCTCGCGATCGTCGCCGGGGTGCTCTCCCCCGTGCACGTGAACAGCGCCGGCGCGCTGCTCGCCGCGGCGGCGGTCTTCGGCGTGCTCAACACGATCCTCAAGCCTCTGCTGCGCTTCGCCACCCTTCCGCTCGCGCTGCTCACCTTCGGCGTCGCGTGGTTCTTCGTTGCGATGCTGATGCTCGTGATCACCAAGGGGATCGTCAGCGGCTTCCAGATCCACGGCTTCTGGACGCTCGTCGCCGCGACGCTGATCGTCTGGCTCGTGAACCTGGTGCTCGACCTCACGCCCGGCCCCTGGCAGGTCACCGGGCGCCGCCGCCGGCTGCGCCGCGGCCGCAGCTAGACCCGCGAGACCCGCGACTCCGGCCCCCGGCCAAGCAGGCCGCGACTACGCGCGACTCAGGCCCCGGCCAAGCAGGCCTCGCCGCAGCCCGCCGAGGGCGCGCGGCCCCGTGAGTGCGGAGCCGGCCCGAGGCCGTTTCGACCCGACGTGAATAAACCTCACAATTACTGTTGGATTTATGGGGATTGTCGCTAGAGTGAGCGGCGCGAGGCGGCGGAGGGCCGTCTCGTGCCCCTCCCTCACAAGCACTGGACACTCGAAAGGAGCAACGGATATGCCCCGTCCCAACCCCCCGGCCCGCGCGCTCGCGTGGGCGTTCGCGCTGGCGGCAACGCTGGCATCGATCGTTGTCGCGCCGGCCGCTGCGGCGCCCACCGCCCCACCCCCCGTCTCGATCCTCGTCCACGGCAACGTCGGACACGGCGACTTCTTCATCTCGCCCTTCGGCGACCAGACGACCTACGAGAACGGCCCCGAGATCCTCGACCAGCAGGGCAACGTGGTGTGGTTCCAGCCGGTCCCCGCGGGCGAGGAGGCGTCTGACTTCCGCACGCAGACCTACAACGGGCAGCCGGTGCTCACCTGGTGGCAGGGAACCGGGCTCGGCGGCCTCGCGCAGGGGACCGATTACATCTACAACAGCCACTACCAGCAGATCGCCACGGTCACGGCCAAAAACGGCCTCAGCGCGGACGGGCACGAGTTCCTGATCACGCCCCAGAACACCGCGCTGATCCTCTCCTACACGACCAAGACGGTCGACCTCTCGAAAGAGATCCCGGGCGCGCCCACCGACCAGACCGTGATCGACGGAGTCGTCCAGGAGATCAACATCAAGACCGGGCAGGTCCTGTTCCAGTGGGACGCGGCTGATCACGTGCCCTACTCGCAGAGCGAGCAGCCGCTGCCCGCCACGGCGAGCACGCCATGGGACTGGTTCCACATCAACGCCGTGCACCTGGACACGGATGGCAACCTGCTGATCGACGCGCGCGACACGTGGACGACCTACAAGGTCAACCGCCACAGCGGCGCGATCATCTGGCAGCTCGGCGGCAAGGCGAGCTCCTTCAAGCTCCAGGCGGCGCCGGGACAGACGCTCAACCAGGCGGGTGAGATCTTCGCCTGGCAGCACGACCCGGAGGCGCTCGGCGGCAACGTCTACTCCGTCTTCGACAACGAGTCGGCGGGCGTGGCGAACACCGGCACCGACTCGACGGCGGAGTTCGGGCTGAGCCGCGTGGTCATCTTCAAGCTCGACCCCGCGGCCCGCACGGCGACGCTGATCGGGAGCTACAACCAGCCCGACGCGCTGACCGCGCCCTCACAGGGCAACGGACAGGAGACCGGCGACGGGAACCTGCTCGTGGGGTGGGGCTCGTTGCCCTACTTCTCGGAGTTCGACCGCTGGGGAGACCTGCTCTTCAACGCGGAGTTCCCGGCGGGAGTGAACACCTACCGCGCCTACCTGCAGCCCTGGAGCGGCTCGAGCGATCTCTCCCACTACGGCCCCGAGCGGCGCGGGCACGCCTCGCGCGCTCACCGCACGCACAGGCACAGCTGAGGCATCAGGCAGGTGCGGCGGCGGAGCCCGTCGCACCCGCCGCCTCCCCGGCGAGCCGCCGGCCGGCCGCCTCCGGCCGGCGGGCTCAGCCGAGCTTCAGCTCGACCTTCGGATCGACCTGCTGCGCGGCGAGCAGCGAGGAGACGAACGCGGCGAGCAGCAGCTCGCGCAGCTTCTCGCGCGGCAGATCGCGGGCTCTCGTCCAGTCGAGGATCGCCGCGTCCATGTAGCCGAGCCAGCCTTTGATCGCGGTGCGCAGCGCCGGACGCGGCTTGCGTCGGCCGGTGAGCTGCGCGAGCGCGAGCTCGAGCGTGCGCTCACGGAAGCCCTCGACGAGCTCGCGCGCGGCGGGCAGCGAGGCCGCGCTCTGCATCAGCTTCGTCCAGGTCTCGCCGTGATCCTCGATCCAGCCGAGGTACGCGTCGAGGCTCGCCGTGAGCTGCTCCACGGGGGTACCCTTGCCGCTCGGCTCGATCAGCGCCTGGAGTTCGGATGAGGCCTCCGTCACCGCGGCGATGAAGAGGTCGTCCTTGGAGGGGAAGTAGTGGTAGAGCAGCGGCTTGGAGACCCCCGCTGCCTCCGCTATCTGGCGCATCGAGATCTCCTCGAAGGCGTGCGATGCGAAGAGCTTCGCCCCCGCCGCGAGCAGCTGGCGACGCCGCTCGTCGACACCCAGTCGCGTGTATGCCGGCTCGCTCGCCATCTTCGACGAGCCTAGTCGATCGCCGGTCAACAGCAGGCGGGCTCCGGCGCGAGCTCAACTGCCCGCGCCGGGCTCTCCCGTTTGGACTACGGGACGACGGGGAGCTGCACGTAGGAGTCGTGCCCGCCGCCGTGCAGAACCGTGATCGTGCCGCCGAGCTCCTGCCCGAGCGTGGGCAGTGTGGGCAGGCCGACGACGGTGTTGGCTGTGCCGATCGTCAGCCGCAGCCGGTCGCCGGCCGGCACGATCACGCCGGTCGGGTAGATCTCGATGTTGTATTCGGTCGCTTCGTTCGGCGTGACGGCCTGCTGGCTTTCTTTCGTGAACGGGTGCCAGGGACGGATCACGACGTGTTTCGGTCCGTAGGTCTCGAGGCTCGGATCGACCGCTCGCTGGCTCGCCTCGAGGAACCCGGCGGTGATCTGTTCTGATTTGCCGTCGGGTTCGACCTCGCTGAGCACCGCGACCATCGTGCCGTCGGTCGTGCTGAGCTTCGCCCAGAGCGTCGCTGTGCTCAGGCCCTCGAGCGTCTCGGGCCCGGCCAGCGGAGCGGTCGTGTACGTGAGCGAGCTCGCCTCGTAGGTGTTGTTCGTCGTGTCGCAGAGCGCGTTCGACCCTGCGCCCGCGGTCCACTGGGCGGTCTCGCGCGAGCAGGGGCTCGACGCGGGAAGCAGCGGCGCGGTGTCGCCCGATTCGCCCGCGGGAGGCTTGCTCGCGAGCGAGCCGTCGTGCACGGAGAGCGGCGCCGAGCCGGAGGATTCTCCGTTCAGGTACAGGCGTTCGTACTTGGTCTTCGGCAGCGGGAACTTCTTGAAGTGTTCCCAGTGCGTGCCGTTGATCGGGTAGAGGTTCACCTTCGGCGTCTTCTGCACGCCGTTCTTGGCGTTCTTCAGCCAGTGGGCGAACCACTCTTCCTTGATGTTCGGGTCTTCGTATTCCGGACCCGAGGTGACGTGGTAGTGGGGGGACATGAAGAGCACGCGATCCTTGGAGTTCTTCAGCGATTCCCAGAGCAGCGGCTCGCCACGCTGGAAGAGGTCCCACCATCCGCCCTGGATCACGACCGGGACGGTGATTTCGCCCGCGCGCACCACCGGTGAGCGCAGCCGGTAGAAGGGTCCGTCGTAGGCCCCTTCCTCACCGAGCGTGGCTTCGAGGATGTGCTGGCCTGAGAATTCGGCGCCGCCGAGCAGGTGTTCGATGTAGATCGTCGCCGCTTCCTGCGGGTTCGCGCTCGCGTCCGAGGGCGGCAGGTCCGAGAGCACGGTGACGAGGCCGAGCCAGAGTGGGATGAAGCCGGTGTCGACCGAGCCTCCCTGGAAGGTCACGTCGCGATAGGCGTCGGCCATCGGGATGTCCGCCCAGACCGCCTTCACCGCGCGCGGCTTGCCTTCCTTGACGCGCGCGGCGTCCGCCTCTGCGATCAGCAGCGAGGTGATGCCCATGTAGGACTCGCCGGTGCTCGCCACGCTTCCGTCGGACCACGGCTCGGCCTGGATCCAGTCGAGCACTTCCTTGTAGTCCTGTTGCGTGCGTTCGCCCCAGGATTCCCACTTGCCGCCGCTGTCACCGGTGCCGCGGTCGTCCATCACCATCACCGCGAAGCCCTTTTCGGCGAGCGCGGGTTCGTCGCCGGCGATGCCCGAGGAGGAGGAGCTGCCGCATTCGCCCGTGGGCGCCCCGGCGTCCTTGTTGTAGCCGGTGACCGTGAGCACCGTGGGGTAGTGGCCGGTCGTCGAGGGCAGGTAGATGTCCGCGCGAAGCACGACGCCGTCGCTCATCGGAATCGGCACGTTGCACATCGCGACGGGCGCCGCGTTCGCGCTCGAGGCGAGCACGCCCGCGAGCAGCATCGCGAGCGTCGCGATGAGCAGCAGGCGCGGCGCGCGAGCGCGAACGCTCGAGGTCGGGGTGGCCGCCCGCTCACGCGGGCGCTCGGCGGACACTGGCTGACGGTGCATTGACTCTCCTGTCTCGCTTCGGCTCGTAGAACGCGCCACCGCCCCCGGCGGCGCTGCCCTCCCGCGAGGCGTGCAGTGAAGCCTCACGCGCGTGTCTCTGTACCCGACACGGACGCGGGTCAAACGCCGCGATGTTTACACGCCACAAGCCTGGGGTATCGAGCGGTTGTGGCAAGGGGGCGGAGCGGGATCAGGGGAATGCTCGGCGGCGCTGGAGCGGCGGCGCTGCTCGCGATCGCGCTCGTGCTCGTCGTGCTCCCGGGCGCACAGGCAGCGCCCTGCGGCGGCTTCGAATCGCCCTGCTCGACCGAAACAGAACAGCAGTTCACCTACGGGAGCGTGCAGCGCGAAGACACGCCCAACGATCCCGAATACGACCAGGCCGAGCCTGACACGCAGCAGCCGCCGGAAAAGCGCTCATCGAACCTGTTCGCGGAGCGCTTCGACCTCTTCGGCTTCCCCTCACAGCTGACGCCGAACGCGATCTACGCGGCGGGCCCGAACGCGGGCAAGCCGCAGGTCGCGGGCTTCAACGCGGCGGGCGCGTGGAAGGCCGAGCGGGGCCGCCCCGACGTGGTGATCGCGATCCTCGACGACGGCATCGACTGGAGCCAGCGGGGGCTGCGCGATCAGATCCACCTCAACACGGGCGAGCTGCCCTACCCCGAGCGCGCGGACAGCAGCTCCTGCGGCGTCTACGACTGCAACGGCGACGGTGCGGTGAACGTGGAGGACTGGGCGCACGACCCGCGCGTCAGCCTCTCCTGGCCGGGGCGCGAAGGGCCCGCCGGCCTGATCACCGCACAGGATCTGATCCATGCCTTCGGCGACTGCCGCATCACGAACCACGAAGTCTCCGAATGCGCACCCGGCGCGCACTTCGACAACGACGGCAACGGCTTCGCGAACGACATCGCGGGCTGGAACTTCTTCGACAACACCAACGAACCCGCGGACACCTCCAGCTACTTCGCCGCCCACCACCACGGCACCGACCGCGCGCTCGACGCGGCCGAGCAGGGCAACAACGGCGAAGGCTCGATCGGCGTGTGCCCGCACTGCCAGGTGATGCCGATCCGGACCTGGGACACGTTCGTCTCCGACGCCAACGACTTCGCGCTGGGGATCGTCTACGGCACCGACAACGGCGCGAAGGTGCTCGAGGGAGCGAACGGCAGCCTCTACCACTCGGCCTTCGCAGAAGCGGCCTCGCAGTACGCCTACGAACACGGCGTGGTGCAGACCTTCTCGGGCGATGACCTCAACACGGGCGACCACAACTACCCCGCGGATTACGCGCACGCGATGCTGATCCAGGGCACCGTCCCCGACACCGTCGGCCTGGGCGAGGAATCGAAGCAGTGGACCGAAGCGGAGGGACTCTGCGGCGCCGCGGGGCTGCAGTCCTGCCTGGGCTCGAACGTGCCCGTCTCGACCTTCTTCCGGGGCGCGAACACCACGCAATACGGCGGCAAGAGCTCGATCGCAATGGAGGGGCCGACGGGATCGGTGAACACGAGCAAGGCCTCGGGAGCCGCCGCGCTCGTCCTCAGCGCGGGCCTCGACCACGGCATCGCGCTGCGGCCCGACGAGACACGCGAGCTGCTCGAGCAGACCGCGGAGCGCGTGCTCGCTCCGAACACGCTCGGCGCGGGTGTGCCCGACCCCGGAGCGAACCCCGCGCTGCCCAGCGACGAGCAGTGGACGACGCACTTCGGCTGGGGACGCGCGAACGTGGGCGCGGCGGTGGGTGACGTGGTCAAAGGCGACATCCCACCCGAGGCGGCGATCGACTCGCCCTCCTGGTACGCGCCGCTCACCGGCCAGAGCGCGGAGATCACGGGCCTCGCCCGCGCGCGCTTCGCGACGGGCGGGCAGCTTCACTGGAAGCTGATGTGGGGTGCCGGCCAGGTCCCCTCATCCTGGACGACGGTTCGCGAAGGCGAATCGAGCGGCACCGTCACCGACTTCGGGTCGATCGACCTCGAAACGGTCCGCAAAGCGCTCGAAACCTACGTCGTGCCCCCCGACGCGGGCGGTCCGACCTTCGGCGCGGGCGAGCCCAACCCGTTCCAGCACGAATTCACCGTGCAGATCGAGGTGAGCGGTCAGGGCATCCCGCTCACGGGGATCGACCGCCGCGTCTTCTCGACCTTCAGCGACCCCACGCTGAAGAGCGGCTACCCCAAGTTCCTCGGCGCGGGCGGCGAATCGGCGCTGCGCTACGCCGACCTCACGGGCTCGGGCACGCAGGAGCTGATCGTGCCGACCGAGGACGGGCTCGTCCACGCCTACCTGCCCGACGGCTCCGAGCTACCGGGCTGGCCAGTGCAGACGGGCACGCAGTCCTCCGCGCTCGGGCACACGGGCTCCCCGGGCCTCACCGCGCTCGGACTGCCGCGCGAGCCGCCGCGCGGGCCGCTGATCGCGGACCTCGCGGACAAGGGCGAACAGGACGTGATCGTTGCGGCGGGCAACCACATCTACGCCTGGCATGCCAACGGCAAGCCCGTGCACGGTTTCCCCGTCTCCGACAACGCGGCCTTCTGCACACCGACGCTCGAGACCTCCACGAGCCACCCGAAGTGCGGCTTCCTCGCGGCACCCGCGATCGCACACCTCGAAGGGTTCGCGAAGAAGCCCGACATCGTCGAGCCCGGACTCGACGGTCACCTGTATGCCTGGAAGTCGAACGGCAAGCCCGTGAAGGGCTACCCGATCGCGCTCGAGGACCCCGCCGAAGTGGCGGCGGGGCACGGGATGGTCGCCGAGTCGATCAACGAGCCCGCGATCGGGGATCTCACGGGCTCGGGCCACGACGACATCGTGGTGGCCAGCGACGAGGTGTACGGCGCGCCCGAAGTGAACGAACTGAGCTTCTCCGGGATCACCGCCTCGGTTGCGGGCTCGAGCGCGCGGCTCTACGCGATCGACGGCGCGACCGGGAAGATCATGCCCGGCTGGCCCGCGAAGCTCCCCGGCCTGATTCAGGAAGAGCTGCCGCTGATCGGCCCCGGTCAGGACGCGGCGATCGCGCAGATCGGCGGGCAGACGGTGATCGTCGCCTCCTCGACGGGCGGCGCGCTCGAGGAGCTCTCGCCGCAGGGCGCGGTCGTGCGCACCATCCAGCAGGTCGGGCCCGAGGCCTTCGGCGCGGCCTCCGACGCGACCGACAAGACGGGCGCGCTGAACCTCTTCGAGTCCGCCTCGGTGGGCGACGTGCTCGGCACCGGCACACCCGACATCGTCAAGTACGAGGTCTCCCTCGGGCAGGCGGCGAACCTGCTGCTCGTGGGGCAGAACTTCCCCTACAACCATCTGATCGGCGCCTTCGACGGCTCCACCGGACTGCCGCTCCCGGCCTATCCGACGGTAACCGACGACTACCAGCTGCTCTCCTCCAACGACATCGCGAAGGTCGACCCGACGCTGCCCGACAACCAGATCGTCACGGGCACCGGGCTGGGGCTGCTGCACGCCTACGACGGCCTCACCGGCCACGACGTGCCGGGCTTCCCGAAGGTGACCGGCGGATGGCTGTTCTCCCCCGCCGCGTTCGCGGAAGACGGTCGCATGGCCGACATGACACGCGAAGGCTGGCTCTTTCAGTGGCAGACCGAAGCGCCCGCCTGCCAGCCGCAGTGGCCCTCCTTCCGCCACGACCAGCAGGCCAGCGGCAACTACAACCACGACGGCACGCCGCCCGACGCGCCGCAGCACATGACGCTCACACCGCTTGGCGGCGGCAGGTACACGCTCGCCTTCACCGCGCCCGGTGACAACGGCTCGTGCGGCACGCCCGCGCGCTACATCGCGCGGATCGGAAACAAGATCACCGAACTCGGCCTCGGCTCCCCCGCCGCGGGCGGCAGCACGGTGAGCCGCGAAGTGAGCCTGCCCGCGGGCGCGAAGAAGCTCTCTCTGCAGGCCGAAGACGCCGCGGGCAACCTCGGCCCGGCCGCGAGCGTGAAGGTGGGGAAGACGGGCTGACGCCACGCGCCGCGCCGCGGTGGTTTGCTTCGGCGATGGGAGCGGACACAGCGGCGGGACTGAGCGCGGCCCTCGCGGGGCGCAGCGCCACACTGAGCTTCGAGGAGCTGCCGGCGGAGATCGTCGAGCTCGCGCGCCAGGCGCTGATCGACTGGCTCGCCGTCACGCTCGGGGGCTGCGCGGAGCCGGGGCCGGAGATGCTCGCGGGGACGCTTGGGCCCTCGGGGGCCCGCGGGGCGAGCTCGGATGGAGCGGCGACGGTGATCGGCCGCGGCGAACGCGCGGCGCCGCGCGATGCGGCGCTGATCAACGGCACCGCCTCGCACGCGCTCGATTTCGACGACGTGAACATGACCGTGGTCTGCCACGTCTCCGCGGCGCTGCTCGGCGCGGCGATCGCGCTCGGCGAGAGCATCGACGCTGCGGGAGAGGATCTGATCGTGGCCTACGTGGCGGGTTATGAGACCGCCTGTCGGGTGGGCGCGGCGATCGGCCCCGAGCCTTACCTGCGCGGCCTTCATCCCACCGGCACCGTCGGCGCCTTCGGCGCGGCGGCCGCCTGCGCGCGCCTGCTCGGACTCGGCACGGAGCAGACCGCGAGCGCGCTCGGCATCGCCGCCAGCGGCGCGTCGGGATTGAAGGTGAACTTCGGCTCGATGACCAAGCCGCTCCACGCCGGACGGGCGAACGAGACGGGGCTGCTCGCGGCGACTCTCGCGAGCCGCGGCTTCACCGCTTCGGGCGAGGCGATCGAGGGCAGACAGGGCTTCGCGGCGGTCGCGGGTGGGAGCTGCGATCAGGCGGCCGCGCTCGCCGAGCCACCCGGCGGCTGGCATCTGCGCGCCAACCTCTTCAAGTTCCACGCCGCGTGCTACTTCGCGCACTCGGCGATCGAGGGCGTGGCGGCCCTGCGCGAGGAGCACGGCTTCCGCGCCGAGTCTGTCGGCGCGATCCGTCTGCACATCGGCGACGCCGAGCGGAGCGCCTGCGTCATCGCCGCCCCGCGCACGAGCCTCGAGGTCAAGTTCTCGATCGCACACCTCGCCGCGATGGCGCTGCTGGACCGCGAGACGGCCGCGATCGGCGACCACGCCGCGCGCGACGGCGAGGTGATCGCGCTGCGCGAGCGAGTCGAGCTGCGCGCGGCTGACCCCGGCGCGGGCGCGACGCGTGTGGAGGTGGAGCTCAGGGACGGGAGCGTGCTCGAGGCGTCCCGCGATCTGAATCAGCCCGCGCCCGAGCTCTCACGCCAGCGCGCTCGCCTGGAGTCGAAGTTCACCGCCCTCGCCGAGCCGGTGCTCGGTGCGGGCGCAGCAGCGAAGCTGCTCGCGCGGGCCGCTGGTGTGGAGGGTGAGACGGTGCGGAGCCTGACCGCCGCGGCGAACCCCTAGACGTTCGAGGAGATCCTGCCGCCGTCGACCTGGTAGACGGCGCCGGTGATGTAGGAGGCGCGCTCGGAGGCGAGGAAAGCGACGAGGTCGCCGAGCTCGTGAGCGTCGCCGAGGCGGCCGAGAGGGATCTGCGCGGCGACGGGGGCGAGCTGCTCTTCGGCGGTCCTGCGCTCCTCGGGGTCGGGGCTGACGAGGCCGGGATGGATCCGCGAGGTTGCGAAGGTGCCGGGAAGTACGAGGTTGATCGTGATCCCTTCCGCGCCGATCTGGGGGACGAGCGCCTTCATCAGACCCGCAACTCCGGGGCGGATGCCGTTGGAGAGGTCGATCCCGGCGACGGGCTCCTTGACCGAGCTCGACTGGATGCCCACGATCCTGCCCCATTTGCGCGCGCGCATCTGCGGCAGGCAGGCTCGTAGGAAGCGGACGAAGCTCAGCGTGACGATCTCGAAGCCCTGCTGCCACTGCGCGTCGTCGAGGTCCGGGAACTGGCCGACGGGCGGCCCACCAGAGTTGTGGACGAGCACGTCGAGGCCGCCGAAGCGCTCGACCGCCTCGGCCACCACCCGCTCGATCTCCTCGCCCTGCGTCAGATCGGCGGACAGCGCAAGGACCTCCGATCCGCTCTCGCTGCGGATCTCCTCAGCGGCGGCGGCGAGCTCATGCTCGTTGCGCGCGCAGATCGTCACCGAGGCGCCCTCGCGCGCGAGCGCGAGCGCAGAGGCCTTGCCGAGTCCCTTGCTCGACGCGGCGACGAGCGCGCGCTTGCCGTTCAGACCCAGGTCCATGCGATCGACCCTACCCGCTGACCGTACGAGATCGCCGCGGCCGATCTGCGGCGGACGAGCGGCGTGCAGCGATAATCAGATCCTTGATCGCGGTCTTCGACGGACACAACGATGCGATCACCAAGGCTCCCGCCCGGGCGCTCGCCGCGGGACGCGAGGGCGGGCACCTCGACATCCCGCGGATGGCGCTCGGGGGGATGAGGGGTGGGATCTTCGCGATCTTCACGCCCTCGCCGGGTGGCTCGGATGAGCTCGTGCGCACCGCGCAGGGGGCGCTGGAGGTCCCGCTCGCAACCGCGATCGCCCAAGAGGAAGCCGACGAGCACGCTCGCGCGGCGGCTCGCGCACTGACCGGGCTCGACCGGGCGGGTCTGCTGAGGGTGGTGCGCACCGCCGACGAGCTCGACGAGGCGATCGCCGGGACGGGCCCTCCCGCGGCGGTCATGCACCTCGAGGGCGCTGAGGCGATCGACCCGGACCTTCAGGCGCTGGGACCGTGGCACGAGGCGGGACTGCGCTCGCTCGGACTCGTCTGGAGCCGCGCCAACGCGTTCGCTCACGGCGCGCCCTTCCGCTTTCCCTCGAGCCCTGACATCGGCCCCGGCCTGAGCGCGGCGGGGATCGCGCTGGTCCGCGCCTGCGGCGAGCTCGGCATCGCCGTCGATCTCAGCCACCTCAACGAACGGGGCTTCTGGGACGTGGCCGCGCTCGGTCACGGACCGCTGATCGCGAGCCACAGCGGCGCGCACGCGATCTCGCCGATGTCGCGCAACCTCACAGACGCCCAGCTCGAGGAGATCGGGCGCAGCGGCGGCCTCGTGGGCGTCTACTTCGCCTGCCCGATGCTGCGCGCGGACTTCGCGGATGACCCCGCGACGCCGCTGAGCGCGATCGTCGATCACATCCGGTACATCGCCGAGCGGATCGGGCCCGAGCACGTCGGGCTCGGCTCCGATTTCGACGGCGTGACGATCCCCACGGAGATCGGCGACGCCGCGGGGCTGCAGCGGCTGATCGAGGCGATCGAGGTGGCCGGGTTCACGCGCGCGGAGGTGGAGGGGATCGCGAACGGGAACTGGCGGCGCGTGCTGCGCAGCGCGTGGAGGGAAGCCACGCCGGACTGAGGTGCCCGCCCGCTTGGTCTGCGGGTAGGGTTGCGATCGATGGGGGACGGCGGGGATCAGCTCGCGGACGCGGCGCGAGCGTTCGACTTCTGGATCGGGAGCTGGGTGGTCACCGACGCGGCAAGCGGCGAGCCCGCGGGGCGGAACCGCATCGAGCCGCTGTTCGGCGGGCGCGCGCTGGCCGAGCACTGGCGCGGCGCGAGCGGTCTGGAGGGAAGGAGCCTCAACATCTACGACGAGCAACGCGGATGCTGGCACCAGACCTGGGTCTCATCGAACGGCATGCTGCTCGTGCTCGAGGGCGGCCCGATCGAGGGCGCGATGGAGATGCGGGGCAGCGCGGGCGACGCCGCTGTTCATCGCATTCGCTGGAGCCCGCGCGAGGATCGCAGCGTCCTCCAGCGCTGGGAGCAGTCGCTCGACGGCGGCGCGAGCTGGGAGCTGCTCTTCGAGGGCCTCTACCGGCGGGAGCGCCGAGCGGGATCAGCCGCCCGGTGGCGCGATGCGCAGCAGGCCGGTGATCGTCCCCTGGTACATGACCTCGCCCGGAACGATCGTCGGGGCGAGCTGCAGCGTGTTGAAGGCGTACCCCACGCCGAGCGCGGTCTGGTGAAGGACGAGGCCGGTGGCCGCGTCGATCGCGTCCTCGCTGTATGCGTCCGCGTAACCGGTCCCGTCCGGTTCGAGCACGTCGGTGTCCTGAACGGTGTAGAGCACCCCGTTCGCCACGTCGAGGCGCGGGACAGCGGCCGAGCGGACATCGTCCTGCCAACGCGCGATGCAGCCGCTGCCCCCTGGGTCGAGATCGATCCGCTCGACCCCCCCGGTGAAGGTCGCGGTTTCGGGTTCGCTCGTTTCGGCGCCTTCTGGGAGCGAGGGGTAGGGATACCCGTAGGTGCTCGCCACGAACACGCTGCGCCCGGAGCCCACGGGGTTGTTCTCGCTGCCGGACGGTCCCGGGGTGAGGACCGGCAGCGCGCAGACGAGGCGCGGCTTCTTCGCGACCTTGTGGTCCTCGGCGGTGGCGTGCCGTGGGTTGGCCCAGGTGTCGAACACGAGCAGGTGCTCGGCCGGCGAGGCGTTGTCGAGAATCGCGAGGTAGCGGGTGCCGTCCTCGGGCCCGAAGAAGGTCGGGGTCGAGCCGGTGCCGTGGCTGAGCTGCCCGGGCTTTCGAGCGGGTCCGCGTTCGTAGGCGTAGCGCCAGAGGACCTTCGGCCCCTTCTTCTTCGCGGTGAGGAGGTAGAGCGCGTGGTCTGTCGCGATCGCCGTCCCCTCAGGCGCGGTCGAGATCGAGTTGGCGACCTGCTCGCCGGAGCCCAGCGCAATCGTCCTGACCGTTCCACTCGCGGGTTCCACGTAGCCCGCGACCCCCTGTGCGGTGACGAACCACACACGGCCGCTCCAGTCCGGCGCGATCCCGACGACCCCCCCGCAGAGCGAGGCGCAGTGCGCGTCGATCGCCGCGGCGGCCGGGGTCGAGGAGTCGATCGAGAGCGACCACTGCCCGGCCGAGTCGGTGTGGGCGATCCGCAGCAGGTCCCCTTCCGCGTCGAAGAGCACGACACGGTTCTGCCCGTCCATGTAGGCGTAGACACCGGCGAAGAGGTTGCCCGCGGGCAGGCTGAGGCTCGCGAGCGGACTGCCCGTCTGAGGATCGAGCAGGTAGACGACCGGGTTGCGCCCGAGGATCGAGGTGCAGAGCGCGACGGGCATGCCGTCGGAGCCCTGGAGCACGGTGGGGCACGCGGCGGCGAGCTCGGTCGGCACAACGACCTGCGCGCCCGTCCCCGGCCCGGGGTCGGGCGAGGCGTTGGAGGACTCCGAGTCGGCGTGCATCGTCGCCGCACCGTTCGCCGCGGTGTAGGGGTTCGCGGGAGGCAGCGGGCCGAATTCGCTGGCGCCGGCCGAGGCTGCGCCGAGCGCGAGGAGCGCCATCGAGGTCGAGAGCGAGAAGAGCTGCGCCAGCACTCGGGCTCGACGAGGGGATGATCGGGGCGCTGGGCTGCAACTCGGCATCGCCACGCGCACTTACCCTTCCTCACCGATTTGGTAAACATTACGCGCCGAGGAAGTCCACCCGTTCAGGATTGAGACAGCGCGTGTCGTTCCCTGCTCATCTCCCGGCCACGGCGACCCGTGCTCGATAGCCGCGAGCGCGCGCAAGCGGGCGGAGCACGACAGCAGCCGCGCGAAGCAGCGGCCAGGGCGGACTGAGCGGTCGGATCTCACTCTCGAACTCGGGAACCATGACCGCGAGCTGGAGCGGGCGGGGCATCCCCTTTGCGTCGAGCTTGTCGGTGGCGGCCAGAGCAAAGAGCGTCTCGAAGAAGTCTGCGGTCGCGAGCGCGGGGGTGAAGTAACCGACCCAGTGAGCGTCCTCGTCGCCGTCGTTCCAGAAGCGGTGCGGTGTGTTCGCCGGAACGGCGATCGACTCCCCCGGCGCGAGTTTCCTCTGCACGCCGTCGACTTCGAACACGAGTGAGCCCGAGATCAGCTCCGCTCCGCTCTCCTGATACGGATGGACGTGGAGCGGCTCGCGCTCCACGGCGGCCGGGTTGACCGAGTCGATCCGCAGCAGGTCCTCGCGCATCTCCAGGAACTTCATTCGCTGCCCCGTGCGGGGGTTCGAGATCTCCTGCCCCACCTGCACCATCGCGCCCTCCTGAAAAAATAATACTACGGTTACCGAAGCTCCTGATACCGTAGCATCTCGAAGGTGACCCCGCAGCCCTCGCTTCCACAGCTCCCCGTCGGCCAGCTGCTGGGCAACCTGCTGCGCTTGTTCCGCGCGGAGCTGGCTGAGCGCGGCGCGAGCTCGAAGGGTGTGGAGGGCATCCGTCCGGCCCATCTCCAGGTGTTCGGCGTGATCAAGGCGGAGGGCACTCGCCTGACGGAGCTCGCGAGCTCGGCGGACATGTCGCTCTCGGCGATGGCCGAGCTCGTGGACAGCCTCGAGCAGCTGGGTTACGTCGAGCGCCGCCCCGACCCCCGCGACGGGCGCGCGAAGCTGGTCTGCCTCACCGACCGCGGATGGCAGGCGATGCGCGAGGGGCGAGGCCTGATCATGCAGATCGAAGCCGACTGGGCCGAGGCGCTAGGCGAAGAGCACTTCGCGACGCTCTGCGAGGAGATGCAGGCGCTGATAGATCAGCTCGATCCAACGATTCGCGAGCGCTACGTGCCTGGCGAGGCGAGGACGCGCCGCGCTGAGACCTGAGGGCCTAAGCGCGTCCGGCCGGCCAAAGCGTGCGCTTGGCCGCGGCTCGGAGAGTCGACCGATGCGTCAGCCGACCGCGTCGGCCCAGTCGCTGAGGCGCTCCGCGAATTGAGGCGTGGCCGCGTCCACCTCGACGATCTCGTCAGCCGGCACGTCGGCTCGGCGCGCGGCGGAGCGGATCGCATCTGGCGAAGGCGCCTCGTAGAGGCAGTAGGTCCGGCGCCGGTCGGCGCTGAGGAACGAGAAGAGCCAGCGAACGCCCTCCTCGCCGTTGATCTCCTCGATCAACTCGACGTCCGCGTCGCTCAACTCCAGTTGCTCGGCGAACCCGCGCTCGATCATGTAGAGCGGCACGGCACGATCGTATCGTGCCGTCAGGCTGAGGCGAGGCCATGGCGATGGGCAAACGAGGCGGCCTCGGTGCGATTGGAGGATTCGGTCTTTCGCAGAATCGCCCGGATGTGGTTGGCCGCGGTATGTTCGCTGATCGAGAGCTCCTCGCCGATCCGGCGATTGCTGAGCCCACGGGCGACGAGGGCGAGGATCTGTGCCTCGCGCGGAGAGAGGCCGCTCGGAAGTTCGCCGGTCGAGGGCCATTCTCCGAGTGAGTGGATCTTGCTCAGCAGGGCGGCCATGCCGATGCGCTCCGCAAGCGATGCTGCCTCGGCGAGTCGAGTTGCCGCGCGATCGGGGTCGCGGGGAAGCAGAAAGCGACCGTGCTCATATGCGGTGTGAGCGAGCCAGGTCGGAGCCTCCATCTCGCGGTTCAGGTCGATCGCCAAGCTGAAATGCTCCTCGGCCCGCTCTGCTTCTCCGAGTGTCGCAGCGAGCATGCCCAGGAAGCGGTCCGCCGCCCCGTAGCAGGCCACGAGATGACCGATCATCACGGTCGTACCGGTGAACGGTTCGAGCTCGGGATACAGGATCGCCGCCATCCGCTGATCACCCAGCGCAGCCGCCGCATCGGTCAGGTAGGTGAGGGTCGCCAGCCAGAGCGAGGCCCGGTAGTCCTCGATACCCGCAGCGGCCAAACCGGAGAGTTCGCGTCTGGCCTCGTCGTACATACCGAGCTCGACCAGAACGGCAACCAGGCCAGGGCGCCAGGGCCCGACACGATCGGGATCGCCGGCGAGGATCCGCAGTGCCGGCGCCAGCTCTGCCAGGCGACCCTGCTCGCGGCGGACGCCGAACATCTGGATCCCGAAGGTTCCTGAGGCGTCGCGACCCGTCAGAAGCTCGCCCCACTCGCGCGATCGAACAGCCATCTGTTCGGCCGCAGTGAGGTTTCCGGCGCAGAGGGCGAGTGCCGACCCGTAATGCTCGGCGACGTGATTCATGAACGGCTGGGCCGTGCGTTCGGCCATCGTGTGCAGGAGGACAACCTCCGCTCGAGCGGAGGCCAGGTCGCGCATGGCGACGAACGTCGGAACCCGCCAGGCCATCGACTCGGTCTCGATCTCGGCGTCACCCAGCTCGACCGCGACCGTCCGGGCCTCTCCGAGCATCGCGAGCGTCTCCTCCAGCGGGGTCGATCCACGCGACCAGTAAGAGCGGGCCAGCACCTTCGCCAGCCCCGCCCGATCCCCGTGCTCTCTCGCGAGAGCGACAGCCCTCTCACGGACGGTCGCCGCGCGGTCGGACTCGCCCAGGAAGCCGAGCGCCCTCGCGAGCCCCGCAAGCAGAGCGATGCGAAGCTCTGGGTCATCCTCGCCGATCACCTCGAGCGTCTGCTCGAGCAGGATCACCGCGTCGCCGTTTGCGAGCCCGGGTCTCCAGCAGGACTCCTCGAAGCCGATCGCCGCTTCTGCGATCAGGCGGGGACTCTCGAGTGTCCGGCCGATCTCCGCCGCCTCGGAGAAGGAAGCAAGTGCCTCCGGGGCCAATCCCGCGCGGTTGCAGGCGGCGCCCAGATCGCGCAGGACGGCAGCCCGCTGGGACGGCGAGTCGATCCCGATCGCCAGCGCTGCGCGCAGGTGCTCAGCGGCATCAACATAGGCGAGCGCGGCGCTGGCGGCCGCTGCCGCTCGGAGGTTGTAGTCGACCGCGCGCTCGGCGGCGCCGAGCGCCGCAGCAGCGGCGAAGTGCCGCGCCAGGTCGACCAGCTGACGCCCGCCGGCCGGTCCCGCCGCCTCGAGCCCCTCGCCGACTCGCAGGTGAAGCTCCGCGCGCCGGAGCAGCGTCAGGCGGTCGTAGAGTGCTCGCCGTACCAGCTCGTGGGTGAAGCGGAACGCGAGCCTGGGCGGCGCGAGCTCCTCGAGCATCCCGTAGTCGAGCGCCTGCTCCAAGGCGGTTCTCAGCTCGAGCTCGGAGAGCCCCGACGCCAACCGGATCGCACCAAGCTCGAACTCGCGGCCGGCAACCGCGCCGAGCTCCAGCAGCTCGATGGTCGAGGGGGCGAGCCGCGAGAGCCGCTGACTCACCACCTCGCGCACGCTCTCTGGGGTCCCGAGCTCTGAGAGTGGCGCGGTCATCGTCACGGTGCCGGCGGCGACCGAAACCACGCCAGTCTCCGCGAGCGCGCGCCAGAGCTCGCAGACCAAGAACGCGTTGCCGTCGGTGAGATCGTGGATCGCACCGGCGAGCTCGCGAAGGGCGGCGGTCGGGGACGTGCGGACGGTGCCGTCGCCTGCGGCACCCTCGAGGAGGTCTGAGACCTCGCCGCCGGAGAGGCCGCTGAGACGAATCCGTACCACCCCCTCCGAGCGCCGCAGATCGGCCAGCGTCTCGCCGAGCTCCGCAGAGCCGTCGGCCTCGGTGTCGCGCAGCGTGAGGAGGAGCATCACGCGTGCACCCCAGGTGCTTCGCACGAGGTGACGGAGCAGCTGCAGCGTCGGCGCGTCGGCCCAGTGTGCATCCTCGATCACGAGCAAGATCGGCTGTCGGCGCCCGGCGCCGGCGAGCAGGTCGCTGAGCGCCATGTGGAGACGGAGGCGCTCGGTGTCGGGATCCGCCGCCACCGGCTCGGGCAACCCCTCGATCAGAGTGCGCAGATCGGGAATCAGCCGGATCAACTCTCCACTGTCGCCGAGTGCGGCGCGGAGAACCTCGATGTCGGTGACGCGCAGGAGCTGGCCGAGCGCCTCGACGAAGGGGCCATACGGCGCGCGCACTGCGGCGTCGCACGCTCCGTAGAGGACGAGGGTCCCGCGCTCTGCGGCCTCGGTCGCAAACTGACGCGCCAAGCGGCTCTTTCCCACTCCCGCCTCGCCCACGACGAGCGCGACGCGGCTACCCTCTCCTTCAGCGCGTGGCAACAACGAGCGGAGCTTCTCCAACTCGGCGCCGCGGCCCACGAACGGATAGGCAGAGGTCGAGCCCGGCCAGCCGGAGCGACCCGACACCTCGGCAGTCATCCATGGAAGATAGTCAGGTCTGACCATCGGGGTCCGAGAGCTCACTCGATGCGACCGGGAAAGTGGGTCAGTCCGGGTCATGACAACCCGAAGCGACGCACTTAGTGTCGGTCGGGATGAGTCGAACTCGAGCCAGGAGGAAACGATGACCCCCGCCGACGCACTGACGCAGAGCGCCCGTAGTGAGATCGCCGGTTTCGGAGGGCACTTCACCGCCCCCGATGAGCCGGGCTACGAGCAGGCTCGCTCGGTCTACAACGCGATGATCGATCGCCGTCCCGCGCTCATCGCGACCGCCGCGGGCGCCGAGGACGTGGCCGGGGTCGTCGCATTCGCGGCGAGACACGATCTGCTGCTGGCGGTCCGCGGGGGCGCCCACAACGGTGCCGGCCTCGGCACCGTCGACGACGGGATCGTCCTCGACCTCTCCGCTCTCAAATCGATCGAGATCGACGTCGGGGGGCGCACCGCCACCGTCGGCGGCGGCTGCACCTGGGGAGAAGTCGACGCGGCCACCGGAGAGCACGGTCTCGCCGTCCCGAGCGGAATCATCTCCACGACCGGAGTCGGCGGCCTCACGCTCGGTGGCGGCCTTGGGCACTTGAGCCGCAAGTGTGGCTTGACGATCGACAACCTGCTCGATGCCGAGGTGGTACTGGCGAACGGCGAGCGGGTCCACACCAGCGCGGAGGAGAACTCCGATCTCTTTTGGGCGATCCGCGGCGGCGGGGGCAACTTCGGCGTGGTCACCTCGTTCCGCTTTCGCCTACATGAGGTCCGGACGATCGTGGGCGGCCCGACGTTCTGGGCGGTCGAGGACGCGGCCGAGGTGCTGGGCGCCTATCGCGACTTCCTGCCACAGGCACCGCGGGAGCTGAACGGGTTCTTCGCGTTCGCCTCGGTGCCGCCGGCGCCTCCGTTCCCCGACGAGCTTCACCTGCGCAAGGTCTGCGGCGTCGTCTGGTGCTACGCCGGGCGGCCCGAGGACGCGGGCGAGGCGATGGCACCGCTGCTCGACGCGGTGCCCGAGCCGCTCCTCCACGGCGTTCAGGAGATGCCGCTGCCCGCGCTTCAAAGCGCCTTCGACCCGGTCTATCCGGCCGGCGATCAGTGGTACTGGCGGGCTGATTTCGTCAAGGAGATACCCGATGCGGCGGTTGCGGCGCATGCGAGGTTCGGCGCCGAGATGCCGACCTGGCAGTCGACCATGCACCTCTATCCGATCGATGGAGCCGTCCACGATGTCGGCCCCACCGACACCGCCTTCGCCTACCGCGAGGCACACTGGGGTTCGGTCTTTGCCGGCGTCGATCACGACCCCGCCAATGCCGAGCAGATTCGCAACTGGTGCGTCGAGTACTTCGAAGCGCTTCACCCATACGCCGCGGGCGGCGCCTACGTGAACATGATGATGGACGAGGGACAGGAGCGGGTCCGCGCGAGCTACGGCGTCAACTACGAGCGGCTGACCGAGATCAAGGCGAAGTACGACCCGAGGAACCTCTTCCGCGTGAATCAGAACATCCAGCCGGCCGCGAACGTCGCGTGACCGTCCGGAGCTGCACCCGGGCAAGCCGTTGCTATATGCAATAGTTGCCCTGTGCATGCATCCCCGCCCTCCCCTGCCGACGATGCAGTCCTGGAAGCCGTACTCGGCGCGAGTCGGGCTCTCGTAGCGATTGCGGCGCGCTCGCTCGCCGACGCGGGCGAGGAGGTCACGCTCACGCAGTACCGCTCGCTGGTGGTGCTCGCCTCGCGTGGCCCGCAGGGCCTCGGCGCACTCGCGGAGCTGCTCGGCGTCACCCCGCCGACCGTCTCGCGCATGTGCGATCGGTTGGTGCGCAAGCAGCTGATCCTCAGGCGAGCCGACCCGAAGGACCGCCGCCAGATCAGGGTCGCGCTCAGCGCGCGCGGCAAGCGGTTGGTCGAGGAGGTCACCCGCCGGAGGCGGGAGGAGATCGCTCAGCTGCTCGCCTCGATGTCATCGTCGGAGCAGGCATCGGTCGCGAGATCGCTTCAGCGCCTCGCCGACGCCGCCGGAGAGGTACGCGAGCAGGACTGGAGCAGCGGTTGGGATCTGTGAGGGGCACAGCGCTGCTCGCGCGAAGCTCTCGATGGATCACGGAGACGTCCTATCTCCGCCGTTGGATCGTGCTCGGGACAGCGATCGGAGCGATTGCGGGCGCGGGCGCGATCGTCTTCTATCGAGCGCTTCTGCTCAGCACGCATCTGCTGCTGGCCGGGCTCGCCGGCTACACCGTTCCCACCCCCTACGGCGAGGGCCACACACTCGGCTCTGTCACGCCCGCGCACGCCTGGGCGCTGCCTTTGGTCGCAGCGCTGGGAGGGCTCGCGAGTGGCGTGCTCGTGTTCGCCTTCGCGCCCGAGGCCGAGGGCCACGGCACAGACGCGGCGATCGCCGCGGTGCATCACAACCCGCGCGGGGTCAGGCTGCGCGCGATCGCGGTCAAGCTGCTCGCCTCGGCGTTGACGATCGGCTCAGGAGGCTCAGGCGGTCGCGAGGGTCCGACCGGTCAGATCAGCGCCGGGTTCGGCTCGCTGCTCGCACGCATCCTGAATCTCGGCGTCGAGGACTCGCGGATCGCGGTCTCGACCGGGATCGGCGCAGGCATCGGCGCGATCTTCGGCGCTCCGCTCGGGGGAGCCGTGCTTGCGGCCGAGATTCTGTACCGCGACGACTTCGAGCCGGCCGTGCTGTTGCCCTGCTTCATCGCCTCGGCCGTGGGCTATCTGATCTTCGGCTCGGCCGAGGGATTCGAGCCGCTGTTCGGCTCGCACGGCACCTACGTATTCAACGACCCCGCCCAGCTCGGCTGGTTCGCGCTGATCGGTGTGCTCGGCGGTCTGATCGGGCTGCTCTACGCGCGTGGCTTCTACGGGATCGCCGCACTGTTCGCGCGCTCGCCCCTGCCGCGTTGGCTGAACCCGGCCCTCGGCGGCCTGCTCGTCGGCGCCTACGGCATCGTCGTCCCCGAGGTGCTCGGGACCGGCTACGGCTTCATCCAGAAGGGCATGGGGGCCGAGCTGGCCTCGATCCCACTGTGGATCGTGCTCACGCTTCCGCTGCTTCGGATCGTCGCGACGTCGCTGTCGATCGGCTCAGGCGGCTCGGGCGGAATCTTCGGACCCGGCATGGTCATCGGCGCGTTCATCGGCGCCGCCGTGTGGCGACTGTTCGACCCGATCTTCCCCTCGCTCGGACACGACCCTGCGCCGTACGTGATCGTCGGCATGATGGCCTGCTTCGGCTCGATCTCGCGCGCGCCGATCGCGGTCATGCTGATGGTCGCCGAGATGACGGGGAGCGTGTCGATCGTCGTGCCGGCGATGCTCGCCGTGAGCCTCGCCTGGCTGATCGTGAGGCACAGCGACGCGACGATCTATGAGAGCCAGCTCCGCGACCGCTCCGAGCGCACGACTGCCCTGCGCGACGCCGAGGCCGACGCCGAGGAGTCAATCGGGCACCTCGATGCTGTTCTCGGGACCCGTACCCACGAGCAGCCCGAGAAGCCGCTGCTCGTGGGCGCGGGATCACCACTGCGACCTCCGCCCTAGGAGGCCGTCTTGCGACGCGAGGCGGCGAGCGCGCCGAGACCGACGAGCAACCCGAGCGCACCGAGGATCAGCGCGAGGATGCCGAGCCCTTTGCTCGCACCGCTGCTGCTGGACCTCACGACGGCCGGTGCGCTGGAGGACGCGGCCGGGCCAGCGGCTGTCTGCCCGGCTTGCGGTCCTGCCTCGTCGCCGGCGATGTCCTCGATCACGCCGCCCTTTGCGGTGACGTTGATCCTCGGTGAGGGATGGTCGGCGTCGAGCGCAGGTTCGATCCAGTGCACGACTTCGCCGTTGCTGTAGGTCTGCACGGCTCTGAATTCAAGTGCCTTGCCCGCTGCGTCTTGCGGGATCGCGAGCGACAGCGGGAAATTGATGAACTGCCCGTTGTTGACCTTGCCGAGTGGCCCGGTCCACGTCCAGACGATCTGCGAGACCTGCGTGTCGATCGTTTCGCCGTCTTCCTTGATTGGGGTTGCGAGCTTGCTTTCGATCACCTTCGCGCTCCAACCCGCCACGTTTTCGTAGTCCACGCCCGTGAACCCTTGGGGGAACAGCACGTCCACCTTCTTGACGTAGGCGCCTTCGACCTCGCCGGGCACGCGCACGTCGAGCGTCGCGAACGCACCCGCGGGGATCGTGTTCGGATGCAGGCTGATGTGAGCCTGCGCGCTGGCCGGGGCGAGCAGCGCCGCCGCTGCGACGAGCAGGGCGAGCTTCTTGGATTTCATCTTCGATCTTCCTCCTTGCGCTGATGAACAGACACGCCGCCCAGCCAGGACGAGTGCTCGCGATTGGCGAGTCCGGCGGCTAAGCGGTCGAGAGCTTGCTTTGCGGTGGTCTGCTCAGGGGCGGTGCGCGGCCCGCGAGGCCACTGGCAAGCAGACCGCCGCCCCGGGGCACATGCGCTAGCCCCCGGCGTGGAATCTCTGCGGCGAGCGCCCTGCGCCTCGGGCGGCGCAGCCCCTCGCGTGCGAGCAGCAGTCGCTCGCCGGGGTAGTGGCCCGAGCAGAGCAACGCGAACACGAACACGGCCGGGCTGAGGTAGGCCAGTCCAAGCATCAGGCCCGAGTCGTGTGCGAGCAGCACGCATACGAACACGAGCACGCCGAGTACGAGCGCGACGCCCAGGCGCCCCCGATGCGATCTGCTCATCGGATCGGCACCCTCACCGTGCGGTTGCTCTGTTCGAATTCAGAGGTGCGGTCCTTGATTTCGATGCTCCAGGTACCACCGGGGCTGAGCACGGCCGAGTTCAGGACGTAATGCCCCGGACCCGCCGGGATCGCCTTCAGCGGCAGCGGCCCGATCCCCTTGGAAGGCAGCCGCGCGGTGACCACGAGTTCCTTCGTCGCGGTGAACTGCGTGCCGTCCTTGGCGTTGATCAGGTAGAGGTGGATCGTGTTGAGCCCGACCTTCGCCGGTTCGAGCGTCATCTCGAGCTCGGCCGAGCCGATCGTCGTCGTGGTCGAGAACGGCCCCGTAGCCGCGTCGATCGGCGGCGCGTAGCTGATCAGCGCGGCGGTCACGCCGAACACGCACATCATCAAGACGAACTCGCCGCGCATCGTGCGGCGAGCGAGCGCGCCGATCCCGCCCGGCGACTGCCCGTCGCCGACGATCCGCTCGAGGGCCGGGATCACTCGTTCGCGGTTGATCCAGCCCAGGCCGATGAGGCTGGAGAGCAGCACGATCTTGACGATGATCAGCGCGCCGTAGGTCGTGTGCAGCAGGCCGTGGAAGCTGCGCACGTCGATGTACGCCTGGATCACTCCCGTCACCGCGATCACCACCACCGAGCCGAGCGCAATCGGCGAGAAGCGCGCGAGCGTCGCCAACAGAAGGCGACTACGCTCGCCGCCTTCGAGCTGGCGCGTCGCTCCCGGCAGCGCGACGAGCAGGCAGGCGATGCCGCCGACCCACACACTGCCCGCGAGCACGTGCAGCGCGTCGGAGGGAAAGAACACCGCGACCGGATGCTCGATGCTCGCGTGACCCGCAAGCGCCGGGGTGATCGCGAGATACGCACCCCCGAGCGCGAGCAAAGCGAGGATCAGACGAGGCGCGCGAGGCCCGAGCTCCGGTGCCTCGCCGTCCACCCGCTCGCGCGGCAGCGGGATCGCATCTCGGCTCGTCGCAGTCGCCGCGAGCAGCAGCCCGCCGAGCAGCAGCCAGTCCACCGCGCGCAGACCCCAGACCGTGCCGAAGCGGCTCTTGAGGGTGTCTTCGACGATCGAGCTTTTCAGCGAGGACCAGAGTGAGACGCCGGCCGCGCTCGCACCCTGCAGGAGCACCCCGAGCACACTGACGATCACGCCGAGCACGATCGCGACGGCAAACAGGCGGCGCAATCGGGACGCGAACGTTCTCACGGCCAGCGACCAGCGCTCCTCCCCGCCCGCCGTGGCCGCAAGCGCAGGCGTCCATGCGAAGAACAAGAACGCGAGCCCGCCGACCATCAGGGCGATCGTCAGGTAGTTCAGGGCACGCACGACGCCGAAGGCGACCTTCGTCACCTCACCGCTCTCGTTCCTGCCGATCAACCCCGCGACGGTGAACTTCGGGGCCGCTCCCGCGTGGCCGATGCTGAAAACGAGCCCGCCGTAGACGATGTGCGTGTCGGCGGAGATCACGCGATAGGTGCCGGTGTAGGTGCCATCCGGCAGATGCGGCTTCAGCCCGACGCCCATCCAGTGCGAGTTGCCGTCCGAGTGCGACACCTTCAGGTTGTCGACCTCTTCGCCCTGCGCGTTGTACACGCGCACCGCGCCGAGGTCGCCGCCCACCGGCTCGCCGAACTTGAAGATCACTTCCTTGGGCTGCACCTTCACCGTGGATCCCGAGAGCGGCGAGGTACCGAGCAGTTGCGCGTGTGCCAACGCGCTCGGCGCGCTCGCGAGCAATACGCTCATCACGACGGCGAGCGCCAGCCAGCACTTGGAGCTGCTGATCCGCCGACCGTTCGGAGCCTTCTTGGGGTCGTGGACGCACACCGCGCTCACCACGCTTCCGCCGCAGGCTTCTCAGAGCCGTCGAGTGTTCGACCCGGCGTCCCGCCTGTGTCTGCGGGAGGGTCGCCCGCGCCGTTTCGTCTGCGTCTACGCACGACGAGCACGAGGGCGAGGCCCGCGAGCACGATCAGGACGAGCGCGACGATCGCGGCGACTGGCGTCTTCGTGCCCTGCTCGGGCACCCAGAACAACTGGCCGTCCACGGCTGCGGGCTTTGATCCGACCGCAATCGGAACCTGCCAGTCGAAGATCTTCGTGCGCTTGCTCTTGTCCTTGACCTGAGCGGGCAGCGCCGGGGACATGTAGTGGATGCGATGGTCGTGCCATTCGAGCTGGCCGGTGCGATCGACGAGCACCCAATCGGGCGTAGCGGTCGGCGAGGCCGAGGACGGCACGTCCACATCGCCGTAGAAGTTCTGATTGAGGTAGTACGCGGGCGAGTGCTCGTTGACTTCAACCGCACCATCGGCGCGCACCCGCGCATACGGTTCGCTCTGGTAGCCGTACACCGTCACGGTCTTGCCCGTCTGGTTTCTCAGCAGCAGGCGATCGGCGAACTCCAGCACTTCGATCTGCAGACCGGGGACGTCGGGCGTGATCTGGGTGATGTTCGAGCGGTAGTTGTAGTTGCTGCCTTGGTCGTTGATCGGGCTGCCGCTCTCCTTCGTGGGAGTCGGCGCCTTGCCTTCGGCGTGCGCCGCGACCGGGAGCCCCAAGAGCAGGACGCCGAGCGCGGCGGCGATGGAACGAGACATGAGAAGCTCCTCGCACGCTTGCTTGTCGTATGGACCCAGCCCTGACCCCGACCGATCGGCTGGAGCACAGCCGCTCAGACGGGTTTCACTTCTCGCGGACGAGTCATCGGCGCCCTGAATGGACGCGACGTTGGTCTAGCTCGTCGCGAGTGCGACAGGCGGCGGGCGAACGGCGAGAGAGGACGCGATCAAGCGTCCGCCGCGCGCGATGAGCACCGCGCGCCGGCCGACGTGAGAGGCAACGGAGCGAGCGCGAGGCCAGCGGACAGGCGCATCGCTGCGCAGAGCGAGCAACGTCCGCTCGCCCGGATAACGCCGCACGAGCAGCGGTATCGCCAGCGCAACTGCCGGCGAGAGACAGAGCAGAGCGTGCAGCACCGGAGAAAACCCTACTCCTAGGGCTGGTCGCGCGGGCCACGCGCCGATGCGGGGAGCCAGAACGAGAGCGACCGCCCCGAGGGCGGTCGCAGACCTACTTCATAGCGGGGGCGGGATTCGAACCCGCGACCTTCGGGTTATGAGCCCGACGAGCTACCAGACTGCTCCACCCCGCGTCGCTGCTTGATGTTCTAGCAGACGGGCACTGTGCGGGTAAAGCCCGTTTCGCGCCGCTCCCTCGGCAGCCCCGAGGCGTCCGCGGCGCCGTGTCGGGCCGCCCGCAGGTCCCGGACTAGGATCTGCGGCGTGCGCGTGGCGGTGGTCGATATCGGCAGCAACTCGACGCGACTCCTGATCGCCGAGGTGGAGCAGAGCACCGGCGCGGTGGCGGAGATCGTCCGGCGCTCGCGCGTCACGCGGCTCGGGCACGGGGTCGACGCGAACGGGGCCCTCGACGAGGAGTCGGTGATGCGTACCTGGGCCGTGCTCGAGGACTACCGAGCCGCGATCGAGGAGCAGCGCTGCGAGGCGAACATCGCGGTTCTCACCTCCGCCGTGCGTGACGCTTCCAACGGACCCGACTTCGCCGAGCGCGTGCGCGGCGAGCTCGGCTTCGACGCGAAAGTGCTGAGCGGCGAGGAAGAGGCGCAACTCACCTTCCTCGGCGCGATGGCCGGCCGCGATGCGGCGGAGGAGCCCACGGTCGTGATCGACATCGGCGGGGGCTCGACCGAGTTCGTGGTGGGCACCGGCCGCACGGCGGGCTTCCACGTCTCCGCCAACGCGGGCGTGGTGCGCATGAGCGAGCGCCACATCGACACCGACCCACCTACCCCCGACGAGCTCCAGGAGCTCGCGAGCGACACCGAAGCGGTCTTCCTCGCCGCGCTCCCCGAGGATGAGCGCGCCCCTGTCAAGCAGGGGATCGCCGTCGCGGGCACCGCGACCTCCGCCGCCGCCATCGAGCTCGAGCTCGAGCCCTACGACCCCAAGCGCGTGCACGGCCGCACGCTGCTGCTCGCCACCGTCGAACTGCTCCTCGCGCGCCTCGCCGAGATGACCGAAGCGCAACGGCGCAACCTCGCCGGCCTTCATCCCGACAGGGCTCCCACGATCGTCGCCGGGATGGTCCTGCTCTCGCAGGCGATGACCGTGATGGACCTCGAGCAGGTCGAGGTCTCAGAGCACGACATCCTCTACGGTGGCGCGCTCCGCCTCGCCGGCCTCGGCTAGGCCAGGTTCGACCGGCGCGGGTAGACCACCGTCGGGTCGGTGAGCACGTTCACGAGCGCGGGCAGCCCTGCCGCGAACGCGCGCTCGATCGCGGGCGCCACGTCCTCGGGCTTCTCTACCAGCTCGCCGTGCCCTCCGAGCGCGGTGACCACCTCGTCGTAGCGCGTCCCCGGACGCAGGTCCGCCGCCACCGAGTAGCCGTAGAGGAACTCCATCGGGTGCTTCTCGAGCGCCCAGATCCCGTTGTTCCCCATCACGCCCACCACGTTCACGCCGTGCCGCGCGAGCGTGTCGAACTCCATCCCCGTGAAGCCGAAGGCGCCGTCGCCGAGCACCATCACCACCTGTCGCTCGGGGTGCGCGAGCTTCGCCGCGAGCGCGTAGCCCGGCCCGGTGCCGAGACAGCCGAAGGGCCCGGGGTCCAGCCAGCAACCCGGCTGGTAGCTGTCGATCACACGGCCCGCGTAGGACACGAAGTCCCCTCCGTCACCGATCACGATCGCGTCGCGATCGAGCGTCTTCGCGAGCTCCGCGTAGAGGCGCATCGGGTGCAGCGGCGAGCGTCCGTCCTCGAACTCCGCCCGCTCCGCCTCGCGCCGCTCGCTCTCCGCCGCGCGCAGCTCGCCGATCCATCCCTCGCTCGGGAGCGCGCCCCCGCCCGCCCCCGCTCGCAGGTCACGGAGCGTGCCGGGGATCGAGCCGTAACACTCCGCCGCCACCGCGCGGGGGTGGCGGCGCTCGGGCTCGGCCGAGTCGATCACCACGATCTCCGTGTCCTCGCCGAAGGCCGCCCCGAAGGCGAGCCGGAAGTCCATCGGCACACCAACCACGAGCGCCACGTCCGCCCCCTTCAGCGCCGCCGAGCGCGCCCGTGAGAAGAACAGCTCGTGGTCCGCGGGCACGCACCCGCGCGCGAGGCCGTTGAGGAACACGGGGATGCGCAGCGCCTCCGCGAGCGCGAGCAGCTCCAGCTCGCCGCGCCCCCAGTAGAGGTCGGTCCCCGCCATGATCACCGGCCGTTCCGCCCCGCGCAGCAGCTCCGCCGCGCGTTCGACCGCTCCGCCCTCCGCGCTCGGCTCGGCCTGGGGGATGCCTCCCTCTCCCTCCCCCTCTCCCTCTTCTGCCTCCATGAACACGTAGTCCAGGGGAAAGTCCACGAACGCGGGGCCACAGTGCGGGGCGCGCGCGGCCGCGAACGCATCGTCGACGAGGCCGGGGATCTCCGCCGTCGACTCCGGCGTCGCCGCGAGCTTGGTCAGCGGGCGCACGAAGGGAACGTGGTCGATCTCCTGCAACGAGCCCTGCCCCCAGCGCAGCGCGGGCGCGCGGCCGCCGAGCACCACAATCGGCGAGTGGTTCGCCTGCGCCGAGGCCATCGCCGACATCCCGTTCGTCACGCCCGGTCCGGCCGTCAGCGCGCACACGCCGGGCTCGCGGGTCACCTTCGCCCACCCCTCCGCCGCGAACGCCGCCGTCGACTCGTGGCGCACGTCCACGATCTCGATTCCCTCCTCGCGGCAGCCGTCGTAGATCGAGAAGAGGTGTCCGCCCGAGAGCGTGAACAGGTGGCTCACACCCTGCGCCTTGAGCCGTCGCGCGACGAGGCGCCCCCCGTGGTAGGTCGCTCCCTCGGCCGCGCTCTCCGTGGTCTCGGTCGACATCGCGCGCGACTCTATTCGATGCCTTCGGCGGGCCGCCGCGATGCCCGGGGTGGGATTCGAACCCACACGCCCTTTCAGGCCGTCGATTTTAAGTCGACTGCGTATAGCCGCTTCCGCCACCCGGGCCAGCTTTTCGGCCAGTCTATGTGAGGGCTCGGTGAACGCGGGAAATGCGCTATTTGCACGCTTTTTGGGTCTTTCCGCAAGGTTCATCGCGCCTTTATCTGGCGCAACTACCGGGTTGCTACCGTGTTTTTCAGGGCAACGGGAGGGCGAAGCGAGCTCTGAACGCCTATGGAGGCTTCCTCACTACCACAGCCGAGCAGCATCTCGGGCCTGCGCGGGCCGACCCCGCTGCTGCGCCTGCAGTCCGACGAACGGCTGATCGCTCTCACGCGCAAGGGCCACCACGGCGCCTTCGAGGTGCTCTGCGCGCGCTACCAGTCGCGCCTGCTCTCCTTCTGCCGCCACATGCTCGCCTCCAAGGAGGACGCCGAGGACGTGCTCCAGGAGGTCTTCGCCGCCGCCTTCAACGCCGTGCTCGCCGACGACCGTCCAATCAACGTGCGCCCCTGGCTGTACCGGATCGCGCGCAACCGCTCGCTCAACCACCTGCGCCGGAACACCGCTCAGGGGGTCGACTCGATGGACGTGCACTTCGCCGAGAACGGGATCTCCACGAGCGACAAGGTGCTCCGCCGCGAGAGCTTCCGTGAGCTGATCGCCGACGTGCACGAGCTCCCCGAGACACAGCGCACCGCTCTGCTCCTGCGCGAGATCGACGCGATGTCCTACGAACAGATCGCCCAGGCGATGGAGACCACCGTGCCCTCGGTCAAGTCGCTGCTCGTCCGTGCGCGCATCTCGCTCGCGGAGGCCGCCGAGTCGCGGCGCATGAGCTGCGAAGAGGTCCGGCTCGAGCTCGGAGAAGTTGCAGAGGGACTCGTCAAGCTCGGCCAGCCCGCTCGCCGCCACGTCCGCGGCTGCGAGCGCTGCGCGAGCTTCAAGAAGCAGCTCCGCGAGAACAACCACGCGCTCGCCGCGATCATGCCCGTCGCTCCGCTGCTGATGCTGAAGAAGGTGATCCTCGCGAAGCTCGGCTCGACCGCTTCCGCGAGCGGCGCGCACGTCGCCGGTGGCTCAGCAGCAACCGTCGGCGCGGGTGCCTCCGTGGGCGCCGCCGCCGGAGGGAGCTCGCTCGCCGGTGGCCTGATGACCGCGGGCGCGGGCGCGCTCGCCACGAAAGCCGCCGCGGGGCTCGCCGCCGCCGCGCTCTTCACCGCGGGTGCGGTCGCCGCCGATCACGCGGTCGTTCCCACCGCCCACCATCACCACCACGCCGCGCTCACCGCGAGCTCCAGCGCGAGTGTCGCGCAGGCAGCCGAACCCGTCGTGACCCACGTCCGCGAACAGCCCGTGAGCGCGGGCACGCTCGCACGCAGCGCAGCGCACCCCGCGCGCAAGGCTCACCGCAAGGCGCTCGATACCACGACCGTCGCCGCGCCGCCCACCACGACCCCGGTGGTCCCCGTCGCGCCCCCCGCCGAAGCGCCCGTCGCCCCGAAGACAGAACCGCTCGCCACGCCCGAACAGGTCACCGAGGTCACCACCGAGACCACCCAGCTTCCGAGCTCCGCGACCGCGACCGAAGCCACCACCGCTCCGCCGCCGCCGACCACGACCGCGACCACGCCGAGCACCACGAGCACCACCACCGAAACGCCCGCCCTTCCCGCCGAAGCACCCGCGGTCACGAGCGAAGCCCCCGCGAGCGTCCCGCCCGCCCACAGGGCCCATCATCACGACAGCACCACGCCCGGCACGATCGGTGGCGTCGAAACCCCGCTCGGCGTCGACTCCCGCACGCAGCGCGCGCTGATCCGCGCCGCGCGCCACGCCGCCCCGACGGCGGGCTAGCCGAAGCTGAAGGTCTTCAGCGGGCGTAGGAGCACGCCCCCCGAGGCCACTTCTCCCGCTTCTTTGACTTCCGAGGTCGCGCCCACCGCGGTGAGCATCACGATCTCAACGCCTTCCCGCGCGCCTTCGCGTTCGGGCAGCAGCAGCACGTTGCGCCCGTACATCTCACGCCCGTCGATGCGCGTTTCGTAGAGCACCTGGTAGGCGGGGACCTTGTTCACGCGTGTCTTGCCCTCCCCGCGCATCACGAGCGCGGGGAAGCGCGACGAGAGCTTTTCCGAGTAGCCCGTCGCGTACACGGGAAGCGCCCCGGACACGCTGCCCCGATAGGGCGGGATCGTGAGCGGGTTGACCGCGTAGGAGTACTTCAGCGAGCCGTCCGCGTAGTGACCCTCGATCCGCGCGTAGCCCCCCGGTTCCGGCGTCGTCTTGAAGAGGCCGCGGTAGGTGAAGCTGAACGGAAGCCGGCCCGAATGGGTGAACTTCGCGGGCTCGAGCGTGAGCGCCACCCCCACCGCGAGAACCACCACGGCGAGCGCCGCCGCGATCACCGCCGCGCGGACGAGCCGCGAGGAGCGTCGCCACCAAGGCGTGAGCATCCGCCCGAGGGTCGGGCCGTACTCCGGCTTCATCGGCACTGCCACGGCGCTCAGCGGCTCATTCACCGACCGAGAAGAGCGACTCGAGATCGTGGCGCGAGTAGGCCGCGAAGGCGACCATCGTCTGCGTCTTCGACACGCCCTGGAGTGCCCCGATCTGCGCGGTGACGACCTCGGCGAGCTCGTCGTGGTGCGGCACGCGCACGATCGCCACGAAGTCCCACTCGCCCGTCACCGAGTACGCCTCGGCCACGCCCTCGATGTCCGCGAGCGCACCGCCGAGACTCGACAGCGCGTTGCGCTCCGCCTCGATCAGCACGACGGCGTGGGTCATCGTCATATGCGCCCCATCATAGGCCGAGCGCGCCGCTCAGGTGCGGGCCGGACGGAAGAGCCCGAAGCCCACGAGCAGGCCCATCACGCCACCGATCACGCCGGCGAGCCAGCTCGCCTCAGGGCGCGCGAAGGGAATCGCGAGCAGCAGTGCCGCGAAGGCGCCTGCGCCGAGCAGATCGCCTTCGTAGAACTGCCCGGCGCGGCGCGCGCTCAGGTCCGGCGCGGCCCAGCACGCGAGCAGCGCGAGCGCCCCCGCGTTCGCCCCCGCGACGAAGGGCAGGGTGTAGACCGCGTCCGCCGCGAGCACCCCCGCCGCCCCCGCTCCGAGGAACAGCGCGAGCACCACGAAGGGACCGTGGCGACGCTCGGTGAGCCACCCGAACAGACCCGTCGCGAGGATCGCGACGAACGCGTAGACCCCGCCCCCGCCCCCCTGGAGGTAACCGAACTGCGCCGTGAAGATCTTCCACCAGTCCCCGTGCAGCGGCAGGATCACGATCTCTTTGATCAGCAGCTCCGGTTCGGCGTTCGTCGCGATCCAGCTCGCGCAGCTCAGCGCGACGAGCGCGATCGTCGCGTGGGGACGAGCCACCGCCCAACGGTCTGAGCCCGCTCGCATCGCGCGGGGCGCGCTGCGCGTGTGCCCGCTCCGGCTCGGCCGCCCGCCGCGGCCGAGCAGCGAGCCGAGGCCTGGGCGGCGAGCGCTCTGCTCCCCCGGCGCCCCCGCCTTCGGCAGCTTCGGCGCACGGCGGCGCAGGCGGTTCCCGCAGTAGGGGCACTCGGTGATGTACGGACTCACCTCGGAACCGCACTGCTTGCACACGACGAAGAGGTCGGCACCCGAGCTCACCCTCTCAATCTATTAGACCTCTCGACCCCGCCCTACACCCCTTTGGAATACTCAGACCCATGAATCCCGGATACGACCAGAAGCTCTACATCCTCGCCTTCGACCATCGCGGCTCCTTCCAGAAGAAGTTCTTCGGGATCGAGGGCGAGCCGGACGCCGAGCAGACCGCGATCATCGCCGACGCAAAGCACCTCATCTTCGAGGGCATGCTCCAGGCCGTCGCTGCGGGCGCCGACGCCGCGCTCACGGGCGTGCTCGTCGACGAGCAGTTCGGCTCCACCGTCCCCGCGGAGGCCAAGGAGGCCGGCCTGAAGCTCGCGATGCCCGCTGAGCGCTCGGGCCAGAACATGTTCGACTTCCAGTACGAGGACTTCGGCGAGCACATCCTCGCCTTCGACCCCGACTTCACGAAGGTGCTCGTCCGCTACAACCCCGAGGGCGACTCGGCCGAGAACGCCGAGCAGCTCCGCAAGCTCGGCCAGCTCTCCGACTGGCTGCAGAAGAACGGCCGCAAGTTCCTCTTCGAGCTCCTCGTCCCCGCCGAGGACGCCCAGCTCGCCTCCGTGGACGGCGACGCTGAGCGCTACGACGCCGAGCTGCGCCCCGAGCTGATGCGCCGTGCGATCGCGGACATCCAGGACTCGGGGATCGTCGTGGACATCTGGAAGATCGAGGGCGTCGACGAGCGCTCGGATTGCGAGATGCTCGTAGAGCAGGCGCGCACCGGCGGGCGCGACGACGTCGTCTGCGTCGTGCTCGGCCGCGGCGCCGACGATGACAAGGTCGACCAGTGGCTCACCGCCGCCGCCCCCGTCGAGGGCTTCGTGGGCTTCGCGATCGGCCGCTCGATCTGGTGGGACCCGCTCAAGGCCTACGTCGAGGGCAAGATCGAGCGCTCCGCCGGAGCCCGCAAGATCGCCGAGAACTTCCTGCGCTTCGTGTCCGTCTACGAGCGCGCCGCGAAGGCCCCAGCGGCCTCCTAGTCGAGGCGAGGAGACGGTGTCGTGAAGATGAGGCAGAGCCTGGCCGATTGGGAGCAGGCCTTCGTCAAAGAGATCAGCCTCGACCGCAGGCGCCGCGACACGCTGCGTCGTCAGGCTGAGAAGCGCACGATCAAGCGCGAAGTGGAGAAGCGCCACAAGCGGGGCTTCGTCCGGTTCTGGCTGCTCGTCGCGACGCTGATCCTCACGGCCGCGATCGTCACGGTCGTGATGTTCCGAACGCTCTACCTGCTGCTCGGCTAGCTGCCCTCGCCGAGCTCGCGCAGGGACTCGTCGACCTCGGCCACCTTCTCGGGCGCGTTGCCGTCCGCGATCGGCGCCACGCCGGTCGCTTCGCGGTGGATCTCGAGGTAGATCTCCTTGCGGAAGACGGGCACCTTCTGAGGCGCCTGAATGCCGATCCGCACCTTCTCGCCCATGACCGAAAGCACCGAGACCTCGATTTCGTCGCCGATCATGATGCTCTGGTTGGACTTTCGCGTCAGAACCAGCATTGTTGGGTGCACCTTCCTCTTTGCCGATTGGCCGCCCGGCGGGAGCCCCTCCACCAAGGTCTGGCAAGCATAGTCACAGGACCGGGGGAAAGCGATCCCGTTCTCTGAAGGTTCCCGCTCGCTGCGAACACCCCTGCAAGACCTGGGAGGAGGTTGGGCCGTGCGCGGCGTGCGTGGTCCGCTTTACGCTAGTCTCCCGGACCGTCGATGCCCCGGAAATCTCTGCGCCCACACCTCAATCAGATTCGTGCCTGGGCCCGAGAGGGCCGCACGGACGCCTGGGTCGCCCACCAGCTCGAGGTGAGCGTCAAGGACATCGAGCAGTTCAAGCGCCAGAACGACCTCGCGGGAGAGGACGCCGGCGAGAGCACTCCGGCGGGCGCCTACCCCGACGAGATCGATCTGCGTGCCGAGGACGACGCGCTGATCGCAGCCGAGCTCGAAGCCGCTGAGGCCGAGGCCGAGCGTGCCCGCGCCGAAGCCGCCGAGAACGCGAGCGAGGACCCTGAGGACTCTGAGGACTCAGAGGAGTCCGGCGAGCGCACCCGCCGTCGTGGCCGCAGGGGCGGCAGGCGCCGCTCCGGAGCGCGCAACCAGCCGCTCGAGGGGACCTTCGATCACGGCGAGGAGGGGTTCGGCCTCTGGCTCGACCCCGCGATCCAGGACAACCCCGTCTACGCCGAGCACTGGGCGGGCCACCGCCCCGTCGAGGTCGCCGTCGAGGAGGATCGCATCGTGATCCGCCGCCTCGCCGGCGCCGACGACGAGTAGCCCCTACGCGCCGACCTCCCGGCGCCCCCCCGCGTAGTCCGTTGCCTCGCGCAGGTAGCGGTTGAACGCCGCGTCGATCACGATCCCTGCCTCCCAGGCCCAGGGCTCCTCGGGAGCCACGCGCATCGCAACCTGCATGCACCACGCCGTGCCGCTGTCGTAGAGCTCGGAGAGCTCCTCCGCGGTGAACCCCCCGCCGAGCCTGCGGCGCAGTTCGGAGACAAGCGCGGCGATCACGGCTTCCAGACCGCGAGTGCGCTCGGGCGGGGCAGATCGTAGGCGCCGCTCTCCCTGTTGCCACTGGTAGATCGCGCTCTCGAAGGACACCGGCGCGAGGCTAGCAGCGGCCCGGCCCGCCGCTGCGGCGAGCTAGTTGTTCGGCAGGTTGGTGACGATGAAGTTCTGCTCGTCGGGGCGCTGCATCCCGAGCGCCCGGGCCTGCTCTTCGAGGTTCGCCTGGCTGCTCAGACGGTTGTGCTCGCCCACCAGGCGCTTGTGTTCGGACTGCATCGCCGCGACGCGCGCGGACGCGCGGTGGGACTGTCTCCACGTCGAGAGCATGTGCAGCCCGGTCCCCAGGTAGAGGAACATCAGCGCGAAGAGCACGAGCAGCATCGCGATTCGCCCGAGGCGGTCCCAGCGTACGCGCGCCGCAGCCCTCAGGCCGGCCGTGCCACGGGGGGCGCTGGAGCGGGTGCGGCGCCCCGCGGGCGCCACGCTGGCCGTGCGAGCGGGCATCCATCGTCCATTCGCGCTCGGGCGCCCGGCTCCTGCAAGCGATTCAGGCGCGGCCGAAGGCCGAGCGCCCGGGGAACTCCGCCCGATCCCCGAGCTGCTCCTCGATACGCAGGAGCTGGTTGTACTTCGCCACGCGGTCCGAGCGCGAGGGCGCGCCCGTCTTGATCTGCCCGCACCCCGTTGCCACCGCGAGGTCGGCGATCGTCACGTCCTCCGTCTCCCCGGAGCGATGGCTCATCACCGCGGTGTAGCCCGCCTCGCGCGCCATTGCGATCGCCTCGAAGGTCTCCGTCAGGGTGCCGATCTGGTTGACCTTGATCAGGATCGAGTTGCCGACCCCGAGCTCGATCCCGCGTCGCAGCCGCTCGGTGTTGGTCACGAAGAGGTCGTCGCCCACGAGCTGCACGCGCTCGCCCACGCGCTCGGTCAGCGCCTTCCAGCCATCCCAGTCCTCCTCGTCCATCCCGTCCTCGATCGACACAACCGGGTAGCGCCCCGCGATGTCGCCCCAGTACTCGGCGAGCTCGGGCGCGCTCAGCGTGCGCCCCTCGTGCTCGAGCACGTATGCGCCCCCGTCGAAGAGCTCGCTCGTCGCCGGGTCGAGCGCGATCGCCACGTCCTCCCCCGGGCGCAGGCCCGCCGCCTCGATCCCCGCGACGAGCATCTCGAGCGCCTCCTCGTTGGAGCCGAGGTCCGGCGCGAAGCCTCCCTCGTCGCCGACCGCCGTCGCCATGCCGCGCTCGTGGAGCGTGCGCTTCAGCGCGTGGAAGACCTCGGTGCCCATCTGCAGGCACGCCGAGAAGCTCGACGCCCCACAGGGCACGACCATGAACTCCTGGAAGTCGACTTTGTTGTCCGCGTGCGCGCCGCCGTTGAGCACGTTCATCATCGGCACGGGCAGCACACGCGCCTCGGGACCGCCGAGGAAGCGCCACAGCGGCTCACCCGCCGCGGCCGCGGCGGCCTGAGCGTTCGCGAGCGACACGCCGAGGATCGCGTTCGCTCCGAGGCGGGACTTGTTCGGGGTGCCGTCGAGCGCGATCAGCGCGCGGTCCAGCCCCTGCTGATCGGAGGAGTCCATCCCCCGCACCGCCTGCGCGATCTCGCCCTCGACGTTCGCCACCGCGCGGGTCACGCCCTTGCCGCCCCACGCCTTGCCCCCGTCGCGCAGCTCGGTGGCCTCGAACTCTCCCGTCGAGGCCCCTGAGGGCACCGCCGCGCGCCCCTGCGCGCCACCCTGGAGGCCGACCTCCACCTCGACCGTCGGGTTACCGCGGCTATCGAGGATCTGGCGGGCGTGTACCCGCTCGATCCCGGCTCCCACCCCTCAGCCTTCGGGTGTGACCGCGGCGCCTTCGCCGGTGCTGGTGCTGCTCGTGCCCGCCGCGGTCTTGGGCGCTTTGTAGCCCTTGCAGTCCGCGACCACGTAGCCGCTGCGGCAGTTCGTTTTGCCCTGCCACTTCTTTTTGAAGTTTTTGATGAAGTCGCTCAGCGCTTTCTGCTGCTTCTGGGTCGCGAGCGTCTGTTTGATCGTCGAGGAGACCTTCGAGAAGGGCTGCGAGCTACCCGGTTTGATCGCGAGCACCTCGTAGACGTAGTAGCCGAACTGCGTCTTGATCGGGCCGCCGAGTTCACCCTGCTTGGCGCCGAAGACCGCGCTGTCGAGGTCTTTCTCCTCCTCGCCCTTGATCACTTCGGGGAGGTAGCCGCCTTTGGCCTTGCTCGTGGGGTCGATCGAGACCTTCTTCGCGACGCTCGCGAAGCTCTTCCCGCCTTCGATTTCCTTCTTCGCCGAGCTCGCCTGAGCTTCGGTCTTGGTGAGGATGATCTCGATGTTGCGGTGTTCGGGCGTGCCGTAGCGCGATTTGTTTTCGTTGTAGTACTTCTGCGCTTCGGCTTCGGAGATCTTCGGTTTCGTCTTGACGATCTTCTCCTGGATTTTCTGCGAGAGCATGTTGAGCTTCACGCGCAGCAGGAGGTCAGAGACCGTCTGGCCCGAGGTCGAAAGGAATTTTTCGAATTCCGCCGCTTTCGGGAACTGCTGGTGCTTGATCTTCAGGAAGTTCTTTTCGACTTCCTTGTCGGTCACGTTCACGCCCAGCGATTTCGCTTCGCCGAGCACCCAGGAGGAGGAGATCAGGAAGCCGAGCACCTCCTGCTGCAGCGACTTGTACTGCGTTTCACACTGTTTCTTCAGTTCGGCCGGAGTCGGGGCTTTCTTGCCTTTTTCCGTTTTCGCCGTGGTCGCCTGCAGGTGCGCGATGCACGCTGTGTAGCTCGGCGGGTCCGGGACCGTCACTTTTTCGCCCGTCGCCGATCCCGAGGAGGCCGCGACGCCGAGCCAGTGGCTGTAGGCGTCTTTGGTGATCGAGTTTGCCCCGCCGATGTTCACAACGGCGTTGCCCGGGATGCCACCGCCGCCGCAAGCGACGAGGGCGAGGCTGACAAACAAAACGGCGCCGAGCGCCGCGAGAAAGCGAATGGACTTCGACACGAGTCGGGCACTCTAGCGGATCAAAGCTGGACTGTGCATAAGGACTGCCTCAACGCGACCTAAGCCGCCTCGCGCACCACCGCGAGCAGCGCGTCCGCCGCGCGGACCACGCTCGGGAAGCGCTCCGCCCCCTCCTTCGGCACGCGCACCGAGACCTGCGAGCGCCCAGACTCGTACAGCGCCTCGGGGAGCTCCTCGCGCAGCCGGCGCGCCCGCACGGAGTCGAGCTCGATCGGCACGACCGCCAGCCGATCGCCTCGGAAGCTCACCGTGCGCGCCCCCGCCTGGCCGAACTTGATCCTCGCTCGCTGCAACGCGAGCAGGTTCTCCAGCGGCTCCGGCACCGGACCGAAGCGGTCCTCGAGGTCCTCGCGCAGCCGCTCCACGTCAGCCACCTCGTAGGCCGCCGCGATCCGCCGGTGCACCTCGATCTTCGCCTGCTCGTAGGGCACGTAGTCCGCGGGCACGTAGGCGTCCACGCTCACGTCGAGGCGCACGGGCTCGCGCAGCTCCTGCTCGTCCTCCGTCCCCGCCGCGCGCACCGCCTCGTCGAGCATCTGCATGTAGAGCTCGAAGCCGAGCGCCGCCACGTGCCCGGACTGCTCGTCGCCGAGCAGGTTGCCCGCGCCGCGGATCTCCAGGTCGCGCATCGCGATCTTGAACCCCGCGCCGAGCTCGGTGTAGTCCGAGAGCGCGGAGAGCCGCTGCGCGGCCTCAGCGGTGAGCGCGGCCGCGGAGTCGTAGAGCAGGTAGGCGTAGGCGCGCTCGCGGCTCCGTCCCACGCGGCCACGTATCTGGTAGAGCTGCGCCAGCCCGAAGGCGTCCGCGTGCTCGACGATCAGGGTGTTCGCCTGGGGGATGTCGATCCCCGACTCGATGATCGAGGTGCACACGAGCACGTCCGCCCCTCCGCGCAGGTAGTCCATCATCACCGCCTCGAGCTCCCCCTCGCCCATCTGTCCGTGCGCCACCGCGAAGCGCACGCCCGGGCACAGCGCGCGCAGGCGCTCGGCGGTCTCCTCGATCGACTCCACGCGGTTGTGCAGGAAGAACGCCTGCCCGCCGCGCGCGTGCTCGCGCTCGATCGCGCGCTTGACGAGCTCCTCCTCGTACTCGCCCACGTAGGTGCGCACCGGCCTGCGACCCTCCGGCGGCGTCTCGATCACGGAGATGTCACGCAACCCCGCGAGCGACATCTGCAGGGTGCGCGGGATCGGCGTGGCCGACATCGAGATCACGTCCACCTTCAGCTTGAGCTGGCGCAGCAGCTCCTTCTGCTTGACCCCGAAGCGCTGCTCCTCATCGACGATCAGCAGCCCCAGGTCCTTCGCCCGCACGTCCCGGGAGAGCACGCGGTGCGTCCCGATCAGGATGTCCACGCGCCCCGCCGCGAAGCCCTTGATCGCCTCTTTCTGCTCGGCCGCGGTGCGGAAGCGCGAGACGTGCTCGATCGTGAAGGGGTAGTCCGCGAGCCGCTCCGCGAACGTGCCGTAGTGCTGCTGGGCGAGGATCGTCGTCGGCACGAGCATCAGCACCTGTTTGCCCTCCGCCGCGGACTTGAAGGCCGCGCGCAGCGCGACCTCCGTCTTGCCGTAGCCCACGTCGCCGCAGATCAGGCGGTCCATCGGCCGCGGCGCCTCCATGTCCGCCTTCACCAGCTCGATCGCCTCGCGCTGGTCCGGGGTCTCGGTGAAGGGGAAGCGCTCCTCGAACTCGCGCTGCCAGTCGGAGTCCACCTCGAAGGCGTGGCCGCTGCGGCGGCGGCGCTCCGCGTAGAGGCTGAGCAGCTCGCCCGCGAGCTCCTGAGCCGCGCGTCGCGCCCGCGCCTTCATCGTCTCCCAGCGCGTGCCCCCGAGTTTCGAGAGCGGCGGGTGCTCGCCTCCCGCACCCACGTAGCGCGAGATCTTCGCGAGCTGGTCGGTGGGAACGAAGACCTTGTCGTCGCCCTGGTATTCGAGGTAGAGGTAGTCCCGCGTCACGTCCGCCACGGTGCGCGTCTCGAAGCCCGCGAAGCGCGCCACGCCGTGGTCCTCGTGGACGACGATGTCCCCCGTACGCAGATCGGTGAACGAGCGCAACGCTCCGCGGCGGGGACGCGCGCCCGACCCCTCGCCGGGGCGCTCCGCGCGCCGGCGGCGCAGCAGACGGTGCTCGGGGTAGACCGCGAGCTTCAGCTGCGGGGCCACGAAGCCCTCGCGCAGCGAGGCGGCCGCGAAGCGCAGTGAGGGATCGAGCGGCTGCGTCGCCGCCTCGGTTGCCGCACCCTCGCCGAGCCAGCTCGCTTTCAGGCGCCCGAGGTTGTACGCCGCGCGCTCACCCTCGCCGCGGCGCGGGAAGGCCACGACCGTCCGGTAGCCCGAGCGCACGAGCTTCTCGAGCTCGGGCTCCGCTTCGGCCAGCGAGCGCGCCGCGGTGTCCGCGGACTGCGCGCGCAGCTCGATCTCCTGTCCCGAGGAGTGCGAGGAGAGCCAGGTGCGCGTGCGTGCCTCGAGCGCCGAGGCGATCTCCTCCGGAGAGATGTAGAGATGGTGGGCGTCCACGTCGCCGAAGGCCGCGCACACGTCGCTCCACTGGTCGCGCAGCGCGGGCTCGATCTCCTCCTCGGCCGCCACGATCAGCTCGGTCTCATCACCCACGAGATCGAGCAGCGCGCCGAAGCGCTCGACCGGGAGCAGCTCCGCGATGTCCGGGCGCTCGCCCTGCTCGCCCCCCGCGCCGATGCCCCCCGCCGGGATGCTCTCGGCCGCGATCTCCGCGAGCTCGCGGTGCTCTGCCGCGAGCTCCGCTGCGGGCGCGATCTCGACCTCCTCCGCCTCGCCGAGCGAGCGCTGGGTGAAGGTCGAGAACCAGCGCAGCGATTCGATCTCCACGTCGAACATGTCCACCCGCACCGCGCGGTCCTCCGTCGCCGGGTAGACGTCGAGCAGGCCGCCGCGCATCGCGAACTGGCCGCGCTCCTCGACCTGGTCGACGCGCTCGTAACCCGCCGCGACGAGCTCCAGCGCGCACTCGTCGAGGTCGAGCAGCTCGCCCACGCGCAGCGTGAAGGAGCGCGGGCGCAGCGCCGGGTCGGGCACCTTCTCCGAGAGCGCCACCGCGCTCACCACCACCACCGGGCGCTCCGCCTCCGGCGCGGGATCGGAGTCGAGCAGCGAGTCGAGCGCGGCAACGCGCAGGCCGACGAGGTGCGGGGGCGGGGCGAGATGCGACTCGTAGGCCACGCCGCGCGAGGGGTAGTAGCGCACCCGCCGCGGAGCGAGCCAGGCTTTCAGGTCGCCCGCGATCTCCCTTGCGGAGCGATCGTCTCCGACCACCACGAGCACCGGCCGCGAGCGGCCCTGCGCGCGCTCGCTCAGCGCGGCGATCAGATACGGGCGCAGCGAGGCGGAGACGAAGGCGTGCCCGCCCTCCTCGGCCAACCGCCTCGCGGGCTCGTCGTCCTCGATCAGCCCGAGCAGCGTGCGCAGTGCGCCCGCCGCCATCAGGCCTCGCCCTCGTCGTGTGCGAGCACCGCTCGTTCGACCTGCTCGCGACCGTGATCGACGAGCGCCGCGACCTGCGAGGCGCTCTCGCGGAAGCGCCCGAGCACGTAGGACGCGACGATCTCGGGATCGGTCGAGTCGGGACGCCCCACGCCGACGCGCACACGCATGAACTCAGCCCCGCCGAGCTCGCGCTTGATCGACTTCAGTCCGTTGTTGCCCGCGAGCCCGCCGCCGAGGCGGGTGCGCACGTCGTCGAAGGGCAGGTCGATCTCGTCGTGCACGACCAGCACCCGCTCGAGCGGGAGCTTGAAGGCCCCGCGCGCGGGGCCCACCGCGCGACCGGCCTCGTTGTAATAGGTGAGGGGGCAGAGCACCGCCACGCGCGGACGCTCAGACCCCGCGGGTAGCGCGCTCACGGGCGGGCGGCCCTCGGCGAGCTGCGCTTTGTAGCGGTTCTTCTGAGCCTTCAGCTCCCAGCGCTCCACGAGCGCCGCCGCGATCATGAACCCCACGTTGTGACGGCTGCCCGCATGCTCGGGCCCGGGGTTGCCGAGTCCGACGATCAACCAGTCGACCGGTGCGCCACCGCCGAAGGGGCGTCGCAGGGCCAGCTACTCCTCCTCGGAGGAGTCTCCCTCCGAGTCGCCCTCCGACTCGGCCTCACCCTCGCCCACGACCTCGGTCTCGGACTCGATTTCATCCTCGACCTCAGCCTGGAGTTTCGGCGGCGAGAGGGTGGCCACGACCGTCTCCTCGAGATCATCGGTGATCGTCACGCCCTCGGGCGCAACGATCGCGGAGAGCAGGATCGTCTCGCCGATCTGCATCTCGCCGATCTCGTGGACGAGCGACTCGGGGATCGCGGTCGGCAGCGCCTCGACGTTGACCTCGCGCGTGATCTGCTCGAGCACCCCGCCTTCCTTCACGCCCGGGGACTCATCGATGCCGAGGAGTTCGAGAGGGACGACCGCCCCGATCGCCTCGTCGAGGCGGACGCGCAGCAGGTCGACATGGACCGTCTGGCCGCGCACCGGGTCGCGCTGGGCCTCCTTCAGCACGACGGGGCTCGCTTTGCCGCCGTCCACGCTCAGGTCCAACACCGCCCCCGAGCGGGCCAGCGCGTGGCGCAGCTCGCGCTCGTCCGCGTCGAAACCGACCGGGTCCTCGCCGCCTCCGTAGAGCACGCCGAGCACGCGGCCTTCGCGGCGCAGGCGCCGTGCGGCACGCGAACCCGCCGCAGAGCGGCTTGCCACGTTCAGCTTTGTAGTCGTCGAAGCCATTTGAGGAATGGAGACTCTAGCAATCGTTTTCGTTCGGGATCGGGGCACTCAGGGCGGTGAGCGTCACCTTGATCCCGCTCAGGAAGTTGCCCGTGCGGCGGACCGTCACGCACTGCACGACGGGTAGCGTGCCGATCACCGTCCAGGCGAGCCGCGTCTTTCCGGTCGCCCCGAACAGCGAGTAGGCAGTCGGCGAGGTGAGCTGGAGGATCTTCACCGAGCCCCGGCGCAGGAGCCTGGGGTTGCTCGCGTTCGCGCGGACGCTCGCAACGCAAGCGTCGTTCGTGCTGCAGCCGCTGAGCCGGCTCAGCATCCCCTGAACGTCCCCGCGCGCCTGAGCTTCGATCAGCGCCAGATCCGCGTCGCGTTCGACGTTCTCCGTCTGCAGGAAGCGCGCGAGCTCCACGCTGATCGCGAGGAAGACCACGATGCCCGCGGCGATCAGCAGCCGCACGCGCCGACGTCGCGACCACCCGCCGCGCGCCGCGGCTGGATCGGGGCCCGCCCAGGAGGGGAGGTCGGGCCGGCCGGGCGGGCCCGGCCGCGTGGGGGGATCGGCGGGGATCATCGGCGCGGGAAGCGCCCCATCATGGTCCCGCGTCGCACCCCCGTCTCGGCGCTGAGGAGGCTGTAGAGGTCACCGTCACGCGCAAGCCAGAGCTCGCCGCCGAAGCGCTCGCGCGCGTCGCCGAGGAAGATCGCCTCGAGGCCCTTCAGCGGCAGCGGCGGAACGATGTGCGTGATCGCGAGAGCGCCGACGCCCGCCTCCCGCGCCGCGTCGGCCGCCTGAGGGGCGCTCGCGTGGTAGTCGGCCACGTCGGCGAGGATCCGGCGGCGCATCTGCAAGCCCGCCCTGGCCGCCGCCTGCTCGACGAGCTTCAGCAGCTCCGGCGAGAGGGCGTCGTGGAGCAGCAGGTCGGCACCGGTCGCGGCCCGGACCAGACCCGGGCGTGTAGATCGTGTCGCCACTGATCACCACGCTGCGGCCTCCGTAGTCGAAGCGGTAGCCGACGGCGGGCTCGATCGGAGGATGCTCGACGGTGAAGGCGGTGACCTTGAGAGCGCCCTGCTCGAGCACGACCTTCGCCGTCTCTCCCGCGGGGATCGAGAAGGGCTCCGCGACCATCGTCGCCCCCGAGGGCGGGGCGACCTCGGCACCATGGTGGCCGGTGCGGTAGCCCGCGTCGAGGGCGTAGGCCTCGTTGAAGCCGGCGACGACCCGCTCGACCCCCGTCGGGCCGATCACCCGCATCGGGCTGCGATCCGCGTCGGCGACCCAGCGCTGCAGGTTGACCGTGCCGAGCCCGCCGATGTGATCCGAGTGGTAGTGGGTGAGCAGGACCGCCGCGATTCGCCCCGGCGCGAGCTGCATGCGGGCCATCGTCTCCGCCGAGCGCTCCCCAGCGTCGACGAGGAAGATCCTCCCGTCCGCGACCACCGCCGCGCAGGGGTTGCCGCGCTGCCGGTCCGGCAGCGGGGAGCCCGAGCCGACGACCGCGAGATGCAGGCCCTCGCGCATGCCCGCCACCGGGTCCGCGGAGACGAGCGAGGGCAGCCGCCGTTTGATCGCGGCGAGCGCAAGGCGTGAGCGCAGGGAGATCTCGGCCACCCGGCGACCCTATTCGCTGCGATCGGCAGCTGCGGCGCCCGCGAGCGTTCCCGGCGGCTGGTCGTACTGGCTCACGAGCGCGAGGGCCCCGGCCAGCCCGATCAGCGCCGCGAAGGTGAGCAGCGTCGCGTCGGTCCCGAACGCGCGGTGGAAGAGCCCCGCCCCCGCGGCGCCCGCGGCGAGCACCGCCGAGTGGAGGCTGCTCGCGGTCGTGAAGATCTGCGCCCGCACGTGCGGAGGCGCGAGCCGCTGTCTGATCGAGATCAGCGAGACGAGACCCGGACCGTCGAGCACGCCGGTGAGGAAGATCAGCACGAGCGCGACCGCGAGGCTGCCGGCCAGCGGCCAGAACGCGGCGGAGACCGCCATCGCGAGGAAGTAGCCGCCGATGAACACGCGCGGTGCGGTGCGCGCGCGCCGTTTCAGCGCGAAACCGCCGACCATCGAGCCGGCCGCAACCGCCGCCCACATGTAGCCCGAGGCGTGCGCTCCCGCGCCGAGCGCGATCCCGAAGGCGGGGAGGCTGATGTTCAGCGTGCTCCAGGCGAGCACGTAGAAGCAGTCGATGATCATGTTGAAGCGCAGCGGCTGGATCCTCCAGGTCGCGCTGAGCCCCTCCTTGACCGCGTGGAGCACACCCTCCGGGCGCTTCTCGTCATGTTCGGGGCGCAGCTCGAAGGTCGCGTCCCCCGCGATCAGCACCGCGAGCGCGACGCCCGCTCCGATCTGCACGTCGACCGCCGCCGCCGCGCCCGCCGCCGCCGCGATCAACCCCGCGAGCGCCGGCCCGATGATGAAGGCCACGTTGATCGAGGCGCCTTCGAAGGCGTTCGCCACGTCGAGCAGCTCCGGGCCCGCGATCTCCGGCAGCACCGCCGAGAATGCCCCGGATGAGAGCGGCGAGGTCGCGCCGTAGAGCAGCGCGAGCAGCGGCAGCACCCAGTTCGGCGCGTGGCCCGCGCAGAGCAGGATCACCGCGAGCGCAGCGGCGGTCACGATCCGGTCGAGCACGAGCAGGCGGCGCCTGCTCTTCGCGAGGTCAAGCCAGGCGCCGAGGAACGGCCCGGTGAACGCTCCGGGCAGCGTCGCCGCCGCGACGACGACACCGGCGAGCGCAAGATCGTGCGTGCGCTCCAGGATCAGGAGCACACCCGCCACGTTGAACATCGTCCCCGTCGCGCGTGCCGCCGCGACGGTCGCGAAGTAGCGCGCGAACCCGGGCCGCCGGAGCAGCCGCGTTGTGGGCGAGGAGGCCATCGGGCCATCCTCGCAGGGGGTCGATCGCGCTCGGGCGTCGCGACGGGCGCGCCCGGGACCTCAGAAGAGCTGGTTCTCCCCTTCGAATACCTCGCTCACCGAGTCGTCGACGAAGATCCGCCGGATCGAGTCGGTGAGGAGCTCCGCGCAGGGGAGCACGCGCACGTTCTCCGGCAGCCCCGCCTGGACGGGGATCGTGTCGGTGACGACGATCTCGTGCAGGTCGGAGGTACGGAGGTTCTCGAAGGCGTTGCCCGAGAAGACCGCGTGCGTCGCCGCCGCGTAGACGCGCTCCGCGCCCGCTTCCTTGACCGTCTTCGCCGCAGCGCAGAGCGTGCCCGCCGTGTCGATCATGTCGTCCACGATCACGGCCGTCTTGCCGCGCACGTCACCGATCACGTAGCCGATCTCAGCGACCTGCTGCGCGGGGCGCTCCTTGTCGAGGATCGCGAGCTCCGCCCCGATCTTCGAGGCGAACTTCTTGTTCAGCTTCACGCGACCGGCGTCCGGAGCGACCACGACGAGGTCGGGGAGGTTGAGGTCCGCGAAGTACTGCGTGAGCATGAAGAGCGCGGTCATGTGATCGACCGGCTTCTGGAAGAAACCCTGGATCTGGCCGGCGTGGAGGTCCATCGTGAGCACCCGATCGGCGCCCGCGGCCTCGAGCATGCGCGCGACCATGCGCGCGGAGATCGGCTCGCGCGGAGCGGACTTCTTGTCCTGGCGCGAGTAGCCGAACCAGGGCGTGACCGCGATCACGCGGTGCGCGGAGGCGCCCACCGCCGCGTCGATCATGAACACGAGCTCCATCAGGGAGTCGTTCGCCGTCACCCCGGTCTGCGCGTTCCCGCAGGTGGGCTGGACGATGAACACGTCGGCCCCGCGGATCGACTCCTCGTAGCGGCAGTAGACCTCGCCGTTGGAGAACGTCTTCGAGATCACCGGCCCGAGCTCGACTCCCAGCTTCTCCGCGATGTCCGCCGCGAGCTGCGGGTTCGCACGCCCGCTGAAGAGCATCAGCCGCTTGTTGTAATCGATCGGCAGGCTCGCGCGCGATGACTCCGTGTGGGTGTCCATCGCGCTCATCTCTCCCCCGATTGTAAAGAAGGTCTGGGTCGTGCTCACGGCGGGGTCGCTCACTTGCGCTCCTTGCTCGGGCCGGTGTAGCCCTCCTTGTTGACCTGGCGCTCCCGGGCGATCCCGAGCGCGCCCGCAGGGACGTCCTCGGTTATCACCGAGCCCGCCCCCGTGTACGCACCGTCGCCGACGCTCACGGGCGCGACGAGCGTGGTGTCCACGCCCGTCCTCACCCCCGCCCCGACGGTCGTGCGGTGCTTGTTCGCACCGTCGTAGTTGGCCGTGATCGTCGCCGCGCCGAGATTGCTCTTCGCGCCCACGTCCGCGTCGCCGATGTAGGAGAGGTGCGGGATCTTCGCGCCGGGACCGATGTCGGAGTTCTTCACCTCGACGAACGTCCCCACCTTCGAGCCCTCGCGCAGCAACGCGCCGGGCCGCAGGTAGGCGAAGGGTCCCACGTTCACGCCGTCCTCGAGCTCGCAGTCGAGCAGGTAGGACTGGCGGATCGTGCAGCCCGCTCCGATCCTGCTGCTGCCGCGGATCGTCGTGAAGGGCTCGATCACCGTGTCCTCGCCGATCTCCACGAGCACGTCGATCGAGGTCGCCGAGGGATCCACGATCGTCACTCCCGCTCGCATGTGACGCTCGTGGATCGCACGCTGCGCAAGCGCCCGCACGTGAGCGAGCGAGACGCGGTCGTTGACCCCGAGCACGAGCAGCTCGTCAGCGATGACGTGGCCGAGCACGCGCGCGCCCTCGGCGCGCAGCACCTCGAGCACCTGGGGGAGGTAGAGCTCGCCCTGAGCGTTCTCCGCGTCCAGGCGCGGCAGCGCGAGCCGCAGGGCTCCCGCGGCGAACACGAAGATGCCCGTGTTCACCTCGCGGATCTCGCGCTCCGCCTGAGTCGAATCCCCCTCGCTCTTGGTCTCAGCCACGCGCTCCACCTCGCCCGCCGCGTCGCGCACCACGCGCCCGTAGCCGCTCGGGTCCGCGAGCACCGTCGTCGCCATCGTCGCCGCCGCACCCGCTTCGGCGTGCGCGGCAAGCAGCTCGCCGATCGCGGCCGCGCTAACGAGCGGGACATCGCCACTGAGCACGAGCACCGCCTGCTCGTCGGCGAGCTCGGCCCCGAGCGCCTCGATCGCCGCGGCCACCGCGCCGCCCGTGCCGTTCGGCTCGGGCTGGATCGCGACCTCTACGCCCTCGGGCAGCGCCTCGTGCACCGCCCCCGCCGGGGAGTCCACGACGAGGATCCTCCCCGCTCCCGCCTCCTGGGCCGCCCGCAGCGGCCAGAGCACCATCGGCAGCCCGCAGATCTCGTGCAGCACCTTGGGCGTCCGCGAACGCATGCGCGTGCCCTGGCCTGCGGCCAGGATCAGGACCGTGGGGGCGCTCACCGAACGGATGCTAAACGCTCGCGGGCGGGCTGCCACGTCCGTGGCCGCAGCGAGCTCAGGTTGGGGGGCAGGGACTCGAACCCCGATTCTCAGGACCAAAACCTGATGTCCTGCCATTGGACGACCCCCCAACGGCCCGACGAAGGATAGTCGCGGGCCCCTCGCACCCGAGCAGGACTACCCGGTCAGCTTGCGAACCTGTTTGGGAGGGGGCGAAAATGGGCAAGAAGGGCTGCGTCATCCAATCCTGCAAGTATTCCTGCACTCTGCGAGCCGGAGCTGCGAGAACGGTTGGAGGGCTGTGCGCCACGCTCGCGGTGGTCATCGCGTCGTGGTCACCCCTTGCCACGCCGTCCGCCGCCGCGGCCGCGCGACCGCGCGCACGCGCGGCGGGAGCCCCCTGCCGTGGTGCCACGCTGCGCCCCACGGGCGCCGACGCCGCGCTCGTGGATGCCGCCACGCTCTGCCTGATCAACCAGATCCGGGCGGCGAACGGGCTGCGCCCGCTGCGAGCGAACCGCTACCTGCTGCGCGTGGCGGCGAGCCAGGTCTCGGCGATGGTCGGCACCGACTACTTCGCCGACGTGCGTCCCAGCGGCCAGACTCCGCTCGCGCTCGTCAACGTGACGCGCTACCCAGCGCACGCCGCGGGTGTGGCGGTCGGGCAGAACATCGCCTGGGGCACGGGCAGCTACTCGAGCCCGCTGCGCATCGTCGCCCAGTGGATGGCCTCCCCGCCGCACCGCGCGGTGATCCTGACCAGCGAATACCGCGACGCGGGTGTCGCCGTCGACCCGGCCGTCCCGGGTGTGCTCGGCGCCGGCAAGAGCGGCGCGACCTACGCGATGGAGTTCGGCCGCCGCTTCTAGCCGCTTCTAGCCGCGTCGGCCGCTGCGGCGCGGGACGCGCCCGCCTTCGGCCCCCGCCTCTGAGGCCGGTCCGCCTGGTGAGGCGATCCCGAGCACGCGCATCGACTTCAGGCCCAGGCTCAGCTTCTCGCGCCCGTCGCTGGAGCTCACGTCGAGACCGGAGAGCTCGCGCACCCGCTCCAGGCGGTAGTAGATCGTGTGGCGGTGGGTGAAGAGCCGCTGCGCTGTCCCCGCCACGTTGCCGTCGGCCTCGAGGAACGTCTCCAGGGTGCGCACGAGATCGGTCTCGTACTGCTCGTCGTAGGCGACCAACGGCTCCACGGTCTCGGCGTAGAAGCGCTGCAGCTCGCTCGGGTTCTCGCTCATCGCCGAGAGCAGCAGGCGGTAGGCGCCGGTCTCCTCGAACGCGAGCGCCGCCGCCCCGTCCTCGGAGCCCTGCGCGACGTTCGCCGCGAGCAGCGCCTCGCTCGCCGCGCGGGGCAGCTCGCTCGGATCGGCCGCGATGCGACTTCGCCCGAGCGCGAAGGTGAAGCCGGAGAGGCCCGCTTCCATCTCGCGCATCACCGCCTCGGCCGCGCGCGCGGCGGCGCCCTCGTCGCCGCCCGGAACGAGCAGCAGCACCTCGGCCACGCTCCCCTCGCGTTCTGAGAGCGCGGCGATCGAGCGGCTCGCGACCGCGCGTGCGCCGCGCTCGGCAACCGCGCGCACCCGTCCGCGCCAGCCCTCGTCGTTCGGGGACTGGGGGTGGGCTCGAGCCACGATCATGCTCGCGCCGTCCTCGATCTCCACCGAGAGCTCGCGGGCCCGCGAGAGCAGCTCCTCGCGGTCGGTCAGCTCGCGCACGAGGATCGCGCGCAGGAAGTCCGAGGCGACCGATTCAGAGACGCGCTCGGGAGCGCGCACGCGCTCGACCTCGGAAGCGATCATCGTCAGCAGCAGCCGCTGCATCGAGGCGCTCGGCTCGGACTTCGCGCGCATCAGCAGGGTGCCCACGACGGTGTCCGCCACCCGCAGCGGGGCGCTGGAGACGCCCTCGCCGCGACTCAGCAGCGTGCGCTCCTCCGCCGGCGAGCGAGCGGCGACTGCGAGCGTCGCGCCCCAGGGGTCGGTCACGGCGAGGCTCGCCTCGAGCGCCCGCGCGGCGGCCCGCACGACTTCGGGCAGCCCCGCTCCGGACTCGACCGCCTCGGTGATCGCGTCGAGCGCCGCCAGATCAGACACGGCTCAGCTCCAGAAGTAGACGGCGGCGAGTGCGCCGGCGATGCCCGCGCCGATGAAGACGGCGAGCACATAGAGGGAGAGGACGGCGGCGGCAAGCCGCTCCCAGAGCCGTGAGTAGGCGGTCCACGCAGGACGCAGGATCAAACCGGCGTAAACGAGGATCCCGATGACCGCGCTGGCGCCCGCGACGAGCTCGTTGATCTGGGTTCTGGTCATCTACTGGCCTGGGATTGTGACGCACGCGGCCGTCGCCCGCCGGTCGCGGAGCCGCCGCGTCGGCCTCTAGAGCGGCTGGGGCTCGCCGTAGGAGGCCTCCACGGGCACCGCGCTGAGCGCCGCGGGGACGCGATCCTCGAGGCTCCCCGCCGCGAGCCGCGCGAGCGCGAGGCCCTGCTCGCCCGCCTTCGCGAACAGACCGAGCACCGTCGGACCCGAGCCGCTCAGCAGCGCCGGGTGACCGCCCGCCGCCGAGGCGGAGCGCAGCGCCTCGGCGATCTCGGGACGCAGCGAGACGGCGGCCCGCTGCAGATCGTTGTGGAGCAGCTCGATCGCCGCGGGCAGCGGGGCGCCGCGCGCGAGCGCCTCGCCGAGCTCGTCGTGCGCACGCGCGACGGCTGCGCGCGTGCGCGCCAGCCCGAGCCGGTCCGCCTCCGCGAAGACCTCGGCGGTCGAGAGACCGAAGGAGGCGGGGAGCACGAGCAGCCCGAAGGCGAGCTTCGGTGACGGCAGCCGAGTGAGCCACTCACCCGCCCCGCCGGCCAGCCAGCGACCGGGCGAGACCTGCGCGGGAACGTCGGCCCCGAGCCCGGCCGCGATCTCCAGCAGCAGCGCGTCCTCGCCCAGGCCGGAGGCGGCGCGGGCGAGGCGCAGCGTGGCCCCAGCGTCGGCTGAGCCGCCCGCAAGCCCCGCCGCGACAGGGATGTGCTTCTCGATCGTGAGGCGCACGGGCGGCCCGTCCCAGCCCGTCCGCTCCCGGAACTCGCGCAGCGCGCGCGCGGCGAGGTTCTGCTCCGGCGGGCCGGGGACCCCCTCACAGCGCAGCTCGTCGGGGCCCTCGCCTCGCTCCAGCGGTTCGAGCAGCAGCTCGTCCGCGAGCGAGATCGACTGCATCACGGTCGCGAGCTCGTGACGCCCGTCCGCCTCGCGCGTGGGGCCGAGGAACAGCCCCAGGTTGACCTTCGCGGGCGCGAGCGCCCGCAGCGTCGGCGTGCTCACAGAGCGAGGATTCCCGCCAGCGCCCGGAACTCCTCCGGGGAGAGCCGCTCCGCGCGCTCGTCCGGGGGGTGCCCCAGCTCGCCGAGCGCCTCGCGGACACGCTCGCGCGAGACTCCGGGGGCGCCGCCGTCGAGCGCGAGCGAACCCGCGAGCGTCTTTCGCCGGTGTGCGAACGCGCCGCTCACGAGCTTGCGCAACGCGAGCCCCGAGGGCCCGGCGAGGCTTTCGCCCTCCGGCCCGGGCCGGCGCCGCATGCCGACGAGCACGGAGTCCACGTTCGGCACGGGGTGAAAGACGCTGCGCGGGATCGCGCGCAGCACGCGAACCTCGCAGGCGAGCTGAGCGAGCACGGAGGGCACGCCGTAGGACCCCTTCGGGGCGCCGCCCCGCGCGGCGCCGGCGGGCACCGCGGCGAGGCGCTCACCCACCTCGCGCTGGACCATCCCCACCCACAGCCGCACGCTCGCAAGCTCCTCGATCGTGCGCAGCAGCACGCCCGCGGCGATCCCGTAGGGGAGGTTCGCGACGACCTTGCTCGGGGCGGGGGCGAGCGTGGCGAGCGGGAGCGTCATCGCATCGCCCCAGTGGACGCTCACGTTGGGATGCGGCACGGTCGCGTCGAGCAGCGCGTCGCGCAGCCGCTCGTCGAGCTCGATCACGTGCACGTGCGCCGCGCGCGCGGCGAGGTGCTCGCTGAGCACCCCGAGGCCACCCCCGATCTCGAGCGCCACGTCCTCCGGGCCGAGCTCGGCCGCGCGCTCGATCACGCCGAGGATGTTGGAGTCGATCAGGAAGTTCTGGCCGAGCTCGCGGTCCGGTCGCACGCCGAACTGTCGCATCCGGCGCAGGCTCGGTTGCGCGGGCGCCTCGGCCAACGCGCTCACTCCGGCGGCGAGGCCGGGGGCTCCCAGCCGAAGATGCGCGCGCCGTTCGCCTCGACCACCGCTCCGAGCCGGCCGGGCTCGGCGCCTCGCAGCTCCGCGATGAAGGCGAGCGTGTGGGCGACGAACGCGGGCTGGTTGCGGTGCTTGCGGACCGCCTGGGGCGTGAGGTAGGGCGCGTCGGTCTCCACGAGCAGCCGCTCCTCGGGCACGACCCGCGCGGCCTCGGCGAGGTCCCTCGCGCTCTTGTAGGTCACGTTTCCCGCGAAGGAGATCGCGTAGCCCCGCTCCACGCACTCCGAGAGCCGGTCGGGCATCGAGAAGCAGTGCATCACCACGGACACCCCCTCGGCCTCGGCGGCGAGCTGGTCGAGCGTGTCCTGGTCGGCCGCGCGGGTGTGGATCACGAGCGGCTTGTTCGTCGCCCGCGCCAGGGCGATCTGAGCGGCGAAGGCGCGGCGCTGATCCGCCGGCGGGGTCTCCTCGCGGTAGTAGTCGAGGCCCGTCTCGCCGATCGCCACGCAGCGCTCGTGGGCCGCGAGCGCCTCGAGCTCGGCGAGGTCGGCGTCGTCGAAGCCCCGTGCGGCGTTCGGGTGGCGCCCCACCGCGGCGTAGACCTGCGGGAAGTCCTCCGCCGCGGCGAGCGCCGCGCGGCAGGACGCACCGTCGATGCCCACGGTGAGTATCCGGCTCACTCCCGCCGCCGTCGCCGCGGCGACGAGCTCCGCGTCGGGGGGCTCGCAGAGCTCGAGGTGGGTGTGGGAGTCGATCACGAGGGCTCGCGCTCGGCGGCGTCCTTCGGGAACAGCGAGCCGATCGCGCTCACGCGCTCGATCCGACCACTCCCCATCGCCGCCCCCGCGAGCGCGGTGTCCGGTGCCCCGAGCGATTCCAGCAGTCGCTCCGTGGAAGCGGGCAGATAGGGCCAGAGCAGCACCGTCACCGCGCGAAGTCCCTCGGCGAGGTTGCCGAGCACCGTCGTGAGCTCCTCCGCCGCGTCGTCCTGTTTGGCGAGCCGGAAGGGCGCGCGCTCCTCCACATAGCGGTTCAGCCGCCGCACCCGCTGCCAGATCTCCTCCAGCGCCACCGTCATCTCCGCCCGGTCGATGTGTGCCGCGACCTTCTCCGGCAGGCCCTCGAAGTCGGCGGCGAGCACCGGGTCGAGCACGAGCGGGGCGACCTCGCCGTCGCGGTAGCGGAGCAGCATCGAGATCGTGCGGTTGGCGAGGTTCCCGAGCTCGTTGGCGAGCTCCGTCTCGTAGCGAAGCTCGAAGGCGGCGGTCGAGACGGAGCCGTCCTGCCCGAAGGAGACGTCGCGCAGCAGGTAGAAGCGCAGCGCGTCCGAGCCGAAGCGCTCGATCACCTCGAAGGGGTCGAGCACGTTGCCGAGCGACTTGCTCATCTTCTCCCCTTCCATCAGCAGGTAGCCGTGGACGAAGATCCGTTCGGGGAGCTCCAGTCCGGCGGCGAGCAGCAGCGCGGGCCAGTAGACCGTGTGGAAGCGCAGGATGTCCTTGCCGATCAGGTGGTAGCTCGCGGGCCACAGTCGCGTGAGGTCCTCGCCCTCGCGGGCGTAGCCGAGCGCGGTGTAGTAGTTGAGCAGCGCGTCGAACCAGACGTAGAAGACGTGCTCGTGATCCCACGGGACCTGGACCCCCCAGGTGAGCTTGTGCCGTGTGAGGGGCACGTCGCGCAGCCCTGAGCGGATGAAGGAGAGCGCCTCGTTGTAGCGGCTGCGCGGAGCGACGAAGTCCGCGCGGGCGGCGTAGAGCTCTTCGAGCTGCCCCTGGAAGGCGGAGAGCTTGAAGAAGTAGTTGTCCTCCTGCTCGCGCGTGAGCTCGATGTGGTGGATCGGGCAGCGGTTGCCCTCATCGACTTCGCTGTCCGCCTTGAAGTCCGCGCAGCGCGGGCAGTACCAGCCCTCGTAGGTGCCTTTGTAGACGTAGCCCGCATCGCGGACGCGCGAGAGCACCTCCTGGACCATCCGTTCGTGCGGCGCGTCGGTGGTGCGGATGAAGAAGTCGTTGCTCGCCCCGAGCTGCGGGGCGAGCGCGCGAAAGCGCTCGGCGTTGCGGTCCGCGAGCGCCTGCGGCTCGATCCCGAGCGCGTGCGCCGCGTCCGCGACGGGCTCCCCGTGCTCGTCGGTGCCGGTCAGGAAGAAGACCTCCTCGCCGCGCTGGCGGTGGTGGCGAGCCATCACGTCGGCCGCGATCGTCGTGTAGGCGTGGCCCAGATGCGGGGCCGCGTTGACGTAGTAGATCGGCGTCGTGACGTAGAAGGACATGCCTCGTCTGAGGCTATCCGTCCGCGCGGGTGAGCCCGTCGTAGAGCGCGTTCGCACCGAGCCCCGTCAGCCTCGCGATCGCGGCGGCCGCCGGCCGTGCGCGCGCGCCCGCCGCAACGATCTCGCGCAGCGCGAGCACCGCGGCGTCGAGCTCCAGCGCCTGCGCGTCGGCCGGCCCGACCACGAGCACGATCTCGCCTCGTGGCTGCTCGGCCGCATAGCGCGCGGCGAGCTCGGCCGCGCTCCCGCGGAGCACCTCCTCGTGGACCTTCGTGAGCTCGCGGCAGACCGCCGCCGGGCGCCTGGAGTCGAGCTCGGCGAGCAGCGCGAGCGTCGCCGCGAGCCGTCGCGGCGACTCGAAGGCGAGGAGCGTCTCCTCGTTGGAGGAGAGCAGCGCGCTCAGCTCACCTCGCTTGCGCGGGAGAAAGCCCACGAAGCGCCAGCGCGCCGCGGGCAGCCCGGAGGCGACGAGCGCGGTCACCGTCGCGCTCGCTCCCGGCAGCACCTCGACCACGAGCCCCTCTCGCAGGCACTCGCGCAGCAGCTCGAAGCCGGGGTCGGAGACGAGCGGGGTTCCCGCGTCGGAGACGAGCGCGATGCTCTCCCCCGCGCGGATCCTCGCCGCGAGCGCTCTCGCGCGCGGTCCTTCGTTGTGCTCGTGCAGGCTCACGAGCTCGTGCGCGGCGATTCCGTGCCGGTCGAGCAGCACGCGCGTGTGCCTGGTGTCCTCGCACGCGATCGCGTCAGCACGCCCGAGCTCCTCGAGCACACGCAACGTCACATCGGCGAGGTTCCCGATCGGCGTGGGGCAGACGATCAGCCGCCCGACCGGCGCCTGCGGGGGGGTCATGCGGCAAATATAGGGTCCACTCGATGGCCGACGAGCGCGAGGAGCCACCTCAGTACACCCGCTACCGAGCCCGCCGCAAGCTGCTCGGGGGCTCGGAGGGCGACGCCGTCCAGGCTCCGGGCCGCGGTGGGCAGGCCGCTCCGGGACCCACGAGGGGCGGCCCGCGGCGCCCGCCGGCTCCCGACCCGGACGAACTGCGCGCGCGACGCAGACGTGGCCGCCCGCGCCTGCCGGGCGCCTCGGGGTGGCGACGCTGGACGAGCGCCAAACGCATCGCGCTCAGCATCGCGGGGCTGATCTTCGGCTGGATCCTCCTCTCCCTGATCCTCTTCCTGATCAGCTCGCACTTCGAGCGCACCTCCCCGGCCGGGAACGTCGCCTCCGTGCTGGACTCCGCGGGCAGCCCGCTCACATCGGCGAACAACATCCTCGTGCTCGGCTCCGATACGCGCCAGAAGAACAGCAAGGAACCGGGAGCGGAAAAGAGCGGCCCGGGCCGCTCGGACACGATCATGCTGATCCGCACCGGCGGGGGCAAGTCCTCACGACTCTCGATCCCGCGTGACACGGTCGTCGAGATCCCCGGCCACGGGCTGCAGAAGATCAACGCCGCGCACGAGTTCGGCGGCCCCGAAGAGTCGATCCGCGTGATCAAGAACTGGCTCGGAATCCCGATCAACCACGTGGTCGAAGTCAACTTCGAAGACTTCCCCGCGCTGATCGACGCGATGGGCGGGGTGGATTACAAGGGGGGCTGCATCGTCTCGCGCCTCGACGGAGGCTTCTCTCAGGGCGGCTACACGCTGCGCCTGCCCGCGGGCACCCATCACATCGACGGCAAGCAGGCGCTCGCGATCGCGCGCACCCGGGAGAACCTCTGTGCGCCGAACGAGACCGACCTGCAGCGCGAGGAACACCAGCAGGAGCTCTTCAACGCGATGAAGGGAAGGCTGCTCTCCTTCTCGAGCTTCATCCGCCTGCCCTGGATCGCCTGGGACGCACCCCCCGCGATCATCTCCGACATGAGCGGGCCGACGCTGATTCAGCTCTTCGCCGGACTCGCGATCTCGGGGACGCCGCCCACGCGGGTGCTCACCCCGACCGGGGCGACGGTCCTCCCGGGTGGGGGCGACGGCCTCACGGTCAGCGAATCCGCCCGCCGCGAAGCGGTCAAGAAGTTCATGGAAGGGTGAAGCTCGGCTTCAGCCCTTGGCGGTGACGGCTTTCGAGTCCTTCTTCGGGGACTCGGTCTTCTTCTCGCCCGAGGACTTGGAGGTCTCGCTCTTGCCCGAGTCGGACTTGCCGGAATCGGACTTGGCGGAGTCAGAGGACGAGGAGCCCTCGCTCGAGGACTTCTCCGCCGCCGCGGCCGTCTCACGGTTGCGGCGCTTCGTGCCGTAGTCGGTGTTGTAGAAGCCTTTGCCCTTGAAGTGAACGGCGGGCGCGTGCAGCACCCGCTCGACGGGAACGCCCGTGTCGGGGTCGACCTTCAGCGTCTCGTCGCTGAAGGACTGCTGTATCTCGAAGGTGGTCCCGTCCGGGCGGCGGTACTCGTAGATCGGCATGAACGCCGATTATAGGTGCGCCCGATCCGGGCTCAAGGAGGCCGCGCCGCGAAGCGCCGCGCGGGTTAATCCGCCGAGCTAATCGGTGAGCAGCGCGCGGACCGCGGTGATCCCGGCCGCGATCGTCTCGCTGAAGTCACGGTCGGGCTCGCTGAGCATGCGCAGTGCGAAGCCGTCGCCGAGCGAGAAGAGGATCTCCGCGATCGCCGCGGGCTCCGCGTGGAGGTGAAGCACGCCCTCGCGCTGCGCGGACTCGAGCATCTCCGTCACCTGATGACGGGTGCGCCGCATCAGCGCGCGGTACTCGACCGCGATCTCCTCGTTGCGACGGGAGAGCGTGAAGAGCTCGAAGGCGAGCGTGAGGAAGTCGGGGTCTTCGTGGATCGTCTCCTGCAGGTTCTGCGCCATCAGGTCGATGAAGGCGTCCGCCGTCTTCGCCGTCGAGAGCTGTTCCTGCAGCCGCTCGATCCGCAGCTCCGCGTCGCGCCTGACCGCCTCGACGAGCAGCTTCTCCTTCGTCCCGAAGTAGTAGTGCAGCAGCCCGCGCGAGACACCCGCCTCGCGCGAGACGTGATCGAAGGTGGAACCGGTGGTCCCGCGCTTGGCCACGCTGTGACGCATCGCATCGATGATGCGCTGCGCCTTCTCGCCGGAGAGCGGCCGCGTGGTCGCCCCCGCGGGCGCCTCCAGCTCCTCGCCCTTCGGGCTTGCCTGCACAGCGGTCGTCTCAGCGGCGCTCAACGACCCCGGCCTCCGGGAGTCGCTCAGCTCGCCACGCCCGCGGGCTGCGGCGTCGCCGGTGCGGTCGTCGAGCTGTAGTCGAACTGCTCCTCGGCGCCGAACAGCACGTCGAGCACCTTCGAGCGCAGGCCCTCGTTGAGGGCGACCGCGAGCAGCCCGCCGACCGCGAGCAGCACGATCGCGCGGCCACCGCGGCGGCGGCGCCTGACGGGCGCGGGAGCCTCCCGCAGCGAGCCCGAGGCGTCGCGCAGCGAGTCCACCGCGCTACGCAGCTCGGCCTGGAGCTTGCGGTCCTCCATCAGCGCCTTGCCCGCGGGCTTGCCGTTGGTCATCCGGCCGTAGGCGCTTCGCGCCGCGCCGTAGGCGGAGAGGAGGTTGGTGCGCAGCTCCTCGTCTTCGATCAGCCGCTGTACGTAGCGGTTGCTCTGTGCGGCCTTGGCCGCTTCGGAGGCCTTGCCGAGTCTGTCCTTCGATGCCATCTCTCCACCGCCTCTGCCGAACGCTTGCAGGTCTCTGGGGAATATACCCGCGGCGGCTCATCGCCATCGCCGGGTGGTGGACGATCAGGCGTGGAGCGCTGCCTGCTCCTCAGCGGAGGGGAAGGCCCACGCCGCTCGCGTGCGCCGCTCCTGGCGGAAGACGAAGCGCAGCTGCGAGGGCGGCTTGAGCTGCGCATCGCTCGGGCGGAAGGTCGCGCAGGGCTCCTCGAGATCGAGCGCGCAGAGCAGGTTGACGCGGAAGAAGCATTCCTCGCAGCTCACCTTCCGCTGCGCCGGCCGCCGTGGTGCCCGTCTGCTCGTCTTGCTCTGCAACCCTTCCCCCGCTTCGTCGCGCTTGCCCTGAACGGAGGCGATCAAAGCACGCGGGCGAGGCGCCCTCAAGGCCGGGCGCGACCCCAACTCGCAAATCGCAGAGAAAAAGAACGGCTATCCGGAAACAGGGGTTCCAGCGTCACTTTCCTGTGACAATCACCGCGTTTCACGCGCAGTTTCCGGGCGTTCCCCACAGCTTCTCGCGGCAGCTGCGGGAACGCCCCCGGCCCAGCCGCGATCCGCGCCCGCCCTCCGGGAAGAGCACCGCGGGCCGTCATCATCTGAGGCGATGGAGATCCTCCTCACCGGCGCGACGGGCTTCGTGGGCTCGCAGCTCCTGCCCGCGCTGCAGCGCGAAGGTCACGAGGTGCGCGCGCTGACGCGGCGACCGCAGAGCCTCGCCCAGAGCAGCGCCGAGGTGCTCCGCGGCGACGCGGTCACCGGCGAGGGACTCGAGCGCGCGTTGCGCGGAGTCGAGGTCGCCTACTACCTGATCCACTCGATGGAGCCCTCCCCCGGCGGGGTGAGCTTCGTGGAGCGCGAGCAGCTCGCCGCGGACAACTTCGCCGCGGCCGCGCGCGCCGCGGGGGTCCGCCGGATCGTCTATCTCGGCGGGCTCGTGCCGCGCTGGGCGCTCCAGCAGGGCGCCTCCCGCTCGCGGCAGCGCAACTCCCGCCATCTCGCCAGCCGCGAGGCCGTCGAGCGTGTGCTGCTCGAGGCGGTCCCGGACTCGCTCGCGCTGCGCGCCTCGATCGTGATCGGAGCGCGCTCGCGCTCCTTCCGGCTGCTCGTGCGGCTCGTCGAGCGGATGCCCGTGCTCGCACTTCCCTCCTGGCAGCGCTACCGGACCCAGCCGATCGACGAGCGCGATGTGACCGCGATGCTCTGCGCCTGCGCGCGCAGCGAGCTCTCCGGCGAGGTGCTCGAGATCGGCGGGCCCGATGTGCTCACCTACGGGGAGATGCTCGAGCGGATCGCGGAGGCGATGCTCCTCGGCAGGCCCTCGCTGCGCCTGCGCCTCAGCCTCACCCCCGTCGCAGGCCGCATCGCCGCCGCGATCGCCTCGGAGGACCCGGAGCTCGTCGTGCCGCTGATGGAGGGCCTGCAGGGCGACCTGCTCGCCCGCGACGACCACGCTGCGCAACGGCTCGACGTGCGCCTGCACAGCTTCGACTCCTCCGTCGAGCACGCCTTGGCAGAATGGGAGCGGGCCGAGCCACTGGCCGCACGCTGATGAGCCAAGTAGCCGCCTCGATCTCGATAGCCGCACCGCCCGAGCGCGTCTGGGAGCTGGTGATGGATCCCGAGCAGCTCGGAAGCTGGGTGACGATCCATCGGCGCCTGCTTCGCGCCGACGGCGGAACGCCGCGCGTCGGCTACCGGATGGACCAGTGTGTGCATCTGCGCGGGGTGACCGTGGAGGTTCACTGGGAGCTCGTGGATTGCACGCCCGGCCGCCAAGCGGTCTGGAAGGGTCGCGGACCGGCGCGGTCGCGCGCGCACACCGAATACGTGCTGCGCCCGGAGAACGGTGGGACCCACTTCGACTACCGCAACGAGTTTCACGCCCCGCTCGGCCCGGTCGGCGCGTTCGTCAGCCGCGCGCTCGTCGGCGGGATCCCCCTGCGCGAGGCGAATCGGTCACTCGATGAGCTGAAGCGACAGGTCGAGCGGGAAGAGTGAGAAGCGGGTAGGCTAGGGCGACCCCGTCCCCGAGGTGAAATCCCTCATGTTGAAATGAATAGGACAAAAGGTGACTGACTTCCTCGATGAGAAGCGCAAGGAGATCGCCGACCGGCTGGGAGAGCTGAAGCCGCTCGTCGACGAGTACCACCGTCTCGAGGCCGCGGCCGGCGCGCTCGCCGGCGTTGGCGGCTCCGCGATCCGCGCCGCGACCGGGAAAAAAGGTCCGGGCCGCCCCCGCTCCACAGGCTCGAAAACCGCAACGAAAGCTCGTAAAGCGGGACGCCCCGCCCGCCGCGCGGGACGCCGCAAAGGGAGCGGTACCAGGGCCGCTGAGGCGCTCGCGCTCGTCACCGGTCAGCCGGGTATCACGATCCCCGAGCTCGCCGCGAAGATGGGCATCAAGCAGAACTACCTCTACCGCGTGCTCCCCGGACTCGAGCAGGAAAAAAAGGTTTCCAAGCAGGGCAAGGGCTGGCACCCGAGGGGTTAATCGCCCGCCGGCCAGGAACGGAACAAAAAGGGGCGCGGTGTACACCGCGCCCCTTTTGCGTCGCGATCCGGCGGAACCGGCTCGTGCTCTGCTCGCCCTCGCGGCGACGGGCCTAGATCATTCCCTGCTCGGCGACCGTGTCGCGCTCTGAGACCAGCTCCTCAACGGAGGCATCGATCTTGCCGCGTGAGAACTCGTCGAGCTCGATCCCTTCGACGATCTTCCACTCGCCCCCCTCACAGGTACAGGGGAAGCCGCTGATCAGACCCTCGGGGATCGAGTAGGACCCGTCGGAGACGACGCCCATCGAGACCCAGCCGCCGCTCGTGCCTTTGACCCAGTCGCTGACGTGGTCGACCGCGGCGCTCGCCGCGGAGGCCGCGGAGGAGGCGCCGCGCGCCTCGATGATCGCCGCGCCGCGTTTGCCCACGTTCGGGAGGAAGTCGTTCTCGAGCCATTCCTGGTCGTCGACCGCACCCGCGGCGATGCGCCCGCCCACCTTTGCGTGGAAGAGGTCGGGGTACATCGTCGGCGAATGGTTGCCCCACACGCCCATCTCGCTCACCTCTGAGACCGGCACCTCGAGCTTGTTCGCGAGCTGCGCCACGGCGCGGTTGTGGTCGAGGCGCATCATCGAGGTGAAGCGCTCGCGCGGGATGTCGGGCGCGTTGTTCATCGCGATCAGGCAGTTCGTGTTCGCGGGGTTGCCCACGACGAGGATCTTCACATCCGAGGCCGCGCCGCCGTTGAGCGCCTTGCCCTGCGTGGTGAAGATCTTGCCGTTCTCGGAGAGCAGCTCGGCGCGCTCCATGCCCTTCGTGCGCGGGCGCGAGCCGACGAGCAGAGCGATGTTCGTGCCCTCGAAGCCTTCCTCGGGGTTGTCGTGGAGGTCGAGGTTCGCGAGCAGCGGGAAGGCGCAGTCCACGAGCTCCATCGCAACCCCCTCCAGCGCGCCCATCGCCGGCGGTATCTCGAGCAGGCGAAGGTCGACGGGCTGGTCCGGGCCGAGCAGCTGACCGCTGGCGATACGGAACACGAGGCTGTAGCCGATCTGGCCGGCGGCGCCGGTGACGGTCACACGTACGGGGTTGCTCACAGGTTCATCTCCTGGGGTCGGACGGGTTGTCTTTGGGGATTGGCGGCCGGCATCCTCAGGCGGCCGCTGCGCGCAGCGCCTCGTCGATCGAGGCGAGGAAGTCCTGGGTGGTCTGCCACTCCTGGTCGGGACCGACGAGCAGGGCGAGATCCTTCGTCATCTTCCCAGCTTCGACCGTCTCGATGCAGACGCGCTCGAGCGTCTCGGCGAACTGCGTGACCTCGGGCGTGTCGTCCATCCGGCCGCGCGCCGAGAGCCCACGTGTCCAAGCGAAGATCGAGGCGATCGGGTTCGTGGAGGTGGGGTTGCCCTGCTGGTGCTGGCGGTAGTGGCGGGTGACCGTGCCGTGCGCGGCCTCCGCCTCGACCGTCTTGCCGTCGGCGGTCATCAACACGCTCGTCATCAGCCCGAGCGAGCCGAACCCCTGGGCGACGGTGTCGGACTGGACGTCGCCGTCGTAGTTCTTGCAGGCCCAGACGTAGCCTCCCTCCCACTTCAGAGCGGCGGCGACCATGTCGTCGATCAGGCGATGTTCGTAGGTGATCCCGGCCTGCTCGAACTCGCTCTTGAACTCGTTCTCGTACACCTCGGCGAACAGGTCCTTGAAGCGGCCGTCGTAGTTTTTGAGAATCGTGTTCTTCGTCGACATGTAGACCGGGTAACCACGGTCGAGCCCGTAACGCAGCGAAGCGCGCGCGAAGTCCCGAATCGAGGCGTCGAGGTTGTACATCGAGAGCGCCACGCCCCCGCCCGGGAAGTCGTAGACCTCCAGCTCGATCGGCGCCTCGCCGCTCTTCGGCGTGAAGGTCATCGTGAGCTTGCCCTCACCGGGCACGACGAGGTCGGTCGCTCGGTACTGATCGCCGAACGCGTGACGGCCGATCACGATCGGCTTCGTCCAGCCCGGCACCAGGCGCGGCACATTCGCGATCACGATCGGCTCGCGGAAGATCACTCCGCCCAGGATGTTGCGGATCGTGCCGTTCGGCGAGCGGTACATCGCCTTCAGTCCGAACTCCTCGACGCGTGCCTCGTCGGGCGTGATCGTCGCGCACTTCACTCCCACCCCGTACTGCTTGATCGCTTCGGCGGATTCGACGGTCACACGATCGTCGGTCGCGTCGCGGTGCTCGATCCCGAGGTCGTAGTACTTCAGATCGATCTCGAGGTAGGGGAGGATCAGCTGCTGCTTGATGAACTCCCAGATGATCCGGGTCATCTCGTCGCCGTCGAGCTCGACGACCGGGTTCTTCACCTTGATCTTCGCCATGTTCGGTCCTTGCTCTCTGTGCTTTTGCGGGGTCGGCGGACGGCCGGTCTGCCGAAGCGCGAGCGCGGTGCGCGGCTCCGCCCGGCGGCGCCGATGCTATCGCCCGGGCGGTTGCGGTCCGGGGCGGCGAGAGCGCGGGGAGCGGCGCTCCGCGCGGGCCTACTGGTTCCAGCTCGGCTGCGCGGCCTGCGCGAGCACGAGCTTCGGAGCGCCGCCTGCGAAGGGAACGGTGAAGACAGACTCTCCGCTCGCGGGTCCCTCGAAGTCACCCGCGGCGACGAGCAGCTGCGAGCCGTCGCTGGAGATCGCGCCGCCCACGACCGGCTGGCGTTTCACCCGCACCGCGCGTGCGCGTCCGGAGGGCACCTGGACCGTCCACGCTTCGCTCGTGTCCTGGCCCTCGAACTCGGCGAGCAGGCGCGAGCCCGAGGCGGAGAAGCCGAGCGGTACGAGCCCGGAGACGAGTGAGTGCACGCGGATCGAGGTCAGCCGGCGCGGAGCGCCGCCGAGCCGGCGCAGCCAGACCTGATAGACCGGCGCGTCGTTGCGGCGCAACCGCTCGCGATCGTAGGCGATGAAGGTGGGGCCCCAGACCGGGTTGAGGCTGCGCCCGTCGGAGGTGATGCGCACGAGCCCCGCACCCGTCGCCTGCGCGACGTACACGTTCACGGGGGCGGTGAAGCTCTGCGAGCGCGAGCGCGCGAAGACGACACGGTCGCTGCCGTCCCGGGCGAAGCTCGCGCCGTAGAGGACCCCTGTGGCGATCGTCTTCAACGTCCCTGTCGTCGTGTCGAGGATCGCGAGGCCGGAGCGCGCCGCGACGTTCTTGATCGCGGTGCTCTGCAGGCCCACGGCGAGATACCGCGAGTCGGGCGACCAGGCGAGCGGCGTCGCGGTCTGTCGCGAGAGCTCACCGAAGCTCGAGGGGGTGCCGCCGAGCGTCGGATAAAGCGCGAGCGCAGGGCCCTTTTCGGTCGGCCCGAACAGCCCCGCCGCGACGTGCGTCCCGTCGGGTGAGAGCAGCGGCTGCTCACCGGGGCCGAGCAGCTTGCGTTCGGCCCCGTCGATCAGCGCGGTCCAGACGAGCGATTCGGGGTGGGCGTCGCTGGAGGTGACGAACGCGATCAGGGTCGGGCTCGAGGGCACGTCGAGTTTCTCGGGTCCGGCCGGGGCCGTGGATGCACCGGCGGCCGGCGCGATCGCCAGTCCCACGAGCAGGACCCCGAGTCCGTTTCGCAACCCCCTCATCGATCCGAGCATATAGCCGCGCGGACACGTCTTCGCTCGCGTGGCGGGGGCGAGCGTATGCGACACTCAGCACATGGCCACCGTCGAGCAAGCCTCGGGCGAGAGCGCCGCGCCCTGGCGGACCCACGAGGTCTTCAACCAGGCGCCCCCGATGGAGGGCATCGACGTGTTCTCCTCCAACCGTCCGCTGGTCGAGGCGACCGAGCGCGAGGGCGCGGGCTGGGTGCTGGAGCGGGCCTCCGCACTGGGCCGTTTCGTGGGAGGAGCGCCGCAGCAGGAATGGGGCCGCCTGGCAAACGAGAACAAGCCGGTGCTGCGCACCTTCGACCGCTACGGCCACCGCATCGACGAGGTCGAGTTCCACCCCGCCTGGCACGAGCTGATGAAGATGGGCGTCGGGCACGAGCTGCACTCGCTGCCCTGGACGAGCTCCGAGCCCTACCCGCACACCGCGCGCGCGGCGCTCTACATGACCGCGATGCAGGCCGAGGCGGGCTACGCCTGCCCGATCACGATGACCTTCGCGGTGGTCCCCGCGCTGCGCGCCCAGCCCGAGCTCGCCGCGGAGTGGGAGCCGCTCGTGACCTCCACGCACTACGACCCGAGGCTCGTACCCGCCGCCGAGAAGGGTTCGGCGATCTCCGGGATGGCGATGACCGAGAAGCAGGGCGGCTCGGACGTGCGCGCGAACACCACGGTCGCACGCCCGCTGAACGGGGGCGGCGCCGGAGCGGAGTACGAGATCGTCGGGCACAAGTGGTTCTGCTCGGCGCCGATGTCCGACATCTTCCTCGTGCTCGCCCAGACGGAGGAGGGCCTCTCGTGCTTCTTGATGCCGCGGGTCCTGCCCGACGGGACGCGCAACGCCTTCCACATCCAGCGCCTGAAGGACAAGCTCGGCAACCACTCCAACGCCTCCTCTGAGGTCGAGTTCCACAGGGCCTGGGCCCGGATGGTGGGCGAGCCCGGCCGCGGCGTGCCGACGATCATCGAGATGGTCGGCCACACACGCCTGGACTGCGTGATCGGCTCGGCCGCGGGGATGCGCAGCGGCGTGGTCAGCGCGACCTGGCACACCGCTCACCGCAGCGCCTTCGGCAAGCTCCTCTCCGAGCAGCCGCTGATGCGCAACGTGCTCGCCGATCTCTGCGTCGAGTCCGAGGCCACGACCGCCCTCGCGATGCGACTCGCACGCGCCTACGACGAGGCGCGCGAAGACGCCGACGCGGGGCGGGACGAGAGCGACGCGCAGCTCTTCAAGCGCCTCGCGACCGCGGTGGGCAAGTACTGGACCTGCAAGCGCGCCCCGAACCATGCGTTCGAGTCGCTCGAGTGCCTGGGGGGCGCGGGCTACGTGGAGGAGTCGGGGATGCCCCGCCTCTACCGCGAGGCTCCGCTCGCCTCGATCTGGGAGGGCTCGGGCAACGTCATGAGCCTCGACGTGCTGCGCGCTCTCACCCGCTCCCCGCGCTCGCTCGAGGTCTTCCTCGGCGAGGTGGAGCTCGCGCGCGGCGGGGACGAGCGGCTGGACCGGCGCGTGTCCGCGTTGAAGGACCAGTTCTCCGAACCCGAGACGCTCGAGTCGCGCGCCCGTCGCGTGGTCGAAACGATGGCCCTCTGCCTGCAGGGCTCGCTGCTCGTCCGCCACGGCGATGCTGCGGTGGCGGACGCCTTCTGCGCCTCGCGGCTCGGCGGCGACGGTGGGCTCGAGTACGGCACGCTCCCCGCCGGGGTGGACTTCGAGGCGATCGTCGCCCGCTCGCGCCCGGAGCTCTGAGCGGACCCGGACCCCCGGCGTCGCACCGGCGCGCCACCTACCATCAGAGCAATGCAACCGCGTGTGCGTCAGAACTTCCAGCTGGCGCGCGTATTCGGGATCCGCATCGGCGTCAGCCTGAGCTGGTTCTTCGTCCTCTTCTTCCTGATCTGGTGGCTCGGCGGGACCTACTTCCCCTCGATCATCGTGGGCTCCGGCACGACCGCCTACCTGATCGCTGTCGCGGGGGCGCTCGGCTACTTCCTCTCCTTGATCCTCCACGAGCTCGGCCACGCGCTGGTCGCGCGGCGGCTCGGGATCGGGATCGTGGGGATCGACCTGTGGTTCTTCGGTGGCCTCTCGAAGATGCGCCGCGAGCCGGCCACGCCGGGGGAGGAGTTCAAGATCGCGGCCGCGGGGCCGGCCGTCACGCTCGCGCTGCTGCTGATCTGCGCGGCGGTGGGCGTGGCGCTCTCCTCGGGACACCCCTTCACCGAATCGCTCACACGCGAAAGCTTCACCACCACGCCCGCGCTCGCGCTCGTGGGGTGGCTCGCGTTCGTGAACGCGGCGCTGTTCATCTTCAACATCCTCCCCGCCTTCCCGCTCGACGGCGGGCGCATCGCGCGCGCGGTGATCTGGCGCACGACGGGCGACCGCAACCGCGCGACGGGCTGGACCGGCCGCGCCGGGCAGCTGCTGGCGCTCGCCGTCGGCGCGCTCGGCCTGTTCGATCTCTCCAGCGACGGGTCGAGCTTCGCGATCTTCACGCTGCTGCTCGCCTTCGTCCTCTACCAGGCGGCGGGCGCCGCGGTCGTGCAGGGCGCGATCGGCAAGCGGATCCAGAACATCCGCGTGGCGGACATCATGGACCGCGAGCCCGTCACGATCGCAGCGGATGTGACCCTGCTGGATGCTCAGGAGGAGTACTTCATGCGTTACCGCTGGCCCTGGTTCGTCGTGGTCGACCCCGCGAGGCACTTCCTCGGGGTGGTGCGCCAGCAGCGCGTCGAGGCCGAGATCGCCGCCGGACGCCCCGCACTCGAGGTCGTCGAGGCGCTCGAGCCCGACCTGCCCGTGCGGATCGGCGAAGAGGCGCCGCTCGAATCGCTGCTCGGCGCCGAAGGCCTCGGGCGGCTCGGCGCGATGGTCGCGGTGGACGCGGACGGCGTGCTGCAGGGGGTCGTCACGCTCGCTCAGGTGCGCCGGGCGCTCGCGCCGACGGGCTGAGGCCCGAGCGGGGACGCCGGGCGTCATAGCGTCCGCGTTATAGAGTCCTCGCCGCAGCGTCCCTCACGACCGACCCCCAAGGAGCCATGCCAGCACACGACGTCCTGATCATCGGCGCCGGCCTCGCCGGGCAGCGAGCCGCCCTTGCGGCCGCACAAAAGGGGGCAAGCGTGGCGATCATGAGCAAGGTCCACCCGGTCCGCTCGCACTCCGTGGCCGCGGCGGGAGGCATCAACGCCGCGATCAGCGTCGACGACGACTGGCACTCCCACGCCTACGACACGGTCAAGGGCTCGGACTTCCTCGGCGACCAGGACGCGATCGAGATCATGTGCTCGGAGGCGCCCCACGAGGTGATGCACCTCGAGCACATGGGCGTGACCTTCCACCGCAACGAGGCGGGCGAGATGGACCTGCGCGCGTTCGGCGGGGCCTCGATGAAGCGCACCGCCTACGTCGCGGACATCACCGGCCAGGCGCTGCTGCACGTGCTCTACGAGCAGCTCATGAAGCATCACGAGGACGTGGAGCGCTTCGAGGAGTGGTTCACGACCTCGCTGCTGATGAACGAGGCGGGCGAGTGCGCGGGCGTGATCGCGCGAGACGTGCGCACCGGGCGCATGGAGGCGTTCACCGCGAAGAACGTGATCCTCGCCTGCGGCGGCGCTGGGCAGGCCTACAAGCCCACCACCAACGGCCTGATCGTGACCGGCGACGGGATCGCGATGGCCTACCGGGTCGGCGCGCCGCTGATGGACATGGAGATGGTCCAGTACCACCCCACCTGCCTGGTCGAGACGGGCATCCTGATCACCGAGGGGGCGCGCGGCGAGGGTGCGCACCTGCTCAACGCCAACGGCGAACGCTTCATGGAGAAATCGGCGCCGAACAAGATGGAGCTCGCTTCGCGCGACGTCGTCTCCCGCGCCGAGCAGATCGAGATCAACGAGGGCCGCGGCGTGGGACCCAACGGCTCGGGGATCTTCCTCGACGTGACCGTCGTCGAGAAAAAGCGCACGCTCGAGGCGCTGCGCGAGATCGTCAACCTCGGCCGCGACTTCGCGGGCGTGGACATCACCCGCGAACCGATCATGATCCGCCCGGGCCAGCACTACATCATGGGCGGAGTGAAGACCGACGTCGACGGGCGCACGCCGATCGAGGGCCTCTACGCAGCGGGCGAGGTCGCCTGCGTCTCGGTCCACGGCGGCAACCGTCTCGGCGCGAACTCGCTGCTCGACACGCTGATCTTCGGCCGCCGCTCGGGCGAACACGCCGCGGCCCGCGCCGCCGCGATGGCCCCGGTGAAGGTCGACGCGGCCCCGCAGTTGCGCCGCGACGAAGCGACGCTCGCCGGGATCATCTCGCGCCCACGCGAGGGACGGCGCGTCTCGGAGATCAAGAACGAGCTCGGCGAGACGATGAACGAAAAGGCCGCCGTGTTCCGCGACGAGGCCGGCCTGCAGAGCGCCCTGGAGACGATCGGGCGGCTCAAAGAGGAGGCCCAGAACGCCTGGATCGACGACCGCGGCACGGTCTTCAACCAGGATGTGCTCGGCGCGCTGGAGCTCGGTTTCATGGTCGATTGCGCCGAGGCGACGGTCGTCGCCGCGATCGAGCGCAAGGAGTCCCGCGGGGCGCAGTTCCGGACCGACTACCCGGACCGCAACGACGAGGAGTGGCTGAAGCACATCGACATCTCCCTCGGCGAGAGCGGGCCGGAGGTCAGCTACTCGCCGGTCACGATCACCCAGTGGCAGCCGGAGGAGCGGAAATACTGATGAGCAACGAGACCCACGACCGCAGAAAGCAGGGAAGCCGCTGATGGCCGAAGCGCACGACAGGCCCCCCGAGCAGTTCCACCTGCGGCTGCGGCGCTATGACCCGGAGTCCGGCGAGGCCCCCTACTGGGATGAGCACACCGTCGAGCTCGAGCCCCACCGCTCCGTGCTCGAGGCGATCCTGCAGGCCAAAGACCGCTTCGACGGCTCGATCGGCGTGCGCTGCTCCTGCCGCCAGGCGATCTGCGGCTCGTGCGGCATCCGCGTCAACGGCGAACCCGCGCTCGCCTGCCACACGCACCTCGATGCGGCGCTGAGCGGCGCCGCGGACGGCGTGATCGAGATCGAGCCGATGGGCAACATGCCCGTGATCAAGGACCTGATCGTCGACATGGACGCGGTGCACTGGAAGAAGATCCGGCGCGTCACACCCTGGCTGCTCGCCAAGCAGCCCGTCCCCGAGCGCGAGTACATCGTGCCGAAAGAGTCGATGGTCGACGTCACGCAGACGATGGCGTGCATCCAGTGCGGGGCCTGCGTGTCGGACTGCCTCGCGATGGAGGTCGACCCCGGCTTCATCGGTCCCGCCGCGCTCGCGAAGGCGTACCGCTTCGTGGGCGACCCGCGCGACGACGAGCACCACGAGCGCCTCAACGACCTCGCTCAGGACCCCCAGGGGATCTTCGACTGCACGCACTGCTTCAAGTGCGTCGAGGCCTGCCCGAAGGATGTCAACCCGATGGGCCAGATCATGCGCCTACGCCGGATCGCCACGAACGACGAGCACATCGTCGACCAGAACAACGGTGAGCGCCACGAGGCCGCCTTCACCACCCTGATCCGCAACAACGGCCTGCTCTGGGAGACCGAGCTGCTGCCCCGCTCCTACGGGGGCAACTCCTGGTTCGGGAAGTTCGCCCCGCCCGCGGGCAAGGAGCTGCTCGCCTCGTTGCCCGTGGTCATCAAGGCGCTGCTGCGCGGCAAGTTCAACCCGATCCTCGCGCTCAAACCGCACAAGATCCCGAGTGCCGACCTGAAGGCGGTGCAGTCGATCTACGACCGCGTGGAGAGTCGCGAGGAGCGCTACGAGCTGAACCTCTACATCACCGGAACCGACGCGGACAACGCGCCCGTCGAGGCCGAGGCACCCGCCACGAACGGCACAGCGGCGCCCGCGCCCCAGGGCGAGAGCATCGCCGAGTCCTCACCTCCGCTCGTGGACCCGGGGCCGGCCGCGGTCACCGCCGCCGAGGCGGAGCCCGTCGGACCGGGCGACGACCGGGGCGAGGCCGTCCTGCCGGATGAGGACCCGCCCGAGGCCAAGGCCGAGGAGACCGCCGAGGGCGGCGAGGATGCCGCCACCACCGAGGAAAGCGAGAGCTGATGAAGGTCGCGTACTGGCCCGGCTGCGTGAGCCGCGGCTTCACCCCGGAGCTACACGGCTCGATGGCGAAGGTCGCACCGATGCTCGACATCGAGCTCGTCGAACTGGACCGCGCGTGCTGCACGGGCGCGGGCGTGATCGCGGAGCACAACCAGGAGCTCGCGGACACGCTGAACGCACGCACCTTCGCGCTCGCCCAGCAGGTCGACGGGGCGGAGCTGATGATGAACATCTGCTCGACCTGCCAGGGCGCGCAGAGCGAGTGCCAGGAGCGCCTCGACGCGAACGTGGAGTACCGCGACCACGTCAACTCGACGCTCGCCTCGGAGGGCCTCAGCTACGAGCTGGGGCTCACCAACAAGAACTTCCTCTGGCTGCTCGTCGAGGAGATCGGACTCGACGCGCTGCGCTCGAAAGTGCGCCGCCCGCTGACGAACCTCAAAGTGGGCCCCTTCTACGGCTGCTACATCGTGCGACCGCGCAAGCGTCTCGGGATCGACTCCGAGCACCCGCGCGACAACTACCTCCACGAGGTGATCGACGCGCTCGGCGGCACCGTGATCGACTACGCGGGCATGCGCAAGTGCTGCGGCTTCCCGATCATCACGATGCACAAGGAGGCCTCGCTCAAGCAGGCCGGCCGCCATCTCGGCGACGCGGTGGACGCAGAAGCGGACTGCCTGGTGACGCCCTGCCCGCTCTGCCACCTGAACCTCGACATGCAGCAGCCGCTGGCCGAGAAAACGGTCGGGCGCGAGCTGCAGATGCCGGTGCTGCACCTCCCCCAGCTCGTCGGTCTCGCCCTCGGCCTCGACCCCTCCGACCTCGGGCTCGCGCGGCACGTGGTCAAGCCGACCTCGGTGATCGACTGGTCGAGCTCCGTCGTGGCCGCCTCCGCCCCGGCGGGCGCAGCGGGCTGGTAGCGCGCTCGATCCCTCCGCGCCGCGTGCGCCGCTAGATCCGTCCTCGCGTGAGGTCGAGCAGCCGTCCGAGGACGCGCTCCGGGTCCTTGCGCAACCCGTCGTGGTCGTACTCGCTCGTAAGCCAGAGGCGGAGCTTCGGCACCTCGGCGGCGGTGAGCTCGGAGTAGGCGCGCTCCACGTAGGGGTCCTCGGAGTACACGACCGCCGCGGCGGGAACCTCGTTGCGGGCGAGCACGTCCGTGTCGTAAAGCGCGGGCCACTCGTGCTCGGCGAGCAGCTCCGCGGCCTCGCGCAGCGGCGCGAGGCTCGGGGCGTCGAACATCCAGCGGAAGATGTGCTCCGCGGTGAGCATCTCCTCGGGCCAGTCCTCGAGCTCACCGAGCACGCGTTCGGCCGACCAGCGCGTGGCGCCGCCGTTCGCCCAGCAGGCCTCGTGGAGGATCGCGTAGATCGGGTTGCGCGCGAAGCTCGTGGCCTGCTCGGCGTCGTGGAGGAAGGCGGGCGAGTCGGGTGCGAGCTCGAGGATGTAGTGCAGCCGCTCCATACCGTCGCTCATCCCGAGCATGTGGCCGAGCTGCCGGACACGGCTCGGCGTGAGCGGATCGCCCGAGGGAAGCGTGAGCGATCCCTCCCGCGCGCGCGCGAGCAGCGCCAGGAGCCGCTCGCGGTCCTCCGCGTAGCGCTCGAGGTAACGCGCGTTGCGCGCGCGCATCCGTGCGTAGGTCGCGCGGTAGACCTCGTCGATCGAAGCATGCAGCGGGGGAACCCCGCCGGTGAAGAGCACCTCGCGAAGCGAGGAGGGGGCAGCGGAGAGGTAGCGCATGGCACAGAAGCCGCCGAAGCTCTGTCCGAGCACGCTCCAGCGCTCGACTCCGAGCTCGGCACGGATCGCCTCGGCGTCGGCGACGATCGAGTCCGCGCGGAAATGCGTCAGGTAGGCCGCCTGCTCGGAGGGCGTGCCGGGCAGATCCACGCCAACCGGGGTGGAGCGCCCGGTGCCGCGCTGATCGAGCATCAGCACCCGGAAGTCCGCGAGCGCGCGGTCGAGCCACGGGGGCGAGGAGTGGGTGCGGATCGGCCGTGGGTCCTCGAAGCCCGGACCGCCCTCGAAGTAGACGAGCAGCGGTCGCTCCTGTCCCTCCGGATCGGCGAGCTCGCGGCTGAAGACCGTGATCCTCGGGCCGTCCGGATCGGCATGGTCGAGCGGGAGCGTGTGCTCTCGCTCGGTGACGATCAGGTTCGGGATGCTGCGTCGGAGAGCCACTGCCGCTGAGCGTAGTCGCCGAGCGCGCGTCTCGCGTGACATGTGCCGGTGCTTCTAGGCTTACGCGCGTGCGGATCGTGACAGTCGTCGGCAACCGGCCCCAGTTCGTGAAGGCCGCGGCCGTCTCGGGCCCGCTTCGCGCTCAGCACGAGGAGGTGCTGATCCACACCGGCCAGCACCACGACGAGACGCTCTCGCGCGTCTTCTTCGAGGAGCTCGGGCTCGCGCGCCCCGAGCGCGAGCTGCGCATCGCGGGTGGGTCGAACACCTCGCAGACCGCGCGCATGCTCGCAGCGCTGGAGCCGCTGCTCGCCGAGCTCGAGCCGGCGGCGGTGCTCGTCTACGGCGACACGAACTCGACGCTGGCGGGAGCGCTCGCGGCGGCCCAGGCGCGGATCCCGGTGGTGCACGTGGAGGCGGGGATGCGCTCGTATGACCGTGCGATGCCCGAGGAGCTCAACCGGGTGCTCACCGACCACGCCTCCGATCTGCTGCTCTGCTCCTCGGAGCGCGCGGCGGCGACCCTGCGGGAGGAGCACGCGCACGGCGAGGTGGTCGTGGTCGGCGACGTGATGGTCGACGTCGCCGAGCGCTGGCGGCCACGGGCGCTCGAGGACGAGCAGACCCGCTCCTCCTACGGGCTCGAGCGAGGCGGCTATCTGCTGCTCACCGCGCACCGCGCGGGCAACGTGGACGATCCGGGGCGGCTCGCGGCGCTCGTCGAGCTGATCGCCGCCCTGCCGGAGCCGGTCGTCTTCCCGATGCACCCCCGCACGCTGCTGCGCCTGGAGGCCGCGGGCCTGTACTCACAGCTGGAGGACCTCCCCGGCCTGCGGATCACCGAGCCGCTCGGCTACGTCGAGTTCAGCGCGCTGCTCGTCGCCGCGCGCGCGGCGATCACGGACTCGGGCGGCGTCCAGAAGGAGGCGTACCTTGCCGGGGTGCCCTGCGTGACGCTCCGTGCGAACACCGAGTGGACGGAGACGGTCGAGACGGGCTGGAACACGCTCGTCGACCTCGACGCGCCGGCGGCGCTCGCGGCGCTCGATGCCGAACGCCCCTCCGAGCGTCCCGCGCTGTACGGCGACGGCCACGCGGCCGAGCGCTGCGTCGCGGCGATCGGGGCGCTCGCGTGAGCGAGGCGGGCGAGCAGCGGCCGGTGCGCGTGGCGGTCGCCGGACTCGGCTACTGGGGTCCGAACATCGCGCGCAACATGGCTGCGATCGCGGGCTGCGAGCTGAGCTGGCTCTGTGACGCGTCCGAGGACGCCCGCGAGCGGGCGGGAGCGAACTTCCCCGGCGCGCGCACGACCGCCGACCTGGCCGAGGTGCTCGCGGACCCCGACCTGGATGCGGTCGTGCTCGCGACGCCCGTCCCCACGCATGCCGAGCTCGCGATCGAGGTGGTCCGCGCGGGTAAGCACTGCTTCGTGGAGAAGCCGCTCGCGACGAGCGCGGCGGACGCCGAAGCGGCGGTGACCGCAGCCGCAGAGGCGGGGCGGATCCTGATGGTGGGCCATCTGCTCGAGTACCACCCCGCGGTCGAGCGGCTGAAGGAGCTGATCGACGCCGACGAGCTGGGCGGCCTCTACTACATCTACGGCAACCGTCTGAACCTCGGGCAGCTGCGCGCCGATGAGAACGCGCTCTGGAGCCTCGGTGCCCACGACGTCTCGGTCGCCCTCAGCCTGATCGGAGAAGAGCCCGTGGAGTGCGTCGCGCAGGGGGCGGCCTACGTGCGCGGCGAGGTGCAGGACGTCGTCTTCTGCTTCTTGCGCTTCCCCTCGGGCGTCGTCGCGCACCTCCACCTCTCCTGGCTGGACCCCCACAAGGAGCGGCGCATCACCGTGGTTGGCTCGCGGCGCATGGCGACCTTCGACGACATGCTCATCGAGGGCAAGCTGACCGTCTACGACAAGGGCTTCGACGAGGACACGAGCTCGTGGGGGGAGTACATCGCGCGCTCGGGCGAGACCTTCTCACCGCGGATCCCGAACCGCGAGCCGCTGCGCCTGGAGTGCGAGCACTTCATCGAGTGCGTGCGCACCGGGGCGAGGCCGCGCTCGGATGGTGCGAGCGGGCTGCGCGTTGTGCGCGTGCTCGAGGCGCTGCAGGAGTCGCTGGAGAGCTGACCGAGGGCTGCGCGCCGAGGGCGGACGCTCTCACGCGGCCTGCCTCGCGCTCTGCGAGCGCGCCGGCACGCCGAGCGCGGTGTGGCCGTCGGGTATGTCGCGGAGCACCAATGCGTGCGCCCCCACGAACACGTCGCTGCCCACGCGGACGTCCCCGAGGACCGAAGCCTTCACGCCGAGCGTGACGCGGTCGCCGAGGATCGGGAACTCGCCGTCGGTTGAACCGGCGCCGAGCGTGGTGTTCCCGTACAGGGTGAGCTGCTCGCCGGCAACGACGCCCGCACCCACGGTGACCCCGACCGGGTGCGGGATGCGGAGCCCCGGTCCGATCTGGGCGAGAGCATGGATCTCCGACCCGGTCAGGAAGAGGCTGATGAGGCTGAGCACCTGACTGGCGATGCGCCCCAGCCGGCCGCGCTGCGCCGCGCCGTGCGCCAGTCGGTAGAGAACGCAGGCGAGCATCCCCGGACAGTAGGAGCCCTGCACGCGCTGCATCTCCGCGAGATCCGATCGGATCAGCCTGCTCACGCGGCGCTCGTCCCCGGAGAGGAGCGACGCAGGCGCACGACGCAGTTCCACGTGGCGACCTCGCGGAGGATCGGGATGTCGACGATCACCTTCAGGGAGGGCCAGTAGCGCGGCTCGACGGCAGAGATGTGCAGCTCGGGCATCGAGCGGATCAAGCGCAGCGTGGGTCCGATGTGCACCGGCCAGAGCGAGGTTCCGTAGACGCAGCGGGGCTCGTGTCCGTGCCGGCGCTGGTAGAGGCGCAGACCAAGTCGAGGACCGAGGAAGTGATACGGGGTCATGTCGTGGCCCCCCCATGGCGAGAACCAGTTCGTCCAGGAGACATACGCCCAGCCTCCCGGGCGTAGCACTCGCGCGATCTCCGTGATGACCCGCTCGGGCTCGGGGGTGTGCTCCAGCATGTTCGATGCGAAAACCCCGTCGAGGGAGCCGGTGGCGAGCGGCAGATCCATCGCGTCACCGACGATCGCGCCCGCCGGCGCCTGACCGCCGGCCTCGAGCGCGGCGATGTCGTGGTCGATCGGGACCACGTCGGCCCCGACAGCGCGCATCGCCGAGGTGTACCAGCCCGGCCCGCAACCGATGTCGGCGATCCGCTGACCCTCCAGCGGACCGAACCAGCGCTCGAGGTCGAGCGCCGCGCGCTCGGCAAGGACGCCGTAGAAGGACTCGGGATCGGCCGACTCGTTGCGCCACAGGCGCCAGAGGTCCGAAAGGCCCCCGTTCGCAGGGCGGGGATTGGTTGCGGGCATCACTGACACGTTCACTTCCTCCTTGCGTGGACGATTGCGGGGGTTGGACGAGAGGCGGGGTGGAGCGTCGGGTTCATGTCTTCTCAACCGTGGTAGGTGGGCGCGCCTACGCTCAACGGCGCGCGTGGCTCGAGCGGCTGCGGGCCCGGCGGGGCCGAGCGTGGGAGAGATCTGCCGAGCTGCCAGATCACGACGGTTCCGGTGCTGGCCCCCGAGGCTGTGAACCGCCTGCGAGCGTTTCGCTGCAGCCACGTGAGCAGAGCGGGCGAGGCCGCGGAGTAGCCCTGTTCGGCCTGGAGCGAGCTCGTGATGACCAGCTGGGTCCCAGCCGCCCGCAGCTGAGCCGGCGATACGTCGCCGGCCTCGGGATTGAACAGCAGGACGTAATCGGGCAGCAACAGCTGGATACCGTCGGCGAGGGGCGCCACACGGGTGTCGGTGGGGGCATGGCTCTGCATCCAGGCCACCGCGCGGACGATCCCCGTGTCGCTTCGCGTGTGCGCGCCGACCCACTCCGCCATGTCGAACCCGGCGATCGCCACAACGAGCGTGAGCACGATCGCAACACGCCGTCGCGACGCTCGCAGGTCCAGCGAGAACAGCGACAGAACGCACGCGACCGTGACGATCGAGGGGACGACGAGGTAATAGAACATCTGCTCCTCGATCGTCCCCTGAGTCGTCTGGAAGCCGAGCATGATCAGCGCCGCGAGGCCCCACATCGCCACCAGTCGCTGACGCATGTCCCCGCGGCGGTAGAGCCATACCGAGGCGGCGGCTCCCAACGCGATCAGGACGTAGGTCATCAGGAACGTGCCCAGGTCGGCTGAGACGCGTGACAGCAGCGAGGGCGCGCCAGGCCGGTTGTAACCCGTCGCCTGGACGAGCCCGAGCATGCGTTCGATGCCACCGAACTTCTGTTCAGAGAACTGGCTCGCCCCGCCGGTGAGTACGACCACCACCGGGTAGGGCAGGTAGGTGAGCGCAGCGGTGACGAGTGCCGTGAGCGCCGAGCGGCGGCGCAGAGGAGCCCCTCGGAGCACGCACCAGAGCAGAGGCAGCACATAGAGCGGAGCCGAGGTCTCCTTGGTCAGCAGCGCGAGCCCGAATGCGAACCCGCCGGTGAGCGAGCGCAGCCGCCCCGAGGAGGATCCACGCTGCTCGTTGCCGGCGAGCGGCAGGAGCAGGTAGAACCCGAGCGCGACCCACAGCGTCGCGAGCGTCTCCAGAAAGAGACGACTGTCGAAGCTGACGATGAAGGGGTCGAACGCAAAGAGCGCCGCCGCGAGCAGCGCCGGACCGCGCGAGGCCGCCGAGCGTACGACCGCGAAGACGAGCACGGAGACGAGGCCGGCGACGAGGACATTGAAGACGCGCAACCCGTAGATCACGTCGATCGCCGTGCCGGTGATGTTGAAGGCGTGGATCCAGAACGCCTGCAGATAGAACGAGAGCGGACCGTGCAGGTAGAACGGGAAGTTCCCGAACACGAGCCGTCCGTCCACAGCAGCGCCCGCCGAGATACGCGAGTAGGTGCTCTCGTCGAGGAACACGTCGTAGGCCCCGTGCAGATGGATCAGGCGCAGCGCCACGGTCACTCCGAACACGCACAGCGCGAGCACGCCGGAGAGCAGACTCGGTCGCCTCGCGCTCCGGCGCCGCCGCGGCTCGACCTCGGCGAGGTCCGCCGAGTCCTCCGCGAGCAGGTTCCCGCTCGGCGCCGGGGGAAGCTCACGCGGCCGCGGCGCTGTCGGCGGGGACGGGGACCGTCCGCGATCCCGCGGCGGCGGCGCTGTCGGCGGGGATGAGGACCGTCCGCGATCGAGCTCGACGACCTCCGGCCCGTGGGCGAGCACGGAGAGGGCCGGCGGGGGGAGAGCGAGCCGCCGCCGGGCGCCGCGCCTGAGGAACACACGCAGTCCGACGCTCACGCCGAAGACGCCGAACGTCATCAGGCGCGAGCGCCGCGGCACGAGGCGGTGCAAGCGGTGGGGCGCGGCCGTCGGCGCACTCATCGTCCGGCCACCGACATGTAGACGTCCTCCTGCGCGTTCGCGACGCTCTCCCAGCTGAAGCGAGATGCGTGCCGCCGTCCTCGGCTGCCCATCTCCTCGCAGGTCTCGGGGGAGCGCAGCAGCTCACGCAGGGCCTCGCGCAGCGCGTCCACGTCGAACGCCTGCACCAGCGCTCCCGTCTCGGCACCGACGGTGTCGCGCAGGCTCTCGATGTCAAAGGCGACGAGGGGCGTCCCACAGGCGAGGGCCTCGAGTGCGCTGAGGCCGAACGTCTCATAGCGCGAGGGGAGCACACTGAGCTGGGCGCCCGCGAGCAGCCGCCACTTCTCGCGGCCACTCACGCGCCCGCAGAAACGGATCCGCGCAGCGGCCGGCGAGCGCTCCGCCTGCATGCGCAGCGCCTGCTCGTCGCGCCCGTCGCCGGCGATCACCAGCTCAGCATCCTCCTCCACGAGCAGACCCGCACAGGCCTCGATCAGCAGGTCCAGGCCCTTCTGGGCGCTCTCCAGTCGTCCCAGATAGACGATCTGGCGCGGGACGCGGGGGGGCGGGGGCGTGAGGGCGGCCTCGATCTCCTCGTGGGCGACCCCCAGCGGGATGATCGACACCGAGGTCCGCGGGGCGACTGCGCGCAGGCGTCCGGCCAGCTCGGCCGAGCCCGCGATCAAGTGGCTGTGGCCGCGGGTACCCCAGCGCTGAGCGCCCTCCAGCAGCACGCGGGGCAGGTGGTACTGGCGTGCCTTCTCCGTCGCGAAGTAGCCCTGCACGCTGCCGACCGTGGGGATGTCCGTCCAGCGGTCGATGCCGAGCGTCGACCAAGGGGGTGCGAACTCCTCGACGAGAAGATCGGGCCGCTGCGCGCGCCGGCGCGCGGCCAACACGATGCCGGGAAGGAGCGCGTGATAGGTGAGCAGGCTGGTGAAGTACTCGAGACCCACCCCGGCCTGCCGGTAGAGGACCCCGTCCTCGCGGCGCGGGCGCGCGCCGCGAAAGCGAGCCGTGACCACCTCGACCTCGTGGCCTCGCGCGGCGAGCCGGCGATTGACCTCGTGGTTACGCAGCGATCCTCCTCCCGACCCCGGCCGACGGTGATCCTCGAAGCCGAGATGGAGGATCTTCATCGCGCCTGCTTCCCGACGGCGACGAGCCGCTCGGGCGCTGCGAGGCCGGCGCGAACGATCTGCGTTGCGGCCACGGCGGCCAGACAGAGCCAGAGCCAGGGCACCGTGCGAGCGAACACCAGCACGACGGCGACGAGAAGCCAGACCAGCAGGGGCCGCACGCTTGGGCGCAACGCGCCGCGCCAGCGCCGCTCGATCTGGACGGTCAGCGCGATCAGCGCGCTCAACGCCCCCACCAGAGCGCCGACCGCCATGGCGTAGACGTCGAGCGTGGATCCGATCGCCATGCACACGAGCGAGACCGCGCAGGCGGACGCGAGGATCACCAGGCACTCTCGCGTGCGACCGTCGGCTCGGAAGACGGTCGTTTGCACGACGACCAGCCCGTAGGTGGTGCTGAGCGCCGTGGTCAGGGGCAGGAACCGAACCGCCCCGCTGTAGCCCGGCGGGAGCAGCGCGTCGAGTACCGGGGCGGGAAGCGTCGCGATCACCACGAGCAGCGGCACGAGGACCGCGAGGACGTGCTGCGCGGTGCCGGAAAGGGCGAGCCGATCGCCCGGCCGCTGGGCGAGCCGCGGGAAGGCGGATGTCGCCAACGCGAGCGCGACGAACAGGGGGGCGCGAGTCAGGGTCGCCGCGACCAGGTACCCCGCAACCTCGCCCTTCGTCCCGAAGCGCAGTGGAATGAACAGGACGTCGATCACCGAGACGAGCGTGACGGCGGCCTGGACGGCGCCCATTCCGGCGGCGGAGCGCCACAGGCGCGCCGAGCCCAGCACGGCTCGCAGCGGCCGAAGGTCGCCCCACATCGGGCGCAACATCACCGCTGTGATCACGAGTGCGCCCACCAGAGCTGCGGCGAACACGCCGGCCGGCCCGGCGCCCGCCACCACGAGCGCAACGCCGAGCACCACCTTGACGGCCACCTCGGCGACGATCAGGACCGCAAGCAGCCCGAAGCGCCCGTGACCCAGAGCCCACCCCATTCCCGTCGAGGCCATGAAGAAGCTGAGCGTGGCGGCACCCAGCCAGGCCATCAGCGCGAGGTCGGCAAAACCGAGCGAGAGCGCCATCGTCAGAACCGCGGCTGCCGCGCCCAGCACGAGGTTGAGAACCATCGCGAACCAGACCACCCCGCGGGGGGCCGCGCCATCGGAGGAGCGCGAGATCTCCCGCGCAAGCAGCCACGGCACGGAGGTGTTCGCGACCGTGCCGGTCACCAGGGTGATCGCCTGGCCGCCCGCGAAGGCGGAGTACTGAGGCGGGCTCAGCAGCGCCGTCATGCTCAGGGCGAACAGGTAGTTCAGGCCGCCCGCGCCGACGCTGCCGATCAAGATCCAGGACGTGGCCGGCACGCGAGGTATGCGCGGCAGCCTCCCGCCGCGGGCTGCAACCAGAGAGCTCATCACGTGAGCGACGCTCCGCCCAGCAGCCAGTCGACCGGCCGCGCGATTCTTATCTGTGCGACTTCGGCCCGGTCGAGGCGCTCGAGCGCACAGCGGACCCCGAACTCGTCGGTGCCGGGCATCAGCGCCTCGATCCGGTCGCCGCTGCGAATCCAGACATCGGTGCTGCGGCAGATCGAGGCGAGCGTCGCCGGCGTCGCAGCATCCGCCGGAAGGGACACATGGCAGGCCACGTCACTCTGTCGCCGCTTTTCGGCCTCCGCCGGTTCCACCTGACGCCGCAGGCGCGTCTCCTCCTGCGCGACGACGTCAAGCAGGCGCGCCGTCGTCGTATCCCAGGAGAAGCCCTTGGCCCATTCACGGGCGCGGTGTGACCAGAGGGCCGCGTCGCGAGGGTCGCTCAGCGTGGCGAGCGCCGCGCTGATCGTCGGCGCGAGGTCGGCTCCCGGATCCACCAGCCATCCGGTGCGATCCGGCAGCACCGAGTCCTGTAGCCCGGGCACGCGGAACGCGACGGCGGGCACTCCGCAAGCATTGGCCTCGATCACCGAGAGACCCCACCCCTCGCCCGCCGAAGGGTTCACGGTGAGCCACGCTTCGCTCAGCAGCTGCTCGCGTCGCCGGTTGCTCACCTGGCCGTGGAAGACCACGCGGTCGCCGACCCCCAGCTCCACGGTCTGACGGCGCAGCGCGTCGAGCTCCGGGCCGGACCCGACGATCGCGACGGTCAGGCCGGGATGAGCGGCGGCTATCTCGGGGATCGACTCGATCAGGAGACGCATGCGCTTGTGCGCGACCAGGCGCCCCACGCACACGATGTGCGGCCGGGGTGTCCTGCGCGCATGAGCGACCTCAGCGCTCGGCGGATCGGCGCCGCAGGGGACCACGTGCACGGGACCGCGCAGCTTGAGGCGCTTGCGGACACCATCGCGAGTGGATGGCGAGATGACCGCGACCGAGCGTCGACCGTAGATGGCGCGACTGGCGGGAGCCTCGAGCCAACGGCCGACACGGTCCATGGGCCAGCGGAAGTACGTGGCGAACTGGTCTTGGTGGACGTGGAAGACCAGGCAGACGATCGGGGTCGTGCGCCGCATCACGAGCGGCGTGAAGAAGGGGATCCCGTTCTGGCAGTCGATAACCGCGTCGACCGAGCCACGACGGCGGACCAGCCAGGCCAACGCAGAGAGATACACGGAGAACGTGCCGCCGCGACGGCGCACGTTCACCCCCTCTACGAGCTCCTCTCGCGCAGTTCCCGGGGGACGCGACGTCAGCAGCGTCACGCGCACGCCCTGGCGCGCCAGCCGTCGAGCGACCGACTCGCAGTAGAGCTCCGCCCCCCCGGCCTGCGGGTGACGCGAATCGCGCCAGTTCACAAACACGACATGGCGGGGGGGCGCCGGGGCGCGGGCAGCGCCCTCTGCGGGTCCGGACCCGGTTCTCACGCCGGCTTTCCCGAACGAGCTTCCGATGACCGACGACGACCGAGGCCGAGCTCGAATGAAGCCCGCCTAGACCGAGGCACGGTGGCCATCATGGAGCAGCTCTCTCACGCGCGGTGCCGTCTGGCCGACACGGGCGCGCACCGACAGCAACTCTCGCATCGCGCCGTAGCCATCGGTCAGGAGGCGAAACGATGAGCCCTCCGCGTCGGTCCACATGACGGGTACCTCCGTCACGTTGATCCCCGCAGCCAGCGCGCGACCGACGATCTCGGCGTCGAAGGCGAAGCCGGCCGCCGTGCTCTGAGCAAACAACGCCTTGGCGATGTGAGTGTGAAAGAACTTGAACCCACACTGGGTGTCCTTCACCGAGGGCGCCACCGAGCGCGCGACCGAGCGAAACACCGCACCTCCCACGCGGCGGCCGAGCGGCTGCACATTGACGTACTGCGCACCCGTGCACCGGCGCGAGCCGATCACCACCGGATGGCCGGAGCGCATGAGCTCCATCACCGGCCCGATCGTCTGTACCGGCGTCGAGAGATCGGCGTCGCAGAAGCCCACATGCCTTGCAGTGGTGGCAAGGATCCCGCGCCGCACCGCGGCGCCCTTCCCCCGCTGGCGGCAGCCGATCACCTCGACCGGAACGGTCCGAGAGGAGATCGCGTCCGCCACCTCCAGCGTACGGTCGGTGCAGCCGTTGTCGACGAGCACAACCGATGAAGACCACGGCTGCTGCTCGAGGAAGTCGACGAGCGCGCGCAGGACAGGACCGATGCGCGACTCCTCGTTGAGCGTCGGAATCACCACCTCCAGATCGGCGCGTCGCTCAGCCGGACGACGCGACCGTGCTCGCGCCGTTCGAGGCGACCAGGTCTGCCGTGTCAATTCGCTCATGGGTCACCTCCTCGGAAGTGCATTGCAGGGACGCTGCTACGCCCCCATGGGGTTGTCATTCTCATTACGTTGGTCAGTCATATGACGTTTGCGTCACATGAAGCTCATTTGTCACCTGTCTGACGACCGCGGGCTACAGGCAGATGTCTTGGTGCTGATCCACACGCGCGCTCAGAGTGAGGCGCGCACGGGAGGATGGATGCTCACCCGACCCGCCATTCCGTTCACAGCGAGCCCATCTCAAATCTGAACGACAAGTCTCTCGGTTCGACAAACCTCGGCTTTCCGTGCCAACGTGGCTCAGGCAGAAACAGAGTTACCCAATAGCTACGAGCATCACTCGGCGACTTGTCGCGAATTTTCGGTACGCGCCATGGACGCTTGTCGAATCGACTCGTGCCGTTGCGCACGAGTCTGGGGGTGAGCCGGTGAAGGCGAGCGCGCCGGGCCCGCATCGCGGGCCCGATCCTCATTCGCCGAGCTTGGCCAGCACGCCGCGGAAGTTCGCGACGAGAGAACCCAGCAGGGAGTCGCCTTCAGCCGTGAGGGCGGGGTAGTCGAGGTAGAAGATGCCTCGGTATCCGGCGCGCATCGCCCCGCTCGTCAGTCGTTCGATCGCGGCGCTGCCTCCGCCGCCCGTGTTCTCCCCCATGATGTGCCCCGCGAGGCCGCGCTGCTGGGCGAGCACGAGCAGCTCGCGCCAGGCGGACAGGTCGGATTCCACCCCGTCGCCGGGGTGGTAGTAGGGCTCGGCGTCGTCGGCCCAGGTCGACCAAGGCCACACATCCGCGAGCGTGTCATAGGAGTCCATCTGCACCGCGTAGTCGGTGCCGATCGCAACCTGCTGCTCGTAGGCGAAGGAGCGCGGGGACCAGTTCGCGCGTTGGCCGTAGGACGGCTCGAGGACGTAGACCGGGCCGGACCATCCGTCGGCGCGCAGCAACGTGATGTACCAGTGCACGAACTCGCCGAGCGAGCGCTCGTACCACGAAGCCCAAGTGGCGTCTTCGGCTGCTGATCCGTGCCCGTACACGTAACCCGGCAGAGGAGTGCGCTGCTCCCCTTCGGCGAGGCCCACGCCGCTCTGGGCGGGGAGGTCGTACCCCCAGAAGGAGGGCTCGCCGGAGACCATGGAGCCGTCGATCGGATATTGCATCTCACCGAACATCCCGCCTCCCGCGCGGACGCCGGTGACCTCGGAGATGGCGGGAGCGAGCGCGTGCATCGCGCCGGAGACGAAGCCGGCGACCGCTTGGCGCCCCGCCTGCGACCACACCCAGTCGCGTACGTCCTGGCCGGGCACTTCACTCGAGAACGCCGTCCCGGATTGGTCGACGTAGGAAGGCACCGACTGCTTGACCCATTCCGGAGGGTACTGCAGGTCCAGCTCGAGATACACGTGGAGTCCCGCCTGGTGCGCCTCTTCGATCTCCTCGAGCACATCCTGACCGCTGTTTCCAGCGGTGGTGAGACTGACTTCGCCTCCCCGGAGAGGCTGGGCGAGGGCCCAGACCACCGGCACGACGACCGCGGTCCCTCCCGAGGCCGCCCACGCGCGCATCTGAGACTGGCCCACGACGTCGAAGGTCCCGAGCTCAACGCCCTGCCGAGCCGCGACATCGTCTCCCGGCGGTGAGGAGGCGGGCTGCGATTCGCCACCGTCGAGCGGCTCCAGCAACGGCGAGCCGGCCGGTAGCGGGCCGAGCGCCACCGGGCCCCTCACCGAGCGGGGGGTGCCCTTGGGAAGCAGGCCGACGCCCTTCACGACCGCGCGACAGCGGCTGCCTGCGGGTTGCGAAGTACCGATCGAGCTGCGTCGATCAGCGGCGAGAGAGGTCACGTAGCGCTTCGTGGCGGTGCCCCGAACGTGCAGGGTGACCGTCGCTCTGCCCGCGCGAACCCGCAGCCTCGCGACGCATCCGGCGTGGCGGGCTCGGGCGAGAACCCAGACGCGCGATCCCGAACGCGCAGGCGCCGAGCTCGCCACAGCGCTACCCGTGAGCGCGCACGTCGCGAGAACTGTTGTGGCGGCGAGCGCCCATGCACGCAGCGCGCCGCAGGGTGCCGATACGCCCATCGCCGACCGATTCGACGCCGAGCGACTCGCCGAGAAGCCTCTCCGGAGATGCTCGACGAATGTTCGCGTCGCTGCGGAGCAGCGGCGCGCGCCCGGATGCGCCCTCGGGCGGGCGAGCAGCGCGAGGTCGCGATTGAGCTAGGCGATCCGCGCGCGCGAGCTGCGGCGCTCGACGGCGCCTTCCAGACGCCCGCCGCGGCGACGGTCCGCTCTCAGCACGGGACCCCATTTTCGCCCGAAGATCCGCAGCACGTATGCATCACGTGGCTGGCTGTAGCGGAGCACCGGCCAACACAGGGCGAGCCAGTAGCGCGCTACGTAACGGCGAGGCCTTTTGATCGTACGCATATCCCTTTTCATCCTTGAAAGTGCAGGAGCGTTTAGTGATGCGTAGGAATTGTGACAGATGCAAGCGGCCAAGCGAAATGCTTCGGGATGGCCCGCCGCGGCGAGCTTTTCGCGGGGCTGGGGAGAGTGTGAGGTGGCGCGGGGAGGCGCTCAGCTCGAAGCCCTGAAGGGCTCCTCGACGGCGACCGTGCCCTCGCCCTCGAGACCGAAGGCGCCCGCGAGCGCCCGCACCGCGGAGTTGACGCGATCGACGTCGATCACACAGGAGATCTTGATCGGCGAGGTCGAGATCATGTCGATGTTCACGCCCTCCTGGGCGAGCACTCCGAAGACCTTCGCGGCGACGCCCGGATGCGAGCGCATGCCCGCGCCGACGATCGAGACCTTGCCCGTGTTCTCGTGGGCGGTGAGCTCGGTGAACGAGGAGCCTCGCAGCGCCTCCAGCGCGGACTGGGCGGTGCGGAAGTCGTCCTGGGGAACCGTGAAGGAGATCTCCGCCTGCCCACCGAGGGCGACGGGCTCGTTCTGGACGATCATGTCCACGTTCACGTTCGCCCCCGCCATCGCCTCGAAGATGCGCGCCGCCGCTCCGGGCTCGTCGGGCACTCCGGTGAGCGTGATCCGGGCCTCCTTCGAGGAGTGGGTGACGGCTGTGATGAGTGGTTGCTCCATCGTTTCTCCTTCGGCGACGACAAAGGTACCGGGCTCGGAGTCGAACGAGGACCGGCAGTGGATCTTCACGCCGTGGTTGCGCGCGTACTCGACCGAGCGAAGCTGCAGGACGCCCGCGCCGGAAGCGGCCATCTCGAGCATCTCCTCGAAGGAGACGGTGTCGAGCTTGCGCGCGCGGGGAACGATCCGCGGGTCCGCGGAGTAGACCCCGGCGACGTCGGTGTAGATCTCGCAGACCTCCGCACCGAGCGCGGCGGCAAGCGCGACCGCGCTCGTGTCCGAGCCCCCGCGGCCGAGCGTGGTCACGTTCTTCGCCGTCTGCGAGACGCCCTGGAAGCCCGCGACGAGCACGATGTGGTCCTCGCTCAGCGCGGCCTGGATGCGGTCGGCGCGGACGTCGAGGATCAGCGCCTTGGTGTGCGACTCGTCGGTCACGATCCCCGCCTGCGAGCCCGTCAGCGAGATCGCGCGGTGGCCGAGATCGTTGATCGCCATCGCACAGAGCGCGCAGGAGATGCGCTCACCCGAGGAGAGGAGCATGTCCATCTCGCGCGGGTCGGGAGTCGAGGAGACCTCCTCGGCCATCGTGATCAGCTCATCCGTCGTCTTGCCTCGCGCGGAGAGCACGGCGACGACGGAGTGGCCGGCTTCGCGCTTCTCGACGATCCGCCGCGCCGCCCGCTTGATGCGCTCCGCGTCGGCGACGGAGGTGCCCCCGAACTTCATGCAGACCAGGCTGGACATCGATCGAGGATTACACAGCGCGGCGCCCGGCGAAGGCCTTGCCGAGCGTGACCTCGTCGGCGTACTCGAGATCGGAGCCCACGGGGAGCCCGCTCGCGAGTCGTGTGACCGTGAGCTCCGGAGCGATCGCGCGGAGCTCCTCGGCGATGTGCAGCGCCGTCGCCTCGCCGGTCGTGGTGGGGTTCGTCGCGAGCACGACTTCGCGCATCGGCCCGGCGCCGAGCTCCTGCCCCGGGTGGGCGCCGTCCGATCCCCGCACGCGCGCGAGCAGCTCGGCGATCTTCAGGTCCTCCGGGTCGATCCCGTCGATCGGCGAGAGCGCCCCGCCGAGCACGTGGTAGACGCCGTGGTACTCGTGCGTGCGCTCCATCGGGATCACGTCGCTCGGCTCCTCCACCACGCAGACGAGAGCGTGGTCGCGCCGTGGGTCGGTGCAGATGCGACAGCGCGTCTCGTCGGTGAGGTTGAAGCACACCTCACAGAGACGGATCCGCTCCTTCACCTCCACGATCGCCTCGGCGAGCGCGGTCGCGTCCTCGGGTGAGGCGCGGAGCAGGTGGAAGGCGAGCCGCTGCGCGGTGCGGTTGCCCACACCGGGGAGCTTCGAGAGCTCCGTGACGAGCCGCTGTACGGGCGGCGCGTGTGAGGTGCTCACAGGCCGCCGGGCAGCCCGAGCCCGCCGAGACCGCCGCCACCGAGCGCGCCGAGGTCGAGGCCGGCGGTCGCGCCGCCCATCTTGCGCTCCGCGAGCTCCTGGGCGCTGCGCAGCGCCTCGTTGACGGCGGCGAGCACCATGTCTCCGAGGATCTCGACGTCCTCGGGGTCGACGGCCGCAGGGTCGATCCGGATCTCGCGCACCTCGAGCGCGCCGCTGATCTTCACCGTGACCATGCCGCCCCCGGCGGAGGCCTCGACGACCTCGCTCTTGAGCTCCTCCTGGGCGACCTCCATGTCGCGCTGCATCTTCTGGACCTGCTGCATCATCTGCTGCATGTTGGGCATGCGGGGCTGCTTGGCCATCAGGCGCCTTTCTCGTTGCTCGTCACCGCGTGCTCGCCGCCGTCCTCCTGCTCGACTGGGGATCTCCTCCGCGTCGAACTCCTCCATGAAGCGCGCGAGCCAGCGCTCCTCGGACTCTCCCTCCCCGGGCTCGGCGTGGGCGGCCTGCGGCGCGAGGTCCTCCCGCAGCTCGTAGGCCACCCGCCAGCGGGCGCCCGTCACGGCGCGGAGCGCCTCGCCGACGGTCATGCGGTTCGCGGGGTCCTCAGCCTTCTTCTTCAGGAAGGTCGAGGCGAAAGCGACGATCAGCTCCTCCCCCTGGACGTCGACCGGCCTGGCCTCGGCGATCAGCGCACCGAGCAGCGCGTTCTCACCGCGCACCACGTCGACGACCGCGGGCCAGATCGAGCTGAGCGTCTCGAGGCTCCGCGCCGCGGCCGGCTGCTCCTCGCCACCGGCGATCGCCTCCGGGTCCGCGACCGCGCTCTGCGCCGCGCCGCGGCTCTCGGCCGCAAGCGCCCCGGCGACCGTCGCCGGAGCGGAGGCGGGCGGAGGGTTGGCCGCGGGTTGCTGCGCGCGCGGCTCCGGCGGCGCATCCGGGCTCGGAGCGGGAGCAGCGTTCTGCTGGAGGGCCGCGTGGGGGGCGCGCCGAGCTCGGGGATCGGCGGGCGGTCCGCCGCCGTGCTCGAGGCGCTCGATGCGAGCGAGCAGCGCGCGCATCGAGCTGTCGACCTCCGGACGTGCGGCCTTCAGCAGCGCGAGCTCCAGGCGCGTGCGCGCGTCCGCTCCGGCACGGATCGCCTCGAGCGCCGCTCCGAGCAGGTCGAGCAGCCCCACGACGACCCCCCGGGGCAGGCGAGCGGCCTGCTCGGCGAGCGCGGCGTCGGACTCCGGCGTGAGCGACAGCTCGGCGGGCACCTCGCCGAGGGTCTGCACGATCATCAGCTCGCGCAGCCGCACCTCGAGGTCACCGGCGAAGGAGGCAGCGTCGCGACCCTGGGCGGCGCACTCCTCGAGCACGTGCAGCGCAGCCGCGGCGTCGCCTGCGGCGACCGCGTCGAGCACGGCGGCGAGCAGCCGCGAGTCGGCGACCCCGAGGACGGCGAGCACGTCCTCGAGTGAGATCGCCGTTCCGGAGTAGGTGACGAGCTGCTCGAGCGTGCCGAGCGCGTCGCGGAAGCTGCCCGTGGCCGAGCGCGCGATCGCGGCGAGCGCTGGCGGCGGGATCTCGATCGACTCCGCGAGCGCGGTGCGCTGCAGAACGGAGGCGATCTGCTCGACGGTGGGGCGGTGGAAGTCGAAGCGGTGGCAGCGATCGATGACGGTCGCGGGGACCTTCGAGGCCTCGGTGGTGGCGAGCACGAAGACGGTGTTCGGCGGAGGCTCCTCGAGGGTCTTCAGGAAGGCGTTCCATGCGGCGGTGGAGAGCATGTGCGCCTCGTCGAGGATGTAGACCTTGCGCCGCCCGCTCACCGGGGCGTAGGCGACTGACTCGCGCAGCTCGCGGATGTCGTCGACCGAGTTGTTCGAGGCGGCATCCATCTCGATCACGTCGAGCGAGGTCGCCCCCGCGATCGAGAGGCACGAGTCGCAGCGGCCGCAGGGCTCGACGGTCGGGCCGTGCTCGCAGTTCAGGCAGGAGGCGAGGATCTTCGCCATCGAGGTCTTGCCCGTGCCGCGCGAGCCCACGAAGAGATAGGCGTGATGGACCTTGCCGCGCTCGACCGCGTTGCGGAGTGTGCGCACGACGGGCTCCTGCCCGACCACCTCGTCGAAGGTCCGCGGCCGGTGCCTGCGATAGAGCGATCCGACGCGGCCCTCCTCGCCGGAGGGGGCCGGCTTGGGGGGCGCGCCGATCGGGCGCTCGGGCTGCTGCTCCTCGGCGGACACCGAGGCTGAGTCTAGCCTCCGCGCTCCCCGCCTCGCGAAGCCCGCCGGGCACTCGATCCGTCCCGCGGGCGGATAGCGTCCGCCGCGTGAGACCCACGCCAAGGCGCCTCGGCGCGCTGCCCGCGATCGTGGCTGGAGCGGTCGTGCTCCGCCTCGTCTACGGGGTGGCCTTCGCGAACTACGACACCCTCTACGCGCTCGCCTGGGGCGGCCAGCTCGGACAGGGCGAAACGCCCGCCTACGGGGTGCCGATCGCGCCCACCCCCCACCCGTTGCTGGAGCTGCTCGGCCTGATCCTGCGCCCGCTCTCGCCCCACGCCGAGATCGAGGTGGTCGTTGCCCTCGCCTTCCTCGCCTTCTCGACCTGCGGCTTCTTGATCTACAAGCTCGGCACGCGCTGGTTCGGGGGGGCCGCGGGGGCGATCGCGGCGATCGTGTTCCTCACGCGCGTCCCAGTGATCTCCAACGGGGTGCGCGCCTACCTGGACATCCCCTACCTCGCCCTCGTGCTCGGTGCCCTCGCGATCGTGACGCGCCGCCCGCGCGCGGGCGCGCCGGTGCTCGTGCTGCTCGCGCTCGCCGGGCTGCTGCGACCGGAGGCATGGGTCTTCTCCGGCCTGTACTGGCTCTACCTCGTGGGCGCGCTCCCCGAGCGGGTACGTGGGTGGCTGCCCGCCGGCGAGCCCGTCCGCGAGCGGCGCGCGCTCGTGCTGCTCACCCTGCTCGCAGCCGCCGGGCCGCTGATCTGGCTCGGGAGCGACCTGCTCGTGACGGGCAACCCGTTCTGGTCGCTCACGAACACCCGTCACACCGCCTCCACGCTCGACCGCAAGACGGGCATCGCGAACGTGCCGCAGTACATCCCACGCCGGATCGGTGAGGTGCTGCAGGCGGCGGGCCTCGCTGGAGCGGCGATCGGCGGCCTGCTCTCGCTGTTGTGGCTGCGCTCACGCGCCCTGCCCGCGGCGCTCGCGGGCGTGGCTGCGGTCGTGATCTTCGCGGCCTTCGCGGTGGTCGGGCTGCCGATCAACACGCGCTACGCGTTCCTCGCAGCGGCGCTGCTGTGCATCTTCTGCGGGGCGGGGGTGTTCGGCTGGCGCGCGCTGCCCGCGGGCGACCGACGCCGCCGACCCTGGATCGCGCTCGGAGCGCTGATCGTGCTCGCGCTGCTCGCCACCGCGCCGTCGCAGTACCGCACGGCGGAAAGGGAACTCGGCAAACTCGCCGCGCAGGAGCGGATCGAAGGGGACCTGGAGGCGCTCGTGCACAGCGGTGCGATCAACCTCGGGTGCGGTCCGGTGGGAGTTCCCAACCACGCGCCGATACCGCTGCTGGCCCTGTACCTGCGCGCGAGCCCCGCGCGGATCGTGAGCGCGGAGTTCGGACACATCGAGCGCGGGGTCTACGTGGATCCGGCGAGCAGGGCGGTCGAACGCGAATACATCCTCGACAACCACGACCCGCACGAGCCCGTCACGATCCCGCCCGGCTTCAGCGCGGCGGGATCGAACCGCTCATGGCTGATCTTCCACAAATGCGGTTAGTGGACCGTGCACCCCGCGTCGAGACTCCACCTCCCGGCGCCTGACCGCACGCCCGGAGCTCCGGTCCGGGAACTCCCGCTGCGCCTGCCGGGGATCGCTTAAGGCTGCTTCCTTCCGGACCTGACCTGGTTCGCAAGCCGACACCGCGCGGGACCCGGACCATCGACGCTCCGGACGACGGAGCAACCGGAGCGGAACCCCTCGGAAGGGAATTCAGCCCCGCTAGAGCGGATTGCGGGTGCAGGGCACCGCTACCTCCCCGCCTAGCACGGTCCGCGGCGATCCTAGCGCTCCGCGCGTCGGGGGGATAATGTGCGCGACTGCTCCGGGCCGCCGGTGTTGCAGTCACAGATGCATCTACTCCAGCGAATCAGATCGACCTCATGCGCGGCGATGCTCGCGTTCGTCGCGCTGCTCGCGTTCGCGGGCGCCTCCGCTGCGGTCGAAACGCTGCCGACGCTCGAAAAACCGGCGAACCAGACGAGCACGGTGGGCAAAGCGATCACCGCCGTGGTCGTCAAAGGGACGACGCTCGTCTCGGTGACCGCGAAAGAACTCCCCGCGGGCCTGGAACTGAACAAAGTCTCCGAAACCGAATGGCTGATCTCCGGCGCCCCGACCACGGCGAAAGTGTCGACGGTGACGCTTGAAGCGACCAACAAAGAAGGCGGAGCGGCGACGCCGGTCAACTTCAAATGGACGGTCAAAGAAGCCGAAGCGGCCCCGGTGATCACGAAACCCGCCGATCAGGCGAGCCTCACGGGCAAAGCGGTGACCCCGCTGATCATCACGGGGACGAACCTCGCGACGTTGACGGCGAGCGGCCTGCCGGCGGGCCTCTCGCAGCCCGTCGAAGTGAAAGCGAACGAATGGAAGATCGAAGGAACGCCGACCAAAGCCGAAATCCCGACCGTCACCCTGACTGCGAAAAACGCGGAAGGGACGACGGGCACCACCAGCTTCAAATGGACGGTCAAAACGCCAGAAGCGCTGCCCTCGATCACAAAACCGTCGGACCAGACCGGCCTCACGGGCAGGGCCGGCACGGTGATCGTCACCGGCACGAACCTCGCCACGCTCACCGCCACGGGTCTCCCGGCGGGCGTGACGCAGCCCGTCGAAGTCAAACCGAACGAATGGAAGATCGAAGGCGTCCCGACGAAAGCCGAAATCGCGACCGTCACGCTCGAAGCCAAAAACGTCGAAGGCGCTGCGGGCCCCACGAGCACCTTCAAATGGACAATCGGCGAGCCCGAAGCGCTGCCGACGCTCGCGAAACCCGCCGATCAGACGAGCATCGCGGGGAGCGCGATCGCCGCACTCACGATCAGCGGGACGAACCTCGACGTGCTCACGGTGGAAGAACTCCCCGCGGGGTTGACGCTCACGCAGGTCTCGGAAACGAGCTGGACGATCACGGGCACGCCGACCACGGAGAAGGGCACCGTCTCGGTCACGCTGCGCGCGAAGAACAAAGAAGGCGGCGGCGCGGAACCGGTGAGCTTCGGCTGGACCGTGAACGCCCCCCCGACCGCAAAAACGGAAGCGCCGAGCACCCCTCCGCCTCCGATCACCAAAACGGGCACCGTGAGCGCGGGCCGTCTCGGGATCATCCCGATCCAGAAGCCCGGCAAGCAGCTGCTCGCCTCCTTCCTCTGCGAAGTGAGCAGCTGCAAGGTGACCGTCACGGCGGCGATCACCGCGGGCAAGTCGAAGTTCAAGGTCCACTCCTCGAGCGTGACGATCGCCCAGGGAGCGAAGCTCAAAATCGCGCTGAAGCTGACCAAGAAGCAGCAGGCGCTCGTGCTCGCGATGCTGAAGAAGCACAAGAAGGTGAGCGCCTCGCTGAGCGCGACGATCCAGAGCTCGGTGGGCTTCCAGGCGACCAAATCGCTCACCGTCGCGGTACACAAATAACCGGCGCGGCAGGATCGCTTAGCTCGCTGTTAGGCGCCGTCCGGTAGGCTGCGCGACCGTGAACTACTCCAAAGACGCGACCTCCCCCACTTCTTCCTCCTCACGGCGCCTGCGCGCGAGCCTGCTCACGGCTCTGCTCCTGATCGTGGCCACCGTGCTGATCGCGGGCTGCGGCAGCTCCGGCGGCTCGAGCACGATCACGATCGGCGGCGAGAACAAGGCGAACAACAAACTGATCACGGCGGAAGACACGGAAGTCCCGAAGACGCCGAAGAGCGGCCCGCTCGCGACCAAGCCCACGATCGAAGCGGGCAAGGGCGCGGCGCCGACGAAACTGGAAACGAAGGACCTCGTGGTGGGGACGGGCGCGGAAGCGAAGAAAGGCTCGACCGTCTACGTGAACTACGTCGGCGCGCTTTGGAAGACGGGCAAGGAATTCGACTCGTCCTGGAAGCGCAACGAAGCTTTCTCCTTCACGCTCGGGACCGGAGCGGTCATCAAGGGATGGGACAACGGCGTCGTCGGGATGAAGGTGGGCGGCCGTCGCGAACTGCGGATCCCGGCCGAAGAAGGCTACGGCAAGCTCGGCAACGAACCGACGATCCCGAAGAACGAAGCGCTGATCTTCGTGGTCGATCTGCTCAAGGCCTGAGCAGGGCCTGAGCTACTCGCCGCGATGGCGGGCAGGGTACGCAGAGCGGCGCTGCTGATCGCGTGCGGCGCCGCCGCCCTCGCCTGCACGGCCTGCGGCTCCTCGAGCCGCGCGACCGATCAGGGGCTGCGCCTACAGCGCGAAGACCTGATCGCGGCCGCTCGCGCGCTCGAGAAGGCCTCCCCGGAAGTTCAGGCCGAGGTGGGCGCGACCAAGGCCGCCTGGCCGCTGATCGCCAACGGCCTGCGCTCGCCCGTGAGCAGCGAGGAAGAAAGGACGATCGCGGCGGCGGCGCGGACGGCCGCGGCGTTGCACCTGCCCTCTGTGTTCGGAGAACTGCGCGCGGCCGAGCTGACCGGCCCGGCCTCCTCGATCTCGGGGTCCTTCCGGAGCTATGCGGGACTCGCCGCGCGCGGCTGGCAGATGATCCTCTACGCGCTCGGCGCCGAGCGCGCGGGCGGTGGCGGGGCGAGCTTCGCTCGCGCGAACGTGGCGCTCTACATCGAGTCCGTCTACGACGCGCACTTCGGCCTCTCCCAGATCGGCAAGAAGCTGATCGCGGGCTACGACAAGCTCGGCGGACCGGCCGCCTTCGGCTCGGCACTGCCACGCTCCGAAGCGCAACGGCTCGCGGGGGTCTACTCCGAATCGCGCTACCGGCTGCATCCGCACGACGGCGTCAAGCTCGGATCGTGAACGCCTTCGTCGCCGCCGGCGGGGGGTTCCTGCTCGCGGTGCTCTGGTTCGACCTGATGTTCGACACGCAGGTGCTCGGCTTCGGGGTGCGTGCTCTCGCCGAGGATGAGCAGAGAAGAATCGGTGGGGCGCCGGGCGAGGTGCCCGAGCAGGCGCTCGCCTCGATCGCGGCGTACTACGCACGGGTGACCACGGCCGCCCGGCCGATGCCGCGGCTGATCGCGGCGACGATGATCGCCACGATCGCCGCGATCGTGCTCGAGATCGCGAAAGGCACAGGCCCGGGATGGCTGCCCTGGGCATCGCTCGCGCTCGCCGTCGCCCCGATCGCGCTCGCGGGCTCGCGCACGGTGCCCGCGGCGATCCGCCTCGGGACCCGCCGCGACCCGGTCACCGCGCAGAGCGCGCTCGCGCGGCGCGTGTTCGCCGAGCACGTTTTCTGCTTCGCCTCGATCGCCTGCCTGATCGGCGTGCAGCTCGGCTGGGGATGAGAGGATTCCCCGCATGGGGAGAGCGCGGAGAGGGCGCGTGCGATCGGTGCGCACACTGCTGCGGCTCGGCCTCGCGCTGACCGGGGCCGCGCTCGCGCTCCCGTCGGCAGCGGCGGCGACGCAGGAAGCGTTCGTCCGCGTCGATCAGGCGGGGTATCCCGCGACGGCCACGAAGCGCGCGTTCGTGATGGCGAGCACCGCTGAGAGCGGCGCGCCCTGGGAGCTCGAGAGCGAAGGCGGAACGACCGTGGCGAGCGGCACGCTCGGCGCCTCGACGGGTTCGTGGAGCGGCGCCTTCCCCGACGTCTATGCGGTCGACTTCGACGCGGTGAGCGCGCCCGGCCGCTACCGCGTGGTTCTCGGCGCGCCGGTGCCGGCGAGCTCGCCGCTGTTCGCGATCGGCCCCGCGACCTCGCTTTACGAAGGCCCGTTGAGAAACGCGCTGTCCTTCTACGAGAACGAGCGCGACGGCCCGGAATACATCGCCTCGGCGCTGCGAACCGCTCCGGGTCACCTCAACGACGAGCACGCGATGACCTACGCGACGCCGAAGGTCAACGGCAACGGCTCCTTCAAGGGCGATCTCAAATCCCTCGGGACCACGATCGACGCGTCCGGGGGCTGGTGGGATGCGGGGGACTATCTGAAGTTCGTCGAGACGACGAGCTACACGGTCTCGGTGATGGAGGCCGCCGTGCGCGACTTCCCCGCGGCGCTCGGTGCGGGCGCGCCGATGGGATCCAACTTCACCGCGGAGGCGAAGTTCGGCGTCGAATGGCTGCTGCGGATGTGGGACGACGAAACGGGGACGCTCTACTACCAGGTGGGGATCGGCGAGGGAAACAAGTCGATCGTGGGCGACCACGACATCTGGCGGCTCCCCCAGGCGGACGACACCTGGGGAGGGTCGAACCCGGAAGACCGCTACATCCGCAACCGCCCGGCCTTCCGCGCGGGAGCGCCGGGCACGCCGGTGAGCCCGAACATCGCGGGTCGCGACGCCGCGGCCTTCGCGCTCTGCTTCCAGCTCTACCGCTCGAGCGACGCGGCGCTCGCCGCGCGCTGCCTGAAGGCGGCCGAGCACATCTACGCACTCGCGGACACCAAGCAGAAGGGCAAGCTGCTCACCGCGATCCCCTACGGCTTCTACCCGGAGAAGGAATGGCGCGATGACCTCGAGCTCGGAGCGAGCGAGCTCGCGCTCGCTTTGGAGGGCGCCGCGCCGGAGGAACTCCCCTCCGGGATCCCCCACAGCGAAGCCGCGTTCTACCTCGGCGAAGCGGCGCACTGGGCGAAGGAATACATCAAGAAGAGCAAGCGCAAGGGCGAAACGCTCAACCTCTACGACGTGAGCGGGCTCGCCCACTTCGAGCTGATTCGTGCGCTCCGCGCCGGCGGCGAGCCGAGCGGGCTGGAAGAGAACGAAGCGGGCGTGCTCGCGGCTCTCCGCGGTGAGCTCGAAGGTGCGACGGGCCAGGCGGCCAAAGACCCCTTCGGCTTCGGGTTCCCCTGGGCCGAAGCGGACACCGCCTCGCACGGCGACGGACTCGCCGCGATGGCGGCCGAGTACGACTGGCTCACGGGCGCCTCGGCCTTCGCCGCGCAAGGGGTGCGCTGGCTCGGCAACGTGCTCGGCGCGAACGCCTGGGGGGCCTCGATGATCATCGGCGACGGGTCGACCTGGGTCGACTGCCCCTCCCACCAGGTCGCGAACATCGTCGGCTCGCTCAACGGAACGCCCCCGGTGCTCGCCGGCGGCGTGGTCGAGGGGCCGAGCGACGAAACGAGCGCGGGCGAAGTCGAAGGGATGCGCGCCTGCCCCGCGGGGGGAGGCGACGGCGGTTACGGGCGCTTCAACGGCAGTGGGGCGGTCTTCTCCGACAACGCTCAGAGCTACACCACCACCGAGCCCGCGATCGACCTCACCGCGAGCTCGCTGCTCGCCTTCGGCTGGGGCGCCGCGGGCGCGCCCGCCGCGGCGGGTTAGACCACGAGGCCGTGGCGCGTCACGTTCTCGGAGAGGACGTGGCTGTCGAGGAACTGCATCAGATAGCCCGGCCCGCTCGCCTTCACGCCGGTGCCTGAGAGCCGGTTGCCGCCGAAGGGTTGGCGCGCGACCCGCGCCCCGGTGATCGCACGGTTGACGTAGAGGTTGCCCACGGGCGAGCGCTCGGCGACGTGCTCGACGGTGCGCGGGTTGCGGCAGAACAGGCCGCCGGTGAGCGCGAACGGCAGCGCCTCCACGCGTGCCAGTGCCTCATCGACGTCGGCGACCCGCTCGAGCGTGAGCAGCGGCCCGAAGATCTCCTCGGCGAGCAGCGGCGAGTCCGCGGGCAGGCCGGTGGCGAGCGTGGGCAGGCAGAACCAGCCCGGTGCGGGCGCCTCGCCGCCCGCCTGGGCGGCGATCTCCCCGGTGGCGCGTGCGGAGCCGATGTAACGCTCGACGCGATGCTGCGCCTCCGCGTCGATCAGCGGCGGCACGTCGGTGGCGAAGGAGGAGGCCTGGCCAACGCGCAGCGCGGCGAGCGCACCCGAAAGACGCTCGAGCGCGGCGTCGGCGATCGCGTCGTGGACGAGCAGGCGCGAGGCGGCGGAGCACTTCTGTCCCGCGAACGCGAACGCGGAGCGGACGATCGCAGGAACGGCCTCGTCGAGGTCCGCGTCGGAATCGACGATCACGCAGTTCTTGCCGCCCATCTCCGCCACGACGCGCTTGATGGACCGCTGCCCCTCGCGGACCTGCGCGGCGGCGAGCACGATCTCCTGTCCCACTGCGGCCGAGCCGGTGAAGGCGATCGTCTGGACGCTCGGGTGGCTCACGAGCGCCGCACCCGCCTCCCCCTCGCCGGGCAGCAGCGCGATCGCCTCGGCCGGCACGCCACCCGCGCGCAGCGCCGCGACGACGGCCGCGCCGCAGGCGGGCGACTGCTCGGCGGGCTTCAGCACGACGGTGTTGCCCGTGGCGAGCGCCGCGGCGACCATGCCGCAGGGAATCGCGAGCGGGAAGTTCCACGGCGCGATCACCACGCAGACGCCGCGCGCGGCGAAGCGCAGCGTGTTGCGCTCGCCGGGGACGTCGAGCGTTGTGGAGCGCTCGCCGAGCTCCAGCGCGCCGCGCGCATAGAAGTCGAGGTAGTCGATCGCCTCGGCCACGTCCGCGTCCGCCTCGGGCCAGGGCTTCGCACACTCGCGCACCGCGAGCGCGGCGAGCTCGTAGCGCGCTCGGCGCATCTGCTCGGCCGCCGCGTGCAGCGCGGCTGCACGCACGTGGACGGGGGTGGCCGCCCAGCTCGGCGCGTTGGCGGCGGCGCACTCGACGGCGCGCGCCGCTTCGCTCGCGCCCGCGTTCGGCGCCAGCGCGACGAGGCGCTCCGGGTCGCCCGGGTCGGTGGAGCGCAGGGCCTCGCCGTCGATCCGCTCCGCGCCGATCCAGCCGGGCACGCGCAGCGGCAGCCGCGCGTCGAGGTCGGCGAGCGCGGCGGTCAGGCGCTCGCGCAGATCGGCGCGGCGAAGCTCGAGCAGCGGCTCGTTGGCGAACTCCTCGCCCGGCACGACGGTGTGGGCGGCGGCGCTGCTCACGGCGCGGCGAGCAGCTCCTCGGGCGCGCGCCCGTCGGCGTGTTGGCGCAGGAAGCCCTCGTTGGCCGTGTTCTCGAGCAGGCGCCGCACGAGGTAGGCCATCCCCGAGACGAGATCGCCGACCGGGCAGTAGGCACGCACGCGGTAGCCCTCCGCGGCGAGGCCCTGCATGAGGTGATCGCCGAGGCCGTAGAGGACCTGGAACTCGACGTCGCGCCGGCCCGCGCCGCTCTGCTCGTTGGCGACGATCGCGTGCGCCACAGAGCGAAGGTTGTGCGTGGCGATCGCGGGGCGCACGTGCGGGCGCGCGTCGAGCAGACGTCTCGTGAGCGCTTCGAAGTTGCGATCGCTCTCGGCCTTCTGCTCGTAGACGGGCGGGCGCCAGCCGTGCTGCGCGGCGTCGACGACCTCGTGGTCCCAGTAGGCGCCCTTGACGAGCCGCACGACGAGCGGACGGGAGCGCCCCGCGCGCTCGGCCCAGCTCACGATCCGCTCGGTGAGCGCGGGCGAGTCGGTGAGGTAGGCCTGGACCACCACGCCCGCGCTCGGCCCGTCTCGGAACTCCTCCTCGCCGAGTAGGTCGAGCACGAGCCGGGCGACGGTTTCGCGCGAGTCGTAGGACTCCATGTCGATGTGGATGTGTGCGTCGAGCTCGCGGGCGCGGCGCAGCAGCGGGCGCAGGCGCGCGGCCGCGTCCTCGATCCCCACCTCGGGCGCTTCGGGGCGCAGCAGCGGTGTGAGACCGGAGACCTTCACCGAGAGATTCGCCCGCGGCACCGGCCCGAGCGCGTCCTCTTCGAGCTCCGGCTTCGCGGTCACACCGTCGTATACGGCGTGCAGCGCGTCGAGCGCCTCCGCGCAGCGTGTGGCGTAGCGCTCGGCCTCCGCGGCGGACACGGTCGCCTCGCCCAACAGGTCCACGGAGGTGGCGATGCCCTGCTCCCAGAGACCGCGAAGCGCCCTGTTCGCACCGGCGGGAGACTCGGCGAGGATGAAGCGGTGGGCGACGTGGCGCACGCCGGCCGCGACTGCCGTTCCGAGCGTGGCGCGACCCGCCTTCGTGTTGCCCATGCGCATCGCCAGATCGAGCGGCGCGGCCCTGTGCTCGACCTCGCTCAGGAAGCCCACGAGGTGCGTGGCGAGATCCTCCGCGGAGCGGCATCCCGGCGCGACGTCGACCAGCCGGAGCATCGCCGCGCGCAGCTCGGGGTCGCGCGAGGTGAGCTCGATCGCGCGCTCGTCGACGGTGTGGAGCGGGTGGCGCGAAGGCGAGGGCAGCGCGTCGAGCAGGCGGCGCCCGACGGTGAGGATCCGATCCTCAGCTGGCGTCGCGACGGCCACATCACCTCCTAGCCCGGGTTTCCCCCTCGCAGCGGTGATACCACAGCACGCCGCCCATCGCGGCCGAGGGCGCGCGGCCAATACAATCGGCCGCCGAGGGCGCGTAGCTCAGTGGGAGAGCGCTCGCTTCACACGCGAGAGGTCGCAGGTTCGAAACCCGCCGCGCCCATCCTCGAAGTCGCCGGCCGGGCGAGTCCCTCCCCGCCCGGTGGGCTCACCCCCCGAGCACCACCGCTGCCTCGGGCGTGGCGACATGGAAGGAGAAGCTCTCCTCCAGGTAGAGCCGCACGGCGTCTCCGTCGTGCGAGTCGTAGCCGATCGAGATGTCCTGGCCGGAGTCGAACAGGAAGTCCCCGCCGCGGAGGCTCAGTACGACCGCGCCCTGCACCCCGGGCGCCCAGACGATCGGGCCCTCGAGGATCTTGCGGAGGTGATCGAGCAGCGGGTAGCCGCCGTGCTCGGCGGTCTCGACGACGTGGCGGTACTGGTCCCGCCCCAGAGCGAGCCCGTAGGGACCTGCGACGCCCGCGTCGAGCAGCCGCTCGACGGCGGTCGCGACGCGCGCGGGATAGCCGTCGGGCGATTTGCCGAGCGCGAGCTTTTTGTGCGGCGTGAGCTCGCCGATGCCCGCGATCGCGCCTTTCCAGCCGGTGAACACGGCGATGTTCTCCGCGAGCGCGAGCTGGTGGGCGGCCTCGTCGAGCGGGCCGAGATCGACGTCGTCCGCGCCGCGATCGCCGTCACGCAGCTCCGCGCGCGAGAGCGCGAAGTCCGCGCGCAGCTCGATGAGCGGCAGCACGCGCCGCTGACGGCCGGAGACCCCCTCGACGGGGGCGCCGCGGAGGTCCGTGACCCGTCCGAGGTTCGTGGCGGAGTGCTCCCAGCCCTCGGGGCCCGAGAAGTCGACGAGCTTACGTGCGGCGAGCGCGGCCGACAGGCGCTCCCGCGCCTCCTCGTCGATCATCCGCCAACCCGCCTCGGTGATCGGGGCGTGCGATCGAAGCAGATGGCTCATCGCGCCACCTCCCTCAGGCTGCCGAGCCCGAGCGAGCCGTCCTCGGCCGGACCCTCCGATCCGCCGCCCTCCCCTGAGGCAGCCGCCTCCGCGGCCTCGCCGTGCTCGACGATGTCGCCCGTCTGGAAGAGCACGCCCTGCGCGATCTCGCGCCACTTCGGGGTGCGCCGGAGCAGGAACTCGAGGTCCATGCTGAAGTGCTTGTACTCCTCGCCCACCGCGTCGCTCATCACCGCGCGCGCCTCCGGGTCCGGCTCGACCGCGAGCCTCTGCTCGTACCAGCCAATCGCTTCGGCCTCCTCGGTGAGTGAGGCGCACAGGCGCGCGAAGGTGCGCGTCTCAGCGGGAAGCTCCTCGGGTGGCTCGTGGTACTGGTCGAATCCCATCTCTTCTCCTTGCGGTCGTTCGGTCTGAGTTATACGCCGACGTCTAGCGCGGGTAGATCCCGCCGTCGATCCCGAGCACCTGGCTGTTGATGAAGCCGTTGCTCAGGACGGCGAGCGCGAGGTCCGCGACCTCCTCGGGTCGACCTACCCGCCCGACCGGAATCCCCTCGCCGAGCTCCTGTGGGTCGCCGGGGAGCATCGGCGTGTCCACGAACCCGGGAGCGATCGCGTTCACGGTCACCCCGGCGCGCCCCACCCGGCTGGCGAGAAAGTGGACGAGTCCGTGCAGCCCGGCCTTCGAGGCGGCGTAGTCGGGGCCGATCACCCCTCCGCGGAAGGCGGCGACCGAGGAGATGAAGAGCACTCGCCCGTACCCGCGCTCCACCATCCCGGGCAGCACCGCGCGCGCGAGCAGGAAGGGCGCACGCAGGTTGACCGCGAGCGTGTGGTCGAAGGCGGCCGCGTCCACCTTCTCGTAGCTGCGTTTCTCGGCGACGCCGTGGTTGACCACGAGCACGTCGACCGGGCCGAGCTCCGCAGCGACGGCCTGAATGAGCCGAGCGGGACCCTCGGGGTCGAGCATGTCCGAACCGAAGGCGCGCGCTTGCACGTGCTCCGTCACGAGCTCCGACGCGAGCGATTCGGCGCGCTCCGCGCTGGACCCGTAGGCGAGCGCGACGGCGGTCAGCTCCTCGGCGAGCCGCCGTGTGAGCGCGGAGCCGATACCTCCCGCGGCGCCGGTGACGAGGCCGACGCGAGCGCTGCTGTCGAGAGCCCGAGCCACGGCCGCGACGCTAGCACCGACCGCGTCCAGCACAGGCGCTCCGAACTAACGAGATCGGAGACCGGGCCGATGCTTGGGAGTGGTCTCTCGCACCTCCGTCCGATCGCTTCGCGCGTGGCTGCTCACCTGCCTCTCGGCGGTGTGCGCACTCGCGGCTGTGGCGCCCGCGGCGCTCGCGAAGAAGACCGCGGCCAACTGGGACACGCCCGCCCAGCGCCTGGTGGTGAGAGCGGGACTGATGTCCGAAGCCTCGCCGGGCAACTTCAACGGCGCGGCGAGCCTCAGCGCGGCCTCCGAGCGCCAAGCGCTCGCGGCGCTCACCGCGCGGGCCGAAGCGGAAGCGAAGCCTCGCGAAGAACCCACCGAAGCGGGCACCCCCGCAACGACCGCTCCGGGCCCCGAAACGACCGCGGCCTACTCGACCCCGGCGGTCTCCGCGACGGCCACCCTCACACTCACGAAGTTCGACGCGCTGCTCGTCGACGAGCTCGGCCTCGCGCCCACGGCGGCGCACGTCCAGCAGGTCGCGGCCGCGGCAGGGCTGAGGCCTCCCTCCTACTTCGGTACCGAGGTGGTCGCGCGCTACCTCGGCCTGCGCTACGACCACCCCGCGGGGGAAGACACGCTCGAGCTCTATCCGTGGAACGCGATCACCCGCTCAGAAGCGGCGCACTCCTTCGCGGTCGTGCTCGAAGCGGGAAGCTGGGCGCTCGAAGGCGCGCGCAGCACACTCGAAGCGTTCTCGCTCCCCCACTACAGCGCCGCGCAGCTATCGGTGCTGCGGATCGCGGTCTCGAAGATCGGGATGCCCTACGTCTGGGGCGGGACGACCGACGGGACCGAAGACGGGCTCGAACACGGGGGCTATGACTGCTCGGGGTTCGCGTGGCGGGTCTACAAGGTCTCGGGGCTCTCCTGGGGAGCGAAGATCCTCGGCCGTACCGCGGCCGAACAGGCCGGCGAAATACCGAAGTCGGCGCGCATCCACCTCCAGGAAGTGCAGCCCGCGGACCTGCTCTTCTTCGGCAGCGCGCACTTCGACTCGAAGGCGAGCGAGGCGAACGTGATCCACGAGGGGATCGCGCTGAGCAGCGAATGGGCGATCCACTCCTCCGGCCAGGGGGTCTACGTGCTCCCTCTCACCTCGGGCTGGCTCGCCCAGCAGTTCACCTGGGCCCGCCGCGTGATCTGAGCGGGGAGGTACAGCCTGGCCGTATAGTCCTCGCGCGATGCGCATCTACCACCGCGAGCACGCCGGCCGTCCGATTCGCGCTGCTTGGGCGCTGGAGGAGGCCGGGCAGGACTACGAGATCGTGAAGATGACGGTCGAGGAGGGCAAGGAGCCCGAGCACCGCGCGCGGCATCCGCTCGCGAAGGTGCCGGTGCTCGACGACGGCGAGGGTCCGATCTTCGAGTCCGCGGCGATCGTGCTCCACATCGCGGACAGCTTCCCCGAGGCGGGGCTGATCCCGCCGCCGGGTAGCCACGAGCGCGCGCTCGTCTACCAGTGGGCGGTCTACGGTCCCGCCGAGATGGAGCCGCCGCTGATCGAGAGCGCGATGTACGCCCAGGCCGACCCCGAGCGCTCGGCGAAGGCGCGCAAGCGCTTCGACGAGCGCGCCGGGGCGCTCGCGGCCGCGCTCGGAGAGCAGCCGCACATCCTCGGCGAGTCCTTCACCGCGGCCGACATCCTCGTCGGCTCAGCGGTCAAATTCACCGCACGAATCGGCTTCGCGGAGGAGATCCCCGCGAACCTGCGCGCCTACATGGCGCGACTCGAGGCGCGGCCCGCGTACGAGCGCGCGCTCGCTCGCACGCGCGACTGAACCCTGCGGGCGCGCGGGGCAGCGCCCAGACCGCGCGCGGCGAGGGGGCACCGCGCGCGGCCCGGTCATCGCCGACCCGAGCGGTGGCGCTGGGCGCGCCGCCGCCCCGGTGCCGTGGGTCGGCTATTCGCTCGTCGCTTCTCCGATTTCCAACTCGCTTCCGGAGAAGACGCCGGTCTTGACCGCCTTGGGCTTCTTCTTCCCTTCGGCAAGACCACAGGTCGGACCGCCCGTGAAGCTCTCGGTCACGGTCCCGCCGAGGATCGGCTCGGGCGCAGCGAAAGGACCCGCTTCGAGCGTGCCGCTGAGCCTCACGCTCCCCGCTTCTGTGAGCGGGAAGATCAGCGTGCCGTGCGAGACGCCGACGGCGCTCGGAGCCCACCTGAGCGCGAGCGAGACCTCAGCGGTTTCGGGTTCGGCGGAGAGCGAGGCGAGCGCCGAGCAGCTCAGCGCTTCGCGCGTCACGAGATGGTCGACGTAGCCGGCCGATTCGACCGCGGCGCGACCTTCGCAGCCGCTCAGACGTCCCTTCACGGTGAGCGCCTGCACATGGGGTGTTTCGCTCAGCCCCGGCGCGAGCTTGATCGTCCCTTCATCGCCCGTGCACAGCTCGAACGCGCTGGGCGGAGGCGGAGGCGGAGGACTCCCCGCGCTGCTCATCTCGATCGGCGCGCTCGCTTCGCTCGTCCCTTCGTCGTCGCTGCTCGTCACGGTGATGCTGTAGCTCGTGTGAGGCGCGAGTGGACCGAGCGAGCCCGAAGCAGCGGAGCCGCTCACGCTCGTCGTGAGGACCGGGGCGGAGGATCCCCCGAGCGGGGTCGCGGTGATCGTCGATGAGCTGATGCGAGCGCCCGCTTCGTGGTCGGGAACCCAGCTCACAGCGAAGGAGAGCACGGGTTCTGACTCCTCTCCCGTTTCGGTCGAGACGAGCGCCGCTTCCACGCCGCCGGGCGGCGCCGGAGGACGCAACGGCGGTTCTCCCGTCTGAAGGTAGGCGTGGGTCCCGGACTCGTAGATCCGATCGCCGAACGCATCGGTCGCTTCGAAGTCCGGCGAGCCTCCAGCGGCGGCTTCGAGCTTCACGTAGGAGACGGTCTCCCCGAACCAGTCCCAGACCACGCTCGCCGAGGCGGTGTACCTCGTCGGTTTGTAGCCACCCCCGCGACCGCTGCCCCCGCAGCTCGTCGAGAGCGCCACCTCCCCCTGCGGGTAGCCGCTCGGCGCGAAGCCCGCCGCGAAGGATTCCTCCTGGATCCCTCCGCATGAGTGCCCGAGGATCGCGAAGGCCGCGCCCTGGTCGAGCACGAGCTCGTAGGGGCCGGCCGCCTGAGCGACCGCGGAGGAGGCGAGGCCGAGCGCAAGGGTGAGAAGGACACCGAGAGCGGCGCGACGAGCGGTTCTCACTCTTCTCCCCTCTGATCGAATCGATCTCTACTCGGCAGAACCCACCGGCCGCGCGGGAGGACCCGGCGTCCGATTGCTGACAACTAGAACACGCCGAGCGCGGGCGATCAACCCTTTCGGACGATCTTCTGCTCCTTCCTCAGAGCTTTCTCATCAACCGCCTCTCGCGCGGCCCAGAGAGCTCCCAGCAGTTCTGTGTCGCCTGCGGCGAGCAGCGCCGCACGGACCGCGCTCTTCGTGCGCACCAGCGTCACGCGCATCCCGCGCCGGCGGCAGAGCGCGACCCGCATCGCGATCACGACCACCCCCGTCACGTCCACGATCCGGAGCGCCCCGAGGTCGAGGATCAGCTCGTCGATGCCCGCTGCGCAGAGCCGATCGATCTCCGCTTCGAAGGCCGTCGCCGTGTCGTGTCCGAGCTCGCCCTCGACAGAGAGCGTGTGTGTGCGGATCACCGTCGGGCGGATCGGCAGAGCACCCGCCGACGCTCCCGCGCCCACCCGCATCCGGGCGGCCGTCGGGGCCCGCTCGAAGCGTCCGCGCACCCGTCCGCGTGCCTGCTCGGGCCGTTGCTGCCTTTCGTATGCGACCGCGCGTGCGAGATCTCTCTCCCGCAGCGGCGCCGCCTTCTCGCGCCTCATCGAAGCTGCTCCTTTCTGAGCGTGGTCAGCCGATTACGGGGCCGCCCGCGCAGGGGCGGCCGGTAACGGCGCCGCTCAGCCGGGGCGCGTGAGGATCAGCTCGAAAGGCGCTGCGAGATAGATCTCCCGCCGTGTGCGCAGGCGCGCGCCGAGACCCGGCGCCACCAGGGCCAGGAGCCAGAGCAGCGCCAGCCCCACCCCCACGCAGGCTGCCGCCGCGCCCACCGCCGAGGCGGGCACACCTCCCGGCGCGGGCGCCCCGGGCGCCTGCGGGGAGGAGGCGGGGAAGAAGAAGAAGAAGAAGAAGAAAAGGAGGAAGCGGCGTAGCTGCCCGTCTCACGCGCGATCCGCTCCCGCGCGTAGCCCGTCGCCCCCGCGAGCGGCGGGGAGCCCGCCGCGGGCGTCGCGCCGGTGTGGCCGAGCAGCGCCACCCGCGGCTTCGCTTCGAGCGCCGCGGGAGATGCGGGCCCTCCGGGTGCGAGCGCCTGCACGATCGGCGCGTCCGCGAGTGCGACGGGCGAGGAGGGCGTCAGCGAGGACCGCTGGATGAGGGGAGCGAGCTCTTCGAGCACCGGCACCGTCGGCGTCGGGCCGAGCGTTTCGATCACGGGGAGTTCGCCCGCGATAGAGCTCGCGTCGTCGATCAGGGGGGCGAGCGGGGTGTGCTGCGCGATCCGTTCGACGCCGCCGAGCACGCCCCCGCGCACCGGCTGATCGGCCGTCCTCTGGAGGACCGTGCCGACGGTCCTCGTGACCGCTCCCCCCGCCCTGCTGCTCGTGAGCGTGTGCAGTGCCTCGGGGACCACGGGCACGCTCGTCTTCGCCCGGTCGAGTGTGTGGCTGGGGAGGGCCGTCACGCGCTCGCTCGGCGGGTGCGCGACCCGGCTGGGCACGAGCACACCGTGTGTCTCCGGCGAGGGCGAGCGAGGGGAGAAGCGCTGCGTCTCACCCGCGCCGCTGGAGGAGGGCTGCGAGGAGCCGGCGGCAGCGGGGGCGGCGGACTGCGAGGTGGGGCCTTCGCTCGGCGGCGCTGCTTCGTCCTCCGGGGCGGGCTGCGCGGGGGCGGGGAGCACTTCTGCGCCCGTCACTCCGTTCACCGTCGAGGCGACGCCCCCGAGCAGACCCCTCACGGGATCGCCCGACCTGCCTTCACCGGTGGCTGCGCTCGCCGCGCTCGCCGCGCCCGCGAGCAGAACGGCGAAGGCGAGCAGCGCCACGGTTGCGAGCAGCAGCCGCACTCGAGCTTCTCTGCTCAGCGCCACGAGCCCCACCTCCGGCTGCTCGCGAGACGTGCGCTCGCGTAGAGCGCACGCGGGCGCACGCCGATCGCCTGGGCGCAGAGCAGCGTGAGCAGCGCCGCGCCACAGAGGAGGACCAGCCACGCGGCCGGACCGCCCGGGACCCAGGCGGGCGTGAGCGAGTCGGCCGCGGAGCGCACGCCGCTCGCGGGGCTCGGCGACCGATCGGTCGTGGCAGCGGCGGCGAGCACGAAGCGTGCCGGTGCGCTCGCTGCGCGATGCGTTGCGGCGGTGCGCGCGGTTGCGACGGCCAGGCCGACGGGCTGAGCGCTCCGTTCGGCGCTCGCCCCCACTCCCGCCCGACCCGAGGCTCGGCCCGCCGCCTCGGCCACAGCTCCACCCGCCCTCGCTGCCGGAGCCGAGGCGCGGGCGACGATCGGTGTGGAGGACGGGGCGGCGGGCACGTTCGACGCCGGAGCCTGCGCGCTCTCCGGCGCCGGGGGCGCGGAGTGGACGGGCTTGCCGGGCAGGATTGCGTGAAGGACGTGCGAGACCGGTTCGGGAAGGCTCACGGGAGCGGGCAGCGCGGGCGCCTTCTGAGGAGTGTCAGCCTGCGGACCCGGAGCGGGCGCGAGGGTGGGTGCCACCGCCGGACCGAGGCCCGCGACCGGCGCTCCGACGGCGGGGGGCGCCGGCGCACTGAAGGGAGCGGCCTGGCCGGCCTGAGCGGAGAGCGTGGCGAGCGCGTAGAGGACGCCGATGCCCGCGGCGGAGCCGCGACGCGCCGCTCGCCGGGCTCGGCTCCTTCCGTGCAGGGTTGTTCGGCTTTGCGCGCGCATGGGGACCTTTGTTCACCTAGTACCCCTTCGGCTCTCGAAATCACCGCGATCACGGCTGCGCAACATGCGCGGCGCGCAATAGGGTTCGGCGCGATCGCAATGGGTCAGCTGCGCGTCGCCACCTGGAACGTGAACTCGCTCGCCGCGCGGATGCCGCGCGTGACGGAGTGGCTCGGCCTCGCAGCGCCGGATGTGCTCTGCCTGCAGGAGACGAAGGCCACCGATGCGGCCTTCCCCTTCGAGGAGCTCGCCGCGCTCGGTTACGAGGCCGCGGCCACGGGGGACGGGGCCTACAACGGCGTCGCGATCCTCTCCAAGGTCGGTCTGGAGGAGGTCACGCGCGGATTCGGGGGAGAGCCCGGTTTCCCGGAGCCCGAGCGACGCTCGATCGCGGCGACCTGCGGCGGCCTGCGCGTCTGGTCGGTCTACGTGCCGAACGGGCGCACGCTCGAGAGCCCCCACTACGAGTACAAGCTCGCCTGGCTCGGCGCCCTCCGGAGCGCGCTGGCCCGCGAGCTCGACCGCGATGGTGGGCTCGCGGTCTGCGGCGACTTCAACGTCGCGCCCTCCGATGCCGATGTGTGGGACCCCGCCGCCTTCGTCGGCTCCACGCACGTGAGCGAGCCCGAGCGGCGCGCGATCGCGGGGCTGCTCGACCTCGGTCTCAGCGACGTGCACCCGCGCGCGCTGAAGGGCGAGCCCTACACCTACTGGGACTACCGCGCGGGGATGTTCCACAAAGGCGAAGGCATGCGCATCGACCTCGTCCTGCTCGACCCCGGGTCGGCGGCGAAGGTGGGTGACGCCTACATCGACCGCGACGCGCGGAAGGGCTCCAAACCCTCCGATCACGCCCCCGTGGTCGTGGATATGGAGCGCTAGCGCTCAGACGCGGAGAGAGGCGCGCGGGGAGCTTTCGCTGCCCCCGCTGCGCGTGGCGCGGCGCGCCCGCACGGAAGGCTGTGTGCCGAGCGCCGCGATCTCCTCGACGGGCGCGGGACGGGCGAGATAGAAGCCCTGTGCGTGCTGGATGCCGAGCTCGTCGAGCACGGAGAGTTCGCCCACGCTCTCCACGCCCTCGGCGATGATCGTCGCATCGGTTTCCTCGGCGAAGCGCATCAGCGATGAGGTGAGCGAGCGCCGCACGGGGTCGATGTCGATCCCGCTGATCAGCCCGCGGTCGAGCTTGATGAAGTCGGGGGCCAGGCGGAGGATGTGCATCAGGCTCGCGAAGCCCGCCCCGGCGTCGTCGATCGCGAGGCGCACCCCGCGCTCCCGCAGGCACCCGAGGGCCCCGGCGAGAGCGGGGTAGTCCTCGACCGCGAAGTGCTCGGTGAGCTCGACCACGATCCGCTCCGCGGGCGCACCCTCGAGCGCCGCGGCGAGCTGCGGGGAAGCGAGCGCCTGCGGACCCGCGTTCAGTGTGACCACGACGTTCTCGGGCAGCCGCTCGAGCTGCTCCAGCGCCGAGCGCAGCAGGGCGAGTTCGAGCTCGGCGCCCACGCCCGCGTCGTGTGCCTCGGCGAGCCAGAGGTCCGGCGCCCGGTAGGGCTCCTCCGCGAAGCGCGCGAGCGCCTCCGCCCCGAACATCGTTCCTGTGCGCAGATCGAAGATCGGCTGGAAGTAGATCGAGTAGCGCCGCTCGCGCATCACGCGCCCGATCCGCTCGCTCGCCTCGAAGCGCTCCGCCTCACGGGGTGCGAGCACACTCGCGACGAAGCGGTCGTGGAGGCCGGGGGCCTCGGGCTCCGAGCTCTGCGGCGAGCTCTCGCCGCCGGGGCGGCGCAGGTCGCAGAGGCGCGCCGTGATCCGCATCAGGTCGTTGGACGCGCTGATCACCGTCGAGATGAATTCGGCCAGCCCGCCGAGCAGCGCCACGTCGTGCGGCCCGAACGCGCACGGGCGCCGCGAGCTCACGTTCAGCACGCCCACGGGCTCGGTGCCGCGGCCGAGCGGCACGCAGATCGACGAGCGCACGTCGAAGCTGCGCGTTGCCTCGCGGTTCACGCGCCCGTCCTTCTCGGTGTCCTCCGTGATCAGCGTCCGCCGCGTGCGGATCGCGTTGCCCGAGAGGCTCCCCTGGAGCGCAAGCGGCGCCCCCACGAACTCGCTCAGGTGGCCCGCCCCGCAGACGTAGCGGATCGTCTCCCCGTCGATCAGCAGACCGACCAGCGCCCCGTCCGCGCTGGACACCATCGCGAGCAGCTGGTCGGCGACTCGCTGCATCAGCTGCAGCGGGTCGATCGTCTGGCGGATCAGCTCCCCGAGCTGCTCGGGCGCGCCGGGTTGGGTCGGGTCACCCGCGGGCAGGGTCGACTCACCCCCGGGCGCGGACAGCGCTCCCGTAGCGGAACCACGCGCGTCTCGCACGTCATTCGTCACCCTGGAGCTATCGACGGATATGCAGAATTCGTTGAGTCCAAACGCGCGATGTGAGCGAAAGTGCGCGCCGTGGCGCATCGCTCGGTACGTCTACATCGCGGAGGGGGTGACTCGGGAGTCGCTCGCGCGATGAGCCTCTACGAGGCGGAGGGGGTGACTCGAGAGTCGCTCTCGTCCCCGCCGACCACGGTCCTCAACCGCCCGATCTGGACGCCGGAGACTCTCGAGTCACCCCCGGAGCCGCACGGGCAGAGCCTTGAGTTGATTGAGGAACATCGATTCGACGTGCGCCGGCGGACCGTCGATGCGCGATCTCCGGGTAGCGCTTCAGTGTCTCCTCGATCAGGATCCGCAGCTCCAGACGCGCGAGCGCGGTGCCGAGGCAGAAGTGGCGCCCGCCCGCGCCGAAGGCCTGGTGCTCCGGTTTGCGCCTCACGTCGAAGTGGTCCGGGTCCTCGTAGCGCGTCTCGTCGCGGTTGGAGGAGACGTACCACATCACCACCTTCTCCCCCTCTTTGATCTTCTGGCCGTTGAGCTCCGTGTCCCTCGTCGCTGTGCGGCGGAAGTGCGCGAAGGCGGGGAACATCCGCAGCGCCTCCTCGACCGCGTCGGGCACCAGCGAGGGCTCCTCGAGCAGGATCTGCCGCTGCTCGGGGTCTTCCATCAGCGCCCGCATCGCGGAGCAGTAGGTCGCCTTGGTCGAGTCGTTGCCCGCCGCGATCAGCAGGAAGAAGCCCATCACGATCTCGTGTTCCTCGAGTTTCTCCCCCTCCACCTCGGCGTGCACGAGCACGCTCGTGAGGTCGTCCGTGGGGTTCTCGCGGCGCGCTGCGATCAGCGCGTTGCAGCGCGCGAAGATTTCGGGCAGGTCACGCTCGATCGCGCCCTCGAAGCCATAGGGGTTCAGATCGGGGTCGGCCGCCCCGAGCGTGGAGTTCACGAGGCGCGCCCAGGCCACGTCGTCCTCCTCCGCGATCCCCATGAAGCTTCCGATCACGCGCGCCACCACGGGCTGCGCCACGTCGTTCACGAGATCGCAGGTCTCGCGCCCCTCGAGACGGTCGAGCACGTTCGCGACGATCTCCCGGATCCGATCCTCGTGGTCCGCGATCCGCTTCGGGGTGAAGCCGCGCTGGAAGAGCGCCTTCAGACGGTCGTGCTTCGGCGGGTCCATACCGATGAACATCGCTCGCGCGAGCTCGATCGGGAAGCCCCCCGCCGCGGCGAGCACCCCACCGAGTTCCGAGGAGTAGGTCTCCCAGTCGCGCGAGACCGTGTGGATGTCCTCGGCCGTCGTCACCGACCAGAACCCGTCCTCGTCCGGGAACTCTTCGAAGTGCTCCGTGCGATGCACCGGGCACTTCGCGCGCATCTCCTTGAAGAGCGCCAGCGGCGGGCCTTCGCCCCAGTGCTCGCGCCCAGTCACTTCGGCGCTCTCGATGTCCCCCTCGACCGCACGCTCCACACTCGCCATCAGAACCTCCGAGATCTCCGCCGCAGGATGTCGCGCAATCGTACTGGCTGGCTGGCCAGTTTTGTGTGCGACCTCGCACATGGGCGTGTGCGCGCCGTGCCGCAGCTCGGCGCCGCTCGTCCGTTACCGAGCGCTTCACCTCCCACGTCCCGAGCGCCCGTCAGACTCCGAGTCCGATGAGCGCTCACTCGCCGCAGCCGAACGTGCCCGGCCGCGGGATCACCGCCTCCTACGGCCTGCGTTTCTGGGTGCTCGTCACGCTCGTCGGGGCGGGAGCGGGCCTGGCGGGAGCGGGGTTGATCGAGCTGCTGCGCGCGATCCAGCACCTCGCCTGGAACTACTCCTCGGGCTCCTCGCTCGCCGCGGTGGAGCGCGTCTCAGCCGCACATCGGGTGATCGTCGTGACGATCGGCGGGCTCGTCGCGGGCGCGGGCGCGATCGCGCTCGCGCGTCACCCCCCCGGCGAGGTCTCCGATGCGCTGTGGCTGCGCGGCGCCCGCGTCCCGCTGCTCCCCTCGCTCGCGCGCGGCGTGCACTCGATCGCGATCGTCGCGCTCGGCGCCTCGCTCGGCCGCGAGGCGGCACCGCAACAGGTCGGCGCGGCCTGGGCCAGCACGCTCGGCGACTGGGCAGAGCTCCCCGGCTGGCAGCGGCGGCTGCTCGTCGCCTGCGGCGCGGGAGCGGGGATGGCCGCCGTCTACAACGTCCCGCTCGGCGGCGCGCTGTTCGCTCTCGAGGTGCTGCTCGGCACGCTCACGCTGCCGCTCGTGCTCCCCGCGCTGATCTGCACGCTCACCGCCACCGCGGTCGCATGGATCGCGCTCCCCCATGTCCCCACCTACACGATCCGCCACTACGAACCGCATGCCTCGCAGGTCGTCTGGGCGCTGATCGCCGGACCGCTCGCGGGCCTGATCGCGATCGGCTGGGTCCGGCTCGTGGGCATCGCGCACCGTTTCCGGCCCACCCGCGCGGCGACACGGATGCTCGTTCCAGTGCTCGTCTTCGCCGCGCTCGGCGCCCTCGCGATCCAGTACCCGCAGCTGCTCGGCAACGGGAAACCCGTCGTCCAGCTGACCTTCGACGCGCAGCTCGCCGCGGGCCTGCTCGCGGTGCTGCTCGTGCTCAAGCCGCTCGTCACCGCGGCCTGTCTCGGCTCGGGCGCGCCCGGCGGCCTGTTCACCCCGACGCTCGCGATCGGCGTGCTCTTCGGCGGCCTGCTCGGCAGGGCATGGACGGAGCTCTGGCCGGGCGCCCCGCTCGCCACCTACGCGATCATCGGCGGCGCCGCCGTGCTCGCCGCCGCAATGCAGGGTCCACTCGCCGCGATCGTCCTGCTGCTCGAGCTCACCCACCACGCCGACGGGCTGATGGTCCCCGTGCTGCTCGCCGTCGCCGGAGCGACGATCGTCGCCCGGATCGCGGGCACTCCTTCGATCTACTCGGCGCGCCTGAGCCTGGTGCTCGGCGAGGACCTCGAGCCCCCCTCCGACCACGAGCTGATGCCCGCGAAGCTCCCGCCCCCGGACGGCGCGACGGCCGCCTCCTAGAAGCGTTCGAGCGCGTGCTCGATCGCCCGCGTGCCGAACTCGACCGCGTCGACCGGGATGCGCTCGTCGGGCGCGTGGATCAGCTGCATGAAGGGCATCGTCGGCGGCAGCTGCATCGGCAGGAAGCCGTAGGTCTGTATGCCGAGCAGCGAGAAGAAGCGGCCGTCCGTCACACCCGGAAGCAGCAGCGGGATCGGCGTCGCCTTCGGGTCGAGCTCTCGGAGCACGCCGGCGAGACCGTCGAACATCGCCATGTCGGGCTCCTTCGCCCCCTCGTCGTAGCGCAGGACCTCGAGCTCCACATCGGTGCCCGCGAGCGCGCGCAGCTCGGCGAAGGCCTCCTGCGGGGTCGAACCGGGAAGCAGCCGGACGTCGAGCTCGACGCTCACCTCGTCGGGGATCACGTTGATCTTCTCCCCGCCCCGCACGATCGTCGGGCTCGCCGTGTTGTGGAGCAGCGGGTCGAAGATCCGCCCGCGCTCGCCGAGCGCTGTGAGCAGTCCGTCGGTGAGCCGCGGCTGCAGCAGTCCGCGCAGCGGAGTGGCGAGCGCCCGCGGCAGCTCGCCCGCGATCGCCTCGATCATCGCCCGCGTCACCGCGGGCACGTGGACGGGCAGCCGCTTGCGGTCGAGCCGCTCGAGCAGCCGCCCGAGCGATCCCATCGCCCCGCCGCGCACGGGCATCGAGCCGTGACCCGCCGGGCCGCGCAACGTCGCCTTCGACCAGCACACCTGCTTCTCCGCGACCATGATCGGATAGAACGCGCGGCCCGCGATCTCCATCCGAAAGCCCCCGAACTCGCCGATCGAGTAGCGCACCCCCGCGAACAGCTCGGGGTGCTCGCGGACGAGGAACTCCGCCCCGAAGCTGGAGCCCGCCTCCTCGTCGGCCATCAGGCAGAGGATCACGTCGCCGGGCGGCCTGCGCCCCGCCGCGACCGCGCGCATGAAGGCCGCGAGCATCATCGCCACGCCGCCCTTCATGTCGAGCGCCCCGCGGCCCCAGATGAAGCCGTCGTGGACCTCCCCGCCGAAGGGCGGGTGCGTCCACTGCCCGCGCGCCGCGACCACATCCACGTGGCCCTGGAGCAACAGCGGCGGCGAGCTGCCCTCGCCCGCGAGCCTCGCGATCAGGCTCGGCCGATCCTCCGCTCCCGCGGGGGCGAGCAACCGGACCTCGCAGCCGAGCGCCTGAAGCTGAGCTCCGATCCACTCGATGCACGCGCGCTCGTTCCCCGGTGGGTTCGACGTGTCGAAGCGCAGCAACTGCGCGAGCAACTCGGCGGGGCGGTCCTGGAGAGGGGTCTCGCTGCTCGTGGATGCGCTGCTCATGGGGCTCATTCTCGCCGATCCTCCGGGAGGACGCTTGCAACGCTGCGGGCTCGCGGCAGTTGGTGCGAAACTGAGCGCAATGGCCCGCTCCATCTGGACCGGCGCGATCAGCTTCGGCTTGGTCACCGTCCCCGTGAAGCTCTACAGCGCGATCAACCGCAAGTCGGTGCGCTTCCACCAGCTCAACGGCAAGTCCGGCGTGCGCATCGCGCAGAAGCGCGTCGACCCCTCCACAGGCGAGGAGGTGCCTTACGAGGACATCGTCAAGGGCTATGAGATCTCGCCGGACCGCTACGTCCTGATCGAGCCCGGCGAGCTCGAGTCGATCGCACCGAAGAAGACGAAGGCGATCGAGATCGAGGAGTTCGTCGAGCTCTCGCAGATCGACCCGATCTACTACGACCACCCCTACTACCTCGCCCCCGGGCCGGGCGGCGCGAAGCCCTACAAACTGCTCGTCGAGGCGATGCGCGAGACGGGCAAGGTCGGCATCGCGCGCGTCGTGATCCGCTCCAAGGAGGCGCTCGTCGCGCTGCGCCCGATCGGCGACGCGCTCGGCATGGCCACGATGATCTTCGCCGACGAAGTTCTCTCACCCGAGCGTCTCGATGAGATCAAGGACGCCGAGGAGGTCAAGACCACCAAGCGCGAGCTCGACATCGCCAAGCAGCTCGTCGACTCGCTCGCGGGGGACTTCAAGCCCGAGAGCTTCCAGGACGCATACCGCGAGCAGGTTCTCGAGATGATCGAGCGCAAGGCGCAGGGCAAGAAGATCGTCGTACAGCCCGAGCCCGAGGAGGACACCGCCGCCGCGCCCGATCTGATGGGCGCGCTGAAGGCGAGCCTCGAGGCCGTCAAGGCACGCGAGGGGGCCGACGGCGAGGCCGCGAAACCCAAGCGCAAAGCCGCCGCGAAAAAATCTGCCGCGAAAAAAGCCCCGAAATCAGCGGGCGCCAAAGCAGCCAAGAGCAAGGCGAAAGCGACCGCCAAACGCTCGTGAATCGGGCGCGCTGAGCGATGGCGCGCAAACTCGCGCGCTACGAGCGCAAACGGGATTTCTCGAAGACGCCCGAGCCCGCGCCCGGGGAGGCGCGAGAGGGCGCCGCGGGGGACCTCCGCTTCGTCATCCATGAGCACAGCGCGCGGCGCCTGCACTGGGATCTGCGGCTCGAACGCGAGGGCGTGCTCGTCTCCTGGGCGGTGCCGAAGGGCATGCCCGAGGAGCCCGGGGAGAACCGCTTCGCCGCGCACACCGAGGATCACCCGATCGAGTACCTCGGCTTCCACGGCGAGATCCCGAAGGGCAGCTACGGCGCGGGGACGATGCGGATCTGGGATCAGGGGACCTACGAGACGCTGAAGTGGGAGCCCCGCAAGGTCGAGGTGCTGCTGCACGGCGAGCGGCTGCAGGCGCGCTACGCGCTCTTCCCGATCGACAAGGAGGACCCGCCGAAGGACTGGATGATCCACCGCATGGACCCGCCCGCGGACACCGAGCGTGAGCCGATGCCGCAGCGGATCGTGCCGATGCTCGCACGCTCGGGCCAGCTCCCCGCCGAGGACTCCGCGTGGGGTTTCGAGATCAAGTGGGACGGGGTGCGCGCGATCGCCTACTCCACCCCGGGCGAGCTGCGCCTGGAGAGCCGCAACCTCAACGACATCACCGACAGCTATCCGGAGCTCGCGCGCCTCGGACGCGACCTCGGCTCCCGCCAGGCGGTCCTCGACGGCGAGATCGTCGCCTTCGACGAGAGCGGCAGGCCGAGCTTCGGCGCGCTGCAGTCGCGCATGCACGTGGGCTCGCGCGAGGCCGCCCGCCGGCTCTCGAAAGGGACGCCCGTCACCTATGTGATCTTCGATCTGCTCTGGCTCGACGGGCACTCGCTGATGGGGCTCCCCTACGCCGAGCGTCGCGCCCGCCTCACCGAGCTCGCGCTGAGCGGCGAGAGCTGGCAGACGCCCGAGCACGTCGTCGGCGACGGAAGCGCGCTGCTGCGCGCGAGCGTCGAGCAGCGCCTGGAGGGCATCGTGGCCAAGCGCCTGGACTCCACCTACCTTCCCGGCAAGCGCCCCGGGAGCTGGATCAAGATCAAGACGATGGGGCGCCAGGAGTTCGTGATCGCGGGCTGGCTTCCGGGCAAGGGTCGCCGCAGCGAGACGATCGGCGCGCTGCTCCTCGGCGTGTACGACGAGGACGATGCGCTGCGCTTCGTCGGGCGCGTGGGAACCGGGTTCAGCGATGCCGAGCTGACGCGCCTGGGAGCGGCGCTGGCCCCGCTGCGCCGCGAGAGCTCGCCCTTCCAGAGCGGCGAGCGCCCCCCGCGCGAGGCGATCTTCGCCGAGCCGCGGCTCGTCGCGGAGGTCGAGTTCGCCGAGTGGACCTCCGCCGGGAACATCCGCCACCCCTCCTACAAGGGCCTGCGCGAGGACAAGGATCCGCACGCCGTGATCCGCGAGGACCCGCGCACCGGGCCGCCCGCCGAGCACGCCGCGCCCGAGACCGCTGTGAAGCGCCGTCCCCGCGGAACGAAGGCGAAAGACAAGGGAAAGACCGAGTCCAAGGCGGCCCCCGCGAAGCGGCGCGCAGCCACGAGCAGGCGCCGCCTCGCCTCGATCGTGCCGAAGGGCGAGGAGAGCGCGACGGTGGAGATCGAGGGCCACGAGCTGAAGCTCTCGAACCTTCCCAAGGTCCTCTACCCGGAGGCGGGCTTCGCGAAGGGCGAGGTGATCGATTACTACGCCGCGATCTCCGAGGTGCTGCTCCCTCATCTCGCGGGCCGCGCGCTCACCGTCACCCGCTGGCCCGACGGGGTCGAGTCGAAGTCCTTCTTCCAGAAGCAGTCCCCCGCGCACCGGCCCGAGTGGGTGCGCACCGCCACGCTCCCGGCGGGCTCCAAGCAGATCGACTACACGCTCGCCGACGATCTCGCCACGCTGATCTGGCTCGCGAACCTGGCGGCGATCGAGCTGCACACGCCGCTCGCCCGTGCTGAGGCGGTCGACCGTCCGACCGCGATGGTCTTCGACCTCGACCCCGGCGCGCCCGCCGATGTGATCGACTGCGCGCGTCTCGCACTCCAGCTCAGGGCGCTCTTCGAGCAGCTCGGCCTCGAGAGCCTCGTGAAGACCTCGGGCTCCAAGGGGCTGCAGGTCTACGTTCCGCTCAACGTGCCCGACGTGGACTTCGCCGCGACCAAGACCTTCGCCAAGGCCGTCGCCGAGCTCTTCGAGCAGAGCGAGCCCGAGCGCGTCGTCTCACGCCAGACGAAGACGCGCCGCGAGGGCAGGGTGCTGATCGACTGGAGCCAGAACGACCGCAACAAGACGACCGTCTGCGTCTACTCGCTGCGCGCCCGTGCGCACCCCAACGCCTCCACCCCGCTCGACTGGGCAGAGGTGAGCGCGGCGGTGAGGAAGGAGGACCCGAAGCGACTCGTCTTCGAGGCCCCCGAGGTCCTTGCTCGCGCCGCGAAGCACGGCGACGAGTTCGCCGCCGTGCTCTCGCTCAGCCAGCGCCTCCCCGACTTCTCGGCCGCGGCCGAGGTCTGAGCGGGCCTACTCGAACTCGGGGCTGTGCCAGCCGGGCATCACGTCGGGCAGCCCCTCGGAGACCTTGTCGGTGAAATGCGCGGGGCGCTTCTCGAGGAACGAGGTGACCCCCTCGACCACGTCGGCGGACTGCCCGCGCGCGATCATCCCGCGCGAGTCCGCGCGGTGGGCGATCATCGGGTGCTCCGCCCCGAGCATCCGCCACATCAGCTGACGCGCGAGCGCGACGGAGACGGGGGCGGTGTTCTGAGCGATCTCCAGGGCGAGCGCACGGGCGGCGCCGAGCAGCTCGTCTTTCGGGTGCAGGCTGCGGATCAGTCCCGCTTCCAGACCCTCCTGCGCGGGGAACACACGGCCGGTCGCGACCCACTCCATCGCGCGGCTGATCCCCACCGCTCGCGGCAGGAACCAGCTCGAGCAGGCCTCGGGGATGATCCCCCGCCGCGCGAAGACGAAGCCCATCTTCGCGTCGTCCGCGGCCAAGCGCACATCCATCGCGAGCGTCATCGTCGCGCCCACCCCGACCGCGGGGCCGTTGATCGCGGCGATCACGGGCTTCTTGCAGTCGAAGATGCGCAGCGTGAACTCGCCCCCGCCGTCGCGGCCCGCCATCCCCGCGGTATCCCGCTTGCTGTAGTCGAAGGTGTCGCCGCCACTCTCGAGATCCGCCCCGGCGCAGAACGCGCGGCCCGCGCCGGTCACGATGATCGCGCGCACCTCATCGTCCGCGTCGGCCTCGTCAAAGGCCGCTCGCAGCTCCTCGCCCATCCTCCCGGTCCACGCATTGAGGCGGTCGGGGCGATTCAGGGTGATCGTGAGGACGCCCTCGGAGACGTCGGTGAGTATCTGCTCGTAGTCCATCGTCCGATCCTTTCAGTTCTCGCTCCGCTCGCGCCCGTAGGGGCCTTCCCTGGTCATGCACTCCGCGCTCTCGCGCGCTGCGAGAGCGAGCGCCTGATCGAGCTCGAGGCCCGCCCCGAACCCGAACGTGAGCGCCGCCGCGAAGGTGTCCCCCGCGCCGTAGGAGTCCACGAGCGGGGCGGGTAGCGGCGCGGCCTCCCAGCGGCCTTCGCCGCCGTCGCGGCCTCGCCAGCGCCCGCCCTGCTCGCCCTCCGTGTAGACCACGAGATCCGCCTCGCCGAGCGCGGGCCGCGCGGCCGCGAGCTCGATCTCGTCGTCCGCGCTCAACACGAGCGCATCCAATCGCACACCCTGCCCGAGCGCGTGGCGTGCGCGCGGGCTCGCCACGAGCACACGCGCTGCATCGCGCGTACGGCGCAGCGCGGCCTCGTCCCCCGCGGTGAAGTAGACCGCGTCGAGCTCGCGCATCCGTTCCCAGCCGGGCTCGCCGCCGGGCCCATCCTCCCCCGCGGGGTCGAGCCGTGGCCCGAAGGTCGTGATCGTCCGCTCTCCCGCCGCGTCGATCAACGTGACCGCCCTCCGCGTGGGCGGCCTCGCTGCGCCCGTGCCGGACTCGCCCGCCATCGGCGGGCCGTCGAGCACCTCCACGCCGAGCTCGGAGAGCCGCTGCACGCTTCGCCTCGCCTGCTCGTCCACGCCGAGCACGGTGTGCAGCGCACAGCGGCCCGCGAGGCGAGCCAGCGCGACCGCGGCCACCGCCCCGCCGCCCGCGGGCTCCTCGAACGCACTGCTCGCGTGCGCAACCTCGCCCGGCCGCGGAAGGTGTTCCACCCGACCGAACTGCACCCACTCGACGTGTCCGACGACGGCGACGTAGAGGTCGGGGAGTGCCACCGCTTGAGTCTCACAGAACCCGTCTCGGACGGCACCGCGACGATCGACTCGACGCCCCCCAGCGAGCGGACCCATAGGATTCGCCGCCGATGTCCGAGCTGCTGAGAGTCGAGGAGCCCGCGCCGCACGTGCGCCGGCTCACGATGAACCGGCCCGAGCGGCTGAACACGATGACCGCCGAGCTGTGCGAGGCGCTGCACTCCGAGCTGCGCGCGATCGAGCGCGAGCGCAGCGTCCGGGCGGTCGTGCTCACCGGCGAGGGACGGGGCTTCTGCGCGGGGCTGGATCTCGCGGGCTACGGCCGCGCGCCCGGCAACGACGGCAGCGACGAGTCGCGCGACCGCCTCGCCAACCAGCAGCACATGTCGCGGCTCGTGCTCGCGCTGCGCGCGCTTCCCCAGCCCGTGATCGCGGCGATCAACGGGCCCGCCGCGGGCTTCGGGCTCGCGCTCGCGCTCGGCTGCGACATCCGCTACGCCGCCCCCGAGGCTGTCTTCCGCGTGGCCTTCATCAACATCGGCGTCTCGAACTGCGACATGGGAACGAGCTGGCTGCTCCCGCGGCTGATCGGCGCGTCGCGCTCGCATGAGCTGATGCTCACCGGCCGCCGCGTCAGCGCCGAGGAGGCTTTGCGCATCGGCCTTGTAGCCGACGTCGTAGCCCAGGAGGAGCTCGCCGGCCGTGCGCTCGAAGCCGCGGGCCAGATCGCGGAGCTCGCGCCCTGGGGCGTGCGCCTGACCAAGCAGGGGATGTGGACTGCGCTGGAGATCCCCTCCGAGCAGGCCGCGGTGGAGTACGAGGATCGCCAGCAGATCATGTCCACCTTCGGTGCCGCTCCGCCCGAGGCGATCGGCGCCTTCCTCGAGAAGCGCACCGCGGAGTTCGGAGACTGATGGCGGGCCTGTTCGACGTCGCGGGCAAGACCGCGCTGGTGACGGGCGGCTCACGCGGGATCGGCCTGATGATCGCGCGAGGTCTGGTCACGGCGGGCGCGAGCGTGATCGTCTCCTCACGCAAGCAGGCCGACATCGAAGAGGCCGCGGAGGAGCTCTCCGCGCTCGGCGAGTGCGAGGCGATCGTGGGGGACATCTCCAGCCCCGAGGGCGCGGGCGAGCTGGCGCGCGCGACGCGCGAGCGCTTTCCCTCACTGGACATCCTCGTCAACAACGCCGGGGCGGTCTGGGGCGCGCCGCTCGAGGAGTTCCCCGCGAGCGGCTGGGACCGCGTGATGCACACGAACGTCGAGGGGGTCTTCCACCTCACGATCGGGCTGCTCGACGCGCTGCGCGCCACGGCGAGCGCCGAGGAACCCGCGCGCGTGATCAACATCGGCTCGATCGACGGGCTGCGCGCGCCGGGCGTGGAGAACTACAGCTACAGCGCGAGCAAGGCCGCGGTGCACATGCTCACGCGCCACCTCGCCAAGCGCCTCGCCGCCGAGCACATCACCGTCAATGCGATCGCCCCCGGACCCTTCGAGAGCAAGATGATGGCCTTCGCCCTCGAGGACCCCGAGTCGCGCTCGGCAATCGAGCAGGGCGTCCCGCTCGGGCGGATCGGGCGCCCCGACGACGTCGCCGGCCTGACCCTCTTCCTCGCCTCCCGCGCCGGCGCCTACCTGACCGGCACGGTGATCCCGCTCGACGGCGGGATCACGGGCTGCAGCTCCTAGCGGCGCCCCCGCCGCGCCGCAGCGGTGCTTGAAGCTCGAGCCCATCGGGTAGGCTGCGGCGCAGGCCGAGGTCCCAATGTGTCCCACGAGCTTCATCCCCTCGCACCGCGAACGGACCCGCCGGAGCTGAGGGCAGGTGCGGATCGACCTCTGCGGTGTGCGCGGCTCAACGCCCGCCCCGGGCGCCGACTTCGAGCACTTCGGCGGGCACACCTCCTGCGTCGCGCTCACACCCGACGGTGCCTCCGCGCCGACGCTGATCCTCGACGCGGGCACCGGGCTGCGCGATGTGAGCGCGCTGCTCGGCGGCGCACCGTTCAGGGGCACGATCCTGCTCACGCATCTGCACTGGGACCACATCCAGGGCCTCCCCTTCTTCCACGGCGGCGACCGCGAGGACAGCGAGGTCGCGATCGCGCTTCCCGAGCAGCCCGACGGGACCGGGGCGCTCGCGATCCTCAAGCGCGCGATCTCGCCACCCTTCTTCCCCGTCGCTCCCGACCAGCTGCGCGGCAGCTGGAGCTTCGCCTCGGTGGCCCCGGGTGAGCACAGCCTCGCGGGTTTCGAGGTGCTCGCCCGCGAGATCCCGCACAAGGGCGGTCGCACCTACGGCTACCGCGTGAGCGACGGCCACTCCGCGATCACCTACATGCCCGATCACTGCCCCACGAGCGCGGGCCCGGGTCCGGACGGACTCGGCGAGTACCACCCCGCAGCGGTCGAGCTCGCCGCGGGCAGCGACGTGCTCCTGCACGACTCGCAGCTGCTGCTCTCCGAGCTCCCCGCCGAAGCCTCGATGGGACACTCCTGCGGCGACTACGCCGCCGCGCTCGCCGAGCGCGCCGGCGCGAAGCGCGTGCTGCTCTTCCATCACCGCCCGGACCGCACCGACGCCGAGCTGCGCGCGCTCGCGGAGAGCTTCAGCGACCGGCCCGCGGTCGGCATCGCCACACAGGGGGCACGGGTCGAGCTCTAGGCCGCGGCGCGTGCGGCGGCCGGGGCCGCAGGGCCTATGGTTCCCCAGATGGACAGGCCGCTGATCATCAACCTCGCCGACTCACCCGCGCGGAAGCATCCCCGCCGCGCGACGATCCTCGATTTCGAGCCCGAGGACGCGCCCTGGCCCGACACCGGGGTCAACGTCCAGATCCTGCAGCCGGGCCAGCCGAACTGCCGCTACCACGACGAGCCCGTGCAGGAGGACTTCCTGGTGCTGCACGGCGAGTGCATCGCGATCGTCGAGAACAAGGAGCACCACCTGCGCCAGTGGGACTTCTTCCACTGCCCCGCCGGCGTGGCGCACGTGTTCGTCGGCGCCGGCGAGGGCCCCTCCGCCGTGCTGATGATCGGCTCGCGCCGCGTGGACGCAGCGCACTACCCCGTGAACGAGCTCGCCGCGAAGTACGACGCATCGGTGGACCGCGAGACGGACGACCCCGAGGACGCTTACCGCGACTGGAACGAGTGCCCCTCCGAGCCGACGCCGAACCCGTGGCCGCTGTGATGCTCGAGCTCGAAGGCGACGTGGGCCACCACGACGGCGAGGTCTGAGCACCGCGACGCGGGCGCGCGGGACCGGCGGCGCCGATGAGCAGCCTCGCCGAGATCCGCCGTGTGCTTCGCCACCGCGAGTTCCGCTTCCTCTGGCTCGCGCAGTCCTCCTCGGTGATCGGGGACTACCTCGTGCTGGTCGCGCTCGCGCTGTTCGTGATCCAGCGCACCGGGAGCGCGACCGATCTCGGCTTCGTGCTCGCCGCGAAGGCGCTGCCGCTGATCGTGTTCCTGCTCTTCGGCGGCGTGCTCGCCGACCGCCTGCCACGCCACCGCGTGATGATCGTGACGGACCTCACCCGCTTCGCGCTGCACGGGCTGCTCGCGGTGCTGATCTTCGCCGGGTCGGTGCCGATCTGGCAGCTCGTCGCGATCGAGATGGCCTTCGGTGCGGCCGAAGCCTTCTTCCGCCCGGCCGCCGACGGGGTGCTCCCGCAGACGGTGCCCGAGCAGGACATCCAGCCCGCTCGCGCGATCACCGCGATGTCGAACAACATCGCCGAATTCGCGGGCCCCGCGCTCGCCACCGCGCTCGTGCTCGGCGCCGGCGCGGGTTGGGCCTTCGCGCTCGACGCCGCCACGTTCCTCGCGAGCGCGGCGTTCCTCAGCCGGGTCCACCCGCGCCCACGCGCGAGCACCGAGCCGGAGGGCACGCCCGAGCGGGCGCCGAGCGTGCTCGCGGAGATCCGCGCGGGCTCGCGGGAGGTGCGCGCGCGGACCTGGGTCTGGGCGACGCTGCTCACGTTCTGCGCCGCGCTCTTCTTCGGACTTGCGCCGTGGTTCGTGCTCGGTCCCGTGATCGCGCGCTCGCAGTACGGGCACGTCTCGGTCTACGGCCTGCTCGAGGCCGCCGTCGGGCTGGGGACGATCGTCGGCGCGCTCGTCGGAGTGGGTTGGCGGCCGCGCTTCCCGATGCGCACGGCGATGATCGCGATCATGGCCTGGCCGGTCGCCGCGATCCTCTACGCGTCGGGCTCACCGCTCGCGCTCGTGCTCGCAGTGACCGCGGTCGCGGGCGCGGGGATCGCGATCTTCGACGTGCTCTGGACGACCGCGCTCGCCGAGCGGATCCCGCCGCAGAGCCTCTCCCGTGTGAGCTCCTACGACTGGATGGTCTCGGGCGCGCTGCTTCCGCTCGGCTACGCGATCGCCGGGCCGCTCGGCTCAGCGATCGGCGCCGTTCCCGTGATGCTCGGCGGCTCCGTGCTCGCGCTGCTCGCCTTCTTCACCGGGCTCGCACCCAGGCAGACACGCATGCTCACGCGGCTCGCGCCGGGTGAGAGCGGAGTCGTCGAGGAGCCGCAGCTGCCTCTGACCCACCGCCACTAGCTCCCTGGCGCGCTCGCGCCGCCGGACCCCGCCACGAGCGTGGTCCGGTTCGGCGAGGAGGCCTGAGGCGCGCCCTCGGAGGAGGCCGCCGTTCCCGCGAGCTCCCAGACGCGCGCCGCGGCGCTCGAGCGGTCGCTCACGCCGAGCTTGCGGAACCCACGCTCGAGGTGCTTGCCAACCGTGCGGTGGGAGATCCCGAGTGCCTCCGCGACGTGGTGGTTGGACTGGCCGAGGGCGACCAGACGCAGAGACTGCGCCTCGCGCTTGGTCAGACCCGCGTCGAGCAGCGACTCGAGCAGCGGCGTGCTCGCGCGCGCGCTCTGCACGCCCACGCGCGCGGACTGGTAGGCGATCGCGTTCAGATACGCCTGGATCAGGAACGGGCGGGCGCGATCGGCGAGGTCGCGCTCGGCGTCGCTGTAGTCCGAGCCGCCACGGCTCAGCGCCAGCGCGAGCACCCGTCGCGGCCCCGCGGGAAGCGTGAAGGCCATCTGATGCTCCACCCCGAGCGGCTCGTAGACCTCCCGGTAGAGCGCGAGGCCGTGCAGGTGCTCGGGCGTGCACACGTCGGAGAAGCGCAGCGCGCGGCCCTCGAGCGTGCGCTGGTAGTGCTGGAGCAGCGGGTTCTCGTGGGCGTTGCGCACCCAAGCTTCGAGCGACTCCGGGGTCCCCTCCGGGCTCATCAGCGCGACGACCTCGCGTGGTCCCGGGCCCACGTCGTTCAGCGATATGTAGTCCGAGGGCAGCGCCCGGTGAAGCGCGTCCAGCAGACCGTGGCGGAGCTCCTCGATGTCGAGCAGCCCGCAGACGTCCCCGATCAGGTCGAGCAGGCGCGCCTCCGTGTCGCCGGGCTGCAGTCCGTTCTCATGCATACGTCATAAGTACGTATACACAATCGTGACGGCGCGGGTCGCGCCCGCCACATAAGCTGCGCCCCTTGGACTTCCTGATCTCACGGCAGGATCTGCACGACTGCCGCTTCGAGGAGGAACCCGCGCCCGTGCCGGGCGAGGGCGAGGCGCTGCTCAGCGTCGAGCGCTTCGGCCTGACCTCGAACAACATCACCTACGCCGCCTTCGGTGAGGCGATGTCCTACTGGAACTTCTTCCCCGGCCCCGAGGGCTGGGGACGGATGCCCGTCTGGGGCTTCGCCACGGTCGCCGAGAGCCGGGTCGAGGGACTGCAGGAGGGCGCACGCATCTACGGCTACCTCCCGCCCTCCAGCGAGCTGCTCGTGCGACCCGAGCGCGTCGGCGCGCAGGGCTTCCTCGACGCCGCGCCGCATCGCGCGGAGCTCCCCGCCGCCTACAACAGCTACCAGCGCACGGAGGCCGACCCCTCCTACGAAGCCGACCGCGAGGACCAGCAGATGCTGCTGCGCCCGCTCTTCTTCACCTCCTGGCTGATCGACGACTTCCTGCGCGAGAACGATCTCTTCGGCGCCTCGACCGTGGTGCTCTCGAGCGCCTCGAGCAAGACCGCGAGCGGCCTCGCCTTCCTGCTCTCGCGCGAGGGTGGGCCGGAGGTCCTGGGCCTCACCTCCGCTCGCGGGGTCGCGTACGCGAGCTCGATCGGGGTCTACGACGCGGTGATCTCCTACGAGGAGCTCGACCTGCTCCCGACTGGCCGCGCGGTCTACGTGGACATGGCAGGCGACGCCGCGGTGCGCGCCGCCGTGCACGGTCACTTCGCCGGCGAGCTTGCCCACTCGGCCGTCGTCGGTGCGACGCATCACGACCGCATGGGCGGCGTTCCCGACGATCTCCCCGGTCCGCGGCCGACGTTCTTCTTCGCCCCTGAGCGCGTGGTCAAGCGCACCGCCGACTGGGGACGCGAGGGACTCGAAACGCGGCTCGCCGCATCCTGGAGCCCCTACGTCGAGTGGACCGACGGCTGGCTGAAGGTCGTTCAGGCCGAGGGGCCCGACGCGCTGCGCGCGGCCTACCTGGATCTGCTCGAGGGGCGTATCGATCCCGCCTGCGCGCACGTCCTCGCCCTGCCCCGCTGAGCACCGATCCCCACGCACGGTCCGTCGCCTGACCAGGCCCCCCGCCCGCGGGCGCCTGAGGTTTGGAGAACGGCTCGGCACGGGTAGTCCACCGTCTCAGTCGAGGGGGCTACGAGGACACAGGAGGATCGATGAAGTCGAGGACCCGGGCGCTCGTCCGCCCCATCCGTCTCACCGCGGCCGCCGCGCTCACGTGCGTGCTTGCGTGCGCCGCGGGACCCGCCTCCGCGGGCGCCGCCAAGCCGAAAGGCGAACCCGCGCCCTTCGGGCACGCCTGCACCGCGGAGAACGGCGTGCGCTTCTGCCCGACGACGGGACTCGAACAACGCGTCCCCTCCTTCGACGGCGTGCCGCTCGACGCCGACGTGACGCTGCCCGCGAGCGGCAGCGGGCCGTTTCCCACGATCGTGATGCTGCACGGGTGGTCAGGCAGCAAGACGAGCTTCGAGTCCACCACCCCGGCGGGCGACGGCAACGAGACCTACGACTACAACAACGTCTACTTCGCCCAGCACGGCTACGCGGTCGTCAACTACTCCGCGCGCGGCTGGGGCAACTCGTGCGGCGCGGTGGAATCGCGCACCGAACCGGGCTGCAAAGAAGGCTGGATCCGGCTCGCCGACCAGCGCTATGAGGCGCGCGACACCGAGTACCTGCTCGGACTGCTCGCCGACGAGGGCATCGTCAAGCCGAAGTCGATCGGCGTCACCGGGATCTCCTACGGCGGCGGGCAGTCGATCGAGCTCGCTTACCTGAAGAACCGCGTACGGCTCGAAAACGGCGAATTCGTGCCCTGGAAGAGCCCGGCGGGCAAGGCGATGGAAATCAAGGCGGCCTTCCCGCGCTGGCCCTGGTCGGATCTCGTCGACGCGCTGGAGCCGAACGGGCGCTTCCTCGACACGCAGATCGCACCGCCCACTCAGAGCCGCGAACCGATCGGCGTCGAGATCGAGAGCTACGTGACCGGGCTGTTCGCCGAGGGCGAGGCCGGGGGCTACATCGCGCCACCCGGCGAGGACCCGGAAGCGGACATCGGCAAATGGTTCGCGCTGCTCAACGCGGGCGAGCCCTTCCCGCTCGAAGCGGAAGCGATCGAGAACCAGATCTACGACTACCACGACGGCTACTCGATCCCCCTGAACGGCAAGCCCGCACCGCTGCTGCTGGAGAGCGGCTGGACGGACGCGCTGTTCCCGCCCGAGCAGTCGCTTCGCGTCTACAACCAGGTGCGTGCGGCCAAGGGCTACGCCGCGCTGATGTTCGGCGACCTCGGCCACAGTCCGGGGACGAACAAGGAAAACACCGATCACGCCTTCAACGAAGAGGCCGCGGGCTTCTTCGCCAAGCGCCTGCAGCACTCGGGCACCGCGCCGAAGAACGGGTCGGTCTCCGCCTACACGCAGACCTGCCCCTCGGCGGCGCCCGCCGAAGGGCCGTTCGACGCGAAGAGCTGGGCGAGGCTGCAGACGGGGACCGTGACCTTCGGCTCCGCCGCGCCGCAGACCTTCACCTCCGCGGGTGGCAACCCCGCTGTCGCCGCGGAGTTCGACCCGATCGCGGGGACGAGCGAAGCGTGCAAGTCGGTCACCGCCGAAGAAGAGCCCGACACCGCGAACTACACGACGACGAGCAACGGGTTCACGATGCTCGGCCTGCCCACGGTGAAGGCGAACGTCCTCACCACCGGCCTCTACGGCGAGATCGCCGCCCGCCTGTGGGACGTTCTGCCCTCCGGCGAACAGCGGCTGATCAGCCGCGGGATCTACCGTCTCACCGAAGGGCAGACGGGGCCGATCGAGTTCCAGCTCCACGGCAACGGCTACCACTTCGCCGCGGGCGACACGGTGAAGCTGCAGCTGCTCGGACGCGACGCGCCCTACTACCGGGCGAGCAACGGGATCTTCTCGGTGGAAGCGAGCGACGTCACCGTCATCCTGCCCACGGGCTGAGCTCGCGGCCCACACCGGCCCGGCACCGTTGCGGCGTGCCGGGCCGGGCGGGCGCGTACGCGCTCAGTGCTTGGTGACCGTCAGGACCGCCGACGGTGTGCCCGCACCGGCCACCGGCCCCTCTCCCGCCCACTGGGCGACGAACTGCGTGGTGGCCGAGACACCCGAGAGGCTCAGCGAGAAGGCCCCGCTCGAAGCGGCGGTGACCACCTGCCGGTGCCAGACCGAGCGCCCCGCGAGGCGGTAGGCGACCACGATCTGCTCGCCTCCCTGAGCCGGGCTGAGAAGCCCCTTGAGCTTCACCTTCCCGTGCAGCTTGCGGAGCTTCGCCCGTGAGAGCCGTCGCGGACCCGCGATCTGCAGAGTGAGCGTCGAGGACGTCGCGCTGAGACCGCCGCTCGTCGTCTCGAACAGCCCCCCGCTCGCCGCGGCGTAGTCCACTCCGTCACCCGCGGTGACGGAGTTCAGCTTCTGCGGCAAGGACTCCGGCGTCCACGTGCTGCCGCCGTTCGTCGTGCGCAGCAGCACGTTTTCGAGGCCGTCGAAACGTGCGAGCACGTAGCCGTCGGCCGCGCTCGAGAAGGAGAGGTTGCCCTGCCCGCCGAGCGCTTCGGTGCCGAGCGAGACGATCTCCTTCCAGGTGCGTCCCGCGTTGCGCGTGAAGAACAGCCGCTGCCGCGAGATCGCGTAGCCCGTCGTCGCGCTGACGAACGAGAGCGATTCGATCGAGCCGTTCGCAAGCGGGCGCGCGATCAGCTTCCAATGCGCCCCGCCGTCGGTCGACTCGACCGCTTCATCGCCCCACGCGATCAGCGCCTGGCCCGCTATCTGCGCCCCGCTGAAGAGCGGGAAGGCGGAGAGCCGACGGCGCAGCACCTTCTTGTGCCTGCGCCCGAGCACCACGCTCCCGCCGACGGATGCGAACGACGCGCCCGCGTTGGTCGAGCGCCGCAGGCCGGTCGGGCCGACGAGCAGCACCGTCTTTTCATTCGGGGCGAGCAGCGCCGACGGTGCCTGGCCACCCGAGCTGAGGATCGACCAGCTGATCCCGGCCGTGCTCGTGCGGTAGATCGTGCCCGTCGCACTCACCGCGTAGCCCACCGAGGGCGTCGGGAAGCCCACGTCGAGGATGTTCGCGGACGTCGGAACCCGCAGCACGCCCCAGCTTTCGCCGCCGTTCGTGGTCGCCGCGACCAGGCCGGAGTGGCCAGGGATGTAGGCGTCCTGCGCGCTCGCCCCGAGCCTGATCGGGCCTTCGAGCGTCGCGCCGAGACGATGGGAGATCGTCGTCGGGAACGTCCCGCCACCGTCTCCGGAGAGCACCGTCGCGCCGTGTTCGCCCACGCCCACCGCGCTCGTCGCGGTGGAGAACGCGACCGAGAGCAGGTTCTGGCCCGAGGGCGAGACGAGCACACCGGTTTTGCCACCGTCGGTGGTGCGCACGAGCGCGTTCGTGCCGCCCGCGGGAGCGGGAGCGGTTGCCATCAGGCAGTGTTCGGGGTCGCTGCAGCTGATCTGCGTGAGCGCCGGCCGCGGCGAGCCAGCGGGGAGCGCGAGCGCAACGTTGCTCCAGGTCGACCCGCCGTCGGTGCTCTGCAGCATTTCGCTGTTCCCGCCGACCGCATAGGCGGTCGTCGCGTTGACGAACGTGAGATCGCTCAGGGGTTGCGGCGAGGACGCCACCTGTGTCCAGGATCCGGCTCCGTCGGTGGTGCGGTAGATGTGTCCGCTGCCGCCCGTGCTCGCGAGCGCGAAGCCCGTGGTCGGCGAGGTGAAGAGGATCTGGCCCGCGGATGCGCCGTTGAGCGGGACGCCAGTCTTCGGTTCGACCGTCTGCCCTCCGTCTTTGGTGAGCAGGATCGAGCCGTCCGCCTGCTCGACGTAGCCCGTCGCCGCATTGAGGAAGGAGAACGAGGCGACCTTGGTCGCGCAGCCCGTTTCGGCTTCGTTCACCGGGAGGCGATGGAAGCTCGCGCCCGCGTCAGTCGACTCCCGCACGGTGCACCCACCGCCGACGACGATCGTGTTCGGGTCGACCTCCTGCAGGAGCTGGAGGTTGCTTTCCGAGCCGCTCGCAAGTCCGAGCCAGGTGTTGCCGCCATCGTCGGAGCGCAGCACCGTCCCGCCTTCGCCCGTCGCGTAGCCGCGGGCGCCGAGGAAGGCCACGCGGTTGAGCGTTTCGCCCTGCGGCACGGGGTCGCCCCAGAGCCAGCCCGAGCGGCCCACCGACACAGGCGCCGCCCCCGCGGAGGCCGGTGTGGCGACCGCGATCGCGACCGCCGCCAACGCCCCGAGAGCCGATTTGACCTGCCAACCGAGTCGCATCCCGCCGAACCCCCTTGATCGCCACCAGTTCTGAATAGTCGGCCGATTCCGTCCAGCCTTTGATCTCGCACCGGTAGAACAACCCAGAGGGGCGAAGGTTGTGGCGTCCGCACACGGGTAGCCATGAAAGGATCTCGCGGGCCGGGCCCCACGCGCCCCGGCCCACCTCCGCCGACCTTCGAGCAAGGAGCCCTGCAGATGCCCGATATCGAGTTCACCACCAGCACCGGCAGCGCCCCTGGTTACCTCGCCGTCCCGGCCGGGGAATCCGGGCCGGCGACGATCGTCCTTCAGGAGTGGTGGGGAGTCGACGAGCACATCCGGTCGATCTGCGACCGCTTCGCGGCCGAGGGCATCTTCGCCCTCGCACCCGACCTCTACCGCGGCGAGACGACCACGCAGCCCAGCGAGGCCGAACAGAAGATGATGGCGCTCTCGATCGACCAGGCCGAGAAGGACATGTGCGGGGCCGCGAGCTTCCTGCTCTCCCAGCCGGGGGTCCAGGGCGAGAAGGTGGGCTCGGTCGGCTTCTGCCTCGGCGGCGGGCTCGCGGTGTGGGCGGCCGCCGAATGCGACGCGGTCGGCCCGGCGGTGACCTTCTACTACGTGATGCCTCACGGCAAGCCGAACTTCGAGAACCTCAGCGGCCCGGTGCTCGGGCACTTCGGAACGAACGACGAATTCGTCCCCGTCGAGGACGCCGAGCAGCTCGAAGCGGAGATCCGCGACGCGGGCGCCGAGGTCGAGTTCGACTTCTACGAGGGCGCGGGGCACGCCTTCTTCAACGACACCGACCGGCTCGGCACCTTCGACGCGAAGCAGCGCGACGCGGCCTGGGAGCGGACGCTGAGCTTCCTGCGTTCCTCGCTCGCCTGAGGCGCGAGGCGATTCCCGCGCAGCAGGCCAGGCGGCGCGCGGCGCTCGCCGCCGCAGCCGCGCTGAGCGTCCTCCTGCCCGCCGCGCCCGCGCTCGCGGCGTCTCGCGCGCGCGTCGCCGCGGCCGAAGCGCCCGGACGATGGTCTGCCCCGACCGCGGCCGCCCCCTGCGCCGCGAGCGGTGCGCCGAGCGTGCTCTTCCCACAGGACAAGCCGACCGTCGCGACCGGACCGGGCGCCCTGATCTGGCCCGCATCCCCCGGATGCGCGGGAGGTGCGGGCGCCCGGGTGCAGAGCGTTCTCCCCGGCCTCGCTCCCGGACCGGCGATCGCCCCGCGCGCGGCGAACGGCACCGCGCTCGACCCGAACGGCGCGCTCGGCGCGGCGAGCTCACCGCACGGTCAGATCGCAATCGCGGGCGAGGATCCCCGGCATCCCGGCCGCGAGCTCGTCGTACAGGGTCGTGCGGGGGGCGCCTTCAAGGCGCTTCTGAGCGGCGCGGCGCTCGCTCCGCCCAACGCCCTCGCGACGGCCTACCTGGGCGATCTCGCGCTCGCCGCCCCGGTGCACGGGAAGATGACGGGCGCCCTCGAGCTCGGGGTGAGGATCGAGCGCTGGTTCGCCGCCTCGTTCGGACCGGCGCTCACCACCGGAGGACCCGCGCGCGGCGCGGTCTCCTCGCTCGCGGTCGCGATGGACTTCCGCAGCGACGCGCTGCTCGCCTGGGCGCAGGGAGGCTCGGTCTGGGTGCGCGACCTCCCCGCGCGCGGTGCGCCTCGCGCTCCGCAGCGCCTCGGTCCGGCCGGCTCGCCGGCGCCGCACATCGCAGCGCTGCTCAGCGACGACAACCGCGGGATCGTCTCGTGGACACAGCGCGGCGGCGCGGGCAGCACCGTGTGGCTGGACTACTCCGCGACGGGCCCCAGCTTCGGGGCGCCTCAGGCGCTCGAGCGGATCCCGGGTTCCCCCGGGCCTGCGCCTCCCGCCTCGCCGCTGCTGATCAGGCTGAGCTCCGAGAGCGTGATGATCGCCTGGGCGGGCCGGAAGCGGGGCGCTGGGTCGTGCGCACCGCGCCGATCGACCAACATGGCCTGCAGGCCGTCGCGACGATCGGCGCGCCCGCCGGGGACGCGCTGCTCGACGCGCTCGCTCCGGGTCCGCGGGGCGAGGCGATCGCCCTGATCGGCGAGCCGAGCGAAGGCGCGAGCGGCCCGCAGGCGCTGCTCGCCGCCCGTGGGACGGAGGCGGCGGGACGGACGCAGTTCGGCCCAGCCGAACCGATCGCGGAGGCGGGCCCGGTGAGCGGGGCGACGATCGCGATCGAGCCGGGGACCGACCGGGCGCTCGCTGCCTGGCAGGGTCCGGGCGGCTCGATCTACTACTCCTTCCGCACGCCGCAGCCGGCGGGCTGAGCGGCCGGCCGCATACGACCGCGAACAGCTGCGTCCCGGCGCGAGCAAGCGCGCGAGGGCACGTTTAGGGAAGGATGGACGACGGATGGACCGCGACTACGAGCAGCAGACCTTCCAGGCGGAGGACCGCCACTGGTGGTACCGAGGCCGGCGCAGGGTGCTCGAGGGCGTGCTCGACGGCCTCGGCCTGCCCCAGGGCGCGCGGATCCTCGACGCGGGATGTGGGAGCGGGCGGAACATGGTCGAGCTCGCACGCCGCGGCACGGTGACCGGGGTCGAGCTCTCCGAGCCGAGCGTGGAGAAGGCGCGCGAACGCGGCTGCGGCGAGGTGATCGCGGGCTCCGTGCTCGAGATGCCCTTCGCCGACGGGAGCTTCGACCTCGCCGTGAGCCTCGACGTGATCGAGCACCTGGAGGACGATCTCGGCGCGCTGCGCGAGCTGCGCCGCACGATCGCCCCGGGGGGCGCGCTGCTGCTCACCGTCCCCGCCTACCAGTGGCTCTGGTCCGGGCACGACGAGATCAACCACCACCACCGCCGCTACACGCGGCGCTCGCTGCAGAGGGTCGCCGAGCAGGCGGGCTGGACGCAGTCGCGCACGACCTACTTCAACTCGCTGCTGCTCCCGGTCGCGATTCTGCTGCGCGTGCTCGACCGCTTCAACCGCAACGCGACCGAGTCGAGCCTCGACCTCTGGGTCCCGCCCGAGCCGGTCAACCGCCTGCTCGAACTGCCGCTCACGCTCGAGGCGCAGATGATCGGGCGTGGCGGGCGGATCCCCGCCGGGCTCTCGCTGCTCAGCGTGTTCCGCTGATCTCGCTGATCAGCGTGTTCCGCTGAGGGGCTCGGGCTCGTGGCGGAACGTCCAGGCGCGGTTGACGAAGAAGGTGGAGACGGTCACCACGACCGTGGCCAGCGCCTGTGAGACGAGCTTGTCGATGTTCGCGTCGTGAACGAACACGTAGAGCAGCCCGAGGTTTATGCCGAGGCCGCCGCTCTGGACGATCGCCCAGCGCAGCGGCGTGTAGGCGTCGCCGACGTGACCGGCGAAGGTCCAGCGGCGGTTGAGCAGGAAGCCGTTGACCGCTCCGACGATGAAGCCGATCGCCGAGGCGGCGAGATACCAGACGCCGAAGACCTTCAGGAGCAGGGTGTAGACGGCGAAGGTGATCAGCGTGTTCGAGACGCCGACGATCCCGAACTTGAGGAACTGGACGAGCACGACGGGCACGTGCAGGCGCCGCGCGACGGCCAGCACCTCCGCGTCCTCGTCCTCGGGCTCCTGGGGCGGCGTTCTCATCCTCAGCAAGCATGAACGATAAATTGAGGGTCGGCTTAGGGCTTTCGTCGAGGATCATGGGAGGAAAGCATCAGAACCTCCCGCAAAGGGCACAATTCGAGTCATGCCGGACACCGCGCTACGTACCCCCACACTCCTGAGCCTCGTCGCCCCCGTCTATGACGAGGAGCTCCTGATCGAGCAGTTCGTCGACCGCGCGACCGCCGCGCTGGCCGACTACGACTTCGAGCTCGTGCTCGTCGACGACGGGAGCAAAGACTCCACGCCGCAGCTGCTCGACCGGATCGCGGGCGCCGACCCGCGCGTCCGCGTGATCCACCTCTCGCGCAACTTCGGCCACCAGGCCGCGCTCACCGCCGGGCTCGAGCACGCGGTGGGCGACGTGGTCGCGATGATCGACGCGGATCTCCAGGACCCCCCGGAGCTGATTCCCGACATGGTCGCGCAGTGGAGCCAGGGCGCCGACGTGGTCTACGCGGTGCGCAAGCAGCGCGAAGGCGAGACGGCCTTCAAGCTCGCCACGGCCTCCTGGTTCTACAAGCTCTTCGACAAGCTCGCGCAGGTCGACCTCGAGCCCAACTCGGGCGACTTCCGTCTGCTCGACCGTCGCGCGCTGAACGCGTTGCTCGCGATGACCGAGCGCTCGCGCTTCCTGCGCGGGATGACGGTCTGGATCGGGTTCAACCAGACCGCGATCTCCTATCAGCGCGACGCGCGCCACGCGGGCGAGACGAAGTACACGCTGCGCAAGATGCTGCGCTTCTCACTCGACGCGATCGCCTCCTTCTCGCACCTTCCGCTGCAGCTCGCGACCTATGCGGGGATCCTCTCCGCGGGCGTCGCCTTCATCGCGATTCCCGTCGTGATCGCCCTGCGCATCGCGGACTCCTACCTGCCCGGCTTCGGCTCGATCACGATCGCGATCCTGCTGCTCGGCGGCATCCAGCTGATCGCGATCGGCGTGATCGGCGAGTACGTCGGGCGGATCTACGACGAGGTCAAGCACCGTCCGCTCTACATCGTGCGCGAGGAGCTCAACCACCCCGCCGCCTCCGGACGCGCCGCGATGGTCCCCGCCACGCGCGCCGGCCTGCCCGCTCGCTCGCCCGAGCGCATGCTCTAGGAGCACTCGACCGCGACCCCCGCGCGCTCCGCGTGTTGTGATGGAGCGATGTCGCGTCTGCGCCTGGTCCTCCTCGCTCTCCTGTGCGTCCAGACCGCGAGCTGGCTCGTGCCGGTGGGCGCGCACGCCGAAACGTGTCCCGGAGTGGGCGCCGCGCCCTGCCCCTACACCGCGGTCGCGACGATCGGGAACCGGGCGGAAGGCGTGCTGCGCTTCCCCGAGGCGGTCGCGATCGGACCGGCGGGGGACATCTACGTCGCGGACCAGCTCAGCTACACCGTGGAGGAGTTCAGCGCGGCGGGTGCGTTCGAGAACCAGTGGGGCTCCTTCGGCGGCGGGCACGGCCAGTTCGGCCCGATCGGAGGGATCGCGACGGACCCGGCGGGGAACGTCTACGTGGTCGACTCGAGCCATGACCGGATCGAGAAGTTCAGCGCGACGGGCACCTTCATCAAGGCCTGGGGTCGGCAGGGCGATGAAGTGGGGCAGTTCAACTTCGGCTCCTCGCAGGACTTCACCAAGCCGCCGGGCGGCGGCATCGCGGTGACCGCGAGCTACGTCTTCGTCGCCGACAGCGGCAACAACCGCATCGAGCGCTTCAACCTCGAAGGCGGCGAAGGGACCGCCTGGGGCACCAAGGGCGCCGAACCGGGGCAGCTCCAGTACCCACGGGGCGTGGCGGCGAACGCGAGCGAGGTGCTCGTCTCCGACGACGACAACCACCGCATCGAGGAGTTCAACACCGAAGGCGCCTTCGAGGCGAGCACGGGCACGAACGGCACCGGCGCGGGTGAATTCGGCTTCCCGTACGGCGTCGCGCTCGACGCGGCGGGCGACGTGTACGTAGCGGACGACATCAACCACCGGATCGTCAAGCTCAGCCCGCAGCTCACCTTCCTCGGGGCATGGGGGGGCTTCGGGACGAAACCCGGACAGCTCGCCTTCCCGCGCGCGCTCGCGAGCGACCCGGCGGGGGACACCTACGTGGCGGACACCGCGAACGACCGCATCGAGGTCTTCGACCCGAGCGGCAACTACCTGCGAACGATCGGCGTCTCCGCGCGCGGCCCCGGACAGCTCACCGCGCCGAAGGGTCTCGCGGTCGACCCGACCGGGCGGCTGCTCGTCGCGGACACCGACAGCAACCGGATCGAGCTGTTCGCGCCGCTGACCGCCGCGCTCAGCGGGCAGTGGACGATCACACCGGGGCGCGAGCCCGGCTTCAACGCGCCGAGCGGCGTGGGCGTGGACACCGCGGGAGCGGTCTACGTCGGGGACCGGGCGAACGAACGCGTCGTGCGGCTCTGGGGTGACGGGACGCCGCTGAGCGAAATCGGCGGTCCGGGAGACCTCGGCGGCGTCGCGCTCGCGGGCAACGCGGCGATCGCGGTCTCGCCGGCCAACCACGACGCCTACATCGCCGACGGCGGGCACAACCGGATCCTCGTGTTCGGCCCCGAAGGCACGCTGCTCGCGCGCTGGGGCGCGGGCGGGGGCAACGGCGCGGCGGGGGAAGGCCCGGGCGAGTACGAACACCCGCAGGGCGTCGCGGTGAACTCGGCGGGGGACATCTACGTCGCGGACACGGGCAACGACCGGGTCGTGGAGCTCGACCCCGCGGGCAACGTGATCACCGAATGGGGCGCGCCCGGGACGGCGGCGGGCCACTTCCGCTCGCCCACCGCCGTCGCCGTCGACGGCGGCAACCGGGTCTACGTGCTCGACAGCGAAAACAACCGCGTCCAGGCCTTCACCTCGAGCGGGAGCTACATCGCGCGCTGGGGCAACCGGGGGATCGGCCCGGGTCAGCTCTCGCAGCCGAGCGCGCTCGCGGTGGGCTGCGAAGGCGACGTCTACGTCGCGGACACCAACAACAACCGCGTCGAGCGCTTCGAACCGATCTGGCGCACGGGGACGGGCTGCGTCTCGGCGGCCACGTGGCCGCCCCCGCTGGACGTGGCGCCGGTGCTGAGCGTGAAGCTCCTGCGCTCCTCCGGGGTGCTCGCGCGCAGGGGCCTCGCGATCAGCGTCGCCTGCCAGCGCGGCTGCAAGGTGCTCGTGAAAGCGACGCTCACCCCCGCCGCGGGCAGGCCTCGAACCGTCCAGCTCGTCGCGGTCGCGCGCGGCCTGCCCGCGGCGCGCACCGGTCACCTCCGCCTCCGTCTCAACGCCTCCGCGCTGCAGCGACTGCGCCGTTCGCTCGGCTCCAGGCGCGGCCTGCGCGCGCGCGTCACGATCGTCGCGCAGGGCCCGACGGGACGGAGAACGACCGTCCAGCGCAGCTACCTCGTGACCCGCTGAGCTGCGAGGCTCGATAATGCGCGCATGACAGCCGACCAGGAGAACGCCGAACACCGTCAGGAACGGGTTCGCATCGAGACCGAGCGGCACCGCATCGAGGGCGCGCTGACGCTCGCACGCGACGGCTACCGCAGCCGCGTGTCGGACCTCCTCAACGCTTCCGAGCGCGACTTCATCACGCTCACCGAAGTCACCGTCGCGCCGCTCGAGGGGGGCCCGGTCGAGCTGTTCTCCTACCTCTCGCTCGCTCGGCGCCACATCGTCTTCGCCGTCGAGGCGCCCGAGCAGGCCTGAGCTCGGCCGACGCGCTGCTTCTGAAAGGATTGCGCCAGATGGCGACCGTGCGCGAAGCCGCCCTCGATCTGTTCAGGGCGCACGAGATGACGACGATCTTCGGGAACCCCGGCTCGACCGAGCTGCCGATGCTCGCCGAACTGCCCTCGGACTTCCGCTACGTGCTCGGGCTGCAGGAGCTCGTCGTGGTGGGCATGGCCGACGGCTACGCCCAGGCGACCGGGCGCGTGACGCACGTCAACCTGCACACCGCGCCGGGCGTGGGCAACGCCGTCGGCGGGATCTTCAACGCCCAGTCGAACAAGTCACCGCTGCTCGTGACCGCCGGCCAGCAGGTGCGTGCGCAGATCACGATGGAGGCGAACCTCACCAACCGCGAGGCGACCTACGGGCCGCAGCCCTACGTGAAGTGGAGCCACGAGCCGCCGCGCGCCCAGGACGTGCCCGCCGCGCTCGCGCGCGCGATCCACCACGCCTCGCTGCCGCCGCGCGGGCCGGCCTTCGTGTCGATCCCGATGGACGACTGGGCGCAGGAGGCCGACGCGGAGACGCTCAGGCACACGGTCGCGCGCCGGGTCGACGGTCGCACGATCCCCGGCGAGGCGGCGATCGCCGCGCTCGCCGAGCGCATCGCGGCGGCGCGACGGCCGGTGATGGTGGCGGGCCCGGACATCGAAGCTTCGGGGGGCTGGGAGGAGGCGATTGCGCTCGCGGAGAGCCAGCGCATGGAGGTGCTCGCGACTCCCGCGACCGGCGGCGGTCGGCTCGGCTTCCCCGAGCGCCACCCCAACTTCCAGGGTCTGCTCGCACCCGCGATCGGCCCAGCGGGGATGCAGCTCGCCGAGTACGACCTCGTGCTGGTGGTGGGCTCCTCGGTGTTCCCCTACTACCCCTACATCCCCGGACCGCTCCTGGGAGAGGACACCGAGCTGGTGCAGATCACCTCGGATCCCTCCGAGGCGGCGCGCGCCCCGATGGGCGAGTCGATCGTGGCCGACGTGCGGCTCGCGCTGCGCGCGCTGGGCGCCGCGCTCGGCGAGTCCGACCGCGAGCAGCCCGCGCCGCGCCCGGAGCCCGGAGCTCCTGCGGAGGCCGAGCCGATCAGCGGCTCGCAGGCGATGCAGGCGCTCGCGGTCGCCTGGCCCGAGGACGGCATCGCCGTGGTCGAGACGCCCTCGAGCACCGCCGCGCTACGTAACCGCCTGCGCCTCTCGCGCCCCGGCTCCTACTACTTCTCCTCCAGTGGCGGTCTCGGCTTCGGCATCTCCGCGGCGGTCGGCGTGCAGCTCGCCGAGCCCTCGCGGCCGGTCGTCTGCGTGCTCGGCGAGGGCTCCGCGCAGTACGGGATCACCGCGCTCTGGACAGCGGTCGCCTACAAACTGCCCGTGACCTTCCTCGTGCTTCGCAACGAGGAGTACATGATCCTCAAGTGGTTCGCCGAATTCGAGCAGGAGAAGGGTCTGCCGGGCCTCGATCTCCCCGGGCTCGACGTGGCCGCGGTGGCCAGCGGCTACGGCGTTCCCTCGCGTGAGGTGAACGGCACCGAAGAGCTGACCGACGCGCTCACGGAGGCGATCGCCGTGCAGGACGGGCCGCGGCTCGTGCAGGTGCCCTGCGCGAGCGGCATGTGGCTGGAGTGATGTCAGCCGGAGCGGCCATCAGGCGCATCGCGCCCGAGCCGCCAGGCGAGCATCCCGTGCCGAGGCCCGCGCCCGACGCGGCGCCGGACTGGGTCGCGGCCGGCACACCCGAGCCGCTTGCGCGCGAGCTGCGAGCGGCGCTCGGAGAGAGCGGCGTGGGCACCCGCGCGCTCGACCTGATCCGCTACGCCTCGGACGCGAGCGCCTACCGGCAGATCCCGAAGGCCGTCGCGATCCCGCGCAACCTCGACGAGGTCGCCGCGGTGATGAGCGTGGCGCGGCGCACGGGCACGCCGCTCGTGTTCCGCGCGGGGGGCACGAGCCTCAACGGTCAGTCCCAGACCGAGGGGATCCTGCTCGACTCCCGTCGCCACTTCAAGGACGTGCGGATCGAAGCCGACGGCGAGCGCGTTCGTGTCCAGCCGGGGGCGGTGCTCGGACGCGTCAACCGGCTGCTCGCCCGCCACGGGCGGCGACTCGGTCCGGACCCGGCGAGCACGGAGATCGCGTGCGTGGGTGGTGTGCTCGCGAACAACTCGGGCGGGATGCGCTGCGGGGTGCACGCGGACTCCTACCGCACCGTGCGCTCGCTGCGCTTCATGCTCGCGGACGGGACCGAGATCGACACCGCGGCGCCCGAGGCGGCGGAGCGCTTCGCGGCGGCGGCGCCCGAGCTCGCGGCGGGGCTCGCGGAGATCCGCGACGAGCTGCGCGCGGACGCCGAGCTCGCCGCGCGCGTCGCGCGCAAGTTCGAGATCAAGAACACGACGGGCTACAGGCTCTGCGCGTTCCTCGACGCCGACGAGCCGCTGGAGATCTTCCGGCGCCTGCTGATCGGCTCCGAGGGGACGCTCGCGTTCATCGGCGAGGCGGTCTTCGAGACGGTTCCGCTGGGCCGCAACACGACGCTCGCGCTGACCTTCTTCGAGGACATCGAGACGGCCGTCTCCGCGGTGCCGGAGCTCGTCGCGACGGGCGCGAGCGCGACCGAGCTGATGGTCGCCCCGACGCTGATCGCGGCGGCCTGGAACATGCCCGGCACGCCCGAGCGCTGGAAGGAGCTGCCGCCCAGCTCGGCGGCGCTGCTCGTCGAGTTCCGTGCCGAAGAGCCGGGCGAGCTCGACGGCCGCGAGCGCGCCGCGCTCGAGATCCTCGGCGCGCGCTCGCCGCTCGATCCGCCGCGGTTCACGCGCGAGCGCGAGGAGGTGGGGATGCTCTGGCACGTCCGCGAGGGCATGCAGGGGCTGCTCGCCGCGGTTCGCGGCCCGGGCGTGTCGCTGATCATCGAGGACGTCTGCGTGCCCCCGCACCAGATCGCACAGGCGGCGGCGGACCTGCAGGAGCTGCTCGGCAGGCACGGCTTCCTCACATCCCTCGCGGGGCACGCCTCGGCGGGCAACCTGCACTTCCTGCTCACTCCCAACTTCGGCGAGCAGGCCGACCTCGACCGTTACGAGGCCTTCATGGGCGAGCTCGTCGAGCTGATCGTCGAGCGTTATGACGGCTCGCTGAAGGCGGAGCACGGGACGGGCATCAACATGGCTCCCTACGTCGAACGCGAGTGGGGCGCGAAGGCGACGCAGATGATGTGGCGCATCAAGCGGCTCGCCGATCCCCACGGCGTGCTCGCCCCCGGGATCCTGCTCACCGATGACCCGGGCGCGCACCTGCGCAACCTCAAGTCCGCACCGCGGATCGAGGAGGTTGCCAACCAGTGCGTGGAGTGCGGCTTCTGCGAGCCGGCCTGCCCGAGCCGCGACCTCACGACCACGCCGCGCCAACGGATCGTGCTGCGGCGCGAGATGGCGCGCCAGCGTGAGGGCTCGCCCGTGCTGGAGGCGCTGCTCACCGAGTACGAGTACGACGGGCTGGAGACCTGCGCGGCCGACGGGATCTGCAGCCTGCAGTGCCCCGTGGGCATCGACACGGGCAAGCTCGTCAAGGCGCTGCGCGCCCGCCGGCACGGCGCGAGTGCCGAACGAGCCGCGCTGGGCGCGGCGCGCCATTGGCGCAGCGTCGAACGCGCGGCGCGCTCGGGGCTGCGCGCGGGCCGCACGATCGGCGACGTGCCCGCCGAGGCGCTCACCGGGATCGCCCGCAGCGCCGCGGGCCAGGAGCTGATCCCCGCGTGGGGCGGCTACGCGATGCCGGGCCCCGCCGCACCGCCGCCGTGGACCGCGCGTGAGGGCGCCGCCGCGGTCTACTTCCCGGCCTGCGTGAACCGCATCTTCGGAAACCCGCGCGAGGCGCACGACCGACCCTCGCTGCCGGAGGCACTGCTCACGATCTCCGCGCGCGCGGGCCGGCCGCTGTGGGTCCCGCCCGAGCTCGGCGGGCTCTGCTGCGGCACGCCCTGGAGCTCGAAGGGCTTCACCGCGGGCCATCGCGAGATGGCGCGTCGCATCGCGGCCGCGCTGATCGAGTGGAGCGAGGAGGGCGCATTGCCCGTGGTGGTCGACGCGACCTCCTGCACGCTCGGGCTGATCGCCGAGGTCCCCGAGGCGCTCGAGGAGGCCGAGCGCGAGCGCTTCGCGGCGGTGAGAGTGCTCGACTCGATCAGCTGGGTCCGGGACGAGCTGCTCGACGCGCTGAGCGTGAACGAGCGCCTGGACTCGGTGGGCGTGCACGTCTCCTGCGCGGCGAGCCATCTCGGCCTCGGCCCGAAGCTCGGCGAGATCGCGGCGACGCTCGCCGATCGCGTCGTGATGCCGAGCGCGCCGACCTGCTGCGGCACCGCGGGCGACCGCGGTCTGCTGCACCCCGAGCTGCCCGCGGCCTCCGCCCGCTCGGATGCGATCGAACTGCAGCCCGCGGCGGCGGGCACGCACCTCTCCAGCAACCGCACCTGCGAGATCGGGCTCACACAGGCGACGGGCGAGGACCACGGCTCCTTCGTGCTCGCGCTCGAGGCGCTCACGCGGCCGGGCTTCGCGCACTCCGCGTAGGATCAACCGCGCAACCGAGGCTGGGCCGGACGGCCCGGAGAGGGGACGGAGAAAGTGAGCACCCAAGAGGGCACAGGCGAGCGAAACCGCCGCCTGGTGCTGGCCCAGCGGCCCACCGGGCTGGTAGACGAGAGCACGACGCGCCTCGAACACGACGACGTCCCCGAGGTGCAGGACGGCGAGGCGCTCGTGAAGGTCCGCTACCTCTCCATCGACCCCACGATCCGCACCTGGATGGACGACGCGCCTGGGTACCTGCCTCCGATCCAGATCGACGAAGTGATCCGCGCGGGCGGCGTCGGCGAGGTGATCGAGAGTCGTTGCGACTCCTACGAGCCCGGCCAGCTGCTGTTCGGCGTGACGGGCTGGCAGGACTACGTGATCGCCGACGCGGCTGAGCGCTCGATGCAGGCGCTGCCGCCCGGCGTGCCGCCGCCCACCGCGCTCGGGATCCTCGGCGTGACGGGAATGACCGCCTACTTCGGCATGACCGATGTGGGCGGTGTCAAGGAGGGCGATGTGGTCGTGATCTCCGGCGCGGCGGGCGCGACCGGGTCGACGGCAGGACAGATCGCGAAGCTGAAGGGCGCCGCCAAGGTCGTCGGGATCGCGGGCGGCCCGGAGAAGTGCGCGCACATCGTCGACGAGCTGGGCTACGACGAGGCGATCGACTACAAGGGCGAGAACGTGGCGGCGAGGCTGCGCGAAGCCGCTCCGAAGGGGATCGACCTCTACTTCGACAACGTCGGAGGCTCGATTCTCAACGACTGCCTCGGGAACCTCGCGCTGAAAGGGCGGGTCGTGCTCTGCGGAGCGATCTCCTCCTACAACAGCGACGGCCCTCCCCCGGGCCCGAGCAACTACATCAACCTGCTGATCCGCCGCGGCCGCATGGAGGGCTTCATCATCCTCGACTACTTCGACCGCTTCCCCGCCGCGCAAGCCGAGGTCGCGGGCTGGCTCGCCGAGGGGCGGATCAAGTCCTCCGAGCACATCGTCGAGGGCCTCGAGAACGCCCCCGACGCGCTCAACCTGCTCTTCAGCGGCGGGAACACCGGCAAGGTGATCGTCGCGGTCTAGAGGGACGGCGTCGGCGCGCCGGCGAGCAGGAAGAACCAGAGCAGGAAGCAGAGCACGGCGAGGTAGACGCTGACCATCACGACGCGCTCGAGCGGCGTGATACCGGCGCCGTAGCCGGGCTGCTCGATCCCCTGATCGCCGTTCATCCCTCGCATCCAGGGCACACGCCGTTCGCCCGGCTCGCGTCCGCTGAGCCGGTCGTACTCGTTGTTCAGCCAGGCGAGCGCCATCGACATCGAGAAGACGAGGACCGCGAGCACGAGCACGACGACGCCGACCGCCTCCATGCTGAGCACGGTCTGCCCGACCACCTGTGAGCCGACCCAGAGCGCGACGAGCGGAGCGCCCGTCCAGAGGTTGATCGCGAGGAACGCGGTCGCGGCGACCATCGCGGTGCGCTTGGCGAGCAGCCCTCGCGTCGGGGGCGCGATCGGGCCCGGCATCTCCGGAGGGGGAGTGGTCGTGCTCATGGGAGCAGCAGGCATTCCATCGAGGTCCAGGCGGGCCGGAAGCCGAGACGGGCGTAGAGCTGCCTTCGGACGGTCCTCGTCGTCGGCGACGATCCAGATGTCCTCGGCGTCGGAGGCCGCAAGGATCGCCGCGCGCGTGATCGCGGTACCGCGTCCGCCGCCGCGGCTCTCGGGGCGCACGTAGACCTGCGTGATCTCCGCTCCCCCACCGGCGCGCTCGAGCTGGGCGAACGCGATCGGGACGCCCTCCTCGCGGACCGCGAGCACCTCGACGTCGCGCGTCTCGGCGACCTCCCGCGCGGCGACACTGAAGCGCTCGTACTCGCTCCCGTCGTCTTCCTCCAGGTGCCAGGCGAGCCGCAGCTCGTCGACCGCCTCGTAGGGCACCCGCTCGACCTCGATCTCGGAGGCCGCGGGGGGCAACGGCCGCTCGTGGTGCATCCAGAGCAGGCGCGTGGTTTTCCACCCGAGCGCGGTCAGCGCGGAGCGGCGGGACTCGCCCGCCTCGATCTGCTCGAAGTCCAGGCGCCGATGCCCGTAGCCCGCGAGCGCCTGATCGGCGAAGGCCGTGAGCTGCTCGGCGCTCATCGCGGGCTCCTCCTCCACGCGCACGACGTTGAGGTCGTAGTAGGTGGGGTAGCGGCTTGTGAGCAGGACCGTTCCGTGCGCCCATGGCTCGAAGGACTCACAGACGCCGGCGTGGTAGTCGTGGCGCCACGCGCGCGCGCCCGCGGTCGCGGTTGCTGTCGCGGTCGCGGTGGCCGGAGCGTCCGCTGAGCGGAGGTCGGGTGTGCCCTGGCGTGACATGCTCGCTCTGAAGGCTACGCCGACCAGCGTCCGCAGCGCACAGGGGCCGCCCCCGGTATTCCTCACATTTCCAGTAATCTTTCCGGCCGGCGGGCCCGCGCGGGCGGCCCGGGCCGGTGGGCGGAGCCGCACGAACGGGAGGCACAGCACAGGTGGCACTCATCCAGATCGAAGGAACCGAGATCCACGTGGCGGAGTCGCTCGAGGTCGTGCTGAGCCGGCTCGTCGCGGCGAAGGACGGGATCCGCGCACCGAGCGGCGCGATCCTCGCGCCCAGCGGGTGGCTGACCTTGACGGATGCGATCACGCACGATGAGATCTACCTGCAGACCTCACGTCTGGGGTATCTCAGAGAGGACTGATCGCGAAAGCGACGGCTCATGAGCGACCGTCCGCCGAACATCCTGTATCTGCACTCGCACGACACGGGGCGCTACGTCCAGCCTTACGGGCACGCCGTGCCCACGCCGAACATCCAGCATCTCGCCGACCAGGGGGTCCTGTTCAGGCGTGCGTTCTGCGCTACACCCACGTGCTCGACTTCGCGCGCCTGCCTGCTCACTGGCCAGTACGGGCACAACAACGGAATGCTCGGCCTCGCCCACCGCGGCTGGTCGCTGAACGACTACCACGAGCACATCGTGCACACGCTGCGCGGCGCGGGCTACTACTCCGTCCTGATCGGCGAGCAGCACATCGCCAAGCGTCCCGAGATCATCGGCTTCGACCGCGTGGAGAAGATCGCCACGACGCACGTCGAGAGCGTGGCGCCGGTCGCGCGGCAGACGCTCGCGGGCGATCTGCCCGAGCCCTTCTTCCTCTCCGTGGGCTTCTTCGAGACGCACCGCGACTGGCTCGACCCGCCGTCGCTGCGCGATGCGCTCTACTCGCTTCCCCCCGCCAACCTCCCCGACACTGCGGAGACACGACGGGACATGGCCTCCTACCGGGCGAGCGCGCGCTCGCTCGACCAGGGCGTGGGCAGCGTGCTCGACGCGCTCGACGCGCAGGGGCTCGCCGAGAACACGCTCGTGTTCCTCACCACCGACCACGGCCTCGCCTTCCCCGGTGCGAAGGCGACGCTCTACGACCGCGGGCTCGGGGTGATGCTGATCATGCGGGGCCCGGGGGGGTTCGTGGGCGGCCGGGTCAACGATGCGCTCGTCTCGCATCTGGACATCTACCCGACCCTCTGCGATCTGGCGGGCGTCGAGCAGCCCGAGTTCGTGCAGGGCTTCTCGCTGCTCCCTCTGATCCGAGGCGAGGTCGAGGCGCTGCGCGAGGAGCTCTACGCGGAGATGACGTGGCACGCCGCATACGAGCCGCAGCGCGCGGTGCGCAGCGAGCGCTACAAGTACATCCGCCGCTTCGGCTCGCGGACGAGGCCGGTGCTTGCGAACTGCGACGACTCGCCGAGCAAGGACCTGCTGCTCCGCTACGGCTGGGGCGAGCAGGAGGTGCCCTTCGAGCAGCTCTACGATCTCATCTTCGACCCCAACGAGGCGAACAACCTCGCAGCGAGCGGCGATCACTCAGAGCTGCGCGCGGATCTCAGCGAGCGGTTGGAGCGCTGGATGGAGACGACGGCGGACCCGCTCCTGAACGGCGACCCCGCGCCCCCCTCGGGCGCGGAAGTGAACGATCCCGATCAGCTCTCCGCGAGCGAAGCGGTGACGGTGGTGCGATGAGCGACACGGAGCCCGTGAGGCCGACACGCTCCTACCTGGTCTGCGCGACCCCGCGCAGTGGCAGCACTCTGCTCTGCGAGACGCTGCTCTCGACCGGCGTGGGTGGCTATCCCCGCGAGTACTTCGAGGCGCTCAAGGAGACCGGTCTGCCACGCCGCCCGCGGGAGTACTTCTGGGGCCTGCGCAGTCCCGAAGTGATCAGGCTGCTGCCACACGACGCGAACATCGACCAGGCCGCCGAACGGAGCGCGACCTGGGAGCGCGAGGACTACCGCCGCCACCTCGACTGGGCGTTGGCCGAGGGAACCACCCCCAACGGGGTCTTCGGCTCGAAGATGATGTGGGGCTACTTCAACGACTTCCTCGAGCTCACGCGGGGGATCCCCCGGCTCGGGGGGATGGGGGACGGGTCGCTGCTCAACGCGGCGTTCCCCGAGCTCCGCTACGTGTTCATCTCGCGCAACGACAAGGTCCGTCAGGCCGTCTCGCTCTGGCGCGCCCTGCAAACGTGGGTGTGGCGCAAGGAGGAGGGAGCAGGGGCCGAGGAGCCGTTGCCCACGCAGCGAGCGGTCTACTCCTTCGACGCGATCGACCACCTGCTCGATCAGCTCCGCCGCCACGAGGACGCCTGGCGCGGGTTCTTCTTCCGGATCGGACGGCGGCCGCTCTCGATCGTCTACGAGGAGGTGGTGGGCGATCTGGAGGGTTCCGTCCGGCGGGTTCTCGCCGAGGTGGGCGTGGAGCTCCCTGCCGATTGGTCGCCGCCCGCGAGGAGCCCCACCCGGCAATCCGACGAGCTCTCCGAGAGCTGGGTGCAGAGCTACCTCGAAGACGTCTCGCGCCGCTAGAGGTGCTGCTGGAGGGCACGCCGCCGAACCCGTGAGGGATCTCGGTGCGACGGGCTGCACGGAGAGGGCGGGATTCGAACCCGCGATGGAGTTTGATCCCCATACTCGCTTAGCAGGCGAGTGCCTTCAGCCACTCGGCCACCTCTCCCAGAGGTGAGGGCCAGAGTTTAGAGGCTGCCGGGGCCCCTCAGCATCGGACACCTCGCCGGGAGGGTCAGGACCGCGGGTCCAGCGGGGCGAGACGCTTGATCATGCTGGTGGCCACCGCGACGGCGAGCGAACGGTCGTAGGTGAGCGCGAAGTCGAACTGGCGCTCCATGTCGGGCCCGCTGTCGCCGAGGTCGCGTGCGACGAACGCGGCCGCGAAATGCGGCCCGATCGCGACCACGTTCCACTCCCCCCGCAGCGGGTCGTCGGGAGCGAGCGCGACCCCGCGGACGCCGGGCGCCGGACGCTCCGAGAGCCCCACGCCGAGCGCGCCCACGAGCGCTGCTCCGCTGGCCATCTCGCGGTAGCGCGCGGCCGTGTCGGGCGTGAAGAAGGCGGCCTCCTGGAACGAGGCGAGAATCACCGCCGAGCTTCCGAGGCTCGGCGCCTGCGCCTCGATCTGCCTGCTCAGGGCGAGCAGCAGCCGCTTCGTGCCTCGGCGCGTCGGACGCTGCTCAACGACGAGCTCGAAGGGCGTGAGCGCTTCGGCCGGGGGCTCCCACGCGCGTTTCTCGGGGGCCTGGGCGCGCGTGTCCGTCGGGATCGTCAGCGGGCCCGGACGGCCGAAGAGCCATCCCTGGCCGTAGCGCGCTCCGAGCGCCATCGCGGTGCGGCGCTGCTCGTCGGTCTCGATGCCCTCGGCGAGGAGCTGGGCGCCGGTGCGCTCGGCCTCCGCGTTGACCGCGTGCACGATCGCCGCGACCTCGCGCGTGGGGTGCCTTTGGACGAGACGCAGATCGAGCTTGATCACATCCGGCGCGAGAACGGGCATCAGCGCGAGCGAGCGCGCATCCACGCCGAGATCGTCGAGCGCGATGCCGATGCCCTGAGCGCGCAGGCGCTCGGCGGCCGCGAGAAGCTGGGCAGGACGATCCGTGAGCGAGCGCTCGGTGAACTCGACGAACACGGGGAAGGCGGCGGTTGCTCGTTCGGCGAGCTCGCTCAGCTCAGCGGGAAGCTCGTCGCTGAGCAGCCGCGGCTCGACGTTCACGAACAGCGCGCGACCATCGCCCAGACGCGCATCGAGAGCGCCCTGGAAGGCGGCGCGCTGACACTCCCACTCCACCTCACGCTCCAGCCCCGCACGCTCCGCGGCGGCGAACAGCGCGTCGGGCCGCGCGAGGACGGTCCCCTTCGGGCCGCGCGCGAGCGCCTCGAAGCCGATCGTCGCTCCGGAGTAGAGGTCCACGAGCGGCTGGTAGGCGGACTCGATCGCCTGCTCGCGCAGCACACGATCGATCGCGTGCTCCCGCGTGAACACGTGGTCGAGTGGAGGGGCGCTCGCCATGTGCTCCAATCGGCAGATGGGCGCCCCGCGTTGAGCGAGGCGCTCAGTTTGGACCAAAGAACAGCCCGATCAGCGCGTTGCTGTCAGGTCATAGACCGTCTGACCTCCGAGCGTCACCGACTTGAAGTGCTCGGCGACCCATTCGGAGATCTGCGAGCTGGACCGCCCGCCGCCGGGACCGCCCGTCCCACCCCCGGCGATGTAGTAGTGGATCTCGCCTGCAGCCACATAGGCCTTGAACTGCGCGAGCGTGAGCTCGCCGCCCTGGCCGCTGAAGCCGCCGATCCCCATCACTGGCTCGCCGCTCGCGAGCTCCAGGCTCGCCGCGCTCTGCGAGCCGCTTGTCGCCGCGACCCAGCGGTAGCCGCTCGCGCCCTGCTTCAGTGCCCTGCCGAGCGCCACGCTCGTCGTCTCGCCGCCGCCCGCCCCCGCACCGCCACCGGCGGCGAACGACCCGCGGGCCTTCGCGCCGGAGCCGCTCGAGGTGCCGAACAGCGCGGGCGTCCCCGTGCCGCCGGGCAGGCCACCGGCGGAGCCCGAGGGCGGGCCGCCTGCGCCCGGTCCGCCCGCACCGCGCGGGCCCCCGGCGCCACCGAAGCCCGAGGCGCCCGAGACGGTGGGCCCCGCGGAGACCACGGAGCCCGTGTGCGGCATGCGGATCGTCTCGATCGCGTAGGCCGTCGGCCCGGCGAGCGCGGCGAGCAGGGCGAGCACGACAGCGGCGGTGCCCAGACGCCTGCCGAGGCGCGGGATGAGGAGCAGGCCCGCCGCGGCGAGCGCGCCCGCGGGGAGGATCGCGGTGCGCAGCCAGGGCTCGAAGGAGGGGGTTCGGGCGAGCAGTGCGTGCGCCCAGAGGACGGTCACGAGGATCGCGAGGGCGATCGTCGCGCGCGCGGCAAGGGCACGGCGGGCGCGCCAGGCAATCGCCACTCCGATCGCGACGAGCGCGGCGATCGCGGGCGCGAGCGCGACGGTGTAGTAGGTGTGGATCACGCCCTGGCCGAAGCTGAAGACCGCGGCGGTGACGAGCAGCCACCCACCCCAGAGCAGCAGCGCGGCCCGTGTGCGGTCCGTGCGCGGCTCGCGACGCCGGGCCCAGAGGCCCGCGGCGAGTGCGATCAGCGCGGCGGGGAGCAGCCATGAGGCCTGCCCGCCCATCAGCGAGTTGAAGAGACGCAGCGGTCCTGTGGCGCCGCTGAAGTTCGCGCCGCCCTGACCGCCACCGGGGCCGCTCGAGCCGACGATCCGGCCGAGGCCGTTGTAGCCCGTGATCAGGTTGAGGATGCTGTTGTCACTCGACCCATCGATTAAGGGCCGCGATCCGGCGGGCCAGAGCGCGACGATCGCCACCCACCAGCCCGCGCTGAGCACGAGCGCGAGGCCGCCCGCGGCGAGCTGGCCGAGACGGCGGCGCAGGGAGACGGGCGCGGCGAGCAGGTAGACGCCCGCGAAGGCGGGCAGCACCAGGAAGGCCTGCATCATCTTCGCGAGGAAGGCGATCCCGATCATCGTCCCGAGCGCGAGCACCCAGCGCGTGCCGCCGTGCTCGAGGGCACGCACCAGGCAGTAGCCCGCGGCCACGAGCATCAATACGAGCAGCGCGTCGGGGTTGTTGAAACGGAACATCAGCGCGGCCACGGGGGTGAAGGCGAAGACCGCGCCGGCGAGCAGGCCGGCGGCAGCGCCGAACCAGCGCTTCACCGCGGCGTGGAGCAGCGCGACGGCGGCGACTCCCTCGATGGCCTGCGGGACGAGCATCGAGGCGCTCCCGAAGCCGAAGATCCGCCCCGAGAGCTCCATCACCCAGAGCGAGGCGGGGGGCTTGTCGACGGTGATGAAGTTCGAGCTGTCGAGCGAGCCGAAGAAGAACGCCTTCCAGCTCTTCGTGCCCGCCTGCACGGCGGCGGCGTAGAAGGAGTTCGCGTAGCCCGAGGAGCTGAGGTCCCAGAGGTAGGCGAGCGCGGTGATCGCGAGCAGCGCGATCAGGGCGGGGCGTGCCCAGCGCGGGTCGGACTCGCGCGAGCGTTCGGGAGCGGGGACGGGGGGCTGCGGGGGACGCGGGCGGGGACGGCGGGTGCGGCGGGGAAGTGGTTTGCGGACCAGCTCGGCTGTTGTCATGCGGGCATGCTCGGCGCTGCGGCTGAGCCGCCCCTGTCCGCAACCTGGGAGGGTCCTGGGAGGGCCTACCCGCCGCCACCGCGCGCTGCCCTAGGCTTCCAAGCGCCACGGAAGGGTGGCAGAGCGGTTGAATGCGGCGGTCTTGAAAACCGTTAGGCGGGCGAACCCCGTCTCGGGGGTTCGAATCCCCCCCCTTCCGCCTCATGTGCAGACTCTTCGGGATGAGCGCCGGGTCCGAGCGCGCCAGTGCGACCTTCTGGCTGCTCGACGCCCCGGACAGCCTCCGCGAGCAGAGCCACCGGGAGCCCGATGGCACCGGCCTCGGCTGGTACGACGAGGCGGGGCTGCCTCAGATCAGCAAGCAACCGGAGGCGGCCTTCGGCGACCTCGAGTTCGCCCGCCGCGCCCGCGAGGTCGCATCGCGGACCTTCGTGGCACACGTTCGCTTCGCCTCGACGGGCGAGAACACCCTGCAGAACACCCACCCCTTCGAGCAGGCCGGGCGGCTCTTCGCGCACAACGGCGTGATCGGCGACCTCCCCGCGCTCGAGCGGCGGGCGGGGACGGCGATGGAGCTCGTCGGGGGAGAGACGGACTCCGAGCGCTTCTTCGCCCTCATCACCTCCGAGATCGCCCGCCACCGCGGGGACATCGGCGCGGGGATCGAGGCGGCCTGCACCTGGGTCGCCGCCTCGCTGCCGCTCTACTCGATCAACTTCGTGCTCACCACCGAAACCGACCTCTGGGCGCTCCGCTATCCGGAGACGCACGAGCTGCACGTTCTCGAGCGCGGTCCGGGTGCGCGCGTCGAGCACCGCAGCAGCCTGGGCATGCGCGTGAGCAGCGCGCACGGCGAGCACGCCCCGCTCGTCACCATCGCGACGGAGCTGATGGACGAGGACCCGGGCTGGCGAGCGCTCGACTCCGGCGAGCTGCTCCACGTCTCGCCCACGCTCGAGGTGAGCTCGCGCCGGATCCTCACCTCCCCGCCCGCGCACCTGCTCACGCTCGCCGACCTCGGGCCGCACGCCGCGGCCTCGCAGGCGAAGACGCCGAAGTAGGCAGGCGGCCGCGCTGTGCACCGCGGGCGGCGAGCGGCTACGGTGAAGTCTCACGTCGCTCGGGGGAGCTGCGATGCACGAGGAGAACAGCGAGTGGCGGAAGATCCTGATCGAGGGTCACCGCGACATGGTCATGGCGCGCCGGGTCTGGCGCAGGGTCCCCTCGGCGCCGCGCTGCAAGGTGTGCTCGAGCCCGTTCGGGGGGATCGGTGGACGGATCGTCCGCCAGGTGGGTTGGGCGCCCTCGCGCAAGAACCCCAACGTCTGCGCTCGCTGCTGCGATCAGATGCCTCCGGGGGGCGCCGAGGTCGACGTGGCTGTGCTCTTCGCCGACGTTCGCGGCTCCACTGCGCTCGGCGAGGGCATCCCCCCTGCCGATTTCGCGAAGCTGCTCAACCGCTTCTACGCTGCGGCGACCGAGGTGATCCTGCGCCACGACGGACTGATCGACAAGCTGATCGGTGACGAGGCGATGGCCCTCTTCATCCCCGGGGTGACCGGCCCGGAGTACCGCTCACGCGCACTCGAAGCCGGATGCGATCTGCTCCGCGCGGTGGGGTACGGAACCGCGGAGGGCCCGTGGCTGCCCGTCGGCGTGGGCTTGAACGCAGGCCACGCCTTCGTCGGGAACGTGGGCAGCGCGGTCGTCGACTTCACCGCGCTCGGCGACGCGGTGAACGTGGCCGCGCGACTGCAGAGCAGCGCCGCCGAGGGTCAGCTCGTCGTCTCCGCCGACCTCGTCGAGGGGATCGCCGAGCGCCTCCCGGGAGCCGAGCGCCGGACGATCGAAGCCCGCGGGCGCGGCGAGAGCGTGAGCGCGCTCGTCGCCGGCTTCGCCTAGGCCGCGAAACGACGCGGGGGCCGCCCGAAGGCAGCCCCCGCTCAGAACCCGCCTCAGCGCGCCCGACTCAGTGGTGAGACCACCACGAGCCCGGCAGACCCACGCGCACGACCTCGCCGCTGAGCCCGCCCGGACCTCCGGTGGCGGGAAGCACACCGAGGTTGGAGACGTACACCGCGCCGTGCGAGGAGACCGCGAGGCCCGTCGGGAACTCGAGGCCCGTGGTCGCGAGCACCGACTTCGTGCCGTCGTGGTGGATCCCGATCAGCGCGCCCGGCGTGGGCAGGCCTTCTTCGGCCGCCGGGTCGTCGATCCCCGCCTGGTCGATCTCGAGCACGAGCAGCCGCCCGGTCGGATCGAAGGCGATGTCGCCGATCGCAGTGAACCCGCTCGAGACGACCGTCGGCGCGTGGCCCGGGACGACGCGGTAGATGCTCGAGGACCCCGTGTTGAACGGGAACCCTCCGAGCTCACCCACGTAGAGCGCCCCGTCCGGACCGACCGCGACCGAGTCCGGCACGGGCTGGGCCTGTACGGGGACCGGCACCGTCACTTCAGGACTGAGCGAGCCCGGCGGCGCGATCTCGGGGATCGTGGGGAAGACCGCGAGCACCGAGATGTGACCCGTGGGCGAGACCCAGAGCAGGTCGTCGCCCGCCGCGTCTGCGACCGCGTAGCCCCCGTGGTAGGGGACGAACGAGTAGGGGTCGCTGTCGATCGGCGACTCCAACCCCATTTCGGCGCCGGTGCCCTCGCCTTTGTCGGGGTTGTTCGCGGCCTCGAAGGCGGCGAAATCCGACTGGATCGTGGGCAGGCCTTTGCTGAACACGGGGAACTTGCTCAACGTGCCGAGCAGCGCGCCCGCCGAGCCGAAGGGCGAGGCGCCCGTGCTCGGGCTGATCCCCGTGTCCTGGAAGACCACCTCCAGGGAGCCGCCGATGTAGCGCGCCTCGGCGGGGCCCGTCGCCTCGCCTTCGGACGCCAGCGAGGGAAGCCCGCCGATCACGGTCTGCACGTGGCCGGAGGAGGGGGTGATGCGGTCGATCGCACCCGATTCGTCCAGGCAGAGTTCTTCGGGTTCGCTCACGCAGTTCGCCGAGGGCGCCCCGTCGCCGGAGAGCGCCACGAGCAGGCTGCCATCGGGGGCGATCGTGATCTTCTTCGGCTGGTTCAGACCGCTTGCGATTTCGTGGATGCTCCCGCCTTCTTCGCCGTATCCGCCCAGCTCTTCACCCGCGGGACGCACCGCGGCGTGACGTGCCCCGCCCGCCTTGATCCTGTGCACGGACGTGCCGGGGCGCCAGTGCGCCGAGGCCGGCGCCGCCGCGATCCCGCAGCCGAGCGCGGCCGCCGCCGCACTCACAAGTCCGATCGCTCGCCCGCGCGACGGGACGAAGGGTTCTCTCCAGCTCATCTGTGCCCTCCCAGGCTCTGTCATCAATGACGCGCGCGCATCCCGCGCACGCTCCGCCTCGTTCTCCTCGGGCGGAATATGTCAACCCTCTCCGCTGCCCGCGCAAATGTCAACGGCAGCTTTGCGTCGTCTCTACGTACCGCTCCCCGGGTCCTTGCCATTTCCCTGACCGGCCCGCCCTCCGCCGCGGCGGGGTCAGCGCAGCGCGGACTCTTCCACGCTCGCCGAGCTCGCGAGCACGTTGCCCGCCGCGTCGAGTGCCTGCACCGCGACGAACGGGCCGACCGTCCCGCCGGGCAGGACGATCGGGGTCTCGAAGCCGCTGCGGGGCACGTTCAGGAGGGCGTGGAGCGAGCTCGCCGAGCCCCCCGCGAGCACCCGCCAGGCAGCCACCTGCGTGGCCCCGTTCCAGCTCGCGTAGACCGTGCCCGCCCCCGCTCCGCCCGCCTGGAAGGCGAGCGCGGGAGGGTGCGCCGGCGTACCGACCCAGGGCAGCCGGAAGCTCCGGTAGGACTGCTCGTGCACCGGGAAGTGCGCCGCGAAGAGCTGCGCGCCCGTCGCACTCACCTCGGAGAAGAACGGTTCCTGACCCCATCCGAGGAACCAGTCGCCGTTGGGCAGCGCCTGGATGTTGCCCTGGCTTTCGACCACCAGCGCGGGGGTATGGGTGAGCTGGCCCACGAGCGTGACCGTCCCCGCCTGCGGGTCGATCGAGAGCACGATCCCGCGCGACTGCGGATGAACGGTGGGTGAGGAGCCGTTGTCGAACACGCTGATCGTCCCTTCGGCCACTTCGCGCGGGTCGTGCTGCCAGGCCGTGCGCGTGCTCGAGGTGCCCTTGAAGGTCGGGTTCTTGCCGCCGAGACGCCAGCCGATCTGTCCCGTCGTGGGCTGCACGTCGTAGACGGTCCAGGTGTTGCGCGCGGAGAGCAGGATCGATCCGTCGCGGTCCACGTTTAGCGAGTTGATGTGGAAGAAGTCGTAGGGGTACTGCGTGCTGGAGCGGTGCGGCGAGGCATACGATTCGCTCAGCGCGACGTGATCGAGGCTCGTCCATTCGTACATCACGAGCCCCGTCCTCACGTCGATCTCCTGGAAGACGCCGTCGGTGAGCCCCGCGTAGGAGGAACCGCCCACCGATGAGAGGTCGCAGAGCACGGGGAAGTAGGAGGTGAGGAGCGCGGTCCCCTGCGGGGTGAGCTGGAACTCGTGCAGGTCCGCGCGGTGCCCGTTGCCCGCGCGCACGTGCGCGATGTCCTCGTAGGAGCTGTTCGCGATCACCTCTTCGCCGGTCCCGAAGCCGTGCACGTTGATGCGCCCCTGCCACCACGTGAGCACAGGCTTGCCCGCGTATTCCTGGACTTTGAAGTTCGTCGCCGAGGTGTAGAGCGGGAGCGGCTTGAACCACACGAGCCCCCCTTCGGGCCCGAGGATCATCGGACCCGGCTGGCCCGGACCGCCGTAGGGCGCGACGAACACGTCCCCCGGGGCTGCGGCGGGCGAGCTCGCGGTCACGCTGACGCGTCGGAGGATGCAGTTCCGGGCGCGAGAGGAAGCTCTGCTCTTCGCTCGCCGCTGCCCGGATGGACGCGCTCCGGGGTCGAGCTGATCGCATCGGCTCGCGCCACCCCGAAGACGTCGAGGATCGAGTGCCACGCCCCCGCCACGCGCGCCTTCGCCCTCACCGTGACGCGCTCCCCTTCGGCGAACGGGTGGCTGGGCACGAAGCTCGCGCCGTCGCCCTGCGAATACGCCATCAGTCGACCCGGATGGGTGCCGCTGCGCGACCCGGTCACGCTGATCACGGTCAGATCCCCCACTGGAACGCCGAGGAAGCTCACCTGTGTGTCCGCTGAGGCGTCCCTGCTGCCCGGCAGGGGCGATATTGTTAGCGCACCGGCCTGCAGAGCGGAGTTATCGAGGCTCGTGGGGACGCACGTTGGCGCTGATTGCGCTGCGGCGGTGGCGGTCAGGCCGGCAAACCCCAAACCGAGGGCCAGCGCTGGCCCCAGGATGAGAGCTCGCTTACAACGCATGGATTCCGATCAGCATATGAGAGTGGATCGGCGCACGTTCCTGAAGCGCGGAGCGGTCGCCGGAGGACTGCTCGCCGGAGCCGGGCTGGGCATCAAGGCGCTCGCCGAAGCGGACGGCGACGAGACCGCCAAGCCCGCGGCGAAGCCCGACCCGACCGCGCACAAGCCCGTCTCGCTCAAACGCCCGAACGTGCTCGTGATCCTCGTCGACCAGCTTCGCTACCCGCAGTGGTTCTCAGCCACCCCGATGGGGATGGCGCTGCCTCCGAACCTGAGGCGCCTGCGTGAAGGCGCGGTCTCCTTCGGCCACCACTACACCGCTTCCAACGACTGCTCCCCCGCGCGCTCCACGCTCCTCACCGGTCTCTACACGCACCAGACGGGGTGCATGATCACGGGCGGCTCGACGCTCGATCCGGGGTTCCCAACCTACGGCACGATGCTGCGCGAGCACGGTTACCACACGCGCTGGTTCGGCAAGTGGCACGTGACGCACGGCGACAACCACTGGACGCCGGGCAGCGGCGAAGAAGCGCTCGAGCGCTACGGATTCGCCGGTGGTGTCTACCCCTCCCCCGATGGGGGCCCGGGCCAGGGCTGGCACAAGGACCCCACGATCGCAACGCACTTCCGCGAGTGGTTCTCCGAAGAAGCGGGGCGCGAGCCCTGGTGCACGACGGTCTCCTTCGTCAACCCGCACGACATCGCCTGGTGGTACGTCTGGAGCGACCGCGTCCCGGCCGAGACGACCGCGCGCCGCACGGTGCGGCGCCTGCCCCCGAACTTCGAGACGCCGGAACTGCTGATCGAGCGCAACAAGCCGCGCCTGCAGCGCTCGCTGCAGGACACCGCGGCGGCCTCCTTCGGCCCGGTCCCGTTCACCGGCCCGGAAGTGGGCCCGATCTGGCTCGACTTCCTCGATCTCTACGCGAAGCTCCAGCGCGAGGTGGACCGGCACATCGGCACGGTCATGCAGACGCTTCACTCGAGGCCCGAGATCGCGGCGAACACCGTGATCCTCTTCACCTCCGACCACGGCGAGTACGGCGCCTCCCACGGCCTACGTGGAAAGGGTGCGGGCGCCTACGACGAGGCGCTTCGCGTGCCGCTGCTGGTGAAGGACAACCGCGGCAAGCTCACCGCCTCCCCGCAGACGGTGCGCAACCAGCTCAGCTCGAGCGTCGATGTCGCCCCGCTGCTGCTCACGATCGCGACGGACTCGGAGGACTGGCGCAGCGAGTCGCACTACTCGCACCTCTCCGAACGCGCAGACCTCGCGGCGATCCTCAAAGACCCCGAAGCAGCGGGCCGCGACTACGTGATGCACGCAACCGACGAGACGGTCACCGAGTTCGCGATCGAGCCCTTCGCCGCCGACGCGCCGCTGCACGTGGTCGCGATGCGCACCCCCGAAGCGAAGTTCGCGCTCTACTCGCACTGGCCCGAAGAAGGCATCGAGCCGCTCACCGAAGGCCAGGAAGCCGAGCTCTACGACTACACCACCGAGACGGGCCGGCTGGAGCTGCACAACGCCGCCGAACACACGCCGCTCGAGGGTGCGCTGCGCTCGGAACTCGACAAAGCCTTCGTCCACGAGTTGCGCAAGCCGCTCCCCGAACGGCTGCAGGCCGCGCACGGACGCGGCTTCGCGGACTACTTCTCCACCGCCCGTCAATCCGCTGCGAAGGCGACAGTGCGGCGCAAGGCGAAGGTCGAAAGCATCGTCGGTGACGTGGCCGGCGGACAGGGAGGCCCCGCCCCCCACGACGGACGCGGCCTCAGAAGCGACGTGCCACGGCGACACCGAGCACAGCGCCCGTAGCGCTGAGCGCCTGAACGCTCACCCAGCTCCCGCGCGCGAGCGAGCCCAGCGCGAGCGCCGTCTCGAAGCCCGCGCGCGGCGCGCTCACGACCGGGGCCAGAGCGCTCTTGGACGCCCCCGCGAGCACGCGCCAGGATGCGACGGCGGTCGCGCCGTTCCAGCTCGCGTACACCGTCGCTCCCGTCCCGCTACGGGCGAGCGCGAAGGCGGGCGGGGTCGTGGGCTGCGCGGTCCATTGCTCGCGGTAGGTGCGGTAGGACTCATACGGCGGAGGCATGTGCGCGTCGAACAGCGTTTCTCCCTTGGGCCCGAATTCGCTCAGGTACGGGGACTGCCCCCAGCCCACCACCCAGTCGCCGCCCGGCAGCGCCTGCAGGTTGCCCTGGCTGCCCGCGACGAGCGCGGGAGTGTGCTCGTCGCGGCGCACGAGCGTCGCCGTCATCGCCGTCGTGTCCAACGCGAGTTCGATCACCCGCGACTGCGGATGCGCCTTCGGTGTCGCGCCGTTGTCGAAGAAGGTGATGTCCCCGTTGGGCTGCTCGCGCGCGTCGTGCTGGTAGGCCGTCATCGCACCGGGGCCGAGCTTGAAGCTGCTGCGCTTCCCGCCGAGCCGCCAGCGGACCTGACCGGTGCGGGGATCGGTGTCGTAGGCCGCCCAGGTGTTGCGCGCGTCGATCAGCTCGCTGCCGTCGTGCATCAGCTCGATCGAGTTCACGTGGAAGAAGTCGAAGGGTTCCTTCTGGCTTCCCGGCCGCGGCGAGGCGTAGGAGTCACTCAGCGGGACGTGGTCGAGGCTGTGCCACTCGTAGCGGACGAGTCCCGTCTTGAGGTCGAGTTCTTGGATCAGCGTGTCCGCGACCGCGCCGTCCGCTGGGCCGCCGAGCTTGGAGAGGTTGCAGTCGATCCCGTCGTAGACCGTGATCAGCGCCGTGCCCTTCGGGGTGATCTGGAATTCGTGCAGGTCCGGCTGGTACCCGTTTCCCGCCCGGACCACGGCGAGCTGCCGGTACGCGCTGTCCTCGATCACGATCCCCGCCTTGCGGCTCGTCGCGGTGACGAGCGGATCCTGCCACCAGGTGAGCACCGGTTTGCCCTCGTATTCCTGCACCCGCAGGTCGGCCGCACGGGTCCCCGCGGGCTGCAGGGGATCGAACCAGAGCATCGAGCCGTCTTCGGCGAGGATCATCGGCCCGTACTGGCCGGGCCCCGAGTAGGGAGCGAGCAGCAGCTCGCCGTGCGATGCCGCCGGGCTGTGCGCGGTCACCGTGATCGTCGGCGGTGTGAGGTCGGGCCGCGAGCGGAAGTGCTGGTAGTAGCGGGGTTCGCTCGCCGGCGTCGAGCTCCCGCCCGCTTCGCCGAACGTGTCGGGCACCGCCACCGTGAAGCTGTAGGAGAGCGTCTTCGTCCCCGAGGCCCCCGCCACCGTCACCTGAACCCGCACCTGCTCCCCGGGCCGGAACGGACGCGCGGGCACGAAGCTCGCGCCGTCCCCCTGCGAATAGGCGAGCAGGCGACCCGTGTGGGCGCCGCTGCGCGAGCCCGTCGCGGAGACGGCGGAGAGCTCGCCCGCCCCCACCCCGAGCAGGCTGATCTGGGTGAGGGGCGAGGCATCGCGGCTCCCGGGAAGCGGCGAGACGGTGAGCGTTCCGCCGAGCAGCGCGGAGCGGTTCAGCGCGCTCGGCACGCAGGAGGCCGGGGTCGCGGCGATGTTCGAGCTCGCGGGAACCGTCGGCGCCGAGGAGGCGTCGAGCGCGAGCTGCGGCACCGAGCGGCTCACGCGACCGGCCGGGATCAGCACGGCAAGCGCGAGCGCGCCGACGAGTATCAGGCCGCGGACGCGAATCAGGCTTTGACGGTCGCCGACGTGCCGATCACGTTGCCGGCCGCGTCGAGCGCCTGGACCTGCACGTAGGGTCCGCCGGTGGACGCCTTGAGGGTCGTCTCGAAGCCGCTCTTTGGCACCGTCGCGACGGGAGCGAGCGAGGAGGCAGAGGCCCCCGCGAGCAGCTTCCAGCTCGTGACCTGGGTCGCGCCGTTCCAGCTCACCGCCGCCGAGAGCGTCGTGCCCGTGAGCTTCGCGGACACGGCGGGGGAGCTCTTCGGCTGGCCCGTCCACGGCGCCAGATAGGTGCGGAAGTCCTGCACTTCCTTGCCGAGCGTGCCGTCGAGCAGCACGTGGCCCGAGGAGTCGTACTCGGTGAAGTCGGGGAGCCCGCCGTAGCCCATCAGCCAGTCGCCGCCGGGGAGGCTCAGCGTGTTGCCCTGGCTGGAGGCGAGCAGCGTGCGCGAGGGGTTCGTGAACTGCTTGCTCAGGGTGACCGTGTGCGCGGAGGTCTTCGGGTCGAGCAGCAGACCGCGCGACTGCTTCTCCTCCGCGGGCGAGGAGCCGTTGTCGAACAGGGAGATCAGGCCGCCGGGCTGCCACTCCGCGTCGTGCTGCCAGAAGAAGTGCGTCCCGGCCGCCTGCTTGAAGTTCGAGTGCGGGCCGCCGAGGCGCCAGCGGATCGCCCCGCTCTTCAGGTCTACGTCGTAGAGCGTCCAGGTGTTGCGCGAGGAGAGCAGCACGTCACCCGCGGTACCCGCGCTGATCGAGTTGATGTGGACGTAGTCCCAGGGATAGTGGGACTTCGGCACGGCGTTGTGCGATTCGGAGGTCGGGATGTGGCCGAGCGCGTGCCACTCCCACATCACGAGCCCGGTCTTCACGTCGACCTCCTGGATCACCGAGTCCGTGAGGACGCCGTTGGACAGGCCGTGAAGCGAGGAGAGGTTCTGATCGATCGGGTCGAACGCGTCGATCCATGCCGTGCCGTTCGCTTCGAGGCGGATCTCGTGGAGGTCGGCGTGGTAGCCGTTGCCCGCCCGCACGTGCCCCACCTGCTGGTAGCTCGAGTTCGCGATCACCCATTCGCCCTGGCCGAAGCCGACCTCGAGGATCCGGCCCTGCCACCAAACGAGCGCAGGCTGACCGCCCCATTCGACGGTCTTCAGGTTCGTCGCCGACTCGCCGCTCGGGAGCGGTTTGAACCAGATCAGGTTGCCCGCCTGGTCGGTGATCATCGGACCCGGGGTGCCCTTGCCCTGGTAGGGCGCGAGGAACAGGTCGCCGGGCGCCGCGCCGGGCTTCGCGTGGGTGAGGATCCGCACCGTCGAAGGCGTGAGCGTGGGCGCGGATGCGTAGTGCTGGACGTCCGCCGCGTTGCCCGGGTTGAGGGGGAACTGCTTCTGGCTCGGCGCGTACTGATGGGCGACGGTGAAACTCGTGCTCGCCGTGCCGGTGCTCGGCCCCGCCGTGACCTGGGCCTGAACGGTGACCTTCTCGCCCGCCGCGAAGGGATGGCTGGGAATGAAGCTCTCGCCCGTCCCGGTCGAGTACGCGCGCAGCACGCCGCTGTGAGTGCCCGTCTTCGAGCCCTTCACGACGACGCTCGAGACCTGCGTGCCGGAGCCACCGAGGAAGCTGATCTGGGTGGAGGGCGAGGCGTCCGGCGTTCCCGGCTCAGGCGAGACGGCGATGGGGTTGGCGGCGGCCGCCTTCGCCGAGGCGGACCCGGCTGAGGCTGCGGAAGCGGCGGCGGGAACGCTCGCGGAGGAGCTGCTGCCGCATGCGATCAGAGCCACCGCGCAGCCGAGCATCGCGAGCGGCGGGGTGGCCGGGAGGAGTCTGCTCATCAGTCCCGGAGGGTACAAGGGGCGCCCGCGACCTTCGCCGCATCACCGCGCAAATCGCGCGTTTTGAGGCAACTCTTACGTAGCTGTAGGTCTGATGTGGCACGCTTTGCGGCCTCGACTCGCGAGGCGCCGAGCGCCCTCGCGAGTCGTTTTTCTGCTTTCTAAATGCGCCGCAACCTGCTCATCATCCTGGGAGTCCTGGTGCTCGTCTGGGGCGTGCTCGCGATCGTGCTCGGCTCGGCGAGCCTGAAGATCGGCGGGGGCTCGAAGAGCGCGTCGCTCTCACCGCCCTGCCTGCCCTCCACGACCACGCCCAGCGCCGCGCTCGCGGGCACCGCGGTGGACGTCTCACCCGCGCCCGAAACGGGCTCGGCCAACCCGCACACCCAGATCAGCTTCCTCGGCGCGCCCGCCTCCGCGATCGCCGCGGTCGCGGTCCGGGGCTCGCGCAGCGGCGAGCACGCGGGCGTGCTCCGTTCCTACTCCCAGGGCGACGGCGCCTCCTTCGTTCCCTCCTCGCCCTTCGACGCGGGCGAGCGCGTGAGCGTGAGCGCGAAGATCTCGGGCCGCGCGGTCTCCTACTCCTTCGGCGTGGACACGCCCTTCCCGACGGCCGCCACGCCCGACTTCCACAACCCTCCCGCTGCCCCGGCGGACTACGAGAGCTTCTACACGCTCCCCGGAGTGCAGGCCCCGATCCTCACCGTGACCACTCCCGACCGGGACCCCTCCGCGGGTGACGTCTTCACGACCAACGGCCCCGGCCCGGGCCAGTACGGCCCGCTGATCTACACACCCCAGGGGCGCCTCGTCTGGTTCGGCGATCTGCCCGGAGCGCAGACCGCAGAGGACCTCAACGTGCAGGACTACGAAGGGCAGCGCGACCTGACCTGGTGGAAGGGCCGCGTGCTCGAGTTCGGCTTCGGCCAGGGCGAAGACCTCGTGATGAACTCCCGCTATGAAGTGGTCAAGCGGCTGCCCGGCGGCAACGGCCTCCACGCCGACCTGCACGAGTTCCAGGTCGAGCCCGACGGCGAGGCTTTCATCACCGCCTTCAACCCGATCCGCTGCAACACGAGCTCGGTCGGCGGCGCGCGCGACGGGACGATCACCGACACGGCGATCCAGGAGATCGACATGCGCACCGGGCTCGTGCGCTGGGAATGGCACAGCCTCGACCACGTCGCCGCGGGCGAATCCGAAGTCGAACCCTCGACGAGCTCGGAGCCCTGGGACTACTTCCACCTCAACTCGATCGATCGCGAGCCGAGCGGCGATCTGCTGATCTCGGCGCGCTCGACCTGGGCCGCCTACCAGCTACAGGCGGGCACCGGCCGGATCCTCTGGCGGCTCGGGGGGCGCAAGAGCTCCTTCAAGATGGGCCCGGGCACGCGCACCGCCTGGCAACACGACGCGCGAATGCTCCCCGACGGGGAGATCACTCTGTTCGACGACGGAGCGAACCCGCCGATCCACCACGAATCGCGCGGCCTGCGGATCGAGCTCGATCAGAGCACTCACGAAGCGCGCCTGGTCGCGGACTACCGGCACAAGAACCCGCCGCTGCTCGCGGCGAGCCAGGGCAACCAGCAGACGCTCCCTGACGGGAACAGCCTGATCGGCTACGGCGGGGTCCCCGCGATCAGCGAGTACTCCCCCGCCGGGACGCTGCTCTTCGACGCGCACGAGCCCTACGACTTCTCCTTCTACCGCGCCTTCCGCCATCCATGGAGCGCGGTGCCCGCCGCTCCGCCGACGGTGGCCGCGAGCCAGAACAACACCGGCGAAGAGACGATCGTGCACGCGAGCTGGAACGGAGCGACTGGCGTCGCGTCCTGGCGCGTACTCGCGGGCAAGAGCGCAAGCACGCTCTCCGTGCAGGCGACGATCCCGGACACGGCCTTCGAGAGCGCGACCACGCTGCCCGCGAGCTTCCCCTACGTCGAGGTGCAGGCGCTCGACTCGACCGGCCGACTGCTGGGGAGCTCCAAGCCCACGAAGGCGATCGGCTTCTACTCCGCGCTCACGAACGCGAAGGCAGCGGGATGAGCGGCCGCTCCGCGGGTCGCGCCCGGACGAGGCCTAGTAGGCCGGTTTCGACTTGTGACCGTGCGTCGTGGTCGTCGTCGACGAGGTCGAAGAGGTGGAGCTTTTCCCGCCGCAGCCTGCGATTGCGAGGCTCGCAGCGAGGACTGCCAGGAGCGTTAGCATGGCGGTCAGTGGCGTTCTCTTCATGGTGGGCCGGGGTCTCCTCGTCGTCGCTCGATTGCTCGGTCGCCCACCCTACCAGCCGTTTTTGTGAGCACGGTAAGAAGGAGCCCGCCCGATGAGCGCCCCCACCGCAGAGGCCGCAGTCCCCTCCGCCGCACCCGGACAGGCGGGTTCGCGCTCGCGCTGGTTGCTCGTCGTGTGCTGCGTCGCGCAGTTCATGGTGATCCTCGATCTGAGCATCGTCAACGTCGCGCTCCCGCGGATCCAGACCGACCTCGGCTTCTCCTCACCGGACCTGCAGTGGGTGGTCGACGCCTACGCGATCTCCTTCGCGGGCTTCCTGATGCTCGGCGGCCGCGCGGCCGACCACTTCGGGCAGCGGCGCACGTTCGTCGTCGCGCTCGCGATGTTCGGGGTCGCATCGCTCGCGGGCGGGCTCGCGCCCGATCAGGTCACGCTGATCGCCGCACGCGCGCTTCAGGGCCTCGCGGGGGCGTTCATGGCAGCCTGCTCGCTGGCGATCATCACCGCATCCTTCAAGCCCGGCCCGGAACTGCACAAGGCGATCGCGACCTGGGCCGCGATGAACGGCCTCGGCGGCGCGGCCGGGGTGCTCTTCGGCGGGATCATCACCGAATTCCTGAGCTGGCGGTGGGTGCTGCTGATCAACCCGCCCTTCGCGCTCGTCTTCGCGATCGTCGGCTGGGCGGTGATCGCCGAGCGCAAGCGGGCGAAAGCGGGGGACAGCTTCGACCTCGCGGGAGCGCTCACGCTCACGATCGGCCAGATGGTGCTCGTCTTCGGAGTGGTCGAAGGCGGCCTCAAGGGCTGGGGATCGTTCGACGCGCTCGGGCCGATCGGGCTCGGCGTCGTGCTGCTCGCGCTCTTCGGCCTGATCGAGACGCGCTTCGCCTCCGCGCCGCTGATCCCCTTCAAGGAGCTCACCAAGGGCCTGAAGGTGGCGAACAACATCGTCCTGCTGTTCAGCGCGGCGCTCTTCCCGATGTGGTTCATCAGCTCGCTCTACATGGCGCAGGTGCTCGGCATCTCGCCCTTCCACGTGGGCCTGAACTTCCTGCCGATGACGCTCGTGATCCTGCTGATCGCCCCACGTGCGGGGAAACTCGTCGGGCGCTTCGGTGTGCGCCCGGTGCTCGGCAGCGGCCTCACGATGATGACCGTCGGGCTGCTGCTCTTCACGCAGATCAAGTCGAGCGGGACTCCGTTGGTCTGGGTGGTGATCCCGGGCGTGCTCACGACGGCGGGGATCGCGATGTCGATCGTCCCCTCGACGATCGCCGCGACGCAAGGGGCGAAGGAGGGCCAGGCGGGGCTCGCCTCCGGGCTCGTGAACACCTCGCGGCAGGTCGGCGGAGGGCTCGGCCTCGCGTTGCTGATCACGCTCGCCACGCAGCACAGCACGGACCTGATCGGCCACGGCTCGCAGGTCGCGGACGCGCTCACACACGGCTTCCGGTTGGCCTACCTGATCGGCGCCTGTCTCGCCGCGGCGGCCGCGGTGCTCACCTTCGTCGCGGTGCCCGGCCCGAGCGGGGATGAGCGCTCGGCGGACAAGCGGCTGATCTTCTCCGTCGGCGGGGCGATCGTGGCGGTCGTCGCGCTCGCCGCGGTCTTCCACGACACCCACGGCGACCCGCTCGGGCGCTACTCGACGAAGAACTCGTTCAGCTTCGCGAGCGCCCCCGGGCTGCACCCGCCGAAATACCGCGTGATCCACGACGAGCCCGGAGCGAAGCTCGAACCGGGCTACATCCTCACCGCGAACTTCTACAACCTCAACGAACCCCCGATCCAGGGCCAGAGCGGACCGCTGATCCTCGACCGCAAGCTGCAGCCGATCTGGTTCCAGCCGGTGCGCGAAAAGCTCGTCGCCTCGAATCTCGCCCAGCAGAGCTACGAAGGCAAGCCCGTGCTGAGCTGGTGGCAGGGCAAGGTGACGAACACCGGCGCGACCGAAAGCGGCGAAGACGTCGTGGTCAACCAGCACTACCAGCCGATCGCGCGGCTGCACGCGACCGGTGGATGGGTGGTGACGCTGCACGAGTTCGAGATCGACGGGCAGCACGCTTGGGTGACGGCGAACAAGAACATCCCGCTCGACCTCTCGAGCTACGGCGGCGCCTACAACGGCGCGCTGATCGACTCCGCGGTTCAGGAGTACGACCTCAAGACGGGCCGGCTGATCCAGAGCTGGGACGCGCTCAAGCACATCCCGCTGAGCCAGGTGCAGGCGACGCTGCCCACGAACGGGTTCCCCTGGGACGCCTACCACGTGAACTCGATCGACCTCTCCCCGGACGGCAAGTCCTTCCTCGTCTCGATGCGCGACACCTGGGCGACCTACCTCGTGAACATCGCGAGCGGTCGCATCGAGTGGACGCTCGGCGGGCGCGGCTCGAGCTTCAAGCTCGGCCCCGGAGCGGAGTTCAAGTGGCAGCACGACGCGCGGCTCGGGCCCAACTCGACGGTCACCCTGTTCGACGACCACTGCTGCCAGCTCACCGGCGGCGGTAGCTACATCGAAGCGAAAGCGGCCTCGCGCGCACTCGTGCTGAAGCTCGATCAGACGAACAGGACGGCGACGCTCGTGAGCCAGTTCGGCCAGGGCTTCCGACTCGAATCGGAGTACATGGGCGACACCCAACCCCTCTCCGGGGGCAACGTCTTCGTGGGCTGGGGCTCGGAACCCTACGTGTCGGAGTTCAGCTCGACGGGCAAGCTGCTCTGGGAAGCGGAACTCCCCGGCCCCGACCTGACCTACCGCGCGACGCTCGATCAGTGGGTCGGCGAACCGCTCACCTCGCCCTCCGGAGCGGCGCGCCGCAGCGCGAGCGGCGCGACGGTCTACGCGAGCTGGAACGGGGCGACCCGAGTGGCCTCCTGGCGAGTGCTCGACGCGGCGGGCAGCGGCACGGGAGCGCCGGGCACGGTCCTCGCGTCCGCGGCGCGGAACGGCTTCGAGACCGCGATCCCCGTGTCGCGCAGCGCGACGCAGTACGAGGTCCAGGCGCTCGACGCGAGCGGCCACGTTCTCGCCACCTCCAAGCCCTTCGCGCCCACCGCCTGAGCCGCACGCGAAGTGGGTCGGGAACGCGACGGCGTGAGCGCCGCCGCGATCGCATACGCTCTGCGCATGCTCAGGCATCTCCCCGCGATCGGCGGCGCGGTGCTCGTCCTCGCACTCCTGCCGGCTGGCGCGAGTGCCTCGGACGCCTCCGCCACAGAAGCGTATCTGCGCGCGAACTACGCGCTCGTCAAGGCGGGGCATGCGCACCTGCACGAATCGGTCGCGGGCTACCACAGCGTTCTCGCGACGGTCAAGCGCGACTGCCCGCAGGCCGCCGCTGAATCGCCGCAGAACCCCGAATCGACGGAGCTGAGCAACGAGGTGATCGGGACGATGGTGCTCACCGCGGGCAAACCCGACCGGCCCGCGATTCAGGCCTACCTGCGCGCGGTCAGCGGTCTGCGCTGGTCCAGCGGGTCGATCACGCACGCGGTGGCCAACTACGCCTCGATGCTGCGCAAGCTCTACGCGCTCCCGATCCCCGACCTCTGCGGCGACGTGAAGACCTGGACGAGCAACCACTTCAAGCCGCTGCCCGCGAGCACCGTCTCCTTCGTCAAGGTCTTCTACCCGAACTGGGTCGCGCTCGGGCTGCTGCCCGCGGGTCTCTCACGCTTCGAGAGCACCTCCGGCCGCTCGCTCGCCAAAGGCTCCCTCGCCTTCGAATACCAGCTCACGAACGCCGAAGCGGAGGCGGTCGAAACCTGGGGCGAAATCATGAACGAGCTGGTGCTGAACCCGTAGCCGGAGCGAGTCGCCGAGGGCGCAGCTGCACGGCCCGCTGATCAGGCCACGGCGCGCAGGTGACGGTAAGGCGCCCCCCGCAGCTCGCGCACGAGGGCGTCGACGATGCCCTCCTCCTCATCCGCGCGACCGTCGGTGACCGCGCCGATCACGGCGCGCTTGCGCTCGAGCAGCGTGGCGATCGTCTCGTCGACCGTCTCCGCCGCGAGCAGGTAGTACGCGTTGACGGCGTCCTGCTGGCCGATGCGGTGACAGCGATCCTCGGCCTGGTCGTGCTTGGCCGGGGTCCAGTCGAGCTCGAGGAAGGCCACGTTCGAGGCGCGCGTCATCGTCAGCCCCTGGCCCGCGACCTCCATCGAGCACACGATGATCTGGTTGCTCGCGCTGTCCGGCGCCTGGAAGGCGGAGAGCGCCTGCTCACGCCGGGCGGGTGAGTCCTCGCCGAGGATGTGCAGCGCCTCCGGGAACCGCGCGACGATCGCGCGCTGGATCTCACGGTGGCGTGCGAACACGACGAGGCGCTCGCCGGAGGAGCGGAAGTCGTGGATCCAGGCGAGCGCCGAGGCGAGCTTGCCGCGCGCGGCGAGCAGCTTCAGCGCGTTCAGGCGCACGAGCCGTTCCGCGCGCAGCGCGGCGGCCACCTTCGCGTCGAGCTCGCGCAGGTCGAGCGGCTGGCTGCGCAGCCACGCGAGCAGGTCGCTCTCGGCGAGCCGGTATTCCGCCGCGTTGTCGAGCTCGATCGGCACGACCGCCCGCGTCTTCGCGGGCAGCTGCGGAAGCACCTCGCTCTTGCAACGGCGCACGAAGCAGCGCGCGCGCAGGTGCCAGTGCAGCCGCTGGTGCGCGTCCGGGCCGCGGAAGCGCGCGCCGAACTCAGCGCCCGAGCCGAAGTCCGCGAGCCGGCCGATGATCCGCAGCTGGGCGATCAGCTCGGCGGGGCGGTTGACCACGGGCGTGCCGCTGAGCGCGAGCACGATCCCCTCCTCGGCGACCCCCGCGGCGAGCCGCTGCACGGCCTGGGTGCGCTTCGCCGAGGCGTTCTTGCAGTAGTGCGCCTCGTCGACCACGACCGCGCGCGGCGGCTCCACGAGCAGGCTCTCCGCGCGCGCGTCGAGGATGTCGTAGTTCACGATCGTCACGTCGGCCGGGGGCTCGGGCTCGGTGCCTCCGAGACCGTGCAGCACGCGCACGCTGCGGCCGGGCAGCCAGGTCCTCGCCTCGCGCTGCCAGTTGAGCTTGAGGTTCGCCGGGCACACGACGACCGCCGGGAAGGAGTCGGAGGCCTGCAGCGTGGCGAGCGCCTCGACCGTCTTGCCGAGACCCTGCTCATCGGCGAGGAAGGCGCGCCGGCGCTCCAGCAGGTAGGCCACGCCCGCGCGTTGGAAGGGCTTCAGCTCCCCGCCGAGCCCCGGGATCTCGAGCTCCGCGTCCTCGGCCGCGGAGAGCGCGACGAGCCCGGCGGCGCGCGCGTGATCCTCGCGCGCCTCCTGGAGCAGCAGCAGCGCCTCGTCCGCGATCCAGGTCCCGCTCGAATCGAGGAACTCGTCGAGGTCGGGCACGCAGAACGGGTCGGCGCGGATCGCGGGCAGCAGCGCGTGCTCCGCGCGGCCGCCGACCGGCGCGGCCCGCCCGCGGCGCGAGCCGCGCGTGGCGCCCGGCATCGCGGCGAAGGCTTCCAGCAGCGAGGGGTCGTGGCCCGGCGCGAGCACGAAGGTGGGCTCCTCGTGAACGCTCGAGAGCTCCAGCACCGCGGGCGGAGCGGGCCGGCCCGTCTTCGAGCGCCGCGCCGCAGCGCCGCGCGGCGAGGCTCACCCAGCCGTCGAGCTGCTCGCGCGCGAGCTGCCAGGACTCGAGCGTGAGGGGCATGCTCGCCCCTCCGGGCGCCGCGCTCGCACGCTCGCGCACGCTCGGCGGCAACCTTTCCGCATCGCCGATCAGCAGCAGCAGCGGCGCGTCGCGAGGACCGTGCACGTCGATGTTCCCGCGCCAGCTGGTCGCCCGTGCGATCCAGCTCGTGACCCTCGGCTCCACCTCCACGTCCTCCAGCCCGCCGATCAGGGCCTTCAGCGTGTGCGCGTCGCTCTCGCGCGCGGCGAGGCCGACCGAGCCCGCCGGGCCCTCGCGCGGGAGCAGGCCCGCCTGCGCTGCGAGCACGCGCGCGAGTGGCGCGGCGCGGCCGCAGACGAGGATCCAGTGCTCGCCGCGGCGATCGCGACGGAAGACGACGTCGTGGGAGAGCTGCGCCTCCGCCTGCGAGCCCGTCGCGCCCCCCGCCCCCTCCTCCGCCGGCCGTTCGCGCTGCTCGAGCGCGCGCGCGGCCGCCACGCTCACGCGCAGCGCATCCGCGTGCGGGCCGGATCTGAGCTCGGCGACGAGCGTGAGGGCGAGCGCGTCAAGCGGGATCTGCGCGCGGCCGATGCGCTCGAGCTCGCGCGCCTCCGGGTGTGTGAGCAGGGTCGCGACCGGTTCTGGAGCGCCGTCGGTCGCGAAGCTCAGCCACCACTCGCTGTCGGGCCTGACCACGTCGAGCACGAGCTCGCGGGTGCGCCGTTTGTCACGGCGCCTGCGCAGGACACGGTCGAGTGAGGGCTCCACGTCCGGCTCGCAGGGCAGCTCCTCGAGCAGGCGCGCGATCGCCTCCGACTGCTCGTCGCCGAGCGGCACGCACCACGTGCGCTGCACCGGATCCCAGCGCCGCCCGGGGATCGCGCGAAGCAGTTGGCGCAGGTCCTCGTCGTAGGGGAAGCGAAGGACCGCCTCGTCGTCGCGGAGCGTCGCCTGCAGGTAGCGCACGGCCATGGGCTGAGCACGATAGGGGCCGCGGGGGATGGGCCCCGCCGCCTCGCTCAGGCGTCCGCGTCGACTTTCGGGAGGCTCTTCTTGACCGAGCGCGTGAGCGATGCGCGCACGATCGCGGCGAGGCCGGGAATCGGCGAGGCGAGGCGGATGTCGTAGTGGAACCGCGTGCCCACCCCTTCCGGAGCGAAGGTCATCACGCCCACGTGGCCGCGCAACGGGCTGCCCTTGGTGATGCGGTAGACGATCCGCTCGTTCGGCACGAACTCGGTGACCGTCTCCTCGAACGGCGGCCCGGGGCCGATCTGGAGCTTGCGCACCGAGCCCACGCCGTTGCGGTGACCGTCGTCGCCGTCCTTCAGGCGCGTGACCTTGGAGCCGAACAGGTCGGCGAGGTTCTCGTGCTCGGCGAGGTAGTCGAAGACCCGCTCGGGAGGCTTGGAGAAGATGTGGTCGATGACGACGTGGTGCGCGCGCACCCGCACAGCCTATTCGGCGGCCGCGCGATAATGCGTCTCGTGAGCGATCTGAGCCGCTGGTGGGAAGAAGGGGAGCTGATCGAGCTGCCCCTCGGCGGGGTCGCGCGGCGGATCTTCCTGATGCGTGCGGGCTCGGGGCCGGCGATCACGATGCTCCACGGGTTCCCCAGCTCCTCACACGACTGGGCGAAGGTGCGCGACGCGCTCACCGCGGGCCACACCCTGATCGCTCCGGACTTCCTCGGCTTCGGCGCCTCGGAGAAGCCGCCCGAGCACCGCTACTCGCTGATCGAGCAGGCCGACCTGATCGAGGCCGTCTGGGAGCGTGAGGGGACGCGGGAGACCGTGCTCGTCGCACACGACTACGGCGTCTCCGTCGCACAGGAGCTGCTCGCCCGCGTCGCCGAGGGGCGGCTCGCCGTCCGGCTGCAGGCTCTGCACCTGCTCAACGGCGGCCTCTACCCCGAGCTGCACCGCCCCCAGCCCGTGCAGAGCGCGCTGCTCGACCCCGAGCAGGGCCCGCGCATCTCAGAGCTCGTCAACCGCGAGCTCTTCATCGGCGGACTCGGCCCGACCTTCGCCGAGGGCTACGACGCCGCCGCCGACAGCGAGGACATCTGGGAGTCGACCGCGAACAACGGCGGCGAGCGGATCGGGCACCTGCTGATCCGCTACATCACCGACCGCGCCGAGCACGGCGAGCGCTGGACGGGAGCGCTGGAGGCGACGGACGTTCCGCTCAACTTCGTCTGGGGGATGCTCGACCCGGTCTCGGGCGCCCACATGGCCGAGCGGATCCGCGAGCGGATCCCCGACGCGCCCTTCCTCGCACTGGAGGACGTCGCGCACTGGCCGCCGCTGGAAGCGCCCGAGCGCGTCGCCGCGGCGCTGCTCGGCGGCGGGTAGCGCACAGGCCGGCCTGGCGGCGGACCTCCCCAGTCCCCGCCGGCCGGCGTGCTCGATGTGGCGGCCCCGGTTTCCCCCGCACGGCCCTCAGGCGTGCAGCCGGGGTGCTCGCCTAGATCAGGATCGAAAGTTCGAGCGCTTCTTTTTCTGCTTTGCCCGCCGCGTTCGTCGCGATCACGTTGACGCGCAGTTTCTTGCCGCCCGAGGACGCAGGAACTTTGAATTCTTTACTCGTCCCTGTTTGTTCAACTTTGCAACTCGTCGCCGTTGTGCAGATCTTCCATTCCCATTCGTAGCTGATGGGCTGCGTGCCGGTCCAGGTGCCTTCTGTCGCTTTGACCGTCGAGCCGCTCGTCGTCGAGACTAGCGGCACGGTCACGGGGAGGACGGTGTTGGTCGGCAGCACGCCTTTGACCGTTTCGGTCTTCGCCGATTCGGCTTCCCCGCTGCCCGCGATGTTTTTCGCGTAGACCTTCGCGATCAGCGTTTTGCCCACATCCGCGGCGGCAGCCGAGTAGGTCGGGAGGATCGACTTGCCCGCGGCCTGCGTGCATGCTTTGCCTTCGGTGTTGCAGCGCAGCCATTCGTATTCGTAGACGATCGGTTCCGTGCCGCTCCATTTTCCGCTAGAGACCGTTAGGAGCTGGCCTTCTTTGGCTTCGCCCGTCACTTTCGGCGCTTCGGTGTTTTTCGGACCGACGCCCACGATTTCGGTCGACGTGGAGGATTCCTTTTCGACCGATCCCGCCACGTTTTTCGCGGTGACCACCACGCGGATCGTGTGACCCGCGTCGCCGTCCGGGATCACGAACGTGTTTTTGGTCGCGCCCGAGATGTTTTCGCAGCCCGTCCCCGCTTTCGAGCAGAGCTGCCACTGGAAGGCGTAGCTGATCGGTTCGGTGCCCGTCCAGGTGCCTTCGTTCGCGGTCAGCGTCTGACCCGTGATGTCGAGCCCGATCACGCCCGGCGCGATCACGTTCGAGGGCGGGACGCCCGCGACCGTCGCGGTGGCCGCCGATTCCGCGCTCGCCGAGCCCGCGATGTTTTTCGCGATCACCTTCACGCGCATCTTGTGCCCCACGTCCGCGGGGGCGAGCGTGTAGCCGGTGAGCAGCGAGGGCGCGGCGGCCTGCGTGCATTCCGCACCGCTCGTGTTGCAGCGCAGCCATTCGTATTCGTAGAGGATCGGTTCGGTGCCCGTCCATTTGCCGCTCGCCGCGGTCAGCGACTGGCCCGCGGTCGTCGTTCCCGTCACGCTCGGCGCTTCGGTGTTTTTCGGACCGACGCCCAGGATTTCGGTCGAGGTCGAGGATTCCTTTTCGACCGATCCCGCCACGTTTTTCGCGGTGACCACGACGCGGATCGTGTGACCCGCGTCGCCGTCCGGGATCACGAACGTGTTTTTGGTCGCGCCCGAGATGTTTTCGCAGCCCGTCCCCGCTTTCGAGCAGAGCTGCCACTGGAAGGCGTAGGCGATCGGTTCGGTGCCCGTCCAGGTTCCTTCGTTCGCGGTCAGCGTCTGACCCGTGATGTCGAGCCCGAGCACGCTCGGTGTGAGCACGTTCGAGGGCGGCACGCCCGCGACCGTCGAGCTCGGGGCCGATTCCGCGCTGCCCGGCCCAGCGATGTTTTTCGCGAGCACCTTCACGCGCAGCTTGTGGCCCACGTCCGCGGCGGCGACGGTGTAGGTCGGGAGCAGCGAGGGCGCCGCGGCCTGGACGCATTCCGCGCCGCTCGTGTTGCAGCGCAGCCATTCGTATTCGTAGAGGATCGGTTCGGTCCCCGTCCACTTGCCGCTTCCCGCGGTCAGGGTCTGACCGGCCGTCGCGGTCCCCGAGATCGAGGGGAGTTCGGTGTTCTCGGGGCCGACGCCGAGCACTTCGGTCGAGGCGGCGGATTCCTTTTCGGTCGAGCCCGCGATGTTTTTCGCGGTGACCACCACACGCAGCGCGTGGCCCGCGTCCCCGTCGGGGATCAGGAAGGTGCTTTTCGTCGCGCCCGAGATGTTTTCGCAGCCCGTCCCGGAGGCGCTGCACAACTGCCACTGGTAGGAGTAGGCGATCGGTTCGGTACCCGCCCAGGTACCTTCCGTCGCGGTCAGTGTCTGCCCGGTGATCGGGAGCCCGACCGCGAGCGGAGCGATCACGTTGGCGGGCAGCACGCCGCTGACGGGCGCGGTGGGTTCGGACTCCGCGCTCCCCGTGCCCGCGATGTTCTTGGCGAGCACGTTGACGCGCAGCGTGTGGCCCACGTCCGCGGCGGCGACGGAGTAGGTGGGCAGCAGCGAGGGAGCGGCGGCCTGCGTGCATTCGCCGCCGCCCGCGTTGCAGCGCAGCCATTCGTATTCGTAGAGGATCGGTTCGGTCCCCGTCCACTTGCCGCTCCCCGCGGTCAGGATCTGACCGGCGGTCGCGGTCCCCGAGATCGAGGGGGCTTCGACGTTTTCAGGACCCACACCGAGGATTTCGGCGGAGTGTTCGGAGGTCGCCGAGGCGCTCCCGGCGGCGTTTTTCGCGGTGACCGCCACACGCAGCGTGTGACCCGCGTCGCCGTCGGGGATCGTGAAGCTCGCTTCGGTCGCGCCGGGGATTTCTTCGCAGCCCGTGCCCGCGGAGCTGCACAGCTCCCACTGGTAGCTGAAGGTCGGTTCGGTCCCGTTCCAGACGCCGTTGTTCGCGCTCACCGTCTGGCCCGTGATCGTGAGCCCCACGACGCTGGGCGCAAGCACGTCTTCGGGCGGCTGCACGCCGCCACCGGTGATCGAGGTTTCGGGCGAGGTCGCGGAAGCTTTGCCCTCCGCGTTGGTCGCGGTCACGACCACCTCGAAGGCGTCGCCGATTTCGCCCGTGCCGATCGTGTGGGTCTGTTCGGTCGCCCCCGGGATTTCGCTGCACCCGCCTCCGAGCGGTGCGCAGCTCAGCCACTGGTAGGTGTAGGTGATCGTGGGCGTGCCGACCCATTCGCCGTTGTTCGCCGTGAGTGTCTGCCCGGGCAGCGCGGTGCCCGAGATCGAGGGTGCGACGAGGTCGAGCGGCGAGCCCGGCACGGCCTTGGCGGTCGCCTTCGACTTCGCCGAACCGGAGCCGGCCGCGTTTTTCGCGGTGACGATCGCCTTCAGGCGGTAGCTGATGTCCGCGCTCTGCACGCGGTAGCTCTGGCTTTTCGCACCGGAGATCGCGGTGCAGCCTCCGTGTCCGCAGCGATCCCACTGGAAGCTGTATTCGAAGGGCGGCGTGCCCTTCCAGGTCCCGTCGCTCACGGTGAGCACGCGACCGTCCACGGCTTCGCCGGTCACGGTGGGGTGCCCCTTGTGCTTCGGCGCGGTGGAGGCGACGGGAACGCTCGGCGCGGAGCTCGCTTCGGCCGAGCCTTCGGAGTTGCTCGCCTTGACGGTGAAGAGCAGGCGGTGGCCCACGTCGGCGGCGACGGGCTGGTAGGAGGGTTTTTCGGCGCCGGAGATGGCTTCGCATTCGGCCCCCGCGCTGTTGCAGCGCGACCAGGCGTAGGCGTAGGCGATCGGCGTCTCCCCGCTCCACGTTCCCTTCTCGCCTTTGACGTGCTTGTGTTCGACCGCGGTGCCGCCGATCGAAGGCGCCGATTCGTTCTTGGGGATGCCCGTTCCGTGCGCGGCCAACGCCGTCGACGTCCCGCCGACGATCGCGATCGCGAAGACTGCGGCGATCGCCGTTGCCAATGCCCTCACCGTCTGTGACACGGATCCTCCTCCGTGAGTCGGCACCGGCCCCTCCACCCGTGCGGGCGCAATCGTGCCAGAGCGGTAACTAACTGTCAACCAAGCGGGGCTCCGTCGAGCATCAGCGCACCGATCTCCGCGAGGGTCTGCGCGGTGCGGGCGCCCGCCTCGCGAAGTGCGTGCTCGTCGCTGTCCGCGGCGTAGCCGTACACCGGGATGCCCGCGGCCACCGCGGCGGTGACCCCCGACGGGGTGTCCTCCACCACCGCGCTCTCCTGCGGCGCGTGGCCGAGGCTCGCGAGCGCGTGCAGGAAGAGGTCGGGATGGGGCTTGCCGCGCGGGACCTGCTCGGCGGAGAAGCGCTCGCTCTCGGCGAAGAGACGGGCGAGGCCCGTGAGCTCGAGCGAACGGGCGGTCTTGGCGAGGCTGCCCTGCGAGGCGACGCAGACCGCGATGCCCCCGTGCTTCACCCGTTCGACGAGCTCGGCGGCGCCCGCGACTGCGCGCAGCTCCGCGTCGAAGACCGCAGCCCGGCGCTGCACGTAGCGATCGATCCAGTCGCCGGGCAGCGCACGACCGAGCCGGCCCTCGGCGATCTCGCGCACCTCCTCGAGCGTGTGGCCCTGGAAGCTCGCGCGGGCCTCGGCGAGGCTCAGCTCCCAGCCCTCCTCGCCGAGCATCTCCGCGAGCACGCCGTTGGAGATCGGCTCGCTGTCGACGAGCACGCCGTCGCAGTCGAAGATCACGAGCAGCGGCCGCCCGCTCGATGCGGCCGCCGCGCTCACGCGGGCTCCTCGAGGTCGCGGCCCATCCAGACGTGCGGGATGCCCGCCTCCTCGAAGACATCGGACTCCACGCTGAAGCCCGCGCGCTCGTAGAGCCCGACGACTTCGAGCTGCGAGGCGAGGCGCGCGCGGCGCGCTCCCCGGGCACGCGCGCGCTGCAGCGCGATCGCCACCATTCGCCCGGCGATCCCGCGTCCGCGCCAGTCGCGGTCGACCGCGACACGTCCGACTTTCACGCTCTCCCCGTCGAAGAGCAGCCGCAGCGTGCCCACCGTCTCGCCGCCCGGTGCGAGCGCGAGCAGGTGCAGCGCGTCCTCGTCGCGACCGTCGATCTCTTCCTCGACGGGGACTCCCTGCTCGACGACGAAGACCCGTTCGCGCACGCCGATCGCGCCGCGCAGCTCCGCGTTGCCCTCGCGCGCCCAGCGGATCGTGACCTCGCCGTGGCGCTCGGCGTGCTCCTCCTCCTCACTGCTCATCCTCCTCAACCCCGGCGCCGGGTGGTGAAGGTGAAGTCGTCGCTCACGGCCCAGCTGCGCTCGAGCCCGCAGACACCGGCCTGGGTGGCGAAGTCCTCGAAGCAGGCCGTCGCGGGCGGCTGCCCGCAGCTCGCCCCGGCGCCGCTGGGCAGACAACCCGCGAGCGCGTCTTCGAGCGTGGTGCCGGGCACCACTCCGCTCACCGAGCCGCGCACCTCCGCGCGGTAGCGCGTGTCCGCGCGCAGCGGACTGACCGGAACGAGGATCGCCCCGGTCGGAGCGAGCAGGTCTGAGGTGGTGTTGTCGAGAAACCTCAGCGGGATCGAGCCGTGGGCGGAGGAGAGCGTGGCCGCTTCGAGGTGCAGGCGCGAGCCGTTGCTCCAGGGCCCGTCGAAGTAGACGAAGAGGTTCGGGCCGGTCGCGCGCGTGCCGAGGCCGAGCGTCTGCGCGGGCGTGGCGGGCTGCTCTTCCGCGCGCTGGGAGAGCGCGACGCCGGTGCGGCGGTCGCCGGGGTAGCTGTAGGCGAGCGGCGCGGCGGGCGAGGGCCGCAACGTGCCGAGCTCGATCTCCACGCACCCGAAGCCTTCGGAGTCCGCCGCACCCACGCTCGAGATGCGCGGGTTGAGCAGATCGAAGAGGTGGAAGGGAGCGTTGTCGTAGGGATCCCCGTGCTCCCAGTAGATCCCCTGCGCGAGCACCGATGTGGCCGCGATCAGGTCGCCCTCCGCGCTGTAGCCCGCACTGCCCTTCTGCTCTTCGTGGCTGAGGCCCCCGTGGCGGCGCTCGTAGGCGTCGTGCGCTTCGCAACCCGCGGTCCAGGTGGGGTTCGCGAGGATGCCGGCGGGCAGCGAGTTGAGGATCCGCTCGCGGTTCAGCAGCGCGAGGATCCGAGCGGTGCTCCCCGCCCGTGCGGGCGGAGCGAGCAGCGCGGCGGCGAGCAGCAGAAGCGCGGCGAGCAGCAGGGTCGGCGGCTGCACGCGCGCCCGGAGTGCTCGCGCGGCTGCGATGCGTGCGGGGCCCACGGCCCCCAATCTAGCCTCCGGCCCAGCGCTCAGGCCGTGGTGGGCTGGTCCTCCCCACCGCGCGAGTCGAACTCGCGGATCAGCTCGAGCGTGCCCGCTTCACGCTCCGCGCGCGCGTCGGTGAGCGGGTTGATGATCCCGCGCAGCACCGACCAGATCGCCCAGCGGCGCGGCCGGATGATCCGCGGGCTGCGTTTCTCGATGCCGCGCACGATCGCCTCGCCCGCTTCCGCGGGGGCGAGCCGCTTGTGCAGCGGCTTCGGGAGCGTCTCGAGCAGCCGGTCCGCGAGCGGGTCCGCGTCGATCGCGCGGTGCACCATCTCGGTGTCGATGAAGCCGAAGTAGGCCACGCTCGCGCTCGCGCCGTGGGGGGCGAGCTCGATTCGCAGCGCCCGGCCGAACTGCTCGACGGCCGCCTTGCTCATCGCGTAGGGCGACGCGCCGATGCCGTTGAAGAAGGCATAGATCGAGGAGATCACGACCACGTGGCCCTTGCGCCGGACGATCTCCGGGAGCGCCGCGTCGACCGTGCGGTAGACCCCCATCAGGTTCACGTCGAGCACCCGCTCGAAGGTCTCGCTCGCCATCGCGCGGAAGGTCGCCACCCGACTCGCCACGCCTGCGTTCGCGACGACCACGTCGAGTCCGCCCCAGCGCTCCACGGTCATCGCGACCGCGCGCTGGAGCGCCCCGCGGTCGGTCACGTCGGCTGCGATGCCGAAGGCGCGGGTGTCGTGCAGCTCCGCGGCCGCGCGCTCGGCCGCGGCCTGGTCGAGGTCGACGATCGCGACGGAGGCGCCACGGGCGATCAGCGCTCGCGCGGTTGCGAAGCCGATGCCGCGCGCGGAGCCCGTTACGAGAGCGACCTTGCCGTTGAGGTCGTATTCGGCCACGGAGCGGAGTCTGCCACTTGCGGCCTGCGCACGGCGCTCACGGGCGCTCAGCTGAACGGCGAGCAGTTTTCGCCCGGTGGGCAGTTCACGTCGGACGCGATCCAGAGGCTTACGACCAGGAGGTACATGAGCAGCGGGAGCAACGAAGCGAACCACACCCCGCACGCGAGCCACAGCGGGCGCACGCGGTACCCGAGCTGCAGGTAGAGCGCGACGGGCAGCACGACGAGCAGCCCTCCCGCGAGAGCGCCCGCCTCGACGCCGCGCGCGACCGAGACGCCAGGGGCCCGTTCGATGCAGAGCAGGACGCCCAGCGCGAGACCCAGCAGCCCGTAGCTCGCCGTCCACGCGAGCCGCGCGCGGCCGCCCTGCCCGCGGATCGCGTTGCCGGTCATGAGCGGCGCGAGCGACACGAGCAGCACGAAGCCGCCGTAGATCAGCGCGACCGCGGTCATCTCGCGGGCCTCACACCGGGCACTCGTACTGCCCCGGCGAGCAGTCCTGTGTGGCGATCAGCCCGAACAGCACGACGAACGCGTAGAACGCGATCGGCAGCGACGCCACGAACCACGCCACCGCGGTGACGGCCGCCGAGCGCAGGCCGTATCCGATCGCGTAGAAGACCCCGAGCGGCAGCAGCCCCAAGCCGATCCCCGCGATCAGCCCCGCCGGGAGCGCCTGCCCCGAGGGCACGGACGCACTGGTTCCAAGGCAGCCCCACACACCGATTCCCGCGCACAGGGCGAACAGCACCCCCAGCGCGATCAGCCGCCCTCGGCGCTCGAGGCGCCGGCGTGCGAGACGCCCGGCCAGGACCGGCACCGCGGTCGCCACCAACACCGGGAAGCACACTTTCAGGACTTCGCTCATCGCTCCCTGCTCCTTCCTTGTCGACCCACGGTCAACATGCTACCAAACCTGCTGACCGCAGGTCAAGGAGCGCTCAGCGGCGTTTGAAGCGGGAACGCTGCAGCCGGCGCTCGGGCTCGTGCTCAGGGCCGGAGGGCGGCGGCTCGGCGGGCTCCTCGCGAACCCGGCCGTAGGCGGCGCGGGCAAGGAACCCCGCGATCAGCAGCGCGTATACCGCGGCGACCCACCAGTCACCTTTGAGCGCTGCGCCGACGACGATCACGAGCGAGAAGACAGCGGCCGTGAGGGCGAAGGCGATGTTCGCCGTCATCGCGACCGAGGATACGCCCGCTCGCGTCGCGCGGAGCGATCGGGAGGCGTGGGGCCCGCACCGCGCGGCGGGCCCGGCCTCGTGTCAGCCCTGCTCGCGGCCGTGAGCGCTGACGCGGAAGCGCACGGTCGCGGCGGGCTCGGCGTCGAGCGCGACCATGTGCACGTGCAGGTGCTCGACGCTGCCGCCGTTGAAGCGCATGTCCCCGCTGCGCTCGACGGTCGCGTAGGCGCGCGCGCCGAGCCGCGCGGCGAGCTCGCGCCGGATCGCCCAGAGCTCCGCGCCGGCCTCGTCGGGCAGCTCCTCGAAGGCAGCGACATGGCGCCGCGCGACGATCAGGTAGTGCGCGGCGGCTCCCTCGTAGGGGAAGTCGTTGCGTGTGAGGTACCAGTGCTCGCCGCTGTGCTCGACGGGCTCGCGCTCGAGGCTCTCGGCGTGCCCGGGGCAGAAGATGCAGACGCCATCCGCTTCCAGTTTGCGCATGCGCTCGCGCTGCGCCTCGCCGCGTGCGGCGTCGAGGTTATAGAGCGGCGGGCGCGCGCTCATAGGTCTTGAAGCTGAAGGGGAGCTCGTTCTCGACCAGGCGCTCGCCGTCCTCGACGCAGTGCCAGCCCGCGGCGTCCAGCTCGGGGAAGAAGGCGTCGCCTTCGAGCTCCGCCTCGATCTCGGTCGCGTAGAGGCGCTCGCAGAGCGGCAGCGCGTCGCGGTAGGTGACCTCTCCCCCGATCACGAAGCAGTCGTGCGCGCAGGCCTCGAGCGCGGCGGCGAGCGAGGAGAAGACCTCCGCGCCGGGCGGCCCGTAGCCCGGGTCGCCGCTGAGCACTAGGTTGCGCCGCTCGGGCAGCGGCCGGAAGGCGTCGGGCAGCGACTCGAACGTGCGCCTGCCCATCAGCACGGTGTGCCCGCGCGTGAGCTCGCGGAAGCGGCGCAGGTCGGCGGGCAGCCGCCAGGGCAGCCCGCCCTCGCGCCCGATCACGCGGTTGGTGGAGTGCGCGACCACGATCGAGATCACGTCGCCACCGGGATCCCGGCGATCGCGGGATGGGGGTCGTAGTCGCTGAGCTCGAAGTGCTCCGCGCGGAAGTCGTGGATGTCATCGATCCGCCGGCCCGCCTCGGTGAGGCTCAGCGTGGGCAGCGCACGGGGCTCGCGGGCGAGCATCTCCTCGACGGCGGGGAGCTGGTTGACGTAGATGTGCGCGTACTGGATCCAGTGCACGTACTCGGCGAAGCGGTAGCCCGTGAGCTGCTCGAGCATCAGCCCGAGCGCGGTGTACTGCGCCATGTTCGAGGGCACGCCGATCGGAGTGTCGCCGGAGCGCTGGTTGTGGATCAGGTGCAGCTGATCGCCGAACACGAGCGCGTGGATCCAGCCGTGGCAGGGGGCGATCGTGTTGCGCGAGCGCACCCCCGCCTCGCGGTGGTTCGCGTTCGGGATCCACGGGCTCATCACCGCCGTGCGGTCGAGCGGCAGGTCGCGCAGCTTCTGGACGAGATGGGGGAGCTGGTCGAAGCCCGGGTCCTCCCCGTCGAGGTCGGTGGTGAAGTTGCGGAAGGCGTGGCCGTATGAGCCTGGGCCGAGGTCGCCGGGCTCGAGGCCGCGCGCCTCGCACTTCTCGGCGGTCGCCCATGCCCCCCACCAGTCGCAGCCGAACTCGGCGAGCTCGTCGAGCGTGCGCGCGCCGTTGATGAAGGCGCAGAGCTCGCCGATCGCCTTGCCCGCGAAGGAGGCGATCGAGCGCTCCGTGATCACGGCCGCGCCGTGGGCCATCGGGAAGCGCATGCAGTGCCCCGCGAGCGCGAGCGCATCCTCGCCCTGCTTGGTCTGCAGGCGCACGCCGCCGTCGCGGATAGCGGCGAGCATCTCGCGGTAGGCCGTGCTCGGGGGGCGCTCGTCGTAGGGGAGGTAATCGGGCATGGGAGGACTCCTGCGCGAGGACTGGGCGAGGCAGTCTGAGCGCTCGCCCGGACGGCGCTCCGATCCTGGCAGGGGCGCGACCGCAATCGCTTATATGGTGCGAGAAGGGCACTCTGCGAGCCCGGAAAGAGCGGGAAATCCTTGGCAGCGAGCACCGGCATCCTCAGCCCCCACGTCAACTTCTCCGAGCGGCTGATCCCGTCGCTGGAGGAGATGACGCGCACGGTCACCCACCTCAAGGGCCTCGGCTACGCGGTCGTGCTCACCTCGGGCTCCTTCGACCTGATCCACCTCGGGCACGTGAAGTACCTCGAACGCGCCAAGCAGCTCGGGGACGTGCTCGCGGTCGGGGTGGACAGCGACGAGAAGATCCGCCGCCGCAAGGGCGATGACCGTCCGATGGTCCCGGAGATGGAGCGCCTGGAGCTGCTCGCCTTCCAGCGGCCCGTCGACCTGATCTACAAGAAGGAGGAGGGGGAAGCACGCTGGGCGCTGATCGAGGCCGTGCGCCCGGACGTGCTCGTGCTCACCGAGGACCACTCCTACAGCGAGTCGGACCTCGCCGCGCTGGAGGAGCTCGTCGGGAAGATCGAGGTGCTCCCGCGACAGGCCTCGGTGACAACGAGCGAGCGGATCCGCCAGATGTACATGAACCTCGGCGAGCGCCTGGGCCCGAAGCTCGCGGAGGTCCTCCCGGGTCTGATCGACGCGATCCTGAGGCGCGGATGAGCGATGCGGTCCTCGCCTACGTGCCGGTGCTCCACGAGGGCTACCGGCGCTTCCTCGCGGCGCACGGCGCGGGCCTGCCCCTGTATCTGATCGGCCCCGAGCTCCACGAGGAGAACGGACCGCTCGCCAAGGACGTGCGCGCGCTGCCCGCCGAGCTCGCCGCGCGCGCGATCGGCGCCTGGGAGATCTGCGCGCGCACGAGCGTGCTCGACGCGGCGGGCGCAGAGCAGCTCGCGGCCGAGGGCGCATCGCTCGTGCTCCCCGCCGAGGACGTGAGCTACGCGGTCGTCGAGCGCTGGTTCCCGCGCAGCGACGTGCGCTACGCGAGCGCGCTGCTGCGCTGGGACAAGACCCGCACCGCGAGGTTGCTCGAGCCCGAGGCCCAGCCCGCGCGCAGCGGCGACCCGGAGCTCGCGGAGCTCGCCGCGGCAGCGGAGCGCGAGGCCGCGGGGAGCGTGGACTGGTGGCGGCGGGTGGGAGCGGCGATCCGCTTCGAGGACGGCACGCTCGCGGCCGCGCGCAACGAGCATCTCCCCCACCCGCTCGCCCCCTACGCGGCGGGCGACCCGCGCGCGAACTTCCACAAAGGCGTCGCGCTCGAGCTCTCCACCGCCGAGCACGCGGAGGCGCGCCTGATCGCGGCGGCCGCGCGCGAGGGGCGCACGACGGAGGGCGCGGTGATGTACGTGACGGACTTCCCCTGCCCGCCCTGCGCGAAGCTGATCGCCTCGGCGGGGGTGAGGCGCGTGTACTTCCGCGAGGGCTACGCGGTGCTCGACGGCGAGGACGTGCTGCGCGAGGCGGGCGTCGAGATCCTCAAGGTCGCCTGAGCGTGAGCGGCCCCGGCAGCGCGCAGCTGCTCGTGCGCGAGACGATGATCGCGGCGGGCGGGTACTGGCGTCCGCCGGCGGCGGTCGCGCGGCTGCTCGAGGAGCTCGGGGAGTGCAGCGAGCTGCTCGGCGCGGAAGCGGGCGAGGCCGGACCGCGCACGGAGCTCGCGGGCGAGCTCGCCGACCTCTGGATCATCACGACCGCGCTCGCGGACCAGTTCCTCGCGGAGGTGCGCGCCCCCGGAAGCGGCGCGGCGGGCGAGGCCTCGCTCGCGGCGTTGCTCGCGGCGGCGGGTCCGATCGCGCGCGTGGTGAACCACTACGACGGGCCGAAGGTCCCGCGCGAGGGCGCGCAGATGCCCACGCTCACCGCGGCGATCGCGGATTTCCACGCCGCGCTCGCCGCGCTCGCGGCCGCGCAGGGGATCGAGCTGGAGGAGGCCGTACGCGCGAAGATCGAGCGGATCCACGCGCGCGGGGACATCGAGCGCTTCGGCCGCGCGGGCTTCGACGCGAGCACCGCCCCGCTGCTCGCGACGCTTCGCGGCGAGCGGCTGCCCGAGCGGCTGTGGGCGGCGCCGTGGCTCGCGCATGGCGCGGGTGCGCGCGAGCGGGCGGCCGCCGCGGCCGAGACGCTCGCGATCTTCGCGAAGGCCGCGCGCGCCGAGCGCCTGGAGGGATACGTGATCGCGGGTCCGGCCGCGATCGCCGCCGCCGGGCGCGGCGCCTGGGCGGGCGCGCTGATAGCCGCACTCGACCCGCAGGGGACGCTCGAGCGCTTCGAGGTCGCGGGCGTGAGGCTGCGCGCGCAGGCGCTCGCGAGCCCCGGCCGCACGCTCGCGCTCATACAGGCGAGCTAGACCCGGTTCCGCCGAGCCCGCGGTCGAGCACGGCGACGAGCGCTGCGAAGCTCTGCTCGAGGTCTACCGGCATGCCGAAGCCTCCCTGGGCCTCGAGCAGGACGAAGCCGTGCAGGGCGGAGCGGATCGCGCGCGTGGCGTGCAGCGCCGCGTCGCCCTCCAGCCCGTAGCCCGCGAGCACCGCGAGGACGACGCCGACCAGGCGCTCCGCGGCGGCCGCGCCCTCCGCGGTGCGCGCGGGATCTCGCTGCAGCGCGTCATATGCGCCGGGGTGCGCGAGCGCGTAGCCCCGGTAGGCGTGTGCGAGCGCGGCGAGCGCATCGCTGCCCGCGCGCCCGGCGGCCGCAAGCTGCAGCTCGTCGGCGAGCTCCGCCGCGCCGCGAGCGGCGAGGCGCGCGCGCAGGTCGCCGAGCCCGCCCACGTGCGCGTAGAGCGAGGGCGGACGCACACCGAGACGCGCGGCGAGCGCGGCGAGCGTGAGCGCGTCGAGGCCGGACTCGTCGGCGAGCGCGCCCGCGGCGGCGACGACGGTGGCGGCGCTGAGCCCCGCGCGCGGCATCAGCTCGTTCCCGCGCCGTCCTGCTCGCCGAGCGCGCGTGCGGAGCGCGAGAGCGCCTCGTCCATCGCGCCCGCGGGGTTCGCGACGACGGGGCCGTGCCCGGCGAGCACGCGCGCCGGGTCGAGCTCGCGCAGCGTGCGTGCGGAGCGCAGGTCCTCCGCACGGTCGAAGGTCGCGCCGGAGGCGAGCGGGAAGCGCCAGTAGAGGTGGTTCGTCACGGAGAGGCGCCCGTACGCAGTGAAGACATCGCCGCAGAAGAGCGAGCCCTCGCGCGTGTCGAGGAAGGCCATGTGCCCGGGCGTGTGACCCGGTGTGGCGATCGCCCGCAGGCTGCCGATCGTCTCGCCGCCCGCGAGACGCACGTCGGGGACGGTCCTCACGTCTTTCCAGAGGCCCGTCACCTTCTTCCCGTCGATGACCTTCTCGCCCTCCCAGACGCGCGCATCGGCCTCGCCGAGGTAGACCTCGGCCGAGCCGGGCAGGCGCGCCATGATCGCGTCGAGACCCCCCGCGTGGTCGCCGTGGCCGTGGGTGAGCACGATCCGCTTGATCTCCCCGCCCGCCGCCTCCGCCGCGCCGATCAGGTCGTCTGCGGCGCCGCTGCCGAGCGTCGTATCGATCAGCGTGAAGCCGTCGGCCTCACGCACGAGGTAGGCGTTGACGAAACCGAGCCTCCTCAGCTGGATCAGGTCGGGGGTTATCTCGGTCTTCTTCATCGTCCTCCTCCTCGAGTTTGGTTCCAGCTCTTACCTTTTGCTCATAGGATTTTGCCTAATTGACATAGTTTTGTCAAGGAGACGCACGCCGGGGCGTTTTCGTGAGTGCCGAATCGGGCATCAACTAAGCAACGGCGGGGGTCCGCGGACCCGATGCCGGCGGGACGCGCGACGTCTGCGCCCGTGTTCCGCTCACGCAGGACGGCGATCGAGGAGGCTGCGCGGCCCAGGCCCCGCAGGCGCGCTGGTCCCTGCTCGCATCGCAGACGGACGGACAACCCAAGGGAAAGGAACCGACATGGATCGGTGGAGGAAGCTCATGCTGGTGGGGCTCGCGACATTCGCGAGCTGCGCCCTGATGGCCGGTGGGGCGGCTCAGATCGCCTCGGCGGCAGAAGGCGAACACCCGCGCGTCGAAGAAGCAGAAGAAATCAACAAGGAAAAGCTCGAAGAAGCAAAAGAAAAGAACAAAGAAGAAACCGAAAGCACCAAAGAAAAAAACAAAGAAAAAAACGAAGAAACGAAAGAAAAAAACAAAGAACGTTCTGAAAAAGCGCACGAACGCGAGAAAGCCCGCATCGAAAAGACGAAGGAAAAAAACGAAAAGCGGATCGTGAAGGCTGAAGAACGCGAAAAACACGAAGCCGAAAAAGCTGAAAAGAAAAAACTGAAAGAAGAAGAAAAGAAAAAAGCCGAAGAAGAAAAAACGAAAGGCGAAGAACCGCCGGTCGAAGAACCGGTGATCTGAGCCCTCCCGGCGAGGCGGCGCCCTTCGGCTTGGGCGCGGCACGTCACGGCACGGGCGCCGCGTGGGCGCCCGTGCCGTCTCGCCGCTCGGTGGGTGCTCGGCGGGCCGCCGATCCCTCCCGCGAGACCTCAGCGCTCGACGAGCTCGCGCACCTCGACGGCCCCGCCCATCTCGGCGGCGGGAATCAGAGCGGCGAGCTCGAGTGCGGCGGCGAGGTCATCGGCCTCGAGGAAGCAGTAGCCGCCGAGAGCCTCCTTCGTCTCCGCGAAGGGCCCGTCGGTCGTGAGCGTGCGGCCGTCCTGCACGCGAACCGTCGTGGCCGTCTCGGGCGGGGCCATCTGCGCCCCCGGGGTCATGCCCGGCATTTCGTTCACCGCGCGGTAGCGCGTGTAGACCTCCTGCTGGCGCTCCTGGCTGAGCAGCGCCCACTCTGGCGTGCCGGGAAGCGGGGTGCTGCCCTGGTAGATCATCAGCATGTACTTCATCTGGGGTCCTCCTTTCGTGGATCGTCGACCTTAGGACGAACGGCGCGGGCGAAAATCGACAGGCATCTCCGCGGCGCGCGCGACGTTCAGCCTCGCTCGACCAGGTGCGCGCCCGGGTGCGCGGCGAGCTTCAGATGGGCGAGGTTCGCGGCCGTGTCGGGCAGTTCTTCGATCGCGCGATAGCGGATCACCCATTGCGGGAGGAGGCCGCCATGCTTGCCGTGGGCGTAGTCGATCACCTCGATCGGGAGGAAGCTCCGCGCATCGACGATCACCACCGTGGGCGCACCGTGTTTGCCGAGGCGAGGCACGACGGTCAGCCGGTAGGCGGGACGTCCGTGGAAGCTGAGCTTGCCCGACACGCGCAGCAGGTGCTCGCGATAGGCACGGCGCAGCCCGGTCACATCGTCGTTGGTCGCCGTCCCCCTCGCTCGGGTTCGTTCCACGCGGTCGGGGTAGGCGCTGGCCCACGTCGTCCAGACCCCTCCGGGGGCGATCGCGCCTTCGACGCGCACGCCGTGTTCCTCGCTCACGTTCCGTTCGCGGGGCGGGTGCTGGGTGCTCCAGTGCTGCACGCGCATCACGAGCCGCCCGTCGAGTTCCTCTTCGCTGACGTAGTGGAGCACGCCCGCGCCGGGTGTGAGCGCGCGGTAGAGCGCGGCGGCGACATCGAGCCGCGCCTCGCCGGGCCCTCCGATCAGCGCGAAGGCGGCGAGCGCTGCGAGCACGATCGCGGGGACGGCGAAGAGCGTGCGCCGAGGCCAGGAGCGCCTGCGCAGCCCTCGCGCGGAGGGCCAGGCGGCGACTTCGCGCCGGGTGAGGATCGTCGCGAGCGCGGGCGCGTCGGGGTCGTGAGGAACGGGGTTCGCCCGGCGAATGCGATCGAGCGAGAAGGACTCCATCAGAGCACCTCCACAGGGTCGGGGTTGCTGGTCATCTCGGCCTCGCTCTCGAGTGCGGCGAGCGCGAGCGTGAAGCGACGCCGGGCGCGGTGGAGCCGGACGTTGAAGGTGCGCGCGCCGATGCCGAGGACGGCAGCGGCCTCGGTGTTGCTGAGCCCCTCCCAGGCGAGCAGCAGGAGCACCTCGCGGTCACGCTCACGGAGCTGCGCGAGCGCCTCTCGCACCCGCTCCTCTCCCGCATCTCCGACGCCTGTCTGAGCGCCCCCGAGACCGGCGCGACGCTGAGCCTCGCCCGCGAGACGTTCGCGCGTGGCCTCCTGACGGCGCAGGCCACGCCGCTGGTTCGCGAGCACCTTGCGCGCGACGCCGAGCAGCCAGATGCGAGCGTCGGAGGGGACCTCGCCGAGACGGCGCCAGGTGACGAGGAAGACCTCGGCCATCACATCCTCGGCGTTCGCGGAGCTCGTGCGCCGCAGCGCGTAGGCGAGGACCGCCGAAGCGTGGCTGCCGTAGAGATCCGCGAAGCGCTCCTCCGCCGTCATGGAAGGTGAATGTCCGGGTCGGCGGCGTTTATTACAGGGGCTACCTCTGGCGACGCCCCCGCGTGGCCTTGACGAGCCGTAGCTCCGCGCTGCTCTTGCTGCGCAGCGACTTCACGAACAGGTTGCCCCCAGGTGTGAGCCGGTGTCGGGGCAGCAGGACGAGCTCGATCCCCTGCTCGCTCACCCACGAGGCGAGCGGGGGCTGCGGAGATCCGCGCAGCACCTCGAAGCGCGCTCGCTCGGCGAGCGGGCCGAGCAGCTCGCGCGCCTGCACGAGCTCGATCTCCGCTTCCTCTTGCACCGCTTCGTTGTAAGGGCCGGTGCCGCTCGCCCGGCCCCAGAGCGGAGAGCGGGCCTGGGGAGCGAGCGTGAGCACGGTGAGCTCGTGGCCCGCCGCTGCGAGCTCGGCTGCCTCTCGGAGCGTGGCCTCGCCCGCCTCGCCGGGTTCGAAGACGGCGGCGACCGATGCGCGGCTCGCGGATGGCTCGCTCACGGCTCGAGCGTAACCCCTTGCGAGGGTACGGCGATCGACCAGGCGAGGCGCGCGGCCTCGGAGCGTCCCGAGACGCCGAGCGTGCGATAGCAGTGCTCGAGGTGCTTGTGCACGGTCCGCGGGGCGATGCCGAGCAGGGCGCCCGCCGCGGGCGCGGAGCGCCCCGCAAGGACGAGACGGAGAACCTCTGCCTGGCGGCGCGTGAGTCCCCGCGACTCGAGCGCGGCGAGTGGCAGCTCGGGCTCGGACCCGGCGGCGAGCCGCGAGTGAGCCAGCGCGTTGCGGTAGATCTGGATCAGATAGGGACGAGCGAGGTTGAGCAGATCGCGCTCGCGCGCGGTGAAGTCGCGACGGGAGCGGCTGAGCGCGACGCCGAGGATGCGCTCCGCGGTCGAGGGGAGGGTGAAGGCGATCTGGTACTCGACCTCCAGCTGGGCATAGACGTGCTGGTAGACCTCGAGGCGATGGAACTCGCGCCGCGTGATCAGATCCGAGATGCGTGTGGCGCGTCCGTCGCGGGTGCGCAGGAAGTAGGCGGCGATCGGGTTCTGGGCGCCGTAGCGTGCGAACGCCTCGTGCAGCGGGACGGGAACCGGGGGGTCCGTGATCGAGATCGTCCGGGGCAGATCGGCGGGGACCTCGTTGAGCGCGCCCCAGTCAGCGGGCACCTCCTCGTGGAGCACGCGGATCAGGCCGTGCGAGAGCTCGTCGAGGTCGAGCAGACCGATCAGCTCGCCGACGATCGAGAGCACGCGCTTGTCCAAACCCGCTGCGATGCTTCGGATCGTACGAGCCCTGCGTAAATGCTACGTATGCATGCGTAGGCAGCGATTTCGCTCTGGCGCCCCGATTTCAGTGGCTTTCGCGACGCGGCGGGAGTGCGCATGCGTCTTCGACGGCCAACAGCGTGGAAGTTGGGCCGAGCGGCCCTCCGGCGCGGCTATGGTTCCCGCGACTCTGAGCCCATCGGGGGGCCGATGCGGGGCTGCGGAGCGACAGACGATCTTCGTATCTCCGGCACAAAGGAGTCACCGTGAGGCGCCACCCCATCATCGTTCTCTGCCTGCTCGTCCTGATGCTCTTCGCGGTCCTCGGAGCGTCGGAGGCGAGCGCGGCGACGTGCACCGACAGCTGGACGTCCGCGAGCAGCGGCGAATGGGACACGGCGGGCAACTGGAGCGCGGGCGTTCCGGGCAGCGGCTCACATGTGTGCATCGAGAAAGCGGTGACGGTGTCGCTCACGGACGGCTCGGCCTCGCCGATCCCGGTGGCCTCACTCGACATCGGCGGCGAAGGAGCGGCGGCACAGCTGCACGTCTCGATCCACGACGTCGTGGAATCGCCCGCCACGACGATCGGAGCGTCGGCGACGCTCACGCTCGACGGCACCTACCACGGAGCGAACGGAGGCAACGCCTCGCTCGGCGGCGGCTCGGTGACGAACAGAGGGACGATCGTGATGCAGGGCGAAGGCTATTCGGCGACGCTCTCGGGGACGGTCCTCAACGAAGGGACGATCGAGGTGCCCTTCGGTAGCGTCTCGCTCGGCACGGGCTCGAACGGCGGGCCGGGCTCGCTCGTGAACCGCGGCACGATCCACGTCTTCCCGGCCTCCGCGAACCCCGCTCACCCGGCGGAAGTGGGCGCCGTCTCATACCCGATCACAGACGAAGCGGGCACGATCGACAACGAAGGCGTCTTCTACGTGAGCGGCGCGAACGGTGTGGCGGGCGCCTACACCCAGGGCAACGGCTCGGAGACGGGCAACCCGATCAACATCGGCCAGGACTCATCGCTGGCCTACACGGGCACCGGCGCGAGCGGCGTGGAGGTCCACACGGGCACGCCGATGTCGGGCAACATCGCGGCAGGGCAGCGCCTGCAGATGGACATCGGCACGACCGTGACGGAGGCGGGCTCGTTCACGAACGCGGGAGCGATCACGCTGAACGGCAACTACTACGGCGGCGGTGGCGGACCGGCGGGCGTGGCGGTGTCCTCGGGCACGTTCACGAACACGGGCTCGATCCTCGCCGAAAGCAACGACAACGACCCGGCGATCTCGGGGAACTTCACGAACGCGGGCACGGTGACGATCACGCCGAACACGCAGATCGACTACTCCAACGGCCTGTTCACCAACACGGGCACGCTCGCGCCGGAGATCTCGAGCAAGGCGAGCTCGGCGCTGCGTCTGATCGAAGGCGGACACCTCGATGCGGGCGGCACGCTCGCGCCCACCCTCGTCGAAGGCTTCGTCCCCTCCGTCGGGCAGGAGTTCGAAATCGCCCTTGCGAAGGGCGGCTCATGGAGCGGCGCGTTCGGTGCGACGGCCAACGGCTTCGGCGCGGACTACTCCCACAGCGGCTACATCGGCGCGATCTACGGTGCCACGCCCCCATCAGCGATCAAACCGCCGCCTCCCGGGATCCACGCCGGAACGCTCCACGTCACGGCGGTGAAGGGCGGCTCGGGGCGCGTGAGCGTCACGCTCAGCTGCTCGGCAGGGGGCGCGTCGTGCTCGGCGGCGAGCATCACGGTCACGGTGACCGAGCACCTCAAGGGCGGGAGGGTGAGCGCGATCAGCGCAAAGGCGCGCACCAAGCGCGTGACGATCGCGCTCGGCGCGGTCACGCTCGCGGCAGGGACAACGAAGACGAAGACTGTCGCGCTCAACCGCACCGGGCTCGCGCTGCTCGCGAAGCATCATCCGCTGCCCGCGGCCGTCTCCGTCCGCTCGGGTGGGGCGACGCTGAAGAGCGTGGACGTGCACATCACGCCGGTGAAGAAGGCCCACAGACGCTGAGCGGCAGGCGGGCGCCGCGCGCATCGGCCGCTCCTCAGGGTTGGGTCGGGACGAGCGGGTCGGCGTGCACCTCGAAGGCGTCGAGCGTGAGCGGCCCGAACGAGGTGATCAGGGCGACGTCGACCGCGTCCCGACCGCGGCCCACGACGACGCGGCCGGTGAGCGGGCGGTTGTTTCTCGCGTCGAAGGTGTGCCAGCGTCCGTCGAGGTAGGCCTCGAACCAGGCCGCGAAGTCCATCGGCTCGGTGGGTGTCTGGCCCTCCAGCGCGGGGATGTACCCGAAGACGTAGCGCGCGGGGATGTTGAGCGCCCGGCAGAAGGTGATCGCGAGGTGCGCGAAGTCGCGGCAGACACCCTGGCGAGCGCGGTAGGCGTCCGCGGCCGTTGTCCACGGGTTCGAGCTTCCGGGCATGAATTCGAGGTGGGTGTGGACGTGGTCGACGATCGCCTGCACGCGGCCCCAACCGGGCGTGAGCCCTCCGAACAGCTGCCAGGCCTCGTGCCCGAGCTCATCGGGCAGACAGAACCTGCTCGGCATCACGAAGCTGAGCACCCCGTCGGGCAGGGCGGCGACGGGCGTCTCGACGGCGCTGCGGTCGATCAGGTCGGCGGGGTCCGCGATCAGCACCTCGGCCTCGTAGGTGAGGTGCGACTCGCCCGGCGAGAGCGAGAACCGCTCGCAGCGGTTGGCGAAGCCGTCCACATATGCGTAGTGAGGCACCGTGGTGGACCAGCTCTCGCGCTGGAGGGACGTGCCCGGCTGCAGGCGCGGTGCGACCTGAAGGATCGCCTGGGCGTGCTGCGTGGTGCTCAAGCCGAAGTGGCAGCCGATCGTCAGTCTGAGCCCGCCCTGCTCTGAAGCTTCGTCGTTGCGAGGCGGTGGCATCGCCTGAGGATCGCAGGAAGCTCCCGGAGAACCCGAGACCCGAGCGGACCCCGCGCTAGATCCCACCCTGGCTCGGGGTGCGTTCGGGGCCGAGCGGGTGATCGGCCAGATGGCAGCGCCTGATCGCTTCGTGGCCGTCGTCGTGGCAGATGGTGCGTCCATAGCGATAGGTGATCTCGATCAGCGAGCCCGTGAGCCCGGCGGGCTCGAGATCGTCGGCGTAGTCGCTGCCGGGCGCCGCGCCCACCGACCCCAGTTGACGGTTGGGTCGGACCGGCAGCACGACGAGATAGGCACCGACCCCGCGCAGCACCGCTCGCGTTCGGATCCGTCCCGCTGGACCTGAACGCGACGGAGATCGCGTGAGGTCCGAGCAGACCGTAGGAGACCTCGCGACGGTTGGCGATCGGCAGCGAGACATCGTGCGGATTCGAGATCGCGTTGCGGTCGAGCCCGTCGATTTCGCCGCCGAACGTTTCCTTCGCCGCGACGCAGTCGGCGTCGCTCCCGGCCGAGCCGGGGACGCTCACGCCGGGCACCGCGCCCGCTCCGAAGGGATGGAAGGCCGCATCGTCGCGGGCGGCGCCGTCGAGACCGAGCGAGCCGAGCTGACCGTGCTCGACCCGCCCGACCTGAGCGCACAGCAGACCCGCCACCCGGACGAGCCTGATCCCCCAAGGGGGACCGCCGTCAGGATCGGCCACGCGCAGCGGCAGGAGCCGAACGGAGGAGGCCCTCGCGCGTCTGACGTGAACGTCGGTGTGCGGCGAGGGCCGCCCGCCGCCAGTGTCGCGCACCGCAACGAGCGCGAGGATGACCAGCGCCGCGAGCGGCGGCGCGATCATCCTGCGCGTCCGCGGGGTGGCTCTCACCCTTCTGGCTTGACCGTCGCTCCGGGGTGCGCGGCGAGTTCGAGAGAGGCTTCGTCCTGGGGGTTGCGTGGCAGTTCTTCGTAGGCGGTGTAGTGCACCTTCGTCACGAGCTCTTCGGGCGTGCCGTGTTCGCTCGTGACGGAGTAGTCGGTGAATTCGAGCGGCACGAAGGTGCTCGCGCTCACGGCGACGGTGGGGTTCGGAACGGGTCGGCCGCCCAGCGTGGGGAGCGGCTGCTGGGGATGAACTTCGAGCAACCATGCGGCCTGACCGTCGGCGGTGGTCTGACCCGCGTTCGTGAGCTCGCCCTTGCTGTAGAGCCCGCGCAGGATCTGCACGCCGGTCTGTTCGCTCATCGCGATCCCGGTGGGCACGCTCTGCACGATCTGATCGGGCTTCGCCTCCGACCACTGGAGCAGCTTCATGGGCACCGTGCTCAGCGCGCTTTCGATCGTTTCTTCGCCGTCGTTCAGAACGAGCCGAAGCCTTCGCGGGTTCTGCTCGCTCCAGATCTCCTCGCGCGATGTGCGTGTCTGCGAGCCCACGGTCATTTCGGTGAGCGTGCTCATGTGCAGCACGCCGCTTCCTGGGGTGGTCGCCTGGTACATCTCCGCGGCCACGTTGGGCGTGCCACCGCCGGCGCCGAGCAGCGCGATCAGGACGATCGCAGCGCCGCCGGCGGCGACGCCGCCGAAGGCGAGGGCAGGCGGACGCCACCTGCGTCGCGCGAGAAGAGAGGGTGGCGCCGCTTCGTCGAGCCGATCGAGCAGCGCGGCGATCGGCGGCGGCCCATGAGACGGGCGCGGGTTGATGCGGCTGAGTTGCGCGATCACGTCGATGTCGGTCATCGGGCCTCCAGTGGGGTTGATTGTTCGGGCGCATGCGTCCCCGTACTGCTGAGGGCGCCGGCGAGCCGGCGCTTGGCGCGGTGCAGGCGCACGCCGAAGGCGCTCTCGCGCACGCCCATCACGCGCGCGGCCTCGCGGTGCGAGAGGCCGTCCCAGGCGATCAGGAGCAGCGCTTCGCGATCGCTCTCGCGCAGCGCGAGCAGAGCCTCGATCAGGCGGCTCTCGTCGTGCCCGTCGTCGCCGGCCGTTGCGCGCCGCTCGTGTTCGAGGCGCTCCCGCAACGCGTCGCGGCGCAACGATCCGCGGCGGGCGTTGGACTGCACCCGCCGCGCAACCGCGAGCAGCCAGCCTCGCGCATCCGAGGGCACATCCTTCGAGCGCCGCCACGCGGTGAGGAAGACCTCCGCGACGACGTCATCGGCTTCGGCCTCCGGGCCGCGGCGCTGCGCGTAAGCGTGCACGGCGCTCGCGTGCTCGGCGTAGAGGGCTTCAAAGCTGCTGCGGTCGCTCACACCCCATAGATGTCCGGCGGGAGAGGGTTCCTTACAACGCGATCGACGACGCAAGTAGCCTGGGGTGATGCGTCTGGGGACGAACCAGCCCATCGGCCGGCTCCGCCGGGGCAGCGGGGCTCGTTGATCGATCCCGTCGCGCTCGCCGATCGCCTCATCGGGCAGGCCGTCGAGCGGTCGATCCGCGACCACCATCGGCGGCGGCTCGACCGAGCCGGACGCATCGCCCAGCTCGAACCGCCCGAGGACGGGTCGCTCTGGGCGGCAGGCGGGCCGAGCCCGCGCGCGGCGTGCGAGCTCGACGTTCTGATCGACGGCGCGAGCGCGCTGCCCGCGATCGCGGAGGCACTCGCGGGGGCACGCTCGCACGTGCACATCGCGGGCTGGCACCTCGCCTCGGACTTCGGATTGACCCGAGACCGCGACGCGCTCCGTCTGCGTGACCTGCTCGGAGAGCTCGCGGAGCGCGTGGATGTGCGCGTGCTGCTCTGGGCAGGCTCGCCGCTGCCACTGTTCACGCCCGACCGTAAGCAGGTGAGGCGCGGACGCGAGGAGCTGATAAGCGGCACGCGCGTGGTGTGCGCGCTGGACGCGAAGGAGCGCCCGATGCACTGCCATCACGAGAAGCTCGTGATCGTGGACGACGAGGTGGCGTTCGTGGGCGGAATCGATCTGACCGCGCTTGGAGGCGACCGCTACGACTCGAGCGAGCACGCGAAGCGGCCCGGCCTCGGCTGGCACGACGTCTCCAGCCGCCTGCGCGGACCCGCGGTGGCGGATGTGGCGGCCCACTACGCATCCCGCTGGAAGGAGGTGCAGGAGGAGCAGCTCGAACGTGCGCCGACCCCGCCGCCCGCCGGCGAGCACACGCTGCAGGTGGTACGCACCGTGCCCGAGAAGATCTACGACTTCGAGCCCCGCGGCGACTTCCGCATCCTCGAGTCTTACCGCCGGGCGCTGCGCTCGGCGCGCCGGTTGATCTACCTCGAGAGCCAGTTCCTCTGGTCGACGCAGGTCGTGGACATCCTCGCGGAGAAGCTTCGTGAGCCGCCAAGCGAGGATTTCCGAATCGTGGTGCTGCTGCCCGCACGCCCGAACAACGGCGAAGACTCCACGCGCGGCCAGCTCGGACTGCTCGCCGAAGCGGATGACGGCAACGGACGCTTCCTTGCCGCGACGATCTCCTCGCGCAGCGGTGCTCTCACGGGTCCGCTGTACGTGCACGCGAAGGTGGGCATCGTCGATGACGAATGGCTCACGGTCGGCTCGGCGAACCTCAACGACCACTCCCTCTTCAACGACACGGAGATGAACCTGGTCTGCTGCGACCCCGATCTCGCTCGGAGCACCCGTCTGCGGCTCTGGTCCGAGCACCTCGAGCTCCCCCGGGAGGCGGTTGCGGGCGAGCCCGCAACGGTGGTCGATGAGCTCTGGCGCCCGATCGCACGCGAGCAGCTGCAGCGACAGCGCCGCGGCGAGAGGCGCACGCACCGGCTGCTCGAGCTGCCGGGCGTCTCGCGCCGCTCCAGGGCGCTGCTGGGACCGCTAGACGCTCTGCTCGTGGACGGCTAGCGCGACGTCGCGCCTCGGGGAGTCCGCGGCCCCCCGCTACACCGCCGGCGGCAGAAGCTCAGCGTCGGGAACGACGTGCGGCTCCGGGGGCTCGCCGAGGTACGTCGTCAGGGTCCCCGCGAGCACCACGAAGGTCTCCTCCTCGCGTGTCGCGCCGCTCTGAAGCCCCGTCACGCGCGAGCGGAGCTCCCGGGCCAGCGAATGGTCAGCCGGGGCGGTCGCTGGAGGGGTCGATCAGGTACTTCGACCCCGTGCTGCGACGTGCGAACACGGCGAGGTGCTCCGGATCGAGGACGTCGCTCAGCCCGATCGTTTCCGCGTAGCTCGAGGCGCACGTCGTCTTCGCCTCGGCGAGCACGCGGGCGCGCATCCGGCCGAAGGCCTCGCCGCCGAGACGGGCGAGCGCGTTCGTGAGGAGGTAGCCGCACACGGCCCAGGTCAGCCCGAAGCGACGTTCGAGCACGGTGGGCGAGAAGTCGAGCGAGCCGTAGATGTAGACCTGCTTGAGCACGGTCGTTCCGTACGGGGTGTAGGACTGAAGCGGCGGCTGCGCGCGCTCCATCGCGTTGAGGATGTCGCTCGCCACCGTGCCGCCGCCGATCGCGTCGAAGGCCAGCGTCGCGCCGGTCTCGCGGATCGCGTCGGTGAGCTGATCTGCGAAGTCCGGTTGCGAGGAGTCCACCACGTGCACCGCACCGATCTCGCGCAGCACCTGGGCCTGCTCGGGCCGCCGCACGATGTTCACGAGCGGGACGCCGTCGGCGGCGCAGATCCGCACGAGCATCTGCCCGAGGTTGGATGCCGCGGCGGTGTGCACGAGCGCGCTGTGACCCTCCGCTCGCATCGTCTCCACCATCGAGAGCGCGGTGAGGGGATTGATGAACAGGGCCGCTCCCTCGACGGTGCTCACGTCCTCGGGCAGCTCGACGACAGCGCCCGCCTCAGCCACGCGATAGTCGCTCCACATCGAGCCACCGAATGTCGCCACGCGACGGCCGACCATCGCCTCGGCCTCCGGGCCCGCGGCGACGACCGTGCCTGCGCCCTCGTTGCCGACGGGAAGCGGCTTGTCCAGCCGGTCTCGGTAGAAGGAGAGCGCGGCGTCCGGAACCCTGGCGAGGAGATCCGCCCCGTCGGCCTGGAGCGCTTCGGGCGCGACCGCGCCCAGCAGGATGCCGAGATCGGAGGGGTTGATCGGCGAAGCTTCCACGGCGATCAGAACCTCGCTGCCGCCCAGCTCGGGAACGTCGCCCTCGGCCACTGTGAGACGCAGCTCGCCGCTGGAGGAGATGGTGGACCGCAGACTGCGGCCGCGCTTAGGGGCGGCGCCTGAAGACATGTGAACCTTTCGGGTCGGAGGAGGCGACACGGTGGATCGAACCACGGACCTCCGTCGAGCGCGATCAGGGCCGTGGTTCGGCAACCCGCTTTCTGGAGCCTACTCTCCCGTCCCGGCTTGCCACGGGCCGCCTGGAATGCGGCGCGCGCGCTCGGCTCATCCGCCCGAGGCGAGCAACGCGGCCAGGGCGCGACACTGACGCTCTGTCATCGACTCGAGGCTCTTGCGCTCCGATACGGCCAGCCGCGCCAGCATCTTGCGACAGCGGATCGCGCCCCAGCGAGATTGGCTCATCAGTAGCTCAGCCACGGTCATCGTGCGGGCCTCCCAGGGCCGGTCGAGAATCACCGCCCCGACCTCGACCTCACCCGCTGCCACGCGACGCTTGAGGGTGGCGCGTGCGCTGCGAACCCTGTTCGCGCCCTCCAGTGCACTTAGGTGCTGGGCGCGAGACAGCGCGGGTGATCTGGCCTGTGGGCATGTTGCACTCCTGAGCGGGCAGCATCCATGCTTGGTCTTCGGCGAATGAGAATCGCCCTGACTTGAGGCGGCTCTGCGTTGGGTCGCGGCTGGCCGGTGCCCTTCAACTGCTGCGGCACCCGAGCGGGCTCGACGGAAGTGCAGAGAGCGCCTGAACAACGTAACCGACCCTCGCGTCCAGACGGCCGACTCAGAACGAAACGGCCGCTAGCAGCGACCGATTGTCGCGATCGCGCGGTGCCAGAGCCGACGCGGGGACTCGAACCCCGGACCCCTTCATTACGAGAGAGACCGCGGCAGGCTGGTCTGGCTCTTTAGAGCCAAGCCAGTGTCGACTGGTCGGGATCGGGCGGGTCTTATTGGCCGGGCTGGGGACACTTTTCGGGACCTGATTCTGACTTTGGGGCCCCAAATCGGCCCCGCACCATCCTTAGGAGCAGCGGCAGCGTCTACGCGCGTTCCTCACCCCGTATCGGCACGCCAAGCCGGAGCGCACCGTTCCTACTAGCGGAACGGGCTGGCAGAATGGACGCCGTGGAAACCATCGAGTTGCTACCGACCGTCAAGGCTTATCCGGCCCTAAGCAAAAAGTACGGTGAGGTGTCGTGCGTCGCGGGCGTCGAGATGACCCCGGACGGACCTAGATGGATCCGGCTCTATCCGGTCCCGTTTCGGACGCTCGACGACGAGCAGAAGTTCACGAAGTATCAACGCATCCGCGTCGACGTCGAGACGCACAACAGCGACAAGCGCCCAGAGACTAGACGACCCAACCGCGACTCGATATCCACGGTGGGTAAGCCGATCCCGACTGCTCGCGACTGGGCTCGTCGCCGTCCATGGGTTGAGCCGCTGATCGGCGGATCGATGTGCGAGCTGGCTCGGCGCCAAAAGCAGAACGGATCATCGCTCGGCGCCTTCCGACCCCACCGCGTAGAGGACCTCATCATCGAGAAGGTCAACGTGAACAAAGAGAGGGAAGCGTTTGCAAAAGCCCTCGCCGCGCAAGGCAGCCTGCTCGACGGACTGAGCAGCGCAGAGCATCGGAAGCAGCTAAAGGGGATCGAGCAGATCCCCTACCGCTTCAAGTACCGCTATCGATGCGATGACAGCGACTGCAAAGGACACGAGCAGTCAATCATCGACTGGGAGATCATCCAGTTCTACCGGCAAGTGCGCCGCAAAGCTGACTGGGAAACGCACGTGCGTGAGAAGTGGATAGGAGAGCTATGCTCACCCGAGCGTGACACGGCATTCTTCGTCGGAAACCAGCACCTCTACCCAAAGACGTTCATGGTGCTCGGAGTCTGGTGGCCGCCGAAGCGGCCGGAGCAGCTGACCCTAGGCTAGGTCCACCAGATCGAGCTGCACCTCAAGCTCGTCGGTGAGCGCTTCGACGATCACCGTCCTGTGACACGTCGACGGGTCGTGCTCCACGCACATCAACGCTGACGGCTTCTCTCGGAGAAGCCCAACAAGTTCCTGCAGATCTTGGCGGTGCTCATTCAGCAGGTGCTCCCGGTAACGCGCGCGCCCTTCCTCTACACGGCCGGACTTATAGAGATCCCGCAGCGGCTTTGGATTCCCAAGAGCCTTCACATGCACGTATTCGACTCCCGCCTCCGCGAGCGCTTCGCTGAGCGCAGTCTTTGCGTAGCCGCGGCGCCGGGAGATCGGGAGCTCACGCACATCTATCAGGCGCTGAACGCCAGAATCGCGCAGATGTTCTCCGAAAGCCCGACTGTCCTTATGCCGCTCATAACCGACCGAACCGACCCAGAGAGCCCCCTCTGGAAGATTCGAGACGGTCGTAACGCCTCGGCTCCGTTCGTCGGCGTCGGCTGACGGCTCCATCGCGTCGAGGCGGCTGCGCGCCTCGTCCAAGCTCAACTCCTCGCCGAACACAGCGCGAGTGAGATCAGCGAGCGACCACCGCTCAACCGTCGCTGCACCTGACACGCGGTCATCCTCGCACACGACGTGGTCGACGGCGTATCCCACCCCAACTGAGGTAGCCCTCGCCGCGACATCAGCGGCTCAACCACTCCTCAAGCGCCCCGTGCGTGAAGCGGATGTGTCGTCCGAGGCGGATGCAGGGGAGTCGGTTGGTGCGTACGGCTTCGTAGATCCAGCTCGTCTTGACGCTCAGGAGCGCGGCGGCCTGTTGGGGGGTGAGGAGGGGTCCGTCGAGTGGCCGGATCGGCGGGTCGAGCTCGGCAGCGGCAGGGTCGGGGCTACTCATCGTCGCCGTCGGGTTCGGTGCCGTTGTTGGTGTGGTTGTTGCCGAAGGGGACTTTGCCGATCACGAGGTACCTGGAGCGGGGCTCGCCGGTCTTGGTAGTCCACTCGTCGCGGACGAGCCGGCCGGCGACGGCGACCTGCCGGCCCTTCTTTAGGTAGGTGGCGCAGGCGTCGGCCTGCTTCCCAAAGGTCGCGACGTCTACGTAGAGCGGGTCGCGCTTCCGCTGGTCGTTGACGGCGAGGCGCAGCTCACAGACAGCACTGCCGTCCTTGAGCTGCCGGGATTGCGGGTCCTTGGTTAGTCGGCCAACGAGCACTACCTGGCTTACATCCGGTGCGGACAATTTTCTGCCTCCATGCGATCTGGTTGCCTGCGACCCACTACGACCCGACCGGGCAGCTGGGACGACCCTGGGCGGCGAGGGGCGGCGGCTCGCGGTCCCCGTGACGCCCTGGGGTCGCTTGTTAGGCGATCCGCATCCGCGGCGGACAGCGGCGCTCCCGACCAGCCTCTACTCACGACCCCCTGATCGTGGTTGGTGGCAGATGGTCTGCAGGACCTGTCCTGCAGACCTCACTGCTTCTCAGCGGAGGGTCCGGGGCCTGTCAAGGCCGGTCCGTCAGGACCGCCGCAGGCGCCCCGCAGGGGCGGCCTTGACAGGACACGGAGCCGGAGCTACGCAACGTGGGCACGACCCTTGACGTGCCGTCGTAACTAGCCCACCGGAGACCTTCGAGCGTTTACGTGTAGGATCGGCGCCATTCGGGGGGAATTGCCTTGGTGAAGCGGAAACGGGGGGATGATGCGAGCTAATGCGCCGTTGGGTAGCCGCCCGATGTTTTGGGCGGTCATCTCCGCTTTCGTGATAGCCGCGCTGTTCGCGGCGTCCGCGGCCCGCGGCGCCGAATACGGCGTATGCCAACACGGTCGGGGCCGGCACAGTCAGCACCACCAGCAGCACTACGCCTTCACGGACTCGCTCTGCCAGGCTCCAAGTGCGACCCATGAAGGACCCTTTGAATGGTACGCGTGGCCCACGAACGGCCACAAAGGTGGCCGGGAGGACACCGGCGAAGCAGACCGATTCAGCAGCTACACCGATGGCACGTTCGTGCTTACCGGTGGCGAGATCACATGCTCAGTGAGCGGGAGAGGGACCGGGAGCATCCTTTCAGCCACCTCTGCAGATGTCTCGCTCCGCTTCCTCGGATGCGAAGGCACGGGCGACTACGCCGGTCATTGCAAATCCGCCGGAACTAAGAGCTTACTTGCGATCGTCCAACCAAACTTCGAGGGCGAAGAAGAACCGTCATGGAACCCCAACCACTATCCCGGCGCGATCACCCTCGCAACCACGGCCGCGATCGGAGCCGGCAGCGAACCCGAAACCGCCTACACAGTCAGTGAACCCGTCGAAGTTACGTGCGACGGCAACAGCGCGCTCCGACTGCAGTTTTCGGGCACCATCGGCGGCGCGACACGCCAAAAGCGGCTATACAACAAATCGCGGCTTCAGACAAGCCTTGTAGGGCAGCACTTGCAGGTCGCGTACTCCTCCGACGACGGCGCCAGCTGGAGCTCGGACTCCCCCGCAGAGCTCGACGGGGAAGTCACCACGGAATACAAGCGGCCCCTCCTGATCGGACCCGGCTAAGACCGCAAAAGGACGGCAATCACGGCACAGTGTCCCGTATGTGTCGCGCATAGGCGATCACTACGTCTGTCAGAACCGTGACGAACGGATCCCGACTAACGCGCGGCTATCCGCAGACGGGGCCGGCGCCTGACCATGACGACCGCGCGGGCTACCCCGGAGGCGCACATCAGGTTATGCTTCGGCCTCGCGGAAGGGAGATCGGGGGGATCGGGTGTTTCAAGGAAGAGACGGGAAGACCAGCAGGCGCGACGAACGCGTCCGGCGTCGCGTCGGGCTGCTGATCGCTGCGTCAGTAGCCGCTCTGTTTCTGATCGCTACACCGGTCGCGGCGGCGTCACCGAACCTGACCCTTAGCGGCGCCGCAACGCTTTACGGTGACCACCCAGCCGACAGCGTCGAAGTGAACGCTTACCTGTCAGACGAATACGCCGGTGGCTGGTTGAAGACGCGCGGCTGGCAAGAAGAGGATGAAATCTTCACGTTCGAAGGCCCAGTGACATGCATGACGGTTAGCGGAAACCAGGTTGTCGTCGGGTCCCTCGGTCACGCGAAGCACGAATTCGAGTGGCCCGGCTCTGAAGAACAGTTCCCCGGGGAATACGAGCAGGTCGTCAGCATCGAATACGGCGATTTCGGACCGCGGCCGGGCGCGGGCGCTTCAGGGGAAGCGACCCTGCGGTTCCACGGTCTCGGCGGCAACGACGACGGAATCCCGGCTTCCGCAGCGTATTCCTGGCAGCCTTCCGATTGCCAGAACTACCAGACCTTTGGCGGAAGCATGTGGCCCGAGTCGACATACGGCGGCCCGTTCCTCTCGCCCGAAATCACATCCCCGACCAACGAAAGCACCGTAGCGGGAACCTCGGTTACTCTCGCCGGAACCGGACAGGCCGACGCGACGCTCGACGTGTACGAAGTCGGCGAGCAATCAAGCGGCCACTTGGTAGCGGTGAACAGCGCGGGGCAGTGGTCGACCACCTTCACCGGCGTATCCGCTGCGACGCACGTGTACACGGCGAGCACGGTCGCCGGCTCGTCTGTGACTGCGCCCACGGTGCAGGTCAACGTCAACGTGCCGCCTCCCCCGCCGCTCTCGGTCTTCAAGACCGCCAACGAAAAATCGGCTGAGTGGGAGTCGCTCGCCTCGCAGGGCGCCTCGCCGCCCGAGTGGGGATACAAGGTCGCGGTGTCGAACCTGCCACGCAACGCGCCCGACCGGATCACCGACTATTTCGAAGTCGAGCGCGGCACGGACCCGCAAACATTCACCCCCGTCACCAACGCCCTGTCCTTTACGCCGATCGAAGGCCAGGTCTACGTAGGCGTCGGGGCACTCGCCGCACCAGGGACCAGCCCGACGGCCTACTCCGCGAACGAGGCACTCGTGAAGGCCACCGCCACGGCTCCGCCCAGCCTTCCCGCACCGACCTTGTCGACGACCTCAAACGGCCAGTCCGTGCTGTGGGACTCGATCGGCGCGGGGGAGTGGGGTTACGTCGTGGCCATCTCGAACCTGCCGCGCGGCACGTCAGGGCGCGTAACCGACTATGTCGCGGTCCAGCGCAGCACCGACCCGCAGAGCTTTACGCCGAACCCGTCGAGCCTGACGTTTGCTCCGATAGCTGGTCAGGTCTACGTGGCCGTCGGAACGGTTCGGCTAGAGGGCGAAGAGCCCGGCTCCTACTCCGCGAGCGAAGTGGCCCTCACGCTACCCGCGGTGACCGGGCCTCCGGTGACGCTCCCAACCACCCTGCCCAGCGGATCTGGGAGCAGCACACCGGCCCCGGGGCCCGGATTGGGGCGGGCTGGCGCCGCCGGTTACCGCGCCGCATCCTCGATCGCGCTCACCGCTACCCGCTCTGCGCTCAGCACCGCCATCAGAACCCGCCGCCTCACGTTCGCTCTAAAGAGCAGCACCGCCGGGAAACTAGCCGTCACGGGCTACCTAGCAGTGAAGAAGCTCCACCGCCGGCTAGCTATCGACGGGAAGACGCTCGCCATCGCGGCACGACGGCCCGCGCACGTCGTTCTCTCGCTTCCCGGCGCGACCTTGCGGCAGCTCAGAGCCGCGAAGGCAAGACACGAAAACGCCACCGCGAATCTCACGCTCACGCTCCACACAACCGCCGACGAAACGCGAACTCAACACGCCACGCTCCACCTCAACTGACGGTTACCGCTGTTCTGGGCGACCGAAGAGCATCGAAAGACGGCGGCGGGGGCTTCACGGGCTTGCGAGCCACTCTTCGAGCATCCCTTGCGTGAAGCGGATGTGGCGGCCGAGGCGGATGCAGGGGAGTCGGTTGGTGCGGACGGCTTCGTAGATCCAGCTGGTCTTGACGCTCAGGAGCGCGGCGGCCTGTTGGGGGGTGAGGAGGGGTCCGTCGAGTGGGCGGATCGGCCGCTCGAGCTCCCGGGCCGGAGCGGAGCCGTTCGGGCTACTCATCTCGTCCGTCGGGGCCGGCGTTGTTCTCGGTGTGGTTGTTGCCGAAGGCGACTTTGCCGATCACGAGGTACCGGGACCGGGGCTCGCCGGTCTTGGTAGTCCACTCGTCGCGGACGAGCCGCCCGGTCACGGCAACCTGCCGGCCCTTGGTCAGATACTGCGCGCAGGCGGTTGCTTGCTTGCCGAACGTGGCGATGTCGATGAACAGCGCCTCGCGCTCCCGCTGGTCGTTGACGGCGAGGCGCAGCTCGCAGACGCTACTGCCGTCCTTGAGGGATCGGGATTGCGGGTCCTTGGTGAGTCGGCCGACGAGCACTACCTGGTTTACATCCGGTGCGGACAATTGTTTGCCTCCATGCGGGTCTGGTTGCCTGCGACCCACTACGACCAGGCGAGGGTGGCTGGGACGACCCCGGGCGGCGAGGGGCGCGCCGGCTCGCGGTCCGTGTGGCGCTGGTGGGGTCGCTTGTGAAGCAGGTCCGCTCCGCGGCCGGGGGGGCGGCGCTCCCGACCAGCCTCCACTCACGACCCTCTGATGGTTGGTTGATGGCAGATGGTCTGCAGGCCACTGCCTGCAGACCTCACTGCTCCTCAGCGGAGGATCCGGGGCCTGTCAAGGCCGGTCCGTCAGGACCGCCGCAGGCGCCCCGCAGGGGCGGCCTTGACAGGACCCGGAGCCGCAGCTACGCGCTACCAGGACGCTACGCGCCCCTCCGGACCCCCCGCCGTCCACGCCCAGTCATCGCTGCCAACTCGCACGGCCCAGGTGCTTGCTGCGTGGCTCTCCTGCGACCGTTGCGGGGCGGGCGGGAACGTACCCTTCAACGGGTGGCAGACCGTGAAACGAAGTCCTCCGCGATCGCGCGGGCAGCGAGAGCCTTCGGACTCACGATGCGGCCCGGCATGGGCCTCGCATGGCTAGGAGCCGTGTTGATCGTCGTTGCCGCGGTACTACTGGCCGTATCGGCTCGCGGGGCGCTCGCGTTCCTCGGCGGGGCGCTGTGGATCATCGCCGTGATCGTCTGGGTCCGCGCATGGGTACTGCTCCGTAGTTGATCGTTGCGGCGCTCGAAGCGCTCGCCCACAACCTGCACCGACACAGAAAACGCAGGTGGCGTTCAGTCGCCGGTAGGCCAGTCGTGAAGCACGACGGGGACACCATGAAAGGCTGCCGGAAGATCGTTCATCGTCGCGCGATCGGTGACCTTAACGTCGATCGTGGTCGGTCCGAATCGCACCCCCACCACGCGCCGATCGTCTGCCATGTACCGGTCGAGGAACTCGCGCGCGAACTCATCCGGCGAGAAGCCCTCTGGTGTGACCGCGCGCAGATTCTCCGTGAACCGGCGAGACGGGACGGATCCAGGACCACCGGCCACCCGCCTATGGTCCCGCAAGCTCGGACTCGGCGCCTGCGCTGGACCCGGTCCGGGCCACGCGGTCAGTCTCCCACGATGAGCTCGATCATTCGGCGTTCGTGGGGTCGCTCGTGAAGCAGACCCGCTCTACGGCGTAGGGAGCGGCGCTCCCGAGGAGACCTAGCGGCCGAGCCCGTGAACAGGCGGGAGCGTTGTGGTCATCACGTATTGCCACTCGTGCGGCTGCGGCGGGATGCTCAGACGGCCGCCGCCCGCCGCGTGCTTTTCGCGGGCGCGATGTGCACGCGCGCGACGGTGGCGCGGCGCGTTCTTGCCGATCGGCGACGCCCCGCCGGTCGCGACGCTCCCGCTTTGGTCAGACAGCCAGAAGATCGACTCGCGCGGGTGAGGCGCCAGCCGCGCACGAAACGGCCACACCGCGTTCGGCCCGAACACGTATGCACCGCCCGTCATCTCAAGCGCACCATCGGCCGTCACCCGACGTCCGCGATCCCCGTTGGGCGCACCGGTGAACCCGTCGAACCCCTCGCTGACACCGTGCTGCTCGAGCAGCAGGTCCGCCAGCAGGTACTCAAGCGCCGACTCGAGCCAGCGCAACTCCTCACGGGCCCGATCCGAGTCGGGTTCCGCTGCCAGGTATGCGTCGAGGTGCGCGGCGACCTTGTCTGCGATCACGGGCACACCCTCTCAGTAGACGAATGCGGCGAGCGCGACCGCGACATCAGCGGCCGCGAGCGGACCGAACCTGAGCGTCCACGCACCGTCGAGCTCCTGCCGACCCGGTCGGGATGCGCCTCTACGCGATAGCCGAGATGAGGCCCGACGCCAGCTGCGCCGGTTCTCCTTCGTGAACTCGGATGAGACCGGCCCAGCTCGACTCGACCTCACCGCCGCCACGATCGGGAGCCGACGCAAGTGTTCGTCATCTGAGCCTAACCGACTTCGAGCGTGAGGTCCTTGATGACCGAACGCTTCGGTTTCTCCGCGTCGGACAGCTTCACGGTGATGTGATACGTACCGGAGGCGAGCTTCGTGCTCGGGGTACCCTGGATGGTTCCGAGGCCCGACAGCTTGAGCCCCTTAGGCAGCTTGACTACCTTGCTCCACTTGTATGGTGCTACGCCGCCGCACGACTTCAGTTCCGCGGTGTACGCAGCTCCGCGCGTTGCGGTCGGCAAGCCGCTCGTCTCGATCCCGAGCGCGCTCGTGCACTCGCCGGCGCCGGAAGAGCCGGTGTCCGAAACGAACACGGCATGTCCGAAGGCCGTCGCCTGGATCCAAGCGACGCTGAGATCGCCCGCCGCGTCGCTCGCGAGAACAGGCGCAACTGCTCCTTTCGGAAGGCGTGTGACGACAGGGTCCCCCGTCGCTACAAAGCTCGTGAATTCTTCGTGTTCGGGCGAAGTCTCTTCACTCCAAGAGACGCTGGGGACACCGTCGGGGCTCATGCTCGCCGAGATCGGCATCCCCGGCCCTACGGGCTCCGCGATCTGGACCGGTGGCTGGAACCCGCTGCTATTAGCCACCGAGTCGGCCTCTTCCACTACCCACCCAGCCCCCACAGAGCCTGACCACGCTACGACCGTATCTCCCGCGGCGTCTGACGCGAGAGCGCTGGATCCGATCGCCTGAAACTGAGGCGAGAGTCGCTGTAGTGGGCCGAACCCTCCCGTCAGCGGCTCGCTAGCCGCGTCCAGTTTCACTTTCCATTCTGCCCCGTTCCATGCCCAGTCATTCCAGGCCACCGTCACGTTCCCATTTCCGTCGATCGCGATCCGCGGGTTGCCCGTTACGGTGCCGTCAGCGGGCACACGCCCAGTGGCCGTGAACGGTTCACCAGCGACGCTCACGGCCGAATTGAGAGGCCCCGACTGGCGTTCCCATGCAACTGCCGCATCACCACCGGGATCGATGGCCGCCACTGCGGGGTATTCCATTCGGAGCCGCCCGTAACTTTCCAGTTGTTGCGCCGCCTGGAAGCCGTTGCTCAGCGTTCCCCGAGCAGCGTAGGGGGCGGCGCCTGCGCTGGTTTCGCTTTCGATGTTCTCCCACGCTTCCCAAGTCACGACGGCGTCGCCTGCCGCATTGAGTGCGACGTGCGGGTAACGGGAGAACAGTTCAGGCTGTGAAAGCACCGTTTGGTTCGCGATCGAGCCGTCCGGGGCGACGACCGCGGCCTCGATCTCACTTGTCTGATACGTGGGGTACTCGCCATAGCTCCACACCACCAGGCCCTGGCCTTCGCCGTCGATTGCGATCGCGGTTCCAGGTCCCGGCGAATTGGTGCTCCCGATGGTCACGGCGGGGGACCAAGAGCCACCTGCCGCCGACGCGGCCTCTTGCACGTAGATGGGTCCGCCGGAGGGTTCGGTGCAGTCCCACACCGCGAGCTCGTCTCCGGCAGCATCCATCGCGATCTGCAGGCCGGAGGAGTCTGGGCACGACCCCGAGATCTGCTGAGGGGCTGAAAATTCCGTGGCGCCGGCAGCCGACGGCGCAACGAGGACGGCACAGACCCACGCCAGCCCGCACAAAACTAGCCTTCGCCCTCGTCGCCTCATTCGCCCCTCCGATGCGATCTGCGCAGCCAAACGAATTCTACCCTGCAAGTCGACCGAGGCTAGGACGCATATACGTAGGGCCACTGAGGCAAGAGTCGAATCGGTGGTCGCGCCCGCTCCCTCCGCGGCGGGGAGCGGCGCTCCCTGGGCGTACCGCGCCGCCACTTGGCAGTTGGTTGGTGGTACACGGTCTGCAAGCCACTGCTCCTCCGGAGGGTCCGTCAAGACCGGTCCCTTAGGACCGCCGCAGACGCCAGCAGGGACAACCTTGATAGGACCCGGAGCTACCCGCGTTCACGACGGTGGAAGCTTGATACGCTTCGCAAGAATGGGAGGGGGTTTTTCGCGGGTAGTGCTCGGGCGGTGCGAGCAGGCGTTAGCACTCGTGCTGCTCGCGATCGCGCTGTTCCCATGCGTGGGAGGCACCGCGACTGCTGCGACCGGCCGTCCGACGGTTTTAGCTGCACCATGGAGCGCCGCCGAGCCCAGCAGCGGCATCGACGGGAGCAGCCTAATCCCGGTTCTATCCTTCAGCAGCACTGCCGGGCCAATGAGCGCGGGCCCCCCGTCCTTGAGCGGGGTGGTTTGGGGGCCCGGGGGTGAACCGGCCGCGAACGTCCGGGTCGAGACGATCGCTCAGGGTAAAACCGTTGAAGTCGCCACGAACGAAGCTGGCGAATATGTGGTGCCGCTGTATCCGGGCCAAGAATTCAACGTCGAATACCAAGACGGCAGCCGCCACCGCGCAACGATCCTGCACCTGCAGCCGCCAAGCGAAGGGCCGATATTCGAGAACATCCGGTTCCCAAACGAGGGCACCGTCACCGTCCTGGTTAGCCATGCCGACGGAACCCCTGCGCAAGGCGTCCCTGTGTCGGCTGATTCAGGCGAAGTCACAGCGGAAACCGAAGAGGGCACCGAAGTGCGCCTCTTTGACCCAGTGGTCCCCGTAGCTCCGTGCACCGGCACCACCAGCGCGGCCGGCACCTGCGAATTCGTTGGCCCCGTTGGCGAAGGAACCTACTTTCACATACGGCCACACGGTGGTACCGAATCCACCGTCTTTGGCACCCCCACCGCCGAAGGAAACACCGTAACAGCGCAACTGGCGAGTGAACCGTCCGTGTCCTTGCGCGGGGTGGTCTGGGCGCCCGGGGGTGAACCGGCCGCGAACGTCCGGGTCGAGACGATCGCTCAGGGTAAAACCGTTGAAGTCGCCACGAACGAAGCTGGCGAATATGTGGTGCCGCTGTATCCGGGCCAAGAATTCAACGTCGAATACCAAGACGGCAGCCGCCACCGCGCAACGATCCTGCACCTGCAGCCGCCAAGCGAAGGGCCGATATTCGAGAACATCCGGTTCCCAAACGAGGGCACCGTCACCGTCCTGGTTAGCCATGCCGACGGAACCCCTGCGCAAGGCGTCCCTGTGTCGGCTGATTCAGGCGAAGTCACAGCGGAAACCGAAGAGGGCACCGAAGTGCGCCTCTTTGACCCAGTGGTCCCCGTAGCTCCGTGCACCGGCACCACCAGCGCGGCCGGCACCTGCGAATTCGTTGGCCCCGTTGGCGAAGGAACCTACTTTCACATACGGCCACACGGCGAACTCGAATCCACCGTCTTTGGCACCCCCACCGCCGAAGGAAACACCGTAACAGCGCAACTGGCGAGTGAACCGTCCGTGTCCTTGCGCGGGGTGGTCTGGGGGCCCGGGGGTGAACCGGCCGCGAACGTCCGGGTCGAGACGATCGCTCAGGGTAAAACCGTTGAAGTCGCCACGAACGAAGCTGGCGAATATGTGGTGCCGCTGTATCCGGGCCAAGAATTCAACGTCGAATACCAAGACGGCAGCCGCCACCGCGCAACGATCCTGCACCTGCAGCCGCCAAGCGAAGGGCCGATATTCGAGAACATCCGGTTCCCAAACGAGGGCACCGTCACCGTCCTGGTGCGAGACGCAAACGAATCGATCGTTCCTTTCATACCGATCTCGGCGGACTCGGGCGAAGTCACAGCGGAAACCGAAGAGGGCACCGAAGTGCGCCTCTTTGACCCAGTGGTCCCCGTAGCTCCGTGCACCGGCACCACCAGCGCGGCCGGCACCTGCGAATTCGTTGGCCCCGTTGGCGAAGGAACCTACTTTCACATACGGCCACACGGCGAACTCGAATCCACCGTCTTTGGCACCCCCACCGCCGAAGGAAACACCGTGATCGGGCACCTCTACTCCTACGCTGCGATAGCGTCTGCTGGTGAAACCGAAGGTCAAGTGACGGTACAAAGCAGCAGTGGAAGCCGCTTGAATGAAGTCACCGCGTCATCCATTCCCGCGCCACCGGAAAACGGCGTCGCCGTTGTCGGCGCACTGAACTATCACGTTACACAGGTGCCCGTTGGGGGCGCCGTAAAGATAACGCTTACGCTCCCATCCGGGAGTAATCCTACTAACGTATACAAGTACGACGAAGGTACATATACAGACATCAGCCAACTCGCCGAAATTAGCGGTGACACCGTGACGCTGACGCTTACAGACGGAGGTGCCGGCGATGAGGATGGCGTCCGCAACGGGGTCATCGTAGACCCAGTAGTGCCGGTACGATTTGCCACAGCACACCCCGTAGTAAAGGCCATCAACCCATCACAAGGTTACGAAGCAGGCGGCACCAGCGTCACGATCAGCGGTAGCAACCTCCAGAACGCCGACGAAGTGAAAGTTGGTGGTAAGGCGGTTTCGAGCTTTACCGTTACGAACGGCAACTCTATAGTCGCGACCACACCTCCAGGCACAGGGACCGTCGATATCACCGTTCGTAGTCCAGGTGGCACGAGCACGGCAAATCCAGCCGACCGGTTTACCTACGTGCGTCCAGGACCCGCCCCCACACTCACGAAGCTGTCAACGAAGAAGGGTCCCGCGGCGGGCGGCACAGTCGTAACTCTCACCGGGACGAATCTGGCGGGCGCAGAGGCAGTGCATTTCGGCGCAAGCGCAGCGACAAACTTGGAAGATATATCCGCAACGACAATAAGGGCCACCACGGCCCCCGGGACCGTCGGGAGCGCCGAGGTCACGGCCACTACTCCGTCCGGTACCAGCGTGGCGACAAGCAAGCTCGCCTTCAAGTACGGCAATCCGACGGTCGAACGCATCTCCCCGAACACCGGTCCCGCCGCGGGCGGGACGATCGTGACCGTGCACGGAAGCGGCTTCGCCACCGGCACCGGCACCACGGAGATCCTATTCGGAAAGACCGTCGCCACCCACATAACGTGCGCCTCGACCACCGAATGCACCGCGACCAGCCCCGCAACCACCAAGGCCGGAGCCGTCGACATCGTCGCCGTCGCAGCCGGCAAGAAGAGCAAAAAGTCCAGCGGGGACCGTTACAGCTACGGGTAGGGCGGCTATGGCACCGGTCGATCCTGCGCGCCGGGGTGGAGCATCCGTGTGATTGCCGGACGCTTCGGCACGCCTGGGCAGATGACCGCGGCCTGACCGACTCGGAGGTGCTTGAGCTTGCCGGGGTGCAGCGTGTATTCGTAACCGCGGCGGCGGCTGCCACGGCCCGACGGGCCGCGGGCGAGCCCGGAGGTGTCGGTTTGCTCGGTTGTGACCCAGGCGGGTCGGGTGCCGGCGATCGCGGCGATCAGCTCGGCGGAGTCGGGGACGTTCTGGCGGTGAGCGATCAGCGCATCGAGGTTCCCGAGCACCTGGTCACGCAACCCATCCTTTGTGGTCTTCAGGTCGGCGAGCTCTTGGGTGCCGAGGATGAGGCTGATGCCTGCGGAGCGGGCGCGACCGAACAACCGGGCGACGTGGGCGGCCGCGATGGCGGCGAACTCGTCGATCACCACCACCGTCGGCACCGGGTCGCGCTGCCGCTCAGCCACCAGGGACACGAGATCCGAGACGACCGCGGCGGCCAGCATCTGCGACACCAACGGCTGACGGTCCGCGTCGAGGCGGAAGTACACGACCGCGCGGGTGGCGACGGTGTCGTGGAGGCTGATCGCCGCCTTCCCCTCCGTCGGCTCGAGCCACCGGCCGAGATCCGACTCGGCGAGGATCGACAGCCGGTCACGGACACCCTTCAGGTCACGCTTCTGCCGGTCGTCCAGCGAGTCGAGGTACTCGTGCACCGTCGGGGCGTGCTCGTCGGGGAGCTCGCGGGCGAGCACGTCAAGCAACTCCGGCCGCAACACCTCCGCCAACGATCGCGGCGAGGCCACCTGACCCGTCCCGTGGAGGGTGCGGACCGCGTGCGCGAGGTACCGCTGCGCCTGGCGCTGATAGTGCGGCTCGGTGAACGCCTCCGCCGTAAGCGCCTTGTCCGCAACCTCCGACGCGCCACCCACCCCATACGGGTTATACGTGCACGGCCCGGTCGGGGTCCATTCCAGGAACGGCCGGTCCGCCCGGTGCGCCGCGGCGCGAAGCTCCGTGCGCAGCAGCCGGTCGCCCTTGGGGTCGAGCACGATCGCCGCATGCCCATGCTCCACGAGCCTGGTGGCGATCCAGGTCTCGGTGACCGTCTTCCCCGACCCCGTCGCACCCAGCACCAGCGTATGCCTCCCCGAAATCGTCGCGACGGGGATCGTGACCGGCAGCCGCTTACTGGTCTCACCGACGATCAACCGGTCCGCGAGGAACCAGCCGTCACGACGGACACGGCGACGATGCAGCAGGCGCGAACAAAACTCTCGGAGGCCGAGGCGCCGTTCCGCCCGCTCAGCGAAATCCACCCCCAGATCGAGGTCATCGTGATGCCAGCGCGCACCCACCGACGCCGCCACAAGCGACCCGGCGGCGACCGCCACACCCCAAAACAAGTCCAAGTAGGAGACGAGAAACGCGACCGGAAGACCCAGGAATGCCCAGGTCCAGCGCAACTCATGCCGACGCAGCAACCTATTCAACGCGATCCCGCCACCGGCGGCGCCGGCGATGATCAGGACGAGCGTGCCGAGCGCCGCCGTCAGGTGGTTGAACGCTTCCGCAGACTGCACCGACCGCTATTACGACGCGCGGCCGATCGCGCGACTGCGCCTCGGCGCCGCTGCGCCAAGGGCGGTGAGCATCACCGCCGCGCGATCGGAACCCGTGAGTGCGGCTCGACCCTTAGAAGGCGGTCGTGGGCGACGCTGACCGGGAGACGGCCACGCTCTTCAGAACGCACTGAGCTTTCGCGCCTTCAACGAGGATCACTTGTTTCGGTGCGCATCCCTGCCGCTTGAGTTCGCTCACGTATCGCTCCGTTTCAGCATGCGCCTTCCTAACGCAAGCCCGTTGCGCCTGCGGTTGAGGCGGGCAAAACACTTCTGGCATACCCGACGCGTGACGATAGACAGGTGGCGTCGGCTGGGCACCCCCACAACCGCAGAGGCCGATGGCCGCGGCGCCGCACGCAAGGCGACCCCAAAACCGTCGGACCGTGAGCCGTCGCCGCTTCACGGCGCCGTTTTGGTTTTCAGGCGCACATTGGCGGCGAACCTAGTACCGGCAAACGCGGCCTGTCAAGTCCATTTAGCCAAATAGCATTGATCTTCAGGAAGATCGGTCATCAGTCAAACCGTTCATGCGCGCATGCCCGACCGCGTCAGCGAGCGCGTCGAGGTCCCCGAGCGCCAGCAGGGTGATCTGTTCCTGCGCGCGGACACGGTCGATCGAGCGTTGGAGGGCGCGGGCGGCCTGTGGTGTGGCGAGGTAGATCACTTGCTCGAGGTGGCGGGCGCGCGCGTACGCGCGGCAGATCCGGTCGAGGCGTCTCGCGGCCTTGAGGGACAGCTCAACCTCGATCGCGAACACGCCCCCGGCCGGTGAGACCAACGCCAGGTCGGGACGGTGAAGCGCCGGCCGCCCGTCCGGGAGCTCCCCGGCCTTCACCGAAGCGGCCAGGGTCCCGGTCTGGGCCTCGGCGAATCGGAGGTCGCGCTCGCTCAAAAGTTCCCAGCCGTGCCGGAGCGGGTGCGCGGCGACGGTCGCGAGATGCCAGGCGTGCTCGAACCCGCCCGGACCGACCCGCTGGACACCGAGGTGAGCGAGGCCGGTCCAACGGAGCCCTTCCGCGGTCGCGAGGTACAGGCCCGGCTGCCGGTACAAAAGTGTGCGCTGCGCGAGCAGCCCGTCCGCGACCAGGACGTTGAGCCGCCGATACGCCCAGGACCGGCCCATGTTGAACCGGCGCATCACATGCTCCGCCCCAGCCGCCCCCACATGGGCAAGCCAACACACGATCTCCCGGTCACGACAGGTCTGCACATGATTTGACTACGACGGAGAGGGCCGGCTGTCCCGATCCGCGGCTCGATTCGACTGACCGGCGCTTTAGGGACCTGCGATTCGCGGGTAGCGTCCCGGTATGAACGCGGCGCTGATCACGATCCCCGTCTTCCTGGCCCTACAGGTAACCCAGGCGGTCTGGTTGCGCCGCCGCGGGATCAACTTTTTTCGCCGCCGCCCAGTGCTGCGAGCCGCGGTCGCCGGCGGAGAGGTCGCAGTGATCTTCTACCTGGTGTTCGCCGCCATGGGCAAAGACAGCTCGGTATTCGCGATCGCACTCGGCACTGCGATCCTCATCGCCGCCTACGCCGACGCGCCTGGTCCAGACAGGAACGCCGCCGCCGCTGAACGCATCCACGCCGCGGACCTCAGCGGCAGCGGGCGGGCCGTCGGGTTGAAGGGTAGCCTTGCCCCTTCCGGAGCGGTGACAAGTAAGGGGGAGAGTGCGATGACGGCGACAAGGCGGGTCCTGGCAGCGATGTGTTTGGTTGGCGCGGCGTTAGCCCAGCCTGCACTAGCCGTGAAGCCGAAGCTGTACCTGACGACGCCTACCGGGGAAGCACTCGCCGCGGGGACTGCGTTGCTCGCTCAGATCTCGCTTGTTGTCCCGTCGCCGAGCGGTCCAACGGGCGAAGCATGCGCGCACCAATATCACTGGCCGCTGTTCGTTAACGGGGCCACTACCGACAGCTTGGGTGGACTCGCCGGCCCGGAATACGCGTGTGCTGCGCCAGCTCAGGAACTCGTCGTGAAGATCAGTACGAAGGGCAAGGTGACGGTTGAGTCTGCGCAAAAGCGGACCCGGATGGTCGTTTCAGATCCTCCGTGTGAGTGGGAAACGGCGTCGCTGACGGGGACGGTGACGCTGCCCCGAGTCGCTGAAGGTCTGCCCGTGTCGGGCACGGCGCACCGGGGCCCCACGGCGGCCAAATCGTGCGCAAAGTCCGGGCCGGTGCGGGGAGAACTCGGGTTGCTGACCGAAGCGGGACAAGAACCGGTTCACCTCGAAACGCGTTGAGCGGTCTCCGGGTCCGGCGTGGTAGGGGACCCGACCCCTCCTGCAGCCTCTGCCACGCTACTCCTAGGTCAAGCTTGGGGCTGGACGGTGGCGGCGGAGCCGGTGATCGCCCAGTGCTCGGATGCGATCAGGCGGATCGAGGCGGCTACGCACCTGTCGTCGTCGGGGTTCCATTTGATGCCCCGGCCGTGTTTGGCGAGAAGGTCTCTCTTGCCGCCGAGCACGGCACCTTCGGGGCGGACGAGCGCGCTCATAACTATCGGCTCGCTCTCGCCGAGCGCGGCAGCGAGAACGGCGACCGAGCCGGCTTGGGGTGGCGGCCCGGTTTGGTACTGAAGGCCGGTGATGATCCCGTCGAGCAGCCGCTTGATCAGCACCGGTCCTAAGTGGCTTACCGGTGCGAAGAGCTGGATGGCGATCGAGAACGGCTCGGCCGGGCTGCGGCGAGCGGCACCGGTTCCGGTTATGCCCCCGGTTCGTAGCGCCCACCAGACGTCGGCGAGCGTTGGCGGCGTCGGCCCCGGTAGCTCGTCGTGGAAGGAGGCAAGGTGGCAGGCCGGCTCCCACAGTTCTGGCTCGTCGCTCGTGGTGAGCGCGTAGCTGTAGCGGACCCCCGATCGTGGCGGGGTGGGGTCGAGCTCGAAGACGATCCCGTTCGTGGTCGCGTGGTCGAAGACGCCGGCGGCGTTGAGGTTGTAGAAGAGCGCGTTCTCGACGTCCGCGCCTTGGGGAAGGCGACCGGCGAAGGCAGCGTGCAGGATCTCGCCGGGATCTGCCCGCAGAGCGCGCAGCTCGGCGCGCAGTCGCGCCCGCAGATCGCGGGCGGCCTCCGTACGCGGTTCGAACGGGACGTACGCGTCCGATTCGATCTCGACCCTGACTCTCCGCTCGGGCATCCCCTCGATTTTCGCGTGCTTCATGTTTCAGCGCGGATAGACCACCATCGGTCACTTCAGGGATCGCGCGCCGCCCCTAGAGATCTGCGCCTACGGGACAGCCGCCAAGGTGCGCAAACTCCACCCCGCTGTCGCTTCGACCGAGACCATCTAGGCGAGTGCGAAACTGCCCGAATCGTACAGGCCGTTATCAGCGGTATGTGAATCTATCGTGCTTGCTGAGCGCGCTTATCCCTGTTTGAGTGACAATGCGGATGTCCACGGCTCCGCTCCCCATTGGGGGCGTGATCGCCGTAATCTGGGTCGGTGAATCTACCTCGAAGGACGCCGGCTGACCGGCGACAGTCACGCCTTCTACCCCGACGAAGCCTGAGCCCGTGAGCACGACCTCCGTTTGAGCGTCAGCGGTGCCCTTCGCCGGATTGACCTTGCCGATCGCAGGCTCTGCATTCAAGAAGTAGGCGTGTTCACCGTCGTAGACCACGCCGCGGCTGCCGTCTCCGGTGATTCCTACGATGAGCGGACGTGACCGTACCTTGAACGGCAGCTTCGTCGGCTTCGTGGGCCAGGCGGTAGGTGAGCGTTCCAACACTGCGGCCGAACCGTTGCCGGAGCCGAATTCACCGGCGCCCATGAGAAGGATGTCTCCGTTGCCGGACAGGGCCTCACTGAAGCCGGTCGCCTTACCCGCCACGTGCTTCGCGCCTTCTTGGGTCCACTGGCCGTCCCCGCTGCGGCGATATGTCCAGACGGCGCCGCGACGCTGGGCATCGCCTGGTGCACCGACGGCTGCAGTAGTCCCGTCGCTGGACAGCGTCAGGCCTTCTCCGAAGCGAGTCTGTTCACCTGAACTGTCACTCGGCTGCGGGAGCGGCGACATTTCGACAGGCGTGAAGCCCGAAGCGATCCAAGCGAGCCCGCCGTGCGATGAGAATGGGCTATAGGAGCGGGGGCTACTTACGAGTGCGAAGCTGCCGTCAGACGCGAGGGCAATCGAGCTCCCGTACCCGTTTACGGCGGCGTAGGGTTCGGTCCCGGCATTGAGCCTCATCGCCCCTGACCAGCCTTCTGGCCCGTCGTGAAACAGCCATGCGGCGCCCCGGCCTGCTTCGGCTTCGGGTGCACCAACAGCGATCGTGGATCCATCAGCCGACATGGAGACGCTGCGTCCGAAGAAGCCTCCATTAGGGCCCGTGAAGGACTTTTCGATCGCCCAGTCTTTGCCAGTCCAGTCGAGAACCCAGGCGGCTTCGGAGAAGTATCCTCCGACAACCATGCGTGTGCCGTTTGCGGAAAGCGCAACAGCGGATCCGATATCTCTAGGTGAGTTTGGGTTCGACGGCCACGTGTAGCCGCCATCCGCTACCCACCCGCCTTCGATGCGTCTGTACACGGCGACCTTTTCTTGACCGGGATCTCCAAAGATCGTGGTCATCCCGTCATGCGACATGGCGAGAGCGCTGCCAGGCACGACGGCTTCCGTTTCGAGAACGTAGGTGGCGCCTGCCGACGACGATGTCACTGCAATGAGCGCCAGCGCCGATAGGGCACTCGCTGCTACACGCAATCTGGTTGGTGCTCTCAGCACCTCGCGCCATATCCTCATCATTCCCCCAAACGATCGTCGCGAAGATACGCGACATAGGCTCACCTGCTTGTGCATCAAGCCTATCGACGCCTGCGCCCTCAGCGCGTTCCGGAACTCGGGCGACGCCGCTGAAGATCCCAGCCGCACGCGGCCGCGAGGGAGGCATCCGGGGCTGTGCTATAGCCACCCCGCCGGAAGTGCGTGAGCGCTTCCGGCGGCAACGTAGGCGGTCGGGCTTGTTCGAGGTTCCGGTAGCGGGCGGCGGGCCCGAGTCGGAAACACGAAGTCGCCGTGACGGTGAAGCAAACCGGCCGCCCGGAGTGTGTCGACTGTGACGGCGTTGACGCCGAACGGCGCCCAGGCCCAACGGCCGACACTTGTCCGGCGGTCTGCTTCCCGCCGTTCCTTCCACCGCGTCCGGCGTCTACTCGAGCCACTCGAGCACCGCCGACGCTCGCTGCCTACCGGGGGCTCTCGCCCCTCAGTGCTGCTTTTCTCCACGCATCGTCCGGGCGGCCCGCGGGGGCTAGGACACGCCGGCAACGTTGAGGGTCGCGGCCCACCCTGCCGGGAAGTGCCGGAACACGGTGGTGCTGGACGGATGCTCGCTGGTGCCGTTTCGCCAGTCGCCGGTTCGGGGGGCCCGGCCGTGCTCGCCGCTCCAGGTGTGGAGGGCGGTGAGGATCTGCTGATCGCTCCAGGCGCGGCCGGACCCGTTCCTTCGTCGTGTCGCCGGTGGCAGGCCGGCCTCGTGGAGGGCGTGGGCCCAGGAGCCGAACCGGGCGCGGACGGTCGCGCCCGCCGGCCGGGCGGGGGTGGCGGTGAGCCAGTCAAGACCGTGGGGGGAGCGGCCATGCTCGACACTCCACGCCCTCAGCGCCGCGATGATCATCGGCTCATCCCAAAGGTGACGCCGCGCCCGGACACTGGCGAGCCCTGCGGCTCGTAGTGCCTGGTTCCAGTCCTGGCCGTACGCTTTGAGGACCGTGTTCGCGCACGGATGCTCACCGCGACCGCGCTTCCACTCCGCGCACGTCGGGCTGCGCCCACACCGGCGCGCCCACCCCTGCAATGCGCCGATGCACTCGGCCGGCGACCAGCCCAGCGCGCTGACCGTCCGCCGACCCCCCACAGGGGTGCCCTTTACCCACGCCGCCCGGTCGACCCCGACGCTCGCGTGCGTCCCGTCGTGGTGGTGGGCGGTGAGCGTGATCGTCTCCGGCTCAACCCGCACCTCGATCCCGGTGAGCGCCCGGCACAACAGCACGTTCGCCTCGCCGATCCGGTCGGCGTCGACCGCGGCGGGATCGGGTGGGTGCTCGAGCAGCTCGCGCGCCGCCAGCCCCGGGTCACGGTCAGCTTCCTCGTCGCGATGAGCGGGTTGGCGGGAGTGGGTGAGCGCACGGACCGCCTGGTCGAGACGCTCATCGTCGCCGGTGAGCGCGGCGGCCCGCAACCTTGCCCGCAACACCCCCACCCCCACCCCACCCGCCGCAGGCTCCGGCCCGGCAGGAGCGGCGCCCGTGAGCAACTCGGGGAGGTGGGTGAGGACGAGTTGCTCGACCGCCGTCGTATCGAGCGGCGCCGCCTGACAGCGCTCTGAGGCGGGGATCAGCCGCCCGGCACAGACGTAGCGACGGGTCCGCTCTCGTCCGGGCCGGTCGCGTCCGAGCCTGAGACGGAGCGGGGCGCCGCACTCACCGCACACCGCCAGCCCGGCGAGCAGATGCACCGTCGCCCGCCGGCGCTCAGCGACCACGCGTGCTCGGGAGCGGGCGACCCGCTCGATCAGCCGGGCATGCCGGGTGGGGGTCAGGTATCTGGGCCAGTCGCCGGGGCCGATCACCGCACCCTTGAACGTCGCCTGCCCTGAGTAGCGACGGTTCATAAGCACGTTGAACACGACGGTGTGATCGAAGCGGCCCGGCCGGTCACACGACCTGACCGGCCGCGTCTTTATCCCCCGGTCGTTCAACACGCGGGCGATCTGCGTCGGGGACCGTCCGCGGCAGGCGAGGCGGAAGATCAGCGCGACGGCCGGCTGGCGGTCGGGGTCGAGGTGGAGGGTGCGGTGTATCACCCCTCGCTGGTCTAGTTCGCGGTGGAGGAGGTACCCGTCGGGGGCGGGGCCGAGCGGACCGCGCAGCTCGGCTGACCGGCGGAGGCCGGCGCGGGTGGCGAGGCTCTTGCGGCGGCTGTCCTCATGGTTACGCTGCCCCGTCACCACCGCATACAGCAGGTCGCGGAACGTGTCTGGATCCTGCACCGTGCGTACCTTGACGTCGTGCTTGAGGGCCCAGAGGGCGATCTCGACGGTGTGGCGGGCGGTGCGGCCGTCGCCGCGGGCGAGCCGGTCGGAGTGCTGCGCCCACAACTCCGCCGTCCCATACTCGGCCGCGAGGTGTTCGGTGTGGGCGAGTGCGGCGGCGAGCCCCGGCCCACGATCCCTCGTGTAGCCGCTGACCGCCTCATCGGTGTACTCCGCCACGAGCCGTCTGGCCGGGTCGGCGGCGATCAGCTCCTTCGATTCCTGCAGCTGCCCGTCGATCGACCCGTGCCGATCCTCAGTCGACTTCGCCGCATACACAACACACGCAACCCCAACCTCCACGGTCCTTGACGCTACTCCTGCCGTGGTCGGCGCAGGTTCAGTTGCCGCTGGTCTCAGCGGAGGGCGCCGCCAGGGGGGCGAGGAGGTAGATGGCGCCAGCGAACCCGATCAGCAGGCTGTCGACGAGCAGGATGTTCTGGACCGTGCTGCGCAGGATTTCCGTCGTATCGTCGTTGCTCAGAGCGGGGGTCAACGTGTTGCCGTGCAGGTACACGTAGGCGTGGACCGCCTCATAGATCGTGCTCGCCGCCCACCCGGTCGCGCAGCCGATCAGGATTCGGACCGTCCACTCCGCCACCACGCCCTCTCGTGTCGAGGCCAGCGGCGGCAGGAACCGGATCGCCAGATACACGCCGGCAGCTAGCCCGATGACAAGCGTCGTGATCGTCAGCGCGAACACCCGACTGGATTCGACCCACCGGAACCAGCTCCTGCAGCGACAAGTAACGCGCGGCCTCTGAGGACTGCCGGCGCACGCCGTCCGCCAGGGGTTGTTGCAGGGCTACGCTTCGCGGTGTGCGCCGCGGACCCATGTATCCGTTTGGGATCAACATGCTGGTGCGGGGTGCGACCGTAATAGTCGTCGCGCTCGCCGCGCTCGCCGGGCGTGCGCTCACGATCTGCCTGGCGGTTCTATGCGTGCTAGTGCTGATCGGGTGGGAGGTCTGGTGGCTGAAAAGATCATCGCCGCTCCTGACCGCCGTCACCGTGCGGCGAGGAGCGTCGGTGGGTCGCGCGGAGCCGGTAGGGATCGCTGCCTAAAGCTGATCCCGCCGTGGATGGCGGCACGCCCGACGCGCCCTCTCGATTGGCTGGCCGCTAACGCTGATAGCGGCGCCCGTGATGCGTCCACGCCCGCCCGACTAACCCGCTGCGGCCTGGTGTCAGGGGAGGTGTGGTTGGCGAGTAAGGGCTCGGGCAGGCCCGGTGCGTTTGGGGTGAACGGACCTCCGGGTACGGGCGCAGCCATGGATGAAGAGGTGGTACCGGCTATTTGGCTGCGTCGGGCAGGTGCCCTCGCGCTCGACACGGTGCTCATCCTGGCCGTCGGGTCGATCGTGCTGGCGGTGGCGGGCGACCGGCCCTATTGGCACGAGCTGCACGCTCAACGGCTCTCAGGAGGCGAACGCGCCACGCGCGATTCGGTCGCGATCGTTCTCGCATGGCTGTACTCCGCGACGGCACTCTGGCGTTTTGATGGCCGCACGCTCGGCAAGCACCTCCTCGGGATCCGAGTGACCCGCCGCGACGGCACCCCGGTCTCCTACCCGCGAGCGATCCTCCGTGAGGTCGTGCTCAAGACGGGCATCTTCGACGTGCTCGCACTGGCTCTGCACCTCGGCGGGGTGGCCTTACTGCTCTCGGCGATCGACTACCTCGCGCCCCTGTGGCCCTCAAACGGTGAGAACCTCGCCATACACGATCTCCTCGCCGGCACACGGGTTGTGCTTCAACGGCGCCCCTAGACCCCCGCGTCGAGCCGTTCGGCGGATCTAGCCGAACGTGAAGGCGGAGCGATTATCGTTTTGGGCGTGACGTTCGAGCGGGAGTCGATTCCGATCATTGTCGAGCCGGTGAAGCTCCCTGAGCCTGCGCGAGAGCCAAACCGCCGCGAACGCCCCCGCGAGCCGGAACCGCTGCCGCAACCGCGCCCGCGGGAGAAGGAGCCAGCCTCAGGATGACCGGTGGAACTTGGGCAGAGCAGGGTGAGATCCCGACCTTCGCAGAGTGCGTCGTGGGCTTCAGGTCCTGGCGGGCCGATGCGGAGAATCGGCTGTGGCCCCGCTACTCCGCTCGGCGCCCGTGGCTACCTGGCGTCAACACAGCACGCTGCAACTGCCGAACCCAGAAAAGTCTTCGATTCCGCTGGACGGTGGTCGAGGGACGGCGCGTGCTCGAGCCCGAACCCGACCACCAGGCTCCCCATCAAGACTGCGTCTGCGGGCTCTACTCCTGGCGGCACCCACAAAGCATCTGGTCTGAGAAACCCGCCGAGGCGGTGATCGGCGCCGTCGCCTGTTGGGGCACATGCAGGTGCATGACGAGGGGTTCCGCGCAGAGTTCGCATGTGTCGTCGCGCTCGCCCACCAACACGGCACATCCGAGGAGCGACTCGCGCAGCTCCAAGAGATCGCTGCGCACTATCGCGTGAGGCTCGTGCCGCTCGCCCAGCTCGAGGAGGCGGCCAGCGAGCACGGCACACCCCTCCCTGACACGCTCCGGCCGCCCGCCCCGCGTGCCATGCCGGAAGCCGATCCCGCACCCGCAGCAAAAGCAGCAGAGCATGCTGCGGACGCGACGATCGAGCAGGTCGGTACCCCGCGGCCAAAGGTCGGGTTCGACGGCAGAGCGCTACCGAAGCAACCGTTCGAAGGCTTCCAAGGGATCTAGCGGACGACCCGCAGCGCCCCGGGGGCATGGCCCTCCATCTCGCGTGTCGCGATCAAGGATCAGACAGGCGCCGACGGGGCCGGGCGTAACCGGACGTTTGCGAAGTACGAGATCGTCTGTCGAGAGGGGCGCCAGCATGGAGCGCGCTATTCGCATCGCGTCATCGACGACACCAGGACAACGGGCTGGTACTTGACGCCTTCGTATTTCATGTAGAGGCAGCCGAGATGCTAGCCGCGCCGGGAACGGCCCGCAGGCTGGCCAGGAGCATCGTCGGTCAACAGCGGTCGAGCGGGGTGTCCGCCGACCCGCTGGGCGCGTGGGCCGGCCAGCGGGCCTGTTCACCGTCAACTGACGGCGTCGTTTTTTTCCTGCAACTTCCGCCCGATCCAACGTCGGGCGCGAGGTCCGCCAAAGATGATCAACGGGATGCCCACCGCTAGGCGATCACGGATTCGAGAACCACCGGTGGCGCCTAACCGGGGCCTATTGGGCGGCGGTCGCGGGCTTCGCGTGAGCGACCGGTATCCGAGGGACGACCGGTTCAACGGGATGAGTGTTCGGTTCAGGAGGCGTGAGCCCGAGCGTGGCCAGGACGTTGCTTGTGGTCGCGCTCAGCTTCGGGAGCAGCGTTTCGGCCTGTTTGCCCTCTCGTGCTTCGGTCCGTATGCGTAGTCGTTTCTCTGCGGGCGTCTCGGTCATTGCCAGCAGGCGGTTTCGCACGTCGATGAGTTCGGGATCGGCGTGATAGCGGCGACGCCGCGCAAGGAATGCGGCCGTCCCCGGGGAGAGCTTGGTGTACCCGCTTTGGGCCCATTCGCCGATGTCCTGGCACAGGCTGGTAGGTCGGATCCGGAAGTAGGCGAGCAGTTCCTCGAAGTAGGCGTGCATGAGCCTGTTGAGTCTCGGGTTCTTCCAGCGGTATTTATCTGCGATCTGGGCGTCGGCGAAACCGTCTACGGGTTCCCACAGCGTGGAGGTCGCCGTGAGGGTCACGTCCCAGCGGGCCTCTTCTTCGACCTCGTGGCGCTCGCTGCCCTGCGGAGCCGCCGCCAGGCCGTGTGGGCATTCGTTGGCGACGACAGTTTCGAGCTTGGCGAGGTCGTTGATGCCCGTCGGCAGGTTCACCGCGACGGCATCGATCTCGATCTGACGGCTGATCGTGTAGGTCTGCGTCGCGGGCGGCGTGTATTCAGCAGCGCTCCCCGCGGGCCACGCGATCGACGTTGCTGCGAAGAACAAGAATGATGCGACACGCCAGCGCATGCCCTGGCTCTTACCCGGCACCCGGTAGCCCCACGCGGCTGGGTCTCGGCGACTGCGGGAGGTGTGCGAATGGGCGGGGCTTTCGCGTTCGGTGGCTACCCCTGTTCGGCGAACTTCGTGACGATCCCGGACCCTGTCGGGCTGGTGGCGTCCACGTCGAGGCGATCGAAGAGAAGCATCAGGTCGTTGTATTCGTTGATGACGTGAAGCTCATAGCCATGCTCTCGGGCAAGCCGCGTCGCTGCTGCGACGGTCAGGCCGACTAGCCGGTTTGCGTCGAACCGGTTGACGCAGCCCCGTCGCTTCGCGAGTCCGAGCCGGCAGACGTAGTGCGGTCGCGAGGGCTTCGCCACATAAACAGAGTCGCTGTGCCCGCAGCCGATTAGCGCGACGACGAACGGTAAGGCCAGCGCTGAAGCACGGCGGTTCACGTCCGGGTTTTACCCGCCACGCGAGAAATCTGCCCCGCCGGGAGCGCGTGAGCGCTCCCGGCGGCCCCGTCTAGTCGGCTTGTTCGAGGTGCCGGTACCGGGCGGCGGCGCGAGTGGGAAACACGAACTCGCCGTGGCGGTGGAGTAGCCCGGCGGCCCGGAGCGTGTCCACAGTGTCGACCGCGATCACCGGATCGCCCATCGCTACGGCGATCTCCTCGGTCGACCAGAGGCCGGGGGACTCGTCGGTGAGCAGCAGGTCGAGGAGGGTGTGCGCCAGCCCGTCGAACCCTGAGGGTGGGCCGGAAGTAGTCTGATCTTGCATCGGAAGCTAATCCTTTCGGTGCCAGGCCCCGGGCAGCCATCAACTGCGCCGGGGCCACTATTTATGGGGTACCAAGCCTGCTACGACCAGGGGACGGGTGACGGGACAGGCGAGGCCCCGTTGGGCGTCGCGCGATGACGGTCCCTACTGGGTGTAGGTGTACCTGTCGGCGGCGGTCTTGTTGCTCTTGGCTTTTTCGACTGTCGCCACTACGTCGACGGTGCCGGGCTTGTTCTTCTTTGCTGGGGGCGCCGTGACGGTGCATGAGGTGCTCGTGCTGCAGTTCGCGGACGCGGCGTTGATCGAGCCGAACTCGAACGAGGTGGCGGTGCCGAGGGCGAAGCCGGTGCCCTTGACGGTGACCACGGTCCCGCCGGTGGTCGATCCGTGGTTCGGTTCGACGCTCGTGATCGTGGGCTTTTCCGCCTTATAGGTGAACTCGCTCCACGGGTGCGCGCTGTTCGTTCCGACTGGGTTGATGACCGCGACGGCTACCTTGCCTTTGCCGCCGGGCGAGACGGCGGTAATTGTGGAGTCCGAGTCGACTTTCCAGGTTGTGGCTTTGGTTGAGCCGAACGAGACAGATGTCGCGCCCGTGAAGTCCTCTCCGGTGATCGTCACCGACGTGCCTCCTGCGGGCGGGCCTTTCGCGGGCGTGACGGCTGTCACGACTGGCGCTGACGGGTAGCTGATGTCGACTTGGGGTTCGTTGGTGCTGAGGCGGAGTTCGCCGCCGTCTGGTATGAGGGATGAGCCTCCGCCTCCGCCCGCAGATAGGCCTTCGTCGTCTTCTACTACGCAGGCTCCGCCTCCGCCGCCGCCGCCAAAGTAGCCGCCGTCCCCGCCACCACCTTCAAATCCCTGATGGCCGTGGCCGCCGCCCCAGCCGCCCTGCCCGAGTTGCCCCGGCTCGCCGTCATCTGAGCCTGCGCCGTAGAACTCGCACCCGGCGCCGCCGGCGCCGCCCGCTTCCTGAGTGCCCGGAACGCCTCCCAGGATTTCTTCTTCCAGCGGGGGGAAGCCTCCCTGCGGTTCGTATGGTCCGCTCTGCTCGCCATCTCTTCCCGGTCGTTCGGCGTTCCCCCCGTCGCCCTCGCCGCCGGCCCCGCCGCCGCCGCCGGCCACGATCAGACGGTCGTCTGGGGTGAGGCCCGCCGACCGGGGCCCTGTCCGTATATCGGAGGCACCGCCGCCCCCGTTGGTTGCAGAGTTCCCGCCGCCGTTGAACCCTCCCGAGTTCCGTCCGCCGGTTTCGCCCACCACGACGTAGAGCTTCTGCCCCGGCGTGACCGCCAGCGTTCCGGTGACTTCGGCACCGTAACCCCCGGTCGGACCGTGTCGTTCGGGGGTTTCCGGTGCGCCTTGTCCACCGACCGCGATCACGTGGAGGGAGGTCACGCCGGGGGGCACGACGAACGTGTTTTCCGAAGCTTCGTGGTAGACAACCGTCGTCGCGGAAGCAGGCGGTCCTGCCGAGAGGCATGCCAGCACCGAGCAGGCCGTGACGGCGACCAGAGACTTCTTCGTCACGGGAATAGTTCTTCTTCCCATTCGTACCCAGCGGTCTCCGCGTTGGAGACGGCAAACGCTTCGTGTTCCGAGCCGGGCGAGCTCAGATTCGCTCTGACGACCGTATTTAGTTCGTAGTCGTAGATCGTGTTGCAGTTTTCCCTGTAGCAGCGTCCTTGTTCTTCTCCCGTCGGCTCGTTCGGTAGATGCTGTGAGAAGTAGTAAGTGCGTGTTTCGCCGGCTTCGAGCGTCCCAGTGATCCCGACAAGTGTTCCGGCGGAACAGTTGCAGTTGAGTCCCGTGATCTTGACCGGCACCGCGGCGTGGTTGGTGACCATTACTGAGTATTCGACCGGTTCTTCGTGTTCGCGCTCTTCGCCGAACCACAGGCCGGCATCTCGGTATTCGTCTTCGGGATCGTCCCGCTGGAGCAGGGTGAGGGTGACGGGCGAGACCCCGATTCGTGCCGTCGCTTCGGCTGCGACTTCGATTTCGTCGACCGATGTCGCGGTGAGCCGGACGTGGTCTTCGACTTCGCCCTGTTTTTCGTCCGCGGGGGTGAGGGTCCGCGAGCACTTCAGCGTGAAGGTTTCGTTCGGCGCAATTTCTGGGTTTAGTTGGGCTGGTTCGAGCGTGCAGCCTTCGCTCGACAGTTGTTTCGGCGTCAGGTAGACGTTCCCGGTGTTCCGTCCAGAGAGGTAGAACACCACGGTCGCGCCGGACGCGGCCGCTTCGGGCGTCGTGTGGCCCGTCAGCGTGAGCCCAGGTTTTGAGGTGACGATGGTTGCGTTTAGCTGAGCGGAGTTGGCGGCTACGTGGAGTTCGTGATCTTCGGTGGCGGTTCCTCGGACGCTGACGCTCCCACCTCGGTTTCCGGCGGCTCGTTCTGTCGCGTTGATCTTGTGGCTGCATTCATATGTGCGTCCTTCGCCGGCGCCCAAGACCCCGTCGATGGGTTCGGGGCAGAGAGGATCGTCGCCTTCTATTTCAAGCGGCGTGTTGCCGTCGTTGCTCACGCTGACTGTGTAGTCGACGGTTTCGTTCTGGAAGAGCGTGAGCGGTCCGGTGGAGTACCGGCCTTCGCCGCGATGGTTTCGCTGTTCCGCGGTGACCGCAAGCTTAGGTTCGAGGCGACATGCGAACGTGCCGTGGATTGTCCCGCCAGCTTTGCTCGGCTTTGATGACCAGAAGATTTCGGCGGAGTTGTTGCCGCCGTCTAGTGTGCCGATGTCTACAGCGCTCGTGTAGGTTTCGCCGGCGAATTTGATCTTTGTGTTCTTCTGCTTACCCTTCGTCAATGGGTACCAACGCCCGTCCGCGAGCACGTGGTATTCGAACTTGTGCACGGCTGTCGCGGTGCTGCCGGGGAACTCGAGGGTGAGCTCGACTTCTCCGGTCTGCGGAGATCCGACGCACTGGAATGAGCCGTTTGCGACAGGTGGCGGAGGCTTCGGCTTGCGCGCGTGCGCGATGGGAGCAATGACGGCGAAGGCAGAGAGGCCGGCGATCAGAGCGACGATACGTCGCGTCGTTTGTCTCCGATTCCGCCTCATTCGTACGTGTAGCGGTCGTTTGGGCTGCTGGTGCTGCTGGTCTTGGCGACGGTGGCGATGACTTCGACGGTTCCGGCCTTGGTGGTCGCTGGTGTGAGGAGGGTGCACTGTGTGGAGGTTGGGCAGTTGACGCGGACTGCTCTGAGCTTCCCGAATGCGAATGTGGTGTTCGACGCGCCGGTGGCGAACCCGCTGCCGGTGAGGGTCAGTTCGACGCCTCCTGCGCGTGGGCCGGTGTGTTCGCTTAGCCCTGTGATCGCTGGGGGTTCGTAGCTGAACTGATCGGCGGGGCTGCTCGTGCTGTGCTTGCCGGCGGTGGTTGCTTGTATGTCGACGGTTTGGGCCTTTGTGGTCGCCGGGACAGTGACTGTGCAGCTGCTGCTGGAGCTGCAGGTCACGTTGGTGCCGAGCGTTTTTCCGAAGGCGAAGGTGGTGCCTGTGGCGCCGGGCTTGAAGCCGGAGCCGCTGATCGTGACGGGCTGCCCGCCGGGGATCGGCTCCTGGCTCGGGGTGACGTTTGTGATCGTCGGGTTTTCGTATGTGTAGGCGTCCTTGGTAGTGATCCCGCTTTCCCCGTTGGGAGTCGTGACGCTCACTTCGGTCTTCCCGGATGCTTCGGGTGGCGCGACCGCGGTGATCGAGGTCGGCGAGTTCACGGTGTAGCTGGCTTGCGTTTCGCCGAACTCGACGCGCGTCACGCCCACGAAGCTCGTGCCGGTGATCGTCACGCTCGTTCCACCGGTTGCAGGGCCCTTCTTCGTGGAGAGCCCGGTGATGGTCGGGGCGTGCCCATGCGCCACGTACGTGTACCTGTCGGTGCTGCCGGTTGCACTGGTGCCGCCCGCGTTCGTGACTGTTACGTCTATCGCTCCGGCTTCGTGCGCGGGGACCGTGGTGGTGATCGACGTGTCTGAGTTGATCGTGAAGGTCGCCGGGGATTCGCCGAAGTGCACGGCGGTTGATTCCGCCAGGCCGCTGCCGGTGATCTGGACGGTTTCGCCGCCGGCTTCGAACCCAGCGGATGGCGACACGCCGGTGACCACTGGTGGCGCGGGCTCTGTTTCGAATTCCTGATCCTGGCCGTACGCGGATTCGCCGTTGACGGTCAAGACCACGCGGTAGTGGTAGCTGGTCTTTACCGCGAGGCCGTAGACGAAGCGGTGGACCGGCTTGGTTTCACCTTCTTGGGTTTCGATATCGCTCTGAGTGCACGCTGTGGCGTGTTCGTAGGTGGTGCTGGTCCCGTATTCGAACACGCAACCTTCGGCTTCAACCCCGTCGGTATCGACAAGCCCATTCAGCTTCGCGGATATATCGGTGATTTCGCTCGCTGGTTCCGTTGTAGCGGTGGGCCCGGATTCGTAGACGACCTGGACCTGCGGTTCCGCGGTGCTCGACGCGAACGTCGCAGCGCCACCAGCTGGAATCAACGACGAGCCTCCGCCACCACCACCGCCGGCGGCCCCGGAACCGCCGCTGCCGCCCTCGCCACCGTAAAAGCCGCCTCCGCCGCCCCCTCCGGTCGCGTTTGAGCACGTTGGGGTGCCGCCGTACCCGTCCCCGCCTCCGGCTCCCCCGTTGCCGAGTGTGCCGTCGTCGCCCGGTCCGCATCCGTCGGCGTGCCCTTCGCCGCCGTGATTCTGGGTGCCTGGAAGGCCGCCATCGTTTCCGCAGTGCCCTTCTTCTCCGGCTTGTTCGGCGGCGCCGCCGCGTCCCCCTTCGGCACGGCAGCTGTAGCTGTATCCGCCGCCTCCGCCGCCTCCGCCAGCGACGACCAAGCGGGTATCGGGGAAGAGTCCCGTCGACCTGGGGCTCGTTCTTATGTCGGAGGCGCCGCCACCGCCACCAGCGCCGAATGGTGCCGGCCCGGCATCCCCGCCCCCGTTGAATCCTCCGAGGCCCCCTTCTTCCTTGCGCTCACCGTTGCCGCCGACCTCGACGTAGAGGGTCTGGCCGGGCGTTACCATCAGCTGGGTCGATACTTCAGCTGCTGCGCCCCCCGCGCCTCCGTTCGGGAACGCATCGCCTCCGACCCCGCCGATCGCCGTCACGGCGATGGATTTCACGTTTGCGGGCACAAGGAACGTCTGCTCACCGCCGGTGTATCGAAAGGTCTGGCTGACGGTTTCGGCGCCTGCCTGTGCGACACCAAAGCCGAGCAGCACCGTAACGAGCGCTACCGCGACCCGAAATCTATGCGTGATGCGCCGTGCCACGTTCCCCATGCGCCCCCTCCAGATGACCCCTCGAACCTCGCAAACCCTATTCCAACAGACAGGATGAACGCAACCCCGGAATCACTGGCATAAGCAGCCGTTATAAAGAACCCCTTGTCGCGTATCGGTCCCGGGCGCCAGTGAGCCGCGCTGCGCCGAGGCGCTGACTATGGGGACTTGTCCTGCCGCGACCGGGACGGTGTGGCGAGACAGGCGCTGATGGCCGCTCCCGTACACTCCGGTGATCAGCTTGGTGCGGGCGATCTTGTGAGCAAACTTGTCGTCGCGGTAGCGACAGTCGCCTGTTGCGGCCTGCTGACGCCTGTGGCCGGAGCGTCACACGTCGTTGCGTTCGGGCTGGACCAGTACGGGGAGCTGGGCGTTATGCCGTCAAGCGCGCCGGACCGATGCCGCGAAGAGCCGTGTGCCGAATCGCCCGTGAACGTGGCAGGGCTCAAGAACGTGATTGCGGTGTCCGAGGGCGTGTTCGACAGCGTTGCGCTGCGTGCGAACGGCACGGTCCTTACCTGGGGCGATGACGAAGCGGGGCAGCTCGGGGACGGCGGAACCGAAACCGATGCCACCCCGAAGCCGGTCGAAGGCCTATCCAACGTCAAGTCGATCGCGTCGGGGGAAATCTTCAACCTCGCGCTCACGAAGGCTGGCGTGGTCTTTGAGTGGGGCGGCGACTTCGGATCACGGCCGACCGAGGTGCCCGGGCTCAGCGAAGTAAAGGCGATCGCAGCGGGAGGCTCCCACGCTTTAGCCCTGCTCAAACGCGGGACGGTCGTCGCGTGGGGCGTCAACGAACACGGTCAACTCGGTGACGGCACAAGAGAAGGCACCGCCACACCCGTCGCCGTGGCGGGCCTGACGCATGTACGCGCGATCGCCGCCGGCTGGGAACACAGCCTCGCGCTGCTCGCAAGCGGCGAGGTCATGGCGTGGGGGTGGAACCGGTTCGGCCAGCTCGGCGACGGGCATGCCGTCGAAGAGAGCGACGTCCCCATTCAGGTGCCATCGCTGGCGGGCGTCCGCGCGATCGCAGCCGGAACCGTCGCGAACCTCGCTCTGAAGACGGACGGCACGGTGTGGGGGTGGGGCCGGAACGAATACGGCGAAGTTGGCGACGGCACACTCGGCGAACAAGCTTCCCCCTCGCAAGCTGCGGGCATCGCCGGCGCGCAGTCTGTCTCTCTGACAGGAGGCAGCAGCTTCGCCAAGCTCGCCGACGGCTCCGTTCTCGCTTGGGGACGCAACGAATACGGCGAACTCGGCGACGGGTCGACCGCTGAGCAGGCCACGGCAACAGAAGTCCCCGCCTTAAACGGCGCCACGCACCTCGCCGGGGGGATCTTCCACGGACTCGCTGTAGTGCCCGGCCGGGGCTGACGCTCGACTCCTCGACGGACGCACGGTGCCCGAAACCGCTGGTACCCGGCGCAGCCAGCCACTGAAAACGCGACGCGACGCCGCAGTCTCGCCCGCGGCGCCGTCTGCCAGGCTCCCTTGTTCTTCTCTTCTTCTTGGTTGCTCCGCTTGCCGCCGTTTTCATACGGCAGCCGCGTGGGCTGCCTCCCGGCGCTATCGCCGCCGCGGGCGTGTCTGCTTCTTCTCTCGCTTTCCCACCGTCCTTCTCCTACCCAATCTCCACTCCCCTCCGACTCTCTCTCCCAACTCCTTCCTTCTCTCCTCTCCTCTTCCTTTCCTTCCTTTCCCTGGTTTGGTTCTCGACCTCACTGTCACGGAGGGGCGGTGAGGTCGAGAACCAAACCAGGCCAACCCACCAGCCGTGGTGGGGATCCGCGTGGATCCGGGGTCCGCGGTCGAATCCGCGGCGGAGTCCGGGGTAGACAGCCTTATGGGACGCACAGTCGGGTAGGCTCGCGGCTGCGTATGGCCGATGCGACCGACCCGACCTTGTTCGACCCAGCGGAGTTCGGCGAGGAGGTCGTCGAGGACGCCTCCCGAGGCGAGGGCGTCTTTGGTGGGCTCCTCGCGAGTCGAGCAAACGCCGAGGCTGGACCACCGCTCAGGCTCCGTCGTATACGGATCGCTCACATGATGGGGTTCGCAGCCACGACGGCGTATCTCGACGACTTCTCTGTTCTCGTCGGCGCCAACAACTCGGGCAAGAGCTCACTCATGCGCGCCGTTGCCTTCGCGCAAACGCTCATGCGGGTCCACATTGAGCGCGAAGACCCGGACGAGATACTCCTCGCGCGGGGCCGAAATCTCGCTGACAGCCTTCTCCCCGTTCCGGAGGTGCGCGACCTGTGGTACGGCGCCATCAAACGAGTCGGTAACGACTGGGTGATGGCCGAAGTCGAACTGGAATTCGAGGACGAGCTTGTGCTGGGCTTTGGTCTCAAGGGCCCATTCGGACACGCGACCTCTCGGCTGCTGGAGGGCGCCACGCGCCGGATACCGCGTGTCGCGTTCGATCGCTTGAGCGCGTATCCGATCGTCTACGTGCCCTCCTCGGTCGGGGTCGTCGACCGCGAGGAGTACCGGACGCCAGCCCGCATCCTCTCGCTGATCGCCGGTGGCCGCGCGCACGAGGTTCTGAGGAACCTTCTGTTCGACCTCTCCGAGAAGGACCAGCTTCAAGAAGTCAGCGCCGTGATCGCCGAGTACTTCGACGGGACGATCGAGGGCGTCGCATTCGACCTAGATCAGGACGAGTACATCCACGTGCAGTATCGCGAGGATGCCCGGCACGACCTCTTCGGGGCTGGCGCCGGCTTCCTCCAGGTGCTGCAACTCGTCACGTTCTTGGTGCACGAGAGGCCAGGAATAATGCTCGTGGACGAGCCAGACGCACATCTCCACAGCAGCCTCCAAAGGATCGTCGTCGACGTTCTAAGGAAAGCCTCGCGGGAACTGGGTATGCAGGTGCTGCTCGCCACCCATTCGAAGGAGATCGTCAACTACGTTGATCCCGCTGAATTGCTCGTCGTCGATCGACGCCAACCGGAGCTCAGGGGCCTCGGCGAGCACGAGAGCGCTATCTCGGTGCTTGAGTCGCTAGGCGCAGTCGACTCGGTCGATGCGTATCAGGTGATCACGCGCCGCCGAGTCCTGCTAGTCGAGGGATCGAGCGATCGCAAGGTGCTTCGAGCGATTGCGGCCAAGGAAGAGCGGCCCATCTTTGATGGCGCCGAGCGCCTCGTAGTCGTAGAGACGGGAGGTGCCTCGACGCCTTCGGCGAGATCAGACCTCGCGATCCTCGAGCAGATGATGGGTGCCGAGGTCGACTCGCTGCAGATCCTCGACCGAGATGCGCGCCTAATGGAGTTCGTTGAGCAGGCTGAAGCCGACGCGAGCAGGCCGACGAAAATCTGGCGTCGCGATGCCATTGAGAGCTACCTCGTCGTACCCCAGGCGTTCGCTCGTCTGATCGCTGCGCGACGTGAAGATGTCGAGCCCGATGAGCTCAAACGGTGGATGGAACAGGTTGTCGCCGAGGCGGTCGATGAGCTCAAAGATGAAACCTTCGATCGGATAAGTAGTCGCTACCGGCAGGACGTGATCGCCAGCGAGGGGCGCGGCGTTGATCCCAAAGAGGGCAATGAGGCGGCCCGTAAAGCGATGCAGGACGCGGATGTCCTGCTTCGGCTTACCAACGGCAAGGCCCTATTGGCGCGTGTGCGGAAGCGGGTCCAAGATGAGTACGGCGTGTCCGCCGGCAACAACGCCCTCATCGTCGAGATCAGAAGCGAGGATCTGGATCCCGAGCTACTGGAGACGCTGGCCTCAATCGCCGAGCTCGCAGGCGCTAGCGCCTAATCCTGCGTGGCTCAGCAATTCGATTTCACGGCCGCCTCGTCTTCCTTGCTAACTCCCGCGCGCCCCGGGGAGACTCTCGAAGTCAATCGCCGAGAGCTTGCGCTGTCCTTCTTCCCAGCCACCTACGACGGAAGTGAGTGGAAACTTGCTGACACCATCTTTGCTGTCAATCCATGGGGCGTATTGCGAGGTGCCGTCGAGGAAGCGCCCCGCCGCGACCGTGCTGAGGCTCGCGCGTTCCTTGAGCAGAGTCAAGACTTCTTCGTAACAGCGAGCGAGCGTCTCGCTGCCAATCCGCTGTTGTACTACTACTCATTTCTCAACCTCGGCAAGTCACTCTTGCGCGTACGCGGTATCGGCCAGTCGCTTGATCACGCGCACCACGGCCTTACGGAGCCGCCCCCTGCTCTGGGCCGTCGTCCACCGCCAATTGGACGCGCACAACTCTCAGTTCGCAATCGTGGACAGCGGGTCAACGTATTTCCGGCGCTCGTCCGACAACTAGGCTACCCACCGTTGCGAAATGGGCTTCGGCTCCCGATCAGCGCGCTGCTCGCCCAGGTTGTTGTTGGCCACCGCCAGTGGCGGAACGCGACAGGAGGATCCGAGCGATTCTTTGCGGTCTCGAAGGTCGCCGTCAAGCATCAGCCGGAGCGCAGGCGCCTTTGGACGTGCATCTATGTCGCAGACGACGACTACTCTCGGTACGGCCTGTCGTCGGACCATGTGTTGCGAGAAGGCCGACTAGCAAAGGCGTACGACCTTGTGGCGAGCGACATACTTGGCTTCACCTGCTTCGAGCTGCGCACCCCGATTCCGTACACCGTAGACCCGCTGGAAGGCTTGGACCGCCTGGCTAACTCGATGCGTCAGCATCTCTGGCGGATCGTGAGCGCTCAGCCAGGCGAAAGCTATCGACGCTACTACGTGTACACGAGCCCTCCGCGGCAGGTGCGGATACCGCAAATCGCGTCACTGTGGGCAATTCTTTTCTACCTGGGGTCGATCGTCCGCTACCGCCCCCACGTCTTCGACCGGCTCATCGCCGGTAAGTATGGGCCGTTTATCAGCGAGTTCGTGACAGCCCAGCCGGATCAGTTGCTGTACATGCTTGCCTCTGAGATGTGTCGGCGCGAGGTCGCAAAGCCGGCGATCACCTGAGACCGACGGCGCCGCTCCGGCCGCGCGCGCTCTTAGGCCGCGGGCTGAGGTACGTCGACGCTCACGGGCGATAGAAGTTGCCGCACGTGACGGTCAAGCTCGGAGAGCACACCATCGGCTGCCAAGGCTTCACGAATAACCTTTCGCGCCCTTTGGAAGCCCAGCTCAGGGGCAAGCTCAACGTCAGAGGCGACGCTCTGCGAGCGATCCGCGAGCGCGACGATTTGTCGGTGAAGGTCGATGGTCTCGTCGAACGTTGGGATCGGGGCGTTCCAGACGTACTTGTCGAAGTGGCGAGCACCAAAGGCGCCCACCGACTGATAGGGACGAACGATCTCGCCGAGGACCGGCGCGTTCAGCACACCTACGAGGTACTGCGCCTCCGCGCGAGAGTGTGCCGGCGCCCAATAAAGCATGTGGTCGACGATGCCCCTGTCGTCGTTGAACGCCGCCGCAGCAAGGGTGTTGCCGGCCTTGGTGTAGCCGACGCGCCACGGAGGGATCGGGAACTGAGCGCTGAGCTGTCGAAGATAGTCAAGCTGCTCGATCAGAGTCCGCTTGTCGGAGCTCCTGTTCTCGAGCCAGATCGCCTCGGCGCCGCGCCACCACTCAGCAAGCCCCGGATATCGGTCGATGCGCTCTGAGTCACCGGACATGAGCTCGGTCCCGTCGAAGGGGATTACTGCCTCGAAAGCTTGGAGCACTCTGAACGGTGCCACCGATTCGCCGAGGTAGGCCGGCCGAAGAAAGATCGACTCGACGGCGCCCGTTTTGACAGGCAGACTCTTCCAGGGCGCCTTGTCCAGCGTCGTCTTCCTTGACTGCACCGCCCTCCGTCCAACCTGGACTCCGAGCGGGGCCTCGGGTGCGGGTACGACCATCATCAGCATCCGTGGCACTAGGATGGCTCCCTGCCGGAAACGGGCCTTGTAAGGCGACCCTTCCTCGTCGCCGGTCACGACCTGGATCGTGGCCTCGGCTGTGACTAGGCTCCCCGGATTCCCGTCCGCCGGCGCATGCCCTGACCACGCAACTACGCGATTCGGAAGCCCAACCGGCGCGCGATCTCGCCGCCCGAAAACGACGGCTGACGGCACGGGGAATGGGTCCGGTCTCACCCGCTCAAGGTCCCACGGACGGTCGAATGCGACGTGGCACTCAGCAGTGGTGCTCGTATAGTCGCCGCCTCGAAATCCGGCATACGTCTGCCGTGACAGCACCGCCCGAGGCATCACGAACGCAAAGCTCCCACCTGGGCGAAGGTAGAGCTCGACGCTGCGGGCCACGAAGTAGGCCGAAAGGTCCTGCTGAGTGGTCCGTCCGCGTGCGCCTCCCACCCAGAGATTCATTTCTCGCGCGCGCTTCTTATAGACCTTCTGGAGCGTCGAGGGCATGAATCGGTAGGCCAGCCAGGGAGGATTGCCGATCAGCACGTCAACGCGGTTCTCGGGCCGCCCGAGCCACGTGGGCCTCGATTGGTTCCGGACGTAGAAGCCCCAAATGTGGTTGAGGCCAGCGTCGTGAAGGTCGGAGAGCACCTTATAAGTCGCTTCGAGTACCGGGCGATCCTCGTCAGTCACCCCGAGATGGGCGAGTAACCCGGCGACGGGCGGATGGGGAGACCCAGGAGGTCTTCCGGAGGCTTTGGCCACAAGCTCTGTGACCAAGTGGTCAAACCGACCTACGTCCTTGACGACCGCCGCCGGGAAACGAATCTCGGATCCGAACAGCTGTGCCTGCGCCTGAGCGCTCGTGTGCAAGACAACGTCTCCCGCGGAGGTGAAGACACCTTCTTCTGCCGCCTCCCAGCGCATCGAGTCTCCTAGGTACACGGGGATATTGAGGGTCTCAGTGCGCTGCGACAGCCGACTTTGCCCAATGGCAAGTAGGTAGGTCGTCTGCGCGAGCGCCACGGCGACCGGATGGAGATCCATCCCAAAGACCGTCTCGGTCAGACTGGGGAGAGCTTGGCTCATCGGCACGCCAGCTAGCTCGGAGTCAGCCAGGAAGCGCCGAACAGCATGGAATATGAATGTGCCCGACCCGCAGGCCGGATCCAGGATACGGGTGGAACGGGGTTGCGGCGCGGCCTGCTCCAGCATCCGCTCCGCAAGCCAGTCTGGCGTGTAGTACTCGCCCATTTGCTTGCGGACATCCGGCGCGATCACCGATTGGTAGAGGGCCTTCAGAACGTCGTGGTTGACGCTGGTCCACTCAAAGGCTGATACACGCCGCGCGAGATCCGCGACTACATCTGAACCTTGGGGCGCGTCTAGCACCCAATCAAAAAAACCGGCTTGCCCGACGCCAAGCAGCCCAGCGTGCTCGAACAGCTGACCAGAGACGAGAACGCCGGGTTCAGCCTGCATCTCTTCGAGGTTGAAGCCAGCCACCGCATGGCCGATCAGAGTCGCCAGCAGCACGAGGTACGTGTGGTCGATGAATAGCTCGTCTGAGTCCTCGAATTGCGATCCGAGTGCGCTACGTAGCAGCTTGGTCCAGAGCTGTCGCTTGAGAGCCACGCCCGGATCGCCACGCGCCTCCAGCCAGCATTCTTCGAGGAGCGCCCTGGTGGCGTGGTACGGAGGGGCAGAGGAGCCGAAGCGTTGAGCGATTGCATGAGCGGTCGGTGCGAGCGCGGTGTCGGTGGCGAGGATCGCTCCCAACCACCATCGGAAAGCTCGCTCATCCGGCTGTGACGCGTTGAGCGCCAGCTCGGCGACGAGGTTCTCACCTTGAGCGCCGGCACGGTACAAGCGCCAGAGCGCACCATCGGTCAGCACCCCCAAATAGCGATGGCCGGTCTCCGCCTTGGCTTCTAGGTATTCGCCGATCTGCACCTCAGCCTTCTCAAGTTGGGCGTGAGGACGAAGGTCACGCTTGCACTCGATGATGAGGGTGCCGACCTCTACGTCCAGGCGGCGACGATCCTCCGCCGGGCTCTCGAGGCGGACGGCCTCATCGCCGAGGTCGAAACCGCCGTACAGCAAGGCCTCCCGCACTTGCGCTTGGATGTCGGCCTCGCTTCGCCCGGGGTTTCGGGTCGCGATGCTGGCTAGGGTCGCCGTAAGGTCGAAGGGCACGGAGCCGGAGTCTAGGAAGCTTGACGACAGAAGGCTCGTGGCGGTCCACGGAGTCCCGCGGGTCGATCGTCCTAGACGCGGTAGACGCCGTATTCCCTGCCACTACGCATCTTGAACAGCGTGCCCTGCACCCTCGACCGACGCCGAGCGTCCGCGAGGCCTCGACGATCAAGGACGGTCATCTCGAAGGTCCCGTCGGAACGACGCTCGAAGCCCAGCCACTCGTCCTCGTAGGCGTCTGGTCCCGACTCCCCCGGGATCGGGAGGTTCAGCCGATCCATCGAGTTGTTCGCGAAGCGCATGTTTGTGCTCGTTACCTTCGTCCCGTAGCGGACCCTTACGGGGCCGAGCATGGTGTTTCGCTCAACCCTGCGGCCGCTGAACCCGAAGAACGCGCGGGTTCCGCGTGCGAGATCGATCTGGTTGCCAGGACGCCCGCCGCCCAGGTTCCGCACGACATAGCCGGCGTTGACCCACAGGTGCGTGGCCGTAGCAAGGGCAGCAATCCGGTCGAATGTCTGCTCTACCTCGGCCTTCTCTACCTCGCGGGGCTCGGGAAGAGCGTCTTCCGAGGCGACGGGACGTCTCCGTCGCAACTCCCGATAGCGCTGGAGCAAGTCCGCTGTCGGCTCGTCCGCCTCGCGCCAGGCTCGCTGAAGGTCGAGGAGGCACTGAGCGATGAACTCGGCACCGGGACCTTTTCGTCGCGCAACCTCCACGGCACAGGACTCGTAGTTGGTCATCAATCCAGCGACCGTGAGGTTTCCCGATCCATGGACCAGCGCAGCTGGATTCAGCTCGGGCAGCGGGCTCTTGTGCAGAATCACCATCTTGGGGTGGAAGCACTGTCGGGGTATCAGGCGCCGCCGCAATACGTCATCGCCATTTGGGATTCGGACACTCGATCCGGGAAGCGTCATCAGCATTTCAATTGCCTCAGGCGCCGTGGTGCCCCAGTCGAACGAAACGAGCCATTGCTTCCTCATTTTTTCCCAGCCCGGTACGGTGTCCGCCAGGGCATCCGTTGCGAGCTGCACGCCACCGGTCGACGCATAGGCGTAAGCAGCTTTTAGGTATCCGCTTGAAATCTCGCTGCCGGCACGCTTGACGGCGGCCAGCGTGGCGTCTTGCCGCCACGGTGCCTGGATTGTCAGGTCGCTCAATTTGATCAGCCTCCGCCTATTACGGTGCGCGTCGGCAGCAGTGCTGCCCACGGACGAAGCTATCCGAGCATGTTGAATCGAGTCAAGATGCCACGCGCCGCCGGTGACAGAATCGTCAGTCGAGCCGCCGGCTGCGGCGCCCGTCGCCCCGGAAGCGATCAGCTCTCGCTCCCGCTAGAAAACGCCTCCCCCACCAGCCGGGCGTCCTCCGGCCTCGGGGCGTAGTGCAGGTAGCGCATGGTGGTTTGGATGTCGGCGTGGCCCATCCACTCCTGGACGCGGCGGATGTCGGCGTGGGCGATGACGGTCGTGCCGAAGGTATGGCGGAGGTCGTGGAACCGGAGGGGGCGTAGGCCGGCGCGTGCCAGGGCGGTCTTGTAGCGGCGGCGAAGAGCGGAGCCGTCCAAGTATGTTCCGGTGTCGCCGGGGAAGACGAGCTCGTCATCGCCCGTGAACCAGTCCCGTTGGCGGAGCTTTTGGAGGGCTTGGGCGACGTCGGGGGCGAGCGGAACCGCCCTGACCTTCCCGGACTTCGGCGTCGTCACGTGGCCGGCGGAGTAGGAGGCGCGCACACGGATCGCGGACGCCTGCTGGTCGATGTCTCGCCAGCGCAGCGCGATCAGCTCCCCCATCCTCAGGCCCGTGAACGCGGCGGCCAGGTAGATCGCCCCGTCCTGCGGGTTGGAGGCATGACGGACGAGCGCACGCACCTCCTCAGGCGAGAGGACCTGGATGTCGCCGCCGCGGTGCTGCGGCGGCTTCTCAACATCCGCGACCGGGTTGAAGGGGAGGTGGTGAAGCTTGCGGGCGCGCTCCATGATCCCGTGCAGCACGACCAAGGTCTTTCGCTTCGAGCTCGGCTTCCCGGACAGCGCGGCGAACCAGTCCTCGACCCGAGCCTGAGTCAGGTCCTCGAGGCGGATCTCTTCTAGTTGCGGGAGGATCTGGCTGTTGATCAGCCACCGGTAACCCTTGACGGTGGAGGGCTTGCGTTCCCGGTCGTGCTCGATGTAGCGGAGGAACTCAGCCGCCGCATCAGCAATCGTCGCGCCGGTTTGGACGAGTCCAGGGAGCTCGCCGCGGCGCGCCTGGTCGAGCGTGTCCCTGAGCCAGTCCCCAGCCAGGCGTCTCGTGTAGTAGCCGGCCGGCGGGCGGCCACGCTCAGACCATGCTGGGCCGAGTCGCCGTTGCTGCTGGCGACCGTCGGGCAGGCGATACTTCGCGTACCAAACGGCGCCGCGCTTGCCGTCGCGACGATAGACGTGGCCGGTCGGGCGACGGGCGGGCTCAGGGTATCCGGACACGCCTCCTACTCCGACTTCGTCCCCGTCTCGGGACAAATTGGGGACAAAGTTGTCTTAGGCGAATCCCCCGAGAACGAGAAAACCCCGCGTTTGCGGGGCGTCTGCAGAGCCGACGCGGGGACTCGAACCCCGGACCCCTTCATTACGAGTGAAGTGCTCTACCAGCTGAGCTACGTCGGCGCGGGAGGGATGCTAGCGAGGCGCTCGCCCGACCGGACGCGTCCCACCGCGACTTCCGGGGCCGCTGCGATGTTCCTCAGGTATGGGGAGGAAACGCATGGGGGCGCTCCTCGCCCTCCTCGCCGCTTCACTTGCGATCCCCGCGGTCTGCGCGGCGGCCCCGATCGCGATGCTCACCGCGCCCACGCCGATCTCCGGCGGGTACGGCTGGCTCGTCTGGAGCGTCCCCGTCCCCGGCGGCTGGGGGCTGGACGCCCTGCGCGACGGCACCGTGAGAGCGCTTCCCGTCCCCCCGCGGCCGCAGCCCTTCGACCTCTCCGTCGGCACCGACGCGCAGGGCCGAGCCGTGCTCACCTTCTCGCGATGCCCCGCCACCCCCGCCTACTCCTTCGGCTCGCCCCAAGAACTCGGCGGGACACTCCTGCTCCCCGACACGGGCTCGGACTGCAGGCTCCGTCTCCTCCCGCTCGACGGCGGAGCCGAACGCGCGATCCCGGTCCCCCATACGCGCGGCGCCTCGGACACCACCCCCTCGATGTGGCGGGGCTCGGTCGCGTTCGCGCGCCACGCGCCCGGCCACGGCGCCGTCTGGCAGGTGCTGCTCTTCTCGCCGCGCCATCCACACCGCCTCACCCTGCTCCCCCACGGCGCCGAGCCCGCCTGCCCCGCGCGCAGCTGCGGTGAAGCGGACACCGGTGATGTCGAGGCGCTCTCCTACCGCGCGGGAACCGTCGCCTTCATCTGGGGTCCCCAGGGCCCCAACGTGATCGGCGAGGAGGCCTGGGAAGACCGTCTCGACCACGTCGCCACGCGCACCGGAACGACCGCGGGGTACCAGCTCGGCACCGAGTCCTGCGTCGAACCCACCCCTCTCGAAGAGGCCTACCCGCTTCCCCCCATCGCCGGGCCCACGACCGTCTTCTCCTACTACGAGCGCGGCTCTTGTTACAAGCGCTTCGCCACCGGCATCCTCACCGACCACGACGGCACGCTTCGCACCGGCACACTGCCCCGCCCGCTCTGGGCCCTCGCCGACGACGGGCATTCCTACTACGGCCTCTTCGCCGCGCCTTCCTCCACTCCCCAGTCCGAAGCGCTCTGTGCGATCGCCACCCCCTGCGCGCTCGAAACGCTCACGCTGCCGCCGCTCAAACGCGACCGCAGCAGGCCCGGGCACCCCTTCGCCTAGAGCGACCCGAGTGCGACCAACACCGCCTCGCCGTGCTTCTCGCAGAACGCGGGACCCACCCCGCGGATCTCCAGCAGCTCCCCGAGTGTGCTCGGGCGACGGTGGATCATCTCCCGCAGCGTCGCGTCCGTCGCCACCGTGTACGCCGGCTTTCCCTCCGAGCGCTCCATCCGCCACACACGCAGCGCCTCGAAATCCGCCTCCGGCACCTCGAACTCCGGCGCCTGCGCCGCGCCCGCCGATCCCGACCCCGCCCCCTTCCCCGAGCGTGAGCGCGAGCGCGAACCCGGGCGCCCCGAGGCCGGCGCGGCCGCCATCGCGGCGGCCAGCTCGGGGTCGGGGTCGCACACGTCGCAGCAGCGCCCGCTCGGGCGCGTGGGCTCGTCGTCGCCGAAGTGGTCGAGGATCTGGCGCCTGCGACAGCGCTCGCCCTCGGAGCTGTAGCGCTCGATCGAGCGGTAGGACTCCCACGAGCGCTCGCGCGCCGCGCGGATCGCCTCGCCCGCCAGGCGCGGGCTCCCCTGACCCGTGAGCCGCACGAGCAGGCCCTCCGCGCCGCCCGGCTCGAGCTCCACCGCTCCCGCGCGCTCCGCGATCGAGAGCAGCACACGGTCGCGCTCCCCGAGCGAGCCGTGGCCGATCGCGAGCACGCCCGCCGCGTCCGCCACCGCGCGCATCCGGCCCACGTAGGAGCGCACGTCCGCCACGCTTGTCTCCCGCTCCTTGATGAAGCGGATCAGTCGGCCCAGATCCATCCGCGAGGCGAGCAGCAGCGCTCGCGCGGGCAGGCCGTCGCGGCCCCCGCGACCCGCCTCCTGGTAGTAGGCCTCGAGGCTCGTGGGGAGCGCCCAGTGCACCACCGTTCGTACCTCCGCCTTGTCCACCCCCATCCCGAACGCGTTCGTCGCCACGACCACCTCCGCAGCGCCCGACATGAACGCGTCCTGCGCGGACCGGCGCCGATCCGGGGTGAGGCCCGCGTGGTAGCTCACCGCCGCGATCCCCGCACCCTCGAGCTCCGTGCCGAGCGACTCGGTGTCGCGCCGCGTCCCCGCGTACACGATCGCCGGGAGCGCCTCCGCGCGTGCGAGCACGTGCATCAGCCCGGCGCGCTTGCGTCCCACCGCCCCCTTGCCCTCCACGCTCGCCACGTCGAAGACGAGGTTCGGCCGGTCGAAGCCCGAGCGCACCTGCAGGGGCTCACGCAAGCCCAGGCGTGCCGCGATCTCCGCCGCCACCCGCGGGGTCGCGGTCGCCGTCGCGGCCATCACCGTCGGGCGCCCGAGCGAGGAGATCGCCTCGCCGAGCCGCAGGTAGTCGGGGCGGAAGTCGTGCCCCCACTCCGTCACGCAGTGCGCCTCGTCCACCACGAACAGGCCCACCCTCCGCGCCCCGAGCGCGCGCCTGAAGGCCACCGAGGCGAAGCGCTCCGGCGCGGCCAGCACGAGCCCGCACTCTCCCGACTCGATCTCGCGAAGCCCCTGCTCGTTCTGCCCATCCGCCTGACCCGAGGCGAGCATCGCCGCGCGCACTCCCGCCTCCCGCAGGCGTCGAAGCTGGTCGCTCATCAGCGCGATCAGCGGACTCACCACCACCACGAGCGGCTGCTCGGGATGCTCCTCCCAGGCAAGCACGGGGAGCTGGTAGCAGAGCGACTTGCCCCCGCCCGTGGGCATCACCACGAGCGAGTCGCGGCCCCCCAGGGCCGCCTCCACCGCCTCGCGCTGGCCCGGGCGGAATGCGGAGAGGTCGAAGCGCGCGAGCAACGCCTCGGGGCTCGGAACCCCGCCCCCTGCGCCCGCCGGGGCTCGATCGCTTGTCGCGCTCGCCATCGCTCTGACGGTACCCCTCACCTCGGAGGTCGGCTGCGCTGCTCCCACACCACTCTCGCCCCGCTCATCGGCACGAGCGTGATCGTGCGGCGACGGGTGAGCTCGCCGCGTCGCGCGATCGTCCCCCTGGGCAGGCGCGGGGTGAGCTCCGCGAGCACCGTCGAGAGGATCAGCTTCATCTCGAGCTGCGCGAACGCCGCTCCGATGCAGCGGCGGATGCCCCCGCCGAAGGGGATCCAGGAGAACGTCTCCGGAGCGCCTTCGAGGAAGCGCTCGGGGATGAACCGGTCCGGGCGCTCGTACGCACGCGGGTTGCGGTTCGTGAGGTAGATACATGGCGCGAGCGTGGTCCCCGCGGGCATCCTCCGAGCGCCCACGCTCATCTCCTCGCGCAGCACCCGCGCGACGATCGGCACCACCGGGCGCAGGCGCAGCGTCTCGTTCACCACCGCGTTCAGGTACTCCTCCTCCCCCCGATCGATCTCCGCCTGCAGCCGCGCGAGCTTCTCGGGGTGGCGGACGAGGCGCTCGATCGCCCAGGCCACCGAGGTCGCGGTCGTCTCGTGGCCCGCGAGCAGCAGCGTCACGAGCTCGTCGCGCAGTTCTTCGTCTGTCATCTCCTCTCCCTGCTCGTCGCGCGCCTGCAGGAGCATCGAGAGGATGTCCGTGCGCTCCTCCACGTCCCCCGCCCCACGGCGCGAGCGGATCTCCTCGTAGAGCACCGCGTCGAGCCCGTCCAGCGCCCGCCCCACCGCGCCCTCCGGTCGCCTCTCCGTCGGGCGGCTCAGCGCGATCCGCAGCACCGCGATCAGGTTCAGCGGGCTCATCAGCTCGCCGATCGCCAGGCGCAGAGGCTCGCGCCGCTCCTCGCCCACCCCGAAGACCGCGGTGAGGATCACCTCGAGCGTGATCGCGCGCGAGCGCGGGAGCACTCGCATCGTCTGCCCGCGCGGCCAGCTCGCCATGTCCGCCTGCGTCGCCGCGACGATCGTGTGCTCGTACTCGCGCATGCGCTCCCCGTGGAAAGGGGGAAGCAGGAGCTTGCGCTGGCGCATGTGCTCCGCGCCAACCGTCACGAGCACCGAGCTCGGCCCGACCACCGGGCGCACCGGCGAGTTGGCCGCTGCCGAGGGCGCAACATCGGGCGGCGCGGTGAAGACCTCCTTGACCGCGGCGGGGTCCGCGATCATCACGAATTTGAGCCCGCTCGGGGCGAAGGTCACCGTGAACACCTCTCCCAAGCTCGCCATGCAGCGCTCCATGAACCACGTCGGCGCGAGCGTCCACGCGAGCGTCTGCAGGACCGCGTGTGCGCGCGGGCCCGGAGGCAGGCCCGCCGCATCGGTGCCCGTGCCCGCCCGCGCCTCGGGCGCCCCGGCGGCGGATCGCGCGGCAACAGCCATGTAGTAGAGGCTACAGCCGGATCGCCCAGCGGTCCCCGAGCAGGCGCGGCCGCGCCCGCTGCTCGAGCAGCGCATCCGCGAGCGCCTGGCGCGCGGAGTCCACGTCGCTCGCACTGAGGCGCATCTGCTGCTTGCGCAGGTGGCTCAGCAGCATCCGCGCGGGGAGCACGCGCACCCCCTTGCGCCGTGCGCCCGGACGGTCCACCCACGCGCGGCTGAAGACCACGAGCGGCTCCACCTCCGTTCCCGTCACCCAGCCGATCGCCCTGCCCTGAGCCTGGGCCTGCGCGATCGTCGCGCCGTGCAGGCGTCCCACCCGCACGGGACCCGGGTGGCTCTTCGTCTCGATCGTGAAGACCCCCGCCGGGCCGATCACGATGTGGTCCACGTTGCCCCGTCCGAGCGTCGCGTCGTGGATCACGTGCCAGCGATCGCGCGGGAGCGTGTCGAGCAGCGCGCCCACCTGCTCCTCCGCGAGCGCGCCGCGGTCCTGGCGCTCGACGAGCGGCATCACGTAGCGGACGATCACGAAGATCGTCACGAGCAGGCCGATCTCGGCCACGGTGTAGCGCCAGTCCTGCAGGCCGAAGCCCCTCCCCGCGAGCGCGGTCGCGGTCGCGAGCACGCCGAGGGCCACGAGCGCACGCATGCGCATGCGCCGCCACGTCGCGCGCGCGTACTGACCGGCCGTCCGGCCCGTCGGGTCCCTGTCCGGCAAGAGCATCCTTCCTTTCTTGCGGCCTACACAGCTTTCATCGCCACCGCCCGCACAGGCCTTGAATCGCGACCCGGGCCCCCTTGCCGCATCCGGTCGGGGCCGATGCGTGGAGAGCCCGACCGATCTCCTAAAGCAGCCGCGTGAGCCCGCCGAATCCCAGAGCACAGCCTCTCCACTCCCCTCGAATCCCACCGACCACCGCCTCCCCCCGCCCCCCTCCCCTGACCTCCCCATGTCCGAACTCCTCCAGAGCGAGCCCGTGATCGACGAGCACCCGCCCGACATCTGCCTGCTCCTCCGTGTCCACGCCGAGCAGCGCTGGCTCGTCTCGAAGGTGATCCCCGCGCTGCGCCAGCTCGAGCCTCCTCCCGCCTTGCAGGGCGAGCAGAAAGGCGCCGCCCTCGCATACCTCGAGGTGCTCTGGCTCGAAGCCGGACTGCGCGCCGCCGAGACCGACGCGGCCGCCGCGAAGCTCTCGCTCACCGGCGCGGACCCCGTCGATCCCGCGGGTGCCACGCTCCTCCAGCAGAAGGCCGAGCGCTATCACGCCGCCGTCCGGCGGCTGCGCCAGGCGGTCGACCGGCGCGTCAGAGCGCTCACCGCCCCCGCGCTTCCGAGCCCCGCGCAGGAGCCCGCCGGGCCCTGAGCGATCGCGTACGCTTCCGCCCGTGCCGCCCCGCTTCGATCTGCAGTCCCACTCCACGAACTCCGACGGTGTGCTCTCGGCCTCGGAGGTCGTCGCCCGCGCGGCCGACTCCGGCGTCGAGCTGCTCGCGCTCTCCGACCACGACACGATCGCGGGCGTCGCGGAGGCCGTCGCCGCGGGGGCTGAGCACGGCGTGAAGATCGTCCCCGCCGTCGAGATCTCCGCCGTCGACGAGGGCGCGAGCGAGCCCCGCGAACTGCACATCCTGGGCTATGACATCGACTACACCGGGCCGCCGATGACCACCCGGCTCGATGACTTCCTCGCCGACCGCGAGAAGCGCACTCTGCGCATGCGCGACGCGCTGCGCGAGGTCGGATTCGACCTCGACGAAAGCGAGATCGAAGAGCGCATCGCGGCGGGCAAACCGATCGGCCGACCGCACCTCGCGGGCGCCGTCCTCCGCGCCCCTGCGAACGCCGAGCGCCTCGCCGCCGAGTCGATCGACGACGTGGGCTCGATGATCCGCGGCTACCTGATCGAGGGCAAGTCCGCCTTCCGTCTGCGCCAGACCCCCACCGTCGCCGAGTCGATCGAGGCGATCCACGAAGCCGGCGGGGTCGCGATCTGGGCGCACCCCTTCTGGGACATCTCAGACCCCGATGAGGTGATCCGCTCGCTCGACCGCTTCCACGCCCTCGGCATCGACGGGGTGGAGGCCTTCTACATCACCCATGACGAGGCCCAGACACGCCTGCTCGCCGCTCGCGCCGCGGAGCTCGACAACATGCTCACCACGGGCTCCGCCGACTTCCACGGCCCCGAGAACCGCGACTTCCACAGCTTCATGGCCTTCGAGACCTACGGCCTCGAACCCAACCTCGGCTCGATCGCCGAGGGCTCCGCCCCGATCTCGTAGGCGACGGCCTCCAGCGCAAGCTCCTCGGAGACGTTCACCGAGAGGCTGAGGCGCGTGGCGCCCAGCCGCTCGATCGCCCGCCCGAGGACCTCCGGATCGGCGTCCCTCGCATCCTCCTCGAGCTCCGCGCGCCGGTCCACGGCGAAGATCAGATCGGGCGCGCCCTCGGCGACGCAGAGCACGTCGCGCACCCAGAGCTCGGCTAGCCGCAGGCCGAGGTCGAGCGTGCGGGTGCGCGCGCGTCGCTCGCCGCGACGGCGCGCCTCGAGCCCTTCGCGCTCGTGGCGTTTGCGCTCCTTGGAGGGCAGCAGCTCGAGCTCCTCACCGAGGCGCTCCGCGCTCTGCTCGCCCGCGAGCGTGCCCGCGGCGCGCGCGGCCTCGAGCAGCGCGAGCCAGGGGCGCTCCGCCGTGTCTGCGGCGAGCGCGGCGCGGGCGAAGGCCTCGGCTGCGGCGCGCAGCGACTCGCCTTCCGCGCTCGCGAGACGGCTCGCAAGCGCGGCGTCCCCCGCGGCGAGACGGGCGCACGCTCGCGCGCTCTCGGTCTCGGTCCCGGCAGCGATCAGCGTGGCCTCGATCTGCTCGGGTGAGAGCGGGTCGAAGCGCACGAGCTGGCAGCGCGAGAGGATCGTGGGGAGCACGTCGGCGAGACGATCGGTGAGCAGCACCAGATGCGCGTAGGGCGGGGGCTCCTCGAGCGTCTTCAGCAACCTGTTCGCGGCCTGGTCGTTCATCGTCTCCGCTCCCTCGATCACGAACACGCGGCGACGCGACTCGAAGGGCGTGCGCGCGGCCGCGGCCACGACGGGCTCCTCGATGTCCCCCACGAGCATTTCCGCGGCTCCCGAGGGTCGCACCCAGGTGAGGTCGGGGTGGCTGCCGCGCGCGACCCGCTCGGCGACCGTGGCGGGGCTCGCCGCGCCCTCCTCGAGCAGCGCCGAGGCGAGACCGCGCGCGACCGCGCGCTTGCCCGCACCCGCGGGGCCGTGGAAGAGATAGGCGTGCGAGGGCTGCCCGCCGGGGGCGAGCGCGGGCTTCAGGATCGCGGCGGCGTGCGGATGGCGCGCGGGATCGGGCAGGCTCGCCGGGGCTGATCGCTCGTGGCCTGCGCCATGCGCCGCATGCTAGACGCGCCACCGGGGCGCCGGGTAGCTTGCGCGGGTGGGCGTGGGCAGGCTGATCAGCATCGAGGGAATCGACGGTGCGGGCAAGACCACGCTCGCCGGCGCGTTGCGCGAGGCGCTGCTCGCGCGTGGAACCGCGGCCGAGCTGCTCCGCGAGCCGGGGGGCGTCGAGCTCTCCGAGCGCCTGCGTGCGCTCGTCGCCGATCCCGCGCTCGAGCTCTCCCCGCAGGCCGAGGCGCTGATCTACGCGGCCGCGCGCGCGCAGCTCGTCGCCGAGCTGATCCGTCCCCGCCTCGAGGCGGGGACGCTGCTCCTACTCGACCGCTTCTCGGACTCCACCCTCGCCTACCAGGGGGGCGGGCGCGCGCTGGGTCTCGATGAGATGCGCCGCCTCGACGACTTCGCCACCGGGGGGCTGCGCCCCGACCGCACGCTCCTGCTCCGCCTCGATCCCGCGGAAGCGCGCGCACGGCTCGCGCAGCGGGGAACCGCGGCGACGGGTCCCGAGCGGTTGGAGGCCGAGCCCGGGAGCTTCTTCGCCGAGGTCGCGGCGACCTACGACCGGCTCGCCGCAGAGGAGCCCGAGAGGTTCCGCGTGCTCGACGCCTCACGCTCTCCCGCGGAGCTGCGCGCGGCGGCGCTCGCCGCGATCGAGGATCTGCTTCCCGCCCAGCGCGAGGGCTAGCATCAGGGCGATGCACCGCTCGCCTCTGCGCTCGCGCGCGCGCCTCACCCTCCTCCTCGCCACCGCCCTGTGCGCGCTCGCCGCGACCCCCGCGCTCGCCTCGCCGGGCCAGACGCTCACCAGCACGGGTACGACGAGCACGCCCGCGGCCGGAGTGGTCGGCGGAGCGGCGGCGCCCGCGAGCGCGACCACGTCGAACACGACCCTCCCGAGCGCGTCGACGAGCACCCAGACGACGACGCTCCCCGCAACCCCGCCCGCGAAGACGACCGGCACGGCGGCGGGCAACAAGGCGACGCACGCGACCAGAGGTGGCGGGGGCATCTCCGGGGGAGCGCTGCTCGCCGCGGTGATCGCGGCGTTGATCGCGCTCGCGTGCGTGGGCTGGGCGGTGTTCAGGCTCGGGGCGTTCGAGCCCCACTGGCTGCTCTCCTGGCGCCATTCGCTCGGCGAGGCGAGCTTCCGGGCGTCCGCTACCTGGGCGGAATTCACCGACTGGATCAGACTCGGCCACTAGCCTCGCCCGAGCTGTGCGCGAGCCCGCAAAGAGCGTGTTCGGCGGTCCCCGCGCGATACCCGCAAATTGCCAGGAAGACCCTCTTTTCGAGGGCTTTTCGCTCCGGATCGAGCGGGAGAAAGGACTAAAATAAGGAGAGGAAAAGGGACAGGATTCGACTCCTCAGCTCCCCCCTTTTCTGTCCGAACGGCGCGCGAGGATGGTCGACCCGTCAAACAGCTTTCGAGTGGGTAGCCCGCACGCAGGCGCAGCAGAGGAGGAAGGTCCGATGAACGAAGCTCCGCACACCACACGCACCCCGGAGGCAGTCCCCGGTCAGGCGCTCGAGATCAAGCGGCTTCTGAGCAGTCCGGGTACGCACCCCTTCGAGTCGGTGGAGTGGGAGCTGCGGGACGCGCACATCGGCCACGGGGATCACGTCGCGTTCGAGCAGCGCGGGCGTGGAGTTCCCGAAGAGCTGGTCGCAGAACGCGACGAACATCGTGGCCCAGAAGTACTTCCGGGGCCAGCTCGGCAGCCCCCAGCGGGAGAGCTCGGTCAAGCAGATGATCAGCCGCGTGGCGGGGACGATCACCGGCTGGGGCCGGACGGGCGGCTACTTCGCGAGCGAAGAGGACGCGAACACCTTCAACCACGAGCTCACCCACATCCTCCTGCACCAGATGGCGGCCTTCAACTCGCCGGTCTGGTTCAACGTGGGCTTCGAGGAGACGCCGCAGTGCAGCGCGTGCTTCATCCTCTCCGTCGAGGACACGATGGAGTCGATCCTGGGCTGGAACACCAAGGAGGGGAACATCTTCCGCGGCGGCTCCGGCTCGGGCATCAACCTCTCGAAGATCCGCGGCTCGATGGAGCCGCTCGCGAAGGGCGGCACGGCCTCGGGCCCCGTGTCCTTCATGCGCGGCGCGGACTCCTGGGCGGGCACGATCAAGTCCGGGGGCAAGACGCGCCGCGCGGCGAAGATGGTGGTGCTCGACATCGACCACCCGGACATCCGCGAGTTCATCTGGTGCAAGGCCAAGGAGGAGGACAAGGCCGAGGCGCTCCGCAACGCGGGCTTCGACATGTCGATCGACGGCGACGGGTTCTTCTCGATCCAGTACCAGAACGCGAACAACTCGGTGCGGATCACCGACGAGTTCATGAGGGCCGTCGAGGAGGACGGCGACTGGCGACTGACCGCGCGCACCACCGGCGAGCCGGTCGGAGAGCCGATCCCCGCGCGCGAGCTGATGCAGGAAATCGCCGAAGCGGCCTGGCGCTGCGCGGACCCCGGCGTGCAGTACGACACGACGATCAACACCTGGCACACCTCGCCGGTGAGCGGCCGGATCAACGCGTCGAACCCCTGCAGCGAGTACATGCACGTGGACAACTCCGCGTGCAACCTCGCCTCGCTGAACCTGATGAAGTTCCGCCGCGCAGACGGGACGCTCGACGTGGAGAGCTTCGAGCACACCGTCGACATCGTGCTGCTCGCACAGGAGATCATCGTCGGCCCCTCGAGCTACCCGACGGAGGAGATCGGGGTGAACGCACGCGCGTTCCGCCAGCTCGGGCTCGGCTACGCGAACCTCGGGGCCTACCTGATGGCGAACGGGATGCCCTACGACTCCGACCAGGGGCGCGGCGCGGCAGCGGCGATCACGGCGCTGATGACGGGCCGCGCCTACCGGCGCTCGGCGGAGGTCGCGGGCGCGCTCGGGCCCTACGAGCACTACGAGGAGAACCGCGAGCCGCACAACGCGGTGATGCGGATGCACCGCGACGCCTCCTACGCGATCCCCGAGGACCTCGCGGGCGACACGGAGCTGCTCGCGGCCGCGCGGCGCTCCTGGGACGAGGCGGTGGAGCTCGGCGAGCGCGCTGGGCTACCGCAACGCACAGGCGACGGTGCTCGCGCCCACGGGCACGATCTCCTTCCTGATGGACTGCGACACGACGGGCGTGGAGCCCGACTTCTCGCTCGTCAAGTTCAAGGAGCTCGTGGGTGGCGGTCAGATGACGATCGTCAACCGCACCGTGCCGCTCGCGCTGCAGACCCTGGGCTACTCCGAGCCGCAGATCGAGCAGATCGAGGCGCACCTCGCGGAGCACGGGACGATCGTCGGCGCGCCCGGCCTCGCCGAGGAGCACCTGCCCGTGTTCGACGTGGCGGTGGGCTCGCGCGCGATCAGCCACATGGGCCACATCAAGATGATGGGTGCGGTCCAGCCCTTCATCTCGGGCGCGATCTCCAAGACGGTGAACATGCCCCAGGAGTCGACCGTGGAGGACATCGCGGACGCCTACATCCAGGCATGGCGCCAGGGCGTGAAGGCGCTCGCGATCTACCGCGACGGCTCGAAGACCGCTCAGGCGCTGCGCACGGACGCGCAGGAGAAGGCGCCCGCGAACGTGGATGAGATCGTCGAGCTCGCGGTGAGCAAGGCGCTCGCGGAGGCGGGCCCGCGCCGCAAGCGGATGCCGCGGGAGCGCCAGTCGATCACGCACAAGTTCTCGATCGGCGGTCACGAGGGCTACATCACCGCAGGCATGTACGAGGACGGCTCGGTGGGAGAGATCTTCCTCACCGACATCGGCAAGGAGGGCTCGACGCTGCGCGGGATGATGAACTCCTTCGCGACCGCGATCTCGATCGCGCTGCAGTACGGGGTGCCGCTCGAGACGCTCGTGCAGAAGTTCAGCTACATGCGCTTCGAGCCGGAGGGCATCACGGGCAACCCCGAGATCCCCTTCGCGAAGTCGATGCCCGACTACATCATGCGCTGGCTCGCCTCGCGGTTCCTCGACACGGACGCACAGGAGGAGCTCGGCATCCTCACCCCCGCGGTGCGCGCGCGCAAAGCGGCGGAGGACGCGCTCTCCTACGGCGGCGACACCGCGGGCCCTGCGCCGGCCGCACCCGCGCAGCCCGAGGCCTCCGCGGCCCCCGGCGGTGCGAGCGCCCCGACGAGCGCGCTCACCGACAGCCCGCCCGTCGTCCCCGCGCGTCTCCAGGGCCTCGACCTCGGGCCCGCGTGCAGCCAGTGCGGCGGGATGATGCAGCGCACGGGCTCCTGCTACACGTGCTCGTCCTGCGGCAACAACACCGGCTGCGGCTGAGGGCCGAGAGCCGGCGCGAGACTTTGTCCTCAGTCGCTCATGTGCGGAGCACATTTCGCTCCCTGCGTCCGCGTCTCGCTTGACTCTCGACCCTCAGGGGCGAAGTCCAAAAAGGATTGGAGAAGGGCCGGCCTCAGCGCCGGCCCTTCTTCGTTCGGGTTCATCTCGACCTCTAGGATCGAGACGTGAGCGATCCCGGCTCGCAGCCATCCCCCGGGAACCCCCTCACGGGTGGTTGCCTCTGCGGCGCCGTGCGCTTTCGCATCACTGCCCCCTTCGTGAGCGCGGGCTACTGCCACTGCACGCATTGCCAGCGCCGCACGGGCACGCCCTCGTCGTTGAACGGTCGCGTGCCGCAGTCCGGCTTCGAGCTCCTCCAGGGCGAGGAGCGGCTGCGTGCGTTCCAGCCTGAGACCGGCGTGCCCAAGCTCTTCTGCTCGAACTGCGGCGGGCATCTCTTCAGCGGCGATCCGCTGAGCGACGAGCAGGTCGCGGTGCGCTTCGGCGCGCTCGACGGCGATCCGGGTATCCGCCCCGAATACCGGCAGTTCATCGACTCCGCTGCGCCCTGGGAGCAGATCCCCGACGACGGGCTCCCGCGCTTCCCGCGCAGCCGGGGTTAGCCGCCCCACGCAAAGCGAAGGGCGGCGGGTGCGCGTCCGCCGCCCTCACAACCAGTAGACCCCGCGAACGCGGATTCACGGCTCGCGCTGGACGAATCTCGGAGAGGTCGAGTCCGGCCCAGTCGCTCAGGCGGTCGCTCCCAGCGAGGGGGACCCGCCCGACCGGCGAGGCCGGGCCAGCGAAGGAAGCGCGACCAGACGCCGCGCGCGCATCCGCAGCCACTGCAGCGATCCGGGCTCGCCGCAGTGCTCGCGCCATCCCGCGAGGATGCGCTGCAGACGACGCGGGTCGTCCACGCGCGCGAGCACCTCCACCGCTCCGCCGCCCTCCGCGGGCGGCCCGAGACGGACGAGGTAGAGCTCACCGGTCTCCTCGATCCACGCCGCGCGATGCAGCGCACCGCCCTCGCCGTCTCGCCACCACAGACCCACGTCCTGCTCACGCGAGCTCAGGCGTAGCTCCTCGGCGTTGTAGAAGGCGACCAGCGAGGGGTAGCGCGTACTCGTCGAGGTCGCTTCAGCAGCTACGGACTTCATCATGACCGCCGATCTTCGAGGGAGGATGCACGAGCACCATCCCGCGCCAGCCTTAACGATTGGTTACCCGCTCGTAAGGATTGGCCGAAAGCCGCAACGACCGCCGTTTGGAGCGCCCTCGGGCGCCGCCACGGGGGGCCGTCACGACTGGCCCGGCGGTCAGGACGAGAGGTGTGTCACCGGCTCAGCCGAACCGGTGACACTCGAGCCTCTCAGGGGTTCAGACGCTTCTTCAGCGCGCTCGCCGCCGAGAATTTCGCGGCTTTCGACGCCGCGATCTGGATCGTCGCGCCAGTGGACGGGTTACGCCCCTGACGTGCGGCGCGCTGGCTGACGCTGAACTTGCCAAAGCCCGCAAGCGAGACCTCTCCCCCGGAGGCAAGCTCGTCGGAGACCGACTCGATCACCGCCTCGACTGCCTGGCGAGCCTGGCTGCCGCTTATGCCGGATTTCGAGGCGACCGCCTCAGCTAGCTCGTTCTTGGTCATGCCACTCCCTTCTCGAGTGTCTTTGCTCCGAGGAGGCTAGTAGCTCACGCGGACGACGAGACCCGTAAACACGGGCTCTCGCGGCGGAAGAAGCCCTAATTTCCGGGGAGATCGACCGGCGCCGGAGCGCGCAGCGAGCGCTCCGCTCGCGCTCCGCGCCTGCGCCCGCCGAGCACGAAGCGCAGCGCGCCCGCCTCACAGGCCGCCCACAGCGCCGCCAGCCAGGCGCCACACGCAAGACACACGTGCACCCAGACGAGCTCCGTGGGGAGGTGCGTCTCGTACTGGTCGAGGCCCACCACGCCCTGCAGCGCGAGCAGCACGCAGAGCGCCGTGAGCGGCCGCCGCACGCGCTCCGGTGCCTCGCGTCGCCGCGCGAGCCACCACGCGGCCACCGCGCAGAGGCTGAACACGAACGCGATCTCGGCGTGGCGATGGATCACGAAGTCCATCGTCCCGTGCCCGTCGAAGCTGAGCCGGTTGATGCGCTGGCCCGGCGAGCCCCCTGCGTGTGGACCCGCCGCCGTCGCCGCCGTTCCCGCGAAGATCGTCAGCGCGCCGAGCGCGACCAGCCCGAGCAGCCCGCGCAGCAGGCCGCGGTCGGCGATCGGCTCCGGTTCGCTCGCCTGCAGCGGAGCCTCGCTCGGCCCGATCGCAGCGGGCGGCACGCCCTCGCCGGGGCTCAGCTCGGTGGCCGCCGGGCGCGGCTCATACGACGCGCGCCAGAGCAGCACCACCGCGGCGAGCAGGATCAGCATCGAGAGCGCGAAATGGCCCATCACCCAGCCGTAGTCCAGCGCGCCTTTCACCGTGAAGCCCCCGAGCACCGCCTGGCCCACCACGCCCAGCGGGAGCAGCCCGCCGAGCCACACCAGGTCGCGCCGGTAGGGCCGGCGGCGAAGCGCTCCGACCCACGCGAGCCCGGCCGCGATCACGACCGGCACGGTGACCACGCGGTTGGAGAACTCGATCACCGCATGGGTGTTGAGCGGCGGGTAGTAGCTCCCGTAGCACTTCGGCCAGGTCGGGCAGCCGAGCCCCGAACCCGTCAGGCGCACCGCCGCGCCCGTGAGCACGATCAGGGTCAGCGCGACGAGCGCCGCGCGTGCGATCAGCACGTACTGGGACGCCGTCACCGTGTAGCCGTTGGTGCGTTCGCGCATCGCTCTCAAGGATCCCACCGGAAGGGCAGTTCGGGCGCTATCTCCGCGAGCCGCGGCGCCGCCGCATCTCGCTCGGAGACGATCAGCTCCGCCGCGGGCAGCGGCCACTCGATCCCCACCTCGGGATCGTCGTAGGCGATCCCGCGTTCGATCTCGCCGTTGTAATAGGCCGTCTGCTTGTAGAGCACGTCGGCCACGTCGCTGAGCACGCAGAAGCCGTGCGCGAAGCCCACCGGGACGTAGAGCTCGCGCATGCTCTCCTCGTCGAGCTCGACCGCCGCCCACTCCCCGTAGGTCGGCGAGCCCGCGCGCAGGTCGACCGCCACGTCCACGATCCGGCCGCGCGCGCAGCGCACGAGCTTCGCCACGCCCGCCCCGATCTGGAAGTGCATCCCGCGCACCACCCCTCGTCCCGAGCGCGAGTGGTTGTCCTGCACGAACCTCTCGCTGAGCGGGATGCCCGCGTGCTCGTGCCAGCTCTCGCGGTAGGTCTCGGTGAAGAACCCGCGCTCATCGCCGTGCACATCGGGCTCGAGCGCGACCAGGCCGGGCAGTGACGTCTCCACAGTCCTCATTTGGGCCCAACAGGCTAGCGGCGAGAGGGATCCGCCGGGCCTCCCGCGCCTCGCCGAGCCTCAGAAGATGCGCAGGGTCACGTTCTGGGTGACGCTCGTGCCCGGAACGCTCGCAACGAGCTTCAGCGGCAGTTCCATGTGGTGGCGCTTGCGAACGAGCGCGACGAGCGCCGCGGGCACCCGTACGGGCACGTGCGTGGTCTTCCCTCCCGGGATCGAGAAGCTCACCTGCACGCGCGGCCGGTGCGCGCTCGCCGGGGGTGTGAGCGTGAGGCTCCCCTTGCAACCCGTCGCCTGGTGGCAGTAGAGCGCGATCGAAACGATCCGGCGGTGGTTGATCCCATCGGTCTGCTTGCTCACCTTCAGCGGCGGCGAGGGCTTGCCCGTGTAGCCGCTCGTCGGCGCCACGTAGGAGCTTTTCGTGCCCCCGGGGCAGGAGTCCGAGGCGTCCGGGCCGGTCGCGAGCGTCGCCTGCAGCATCAGTTCCTCGTTCGCGTTCGACGCGTAGCCGTCGTGGTTGGTGCGGTCGGTCGGCGAGATCGTCGTCCCGTTGTTCGTCCCGCCGTTGCGCACGAACGAGGCCATCGTCGCGCCGCTGCTCGCTCCGATCACCTCATAGGGCACGCCCGCCGGGTAGGGCGGCGGGCCGTTTTCGGCCGCCGCGAAGCCGCCCTCGTCGTTGAAGCCGATGTCGTCGCCCTGACTCACGCAGAAGTTGAACGGGGTGTAGGTCGTAACGGTGCTGCCGCTCGCGCCTCCCGCCCCGCACACCGGGATTTCGAAGGCGCCCGTCGTGAGGTCGATCTTCGCGCCGCCTTCGGGCGTCGGGGTGAGGTCCTGGAAGTGGATCTGCGTGAGCGGCGCGGGTGCCCCCGAGGGCTGGCGCGCGCATCCCTCGAGGCTCACGCTCGTGACCTGGCCGCCCTGCGGAGCGCCCGGGCTTGCCGCGGGCAGCGCGGTGTTCCAGAGCAGCGTGTCCGCCGCGTCGTGGTTGATGTGGAAGACCGAGCCCGGCACCGCGATGTTCGAGCCTTCGTAGTTGAGGTTTTCGGCCGTGTCCAGCGTCGCCGGCCGGGACAGCGGGCTGCCGAAGGTCATCGTCGCCGCGGAGGCCGGGAGCGGCGCGGAGAGCACGAAGAGAAGCGAGAGGGAGGCGAGCAGGACGGCCGCGCGCAGCGGCGCGAAGCTGGGGCGGGAGCAGAGCGATCGCATTGGCTCCCGAACGGCCCGCAACCGCGATGTCTTTAGAAACCAGGCCGGAAGGGGACGGAAGTTGGCTGCGGACTCGCCTGAGTCAAAGGATCTTGATCGTCACGTGCTGCACGAAGGTCTGCTTGCCCATGTGCACGATGATCCGCGTGTCGACGCCGTGGTTGCGCCGGATCAGCCGCAGGACCTGCGGGCTCACGCGGATCGGCAGGTGGGTCGTCGCGTTGCCCGGCAGCGAGAACGAGGACGAGCCCACCTTCGCCCCGTGGCTCGACGAGGGCAGCTCGAGCGTTGCGCCGCCGTGGCAGCCCGTGGTGGGGCGGCAGAAGATCGCCACACCCACCACGCGGGAGCGGTTGATCCCGTCCGTCTGGCGGCTCACCCGCAGCGGCGGCAGCACGCGCGGCGCTTCTTTGGTTCCCGTCGCACACACGTAGCGCGCGTCCGGGCCGGTGCCGAGCGCCACCTGCATCATCAGCTCCGCGCCCGACTTGCGCGACCAACCTTCCATCGCGCTCCCGTCGGAGGGGTTGAAGACCGCCCCGTTGCCCGTCCCCCCGCCACGGATGAAGGAGGTCAGCGAGGACCCGTTGGAGGAGCCGAGCACGCGGTAGGGCACCCCGCTGCGATACCACGGTTCCTCGAAGCCACCCTCGTCGTTGAAGTCCACGTAGTCGCCCTTGCCAACGCAGAGGTTGTAGGGCGTGTACGTCGTCACCGTCGAGGCGCTCGCCCCGCCCTGACCGCACGTGGGGATCGTGAAGGAGCCCGAGCTGAGCATCACCTTGAGCGAGCTCCCCTGCGGCTGGAGCGTCTGGAAGTGGATCTGGTTGAGCGGCGCGGGATCGCCCGGGGAGGGCACCGCGCAGCCCTCGAGGCGTACCTGCACGGCCTGCCCCGCATGGGGCATCGCCGCGCTGTGACCCGCCACGGTCGCGTTCCAGATCGCCGTGTCCGCGCCGAAGTGCGCGGTGTGCACGACGCCGTCGGGAGCGTCGGGCGCGGGGGGCACCGCGGTGTCCGTGCCCTGGTAGCCGAGCCCGTCGTTCGTGTCGAGCGTCGCCGGCCCCGCAAAGCGTGGTCCCACGGTGGTCACGTTCGCCGACGCGGCTGCGGGGGCCCAGGCCGTGAGCACGAGCACAACGAAGGCCGCGGCCGGCCCGGTGAGGCTGCGGGGAATGCGGAGGCGGTGAGCTCTCTCTGTGGCGGGCGTCATCCTCAGCGATCGACGGGAGCCCGGGCCTGCTTGAGAGACCTGTCCGGAAACCGACTGGGATATGAGCGCAGCGTCCATCGCTGCAGGAGCTTCCCCCTCCGCGCGCTCCTTCCCCGAAGCTGGACGGATGGCGGGCGACAGCCGCCGCTCGCTCTAGAGTCGGGGCGATGCCAGGCCCGGCCAGAGCCTCGCGCCGCCGCGGATGAGCGGCGAGGCCCCGATCAGCGCGCTCGCCGCGGTCGAGGGCGAGGTCGGTCCGGACTGCGCGATCGGGCCGTTTGCGGTGCTCGCACCCTCGGCGAAGCTCGGCGCCGGCTCCACGATGCACGCGCACGCCGTCGTGGGCTCCGGCGCGCGCCTCGGCGCGCGCTGCGTCCTGCATCCGCACGCGGTGATCGGCGAGGGAGTCGTGCTCGGCGACGACGTCGAGGTCTTCCCCGGCGCGGTCGTGGGCCGCGCGCCCCGCGGTGCGGGCGCCACCGCGAAGGAGCCTGAGTACGAGCACTCCCTGACGGTCGCTGATGGCTGCTCGATCGGAGCCCACGCCACGATCTACTTCGATGTCGCGATCGGCGCGAACTGCCTGATCGGCGACTGCGCCTCGATTCGCGAGGGAGCGAGGATCGGCGAGCGCTGCATCGTCTCGCGGTGCGTGACCCTGAACTACGACGTCACGCTCGGCGACCACGTGAAGGTGATGGACAACACGCACCTCACCGGCGGTATGAGCGTTGCCTCGGGCGCGTTCGTCTCCGCCGCGGTCGTCTCGACCAACGACAACGATCCCACCGCCGCCCTGGAGGGGAGGGCGCTGCGAGCGCCGCGCGTCGCGGCGAACGCCGTCGTCGCAGCCGGCGCCGTGCTGCTGCCCGGCGTCGAGATCGGCGAATCGGCGACCGTCGCGGCCGGCGCCGTCGTCACCCGCGATGTCGCCGCGCGCACGACCGTGATGGGCGCGCCCGCCCGACCGCGCGGCTAGCGCGTATCCGCCCCGGAGCCGCCGGGGGCGTCCAGGGACGCGCCCACAGCCCTCACCGCCTCGATCACCTCCTGCGATTCCTCGTCGCTGAGCGCGGCGTGCAGCGGCAGGCTCAGCGCTTCCTGCGCATGGCGTTCGGCGACCGGATAGCCCGCCCGCGGCCGTGGCGCGTGCGCGAAGGCCGGCTCGAGCGCGGGCACCGTTCGGTAGTGGACGGCCGTCTGCACTCCACGCTCCGCGAGCCCGGCGGCGAGCTCCTCACGCCGCGGGTGGCGGATCACGAACTGGTGCCAGGCGGGCACGCACTCATCGCTTTCCCGAGGGAGCTCCACGCCGGGGACGGACCGCAGACCTTCTCCGTAGCGCGTGGCCAGCTCCCGGCGACGCTCGGTGTCGGCGCCCAGGCGCGTCAGCGCGACGCGGAGGATCGCGGCCTGGAGCTCGTCCAAACGCGCGTTCACGCCCCCCGCGAGGACCGCCTCGCGACGCTCGTTCCAGCCGTACTCGCGCAGCGCCCGCACCCGGTCCGCGAGCTCCGCGTCGCTCGTCGTGACCGCGCCCGCGTCGCCGATCGCGCCGAGGTTCTTGGTCGGGTAGAAGCTGAATGCCGCCGCCGCGCCGATCGAGCCCACGCGCCTGCCGCGCCAGCTCGCCGCGTGCGCCTGGGCCGCATCCTCGATCAGCGGCACGCGCGCCTCGCGCGCGAGCTCGAGCAGCGGCGCGAGGTCCGAGGGCCGCCCGAAGAGGTGGACTGCCACGATCGCCTTCGTCCGGAGCGTGAGCGCCTCCGCCGCGAGTCCCGCGTCGATTCCGTTGCTCCCCGCCTCGATGTCCACGCCCACGGGGACCGCGCCGATCGCCGCGACCGCGGCCCATGTTGCGGTCGCAGTCATCGCCGGCACGAGCACCTCGTCGCCGCGCTCGACCCCCACCGCGCGCAGCGCGAGCACGAGCGCGTCGGTGCCGCTGCTCACGCCGATCGCGTGGTCGGTCTCGCAGCGCGCGGCCCATTCCCGCTCGAAGGACTCGACCTCGGTGCCGAGCACGTAGCTGCCGCTCTCGAGCACCCGCGCGAAAGCGGCGATCAGCTCCTCACGAAGCGGCGCGAGCTCGGCGCCCGGAGCCGCGGCCGCGATCGGTCTCACTGGCGCTCGTCGGCCAGCGCAGCCACGAACGCGCTGTACTCGCGGTAGTACTGGGCCTCTTCGTACACGCGCGATGCGAGCACGAGGCAGACCGATCCGGAGGAGAAGTTCTCCAGCTCGCGCCACACGAGGCTCGGCAGGTACAGCCCCACATAGGGCCTGTTCAGCGTCACCGTGCGACGGCTCTCGCCGTCGTCCAGCACCACGTCGAAGCTGCCCGAGACCGCTATCAGCACCTGCTCGGTCTCCTTCAGCGCATGCCCCGCACGCGACTGCCCGCCGGGGACGTCGTAGAGGTAGAACACGCGCTCGATCGCGAAGGGCACGTGATGGCTTCCCTCGATGAACGTCAGGTTCCCGCGGTTGTCCGGCATCACCGGCAGCTCGATCAGACGGTAGGCCGAGATCGGCGCACCTCCCTCGCCGGGTTCCCCGCCACCGTCGAGCCCTCCGGCACCTCTCCGCTCACGACCGCTCCCGCGCCGATCGAGGCGCCCGCGCCGATCCGCGACCCCTTCAGGATCAGTGCGTTGGTCCCGATGAACACTCCCTCGCCGATCTGGACCGGGGCCGTCGCCGGCGTCTTGCCTTCGCGATCAGCCGGGTCGAGCGAGTGGAAGTCGCTGTCGTAGATGTGCACCCCCGGGCCCATCAGGCACGGCTCGCCGATCGCGATCCCGGGCCCCTCGCTGACGATCACCGCACCGTTGTTCACGTGGGTGCCGGCAGCGAACGCCACGAGGCTTCCCGGATAGCGCGCCTCGATGTAGGTGTAGCCCGAGTGGAACCCCGGGCCCGCCCTCCAGCCGAGCGTCACGTCGCCGTCGAAGCTCACCCGGCCCTCCCCCGCGAGCAGCGCGGGGGAGGCAAGTCGCGGGGCGCCGACGATCTCCTTGCACGACCACATGCGCCGGTACCACCGGATCCGCAGTCCTACGACCACCTCGGTTGCGTTCAGCGGCAGGTTCAGAGCGCTCAGCCTACGATGTCGCCATGTCAGAGGCCCCGCCCCAGCCACCGGCCGAAGATCCGCTCGGTGCGCTCGCCCAGCAGGTCGCGGGCCTCGCGAGCGGCCTCGCCGAGCTGAGCGCCCGGATCGACGGCGAGACGGAGCGCGCGAAGGAGCGCGACGCGCTGCTGATGCGCGTGCTCAACGTGATCTACGACGACGACCCCGGCAACCGCCGCCGACTCTCCGCGCTCCGCGCCGACCCCTCTTACGAGCGCGCGTTCTCCACACCCGATCCGCTCGTCTCCGTCGTGATCCCCACCTGGAACCGGGCCGAGACGCTCGTCGACCGAGCGATCGCCTCGGCCCTCGCCCAGACACACGCGAACATCGAGGTGATCGTCGTCGGGGACAACTCGCCCCCGGAGGTCGCGGCCGCCGTCGCCGCGATGGGCGACGCGCGCGTGAGCTTTCACAACCTGACGGTCCGCGGTCCCTACGACCCCGATCCGGGACGCGCCTGGCTCGCCTCGGGCACGCCCGGGTCAACGCCGGCGTGGAGCTCGCCGAGGGGCTCTGGATCGCGCCGCTCGGGGACGACGATGCGTTCGTCCCCGACCACATCGAGCGTCTCCTGGGTGCCGCACGGGAACGGCACCTGGAGTTCGTCTACGGGCGCATCCGCTACAGCTTTCCCGACGGGCGCAACGGCGTGATCGGCGAGTTCCCGCCGCGAGCCGAACGCTTCGGGCTGCAGGCATCGCTCTATCACGCCGGGCTGCGCTTCATGCACCTCGAGCTCGCGCACGCCCTCTTCGACAAGCCCAACGACTGGGGCCTCGCCGAGCGGCTGATGCGGATCGGGGTGCGCATCGGCATGGTCGAGGAGATCAGCGTGGACTACTGGCCCTCGATGCGCGCTCTGGACCGCGCCACCGCGACCGCCGAGCCGGCGCAGGAGCTCTCGCGCGAGCGCGACGCCGCGGCGCAGCTCGCGGCCCAGGTCGAGGATCTCTCGCGGCGCCTCGATGAGGTTCGGCGCTCGCGCAGCTGGCGGCTGACCGCGCCACTGCGACGCATGCGCGGGCGCTGAGCCTCAGCCCGCTACGTCGCCGAAGACGTTCTCGAGCCCCAGCGCACCCGCGCGCGAGCCGCCGGCGCCCGCGAGCGATGCGACATCAACACGCGGGCGGGGCACGCGCACCACGAAGCGCTCCGCCGTCTGGCAGACCACGAGCTCCGCTCCCACCTGCTCGAGGTAGCCGGGATCCCAGCCGAAGGGCACCCACACGAAGTGCACCTCGCGGAAGGCCTGCGCGAGGAACCAGCTGAGTCCGGGGTAGGCCTCGTCGCCGAATGCGTAGGAGTCGCCGAAGACGACCACCGTGCGGGGGTCCGGCGCGTCGACACGACGGAAGACGCGGCGCGTGCCGATGTGCCCTCCTGCCGCGGACACCGCCGCCCAGTTGTCCTCGACGATCTCAGCCGCCGAAGCGCAGGCGAGAAAGCCACGCCGCTCGAGGATCGGCGGATCGTAGTGCACGCCGAGGTCTCCGCTCACGAGCCGGATGTGCTCTGCGCGGTCCACGCCGTCGAGCAGACCGCGCTCGGCGCCGAGCGCCTCGATCGTGAGCTCCGCGAGCAACCGGTTCCCGCGGTTGCTGAGGTGGCTGTCCGTGACCATGTAGGTCTCGCCGCCCGAGCGCTCCGCGCGCAGCGCCTCGGACGGGTACAGCAGCGAGGCGAGCTGCGGCTGAGCCCTCAGCCGGTCCAGGGGGCGCTCGCCGCCGGAGGCGAGGTCGCCCGGAAGCAGGTCGGAGTAGACGGCGAGCTTGTCGGGCACGATCAGGCTGCACAGCCCGAGGCCCTTCGCCTCCGCGTGGCCGATGCGCTCCTGCATCAGCGAGCTCCACTGCGCGAGCCAGTCCGGCGCCATCGGCACCTCGCCGCGGAACATCGCGAGGTTGTCGTTCGTGCCCCCGTAGAGGAACAGGTGGCCCTGCTCGCCCACGATCGCCACGCCGTCCTCGGAGAGCGTTCCCGGCGGCCGGCAGAACTCCGCGAGCTCCTCCGTCCAGCAGTTCGCGTAGGAGATTCTCGGCGCCGGGTCCTCCCTCGCCTCGCGCTCGGCCGCTTCGCGCGCGGCGAGCCTCGCCCGGTACTCCTCGGAGTCGAGCACGCCGTCCATCAGTGCGCGCAACGAGCCGATCCGCATCCACACCTCCACGTCCCCGGGCGAGGCCCGCCGTCCGAGGAACTCGAGGAACACCCCTTCGACGTGCTCCGGGAGCAGATCTCCCGCCACCGGCGGGGGTTCGCGCTCGGGTTGCTCCGATGGGAGTGTCACCGCAGCAGCCTAGCGAGCGCTCCGCCCGCTCTTTACACTGCGCCGGGTGCCATCCACCAGCGAGCTCGAGCTACTCGCCGCCCGCGGCGATTTCGTCTGGCATCAGCGCTTCGAGCTCGCTCCGGGCCTCTTCGCCCCTGGCGCCAACGACGTGGACTGGCTGCTCTACACCGCCGATCTGCCCCACGACCTCACCGGCGCGAGTGTGCTCGACATCGGCACGACCAACGGCGGCGCGGCCTTCACCGCCGAGCGGCGCGGCGCCGCGCGTGTGCTCGCGACCGACATCGTCGACCCGATGCACTTCGGCTTCGACGCGATCCGCGAGGCGCTCGGCTCGAGCGTCGAGTTCAGGCAGACCAGCGTCTATGAGCTCGCCGCCGCGATCGAGGAGCAGTTCGACTTCGTGATCTTCTGGGGCGTGCTCTACCACCTGCGCCATCCGCTGCTCGCGCTCGACAACGTTCGCGCCCTCACCCGCGGCACCGCCTACGTCGAGACCGCGGTCTGCGACGACGAGCTCACCGCCGAGGAGACGCCTGCGCTCGCGCGCTTCTACCGCACCGACGAGCTCGGCGGAGACACGAGCAACTGGTTCGCCCCGAACGTGCGGGGGCTCTCGGACTGGTGCGCGAGCTGCGGCCTCGAGCCGGTTCGGGTCCAGTCCTGGCCTCCCGGCGCGCCCTCGCGCGCGATGATCACGGCCTCGGCCACCGGCGGTGAGCCCGAGTACCAGCGCATCTCCTACGAGCGCCCGCTCGCGGTCTCCGTGCCCGGTATCGCCTCGAGCACCTGACGAGAGCCCGCTCCCGCCCCATGCGCCGCGCCGGAGTCGAGCAGCGATGGGCCCCCGGCGACCACCGCGTACTCGCCCTGCGTGAAGCGGTCGCGACGCACGTCGCCCGTGCCGTTGGGATGGAAGATGAAGGCCGACTCGAAGCCCGCGCTGCGCGCGAGCGCGAGGCTCACCTCGGGGAAGATCGGGTGCTGATGGGTCGGGTCCACCCAGAAGGTCTTCAGCGCCGGCACCGAGTGAGGGTTGACCGTCTCCGCTATCAGCCTCCCGTCCGGCTTCAGCTTCGCCCGCGCGAGCTCGAACAGCCGCAGCAGGTCGCCGAAGGGAAGGTGCTCGATCACCTGCGCGGAGAAGATCGCCCCGAGCGATCCGTCGGGCTGGCGTGAGAGCAGCTCGAGCCCGTCGCCGAGCACCACGTCGGTGTGGCCCTTCTCCCTGCATCGCTCGATCATTCCCGGGTCGGAGTCGACGCCGATGCTCTCGATCCCCGCCTCGGCGAGCAGGTCCAGGAACTCCCCGCGTCCGCAGCCGAGGTCGAACACGGGGCCGTGGTCGCGCACCAACCCGAGGAACACCTGCTGGCGCTCGCGGATCAACTCCTCCGAGCCGCGGAAGGTGTCCTCGAAGCTCCGGTACTGGGCCTCCCGCTCCCCCTCGCCGTCGCGGAAGCCCTGCACCACGCCCGCAAGTGGATGGTCGAGATCGAGGAACGGCCTGTCCTGCATGAACGGGATCGCATGGCTCTCGTGCTCGGCGCGGTCGACCGCGGCCTGGGTCTCGCGCGCGACGGACTCGAGCGCGAGGGTGGAGCGCGTGAGGCCCGCCACGCGGCGTTCGATGCGATCGGGGACCTCCTCGCGACGCAGATCGGCGAGCAGGCGGGCGTGGCGTTCGACGCTCTCCGCTTCGAGCTCGGCGAGCCGCTCCTCGCTCGCCGCGAGCACGCCCGCGATGCGCTCGTCGAGCAGCTGCTGACGCACGCGGTAGGGCTTGATCGCGCGGAAAACGATCCTGCGCAGCAGCAGGCCAGCGCGGCCGAGCCGTGAGGGGCTTGCGGCCGCGGCCCCTTCCCGGGCGAGCTGCTCCACGCCCGCCGCACCCGCCACGGGCGCGAGCGCCGCGCGGAGCCGCGCGTGGTGCGTCTCGCGCAGCAGCTCGAGCCGCTCGGTGATCACCTCGGCGGCCGCTTTCGCAGAGTGCGTGCGCCGGATGTCCTCCGCCGCCCGCGCTCCGACCTGCGCGGAGGACGCGCGATCGTCGAACACCTCTCGCATCAGGCGAGCCGCGTGCGCCACGTCCGGTTCCGCCCATTGCGCCTCCGCCGGATATGGCGCTGCGCCCTCGCCGATCGCAACCGGCGAGTAGTCGACGAGATAGCTGTTCACCGCGGTCATGAAGTCGAGGTTCCCCGAGTAGGCCGTTGCGATCACGGGCTTGCCCAGGTACATCGCCTCGGCCATCGTCAGGCCGAAACCCTCCGCACGGTGCAGCGAGACGTAGCAGTCGCAGGAGTCCACGAGCATGTTCTTCCGCGACGGTTCCAGGTAGCCGTCGACGATGTGCACATCCGGCCGGCCCGCAGCCGCGTCCACGAGCCGCTGGTGCTCATCCGGTGCGCGGTCGCCGTTGATCGACTTGATCACGAGCACCGCGCCCTCGTCCGCAGCGAAGGCTTGCTTGTAAGCCTCCACCACGGCCAGGGGGTTCTTGCGCTCGAAGACGCTGTGATGGTCGAAGGAGAAGAGGAACATGAACCCCTCGGGCATGTCGAGCTCGGAGCGGCTCGCGGGCATCACGGGGCCCATCTCGACCGGCAGCGTGATCTTCGTGATCGGTACCGGCGACCCGGGGCCGACCGCGCTGATGATGTGCTCGGTCGGCAGCCACAGCTCATCGACGTGGTCGAACGCCGCGCGCGAGGTCGCGGGGAACTTCTCGACCTCCCAGAACCACATGCCGACGGAGTACCGGTTCGCGAAGAAGCCCGGGCCGGCCTGTGCGGCGAACTCGCCGAGCGCATCCGCGTTCATGCAGATCACGTTGACCGGGAACCATGCATCGCCCGGCGCGAGGTGCGTGAAGGCATGGCCCTGACGGTTGGGCGGGATCGTGGCGCCGTGGATCGGCAGCAGCGGCACGCCCGCCTCGTCCAGGGCGGAGACCATCTGCCGCGCCGCCTCGCCCGTGCCGAGCTCCGAGCGGAAGTAGCCCACGACGTTCACCCCCCAGCCCGGACCTCTCGCCGCGCGCACGACGTTCGCCGGCAGGACGGGCACCGGGGTGGCGGTAGCGGGCGCGGGCGCCGCCGGGAGGGCGGGCCTCGGCGCAGTCAGCACGCCGAGCGCGGGCTCCTCGACCACGCCGGTCTGCGCCGCCCAGGCGAGGAAGCCCGCGTGATCGGCGCCCGCGACGTCCGGGAACGCGGCCTGCAGGTCGCTGCGCTCGCCGTAGATCGCCGCGAGCAGACGGTTCACGCCCGGGGGCGCCCCCGGTGAGGGTTCGGCCAGCCAGGTCATGAACGCCGCATCGCCGGTGGGGCTGAAGGGCGAGCCGCTCACCTCGCCGCGCTCGAGCGCGATCTCATACAGCGCGCGCAGGCGTCGGCTGAACCTCGCGCCCGAGGGAAGCGTGTGGAAGCTGTAGGACCACGAGCTCGTCTCGCGGTAGCCCTCCGCGAGCAGCGCGCTCGCGTAGCCATGGCAGATCGAGTGCAGGGCCGTGCCGCGGGTCATCTCGATGCGCGACTGGTGGCGGCTGAGGACCTCCGGCTGCTGCGGGTCGAAGCCGCTGTAGTGGAAGAAGGCGAGCGGCTCGCCGTCCACCCGGTAACCCGAGTCGGTCTGCTCGAGCGAGCGACTGTGCAGGTTCCAGTAGGCGACGTTGTAGCGGTGGTCGCGCATCACCACGCAGTCGGAGACGAGGCCGGGCGCGAGGTCGAACCAGCGCTGGTCGACGAAGTAGCCACCGAGCGGATCCACCCTGCAGTCGTTCAGCAGCCGCTCCCGCCACCACTTCAGGAGCTGGGAGGTCTCATCGCTCGCGCCGAGCGAGACGTAGCCGAGGTTGTAGACGCCCGCGAGCAGGATGTCGAGCTGGTTGGGGCGCTTGCCGTCGTCCGGCAGCGGAACCGTGTTGTGGGGCGTGAGCACGAGGCCGCGCTCCCGCGCCAGCTCGTCGAGGCGCTCGAGCGATCCATGCACCTCGATGTCCGGATCCAGGTAGGTGATCGCCGGCGCGCCCTCGCGCTCGAGCAGGTGCGCGAGCAGCCACGGCTTGACCGCGGTGGAGAGCTCGAGCACGTCGTAGCGCGCGACCATCTCCGCGAACTCGCGGCAGCCGATCTGCTCGGGTGTGACGAGCTTGAAGGGCTCCGCGGCGGGATCGATGAAACCCTCGTACTCGTCGATCACGAGCACCGTGCACTCGCCGCCCGGGTTGTGCTTGGCGAACGAGCGCGCGAGCACCCGCGCCTGGGCGAGGTAGTTCTTCGCGATGATCGTGCAGATCCGCATCGCGGGAAGCTATAACAGCGCCGGGTTGGGGTCGGAGCGGCTCATGGTCGGTACCAGTCCACGGCCTTTCCGCACGCCTGGGCGATCGGGACGACGGGCTCCGGCGCCTGCTCCGTGGCCACGAGCGAGGTCGGCGAGGCCGCGGCGGAGAGCGGGGCGAGCCAGGGACGTTGGAGATGGAAGGTGACGGGAACCTTGCCGAACGCTGCCACTGTCACCGAGCCGATCTGCCAGCGCGGGCCCGGGCGCTCGAGGTTCGCGGGCAGCACCGTGTGCAGGCCCGGCGCGCTCACCTCGAGCGGCAGGGGGCTCGTGTAGGGCGTCTCGAGCGTCCACGTCCCACTGTCGAGCGGCAGATAGACCGTCACGCTCGTGCCCGGGGCGAGCGCGGGCACGGGGACTTCACTCGCGGCCGGCCGCAGCGCTGCGACCCCGCCCGCGCTCACGATCGCGCGCCCCGACGCGGTGCGGCAGTTCAGCACCGCCGCGGGCTGCTGGCCCTCGGCGAGGATCTTGCGCGGCGCGACCGTGCCCGCCCGCCGCCACAGCTCGTAGAAGCGCGTCGTGCGAACGGGCACCAGTCCGGCCGGCGCCTGGCTGCTCGCCGCATCGCGCGTGGTGAGCACCCAGTCGTATTCGTTCAGCGTCTTCGCCGAGACCGTGTCGAAGTCCAGCGGCTGCCCGTATGCGAAGCCCTTCGCGCCGGTCAGCGGGACCTCCGCCAGGCCCGCGTAGTAGGCCGCGGTGAGGTGGGATTCGGGCAGCTCCCAGTCGATGAAGTCATCATCGCCGAGGTAGAGCACGTGCCGGCCTCGCAGCATCGGCTGCAGCGAGCGCAGTTCGGCGAGGTGCTGGGTCGAGCCCACTTTCCCCGCGCGCAGCGCTTCCCAGCTCGAGTCGAGGACCCTCCCGAACAGCAGCAGCGCAAGCAGCGGCGCCGCCCAGGCACGCCAGCTCGATGGCACGAGGCCGCGCTCGACGAGCGGCACCGCGGCCGTCGCGAGCAGCAGTGGCGAGGCGATCACGAGCGCCTTCCCCGCGACGTAGGGCGACTGGCTGCCGTTCGCGTAGATCCACACGAGCATCGCGAGCGCCGCGCCCAGCGGCATGATCCAGCGCCCCCGTCGCGCGAGCAGCACTCCACCGGCAACCACGAGCACGAGCACGAGCCCCGCCCACACGCCCGCTCCGACCGCGTTGGCCGGCGTCGTGCGGAAGTCATAGCTCGTCCACGCGCCGAACGCCTCCCAGCCCGGCAGCGGGCCGATCAGGTTGCCGAGGTTGCTCTTGCCGATCCCGTTGGAGATCCCGCCCTTGGAGATGAACTTCTCGACGCGGGGCAGCTGCGGCACGAGCACGATCACGAGGACCGCCGCCCCGAAGGCGCCCGGAACCAGCTCGTCGCGCAGCTGAAGCAGAGCCGTTCGCGCGCTTCCCTGCCAGCCGCGGATGCCCGCGCGAACCGCGAGCCAGGCTGCCACGAACAGGCCGGGCCAGACCAGACCCTGCAGCGAGTACACCGATACGGCCCCCGCCCAGATCAGCGCCATCGGAACCCACCGCCGCCAGCCCAGGCCCTCGGGGGGATGCTCGAGCGCGACGATCGTGCCGAACGCGAACAGCGCCTCCATCACCTCCTTGAACGCTCCCTCCGCGTAGTAGGAGGCGATCAGGAAGGGAACGCCGACGACCGTCGCGAGCACGAGCTTCCCGGCCCACCCCGCTCGCCGCACCGCTGTGAGCGCGGTCCACGCGAGCAGCAGCGGGGACGCCGCGGTCACGCCCGCGAAGGCCAGATCGGTGCGCGCCCCGAGACCCTGGGCGATGGTCGCCGTGAGCGCGTGGGGTCCGAGCGGGTATTCGGGCAGCAGCGGCCAGATCCGAGCGACCGCAGCCGACCGGTAGCCTTCCGCGAGCAGCAGGTGCGCGGCCATGTCGTTGTCGAAGGACATGCCGAGCGTCCCCGCCCGGCCCGCGGCGAGGAAGGGCACGAGCGCGAGCAGCGCGACCGGGAGCCCCGCGAGCAGCCCGGCCAGCGGCGGACGCTGGGCGGGCCGGCGCCACCACAGCGCGAGCCCCGCGACCACGAGCACGAGCGTCACCACCGCCGTCGTGCTCGCGCGGCCCGGGAGGTGGATCGCGGGGACGGCGAGCAGCATCATCGCGGAGAGGCCCACCGGCGCGGCGAGCCAGCTCCAGCGGCGAGCGCCGCAGAGCGCGAGCACGCCCTGCCCCAGTGACAACGAGCCGAGGCATGTCAGGGCGGCGCTGAGGAGAAGTGACGTCAACGGCTTCGAAGCCCTGAAGCTGATCGCCGGCGAGAGCCGCGCGTCTCGACGCGACTCATCAGTATGCGTCGAAATCCAGGAACTCGAAGTCTACGATCGAGCCCGGACGCGGAGGCTGCTCGAGGCTGCGGTAGATCAGGTTCAGCGGCGAGTCGCGCAGGCGCTCGGGGAGCCTCACGCCGCGGAACGCCACATGGCGGTTGCGCCCGACGTGCAGCGCGAGCGGCGCGCGGTGGAGACGGCAGGCCGCCCTCACCAGCGCCCGCTGCTCGGCGGCCTGCAGCGGAGCCGCGGCGAAGACCTTGAGCAGCACCGCCACCCGCATGCCGCGACGGCGCGCGAGCGTGCTGACGGCGAGCAGCCCTCCCGAGCGGTGCAGCGCGTAGCGCCCGCCCGGACGGGCGAGGCGCCAGGCGAGCGTACGCTCGTCCCAGAGACGCGCTTCGCCGCTGGCGGGTGCTCGCATCAGCTCGCCGCTGCCGGCGGCCAGACCGCCCGGCTCGAACGCCGAGGGCCCGCTCCAGCCGCTGCGGATGACCGGGCCTCGCCCGGGACGCGGTAGGAGCACGCTTGCGGGCAGGGGGCCCAGCAGCTCGAAGTCCAGTCGCCTCAGGAAGCCGGGAGTCGAGTTCGCGTTGGCGACGCCGACGAGCGCGCGGATGCCCCTCGCGGCGGCCAGCTCGATCGCCTCGCCGGCCAGGCGCACGAAGGTCCCGCCGCCGCGTGCGCGCTCGTGGACGGCGGTGTTGAGCGAGAGAGCGCCCGGCAGCGGCGCGCCATCGCGCGCGAGCGCGACCGGGACGAGCGCGTAGTGGCCGGCGCGTCCCGCATCGTCCTCGAGGTTCGCCTCGACGACCGGGCCGAACGGCGAGTCCACATAGAGCCAGCGCAGGTACTCGGGCCGCGAGACGTCCGAGCCGTGGAAGACCTCCCCGAGCAGTGCCGATGTCGCGGCGATCTCCGCCTCGGATGTCGTCAATCGCCCCCGCCCGGGAGGCTCGCCGGCACACGCGGCCGGCGCTTGTGCATCAGCTCCATCGCGATCAGCACCCGGATCACGTGCCAGATGCTCTTCAGCGTCCCCGAGCTGGGCGCGCCGCTCGAGCGCGGCGACATCGCGACGGGCTGCTCGACCACCCTCGCGCCCGTGCGTCCTGCGTCGACGAGCGCCTCGACGCTGTCCATGTACTCGACCGGGTAGTCCGTCGCGAAGCGATCGAGCAGCGGCCTCGCGATCACGCGGAAGCCCGAGCTCGAGTCGAGCACGCGCACTCCTGTGAGCCGCGCCACCCTGCGCGAGAGCGTCGCCATCACGAGACGGCGCGCGCGGTGCACCTCGTAGTCGCCCGCGCCATCGACGAACCTCGACCCGATCACCATTTCCGCACCCGTCGAACGCATCACGTCCACCAGCAGGTCGATCTCAGCCGGATCGTGCTGCTCATCGGCGTCCACCTGCACAACCGCCTCGTAGCCGTGTTCGAGCGCCCAGCGGAACCCGCAGCGCAGCGCTCCCCCGATCCCGAGGTTGACGGGGAGGCGCAGCACCTCCGCGCCCGCCTCGCGCGCCCGCTCCGCAGTGCGGTCGCCCGAGCCGTCGTCGATCACGCAGACCTCATAGCCGAGGCGCCGCGCGGCGCTCACCACCGAGCCGACGCTCTGCTCCTCGTTGAGCGCGGGGATCACGACCAGTGGGCGCCGATCGCTCATCGCAGCACCGTCTCCTCGCGAGCTTTCTCGGCGGCGGCATCCGCCGAGAGCCCGGCGCGTTCGAGCTCGCGCACGCGGTGCTCGACCAGCGCCGCGCTCTCGGTGAGGTCCTGAATCGCACGGTGCAGCCCCGAGAGCGAGATCGAGAGCTGCAGGCAGATGAGGCCGAGGAAGACGATGAAGACGCCGAGTGAGAAACCCGTCGCGGTGAACCCGAGCGAGCTCACCTGAGAGGCCGCGAGGCTCAGCAGCGGCGCGCCGATGATGCCGATCAGCGAGACCGCGAGCCAGCCGAAGCCGTAGCGGATCGAGAGCAGCCTCCGCCTGACGAGCAGGATCGTGGAGATCATCAGGCCCACCGCCCCGACCATGATGATCACGGCCTGGACGCTCAACGCGCGACCTCCTCGATGGCGGGGGCGATCCCACCGCGGATCAGGAAGTACGCACCCGGAAGACTCGCCAGGAACAGCGTCGCCACTGACAGAAGGGATATCAAGGTCGCGTCCGTCGCGCCGATCCCCGCGGAGCCGAGCAGCAGCACGTAGGTTCCCTCGCGGACACCGAAGCCGCCGATCGAGATCGGCAGCAGCGTCGCGATCGTGACCAGGGCCAGCGAGACCGCCGCGGTCGAGTAGGGCAGATCGACGCCGATCGCCCGGCCGAGGAAGACGAGCTCCAGCGCGATCAACGCCTGGAAGGCGAGGCTCGTGACGGCGAGGACGAGCAGCAGCGGCGGATGCAGGATGCGCTCGTTCAGCAGCCCGCGATACCGCTGCACCGGTTCGAGCAGGCGCCGGGGAGTCACCCGCTCGAACAGGGACGCACCGCGCCGCAGGGCGCTCACGCCGAGCAGCGCGCCGGCGAGCAGCACGATCGTGACCCAGAGCAGGAAGGTGTGGGCGTGGTGGGGCACCGCGGAGGGATCGAAGGCCGACGCCACCCAGGCCATCCCGATCAGCCCGCACAGCCCCCCCGCACGGTCGAGGATCACCGAGAGGATCGTCGGCACCAGGGACGGGCCGCGACGGGTCACGAGCAGCGTGCGCGTGACGTCGCTTCCGACCGTCGCTGGTAGGAACGACCCGGAGAATTCCGCGATCTCGTAGATGCGCACGAGCCTTCCCGGGGCCAGCTCCACATGCAGCGCGCCGAGCAGCGCGCGCCAGCGGATCATGCCGATCACGAGCGAGCCCGCGACGAGCGCGAGCGCGAGCAGGAAGTCGCCGGGGTTCCCGTGGGCGATGCGCTTCCCCATCGTCGACCAGTGGATGTTGCTCGCCACGATCGCGAGCAGGGCGACCGTCACGAGCAGGCGCAGCCAACGCGAGCCCGCGAGGCGTCGAGCGCGCGCGAACCGCGGTGCTGCCGGTGGCTGGGTGCCTGGCGCCACGAGCCCTCGCGCTACGCCGCGCGCACCGTCGGCAGCTCGGCCGCGGCGAGGCTCGACGCGACGCTCGCCAACGGCGGCCCCGCGCCCGCCGTCGAGATCAACGAGTCCAGCGCGGGCAGCGTCGCCCCACGCCTGGTGTGGAGGATCCGGCTGGTGAGCCACCCGGCGTAGGGTAGGACGAAGAACGGCTCCTCCTGATCGATGTCGTAGGGGTGCGAGTAGCTCCACGCCACAGCCTCCGGACTCGTGCGGCGCAGGGCGGCGCGGGCGATCGGCGCCGGCACGTAGCGCAGGTAGATGCCGCCGAGGTAGGGCACCATCAAGCGCCCGAAGCCGACCAGCGGGCAGGGCAGCTCCAAGAGCCCGTTCTCCCAGCGGAACGGCCGCCGTGGCGCTCCCGGCCAGCCGTGCAGGGGGCTCACAGCCGGGAGCACGCTGGAGGAGTACTCGAAGCCAGCCGCCGCGATGCTCTGCACCGCCCAGGCCGTGCTCGGCGTGAGCGAGAAGATCGGTGCGCGGAATCCCCGCACCGCGGTCTGCGCCGCCTGCTCGAGCAGATCCTTGCCCTCGCTGAGCTCGCCCTCGAGCCGCTCGGGGCCGACCTCCTCCAGCGCCACGTGCCGCAGCGAGTGCAGGCCGATCTCGTGCCCGCCTGCCGCGATCCGGCGGATCAGCTCCGGGTGCTCACGTGCGATCTCGCCGACGATGAAGAATGTCGCGACGATCCCGCGCTGCTCCACGAACTCCAGGAAGCGCTCGCTCATCGCGACGAAGCGCGGCTCCTGCGAGGCGGAGCGCCGGTTGTCCTCGAGATCGAATGTGACGGTGAGCGGCATCGGAGCTCTCGCGCACCGGAGGTAACCTGCGCGCCAGAGCCGGTGCGCCTCCCCTGACCTCGGCGGGAGTTTAGGGTGCGTGCCAGCGCCTCGCCGATGAAGCCACGCACACTGACCGATACGGCCCGGCCGCAGCTTCGGCGCGGCGACGTCTCGATCGTGATCGCCGCCGAGCGGGGAGCGGACCCCGCCGCGACGCTCGCCGCCGTGCTCGCGACCACGCCGCCGCACACGCCGATCGTCATCGCCACGCGCGAGGAGGGCTGGGCGCCACCGGTGCCGCCGAACGCAGATCCGGACTCGGCGCCACCGAGCGCGGATCGGGAGCGCGTCTGGCTGCTCGCTGGAGACGGCCCGCTCAGCGACCTCGTGCAGGGCGCGTCGGAGCTCTGCGCCCCGGCGGACCTGGTCGTGCTCGCGGCGGGGGCCCAGCCCCCCGCGGGCTGGCTCGAGCGACTGAGGCGAGCGGCGCTCTCGGACACCAACACGGCGAGCGCGAGCGCGCTCACGGACGCCGCGGGGCCGCTCGCCGTGGACGGCACCGGCGCGGGTCCCGATGAGCCGCTGCGGCCTCGACTGAGCACGATCGCGCTGCCCTGCGCCTACCTGCGCCGCGACGCGATCGAGCTCGCGGGAGCGCTCGACACGGGACTGGAGCTGCGCTGGTCGCTCGTCGACCTCGCCCAGAGATGCCTGCTCGCAGGGCTCTCGCACGTGGCCGCCGACGACGTGCTCGTGCTCGCGCCTGGCGCGGCGCGATCGGAACACCCGCCCGAGGCGCTGCGCGCCCGCTACCCCTACCTCTACGCGGTCGCCGCCGGAGCCAGCACCGACCCGGACGCGGCCTACGTCGCCCACGACGAGGCCGCCGCCTCGGCGCGTCTCCCGCGGGCGCTCGCACGCGCCCGGGGGGCCCGCGCTCCGATCGCGGTGACGCTCGATGCGCGCGACCTGCGCGCGCCACTGACCGGTTCTCGCCGCCACACGCTCGAGCTCGCGGGAGCGCTCGCCGCGAGCGGGGAGGTGAGGTTGCGCGCGCTCGTCGACGCGGAGACCGGTGAGGAGGCGCTCGCGCTGCTGCGCGCGCTCCCCGCCACAGAGCTGCTCGCGGTGGAGCAGATCGGGGAGGCGACCGCCCGCGACGCGATCTTCCATCGTCCCCAGCAGATGTCACACATCGGCGACCTCGGACTCGCGATGGCCCTCGGCGAGCGCCTCGTGCTGGGCCAGCTCGACCTGATCGCCTACCGCAACCCCGGCTACCACGCGAGCGTCGCCGCCTGGCACGACTACCGCCGCGCCAACCGCCAGGCGCTCGCGGTCGCCGACCGGGTGCTCGTGCTCTCCGAGCACACCCGTGGCGAGCTCGCCGCCGACGAACTCGCGGCGGGCCCACGTGTCCGCGTGGTCGCCCCCGGCCTCGACCACCTGCTCTCGGGCGGGCAGCCCCACGGCCAATCGGCGCCCGTTCCCGGCGACGCGCCCTTCCTGCTCTGCCTGGGCGCGGACTACATGCACAAGAACAGGCTCTTCGCGCTGCGTCTGCTCGACGCGCTTCGAGCCGAGCAGGGCTGGGAGGGACGGCTCGTGCTCGCCGGCGCGCACATCCCCCACGGCTCCTCGCGGGAGCTCGAGCGCGAGCTGCTCGCGGCGCGCCCGCAGCTCGCCGAGGCGGTGCTCGAGCTCGGGCCGGTCACCGAGGAGCAGCGCGTCCGGCTGATGGCCGCCGCCGCCGCGGTGCTCTACCCGACCGTCTACGAGGGCTACGGCCTCGTCCCGCTGGAGGCCGGGCAGGCGGGGGTCCCCTGCATCTTCGCCGCGCAGACCTCGCTCGCGGAGGTCGCACCGCAGGCCGCGACGATCGTCCCCTGGGACGCCGGCGCCTCGGCCGCCGCGGTGCGGCCGCTGCTCTCGGAGGGCGAGCAGCGCGACGCCCACGTCGCCCTGCTCGCCGGGCTCGCCGCGCGCAGGAGCTGGGCGGATACCGCCCAGGAGACCCTGCTCGCCTACCGCGAGGCGCTGATCGCGCCGGTTCGCGAGTCGGCGATGCTGATCGCGGAAGCGGTGCGCCATGACCGCGAGCTCGGCGAACGGATCGAGGCCCACGACGCGGTCGTCGCACGGCTCGCCACAGAACGCGACCACTCCGACAGCGAGGGCCGCAAAGCCTGGGAGGCCTATCTCCACCTGAAAGAGGAAGTGGGCATCGGGTTGGGGCTGATCGGCCCGAAGGGCGCGCTTCCCGAGGACGTGCAGCGCGCACTGCTCGCGCTCTCCCGCAGGTCGTGGTTCGGAATGCTGGTGCTCACGCCCGTGGCGCTGATCTTCCGCGCCGCGCGCGCGATCGCGCGCCTCGGACGCGCGCGAACGGGACGCTGAGCAGCGCCGCTGCGGCGCCGCGGGCGCCCCGCAACGCCCCCGCCAAGGTCGGGGAGCCCCCTCCTCCCCTCGGTACGCTTGCGCGATGGCCACAGAAGCCAGCGCGACCCCTCCGATCGTCGTCGATTCGGCCTCGAAGTCGTTCCGAGTGCCCGAGGAGACCTCCCACACGCTGAAGGAGCGCGCCCTGCATCCGATGCGGCGAACGCGCCATCACACCTTCAAGGCGTTCGACAACATCTCCTTCGACGTCCGCAGCGGCGAGTTCTTCGGCATCGCGGGCCGCAACGGCAGCGGCAAGTCCACGTTGCTGAAGTGCCTCGCGGGGATCTACGGCCTGGACGCCGGGCGGATCTGGATGAACGGGCGCCTCTCGACCTTCATCGAGCTCGGCGTGGGCTTCAACGCGGACCTCGCCGCGCGCGACAACGTGGTCCTGAACGGGATCATGATGGGTCTCTCGCCACGCGAAGCCCGCGCGCGCTACGACGCCGTGATCGACTTCGCCGAACTGCGCGAGTTCGAGGAGCTGAAGCTCAAGAACTACTCATCGGGGATGCACGTGCGGCTCGCCTTCGCTGTGGCGATCCAGGTGGACGCGGACATCCTGCTCGTCGACGAGATCCTCGCCGTCGGCGACGCCTCCTTCCAGCAGAAGTGCTTCGACGTCTTCAACGAGATGCGCGACAAGGGCCGCACGATCGTGTTCGTCACACATGACATGGGTGCGCTGCAACGCTTCTGCCATCGCGCGCTGCTGCTCGAGCGCGGTGTGGAGGTGCACCTCGGCGATCCGCAGGAGGTCGCCGACAAGTACCTCGAGATCAACTTCAGTCGCGAGCCCGGAGAGGCCGGCGGCAGCGAGGGCAAGCGCCCGGGCGACGGTCAGGCGCGGATCGTCGAGGCCTGGGCGGAGGACGAGGAGGGCAACCGCCAGACGGTCTTCGCACAGGGGCGGCGAATGACCCTGAAGGCCCGCGCGCGCTTCTCGGTCGACGTGGAGCACCCCGCCGCGAGCCTGACCGTGCTCAACGACAAGCACACGCCAATGGTCGTCGCGAACTCCGCCCGCGAGGACGACCTCAGCGGGCTGTTCTCCGCGGGCGAGGAAGCGACGTTCGAGTTCTCGCTCGAAAACGTGTTCGCCCCGGGCCGCTACTTCCCGCTCTTCATGCTCGCCCATCGCGGCTCCGGACTCGACCTGATCGACCGTCTCGATGGCGCGTTCTCGTTCGTGAGCACCGCCTCGCTGCCGCTCGGCGGGCTCGTCGAACTGCCGGTCCAGACCCACGTCACACGCGACGCGGAGACGGCCGCGCGGGTGGTCCGGTGAGCGCGCAGCCGATCGCCACGGAGTCGCTCGGCCGTCCGATCCAGGGCCCTCGCGCGCTGACCGACGACTGGTCGCGCTTCTGGCATCTGACCTACAACATCGCGCGCAACGAGTTCAAGCTGCGCTTCTTCGGCTCGGTGCTCGGCTACCTCTGGCAGCTCGTGCGGCCGCTGCTCTTCTTCGCCGTGCTCGACGTGTTCTTCACGAAGATCGCCAAAGTGAACGACAGTCACGACCCGAGCGCGCACTTCTACGGCGCGCAGCTGCTCTGCTCGATCGTGCTCTACACGTTCTTCCAGGAAGCCACGGGCGGCGCGGTGCGAAGCGTCGTCGACCGCGAGAACCTCGTGCGCAAGATCCAGTTCCCGCGGCTCGTGATCCCGCTCTCGATCGTGCTGCTCGCCTCCTTCAACCTCGCTCTCAACCTGATCGTCGTGCTGATCTTCGCGCTGATCGAAGGGGTGCGGCCGATGCTCAGCTGGCTCGAGCTGCCGCTGATCATCGCGATGCTCGCCGTCGTCTCCACCGGGATCGCGATGCTGCTCTCGGCGCTGTTCGTCAAATTCCGCGACATCTTCCCGATCTGGGAAGTCATCTCGCAGGTGATCTTCTACGCATCGCCGGTGATCATCTCGATCACGACGGTGAAGGCGAAGCTGAGCTCGACGCTGTTTCACCTCTACATGCTCAACCCGCTCGCCTCGATCTTCCAGCAGGCACGCCACGCCGTCGTGACCCACGCGACGCCGAGCGCCGGGCAGGCACTCGGCAGCTGGTTCGCGCTGCTCGAGCCGATGGCGCTCGTCGTCGTGATCTTCGTGCTCGGCTTCTCGGTCTTCAACCGCATGGCGCCGCGGGTTGCGGAGGACCTCTAGCCGCGGACGGACGGGCTGTTCGGCGCGGCCACCTCGGCGAAGAATCCCTCCAGCGCGTCGATCCGCAGCTCCCAGGCGTAGTCGCCGGCCGTCTCGACACCCTCGCGCCCGAGGCGCTCGCGCATCGCAGGGTCGCCGAGCAGACCGGCGAGCGCGGCAGAAACGGCGCCGACCTCGGCCTCGGGCATCAGGCAGTTCTCACCGTCGCGGCAGAAATCGCGGTTGCCGTGGGCGTCGGTCGTCACGACCGCCCCGCCCGTCGCCATCGACTCCAGCGGCGGGAGCGCGAAGCCCTCGTGGCGCGAGGTCTGGATGAACACAGTCGCCTCGTTGAAGAGCTGGTTGACCTGCTCGTCGCTGGGCGCCAGCACGTAGCGCATCCCCTCCTCGCCCTCCGCGAGCTCGGGCTCGATCCCGAACAGGCAGAGCTCGGGCCGGGGCTCGGGGAGCGCGCGCCACGCCTCGATCGTGAGCGGCAGGTTCTTCAGCGGGTTGGTGCGCCCGAGCGCGAGCACCATGTCCGCGCGGCGCGTCGTGCCGGGGAGCGGGCGGAAGGTCTCGAGGTCGATCCCGGGCGGGATCAGCTCCGCGTCGAGCCCGAGCTCGCGCAGCTGCTCGCGGTTCCAGGAGGAGATCGTCATGTAGTTGAACTCGGGTCGGTAGGAGTCGATCACCGCGCATCGTGTGACCTCGTCGTCCGGGTAGTAGCTCGTCTCGATGTCCTGCACGAAGTACACGGGGATCCCGTGCACGACGCTCGCGAGCCACACCGGGCTCGCGGTGTTCCACCACGTCGCCACCTTGATCGCGTCGAGCGGAGCGAGCGCCTCGACGAGCTCCTCGTAGTCCTCGAAGGAGTGCACGGGCACTCGCAGCTCGAACCAGTCCGGGGACTCGCCGAGCGTGTAGAGCGCCACCTCGTGACCTCGCTCGGCGAGCCGGTTGAGGTGCTCGAAGATGTCGCGGTGCCCGCCGCCCACGCCGGTGTCCTCGGTCACGTAGGCCACCCGCAACCGCCCCTCGGGCGTGCGGACCTCCCGCGCGTCGAAGAAGTCGCCCCAGCGTGCCCAGAACGCCTCCTGTGAGGCGCGCTCGCGCTCCCCGAGCTCCTTGCCGCGGGTCACCGACTCGAGGTGGTAGAGCGAGGCGACCGGGGAGTAGAGCACGCGGTAGCCCGCCTCCCAGGCACGCAGGCACCAGTCCACGTCCTCGAAGGCCATCGAGTAGCGCTCCTCGTCGAGCAGGCCGATGCGCTCGATCAGCTCACGGCGCACGTACATGCACGCGCCGGTCACCGCGAGCGTCGGACCGGTGAGCCAGGCCGGTCCCCAGTCCGCGGGCTTGAAGCGGTGGCGGTGGTCGAACCACTCCGGCGCGCCGAGGTTGCGCACCGTCCCCGCGAACTGGATCCGCCCGTCCGGGTAGAGCAGACGGGCGCCGACGATCCCCGCGTCGGGTTGGCGCGTGGCCGCGTACTGGAGCCCGGCGAGCCAGCCCGGCAGGGCCTCCATGTCGGAGTTCAGCAGCACCACGTCACGTTCCGGATCGCTCGCCCGCAGGCCGCGGTTCGCATTGGCTGTGAATCCCACGTTCTCCGTGCCCAGCACGAGCTCGACCCCCTTGATCTGCCTCAGCGCGGCGACGTGCTCGGGGCCACTGCAGTCGTCCGCGACGATGATCCGCGCCATCCCGCGCGGCACGGTCGCGAAGATGCTCTTGACGAGCCGCTGGACGTGCTCGGCGTCGCGGTAGCTCGGGATCACGATGTCCACGGGGCGCCCCTCCCGCTTGAACCAGTCCCGCGCCCGGCGCACGACGTCGTTCGCTCCCGCCGAGCGCAGGTGCAGGCGGTAGCGCAGCGGCGTGTAGCGAAGCGGGAAGGTCGCCGCACGGAAGAGGAGCGTGCGCCAGCCGTGGTACTCGATCGTGAGAGCCACTCGCCGTCGCAGGTTCGAGAGCTGCCCGCGCGGCGTTCCCTCGAGGGCGCTCCCGCGCGTCTTCGGAGCTGCCTTCTCCGGCGGCTCGCTCATCGCGGCGGGCCCTCGGCCCCGGTTCCCGCCCCGCCCTCCAGCGACGCGCGGCGCCGCACGACGGCGGGGAGCAGCTCCGCGCGCGAGCCGAGCACGGAGCCCGCGAGGCGCATCGTTCGATCGAGGGTCACGGCGGCCAGGGTACCCGCAGTCCGCGCGCGCCCAACCTGCTCGGCGTGCATCTCCCTGCGCGCGGCGGCGAGCTCGCCCCGCAGCTGGGAGGCCAAACGCCGGGGATCGGCGGGCTCGCGCCACCCGTAGACCTCGCGCAGGCCGCGTGCCTCGTCGAAGCTGCGCCGCAGCTGCTGCAGCGGCGTGTAGCTGTGCGAGTGCAGCACACGGGCCTCGGGGACGAAGACCTTGGCGTAGCCCGCGCACATCATGTCCAGCGCGAGCGCGCGGTCCTCCGCGTAGGCGATCTCGCGGAACGGGATCCTCTCCCAGGCCTCCTTCGCCACGCACGCGTTCGCGTCGCTGAAGAACCCCCGCCGCCCGAGCAGCAGAGAGCGCGCCCGCTCACGCTCCGCGGGGTCGAGCCGGTCGGTCACCGGTTCACCGGTCGGGGAGAGCGAGGCGAACCAGCGGTTCAACTCGCCGCGGACCGCGGCCGAGGCGTCCGGACGGGGGACGTAGGGGCCGTAGACGAGCGCGACCCGCTCGGCCTGCTCGAATCCCGCCATCAGCGCCGCGAGCCATCCCTCCCCGGCGGGCTCGGCGTCCTGGGTCAGGAACGCGACGTGGTCCCCGGCGGCCTCGCGCATCAGCAGGTTGCGTGTGCGCCCGTGGCCGTACTCCCCGGGGGAGATCTCGATCACGCGCGCCCCTCGGGCGCGCGCGAGCTCGGCCGACCCGTCGCTCGATCCCGAGTCGCACACGAGCAGCTCGTGGGGACGGGACTGCGCGGCGAGCGCGCTCAGCACCCCGTCGAGCAACGCGCCGCCGTTGCGCACCGGGATCGCGACGGTCACGCTCACGAGTAGTACCTCGCGACCGTGATCGCCTGCGCGTAGAGATCGTGGCCGAGCGCGCCGAGCACGAGCACCGCCGCGACGACCGGACCCCAGCGGCGCCCCGCTCCGCGCACCGCGAGCGCGCCGAGCGCGCCGTAGAGGCCGAGCAGCGGAAGCAGGTAGCGCGCCTGCTCGAAGATCCCACTGCCGCCGATCTTGTAGCGGTAGGACTCGATCCCGATCTCGACGCAGAGCGCGAGCACCGCGACGACGTAGACCGAGAGCTCGCCGAGTCGGCGCCGCAGCGCGCTGCGGCGGGAGACGAGCTCCGCGAGGACGAGCGCGCCGACCCCCACGTAGATCAGCGCGGCTAGCTTGTACACCCAGGCGGCGAAGCCGAAGTCGACCCAGCCGAAGCGACCCACGAAGCCCTTGAACCATGTGTCCCACAGCGGCAGGTAGCCGAACTGCCGCGTGCCGAAGACGTGTGGGAGAAAGAGCTGGTAGACGTGGCCGATCTCCCCACCGAGGCTGAAGCTCGCGCCGCCCGCGCCCTTGACGCTTCCGATCCCACCCGGGATCAGCGCCCGTGACCAGACGGTGCGGTCGAGCAGCAGGTAGACGAGCAGCGGGACGGCCGCCGAGCCCACCGCACACCCCGCGCCGCGCAGGGCCGGGCGCCGCAGCTCCCCGCGGGCGCGGTGCACGAGCAACACCAGCGCGAGCGCGCCGGCGGGAAGGAAGGCGAGCAGCGTGAGCTTCGCGAGCACCCCCACCGCGAGCAGCGCGCCCAACAGCGTGCCCGTCGCCGGGGTCAGGCCGCGACGGAAGGCGCGCGCGAGCGCCCACAGGGTTCCCGCCGCCCCCGCATAGAGCAGGCTGTCGTCGTTGACCCCGCCGGACATGAACCCGAACAGCGGCTGCAGCGCGACGAGCAGCGCTCCGGCCGCCCACGCCCTCGGCGTTGCGGGGAGCAGTTCGCGCAGGAACATGAACACGAGTCCCACGGTGAGCGCCCCGAGCAGCGCCGAGAGCAGCCGCATCAGCGCGAGTTTCGTGAGGACCGATTCCCCGCCGAGCGCGTAGGGCACGGCCGCGAGCGCGTAGTAGAGCGGCGGGTCCGCGGTGGCCGTCAGCGCGTCGCCGCTCCCGAGCGCGCTGAGCTTCTCGGATTCGGCGGCTTCGAGTGCGTGCTGCTGGGGCGTCGAGAGCAGCGAGGGGTTCTCGCGGTGACCCGCGATCCCGTAGGAGAAGAGCGCTGCGAGCGTCGCGTCCTCGCGCGGGGAGAGCGGCCCCTGCGGGAGCACCGTGTGCGGCAGCGTGCCGCGTTCGGCGATCTGCTGCACGTAGGCGTAGTGCGCGTTCTCGTCGGGGACCTGGAAGGGCGGCACGATCAGCGACCAGGCGAGGCCGTTGAGCAGCGCGACGAGCGCGCACCATCGCGCCGTACGCGGCACCCGCGCGACGATCGCGGCGAGCCCGCGCGAGCGCGAGGAGCGCGCTCGACCGAGCCCCGCGGGCAGCCCCGGCGCCGCGGCGCTCACGGCTCGTCCTGCGTCCGGAGGACCACCCGCACGGTGAGCGCGATCACGGCGAGCATCAGCGCGAGCACCGCGAACGGGGCGAGGAAGGAGGTGAAGCTCGCGCGCCCGAGCGAGAAGCGGTGGCTCAGCGCGGGCAGCAGGCCGAGCCAGGAATCGGTGCCGGGCCGCATGTAGTCGATCTGGATCCGCCCGCTCTGCTGCGCGCCGTCGATCGTGAGCACGTACGGGGGCTCGGGCAGCGAGCCCCCGAGCAGCACGCTGGTCGTGGCGCCGTTGCGCAGGCAGACCGTCAGGCCCGCGCGGGAGGAGCGCAGCTCGCGCACGGGCACGGTCACCGAACCCGGCCGCCATCCGGGCGCGAGGCTCCCCGTCGAGATCGCGGCGCCCGCGGGTGTGAGCACGCGAGCGTAGAGCGCGCCCGTGGGGCCGGTCGCGCTCGCGAGCACGCGCACGCCAGCGGTGTCGGCGGGGACCACCTCATCGGGTTGGCAGAGCTCTCCCCGGGCGGGGATCGGTACCGAGACGGCCGCGACCGGCGCGAGGTTCGTGCCCGACCGTCGCGGTGCGCGCTGGAGCAGGACGGCGATCGCGGCGAGCAAGAGCACCGCGAGCGAGGCGATCGTCGCGATGCGAACGGCCCTGCGTGCGGCGCCCCTCCTCTCCTCTTCTCCTCTCCCCTCCCCCTCACGCATAGAAGCCCGTGAGGGTGAGCAGCTGCCCCGCGAAGCTGAGGCCGATCATCGCGGTGAGGAGGCCCGCCGCGAGCCAGGGGATGTGGCGCCGGCCGAAGGCGTGCAGCGATCCGGCGACGAGCAGCGCGAGAGGCACGATCGCGGGGAACGCGTAGCGTCCGAATTCCGCGATCAGCGCGCGCGCGCCGGTCGTGTAGAACGCGGCCTCGACGCCCGCGACCACGGCGATCGGGCAGAGCAACAGGAAACCCGCCTCGACGATGTGCGCGCGCAGCCAGACGCGCTCCCTGTAGGCCGCCCCCACGGCCATCGCGGCCACCGCGATCATCACCGCGAAGACCGTGTAGAAGACCCACTTCGGGAACAGCACGTCGTACCAGCCGAACGCCCCGAAGCCGCGTTCGACGTAGATCTGGAACCCGGGCGTGGAGGGGTTCACGAAATGCGGCGCCATGAAGGAGAGGCGCGGCAGGAAGACCTGCCAGAGATAGCCGAGGTAGCCGAGCGGGTGGTGCAGCGCTTCGGAGACCGAGCTGCCCGCGGAGATCGTCGCCGCGCCGCCGCCCGCGACCGCCACCGCGGCCGGGCGGACCCCGTCTTTGAGCTGCGCGAGCAGCACGCGCGTGACGATCGCCGCGGCGGCCAGAGCTCCCAGCGCGAAGGCCTCCGCGCGACGGCGCGGGCGGTGGCGCCACAGCGCGACCAGCAGCGCGAGGCCGACCACCGGGTAGATCGCGAGCCCCGTTTCCTTGATCGCGGGGATCGCGAGCAGCAGCACGCCGAGCGGGATCACGAGACGCATCCGCCAGCCCCGTCTGAGCACCATGATCGTGAGCAGCTCGAGCCCCGCCGCCGCCGCGTTCACCCCCACGTCGTTGTTCACCGCCCCGGAGATGAACCCGTACATCGGCTCGTAGGCCACGAGCAGCGCCGCGAGCACCCCGAGCAGCGGCCGCCGCGGGGCGAGCTCGCGCGCGAGCAGGAAGGCGAACATCACGCTCAGCGCGCCGATCAGCGCCGAGGTGAGACGCATCAGCGTGAGCTCGTCGAGCGGCGAGGCGGAGGCGAGCGCGTAGGCCGGAGCGAGCGCTCCGTAGTAGAGCGGCCCGTGCGTGGCCGCCGTCTCGTTGCCGCCGCCGTCGGACGCGCTCGGGTGCTCAGCGCGGACCGCCGCTTCCCATCGGGACTGCACCCGCCGGTCCCAGGGCACGCGCGTGGTGTCGGTCTGGTGATCGGTGCCGAAGCCGTCGTCTTCGAGCAGCAGTCCCTCGCTCCGCGCCCACCGCGTCTGCGGCGAGGCGGGCGAAGGCGAGGGCTGTTCGCCGCGTTCGACGAGCGTCTGCGTGTAGGCGAAGTGGTCGACCTCGTCGGGAGCCTGGAAGACCGGCGTGATCACCGCCCAGCACGCGAAGTTCACCGCCGCGAGAGCGAACAGGGTGAGCGCGGTGCTCCGAGCGCCGAGGCCGCGACCCTCGCGCGCGGAGGCGATCGCGAGCAGCCGCAGGGCGAGCAGCGCGCTCAGCGGCAGCACGCCGAGCAGGATCAGCCAGTAGAGCCAGGGACCGATCAGGCCGGGACGGAACAGCGAAGCGCGCGCGAAGATCGTCGAGATCCGCGAGAGGTAGCTGCGCTTGGAGCCCGCCGGGGGCAGGTACCACACGGAGAGCTTCGCGGGCAGCGCATGCCCCGCGAGCGTCACCGGGTCGGTCGCGGAGGGGACCGCGAGCGGCGTGCCGCCCCAGTTCACTTCTTCGCGCGCGGTCACGCACAGCGTTTCGGGCGGGCTCATGCGGAAGCCGCCGCGGACCGGGACGATCACGTCGCTGACGCGGCTCGCCCCCACGCGCAGCGGCGCGATCGTCTGTGTGGTGAGGGTTTCGCCGTTGCTGAGCAGGGTGTGCAGCTCGGGCCGCAGCGTGGTGCGCGAGATCACCTGCAGCTGGATCCGCCCGGTGCCCCCCGGCACGAGCAGGTCCTTCACGCAGGTGGCCTGCCCGGCGGGCGCGGGATCGACGTAGGTGATCGGTTCGACCGAGTTGGTGCCCGTGTAGTAGTCGCGGGGCTTCAGGCAGTAGTAGGCGACGAGCGCCAGCACGGGGAGGGCGACGATCGCCGCCCCGCGCCAGATCCGAGGGTCGCCGGCGAAGATCGCCGATCGCGCTCGGCGCAGCGGCCGCACGCTAGCGGCGGCGCAGGCCGAGGATGCTCAGCAGGAAGGAGCTGAAGAAGATCTGGATGCCGACGATCAGCACCGCGGCCGCGACGACAGCGAGGCGTTCGTAGGAGAGCGAGCCGAAGCCGTGGCTGATCCAGCTCACGAGGATCACCGCCCCGAGAGCGAAGCCCACGAGCATGAAGAGCCCGCCGAGCAGCAGCCCGTGCTCGAGCCGGAAGCGCGCGCGCATGCGGTCGAACCAGGGGTCCTTCTCGCCCATGAAGTAGGTGCCGTACGCGTGCGCGCACAGACCGAGCGCGAGCACCTGAGTGCCCACGATCATCAGCAGCGCTCCGCCGATCACCGCGTGGACGCCCCACGCCCTGCCGAACAGATCCCAGCGCGACTCGGAGATCAGCAGGATCAGCGCGCCGAGGCTGGACATCAGCGCGCCGGGGATGATGAAGAGGTGGTTCGGGCTGTGCACGAGCAGGAAGCGCAGGTGCCGCCAGCCGTCACGGAAGCTCGAGAGCTTGCTCTCGCCGCCGCGCGGGTGGTATTCGATCGGGAACTCGGCGATCCGCAGTTTCTCCTTCGAGGCGCGGATCACCATCTCCGAGGCGAACTCCATCCCCGTGGTGCGGAGGTCCAGTCGCGGCAGCACCTCGCGGTTGAGCGCGCGCATCCCGCAGTGCGCGTCGCTGATCCCGGTGCGGAAGAAGAGGTTGAGGATCCCGGTGAGGATCGGGTTGCCGATGTACTGGTGAAGCCAGGGCATCGCCCCCGGCTGGATGTTGTCCATGCGGTCGCCGATCACCATCTCGGCGCCCTTCTCGAGCTCCTCGACGAAGCGCGGGATCTCGTTGAAGTCGTAGGTGAGATCGGCGTCCGCCATCACGATGTACTTGCCGCGCGAGGCCGCGAAGCCCGCGAGGTACGCGCTGCCGTAGCCGCGGCGGCGCTCGACGATCACGCGCGCGCCCGCACGCTCGGCGAGCCGCGCCGAGTCGTCCTCGGAGTCGTTGTCCGCGACGACGACCTCGCCCGGAACGCCCATTTTCAAGATCGCTTCGAGCGCGGCGGTCACGCACGACTCGATGTTCTCCGCCTCGTTCAGGCAGGGGATCACGACCGAGACGAGCGGCGTCGTCTCGCCGTCGCCTGCGCGCCCGAAGGGCGGCTCTGTCTGAACAACGGTGCTCATGGGTTTCGTGCGGAGTGCCCCGCGATTCTCTGCAGCGGAGGAGTCACGTCGGTATTAACTCCCGGACGGACGGAAAGTAACGGCACTCGGCGACGATGCTAGCGGACGCCCCGGATTCGAGATGATGCGATCCGCATGCGCATCTGCCTCGTCTACGACTGCCTGTTCCCATACACCGTGGGTGGGGCCGAGCGCTGGTACCGCAACCTCGCCGAGCGTCTCGCCGCCGAGGGACACGAGGTCACCTATCTGACGCTGCGTCAGTGGGAGCGCGGCGAGCACCTCGATCTCGACGAGCGGATCGAGGTGATCACCGCGGGCCCTCGCGTGGCCCTCTACACGGAGTCCGGCCGGCGGCGGATCCTCCCGCCGCTGCTGTTCGGGCTCGGCGTGCTCGCCCACCTGCTGCGCCACGGACGCCGCTACGAGGTGGTGCACACCTGCTCGTTCCCCTACTTCTCGCTGCTGGCCGCCGCGGCCGCACGGGCGCGCGGGCGCTACGCGCTCACCGCGGACTGGTTCGAGGTGTGGAGCGATCATTACTGGCGCGAGTACCTGGGCGGAGCGGGCGGCCGTGTGGGCGCTCTGGTCCAGCGCCTCTGCGCTCGGGTTCCGCAGCGCGCGTATTGCTTCTCCGAGCTGCACGCGCGCCGGCTGCGCGCGGAGGGGCTGCGCGGAGCGGTGACCGTGCTGCGCGGGCTCTACGCCGAGCCCACCCCGCCGCCCTCCGCGATCCCCGCCGACCCCGTCGTGCTGTTCGCGGGCAGGCTGATCCCCGAGAAGCAGGCCCCGCTCGCGGTCGCCGCAATCGCGAGCGCGCGCAGGCAGCTCCCCGAGCTCGAGGGCGAGTTCCTCGGCGACGGTCCCGAGCGCCCCGCGCTCGACGCGGCGATTCAGGCGGAAGGGGTGCAGGGCGCGGTGCACGCGCGCGGCTTCGGCGGCGCGGCGGTGCTCGACGCGGAGATGCGCCGCGCGCTCTGCGTGCTGCTCCCCTCGCGCCGCGAGGGATACGGGATGGTCGTGGTCGAGGCGGCCGCGCGCGGGACGCCGAGCGTGGTGGTGGCGGGCGAGGACAACGCGGCGACCGAGCTGATCGTCGAGGGCGTGAACGGGGTGATCGCCCCGCGCGCGGACGCCGCGTCGATCGCCGCCGCGATCCTCGCCGTTCACGAGGCGGGCTTTGCGCTGCGCGAGAGCACCGCGCGCTGGTATCGGGAGAACGCGCAGACGCTCTCGCTCGAGTCCTCGCTGCAAACGGTGCTCGCGGGCTACGGCGAGTAGCCGGCCGCTCGCGTCGAGGCATCCTCGGGCATCGCGCCGGGCCCCAGCGTCCGCGCGTAGGCATCGAGCGTGAGGCGCGCGGTTCGCTCCCAGGTGAACTCCGCGGCGCGCTCGCGGCCGAGTGCGACCAGCCGCGCGGCCTCAGCCGGATCGCCGAGCAGTCGTTCGATCGCGGCGGCGATCTCGCGCTCGGAGGCGGGGTCGAACATCAGCGCGGCGCCCCCGGCGACCTCCGGGAGCGAAGACGCCGAGGAGCAAGCGACGGGCACGCCGCGCGCCATCGCCTCCAGCACAGGCAGCCCGAAGCCCTCATAGAGGGAGGGAAAGACGAACGCGCGCGCGATCGCCCACAGGCCCTCGAGCTGCTCGGCGGAGACCCAGGCCGGGAATCTCACGTCCTCGCGCACCCCGAGCGAGTCCGCGCGGGCGCGCAGCTCGCGCTCGTGCTCGGTCGCGTACCCCGGGAGCACGAGCACCGGCCGGCGCTCGGCGGGGATCCGCGCGAGCGCGGAGATCAGTGCGAGCAGGTTCTTGTGCGGGCGCTTCGCGGAGAGCGTGAGCAGCACCTCGCGCGCGCCGAGTCCGAGCGCGGTGCGCAGCTCCCCCTCGGCGATCGGCTGCGCGCGCCGCGCGCTGCCGAGGCCGAGCGGAACGACGTCGACGTGCTCCGCGCGCACGCCGCGCAGCGCGAGCACGTCGCTCCTCGTGCTCAGCGAGTCCACGAGCACGCGGTGCGAGCGTCGCGCGGCGGCGGGGACGAGCGCGCGCATGCCGAGATCGCGGATCCCCGCGTGCGCCTCGGGGAAGCGCGCGTAGATCAGGTCGTGGATCGTGACCACGCGCCGGAAGCGACCCCAGACGGGAGCGGTGGAGGCGAGGCTGTGAAGGAGATCGACGCCGTGGCGCGCGGCGAGCGGGGGGAGGATCGTCTGCTCGCCGAGCACCCACTGCACGCGGTTGCGCGCGTTGACGGGCACGGTGACCGCGGGGATCGTCTGCCCCCAGGGCCCGTCCTTCGCGGCCGCGGCCTCGCGGTTGATGAAGGCTGTGAAGCGCACCCCGGCTGGCGCGGTCGCCGCGAGCGCGGGGATCAGCTCGCGCGCGGCGACCTCCATCCCGCCCGTCTCGCCGGGGACGAGGAAGACGAGGTTCAGACCTACGTGGGAGGAGCCGCTGGGCAAGGCGGGGCAAGGCTAGCTCCGCGCGCGGCCCCACGCGCGCTCGCCCCACCCGTGGGCGATCATCTAGGGTTGCGCCGGTGAGGAAGCCGGCCGTTCTGGGCAGGTCGCTGCTGGCGGCTGTCGAGCTGTTCAATCGAAACCCGTGGACCGAGCAGCGCTTGGAGCTGATCCCTCGCGACACGGCTCCGTTCTACGCGGAGGACGGGCTCTGGACCTACCACGGGCACCCGTTCGTGGAGGAGCGGCGATTCACAGAGGCCTATCGCGTCGCCGTCGAGACGGCGGGGAGCGACTACTTCATCCGCTGGCGCGTCCACACGATCCTGTGGGCAGCCGCGCGTGCGGCCACCCTCGAGGGAGCGTTCGTGGAGTGCGGGACGGGGCGCGGCTTCATGGCTTCGGCGATCTGCGAGTACCTCAGTTGGGGGGAGCGCCCCTTCCACCTCTACGACACCTTCCTCCCGAGCGCCCCGGACGAGCACGGCGAGCAGAGGGCGGGGGGTCCCCGGGAGCCCGTCTACGCCGACGGCCCGGAGCGGGTCGCGCGGAGCTTCACGCGCTGGCCCGGGGTGGAGCTGATCGTGGGGAGGGTGCCGGAGACGCTGCGGGACACGGAGCGCATCGCCTTCCTGCACGTCGACCTCAACCATCACGCCGCCGAGGAAGCGGCGGTGCGCCACTTCTGGCCCCGCCTCGCCCCCGGGGCGCCGATGATCTTCGACGACTACGGCTTCCAGGGCTTCGAGCGCCAACGCGACGCCGCTGACCGGCTGGGCGAGGAGCTCGGCTATCGCGTGCTCGCCCTGCCGACCGGGCAGGGTCTCGTCCTGCGATAGGCGCGCGTGACCCTCTCGATCGATGTCGTCGTCCCGGCGTACAACCACTGGGAGCTGACCGCCTCCTGCTTGACCCACCTCGCCGCGCAGACCGCGCCGCATCGGGTGATCGTCGTGGACAACGGCTCGAGCGACGAGACCGCGCAGGCGCTGCGCCGCGACTGGCCCGAGGTGAACGTGGTCACGCTCGAGCGCAACAACCCCTTCACCCGGGCGGTGAACCTGGGGGTCGCCGCGGGGGAGGGAGAGGTGATCGTGCTGATGAACAACGACGTCGAGCTCGAGCGCGAGTGCATCGAGCGGCTGGTCGCCCCGCTCGCCGGCGACCCGGAGCTCGGCTCGGTCGCTGCGGTGATGCTGCGCCCGGGGGGATCGGCGATCGACAGCGTCGGCGTGACGAGCGACGTCACACTCGCGGGCTTCCCGCGCCTGCAGGGACATCCCCCCTCCGCGGCTGCGGACGAGTCCCCCGTGCTGAGCGGCCCCGAGGGGACGACGGCGGCCTACCGCCGCGTGGCCTGGGAGCAGGTCGGCGGCCTCGACGAGCGGATCACCGCCTACATGGAGATCCTCGACCTCGCCTGGAGGTTGCGCGCGGCGGACTGGGGGAGCACCGTCGCGAGCGGGGCGCGCGGGGTGCACCTCGGCTCCGCGACCTTCGGGAGCCGCTCGCACGCGCAGCGGCGCCTCGCGGGGTTCAGCCGTGGCTACCTGCTGCGCCGCTACGGCGTCCTGCGGGGGCGCTTCGCCGCGCGCGCTGTGCTCACCGAGTCGCTTGTCGTAGTGCTCGACGCGCTGATCGCGCGCGACCTCGCAGCTCTGAACGGGAGACGCGAGGGCTGGCGCGCCGCGTCGGGGCTCGCGCGGCGCGCGCGTCCCCCCCGGGAGGCGATCGACGAGTCGATCTCGCTGCTCGGCTCGCTGCGGCTGCGGGGCGGCCCCGGAGGCCGCCGGCGCTGAGCGCCGCCGAGCCGCGGCGCCCTAGGGAGATTGCGCGCGCCACCACGCGACCGCGTCGAGCAGGCCATGCTCGAGGTCCCAGCGCGGGCGAAAGCCTGCCTCCTCGCGCAGCCGGCTGACGTCGGCGAGGAGCAAGGGCGGCTCGCCCGCCCGCTCCGGACGCGCCCCGCGGAGAACGAGGTCGGGGCGCCCGATCTCCTCGGCGAGGCGGTCGACGATCTCCCCGACCGGGACGGGGACGCCCGAGCCGATGTTGACGGCGCCGAGCAGGGAGCTCTCGAGCAGGGCGAGGAGCGCGCCCGCGACGTCCTCGACGTGGAGGAAGTCGCGGCGCTGCGTTCCCGCCGTCGTCTCGATCCTCTCTCCAGCGAGCAGCGAGCGGATCACCGCAGCGACCAGCCGCCCCGGCGATTCGCGCGGGCCGTAGAGGAAGAAGAGCCTCCCCCAGGCGAGCTCGATCCCGCGCTCCCCGGCGTACGCGGAGGCGATCCGGCGCAGGCCGTCCTTGCAGGCGCCGTAGAGCGTCGTCGGAGCGAGCGGCGAGTCCGCCTCGCTGAGCGCCTCCCTTGCCTGTGTCCAGTCGTACTCGGCCGAGGTGCCGAGCATCACGACCCGACGCCCGCCGACCGCTGCGAAGGCGCGCAGCAGGGCGAGGCTCTGCTCGACCCAGAGTACGTTCTCCGGCGCATCCCAGAAGCGCCCGTGCTCGACGTACCAGGCGAGATGAACGAGGCGCTCGGGTTCTACCTGCGCGAGCAGGCGATCGGCTTCACCGGGAGCGAGGAGGTCGGCGCGGTGCCAGCTCACCCCGGCGGGCCCCGGCGGGGCCTCGCGCGAGGTGAGCGCGTGGACCTCGCCGTCGCGCTCCGCGAGCTTCGCGAGCAGCGGCGCGCCGATGAAGCCGCTCGCGCCGGTCACAAGGGTGCCACTCATTCGGCAGTCCCCCCGCCACCGAGCGCGGGGTCCGCGGCGGGGCCCCAGGCGAAGGTCGAGAGCATCTGGCGGCGCTCATCGCCGCCGCGCTCGTAGGAGCGTGTCTGGTTGTCGGCGACGAGCAGGCCCTCCTGGCCTCCCTGCCAGAGGGTGCGGCTCCGATCCCAGCGCGGATGGGGGAAGGTCTCCCCATCGCGGTCGACGACGAGCGTCGCGAGGCCGAGGCGCTGCACCTGACGGGTGATGCTCGCGCGGCCGCTCTCGAGCACGTAGGCGTCCATCTTCTGCGCGATCCCGTGCAGCCTCAGGCGCGCGAGCGTGCCGTGCGTGATCATGAAGGCGTTGGTACGCAGGTGGTAGGCGGGGAAGGGCGCGAACGCGACCAGCTGCTCGGGGATCGTGGGCAGCAGCCGAAGCTTCGCGGCGAGCGAGGCGCCGCGCGAGCGGGCGGGGACCCCGGCTCGCTCGAGATCGATCTCGAGCATCGCGCGTCGCGCGAGCTCGCGGCTCGGGAAGAGCTTGCGGTAGGGACTCGGGAGGCGCAGGACATAGGTGACCCAGGAGTGGGTGCTCGCCCACGATCCCGTCGCTCCGACCATCCCCGTCCCCGGCTCATCCAGGGCGTGCTCGAGCTTCGCGAGCCAATCGGGGGCGAGCAGCTCGCAGAAGGAGTTCAGGAAGCAGTAGCGCTCGCGCCGCAGCTGCGCGGCGACGGCGAAGTAGCTGCCGAGGTCGAGCCCCTCGTCGGGGAGCATCACGACGCGCGGATGCAGATCGCGTGCGAGCTCGAGGTAGGGGGCGCTCCCTTCCTCCCCCTCGAAGCCCTTCATCGCGAGCACGAGCTCGAACTCCGCGCCCGGCGGGCAGCGGCGCCACGAGCTCAGGAAGCTCGCGAAGGGCTCGATACCGTTGGCGGCCCGGATGAGGTGGACGACAGCGGTCGGGGCGGGCGCCGAGGGGCCCGCCGCGGGGATGCGCAACGGGGTGCGCCTCGGGCCGAGCACGGTCACGCGCTCCTCCGCAGGCGAGCGGGAAGCAGGTGCAGCGCCTCCTCGGGGATCGCCCCGCTGAGGATCAGCACGACACCGTAGATGAGCATCGAGAGCGCCACCCTCGCGATCACCGGCACCCCCGTCAGCAGCGCCGGGGCGCCCCCGAGCACGGCGCCGACGATCACCGGGGGGAGCACCGACATGCTGAGACGCAGGTGCGGGCGCCCGCGGGCGATCAGCACGGGGGCGAGGACCGCGGCGAAGATCTCGACCGAGGCCGTCGCGATCGCCGCTCCGTGAGCGCCGTCGAGGGCGGTGAGCACGGCGATCACCACCGCGGTGAGGGCGAGCATCGCGAGGTTGAAGATCAGGATCATGCGGTGGATGCGGAGGCTGAGCATCGCGTAGGCCCAGACGGCGGAGACGAAGCTCGCGGCGAGCCCGAAGGCCTGGATCGAGAGGATCGGTACGGCACCGAGGAACTTGGAGCCGCCGACGACGAGCACCGCGAAGCGCGAGCCGACGGAGAGCGCCAGCCCGATCCCCACGCCGAGGATCAGCGAGACCTCGAAGACGCGACCGAGCGCATAGCCGAGCCGCGCCGGATCGTCCCGCGCGGCGCGCGCGAAGATCGGGAAGGCGGCACCGACGAGCAGGCCGGGGAGCAGGAAGAGGACTTCGATGATCCGGAAGGAGAGGCTGTAATCCCCGACTTCGCGGGAGTCCGCGATCAGAGAGACGAGCACGATGCCGATCCGGAAGTAGAGCGTCGCGGCGGCGACGGCGGCGGAGTAGGCGATCACGGGTCCGACCATCTCGATCCACCGGCGGCGCGAGAAGGAGGGCCACAGCGGGATCTGCGCGCGCACCAGGAACGCGGTCGGGACGAGGACGACGGCGGCGGCGATCCCCGAGGCGGCGAGGAACGGGAGGACGTTCGCGCCCGCGAGGACGAAGAGCACGATCACGAGCGCGATCAGGATCTGGCGGGAGAAGTCCAGCAGCGAGACCCAGCCGAGGCGGAGCGTCGCGAGCAGCGGCACGCTGAGCGTCGTCTGGGTGTTCTGGATCACAACGCCTACGCCCGCGATCAGCACGCCCGAGGCGAGGAACCAGCCGTAGGCGAGGACGGCGAAGGCGGTAGTGACGAGAACGCCGATGGCGGTGAGGACGAGCCGCATGCCGAGCAGGTTCCGCGCGACGCTGTCGCGCTGCTCGCCCTCGAGCACGGCGAACTCACGGATCCCGATCGATGTCAGCCCGAGGTCCGTCAGCCCGGTGACGGTCGCGCTGAGGGCGAGCGCGGTCGTGTAGTGACCCCCGTTGACGACGCCGAGATGGCGGAAGAGCAGCGCCGATGAGCCGACGCTCGCGAGCGTCCCGGCGAGGAAGGAGCCGACGCGCAGCGCTCCGCCGCGGACGGCGGCGGGACCGGCGGCGGGCGTCGAGAGCAGGTCGGGGGTCCCATCCTCCGCAGCGAGGGAGGACGCTCCCCCGCTCGTGTCTTGGCTCTCCTCGACGGGCATGGTCAGATTCTCGGGCCCGGGGCGGCGCTCCCGGGCCAGGGTCCTGATCGAGAGCTTCTCACCGCGCGCAGAGGCGGGCTCATGTTAACTGCGCCCGGTGGCCATCGCCCTCGTCCACCTCGTCTGGGCACCGCTCGGGATCGAGCCCACGCTCAGGTTCCTCGAGTCCTACCGCCGCCACAGCGCGGGCGCCGAGCACGAGCTCGTGCTGCTGCTCAACGGGGCGGGCGAAGGGGGCCCCGTAACTGGGGAGGCCGCCGAGAGCCTCGTCTCCGAGCTCTCGCGCGAAAGCGCTCGGATCATCCGCCTGCGCCGCCCGCTGCTCGATCTCGCGGCCTATCGCGAGGGGGCCGCGCAGCTCCCTCACGAGCGGCTCTGCTTCGTCAACTCCCACGCGAGGATCGAAGCGGAGGACTGGCTGGGGAAGCTCGACGCGGCGCTCTCGGGGCCGCTGGCGGGGCTGGCGGGGGCGACGGGGTCGTGGGCGAGCTCGCGCTCGCAGGCGCTCTACGCGCGTGGGCTGCCGAGCGCCTACCGGGGGGTCTTCGGCGGGCGCGCGGAGATGCGCCGCGGCTTTGAGGAGCTCCAGAGCGAGCGGGAGGGGGAGCGCGATCCGGGTCTGCCCGCGCGCCTGCGCGGGGCGCTCAACACGTGGCGGGCGACCTTCGAGGCGGCACGGCTGTTCCCACCCTTCCCCGCCCCGCACCTGCGGACGAACACGATCATGGTCTCGGCCGAGCTCTTCGCCGCGCTCGAGTTCCGCGAGCTGCGCCGCAAGCTTCACGCCTATGAGCTGGAGTCGGGCAGGGCGAGTCTCACGCGCCAGGTGCTCGACCGCGGGCGGCGAGTGCTCGTCGTGGACGCGGAGGGCGAGCCCTACGAGCACCCCGACTGGCCGCGCAGCCGCACGTTCTGGCAGGGGGAGCAGGAGGGGCTGATGGTGTCGGACAACCAGACCGAGGCATACCGGAGCGCGAGCTGGGAGCGCAGGGTGCTGCTCTCGCGCTATGCCTGGGGTGCGGAGGCGGACCCGGCGACGCCGCCCTCACGGACGAACACCGCGGTGTAGGCAGCGCCGGCGAGCCCTCGGCGCTCGATCGGGGCGAGCGCGGCCGTGATCGCCTTTCCGAGCCGCATGGACGTCGGGGTCGAGGGGCGCCGGGCGGGGTGCAGGCGGACCGCGTACTCCCAGCCGAGCCTGTTCATCTCGAGTCCCACGGGATCGAGGGTCGTCGTGAGCACGTGCCTCATGCCGCGCTCCGCAAGACGCTCGGCGAGGGTGGCGAGGTGGATGAGCTGCAGGTGGCGAGGGGCATCGACGTGCGCCCAGTTGCGGCCGAGGAGCCTGAACTGCAGCGATCCCGGGTTCGGCATGGAGAGCGCGAGCAGGCCCCCGGGCGCGAGCGCGGCGACAGCGGCGGCGAGCGTCTGGGAGGGTCGGGGGAGGTGCTCGAGGACGTGCCACATCACAACCGCCTCGGTCTCCCCCAGCTCGGGGAGGACGAGCTCGGGGGCGTCGCTGCGGATCACCTCGACGCGCTCGAGCTGCGCAAGGCGGCGTGCGTAGCGCTCGTCCATCTCGACGGCGGTGACCTCGAGGCCCGCGCCGCTCGCGTAGCGCGTGAAGAGCCCCGGTCCGGGGCCGATCTCGACGAGACGTCGCAGCGGCCTCTGGGCGAGCAGCAGCTCGAGCTTCGCGCGCTCCCGCGCCTCCAGCTCACCGGCGAGGGGCTCCTCGGCGGTGCCGTAGCCGTCGGCTGCGTAGTAGCGGCCGAGGTCCTCCGGCGGGCTCGGGATGAAGGTCGTCGCGCAGCGCTCGCAGCGCCGGTAGTCGAAGCGCTCCCCGCCGAGCCCGCGGTTGCGGTCGCCGACGGCGAAGGCGGGGTTCGAGGGCCCTCCGCAGAGCGGGCATCCAGGGCGCGAGGGGAGCGCGCCGGGAACCTCGCGGGAGTCAGTCACCGAAGTCCGGATAGCTCGCGTCGCGCGCGGAGATGACGCGCCCCTCTGCGGGAGCAGGGGGCCAGTCGATCGCGAAGGCGGGGTCGTCCCAGCGCACGCCGCTCCCCGCCTCGGGGACGTAGGGGTTGCCCATCAGGTAGAGCAGCTCCGCGCCGGGAGTGAGCGACTGGAAGCCGTGCGCCATGCCCGCGGGGATGTAGAAGCTCCGCCCGTTCTCCGCGCTGAGCTCCACCCCCTCCCAGCGCAGCCGGGTCGGCGAGTCCGGACGCAGGTCGATGGCGACATCGAAGATCGCGCCGCGCACGCAGCGGACGAGCTTGCTCTCCCCATGCGGGTCGGCCTGGTAGTGCATCCCGCGGAGGGTGCCCTCGCGGGCGTTGAAGGAGGCGTTGCCCTGGAGCACCTCGGGGTTCATCCCCCGGGCGCGGAACTCCTCGGCGTCGAAGGTGCGTGCGAACCATCCGCGCTCATCCTCGATTCGCTCGGGATCGAGCACCCAGGCGCCGGGGAGGGAGGTCTCGGTGAAGCGCATCAGCCGCCCCTCCTCACGGGAGCAGCGTCAGCTCCGGTGTGCGGGCGGCGAAGCGCCCGCCCCACTCGCGGATGAAGGAGAGCTGCTCGACGATCTCATCCTTCAGGTTCCAGGGCAGGATCAGGACGACGTCCGGGCGGTCCTCGCGGATCTGCTCGGGGGAGCGAATCGGGATGTGGCTGCCGGGGAGGAAGTGGCCCTGCTTGTGGGGGTTCAGGTCGTAGGTGTGGTCGATGAAGTCCGGACCGATCCCGCAGTAGTTGAGAAGCGTGTTCCCCTTCGCGGGGGCGCCGTAGCCCGCGACCCGCAGCCCCTGGCGCTTGATGTCGATCAGGAAATCGAGGATCTGGCGCTTGTCCTCCTGGACGCGGCGCCCGTAACCGAGGTAGACGTCGAGCTCCTCGTAGCCCGCGGCGAGCTCGCGCTCGCGCAGGTCGCGGGCGGCTTCCGTCTCCAGCTTGGTCTCATCCTCGGCGTGCGCTCCGTAGATGCGCAGCGAGCCGCCGTGGGTGGGGAGCTCGTCGATGTCGAAGAGGCGCAGCCCGTGCGCGGCGAAGACGCGGCTGACGGTGAGGAAGGAGAAGTAGGAGAAGTGCTCGTGGTAGATCGTGTCCCACTGGTTGCCCTCCACGAGGCGCATCAGGTGGGGGAACTCCATCGTGATCACCCCTCCCGGCTTGAGCAGGACCTTCATCCCGGCGACGAAGTCGTTGAGGTCGGGGACGTGAGCGAGGACGTTGTTGCCGAGCAGCAGGTCCGCGGCGGACTCGCGGGCGAGCGAGGAAGCGGTCTGCACGCCGAAGAACTCGACGAGCGTGGGGATGCCTTTTTGGAGGGCGACCTTTGCGACGTTGGCGGCGGGCTCGATGCCGAGCACGGGGATCTGGCGCTCGTGGAAGAACTGGAGCAGGTAGCCGTCGTTCGACGCGATCTCGACGACGTGGCTCGAGGCGTCCAGTCCGAGCCGCTCGATCATCTGCTCGGCGTAGTTGCGGCTGTGCTCGAGCCAGCTGGTGGAGTATGAGGAGAAGTAGGCGTAGTCGGAGAAGATCGCCTCAGGGGTCTCGAACTCCTCGAGCTGGACGAGGAAGCAGCGCGCGCAGACGAGGGCACGGAGGGGGTAGAAGGGCTCCATCGCATTGGCCTGCTCGGGGGCGAGGTAGGAGTTTGCGAGCGGGGACATACCGAGGTCGGCGAAGATCGCGTCGACCGGTGCGCCGCAGAATCTGCATGCGGTCTGGTTCATGTGCGGGAGCCAGCGTAGTGAAGCGAGTCGATCTGCCCGAGTGTGACGGCGCGCATGTCCTCGCCCCGGGCGAGCGCGCGGTACCACTCGACGATGCTCTGGAGGGTCTGCTCGAGCCCGACGAGGGGCCGCCAGCCGAGCCGCGCGCGAGCGAGCGAGGAGTCGAGCTTGAGGTAGCGCGCCTCGTGCGGGTGGTCCCCCTCGTCGAGCTCCCAGCGAACGCCCTCGGGCCACATCGCAGCGAGCGCGGCGACGATCTCACCGACGGGTCGGGCGTCCTCGTCGAGCGGGCCGAAGTTGAAACCCCGATCGAGCGCGGGGTCGCTCCAGAGGGCCTGGGCGAGGACGAGGTAGCCGCTGAGCGGACTGAGCACGTGCTGCCAGGGTCGGACCGAGTTGGGGTTGCGGATCAGGGCGCTCTCCCCCTCGAGCGCGGCACGCATGACGTCGGGGACGAGGCGGTCCTCGCCCCAATCCCCACCCCCGATCACGTTGCCCGCGCGCGCGGAGGCGAGCCGCGTCCCGTCGGGATCGGAGAAGAACGAGCGTCCGTAGGCGGCGGCGACGAGCTCCGCGCAGCCCTTCGAGCTCGAGTAGGGATCGTGGCCTCCCATCGCCTCGTGCTCGCGGTAGCCCCACTCCCACTCGCGGTTCTCATAGCACTTGTCCGAGGTGACGTTGACGACGGCGCGGACGCCCTCCCCGCGCGTGCGGATCGCGTCGAGCAGGTTGACGGTCCCCATCACGTTCGTCTCATAGGTCTCCCGCGGCGCGGCGAAGGAGCGCCTGACGAGGGATTGCGCGGCCATGTGGATGACGACCTCGGGCTTCGCCTCCGCGAGCGCGTCGGCGATAGCGTCGCCGTCGCGGATGTCTCCCTCGATGCTCGACATCTCCTCGCCGACGCGAGCGAGCTCGTAGAGCGAGGGGTCCGTGGGTATGCCGAGCGAGAAACCGGTGAGCTCGGCGCCGAGAGACTGGAGCCAGAGCGAGAGCCACGATCCCTTGAAACCGGTGTGACCAGTGAGCAGGACCCTGCGGCCGCTCCAGAAGGAGGGGTCGACGGCGGCGGGCGCGGCGAGCTCTCCGCTCGTCATGCGCGTCACTCCCACGTCCGCCATGGAGCGGCACCCGAGGCCCAGAGCTCCTCGAGGTGGTTGCGGTCGCGGAGCGTGTCCATCGCCTGCCAGAAGCCCTCGTGCCGGTAGCAGGCGAGCTGGGCGTCGCGGGCGAGCGCTCGCATCGGCTCCTGCTCCCAGACGGTGGTGTCATCGCTGAGATAGCGCAGGACGAGTGGGGAGAGGACGAAGAAGCCGCCGTTGGTCCAGCTGCGGTCGCCGCGTGGCTTCTCCTCGAACTCGGTGACCCGCGCGTCGTCGACCTCCAACGCGCCGAAGCGCCCGGGGGGCTGGACGCCGGTGACGGTGGCGAGCGTGCCCTGCGCGCGGTGGAACTCGATCAGCGCGCCGATGTCGATGTCGGAGAGCCCGTCGCCGTAGGTGAAGCAGAAGTCCTCCTCGCCGAGGTAGGGGAGGACGCGGCGCAGGCGCCCCCCGGTCATCGTCGACTCCCCAGTCTCCACGAGGGTGACGCGCCAGGGCTCGGTCTCGGAGCGGTGGATCTCCGTGCTGCCTCCGGCGAGGTCGAAGCTGACGTCGGAGGTGTGCAGGTAGTAGTTCGCGAAGTACTCCTTGATGAGGTAGCCCTTGTAGCCGAGGCAGATGACGAACTCCTCGATCCCGTGGGCGGCGTAGAGCTTCATGATGTGCCAGAGGATCGGTTTGCCCCCGATCTCGACCATCGGCTTGGGGCGCACGGCGGTCTCCTCGCTCAGTCGCGAGCCGAAGCCTCCGGCGAGGATCACGGCCTTCATGGCGCCCAGCGTAGTGAAAGCACCAGCGGGCTCGAGCGAGCTCAGCACGGGACGGCGCCAGTGCTCAGCGCTCTCGGGGGTACGTCGACTCGGGACGGCACCAGCTCAAGCGAGACGGCCGACCTCCCATGCTGGGCCGCTTCAAGGATTCTGAATACTGGCCAGATTCTGGCAGTTGACAACAAGAGCCCGGAGCAGTTACGTTCACGTCACACCGGTTCGAAGAGGGGGTTAGGCGTGCTGAGTCAGGACAGCAGGTGCTCCGCGGGGACGCTGGGCTCGATCGTTGCACTGGCGGCTGCGGTCGCCTCCGGCTGCTTCTGCGCGGCAGCACAGGCCGAAGAAGCCCCGACGAGCTGGAACAAAGCCGGGGTCAGCCACGCGCTCGTCTGCGTCGCCCCCACGAAAGGCAGCGAAGCTCTCGCGCGCGATATCGAAGGCTCCGCGCTCCAAACTCTCACGGGTCCCGTGGCGCGAGAGAAGCCCGAAGTCGGAGGCGAAGCCTGCAAATCGAAAGCCGGCTACCAGATTCAGGCGATTGAAGCGGTCGCATCGGCGGGGTTGACTCTGTACTACCTGTGGCCGTTCAACGCGGCTACGCAGGCCCCCGGCTTTGTGGCACGGAGCGAACTCGCCTCGGCGCCCAAACTGAACGAAGCTGCGCGTGCGGGAAACGGGACAGCGGCACCCGCCGCGCCGGGCAACCCCCAGTACCGGATCCAACCGGAAGACATGGTCGGACCGAAAGGAAGCGCGCACGAACTCTTCTACAAAGGCGGCGAAACGCTCTACGAATTCGCTCCATACGGGCGACCTGTGGGAGGGGCGGAGTACGCGCTCATGACGTGGAGCTGGATCAACGTCTCCGGCGGCGGGATCGCGCGGGCGGCGGTCAAAGAAGGCGCGGCTTTCTACCCCGCAAACGTGCAGCCGATCACCTCGGCGACGCTCAACTCGTCGGGCGCGCCAAATGGCGGTACGGTCACGGTCAGATACGGATACGTACTTCATAACGGCAGCGAAAAGACGTACGGATGGATGGTCACGAAACACACCTTCGAAGGCCGTTGCTACGACCACATGACGTACGTCGGCGGAGGCGCGCAGCTCCCCGAAACACTTTGCCCCGAGGCCTCCCAGCACGTCGCCTACACAGACGCGTGGAAGGGGTCCCTGTTCATCGACGGCCCCGGCGGCGCATTCGACACAGACCAAGGAGTTGAACCCGGGAGCAGTGCGTCGCTCGCGGTGCAACCGAGCGGAGAATTCGAGGCCGCATTCGTCGGCAAATCGACCAACCGGCTCTTCACTTACAACTCCGCCACCGGCCCTGCCGAAGTGACACCCGCACAGGGAGTGATGCCGGGTACGAGCCCGAGTATCACCGCGCTGTCGACGGGCGGTTTCGAGATTGCCTTTCAGGCACACGGCACGGGTGAACTGATCGTGCTCGGCCCGGCCGGGAACATCGCGACAGGGCTGCAGATGGCCACCGGGTCCAGCCCGAGCATCGCGGCATCACCCCTGGGGGGCTACGACACGGCCTTCCGTGCGAACACCGGTCACCTGTGGACCTTCTTCAACGGCATGTCAGAAGAATTTCACCCGCCGCAAGGCGTGTCAGCGAACTCGAGCCCGAGCATCAGCCCATTTGGGTCCGGCTACGAGATTGCTTTTCAGGGCGCGAGCGGTAACGAACTAGTCCTCCTCGGCGTGGCGGGCAACTTCGCGACCGGCCTCGGGATGGCGGCCGGGACGAACCCAAGCATCGCTACTTCACCCCTGGGGGGTTACGACACAGCATTCCAGGCGAACACTGGTCACCTGTGGACCTACTCGAACGGGAAATACGAAGAATTTCTGCCTGCACAAGGCATCAAGTCAGGGACCAGCCCCAGCATCGCGCCTCACGGCGAAGGCTATGAGATCGCCTTCCAAGGCTCAGGCTCGGACGAACTTGTCCTCCTCGGAGTGGGCGGGAACATAGCGACGGGCGCCGGCATGCGCTCCGATTCGAGCCCAAGCATCGGCGGAGCCTAGAGATCAGCGCACAACTGCACGTGATGTCGCGAGCACGTGGCCTTCGGGGCCGAGCGCCTGTACGGCGAAGACGGTGGCGGTGCTCGTGACGCCCATCGCGGTCTCGAAGCCGCTGGAGGGGAAGTCCCCGATCGGAGCCAGCGTGGCGGGAGAGCCGCCGGCGAGGACGCGCCAGCCGCTCACGTCGGTGGCGCCGTTCCAACTCGCGTAGACCGTGGCGGCCGCGCCCGCGCCGGGCTTCACGGCGAGCGCGGGGAGCGAGGCGGGGGCGGCCGACCAGGGGAAGCGAAAGGCGCGGTAAGACTGCCCGGGGGCGGGGAAGCGCGCACTGAAGAGGACCGCTCCGGTGGGCGAGAATTCGGTCAAGAAGGGCTCTTCACCCCAACCCACGAAGGAGTTGCCGTTGGGGAGCACCTGATCGTTGCCCTGGCTGCCCGAAGAGATGTGGCCGGTGTAGCGACTCACGAGACCGACGCTGCGATGCGCCCAGTCGATCTTCTCGCGGATGATCCTCGTTTCGGAGTGGACCTTGGGCACCGCGCCGTTGTCGAAGATCGTGATCGTGCGGTCCCCCTGCCAGCGCGCGTCGTGCTGCCAGGCGGTGCCCGTTCCCGGCCCCATCTTGAAACTCGGGTGGCGGCCCCCGAGCCGCCAGAGGATCGAGCCGTTGAGGTGGTCTATCTCATAAGCCGTCCATGTGTTGCGCGATGAGACGAGGAAGTTCCCGTCGCCCCAGGGGTCCGGTGAGATCGAGTTGATGTGGAAGTAGTCGTAGGGCTCGTTGGAGTAGCGCGGGACGGTGGCGTATGAGTCGTCGAGCGCGACGTGCCCGTCGGCGTGCCACTCGAACATGACGAGCCCGGTGGAGATGTCGACCTCCTGCATGATCGCGTCCTGGAGGATCCCGTCGGAGGGCCCGCCGACCGAGGAGAGGTTCGCGGAGACGAGCGAGTAGGCGGTGAGGAAGGCCGAGCCCTGCGGAGTGATCTGGAAGTCGTGAAGGTCGGCCTGATAGCCGTTGCCCGCGTTGACCGTGGCGATCGGCTTGTAGGAGCTGCTCACGATCTCATCGCGCCCGAACCCCACACCCAGGCGCGAGGGAATCACGCCCTCCCACCAGACGAGCACGGGTTCGCCGCGGTAGGACTCGACCTGGAAGTCCGTGGCGTCGTCACCCTTGGGGACCGCGTGGAACCAGACGAGACGGCCCTGAGGGTCGAGGATCATCGTCCCCGTCTGGCCGTACCCGTGAGTGGGCGTGAAGAAGATGTCGCCCGGCGCAGCACCGGGGTTGTTCGCGGTCACACGAACGACGGGGGGTTTCAGCGTGGGGGCGGACTGGAAGCTCTGTTCGAGGCCGTGCCCGGTGATCTCGAAGGGCGTTCCGCTCTCCACGCTGTAGTCCGCGAGGCGCTCGACGGAGAAGGTGGTGCGAACCGATTGCTGGTGGCCCTTCGGCCCGACGAGCGCCGAGGCGGTGACGCTCTCGCCCTGGGCGAAGGCGTGGTCGGGAAGGAAGCTCGCGCCGGGCGCACTCGCATAGGCCTTCAGGTGCCCGCTGTGACGACCGCTTCGCGAGCCCGTGACAGAGACGTTCGCGATCTGGCTCGCGGGCACACCGAGAAAGCTGATCTGGGAGTCCGGGGAGGCGTCGGGAGTGCCGTTGAGGGGCGAGACGGAGACGGCCACCCCGGCGAGCGCGGGCGCGGGGAGCACGAGCGCGGCGAGCAGGACGAGGAGCGCGATGGGCAGCAGCGTAAGCGCGGACGTGCGTATGCCGCACCGGCCCAGCCTCGCTGCCCTCGATCGCATGCACCGCCTTCCCACTCGCTCCGCCGCCGCCCGTGGGCCGACGCGTCCATTCCCTACATGCCCCTAACACGGCGCTCCCACGCAGGTAGCGAGCGCAAGGCGAAGGGCAGGGTAAGAATTATTCGTCGGAGGCCCGCGGAAGCCTCGTGGGCGCGCCGCGCTCAGCGCTCGCTGACAGCGATCGCCCGCGAAGCGCCCGAAGCGTAGGGGTAGTCCGCCTCTTCTTCGCAGACCGCCCGGAACTCGTAGCGCGCGGGCCCGGGGAACTTGAAGCGATAGCTGGCGGCAAAGCGCCCGTGTGCGTCGGTGCGCACGACGTGGAACTCGATCCACGCACCCCGACCCGAGCGCGCCTCGAGGATCACGGGCTTGCCCCCCTTCGGGAACGGCCCCGCTCGCAGCGCGCCGCGGAAGCGGATCGTGCCGAGGGCGAGCGCGCTTCGCGGGCTCACGCTCATCGCAAGCGGCGCGCTCACGGCGAGCTGCAGGGTCCGAGTTGCGGCCGGAGCGGGTTCGCCCGTGTGCGCGGTGTAGGAGAGCACCACAGTGCGCGATGAGAGCCCCGCGGGTAGCCGCACGACGAACGAGCCGTTTGCGGCCGTCCTCGCCCCCTTCATCGCCGAGCTCTTCGCGCCGGCGGAGGCCGGGGTCGAGGTCACCGCGATCTGCGCGCCCCCGATCGGCACGCCGCCCGGGTCCGTGAGGCGGCCGGTGATCGTCTCGGCTCGGCCGAAGGAGGAGGCGAGCCGCGGCCTCGCGGTCGACTGCCACCGCGCGCTGAGCACGGCGGAGGCGGTCGCGCCGAGGCCGTTCGGCGTCCCCGGGAGAGGTGTTGCGAGCGGCCCCGGGGACGGGCCACCGGGGGACGCCGGGGCGGCTGGGGCGGGGATCGCGATCGTGCGGTCGAGCACCGGAGCGGAGTTCCCCGCCGCGTCGAGCACGCTCACCACCAGATGGTGTGCGCCCGGCGAGAGGCCCGCCGGGTCGAAGGGCACGTCCGCGCTCTCCGATCCGGGGCAGGGCTGGAGATAGAGGAAGGCGGGGAGCCCATCGGTCGTCTCCCCCACGTTGCGGCAGCGGCCTCCCGCTTCGTTCGGGACGCTCGCCTGCACCACGTTTCCGTCAACACTGAAGAGCACCTCGTAGACGCCCGCGCCCGGGTCTGTCGCCGTGAAGGTCACATCGCTCGGCCCGGAGAGCGCTCCGCCCGATGCGAGTTCGCCGCCGACCGCGCTCACGCTGGGACCGCTCGTCTGTTCGAGCGTGATGTCGGCCGCGTAGAGGTAGAGGGCCGCGGCGTAGTTGTTGGGGTCGCCCTGGCCGGTTGGGCATTCGAATTCGTTTTCGCCAAAGCAGGAGACGTCCGCGTAGATATGTGTCGCGAGTTTCCCGGCAGCAACGACGACGCGATTTTCGCTTGCGAGCGGTTCGGAGGAGTTGCCCACCCCGTCCGGGCAGTGCGCTCCAGCCGTACATTGCGCAAATGCATCCGCCGGGTCGTTCTTGTTGAGAGGCGCTGCGAACCATGTCCCGTACATGGCGTTGAGTGACGCTCCCCCGTCAGCGTCCCCCGCCCGCCAGAGCGTTGCCCCAGCGAGCGTGGTCCCTGCGGGGGCCGCGAACGCCCAAGTCGCGATGTCGGTGTTCGCAGTTCGGGCCGCCTGATCTCCGAGCGCGGCGAGCAGCGCCCCACCGGGTTCGGCGCAGGTGTTCTTCGTGTACGTGAAGGTTCCGGTCTTGCTCCCGCTCCACCCATCCACCGGCGCGGGCGCCCCGCTGGGAGTGCGACAGGAGTAGACGTGATACCGGCCGGCGCTCGCAGCCGCCGGGAGGAGAAGAACGAGCAGAACTGCGGCGAGGCATGAGGTGCTAATCCGTTGTGCCATCTCACCTTGTAGGTCGAACGGGGTGGCCTCATGCCACCCCCCTGAAAATCGTTCCAGCGCCGAGCCCATCCGCAAGCGCTGTTTCTCACCGGGCGAGCACCCTGTGTTCGCGGAGGTATCTACGGCGGGTGAGGCACCGCAGAATGGAGTGCGTGCGCGGTGGTAGTCACCGCGCTACCACTGCGCACAGCCGGCGCTCAGTGGCACACCCTCAGCGGTACAGCCCGTTGCGCTACAGCCAGGAAGGGAGAGGGGCGAGCGAAGCGTGAGAGCCCGCTCCCGCGGACAAGCTGAGCACGCGGCTCCTCTCAGAGGGTGAAACGAATCGGCAGCGCTTCGAGGCCGTAGATCCCCGAGACGGTCCCGAAGACGGGCTCGCCGTCGAGCGTGAGGTCTCCCAGCCGTTCGGAGAGGAACACGAGGCCCTCCTGCATCTCCAGCCGTGCGAGGTTCGCTCCGAGGCAGTAGTGCACCCCCGCGCCGAAGGTGAGCGCCCGGGCGCGTCCACGCTCGGCCGTGATGTCGAACGCATCGGCCTCCCCGCTCGCCTTCCCGTCCTCCGTTTCGAGGTCGCGGTTGCCCGTGAACGCGCAGACCATCACCACGGTGTCAACGGGGAACGTCACATCGCGGTAGACCATCTCCTCGGTCAGGATGCGCGCGGTGAAGGGGGTGATCGGCTCGTAGCGCAGCGCCTCCTCGACCGCGGCCCCCGCGAGCTCCGGCTTCGCGGCGAGACGCTCCCACTGCTCGGGGTGTTCGGCGAGCAGCCGGATCGCGTGGGCCATCTGGCTCTGCGTCGTGTCCACGCCGCCCGCGAGGATGTTGAACACGAGGTTGATGCACTCCACGTCGGAGAGGCGCTCGCCCTCCTCTTCGGCCGCCACGAGCATCGACACGAGGTCGTCGCCGGGCTCTTCGCGCCGCGCTTTCACGAGCGCTTCCGCGTACACGTAGAACTCCTCGACCGCCTCCGCGATCTTCTCCTGCTCGCTTGCCATGCTGCCCGCGTCGAACTGCTTCTGGATCCAGTTCGACCAGTGATGCAGGCGGGGCGCATCCTCGAGCGGCGCGCCCATCACCGACGCGATCACCTGCGAGGGGTAGGGCTTCGCGAACGCCTCCACGAAGTCGCAGCGCACAGTGCCCCCTCCGCTCTCGCCCTGTCCGCCGGTCGCCTCCGCGAAGAGCCCTTCGAGAAAGCCGCGCATCCGCGGGCGGTAGCGCTCGACCGCGCGCGGCGAGAGCGCCGGGTTGACGAGCGAGCGCAGCCGCGAGTGGTCCGCCCCGTTCACGTGGAGGATGTTGCGGCGCATCTGCTCGTAGAGCGGGCCCTCGCTCACCCCGAAGATCTCCGCGATCTTCATCCCCGGGAAGATCGCGGAGCGCGTGCGCAGGAAGTGCTCCCCGGACTCGCGATCGAGCACCATGTAGCCGAAGGGCGCCTGCGCGAGCCAGCCTTCCGATCGCACCTTCGCCATCGCCGCGTGGAACGCCTCTCCACGCAACGACGGGTCGGTGTAGTCGAAGGCCGGAAGCTCCAGCTCGCTTACCAGCGCCAACCTGGGCCTACTTCTTCTTCGGGCTGATCGCCTGCTTGAGGCTCGCGCCCGCGCTGAACTTCGGGGCCTTGGAAGCCTTGATCTTCACGCGCTCGCCGGTGCGCGGGTTCACGCCCTGGCGCGCCGCGCGCTTGACAACGGAGAACTTGCCGAATCCCGTGATCGCGACCTCATCGCCTTTCTTCAGGGTCTTCGTCACCGTCGCGAGCACAGACTCGATCGCGCGCGATGAGTCCGCCTTGCTCAGACCGCTGTCCGCGGCGACTGCATCGACCAGCTCGGACTTGTTCATCTATGGACGTTCCTTTCGGCTTGTTGTCAGAAGGGCGACGGCACCCTACCGCGCGAGCTTCTTGCCCGGGTTGAGCAGATCCTTCGGGTCGAACAGTCGCTTGATCTGCTCGTGGAGCTCGACCGCCCGGGGCTGCCACTGGCGCGAGAGCTGGCCCCGCTTCAGCAGACCCACGCCGTGCTCCCCCGCGATCGAGCCCCCGATCGAGGCGACGAACCCGTAGAGGTCCTCCATCGCCTGCTCCGCACCGTCGAGCTCCTGGTCGAGCGTGGGGTCCACGAGCACGGTCGCGTGCACGTTGCCCTCGCCCGCGTGGCCCCACGCGCACGGGCGCAGACCGTGTGCCTCAGCGATCTGCTCGAAGCGCGCGAGCGCCGCGCCCAGCTCGTCGATCGGCACGACCACGTCCGCGCTCACCTTCGCCCCTCGCACGCCCGTCACCGCCGGGTTGATCCCCTCGCGCCAGCGCCACAACGCCGCCGCCTCCAGCGGCTCGTGCACCGCCACCGCACGCTCCTCGAGCAGCTCGATCACCTCCGCGCGCTGCGCCGCCGTCTCCGCCTCGCTCCCGTCGAGCTCCACGATCAGCGCGAAGCCCGCCCCCTCGGGCAGCGAGCCGATCCGCTCGCCGCCCGGTCCGTCGCGACCGGTCGTACGGGAGGGCGGATAGGCCCCGCCCGCGAGCTCGATCGTCGCCCCGTCGAGGAAGTCGAGCACGGACGGGCCGCACACCCGCGCCGAGCAGGTCGAGCGCTGCCGCGCAGCCCTCCTCCCGTGTGCCGAGCACGACAACGAGCACGAGCGTCGACTCGAGTGCGGGCAGCAGCCGCAGCCGCACCGCCGTGAGGATCCCCAGCGTCCCCTCGGAGCCGATCAGCAGATCCTTGAGGTCATAGCCCGCCACGTCCTTGCGGATCCAGCCGCCGAGCGCCACCAGCTCCCCCGGGGCGAGCGCCGCCTCCACGCCCGCCACCCACGCTCCCGTCACGCCGTACTTCAGCGCGTGCGGGCCGCCCGCGTTCGTCGCGACGTTGCCGCCGATCTGCGACTGCTCCGCCGCACCCGGGTCGGGTGCGAAGAACAGCCCGTTCTCGCGCGCGAGGCGCTGCACGTGGCGTGTGCTCACCCCCGCCTCCACCGCGAGCCGCCAGAGCCCCGGCTCGAGCTCGCGCACCCCCCGCATGCGCTCCAGCGAGCAGACCACGCTGCCCTCGGTGGGCACCGCCCCACCCACGAGTCCCGTGCCGCCGCCGCGCGCCACAAGCGGCACGTCATGCGCGTAGCACCAGCCCAGCAGCGAGGCCACCTGCTCCGCGCTCTCCGGCAGCGCCACCGCCTCCGCGCGCCCCTGCAGCCCGCGGCGTCCGCTCGAATCGTGGTTGTAGGGCGAGTCCGCATCGGGCCGAAGCACCTGCTCGGCACCGAGCAGGCGGCCCAGCTCGCGCGCAACAACGGACCCCGCCACAGCCGCCGAGGCTACCGCGACGGGTAGGATTCAAGGGCGATGGCGGTCAGCGCGAAGCCCACCTCGCCGGGCTCCGAGCCGAACGGTGCGACCGGCGGGCCGAACGAGAAAGCAGGCGGGCCGGACGGCGCCGGCGCGTTCAGGACGCTTTCGGGGGAGCCGATCGAGGAGCTCTACACCGCCAAGGATCTGCAGCCCGGTGCGGGGTCGGGCGGGCCGGATGACCCGATTGGTCTGCCCGGCGAGTACCCCTATACGCGGGGGATTCATTCTTCGATGTATCGGGGCCGGCTGTGGACGATGCGTCAGTTCGCGGGGTTCGGCACGAGCGAGGAGACCAACGAGCGCTTTCGTTATCTGCTCGATCACGGTCAGACGGGGCTCTCGACCGCGTTTGACATGCCCTCGCTGATGGGGCACGACTCCGATCATGCGCGTTCGCTGGGGGAGGTCGGGCGCGAGGGTGTCGCGGTGGACACGCTCGATGACATGCAGACCCTGTTCGGCGGGATCGACCTCGGGCAGGTCTCCGTCTCGATGACGATCAACGCGCCCGCCGCGATCATGCTCGCGTTCTATGTGGTCGCCGCCGAGCAGCCCGCGCACGGCGGGCCCGCGGTGCCTGCCGAGATGCTCTCGGGCACGATCCAGGCGGACATCCTCAAGGAGTACATCGCCCAGAAGGAGTGGTGCTTCCCGATCGACCCCGCGATGCGGCTGTGCGGGGACATGATCGAGTGGTGCTCACGGCACATGCCGCGTTGGCATCCGATCTCGATCTCCGGCTATCACATTCGTGAGGCGGGCTCGACCGCTCAGCAGGAGCTCGCTTTCACGCTCAAGGACGGCCTCACCTATGTGGAGCAGGCCGTCGAGCGAGGCCTCGATGTGGATGTGTTCGCGCCGCGGCTGTCGTTCTTCTTCAACGCCCAGATCGATTTCTTCGAGGAGATCGCGAAGTACCGGGCCGCACGGCGGATCTGGGCGCGCGAGCTCAAAGACACGTTCGGGGCGAAGAACCCGAAGTCCTGGCAGATGCGCTTCCACACCCAGACCGCGGGGGTCAGCCTCACCGCCCAGCAACCACTCAACAACATCGTCCGTACCGCGATCGAGGCGCTCGCCGCGGTGCTCGGCGGCACCCAGTCACTGCACACCAACTCCTATGACGAGGCGCTCGCGCTGCCCACCGAGGAGGCCGTCGCGATCGCGCTTCGCACCCAGCAGATGATCGCTCACGAGACCGGGGTCACCAACACCGTGGACCCGCTCGGCGGCTCCTACTTCATCGAGGCGCTCACCGACCAGATGGAGCACACCGCCTACGCCTACTTCAAGAAGATCGACGAGCTCGGCGGGATGGTCCAGGCGGTCAAGAGCAACTACCCGCAACGCGAGATCGCGGACGCCTCCTTCCAGCTGCAGCAGGAGATCGACGCGGGCGAACGCCTCGTCGTCGGCGTCAACAGCTTCAAGGACGCAAACGAAGAGCCGATCCCGACGCTGCGGATCGACCCAGCCCTGGAAAGCAAGCAGATCGACCGCCTGCAGGGCGCTCGCGCGAAACGCGACGGCGCGGCGGTCGAGCGCGCCCTCGCCGCCCTGCGGGAGGACGCGGCGCAACCGGGGCGAAACCTGATGGACCCCCTACTCGCCTGCGCCCGCGCGCACGCGAGCGAGGGCGAGATCGTCGAGTCGCTGCAACAGGTCTTCGGCGACTACACCGAGACCCCCGTCTTCTAGAGCCCCGCGGCCACGCGCCGCTCGCAACCTTCCGACGTCGCTGGTGTCCTTTGGTCAACCCCCTTTGAAGATCGATCTGAAAAAGCACCGGGCACGGCACCGCAAGCTGCTGCTCATCGGCTCCTGCATCGTCGTGCTCTCCAGCGCGACCACGCTCGCCGTCGCCTCGCGACGGATCGCCGACGAGCAGGCCGCGTTCGCCGCCCCCTCCTCGGGGCGGTGCGTGCCCACCACGCTCAACCGCTCCGCCGTGCTGCCGGGCACGAGCCTCGCCGTGACGCCGCTCCCGGACTCATACGACGCGCTCCCCCGCACCCAGGTGAGCCTGCTCGGCGCACCCGCCGCGGCGCTGAGCAAGGTCACCGTTCGCGGCTCGGTGTCCGGCAGCCATTCGGGCAGGCTGCGGGCCTACTCCCAGGGCGACGGCGCGAGCTTCGTGCCGAGCTCGCCCTTCGTCTCCGGCGAGACCGTCACCGTCACCGGACTGATCGCGGGTATCGCCGCCAAGCCCACCCCCTTCTCATTCCACTTCGTCGTTGCCCACGAAGACGTGCTCCCCCACCCGGCCTCGCTGCACCCCTCCAAAGACCCCGGCGAGAAGATGCACTTCCACTCGCGCCCCTCGCTCGAACCCCCCTTCGTGGTGGTCAGCCACACCTCCGCCGCGAGCGAGCCCGGCGACATCTTCACCGCGCCCTACAACGGCCCCGGCCAGGCCGGCCCGATGATCTTCGACGAAGCGGGCAACCTCGTCTGGTTCAGCCCCGTACCCGCCGAAGACGCCGCGGCGAACCTGCAGGTGCAGCAGCTCGGCGGACAGCCCGTGCTCACCTGGTGGCAGGGCTACATCCCCCCGCAGGGCTTCGGCGAGGGCGAAGAGGTGATCGCGAACTCCGCCTATCACGTGATCGGGCACGTCCACGCGGGCAACGGGGACAAAGTCGATCTGCACGACTTCCACATCACCTCCGACGACACCGCGGTCTTCACCTCCTTCGAGCCGATCCGCTGCGATCTCTCCGCACTCGGCGGACCGCGCGGGGGTGCGGTCACGGACAGCCTCTTCCAGGAAATCGACCTGCGCACCGGCCTCGTGAGGCGCGAGTGGCACAGCGTCGATCACATCCCGCTCGCGCGACTCCTACTCCACCGCGGTGACCACGAGCACCGGCACGCCGTTCGACTACTTCCACCTCAACTCGATCGATCAGCTCGCGGGCGGGACGACGTTGATCTCCGCGCGCAACACCTGGGGGATCTACGAACTCAACAGCGAGACCGGGCAGGTGCTCGTGCGCATCGGCGGAAAGCGCTCTGAGGTCAAACTCGCGAGCGGCACGCACACCGCCTACCAGCACGACGCCACCGTGCTCGGCAACGGTGACATCAGCATCTTCGACAACGGCGGCGTGCCGATGGTCCACCCCCAGTCGCGCGGCCTGATCGAGTCGATCGACGGAGGCACCGCGAACGTCGTCGCGACCTACGAGCACCCCGAAGCGCTGCGCTCCGGCAGCCAGGGCAACATCCAGTCGCTCGCCAACGGCGACATCTTCATCGGCTGGGGCTCAGAGCCCTTCTTCTCCGAGTTCTCCGCCTCCGGTCAGCTTCTCTACGACGCCCACTTCCACGGCTCCTACCAGGCCTACCGCGCGTATCGCTTCGCCTGGACCGGCGCGCCCACCGCACCGCCCACCGCGATCGTCACCGGCTCGCCCTCCCATCAGACGATCTACGTGAGCTGGAACGGCGACACGCGCACGGCGAGCTGGCGATTGCTCGCGGGCACGAGCCCGAAGACGCTCGCGCCCGTCTCGAGCGCAACGCGGACGGGCTTCGAGACCGCGCTGAAACCCTCCTCTCCCGCTCCCTACTTCGCCGTCCAGGCGCTCGACCCCTCGGGCAACGTGCTCGCCACCACGGCTACGGTGCACGGCTAGCGTGCCGAGCACCAAGCGCTTCGAGCCGCTCCCATCCGGAAGCCACGGGCTCGACCCCGAGGAGGTCCGCGTCGACCAGCGCCGCCGCCTGCGCGCCGCGATGATCGAGCTGATCGCGGAGAAGGGCTATCCCGCCGTGCGCATCGCCGACCTCGCCGGTCTCGCCCACGTATCCCCGCCCACGCTCTACAGCCTCTACGCGGACAAGGAAGAGCTGCTGATCGCCTGCTACGAGGACTTCGCGCGCCACGCCACACGCGCGCTGCTCGACGCCCACGCGAACGCCGCCGACCCGGAGACACGGCTGCTCGGCGCGATGCGCGCCTTTCTACGCCTGGCCGCCCGCGAGCCTCACGGCGTCTCGCTGCTCGTCAGCGGCGCCCTCGGCGCGGGGCCCGCGGTCCTGCGCAAACGCCGCGCCGCACTCGACGCGCTCGAGGCCTACATCTACTCCAATCGCGCCCCCGGCGCCCCGCTGGACTCGGGCGATCTGACCGTGCGCGCGATCGTGGGAGGACTGCGCGAGGTCACCGCCACCCGCCTACGCGAGCAGCGCGAGCAGGAGCTCCCCGTGCTCGCCGCCCCCGTCACCGCCTGGGCGCGCTGCTACGCCGCCACGCTGCCCGCCGGGCTCGCCGCGCCCGACCCCTCGCTCGGACAGCGCATCCTCGGACGGAGAGCTGCTCTCATCGCGCGCCCGGCGCGCGGAGGGCCCTCTGCCCAGCGGACGCAGCGACCTGCCCCGCGAGGCGATCGCGAAAAGTCAGCAGGAGCGGATCGTCGACGCCACCGCCGCGATCGTGGCCGAGAGCGGGCTCCGCGGCCTCACGATCCCCGCGATCGCGCGGCGCGCGAACGTCTCCAACCAGACCTTCTACGCGTTCTACCCCTCCAAGCACGACGCCTTCCTCGGCGCCCAGAAGGTCGGCATGCACGAGGCGCTGCGCGTCACCGCCGCCGCCTACGCCGCGCACCCCGACAACTGGCCGCACGCGGTCGCCGCGGGAATCGGCGCGCTACTCGGCTTCCTCGCCTCCGAGCCAGAGCACGCGCACCTCACGATCGTCGACACCTTCGCCGCGAGCCCGGAGGCGATCGCGATCCGCCAGCAGGCGATCGGCGCGTTCCGCTCCTACCTCGCACCGGGCTTCAAGCACAGCGGCGCGGAACGCGTCGAGGACGAGCTCGCCGCCGAAGCGGTCACGGGCGGGATCTGGCAGGTGCTGCACGACTACATCGAGCGCGGCTCCGCCGCCGCGCTGCCGGGCGCCGCGCCCCAGCTCGCCTACTTCGCGCTCGCGCCGTTCCTCGGCGCTCGCGATGCCGCCGACGCCGCGCTCGCCGCGACCTAGGGCGCCCGAAGCGAGGACCGGGGCGCCCGCCGGCTCAGCCGACCGCGCAGTGCCCGCGGTCGGCCGTCCGGCTTGCGAGGCGACGACTAGACAGCTGCGCCGTGCAGACCTTCGGAGGACTTTTCGCGTGAGCCCCACCAGTCGGTCACGGAGTCGAGCGCGCCGCCGATGATGCCCTCGCGGAAGGCCTTGGTGTCGTTGAGACGAGGCAGCTCCTCCTGGGGCCGGTCGACTTCGAGGAACTCGGCGAGAGGCTCGACGCCTTCCTCCGGTTTCCACACGAGCAGCCGCTCGGCGGGAACGTCGGCCTGCACCTGCTCGTTCCAGCGCTGCATCGCAGCCATCAGCTTCGGCATGTCGTCAGCGCCGTGGAAGGCCCCGCCCTCATCGAAGTTCAGCTTGGACATCAGACCGATGTAGCGAGCCCAGAGCGGGTCGACCACGGTCCGCGCTTCGTTCAGGTAGTGGAGCACCGAGTCGCCGTGCCACATGCCCCAGATGGTCTGCTCCATGCTGCGCGACCACTCCTCGGGCCCGCGCACGCTGAGCAGCACCTTCGCGTCGGGGTAGTGCTCCATCAGCTCGCGGTAGAAGTAGGCCGAGGGCCAGTCGACCGTCGAGCGCGCCTCGCCGAAGATCCCCTCCCAGTCCGGCTTGCCTTCTGTGACCGCTTCCCACTGCGGCAGCCCGTTCTCGAGGTCCAGCAGCAGGTCGCGCATGTGGTAACAGGGCGAGAAGCCGAGCTGCTCGAGAGCGTACATCTGCGTCGTCGTGGCGGTTCGGGGGAGTCCCGCGCCGATGACCTTCATTTGACTGCCTCCTATCTCCGCGGCCGTCGCGCTCATCACCTGGGGGCGCGGCGAGCTGGCTCACGGGCTGCGAGGGGGTCCTCTACCCTCGCCAAAAAGCGTACCCCCGCGAATGCGCAAAAACCCCTAGAAACGGGGAAGAATTGCGTAAATAAGCTAATTAGTGAGGAATTACCGAATGGGCCTGTGGGCCCCGCCGCACGGCGACTTCAGCCGTTGCGAACGTCGAGTACGACCTTGCCCACCGCACGGCGCTCGTCGAGCGTGTGGAGTGCCTTCGCCGCCTCCTCCAGCGGGAAGCGCTGGCCGATCAGGGGCCGCACGAAGCCCGCGTCGATCAGCTCGGTGACCGCCGCGCCGATCTCACCGTTCAGCTCGGGCTTGCTCAGCGCCCACTCACCCCAGCCCGCCCCGATCACCTCGGTGTTTTTCAACAGCAGGCGGTTCACCTTGATTTCCGGGATCGCCCCACCTGTGAATCCGACCACCACGAGCCGCCCGCCGCGGGCGAGAGAACGAAGGCTGTCGAGGAAGCGGTCTCCGCCCACCGGGTCGAGCACCATGTTCACACCGCCGCCCGAGAGCTCGACCACCTCGTCCTTCCACCCCTCCGCGATCATCACGACGTGGTCGGCGCCCGCCTCTTCGGCGACCTTCCGCTTCTCCTCGGTCGAGACCGTCGCGATCGTCCTCGCGCCGAGCCCGCGTGCGACCTGAAGCGAAGCCGTTCCCACGCCGCCCGCCGCGCCGTGTACGAGCACCGTCTCCCCCTCGGCCAACCGGCCGCGCACACGCAGGCAGAAGTAGGCGGTGTGGTAGTTGAGCACGAGCGCCGCGCCCTGCGCGAAGTCCAGCTCGGTGCCCAGGGGGAAGGTGAGGAACTCGGGCGCCACCGCCGTCTCCGCCCAGCCCCCGAGCGCGCAGAACGCGGCGACCTGATCGCCCGCCTTGACCGACGCCCCGTCCGGTGCGGAGATCACCACGCCACCCACCTCGCTTCCGGGCACGAACGGCAGCGGGGGTTTCATCTGGTACTCGCCCCGCGTCTGGAGCAGCTCCGGGAAGGACACCCCGGCCGCGTGGACCTCGACGAGCACTCCCGAGCCGGGCGTGAGCATGTGCGATGCCTCGGGCTCGGGGAGGTCGACGAGCTTCAGCGCGCTGTCCGGCCCCGTCTCCTCGGTGATCTGCATCGCTCGCATCCGGCGCGGGATTATCGCCCACTCGCCGCTCGCGCGCCTCGCGGGTCCGGCGCGCCGCACCGGGTCTCGCTTACCTGGCGGGTAGGCTGGCCCGCCTGTGAGCGCGCCCCGCCGCAACCGAAGGTCCTGGCCGCTCGTTCCCCTGCTGCTCTGCGGAGCGCTCGTCTGGGCGCTCCTGAGCCCTGACGCACACCACGCCTCACCGCGACGCGCACGGGCGCTCACGCCCACCGCTCTCGCGACGCACGCTCCCTCCGCCGCGCCGACGAGCCTCCCAGGCAGCGGCGTGCCCGCGCCGGGCACGCTCTCCACCCCGCCGCTGAGCGGGCGCACGATCACGCTCGACCCCGGCCACAACGGCGGCAACTTCGCCCACCCTCAGGCGATTGCCCGTCTCGTCCCCGACGGCAACGGCGAGAAGGAATGCGACACCACGGGGACCGCCGCACCCGACGGCTACCGCGAGGCGGATTTCAACTGGAGCGTCGCCGAGCGCTTGCGTCAACTGCTTCGCGCGGCGGGAGCGCGCGTGGTGATGACCCGCAGCGAGCAACACCGGGGTGGGCCCATGCGTGAACGAACGCGCGGAGATCGGCAACCGCGCCCACAGCGACGCCGCGGTCTCGATCCACGGCGACGGCGGCCCTCCGGGAGGGTCGGGCTTCGCGATCCTCCTGCCCGCCCCCATCCCCGGCGGGGGCGATCGCGCGATCATCGCGCCCTCGCGGCGCCTCGGGCTGGACCTGCGTGCGACGCTCGAGTCCGCGGGGCTGCACCCCTCCACCTACGACGGCGTCGACGGGCTCGCCCCGCGCACCGACCTCGGCGGCCTCAACCTCTCGCGTGTGCCGAAGGTCTTCGTCGAGGTCGCGAACATGCAGAACGCCGCGGACGAGGCGCCGATGGAGCGCCCCGCCTTCCGCGAGCACGTCGCGCGCGCTCTGCTCGCCGGACTCGAGCGCTTCCTGCCCGCGCGCTAGTCCACGAGCAGCACGGCCTTTCCGGCGAGCCGCCGGTCCATCAGCGCCTCGATCGCCTTGGGCGCCTCGCGCCAGGAGTCTTCGTGGTCGATCGAGCAGTCGAGCCGGCCCTCCGCGACGAGCGCGCTCAGCCTCGCGAGGTCCTGCGGTCCGGTGCGCTCGCGGTCCAGCGTGTCGAACACGAAGAAGCCGTGCAAGCTCGCCCCCGGCGCCCGCGCGAACAGCGCGCGCGCGGGGAACTCCACGGGCGATGGATCGCTCGACGCGAAGCTCACGACCGTGCCGCCCGGGGCGACGCGCTGCAGAGCGGCCGCGAGCGACGCGCCGCCGACCGCCTCGACGATGCCGTCGAACTCCGCCCCGCTCTCCTCGAGCTCGTGCAGCACCTCGTCCGCGCCGAGCTCGAGCAGCCCGCGTGCGCGCTCGGGACTCGAGGAGATCGCGGTGACATGCGCTCCCATCAGGTCGGCGAGCTGCACCGCGAACCGCCCCACGCCTCCGCTCGCACCCGTCACGAGCACGCGCCGGCCGAGCATCGGGCCGATGATCTCCACCGCGCCGAGTGCGGTCAGTCCTGCGACCGGCAGCGTGGCTGCCTGCGCATCGGTGATCCCCGCCGGGAGCGCGGAGATCCGCCAGCTGTGCACCGCTGCGCGCTCTGCCCACGCGCCGCGATCGACCACCCCCACCACCCTCGCGCCCGCCGGGGGACCGCTGCCGTCGGCGGCGGCGCGCTCGACCACCCCCGCGAGATCCCAGCCGGTGAGCTCGCCGTCCTCCATGTCGGCGAGCCGCCGGGACTCGCCGCGGTTCAGCGAGAACGCGGTTACGCGCACGAGCGCCTGCGAGGAGAGCAGCTCGGGCTCGGGCACCTCCCGCATCAGGACGTTCCCGAGCTCTCCCGGGTGCAGCTGTGAGCGCGAGCACGCCGCCGATGCTAGCCCGCCGCTCCCAGGGCTATACGCGCGCTTCGGCCCGCGCGCCTGAGGGCGCGTCGGAGCGCACCCACACGACCGTGCCCGTGAGCGCGGCGACGGTGAGCACGGAGGGCCAGGCGCCGATCGCCTGCGCGAGCACGTGCGAGAGCGCGAATGAGGCGAGGCCCACGCCACCGAGCGCAGCCGCTGTGCCCGTGCCGTGGCGCCGATGCCAGACGCCGATGCAGTAGAGCCCGCCGGCCGCGAGCACCGCGCCGCCGAGCGGACGTGAGCCCGTCCCCGCAGCGACTGCATAGCCCCCGATCAGGGAGCCCGCTGCGATCGCTGCGGTGGGCGTGGTGCGCATCCCAGCCAGCCTAGCGATACTGCGGGGGTGGCCTTCGCGCCGCCAGCCCGACACCTGCTGCGCGCCCGTGACCTCGCGGACGCGCGCTACACCGAGCCGCTCGCCGTCGAGGACATGGCCGCTGCCGCCGGCCTCTCGCGCGCCCACTTCATCCGCGAGTTCGGGCGCGCCTTCGGCGAATCTCCCTACTCCTACCTGCTCACGCGCCGGCTCGAGCGCGCCGCCGCGCTGCTGCGCGACACCGACCGTCAGATCATCGACATCTGCCTGTCCGTCGGGCTCACGAGCCTCGGATCGTTCACCACCAGCTTCACGCGCACCTTCGGCGTCTCGCCGCGCGTCTATCGCGAACGGTTCCCGCCCGCGGCCGACCGTGCGCTCGTACCGGGCTGTGTGGTGCGCGCCTACGGGCGCCCGCAACGGCGCACTTTTCGAGAAGAGATCGAGGACGGCGACGCGTAGCTTCGCTCCCAGCAAACAACCGAGAGAAGGAGCGCAGGATGATCAAAGTCGGAACGGCACAGCTCTGGGTCCACGACCAGGACGAGGCGCTCGCCTTCTACACGGAGAAGGTCGGCATGGAGGTTCGCGTCGATGCGACCGTCGCCGAGCTCGGGAACTTCCGCTGGCTCACCGTCGGGATGCCCGGCCAGCCCGACTTCGCCGTCGTGCTGATGGCGATCCCCGGACCGCCGATGATGGACCCGGAGACGACCGAGCAGGTCAAGGCGCTGATGGCGAAGGGCTTCGCGGGCACGGTCTTCCTCGAAACAGACGACTGCCGCGCCTCCTACGAGGAGCTCCGCGCTCGCGGCGTGGAGTTCCACGAAGCGCCCGAAGAGCGCCCCTACGGAGTCGACTCGGGCTTCCGTGACCCCTCGGGCAACTCGATCCGGCTCACAGAGGTGCGCGATCTCGCCGAGGTCGGCGCCGCCTGAGCGCGGAGCCCACACGACCCGGCGCGACCGCCCCGCGGGCCGCGCCGGAGTCGTGGCGCGCAGAGCGGTAGCTTCTGCGCATGGCGCGCGCGTACGAGCGGGGGCTCACGGAGGTCGGCGACGGGATCTACGCCTACCTGCAACCCGACGGCGGCTGGGGCTGGAGCAACGCGGGACTCGTCAGCGAGGGGGATGCCTCGCTGCTGATCGACACCCTCTTCGACCTGCGCCTGACCGAGCAGATGCTCGCGGAGATGCGGCGCGCGGTTCCCGCGGCCGCTCAGATCGGCACGCTGGTGAACACGCACGCGAACGGCGACCACTGCTACGGGAACTCGCTGCTCGAGGGCTCGACGATCGTCGCCTCGGAGCGCGCGGCCGAGGAGATGGGCGAGCTTCCTCCCGCCGCGATGGCCGCGCTCGTCGCGCAGGCCCCGCAGATGGGGCTGCTCGGCGAGTTCTTCCTGCGCTGCTTCGGTGGCTTCGACTTCGAGGGAATCGAGCAGTGCCCCCCGGACGCACGTTCAGCGGCGAGCTCACGATCGAGGTCGGTGCACGCGCGGTGCAGCTGATCGAGCTCGGGCCCGCCCACACACGGGGTGACACCGTCGCCTGGCTGCCCGCCGAGCGGGTGCTCTTCACGGGCGACATCCTCTTCAACGGCGCGCACCCGATCGCCTGGGCGGGCCCCGTCTCGAACTGGATCGCGGCCTGCGAGCGGATCGAGGCGCTCGCACCCACATCGATCGTCCCCGGCCACGGCCCGCTCGCGACGCTCGAGGACGTACGCGAGGCGCGCGCCTACTTCGCCTACCTCTACGAGCACGCGCGCTCGGCGCACGGCGACGGTCTCAGCGCGATGGACGCCGCACGGCGCATCTCGCTCGATCGCTGGGCGCAGTGGGGTGAGGGTGAGCGGCTCGTCGTGAACATCGCGAACATCTACGCCGAGATCGAGGGCGAGGACCCGCCGAACGCGCTGCTCGCCTTTCAGCAGATGGCGGAGCTGCGCGCTCTGCTCGACGCGGCAGAGGCGCGTCCGCGGGGGACCACGCGGAGGGCTGAGATGGCGAGCTTCGAGGACGTGCGCCGCCTCGCGCTCGCGCTCCCGGGCAGCGAGGAGCGCAGCTCGCGCGAGCGGCTGCAGTGGCGCGTGGGAGGCCGGCTGTTCGTCTGGGAGCGCCCGCTCCGCGCGAAGGAAGCTCAGGAGCTCGGCGACGCCGCGCCCGAGGGGCCGGTGCTCGGCGCGCGCGTCGAGCACCTGGGCGCCAAGGAGGCGCTGCTCGCCGATGACCCCGAGGTCTTCTTCACCACCTCGCACTTCGACGGCAACGCATCCGTGCTCGTGCGCCTGGAGCGCATCTCCGCGGCGGACCTGGAGGAGGTGGTGAGCGAAGCGTGGTTCGCCCGCGCCCCGCCGAAGCTGGCCGCGGAGGTGAGCGCGGCGCCGTCGACTAGTAGACGCTCACCGCGCGCGTGACCGTGCCCGCGCCCTGCAGAACGATCTTCAGCTTCGCGGAGCGCGGCCGGTGGGCGGCCCCCGCGAGCAGACGCCGTCCGAGCGCGTTGAGGTGCACGGTGATCTTGCCCGCGGCGTTCTGCCCGAGCGACACGCTGCCGCTTCCGAGTACGAGCGTCACACGTCGCATGACCCTGTGACCGTGAACGGTCAGGTGGCGCGTGACGGTCGCGACCAACTGCACGATGCCGTGGCAGGGACCCAGCGCGCAACGCAACCGCACGCTCCCGCTCGCTCCCGTCACACGCAGACGGCCGTTGACCACGAGCGAAGGCGAGACGATCGTGGTGCTCTTCACGCCACCCGCGGGTGGGCCCACGGTGCCCGTTTCGACCGCCGCGGTCGGGCGAGGAGCGGGGACGCGGAAACCCGCGCTTCGCGCCCACAGGCTGCCACCGCTGTTCGACGCGGTCACGGTGCACGCGATGAAGTGCCCGACGTCGCCCGGCTGGACCGTGTACGTGGTGCCCGCCGCGCCTTCGATCGGAAGCCCATCCCGGTCCCACTGGTAGGCGAACGTGAGCGGTGGTGTTCCGCCCCACACTCCCTGCGAGCAGCTCACCGTGGAACCCACCGCGAGCGTCCCCACGACCATCGGGAAGACTGTTCGTGTTCGAGGTACGGCGGGATCGCTTTCGGGGCGAGCGCGATGTCGATCGGCGAGGTCGTCCCCGGTGGTGTGACCGGGACCTGGGTCGCCGAATCGGGCGAGCCGGGTTCCCTGTAGAGCTGGAATTCGAAGCCTTCCGCTTCCGCGCCGACTTCGTAGTCGCCGCCCGCCAACCCGGTGATGAGGTATTCGCCATTCGATCCGGCCGGTGCGCAGCCGAACGATTCGTCTCCGAGGCCGAGCGGGAAGGCGCACACGAAGCGCGCCCGTTATCGGCGCGCCGCCGGAGGCTTCGGTGATGCGTCCTGAGATCTCCCCGCCGCTGCACCATCTTCGCGTCGGCGAGGAGCGGAGCGCCGGCCTTGACATCGAGGATCTTCGCGTCTTCGAAGAGCGCCGCGCCTTCGAAGTACTGGAGCACGTAGTCGAGCGTGCTGTCGAAGGGCGTTGCGAATTCGACGACGTATTTGCCGACGGGGAGCGCAGCCGAATTCATAGAGCGCCTTCGGCGCCACTGAGGGTGCAGGGCGGAACCGCGAACACCGGTTCGAGTTCACCTTCGACTTCTTCCAGTTGCAGGGCGCAGACTTCGACGCCCTGCACTCCGGCTTCGGAGACCGCGTCGGTGACCTTGCCTTCGATCACACCCGTCTGCGCAGCGGCCGCGCCCGAGGCGAACACGAGCGAGAGGGCCGCCGCCGCCACGAGTGCGAGCGCCCACCTGCGGCGATCCCAGATCCGTGCTGCGCGCTCCCTCATCCTCGCTGCCCCCTCCATCCCCGATCTCCCCTCCGGAGCGGCCGGAGACCATACCATCTGGCCGAACTTTCTCCAGGGCGAAACCTGACCCTGGTCCGCGCCATACCCTCACGCGGCGATGAAGGGCTCTCCCCCGTTTGCGGCCCTGCTGCCGCCCTTCGCCGGACGATGACAGAGCGCGCTCAATCGTCGCTGAGCGTCGGAATCTCGCCCTATCCTGAGGAGCAATGGGGTCGGAGCCTCTCCTATGCAGAGGCCGCAGCACCCGGGCTCCCGCTGAAACGGGTCGCTCTCTGGGTGGGCGCGGTCGTGCTGGTTCTCGTCATCGCGGCGGTCGTCGCCGCGCTGACGCTCTCTGGGGCGACGCTCGAGGGAGACTCGAGCGCCCTCGCGAAGCGTCTCCGTCCAGGCTCTCGGCGGGAAGATCGAGCACGTCGAAGCGTTCGGGCCCGGAGGGCGTGCGATCCCGCTGTCAGTCGAAGCGACGACCGGCTCACGCCCACGTGGCACCTGCACCCCGGCGAGCAGGTCTCCGTCGCGGTGCGAGTGAAGCGCCCCGGCTGGCTCGGCTGGGCGCTCGGCTCCGAACACACCGAGCACCTCACCGTGACCGCTCCCGTCGCACATCTCAAGGAGCACTGGATCACGAGCTCGCCGGGCTCGCCCGTGACCGTCTCCTTCGAGCAGCCGGTGAGCTCCGTCCGCTACGAAACCTCGGGCGCGATGCACACCCACGCGCTGAGCGAACCCGCGACGAGCGTCTCCTGCTCGGTGCACGCGCCGCCACCGGGCACCGTCCTCCTCGCCGCGGCCCCGCGCGCATGGGAGACGGTCGGCAAGCCCACGCACGTGAGCTGGTTCCCCGCCTCGCACTCCACCGTGCTCGCCGCGAGCCCTGCGCCCGGGGCGAAGATCGCGCCCGCCTCGCCGATCTACCTCACCTTCTCCAAGCCCGTGGGCGGACGTGCTCGGCTCCGCTCAGCCGAAGCTCACGCCCGCCACGTCGGGCCACTGGACCAAGACGAACAGCCACACGCTCGAGTTCCGGCCCTCCGGTTTCGGCCTGCCGCTCGGCTCACAGCTGCACGTCACGCTGCCGCGGGCTGTCGCGGTGAGCGCGGAAGGCTCGCGCACGCTCACGACGACCAAGGACCTGAGCTGGACGGTGCCTCCGGGCTCGACCGTGCGCCTGCACGAGCTGCTCGCACAGGCGGGCTATCTGCCGCTCGCCTGGCACGCCGACGGCGCGCCAGTCGCGCACACGCCGAGCGCCGAGGCCGCCGCGGCGGTGAAGCCGCCGGCGGGCAGCTTCGGATGGCGCTACGGGAACACGCCTCACCAGCTGAAGGAAAAATGGAGCGCGACCGAACAGACCGTCCTCACCAAGGGCGCGATCATGAAGTTCGAGAACGAAAACGGGATGCCCGTGGACGGCGTCGCAGGGCCCGCCGTGTGGCGCAAGCTCTTCGTCGACGCGATCGCGGGCAAGCGCCTGAACGAAGGCTATAGCTATGTCTACGTCCACCGGGAAGTACCCGAGACCGCGACGCTGTGGAGCGCGGGTCACACGATCATCGTGGCCCCCGCCAACACGGGCATCTCGGGCGCCGAAACTGCGCTCGGCTCCTTCCCCGTCTTCGAGCACCTTCCCGAAACGACGATGAGCGGGACCAACCCCGACGGCTCCCACTACAAAGACCCGGGGATCAAATGGGTGAGCTACTTCAACGGCGGCGACGCGCTGCACAACTTCGACCGCTCCTCCTTCGGCACGCCGCAGAGCCTCGGCTGCGTCGAGCTCCCGCTCGCCGCCTCCGCAGCAGATCTACAAGTACACGCCGATCGGAACGGTCGTCACCGTCGAAACCTGAGCGGGCGGCTCAGTGCCCGAGCAGCCGCAGCGTCGCCGCGTCTCGCTCGCCCGCGTAGAAGCGTTCGAGCACCTCCTCGAAGAGCGGCTCGCCCGGCGCGGCGAGCGCGAACAGCGTCATCGATGAGCGGAGCTTGAGGGCATCGACCGGGCCCAGCACCGCGCTCGGCCGAGGCGCCCTCGCGCAGGGCGAGCAGCGCCTGCGCACAGTCCCGCAGTCGCGGGCCGAGCAACGGATCGGCGAGGTACTCGCGCGCTTCCTCGAGCGTCGAGATCGCGTAGGTGCGCGACATCGCGCTCTCGCCCAGCCCCGCGAGCTGGGGAAAGACGAACCACATCCAGTGGCTTCGCTTCGCGCCCGCGCGCAGCTCTGCGAGCGCGCGCTCGTAGGTGCCCCCACGATCCTGCGCCCCGTGAAAGCGCGCGAACTCGCCCATCGCTCAGGCCGCCGCGTGCGAGCCGCGCAGGAAACGCTCGGCGGCGTCGTCGACGAGCTCGCCGACCTGCGCAGCGCTCACGATGCCGCCCGTCACGAGTGCCGCGATGCCCTGGATCGTCGCGAACAGGACCAGGCCCACACGCTCGGGATCGCCCGCCTCGAGGGCTCCCTCCGCCTGTCCCTGGGCGATCAGCTCGAGCATCACCGAGAAGGCGCGCTCGGCCGCGTCGTGCAGCGGTCCGCTGTCCTCGTGCTTCTTGCCCGCGAACATCAGCTCGAGCAGAGCCGCGTCCTCGGTCGCGAAGCGGATGTAGGCCGTGGCGACGGAGCGCAGCCGTCGCTCGAACTGCTCGCCCGCCTGATCGAAGGCCGCACCGAGCTCGGCGCCGAGACGTGCGAAACCGGACTCCGCGAGCGCGTCGAGCAGCGCCTGCCGGTCGGGGAAGTGACGCCTCGGCGCGCCGTGGCTCACACCCACGTCGCGAGCGAGCTCGCGCAGGGAGAGCTCCTGCGCGCCCCGCTCGCGCAGCGTGCGTTCCGCCGCGGCGAGCAGCGCGGTGCGAAGGTTGCCGTGGTGGTAGGGGCGCTCGGACATCCTCCTAGGCTACCGCGCGATGTTGTCGTTGACATCTTTGTTGTCAACGACTACATTGTGCTCCATGACAACTTCAAGCTCCTCCTCCCTGCCTGACATGGCCGGTCGCACGGTGATCGTGACCGGCGCCAACAGCGGCATCGGCCGCGCGGCGGCCTCCGCGCTCGCGGGGGCCGGCGCCCGCGTCGTGCTCGCCGTGCGCTCCGTCGAGAAGGGCCGCGCTGCGGCCGCGTCGATGCCGGGCGCGACCGAGGTCCGACGCGCTCGACCTCGCCTCATTGGACTCCGTGCGTAGCTTCGCGGCGGAGTGGGAGGGCGAGATCGATGTACTGATCAACAACGCGGGCGTGATGGTCCCGCCTCTGAGCCGCACCGCGGAGGGCTTCGAGCTCCAGTTCGGCACCAACCACCTCGGCCACTTCGCACTCACGAACCTGCTGCTCGAGCGGGTGAGCGGCCGCGTGGTGAACGTCTCCTCAGGCGCTCATCGCGTCGGCGCGATCGATTTCGAGGACCTGAACTGGGAGCGGCGGCCCTACCGCGCGTGGCGCGCGTACGGTCAGTCCAAGCTCGCGAACCTGCTCTTCACCTCGGAGCTGCAGCGACGTCTGGAGGAGGCGGGCTCGCCCGTGCTCGCGATGGCCGCCCACCCGGGCTACGCCTCGACCAACCTGCAGTTCCACAGCGAGAAAAAACTCCAGGACCTCGTGAGCCACGTGGGCAACCGGCTGATCGGCCAGAGCGAGGAGGACGGGGCGCTGCCGACGCTCTACGCGGCGACGGCGGACGTGCCCGGCAACAGCTATGCGGGGCCCGGTGGGTTCATGGAGCAGCGCGGCCCGGCCAAGCTCGTCGGGCGCAGCGGCGCGGCCAAGGACGCGGCGGCCGCCCGGCGTCTGTGGGAGGTCTCCGAAGAGCTCACGGGCACGCGCTTCCCGCTCGGCGCGGCCGTCGGCAGCTGAGGAGAGAGCCGGAGGCTCGCCGTGTGAGCCGGACCACGGCCCCCGCTCCGTCACCGTGTAGCCTGCGAGCGCAGTCAGCAAAATGACAGGTTCCCGGGAGAGGCGCGGATGGGCAAGGGCATGTCTGAGGGGTGGCGGGAGCTCGCCGCGCTCACCGAGGGTTTCTACGAGGAGGTCCGCGAGGCGCTGGTCACCGGCCGCGCGCTCGACCCGACGGGCGAGGAGGCACTGCGGGCGACGGTCGGGGGGATGCTCGGGCTCTCGGCGCGGATTCGCGCGCTTGGAGAAAGCGTCCTCGCCGAGCCTGACGCGGCGTCGGCGGAGGAGACCGCCGAGCTGCTGCTCGCCGCGGCCTGCGTCGACGCGCTGCTCGCGCGGGACCTCGCCGTGCTCTCGGACGGGGTGAGCGGGCCCGCGGAGGAGCAGACCTCGCTACCCAACCTCTCCGCCGAGGGGCGCGCGCTGCTCGCCGAAGTCGACGCGGCCTTCGAGGCGATCGCGGGCGCATCGGGGGCGAGCCCGGCCACCCCTGATCGCGAGGCGGTGCTCGACGATTCCGAACGTGCGATCGCGAGCCTGCTCGGCTCGGCGCTCTCCCCGGCGAGCGAGCTGCTCACGCTGCTCCTCGAGCTGTGCGCGGAGGGCGAGCCGAGCGTGGCCGCGGCGGTGCGAACGAGGCCGCAGATCGAGCGCCTCGACTCCTCGCGCGGCGATCTGCGCGCACACGCGCTCGGCTTCCTCCGCGAGCACGCACTGAAGGTCGCCGCCCTGCTGCCGGACGGGTGGCCGCTCGAGGACGTGGCGAAGGGGGTGCAGGCCGGCGCGCAGGCGAGCGCGCTGCTCGAAGAGGCGAGCGCGACGGTCCTCGCGTCCGAGCGTGTGCGCATCTGGATCGAGGACGCGCCGATCATCACCTCGGCGGCCGCCGAAGGGCTGCGAGAGGACCTGGTCGCACTCGAGAACGGCTACGCCCGCGAGATGCTGTGGCTCGCCAAATCGACGCCGTGGCTGAGGCGCGGCGCGCCCGCGCTCACGCGGCTCGCGACGGACGCGCTCGGCGACCCGGGCAAGGGCACCGTCCCCGCCGTGCTCGCGCTCGGCCTCGGCTACGCCGCTTACAGCCTCGCCGACCGGCTCGATGCGCGGCGGTTGCCGCGCGACCTGGTCAGAGGTGTCGTGCCGCTGGTCGAACTGCACCTCGCCTACTGAGCACCCGCAAAGCCGCTTCCCGCGATCGCATTCGGGGTAGCGCCCGAGCAGGCGAAAGGAAGGCGGGTGAGGCGGTATGGCGACCGTTACGCAGCGGAGGACCTCGGGCACACAGCGGCCGAGCAGGCTGATCGGGACGGGCGGTGGGTCGCTCCATCGCGAGTTCGGGCGGATCGGGGTGCTGTTCGCCTCGATCGGATCGGTGATCGGCTCGGGCTGGCTGCTGGGCGCTCTCAACGCGACCAAGGTCGCGGGGCCGGCGGCGATCATCTCCTGGGTGGTCGGCGCGCTCGCGGTGATGCTGCTCGCGCTGATCCACGCCGAGCTCGGCGGGATGCATCCGGTGGCGGGCGGCGTCGCGCGCTTCCCCCACTACGCATTCGGCAGCCTCGTGGGCTACGGCATGGGCTGGATCTACTGGCTCGGCTCGGTGACGCTCGCTCCCGTGGAGACCGAGGCCGCACTGCAGTACGCGGACAAGTACGTCAACGAAGGCCTCGGCTTCCACCTCGTGCACGAAACGAGTGGCCAGATCGTGTTGACCGGCGCGGGCTACGGCGTGGCCGCCGTGTTGATGCTCCTCTTCACCGTGATCAACCTGATCGGCGCGCGGCGGCTCAGCCAGACGAACACGACGATCGTGTGGTGGAAGATCGCGATCCCCGTACTCACGATCGTCGCGCTGCTCGTGACCACCTTCCACAGCGGGAACTTCAGCGCCGGCAACGGGTTCGCACCCGAAGGCGTGAAAGGGATCCTCAGCGCGATCGCGACCGGAGGCGTGATCTTCGCGTATCTGGGCTTCGAGCAGGCGATCGTCTTCGGCGGCGAGACCTCCAACCCCCGCCGCAACATCCCCTTCGCGGTGATCGGCGCGATGATCGTCGGCGCGGTCGTCTACATCCTGCTCGAGCTCGCGTTCCTCGGCGCGCTGTCCCCGTCCGCCGCGACCCACGGCTGGTCGAACCTCAGCTTCGCCAACCACTTCGGTCCGTTCGCGGCCCTGGCGAGCGGCCTCGGACTCGGCTGGCTCGCCGTCGTCCTGTACATCGACGCGTTCATCTCGCCCGCGGGCACGGGCCTGATCTACTCCGGCTCGAGCGCGCGCGTCTCCTACGCACTGGGCCGCAACGGGTACATCCCCCGCGCCTTCGACGCGCTCAGCGAGCGCGGCGTGCCGTGGGTCAGCATCCTGTTCAGCTTCATCGTCGGGATGATCGTCTTCCTGCCCTTCCCCGGCTGGCAGAAGCTCGTCGCGTTCGTGACCTCGGCCACCGTCGTCATCTATGGCGCGCAATGCCTCTCGATGGCTGCGATGCGACGCCAGATGCCCGACGCCGAGCGCCCCTACCGACTGCCTGCGGCGAAAGTGCTCGTGCCCGTGGGCTTCGTCGTCTCCAACCTGATCGTGCTCTTCGCGGGCTGGACGACGGACTGGAAGCTGCTCGTCGCGATCGCGATCGGGCTCGTTCTGCTGGTCGTATCCCAGGCCACGCGCCCGAGCTCCGAGCGTGTCTCACTCGACTGGCGCTCCTCGCTCTGGCTGTGGCCCTGGCTGGCGGGCTTGGGCGTGATCAGCTGGCTGGGCAGCTTCGAAGGTGGCCTCGACAAGCTGCATTTCGGCGTCGACATGGGCATCACCGCAGCCTTCGCGCTCGTGATCTACGCGTTCGCGATCTCCCTGCGGCTCACCCCCGAGCAGGCACAGGAACGGCTCACGTCGGGCGCCGAGGAGCAGGAGGAGGGAACGGGCGCGCCCGCCTGATGCGCAGGCGCCTCTGGCCCGGCGCGGGTCGGGCTCGTACGGCGGGTAGAACAAGAACATGAGCAAGCCCACCGCCGACTTCGACCCGGCCGCCGTCCGCGAGCTGCTCGAACAGCGCCGCGTCGAGATGCAGGCGCGCGTGAGCGGGCTCGCGGAGCGCCCCGAGCTCGGGAGCGCACAGGGCTTCGGCAAGCGGATCGGCGACGGGACGACGGAGGCGATCAGCAGGCTCACGGAGATCGGTGTCGGGCGAACGCTCGAGAGCGGGCTCGAGCGTGTCGAGCGGGCGCTCGCGAAGCTGGACGAGGGCAGCTACGGGATCTGTGACGCCTGCGGTGCGGCGATCGCACCGGCACGGCTCGCGGCCCTGCCCGAGAGCGTGCTCTGCGTGGCGTGCTCGAGCGCCGCCCGGCGCGTGCCGCCGCGCAGGTGAGCGACTGCGGGGACTGCGGCGCGCGGGGTGGAAAGACGGGAGCGACGGGACTCGAACCCGCGACCTCTGCCGTGACAGGGCAGCGCTCTAACCTGCTGAGCTACGCCCCCGCGATGGCTGCGGGAACCCGGGGGCCCGCGGCGTGCGAGCACAGTATGCCAAGGCCGCGGTGCGTTCCCCCCTCCCGCGAAACTGGCCAGGCGGCCAGTAGGTGCTCTAGGCTGTCGGCGTGGCGCTCGTGGGTCCCCCTCCGATGCTCAACCGCAGCCCGATCTCGGTGCTGCTCGAGGATCTCCGCGAAGAGCGCCGCGCAGATGTGCCCTACCCCCCGGGGGAGACGCGCTTCTCGCTGTCGCGCACGCGCCGCTTCGCGGAGGAACCGCTCGAGATGCTGCTCGAGAGCTACGAGCGCTTCGGCCCGGTCTTCTCGCTGCGGCTGCTCCACAGCAACGTCGTCTTCATGCTCGGGCCGGCGGCGAACCACTACATCCTCGTCTCCCACGCCGCTGACTTCGAATGGCGCGAAGGGAGCTTCCGCGACCTGATCGGCCTGATGGGCGATGGCCTGCTCACGATCGACGGCGACTTCCACCGCCGCTCGCGCCGGATCATGCTCCCCGCCTTCCACCGCGAGAACATCGCGGACTCCGTGGATGTGATCCGCGAGGAGACCGAGCGCGCGATCGATCAGCTCGAGCCGGGCACGAGCACCGATCTCTACGACTGGACGCGCCACCTCGCGATGCGGGTGGCGATGCGCGCGCTCTTCGGCCTCGATCCCGACAGCGGACGCGCGCGTGAGATCGACGCGGCCGGGCTGTTCGAGGAGGCCCTCGCGTTCTATGCGAGCGACTACCTGCTCCGCGTCTTCCGCGGCAAGCGCTCGCCCTGGGGCCGCATGCAGCTCGCCGCGCGCAAGCTCGACACGCTGATCTACGCGGAGATCTCCGAGCGCCGCGCCTCGGGTCGCCGCGGCAGCGACATCCTCAGCCTGCTGCTCGACGCCGCGGACGAGGACGGCAACCGGCTGAACGACACGCAGATCCGCGACGAGGTGATGACGCTGCTCTTCGCGGGTCACGACACGACCACCTCGACGATCTCGTTCATGTTCTACGAGCTCGCGCGCCAGCCCGAGATCGTGCGGCGGCTGCGCGTCGAGCAGGGCGAGCTTGCGCCGGACGGAAAGGTGAGCGCCGCGCAGCTGCTCGGCGGCGAGCTGCCCCAGCTGGAGATGGTGATCGACGAGACGCTGCGCAAGTACCCGCCCGCCTGGGTCGGCCCGCGCCGCACGCTGCGCGACATCGACTTCGAAGGGATGCCGATCCCCGCGCGAGCCTTCGTGAACTACTCCTCGTGGGCCTCTCACCATCTTCCCGACGTCTTCCCGGACCCCGAGGCGTTCCGTCCCGAGCGCTTCACCGCCGAGGGCCGCGCAGCGATGGCCAAGGGCGCCTACGTGCCCTTCGGCGGGGGCTCGCGCACCTGCATCGGGATGCGCTTCGGTCAGCTCGAGGTGCGCACGATCGCGACGATGCTGATCGCCGCGCGTTCGATCTCGATCCGCGAGCCCTTCGCGCTGAAGATCCGCCAGATGCCCACGATCAGCCCCAGGGAAGGGCTGCCCGTGAGGATCGCCGCGCCCTCCGCCGCCGAGCGCCCACCGCTCCACGCGACTGCCTGACGCCGCGGCGCTCAGCCGAGCAGCGCGCTCATCTGCAACAGGTAGCCCGCCCCTTCGGAGCCGCTCGCCGCCACGCCCTCGACGTGGACGTGGCGATCGGAGAAGAGCGTGAGGCGGAAGCCTTCGAGCAGCAGCCCTTCGGGATGCGCGATCAGCTCGCCGCTCTGGGCTTCGGCGACCGCGTCCACGGTGGCGCCCACGCCGAAGAGCGAGCCGGTGACGGCGACGTGCACGCGCCCCGAGCCGCTCCCGAGCAGGCGCACCTGCGCGCCCGCACCGAGCGCCGCGTCGGCAGCGGCCTGCGTGGTGCTCGCGTGAGCTTCGAGCTGCGCGCCCTGCTTGCGCAGGCTCGCCGCGCTCAGCGCGAGCCCGCCGATCCGAACCGCTGAGGCGCTGATCCGCATCTCGTTCACCCCGCGCCCTTCCCACAGCAGCGCCGCGGCCTGCGCGGGTGTGAGCACGAGCGAGCCCGCGCTCACCTTCACGGAGTCCGCATCGCCCCAGAGCAGCTTCACCGCGGGCCAGGCGGACACGCTCACGTGCGCGACGTGCCCGTAGCGACCGACCCGCGAGGAGACGCGCGAGGCCGCGATCCGCGGCAGCACGAGCTGCGCGATCACGAGCGCCAGCAGCACGAGCGCCGCGCCGCCCGCAAGCAGCCGAATCGCCCGTGACCCGCCGCTGCGCCGCATCCCCGAGAGCTTCGCAGGGGATGCGGCGCGCAGCGACGGTTGCGGCTCAGCCGAGGCCGTTGGCGCTGAGGAACTGCTTCGCCACCGCGGCGGGGGACTGCTTTTCGATGCTTACTGCCTTGTTCATCTGCTGGATCGCCTGCACGGTGAGCAGCGAGGAGACCTTGTTCACCGTTTCCGTGAACGCGGGCCCCTCCTGCGAGGCGAGGCTCTGCTTGACCACGGGCGCGACGTTCTGGAAGCCAAACAGGTGCTTGGTGTCTTCGAGCACCTTGAACTTCCCGCCGAGCAGCTGGCCGTCGGTGGTGAAGACCACCTGCGCCTGGGATTCGCCGCTTTCGAGCGCCTTGTAGGAGAGTTCGATCGAGAACGGCTTGAACGTGGGCACCACGCCGTAGAGCTTCTTCAGACCTTCGAGGCCCTCGAAGCGCGTCGCGAATTCGGCGGGACCGCCGAGCACGAGCTTCTTGCCGAGCGACTTCAGATCGCCGATGCTCGAGAGTTTGTTTTCTTCGGCGAACTTCGGCGTCGTTGCGATCGCATCCGAGTCAGAGAACGGCGTCTGTTCGAGCAGCGTGAAGCCGTTCTTTTCGGCGAAGGCCTTCGCTTCTTCGAAGGCGCCCTTTTCGCTCGTCGGTTCCTTCTTCTGTTCGGCCACCGCCGAGAGCAACGTCCCCGTGTACTCGGGGTACATATCGATCCGCCCCGACTTCAGCGCCTTCCAGATCAGCTCGGAGGAGCCGATGTTTTCGACGAGCTTGACGGTGTAGCCCTTGTTCGTGAGCGCCTGGTCGTAGAGGTCTCCGAGGATGTACTCCTCGGAGAAGTTCTTGTCGCCGATCGTGATCGTCGGCTTACCCGCACCCGCGGAGGCGGAGCTTCCAGAGCTGCTCGTGCTGCTCGAGGTGCTCGCCGTCGAGGACGATTTGCTCGAGCTCCCGCAAGCGGCGAGAAGCAACGCGAGACCGAGCGCGAGCACGATCCCGCTCGCGAGCCTCAACCCCGATCTGCCCCGCTGGGCTCCTGAACGACTTCTCTGCATGTGCTCCGCCTCCTGGTTGTTCATTTTGTTTATAGAAGATATAAAGATCATCCGGCGGCGGAGACCGCGTCCGCCATCGTGGCCTGCTGGGAGCGCTCCAGCAGCACCCCGCGTGGGGTGACCGCGCGTTGGATCAGGGCAAGCACGCCCTCGACGCAGAGCGCGAGCGCGGCGACGCAGATCGCCGCACCGAGCACGCCGGAGAAGTGGTAGCCCGTCTCGTTGGCGATGATGTCTCCGAGCGTGCCGCTGAAGCCCGCGAGCGAGGCGATCGTGGCGGTTGAGATCACGAAGAGCGCCGCGGTTCGGATGCCCGCGAAAAGCAGCGGGATCGCGAGCGGGAGCTCGACGCGGCGGAGGATTTCGAGCTCTCCCATCCCCATTCCGCGCGCGGCGTCGACGAGCTCCGGGTCGACCTCGACGACGCCGAGGTAGGCGTTGGTGACGATCGGGGCGAAGGCGAGCACGACGAGAGCGAGCTCCACCACGGAGAGCCCGAGACCGAGGAACGCATCGCCGATAGCGAGGATCGCGAGGCTCGGAAGGGCGCGTCCGATGTTGCCCACGTTGATCGCGAAGAAGGAGCCCTGGTGGATGTGACCGAGCCAGATGCCGAGCGGGGCGGCGAGCAGGATCGCGATCGCGACGCCGATCGCCCCGACCTTCAGCGTCTCCAGGGCGAGGTGAACGAGGCTCGGGAGTTCCGGATGGCCCGCGACCGCGCCGTTGTTGAAGATGAATTCGAACGCGCCCCCGAAGTCGCTCATGCCGCCCTCCGCGTCTTCGCCCAGGGTGTGAGCAGACGTTGCGCGCCAACGAGCAGCGCGTCCGCGAGCAGCGCGAGCACGATCGCCATCCCTCCGGCGACGATCAGCTCGGTCTTGAACGGACCCTCGCCGAGCGCGGCGTGGATCGGCACGCCGAGACCCTTGTCGTAGATCGTGTAGACGATCGTGGCGAGGGCGATGATCGTGACCACCGCGATCCGCAGGCCCGCCACGATCGCGGGCAGCGCGAGCGGGAGCTCGACCCGCAGCAGCGCCTGGCGGCGGCTCATCCCCATCCCCTCCGCAGCCTCGAGCACGTCGGCGGGGACCGAGCGCAGCCCCGTGAGGATGTTGCGGAAGAGGATCAGCAGCGTGTAGGAGACGAGCGCGATCTCCGCGGCGAAGACGTTCGGGCCGATCGGCGCGACGAGCAGCTCGAAGAGCGCGAGTGAGGGGATCGTGTAGAGGAAGGTCGTCACGAGCAGCGTCGGTCGCTCCGCCCAGCGATGGCGGTGGGCGAACAGCGCGAGCGTCATCGAGATCGCGAAGCCGATCACGACCGCGATCAGCGTGAGCACCACGTGCTGGCGCAGCGCGGGCCAGAGCACCGGCCCCCAGTTCTGTTCGACCCAGCCGAGGCAGAAGAGGTGGTTGTGCACCGCACAACTGGAGCTCTGCGCGGAGAAGTTCGGGATCACCGGCCCGGAGGCGGCGAGATGCGTGAGGCTCGCGCTCACCGCTGCGCCTGCTCCCCGACCGGGGCGCTCTCCTCGTCGGCCTCCTCGGCGATCAGACGCTCCAGGTGGGAGAGCGTGACGAGCCCGAGCACACGCCCATCCCCGTTGCCGTTCTCAGCGCCGTCGACGACCGCGAGCGGTTCACCGTGCGCGGTGAGCAGCATCGAGAGCGCGTCCTTCACCGAGGCCTGAGCGGGGACGCGGCGAGCGCTCGCCCCCTGGCCGTTGGGCTCGAGCAGGCGGATCTCCTCGAGCTTCGTGAGCGAGAGGCGCTTGATGCCCCGGTCGGCCCCGACGAAGCGCGCGACGAAGTCGTCGGCGGGGCGGGCGAGGATCGCCTTCGGCGTGTCGTACTGCGCGAGCACGCCTCCCTCGCGGAGGATCGCGATCCGATCGCCCATCTTGATTGCCTCGTCGATGTCGTGGGTGACGAAGACGATCGTCTTGCGCACTTTGGCCTGCAGGCCGAGGAACTCGTCCTGGAGCTTCGCGCGGTTGATCGGGTCGATCGCTCCGAAGGGCTCGTCCATCAGCATCAGCGGCGGGTCCGCGGCGAGTGCGCGGGCGACGCCGACGCGCTGGCGCTGACCGCCGGAGAGCTGCGCGGGGTAGCGCTCGCCCATCCCCTCCTCGTCGAGGCCGATCATCTTCAGGAGCTCGCTCACGCGCGCGGCGATCCGCTCCTTCGGCCAGGAGAGCAGCCGCGGAACCGTCGCGATGTTCTCAGCGATGGTCTGATGCGGGAACAGCCCGATCTGCTGGATCACGTAACCGATCTCGCGGCGCAGCTCACGCGGCTCGCGATCGAGCACGCTGCGCCCCCCGAGCAGGATGTCACCCGAGCTCAGGGGGATCATGCGGTTGATCAGCCGCATCGCCGTCGTCTTGCCCGAGCCCGAGGGGCCCACGAGCACGCAGACCTCGCCCGCGGGAACGGTGAACGAGAGCTCGGCGATCGCGGGCTCGCGCTGCCCCGAGTAGCGCTTGCTCACGCCGCGCAACTCCAGCTCGGCCGCCTGAGCGTATGCCGAGGGCCCCTCGGGGTGGGCGATGTCTTCGCTGAACAAGGCAGGTACCGGCCGGCGTGGCGGGCCTCGATCCTAACCTACCCCTCCTCACGAGCTGTTATCGCGCGCCTCGCCGCAAGTGCCCAGGAAGCTCACAGGCCGGATCGCTAGCCTTGGGCTCAACCCGTCAGGGGCGCGTAGCTCAGTTGGCTAGAGCACCTCGTTTACACCGAGGGGGTCGCCCGTTCGAGTCGGGCCGCGCCCACTACCGCGGCAGCACAGAAGGAGCACGTTTGAGCGACCCCAGCCCCACCCGTATTGCCGTGATCGGCTCAGGCCCGGCGGGGTTCTACGCCGCGGGGCACCTGCTGAAGGACCCCGAGTCGGGGTTCGAGGTGGACATGATCGAGCGGCTTCCCACGCCCTGGGGGCTCGTCCGCTCGGGGGTCGCCCCGGACCACCCGAAGATCAAGTCGGTCACTCGCATCTACGAGAAGACCGCCGCGCACCCGCGCTTTCGCTACTTCGGGAACGTGACCTTCGGCGAGCACGTCACCCGCGAGGAGCTGCTGCGCCACTACCACGCGATCGTCTACGCGACGGGTTCGCCCTCGGACCGCCCGCTGGGCATCCCCGGGGAAGACCTCCCCGGCTCGCACGCGGCGACGGAGTTCGTGGGCTGGTACAACGGCCACCCCGACCACACGAACCTCGAGGTCGACCTGCTCCGCGCGGAGCGCGCCGTCGTGATCGGCAACGGGAACGTGGCGATCGACGTCGCTCGGATGCTCGTGCTCGCACCCGAGGAGCTCGCCCCCACCGACACCGCCGACCACGCTCTCGAGGTGCTCGCGGCGAGCAACGTCAAAGAGGTCGTGGTGCTCGGTCGGCGCGGTCCCGCCCAGGCGGCGTTCACGAACCCCGAGCTGCTCGAGCTGGGCGAGCTGCACGATGCCGACGTGATCGTCGACCCCGCGGAACTCGAGCGCGGGCTCGCGGTGCACGACGCGGGCGCCGAGCAGGACGCGACCGCGCGACGCAACGTCGAGATCCTCCGCGAGTACGCCGCGCGTCCGCCGAAGGGCCACGAGAAGCGCGTCGTGCTCCGCTTCCTGCTCTCGCCGAGCGCGCTCCTCGCGGACGAGAACGGACATCTCGGCTCGGTCGAGCTCGTGCGCAACGCGCTCGTTGCACGCGAGGACGGCTCGCTGCGCGCGGAGCCGACGGAGGAGACGGAGACGATCCCCGCGGGCCTCGTCTTCCGCGCGATCGGATACCGGGGCATTCCGCTCCCGCGCGTGCCCTTCGACGAGCGCACCGGCGTGATCCCGAACGAGGGCGGGCGCGTGACCGACGTGGAGTCGGGAGCGCGCGTGGCGGGGGAGTACGTCGTGGGCTGGATCAAGCGTGGCCCCTCAGGGGTGATCGGGACGAACAAGAAGGACGCGCAGGAGACGGTCGACGCGATGCTCGCCGACCTCACCGCGAGCAACGGCAGCGCCGCCGCGCGCCACACGCCCGAGCAGCCGGACCCCGTCGCGGTAGAGGAGCTCCTCCGCGAGCGCCAGCCCGACCTCGTGAGCTACGAGGGCTGGGAAGCGATCGACCGCCACGAGCGAGCACTCGGCGAGGCGGCGGGCCGTCCGCGCGTGAAGCTCACGAGCATCGAGGAGATGCTCCGCATCGCCGCGGCCGAAACGCCGTAACCAAAACGGGCGATCTGTCTCAACGCGCATCGCGAAGCGAAATGGACATCGCGTCCACTCGACGTTCGTACTAAATCGGGTTCTGAGGATCGGAAACGAGGGAAGTCCAGGCGGCGCCCCTCCCTCGAAAGCCGAAAGCAAAGGACCCAGATTCAGATGCGCCACTCCCTCCCCCGCAGCACCGCCGCCCCGAATACGCGGATGCTCGCCGCGCTTCTCCTCACGGGCGCGGTGCTCGCGCTGCTCGCGCTGCTGCCCACCGCGATCGCCCGCGCGGGCACGCCGACGATCACCGCCCCGCCCACCGCTGAAGTCGAATCGGTGCTCGGACAGACCCCCGTGGGGTCGATCAGCCCCGAAGAGCTCGCCGCCGCGCTCTCCGAACTCGAAGGGCTGGAAGGGCTCCAGGGCGCGCACCCCGCCGACCTGCGCGAAGCGCTCACGAAACTCGTCGAAGAGCTGGGCGTGAAAGGGGCGACGCTCGAAGAACTGCTCGGCGGCGGAGAAGCGACCTCGATCCTGAAAGCGAAGCTCACCGAAGTGCTCGGCCCGCTCGCCTCGAAACTCGAAGAACTGCTCGGCGGGAACACGCAGCAGAAGCTCACCGAAGCGCTCGAATCGACGGACGCGAGCGAACTGATCGAGAAGCTCCTCGGTGGCTCAACCGAACCTCAGACGTTGATCGCGCAGATCCTCGCCGCGCTCGGGCCCGAACGCCTGCAGTCCCTGCTCGGCAGCGTGCTCGGCGGCGAACCCTTCTCCAAAGAGACGGTCGAAGGGCTCGCCGCGCAGCTCGGCACCACGCCCGCAGCGCTCGCCGCGCAGCTCGGGAAGACCGCCGAACAGCTCCCCCCCACCGCGATGGCGCTCACCGCGCCGCTCACCGACGGCGAAACGCTCGGCGTGCTCGGCGGAGCGGGAGGCCTCACGCTCGGCCTGATCAAGGGCGCGGGCGAAACGGTCGGCGCGACCGGCGGCAGCGGTGCGAGCGGCGGCAGCGGCGCGCCCGGCGGCAGCGGCGGGTCCGGAACCGGCACCACGGTGATGATCCCCACGCCCGGGACGACTCCCGCCACCGGGACGGCGGCGGCCGCGAAGAAGCTCCGCGTGATCAGCCACAAAGTCAAGGGCACGACGGCGACGATCGTCGTCGAAGTCCCCTCCGCGGGGAAGCTCTCCGCGGGAGCCAAGGGCGTGCGCTCGATCAGCCGTGAGACCGCGAAGTCCGAGCGCGTCACGCTCCACCCGGCGCTCACCAAGGCGGACACCACCGCCGTGCGCAAGCACCACCGCAGGGTGAAGGTCCCGCTGAAGGTCTCCTTCAAGCAGACCGGCGGCCCGAGCTCCTCGGCGACCGTCCAGCTCACCTACCCCTAGGCCACCGATCCCTCGAAACACCCGACCGGGGGCGGGCCTCGGGCCCGCCCCCAGAAGGGCAGCGCAATGAGGCCCGCAGAACCAGACCGCATCGAGCGGGTCCCGGAGGGCCGACCGATGCTCGGCTGGACCTACGTCGCTCGCGGCGAGGCGCTGCTCGTCCTGCCGATCGAGCAGGCGCAGGATGCGCTCGGAGCGGGCGAGCCGGTGAGCCCCCTCCGCACCCGCCTCGCCCCAGCTGCCATCTGCCAGACTGTCGCGCGCAGGCCCCGTTAGCTCATCTGGTAGAGCGCCGGACTTTTAATCCGGTGGGGCGGGTTCGAGTCCCGCACGGGGCACTCCGGCTAGGCCCCGCTGTGCCACGCCGCGATCGTCAGCGCGATCGTCGTGGCCACGTCTCGCACCGAGTCGATGTCCACCCACTCGTCGGTCGCGTGGATCGCTCCGGCGAGCGGCCCGTAGCAAACGGCCGGACCGGCGACCGAGCGCGCGTCTGTGGTCCCCGGGAGCACCTCCGGCTCCGGCGAGGCGCCGCGCACTCGCTCGTGGGCTGAGCTGAGCACGCGGGCGAGATCGTGCCCGAGCGGGTCGCAGTAGGCGACGGCGCGGAAGCCTTCGAAGGTGACCTCCACGTCGGGAGCGCCCGCGGCGACAGCCGCGGCGAGCAGCGCCTGCGCTTCGCTCGGCGTCAGCGAGGGGCCGAACCCGAGACGGACGCGTACCTCGACGGCGACGGGCTCGGATGAGGGCCACTCCCCGCCCGTGAAGGTCCCCGCGTTGAGGCGGAACGGCCGCTGGTGAGCGTCGAGGAAGACGGCGTCCGCCTCGGGCCGCTCGCCGGGGGCGTCCTCCAGCCGGTTCAGCCTGCGCTCGAGGCCTTCGAGCGCGGCCAGTGCGGCGATCATCCGTTGCGAGCTCGAGCCCCCGACGCCGAGCGCGACGTGTGCGCCCGCGCTGCGGGCCCGCAAACGAGCCCAGATCACGCCTGCGCCCGCGTGCCACAGGCGCAGCCCGCTCGGCTCGCCGATCAGCGTCGCGTCCGCCTCGTAGCCCGCGGCGAGCACCGCCTTCATGCCGTTGCCGGTGCACTCCTCCTCGATCACCGAGCTGAAGATCAGATCGCCTCGCGGCGCGCCGCAGACCTCCAGGAAGGCCTCGACTCCGATCAGGTAGGCCGCGATGCCCGCCTTCATGTCGCCCGCCCCGCGGCCCCAGATGCGGCCTTCCGCGACCTCACCGCCCCAGGGGTCGTGGCGCCAGCTCTCGGGCGCCTCGACGGGGACCACGTCGACATGCCCAGAGAGGTGCAGGGAGCGCCCGCCCCCGCTGCCCTCGATCCGGCCCGCCACGCACGTGCGTCCCTCGTAGGGACCGGGCGGATAGCCCCAGGTCCCGTCGTCCTCCGCGGGCAGCTCGATCGTGATCCGCTCGGCCGGGAAGCCGAGCGCCTCCATCCGCGCCGCCACCAGCCGCTGTGCGCCCTCCTCCTCGCCGAGCAGCGAGCGCTCGCGCACGAGCGAAGCCGTCAGCTCGATCAGCTCCTCGCCGCGCGCGGCTACAGCCTGGCGCAGACGAGCCGAGATCGCCTCATCGGGGCCCGTCATCGGCGTCCACCCGCCTTCGTTCTCCGGCGCAAACCTGTCCCCCTCGCCACGTCTCGCGTTGGCTGCGGCGTTTGCAGGGTAGCGTTGGGATGTGCGGGCGATGAAATCGACACTCGCGGAGTGAGCGGCATCGAGCGCGGCGGAGCGCTGGGCACCGACGAGCACGGCGACCCCTCGCAGACGATCGAGGGGATCGCGCGCTCGGCGAGCGGCTATCTCTCACTCGAAGAGGTGCTCGGCGACGTGCTCGAGCGCATCCGGGCCGTGCTGGACGCGGACACCGCGGCGATCCTGCTGCTCGACGAGGATCGCAAGGTGCTCGTCGCGCGCGCCGCGCGCGGCCTCGAGGAGGAGGTGCGCCAGGGCGTCCAGATCCCGCTCGCCCGTGGCTTCGCCGGGCGAGTGGCCGCGGAGGACCGGCCGATCGTGATCGAGGATCTGAGCAAGGCGGATGTCGTCAACCCGCTGCTGCGCGAGCGCGGGATCACCTCGATGCTCGGCGTGCCGCTGCGTGTCGAGGATCGCGTTGTTGGCGTGATGCACGTCGGCACCCTGCGCAGCCGCCGTTTCGGCGAGAAGGACGTCTCGCTGCTGCAGCTCACCGCGGACCGCGCGGCGCTCGCGATCGACCAGGCGCGAGCGACCGAGCAACGCGCGGTCACAGAGATCATGCAGCGCACGCTGCTCCCCGACGCGCTGCCACGGGTTCCCGGCCTGCGCTTCAGCGCGAAGTACCTTCCGGGCGGCACGGGAGCCGGGATCGGGGGCGACTGGTACGACGTCTTCCAGCTCCCCGACGGCCGTCTCACGCTCGTGATCGGCGACGTGGTCGGCCGCGGCGTGCTCGCCGCCTCGGTCATGTCCGAGACGAGGATCGCGCTGCGCGCCTACCTGATGGAGGGCCACGAGCTGCCGAAGGTGATGTCGCTGCTCAACGAGCTGCTCATCTCGATGGGCCGCAACCGCGGGGCGACCGCCGCGATCCTCGAGCTCGACCTCGAACGCGACGAGCTCGAATGGGTCAGCGCCGGGCACCTCCCGGCCCTGATCGTCGCCCCCGACGGCGAGATCGGCTTCCTCGAAGCGGTCCAGGGGGTCCCGCTGGGGATCATCCGCTCGGCCGCGTTCGAGAGCTCGCGAATCTCCTTCCCCACCGGAAGCTCGGTGCTGCTCTACACCGACGGGCTCGTCGAGCGCCGCGACGAGTCGATCGACGAGGGGCTCGAGCGCCTGCGCCACTCCGCCGCCCGCGCGATCTCCGGCGAGGAGGGCCGGCTCGCGGACCGCGTCTACAGCGGCCTGCTCGAGGCCGCGATGCTCGACTCGGCCACGCTCGAGGACGACGTCGCGCTGCTCGCCGTCGAGTCGCTCCCGCTGGAGGGCGCGCTCGACATGACGCTCGACGCCCAGCCCGGCGTGCTCTCGGGGCTCCGCCGGATCGTGGGTCGCTGGCTCAGCCCCGCGGGCATCGGCGAGGAAGACCTCTTCGCTGTCACGCTCGCCGTCTCCGAGGCCGCCGCCAACGCGATCGAGCACGCCTACGGGGCGCGCGAGGCCACGTTCCACGTGCGCTGCGAGTGGAACCGCGAGCGCACGGAGGTCACGCTCACCGTCACCGACTCCGGACGCTGGCGCGAGTCGAGCCCCTACGGGCGCGGGCGCGGCTTGAAGATCATGCGTTCGCTGCTCGACGAGGTCGAGGTCCAACCGGGCCCCGAGGGTACGCGGGTCACGCTGCGCAAGCGCTTCCGGCGAGCCGAGCCGTGATCGAGGTCCAGGTCGAGCGGTCCGGCAACGTCGCCGTCGCGAGACCGATGAAGGACATCGACGCCGCGAACGCGGAGGAAGTGCGGCTGCTGCTCACCGCCGCCGTCGACGGTCACTGCGACGCGCTGATCGTCGACCTCCAGGCCGTTCGCTACATCGACAGCGCGGGCATCGACATGCTCTTCCGGCTCGCCGCGCTGCTCGTCGACCGACGCAGCGAACTGCGCGTCGTGATCCCCGAGGGCGCTCCGCTGCGCAGGCTCGCCGAGATCGTCGCGCTCCCCGAAGCGATGGGACTCGACGTGACCGTCGAGGAGTCGCGCGCCGCCGCCGAACACCGCGGTCGCGATCTCGCCTCGGGCGAGAGCGCTCAGTAGCCGAGCGCGAGCACGCTGTTCGCGGGCAGCACGAGCCGCTCGCGCCGGCCCGGCCCCTTCAGTGCGCTGAGCTGCGGCTGTGCTCCGCTCGCCGTGAAGCTCTGCGCACTGACCGCGGCGTAGTCGCGAAGCACCACCGTCTTCGACGTCCTCGCTTCGTTGTCGAGCAGCAGCAGCGGGGGCGCGCCCGGAGCGGCGATCGAGGTCGCGGAGACCGGGCCGAGGCCCGCCACGCTGTGCAGCGTCGCGCCGACGGGAAGCCAGTGGTTGAGAGCGGCCATCGCCCCCTCCAGGGGACGGCGTACCACTTCGGCGCCCTGCATGTAGAAGGGGTCGTAGGGGTCGCCGCTGAAGTGGAAGCGCACCTCGCCGAAGCCCGTGCGCAGCGCGGAGAGCACGAACCGCAGCGCCCACACCGAGGAGGCGGGGCTGTCGGACACACCGGACTTGCCTCCGCACGAGACCGAGTTTGCCTCGGTGATCACGGCCTGCGCGCCTGCGGCGCGCGCGTCCCCCACCACCCAGGCCAGGCGACTCGGGGCATCGCCCACGCTCGCGTCGAGCAGTCCGCCCACCGTCGCCGCGCGCGGCGTACGGCAGACCGAGAGCGGATAGACGTGGACCCCCACCGTCTTCACGCCGAGCGTAGAGAGCACGCCGGGCAGCGATGACTGCCAGCGCGCGGGACCGGAGAGTTCGGGGCCGACGAGCGGCGCGCCGCCGACCGCGGGACGGATCGCCTCCGCGGCGCGCAGGTAGAGGCCGACGGCGAGCGCTTCTTCTCCGGCCTGGGGCTTGTCGAGCGAGTAGAAGTTCGGCAGGTAGTAGAGGTCGGGCTCGTTCCCAAGCGAGAACGCGAGGCCCGCCGTCGCCGCCGACTGCGCCCCAGCGACCATCTGTTCAGCCCAGGAGAGCTGCCCAGTGCGCGTGTTCAGCCCCACCGTGAGCGGGTCCGGGCTGGCGGCGAGCAGGCAGTGCAAGCGCGACCAGAACTGCGGCGCCAGCGGATAGGTCGTGAGCTGTTCCCAACTCTGCGGAGCCGCGGGCGCAGCCCCTGCGGGCACGGTGAAGTCCTGGCTCTGGCCGGCGAGCTGCAGCGGAGGCGAGCCGAGCCGCTGCAGCTCGGCGACGAGCGCGGGCGGCGGGCATTCGCCGCTCCCAAGGTCGGCCGCCATCACCGGGTACTCCAGCGAGACCCCGACGGGGGGCATCGTGATCTGCAGGCCCGGCGCCGCGCTCAGGCCCGGACCGAGCGTGAGTTCGGGTGGGGGTGGAACGTGGTGGCGCTTCTTCGAGCCCTGGGACTTCGCCGGCGCCCGCGCGGTCGCGGCGGCGCTCTGCGCGAGGGGGAAGGCCACGCAGCAGAGCGCGAGCAAGAGGGTGCGCGAGAGCGCTCTCGTGGTCCAGCGGCGACGCATGGGTTGACATCTTCGACGCGGAGTCCCGATCACCCGCACTGAGAGGATGTGTCCGTGCCCCCGAGCGACACCTTCACCGAGCGCGAGCGCAAGCGCCTCGCCCCGTTCGTCTCGGACCTCGACTCGCCGGTCTTCGCCCTGCTCGGCCTTCCCGAGACGACGAGGGGGGCCCTGTTCGCGCGCTACTCGCGCTACCCCGGCACGCTGCGCAGACTGCTGCTCGACGAGTTCGACGATGAGCTCGGCGCGCCCGCGGCCGACCCAGAGAAGGCAGCGAGCGCGCCGGACGCGCACGCCGGGTCGCGCGCGCAGGCGCTCTACGAGCGCGTCCTCGGCGAGTACGGAGATGACTCCGTCGCGCAGCTCGGCGGGGTGCACATCGCCTGCGAGTGGGTCTCCAACGTGCTCACGAAGGTCCTTCAGCGGCCGCGCCTCGGGGCCTATCTGGAGCAGTCCACGCGCTACATCGCCTACGACCGGCCGATGCCCGGCGGCGGCTATCGCTACCTGCGCGACCCCGAACTGGGGCCCGGCTACGAGCAGGCCATGGACGAGCTCTTCACCACCTACTCCGAGCTGCTCGCCGAGCTCTCGCCGTGGATCGCCGAGCGCTTCCCGGCCGCCGCGGGCGCGCCCGCCGCGGTGCACGAGCGCGCGGTGAGGGCGAAGGCGCTCGACCTGCTTCGCGGCCTGCTTCCCGCCGCGACGCTCTCCCACGTCGGGGTGTTCGCGAGCGGCCAGACCTTCGAGCGCCTGATCCTCCATCTGCGCGCCCACGAGCTGCCCGAGGCGCGCCGTTGCGGGGAGCTCGTGCTCGCCGCCATGCGGATCGCCGCACCGAGCTTCGTCACGCGGGTCGATCGCCCGGATCGCGGCGGCGAGTGGGTCGCCTTCCTGCGCCGCCGAGAGCAGAGCGAGATCGCCGCCGTGCAGCGGCTCGGACTCGACGCACCACCCGCCGAGGAGCCCGCGCGCGCGCGGCTGCTCCGCGTCGAGGGCGACGAGCAACTGCTGCTCGCCGCGCTGCTCTTCGAGCGCAGCACGCGCGGTGAGGAGCAGGCGCGCGGGGCGATCGCCGCCCTCGACGCCGCTGAGCGCGCCGCGCTGCTCGCGGGGCTGCTCGGTGGGCGTGAGAACCGCCGGCACCTGCCAGGGCGCGGCTTGGAGTCGCTGCGCTACCGCTTCGAGATCGTTTCCGACTACGGCGCGTTCCGCGACCTCCAGCGCCATCGCATGCTCACCGCGCAGTGGCAGACGCTCACCCCCCACCTCGGCGCCGAGGTCCCGGAGGAGCTCGAGGCGGCCGGTCTGGGCGAGCGCTACCGGCGCGCGCTCGAGCGCTCGCGCGAGAGCTGGGAGGAGCTGATCGACGCGGGGATGGGCGCACGCGCGCAGTACGCCCTCTGCCTCGCCTTCCGGGTGCGTTACGTGCTCGATCTCAACGCGCGCGAGGCGATGCACCTGATCGAGCTGCGCAGCGGACGCGAGGGCCACGCGGGCTACCGCTCGATCGCGCGCGAGATGCACGCGCAGATCGCCGCCGTCCATCCCGCGGTGGGCGCGGCGATGAGCTTCCTCGACGAGAGCTCCGAACCGCGCTTGGAGCGTCTCGACGCGGAGCGCAGGAGCGAGGCGCGCCGCCCGAGCTGATTACGATGGGCGCGATGGACGTCCCCGCCCGCCTGTTGAGCGCGACCGCCCTGCTCCCCGCGCGCGCCCACGAGGACGACGCGGCCTTCGACCTCTACGCCGATCAGAGCGCGCGGATCGCCCCCGGCGCACGGGTCACGATCGCCACCGGCGTCGCGCTCGCGCTCCCGGCGGGGACCTGCGGTCTGGTGCTACCGCGCTCCGGCCTCGCCGCCCGTCACGGCGTCACGGTGCTCAACGCACCTGGGCTGATCGACCCGGGCTACCGCGGTGAGGTGAAGGTCGTGCTCCACAACACCGACCCCGCAGAGCACTTCGAGGTCGCGCGCGGCGACCGGATCGCCCAGCTGCTCGTCCTCGACACCGCCGAGACCGCGCTCGCGCTCAGCGAGCGCGAGCTCGCGGAGAGCTCACGCGGCAGCGGCGGCTTCGGCTCCAGCGGCCGCTAGGCCCGCCCGCCCCAGCGGGGCCGCGCGAGCGGGCGCGCTAGGCCGCGAGCGCCTCGCTCTCCTCGATCTCCGCCTTGGTCTCCGCGGAGACCTCCACGAGCTCGCCGCTCGGCGCCGGGTTGCGCAGCCACAGACCGGCTACCACCGCGCCCGCGAAGGCGAACAGGGCGCCGACCAGGAAGGCGCGATCGAAGCCCTTCGTGAGCGCGTGGGCGAAGCCCGCCGAGCGGTCCGAGCGCGTCTGCGCATCGGCGATCGTGGAGAGGATCGCGAGTCCGAGCGCGCCGCCCATCAGCCGCGAGGTGTTCAGCAGCCCCGAGCCGATCCCGCTTTGGGAGCCGGGCAGGCACTGCATCGCGACGATCGTCGCGGGGACGAGCGAGCAGCCCATCCCGATCGCGGCAAGCAGCGCGCCGGGGAGCACGTTGGCGAAGTAGGTCCCGCCCGGAGCGATCCCGATCAGCAGCAGCATCCCCACCGTCGCGACGGCCATGCCGCCGGTGATGACCGTGCGCGGCCCGAGCCGTGCGACGAGTTTCGGAGCGACCGTCGAGGCGACGAAGATCGAGCCCGTCATCGGAAGGAAGGAGAGACCGGCCTCGATCGCGTCGTAGTGGAGCACTTCCTGCACGTAGAGGGTGAGGAAGAACCACACGGGGAAGAACGCCGCGTAGAGCAGCGTCACGACGATGTTCGAGATCCGCAGCTGGCGGAAGCGCAGGATCGAGAGCGGGATCAGGGGCGCCTTGGCGAGCCGCGCCTCGACGAGCGCGAAGAGCCCGAGCAGCAGGACCCCCGCGAACAGCGGCAGCAGCACGCCGGCGGAGCCCCAGCCGAGCGTGTCGGTGCGCACGATCCCGAAGGTCAGGCCGACGAGGCTCGCCGTGATCAGCACCGCCCCCGCGACATCGAAGTTGCGCGTGCGACCGCGCTCGCGCTCGCCCGAGATCATGCGCAGGCCCCAGACGATCACGACCGCGCCGAGCGGCACGTTGACCGCGAAGATCGCGGGCCAGCCGAGTCCCTGGGTGAGGATGCCCCCGAGCAGCGCTCCCGAGGACCCGCCGAGCGCGCCCATCGCCCCCCACAGGCCGACCGCCTTGTTGCGCTCCGGACCCGCCTCGAAGGAGCTCGTGACGATCGAGAGCGTGGCCGGCGAGAGGATCGCCCCGCCGAGGCCCTGCACGGCGCGCGCGCCGAGCAGCAGGCCCTGCGAGTCGGCGAGCGCGCACGCGAGTGAGGAGAGCGAGAAGAGCGCGGTGCCGAAGATGAAGACGTTGCGACGACCGAGCAGGTCCGCGCAGCGGCCACCGAGCATCAGAAAGCCCGCGAAGGTGAGCGTGTACGCGTTGACGACCCACTGCAGCCCGGTCGTCGAGAAGCCGAGCCCGCTGTGGATCGAGGGCAGCGCGACGTTCACGATCGAGATGTCGAGGATCACCATGAACTGCGCCAGGCAGACGATCAGGAGCAGCGCGCGCTTCGGCGAGGGCCGCGAGGACTGGGCGGGAACGGCGGAGGGGGTGCTCTCAGATGCGCTCATGGGTATATCCTGAGGCAGACTTTATCCAAGTAGTAGAGAAGGGCTTATACTGGTAGTCGATATGCCTGGCTCGATCGCTTCGCAAACCGAGAACGGCCGACGCCCCTCACTTCGTGAGATAGCAGCATCCGGGCAGCTCCGGCGTGAGGAGCTCGCGGATTTCCTGCGCACGCGCCGCGCCGCGCTGAAGCCCGAGGACGTCGGCCTGCCAGGTGGCGGCCGGCGACGCACCCCCGGATTGCGGCGCGAGGAGGTCGCGCAGCTGGCGGGGATGGGGGCCACCTGGTACACCTGGCTCGAGCAGGGCCGCGACGTGCGCGCCTCGCTGGAGGTGCTCGAAGCGCTCGCCAAGGCGCTGCACCTCGACCAGGCCGAGCGCAACCACCTGATCCTGCTCGGTCGCGGTGAGGCCGCCCCGCCCTGTCGGAACCCCGCCGAGCGCGTCTCGCCCACGCTGCGCAAGCTGATCGAGAACCTCGGTCCGAATCCGGCTTACGTGCTCGGCCGCCGCTGGGACTACCTCGCCTGGAACGACGCCGCGGTCGCGCTGCTCGGCGACTTCGCCACGATCCCGCGCGCCGCGCGCAACCACGCCTGGCAGACCTTCACCGACCCCGCACGGCGGGAGATGTTCACCGACTGGGAGCGATCCTCGCGTGTGCTGGTCGCGAAGTTCCGCGCCGACAGCGCGCGGCACATCGGCGACCCCGAGTTCGAGTCCCTGATCAGGGCGTTGCGCAAGTCGAGCCCGGAGTTCGACCGGGAGTGGGACCGCCACGAGGTCTCCACGAGCGGTGAGGGTCGCAAGGACCTGAGCCATCCGCTCGCCGGGCTGATGTCCTTCTCGCATGCGGTCTTCCACCCGGCCGAGAAGCTCGAACAGCGGCTGATCCTCTACACCCCGCTGCCCGAGAACGACACGCCCGAAAAGCTCGCCGAGCTGATGAGCGCGCGTGCCGCGGCAGCGCTGCCCGAGCTGTCCGAGAGCGCGCGCCGCGGCGGCGCCGCCGTGCCGCTCGCCGCACGCTGACGCAGCCGCCGGGCCGAGTCCAGGCGCAGACCAGCGGAAGGTATCGCCGCTTCCGGGGTCGGAGATGGTGAGGGAGGCTTCCACCGAGCAACTCACCGGAGGTGAGAACGTTGGCAAGTCGAACGACCCACAGCCCAGCGGAGCGGACCACGCGCTCGACGGGCGGCGCCCTGCGGGCGACACTCCTGGCCCTTCGCGGGGCGGGCGCGCTCGCGCTGATCGCGATGGGCGCGCTGCACCTGCAGCAGTACTACGACGCGGGCTACTCCGCGTTGCCCACGATCGGCACGCTGTTCGTGCTGAACTTCATCGGCGGGGTGGGACTGGGCCTGGCGCTGCTGCTTCCCCTCGAGCGCCTGCCCGGCGCGGCCGGCGCGATCGCCGTGCCGCTGCTCGCTCTGCTCGGCTCGGCGATGGCCGCGACCTCGATCGCCTTCCTGCTGATCAGTGAGCAGACGCCGCTGTTCGGGTTCCTCGAGACGAGCAAAACGGTGGCTCTCACCGCCGCGCTCGTCGCCGAGGCGCTCGCCACCGGGACGCTCGGAGCGCTCGCCGCGGCGACCCTGCGACCTTCTCGGCCGCGGCGCCTGCGAGCCGCCCACTAGCCTCGCGCAGCGGCCGTCGTGCGCTCACCGGGTGCGAGGTTCCCGGTGAGCGCATGCGACAGCCGTCAGGCTGAGGTGAGAACCCCCGCGTCGCTGTAGATCTCGCCGCGCTCGGCCTTCTCGACCAGCGAGGCGGGAGGCTCGAAGCGCTCGCCGTACCGGGCGGCGAGCTCACGTGCGCGGGCGACGAACCCGCTCACGCCGCCCTCGTAGCCGTTGATGTACTGCAGCACCCCGCCGGTCCAACCGGGGAAGCCGATGCCGAGGATCGAGCCGATGTTCGCGTCCGCGACCGACTCGATCACGCCCTCGTCGAGGCACTTCACCGTCTCCAGCGCCTCGGCGAAGAGCATCCGCTCCTCGAGGTCCTTGAGTGAGATCGAGGCGGGGTCATCCGTCTCGGGGAACATCTCTTTCAGGCCCTTCCACAGGCCGGTGCGCTTGCCCTCGGCGTAGTCGTAGTAGCCCGCGCCCGCGAGCTTCCCGCCGCGGCCAGCCTCGAGCATCCGGTCGACCACCCCGAACGAGGCGCGGTCCTCGAACACGCCGCCTTCGGCCTCGACCGCCGCCTTCGTCGCGTCGCGGATCTTCTTCGCGAGGTTGAGGTTGAGCTCGTCGGAGAGCTGGAGCACCGGCGCCGGATAGCCGGCCTGGTTGGAGGCCTGCTCGATCGAAGCTGCGGGCACCCCCTCGAGTAGCATGCCCACACCCTCGTTGATGAAGGTGCCGATCACGCGGCTCGTGAAGAAGCCGCGGCTGTCGTTGACCACGATCGGGGTCTTCGAGATCTGCTTGGCCACGTCGAGCGCGCGGTAGAGCGTCTCCTCGTTCGTCTTCTCGCCCTTGATGATCTCCAGCAGCGGCATCTTGTCCACCGGGCTGAAGAAGTGCAGCCCGATGAATTCATCAGGTCGCGAGACGCCCTCTGCGAGGTCGGTGATCGGCAGCGTCGAGGTGTTCGAGCCGAGCAACGCGCCCTCGGCGAGGTGCGGCTCGATCTCGGCGAAGACCTGGGCCTTCACCGCGGGGTCCTCGAAGACCGCCTCGATCACGAGGTCCGCACCGGCCGCCGCGGCCGGGTCGTCGGTGGGGGTGATGCGGGCAAGCAGCGCGTCCGCCTTCTCCTGTGTCGAGCGGCCGCGCGAGATCGCCTTCTCGAGCAGGCCCTGCGAGTAGGACTTGCCCTTTTCCGCGGCCTCGAGCGAGACGTCCTTGAGCACGACCTCGATGCCCGCTTTCGCGCACACGTAGGAGATCGCGGCGCCCATCATGCCCGCGCCGAGCACGACCACCTTCGTCGCCTTGAAAGGCTCGATCCCCTCCGGACGGTTGCGATCCCCGTTGACCTGCTGGAGATCGAAGAAGAACGCCTGGATCATGTTCTTGGAGACCTGACCCGTGAGCAGGTCCACGAAGTAGCGGCCCTCGATCTCGATCGCGGTGTCGAAGTCGACCTGCGCTCCCTCGACCGCGGCGGCCATGATGTGGTGCGGCGCGGGGTAGTTCGCGCCCTTCAGCTGCTTGCGCAGGTTCGCCGGGAACGCGGGCAGGTTCTGCGCGAGCTTCGGGTTGGAGGGGGTGCCGCCCGGGATCTTGTAGCCCTTCACATCCCAGGGCTGGCCCGCCGGCTCCTCCTGCGCGGCGCGCTCCTTGACCCAGGCCTTCGCCGCGGGCACCAGCTCGTCGAGCGTGGGCACCGTCTCGTCGAGGATGCCCGGTCTCCTTGGCCTGCGCGGGCCGCAGGCGCTGGCCCTGCATCAGGAGCTTCAGCAGCGCGTCGGCGATACCGAGCATGCGCACCGTGCGCACCACGCCGCCCGCCCCGGGGAGCAGGCCGAGCTGCACCTCGGGGAAGCCCATCTGCACCTTCGGGTCGTCGACCGCGATGCGGTGGTGGCAGGCCAGGCAGATCTCGAGGCCGCCGCCGAGCGCCGCGCCGTTGATCGCGGCGCAGACGGGGACGCCGAGCGTCTCCAGCCGGCGCAGCTGCGCCTTGCCCGCGCGGACCATCTCCGCGAGCGCCGGAGCGTCGTCCTTGGTCGCCGCCTTGAGGTCGTTGAGATCGCCGCCCGCGAAGAAGGTCTTCTTCGCCGAGGTGATCACGACGCCGGTGATCGACTCCTTCTCCGCCTCCAGGCGCTCGACCGTAGCCGCCATCGACTCCGCGTAGTCGCGGTTCATCGTGTTAGCCGACTGGTTCGGGTCATCGAGCGTGAGCAGGACGATTCCGTCGGCGTCCTGCTCCCATTTGATCGTCTCTGCCATCTAGATCGCCTCCACGACGGTCGCGATTCCCATGCCGCCGCCGACGCAGAGCGTGGCGAGGCCGTAGCGGCCCCCGGTGCGGTGCAGCTCCTCGATCAGCGTGCCGAGGATCATCCCCCCGGTCGCGCCGAGCGGGTGCCCCATCGCGATCGCGCCACCGTTGACGTTGACCTTCTCCATGTCCAGGCCCATGTCGCGCACGAAGCGCAGCACGACCGCCGCGAACGCCTCGTTGATCTCCACGAGGTCGAGATCCTCGACGGAGAGGCCCGCCTTCGCGAGCGCCTTCTTGCTCGCCGGGGCGGGGCCCGTGAGCATGATCGTGGGGTCCGCACCGGAGAGTGCCGTGGCGAGGATGCGGGCCTTCGGCTTCATCCCGAGCTCTTCGCCGGTCTTCTCGTTGCCGATCGTGACCAGCGAGGCGCCGTCCACGATCCCCGAGGAGTTGCCCGGCGTGTGGACGTGCTCGATCTTCTCCACCCAGTGATACTTCTGCAGAGCGACCGCGTCGAAGCCGCCCATCTCGCCGATCGCCGCAAACGAGGGCTTCAGCCCGCCGAGCGTCTCCACGGTCGTGCCCGGACGAATGAACTCGTCGTGGTCGAGGACCACGTTCTCGTTGAGATCCTTGACGGGGACCACCGTGTTCGCGAAGCGGCCCTCCGACTGCGCCGCCCAGGCGCGCTCCTGCGAGCGGGCCGCGTAAGCGTCGACGTCCTCGCGCGAGAACTCCTCGATCGTCGCGATCAGATCGGCGCTCACGCCCTGCGGGACGAAGGAGGTGTCGTAGTTGGTCTCCGGGTCCATCGCCCATGCCCCGCCGTCGGAGCCCATGGGCACGCGCGACATCGACTCGACGCCGCCCGCGAAGACGAGGTCCTCCCAGCCGGAGGCGACCTTCTGCGCGGCGATGTTCACGGCCTCGAGGCCCGAGGCGCAGAAGCGGTTGACCTGCACGCCCGCCACGGTGTCCGGAAGCCCCGCCTTGATCGCGGCCGTCTTGGCGATGTCAGCGCCCTGGTCGCCCACCGGCGAGACGCAGCCCAGCACGACGTCGTCGACGCGCGAGGGATCGAGTTTCTCGTTGCGCACGAGCGTCTCGTGCATCAGGCCGACGACGAGGTCGACGGGCTTCGTGCCGTGCAGCGATCCGTTGAACTTGCCCTTGCCCCGCGGCGTTCGGATCGCGTCGAACACCAGCGCCTCTGAGGCTGCCATCAGTCGTCCTCCCGGAGATTGGCCGTCCGTCCATGACGGACCGGTCTGAAGTTGATGCGCGGACGCTACCACAAACGTTCATGCGTGAACGCAAATATGATTAGGTTCACTCGATGGGAACGACGGCCGCGACAAGACCAGCTCGACGCAGCCAGGCGGAGCGCAGCGCGGCCACCCGCGAGGCGCTGCTCGACGCGACGATCGCCTGCCTCGTCGAGGACGGCTACGCGAACACCACCACGAGCCGCGTGTCCGAGCGCGCGGGCCTCTCACGCGGCGCCCACCTGCACCACTTCCAGACCCGCCAGGCGCTGCTCGCGGCGGCGATGGAGCACCTCGCCCAGCGGCGCGGGGAGCAGCTGCTCGCCGCGGCGGCGAAGCTCCCACCGGGCCGCGAGCGGCTCGAGCAGGGGCTCGACCTGCTCTGGGCGAGCTACGCGAGCCCGCTCTACCAGGCCGCGCTCGACCTCTGGACGCACGCGCGCACCGATCCCGAGCTGCGTGAGCGCCTCGAGCCCGTCGAGCGCGAACTCGACCGCCAGACGCTGCGCGTCAGCCCGAAGCTGTTCGGAGAGCTCGCCGAGCGGCCGGGCTTCGGCCGTTTGATCGAGATGGCCCACGCGACGATGCGCGGGCTCGCGCTGCTCGACACGCTGCACCCCGGCGGCGGGCGCAACCGCCGACAGTGGCCCTACTGCCGCGCGCAGCTGGTGGAGATGTTCGAGGCGATTCCCGCAGCGACACCCGAGGAGGAACGATGAGCACCGCAGAGGCGCGCAGGGGCAAGCGCACGTTCGTGATCGGCGTCGGCATGACCCCGTTCGCCAAGCCCGGCACCAAGGAGGGCGACTACCCGGACTGGGCGCGAGAGGCGGGCGAGCGCGCGCTCGCGGACGCGGGCGTGGGCTACGAGCAGGTCGAGCAGGCCTTCGCGGGCTACTGCTACGGAGACTCGACCTGCGGGCAGCGCGCGGTCTACGGCCTCGGTCTGACCGGGGTGCCCGTGGTCAACGTGAACAACAACTGCTCGACCGGCTCGAGCGCGCTGTACCTCGCCCGCCAGGCGGTCAAGGGCGGGCTCGCCGAATGCGCGCTCGCGATCGGCTTCGAGAAGATGGAGCGCGGCTCGCTCGCGGCGAAGTACACCGACCGCACGAACCCGATGGATCGCCACATGCACGCGCTGCTCGAGCTGCGCCCGTGGGAGCAGGCGCCGCCCGCGCCGCAGATGTTCGGCGCCGCCGGGCGTGAGCACATGGAGCGCTATGGCTCCCGGCCCGAGCACTACGCCTGGATCGGCTGGAAGAACCACCACCACTCCGTGAACAACCCCTACGCGCAGTTCCAGACCGACTACACGCTCGCCGAGATCGAAGCGGCTCCGGAGATCTACGCCCCGCTCACGAAGCTCCAGTGCTCCCCGACCTCGGATGGAAGCGCAGCCGCGGTCGTCGCCTCGGAGAGCTTCGTCGAGTCCCATGGCCTGTGGGACCGTGCGGTGGAGATCGCCGGCCAGGCGATGTGCACCGATTTCTCGAGCAGCTTCCAGGCGCGCTCCGCGATCAAGGTCGTCGGCTCGGACATGTCGCGGCGCGCGGCCGAGCAGGCCTACGCCGAGGCGGGCGTCGACGCGCGCGCGATCGACGTCTGCGAGCTGCACGACTGCTTCAGCGCGAACGAGCTGATCACCTACGAGGCGCTCGGCTTCGCCGCCGAGGGCGAGGGGCATTCGCTCGTCGAAAGCGAAGCGACGACATACGGAGGCACTGGACCCGTGGTGAACCCCTCCGGGGGGTTGATCTCCAAGGGCCACCCGCTCGGGGCGACCGGTCTCGCGCAATGTGCGGAGCTCACCTGGCAACTGCGCGGGAGCGCCGACGCCCGCCAGGTGGACGGGGCGAAGGTCGCGCTCCAGCACAACATCGGCCTCGGCGGCGCGGCCGTCGTCGGCGTCTACCGGCGGCCCGAGTAGGGCGGCCCCGCCGACGACGGCTGCCCGCGGCTCCAGCGCCGCGGGCAGCTCGTGTCGTGTTCCCGTCTAGATCGCCGCGTTCACCAGCGTGGTGAACTCTTCCTGGCCTTTGACGTTGGGGTGGTAGCTTTCCGACAGCGGGTTGGACTGTCCGTTCAGCCATTCTTCTTTGGCGCACACCTCGTGCGCTTCGAACGCGCTCGTCGGGTTGACGAACTTGAATTTGAGCGCTTCCGCCCGCGCCTTGATCACGGCGTCGAGTTTTTCGGCGGTTTCGTTCATTTTCTTCTCGTTACCGGACGTGAGGAAGTTCACGTTGCACGTCGTGCCTTCTTTGGTGAACAGCTTCGGGTAGCCGAGCACGATCACCTCGGCGGTCGTCGCTTTCGCACGTATGTCTTTGTACGTCGTTTCCAACTTGCCGGGCAGCGTTTTCGCGATGTATTCGTTCGCTTCACCGATCGCGCTCCCGCAGGTGAAGTAGTAGAGCGCGCAGTTGATGATCACGTTGCTGAAGCCCGCGTCGTTGCCGCCGATCGTGATCGTCACGAGCGCGGTGGTGCTGCTGAGGTGGCCGAGCTGTTTTTCGATCACTTCGCCGGTCTTCGCGCCGCTGCACGCTTCGAAGTTCAGCGTGTACCCACGTTTGGCCGTGATCTTCGGGCCATAGGCGTCGGGGCTGCGGTCGCATTCACCGGATTCTTCGTAGAACACCCGAGTGCCCACGCCCGACGAGTACGAGTCCCCCAACGCGGCGTACTGCGATGCCGCGGCCGACGCGGCCGGGATCAGCAATCCCGCCACGAACACGGCAAGGCATACGACACGAGTGACTTTCCCCATGTGTTCCCTCTCTCCTTTTAGGTCCCGGGGCCCCCAATCGCGCTCTCTCGCAGGCGCACCCCCGGGCGATTTCCGCGCTCCAACCTAACCGCGCATGTTCGCGCGAGTCAACCCTCTTTTTCGAGCCCACTCGGAAGCGGTTAATTCTTGTTCTCGAAGAACAGTCGGGCGAGCGGAAGGGCGCTCGCCCTATCCTCGGGTTACAACGAAATGGAGCGTCGCCCGCGCCTTTTCAGGCGTGCTGCTCGACGCGAGCGGCGGCGAGCGCTAGGTGGCGCGTGAGGAAGTGAAGCTGATCCGCGACGCTCTGCTCGAAGCTCGCCCCGACGTAGACGTCGAAATGCCCGACGGGGTAGGTGCGCACCTCCCCGCGACCGGTCGCGAGCCAGGCCGCATCGCGCGCGGCGGCGGGCGGCGCGACGGCGTCGCGATCGGCGACCTGCACGAGGATCGGGCAGGGAAGCCGGTCCGCCTTCAGGCCCGGGCGGTAGAGCGCGGCGGTCAGCCCGAAGCGCGCGGCGACCTCGTTGCGCCACGTGGGTCCGGTGATCGCGCGGTAGCCGGGCTCGGCGTCGGGGGTGCTCATCGCCGCGATCGTCCCCGGCGGCCCGACCACCGGGATCGTGAGCGGCGCCCGCCCGCGCAGCGATCCGATCCAGTCGCGCACGGCCGCGAGGGTGATCTGCATCAGCGCTCCCGGCCCCGCATAGCGCAGCAGGTTGAGGAAGGTCGCGCGGCCGTCCATCGAGGGGGACTGGGAGACGACCGCGGCGACGCGGCCGTCCGCGACCGCGGCCTCGACCACGTGCCCTCCGGAGAAGGACGTGCCCCACAGCGCGATCCGGGACGGATCGACCCCCGCGAGGCCGCGCGCGAAGGCGATCGCGGCGGCGTAGTCCTCGAGCTGAGCGGGCACCGAGACGATCTGGCGTGGCTCTCCCCCGCTCGCGCCGAAGTGCCGGTAGTCGAACACGAGTGCGTCGAGGCCCGCGGCCGCGAAGCGCTCGGCGTAGGGGAGCAGGCCCGAGTCGATCGTGCCCGCGAAGCCGTGCGCGAGGACCACACAGGGTCGCCGCCCCTCGGCGTCGAGGAAGGCCTCGCCCTCGCCGCTCAGATGCACCCCGGCGAGGCGCTCGCCCCCGCTCGTGAACTCGACCGCGCTCATCCCGCGCTCCCCAGCGGGAACGCCCCGGCCGTGGCCCCGGCGCGCCCGGCGGACTGCGCGGCGGTGGGCGCTCCCGCGCGTGCGCGCTCCTGTCCCGCGGGGATCGTGCGCCGTTCGAGCTCGCGCTTGTAGGAGTACCACTCGAGCTGCATCGTGTGGCGGGGCTTGGCCACGAAGTGAGCGGTGTGGAAGGCCTCGTCACGCACGATCTCGCGCTCCATCTGCTCGCGCGGGGGCGGCGCCCAGTCCCCGCTCAGCCACCGCGCGGCGAGTTTCGACTGCAGCTCGGAGAAGGGGAAGATCGTCGGGATCGGCTGTCCGAGCCCGATGAAGGCGAGGTCGTCGATGCCCGGTTTGAGCATCCGCTTGTAGAGCGGGAGCACGTTGTCGGGCGCGCTGATGAAGTCCTCGTCGAAGAACGGGAAGCGGATGTTGTAGCCGGTCGCGTAGATGATCGCGTCCACTCGCTCGATGCTGCCGTCGGCGAAGCGGACGGAGTCGCCCAGCAGCTCGGCCACGTCGCCCTTGGCGACCGCGTCGCCCGCTCCCAACCGGCCGAGCAGCTCGCTGGAGACGGTCGGGTGCGCGTCGAGGAAGTTGTGGTTGGGGGTGGGCAGCCCGAAGTCCTCCATGCGCCCGGAGAAGATCCTCGGCAGCAGCCGCGCGGCGCGGCGCTGCAGCTTCGAGGGGATCATCGGGTTGGCCTTGACGATCTGGTCGGCTGGTTTGCCGAAGAGGTACTTCGGGACGACGTACGCGCCCGAGCGCGTGGAGAGGTAGACGACCTCGCACATCGTCTTGCGGCCGAGCTCGGAGACGATGTCCACAGCGCTGTTGCCGATCCCCACGACGAGCACCCGCCGGCCCTTCATGTCGAGCGGGTCGCTCGGGTCCACGTAGTCGTGGGAGTGGATCTGCGGGCCGTCGAAGGTGCCTGGGAAGGAGGGCCAGCGCGGGTCCCAGTGGTGGCCGTTGCAGACGAGCAGCGCGTCGAAGCGCTGCTGCTCGCCGTCATCGAGCGTCACCGTCCAGCCACCCTCCGCTCCGCGCTCGGCTCGCGCGACCCGGGTGTTGAAGCGGATGCTGCGCCGCAGCCCGAAGGCCTCGGCGTAGTCGCGCAGCCACTCGAAGATGTGCGAGTGATGCGGGTAGTCCGGGTAGCGGTCGGGCATCGGGAAGTCCCGGAAGGAGATCGAGGGCTTCGAGATGTCGATGTGCAGCGAGCGGTAGGCGGAGGACACGCCGTTCGGGTTCTGGAAGTACCAGTTCCCGCCCACCTCGTCGGAGGCCTCGAAGCAGGTGTGCGGCACCCCGAAGTCGTCGAGCGCCTTGCAGGCGGTGAGCCCGCTCACGCCTGCGCCGATGATGCAGACGTTCGGGCGCGCGGCGGTCATTCCCGAATGCTAGCCCGCGCCGCGCGCCGCGCGCTCGCCGCCGGCGTCCTCAGGCCGTGGCGAGCAGCGCGGGGCGACGGTCCGCCCACGGGCTCGCCGCTTCGATCTGCGCAGCCAGGGCGAGCAGCGCGCCGTCCTGCCACGGACCCGCGAGCAGCTGCACTCCGACGGGCACGTCCTCGGCGGTCCAGTGAAGCGGGAGCGAGACGCCCGGAAGGCCGGTGACGTTGCCGAAGGCGGTGAAGGACACACTCGCCACCACATCGAGCACGGGCTGGTCGGGGGCGGCGTGCTGTGCCTCCATCGTCGCGCCGGCCTTCGGCGGGAGGATCGCGGAGGTCGGCGAGAGCAGCACGTCGAAGTCACGCCCCCAACGCGCGACCTCGCGCCTGCTGAGCAGCTCGAGCGTCTTGGCGGCGAGGACGTAGTCGTAGGCCCCCGTCTCGCCGGCGAGCCCGCGCTGGTGGACGATGTGCGGCTCGGTGAGCGACCAGTCCACACCCTCGTAGTCCGCGAGTCCACCCTGCGTGAGCGCGATGAACGGAGGCACCATCTCTTCGGAGATCGTGGGCACCTCGACCTCCTCGACCGCGTGCCCCAGCTCCTCCAGCAGCGCGGCCGCCGCGCGTGCGGCCGCGACGCACTCGGGATCTGTCGGGATTCCGAGCGGAGCCTGGGCCATCAGGCCGATCCGCAGCTGCCCGGGCGCCGCGGACTCCGCCTCGCTCGCGAACGAACGCCCCGGGACGGGAGCGTTGTACCAGGCGAGCGGATCGGGCCCGGAGATCGCATCGAGCACGAGCGCGGACTCGGCAACCGTGCGGCAGACCACGCCCTCGACGACCGCGCCGAGCCAGCTCTGAGCGAGCCGCGGCACGCGCCCGCGGCTCGGCTTGAAGCCCACCAGGCCGCAGTAGGAGGCGGGGATGCGGATCGAACCCCCACCGTCGTTCGCGTGCGCGATCGGGAACATCCCGCCCGCGACCGCCGCCGCCGCGCCGCCGCTCGACCCGCCCGGGGTGCGGTCGGTGTCCCACGGGTTGCGGCTGGGCCCGAAGCGGAGGTTCTCCGCCGCGGTGATCACACCGAACTCGGGGGTGTTGGTGCGTCCGCACAGGACGAAGCCCGCCGAGCTGAGCGCGTCGACGACGAGTTCGCTCTCCTCACTCGGCCCCTCGGGCGCGCCGCGCGAGCCGAACGTCACAGGCCAACCCGCGACCGACGTGAGGTCCTTGATCGGGATCGGTACGCCGAGGAACGGCGTGCCCTCGCCCGCGCCCTCGGCGAGGCGGCGGTCGGCCCCCTCGGCGGCGGCCCGCGCCTCGGCGTCGTTTCGCCAGGTGACCGCGTTCAGGACTGCGTTGTGCTCGTCCACCGCCGCGAGGCAGGCGTCGAGCAGCTCAACTGCGGAGAGCTCACGGCGGCGCAGCGCGGCGGCGAGCTCGAGGGCGGAGGAGGTGGGGCTCAGATCGGGCATGGGCGCGACAGTACACCAGCCGGCCCGCCCGGTGGGCGAGGCCCGCCGCACTCGTGGCGAGCGTAGACTGCGGCGCGCATGAGCGGGCTGAACCTGCAGGGCAAGACGGCGTTCGTGACGGGAGCGGCGCGGGGGATCGGAGCGGCGACGGCCGAGCGCCTTCACGCGCGCGGGGCGAACGTCGCGCTCGTCGGGCTCGAGCCCGAGCGCCTCGAGGCGAACGCGGCGCGGCTCGGCGAGCGCGCGATCGCGCTGGAGGCCGACGTCACCGATCTCGCCGCGCTCGAAGGCTGCGTCGCGCAGACCGTCGAGCGCTTCGGCGGCATCGACGTGGCGGTGGCCAACGCGGGGATCTCCTTCACCGGAACGCTCGCGACCGCGCCCGTCGAGCAGGTCGAGCGCACACTCGCGGTGAACCTGCTCGGCGTGTGGCGCACCGACCGGGCGGTCGTCGCCGAGATCCGGCGCAGCGGCGGCTACCTGCTCAACATCTCCTCTCTCTCGGCGATCACGCACGCGCCGATGATGGGCCCCTACACGACCGCGAAGGCGGGGGTCGAGGCGATGAGCGACGCGTTGCGAATGGAGCTCGCGCCGGACGGCGTGGCGGTGGGCTGCGCCTACTTCGGGTTCCTCGACACCGATCTCGTCAAAGCCGGATTCGAGGGCGCGTCGGGCAGCAAGGCGAAAGAGCGCCTGCCCGGCTTCATGGCCAAGCCGGCGCCGCTGTCGATCGCGATCGACGCGATCGAGCGGGGGGTCGCCAAGCGCTCGGCGCGCGTGTGGGCGCCGCGCTGGGTCGGTCCGATGCTCTACCTGCGCGGGCTCCTGCAGCCGCTCACCGAACGGCGGGCCATCTCGGACATGGACGCGCTGCGCGAGAGCGTGCGGATCGCGGAGACCTCTGACGAGGCCGAGACGATGGACCCGCTGCTCGGCGTCGCCGCGAACGTGCTCGTCGAGCCGGGCGCTACTCCGCGCGGCTGAACTGGAAGATCGCCACCGCGAGCATCGCCGCGCCGAGCAGCGCGATCACACCCGCCTCCACCACGCTCGGCACATGCCAGCCCCACCACGTCACGCCGGGATCGAGCGCGCGTCTCGCGCCGGGTGAGAGCGGGAGGTGCGAGAAGACGATGCGGCGAATCGGATCGACGGCATAGGTGAGCGGGTCGATGCGGTTGAGGATCTCCAGCCAGCGCGGAAGTCCGGCGACCGGGAACAGGGCGCCGGAGAGGAAGTACATCGGCATCATCACCATCTGCATCAGCGCCATGAACGACTGCATCTGCTCGATACGCGCAGCGAACATCACGCCGAATGAGGTGATCGCGAATGCGAGCAGCAGCTGGATCGCGAACACCGACGCAAGCAGTCCGGGCGCATAGGGCACTTTCACGAGCCCTGCGAGGCAGAGCACGATCACGCCCTGGAAGCCGGCCACGGTCGCACCGCCGAGGCACTTGCCGAGCACCAGCGAGCTGCGCCGCACCGGCGCGACCATCATCTCGCGCAGGAAACCGAACTCGCGGTCCCAGACGAGCGAGGCGGCCGAGAACATCGCGGTGAAGAGGACGGCGAGGCAGAGCACGCCGGGATAGACGAAGGTTTTGAAGTTGACTCCGTGCGTACCGGCCGAGGCGAGCTTCGAGAGGCCGGTGCCGAGCACGAACAGGAACAGGAACGGCTGCACCAGCGAGGTGACGATCCGCAGCCGGTCGCGGCTGAAGCGGATCAGCTCGCGCTTCCAGACGACCCTGATCGCGCGCACCTCCCCGGCGAGGCTGCGAGCGGGAACGCGAACGCCGACGGGCGGAGCGTTGTGCGCCGGGCGGGACTGCGCCGCTGCGCTCGTCGCGGTGCCGCTCACCGGCCCGGGCGTCATCGGCTCATCATCCTCGCGGCTTTGCGCCGCGTGTCCGTGGCGCCCGTCTCCGCGTCGCGGATCGTGGTGCCCGTGTAGGACATGAACACGTCATCGAGCGAGGGGCGCGAGACGTTGACCGAGCGGATCGGCACCTCGAGCTCGGCGAACAGCCGCGGCACGAACTGCTCGCCGCCGCCCACGCCGAAGGTGACCATCCCCTCGAGCACCTTCGCCTCGACCTCGAAGCGCTCCGCGAGCTCCACGATCGCCGCCTCGTCGTCGTCGGTGTGGATCTGCACGCGGTCCTGGCCGACGCTGGCCTTGAGCGCCTCGGGGGTGTCGAGCACGATGATCCGTCCCTGATCCATGATCGCGATGCGATCGCAGTACTCGGCCTCGTCCATGTAGTGCGTCGTCATGAAGATCGTTATGTCCTCGCGCGCCTTCAGCTCCCGGATGTAGCGCCAGATCGAGCTGCGCGTCTGCGGGTCGAGGCCGACGGTCGGCTCGTCCAAGAACAGCACCCGTGGCGAGTGAAGCAGGCCGCGGGCGATCTCCAGGCGCCGCTTCATCCCCCCCGAGAAGGTGTTGACGAGGCTCGAGCGGCGCTCCCACAGCCCGACCATCTCCATCACCTGCTCCATCCGGGGCCGCACCGAGTCGCGGGGCACGCCGTAGAGCTCGGCGTGGAGCCGGAGGTTCTGCTCGGCTGTGAGGTAGCTGTCGAGCGTGGTGTCCTGGAAGACGAGCCCGATGTTGCGCCGGACCTCGTCGCGTTCGGTGACGACGTCGTGACCGGCGACGCGCGCCTCGCCGCCGCTCGGCCGCACGAGCGTGCAGAGCATGTTGATCGTGGTGGACTTGCCCGCACCGTTCGGGCCGAGGAAACCGAAGATCTCGCCGCTGCCGACCTCGAAGTCGATGCCGCGCACGGCCTCGACCTCGCCGTAGCTCTTGACGAGGTCGAGGACTGTGACTGCGGGGGGCGTCTCGGTCATGGGAGAAGGGTGAGGCGGCGCTCTATGCGCGCTCGCCCACCGTAGCGTCACCCTGCTCGCCATCCGCGAGGATTCGGTAGAGCTCTTTGCGAGCGGTCGCGAGCACCTCGCTCGCGCTCGCCATCTGCTGCTCGGAGCCGGTGCGAATCACCTGCGAGAAGGCGAAGGCCACCTCGCGCATCAGCTTGGCGAGCTCACGCGCGCCGTCGCCGATCTCGTCGCTCATCTGCTCCCACGGCGCGGGGCGTGAGGCGTCGCGCTGGGCGACGTTCTCGCGACCCGCATCGGTGAGCGCATAGACCTTGCGGCCCTCGCGCTCCTCCGTGTGGATCAGACCCTCGTCCTCGAGCTGGGAGAGCGCCGGGTAGACCGAGCCGGGGCTCGGGTTCCACGCGCCGTCGCTGCGCTCCTCGACCTCCTGCATGATCTGGTAGCCGTTGCGCGGCTCCTCGGCGAGGAGCAGCAGCGCCGCCGTGCGGATGTCGCCGCGCCGGGCCTTGCGACCACGACCACGCGGTCCGCGGCCGGGGCCGAAGCCTCCGAGATCGCCGAAGAACGGGTGTCCTCCTGGGCCGTGACGGCGGTGGCGGTGCCGCTCGCCTCTCTCTGTCTGTGTGTCGAATGAATGCCTGTGCATTTGTTTCTCCTATCGTGAACTATCTTGCGTGTATCACGATATATCGTTATTGCGGATTTGTCAAGTCCCTCGTTGGGGTAGTGCTTCGGGGTGAGAGCGATTCCGGCGATCCCCGCCCTGCTTGCGTGCTGCGCACTCGCTTTCGGCACCGCGTCGGCCCTCGGCGCCGAGGGAGAGCCCGACCCGAGCTTCGGCACCGGCGGAATCGTGCTCCCGGTGCCCGCCGAATGGAACGGCACGCTGAAAGCACTCGCGCTCGCGCCCGGAGGGAAGATCGACGCGGTCGGCGTCTACCACCCGAAAGACGAAGCGGAAGTGCTCGCCCTGCGCCTGACCGAAGCGGGCGCGCTCGACCCGACCTTCGGCTCCGGCGGCCGTGAGGTCGAGTACTTCATCGCCCACAACCCGACCACGCTGGCCAGCGAGAGCGGCGAAGCGGTCGTCTCAGAGCCTGACGGCAGCATGATCGTGGGCAGCACGCGCGTGGCGGGAAGGCTGCTTCCCACCGGGGAAAGGGACACGGCCTTCAAGCTCGGCCAGGTCATGGAATACGAGGCCCTGGCGCCGCTCGCGGGCGGATCGTTCCTCGGCGCGGGCTGGCAGGAAAACACCGAACACATGGACTTCCGACTCCCCGCGGTCGATGGATTCGGGCCGGAGGGCGAACCCGACACGGCCTTCGACAACGGCGCCCAGCTCGTGATCCCGGTCTTCGCCGGGACGGAATGGCAAGGCGAGGCGCTCGCCGCGGTTCCGGCCGAAGAAGGCAAGACGCTGATCGCGGGGACCGCCACGCCGCTCGGCTCGGGCAGCAGCGGGGTGGCCTGGGTCGCGCCGCGTAGAGCCGAACGGGGCGCTCGACCCGAGCTTCGGCTCGGGCGGGATCTACCGAACGCCGATCGCGGGCTCCGACGACGTCGCGCTCGCGCGCCAGCCGAGCGGGCGGGTCGTGCTCGCCGGTGAGCGCGCGACGAGCGAACCGAATGCGTTCGGCGAAGTGAGCTACGAGCCGGTCGTCTGGGGCCTCGACCCGAGCGGACGCCCGGACCCCTCGTTCGGCACCGCCGGGCAGACCGTGATCCCGCCCTCACCCGCCAACTCGGGCGGCGCGACCGCCGCGGCGGTCGACCCGGCGGGTCGCATCCTGATCGCCGTGGCGCAACGCGAAACGAGCTTCCACAGCGGCCCTCCGCTGCTCGCGAGGCTGACTCCCTCGGGCAGCCTCGATCCGACCTACGGAGCGGGCGGTGAGGCGAGCGGTCCGGCGGACTCCAGCGTGACCGCGCTGGTGGTGGACTCCGCGAGCCGGGCGATCATCTCCGGTGCGAGCCCGAACGGGCAGTTCATCGAGCGCTTCACGGGCGAAGCCGCCACGTCCGCCCCACCCGCGGCGCCTCCCCGCGCGCTCCCGAAGCACTCGCGGCCCGCGAGAGCCGTCTCCACGCACTGGTCCTGCCGTCGCAGCCCTCACCGCGCGCGGCACCGGCGCTGCGTGCTCGAGGTGAAGGTGCTGCTCGGCGGCTACGGAGCCACTCAGGCGAGGCTCTGGCGCGGCCACCGTCCCGTCGCCTCGGCTCGCTCGCGCAAGCATGCGGGTGCCCGCGCGCTCTCGCTCAGCCTGAACGCGCCGCTCGGCAGGACCGGCTACGTTCTCAGGCTGACGCTGCGCCACGGGCGCAGCGCCAAGCACGTCGCGCTCGAGGTCGTGCTGCCGCGCTAGGCCGCGGCGCTGCCGTAGCGCTCGGCGGCGCGGGCTCGCGCCTTCGCCGCCTCGACCTCGCGGTCTTTCGGCGGTGCGCTCGTGACGAGATGGTCGAGCAGGTGGCGCGAGACAGCTGCGACCTCCTCGACCGCGCGGTCGAAGGCCTCGGCGTTCGCCGCTGAGGGCTTCGTGAAGCCGCTGATCTTTCGCACGTACTGCAGCGCTGCGGCGCGAACCTCGTCGTCGCTGGCGGCGGGCTCGAAGTTGTAGAGGGTGCGGATGTTTCGACACATGCGAGCGATGCTACCGCCAGCGGGCGGCGCGCTCGGCGCGGGCCTCAGTGGCGGAAGTGGCGCACGTCGGTGGCGACCATCGTCGCCCCGGCGGCGTCGACGGCCGCGATCACGTCCTCGTCGCGCACCGAGCCGCCGGGCTGGATGATCGCGGCGATCGCCCGCGCTCGATCGCGAGCTCGGGGCCGTCGGGGAAGGGGAAGAAGGCGTCGGAGGCGAGCGCGGCGCCGGCGAGCAGGCCGGGCTGTGAGTCCTGGGCCTTCTCGACCGCGATGCGCACCGCGTCGACGCGGCTCATCTGCCCCGCGCCGATGCCGATCGTCGCCCCGTCGCGCGCGAGCACGATCGCGTTCGAGCGCACGTGGCGGCAGACCGCCAGGCGAACAGCATGTCCGCCCACTCCTGCTCGCTCGGCTCGCGCGCGGAGATCACGCGCATCTGCTCGCGCGTCTCCGTCGACGCTGTCGCGGTTCTGCACGAGCCGGCCGCCGAGCACGGCTTGCCTTCGAGCTCGGTCGTGCGGCGCCGGCCAGTGCGGCGAGCTCGAGCAGGCGCACGTTCTTCTTCGCCTGCAGCAGCTCGAGCGCCTCGGCGCTCGAAGCCGGGCGCGAGCAGCACCTCGATGAACTGCTCGCCGAGCGCTCGGCGCAGGCCGCGTCGACGCGGCGGTTGAGCGCGATCACGCCGCCGTAGGCGCTCTGCGGGTCGCAGGCGAAGGCGCGCTCGTAGGCCTGCTGCACGCGTCTCGCCGATCGCGCAGCCGCAGGGGTTGTTGTGCTTGACGATCGCGCAGGCCGGGCTCGTCGAACTCCTCGACCAGCTCGCGTGCGGAGCTGAGGTCGAGCAGGTTGTTGAACGAGAGCTCCTTGCCGTGCAGCTGCTCGACGCCCGCGAGCAGGTGCGTGGGCGCGCCGACGCGCGCGTAGAAGGCGGCCCGCTGGTGCGGGTTCTCGCCGTAGCGCAGGTCGCTGACCTTCTCGAAGGCCTCGCGTGCAGGCGGCGGGAAGTCCTCGCTCGCTGCGCGCGCGAACCAGCTCGAGATCGCGGCGTCGTAGCGCGCGGTCGTCGCGAAGGCGCTCGGCGGCGAGGCGCTTGCGGGTCTGCAGCGAGAGCCGCCCGTCGGCTCGCGCAGCTCGGCGAGCACCGCCTCGTAGTCGGCGGGGTCGACGAGCACCGCGGCGAAGTCGCTGTTCTTGGCGGCCGCGCGGATCATCGTCGGGCCGCCGATGTCGATGTTCTCGATCGCCTCCGCCTCGCTCGCGTCGCGCGCGGGCGACGGTCTGCTCGAACGGGTAGAGGTTCACGCAGACGAGGTCGACCTGCTCGATCCGCTGCTCGGCGGCGGCGCGAGGTGGCCGTCGTCGTCGCGGCGCGCGAGCAGGCCGGCGTAGAGGCGCGGGTGCAGCGTCTTCACGCGGCCGTCCATGATCTCGGGGAAGCCGGTGAAGTCCTCGATCGAGCGCACCGCGATGCCCGGCCTCGGCGAGCTCGCGGGCGGTGCCGCCGGTGGAGACGATCTCGACGTCGAGCTCGCTCAGCCCGCGTGCGAACTCGACGAGGCCGCGCTTGTCGGAGACCGACAGCAGCGCGCGGCGGATGCGCACCTCGCCGGGCTCGCGCGCTTCTGGACGCCGCTCGCGCGTGCTCGCTCATCAGCTCGTCCTTCGCGCGGCCATCGACCAGAGCCTATCCCGCGGCGCCGGCGGGTCGCGATGCGCCGCGCGTTGGCCGGCGTCGGGCGACGAGCGCGCCGGCGGCGAACAGCGCGCACGGCCTCGCGGCAGCAGCGCGTGCTCGAGCGGGCGCAGCGCCGCGAGCACCTCCTCGGCGCGCGCCGCGGCTCGGGCAGCTCGACCGCGCGCTGCAGGATCACCGGCCCGGTGTCGACGCCGGCGTCGACGAAGTGCACGGTCACGCCGAAGACCTTCACGCCGTAGGCGAGCGCCTGCTCGATCGCGTCGCAGCCCCGGGAAGGCGGGCAGCAGCGAGGGGTGGACGTTGATCACCGCGTCCGGGAAGCGGTCGAGGAAGGCCTCGCCGAGCAGCTCCATGTAGCCGGCGAGCACGACCAGCCGCGCGCCGCGCTCGCTGCAGCCAGTCGGCCAGCGCGCGCGTCGCGCGCGGCGCGGTCGGGGTAGTCGCGCGCGCGGCGAAGGCGCCGCCGGCACCCGCGCGCTCCCGCGCCCGCTCGAGCGCCGGCGCGTCGGCGGATGCTGGAGGCGACCGCGACGATCTCGGCCTCGCGTGCCGTGGACGGTGTCGAGCAGCGCCTGCAGGTTGGTGCCGGTGCCCGAGACGAGCACCGCGATGGGCAGTCGGTCGGCGCCACGCGCGCCGGACGATAGCTCGGCGCCTGGCTGCAAGCTCTCGCCCGGCTGTGCGCAACCTCACAGAGCGCGCGCGCCCAGCGTCCGTTAATGGATCAGGAGCAGGGGGCTGCTGCTGGATTCACCACAGCGACAAGGAAGGACCCCATGCTTCTCAGGCATTCTCATCACACTGTTCGTGATCGTCGGCCTCGGCGCCCGCTGCGGCGCGACGAGGGGAGCGGACTGATCGCCCGCCGGCCCTACAACAACCGCTACAACGACGCCTCCGGCGCGCGCGAGGACCACCTCGGCTAGCGACGGCCCGCCGAGCGCTCAGGCGCCGATCAGCGGCAGCGCGGCGAGGGCTCGATCGCTCGCCTCGCCTGCCTCGAGCGAGTACTTGCCGGCCGCGTCGTCGCTGCCGGCGAGCGGGTAGTCGCCGGTGAAGCAGGCGTCGCAGTGGGTCGCGCGGTGCCGCCGACCGCCTCGTAGACGCCCTCGAGCGAGAGGTAGTGCAGCGAGTCGCAGCCGAGCTCGGCGGCGACCTCCTCGGTGGTGCGGCCGTGGGCGATCATCTCCTCGCGCGTGGACATGTCGATCCCGTAGTGGCAGGGGTGCTTGATCGGCGGCGCGGAGATGCGCATGTGGATCTCGGCGGCGCCCGCGTCGCGCAGCATCTGCACGATCTGGCGCGTGGTGTTGCCGCGCACGATCGAGTCGTCGACGACGACCAGGCGCTTGCCCTCGATCACCTCCGGCAGCGGGTTGAACTTCAGCCGCAGCCCGTGCTTGCGCAGCTCCTGCCCGGGCTGGATGAAGGTGCGCGCGACGTAGCGGTTCTTGACGAAGCCGTCGTCCTGGGGCAGCCCGGCGGCGCGCGCGAGGCCGCGCGCGGCGGCGTTGCCCGAGTCGGGGACGGCGATCACGAGGTCGGCCTCGACCGGCGCCTCGCGCCACAGGATCTCGCCCATGCGCCCGCGCGCGACCTGCAGCACCTGGTCGTTCATGCGCGAGTCCGGGCGCGCGAAGTAGATGTACTCGAACACGCAGAACGCGCGGCGCTGCCGCCGGGCGCGACCATGCGGCTCTCGCAGGCCGTCCTCGCCGAGCGTGACCAACTCGCCGGGCTCGACGTCGCGCAGGAAGTTCGCGCCGATGATGTCGAAGGCGCAGGACTCGCTGGCGACGCAGTAGCGCGGGCCTGCTGTCGCCGTCGTCCTCGGCGAGTCGAGCACGCCGATCGCGAGCGGGCGCAGGCCGTGCGGGTCGCGGAAGGCGACGACGCGGTCCTTGGTCATCGCGACGATCGAGAAGGCGCCGCGCAGCCGCGGCAGCACCTCGGCGATCGCGTCCTCGACGTGCTCGGCCGGGTGGGTCGCGATCATCGCGGCGATGATCTCCGAGTCGGAGGTGGAGCTGAAGCGTGACGCCGCGCTCGAGCAGCTCCTCGTGCAGCTCGAGCGCGTTGATCAGGTTGCCGTTGTGGGCGAGCGCGACCTCGCGGCGCGAGCCGTTGGTGCCCTCCGAGCGCTGCACCGGCTGGGAGTTCTCCCAGGCGTTGGAGCCGGTGGTCGAGTAGCGCACGTGGCCGATCGCGAGCTCGCCGGCGAGCGTGCGCAGGTCGTTCTCGCTGAAGACCTGGTTGACGAGGCCGAGCTCGCGGCGCGTGATGATGTGCCCGCCGCGGTCGGCCGCGGCGATGCCCGGCCGACTCCTGGCCGCGGTGCTGCAGCGCGTAGAGGGCGAAGTACGACAGACGCGCCACCTCGTGGCCGGGCGCGTACAGGCCGAACACGCCGCACTCGTCGCGCGGTCCATCACGCATCGTCTTCACAAGCTAGCAACGCTGCCGCGGCGAGCCCGGCCCGCGAGCGCGCTCACGGGAAACAGCCCGTCAGGCCGCCCGCGTGCGCCTCGGCGAGAGCCGGTCGAGCGCGAGCGTCGAGGACGATCGTGCCCGTCGACCGCCATCGCGCAGCGCGCTCCCCGCCGACCGGCCGATCAGCGCGCACGTGCGGTGCGCTCGCCAGCGCGCGCAGCGCCCGCCTCCGGCCCGCTGACGAGGATGCCCGCCGGGGCCCTCGCCGAACAGCGCTGCTCGGGCAGCCCTCGGGCCAGTCGGGGCCTCGCTCGCGCCCGCGGCGGCCAGCGCCTCCCAGCAGCCCTCGCCGAGCGCACCTCGGCGCCGAGGCCGCCCGGCGATCGCAGCACTCGGCGAGCGCGACCGCGAGACCGCCCTCGGCGATGTCGTGGGCGCTCGAGAGCGCTCCCGCGCGGACCGCCTCGCGCACCGCGGCGAGCGCCGCGACGGCCGCCTCGAGGTCGACCGGCGGCAGCCCGTCGGGCAGCGCCTGGCCGCGCAGCTTGGCCAGCTCGGAGGCCGGCTAGCGACGGGCGCGAAGGGGCCGACGAGCGCGATCGCGTCGCCCGCGCTGAGGAAGCCGAGCCGCCCGGCGCGGCGCGCGTCGGGCAGGCGCCCGACCATGCCGATCACGGGCGTCGGGTAGATCGGGCCGGTCGGCGCCCTCGTTGTAGAGCGAGACGTTGCCGCCCACGATCGGCGCGTCGAGCGCGCGGCAGGCCTCGCCGAGGCCGCGCGACGGCTTCGGTCAGCTGCCAGGCGATGTGCGGCTTCTCGGGGTTGCCGAAGTTGAGGTTGTTGGTCGTGCCGAGCGGCTCGGCGCCGACGCAGGCGAGGTTCGCGGCGCACTCGAGCACCGCCGCGATCGTGCCGTTGCGGGGGTCGGCGGCGACGCGCCGGCCGTTGCAGTCGATCGAGACGGCCAGCGCGCTGCCGTCGGGCGAGCGCGAGCACGGCGGCGTCGGCCTGCTCGGGGCGGCGGACCGTGCGCGACTGCACGATCGAGTCGTACTGCTCGAACAGCGGCCGCCGCGAGGCGATGTTCGGGCTCGCGAGCAGCGCGAGCAGGCGTCTCGCTCCGGCGTCGGCGTCGGCGCCCGAGCGTCGCGCGCGGCGGCGCGTAGATCGGCGCGCGTCGGGCTTGGCGGGCGCGAGGTCGTAGAGCGGGCAGTCGTCGACGAGCGCGCGGACCGGCATGTCGCCGAGCAGCTCGCCGTCGCGCAGCACGCGCATGCGGCCGCTGTCGGTGACGGTGCCGATCGCGGCGCCGTTCGACCTCCCACTTCTCGCAGACGCTCGAGCACCGCGGCGACGTTGCGCGGCTCGACCACGCACAGCATCCGCTCCTGGGACTCGGAGACCATCACCTCGAAGGGCTCCATGTCGGCCTCGCGCAGCGGCACGGCGCGCGATGTCGATGTCGATCCCGACCTCGCCTTTGGAGGCCATCTCCGAGGCGGAGGAGGTCAGGCCGGCGGCGCCGAGGTCCTGCAGCGCGACGAGCAGCCCGCGCTCGAGCAGCTCCAGCGAGCACTCGAGCAGCTTGCTCTCCTCGAAGGGGTCGCCGACCTGCACGGTCGGGCGCTTGCTCGCTCGTCCTCGCCGAGCTCCGCCGAGGCGAGCACCGAGGCGCCGCCGATGCCGTCGCGCCCGGTGGAGGCGCCGAACAGCACCAGCGACGTTGCCCGGCCCGGCGGCGGCGCTGCGCACCAGCTGCTCGCGCGGCGCCGAGCCCGAGCGCCATCGCGTTGACGAGGCAGTTCTGCTCGTAGGGGCCCTCGAAGTAGACCTCGCCGCCGACCGTCGGCACGCCGATCGAGTTGCCGTAGTGGCCGATGCCCGGCGACCGCGCCGTCGAGCAGGTAGCGCGAGCGCGCGGGGCTGCTCCGATCGGCTCGCCGAAGCGCAGCGAGTCGAGCACCGCGATCGGGCGCGCGCCGATCGCGAAGATGTCGCGCAGGATCCCGCCGACGCCGGTGGCGGCGCCCTGGAAGGGCTCGACCGCGCTGGGGTGGTTGTGCGACTCGACCTTGAACGCGCAGACCAGGCCGTCGCCCGACGTCGACCGCGCCGGCGTTCTCGCCGGGACCCATCACGACGTGCTCGCCCTCGGTGGGCAGCGTGCGCAGCAGCTTCTTGGAGTGCTTGTAGGCGCAGTGCTCGCTCCACAGCAGCGAGTACATCGCGAGCTCGACCTGGTTCGGCGGGCCGCCCTGCTTCTCGCAGACCAGCTCGTACTCGCGGCTCGGTGAGCCCGAGCGCGAGCGCGTCCTGCGAGCGTCGGCAGCGTGGCGCTCTCAGGCAAGCGCGCCCTCGACCGCGAGGCGCATCGACTCGAACATCTTCAGGCCGTCGGCGGAGCCGCCGATCAGCTCGTCGACGGCGTGCTCGGGGTGGGGCATCAGACCCGATCACGTTGCCGCGCCTCGTTGCAGACGCCGGCGATGTCGTGCAGCGAGCCGTTGAAGTTCTGCCCCTCGGCGTAGCGGAGCACGAACTGGCCCCGCTCGTCCATCTCGGCGAGCGTCCGCTCGTCGGCGTAGTAGCGGCCCCAGGCGTGCTTGGCGGGAATGCTCGAGCGTCTCGCCGAGCGCGCAGGCGCGCGTGAAGGCGCCGCCGCTGTAGAGCACCTCGAGCTCGACCTGGCGGAAGGTGAAGCGGAGGTTCGCGTTCGGCAGCAGCGCCCCCGGGAGCAGACGCGCCTCGCAGAGCACCTGGAAGCCGTTGCAGATGCCGAGCACGAGACCGCCCTCGCGCGGCGAACTCGATCACCGACTCCATCGCCGGCGAGAAGCGCGCGATCGCCCCGGCGCGCAGGTAGTCGCCGTAGGAGAAGCCGCCCGGGCACGACGATCGCGTCGGCGCCCTGCAGGTCGCGGTCGCCGTGCCAGATCAGCTCGGCGTCGCCGACCCTGCGCGCGGCGTCGCAGCGCGTCGACCTCGTCGCAGGAGCCGGGGAACTGGAGCACGCCGAACTTCATCGCGGTCAGCGCTCGTCGAGGACCTGGATCTCGTAGTCCTCGACCAGCGGGTTGGCGAGCAGCTTCTCGCACATCGGCTGCGAGCTGGTCGGCGTCGCTGGACGTCGAGCTCGACCAGGCGGCCGACGTGAACGTTCTCGACGCCCTCGAAGCCGAGCGCGGGCAGCGCGCGCTCGACGGCCACGCCCTGCGGGTCGAGGATCCCCGCCTTCGGGCGGATCAGGACACGCGCCCTCACTCACGCGCCCGGTGCGCGCGAGCCAGTCGGCGAAGGGCTCGCCGGTGATGCGCTCGTAGGCCTCGATGTAGCGCGCGCGCGTGCCCGCGACGACGTCGTCGGGGATCGCCGGCGCGGGCGGCTGCTTGTCCCAGCCGCTGGCCGAGGCCCAGTCGCGCACGTACTGCTTGTCGAAGCTCGGCTGGCCGCGCCCGACCTCGTAGCCGTCGGCCGGCCAGTAGCGCGAGGAGTCGGGCGTCAGCACCTCGTCGCCGACGACGAGCTCGCCGTGCGTCGTCGAGGCCGAACTCGAACTTCGTGTCGGCCAGGATCACGCCGTTGCTCGCGGGCGTGCTCGGCGGCGAAGGAGTACAGCTCGATCGAGGCGTCGCGGACGCGCTCCATCAGCGCGCGGTCGCCGACGAGCTCGGCCGCGCGCGTCGAAGTCGATCGTCTCGTCGTGGCCGACCTCGGCCTTGGTGCAGGGCGTGAAGATCGGCTCCGGCAGCTGCTCGGACTCGCTGCAGGCCGGCCGGCAGCTCGATGCCCGAGACGGCGCCGGTGGCCTGGTAGTCCTTCCAGCCCGAGCCGGTGATGTAGCCGCGCACGATGCACTCGACCGGGCAGCATCTCGCAGCCGGCGCACCACGAGCGCGCGCCCGCGCGCCTCGTCGGGCACGCCCTCGGTGGCGGAGAGCAGGTGGTTGGCGACGATGTGGCCGGTCTTCTCGAACCAGAACACCGACAGGCCCGTCAGCACCTGCCCTTGTCGGGGATCGGCGTCGGGTGGACCGCGTCGTAGGTCGAGATGCGGTCGCTGGCGACCATCAGCAGCCGGCCGCGTCGCCGGCTGCCGCGGCCGTCAGCGCGTACATCTCGCGGACCTTCCCGCTGGCGATCAGGGGCAGGTCGGCGAGGCTCGCTCACGTGGCGCGATGCTACCAGCGGGGCGGCGCCGGCCGGCTCGCGCTCAGGCGATCTCGTCGAGCCGGGCGAGGATCTCCTCGGCGTAGCGCGATGTAGTGGCCGTAGTCGAAGATCTCGTCGAGGTCGAGGCCGCGCCGCGCGCTCGTCGGCGGCGAGCAGCTCGCGCAGCGGGATGCCCTCGTCCCAGGCGCGCTGGGCGAGCTCCTGGACGACCCGGTAGGCCTCGTCGCGGGACGAGCCCGGCGCGACGAGCGCGAGCAGCACGCGCTGGGAGAACAGCGCGCCGTGGGTCAGCTCGAGGTTGGCGCGCATCCGCTGCTCGTCGACCGTCATGCCCTCGACGAGCGCGATCGCGCGGTGCTGCAGGTAGTCGAGCAGGATCGTCGAGTCGGGCAGGATCACGCGCTCGACCGAGGAGTGCGAGATGTCGCGCTCGTGCCACAGCGCGACGTTCTCGAGCGCCGGCCTGCGCGTTGCCGCGCAGCACCCGCGCGAGGCCCGGCGATCTGCTCGCTCTTGATCGGGTTGCGCTTGTGCGGCATCGCGCGAGGAGCCCTTCTGCCCGGCGCGGAACGGCTCCTGCGACCTCGCGCACCTCGGTGCGCTGCAGGTGGCGGACCTCGGTGGCGAAGCGCTCGAGCCCGGCGCCCGCGAGCGCGATCGCGCTGAGCAGCTCGGCGTGGCGGTCGCGCGGCGACGACCTGGGTGGAGACGTCCTCGCGGCGCGAGGCCGAGGCGCGCGAGCACGCGCGCCTCGAACTCGGGGCTCGGTCGCGGCGTAGGTGCCGACGGCGCCGGAGATCGCGCCGACGGCGACCTGCGCGAAGGCGCGCTGCAGCCGCTGCGCGTTGCGGTGCGCCTCGAAGGCGAAGCCGGCGAGCTTGAGGCCGAAGGTGGTCGGCTCGGCGTGGACGCCGTGCGTGCGCCCGACGCAGCAGCGTGCCGGCGTGCTCGCGCGCGCGCGCGCGAGCGCCGCGACGAGCTCGCGCGCGCCCTGCAGGATCAGCTCGCCGGCGGCGCTGCAGCTGCAGCGCGAGCGCGGTGTCGAGCACGTCCGAGGAGGTCAGGCCGAAGTGGATCCAGCGCCCGGCCTCGCCGGCCGAGGCGCCGAGCACGTCGACGAAGGCCGCCATGTCGTGGTCGGTCACGCGCTCGCGCTCGTGGACCGCCTCGACCGTGAAGCTCGCGCGCGCGGATCGCCTCGAGCTCCGCGCGCGCTCGGCCCGCCTCGCCGAGCAGCGCCGGAGCTCCTCGCAGGCCGCGACCTCGACTCGCCGCCAGGTCTCCATGCGCGCCTCGTCGGTCCAGAGCGCGGCCGAGCTCGGGGCGGGTGTAGCGGGGGATCACTCAGCGGATTATCTCGCCGCGCGCGCCGGCGTCCGGCCGGCGCGCTCAGGCGCCGAGGATCTGCGCGGCGAGGACCGCGGCGTTGCGCGGCGTTGTCGAGACCGACGCAGGCGACCGGCACGCCGGGCGGCATCTGCACGATCGAGAGGATCGCGTCGAGCCCGCCGGCGGCGGTGAGGCGGCCGGACAGCGGCACGCCGATCACGGGCAGCTCGGTGTGCGCGGCGACCGCGCCCGGCAGCGCGGCGGAGATGCCCGCGCCGGCGATGATCACGCGCAGCCCGCGCACCGCGCGCGGTCTTCGAGTACTCGGCCACGAGGTCGGGCTCGCGGTGCGCGGACATCACGCGCACCTCGTGCGCGATCCCGCGCTCCTCGAGCTCGTCGGCGGCCTTCTGCATCAGCTCCATGTCGCTCTGCGGAGCCCATCACGATGCCGACGCAGCGGCGCCGTCGACGTCGAACTCCTCGAGCTGCGCCTGGACCTCCTCGCCCGGCGCTCGGCTCGGGCACGAGCGAGATCCCCGGCGTCCCGCCGGGCGGCCCTCCTGCGCTTTGGGCTCGCCGCCCGTGCTTGCCTGTCTGGCTCATGCGGCGCGCAGCATACGCGTTCGGCGGGCGGCTGCGCGAGCCGTCCCGAGGCCTCGACCTTGGTCTAGCGCCGCACGGCGTGCGCCCGGTAGCCTCCAGCGCATGCGCTTCAATCGCCGCCCGCGGCTGACCTACGCGAACGTCGTCGCCACGCTCGCGCTCGTCTTCGCGATGGGGGGCAGTGCGGTCGCCGCGACCCACTACCTGATCAGCTCCTCGAAGCAGATCGCTCCGAAGGTCCTCAAGGAACTCAAGACGCCCGGCGAACAGGGGCCCGCGGGCGCGACCGGCGGCACCGGCCCACAGGGCGCCCAGGGCGCGCCCGGCACGAAGGGCGATCCCGGCCCGGAAGGCGAACAGGGCACGCGGGCAACCAGGGTGCCGAAGGCAAACAGGGCGCGGAAGGCCTGCCGGGGCCCGAAGGGCCTGAACACGCGGGGCCGGAGAACGCGCCGTTGTGCAGCATTGGCGCGCGACCTCGGAACCGGGCGCTGACGAAGCGCACCCGGTGCGAACCACGCTGCGCGAAGAAGGCGCCGTTCAAGATCGTCGGGCACTGCTGGATCAAGAGCGCCGGCGGCACCGTCGCAGCATGACCTACATCGAGACGACCGAAACGGCGCGTGGGTGAGCCGCTCCGACGAAAGCTCCGGAGAACAGCTCACGAAAGGCGCAGAACACGAACGGCCGCTCACCGAAGAAGAAGCAGAAGGCGAAGCCGAAGGCAACTCCGTCGAAGAATCCAACTTCACACGGCCCCCACGAAGGGCTGTTCTCGGCAGAGTCCAAGACGGGCGCGGTAGCGCTCGACGGTGCGGTCAACGACGGCGTCTACCTCGAAGGCAAAGCCAAACCCGCCTGCTACTTCTCCGGCTACTTCGTCTCGGACTGACCGCGGCGGCCCGCCGCGGCCCGAACGCGCGACTTACAGCGAGGCGATGAAGTCGTCGATCGGGATCGCCGCGAGCGTCTCGTAGCGACCGGTCCCCCGTGAGCCGAGCTCGAGCGAGACTCGCGCCATCGTGCCCTCGTCTGGAGCCTCGATGATCGAGATGAAGTCGACGTGGCCGAGCGTCGCCCACTGCGCCTTGACCGTCGCGCCGAGCTGCTCGACCTCGTTGTTCACCTCGCGGATCCGCTGCGGGTTGTTCTTGACGGTCTGGACGCCCTCGGGGGTGAGGGTCGAGAGCATGATGTAGGTGGGCATGTCGCTCCTTGAGCGGTCGAGTTGCGCTGTCGCCACGTTTCTACCCGAAAGGGCGGCTCCGTGCGCACTTTCGCGCCGGAGCAGCCGGCGTCGTGGTTGGGCAGGATCGGACGCTCCGGCGAGGCGGGCCGATCTGACCGGTGCCCGTCCTAAGTTGCGCGGCTCGGGGGGAAACGAACCCATCCCAAAGGGGGACGCATGCGCAAGCGCATCACCTACGCGAACGTCGCCGCGACACTCGCCCTGGTGTTCTCGATGACCGGCGGCGCGCTCGCCGCCAAGCACTACCTGATCAGCTCGACGAGCCAGATCAGCCCGAAGGTGCTCAAGAAGCTCAAGGGCGCGACCGGGAAAACCGGGGCAGCGGGTGCCGCCGGCAAAGAAGGCGCCGCCGGCAAAGAAGGCGCGGCCGGTAAAGAAGGCCTCTCGGGCGCGGCCGGTATCGGCCCGGCGTTCAGCGTCTTCCATGAACCGTCGATCGAATGGGAACAGACCTCGGAACTGCGACCCGTGCTGAGCCTCACCGGGATCCCTGCGGGGAGCTTCTGGATCACCGCGACGTTTGGCGGCTTCAACGCGAACACGGGACACACCAGCAAGGTGGACGTGAGCTGCACGCTCTCTGCCGGCGGTGACAGCGACACCAAACACTTCGACCTCGGCGACAACGAACCGAGCGAAGACGGGAACGCCGACGTGGCGATGCAGCTCGTCCACCAGTTCGCCGCAGCGGGGGGAGTGGCCAAGCTGGAATGCAACAACTTCGCCGTCAAAGGCATCTCGCTGGAAAACATCAAGATCACCGCCATCCAGGTTGCGGCGATCACGAACAAAGCCGGCTGAGCACCCATCGCGAGCCTGAGGTCGGTGCGCCCCAGCGGCGCACCGTCTCAGGCAGCGGTGAGAGCTTCGCGGGCAACAGGCGCGCGACCAGGTCGCGGCGCCCCGATGTTGAACGGCGAAGCCGCGCTGAGCGGGATCGCCCTCTTCGCTCGCGGCAACACCGCGGGGCAGGCACCTGCTTGGGTGAGGCGGCGCGCGCGCCGCGCGAGCTCGCGGCCGGACTAGGCGTGGCGGGCGCCGCCGCGCCCTGCTTCTCGATCCGCAGCTCGCCCTCGCGGGCGTCCACGGTCACGCTGTCGCCCTCGCGGATCTCGCCCTGCAGCAGTGCGAGCGCGAGCTTGTCGGTGAGCTGCTTCTGGATCACGCGCCGCAGCGGGCGGGCGCCGTAGGTCGGGTCGTAGCCCAGGTTGCCGAGCAGCAGCTTGGCGTCGTCGGTGAGCGTCACCTCCACGCCGCGCTCGGCCAGCGCGCGCGAGCACGCGCTCGACCTGCAGCTCGACGATCTCGGAGATCTGCTCGCGGCTGAGCGGGGCGAAGCGCACGATGTCGTCGAGGCGGTTGATGAACTCGGGTTTGAAGTGCGCGAGCAGCGCGTTGCGCGCCTCGGCGTCGCCGAGCGCCCTCCGGCGATCGGGATGTTCGAGGTCATGATCAGCACCGTGTTCTTGAAGTCCACGGTGCGGCCCTGGCCGTCGGTGAGGCGGCCGTCGTCCATCACCTGCAGCAGCGTGTTGAACACGTCGCGCGTGCGCCTTCTCGATCTCGTCGAGCAGCACGACCGAGTAGGGACGGCGGCGCACCGCCTCGGTGAGCTGTCCGCCCTCCTCGTAGCCGACGTAGCCGGGAGGCGCGCCGACGAGCCGCGAGACGGAGTGTTTCTCCATGTACTCGGACATGTCGATGCGGATCATCGCCTCCTGGGAGTCGAACATGAACTCGGCGAGCGCGCGCGCGAGCTCGGTCTTGCCCACGCCCGTGGGGCCGAGGAAGAGGAACGAGCCGATCGGGCGGTCGGGGTCCTGCAGGCCGGCGCGCGAGCGGCGCAGCGCGGTCGCGACCGCCTCGACCGCCTCGTCCTGGCCGATCGACGCGTTCGTGCAGGCGCTCCTCCATGTGGATCAGCTTCTCGGTCTCGCCCTCGAGCAGCCGGCTCACCGGGATCCGCGTCCAGCGCGCGACGACCTCGGCCACGTCGTCGGCGTCGACCTCCTCCTTGAGGAAGACCGGCTCGCGATCGCCTGGCCTCGCGCTCCTCGCGGCCTCGCGCTCGGCGAGCTCGCGTTCGAGCTCGGGGATGTCCTTGTAGAGGAGTTCCGAGGCGCGCGCGAGGTCGGACTCGCGCTGCGCCCGCTCGGCCTCCAGGCGCGCCTGCTCGAGGCGCTCTTTGAGGTCGGAGATCTCATCGATCGCGTGCTTCTCGTTCTGCCAGCGCGCCTTCATCTCCGCCGAGCGCTCCTTCAGCTCGGCGAGCTCGCGCTCGAGCGCCTCGCGGCGATCCGCGGAGGCGGAGTCGGTCTCCTTCTCGAGCGAGGTGAGCTCGATCTCGAGCTGCATCACGCGCCGGTCCACCTCGTCGATCTCGGTCGGCACCGAGTCGATCTCGATGCGGATCCCGGAGGCCGCCTCGTCGATCAGGTCGATCGCCTTGTCGGGCAGGAAGCGGTCGGCGATGTAGCGGTCCGAGAGCGTCGCGGCCGCGATCAGCGCGCTGTCCTGGATGCGTACTTTGTGGTGCTCTTCGTAGCGCCCCTTCAGCCCGCGCAGGATCGCGATCGTGTCGCTCACGTTCGGCTCGCCGACCATCACCGGCTGGAAGCGCCGCTCGAGCGCGGCGTCCTTCTCGATGTGCTTGCGGTACTCGTCGAGCGTGGTCGCGCCGACCGCGCGCAGTTCGCCGCGGGCGAGCATCGGCTTGAGCAGGTTGGCGGCGTCGACCGCGCCTTCGGCGGCGCCCGCGCCGACGATCGTGTGGAGCTCGTCGAGGAACAGGATGATCGCGCCGCGCGCCTCGGAGACCTCTTTGAGGACCGCCTTGAGCCGGTCCTCGAACTCGCCGCGGTACTTCGCGCCCGCGATCAGCGAGCCGATGTCGAGCGCGATCACGCGCCGCTCGCGCAGCGTCTCGGGGACGTCGCCGGAGACGATCCGCTGGGCGAGGCCCTCGACGATCGCGGTCTTGCCCACGCCGGGCTCGCCGATCAGCACGGGGTTGTTCTTCGTGCGGCGCGAGAGCACCTGGATCACGCGGCGGATCTCCTCGTCGCGGCCGATCGACCGGGTCGAGCTTGCCCTCCTCGGCGACCGCGGTGAGGTCGCGCCCGTAGCGCTCGAGCGCCTCGTACTTCTCCTCCGGGGACTGGTCGGTGACGCGGTTGGAGCCGCGCACCTCGCCGAGCGCGCGCAGCAGCTGCTCGCGGTCCGCGCCGTAGGAGCGCAGCTCCGCGCCGGGCGAGGCCTTCGTCGCGGCGAGCGCGAGCAGCAGGTGCTCGGTCGAGACGTAGTCGTCGCCGAGCTCCTTCGCCTCGCGCTCGGCGTCGGTCAGCACCGTGGTGAACTCGACCGAGGGCTGGGTGCCCTCGCCGGGCACCCCCTCGCTGAACTTGGGCAGCTCGCCGAGCCGCGTGGACGACCTGGTCGGTGAGCGCTTTGACGTTCACGCCGAGCCGCTCGAGCACCGCGGGCACGAGGCCGCCCGGCGCGTCCGCCGCGGTCGCTCGCTCCGTCGCCGAGCAGCACCGCGAGCAGGTGCACCGGGGTCACCTGCGGGTTGCGCGACTCCTGGGCGAGCCGCGCGGAGGAGGCGAGCGCCTCCTGGGACTTGATCGTGAAGCGGTCAGGCTGCATCGTTGCCTCCGGGACGTTGCTTGCGTGGGAGCGCTGGGAAGGGGGAGCGCGCGTCGGCGGCGCGCACGAGCTCGACGGGCCGCGCCGCGTAGGGCGACGAGCTCGGCGCGGAACGAGCGGCGCACCTCCTCCAGCTGCTCGGCGAGCCGCACCTGCGCCTGCAGCGCCTCGGTTTCGATCTGCTCGATGCGCGCGTGCATCTCTTCGATCTCGTGCTCGAGGTCGAGCACGCGCTCGACGCCCGCGAGGTTGAGGCCCGAGATCCGCGGTCATCTCCTGGATCCGGCGGAGCCGCTCGACGTCCTCCTGGGAGTAGAGCCGGGTGCCCTTCGGCGAGCGCTGCGGCTCGATCAGGCCGCGCGCCTCGTACATGCGCAGCGTCTGCGGGTGCATGTTCGCGAGCTCCGCCGCGACGGAGATCATGAACACGCCGCGGTCGGTCTCGACCTCGACGCGCGTCACCGTCGGGATTCCCGGACGCCGACGGACGGGCCGACGCGGCGTGCCTTCGGCGCCGCTCATCGCTCGCCTCCGGCCGCTGCCTCGCCCGCCTCTCGCGAGGCCGCCTCGACGGCCGGCGCGCGGAGCCGTTGCCGAACAGGCCCGCGCGCGGGTCGCCGCCGAAGGAGTGGAGAGCTCCTCGACCGCTTTCTGCTGCTCCTCGCTGAGGTGCTCGGGCACGTCGATCACGAAGCGGTAGTGGATGTCGCCTTTGGCGGGCGCGCCCGCGCCGAGCTTCGGCGGGCCCTCGCCGCGCAGCCGCTGGACGGTGCCGCTCGCGGTGCCCGGGCGGGACGCGCAGCGTCTTGCGTTCCGTCCAGCGTGGGCACCTGGACGTCGGCGCCGCGCAGCGCCTCGGGGATCGTCAGCGGCACCTCGACCTCGAGGTTCTCGCCCTTGCGCTTGAACACGCGGCGAGGCGCCGACCTTGGTGATCAGGTAGAGGTCGCCCGGCGGGCCGCCGCTGCGGCCGGGTTCGCCCTTGCCCGCGAGCCTGATGCGGCTGCCGTCCTTGACGCCCGGCGGGGATGTTCACGCGCAGCTTCTTGACGGTGCGCACCGCGCCGCTGCCCTGGCAGGTCGGGCAGGGGTCCTCGATCACGGTGCCCGCGCCGCCACAGCGCGAGCAGGGCTGGGAGATCGAGAACATGCCCTGGCCCTGGGTCTCGATACCGCGGCCCTCGCAGCGCGGGCAGACGATCGGCGTGGTGCCGGGCTTCGCGCCGGTGCCGCGGCAGGTCGGGCAGGTCGCGGCCATCGGCACCTGGAGCGGCACCTGCGCGCCGGCGACGGCCTGGTCGAAGGTGATCGAGACCTGCGCCTCGAGGTCGGGCCCCTTCTCCGGCCGCGGCCTCGTGCGCACCCGCCGCCCGCTCGCCGAGCCGCCGAAGAGGTTCGAGAGGATGTCGCCCATCGAGGAGCCGTCGAAGTCGAAGTTGCCGAAGCCGCCGAAGCCGCCGCCGGGCCCGGCGCCGGTGCGTGAAGGCGCCGGTGCCGCTGTCGTACTGCGAGCGCTTCTCGGGGTCGCCGAGCACGTCGTGCGCCTGGGAGATCTCCTTGAAGCGCGCCTCGGCCTGCTTGTCGTCGGGGTTGCGATCGGGGTGGTACTCGCGCGCGAGTTTGCGGTAGGCCTTCTTGATCTCCTCCGCGGTGGCGCGCTTGTCCACCCCGAGCGTCTTGTAGTAGTCCGGTCGCGCCGCCATCGGCTCTGCTCCTCAGGCGGAGACGACCACTCGCGCCGGGCGGAGGATCGTCTCGCCCAGCCGGTAGCCGTCCTGGTAGACCTCGATGACGGCGCCGCTCGCGCCGCCCTCGCCTGCGGGGGCCGTGGCGACCGCCTCGTGGACGGAGGGGTCGAAGACCTCGCCGTGCGGGTGGAAGGACTCGATCCCGCGCGCGCCAGCGCGGCGGCGAGCTCGTCGCGCACGAGCCGCACGCCGTTCAGCAGCGGGTCGTCCTCGGCCGCCGCATCGAGCGCGCGGTCGAGGTTGTCGAGCGCGGGCAGCAGCTCCTTGGCGAGCGTCGCCGCGCCCCGCTCCTGTGCGGCTGCGGCCTCACGCGCGATCCGCTTGCGGTAGTTCTCGAAGTCGGCCTGGGTGCGCTGCGCGAGCGCGAGGTACTCATCGCGCTCGGCCGCCGACCTTCACGAGCTCGTCGATGTCCCCTGCGATCGCTGCCGCGCCGTTCGGCTCGGCGGACGCCTCGCCTGCGGCGTGCTCCGGCGCGCCGGAGGGCGCCGCGGGGCCCTGCGCCTCCCCCCGCCGATCGGCGGGGAGGGGTTGGCGCGCTGCGGGCGGCGCGGTGCGCCCGCGGTCTTCTCGTGCTCGCTCATCGCGACCTACGCCTTGGGCTCGTCGACGACCTCGGCATCGACGACGTCCTCCTCCTCGGAGGACGCCTCGGCCGGGCCGGCGCCGTTGCCGTTCTCGGCGCTCGCCGCCTGCTCCTGGGCGCGCTGGTACATCGCCTCGGAGACGGCGTGGAAGGCGCGTCTGCAGCTCCTCTGCCTTGGCGTTGATCGCCGCGGCGTCCTCTGACTCGAGCACCTCGCGGACGCCCTTGATGGCCTCCTCGATGCGGGTCTTGGACTCCGCGTCGACCTGGTCGCCGAGGTCGGAGAGCTGTTTCTCGGCCTGGTAGGCGGCGTTCTCGCCGTTGTTCCGCGCCTCGGCGAGCTCGCGCGCGCGGCGGTCGTCCTCGGCGTGGGACTCGGCGTCGGAGACCATGTTCTTGATTTCCTCGTCCGAGAGGCCGGAGCCGGCCTTGATCTCGATCTTCTGCTCCTTGCCCGTCCCGAGGTCCTTCGCGGAGACGTTGAGGATCCCGTTGGCGTCGATGTCGAAGGCGACCTCGACCTGCGGGATGCCTCGCGGCGCGGGCGGGATGCCGGTGAGCTGGAACTTGCCGAGCGACTTGTTGTACTGAGCCATCTCGCGCTCGCCCTGCAGCACGTGGATCTCGACCGAGGGCTGGTTGTCCTCGGCGGTCGAGAAGACCTCGCCCTTGCGCGTCGGGATCGTCGTGTTGCGCTCGATCAGCTTCGTCATCACGCCACCCTTGGTCTCGATGCCGAGCGTCAGGGGGGTGACGTCGAGCAGCAGCACGTCCTTCACGTCGCCGGCGAGCACGCCCGCCTGGATCGCCGCGCCGACGGCCACGACCTCGTCGGGGTTGACGCCGCGGTGCGGCTCCTTGCCGGTGAGCTCCTTGACCTTCTCCTGCACGGCCGGTGAGCGCGTCATGCCGCCGACGAGCACGATGTGGTCGATCTCCTTGACGCCCTTTCCTTTCGCGTCGTCCATCGCCTGACGGACCGGCTTGACCACGCGGTCGAGCAGGTCGGAGGTGAGCTCGGAGAGCTTCGCGCGGGTGAGGCGCGTGTCGAGGTGCTTCGGGCCGGAGGCGTCGGCGGTGATGAACGGCAGGTTGATCTGCGTCTCCTGGGTCGTGGAGAGCTCGATCTTCGCCTTCTCCGCCGCCTCGTAGAGGCGCTGGAGCGCCATCGGGTCGGCGGCCAGGTCGATCGCCTGGGACTTCTTGAACTCGGAGACGAGCCAGTCGACGATCGCCTTGTCGAAGTTGTCGCCGCCGAGGTGGTTGTCACCCGCGGTCGACTTCACCTCGAAGACGCCGTCGCCGATCTCGAGCACGGACACGTCGAAGGTGCCGCCGCCGAGGTCGAAGACGAGGATCGTCTGGTCGGACTCCTTGTCGAGGCCGTAGGCGAGCGAGGCCGCGGTGGGCTCGTTGATGATGCGCTTGACGTCGAGGCCCGCGATCTTGCCGGCGTCCTTGGTCGCCTGGCGCTGGTCGTCGTTGAAGTACGCCGGGACGGTGATCACGGCGGAGTCGACGGCCTCGCCCAAATACGCTTCCGCGTCGGACTTCAGCTTCTGCAGGATCATCGCGGAGATCTCCGGCGGGGAGTGCTGCTCGCCGCCCGCGTCGACGCGGGCGTCGCCGTTGGGGCCGGCGACGACCTTGTAGGGGACGATCGACTCCTCCTCGTGCACTTCGGCCTCCTTGCGGCCCATGAAGCGCTTGATCGAGAAGACGGTGTTCTGGGGGTTGGTGACAGCCTGGCGCTTGGCGACGGTGCCGACGAGGCGCTCGCCCGAGCCCGCGAAGGCCACGACCGACGGGGTCGTGCGGCCGCCCTCGGCGTTCTCGATGACGGTCGGCTCGCCGCCCTCGAGCACCGCCATGCACGAGTTCGTCGTGCCCAGGTCGATGCCTATGGTCTTGGCCATGTGATTGATACTCCTTGCTTACGCTTTACAAATCTGAGTGTGAGTATGGCAGATTTACTCAGCTCATTCAAGGGGCTTTTTGTCCTGCAAAACCTCCCGAAGCAGAGATCCGGGGCGCTGCGCGGCGATACTCGGGTGGTATCAGCCTGCGCGCAGGGCGAGCTCGAGCGCGAACCGCGTATCGGGCTCGTCGAGCAGATCTCCGAGCAGATCGCGCAGCCTCGACATCCTGTAGCGCACGGTCTGGGGGTGGATCGAGAGCTCGGCGGCCACAGCGCGCTGCGCACCGCGGTGGCGCAGCCACTGCAGCAACGTGGCCTCGAGACGCTCGCGGCTCGCCGGGGTCTCACCCGCGAGCGGGGCGAGCAGCCGCTCGCGTAGCGCACTCGTGATCTCAGGCGCGGCGGCGAGCGCGATCTCCGCGAGTCGCCGCTCGGCCACGACCAACGGGCTCCGCGCAGTGGCGAGATCGAGCGCCCGTGTGGCCAGACGCAACGAGCCTCTGGTCTCGCCGAGCCCGACGTTGGGGCCGACGCCGACGCACACCCCGAGGCGCTCGACGATCCGCGCGGCCTCACGCCCCAGCGCGTAGGGGTCGGGGACGACGATCGCGATCCGCTCGCCGCCGGAGCGCAGGCTCAGCGGCTCACCGCTGAGTCGCCGCCAGGCCTGATCGGCGCGCTCGCCCGCGACCGCGAGGCAGGCGACGCTCGCGGGCAACGGCCATCGCGCCGCATCGGCGGCGCGCACGAGCTCGGGATCCTCGGCGCCCGCGCCGGCGAGCAGCAGCCCGGCGAGCTCGGCGCGGCGCCGGTCGAGGTCCCCGGCCTCGCTCAGCTGGGCCTCCGCGTAGCCCTCGACGGACTCGCCCGCGAGGCGATCGATGTAGGCGAACATCGCCTCGGCGAGATTGCGCTGTGCTCCCGCGCTCGCGCCGGCGGTCGCGGCGAGGTCGCTGATCTGCCGCCAGGCGACCCGTGCGCCCACGCGGTAGGCGGACTGAAGCGCGTCGAGGCTGCGGCCCGCGTGGTACTCGCCCGCGCCGAGGCGGCGGTAGACGGCGTCGGAGGCGGCGTCGGCCTGCTCGCCGACGAACGCGCGCAGAGCGATTTCCGTCCCCTGGCGGATCGTCCGGCCGAAGGCCCCGCCGAGCGGCCGTGCGTACTCGGGGACCTCGCCCTGGATCGCCGCGACGACGGCGTCGGCGATCGCGGCGAGGCTCTCTCGGACCTGCGCGAGCGCGATCTCATCGAGCCACTCATCTGTGCTCTCGACATAGTTTTTCCACTGTGCGTTGACGCTCATAGGGCAAGAAACATACTCCCCGCCTACATATGGTCGTCCACGTGCCCTCGGCTCGGACCACCCCGGCCCACGAACCCGCCGCGCGGCGGGCGAGCGGACCGCCGAGATCTGCTTTCCGGAGCTCGACGGCCGCCGCTCGACGACCGCGACCTGCCGAGGGATCCTCGCCGACGCCGCGCGCGTCGCGGACGAGCGGCTCGCTCGGCGCATCGAGGACTCCGAGAGCTGGCGCTCGGACTACGTGGCATTCCTCGGTGAGCTCACCGAGCTCGGGTCCGATCGCGAGCGAGCGCTCGCGATCGCCCACGCCGGGCTCGCATCGATGCGGGCCAGGCTCGTCGTCGAGGGGACGACCGCACCCGCTCGCTCGCGGACGTGCTCGCCGGTGAGGCCTCCGAGCGCGCGGCACGGTGCCGCGGCTCGGCACCGGCGAGGTCCGCGGCGCGGGGCGGCGCCGGCGCGCCTGGAGATCCCCTATCGGGGAGCCCTCCTCCACGGGCGAGCGCTGAGCGCCCAGCTGGACCGTTGGGCGCAAGGGGATCGTCGAGCCCTCCTTCGCCGCGGCCGTCGCGGAGGTCGCCGATCACCCCGAGTGGCTCTCGCTCCCGGGGCGCACCGTCGTGCTCGTGGGTGCGGGCTCTGAGATCGGGCCGCTCGGCCCGCTCTGCGCCTGGGGCGCGGACGTGCTCGCGATCGATCTCCCGCGCGCGGCGATCTGGGAGCGCATCGCGGCCACCGCACGGAGCGGAAGCGGCACGCTGCGGATGCCCGTGGCGGCCGACGGGACGGCCGGGCTCGACGTGGTCGCCGAGCTCGCCGAGGCACGCGCTGGATCGCGTCCAACCTCGGGGAGCGCGCACCGCTGCTCGGGATGTACGGCTACGCCGACGGGGGCGCCCACGTGCTCCTCACCGCCGCCTTCGACGCACTCGCCGAGAGCACCACCGCGAGCGAGCCCGCCGCCGCGCTCGCCTATCTCGCCACTCCGACCGACGCCTACCTCGTCCCCGCGGCGGACGTCGATCGCGCTCGCGCGGCCTACCGCGGCCGCCGTGCGCGCGCGGTGGTGCAGGCGCCGCTGAAGATGCTCTCGGGCGGGCGTCTCTACCGGCCCGCCTACGGCGGCGAGGCTCCGCTCGCGGACGCACTCGTCGCCCAGCAGGGACCCAACTACGCGCTCGCCAAGCGGATGCAGCGCTGGCGAGGGGTGAGCGCACGCGCGGCGGGGAGGGAGCTCTCCTTCAACGTCGCACCCGCGACCTGGACGCGCTCGGTGACGAAGAACCGCGTGCTCGCCTCGGCCTACGCGGGAGCGCGCCACTTCGGCATCGAGATATTCGCCCCGGAGACGACCAGGGCGCTGATGGGCGCGATGCTCGTTCACGACATGCACCGCCGCCGCTCGAGGGGAGCGAGCCCGAGGCGCTCTTCAGCGAAGGCGCGGCACACGGCGGTCTCTGGACGGCCGCCTACGAGCCGCGCTCGGCACTCGGCCTCGCGGCGCTCGTGGGCTTCCCCGCCACCGCGCTCGGGCGAGCGGGAGCCCACAACCGAAGGAGCACGCATGACACGCCTGGAGCGCAACGTCAACATCGCCGCCGTGGTGATCCCGTTCCTGGCGGTGATCGCCGGCGCGGTGGTGCTGTGGAACCACTTCCTCGGCCCGCGCGACCTCGCGATCTTCGCGGCGATGTACCTGTTCAGCGCGCTCGGGGTCACGGTGGGCTTCCACCGCCTGCTCACCCACCGGGCGTTCCAGACGCATGCGTGGCTGCGCTACACGCTCGCGGTCCTCGGCTCGCTCTCGCTGCAGGGCGCGGTGATCGACTGGGTCGCAGACCACCGCAAGCACCACACCTTCACCGACGAAGAGGGCGACCCGCACAGCCCACACGCCGGGGCGGGGGCGGGGTTGCGGGGGCATGCTCGGCGGCCTGTGGCACGCCCACGTCGGCTGGCTGTTCAGCACCCAGGGCCAGGCCTCCTCGAAACGCTTCGCGCCGGACCTCGTGGCGGACCCGAAGATGCGCTGGATCAACCGCCGCTTCCCGCTGCTCGCGCTGGCGAGCCTGCTGCTGCCGTTCCTGCTCGGGTTCGCGCTGAGCGGCGGCTCGCTCGTCGCCGGCGGCCTCTCGGCGCTGCTCTGGGGCGGCCTCGTGCGCACCTTCCTGCTCCACCACGTGACCTGGTCGATCAACTCGATCTGCCACTTCTTCGGGTCCCGGCGCTTTCGGACCGAGGACGAGTCGAGGAACGTCTTCTGGCTCGCGCTGCCCTCGCTCGGTGAGGCCTGGCACCACAACCACCACGCCTTCCCGCGCTCGGCCTTCCACGGGCTGCGCTGGTACGAGCTCGACCCCTCCGGATGGCTGATCCTGGGGCTCGAGCGGACCGGCCTCGCCTGGGACGTGGTGAAGGTCACCCCCGAGCGCGCACGGGAGAAGCTGAGGAGCGGTACCGTCTCAACATGAGCCCACCGGCCGCGCACACGGCAGCGTGCCCCGAGCAGGGCATCAAGCCGCGGCTGCGCGGGGTCTCGCACGAGTACGCCTTCTTCGTCTCGATCGGCTGCGGTGTCGCGCTGATCCTCGCCGCCTCCGACGGTCGCGCGCGCCTGGCGGCGATCATCTACGCCTGCGCGGTCTCGGCGCTGCTCGGCACCAGCGCGCTCTATCACCGCGTCACCTGGCGGCCCAGTGCGCGGCGCTGGATGCGCCGCCTGGACCACTCGATGATCTTCGTGATGATCGCGGGCACCTACACCCCCGTCGCGCTGCTCGCGCTGAAGGGCTCGCTCGCGAACACGATCCTGATCGTGCTCTGGTGCGGGGCACTCGGTGGCGTGGTCTTCAAGCTGCTCTGGATCGACGCCCCGAAGTGGCTGTTCGCCACGGTCTACTCGCTGCTCGGCCTCGTCACCGCAGCGGTCTTCGGCGAGCTCCCCGCGGCGATCGGCTGGCTCGGCGTGGCCGGGCTCGCGGTCGGCGGCCTGCTCTACCTGATCGGCGCAGTGGTCTACGCGAGCGGCCGCCCGAACCCCTGGCCGAGGGTCTTCGGCTACCACGAGATCTTCCACGCGCTCGTGATCCTCGCGGCGGGCTTGCAGTACGCAGTGATCGCCTTCGCGGTCCTGCCGCACGGCTGAGAGAGCGGCGCGGGACCCGCAGCCTCAGCCGCCGCGGGACGTCGAGCGGAACAACTCCGCGCTGGGACACATCCGAGCCAGCGCGCACCCCCCGCATTCCGGTTTGCGCGCGTGACACGTGCGCCGACCGTGGCGGAGCAGATTGACGTGCAGCTCCAGCTCCTCTCCGGGCGGGGTGAGCGCGAGCATCTCATCGTGGAGCTGCTCGAAGGGCGCGCCCTCGCGCAGCAGTCCGAGTCGCCCGCCGACTCGCGAGACGTGCGTGTCGACGGGGACATCGCGAAGGCCGTAGGCGAAGAGCAGCACGCAAGCCGCGGTCTTGCGCCCGACACCGGGTAGTGCGGTGAGATAGTCGCGGGCCTCCTCGAGCGGCGCGCGCGGCAGCCAGGCCAGCGAGAGCTCACGAGGAGGGTCACGCGGGTCCTCGGTGATCGCGCGCAGGATCGCCTGGATGCGAGCCGACTTCACCTTCGAGATCCCGCCGGGCCTGATCGCCTGCTCGACCTCGTCGAGCGGGGCGTCGCGGACCTGCTCCCAAGAGGGGAGCGCCGCGCGCAGGCGCAGGAAGGCGACATCGCGGTTGCGGTCGTTGGTGGACTGCGAGAGCACCGTCAGGACCAGCTCCGCGATCGGGTGGCGGTGGGGGGCCATCAGCGGCACCCCGTAGACCTCGCGCAGCCGGTCACGAACGCGCCTCACACGCGCGCGCGCCGGCGGCTTCCAGGCCGTGGCTGCGGACCCGCGCGCGCGGGTGGCGCTGCTTGTCTTCACGCCGCCCACCGTACTGCCTGCCTGCCCCCCGCCACGGGGGATATTTTTGCGCGGTGCCCGAGGTCACAGCGCGCAAAGCCGAGATCGACGGCCTTCCTGTGTTCTGGCGTGCGGCGCTTCGCCCCAGCGGACGGCGCCGCGACGCCGCTCTACGTGCACGGCGTGCCCACGAGCTCGGATGACTGGACGCGCTTCCTCGAGCGCACCGGCGGGATCGCACCCGACCTGCCCGGCTTCGGACGCTCGGGCAAGCCGGGCTACCTGAGCTACACGATGGAGGAGTACGACCGCTTCCTCGAGCGCTTCCTCGACGAGCTCGGCGTCGAGCGGGTGAGCCTCGTGGTTCACGACTGGGGCGCCGTCGGGCTGCTGCTCGCACAGCGCCTGCCCGAGCGCGTCGAGCGGATCGTGATCATCAACGCGGTGCCGCTGCTCCCGGGCTACCGCTGGCACCGCACCGCGCGCATCTGGCGCACCCCGGGGCTCGGCGAGCTCGCGATGGGCACGACCAACCGCTTCACCTCGAAGCTGCTCACGCGCGAGTCCAACGTCACGCCCGGTCCGCTGCCCGAGGAGTGGATCGAGTCGATGCTCGAGCACTTCGACCAGGGCACCCAGCGCGCGATCCTGCGCCTCTACCGAAGCTCGCCGCCGGAGCGGCTCGCCGCCGGCGGGCAGCGGCCTCGGCTCGCTCTCGATGCCCGCGCTCGTGCTCTGGGGGCAGCGCGACCCCTACATCCCGGCGCGCTTCGGCGCGGACTACGCCCAGGCGCTCGGCAACGCCGAGCTCGAGGAGTACCCCGACGCGGGCCACTGGGCGTGGCTCGACAGACCCGACATCGTCGATCGGGTCGCGTCCTTCCTGAGCGCGGGGTGAGCGCCGCCGCGCGGCCCGCCGGAGCGATGCCGGGCAGGACGCGCACGCTGCCGGCAGGCACGCCCGCCTGGGTGCTCGCCGCGCTGCTCGCCCTCGTCTATCTGATCCTCGCGCCGCAGAGCCCCGACCTCGCGGCGGCCTCCTACCGCAGCCACCTCTTCTCCGAAGTGGGGCTAACGCTGTGGGACAACTCCTGGTACGGCGGCCATCACCTGCTCGCCTACTCGCTGCTCGCCCCGGCGCTCGGCGCGCTGATCGGCCCGGCCCTGCTCGCGGCGATCTCGATGGTCGCCGCCACCGCGCTCTTCTCCGAGACGCTGCGCGGGACCGTCTCGCCGGGCGCAGCTCGCGCCGCCTCGATCTGGTTCGCGCTCGGCGCGGGCGTGGCGCTGCTCTCGAGCCGCGTCCCCTTCGATCTCGGACTCGCGATCGGCCTCGGCGCTCTGGTGCTCGCTCAGCGCGCGCGGCGATCCTCTCCGGAGGAGCAGCCCTCCCGCGAGGCCGGCCGGAGAGCGCGCCCCCAGCTCGCCGCAGCGGGCGCACTCGCCGTGATCTGCTCGCTCGCGAGCCCCGTCGCGGGAGCGTTCCTGGCGATGGCGATGCTCGCCTGGGCGCTCACGAGCGAACGGCGGCGCCTGCCCGCCGCGCTCTGCGTGCTCGCGCTCGCGCCGATCGCGCTGCTCAGCGTGGCCTTCCCCGAAGGAGGCAGCCAGCCCTTCGTGGGCTCGGCGTTCTACCCGGCGTTCGTGGGCGTGATCGTGATCGGCCTCGCGATCCCCGCGGAGCGCCGCGACGCTCCGCATCGGGGCGGCGCTGTACGCGCTCGTCCTGCTCGGCTCCTTCCTCCTGCCGAGCGCCGTGGGCGGCAACGCCGACCGGCTCGGCGCGCTCGCCGCCGGGCCGATCGCGGCCTGCGCGCTGTTCGGTTCCGAGCAGCGATGGCGGCGCGTCGCGCTGCTCGTGCTGATCGCGCCGCTCACCTACTGGCAGGCGAACGCGCCCGTCACCGACTTCGTCTCGACGCTCTCGAACCCCGCGACGGGCGCGGCCTACTACCGGCCGCTGCTCGGCGAGCTCGCGCGGTTGGACATCGGCTACGGCCGAACCCCCGCGCGCATCGAGGTGGTGCCCACGGTCGATCACTGGGAGGCGCGCTACGTCGCGCCCGCGGTGATGATCGCGCGCGGCTGGGAGCGCCAGCTCGACCGCTACCGCAACGGGCTGTTCTACGGCTCGGGCGCACTCACCACGGGACGCTACGAGAGGTGGCTGAGCGCGCAGGGGATCTCATATGTGGCGCTCCCGGACGCCTCGCTCGACTACTCCGGCAAGGCCGAGGCTCGCCTCCTCTCCCAGCCCGCGCTCACGGGGCCGGGGGGCGCCCTGCACGAGGTCTGGAGCTCCGCCCACTGGCGGCTGTTCGCCGTGCGCCGGCACTTTCCGCTGGTCGTGGAAGCCCCGGACGATCTGATGGTGAACCCCGCGCGTCTGACGAACGTCGGCAGAAGCTCGTTCACCCTGCGGGCGCCGGCCGGCGGCTATCTCGTGCGGCTGCGATTCAGCCCTTACTGGGCGGTCACCTCGGGCAGGGCTTGCGTGAGCGAAGAGGGGTCGTGGACACGTGTGGATGTGAAGCGGCCCGGCTACATCCACGTCGGCATCCGCTTCTCGCTCGCGCGGATCTTCTCGCACGGGGAGCGTTGCAACTGAGCATCGTCTAGGCTAAGCCGCGATGGTCGCTCGCGCTCGCCGCCTGCAGGAGCGCGTCCTGCCCCACGGCTGGCTCGATGCACTTCGGCAGGTCTCGCTCTTCGGACTCGCCTACCTGGCCTACCGGCTGGTCCGCGGGATCGTCGAGGGCGACGCCAACGAGGCCTTCGCGCACGCGCGCGACCTGATCTCACTCGAGCGGGGGATGCACCTCTTCGTCGAGCCCTCGATCCAGACCTGGGCTTCGGGCAGCCACCTGCTGATGGTGGTTTCGAGCTGGATCTACGTGAACGCCCAGACGAGTGTCACCGTGGGTGCGCTCGTCTACCTCTACCTGAAGCACAACAAGAGCTTCTACTTCGTGCGCAACATGTTCATGATCGCGATGGCGATCGCGCTCGTGGGCTACGTCGTCTTCCCGACCGCCCCGCCGCGGTTCATGCCCGAGTGGGGCTTCATCGACAGCGTCTCGGACTTCACCGGGGTGAAGGTCGGACAGGGCAGCGCCTCGATCAACGCGCTCACCAACGTCTACGCCGCGGTGCCCTCGATGCACGTCGCCTTCGCGCTGATGATCGGCTGGCCGCTCGCGCGACTGGTGCGCAGCCCGATCGCCCGCGTGGCCTGGGCGGTCTACCCCTTCCTGATGGCGTTCGTGATCATCGTGACCGCGAACCACTTCATCTTCGACGCGATGCTCGGCGCGCTCACCGCGGGCGCCTCGGCCTACGGCGCACGCTGGCTCGCTCGAGCACGGCCCGCGGTCTGGGGCTTCTCGGGCGTCTCCACCACGCCACAGCTGACGGCCAGCGGGTAGCGGCGCGAGCCGATGCCGCCACGCCAGCATGCCCCGCGACGGGCACGCCGCGCAGCGCGCGCGGGGCGCAGTCCCGTGCGCGCGCCGATCGGCCAGGGCGAGCGCCGTGAGCTCGTGCGCAACCGCCTGATCGAGTCCCGCCTCACACCGAACACGATCTCGCTCACGGGGCTCGTGCTCAACGTGCTCGCCGCGGTGCTCGTCTGGGAACGCCTCTTCTTCCTCGGCGGCGTGGCCTTCATCGTCGGCTCGGTGATGGACACGCTCGACGGGCGCTACTCGCGGATGTCGGGCAAGGGAACGCCGTTCGGCGCATTCCTCGACTCGACGCTCGACCGGATCGAGGAGGGGATCGTGCTCACAGCGGTCGCGGGCTACTTCGCCGCGCGGCACAACCAGGCCGCCGCCGCGGGCGTCGTGGTCGCGGTGCTCGCCTCGCTGATGGTGAGCTACACGCGCGCACGCGCGGAGGCGCTCGGCGTGGAGTGCAAGGTGGGTATCGCTACCCGTCCCGTTCGCGTCGTGATCCTCTCGATCGGACTCGTCTTCGCGAAGGGCGCGTCGCTCGGCAACTTCGAACTGCTCGAGCCCGCGGTGTACGTGCTCGCCGGGTTGAGCGTCTTCACCGTCGCACAGCGCATCTGGCACGTGCGCAGCCAACTCTCCGTGTGACCTTCTCGCGACGGCGGAGTAGTGTCTCGGAGACGGTGAGGTCCCTCGCCCACCGTCGTCCCCTGAGAAGCAGGGTGCGCCCCACGGGCCGCCCTCGACCGGGCCATCGCGCCCTGCAAAGGACATCGCACTCGTGATCAAGGAGCACAGCAACGGCAACGGCGCGCCAGCCACAAACGGCGCCGCGCGCTACCAGTCCGAGAAGGTACGCGTCGCGATCGTCGGGGTGGGCAACTGCGCCTCGGCCTTCGTGCAGGGCGTGCACTACTACAAAGACGCCGACCCCTCCGAGCAGGTCCCCGGGCTGATGCACGTCGACCTCGGCGGCTACCACATCTCGGACATCGAATTCACCGCGGCCTTCGACATCGACTCGACGAAGGTCGGCAAGGACCTGGGCGAAGCGATCTGGGCCGGGCAGAACAACACGATGAAGTTCGCGAAGGTGCCGAAGAAGCTCGGCGTGCCCGTCTACCGCGGCATGACCCACGACGGTCTCGGCAAGTACCTCAAAGAGAAGATCAAAAAGGCGCCGGGCGAGACGGCGGACATCGTGAAGATCCTCAAGGACACGCACACCGACGTGGTCGTCTCCTATCTGCCCGTGGGTTCCGAGCAGGCGACGAAGTGGTACGTCGAGCAGGTGCTCGAGGCGGGCTGCGGGTTCGTGAACTGCATCCCGGTCTTCATCGCTCGCGAGGACTACTGGGACAAGCGCTTCAAAGCGGCGCGCCTGCCGATCGTCGGCGACGACATCAAGTCCCAGGTCGGCGCGACGATCGTGCACCGCAACCTCGCGCGGCTGTTCGCCGACCGCGGGGTGAAGATGATGCGCACCTCGCAGCTCAACGTGGGCGGCAACATGGACTTCTACAACATGCTCGAGCGCGAGCGGCTGGAGTCCAAGAAGATCTCCAAGACCAACGCGGTCACCTCGATCATGGACCACGAGCTGCCCGCCAGCGACGTGTACATCGGCCCGTCGGACTACGTGCCGTGGCTCACCGATCGCAAGTGGGCGCACATCCGCGTCGAGGGTCAGGCCTTCGGCGACGTGCCGCTGAACGTCGAGCTCAAGCTCGAGGTGTGGGACTCGCCGAACTCGGCGGGGATCGTGATCGATGCGGTGCGCTGCTGCAAGCTCGCGCTGAACCACGGGATCGGCGGTCAGCTCGACGGCCCCTCCTCCTACCTGATGAAGTCCCCGCACAACCAGCGACCGGACGATCAGGCGCGCCGCGACACGGAGCAGTTCATCGCCAAGCACACGCGCAAGCCGGGGACGAAACCCAAGGGGCGCAAAGCTCCCGCCCGTCGCGCGAAGACAGCAGCGCGCGGCTAGCCGCCGACCCGTCGCAGAACGTGCGCGCTGCTCAGCGGCGCGCACGCGACGGGGATAAGCTCGCTTCTGATGTCGCAGTCCTTCGCCATCGCCCATGTGACGCCGTATCCGTGGGAGAGCGAGGACAGCGAGGTCAACGCGCACGTACGCCGCGTCGCCGCTGAGCTCTCGCGGCGCGGGCATCGCGTGATCGTGCTCGCCCCCTCCCGCTCCCAGGAGCGTGTGCGCGATTCGCGCCGTGCACTGCGGGCCGCGAGAAACGGCGCCGGGCCGGAATCGCTGCTGCTCGGCGCCGAGGGCGAGGAGGAGGGCTTCCGTGTGATCGCGGTGGGCGAGGTGCTCGACGTGGTGCCCGGGGCACGACGCCGCCCCGCCGCGCTCCCGATCGACGTGGCGCGCACCGTCGAGGAAGTGCTCGGCACGGTCGAGCTCGACTTCGTGCACGTGCACGAGCCCTTCGCGCCCAGCACCTCGGCTGCTGCGTTGCGCCACTCGCGCGCGCTGAACGTGGGGTCCTTCCACTCCTCCGAGGAGCGGCTGCTCTCGACGCTGCTCGCGCGGCGCTTCGTGGAGAGCTTCTTCGGACGCCTCGACGCGCGAATCGCGAGCCTGCCCGCGACCGCGGAGCTGATGAACCGCCACTTCCCCGGTGTGTACGACCTGCTCGCCGACGACGCGGGCGCGGCGGACGGACTCGAGGCGATCTACACGCGCCTCGCCGCGCGCCGGCACGATTCGAGCGGGAACGAGACGCTGCGATCGGCGCTCGCGGGCCGTCCGCTGATCGATGTCGACCTGCACATGCACACCGACCACTCCGGGGATTGCGCCACCCCCGTGGAGGTGCTGCTCGCGACCGCCCACGAACAGGGTCTCGGTGCGATCGCGGTGACCGACCACAACGAGATCTCGGGAGCGCTCGAGGCGCGCGAGCAGGCCGCGCGATCGGGCCCGAACCCACCGGTCAAGGTGATCGTGGGCGAGGAGATCAAGACCGCGCAGGAAGGCGAGGTGATCGGGCTCTTCATCGAGGAGAAGATCCCCCGCGGCCTGACGATGCGAGAGACGATCGAGGAGATCCGCGCGCAGAACGGGGTGGTCTACGTGCCGCATCCATTCGACCGCATGCACTCCGTGCCCGACTACGAGTACCTGCTCGCGAACCTGGAGCACCTCGACGCGATCGAGGTGTTCAACCCGCGCGTGGCGATCAGCGCGTTCAACGAGGAGGCCGCGCGCTTCGCCGAGAAGTACCGGATCGTCGCCGGGGCGGGCTCGGACTCCCACGTCGCCCAGGGCCTCGGCTCGGTGCGGATCAGGATGCGCGATTTCGACGGCCCCGACGAGTTCCTGCAGTCGCTGCGCGACGCGGACATCCTCACGCGCCCCTCCTCGCTGCTCTACGTCCAGGCGCTCAAGTTCCTCCAGACCCGGGCGACGCCCCGCTCGGCCCAGCGCGCGAGCAAGGCCCGGAGGCTCAAGCGGGTGCGCCGCACGGGCTCCCGGCGCTGACCGAGCGGACGCGGGCTGCAAGCGGCAGAGCGCAACTACTGATGCACCGTCAAGGACAAGACGAGGCACCGTCAAATCTCTCCGGACCGATGCCCGTCACCGACGACGAGATCAAGGAGAAGTACCTGGAGCGCGCGATCCGCGAGCTCAACTCGCTCACGCGCGACCTGCAGGCCTGCCCGCACTGCCCGCGCGGCAACCTGATGCCCGTGCTCGGCTCCGGGCACCCGCAGGCCGACATCATGCTCCTCAAGTACGCGCCCGTCCCCTCCGAGATCGAGGAGGGCGTGGCCTTCTACGGGCGCGCCGGCAGCGCGATCATGAAGTCGCTCAAGCGACTGCAGATCGACCCGCTCGCGGTCTACGGAACGCTCTGCGTGAAGTGCCCGCTGAGCGACGCCTCGCTCGCCGACTTCGCCTGCGTCTCGCGCGTCGTCGAGGAGATCGCGATCGTGCAGCCGAAGATCGTCGTGATGATGGGCGAGGAGGCGCTCGTCGCGCTGGGCGAGATGGACGTTCCGCTCGCGCGCCCGCTCGCTCCGGCGCCGGGCGAGATCCAGCAGCTCACGCCGACGATCGACGCGCTCTACGTGCCCGACATCGACGACTCGCTCGACGAACAGGACGCGAAGAGCGAGTTCTGGGCCGCCTTCCGCGTGCTCGGCGAGTGGTACGCCGCTCAGCCGCCCTACTGAACCGCTAGGGCGTGATCACGACCTTGCCGAGCTTCCCGCCCGCGGCGAATCGCTCGTAGGCCTCGGCGGCGCGATCGAGGGGGAACTCGCCCGCGACGGGCACGCGCAGCGCGCCGCGCTCGAACAGAGGCAGCACCTCGCGCTCGACGAGCCGCGCCGTGAGCGCTTTCTCCTCGAGCGGGCGCGCGCGCAGCGTGGAGCCGTGGATCCTTGCGCGCTTTCCCATCAGCGCGAGCAGGTTGAGCTCGCTCTTCGCCCCGCCGCCCACCCCGATCACGGCGATGCGTCCGCCCGTGGCGAGCGCCTGCAGGTTCTCCGCCATGTTCGGTCCGCCCACGAGCTCCAGGATCACGTCGTAGGGGCCGTGCTCTGCGAAGCCCTCGCACGCGATCACACGCGCGCCGAGCTCGTCCACTGCCCCGTGAAGCTCCTCGTTGCGCACGGTCGCCGTCACGCGCGCGCCCGCGGCGCGGGCGAGCTGGATCGCGGCGGTGCCCACGCCGCCCGCGCCACCGTGCACGAGCAGGTGCTCACCGGGCCGCAGCCCGGCTTGCACGAAGACCGCGTCGTGAGCGGTGGTGAAGACCTCGGGCAGGCCTCCCGCCTCGGCCCAGTCGAGCCCGTCCGGTACCGCCATCAGCACGCGCTCGTGAGCGGTGAGCAGCTCCGCCTGCGCGCCGCCGCCCACGATCCCCATCACTCGGTCGCCCTCGGAGAAGCCTTCGACGCCATACCCGAGCGCAGCCACTTCGCCCGCGAACTCCATCCCGGGGATGTCCTGGGGAGACCCCGCCGGCGCTGGATAGAGGCCGCGGCGCTGCATCATGTCTGCCCCGTTCAGCCCCGCCGCGCGCACCTTCACGAGCACCTCGCCGTGCCCCGGCACCGGGTCGGGATGCTCCTCGACGACGATCTCCTTGTCGCGGATGGTCGCGGCGCGCACCGCCCCAGCCTAGACGCTGGTCGCGCCCACCGGGATCAGTGCGAGCAGGTCGCGCGCCACACGCCGGGCGGCGGTTGAGACCGCGAGGCTCGCCGGCGACCCGCCGGGCAGCGGCGCGGCGAGCAGCTCGGTCATCTCGCGTCGCGCTCCCACCAGCGCGAGCGCGCTCCACGGCCGCTGCGCTGCGGGCAGCGAGCGCACCGCTTCGGCGAGCGCCTGCACTTCTCGCTGCGCCGCCTCGTCCACCCGCTCCCCGCTCTCCTCGGAGTCGGCCAGCGCACGCACGAGCGAGAGCGCACCGCCGGCGAGCAGGTACATGACCGCCACACGCCGCTCCTCCAGCTCGACCCGCGCCCGCAGTCGCATCCGCCGTGGAGCGATCCTCACAACCGCACGTGCGGTGGAGCGCGCCTGGGTCAGCGCGGTGAGCCTGCGATGCACCTCGTGGCTGGCCAGGAGCGTCCAGTCCATGTCGGGGTCGCGGTGACGATGAGCGGGGAGAGGCTCCCGGCGCAACACGGCTGAGAGCGCTCGCAGAACGCCCGCCTCAGCGCGCCAGAGGACCTTCAGCGGATCGGCGGGGAACAGCCCCACGCCGATCACGAGCGCGACCCCACCGCCGAGCAGCGCGTCGATCGCACGCTCGGAGCCGGTCCCCGCTCGATGCAGGGCGACCACGAGGATCGCCGAGGCGGCGGCCTGGTTGACGAACATCATCCCTTCGCCGACGAAGCCGATCCCCACCGCGACAGCGACGAGGAGGGTCACCAGCACGACGGCTGCGATCGAGAGCGCGCTGCTGCCGAAAAGCGGGTGCACCGCCTCGCTCACGCCGATCCCGAGCAGCACCCCGACGATCATCTGGACGGTGCGCCGCGCGCGCTGCACCTGATTCGTGCTGAGCGAGACCGCCGCCGCGATCGGCGCGAAGAACGGCTGGGGATGGCCGAGGACGCTGTGCGCGACCCACCATGCGATGCCCGCGGCCGCGGATGTCTGGAGTATCGGCCAAGCGACCGCCCGAACCCTCCCGGCGGCGGCCTTCACGCTGACTTCGATCACCGGCCTCGACACTACCCGCGGCCGCGCGGGACGGTCGCTGCTCTAACCCCGCTCGAACAACGCCACGCACTCGATGTGGTGAGTCTGCGGGAACATGTCCACGGGCCGCACGCGCTTGAGCACCCATCCGGCCTCGACGAGTTCGGCGGCGTTCGGCGCGAGCGTGGTGGGGTTGCAGGAGACGTAGACGATCCGCCGCGGCGAAGCGTCGATGACGCGGTGGACGACCTTCTTGGAGAGGCCGGCGCGGGGCGGGTCGACGACGACCACGTCCGGGCGCCCGGCGCGCTCCAGCAGCTCGGGCAGCGCGAGCCGCGTGTCGCCCGCGAAGAAGTGCGCCTTCGTGATCTCGTTGCGGCGCGCACCCTCGATCGCGTCGGCGACCGCGCGCTCGACGAGCTCGATCCCCCACAGCTCTCCCGCGCGGGGAGCGAGCGTGAGCGCGATCGAGCCGATCCCGCAGTAGAGGTCGTAGACGCGCTCCCAGCCCTCCAGCGCGGCGTACTCGGTAGCGATCCCGTAGAGCACCTCGGCCATCTCCGTGTTGGTCTGGAAGAAGGCCTCCGAGGAGATGCGCAGGTCGAGCTCGCCGAGGCGCTCGGGCAGCTCGCCCTCGCCCCAGATCAACTCCGTCTCTCCACCCTGCGTCGTCTCTGCGGGCCGGTCCGAGCGCGTCCAGAGCACCCCGTCGAGGCTCTCGCCGAGCCCCGCCGCGCACGCGGCGGCGAACGCCGAGGAGTCGAGCTCGCCCTCGGTGCTCACGAGCCGGATCTGCACGCGCCCCGTGCGGCGTCCCTCGCGGACGACGAGGTTGCGAAGCCGCGCCCGGCCGTCGGGGCTCGGGCCGATTCGGCGCTCGCGCTCCCTCACCGGCCCGCCCCGCTCCCAGGCCTGCAGGCCCTGCTGCGCGCACCACGTGGCCGCGACCGTTCGCGCGCGGTTGCCGAGCTCGGAGGCGAGCAGGCAGTCCTCCATCGCGAGCACCTCGTTGCCCCCGGCCGGAGCGTGAAAGCCGCAGAGAAGTCCTCCGTCGGGCGCGTTGCCGAAGGAGTACTCGAGCTTGTTGCGGTAGCGCCACTGCTCGACCGCGGGAACGATCTCCTCGAGCTCGAAGCCCGACAGCCGTCCGAGGCGCTCGAGCGCCTCGCCCACCTGTGCGTGCTTGATCTCGAGCTGGCGCGCGTAGGGGAGAACCTGCCAGGCCACGCCCGGATGGTCCGCGCGCGGGGCGATCCGCTCGGGGCTCGGCTCGATCACCTCGATCGTGCGTGCGTGCGCGTAGCTGCGCTTGCGCTTGTGGACCACCGCCCGAACGCGGTCTCCGGGGATCGCGCCCGCGACGAAGACGACGTAGCCCCCGCCCTGATCGGCGCCCTCCGCCTCCGCAAGCCGCGCCACCCCCTCGCCCCCGAAGGCGAGCGAGTCGATCCGCAGGTCGAGCTCGTCGCCGCGCTGCGGACGCGCCTGGGCCGGGGCGCTCACTCCGATCCCGCCGGACGCGGCGCGGCGGCGAGGCCGACCAGCAGCTCGAGCAGCGCCTTCTGCGCATGGCGCCGGTTCTCGGCCTGATCCCAGATCCGCTGACGCTCGCCGTAGAGCACCTCGGCGGCGATCTCCTCGCCGGGGTGCGCGGGCAGATCGTGCATCGCGAAGGCGCCCGGGGCGGCTGCGTCGAGCAACGCGTCGTCGACGCGATAGGCCGCGAGGTCGCGACGGCGCTCCTCGGCGGTCTCCTCGTCGCCCATGCTCACCCAGACGTCCGTGTAGACCGCCACCGCGCCCGCCACCGCCTCCTGCGGATCCGTGTGGAGGCTGATCGTGCCCTCGGCGCCCGCGGGCGGGGCGATCTCAGCCTCGAGCGTGTAGCCCGGAGGGGATGCGACGGCGACGTGCAACCCCGCCATCGAGCCGAGCAGCGCGAGCGAGCGAGCGACGTTGTTGCCGTCGCCGACGTAGGCGAGGCGCAGGCCCTCCAGCTCGCCGTGCGCCTGGCGCAGCGTGAGCAGGTCTGCGAGCGCCTGACATGGGTGATGGCGCGCGGTGAGCATGTTCACGATCGGCACCGAGCTGTAGCGCGCGAGCTCCTCGACCATCGCGTCCGGACCCGTGCGAATCCCGACCGCGGCGAAGTGGCGCGAGAGCACGAGCGCGGTGTCACGCAGAGCCTCGCCCCTCGAGAGCTGCAGCTCATCGCCGCGGAGCACGACAGGGTGGCCGCCGAGCTCGTGCACGCCCACGTCGAAGGACACGCGCGTGCGCGTGGAGGGCTTCTGGAAGATCAGCCCGACGCTCCTGCCGGCGAGCACGTCGCTCGCGAGCGGCTCGCGAGCGAGCTGCTCGGCGCGCGAGATCAGCGCTCCGAGCTCCGCCGGCGAGAGCTCCGTTCCTATGAGGAAGTGGCGGGGGGACATCGAAGCGGTGAGTCTAGGCCCTCCGCGTCGGCCTCCCGGATGTGGGATCTTGGCCCCTCGATGCCCTCTCATCCGGCCAGATCCGTCGCGTTGCTCGCCCTCGCTCCGCTCTGCGGGCTCGCGCTCGCAGCGTGCGGATCCTCAGGGGAAGCTCGAGCTCCTCCGGCTCGCAGGCCCCGTCCGGGACCCCCGCCACGCCGAGCGAAACGGGCAAAGCGGTGGGCGGGAGCAGCCTGAAGGTGCAGACCAAGCCGAACTACGGTGCGCCCTCGGGGTCCGCTCCCGTCCACGAAGGCAGTGTCCAGATCGCCTATCGCAACATCACGATCGACCCCGACGTGCTGCGGGTGAAGGTGGGGAGCACGATCGTCTGGACGAACCACGACGCGGTCACGCACAACGTGACCAGCGAGTCCGGACCGCAGCGCTTCGCCTCGGGAAGCCTCGGCGAAGGGCACACCTTCTCGGTCACCCTCACGAAGCCCGGCACGATCCACTACGAGTGCACCATCCACCCCGCGACGATGAACGGCACGATCGAGGTGCTCAAGTGAGCTCGGCGAGCCCCTCATCGCTCGTCGAGGCGCGCGCGTAGCGACGTCGCGGGATGCGCCCCGCCCCGTGGGCGAGGCGACCCGCCTCCACCGCCCGACGCATCGCGAGCGCCATCGCCGCCGGATCCTGCGCGCGGGCGACCGCGGAGGCCGCCATCACCGCGTCGCATCCGAGCTCCATCGCGAGCGCCGCGTCCGATGCGGTCCCGATGCCCGCGTCGAGTACCACGGGGACGTCGACCTTCTCGCGAATGAGGGAGATGTTGTAGGGGTTGCGTATCCCCATGCCGCTGCCGATCGGCGCCCCGAGCGGCATCACCGCTGAGCACCCGACGTCGACGAGCCTGCGGGCGAGCACGGGATCGTCTGTCGTGTAGGGGAGCACCACGAAGCCGTCCGCGACGAGCTCCTCCGCAGCTCGCAGCAGCTCGGGAGCGTCGGGCAGGAGCGTGTCCTCGTCCCCGATCACCTCGAGCTTGATCCAGTCCGTCGAGAAGGCCTCCCTGGAGAGCTTCGCGGTGAGCACCGCATCACGTGCCGTGTGACACCCCGCCGTGTTCGGCAGCAGCTGCACTCCGGCCTCCTCGAGCACCGCGACGAGAGCGTTCGGGCCCGCGCTCTGCACTCGGCGCAGAGCGACGGTGACCAGCTCGCTCCCGCTGAGCGCGATCGCCTCTGCGAGCAGCTCGAGCGAGGGGAACCCTCCGGTCCCGAGCAGCAGGCGCGAAGTGAGCTCGCGGCCGGCGATCCGCAGCGGGTCCGCGATCTCGCCGGGCAGGGCGAGCTCGCTCTGAACGGGCTCCTCGATCTCGCTCATCCTCCCTGCATCGCCGTGAGCACCTCGACTCGCGCGCCCTCGCTGAGCGCGCGCGAGTCCCACTCCGCGCGTGGGACGACCTCGCCGTCGACCGCCACCGCCACACCTCGCGCACCCGGCTCCAGCCCGAGCTCGCGCAGCGCGACCGCCGGAGTCCCCGGCGCGGGGATCTCACAGGCGCGCCCGTTGAGGACGATCGTCACAGCGCGCCCGCCTTCTCCCTCGAGGGCCCCCCGCTACGAGCGAATCGCGCGGGGTCGCAGGCGTCGAGCAGGTCCTGCTCCCGCTCACCTTCATCTAGCAGGTCGAGCACGAGCTGCGCGGTGAGCGGGGCGAGCAGGATGCCGTTGCGGTGATGCCCGGTGGCCCAGATCAGCCCGTCGAGCGCGCCGCGCCCGATCGCGGGGAGGTTGTCGGGGGTCCCCGGGCGCAGTCCCGTCGAGAGCTCCTCGATCTCGAGCTCGGCGATCCCGGGGAGAAGCTCGTGCGCGTCGCGCAGCAGCTCGTACACGCCACCGGCGGTGGCGCCGAGCTCGAAGCCGCGCTCCTCGACGGTCGCCCCGAGCACGTAGCGCCCATCGCCGCGGGGCACGACGTAGCCGCCGGTGTAGCGGATCACGCGCTCGAGCAGGCCGGGCCCCTGCGGGTCGCGAAGCCGCATGATCTGACCCTTGACGGGACGGACCGGCAGACGCTCCTCGGCTGCGAGCCCCTCGATCTCCGCGCTCCACGCCCCGGTGGCGAGCACGACGCTCCCAGCAGCGAGACGCTCGCCGTCATCGAGTCGCAGCGCACAAACGCGTGAGCCCTCCCGCTCCACCGCGCGCACCCCGGCGCGCTCGCGGATCGTGACTCCCTCGAGCTCGCACGCCGCTCGCAGCGCCTCGAGCGCGCGGCGCGGATCGAGTGAGTGATCGTCGGGGACGTCGAGCGCCATCCGCAGGGTGGGGGCGAGCGCGGGCTCGAGATCGCGAGCCGCGCTCGGCGCGAGGCGGCGAACCGCGAGGCCGAGCGAGCGCCGGAGATCGAGCTGGCGGGTGAGCTCCTCGGCCTCGTCGCGGTCGGCGGCGAGCAGCAACGTCCCCGTGCGGTGCAGCCCCGGATCGATGCCTCCGCGTTCGGCGAGCTCCGCGGCGAAGGATGGCCAGAGCGCGGCGGAGCGCAGGCCGAGGTCGAGCAGCCGCCGCCCCGCCTCGCCGAACTCGACCTCGGCGACGGGAGCGATCATGCCCGCGGCCACGCGCGAGGTGCCCTCACCGAGGAGTCCGCGCTCGAGCACCGTGACGCTGAGACCCCGCTGCCGGGCTCGCCAGGCGACGCTCAGCCCGATCACGCCACCGCCGACGACGAGCAGGTCCGCTGTGCTTGCGGAGGACATGGCGATGATGCTAGTCCCCGCCCGCCCGCGGGCAACTGCGAGACTTCACTCGATGTCGGGCAACGGACGCGCAGAGGAACGCCGCGAGCGTCTTGGGGCCGCGCGCCTGTATCTGGTCTGCGGCCTGCCCGGCGACCCACCCGATGCGAGCGGCCTGCCCGACCTCCTGCGGGCGGCCGCGGCCGGGGGCGTCGACGTCTTCCAGCTGCGCGAGAAGCGGCTCGCCGACGACGAGCTCACGGCCGTCGCGAACGCGACCCGCGCGCTCTGCGAGCGCCTCGAGGTGCTCTTCGTGGTGAACGATCGTCCCGCGGTCGCCGCGGAGGTGGGAGCGGACGGCGTGCACGTGGGGCAGGAGGACATGCCCGTCGAGCAGGCGCGCGCGATCGTCGGTCCGGAGATGCTGCTGGGGCTCTCCACCCACGCTTCCGCCGAGATCGACGCGGTCGATTCACGCCTCGTGGACTACATCGGCGTCGGGCCGGTGCACGAGACCCCCACCAAGGAGGGGAGGCCCGCGGTCGGGGTCGAGCTCGTGCGTTACGCCGCGGCCCATGCACGCGTGCCCTTCTTCGCGATCGGCGGGCTCGACGCGAGCAACGTCGCCGAGGTCACCGCGGCCGGCGCCGAGCGGATCGTCGTGCTGCGTGCGATCGCGGCGGCCTCCGACCCCGAGGCCGCCGCCGCCGAGCTGCGCGGCCTGCTCGGAGGCGGCGCGTGACCGTGGGCGAACCGAGCCCGCCCACGCGGGGTGGCCTCAGCGAGGAGGAGGGGAGCGCGCGCGCACCGCGCAGCGAGCGCGAGCGGCTCGCGCGCGAGGCGCTTCGTCCACTGGAGCCCGGCGAGCGCCCGCCCGCGCTGCTCGTCGCGATCGGCGTCTGCATCGTGCTCGGCGCGGGCGTGATCGTGGGCGGGGCGAGCGTGCACGACCTCAGCCGCCACGGCGGCTCGCTGCCGGGAGCGGCAACGCTCGCGGCGGTGCTCGCGCTGCTCGCTCAGGGCATGTACCGCCAGCGCTACTGGGCGGTGCTCTCCTTCGAGGCGTTGCTCGCCTTTCAGATCATCGTCACCTCACTCGCGCTGATCGTGGCCTCGACGGTGACCGCCGCGCTCGTCTGCGTGGTCGGGATCGGGCTCGGGGGATGGCTCTTCTGGAAGCTCGTCCGCGTGATGGGCAGGCTGCAGGCCGGGGAACGGATGCACCTCGGCGAATGACGCGCCGCGCGGTTACGTAGGCCTTGCGTAGACGCCCGCGGATGACGCCCCGACGCGGGTTAGGATCGCTCGCCCGTCCCCGAATCGAGGAGCGCAGGTGCGCCGAGCCCGTCAGCTGAGTCCCATCGCGACCGTCGCCGTGATCGCGGCCGCCCTCGCCGTCCTCCCCGCGGCGCCCGCGGGCGCCGCGACGCTCAACCTGACGGGTGTGTGGCAGGCGGCCTACCACTGCGCGGTGGGACCCTGTGCGGGCCAGGTGCGGGCCGGGACGCTGACGCTCAACCAGCCCGCGGGCACCGGCACGATCGAAGGCTCGCTCACGGGAAGCGGCGAACTCGAAGGGACCGTTGCGGGAAGCCTCAGCGCAAGCACGCTCACACTCGAAGGGAAAGGCAAGGCGGGCTACACCGCGAAAGGGATCGAGACGGTGAGCGCGGACGGCCTCTCCTTCTCCGGGAGCTACGAAGACAACCACGGCACGACCGGGACCTTCACCGCGGTGCGCGAAGCGCCCGCGGCAGCGGGATTGAAAGCGTCGGCGATCGAAGTGCTCTGCAACCTCGAGCTCGCCTCATCGGACTTCACCTGCACGGCCGAGGTGGGCGGAACCGGAGCAAGCGCGCCGACGGGCAGCGTCGCGTTCAGCGCGACCAAGGGGACGTTCGTTCCGTTGCCGAGCTGCGGGCTCTCTCCGACTCCGGGCTCGGCGACGGTGGCGTTCTGCTCGGTGACCTACGTGCCTCCCGCGGGCGGAATCCCGACGGGCACCGTGGCGCCGGTCACGGCGACCTACTCCGGCGATACGACCTATTCGACGAGCACCGCCTTCGCAGGGGCGGGCGCGGGGATCTCGGCGACCGTGAGCGGGGCGGCGGGTGCGGGAGAAGCGGCGAGCACCACCGTCACCTGCCCCGCAGGCGCAGCGAGCTGCCCGATCGAAGCGCTGCTCGTCGCGGCCGAAGAACACGGCGCGCTCATAGCCGCAGCGAAGCGCAGGACGCTCACGCTCGGCAAGCTCTCGGCGACGCTCAAGCCGGGGGAAAAGCGCAAGCTCACGCTGCACCTGAACCGCACGGGCAAACGACTTCTCGCCTCCCGCCACCACATCACCGTGCTGCTCCGCGTGAGCTCCCAGGGCGTCGTTCTGAAGACCGTGAAGGTCTCCCTCAAAGCGCACCACCGCTGAGCAGGGCCGGAGCGTCCGCGCGAGGACGCTAGGCTCAACCCCGGCATGGCTGAGAGCTCCTACGACACAATCGTGATCGGCTCGGGACCGGGCGGCTACGTGGCCGCGATCCGCGCCGCGCAGCTCGGCAGGAAGACCGCCGTGGTCGAGCGCGACAAGGTCGGCGGGCGCTGCCTGAACTACGCGTGCATCCCCGCCAAGGCGGTGCTGCGCTCAGCCGATCTGCTCACCGAGATCCGAGAGGCCGGTGACTTCGGTCTGACGGTGGGTTCGGTCGAGGTGGACTATGCGGGCATCCAGGCCCGCCGCGAGAAGGTCGTGACCACGCTCACCTCCGGGGTGAGCGGGCTCTTCAAGAAAAACGGCATCGACTTGATCGAGGGCAGCGCCGCCCTGACCGCGGACGGCGACGTCCGCGTGGGCGAGCAGTCCTTCGGAGCCGGGTCGGTGATCCTCGCCACGGGCTCGGTGCCCAAGGCGATCCCCGGCGTGGAGCTCGGGGGGCGGATCCTCGGCACCGAGCAGGCCTGGGCGCTCCAGGAGCTGCCGGCGCGCCTCGCCGTCGTCGGCGCGGGGGCCTCCGGAGCGGAGATCGCATCGGGCTTCGCGCGATTGGGCAGCGAGGTGATCCTCGTGGAGGCGCTCGACCGGCTGCTCCCGAGCGAGGATGCCGACATCTCCCGCCTGGTCGAGCGCGGCCTCAAGCGCCAGGGCATCGCGGTCCACACCGGAACACCGATCGCCGACGTGCAGGCGAGCGAGGGCAGCGTGAGCTTCGCGCTCGGCGAGGAGCGCGCCGAGGTCGACTTCCTGGTGATCTGCGCGGGACGCGGGGCGGACGTGGAGGGCCTGGGCCTGACCGAGGCCGGAGTGGAAGTGGAGGGCGGGCTGATCCGCGTCGACGGCGCGATGCGCACCTCGCGCGCGGGGGTCTACGCGATCGGCGACCTCGTCCCCGGTCCCGCGCTCGCCCACAAGGCCTCCGACGAGGGCGTGATCGCGGTCGAAGACAGCGCGGGCCTCGCGACCCACCCGATCTCCTACGTGGACATCCCGCGTGCGACCTTCTGCACTCCGAACGTGGGCTCCTTCGGGCTCACCGAGGCGCAGGCAGCGGAGCAGGGCTACGAGGTCGTCGTCGGCAAGGTCCCGTATGGCGCGGTCGGTGGCGGAACGGTCTACGGCGACCGCACGGGCCTCGTGAAGATCGTCGGCGAGGCGAAGTACGGCGAGCTGCTCGGCGGGCACATCGTCGGCTCACGCGCGACGGAGCTGATCCAGGAGCTCGTCAACGTGCGCGCGCTGGAGGGCGGCTTCCCGGAGGTCGGGAGGATCATCCACGGTCACCCCACGCTCTCGGAGGCCGTGATGGAGGCGGGCCGGGCCGCCGACGGCTGGCTGATCCACGGCTGAGACGCGGCAGCACGTGGACGGGTCCACGAGAACAGCCTTCTACTTCGATCTCGCCAGCCCGCTCGCCTACCTCGCGGCGGAGCAGGCGTTGCAGGCCTTCGCCGCCTCCCCCGAGCCCGTGCCCTGGACGCCGGTGAGCGCGGCGCGGATGCCGCAGGCGGAGTCCTTCGGGACGTTCCGTTGCGAGCAGGAGGCCGAAGCGATGCGCGAGCACGTCGAGCGTCGCGCCGCCGCGCTCGGACTGCAACCGCTGCGCTGGCCCGAGCCGTTCCCCTTCGAGAGCGACCTCGCGATGCGCGTGGCCACCTACGCGAAGTCGATCGGGCGTGTCGTGCCGTTCGCGCTGGCCGCCTTCCGGCAGGCCTTCGCGGGCGGGCGCGCGCTCGACCACGAGGACGCGGTGGTGATCGCCGCGGCCGCCTGCGAGATGCACCCGACCGCGGTGCTGCGCGGCGCCGCGACGCGCTCGACCGCGGAGCAGCTCGAGCGCGCGACGCTCGAGGCGCTCGAGGCGGGCGTGCGCGACGTTCCCTCCGTGCTCGCCGCGGGCCGCCTCTTCGAGGGCGAGCGCGCGCTCGGCGAAGCCGCCCGCCGGCTCGCCGCATCCCCGCCCGCCGTGGCGCCGCTTGCGATCTCCACGCACCGGCCGCGATGAGAGCGAAGGATGCCTACCGCCTGATCGTCACACGCGGCGGCCGCGCGCCGGCCGCCTTCGCGGACGCCGAGCGCGTGGACCACATCGAGGTGGTCGAGATCGACAGCGGCGAAGCGATCCTGTTCTGGGACCGTCCCCCGCACGCGGCCTCGCGGCAGGCGCGGGCGATGCGCGAGGACCTCAACCGGCTGGACGCCGATGAGTTCCGCGCGCGCTGGAGTACCGTGGAGTCCTGATGGCCGAGTCCTCCCAGCATCCGCTCCCGCCCCCCGAGCAGGCGCGCGAGTGGCTGGAGAGGATGACGTTGATCCGCCGCTTCGAGGAGCGCGCGGGGGAGTCCTACGCTCGGGCGAAGATCGGCGGGTTCCTCCACCTCTCGATCGGTGAGGAGGCGACGATCGTGGGCAGCGCGCGGGCGCTGCGCGAGACGGACTACCTGATCTCGACCTACCGCTCCCACGGTCACGCGCTCGTGCGCGGCACCCCTCCGGAGAAGGTGATGGCGGAGCTCTTCGGGCGCGTCGACGGCTGCTGTCGCGGGCGCGGCGGGTCGATGCACATCTTCGACGCGGAGCGGCGCTTCATGGGCGGCTACGGGATCGTCGGCGGGAACCTGCCGATCGCCGCGGGGATCGGCCTCGCAAGCGATTACTCCGGGCGCGACGAGGTCACGCTCTGCACCTTCGGCGACGGCGCCTCGAACCAGGGCACCTTCGGCGAGACACTCAACCTCGCCGCGCTCTGGCACCTGCCGGTGGTCTTCATGGTCACGAACAACCAGTTCGGGATGGGCACCTCGCTCAGCCGCCACTCGGCTGTGACCGATCTGCAGCGCAAGGGCGAGTCGCTCGGCGTGCCCGGGATGCGCTGCGACGGCATGGACGTGCTCGACACGCACGCCGTGGTCTCGGCCGCCGTCGAGCGCGTGCGCGAGGAGCGCCGGCCCGTGCTGATCGAGGCGGTGACCTACCGCTTCCGCGGCCACTCGATGGCCGATCCCGAGAGCTACCGGAGCAAGGACGAGGTGGCCGCCTGGCGCGAGCGCGACCCGATCCCCACCTTCGGCCGCGCGCTCACCGAGGCGGGGGTGCTCAGCGCGGAGGCGATCGAGGCGATCGACGCGGCTGCGATCGCGCGCGTGGACGCGGCCGTCGAGTTCGCCGACGCCTCGCCCTTCCCGCCGCCGGAGTCGCTCTACGACGACATCTACGTGCTCGGCGAGGGCTCGCGCGGCTGGTACTCCGTGGAGACGACCGAGGACCGCGCAGCGGGCGCGACCGCTGCGGAGGACGAGGAGGCGGCGAACGACGAGATCCCCCAGCAGCTCACGAGCGCGCTGGCCGCCGGCGAGGACTCCGCCGAGAGCCCGGCGGGAGGAAGCTGATGACGGAGATGCGCTACCGCGAGGCGCTCGGCGCCGCGCTCCGCGAGGAGCTGCGACGCGACGAGCGCGTGATCCTGATGGGCGAGGACATCGGCGTCTTCGGAGGCGCCTTCAAGGTCACGGAGGGCCTGCTCGAGGAGTTCGGCGAGAAGCGCGTGCGAGACACCCCGATCTCGGAGAACACGATCGTGGGGATGGGTGTGGGCGCGGCGATGGCCGGGCTGCGCCCCGTGGTGGAGCTGATGACGATCAACTTCGCGCTGCTCGCCTTCGACCAGATCGTCAATCACGCAGCGCACATCCACTACATGTTCGGAGGCCAGGCGCAGGTCCCGCTCGTCGTGCGGATGCCCCAGGGCGCGGGACATCAGCTCGGCCCGACGCATTCGCACTGCCTGGAGGCGATGTTCCTGCAGGTTCCCGGCCTGCTCGTCGCGGTCCCCTCCACGCCCGCCGACGCGAAGGGCATGCTGAAGACGGCGATACGCGATGAGAACCCCGTGATCTTCATCGAGCACGAGTCGCTCTACGGCATGCGCGGCGATGTGCCCGAGGGCGAGGAGCTGGTCGGATTTGGACGCGCACGCATCGCGCGAGAGGGCTCGGACGTGACGATCGTCGGGATCTCGCGAATGGCGATCACCGCCGAGCGCGCGGCGCACACGCTCGCCAGCGAGCACGGCGTGGAGGCCGAGGTGATCGACCCGCGCACGCTGCGCCCGCTCGACCTCGACACGATCCTCGACTCGGTGCGCCGGACCAACCGATGCGTGATCGTCGAGGAGGGCTGGCCACACGGAGGAGTGGGCGCGAACCTCGCCGCGCTGATCGGCGAACAGGCATTCGACGATCTCGACGCGCCCGTGCAGCGGGTGACCGGAGCGGATGTCCCGATGCCGTACTCCAAGCCACTGGAGGACATCGCCTACCCGCACGAGCCACAGGTCATCGCGGCCGCGCTCGCCTCGCTGGGCAAGCCGATCCCCGCGGGGGTGCCCGGATGAGAGCCGAGATCGTGATGCCGCGCCTCTCCGACACGATGGAGGAGGGCACGATCCTGCGCTGGCTCAAGCAGCAGGGAGAGGACGTCCGCCGCGGCGAGGAGCTCGTCGAGATCGAGACGGACAAGGCCACGATGGTCTACGAGTCCGACGTCGAGGGCACGCTCACGCTGCTCGCAGCGGAGGGCGACACCCTCCCGGTGGGCAGCCCGATCGCGTCCGTCTCGGGCACGGGCGAGCCCGCCCCGTCCGCGGCAGGCAGCGAGCCGGTGAAGCAGTCCGGTTCGGCGGACGGGGCCGCCGCGCGCCCCACGGAGAGCGAGCCCGCCTCCTCGCTCCCGCTACCGCCGCCCGCGCAAGCTCCTCCGGCAGCGCTCGCAGAGGAGGTCCGGGCGCCCGACGACACGCAGGCGCCCGACGGCGCGCACGCGCCCGACGGCGAGCCCCGCGTGAAGGCCTCGCCTCTGGCGCGACGAATCGCGCGCCAGCGCGGCATCGATCTCTCACAGGTGAGCGGCAGCGGACCCGGCGGGCGGATCGTGAAGGCCGACGTGTCGGGCGCGACATCGACCGCGGCGAGAGCTGCCCCGGCCTCTACCCCGTCCGCGTCTTCGCAACCGTCGGCCACCCCCACGAGCGCGGACGCCGTTGCGACGGCGAAGGGGACCACGACGGAGGTGGAGCTCACCCGGCTTCAGCAGGCGGTCGCGAGGCGGATGGCGGAGTCCAAGGCGACGATCCCCGAGTTCACGATGGCGCTGGATGTGGAGATGGAGGAGTGCGTCTCGCTGCGCGCGGAGCTGAAGCGGATCGCCGTGGAGGGGGCGGCGCCGGCGCCGACCTACAACGACATGGTCGTGAAGGCCTGTGCGCTCGCCCTGCGCGAGCATCCGAAGGCGAACGGGAGCTACCGCGACGGCAAGCTGCTGCTGCACTCGCGGATCAACGTGGGTGTGGCGGTGGCCGCAGAGGGCGCGCTCGTGGTGCCCACGATCTTCGACGCGGACACGAAGGCGTTGGGCGAGATCGCGCGGGAGACGCGTGCGCTCGCGGAGCGCGTGCGTGAGGCGACGATCACCCCGCCGGAGCTCGGCGGCGGCACGTTCACCGTCTCGAACCTCGGGATGTTCGGGATCCGCAGCTTCACGGCGATCATCAACCCGCCTCAGGCGGCGATCCTCTCGGTCGGAGCGCTCGAGCAGCGCGTCGTCGCGGGCGCGGACGGCGGGATCAAGGCGAAGGCGATGCTCACGCTCACGCTCGTGTGCGATCACCGGATCCTCTTCGGCGCCGAAGCGGCGCGGTTCCTCGCGCGCGTGCGCGAGCTGCTGCAGGCGCCCGCGGCGCTCACGCTCTGAGCGGCGGGGGGAGGGCGCTAGGCTGGGTACAGCGGTCAGATGCCGAACGGAAGCGCGCCATCAACACACGAGATCTGGGTCTGTCACCTGGGGGTCGTGGGCTACGCGGAGAGCACCGCGATCCAGGAGCAGCTGCGCGCACGGCGCCAGGCGGGCGAGCTGCCGGACACGCTGCTGATGCTCGAGCACCCGCGCGTCTACACGGTGGGGCGTCGCGCAGCCGCGGAGGAGCTCCCGTTCCCCGAGTCCTTCTACGCCGCGAAAGGGATCGAGGTCCACGGGACCGATCGCGGCGGTCGCATCACCTACCACGGTCCGGGCCAGCTCGTGGGCTACCCGATCATGGCCGCACGCGACGTCGACCACCACCTGCGCGCGATGGAAGACGCGATCATCTCGGCGCTCGCTGAGACGGGCGTGAAGGCACGCTCGCGCCACTCGGAGGGGATCGACTACACGGGCGTGTGGGTGCAGGAGCGCAAGATCGCCTCGATCGGGGTGCACCTCTCGCGCGGGGTGAGCACGCACGGCTTCGCGGTCAACGTGGACAACGACCTCGCTCCGTTCGACTGGGTGGTCGCCTGCGGGCTCCCCGACGTGCGCATGACCTCGCTCGCCGCCGAGACGCACGGCAACGGGGAGCGGCTCGCCTGCTTCCGCAAGCGGATGGCCTACGCCTTCTGCGGCGCGCACCATGCGCGCCAACGACTCGTCTCCCCCGCGCGCCTCGGCCTCGCGCCCACGAGCGGCGGAGCAACGGTCGTCCTGCCGCCCGCCCCCGCGCAGGCTCGGCCGCTCGCGGTGCAGCTGTGAGCGCGACCCGCTCGCGCGCGAACCCCGGCGGCGCGGACGTGCTGCGCGTGCTGGGCGGCGAGGTGCGCCCGCTCCGTGAGCGCAAGCCGCCCTGGTTCAAGGTGCCGCCCCCGGGCGGCCAGCGCTACCGCGAGCTGACCGAGCTGATCCGCTCGGAGAACCTCCACACCGTCTGCCAGGAGGCCGCCTGCCCGAACGTGGGCGAGTGCTGGGAGCGAGGCACCGCGACGTTCATGATCCTCGGCGACACCTGCACCCGCCGCTGCGGGTTCTGCAACGTGAAGACGGGCAAGCCCACCTGGAACGACCCGCTCGAGCCCGCGCGTGTGGCGCGCTCGATCGCACGGATGGGGCTGCGCCACGCGGTGATCACCTCGGTCGACCGCGACGACCTACCCGACAAGGGCGCCTCGGCCTTCGTCGGCGTGATCCGCCAGGTGCGCCGTCAGGCGCCGGGCTGCCAGATCGAGGTGCTCACGCCGGACTTCCAGGGGCAGGAGATGCCGCTCGCGAAGGTGATCGCCGAGCGCCCCGACGTGTTCAACCACAACGTCGAGGTCGTCCCGCGCCTCTACCCGCTCGCACGGCGCGGCTCGGAGTTCTCGCGCTCCTGCCGCGTGCTCCGCATCGCCGGGGAGCTCGGCGAAGGCGAGGTCGTGACGAAGTCCGGACTGATGGTCGGGCTCGGAGAGACCCACGAGGAGATGGTCGAGACCTTCGGCGCGCTGCGCGAGAGCGGCGTGCGGGTGCTCACCGTCGGGCAGTACCTGCGCCCCTCCGAGCGCCACCTGCCGATCGTGCGCTACTGGCACCCGGACGAGTTCAAGGCACTCGAGGAGGCGGCCTACGCGCTCGGCTTCGACCACGTCGCGGCCGGGCCGCTCGTACGCTCCTCCTACCACGCAGACCAGCACGTTCCGCAGTCGGTCGAGGGCTCCGGCCCGTTGGCCGCATCTCTCTGAGCACGGGCTCCGGAGCGCCCGGCGGCCCGGCGATCACCGGGCGGGCGCGTGCGATCGAGGGGCTGGGCGCGGGATAAGCTCGCGCGATCTTCTTCCTGCCGATCAAAGACAACATCCCGCTCTCGCGGGTGCCGCTCGTGACGATCGCGCTGGTCATGATCAACGTGTTCGCCTACCTGCTCGAGATCCGTCACGGCGGCAGCTTCTTCGGCGGCCCCTCGGAGAACGTCGCCGTGCACTACGGGGCGATCCCCTACGAGCTCACCCACCCGGGCAAGCACTGCGAACTGCTCAGCACGCCGACGCTCTCGCAGGTCGTCTGCGAGGGGCAGCGCGGCGTCACGGGCACGCCCGCCTCCCAGCCCGCGACCGGGCTCACCGTGCTCACCTCGATGTTCCTGCACGGGAGCTTCCTGCACATCTTCGGGAACATGCTCTTCCTCGCGATCTTCGGCCCGAACGTCGAGGACGCGATGAGCAGGCCGCGCTACCTCGCCTTCTACCTGCTCGGCGGCCTGGTCGCGCTCGCCGCACAGGTCGCGGTGGACCCTGGCTCCACCGCCCCCACGCTCGGCGCCTCCGGCGCGATCGCGGCGGTACTGGGCGGATACATCCTGCTCTATCCACGCGCGCGAGTGGTCACGCTCGTGCTCGTGATCTTCTTCTTCACGATCGTCGCTCTCCCCGCGATGGTGCTGCTCGCGCTCTGGTTCCTCGAGCAGCTCTGGTTCGGGCTCGCCGGGCTCGCGAGCCCGCTCGGAGGCGAAGGCGTCGCCTACTTCGCACACGTCGGAGGCTTCCTATTCGGGTTGCTCGTGATCAGGGCCTTCGTTCGTCGAGGGGGCGGGGAGCAACCCTCAAACCACCTCCCACCGCTCGCCGCATGAGCGCCTCGGCGCCGAGGCCTGGGAGATGAGGCGCAACGCCGCGCTGCTCGCGGCGCTCGTCTTCATCGCGGGCTTCGCCTTCCTCACCCTGGCCGCCGCGATCGAACAGGGCGTGACCGTCGCGACCGTGATCTCCGTGTTCATCCTGCTGCTCCTCACGGTCGGGATCGTCGGGGCGCTGCGTAATCCTCCCCCGCAGTGAGCACCTCGCCCTTCATGACCCCCGGCCAGAGCCGGATGCGCCGCGCGCGCGCGGCGGAGCGGCGCCGCCGCAGGCGCCAGATCGGCGTCGGCCTGCTGGTTCTCGCGCTCGCCGCGATCGCTGTCGCGCTGATCGCGGGGGAGGCTCGGGCAGGCACCACACCCGCACCGGGGTGCGCACCCTCGCGGGGAAGACGCCCGCCGCCGCTCCCCCGCGTTCGCCCGATGGGTTGCTGCTGAGCGCGCCCGCGCTGAAGCTCGGCGGCATCTCCACGCCCGCGCGGGACCCGATCCAGTTGAGCTTCCGACGGCCACCGCACGCGGGACTGCTCTTCAACCTGCAGACCGGTCAGGTGCTCTGGCAGCGCAACGCCTACAGGCGCGTGCGCATCGCGAGCCTGACGAAGATGATGACCGCCCTGCTCACGGTCAAGTCCGCCCCGCCCAGCGCGCCCGTGCTCGTGACGAAGGCGGCGGTGGACTCCTCCGGATCGAAGGTCGGCGTGCTCCCGCTGCACAAGCACGTGCGTCTGGAGTCGATGCTCTACGGCCTGCTCCTGCCCTCGGGCAACGACGCCGCCGTGGCCCTCGCCCAGCACGTCGCGGGCTCGATCAACGCGTTCGTCAAACGGATGAACGAGGAAGCGGCGCACCTCGGCATGGGCTGCACTCGCTACTCCTCGCCCTCGGGCTACTTCAACCAGGGGAACTACTCCTGCGCGGCGGACCTCGCGATCCTCGCCCACGTCGACATGCTTCAGCCGCGGATCGCGCGCATCGTGCACACCTACACCGCGGTGCTCCCGTTCCCGATCAAGGGCGGCAAGCTCTACCTCTACAACAACAACCCCCTGCTCATCTACCACTACCCCGGCACCACGGGGCTGAAGACGGGCTTCACCGACGCCGCCGGGCGCTGCCTCGTCGCGACCGCCGAACGCGACGGCGTGAAGCTCGGAGTGGTCGTGCTCAACTCCGAAGCGCCGGGCACGCAGGCCAAACAGCTCCTCGACCGCGGCTTCGAAGACGTCTACCACCTGCCCCGGGTGAGCGAGCCGCCGATTCCCGCCGGGGCCTGAGCGGCCTCTGCCGGCGCCTGCGCGGGTGTCCGAGCAGCCCCGCGCAGGGCGCTCTCCACGCCCACGGGAGCCCGCGGCACACCGCTCAGCCACGTCCAGTACCGTTCGCTGCGCGAGGATTGACTGGCCAGTCAGCCAAAAGGAGAAGCCGTGGATCTCGACGACACACCAGAGCAGGCAGCGTTCCGCGCCCAGGTGCGCAGCTGGCTCGAGGAGCACAAGTCTGAAGCGCCCGTGATCAGCGGGCCCGACGCGATCAAGGACGAGGACGAGCTGATAGCCGCTCGCCGCGTCTGGCAGGGCAAGCTCGCCGAGGGCGGGCTCGCAGGCCTGACCTGGCCGAAGGAGTACGGCGGTCAGGGTCTGGGCCCGATCGAGCAGGTGACCGCCAACCAGGAGATCGCGCGCGCGAAAGTCCCGGGGATCCTCGACGCGATCGGCGTCGGCATGCTCGGTCCGACGATCATCGCCCACGGCAACGACGAGCAGAAGGGCCGCTATCTCGCCCCGCTCCTGCACGGCGACGAGGTCTGGTGTCAGATGTTCTCCGAGCCCGCCGCGGGCTCGGACCTCGCGGCGGTGCAGACGCGTGCGCGTCAGCAGGAGGACGGCAGCTGGCGCCTCTCCGGCCAGAAGGTCTGGACGACGAACGCGCAATTCGCCTCCTACGGGCTGCTGCTCGCGCGCACCGACGCGGACGTGCCGAAGCACAAGGGGCTGACGATGTTCATCGTGCCGATGGACGCTGAGGGCGTGACCGTTCGCGGTCTGCGCCAGATCTCCGGCGAGGCCGAGTTCAACGAGGTCTTCTTCGACGACGTCGCGCTCGACGAGGGTGCGGTGGTGGGCGGCGTGGGCAACGGCTGGGGCACGGCGCTCACGACGCTGATGTTCGAGCGCGTGACGATCGGGCTCGGCAGCGAGGGGATGGGCTACAACTCCACGCGCTTCGCCTCCGCGCTCGCGGCGGACGAGCACGCTCGCCGGGACCCCGAAGTGCGCCACCGCCTCGGCGAGATCGCGGCCGAACTGCTCGCGATCCGCTTCACGGGCTACCGCACGCTCACGGCCCTTCAGAAAGGCCAGGTTCCGGGACCGGAGGCGGGGCTCGCGAAGGTCACGCTCGTGAGTGGGGCGATCAAGGCCGGCGACCTGATCGCCGACGTGCTCGGCCCGGACGCTCTCGATGAGGAGAGCGAGTGGTCCTACATGATCTCCTTCCTGCCCGGGCTGAAGTCCGCGGGCGGAACCGAAGAGATCCTCCGCAACACGATCGGCGAGCGGGTCCTCGGCCTGCCGCCCGAGCCGCGCCTGGACAAGGGCATCCCCTTCTCCGAGCTGCGCAGCAAGGAAGGGGCGCCCGCATGAACCTCGCACTCTCCGACGAGCAGGTGTTCCTTCGCGAGGCCGCGCGTGGCGCGCTCTCGCGCTTCAAGACGCTGGAGGCGGCCCGCGAGGCGCTGGACGGCGACGAGCAGGCGCTTCCCGACCTCTGGCCGACCGCCTGCGAGGCGGGCTGGCCCGGCCTGCTGATCTCAGAGGACCGCGGCGGCGCGGGCCTCGATGCGTTCGACGCGATGCTCGTGCTCGGCGAGTGCGGGCGCGTGATCGCAGGGGTGGCTCTGCTCGGCCACCTGCCCGCCACCGCGATCCTCGACGCGGCCTCCTCCGCACCGATGATCGAGGAGCTCGCAACCGGCGAGAAGCGCGCGGCCTACCTGCCCGTGAGCCCTCCGGGCGACGTGCAGGAGGCTTGGACGGTCGACCCCCACTCGGGCATCGAGCGTCCGCCCGCCCCCGTCGCGAGCGGCTCCGGCGAAGGCGTGACGGTGAGCGGAACGCTCTCCTTCGTGCCCGACGCGCCGGGCGCGGATCTGCTCGTGGGCGTTGCGATCCACGAGGGCAAGCCCGTCGGCGTGGCGATCGAGGCCGGTGCGCAGGGCGTTTCGATCGAAGAGGTCGAGCGCTACGACGCGACCCGCTCGATGGGTCACGTCAAGCTCGAGAACGCTGCCGCCGTGGTGCTCGACGCGCCGGAGGAGACGCTCGCAGCGGCCTGGCATCTCGCGCAGTCGTTGATCGCGGCCGAGTCGCTCGGCAGCGTGGAGAGCGCGCTGGACGTCTCGGTCGCGTACGCGAAGGAGCGCTTCACCTTCGGCCGCGCGATCGGCTCCTACCAGGCGGTCAAGCACTCCCTCACCGAGGTGCTCCGCAATCTCGAGAACGGGCGCTCGCTGCTCTACTACGCGGGCTGGGCGCGCAACGGCTCACCCGGCGAGTTCCCGCTCGCCGCGAGCGCCGCGCGCTCGGTCGCGGGGCGCGCGCTCGACGACGCCGCGCGGACGATGATCTCCGTGCACGGAGGGATCGGAGCGACGTGGGAGCACGACGCCCCGCTCTACTTCCGGCGCGCGCAGCTCTCGCGCCGTCTGCTCGGCGGCACACACGGCGCGACCGACCGCGTCGCCGGCGAGCTGCTCGCTCAGGCCTGATCTGAAGCGCTCACCCGGGGCCGCCGCGCGCTTTGAGGCGGCGGCCCCGGGCGGCGCTCAGCTCAGACGCCGAGTGTCGAGCTGAACGAGCGTCCTTCGGGCCCGCGCCAGCTCAACACGTCACCATCGCCAGCCGCAAACGCGACGGTGTTGGCGATGACCTCCAGCGGGAGACTCGCCCCAGCCCGGGTCGAGAGGGTGACCTCGTTCGTCCCGTTCGGGAGCAGAACCGCCACCGCCCGGGTGCTCGTCGAGGTAGCTCCTGGCTCAGCGGGGGTGCTGACGATGATCGGTGTGGCGGGCGAGGCCCCACTTGCCTCGGGGGCGCAGCCGCCCGAGTCCGCAGCGCCAGGGATCCGGAGCGCAAGGCACACCGAGTTCGAGTCCCCGCCGACCCTGACTTCCGTTCCGCCAACCGCCTGGTCGAGGCTTAGCGCAACGCGCGCTGTCCCCTGCGGCGCTTGCCCGCCTTCGACTTCGCCGCGGCCCCAGCTTCCGCTTCGAGCGCCGCCGCGACCGGCGCGCCGTAGGCCGCGTGCACCGCTTCCACGAGCCGGGGCTGCACCCCGCAGTTGATGCAGAAGCCCCGTTGGGACCAGCCGATCGCTCGGGCCAGCACCTGATCGGCGTAGAGCACGCCCGTCGCGTCGTGGCCGTAGTAGTCGTATGCGGCGGCCCACGCGGAGCCGTCGAGCGCGTAGCCCGCCCCGTCGGCGGAGAGGAGATGAGCGGCCCCCATGATCGCGTCGAAGTCGTCGTAGATCGAGGGGTGCCGAGCGGTCATGTGGTCGTAGCCGGCGGGGCGCTTCCCGTAGGTGTAGGAGTTGCTCACGAGCGCCCAGGTCGAGGGCGTGCCGCGAGCGGTTCCGTTCGTCACGTTGAACTGCATCGGACCGCCGCAGCAGCGAGCGAAGTTGAGCCCGTGGTAGGTCCCGGGGGCGGTCGAGAAGGCCGACTCCTGCATGTGGATCGAGGCGATCAGGAGCCAGTTCACACCGAAGGTGGACTGCGCGGTGGCGTAGATCGGATAGAAGCCTTCCATCCACCGGCGCGCGATGTGGACGACCGGCGCGCCGCTCAGCCGTGCGCGCTCCGCACTCTGCTCCGCGGCGCTCGGCTGCCCGACGATCGCCTGGCCCGAGCCCGCGATCGCGGTCAGCGCGCTTGCCGAGGCGGCGGCGCCGGCCCGAGGCGTGATCACGCGGACGGGTACCGCAGGGGGCCCCTGCGCGGAGGTCCGGCCGACCGCGCCGCTGAGTACCGCGATCAGCACGGCCACCCCCGCCGTGGCGAGGACACCCGCGATCAACCAGGCGCGACGTTCGGAGGGCTGGACGGGCAGATGGGGCGTGTGGGCGAGCGTCTCGCCCTGACCTTCTGCGGAGGACATCCGTCGAGTAACGGTAGCCGCGAGCGCAACGGAAGCTCCCCACAGGCGTTAAGGGAGGAGTGATGTCGAGCCGCACGCGCCCGAGGCGCATCCCCGCCCCGCTGCGCGCAGCCGCCCGAGCACTCGGCGTTGCACTCGCGGCGTCGGCGCTGTTGGGCTCCGCCACCGCTCAGGCCGAGGCGAGCCGCGCTGGGAGCGCCGCCGCCGCACCGGTGCTCTCGGCGAGCCAGCAGCGCTACCTCACGCTCGCCGAACAGGGGGTGGCGCGCGCGAGCAGCCACTGGCGCGACCCGCGCCTGCACTGGTACGACGCGAAGCTCGGCGACCACGCACGCTTCCCGCTCGCGACGATCTGGGACATCGTGCCGCTGTTCGAGTCGCTCGATGCGATCGCGACCGCTTCGCCGACCCCCGCGCACCGCGCGGCGGTGACGCGCTTCGCGATCGGAGCGGAGCGCTACCTGAACCGCGGCCTGCGCCCGCTCCCCGGCTACTCGCCCTACCCGGGCGACCGCGACGCGGGGACCGAGACCTGGTTCGACGACAACGGCTGGTGGGGGATCGCCTTCGTGAACGCCTACCGCGCGACGGGCAACAAGCGCTGGCTGAGGGACGCGCGCCGCGCGCTGAACTACATCGCCCGCGCGGGCTGGGACGCGGGCTCGGGCGGCATCTGGTGGAACACCGAGCACCCCTACAAGTCCGGCCCCGCGCTGGCCGCGGACACGCTGCTCGCAACGTTGCTCTACGCCGAAGAACACGCCTCCTTCGACCTCGGTCAGGCACGACGCTTCCTCACCTGGGCGAACACCGCGGGCTTCAGCGCCGCGGACGGCCTCTACGCGGGCAGCAGCCTGAACGCGACCCCCGTCGACTACATCGAGGGACCCTTGATCTTCGCCCAGGCCACGCTCTGCCGGCTGACGGGCACGGGCTCCGAATGCGAACTCGCCGAGCGGCTGAAGGCACGCGCGCTGAGCCGCTTCGGGTACCTGCTCGACTTCTCGCCGCAGTACGACGCGATCTACCTGCAGTGGATGCTCGCTCTCTACTCGCTCGACGGCGACCGCACGCTCTACGCGATGGCCGCGGACAACGCGCGCAACGCACAGAGCAGGGCGGCCAACGCGCAGGGTCTGTACCTGCTCTCCTGGAACGGCGAGACGCTCCCCGCGGCCAACGCCGAACCGGGGATGCTCCAGACCCAGGCGGCCACCACCAGCCTGTTCGCGTGGCTCGCGGTCTACGCCCCGCCCGGTTGAGCGCAGCGGCCCGCTAGATCCCGATGCGCCTGCGCACGATCCTGTCGAACACGTGGTCGGGGAGCAGCCGCCGGGCGAAGAGCATCAGCTTCGCGTCGCGTCCCACGAGCACCCGCGCGGGCATCCGCGGAGCGGTGAGCGCCTTCTGAATCGCCTCCGCGACCGCATCGGCGGGGATGCCCCGGTCCCCGGTGTCGGCGAGGACCTTGCCCATCGCCTCGGGGACCTTGCCGTACTGCGCGCTCAGCTCCGGAGGGATCGTGAGGCTGTTCGATTCCCCCTGCGCCTTGCCCCAGATCGGTGTCGCGACCGAGCCGGGCTCGATCAGCGCGACCTGGATGCCGGAGCTGTGGAGCTCGACGCGGAGCGCGTCGCCGACCGCCTCGATCGCGTGCTTGGAGGCGGCGTAGGGGCCGTTGAACCCCATCGCCACGCGCCCGCCGATCGAGGAGGTGAAGGTGATCCGCCCGCGCGCCCTGCGCAGCGCCGGGAGCATCGCCCGCGTGACCGCGATCTGCGCGAAGAAGTTCACGTCGAACTGGCGGCGCCAGTCCTCCTCGGCGAGGACCTCGAGCGGACCGCCGACGCCGATGCCCGCGTTGTTGATCAGCGCGTCCAGCCCACCGGGCGTGCTCGCCCCGCTCTGTGTGGCAAGCCGCTCAGCCGCCGCCGCGATCTGCGCGGAGTCGGTCACATCGAGGGCGAGGGGCACGATCCGCCCGGCTGGCCCCTCGGCCGCCAGGCTCTCGCCCGCCTCGGCGTTGCGCACCCCTGCGAGCACCGTCCACCCCGCGGCCGCGAGGCGCAGCGCCGTCGCGCGCCCGATGCCCGTCGAGGCGCCCGTGATCAGAGCTAGCGGCACGCGCGCGACGTTACAGCACTCACCGCGGTGGTGAGCTTCGCGCGCGGCCGCCCGTCCGGCTTAGGATTGGCCTCCGATGCGCCACCGTCTGCCGCTCACTTCCCGCGTTCTTCGCGTGCTCGCTCTGCTCGTGCTGCTCGGCGCGCTCGCGGGATGCGGGTCCGCGCTCCAGTCCGCGCGGGCGCAGGACCCCGACCCGCCGCCGGGGTGCCCGCAGACCGTGATGGCCACGCTCGGCAGCGTGCTGCAGCGCGTGTACCGCGAGGGCGTGAGCAGCGAACGCACCGCGAGCGCCGAGCACCTGATCGAGCACTCCGTGCCGCTGCGCAAAGCGATCGAAGCGAACAGCGCGGCCGCCGCGCGCGTGGCTGCGCACGAACTGCTGAAGACCGGGCACCTGACCAACCTCGACCTGCTCGTGGGCGGGCGCCACCTGATCTCCGTGGGCGGCGCAGCGCTCACGCCGCTCCACGGCACGATCTCCGGTCTCGCGGGTAAGACGATCGCGTCCTACACCACAAGCGTCTGGGCGGACCGCGGATTCGCCTCGGAGACCTCGGGCGTGGCCGAAGGCCTCGTCGCGCTGCGCGCCGGGGGCAAGAGCATCGGCGGAACGCTGGACCTGCCTGAAGGCCCGCTACCTGCCGAAGGCTCGCTCACACGCCGCGGGATCACCTATCAGTACAGCTCCTTCACGGGCCGCGCCTATCCGACCGGGAGCGTCCAGATCTACCTGCTCAAGCCTCTCCCCGCCGTCGAAAAGCTCTGCGGCTCGAGCGAAGTGGACACCGAGGTCGCGGCCCTCAAACGCGTCGCCGAACTGATCTACGAAGGCGAGAGCGGGCCGCGCACGCTCACCCAGATCCATCGTGTGCAGCAGTACCAGCCGCTGCTGAGCGCGGTCGCCGCGCACGACGTCCCCGCCACCAAGGTGGCCGTGGCCGAGCTGTTGCACCACCATCTCGTGCGCCTGCGGGTCAGCGCCGCGGGCAAGCTTCTGTACGACGACGGCGGCCCGTTCGTGCTCGCCCCAGTGCACGCCGAGCTGCGCTCGGGCGGACGCAAGATCGGGGACATCGTGCTCTCGATCCAGGACGACGAAGGCTACCTGCGCCTCACCCACCGGCTCGCGGGGCTCGACGTGCTGATGTACATGCGCGGCTCCGACGGCAAGCCGCGCCTCGTCAAGAACAGCCTCGGACCGGGCGTCGGCCCGTACTCCTCGGTTCCCGCGAGCGGTCCCTACAGCTACCGCGGCAAGAGCTTCCGCGTCTTCACCGTCGAAGCGATCGCCTTCCCGAGCGGGCCGCTCACGATCCGCGTGCTCGTGCCGCTTCCCTACACCTAGGCCGCGACGAGCGCGCTGTGCTTCGCGCCGAGCGCGGAGAGCAGCTCGTCGAAGGAGTCGGAGAACTTCTCCACTCCCTCGCGCTCGAGCGTGTCGGTCACATCCTTGTAGGAAACGCCCGCCTGCTCGAGCTGCTCGAACACCGCGCGAGCCCCGTCCAGGTCCCGCTCCAGCCGCGGCTCCGGATCGCCGTGGTCCTGGTAGGCCTCGATCGTGTCCTCGGGCATCGTGTTGACCGTGTCCGGGCCAAGCAGCTCCTCGACGTAGAGCACGTCGGGGTAGTCGGGGTTCTTCGTCGATGTCGATGCCCACAGCACGCGCTGAGGCGTGGCTCCCTTGCCCTCGAGGTACTCCCAGCGGGGCCCGGAGAAGGTCTGCTTGTAGTGCTCGTAGGCGAGCTTCGCGTTGGCGATCGCGAGCTTGCCCTGGAGGGCCTTCGGCGCGCCCGCCTCCTCCAGTCGACGGTCCGCCTCGGTGTCGATCCGTGAGACGAAGAAGCTCGCCACAGACGCGACCTTGCGGGGGTCGCCTCCCTCGGCGACGAGGCGCTCGATCCCGCGCACATAGGACTCCGCGACCTCGGCGTAGCGTTCGAGCGAGAAGATCAGCGTCACGTTGATCGAGCGCCCCTTTGCGAGCACGTCCTCGATCGCACCCAGCCCCGGCTTCGTCGCCGGGATCTTGACCATCAGGTTCTCCTTGTCCACCTGCTCGTGCAGTCGGATCGCCTCGCGAAAGGTCTCGAGCGTGTCGTAGGCCAGGCGCGGATCGACCTCCAGGGAGACGTAGCCGTCCTTCCCGCCCCCGCCGTCCCACACGGGATGGAAGACGTCGCAGGCCTCACGGATGTCCTGCTGCGCGAGCTCCCAGAAGCACTCCTCGAGGCTCGCCCCCTTCTCAACGAGCTCGGCAAGCTGCTCGTCGTAGGCATCGCCCTCCGCCATCGCCTTCTGGAAGATCGTCGGGTTGGAGGTCGCGCCGACGACGGAGAAGTCGTCGATCAGCTCCTTCAGGTGGCCGCCGCGGATCGACTTGCGGGAGAGGTTGTCCACCCAGACGCTCTGGCCGAGCTCTGAGAGGCGCTGCAATGGCTTGGATGAATCGGAGGACATCAGCGTCTCCTTTCCGTGTGTGATCGTCCTAAAGCAGGGCGCGGGCGCGGGCGGCGATGTTCTCGACGGTGAAGCCGAGCTCCTCGAGCACGGTCGTCCCTGGAGCCGACGCGCCGAAGCGGTCGAGTCCGAGCACGTCGCCCTTGGTACCTACCCAGCGCCACCAGCTCATGCGCGCGCCGGGCTCCACAGCCAGGCGAGCGGTGACGGCCGCGGGCAGGACCTCCTCGCGGTAGTCCTCGTCCTGCGCTTCGAAGAGCTCCATGCAGGGCATCGAGACGACGCGCGGGCGGCGCCCCTCCTCGGCGAGCTGCTTCGCCGCCTTCAGCGTTTCGCCCACCTCCGCGCCGGTGGAGATCAGGATCAACTCGGGATCGCCGCCGGGTGCATCCCAGAGCACGTAGCCCCCGCGGAGCACTCCCTCGACGGGCGCGACCTCGCCGCGGTCGAGCGTCTCGACGTTCTGGCGCGAGAGCAGCAGCGCCACGGGGCCGTCCTCTCGTTCGAGCGCGATCCTCCAGGCCACCGAGGTCTCGTTCGGGTCGCCCGGCCGGATCACCCAGAGGTGCGGGATCGCGCGCAGCGAGGTGTAGTGCTCGATCGGCTGGTGGGTCGGGCCGTCCTCCCCGAGGCCCACCGAGTCGTGGGTCCAGACCCAGACCACGGGAAGCTCCATCAGCGCGGAGAGCCGCACCGCGCCGCGCATGTAGTCGGAGAACATCAGGAAGGTCGAGCCGTAGGGCTTGACGATCCCGCCGTGCGCCGCCGCGCCGTTGACGATCCCTCCCATCCCGTGCTCACGGATGCCGAAGGGGATGTTGCGTCCCGCGTGTACACGCGAGAACTCGCCCGCTCCCTCGAAGAGCGTCTTCGTCGACTCGACGAGATCGGCGGCGCCGCCGATCATCGTCGGCCCGTAGGACGCGAAGGCGGCCATCGCCTTCTGTCCCGCGGAGCGCGTCGCGATCTTTTCGCCGACCTCGAACGTGGGGAGCGACTCGCGCCAGCCGTCCCGCAGGCGCCCCGACCAGGCGAGGTCCCAGTCCGCCGCGAGCGCCGAGTTCGCCTCGCGCCAGCCGCGAAAGCGCTCCGTCCAGCGCTCCTGCTCGGCGCCGCCCTTCTCCGCGAGCGACATGTGCTCGTAGACCTGGGGGTCGACCCAGAAGTGCTTGTCCGGGTCGAAGCCCATCACTTCCTTGGTGCGGCGAACTTCGTCCTCACCGAGCGCCGAGCCGTGCGACTTTGCGGTGTCGACCGCTTTCGGCGCGGGGTAGGCGATGTGCGAGCGCAGCGCGATGAACGAGGGACGCTCGGGTTCCTCGCGGGCCGCCTGCAGCGCGGCCTCGATCCCCTCGACGTCCTCGGAGTCCTCGACACGTTGGGTGTGCCAGCCCTCGGCCTCCATCCGCGCGCCGTGACTCTCGCCGTCGAAGGAGAGCGCCGTCGTCCCGTCGATCGTGATGCGGTTGTCGTCGTAGACCACGATCAGCTTGCCGAGCGCGAAGTGCCCCGCGATCGAGGCCGCTTCCTGGCTCACTCCCTCCATCAGATCGCCGTCGGAGCAGATCACGTAGGTGTGGTGGTCGACGATCTCGTTCCCCGGCCGGTTGAAGCGCTCGTCGAGGAAGCGCTCGGCGATCGCCATCCCGACCGCGTTGGAGATCCCCTGTCCGAGCGGCCCCGTCGTCACCTCGATGCCGGGGGCGTGACCGCGCTCGGGGTGACCCGGCGTGCGCGACCCCCACTGGCGGAACTGTTCGAGGTCGGGGATCCCGAGGTCGTATCCGCAGAGGTGCAGCAGCGAGTACTGCAGCACGCACGCGTGGCCGGAGCTCAGCACGAAGCGGTCGCGGTCCTGCCACTCGGGGTCGTTCGGGTTCGCGCGCAGGAAGCGCTCGAAGATCGTGTAGCCGAGCGGCGCGAGGGCCATCGCGGTGCCCGGGTGGCCCGCGTTCGCCTTCTGGACCATGTCCATCGCGAGCCCGCGGATCGTGTCGATCGAGAGGCGTCGGAGCTCCTGCCCGCCCTCGCCGGCAGGGCCGGGCGCGCCGCTCTGCTGGGAGGTGGACGCCATCGCTCCCGATCCTATCCCGTCGCGCGACGCCTCTCCGCCACCGCTGGCCAAGGCTGCGAGCGAAGGCTAGAATCCCGCGATCGTGTCCGAGCAGCTTTGCGACGTGGGGCGGGGGATCACCCTCTGCTACGAGACCTTCGGGGAGCCCTCCGATCCGACCGCGCTGCTCGTGATGGGCCTGGGCACGCAGATGATCGCCTGGCACGAGGACTTCTGCGAGCAGCTAGCCGCGCGCGGCCTGCACGTCGTGCGCTTCGACAACCGCGACATCGGCCACTCGACCCACCTCCGTGGCGCCCCGCCCACGATCCTGCAGCTGCTCACCCGCTCGCGCCGCGCCGCGCGCTACTCGCTCGCCGACATGGCAGAGGACGCCGCCGTGCTGCTCGACCGCCTCGAGCTCGCCCCCGCGCACGTGATCGGAGCCTCGATGGGCGGGATGATCGCTCAGACACTCGCGGCCCGCCACCCCGGCTCCGTGCGCTCGCTCGTCTCGATCATGTCCAACACGGGCAGCCTCTTCAGCGGGCAGCCCTCACTGCGCGCGTACTCCACCTTCCTGCGCAAAGCCCCCGACGACCGCGAGGGCTTCATCGAGCACATGGCCGGTGTCTTCGCGCTGATCGGCTCCCCGGGCGAACTCCGCGATCTCGACGAGGTCCGCGAGCTGATCGGCGCGAGCTACGACCGCGACCGCGACCCCGCCGGCCCGGGCCGGCAGCTCGCCGCGATCGTCGCCGCCGGCAACCGCTCAGCCGAACTCCGGCGCATCGTCGCTCCCACGCTCGTGATCCACGGCACCGCCGACAAACTCGTCGGGTTCTCCGGGGGACGCGCCACCGCACGCGCGATCCCCGGTGCCAAGCTGATGCCCGTCGAGGGGATGGGGCACGACCTCCCCCGCGTGCTCTGGGGCGAGCTGATCGACGCGATCGCGCTGCATGCGCTCGAAAGCGACGCCCGTCTGCAGCCCGGCCCCATGGTCGAGCCGCACGAGGACCTGCGGCGCGACCCGCCCCTGCGGGCCGCCCCCACCAGCTAGGGCCCGCAGGGAGGGTTCCCCTCGCGCTCCCCCTAGGGGCGGCGGCCCACGCTCCGCAGCCCGGAAACGGAATGCGCACGCTCGCTCGCGCACCACGACCGCGGCGGCGCCACGCGCGCGAACCAGTGGTGGTCGTGACGGCAATGCGAGCGCCGGTACGGCCAGCGCCCGTGCAGCGAGCGCGCCATCCGGCGCTCGTGGCATCCCGAAAGCCTTACTTCCATTACCCCCGCGCCCCCTCCGGGCGCGCCGGGCTGCGACGCGACATCGATCCCATCGATCAGCCCCTCCTCAGCGCTGTCGCGGTTCGTCAAGCCGCACATATAAATCAGGTATTACGCAGGTTGTCAACTTAAACCGACTGGTTGACTTGGCGAGACACGACGTCCCCGAATCGCCAGTGTCTGCGGGGTGCAAGGGCTCTTCGCGAGCGGGCTGCGAGCCCGCGGAGAAACCCGGTCGTGAGTGCCTCCGCCCGTGCGCCTGTGTGCAGTCGCATGTACGTCGCATCGGCCTCCCCTCATCGCGAAGCGCGTGCGCGATTGCGCACGCACACGCGAGCGGCCGACCAAACGACGTCCAGTAGCGACGATCGCGCACCGCCGCGGCGGGACAGCACGAAGACGGCGGGGGCGCGCGATCGCTCGCGCGTGAAACGAGAAAGCGCCCGCGAGGGGAGAAAAGTGCGCCCGGCGGGAATCGAACCCGCGGCCTGCGGCTTGAAAGACCGCTGCTCTTTGGCTCCCCGAAGAGAACCGTTGACCACTGAGCTACGGGCGCGCGCTATCTGCTGCATGCGACCCATCGGCAGATCGCGCGCATAATCTAAGCAGGCCGCGCGCGCCGGTGTGCAGCAGGGCTCCCGTGAGCCGCCGGGAGCGGCCGTTCGTCGGTCCGCCCTTGACCGCGGGAGACGCGTGACCTACGGTGACTGACCTTGCGCTTACGAGAGAGCGCCTTGGTTGAGGGACCAAGAGAGATGCGCACAGGCCAACAGAGGAGCGAAGCCATGCGACGCAGCGGCACTGGCCTGCGGACGCTGCTCTGCGCACTGCTCGGCGCGTTCGCGCTCGCGCTCTGGGCGAGCCCGGCCGCTCCGGCCGCTCGCGTCCACTACAAGTCCAAGCACTCCTGCCACAACGCGCGCCCCGGGCGCGCGGCGTGCCTGGCGATGCGACTCCTCGTGCCCTCCACGACGTCGACGGGCACGGCGCAGGCGCGCTCGCGTACGAAGACGCGCGGCGGCCGCCTCGGGGCGCTCGCGAAAAAACCATTCCCGGGCTTCCTCACGCCGGAAAGGCTGCACGCGGCCTACCAGCTGCCCGACGAAACCGCCGAAGGATCCACGCAGACGATCGCGGTCGTGGACGCATTCGACGATCCGACCGCCGAAGCGGACCTCGCGGTCTACGACCAGCAGTTCGGGCTCCCGGAATGCACGAGCGCAAACGGCTGCTTCAAGAAGGTCAACCAGAAAGGCGAAGCCGGGCCGCTGCCCCCCACCGAAGGAGGGTGGGCGACCGAGATCTCGATCGACGTGCAGATGGCTCACGCGATCTGCCAGGGCTGCCACGTGATCCTCGTCGAGACGAAAAGCGAAGACTTCAGCGACCTCGGAGCGGGCGTGCTCGCCGCGGTGAAACTCGGCGCGAGCGAGATCAGCAACTCCTACGGCGGCACCGAGGAACCGGGTGACGTCTCGCTCGCGAACGCGGACTACAACCACCCCGGCATCCTCGTCGCGGCGAGCTCGGGCGACTGCGGCTACCGGAACACGGCCTGCAAACTCGACACCGAAGGGGCGAACTTCCCCGCCGACTCTCCCGACGTGCTCTCCGTGGGTGGCACCGCGCTGACCGAAAGCGGCGGCGTCTGGACGAGCACCGCCTGGACCGAAGGAGGCAGCGCCTGCAGCACGCTCTTCACGGCCGCGCCGTGGCAGAGCTCGGTGACGGGCTTCTCCGCCACGGGCTGCGGCAGCGGCCGCGCGATCGCGGACGTCTCCGCAATCGGCGATCCGAACACGGGCGTGGACATCTACGACTCGACCCCCGAAGAACCCGGCGCATCGACGGGCTGGGGCGTATGGGGAGGCACCTCGGTCGCCTCGCCGATCGTCGCCGCGGAGTGGGCGCTCGCCGGCGGCGCGCACGGCGTCTCCTACCCGAGCGAAACGCTCTACGCCCACGCGGGCGAAGCGTCGAGCCTCTACGACGTGACGAGCGGCTCCAACGGCAAATGTGGCGCGAGCACGATCTGCAACGCGGCCACCGGATTCGACGGCCCCACCGGGCTCGGCAGCCCGGTCGGACTCGGCGCGTTCGCGATCTCCGGCTCGCCGCAGAACACGGCCCCGCCCACGATCTCCGGCAGCGCCGAGGAAGGCGCGACGCTGAGCGAGGAACACGGGAGCTGGACGAACAGCCCGACGAGCTACACCTACCAGTGGGAGCACTGCGGCCAGACCGGCGCGGGCTGCAGCACCATCTCCGGAGCGACGGAACAGACCTTCAAAGTCCCCACGGGCTACCTCGGACAGACGGTGCGCGTGATCGAGACCGCGCACAACGCAGCCGGCGCGGGGAGCGCGGAATCCGCTGCGTTCGGTCCTATGGCCTCCGACGTGCCCGTGGTCACGGGCTTCACCCCGGCCGCGGCCCCGACGGGCTCGAACATCGTCGTCGAAGGCGCCGCGCTCGACAGCGCGACAAGCGTGACGATCGGCGAACTCCCCGCGAGCTTCTCCGTGCTCTCGCCGAGCAAGCTGCAGGTCACGGTGCCCTGGGGCGCGTTCAAGGGCAAGATCTCGGTGAGCACCGCGCACGGCACCGCGACGAGCAAGAAGAAGTTCGCCGCCACCTTCACGATCCGCTCCTTCTCCCCCTCAGGCGGGGCGGCGGGCACGACGGTCACGATCAAGGGCGTGGGCTTCACCTCCTCCTCGCAGGTCCGCTTCGACGGCACGCTCGCGACCGTGCTCACGGCGAGCGCGAAGAAGCTGAAGGTCACGGTCCCCGCCGGTGCGGGGACAGGCCCGATCACGGTCACGAACACCGAAGCGCCCGCCGGCACGATCTCCTCGGCGAGCAACTTCACCCCCTAGGGGGAACAGCGCGTTCAGCGACCAGCGGCGCGCAGCGAAAAGACGCGCTCGGTGTTCTCGTGCAGGTAGCGCTCCGCGCTCTCGCCCTCCAGTCCGAGGCGGGAGAGGTCCTCGAGCGCGGCGGCGGGCTGAATCATCGGGTAGTTGCTCCCGAACAGGACCTTGCGCGATCCGCTCTCGGTGTGCATGTAGGCGATCAGCTCCTCGGGCAGGCGCTTGCTCGTGTAGGCCGAGGTGTCGATGTAGACGTGCTCGTGCTTGCGCGCGACGGCGATCATCTCCTCGGTCCACGGGTAGCCCACGTGCCCGCCGACGATCGTGAGCTCGGGGAAGTCGATCGCGATCTGGTCGATGTAGGGAATCGGGCGCCCCGGCTCGGAGGGCCGCAACGGGCCCGTGTGCCCGACCTGCGTGCAGAAGGGCACGCCGAGCTCCACGCACGCCGCGTAGAGGGGATAGAAGCGGCGGTCGGTGGGCGGGACCTCCCACAGCCAGGGCAGCATCCGCAGCCCGACGAAGCCGAGCTCCTGCACGCAACGCCGCAGCTCGCGCACGCTCTCCATCGGGCGATCGAGCGGGACCGAGGCGAGTCCGGCGAAGCGGTCCGGGTGTGCGGCCACCCAGCTCGCGACCTCCTCGTTGGAGATCATCGCTCCCTCGCGCGGGGAGTGCCACGCGCTCAGCAGCCCGAAGCCCACGCCCGCCGAGTCCATCGCGGCAACGGTCGTCGCGATCGGGATCTCTCCGTCCGGGATGTTGCCCTGCGTCCAGCGTCGCAGCGAGGCGAACATCTCGTGCCCGAGGAAGCGCTGCGTGGGGTGCTGCATCCAGGCGTCGACGATCACGGCGCTAAGAGTGTCAGAGCCGCTGCGCTCAGGGGGAGCGCTCGAAGAGCGCGCCGCGCGGGACCAGCTTGCGCGGCACGCCGATTCCCTCGCAGAGCTTGATGCAGGGCACGTAGATCGGCTTGTAGCCGAGCATTTCCAGCACGGTCACGATCCTGTAGCCGCGCGCGCGCAGCTTGCTGATGATCCCCGGGTAGGCGGCGAGCGTCTGGCCCCTCGGGCCACCGCCGTCGTGGGAGATGATGATCGAGCCCGGTCGCACCTGGGCGAGCACGCGCGATTCGATCGCGCCCGTCCCCGGTTGGGTGTAGTCCGCGGGATCCACGTTCCAGAGCACCGTGGAGAGGCCCAGCGAGCGAGCGGTCTGGAGCACCGAGGCGTTGTAGTCGCCGTAGGGCGGACGGAAGACGCATGGGGTGTAGCCCGTCTGTGCGCGGATCGCCGCGATCGTCGAGGCGAGCTGGCTGCGGACGTCGTCGGCCTGCGTGAGGTCGGGATGGCTCCAGGTGTGGTCGCCGAGCACGTCGCCGTTGCGCAGCTCCCGCAACATCGTCGAGCGGAACTCCGAGGTGACCTGGCGGCCGATCATGAAGAAGGTCGCCTGCGCGTGCGCGCGTTCGAGCATCGTCACGAACGCCGGCGTGTCGGTCCAGGGGCCGTCGTCGAAGCCGATCGCGACCTCTTTTCGCGCGGGGCCTTCACGATGGGCGAGCGTGCCCGAGCTGCGGCAGCCCGCGAGGCGGTAGAGCTTCTGCGGGGCGCTCGAAGTGGGCGAGGTGGGCGGCTTTTCGGCCCCGGCTGACGCCGCTTCGAGACTCTGCCCTCCGGGGAGGAGGGCGACGGCCACACTCAGCGTGAGCAACACCGCGACGGCGCTGAGCAGCACCCGCGCGGAAGCCGGGCGAGTAGTCCCAAGCGAGCGCCGCGGTGCGTTCACCGCCGGCTCGGAATCGCTTTCGGGGCTACGCCGTGGCACCTCGTCCCACCATACATCCGAGCGCCCATCCGTCCACCCGCCCCGCCGCGGCCGCTGCGCATAGGGTGCAGCGCATGGCCGAGTACATCGCGGCGATCGACCAGGGGACCACGAGCACGCGGTTGATGCTCTTCGACCGCGACGGCGGGATCGCGGGCTCCGATCAGCGCGAGCACGCGCAGATGCATCCGCAGGCGGGCTGGGTCGAGCACGACCCGGTCGAGATCTGGCAGCGCACGCGCGAGGTGATCGGCGGCGCGCTCGCGAGCGCCGGCGTCGAGGCCACCGAGGTCGCGGCGATCGGGATCACCAACCAGCGCGAGACGACCGTCGTCTGGGATCGCGAGAGCGGCGCGCCTCTGCACAACGCGATCGTCTGGCAGGACACCCGCACCGCCGGGCTCGTCCACGAGCTCGCGGGCGAGGTGGGGCCCGACCGGCTGCGCGAGGCGGTGGGGCTCCCGCTCTCGACCTACTTCTCCGGCCCGAAGATCGCCTGGATCCTCGACCGTGTGCCCGGCGCGCGCGAGCGCGCGGAGCGCGGCGAGCTCGCCTTCGGGAACATCGACAGCTGGTTGCTCTGGAACCTCACGGGCGGACCCGCCGGGGGCGTCCACGCGACCGACGTGACCAACGCGAGCCGCACGATGCTGATGGACCTGCGCACGCTCGACTGGCACGCGCCCAGCCTCGATCTGATGGGCATCCCGCGCGCGATGCTGCCCGAGATCCGCTCGTCCGCGGAGGTCTACGGGGAGGTCGAGGCGAGCGCGCTCGCAGGACGGCCCGTCGCGGGGATGATCGGCGACCAGCAGGCCGCGCTCTTCGGCCAGACCTGCTTCGCCGCGGGGGAGGCGAAGAACACCTACGGGACGGGCTCCTTCCTGCTGCTCAACACCGGCGAGGAGATCGTGCGCACCCCCGAGCTGCTCACGAGCGTCGCCGCACGGGTGGGCGATCGGGCTCCGAGCTACGTGCTCGAGGGATCGATCGCGGTCACGGGCGCGGCGGTGCAGTGGCTGCGCGACCAGCTCGGCCTGATCTCCTCCGCCGCCGAGGTCGAGCAGCTTGCCGAGACGGTCCAAGACAACGGCGGGGTCTACTTCGTGCCCGCCTTCTCCGGTCTGTTCGCCCCACGCTGGCGCGAAGACGCGCGCGGGGTGATCGTCGGCCTGACCGCCTACGCGCGCGCGGGCCACATCGCGCGCGCGGTGCTCGAGGCGACTGCCTGGCAGACCCGCGAAGTGCTCGACGCCACCCGCGGGCTCGCGGGGACCGGGCTCGACTCGCTGAAGGTGGACGGGGGCATGACCGAGAACGAGCTGCTGATGCAGTTCCAAGCCGACGTGCTCGGTGTGCCCGTGATCCGTCCCGCGGTGACGGAGACGACCGCGCTCGGGGCGGCCTTCGCCGCAGGCCTGGCGGTGGGCTATTTCGCCGACGAGCAGGAGCTGCGCGAGCGCTGGCGCGAGGACCGCCGCTGGGAGCCGAGCATGGACCCCGCCCGCGCGGAGCGCGAGCTCGGGCAGTGGCGCAAGGCGGTCGAGCGCTCGCTCGGCTGGGCCTCGGCTACGGAGTGAGGATGATCTTCAGCGCTTCGCGGCGGTCGTAGACCGCGTACGCCTCAGCCGCGTCCTCCAGCGGCATGTGGCGGGTGACCAGCGGCGAGGGATCGACCACGCCGGAGGCGAGCATCGCGAGCACCGGGTCGACGTGAGCGATCACGTTCGCCTGGCCACCCCGCAGGTTGATCGCCTTCAGCCAGAGCAGGCCCATGTGGACCTCCGTACGTTCGGCGTAGACGCCGATGCACTGCACCGTGCCGCACGCGCGGGTGAGGCGGATAGCCGTCTCGAGCGCACGCGGGTCGCCGACGGCGTCGATCGTCACGTCGGCCCCGCGGCCTTCGGTGGCCGCCGCGATCTCCCTTTTCGGATCCTGCTCGGTGAGGTGCACGGGCTCCGCTCCGAGCGCGCGGGCGACCTCGAGCCGCTCGCTGACGGTGTCGACCGCGAAGACCTTCGCCGCACCCGCTGCGCGCGCGACCTGGGCCGCGCACAGACCCACGGGACCCAGCCCGAGCACCGCCACGACGTCGCCGGGGCCGATGCCGCTTTCCTTCACCGCGTGGAAGCCCGTCCCCATCACGTCCCCGGCGAACAGCGCGACGTCGCTGCTGATCGCCTCGGGCACCTTGCGCAGAACGAGGTCGGCGTTCGGCACGAGCGCCATCTCGGCCTGCGTGCCCTGAAGCGAGCCGAGCGTCGCCCCGTGCCCGAAGGTGCGGGAGTGCAGGCAGCGGTGGAAGAGCCCCCGGCGGCAGAACCAGCAGGCCCCGCAGGCGGTCTGAAAGCAACCGAGCACCCGGTCGCCCTCCGCCACCCTGCTCACCGCGTCTCCGGCGGCGATCACGGTCCCGACGTACTCGTGTCCGATCGTGAACCCCGGCTCGATCTGGACGCGCCCGTGGTAGATGTGCAGATCCGACCCGCAGACCCCGGTCGCCTCGATCCGCACGACCGCGTCCGTGGGGTCGAGCAGCTCGGGCTCCGGCCGGTCCTCGACGCTCACGACCCCGGGGGCCTGGAAGGTCACCGCTCTCATCGAGGCGGAGCCTAGCGGCTCGCGATCGGCTCGCAGAGCACCATCCCGAGCAGCTCCTCGCGGATCTCCGCGTAGCGCTCGGCGTCCTCCGCCATCAGAGCCTGCATCGCCAGGCCCTTGAGCACAACGTCGAGCCGGTGCGCCATCCCGAGCCCGGACTCACCGGGGGGCGCGAGGCCCTCGAGCACCTCATCGAGCAGCGCGAACCAGACGACCAGCCGCTCCTGGATCATGCGCCGCAGCTCCGGCTCGCGAAGCGACTCTCCGTAGGCGTTGATCCACACGCGCCAGGTCTCGTTGCCGTCCGGGTCCCCCCCGAGCACGCTGTCCACGAGCGCTTCCAGCCGCGCCCGTCCCGGGGGCACTCCGGCAATCGCCTCGCGATAGCGCGTGAGGCTGCGTTCAGATGACCAGGCGAGCGCCTGGGTGAGCATGTCGAGACGGTTGGCGAAGTAGTGGTTGAGCATTCCGGTGCTCACCCCCGCCTCCTCGGCGACCATCCGCATCGTCGTTCCCGCGAAGCCCTCTCGCGCCACGAGCACCGTCGCCGCGCGGCAGATCTGCTCTCGCCGTATCGGCCCCATTCCCAGCTTCGGCATCTGCTCTGTCCCCTCCAGGATCTCGTCGAGCTGCTGCACGTCGATCGTCGCATGCCGGGCGATCGGTTTGCAAGGGGGAATCCCTAATAGACGGAATCAATCGCGAGCGCGGTCGACGCGCAGAGCGGCGGCGAGCGCGGCGTCGCGCCGTTCGCGCAGCTCCACGAGCGCCTCCTCGGCGGGCGCTTCGCGCTCCAGCCGCTCGAGACTCTGCGAGGCGGCGGGGTCAGTGCCGATCTCGGCGGCGAGCCTGCTCAGCTCCCCGGGCTTGCGCAGCGCGGCGGCGCGCAACGGCCCCGCCACGCCCCACAGCCGCGCGAGTCCGTCGCGCACCACCTCGTCGATCGTCTCGGCGTCCGCGACCCCGCGTTCGAGCAGCCACGCGGACTCTCTGAGCAGCGCGGCCTCGAGCCGCCCGGCGAGCATCCCGGGCACCTCGCGGTGAAGCACCACGGGGCGCTTGCCGATCGCTCGCAGCAGCTGCGAGACCCGATCGAGCAGCCGCGGCGGGGTGTCACGCGCGGCGAGCAACTCGACGAGCGGGCTGAGCAGCGCAGGACGGCCATAGCGCACCGCGACGGTGCGCTCCGCTGTTCCCGCCGCTTCGCCTATCGCGCTCACCGACAGCGCCTCGGCGGTCACCGCCACGAGCGCCTCGGGGTGCGCGGCGGCAAGCGCTGCGATTCCCTCGGCCTTGAGCTCGAGGTCCTCGGGTAGGGCGTCGAGGATCAGCGTCAGCCGCCCCTCGCCGCCCGCACCGGGGGATGCGCGCGTCATCAGAGATCGGGCGCGCTCGAGATCGACGGGACCGGTGAGACCGTGGGCGGAGGCGAAGCGCAGCGCCTCCTCGACGCGCTGCTGCGAGCGCTCCGCGTCGGCAGCCACCCACACCACCGAGCAGCCGCCGAGGGCGAACTCGCTGCCGATCTGCGACGCGAGAGACCCTTCTCCAAGCACCGCGATGCGCGTCATCGCCGCGCCCAACCGGCATAGTCGGCCCTCGCGCTCCGGGGCACCACTCCACGGCCCCAAACATACCTTCGTGGCGGCCCGCTCCGGCGCACTGCACGATCGCGCCCGGACGGCGGGCGGTTGAGCCCGGGCCGCCGATCTACTTTCATGGAGCAGATGCCGCCCACGGCCCCGAGCAGCGCAGCGGAGCGGGGAGAGCCCTCGTCGCTCGAGACGCTCGACGTGCTGCAACGACGCGTGCTCTGGCTCGCCACGAGCATGGTCCATCACGCGAATCGCGTGCGGGAGAGCGAGTCGGGGGTGAAGGTGGGCGGCCACCAGGCCTCCTCCGCGTCGATGGTCTCGATCATGTCCGCGCTGTGGTTCGCGCACCTGCGCGGCCCCGACCGCGTCTCGGTCAAGCCCCACGCGGCGCCGGTCCTCCACGCGATCAACTACCTGCTCGGCCGGCTCGAGCGCTCCTATCTCACGGAGCTGCGCGCCTTCGGGGGGCTGCAGAGCTACCCGAGCCGCGCGAAGGACCCCGACCCGGTCGATTTCTCCACGGGCTCGGTGGGGATCGGCGCGACCGCGACGCTCTGGAGCGCGCTCGCCCACCGTTACGTCGCGGGCCACTTCGAGGTGCCTCGCGGTGGGCGTGAGATCGCGCTGCTCGGCGACGCCGAGCTCGACGAGGGCGCGATCTGGGAAGCGCTGATCGACCCCGTCGCCGCGCATCTCGGCGAGGTGCTCTGGATCGTCGACGTCAACCGCCAGTCGCTCGACCGCGTGGTGCCCGAGATGGCGATCGCGCGCAACATCGCGATGTTCGAGGCGGCGGGTTGGGAGACGATCACGGTCAAGTACGGCCGCCGTCTGCGCGAGCTCTTCGCTCGCCCGGGCGGAGAGGCGCTGCGGCGCCGGATCGACGAGATGCCCAACGAGGAGTATCAGCGGTTGCTGCGCAGCCCCGCGGGAGGAGCTGCGCGAGCGGCTTCCCGGTTCAGGGCCGGGGCGCGCCGAGCTGCGCGCGCTGATCGCCGAGGTCGACGACCGTGACCTCGGCGCGGCGGTCCGCGACCTCGGCGGGCACGACCTCGCCGACCTGCTCGATGCGTATGCGCGCGCCGATGCGGTGACGGACCGCCCGTGGTCGTCTTCGCCTACACGATCAAGGCCTGGTCGCTGCCCACCGAGGGGCACCCCGCAAACCACTCGGCGTTGCTCACCGATCAGCAGTGGCACGAGCTCGCAGCGCGGAGTCGGCGCCGACCCCGCGGACCCGTGGGCGCTGCCCGATCCCGATAGCGCGGAGGCGCGAGCTCTGCACGGAGGCCGCGCGGCGGCTCGCTCGCGAGGAGCCCCCGCGGCGGGAGCCGCCGACGTTGCCCCCCGAGCTCTCGCGCGAGCAGAGCGGGAGCGTCTCCACCCAGCAGGCGTTCGGGCGCTTCCTGATGGATCTCGCCCACGACGCCCCCGAGGCGGCCGCCTCGGTCGTGACCGTCAGTCCCGACGTCGCCTCCTCGACGAACCTCGGCGGCTGGATCAACCGCGCGGGCGTCTGGAACGTCGGCGAGCGAATCGACTGGTTCGCGGACGACAGCGACACCCTCGTGCGCTGGCGCGAGTCCGAGCACGGCCAGCACATCGAGCTCGGGATCGCGGAGGGGAACCTCGTCGGGCTGCTCGGCGAGCTCGGCGCGACGTGGTCGCGCGACGGCCAGCCGCTGCTGCCCGTGGGGACGCTCTACGACCCCTTCGTCAACCGTGCGCTCGAGCAATGGTCCTTCGGGATCTACGCAGGCGGGCAGTCGATCCTCGTGGGCACGCCCGCGGGCGTCACGCTCGCGCCCGAGGGGGGCGCGCACCAGTCGATCATCACACCCTCCGTCGGGCCTCGAGCAGCCCCGCTGCGTCGCCTGGGAGCCGGCATTCGGCCAGGACCTCGAGTGGATGCTGCTCGCCGCGCTCGCTCGGCTCGGACGAGAGCAGGGAACGTCCTCCTACTTCCGGCTCAGCACCGGCCGGTCGAGCAGGCGCTCGCCCGGCTGCCCGCCGCGGGGCCGGAGCGCGAGCGCCGCCGCGGCCAGGTCCTGCGCGGCGGCTACCGCCTGCACGAGGCCGCACAGCGCGCCCGCCGTGACGATCGCCGCGCTCGGCGTCGTGCTCACCGAGGCGCTCGCCGCCGCCGCGGAGCTCGCCCGCGGCGGAGTCGCAGCGGATGTGATCTGCCTCACCTCGCCCGACCTGCTCTTCCGCGCGCTGCAGGCCCGCTGCCGGCCTCTACGAGGGCGAGGACTCGATCCTCGCCGAGCTCTTCCCCGCCGCGCGCTCCTGCCCGATCGTGAGCGTGCTCGACGGCCACCCGCACACGCTCGCCTTCCTCGGCACAGCCGCGGGCGTGCCGCAGAGCTGCCTCGGCGTGCAGGACTTCGGGCAGTCCGGCGACGTCCAGGACCTCTATCGGCACTTCGGCATCGACACCGAGACGATCGTCGGCGCCGCGCTCGACCTGCTCGCCTGAGCGGCTAGCCGGGCTCGCGCAGCCGCCCGGTCTCGGGGTCGAAGACGAAGCCCCGGATCGAGTCGTGGCTCGAGAGCTCCGGCGCCGTGCGCAGTCGGGCGAGGCTGTCACGAAGCGCGGCCTCGACGTCCTCGAAGGCGCCCAGCCGCCAGCTCGGCCGCGCGCCGTCGGCCGCGAGCGAGCGGGCGTAGTCGTCCTCGGAGGCGCCGTGCAGGCCGCAGCCGTCGTGCATCACCACGACGATCTCCTCTGTGCCGAGCAGGCGCTGGGAGATGCTCAGCGAGCGGATCGCGTCATCGGTGGCGAGGCCGCCCGCGTTGCGGATGATGTGCGCGTCGCCACGCGCGATGCCGAGCATCGGGAAGAGGTCGATGCGCGTGTCCATGCAGGAGAGCACCGCCACGCGCCGTGCGCGGGCGCGGGCTCAGGCCGGGCGCCGCCAGCTCCTGCTCGCGGCCCTCGGCCGCGGCCAGCATCTGCTCGGCGTTTCGCTCGCTCATCGCGGGAAGGCTACCCGCGCGGGCACGTCTGCGCGCGTCCGCGCGCGGAGGGCGCGTGGCTGAGCGAGCTCGGCGCGAACCGTCGCGGCCGCGGCGTCGCCGGCGGAGAGCACCGGCTCGGTGCTGCGCAGCGCGCGGGAGAGCACGAACGCACCCTCCAGCCCGCTGAGCATCGCGATCGCGAGCTCGCGCGCGCGCCCTCGGCGATCCCCGCTTCGGCCAGGCGCGCCGGAGGCCGAGGCGATCCAGCCCGCGAACACCTCCGCGCAGGCCTGGCGCATCGGCTCGCTGCTGCTCGAGACCTCGAGCGCCACGGTCGCGATCGGGCAGGCGTCCGCGTAGTCGGTCTCCACGAGCGTCGCCGCCGCGCCCGCGAAGAAGCTCTCCGTGGCCTCGACCGGGTCGGCCCCGGGGACGAAGAAGAGGTCGATCAGCTGGCCGTAGATCGCGCCCGGAGTGGCGGATCGCCTCCGCGCCGAGCTGCTCCTTGCCGCCGGGGAAGAAGTGGTAGATCGAGCCGAAGGGAGCGCTCGCCTCGGCCACGATCTGCTTCACGCCCGTGGCCGTGTAGCCCTGCTTGCGGAACAGCTCCGAGCTGGCCTCGACGATCCGGTCCCGCGTTGCGCTCGCCATCGCCGCAATGATACGTTACGCTCTCACTAGAGCGATCTATCTAATGGAGGCGCGCGATGCCTGAGCTCGAGCTGACGGCCGGGACGATCGACTACGAGGACAGCGGCGGAGAGGGGCCCGTGCTGGTGCTGCTCGGCGGGACTGATCATGGACGGCTCGGTGTGGGACCCGGTCGTCGAGCTGCTGCGCGCCACGCATCGTTGCGTGGTGCCGACGCTGCCGCTGGGCGCGCACCGCAGGGCGATGCGCGCGGAGGCGGACCTCACGCTCGCGGGCTACGCGCGCATGGTCGAGGAGATCCTCGAGCGTCTCGACCTTCGCGATGTGACGGTGGTCGGCAACGACCACGCTGCGGTGATCGTGCTCGCGGGCGAAGCTCCCGAGCGCGTGGCGCGGCTCGTGTCTCCTCCTGCGAGGCGTTCGAGAACTACCCGCCGGGCCTGCCGGGCAAGAACATCCGCCTCACCGCGCTCGTCCCGGGCGGGGTCTGGTGGCGATGCAGGCGCTGCGGTGCGCGCGCTGCGCCGCCTGCCGATCGCGTTCGGCTGGATGTCCAAGCGCCCGCTGCCCGACGAGCTGCTCGACCGCTGGCTGCGGCCGATGCAGACGGACCGCGGCGTGCGCCGCGACCTGCTCAGGTACGTCAGGTCCGCGCGGCCGGCGCCAGATGGTCGAGGCCTGCGAGCGCCTGCGCAACTTCGATCGTCCCGGCGCTCGTCGTCTGGACTCCCGAGGACCGCGTGCAGCGGCCCGAGCACGGCCGCCGTCTGGCCGCGATCCTGCCCGACTCGCAGCTCGTCGAGATCGAGGACAGCTACACGCTGATCATGCGCGATCGGCCCGAGGCGTTCGCGCAGGCGATCTCGAGCTTCGTCACCGCCGCGAACACGGTGGGCGCGAGCGCGGCCTGAGGCGCCGCGGCCGCCGGGCCTCGCGTGACGGCGCAACCGGCCGGCGAGCGCGCCCGTGACGTAGAGTCCAGCGCGTGGAGCTGACCGGCAGGCACATCGTCATCACCGGCGCGGCGGGAGGCATCGGCCGCGCGCTCGCGCGGCGCTTCGCCGAGGAGCGCCCCTCCCATCTCGTGCTCGCCGATCGCGACATCGAGGGCGCGCGCGCGACCGCCGAGCCGCTCGGCGCGCAGGCCGTCGAGCTCGACGCGGGCAGCGAGGCGAGCGTGGTCTCGCTGATCGAGCAGGCGACGGCGGCCGGCGGGCCGATCGACATCTTCATCTCCAACGCCGGCGTGCCCGGCGCGCTCGGCGGGCCCGAGTCGCCGGACGAGGCCTGGGACGAAGCGTGGCGCGTGAACGTGATGGCGCACGTGTGGGCGGCGCGCGAGCTGATCCCGGGGATGCTCGAGCGCGGCGAGGGCTACCTGATCAACACCGCCTCTGCGGCGGGGCTGCTCACGCAGGTCTCCTCACTCGTCTACACCGTGACCAAGCACGCGGCGGTGTCGCTCGCCGAGTGGATGTCGATCGAATACGCCGAGCGCGGGGTTCGCATCTCCTGCATCTGCCCGCAGGGCGTGCGTACGCCGATGCTCGAACTCGCGATGGAGGACGCCGCGGGCGCCGCGGCGCTGACGGCGGGCGGGCTGATCGAACCGGAGGATGTCGCCGACGCGGTCGTGGCGGGGATCGAAGCGGAGCGGATGCTGATCCTCCCGCACGAGAACGTCGCCGGGTTCATGGCGCTGAAGGGCGCCGACCCGGAGCGCTGGCTTCGCGGCATGCGCAAGATCGTGCGCGGCGCCCGCGAGCAGACGCCGGGCTGAACGACACCGGCCGCGCCCCCCGAGGGGAACGCGGCCGGCCGAACAACCAACCTCCTCATGCAAGCGTGGCAGCCTTTCACCTCGCCGCGCCGAGCGCAAGCAGTTGGTCAGAAATCGAACTCAGTCTCAGCGTCCGAACAGTCGGGCCGACGACGAGCAGCCGGGCACCTCCCCGCACGCCGAGACGCAGCGCGACCGGCAGGCCGGCGCGGCCCGCGCGCCTGACCGCGCGCTCCTCGCCGCGGCTGAGCGAGAGGTCGATGAGCTGACTTCCCCGCGCGCGAGGCTGAGCTTCGCGCGGGCGAGCGCGCGGCGGCCCGAGGCGAGCGTGAGCGGCGCCGTGCAGCCGCCTCGCCAGCGCGCAGCTGAGCGCGAGCGCGATCCGGCCCCGCTTCAGCGCGATCGCGTCGAGGCCCGCCGCCCGACGGCGGGCAGCGCCGAGGGCGCGGCGAGGCAGCGCTCGTCGCCGATCGGCAACGGCCGCGGGCTGCGGCGAGGTGAGCGGCGCCACGCGGCGCGGGCGGCACGCGGGGCTCGACCCGACGAGGTACTCCGGGCCGGCGAAGGTCGCACTCGGTCGGCGCTCCGAGCGGTCCGTCCAGCGCGCGCCGCCGACGCAGCGCAGCCGCGCGCCGATGTCGGCCGCGCTCAGCGAGTAGGTGAGCTGGAAGGAGCGCGGCGGCGCCCCCCGCGAGGTCGTAGGCGAGCAGGCCCTGCCCGGCGAACGAGCCAGTTCGGACGGCCGCTCGCGGTCGGTGAAGCGACGCGCCCACAGTTCCTGCGCGGCGAAGGGCTGGCGGTCCGAAGGAGGCGACGAACCGCGCCGGGGAAGGGCGTGGCCGGACCGTCGAGACCGTCGAAGCGGCGCGCCGAGCGAGCTGAGTTCCGCGCTCGCCACCGTCACCGCTCCCGCCGGAGTGATGCGCTGCAAGCTCAGGGCTCACCGCGTGCGCCTCGGCGAGCGCGCGCAGCGCGCGGCTGCGCGGAGTCGCCCACGGCGCTCGTCCAGGGGGCCGAGACGCATCGCACCTGCTCGGCGACCCACCACGCGCCGTTCTGCGCGTAGCCCTGCCCCGTCGCGCCCGGCGCGGCGCCCTCCTGCATGCAGAGCGCCGCTGCGCACTGCGCGGCGGCCGGCGAGATCGGCCAGCTCGGCTGCGGCGGGCTGCTCGTGGATCGTGCGGGGGACACTCGCGAGCGTGCGCGAGAGCCGCCTTCCAGCGAGCTCGTCGCGGCGCAGGAGAGCAGGTGTCCGTCATCCGCGCGCGGCGGCACGAAGGTCGGGCCGTTCGCGCCCGCGATCGGCGCGCCGTCGAGCAGCCACTGGTAGGGACCGGCTGCTGCGGAGGAGACGAGCAGACTCGCGCGTCGCGGCGGAGAAGAGAACCGCCGGCGCGAGCAGCGGGCGCGGCGGTGCCCGGTTGCGTCGCCGCGGGTTCGGCGGCTTCGGCTGCGCGTGCGGCGGGGGCCGCTCGATCGAGGGCAGAACGCCGCCACGAGCAGGACCCGGATCAGGGCCGCGCAGCCGTGTGCAGGCCCTTGGCACGTGCGGATTCTTTCGCATATTCGTCTACAGGCCCGCAAGCACGGGCCAAAACGGGGTCTGAGGGGTCGATGTCTGCGGTGAGATGATCGCCAGCGCCGGCCAGTCCGTGATGCCGCTGACCGCCGCGCTCGGACGGCGGTCGCGTCGCGCTGTCGCATTCGGAGGGGTCGTGCTGGTCGTCGCGGTGCTCACGCTCGCACTGCACGATGCCGGAGCGCTCGGCGGCCAGCTCGCTCGACACGCTCTTCAGCGACTGGGTCTACAACGGCGCGGAGCTGCTCGTCGCCGCGCTCGTGCTCGCCCGCGCGGTGCTCGTCGAGACCGAGCGGCGCGCGTGGACGATGCTCGCGGTCGGGATCGCGCTCTACGCCTTCGGCGACGTGTACTACACGCTCTTCCTCGAAAACGCATCGAGCGTGCCGTCGCCCGCCCCGAGCGACGCGCTCTACCTGCTCTTCTATCCCTGCGCGTACGCGACGATCGCGAGGCTCGTCGGCCACCACGTCCGCGAGGTGCACGCGAGCGTCTGGCTCGACGGCGCGATCGGCGGCCTGACGGTCGCCGCGATCGGCTCGGCGCTCGTGCTCGAGCCCGTGATCCACACCACGCACGGGACGCTCGCCTCGGTCGCGACGAACCTCGCCTACCCGCTCGGCGACCTCGTCCTGATCGTCTTCGTCTTCGGCGTCTTCGCGCTGACGGGCTGGCGGCCGGGCCGCGCCTGGCTGCTGATCCTGCTCGGCTTCTCGGTCACCGCGATCGCCGACAGCGATCTACCTCTTCCGGGTCGCCGAAGGTGCCTACCGCGCGGGAACCGTGCTCGACGCGCTCTGGCCCGCCGGGCTCGCGCTGCTCGCCTTCGCGGCCTGGTCGCGACCGCGCCAGGCGAGGGACGGACGGTTCACCGACGTCGCGGTGATGGTCGTGCCCTGCGCGTTCGGCGCGCTCGCGCTGTTCCTGCTGATCCGCGCGGACTACGTGCACCTCGGGGTGATCCCCGAGACGCTCGCAGGGCTCGCGCTGCTCGTGGGCATGCTGCGCTTCGCCGCGACCTTCAACGACGTGCGCAAGCTCTCGGGCATCCGCGACCGCCAGGCGCGCACCGACGAGCTCACCGGGCTCGCCAACCGCCGCCAGTTCTACGCCCAGCTCGGCGCCGCGGTCGAGGGCTGCCGCGCGCGCGGGGCGAGCTTCGCGCTGCTCACGATCGATCTCGACCGCTTCAAGGAACTCAACGACACGCTCGGCCACTACGCGGGCGACCTGCTGCTCCAGCAGATCGGCCCGCGGATGCAGAGCGTCGTTCGCGGCGATGCGGTCGCGCGGCTCGGCGGCGACGAGTTCGGGCTGATCCTGCGCGACGCCTCCGCGGCGTCGGCCGCTGCGGAGCGCGTCCACCAGGCGCTCGCGCGTCCCTTCGAGCTCGAGGATCTGACCGTTGCCGTGCAGGCCTCGATCGGGATCGCGATCTTCCCCGACGACGCGCAGAGCACCGACAGCCTGCTGCAGCGCGCCGATGTCGCGATGTACCAGGCCAAGGCGCTGCGCAGCCGCTACGCCTTCTATGCCCCGAGCACGGACACGAGCAGCCGCGAGCGACTCGGGCTCGTCGCCGAGCTGAAGAGCGCGATCGAGCAGGGCGGACTCGTCGTCCACTACCAGCCGCAGGTCGACCTGCGCACGAACACCGTCAGCGGCGTCGAGGCGCTGGTGCGCTGGCAGCACCCGCACCGTGGGCATGCTCGGCCCCGACCAGTTCGTCGCCGATCGCCGAGCAGACGGGCGTGATGCGCGAGCTCACCGCCTCGGTGCTCGAGCAGGCGCTCGCCCAGCAGCGCGCCTGGCTCGACGAAGGACGCGAGCTCTCGCTCGCGGTCAACGTCTCCGCGACCAACCTCCTCGACGCGGCCTTCCTCGGCGATCTGCGCCGGCGGCTGGACCACTGGCGCACACCGCCGGGCATGCTGCGTCTGGAGATCACCGAGAGCGTGCTGATCGCCGAGGGCTCGCGCGTGCGCAACGTGATCGACTCGCTCGGCGATCTCGGCGTGAACCTCTCCCTCGACGACTTCGGCACGGGCTACTCGCCGCTCTCCTACCTGCGCGAACTCCCGGTCACCGAGATCAAGATCGACCGCTCCTTCGTCGAGGCGATGATGAGCGACCGCGACACCGCGACGATCGTCTCTGCGGTGATCGGCCTCGCACGACGGCTCGGGCATCGAGGTCGTCGCAGAGGGGATCGAGACGGCGGGGCAGCTCGAGATGCTGCGCTCCTTCGACTGCCCGTTCGCCCAGGGCTATCTCTTCAGCCGCCCGCTGCCCGCGCAGGTGGTGGGACGTTGGCTGCGCGAGGACGCGCTCGCGCACATCGCCGAGGAGGTGCTCGCCGCCGAGCGCCTCGGCACCGCGGCGGAGCTCGACCCGAGCCTCGCGCACCCGACCGCGGGCGCGCTCATCTGGCCCGGACCGGGAAGCCGGCTCGGCGAGCCGGTGCGCTGAGCACCGCGGCTTCTCTCTCAACCGCCCTCATGGCGCACGGACGAACGCCTCGTGTGCATCCATATGTATGGCGCGCGGCCGAGCACCCAGCTTCACGCCTGTGCGCGATGGCGCACATCTACCCAGCGGAGAAAGGCCCCCTGCGCGCTGCGATTGCGCACAGCCCGCGCGTCGGCTAACGAACGGTTTCGCTCGTGCGCTTGCTCGGTTTCGTCCTCGCCTTCTTGCCCTTCTTCGGCGGGGGATCGGCCAGCGCGAGCAGGTCGCTCATGCCCTTCGCGATGCCGCGGGTGAGCACCTCGATGTCAGGGGCGCCGTCGTAGTCGCCGGTGACGCCGAAGTAGAGCCCGCCGTCGTAGGAGAAGATCGCCACCACGATCCGCACCGAGCCCACGACGGGGACGAAGGGATAGGACTCGAGCATCCGCCGGCCGAGCGTCTGCACGGGCTGCTGAGGCCCGGGCACGTTCGTCGTGGCGGTGTGCATGTTCAGGCGCGGCGAGGCGGTCACGAGGCGGCTGCCCATCGCGAGCAGCAGCGGCGGCGCGAAGCCCGAGAGCGAGGAGAGCACGTCGCCCGCGACGGCCTGCTTGGTCTCCTTGATGCCGTCCATCTCGGCCGCTGATGCGCTCGAGCCGGGCGCGAGGGTGCTCGAGCCCGACGGGAAGGCCGGCGAAGACCGCCGAGACGCGGTTGTTGTAGACGCCGCGCTCGCCGCGACGCCGCACCGAGACGGGCACCATCGTGCGCACGACGTCGTCCGGGGCGGGCGGCTCGCCGCGTGAATCGAGCAGATCTCTGAAGCCGTTGGTGATGATCGTGAGCACGACGTCGTTGACCGTCCCGCCGAAGGCGGCGCGCACCGTCTTCACGTCGGTCAGCCGCACGTCCGCCCAGGCCCAGCGGCGGTGGGGACCGATCGGGCCGGTGAGCGAGTTCGAGGCGACGGGCCGCAGCCGCGAGCTGGCCGCGGCCGCGGCGCGGGTCGCTTCGACGACCGTCTTGAGCGTTTCGCCCGGCGCCTGCACCGCGCGGCGCAGCGACTGCAGCTGACCCGCGGGGCTCGCTTTGTGGACGAGCGTGCGCGCGAGCAGCTCGACGCTCGAGGGCTCGGGCGGGGGCGAGAACTCGCTCGTCCGCGGGCCCCTCGCTGGTGTCGGAGAACATCACCGACATCAGGTCGGTCGCGGCGACGCCGTCGACCATGCAGTGATGGACCTTGGAGAGCAGCGCCCAGCGCCCGTCGGCGAGACCCTCGACCGACCACAGCTCCCACAGCGGCTTGTTGCGGTCGAGCGCCTGGGAGAAGACGCGCGCGGCCATGTTGCGCAGCTGCTCCTCGCTCCCGGGCGCGGGGACCGCGGTGTGGCGCACGTGGTAGTCGAGGCTGAAGTGCGGGTCCTCGACCCATGCGGGGGTGCCCGCTCCGAGCGGCATGAAGCGGACCTTCTGGCGGTAGCGCGGCACGAGGCCGAGCTTGCCCGCGACCATCTCCTTGAAGTCAGCGAACGGCGGCGGCGGGCCCTCGAAGAGGCGAGACGCCGCCGATGTGCATCGGTGTCACGTCGTTCTCGATGTGAAGGAAGGACGAGTCGATCGCGCTCATCCATTCCATGCAGGCTCCTCGGTTCGCGAGAGCAGCTCGTCGAGCACCCGGAAGACGGCGGGGTGAACGGACATCCCGCAGTGGCTCGAGCGAACCTCGATGTTGCGCGCGTGGGGGTCCAGGCAGGCATGCCAGTCGACGATCCCGTCGCTGCGCGAGAAGACCGAGATCGCCTCGATGTGCTCGGGGAGCGGCGCGTCCATCTCCTCCCAGAAGGCCTCGCAGCACTCGCCCTCGGCGCAGTCGCTCGAGAAGACGCGCGAGATGCCGAGGTCGCCGAGCCGCGCCATCAGCTTGACCGTCCGCAGCACCTGCGGCGAGACCGCGAGCGGGTCGACGACGGGTGAGCCGAGCATCACGAGTGCGGCCACGTTCTCGGGCTCGCGCACCGCGAGCGAGCGCGCCAGCGCACCGCCGCGGCTCTGCCCGATCAGCACGACGGGCTCATCGCAGCGCGCGGCGAACTCCCAGAGCTGCTCCTGCAGGCGGCTCACGATCCGCTCGGCGCAGCCCGGCGTTGAGGCGCATGCCGCTCATCGCGACCGCGTGCCCGCGCCGCCGCAGCCAGGCACGCATCACGGCGAGCGAGCTGTCGCCGGCCATGAAGCCGGGAATCAGCATCACGGGCTGGGCGCCCTGGTGGCGGCGCGTGAGCAGGGGGTCCCCCGCAAGCGCCCTGCCGGCGAGAAGGCGCGCGAGCTCTCCCCCGTAGCGCAACTCTCCCCACAGGGGCGCCACCGGCGCCTCCCATCCTCCCTGAGCAGACATCCTGTCCACAACGTTACCCCCAAATTGGCCGTACGGCTAGGGCTGGGCGCGACGGGCTTGGCCAGGAGGCCAGAGTTTCGGCCGCGACCGCGCGACGCGACTGGTGCTCCGCTATAAACGAGCGCAGGAGGATCTGACAACGCCGCTCGTGAGGGGGCGGGGACGAGGAGGCACGGATGAGGCTCTGGGTGAGGCTGCTCTTGGCGGCGCTGGCGCTCTGCACCACGGTCGTCGCGGGCGGCGGCACGGCGGGGGCGTATCCGGCTTCGAAGCACACGCCGAAGGTGCTGCTGCGGCGCGGCAGCGCGCCGACGATCGCGGAATGCGAGGCGGAATTCGAAATCGCGTGCTACACACCGAACCAGATCGAGCGCGCCTACAACCTCCCCGAGGGCTACGCACAGGGGATCGAAGGCCAGGGGCAGACGATCGTGATCGTCGATTCCTTCGGCTCGCCCACCGCCGAACACGACCTCCAGAAGTTCGACAAGATCTTCAAGCTCCCCGAACCGCCCTCCTTCCAGGTGATCCAGCCCGCGGGCGCCGTGCGACCGTTCGAAAAGGACAACGTCGAAATGGCGGGATGGGCGTTCGAGACCGATCTCGACATCGAGTACGCCCACGCGATCGCGCCGAAGGCGAACATCCTGCTCGTCGAGACGCCCGAAGAAGAGACGGAGGGCGTCCAGGGCTTCCCGCAGATCGTCGCGGCGGAGAACTACGTGGTCGAACACCACCTCGGCGAGGTGATCTCGCAGAGCTTCAGCGCGACCGAGGAATCGTTCCCGAGCCACGCAGCGATCTTCGGGCTCCGCTCGGCTTACGAAAACGCGGCGGCCAACGGCGTGACGGTGACCGACGCGGCCGGCGACGAAGGTACCGCGGGGGTCAACGAACACGAAGAATTCCTCAAACACCGCGCTGCCTCGTGGCCCGCGACCGACCCGCTCGTGACCGGAATCGGCGGCACGATGCTGCACCTGAACGAAGCGGGCGAACGGACCGCACCGGACAGTGTCTGGGACGACATCCCCTTCGGGATCGACGCGGCCGGCGGCGGCGGCCCCTCGCACGTCTTCGAACTGCCCGCCTTCCAGCAGCTCGTCAAGACCCATTCGGGCGACCGCCGGGCGACACCGGACATCAGCATGAGCGCGGCGGTCAACGGGGGCGTCCTCGTGCTCACGGGCTACAAGACCGAAGTCGCGGGCGAACCGCCGCCGAACACGCTCTCGGTCGTCGGTGGGACCAGCGAGGCGACGCCGCTCTTCTCGGGCATCGTCGCGCTCGCGGACCAGATCGCGGGACATCCGCTCGGCGACATCAACCAGAAGCTCTACGAACTCGAGAGCAACCCCGAGAGCGGGATCGTCGACGTGACCGAAGGCGAAAACCCCTACGTGGTGACCAACGAAGAAGAAGAACCGCTCTTCACCGTCAAGGGCTACAAGGCGAAAAAGGGATACGACATGGCGAGCGGGCTGGGCACGGTCAACGGCTACGTGTTCACGCACGCGCTCGCGGGGAACTGACGAGGAGCGCTCGGGCGCCGATTCCGCACGGTTGAGCGGGATCGGCGATCCGTCCGTGGCGTGACGCAGGATGCCGGGCTCTTTGGAGCCCTCCTCCCCCACATCGCTGCGCTCGTGGCAGCGCCTGGCGCTCGAGCGCCTCGCCTCCTGGGAGGGCGGCCCCTTCCTGATCTCCGCGGCGCCCGGAGCGGGCAAGACCCGCCCCGCGCTCGAGCTCGCGGCCGGCCTGCTGCGCGGGCGAGAGACGCGCCGCGTGGTGGTGCTCTGCCCGACCACGCCGCTCACGCGGCAGTGGGCCCTCAGCGCGGCCGCCGCCGGGGTCCAGCTCGCCCCCGACGCCAAGAGCGCCAAGCCGCCGCGCGGCTTTCACGGCGTCGCGGTGACCTACGCGCGCGTCGCCTCCGACCCCGGCGCGTGGGCCGCGCAGGTCACCCCCGACACGCTCCTCGTCGCGGACGAGGCGCACCATCTCGGCGAGGAGCTCGCCTGGGGCACGGGCTTTCAGCGGGCCTTCGGGACGGTGCGCCGCCAGCTGCTGCTCTCGGGCACGCCGTTTCGCTCGGACGCCGCGCCGATCCCCGGCGTCCGCTACGACCGCGAGGGCGTCGCCGCTCCGGATGTGTCCTACACCTACGCCGAGGCGGTCGCCGACGGGATCTGCCGGCCGGTCGCGTTCGTCACCTTCGACGGGACGCTCTCCTGGCGCAGCGGCGAGGACACGATCGAATCGTCGTTCGAGACGGTCCTCACGCCGCGCGAGGCGGGCCGCCGCTACCGCACCGCGATCTCGACCGAGCTGCCCGACGGACTGCCGCGGATCCTCAGCGAGGCCGACGCGAAGCTGCGCGCGCTGCGCTCGTCGGGGCATCGTGACGCGGGGGCGCTCGCGGTCGCCGCGGACGCCACGCACGCTCGGCAGATCGCGAAGCTGATCGGCCGGACCACCGGACGCGCGCCGGTGGTGGTGCTCCACACCGACGCGGGCGCAGCACGCAAGCTCAGCACCTTCCGCAGCTCCGAGGAGCCCTGGATCGTCGCGGTGAACATGGTCTCCGAGGGTGTCGACATCCCTCGCCTGCGGGTGGGCGTGTACGCGAGCGCCGCGAAGACGCCGCTGATCTTCCGCCAGATCATCGGACGCTTCGTGCGCACCGTCCCTGGCATGAGCCCTCAGCCGAGCTGGGTCTACCTGCCCGCCGATCGGGTGCTGCGCATGCATGCCACCGAGGTCGAAACCGAGCTGCGCCACGCGCTGCGCCGCGACCAGGGCGAGGGCCTCGACGAGCTCTCAGAGCGTGCGGCCAGCGAGCCCTCGCCGCACGCGGAGTTCACGCCGCTGAGCGCCGAGTTCGCCTCGCAGATGACGCTCTTCGGCTCGCCCGCAGCGAGCCCGCCCGACACGTCGAGGGTGCCGCCCCCCGTCGAGGAGGCGCCGGTCGCGATGTTCGAGCGCCGCGGGGATCTGCGCAAGGAGCGCAGCAGGCTCGTCGCCGAGCTGCACCGCCAGGGCGGTCTCTCCCACCGCGAGATCAACGCCTGGGTCAACCGCGCTGTGGGCGTGGAGCGCGTCGAGTCCGCGTCGGTCTCCCAGCTGCAACGCTCGATCGCGGCGCTCGAGAAGGCGCTGAAGCGGGGCGTTCGCGCCAGGCGGAGCGCGGCGCGCGTCTAGGTCGGCGCCGCGCCCGTCGGCCGGGCCGAGTCAGCCCCAGGCAGTCGCGGTGTCGAACGTGTGGGGGTCGTGCGAGCAGATCAGCTCGACCCCGTCGCCCTCCCGCAGGGCGAGCTCTCGGAGGCGTTCGACGTTCTCACGGCGCAGCTTGCCGTCGGCCTGGTTGAGCGTCTCGAAGAGCGCGAGCCCGGGCGGGCAGTGCGGAGGGGTCTGCACCTCGCTCTGTCGGAAGTAGGCGTCCCCGCAGTGGAGCAGCCAGCCGTCTCCGCGGCGCACGGCGACGCCGGTATGCCCGACGGTGTGGCCGGCGAGCGGGATCAGGAGGATCTCCGCGCCACTGCCGGGGAGGATGCGCACGCCCTCGAAGCCGAGCCACTCCTCCCCGCCTCCCTCGTGCTCGACCCAGCGCGGCCCGTGCGCCCAGTGCGCGGCGATGTAGCGCTGGCGCTCGCGCAGCCCAGGGTGCAGGGCGGCCTTCAGCTCGGAGCCGAGCAGATGCACCTCCGCCTCGGGGAAGTCGGGCAGGCCGCCGGAGTGGTCGAGGTCGAGGTGGGTGGTCACGATGTGGCGCACGTCGCCCGGGTCGAAGCCGAGCGCGCGTAACCGTGCGGCCGCGGTCTCCTCGCCGTGCAGCTCGGGGCGCACGAGCGCGTTGAACATCGCGCCGAGCTGGCCGCGACTCGCGACGTCGCCGTTGCCGAAACCGGTGTCGACGAGCACGAGGCCCTCGGCGCCCTCGATCAGCAGGCAGTGGCAGACCAGGCGCGTGGGCGCAAGCAGACCGCCGCTGCCTGCGAGCAGACGGGCGCCGCGCGGGCACATCGTGCCGCAGTTGAGGTGGTGGATCGCGCGGGGGGAGGTGTTCACCTCGCGCACCCTACCGTCGGCCCGTCCGCAGCGGGCGAGATGTAGCATCGCGCCGTGGCCGGCGAGGGGGAGATCGGGGTTCGCTGCGGGGAGCGGTTCGTGAGCTACCCGGAGCTCTTCGGCGCGGCGCTGCGCGCGAGCCGTGGGCTCGCGGAGCTGGGCGTCGGCGCGGGGGACCGCGTCGCGCTGCTGCTGCGCAACTCGATCGAGTTCCTGCAGGCCTCGATCGCGACCGTGCCGCTCGGGGCGAGCGCGGTGCCGATCAACTGGCACTGGCGCGGGGAGGAGATCGCCCACGTGCTCTCCGACAGCGGCGCGAAGGTGCTCGTGCTGCACGCGGACCTGTGGCCCGCGATCGAGGCTGCGGTCCCTGAGGGCGTCGCTGTGATCGCGGTCGAGGGCAAGGAGGGCGCGGGCGAGGTGCCCGGCGCGCCGCGCTGGGAAGAGTGGCTCGCGGGACTCGAGCCGTGGGCTGAGGAGCCCCAGTCAGCGCCCGTCTCGATCATCTACACCTCGGGCACGACAGGCAAGCCGAAGGGCGTCGTACGGACGCCCTCGAGCGAGCAGAAGCGAGAAGAGACGCGCGCGATGATCGCGGAGATCTTCCAGCTCGGCGAGGGCGAGCGCACGGTGATCCCCGCGCCGATGTACCACACCGCGCCGAACGTTTACGCACTCGCCTCCGCGCTGCTCGGCATGGACCTGACGATCATGGAGGGGTTCGACGCGGAGGAGTTCCTGCGCGTGGTCCAGGACCACCGCGTGACGGTGGTGCAGATGGTGCCGACGATGTTCGTGCGCATGCTCGCGCTACCCGAGGAGGTGCGCGCGAGCTACGACCTCTCCTCGCTGCGCTGGATCGTGCACGCGGCCGCACCCTGCCCGCCCGATGTGAAGCGCGCGATGATCGAGTGGCTCGGCCCGATCGTGGCGGAGTACTACGGCGGCACGGAGACGGGCCCGGTGACCTACTGCACGAGCGAGGAGTGGCTCGCTCACCCCGGCACGGTGGGGCGGCCGATCGAGAGCGCGCGTATCCGGATCCTCGACGAGCAGGGGGAGGAGGTCCCGGTGGGGGAGTCCGGCGAGGTCTACATGTGGCTCGACGTCTGGCCCGACTTCACCTACGCCAACGACGAGGAGAAGCGCCGCTCGGTCGAGCGCGACGGGCTGATCAGCTGCGGGGACATCGGCTACCTCGACGCGGAGGGCTACCTCTACCTCAACGACCGCCGCTCTGACATGGTGATCAGCGGCGGCGTGAACATCTACCCCGCGGAGATCGAGGCCTGCCTGCTCTCGCTCGAGGGAGTGCGCGATTGCGCGGTATTCGGCATCCCCGACGAGGAGTTCGGCGAGGCGCTCGCCGCCCACGTCGAACTCGACGACGGCGCGAGCCTCGGCGAGCAGGACGTTCGCGACCACGTGCGGAGCACCCTCGCGGGATACAAGACACCGCGGCTCGTGCGCTTCGAAGACGCGCTCCCGCGCGAGGACTCGGGCAAGATCTTCAAGCGGCGCCTGCGCGAGCCCTACTGGGCGGGTCGCGAGCGCGCGATATGAGCGCGGCTCCCCGAGCCACGCCGGATCGAGGTGGCCGCGGGCATCGAGTTGAGCGTGCTCGATGCGGGCGAGGGACCGCTCGTCGTCCTCTGCCACGGCTTCCCCGAGCTCGCCTTCTCCTGGCGCCACCAGATCCCAGCGCTCGCAGCCGCGGGCTACCGCGTGCTCGCTCCCGACATGCGCGGTTACGGCGCGAGCAGTGCGCCCGCAGAGATCGAGGCCTACGACATCGTCTCGCTGTGCGGCGACATGACCGGCCTGCTCGATGCGGTGGGCGAGGAGCACGCGGTCTTCATCGGGCACGACTGGGGCGCGAACGTGACCTGGTGGCTGGCCGCGCTGCACCCCGAGCGGGTCAGTGCGGTCGCCGGGCTGAGCGTTCCCTTCGTGCCACGCGCCCCCGCCGCCCCGATTCCGATCATGCGCGCGCACCTCGGCGAGGAGTTCTACATCGTCTGGTTCCAAGCGCCGGGGGTCGCCGACGCGGCGCTCGGCAGCGATGTGCGCCGCACGCTCACGACCTCGCGGCAGTGGACGGCGCAGTGGGCCGAGGAGGAGGGGGCGAACCCGAAACGTCCGGAGTGGTTGAGCGAGCAGGAGCTCGCTGTCTACGTCGAAGCCTTCGAGCGCACCGGCTTCACGGGCGGTCTGAACTGGTATCGGAACATCGATCGCAACTGGGAGCTGACGGAGGCCTTCGGCGAGCGACGGATCGAACAGCCGTCGCTGTTCCTCACGGGCGAGCTCGATCTCGTGCGGAGCTTCATGCCCGCGGAGGCGATGGAGGGGTGGGTGACGAACCTCCGCGAGCAGGTGATCGTCCCGGGCGCGGGGCACTGGGTCCAGCAACAGGCCCCCCGCGAGGTGAACGACGCCCTGCTCGCTTTCCTCGGCTCGCTCTGAGCGGCGCTCAGGGGAATCCCAGCCCGATTTCACGCTCCTCATAGAGGCCGCTCCCATGCTCCTCGAAAGTCTCGGTCGCCGATTCGCGGCCGGGCACCGACAAAGGAGTGACCGATGCGAAGCAAGAAGAGGATCGCCGCGGTGACGCTGGCGGCGACCTGCGCGCTCGCGGGCGCTGCCGCAGGCATCAGCCAGGGCTCCGCGGCAACGACCAAGTCGACCACGAGGACGATCCGACATTCCGCCGCGGGCTTCCCTGGAGGACACGAGGGCGGCCCGGGCGGCCGGGCGGTGCACGCCGTTGAGGAGGTCCTCAACAAAGCGGGCACGGCCTACATCAGCCAGACCGAGGACAACGGCACCGTCACCGCCGTGGACGTCTCGGCCGGAACGATCACGCTGAAGGAGGGCACCTCCTCGGTGACCTACGGCACGCCCACGATCACGATCCCCTCCGGGGCGACCGTGACGCTCGACGGCGCGAGCAGCTCGCTCGAAAAGGTCAAGGTGGGCGACGAGGTGTCGGTCACCTCCTCCTCGGAGGGCACGAGCGTGTTCGCCACCGACTCGTCCTTCACCCCGGGTGACGGACGCATGGGGCCGCCCCCGGGCGGTCAGGCGCCGAGCGGTTCGACGCCTCCCTCCTCGTCCTCCGGGACGAGCGCGGGCTAGAGCACGCGCACCGGGTCGCGGCGGCTACGAGCCCGCCGCGGCCCAGGCGCTGTGTGACGCACCCCACACTACATAGTGATTAGTAACTGCTAAGTTTCTCCCACTCGTCCAGGAAGGAGCAACGATGCAGACCAAGTCACGCAACGGATGGACCCTCGCGATCGTCTCGATCGCGCTCTTCATGGTGGTGCTCGACAACCTCGTCGTGAGCGTCGCGCTGCCGACGATCCACCGCGACCTGGGGGCATCGATCCAGTCGCTCGAGTGGACGGTGAACGCCTACGTGCTCTCCTACGCCGCGCTGCTGCTGACGGGCGCCGCGCTCGGCGACCGCTTCGGGCGTCGTCGCATGTTCCTGATCGGGATGGCGCTGTTCACGACGGCCTCGGCGGCCGCGGCGCTCGCACCCAGCACCGGAACGCTCGTGGCGGCTCGCGCGATCCAGGGCATCGGCGCTGCGGTGGTCACCCCGCTCACGCTCACGCTGCTCGCCGAAGCGTTCCCGGGCGAGCGCCGCGGGATCGCGATCGGGGTCTGGTCGGGAGTGAGCGGCGTGGCCGTCGCGCTCGGCCCGCTGGTCGGCGGGGCGGTCGTCGAATCGCTCTCGTGGCACTGGATCTTCTGGATCAACGTGCCGATCGGTCTCGCGCTGCTCTACCCCGCCTCGCGGGTGCTCAGCGAGAGCCACGGTCCCTACGGGCACCTCGACATGCGCGGGCTGCTGCTCGGCTCGGGGGGCGCGTTCGCCGTCGTCTTCGGCCTGATCCGGGCGCAGTCGCTCGGTTGGGGCGCGCTCAGTGTCGACGTCGCGCTCGCGGCGGGGGTGCTGCTGCTCGCCGGGTTCGTCGCATGGGAGCGGCGCGCGACGGAGCCGATGCTGCCGATGGAGTTCTTCGCGCGGCGTTCCTTCGCAGTCACCAACGTCGTCTCGCTGACGATGTACTTCGGCATGTTCGGGTCGATCTTCTTCCTCTCCCAGTTCATGCAGAACGTGCTCGGGAACTCCCCGCTCCAGGCCGGTCTGAAGCTGCTCGTCTGGACCGGTGCGACGATGCTCGTCGCACCGCTCGCAGGCGTATTCTCCGAGCGGATCGGGAGCCGCCCGTTCATGGCCGCGGGGCTCGCCCTCCAGGGCGGGGCGCTCGCGTGGCTCGCGTCGACCGCCTCAACGCACATGCACTACGCACAGATGATCGCTCCCTTCGTGATGGCAGGCGCAGGCATGGCGCTCGTGTTCGCGCCCTCCGCGAACGCGGTGCTCTCCTCGGTGAGCGACCAGCAGGCCGGTCAGGCCTCGGGGGCGAACAACGCGATCCGCGAGATCGGTGGGGTGCTCGGCGTGGCGGTGCTCGCCTCCGTGTTCACCTCCGCGGGCGGCTACTCCAGCCCGCAGGCGTTCGTGGACGGGATGATCCCCGCGCTGTGGGTCGGTGTTGCGGTGCTCGGAGCGGGGCTGCTCGTCACCCTCGCGCTGCCCTTCGGAGCGCGCCGCCGCGAGAGCACCGGTGGCGGCGCGCGCGTCTCCCCGCAGCTCGCAGGAGACGCGGCGTGAGCACGCCCGAGCTCGAGACGCCCGCGCGGCGGCGCGTGCCCGCCGCGCAGCGTCGTGAGGAACTGATCGAGGCCGCCGTCGAGGAGTTCGCTCGCGGCGGCCTCCACGGCACCCCGGTCGGCGACATCGCGAGGCGGGTGGGCGTCGCCCAGCCCTACGTCTTCAGCCTCTTCGCGACCAAGCGCGACCTGTTCCTCGCGGCGTCCGAGCGCTGCTTCGAGCGCACCGAAGCGGTCTTCGCGGAGGCGGCCGCGGCCTACGAGCGGGGCGAGGCGCCCGCGGAGGCGGACACGCCGCTGAAGGCGATGGGAATCGCCTACCTGGAGATGGTCCACCTCGACCGCGCCTCGCTGATGCTCCAGCACCAGTCCTATGCGGCCTGCGACGACGAGGTGGTGAGGGAGAAGATCCGGATGCTCTTCGCGCGCCTGGTCGAGCGGTCCCGCGAGCTCTCCGGCGCGGGCGATGAGGAGCTCGACGAGTTCGTCCGCCAGGGCATGGCCTGCAACGTGGCGGCCGCGCTCGACGTCGCGGACCTGTCGGTCGAGAGCGACTGGGTCAGCGCCGAGCTCGCGGGCTGAGCGCCGGGGAGCGATATACCTGCCCCTGGGCCGCGCGGCGGCCGGTTGATGCAGGCGATCCGAAGGAGCAGCTGATGGAGTACGTGAACCTCGGCGCGACGGGCCTGCGTGTCTCGCGCGTGTGCCTCGGGATGATGAGCTACGGAAACGACTCCGAGCGGGAGTGGGTGCTCGACGAGACCGCCGCGGAGCCGATCGTGCGCGCGGCGGTGGAGGGCGGTGTGACCTTCTTCGACACGGCCGACACCTACTCCAAAGGAGCGAGCGAGGTGGCCACCGGGCGCCTGCTCGCGAAGCTGCTGAGCCGCGATGAGGTGGTGGTCGCGACGAAGGTCTTCATGCCGATGACGCCCGGCGAGAACGGCGGGGGGCTCTCGCGCAAGCACATCCTCTCAGCGATCGACGCCTCGCTGCAGCGGCTCGGGATGGACTACGTGGACCTCTACCAGATCCATCGCTGGGACCCGCGAACGCCGATCGAGGAGACGATGGAGGCGCTGCGCGACGTGGTGAGGGCCGGCAAGGCGCGCTACATCGGCGCGAGCTCGATGTTCGCCTGGCAGTTCGCCAAGGCCCAGCGCGTCGCCGCGGGCCAGGGCTGGGGCGGGTTCGTCTCGATGCAGAACCACTACAACCTGATCTACCGCGAGGAGGAGCGGGAGATGATCCCGCAGTGCATCGACCTCGGCGTCGGCGTGATCCCCTGGTCGCCGCTCGCGCGCGGCGTGCTGGCGGGAAACCGCACCCGTGAGGGTGGGCGGAACACCACGCGCTCGGGCAGCGACGCGTTCACCGATCACCTCTACGCGGAGCCCACCGACTTCGACGTGGTCGACCGCGTCGCCGAGGTCGCCGCCGAGCGCGGCGTTCCCCCCGCGCAGGTCGCGCTCGCCTGGCTGCTGCACAAGCCCGGCGTGACCGCGCCGATCGTCGGCGCAACCAAGCCCGGGCACCTCGAGGACGCGCTCGCCGCCGAGCAGCTCGCGCTCTCAGCGGATGAGATCGCGAGGCTGGAGGAGCCCTACGTGCCGCACCCCGTGCTCGGTCACGGGTAGAACGCCGCCACCCGCGCGGCTGAGCTCTAGGACATGTCGACCGCGAACACGCTCGCGGGCTCGATCGTGACGACGCACACGGCTCTCACCCGGACCGTCGTGCTCACGCAGGTCGGAGTCGTACTTCTTCCCGACGCGGTCGGCAAACGCATAGTCCTCGTCGGGCTCGATCCTCGCGCGCCCGCGCACGTCCACATAGCGGTAGGGGTTCTCGAGGTCGAGGATGAAGAGCGAGCACTGCGGCCGGGCGGTGAGGTTGCGCGTCTTCGCGCGGCTCGTGTTGAGCGAGATCTTCAACGCACGGTCCTCGGCCAGGAACCAGACCTCGGTCAGCTGGGGCGCGCCGTCGGCGCCGATCGTCGCGAGCGTGGCGAAGCGCGCGTCGAGCAGATCCTTGTGGGTGTCGGGTATCTCAGATCCGCTCAACGCGCCCTCCTACGGTTTCTCCGTCGTGGCAAGGGCCTGGATCAGGCCTTCGCCCGGCGTCCCGATCCCGGTCATCGAGTCGAATCCCGGTTCGGTCTTCAGCGAGTTCTTCTCTTTCGAGCAGGTCCCGTTGGCCGCACAGAACTTGATCTTGCCCTCGTATTCGAGCGTGCGCACCGAGGTGATGATGCCTTCTTCGGCGTCGATCCCGTCCAGGAAGTCCTTGCGGACGAGCGCCTGCAGCGGCTGCGGCGTGACGTCGAAGAAGACGCTCGAGTCGTCGCGGGCGAGCTTGTAGAGCAGCGGGTTGGCGAAGCCGAGCGCACCGCCCGCGGCCTGGTCGGCGTCCGCCATCACACCGGCGAAGAGCGGTGAGGAGAGGCTCGTACCCCCGATCCGGTACTGGTCGTAGTGCACGCCCTCGGGGAAGGTCTGCGTCTCGCCCACGAGCATCCCCGTCGTCGGGTCGGCGTCCATCGAGACGTCCGGCTCCACGCGGTTGCGGATTTTCGTCAGCGGCGAGTTGCGTTCGGTGAGCACGGGCGGGACGACGCCTTCCTGGTAGAGCGGCTCCGGGTAGTTGAAGCTGACGCCGCCGCCGCCTCCGTAGAGGTATTCGCCCGGCGCCTTGGGGATGTACTGGCCGACCTTGCCCTTCGGGCATTCCTTCTCCGCGGCGAGTTCCGCGGTGCAGAGGACCGACTTCGACGTGGACCAGCCGAGCTCGCCCGTGCGGACGCCCGCAGCGTCGATCTGCACGCTCGTTCCGCCAACGGCCGTCTGGTAGGGACTCGAGGGCGGGTAGCCGGCTACGTCGGTGCCGAAGTTGATGAATTCATCGCCTTCATCGCCGGAGGAGAACTGCACGCCGATGCCCGTGCCGATCGCCATCAGCAGCACGTTGTCGAACGAGCGCCGCGTGCCGGGCGAGTCGAGCAGATCGCCGCCGTCATCCCCCCACGAGTCGGTGATCACCTGTGCCTTTTCTCCGTCGACCACCTGCTGCACGGCCTGGAACAGGCCGTTCGCGCAGTTCTTCGCGCCGACGTAGAGCAGTTTCGCCCCCGGCGCGGTGGCGTGGACCGCCTCGACGTCGAGCGTCTGCTCGCCGTACCATTCGTTCGCTTCGCATTCTTCGATTTTGTTGAACTTGGGGCTGAGCAGCTCGGAGAACTGCCCTGAGCTGAGCGGTTGGCCGGGCTGGTTCTTGTTCGCGTATTCCTGACCGTCGGCGAGCAGCGTCGGCGAGACGTAGGCGTCGACGATCGCGACCGTTACGCCGCTGCCGTCCTCGCCTGAGGCGATCGGTCCGGAGAGGTCGTAGGCGCTCTGCAGCTGCGGAGGCGTGTAGCCACACGGCGCATAGGGCAGCGGGGAGGGGTATTCACCGCCGTAGGCGGGGTCGGTCGTGTCGAGCTTTTCCGCGTAGTAGCCCGAGCAGGGTTCCGCGTTGCGGAAGCCGGGAGGCTGCGGGATTTCTTCCTTCGCGCCCTTCTTCGAGGGCTTGGACTGACGCCTGGCGGCCGGCGCGCCTTCGACGCGCGCGGCTTCTTCGCCCGGTTCGCCACCTTCGCGCACGTGGTCGGGGGTCGCGAAGTTCTCGTCGACTCCGCTCACGCCCGCGATCAGGCCCGCGACCGACGCGGGCACGGTGAGCGCGGAGGAGGCCAGGCGCAGCACCTTGCCGCGGTGGCGGTACTGGCCGAGCGTCGTCCCGAAGGCCCGCTGCACGGCCGCGGCCGTGCCGGAGACCGCCACGGTCATGCGATCGGGCGTGACCGATTCGACGCTCAGCCCCTGTGCCTGGAGCCAGCTCGTCACAGCCTTCACCGAGGCCTCGCTCGGCGAGAAGCGCTTCTCCCATTGGGCTGCGGTGAGGAAGTGGCGGTAGGTGGCGCTACCAGGGGTGGAGACTTCCCGCGCGAGCGCTTCCGCTCCGCTCAGGTTGCTCGGCACCAGGCCGACGCTGAATTCGATCGGCGTCGAGGCGGGGGTCGCCCCGGCGGAGGCCGCAGGCGTCGCGAGCGGCGAGCGCTGCTGAACGACGGGCGTCGCCGCGGTGGCGAGTGCGGGCTGGACGAGCGCGGCGAGCAGGACAGACGAGCCGAGCGCGGCGAGAGCGGCTGAGAAGCGCTGGTAGGACATGCGGCCTCCTTGCCGCCCAAGGCGGCGATTGCGTCCCTGTGACAGCGATGATCCTACCCTCCAGACGCCCTCGCGCAACCACACCCTGCCTCGCTCAGACGGCGCGGCGCCGGCCTCCTAGGGCTCGAGCGCGGCCTCACGACGGCGCCGGAGCCAGCTCGCACGGAGAAGTTGGAGCAGCAACGCGAGCACGGCGATCGGCGCGAGTGCGGCGAGCGCGATCAGCAGCACCGCGCCCACGCCCGCGAGCACGTGGCCCGCGTCGCGCAGGCCGCGCCGCAGCGTGAGGCCTTCGTGATGCGGTGCGCTCGCGTGCGGCTGCGTCCGCCGGTGATCGCCACGGCGAGCTGTGAGTTGCTCGCGCGGGCCGAGATCGCCTTCACCGCGGAGCGTTCGTGCGCGATCGTTTCGCGGTTGCTCGCGAGCTGTTCGCGCAGCGAATCGATCTTGCTTTCGGTGCTCGCCTCGGCGAGCGCGCGCAGCAACGCCGCGCGCACGGCTTCCGCGTCGCCGAGCCGTCGCTTCGCGCTGTCATAGGAGCTCGTGATGTCCTGCGATTCCTGGTTGACCTCGCGCACCGACGCGATCCGTCCCAGCGACGCGATCGCCGCCGGCAGCTTCGCGCTCGGCAGGCTCAGCGTGAGCGTCGCTTCGCTGGTCCCTTCGCTGCGCTGCTGGACCTGCGAGCTTTCTACGTAGCCGCCCTCGCCCACCGCCAGGCGCATCACCGCTTCGGCCGCGCCCTGCACGCCGCCTCGGCTCGTCGCGAGCGTCACCGAGGCGCCCTGCTGCTGGAGCCGGTGATCGGAGGGGACCGGCGCTCCGGAGGGCACCGGCGTGGCGGCGCCGCGCTGCGAGGAGGCCGGTTCTTCAGCGCTCCTGCTCTGCGCGGGCGCCGCTTCGGCCGAGGAGGCGCCTCCGCTCGTGCCTGCGACGTCAGGTAGATGCGCGGCCTTTTCGAGGTAGCGCTTCGCGGGAGCCGTCGGCTTCGCCGAGTGATGCACGGTGCCACCGGAGGACACCACTCTTTCGGTCGCCATGAGGTCGTGAACGCGAAGGTGCAGGGAGTGGCCGCCCGAGAGGACGAGCACGAGCACGAGCGCGACAACCGCCGCGCCCGCTCCGCCGAGCGCGAGCCAGCGACGGCCGAGCAGGCCGAGACCGTTCCAGGCTCCGGCGAGGCGTGGCGCCTGCGCGCCGCAGGCCCCTCCGGCTCGGAGCGCGCGCGTCGCGCTCCCACTGCGCCACGCGCGTCTGCAGCTCGCGCTCGAAGTCCTCGCTCGGCGTGCCCGCGAGCGCGCGCACGTCCTCGCGCAGCGCGCGCAGCGCCACTCCCTCGCCGCCGCCGAGCTCGCCGTCGAGCATCGCGTCGATCTCCGTGCCGAGCGCGAGGCCCTCGGAGGGCGAGGGCTGGGCGCCGGGAAAACGGATCACCTTCATGCGACCTCCTCCGAGGCGAGCGGACTCTCGCGCAGCCGCACTAGCGCGCGATGCAGTCGGGTGCCCGCGTTTGTCTCGCTGATCCCGAGCGCCTCGGCCAGCTCCGCGTTGGAGAGCTGGCCGTGGAACTTGAGCAGAACGATCTCGCGCTCGCGCATCGGCAGCGCGGCGAGGGCCTGGCGGACGGACTCGCGTCGCTCCACCCCCTCCGCCTCGCTCGCCGCGGCAAGAGCGCGCGTGCCCGCCTCGGCCCGAGCCGACCCACCTTCGGCCATGCCCGCCAGCGGCTGGCGCCTGCGGCGGCGCAGCTCATCGAGCGCGGCGTTTCGCGCGATCGTGAAGAGCAGCGCCCGTGGGGTGCCGCGGCGCTCGTCGAGGCGGCCGCTGGCGCGGAGAAGACGCTCGAACGCGAGCGAGGTCACGTCCTCCGCCGCGGCGCGCTCGCCGAGCAACGAGAGCGCGTAGCCGTGCACATCCGCGAAGCACTCGCGGTAGAGCGCATCGAAGGCCGCCTCGTCGAGCTCTGAACGACGCGCGGAGCGGGAGGTTCGCAACCCTTTCATCCTCATCTACTCCTACTACGAGCGAGGGGTCCTGTTCGTCACAGGGATGCGGGAGCACCTTGCGTCATGCTTGGCGCGGATGCGCAAGATCCACTCCTGGCTGATGGACATGGACGGCGTGCTCGTGCGCGAGGAGCAGGCGATCCCCGGCGCGGACCGCTTCCTCGCGCGGCTGCGCGAGCGGGGGTGTCCCTTCCTGCTGCTCACGAACAACTCGATCTACTCCGCGCGCGATCTCGTCGCGCGGCTCGCCGCGAGCGGCCTGGAGGTGCCCGAGCAGTCGATCTGGACCTCCGCGCTCGCCACCGCGCGCTTCCTCGAGGACCAGCGCCCCGGGGGCTCGGCCTACGTGATCGGGGAGTCGGGGCTCACGACCGCTCTGCACGCGGCGGGCTACACGCTCGATGACCGTGCGCCCGACTACGTCGTGCTCGGCGAGACGCGCACCTACTCCTTCGAGCGCATCACCCGCGCGATCCGTCTGATCGGCGAGGGCGCACGCTTCATCGCCACGAACCCCGACCCCACCGGGCCGAGCGTCAACGGCCCGCTGCCCGCGACGGGCTCGGTCGCCGCGCTGATCAGCCGCGCCACGGGCGTCGAGCCCTACTTCGTGGGCAAGCCCAACCCGCTGATGATGCGCTCCGCGCTGAACGCGATCGAGGCGCACTCGGAGACCTCCGCGATGATCGGCGACCGGATGGACACGGACATCGTCTCCGGCCTCGAGGCGGGGATGGAGACGATCCTCGTGCTCACCGGCGTGACGAGCGCGGAGGAGGCCGAGCGCTTCCCCTTCCGAGCCTCGAAGATCGTCGATTCGGTCGCCGATCTGATCGACGAGATCGAGTAGCCCGGGCCGTTCGCGGGGGCGACGGCCAACAGGTGTCCAGAGACGTGCACCGCCGTCAAGCTCGCAAGGCGGCGGACCGACAGCGCGCGTATGGGGGATGGAGCGCAATGAGTGTGGGGACGCTTGCGGACGCGGCGAAGAAGCCCGTCTCGAGCGCTGAGCGACTCGCGGCCGCGCGCAAGAAGGCCAAGCACGCGGCGAGCAGGCACAAGAGCGAGCACCCGAAGGCCAAGCACCACAAGAAGCACAGGCGCCACCGCAAGAAGCACGCCGTCAAGCACGTCTCCGGGCTCGCCGGGGCGCCCGCGCCGCCCGCGATCCCCGTCAGCCCGCCCGCGCCCTCGAGCGCTCCGCCGCCCGCGGTGGTGGCCACGCTCACGCTCGCCCAGGCCAGGCGGCTGCTCTGGCGCGCGGGCTTCGGTCCCACACCGGGCCAGGCCGAGGCGCTCGTGGGTCAGCCCGTCGAAGCCGCCGTGCTGAGCCTCACACGCCCGTCCGGCGCGGCCGTCCTGCACGGGCCCGAACCCACCGATGACGAAGGCAACGCGCTCGCTCCCGCGGATGAGTGGGGCCAGGACCACTGCTGGTGGCTCGACCGGATGGTCCGCTCCGACCAGCAGCTCGTCGAGCGGATGACCTTCATCTGGCACGACTGGTTCGCGAACTCCAACGAAAAGGTCAACGACCAGCAGCGCATGCTCGACCAGAACGCGCTGTTCCGCGAACACGCGCTCGGCAACTTCGAAGAACTCTTCCAGGCGGTCACCACCAACCCCGCGATGCTCGTCTTCCTCGACGGGATCTACAACACGAAGTGGGACCCGAACGAGAACTACGGGCGCGAGATGATGGAGCTCTTCTCGCTCGGCGCGGACCGCGGCGCCTACACCGAGACCGACGTCAAAGAAATGGCGCGCGCGCTCACGGGCTGGAACGCGGAATGGACCGAAAGCGCGGGCCTGCAGAACTTCCGCTTCGAAGGCTCGCGCCACGACGGGGGCTACAAGACGGTCTTCGGGGAAAGGGGCAAGTGGATGCCCGAAGACGCGGTGCGCCTGTGCGTGGCCAACCCGATGCATCCCTCCTTCTTCGTCTCGAAGCTCTGGTCCTACTTCGTCCCGGTCCCACCCGATGAAGCGACGCTCGCCTCGCTCCAGGGCATCTACCTGAGCTCGGGCCACTCGATCCGCGCGGTGCTAGAGGCGATCCTCCAGCACCCCACCTTCCTCGACGGACCCGAGCTCGTCACGCCGCCCGTGGTCTACAACGCCGCGCTGCTGCGTGCGATCGGTCGCCCGATCGACACGACCGCCTGGGCCTGGCTCTCCGCGGGCGCGGGCCAGCAGCTCTTCTACCCCCCGAACGTCTCGGGCTGGGACTTCACCCACTGGCTCGACACCTCCACCGCCAAGGCGCGGTGGGAAATGGCGAGCTACGTGACGCAGAAGACCTACCCGAACCCCTGGCCGGGCAAAGGCGAAAAGGCCTACTCCGAAACGGAGGAAGCGCCCGAAGCGATGGCGAGTGCGATGACCTACTGGGGCGAGCCCGGGATCTCCGCCGAATCGCAGGCCTGCATCGCGGCCTTCGCGCAGTCCTGCTTCAACCCCAAATCGATCGCGAAATGGGAGCGCAGCCCGTACCGGGCGATGCGCCAGAACGCGCTGCGGATGCTGATCGCCACGTCCCCCGACATGCAGGTGAGCTGAGATGGCACAGAGCTGCTCGTGCAACGACTTCAACCGCTCGCAGCTGCTGCGAGCGGGCATCGCGCAGGCCGGGAAGGGCCTGCCCAAGATCGAGCCCGGGATGCCGATCCCCGCGGGCACGGGCATGGACCGGCGCGCGTTCCTGCTGCGCTCCGCGGGAGCGATGCTCTCGGTCTACGGGGCTTCCGCGCTCTCGCCGCGCCACTTCGAAGAGGGCATCGCCGAAGCGGCCGCCGCGTCGGGCCCGAACTCCCCCGTGTTCATCTCGATCTTCATGGAAGGGGGCTGGGACGCGCTCTCGGTGCTCGCTCCCGTGCGCGAAGCGCGCTACCACGAACTGCGTCCCGCGCTCGGTCTCAAAGAAGGCGAAGGCGTGGAGTACACCGAGGACCCCACGCTGATGTGGCACCCGAGCGCGGCGGGCCTCGCGCAGCTTCACGGCGAAGGCAAGGTCTCCGTCTTCCCCGCGATCGGCTACGACCCCCCGGACGAGAGCCACTTCACGAGCCGCCACTACTGGGAGGTCGGCGAACTCAACACCGAGACGCGCTCCGGGTGGATGGGCCGCTACCTCGACGTTGCGGGTAGCGCGGGCAACCCGCTGCAGGGGCTCTCGCTCGACTACTCGCTCGCGCCCGCTCTCGCCACCACGAAGAACCCCGTCGCCGCGGTCTCCTCACCGGGGGACTACGAATTCTGGGCCTACGGGCTCGGCGAACCGCTCACCTCGCCCGCGCTCGAAACCTTCGGCGCGCTGGGCGCGCTCGGCGCTCCCTCCGCCGCCTTCGCACAGGCCCGCGCGGCCTCTCAGGACACCGCGATCATCCGCAACCAGATCGCTCCCTTCGCCGAACACGAAGGCAAACCGGGCTTCACCTCTCCCGTCCCCTATCCCACGAGCGGAGGGGACTTCCCGCAGCGGCTCGCCGTGCTCGCCGCGATGATCGCGGACAGCTCACTGCCGATCAAATGCGTCGCGATGAACGCGGTGGGCGGTTACGACACCCACTCCGACGAGGTGGGCACGCTCAGCACCAACCTGCAGCAGACCGTCGAATCGATCGTCGCCTTTCAACGCGACCTCGAAGCGCGCGGGCTCGACGACCGAGTTGTGATCCAGCTCTGGTCGGAGTTCGGGCGTCGCCCGCAGGAAAACGGCTCCGGCACCGACCACGGCGCGGCCGGCGTCTCGTTCCTGATCGGCTCGCGCGTGAAAGGCCAGATGGTCGGCGAATTCCCCGGCGTGAAAAACCTCGACGTGAACGAAAACCTCGTCAACACCTCCGACTATCGCGCGGTCTACTCCGCGATCCTCGGACAGTGGCTGCAGACCGAAGCGGGGCTCGTGATTCCCGGCGCGGGCACCGGTCTGCCGGGCTCGAGCGCCTACGGAACCGTCCCCGCGCTCTTCACATGAGCCGCCTCGCAAAGCCTCGCCTGCGCCTGCGCGCGGGGGGTCTCGCCTTCGCGCTGCTCCTCTCCGCGCTCGCGCTGATCGTCGCGACCAGCGCGGCCTTCGCCCTCGCCGGCTCGAGCAAGCGCAGGAAGCCGAGCACGCACTGCACCGCGCACGTCCGCACGCACGACGCGACCGTCGAATGGAGCCGGATCGGCGGCTGGGGCTGGAAGCTCACCGCGGGGCTCGCCCACGCCGCGGGAACGAGCCCGAGCCATCGGCGCGGCGCCTGCGCGCGCAGCCACCACCGGCTCCCCGCCGGGCACGGCGGCACTTCGAGCGAACCCGCCACGGGCCTCTCGGGCACGAGCACCGGGTCAACGGGGAACAGCGGAGCGAGCGGGTCGAGCCCAAGCAGCGGCGAACCGAGTGCCCCATCGGGGAGCACGCCGGGGGCGGGCGAAGAAACGCACAGCCCTCCGCCCACGGTCACCCACGTCCAGGTCACCGCGGTCGAGTACCACTTCACGCTCTCGCGCACGAGCGTGCCTGCAGGCAAGGTGGACTTCGACTTCGTCAACGCGGGACAGGACGAACACAACCTGAACCTGCTCTCGGGCGAAGGCTCGATCAGCGGGTCCTTTCCGAACACCGCCTCAAAAGGGGTGCGCGATCAGACCTTCGAAATGCGCCCCGGGGGCTACACCCTGTTCTGCTCGCTCCCCGAACACGAGGCGAAAGGGATGAAGGCCACGCTCACCGTGGAATGAGCGCCGCGCCGCTCAGCGGGCGAGGCCGCGCACGAGGCCATCGATGAAGGCGAGCTTCTCCATCACGGGAGGCGGGAGCACGAACGGGTAGGTGTCGGGCTCGCCCATGCTGCGGCTGATCTGGTTGAGCGCGAAGGTGAGCGGGATCCACTCGCGCAGCGTCTCCTGCCCCTCGCTCACCGAGGAGGGATCGGAATCCAGCGGGGCCTCGTCGGCGAGCGGGATCGCCGGACCGGCCACGCTCAGGCCGTAGGCCGCCGCGGTCTGCATCGTGTCGCGGATGTGCAGGTAGTGCGCGAAGGTCTCCGCCCAGTCCTCCCACGGGTGCGTGGTCGCGTAGGCGCTGATGAAGCTCTGCTGCCAGCCGCTCGGCGCGCCGGAGGCGTAGTGCTCCTCCACCGCCGCGGCGTAGTCCTCGCGCTCGTCACCGAAGAGCTCGCGCATCCGCGGCTCCGCTGAGGGCGGGACGATCAGCGGCTGGTAGTAGTGCCCGATCTCGTGGCGCAGGGTCCCGAGCACGGTCCGATAGGGCTCGTCGAACTCCACGCGACGCGGCTCGCGCTGTGCGGCGTCGGCCTCGGCGAGGTCGAGCGTGATCACCCCGTCCGCGTGACCCGTGGTCACCGGTCCCCCCGCGCTCGAGAGCAGATCGAAGGCGAGACCGCCCTCGCGTTCCGCGCGGCTCTCGACGGGCAGCCCGAGCTCGTGGAGGTCGAAGAGCAGCCAGCGCTTCGCCGCCTCGGCCTCCGCGAAGCCCGTCATGCCCGCCGCGTCCGCGTCGTTCGGTCGCTTGCGCGTGAGCGAGCAGCTCGCGCAGAGCTCGCCCGCGCGATCGGCGAGCCAGTTGCACCCCGCGATCAGCGCGTTCGCACAGAGCCGGGACCCGTTGCCCGGATCGGCCACGGGCACGCCCATCCTCCGCGTCGTGCGGTCGTAGGCGAGCGGGCTCGCGCAGTTCAGGCAGCTCGTGCTCTCGAAGGTGACGAGGCGAGCGCACACCGGGCAGGCGAAGGCGAGCAAGCGGGGTGCCTAGCCGAGCGCCGTCGGGGAGGGGACGCCGGAGGCGCTGGAGGAAGGTCGCTGCGGGAGCATCGGGAAGGGACAGGTTAGGAGGGTTGCCCTCGATTCCCGCGAGGAGCGTCGCGGCGCGTCGCGGCCCCATGGCCTGGCCGCCGCCGTGGGCGCGACGCCTCGAAGGTGGACACCGCGTACATTTTCGTGGATGAGCGAGCAGGGGACGAGCGAGCAGCGGCGCTCAGTGCGGAGGCGCGGAGGCGGCCTCGTGGCGGTGCTCGCACGCAGAACCGCCCCGCGCCTGGTCGCGGCGAGCGCACACGCGACGGGACCAGCACGCCTGCGCGCGGCCGCCTCGCGGCGACGTGGGGGTCGCGGGACGGTGGAGCTCTTCTTCGCGTTCGACGACCCGTGCAGCGCGGTCGCGGTCGAGGAGCTCTCGCGCAGGCTCGCCGCGCGGCCGGTCGATCTCCAGCTGATCCCGGTGGTGAGCCGAGGGATGGCAGATGACCCCGCGGTGGAGCAGAAGCGTGCCTACGCCCTGCTCGACGCGCGACGGCTCGCGCGCGGGAGGCTCGGCCTCGAGATCGCGCGCACGAGCACGCTCGAGCCCGAGCGCACCGCGTTCCTCGCCGCATGGGTGGCGGCCGAGCCAGCAGGGCCCGGCCTCGACGCGTTCTGCCGCGAGGCGCTCGCGAGGCTCTGGTTCGAGCGCGAGGAAGCGCTGAGCGAAGCGGAGCTCTCCGCGCTCTGGCGCGACCGGGTGGGCGGCGCGCCACGCGCGGACGCGAGCGCGCTGCGCCGAAACGAGGCGAGGATGCGGCGCCGCGGCCCCTACGAGACTCCCGCGGCCTGGGTGGCGGGACGCTGGTACTTCGCCCAGGACCGCCCCACGCAGATCTGCGCATGGCTCGACGAGCTCGGGTGGGCCGAGCGGTGAGCGAGCGCGTGGACTACTTCTACTCGTTCCGCAGCCCCTACTCCTACCTCTCCGCCCCGCGCGCCTTCGCGCTGCCCGAGGAGTTCGACATCGAGCTCGTCTTCCGCGGCGTGATCCCGATGGCGATGCGCGGCCAGGCAGTGCCACGCGCCAAGCGCCTGCACACGATCCGCGACGTGGCGCGCGAGGCGCGCCGTCTCGAGATGCCCTTCGGACGCATCCACGACCCGATCGGCGAGGGCGCCTCGCGCTGCCTGCTCGCGGCCAAGGCGGCGGCGAGCGCGGGGCGCACGGGCGAGTTCGTGCTCGCCGCGGGACGCGCGATCTGGGGGGAAGCGGTCGACGTGGCAAGCGATCGGGGGCTCCGTGAGGTGTGCGAGCGGGCGGGGCTGCCCTGGGAGGCGTGCGAGCGCGCGCTCGGTGATCCGGCGCTGCGCGAGCAGGTCGAGGCGGACACGCGCGCGCTCCTGGAGGTCCCGCATTGGGGCGTGCCCGTGCTCGTGCTCGCGGGCGAGCCCTTCTGGGGCCAGGACCGGATCGAGGACTTCCGCCACGCGCTCGAGCAGGCCGGCCTGCGCCGGGGCGAGCAGGCCGCATGAGCGGGCTCGGCGGCGGCGCGAAGCGCCCGAACATCGTGCTGCTCGTGACCGACCAGCAGCGCACGCCGATGCACTGGCCGAGCGAGCCGGGGTGGCTCGAGCGGCTGATGCCCAACGAGGCCGAGCTGCGCCGCACCGCGCTCAGCTTCACACAGGCATGCACCGCCACCGCGATGTGCTCGCCGAGTCGCGCGTCCTTCCTCACGGGTACCTACCCCTCACGCCACGGGGTGACGCTCACACTCACGAACGGGGACCTCGAACCGAACCTCGAGTTCCTCCCGGACGTGCTCCGCCAGGTGCGTTCGATCGCGGCGAGCGGCGCGGTCCCGCGTGGGCGCCTTGCGCGGCGGTTCCTCGCGGGCGCGCTCGGGCTCGGCGCCAAGGCGGGGAACGAGCCCGAGCTGCGCGCTGGGGAGCCCACGCTCGGGACGCGTCTGCGCGCGGCGGGTTACACCGTGGTCTACAAGGGCAAGTGGCACCTCACCGCGCCGCTCCGCGGCGGGCACGACTGGAGCGCGGCGGACGCGGAGCGCCTCGAGCGCGACTTCGGCTTCGGCTCGTGGGAGCCTCCGGACGCGGGGGAGAACACGGACCCCGAGCACTTCGGCGGGGGAAACGCGGGGACCTCGGGGATGGGGTGGGACGAGGACTACACGCGACAGGTCGAGTCCTTCCTCGCCTCCACTCCGTTGCCCGAGCCCTTCTGCCTGATCGTCTCGCTGGTGAACCCCCACGACGTGCTCGGCTACCCGCACTCCTTCCAGGCGGGGGGCTTCGCGCGCGAGCAGTTCGCGGAGATGGGCGTGCCGCTGCCTCCGAGCGTGGACGAGCGTCTGGATGAGAAGCCCGCGGTGCACACCCTGATGCAGCTCGGGCAGACCTCCTACATCGGGCCGCTCGCCACGCGGCAGGCCCAGCGCGACTACGTGAACTTCTACGCCTACCTGCACGGTGTGGTGGACGAGAAGATCGGCCGGCTGCTCGCCGCGCTCGGCGACGCGAGCGACCCGCGCTCGCTGCGCGCGCGCACGGTGATCGCGCGGATCTCCGACCACGGCGAGATGGGGCTCTCCCACGGGGGTCTGCGTCAGAAGATGTTCAACGCCTACGAGGAGACGATCCGCGTGCCGCTCGTGTTCTCCAACCCGCTGCTCTTCCCGCGCGCGGTCGAGACGCAGACCCCGGCGTCGCTCGTGGACCTCCTCCCCACGCTGCTCTCGATCGCGGGCACGCCTGCGACGGGCACGATCGACGGGCTCGACCTCTCCGGCGTGCTCGCCGCTCACGCCGAGCCGAAGCGCGAGGAGCTCGCCGCGGCGGGCGTCGACCTCCACTCGGTGAGCGAGGCGGCGGCGAGGGAGCGCGTGCGCGAACGGGTGCTCTTCACCTACGACGACCACCAGGCGGGCACCGCCCGCCAGGAGGCGCCCGGACAGCCCAACCGCGTGCGCGCGGTGCGCGAGTCGCGCTGGAAGTACGCGGCCTACCTCGACCCCGCGGGTCGCGCGGCGCCCGAACACGAGCTCTACGACATGGAGGCCGATCCGCTCGAGATGCGCAACCTGCTCGACCGCAACAGCGGCGAAGCACGGACCGCCCACGCCGCGCGCGAGCTGCGGCGGCTGCGCGAGGTGCTCCTCGCCGAATGCGCGCGCACGGGCACGGCCGCGCCGGGATTGCCCGCGGGCTGATTCGGGACCGGCCGGGCCCCCGCGTCTCGCGCGCGGGCCTGGCGGCTCAGCGCTCGACGACCACCCGCGCGACCGTGGTGAGCGACTGGTAGTAGAGGTCGCGCTCGAAGCCGGGGGCGGGGAAGAGATAGCCCTGGCTCGGCGAGGGAATCGCGACCCGGCCCTTCTCGCGGCCGGTGTCGAGGTCGAGCACCACGAGCTGATCGCCCGGCAGGCGCGCGGCGAGAGCGCGCAACGCGCCGGCGCGGGAGAGCGTGGGCATCGTGCGCGCCATCAGCGCGCGAAGCGCCGCGCTGCGCGGGTTGCGCCTTCCGCGCCAGTCCTGCACCACCAGCTCGCGCGTGTCGGGAAACAAGATCAGGTGGCCCGCGTGCGCGAATCCGTCCAGGCGCCAGAGGTCGACCAGCTCCCCGCTCTCCATGCGCCAGGCGCGGAGCACCGCATTGCCCGAGTCGTAGGCGATCACGATCCTCCCCACGGGATCCCAGCCCGGCGGGTTTGACTCCGTGCCGTGAGGCAGGCCGCTGATCTCGACCGAGCGGATCGAGCTCGCGTCGTCGTGGCGTACCCACCAGAGACGCAAGGGGCCGGACGCGATGCCCGTGCCGAGCATCGTGTGCGAGACGTTGTTGCTGCCGTTGTCCATCCAGAGCACGTGCTCATCGGTGAGGACCGGGTCCCACCCGAAGCTGCGCCGCGGGTCGGGTCCGTAGCTCGGCGACCAGCTCTCGTCGAGGCGAAGGCGACCGGCCTCGCGGTCGAAGGTGAGACGGTGCGCTCTGGTCGCGCCGAGCGCGATCACGCGCTCGCCGTCGGTGGAGAGACGCGCGACGGAGGACTCGGGGAGAGCGAGCGGGTCGCAGAGCGGGAGCAGCGTGGTGGGATCGAGCACCGAGAAGGTCGAGGGAGCCTCACCGCGCGGCGCGTCGCAGTCCTTCGTGACGAGCTCTCCCCTGGAGAGCACGACGAAGGAGTTATAGGGGCGGTCGACGGGAAGGCGATGTGAGGCGAGCAGCTCGAGCTGCGGGGAGAGGCGGTGCGCCCAGCGCCCGAAGACCACGTGGATGTCGCCGTTGCGGTGCGCGGCGATCCCGCCGGGCCAGAAGCGGCCCCCGGGGAGGCGGGGGCTCTGCTCGAGGGGTGCGAGCGTGCGCGGGTCCAGGCGCTCGACCCAGGCCTCGACCGGCCCGTCCTGCGCACCGCCCGCGGGAACGTCGTGGCGCAGGGCGTAGAGCTCGCCCGGGTCGCGGCGCACGAGCGCGTCCGTCGCCCAGACGTCGCGCGAGGCGGCGAGCGCGAGCCGCTCGCCGGGTTGCAGCCCGAGGCCGGGGATCCCGTCGGCGGTGCCGTGACGGCGCGGGCCGCCGTCCTCGCAGGTCCAGGGGGCTGGCCAGTAGCCCGAGCTCACCGGGTGAGCGAGGCGGAGCGCGCTCCGAGCGCGAGCGCGTCGAGCATCGGTGTGGCGAGCACGAGCAGGAGCTGCTCCTCCACGCCGTGGGTGTCGGCGAGCGCGCCGAGCGCGCGGTCGGCGACGCGATCGATGCGCGCGTCGTCCCAGCGGCGTTCGTCGCCGACGATCACATCATCGAGCTCGAGGCGCATCACCTCCGCGACGCCCTCGGGGTCGGGCGCGGGGGTGGCGCCGCGCGCGAAGCGCCGCAGCCGCAGGACGAGCGGGCCCTCGGGGTCGCTACCTCCGACCTCCTCGGGGAGCTCGGCGGCGAAGATGATCGTGAACTCCATGCCCGCGTCCTTGTGGACGTGGAGCTCCAGGAAGTCCTCGCGCTGCTGCATCTCGAGGAAGCTCGACCGCGTGGGGTAGCGCACCACCGCCAGGCGGTGGAAGGCGGGAAGCCCCGCGGGCTGATCGGCCACGTCGGCGACGAGGATGATGCTCCCCCCGACCGCGGCGAGCGGGCCGAGCGGGGCGTAGGTGTCGTCGGCCTCGCGGCCGGAGAGATCGCTCGCGCGCCCGTCGGCGTACTCGGCGCGCGGCCGGTAGCGCATCAGGTTGACGGCGAGAAAAGGCGCGTCCTGCTCGGGAGCGAGCTCGAGCCACCGCCGGGCGAGAGCGGTGTTGACGATGCCGTAGCGCGGTTGCACGAGGTCCGCCACACCGCTACTCGATCAGAATATGTACGACTTGTCAAGTTTGGGGGGCGACACTGGCGCGGAGGAGCACGGCGAACTCTTCCAGCGCTTCCTCCACGTCGAGCTCGCCGGTGCCCACGAGATCGCCGAGCCCGTTGATCGCGTTGACGAGCGCCCAGGCGCGGGCGCGCGAGCTGGGCTGCCCCCCGCCGCCGAGCACGGGCTGCCAGCGCTTGATGCTGCGCTCGCGGAGCAGCAGCGCGAGCTCGTTGAGCTCGTGGTCCGGCGCGTCGGTGGTGGTGAGGACGCTGCGCAGGATGTGACGGTCGGCGCGGGAGAGCTCGAGGAAGCCGCGGGCGGCGAGCAGGGCGACGTTGACCGCGTCGTCGGGGCTCGCGAGCGCGCCGGGCCGTGTGATCGCCTCGTAGATCGCGTTGTCGATCACGACGAAGCGCTCCGCGAGCATCGCGCGGACGAGCCCGGGCAGATCCTGGAAGTGGTCGTAGACGAGTTGACGGCTGACGCCCGCCGCTTTGGCGAGGCCGACGATCGTCAGGCGTTCGACGCCTTCGCTGCCCGCGATCCGCGTGGCCGCCTCGAGCAGCTGCGCTCTGCGGTCCTCCGATCGCAGGTAGGGACGCGTGCTCCCCGCCCGCCCGCGCCGAGCGGTGCCAGGCACCCGCGGCTCGGTGCTCGCCATGCGATTGATCTTAGTTCCCACCCGGTCAGCATGACACGGGTCCCGAAAATATGTACGGAGTGTCCATAAACGTGATACGTTTCGCTCTTCCACCACGGAGGAGGAGGAAGAGGGATGAAGCGGAGCACTCTGAGCGGAATCGTTCTCGCGGCGACGATCGGGGCGACTGCGCTCCCCGTCGCGTCAGCCGCCGCAGCACCGCCGCAGTACGAGGCGTGCACGAAGGCGGCGAAGGCAGGAAAGACCTACACCGGGGGTTACGCGAACAAGACGTGCAGCGAACCCTCAGCGGGCCACGAAGGCAAGTACGAACTCGGCACGCTCACCGCTGTTCCGGCGACGGTGAAGGAGAAGCTGGGCAAAGTCGACATCTACCTCTACAACCCGATGACGAAAAAAACCGAAGGTCACTTCGAATGCTCGAAGGGCAAGGGCTCCGGGACGATCACGGGAGCGAGCACGGGTGAAGTGACGTTCAGCTACTCCGGGTGCAAGGCGACGGGCTCACTTGCGGGACCGTGCAACTCGCCCGGCCAGAAAGCGGGCAACGTGGCGAGCACCGCGCTCACCACTCGTCTGGTCTGGCTCAACGAAGCGGAGACCGAACCGGGAATCCAGTTCAAGCCGGCGACCGAAGGCGGCCCGATCACCTCGGTGATCTGCGCGGGCGGCGCGGAGACGGCCGAACTCGTGGGCACGATGACGGGCCAGATCGGACCGACGGGCGAAGCGTCGAAGAACCAGACGCTCACCTTCGGTGCGAACGAAGTGGGCGAAGCGGACTTCGCGGGCAGCTGGGAAGGCGGCACGTTCAGCTCCGAACCGCTGCTCTCGAACCTGAAAGGGATCAAGGAATTCACGGGCGTGCCCAGCGCAGAGGGGGCGGTGTTCGAACAGAAGGGCCCGGCGGTGCTGATCGGCGCCTGACCGGCAGAGGGGCTCGTGTGTCCGCGCTCGGGGTGGGCGCGGACACACGGGAAGTCCCGCTTGGGCGGGAAACGGGGAAGTACCGACTGGGGAGAGAACGAGATGCGCAGAGCGGCGTGGGCGAGCAAGAGGGATGAGAACGGGCAGGCAGGCGCTTGCGCTCGAGCTGGGCGCGTGCGGCGCGCGGTGCTCGGGGTGAGCGCGGCGCTCGTGCTGGCCGTGGCCGCACCGGCGGCGGCGAGCGCGGTGACGATCTCACCGCTCCCGGGCACGCCCGACGCGATGCCTCAGACGCAGATCTCGATCCTGGGCACCTCGGCGGCGAACATCGAGTCGGTGACGGTGACGGGGAGCGTGAGCGGCGCTCACGAAGGAACGCTCGAGCCCTACAGCTCGAGCGCGGGCGCGAGCTTCGTGCTCGCCTCGCCGTTGAGCGAAGGCGAGCAGGTGCAGGCGGTGGTGGCGCTGCACGAAGGCGGCACGATCGAAGACAACTTCACGGTGGCCCACCCCGGCCCGCCGGAAAACCTGCTCCAGGCGGAAGGTGAAAAGCCCGAAGAACAGGAACACTTCAAGACCGAGCCGGGGCTGCGCCCGCCGAAGGTGCGAGTGAACAAGGCGGACCCCACGCTCGAAGGAGACTTCTTCCTCGATCCGCTGCCCGCGCCCACGATCCACGTCGGGGCGAAACTGCTCGAATTCGAACCGGTGGGACCGAACGGCCTGATGATCCTCAACCCGGCGGGAAAGCTCGTGTGGTGGGACCAGATGCCCACGAACATGGTGGCGTCGAACCTCGAGAAGGTGACCTACGAAGGACAGCCCGCGCTGGGCTGGTGGCAGGGCGTGGTGACCGAAACCGCGTTCGGCGAGGGCGAAGGCGTGATCGCGAACAGCTCCTACGAACCGATCGCGCACGTCAAAGCGGGCAACGGTGAGCAGGCGGACATCCACGAGTTCGTGGTGACGCCCGAAGGCCAGGCCTGGGTGGACACGCTCACGCCGATGTGCCTACCGGTGTGCGACGCGAACCACATCCCCGTGCTCGACGCGGGTGCGCAGGAGATCGACATCAAGACGGGGCTCGTGATGTTCGAATGGAACGCGATGGGCCACATCCCCGAGTCGGAATCGGAAGTGGAACCCGCGAACGGAGTGTGGGACCCGTACCACATCAACGCGATCCAGGACCTGCCTGGAAAGAAGCTGCTGATCTCGCTGCGTGACACCTCGGGCGTGTACATGATCAACCAGGAAACGGGCGCGATCGAATGGCAGATCGCGGGCAAGAAAAGCTCGTTCACGATGGGCAAGAAAACGCGCTTCTACTTCCAGCACGACGCACGCCTCGAAGGCAAGAAACTCGACCACCTGACGATGTTCGACGACGAGGCGGGCCCGCCGGCCTACGGCGCGTCGCGCGGGATCATCCTGCGGATCCACGCGGGCAAGGTCTCGCTGGTGCATCAGTACGTGCGCTCCGCGACGACCGTGGCGGGCGCGGAGGGCAGCATGCAGGTGATGAAGCACGGACTCGCGCTCGTGGGCTTCGGCGCGACGCAGTTCTTCTCCGAGTTCGCGAAAGGCGGCGAACCCGAAAAGAAGGCGCCGCTGATCTTCGACGCCCAGCTGCCGAAGGGCGACGGGACCTACCGCGTGCTGCGCTTCGGCTGGGAAGGCACGCCGAACACGCTGCCGAAGCTCGTGGCCGAACGCGAATCAGAAGAAGCTGTGTCGCTCTACGCGAGCTGGAACGGCGCGACCGCGCTCGCGAAATGGGAAGTGCTCGCGGGACCGAGCGCGGAATCGCTCAGCACCGTGGGGACCTACGAATGGAGTGGGTTCGAGACGGAGATGAGCGTGGCGAGCTCCGAGCCCGTCTTTGAGGTGCGCGCGCTGGACAAGAGCGGGCACGTGCTCGCGAGCTCGGAACCCGTCAGCGCTCCCTAGGTCCGTCCGACCGCTGAGGCCGCCGGTGGCAGGGATGCCGCGGGCGGTTCTCCGGCGGGGCGGCTGAGCGCGCGAGCACAGGGGCGAGTTCGGAGGGCGTGGTCGGGTCCGGCGCGCCACGCGCGAGGAGCGCGGCGCGCCTGGCCGCCACCAGGGCGGCGGGGCGGGAGCGCTAACGCTCGATCTGGAGCGCGGGCAGCCGCTCAGGGCTGATCCCGGCGGCGAGACAGGAGAGGTAGGCGAGGCTGCGGTGGATGCCGTCGATCAACATCACCTTGCCGTCGAACTCGCCGATCCTCACGACCACGTTCGTGGTCCAACGCTCGCGGGCCATGTCCTCCGCGAAGCGCTCCACGCGGAGGTCGTCGTCGCGATCCTCCGCCGAGGTGATCTGCGCGCGACGCTCGCCGTAGATCGAGAGGAGCTGGCCGACGGTCTTGCGGCGCGCGTCCCGCTCGCCCATGAAGCTCGAGAGGACGGTGGGGGTCTGTGCCAGCGCGTCGGCCGATAGGGGCTCGAGGGGCATGGTGCAAGCCTCCCGCCGGGCGCGCCCGCGCCGTATGGACAAATGGCCAAAGATCCCGTTTGGCGTTGGTACGGCGGGCCTTGCGGGGGCGGAGGGCTCTAAGATCGGGGGCCTGGGGCCATAGCTCAGCTGGGAGAGCGCCTGCTTTGCAAGCAGGAGGTCACCGGTTCGATCCCGGTTGGCTCCATCGCCCGATAACGCCTAGCGTTCCAGCTGAAAAGCCGGCGACGACGGCGTGTGTCGCTGGCTGGGTGTCACCGAGGGACGGCTCGAGGCCCAACTCACCCCTACCGACCCGTCACCCCCGCCAACCGGTGATAACGCAGCTCGCTCGGCGGCTCCCCGTGCAGCACCCAGTTCCCGTTCTCCCGCCGGCTCAGCGACCCCGCCTGCGTCAGCTTCCCCAGGGCGGTCGTCACGGCCGGTCGATGGGCTCCGACCAGGTCGGCGAGTCGCTGGTGGGAGAGCGGAAGCGGCACGACGATGCCCTCGGTGGTCACCCGCCCCCACCGCTCCGCGAGGTGCCAGAGCGTCAGCAGCAGCCGGTCGTCCACCCGCTGACGGTAGGAGATCGCGAGCGAGACTGCGAGCGCGTGCGCCCTCCGTGTGGCGCGGTTGAAGAGCTCGACGCCGAGCTTGGGGAACGGGGCGATGCGCGTGACGAGCCGATGGTCGAGCACCGCCATGCAGGTGGGCTCGAGCACCGTCCAGCCCACCTCGGCGTGCACGTGGGAGCCCTCGCCGTCCCAGCTCCAGGGGCGCAGGACATCACCGTGGCCGAGCAGCTCCACGCATTGGCGCCCCAGCACATGGACATCGCGAGAGAGGAGCCCTTCGGTGATCAGGAAGCCGCGATGGTGACGCTCGGGGTGAACGGCGTTCGCCGCATCCCAGGGGCCGGGCGGAAGGCGGAGCGCCGCGGCGAGCGCTTGGCGCCGGGCGCGCTCGAGTTCATCGGCGTCGAGCAGGTCGGCCAGATCTGCGTCGGCCTCGACGATCGACACGCTCTCTGCGCCGCGCGCGGACATCGCCGCTCAGGACGTCCGCGCGCGAACGTCCGCGTGCGTACGCCGGATCCCCGCCCGCAGACCGTGGGCGCCTAGCTTGGTGATCCGAGAAACGGCTTGGTCCGCCAAGCCGACGACAAGGGAGGACCAAATGGGTCTCGTAGAGCTGCTGTTGATCGTGCTGGTTATCGCAGCCATCGCGGGGGGCCTCGCCGTCAGCCCGCTGCTGTGGATCCTACTGCTCGTCGCGTTGGTGCTGTTTTTGACGAGTGGTGGATTGGGCAGCCGTCGCGGTAGCCGCTTGTAGTTGCCGCGCATCACCTAGGGCGGCGACATCGCCGCCCTGGGACCCGCCTCGACGACATCGCGGGGACCCGACGTGGACGTTGGCTTCCGCAACGCCGAGCCGGTGCTGAGGAAGGAGGCCGGATTCTGAGCCGATGAGGCGCCGGCGCTCCGGCCGCGCCCTCGGAGTACGCTCGCGAGATTGAAGCGACGTACGCGATGTAGCCCACCCAGCCCCGCAGCACGTCTTCAAGGAGGCTTTGCGAATGGTTACCAAGGCACTGCTCGTCCGACTCGAGGCTCTTCCCGGCAAGGAGGCGGAGCTAGCCGGTTTTCTGGAGGGCGCGCGAGCGATCGTGATGGACGAGCCGGGCACGACCGCCTGGTTCGCTCTCCAGATGGGTCCGTCCACCTTCGGCGTGTTCGACGTCTTCCCCGATGACGCCGCGCGCGACGCGCATCTGGCCGGCGGGGTGGGTCAGGCGCTCGGCCCGAACACAGGCGTGCTCTTCTCCGAGCCCTCGGTCGAGAAGATCGACCTCCTCGCCGACAAGCTTCCCGGGTGACGTCACACAGCGCTCACGGCTGAGCGAGCGAGCGACCGCCGTCTAGGCGCGCTGCGGCTGGGACGCCGCCGACCCTGCCAGAGCGCTCCTGGCTTCGCGCCGAGGGAAGAAGAACGCCACCCGCCGCTGGTAGTCGCGGTACCCGGGCCTGTCCTGCATCCGCTGCTCCGTCCGCTTGGCGCCCGTGGCGAACATCAGCAGGTAGCTCATCAGCACCGGCGCTCCCAGCAGCAGCGCGCCCGGCGGCGATGCGGCGCCCGCTAGCCACGCGCCGTCCCACACCAGGGAGTCACCGAAGTAGTTGGGGTGTCGCGACCATGCCCAAAGGCCGCTGTCCAGCACGTCGGGGCGCTCGCCGGGGTCGAGTTCCGCGTAACGCCGCTTCTGCCTGTCCGCGAGAGTCTCGATTGCGGCGCCCGCGATCATCAGCGCAAGTCCGGCCGGCGCCAGTCGGCGGCGTACGCCACCGGGAAGGCGGCTGGCCGCGGCGAGCTGCACCGGCGCGGAGACCACGAGCTGCGCGAGCCCTTGCGCGACGAACACCTTGGCGATGACCTTCGCGGGCGGGTCGTCGCCGAGGAACTCCGTGTAGCGCAGATCCTCTCGCTCGCTCGCGGCGATCCGGCTCAGCATCGCGTGCGCCAAGCGTGCCGCCCACGCACCCGTGATCGCCGCCAGGCTCCACCGGCGGGCCGCATCGCCACTGCCTGCCACGGCTCCTGTCAGGGCAACCGCCGCGAGCCCGGGGCCCCACACCGCGTCGGCGTAGTCACGCCTACCGCGGCGCAGCGCCAATGCCGCCGTGGGCGCCTGGACGGCGGCCACGGCCGCCGCGGAGCGCGCGAGGACCTTCCGCAGGTTCCGTGTATCCACATACGGCCGGCCGCGACTCGGTCGAGCTGCGCGAGGCGGACCCGTGCGCAGCCGATCACGCCCCGAGGGCATTCAGCCTCGCCACCATCTGCTTCTCCGTGTCCGCGCCCAGCTTCTCGAACACGATCTTCGCCAGCGGCGATGCGAGCTTCGCTGCGCCGTTGAACTGCACCTCGTTGGTGTAGGTGATCCTCGCTCCCGTCCCGTGCGCCGTCACCTCGATCGTCTCGGTCGAGGTCGCCGTGTCGTTGCGCCCGACGAGAACGACGCGCTCCGCGGTCAGCTGCTCGAGCGTGTAGGTCAGCTCGGTCGTGATCCCCGCGATCTTCGAGGTGTTGTGCCACGTCGAACCCACTCTCACCGGACCCTCATCGAGGGGCTCGCAGCGCACGGTGCCGGGATCCCATCGCTCGGCGTTCGCGAAGTCCGCCAGGTACGGGACGACGAGCTCCGGCGGAGCCTCGACGGTGAAGGTGCGGGATACGGTGCTCACGGCAGCTCCTTGCTCTCGCGGGGTTGGCGTCTCTGGATGTACGCGCTCTCCCCTCGCGGGGATCACGTCCGTGGATGCCGCGCGCTCAGTCGCCGGGGCCGCCCTGCTCCCCCGCCGCCACCTCATACACGGCGGCCAGGTCCTCGTCCCCATGATCCGCGTCGGCGGCCACGAAACGCTCGTAGGTCCCATCGAGTAGCGGCATCGCGGCTTTGGAGCTCTGCTCGACCTCGCGCACCAGCTCCAGATCCTTCAGGGCCAGACGCACGGGGAAGCCGGCCGGGTAGTCATGGGCGAGCATCTCTTCCAGCTTCATCAGTCCGTAGGCCGATCCGAGCGGCCCACCGTCGAGCAGCTCGACGAACTGACGCTGATCCAACCCCATCGCCGCGCAGAGGTGCATCGACTCTGCGAGGGCAGCGGTCATGGCGATCATCCAGTGGTTGGCGGCCAGCTTCAGTCGCGAGCCCATGCCCGCTTCCCCGACCCAGAGGACACGCGAGCCGAGCGCCTCGAAGACAGGCTCCACCAGATCGCGCGACGAGCTGGGCCCGGAGGCGAGGATCGTCAGTTCACCCTCCTCCGCCGGGTGGGTGCTGCCGGATACGGGCGCGTCCACGAGCGTCACGTCGTGGGCCCGCGCCGCCTGGAGAAGCTCGTCGGCCTCGCTCGCGCCAACGCTGCTCATCTGCAACCAGATCGTCGCCTTCGGCCAGTCCGCGAGCAGCGGCCCCACGATGTCGAGGACGATCGGCGCCGTCGGCAGCATCGTGATCACCATGTCTGCCTCGCGCACCACCGCGGCCGGCTCGTCCTTGGGCTCGGCACCGTGCTCCTCGAGCGCGCTCAGGCGTGCGGGGGTTCGGTCCCAGGCGAGAACCTCGATGCTCTGGTCGAGGAGGCGACGGGCCATCGCCGAGCCCATCAAGCCGGCCCCGAGCAGACCCACGCGAACGTTCGGCTTGTCAGCAGGAGGGGTCATCCAACCTGTCGATCATCTCGCCGCCGGCGCGATCGGTCAAGCGCTCGCGAAGATGACTGCAATCGGGAGGTAGGATCGACTCCGGAAGTGGAGATTCGATGACCTACATTGCCGCCCCCGATCGCTACGAGCAAACGATGCAGTACCGGCGGACGGGCCGTTCGGGCCTGGACCTCCCCGTCCTTTCGCTGGGCTACTGGCACAACTTCGGCGACGACCGTCCCTTCGAGGTCCAGCGAGCCATCTCGCGGCGCGCGTTCGACCTGGGGATCACCCATCACGACCTGGCGAACAACTACGGGCCTCCTTACGGGTCGGCGGAGCTCAACTTCGGACGGTTGATGCGGGAGGACCTCGCGCCCTACCGCGACGAGATGGTGATCTCGACCAAGGCCGGCTGGGACATGTGGCCAGGCCCCTACGGACAGGGCGGCGGCTCCCGGAAGTACGTGCTCGCCTCGCTCGATCAGTCGCTGAAGCGGATGGGCCTCGACTACGTGGACATCTTCTACTCGCACCGGCTGGACGGGTCGACCCCGCTGGAGGAGACGATGGGCGCGCTCCACACGGCGGTGCGCCAGGGCAAGGCGCTCTACGTCGGCATCTCCTCCTACGACGCGGATCGCACGCGGCAGGCGGCGGCCATCCTCCAGGACCTCGGCACTCCCCTGTTGATCCACCAGCCCTCCTACTCGATGCTCAACCGCTGGATCGAGACCGACGGTCTGCTCGACGCGGCCGCCGATCTCGGAATCGGGGTGATCGGCTTCACCGCCCTCGCTCAAGGTCTGCTCACCGATCGCTACCTGGACGGCGTGCCCGCCGACTCCCGCGCCGCACGGGACCCCGAATTCGACAGATCCTGGCTCAGCGAGGAGATGATCGCCGCGCTGCGGGGATTGAACGAGATCGCCTCCCGGCGCGGGCAGACCCTCGCGCAGCTCGCCCTGGCCTGGGCGCTTCGCGACCGGCGAGTCACCTCGCTCGTCATCGGCGCCTCCTCCGTGGACCAGCTCGATCAGAACGTCGCCACGCTGGACAACCTGTCGTTCTCGGCCGAAGAGCTGGCGGAGATCGACGAGCACCTCACCGTCGACGGCGGCGTCGATATCTGGCAGGAAGCACGAGAAGGCAACCTGTAACGCCTCCGCCCGTCCGGCGGGGCACGGCCCTTTCACCTACGGACCGAGGCGGGCACCGCGGCGGTCGGCTTCAGGGGGCGGACCTTGAACGTCTCGCTGTAACTGTGAGCGCAAGCCGATCAGGACCGCCATCCCATGTCGCACCGCCTCGAGCTCGATCGGGAGATCCTCCACCGTAGTTCCCTCGCCCGGTGGGGGCGTGACGGCCCGCTGGAACGTGTGGATGACCGTCTCGTCGACGTGGTCCTCGAGGTCGCGCTTCGTAGCCGTCACCCAGAGGTCTCGAGAGGATCGCCACAGACGATGCTCTTCCGGGTCCAGGAACATAGCCGCAGAGGCGAGCAGTCGCTCGGCGCCGGCCAATCGCGCATTGATCGTCGCCACGAGCTCGGTTGAGGTGCTCATGCAGTGCCTCTACCCAGAAGCGCCGCCTCGATGCGCGAGCGGCCGCCGACCTAGCCCCTGGAAGGGCATCGATCGATCGCAGCCCGAGCGATCGACGCCGATCTCTTGCGCCTGAGCCCTATTCCGCGCAGTTCCAGCCGGCGGCCGTTCTGCCCCCCGCGAGGCAAGGCAGGATCGTGGGCGGCTCCCAAGCCCCTTCGCCCCCGGCGAGGATCTCCGGGATGGCTTCTTCGAAGGGCCCGTACAACCGCAGGATCAGATGGAACGGCCCAGCGGGCGCAGGCAGCCAGTTGGCGCGCTGCGCCTCATCGGCCGGTTCCCCGCCCTGCAGATACACATCGAGCGAGCCGTCTTCGTTGAAGTGAAGCGCGGACCGATCCCCGAGCGTGAACCGATCGAGCGAGTTGGGCACGAACAACCCTTCCGAGTTGTACATCGTCAACGACCAGAACCCCTCCACCGGCACGGGGAAGTCGCTCGCGGGGAAGTGCGCCACGTAGCGCGTGCTTTCCGCGTTGAGCGGGGTGAAGTTGCGATCGGTCAGCGCGACGGGGTAGATCGCCTGGTTCGGCGTGGGCGCGCCGAGCCCGAGGCGGTCGACCACCGCGCGAAGCTTGTAGTTCGTTCCGTACTGCCCAACGTCCCCCACGAGCCACCCGTCGTGCGCGGCGAAGCCCGCTTCGAGCGCTTCGCGCGCGTCGGTCTGGACCTTGAAGGGACCCGCGAGCACCGCTTCTTCGAGGCCTCTGAGCACAGCGGCCGAGTCGTTCCCCTTCGAGGGGCTCATGCCGGGGCCGATGTGGTCGACCGCCAGCCGTTCGAGCAGCGGATCGTCGGCCGCGGGTGGCGGGAACTCGAGCAGCGCCTTTGAGATCGCCTTCCAATACGGGGTCGTGCTCTTTTCGGGGTTCGTCCCCGGCACGGTGAAGCACTTCCCTTCGCTCGCGGGCTTTCCGGACGGCTTGGGTTCCCACGAGTCCCCGAAGCGCAGCCACTTCTTCAGCGGCACGAGCTTGCGCGCTTCCTCCACCGCAAGCGCGTTCGCCACGTCGCTCGGGCTCTTCACGAGCGTGCGCGCGATCACCCAGACCTCGTCGTAGGGCGAGTGCACCACGTGCAGCCCGTCCGCTTCTTCCTGACCTTCGAGCTCACCGGGGCCCGCGATCACGTAGTCCCCTGGTGGGAGGAACTTCGAGCCGCCCTGACCGATCAGCGCGAAGTTCTCCGTGTATGGGGAGAGCAGCTCCGCCACGCTGAAGCGATCTGTTGCGGGCACGTGCATCACGACCGGCTGGGACTTCAGCTGCAGCACGGCGATCGAGTAGAGCGTGTCCGCGTTCGGCGCGACCACGCACCCCTCCTTTTCGGTCGCGAGCGCCTTGAAGTGCGAGAACTCGTTGAACGGAGCCGAGCCGAAATCAGTGGGGACCTTCACGCTCGTGATCGATTTGTAGATCCGCACGCTGTCGAGCAGGGGCGCCGCGTATTCGTACGCTTCCAGCCCGAGGCTGCGCGCCGCTTCGCGTTCGGCTTCGAAGCTCTCCGCGGACGCCCGGGAGGGCGCCGCCGCGAGCACCGCCACGAGCACGACCAGCGCCCCCAGCCACAGAGCCAGTCGCCCACTCCCGCGCAATCCGCTGAACCCGCGCGCTGCCCCGACCATCGCTGCCATCTGCTGCTCCCCTCCCTCGACCGGCAACGTCCCTTCGACGCAAGGTAGCCCAGCGATGAGACATATGTCAAGCTTGTCTCACGAGGAGAGGGACGCCGCCCACGGCGTCAGGATCGCGGAGATGAGCGCCGGCCCCACCACATCGAGCGAACGCAGAGCCGGCCCGCCCGCCTCGGCGACGCCGCGCGAAGGGCATCGCGCCCGCGCCAACCCGCGAGGATGCGCTCGACGCCGCCGGCGCAGATGGTCGCCGAGGGCGTGCGCGTGGACATGGGCGAGCTCGCCGAGCGCATCGGCGTTGGCCGGGCCACGCTCTACCGCTGGTTCGGCGCGCGCGAGGTCCTGCTCGACGGGCTGCTCGAGCGCTTTGCGCTCGCCTTCCTCGATCAGGCGCGCGAGCAGGCGCAGGGCGAGGGCGACGACTGGGTGCTCGACGTCTCGCGGCGGCTGATGGAGTCTCGGCCGTCGAGTTCGAGCCCGCGCGGCGCTTCGTCGCGCGCGAGCCGCAGCTCGCGCTTCGACTCCTGCTCGGCGCCGGGCGGCGCGGTCCACCGCACGCTCTCGCGCGCGCTGCGCGAGGCGCTCGCCGAGATCCACAGCGAGGAGGAGCTCGCCGCGCTCGAACCGAGCATCGAGCCGATGGTCCAGGTCGCCACCGCTCTGCAGTGGGCGACCTTCGCGATCGGAGACGAGCCGCAGATCGAGCGCGCGGTCGAGTTGATGGGGCTGATGCTCGCCGCCGCGCGGGGCGGCAGTCCGTGGGCGAGGCTGACGCCCACGCCGGAGCCCGAGCCCTGGATCGACCCCGAGCTCGCCGCGCACTCCGGGCTCTTCGAACGCAGGATCCACCGGATCGGCGAGCGGGTGTGGTGCGCGGTGGGCTACAACCTCGCCAACATCATCGCCGTGGAGGGCCCGGACGGGCTCGTGATCGTCGACACCGGCCTCGAGATGCGCCAGGGCGAAGAGGTGCTCGCCGACCTGCGCGAGATCACCCACAAGCGCGTCGCCGCGATCGTCTACACGCACCACCACGTCGACCACGTGCAGGGCACGCGGGCCTTCGCCTCCGAGCAGGAGATCGACTCGGGAGCGGTGCCCGTGATCGCGCACGAGTCGCTGCTGGAGCACTACATCCAGGAGGCAGGCGCGATCGGCCCGATCATGGGCGCGCGCGCGATCTCGATGTACAACGTCGCGCTCGACGGGGCGGACATGGAGGGGATGAACCTCGGCATCGGCCCGTTCCTGCGCGCCGGTGAGAACGGCTTCGTGCCGCCCACGGCCACCTTCGGCGACGAGCACAAGGTCACCCTCGCGGGCGTGCGCATGGAGATGTACTGGGTGCCGAGTGAGGCCCACTCCGAGCTCTGCATCCTGCTCCCGGACGAGCGCACCCTGCTCTCCGCCGAGGTGATCCAGGACCACTGCTTCCCCAACCTCTACACCCTGCGCGGCGCGCTCTTCCGCGACCCGCAGCGCTGGTGCCGCTCGATCGACGCGATGCGCGTGTACGGCGCCGAGGTCGAGCACATGGTCCTCCAGCACGGAACGCCCTCTCTCGGGCAACGCGGAGATCCACACTGTCCTTCGCAACTATCGCGACGCGATCCAGTACACCCACGACCAGACCATGCGCTGGGCGAACAAGGGCTATGCGAAGGACGAGATCGCTCGCATGGTCCGGCTCCCCCCGCACCTCGAGAACTTCGCTCCGTGGCTGCGTCCCTTCTACGGCTCGGTCGAGCACGCCGTGCCGCAGATCTACTCGGGGGCGATCGGCTGGTTCGACGGCGACCCCACCGCGCTGGCCCCCACCCCGCGCGAGACCTACGCCGAGCGCATCGTGCGGATGATGGGCGGCCGTGAGGCCGTGCTCGACTCAGCTCACCGCTCGCTCACCGAGGGCGATCCGCAGTTCGCCGCGGAGCTCTGCTCGCTGCTGATCCGGATCGACCGCGAGGACAGGGACGCGCGCCTGGCGAAGGCGCGCGCGTTCCGCGAGCTCGGCTACGCGGCGAAGAACATCAGCTGGCGAGGCTTCTACCTCACGGGCGCGCGCGTGCTCGACGGCTCGCTCGACCTCGACCCGCTCTACCGCGTGATGGGGATGGTCGCCGCGGACCCGCAGGCGCTGAGGCGGATGCCACCGCACGCGCTCGTCGAACTGCTCCCGCTGCGCCTGAAGGCGGAGGAGGCTTATGAGGTGGAGGAGAGGATCGCCCTCCGCTTCACCGACGTCGGCGAGGACTGGACGATCGAGGTGCGACGAGGCGTCGCCGTCGTCGAACAGGTCAGCCCCGATGCGCTCGACTCGGGTTCAGCTGCGGGACTCCTCGCCCGCGCGAGCGGCCCGCGCGAGGCGCTCGGCGTGCTCGCCGCGGGCACGCTCGCCGCGCAGGACGCGCTCACCACCGCGGGGATCGAGATCGAGGGCTCCCGTGAGGGGCTCGTGCGCTTCCTCGACCGCTTCGAGCTGCTCTACCAGCGTTTCCCCGACTACTTCGTCAGGTGAGGCTCCCGGCCGGCAGGATCCCTACCCCAGGGCCCCTTCGATCGCCTCGATTGCCGCGCGCTCCGAGTCGCTCACTGCCTGTCCGCCCTCCGAGTGCGCGCCGGCCACGCGCTCGGAGAGACTCAGGATGAAGTTCCTGTAGTCCTCGACCTCCTGCGGCTCGGCCTTCCCCTTCACGAGAGCGATCGCCTCCCCCAGCCGCTCGAGAACGTGGGTTCGAAGCTCCTCGGGTGAGTGGAAGCGAGTGTGGTCGACTTGGGGCCTGGACGCGACGAGCTCATCGAGCAGCTCGCTGTGGCCGTGTTGCTGGCGCGCCTCGGCGTACTCCTTTCCCATCGCGAACGTCTCACGGAACGTCCCTCCCCGTTGCGATGTGATCACCAGCATCGCCGCGCTCGTCGGGCCCTCCTCGACCAGCTTCCACTCGTCCGGCTCAAACGCAGCCTTCGTCGTCATCGGCTTCTCCTCTTGTGGCTGGAAATCGGCGCGGGTCTCGAGTCTATTCGCGGCCGCCACCGCGGCGCCGGATCACGAATGAGGCGCGGACGCCGTATCGCCGGCCCGGTCGAGCAGCGCGAAGAGCTCCTCGAAGTGCCGCTCCGCCGCGTCCTCGTCGTAGACGGGCGTGTCGCTCATCGTGTAGCCGTGACCCGCCCCCTCGTAGACCTCGGCGCGGTAGTTCACACCCCCCTCGTCGAGCGCGCGTTCGAGCTGGGCGATGTTCTCCGCGCTCATGCTCGGGTCGTTGTCCGCGAAGGCGAGGTAGAGCTCCGCGTCGATCTCGCCCGCGGAGCGGTGCGGACTGTCGGGCGCGTCGGTCACGAGGCCCCCGCCGTGGAAGCCCCCGAGCGCGGTCACCCGGCCGGGATGCGCCGCGATGATCCGCCAGCCCACGCGCACGCCGAGGCAGTAGCCCGTGATCGCGATCGGTCCGCCTCCGGTCTGCGCTTCGAGCGTTCTCAGGTAGGCCTCGCCGTCGCTCGCAATCCGCTCCGGCGTGAGCCCCTCCATCAGCGGCCCGAGCTTCGCCATGAAGGACCCGCGCGCATCGGGGTCCTCAAGGTTCGGCATCTCCGCCACCGGGGCCCTGCCCGCGCGGTAGAAGAGGTTCGGCGCGAGCACCACGTAGCCCCGCGCCGCGATCCGGTCGGCGATCTCCTCGATCGTAGATCGCAACCCGAACGCGTCCATCAGCAGGAGCACGCCGGACCGTGGGCTCTCGCCCTCCGGCCGCGAGAGGTAGGCATCCGCCACGCCGTCGGCTGTCTCGATCTCGACGCTCTCTGAGCTCATCTGGGGTTCCTCTCTTCGCACGCTTGGGGGGTCGCGCGGAATCTACCCACCGGAGCGCCGCGCGTGAGCCACCCGCAGGCGCGGCCCGGTCGCGCGTCCTGCGAGGCCGAGCCGTGCGGGATCACCGCGTCTCCCAATCTGTCGGTCCCCCCGCCCCCAGGTCCTCGTCGCTAACGTAAGGCGTGATGCCTGTCACCGACGCGATGAGCGAACGCGGCGCCCACTACACGGCCCTGATCGCAACGATCGAACGGGGCGGATCTGCCGGGCTGCATCCGAACGAGCGCCGGCAGCTGCTCGACGCCGCCGACGCGCTGCTCTTCGCCGAGCCAGAGAACCGCGCCCAGCTGCGTGTGGCCGAGGAGCTGATCGAGTCGCTCGAGACGAGCGGGCGCTGGTCGGCGGAGAGCTGCGACCAGCTGCGCGAACACCTCTACGGCTGCGACGCGGGCGAGATCGCCTGAGCGCCGCAGCAGTCGCGCATGACGGGCCGGGAGCTGATCTGCGCTCCCAGCCCGCATGCCGAGGACCGGTCGACCCGGGCCGCTCCTAGCTGTCTTTTTCGGTGATGATTTCCAGCGAGTTCGATTCGCTGAAGACGGAGTGCTGGACGCTCGCGCCGGGCGGGTTGTTGCTGATCTTGCTGTTGCTGATCTTGAACTGACCCGGCGGGTCACCCGCCGCGTTGTCGGAGAAGCCCACGACCGCGTAGCTGCTCATGTTTTCGATCTTGTCGTTCGAGCCGCTGCCGGTGGGACCGTTGGTCTCTGAGGCGCTCTGCGAGATCCCGATGCCGTCTTCGCCGCCATCGAAGGTGTCCTTGTTGAGCACCGCGTTGCCTTCTTCGAGGAAGACCCCGTCGTAGATGTCGTTGAGGAACTTGCTCGAGGAGATCGTGATCGTCGCCGTCCCGGATTCTCCGTAGTACGCCCCGATGTCGTCGTTTTCGAAGCTCGACTTGTTCACCGAGGGTCCCGCGCTCTCTTCGAACACGATCATCCCCGTTGCCGCGGCCGCGCCTTCGTAGCGGTTGTCCGAGAACGATGAGCCCGTCGCGCTCGCTTCGGCCCCCTCGCCCACCTCGAACCCGTTCTGGGCGATCACGTTGGTGAGCCCAGCGCCTTTGACCGTGACCTTCTTCAGAGTCGCTTTCGACCCTTTCGCGATCACGTTGATGCCGTTCTTCTGGTAGCCCTCCACGAGGACGTTGGAGAGGCTTGCGGTGCCGGTCTCGGCCGGCGACGTGCGGCCGGTACCGACCTCGATGCCGATGCCCCCCTGACAGCCGTTGATCGGCTGCGCGCCGGCCGCGAGCACGCTCGAGTTCGAGAGCGCGAGGCTCGCGCCGTCGCCGACGAAGATGCCGTACAGATCGTCGTTGCACGTTCCCGCCGGCCAGGCCGCGTCCATCGCGAGACCCTTGATGCTCACGCTCACCGCACCGCACACGTCGATCTCATCCTGGGTCGGCGAGTCCGGGCGAGCGGTGGTCAACGCTTCGCCGCAGGCCGTGGTGGAGCTGACGGGCGAAGCCGGCAACTTGAGTTGCGGGGTCCCCGCAGCCTGCAGGCTCACGCTCTTGGTGATCTGAAGCTGTTCTTCATAGGTGCCCGAGCACACGCTGATCTTCGCGCCGGCGGACGCCGCGTTGATCGCCGCCTGAACCGAGTTGTAGTTCGGTTCGGTGCAGCTCTTGCCGCCCGCCACAACGGGCGAGTGCGAGACCCACAGCTTCGCCGCCGATGCCACTCCGGGCGCCGCGGCCACAACCAGGACGACCGTGCTGGCCGCCAGTCCGATTCTCTGCTTGAAGGTCATTTCACGTCCTTTGGGTCGACGGAGCACGCTCCGGTGGAAAACGTCGACGAGCGCAGCGGGAGGCACGCAGGAGCGCCTGTCGCTCCTGCTGCCCCCGGCTCGCTCGTCTCGGAGGGATCGATCTGCGAGCCACGAGGAGCGCGATGCAAGGATTCCATCGCGCCCCACGACTTGAAACCCGCGCTGCATCGCAACCGAGTCCCCCTCGCCGCGGCTCGCAGACTTGCGAGAACACCTCACCCCTCCTCCGATAGCGCCCGCACCTCTTGTGCGAGGCGCCCAGTCTCAGTGAGCCAAGGCCCAATGTCCAATACCTCTCAGGCGCCGCGGGATAGCGTGCGCTTATGGCAGTGCGCCACCGCGGGGTCACGTCAGATCCGCCGCTGCTCGCGAAAGGGCCCGGGCTGACGCGCATGCGCCCGCCCGGGCCCTCTTAGAGCTCAGCGACGATTCAGGGTTCTTCTTTTTCGTTTTCTTCGTTTTCTTTCAGTTCTTTTTCGGCTTGTTCTTTTTCGGCTTTTTCTTTGGCTTCTTTTTCAGCCTGTTCTTTTTCTTCTTTTTCTTTCTGTTCTCTTTCGGCTTTTTCTTTCTGAGCCGCTTCTTCTTCGGGCGAGGGGTAGATCGCGACGCCCTTGTAGGACTTGCCGCTGCCGGAGATCGTGACGTTCAACGACTTCGCCAGGACGAAGTGCCCCATGTTGTTGAAGTAGTCCGAGGCCCACTCCGTGAAGTTTTCCGGCAGTTTTTCCCCGGGGTTCCCGTACGTCACGGGTTTGCCCGTCGTGCTCTTGCATTTGAACTTGTCCTCGCCACCGGTCGTCGCCGTGCCGGGGAACGCGGCGGAGGTGATGTGCACCCCTTTGCAGTGGACGGGGCCGAATTTTTCATCGGTGTAGGTCGCTTCGTATTTGACCTTCGTCGTTTTGACCTTCGTCGGTCGCGCGGCCGCCCCTGCCGCCCTGCTCGCGTGCGTGCTCGCCGCAACAGCGCTCGACGAGAAGATCCCCGCCAACGCCATCGCCGCCACGAGCGATCCCAGTGCCATCCGTCGCATCTGTCGACTCACAGCCATTCTCCTTGTCCGTAGATGGCGAATCTCGGCAGCCTGAATCCCCCTTCGCCGAGTGCCGCGGCCATCCCAGCAGCCGGGCGGGAGGCGTGTCAAGGATCTTGTACGAATCCAAACATAGGAATTATGGTCGCTCGCATCACCCCCGCCTATGGCGGCGCGAACGAACCTGCAGATGAGCCGAGAGCAGACGGCTTCGGCGTGATCGCCGAGTACATCCCGGAGACCGCTCTGGTTTGAGTGTGCGCGCCTCCTCGGCGCGCCGGGCTCCCCCGAGCCTCCAGGCCTTCTGCTTCAGCCGAGCAGCTTCGACTTCGCCTGTTCGAACTCCGCGTCCGTCAGCTTGCCGCGGTCGTGCAGCTCGGCGAGCTTGGAGAGCTCGTCCACTCCACCGCCCGTCGCGCCCGCACCCCCGCTCGCCTGGAAACGCTGGAACGCCTCGGCCTGAGCCACGTCGTGTTCGCGGTGTTCGTGCATCGTGTGACCGCGGATCAGCAGGTATGCGAGCACGCCGATGTAGGGCACGACGATGATGAAGAGCATCCACAGTGCCTTCGCGCCGTTGGAGAGATCGCGGCTGCGGAAGATGTCGAACACCACGCCCACAGCCACCCAGATCCAGAGGAAGAGGATCGCGAACTCGAGGACGGTGAGAAGCCCGTCCCCGAAGCTGTATGTGGCGAGGATCGCGGACACGTTGCGGCGAGCCTAACCGATCGCGCGATGTCAGATCTCGGCCCGTCTCCGGCGGGTGGCGTCGCCTGATCGAGCACGACTCGAGGTCTGCGTGTACCATGCAGTACATCTGGGGTGAATGAGGGTTCACAAGGAGGAGGGTCATGGGCATGGAGCGATGGAGCAGTGGTCGTACGGTCGAGGGACGCATCGGGGGCGGTAGCGATCCGGGCGTAGCCTCACAACCACGGCGCCGCGCTCTGCGAGGCGTCCTCTCCGCGCTCGTGGCGCTCGCGGTCTGTCTCGTCGGCGCGGCGAGCGCGGCGGCCTTCACCGCGCACGGAAGCGTCGAACAGGTCTGGGTGAGCGGCCTCACGCCGAACTCGCAGATGTCCCTGCTCGGTGCCCACGGCGAAACGGTGGCCACCCAGGAAGCTGACGCGCTCGGCGGCCTGCTCTTCCGCAACGTCACCCCGGGCAAGCACTACACGGTCAAGGCTCTCCCCTCGGGCGAAGAATCGGGCCCGCTCGTCGTGCACACGAACACCCCCGCGCCTTGGGACAAGAGCATCTACAAGCAGACGATCCCGAGCAGCGGATACACCTACCTCACGACGCGCGACGGCACGCAGCTCGCGATCGACGTGCACCTGCCGAGCGTCCCGCAGTCCAAGCACAAAGGTAAGTACCCCACGCTGATCGAATACGCGGGCTACGGCTACGCGAACCCGAAAGGCCCGGAAAGCGGCCTCGCCCAGGTTGCGAACGCGATGGGCTTCGCGGTCGTGGACGTGAACATGCGCGGGACGGGCTGCTCGGGCGGGTCCTTCAACTACTTCGAAAAAATGCAGAACCTCGACGCCTATGACGTGATCCAGACGATCGCTCACCAGTCCTGGGTCTACCGTCACAAAGTCGGCATGTTCGGCGTCTCCTACGGCGGGATCAGCCAGCTCTTCGCCGCTCAGCTCAAACCGCCTGCGCTCGAGGCGATCGCGCCGCTCTCGGTCGTCGACGCGACGGCAACCACGCTCTACCCCGGCGGCCTGCTCAACACGGGCTTCGCCGTGCCGTGGGGCGAAGAGCGCCAGTTCGACGCTCTGCCCGCGGGCCCGAGCACCGGCGAGCACTGGGCCTACGAACAGATCCAGCACGGCGATGAAACCTGCGCCGCGAACCAGGACATGCACGAAGAGGCCACGAACCTGCTCGGCGAAATCAAAGAAAACGCGCTCTACAACCCGGCCGTGGCGGACGCGCTCGACCCGGTGACGTTCGTGAAGAACATCGACGTGCCGACCTACATGGCCTGCCAGTTCGAGGACGAGCAGACCGGCGGACACTGCGCCGACCTCGCGGAGCACTTCACGGGGACCGAACGCAAGTGGTTCACCTTCACCAACGGGGCGCACATCGACTCGATGGACCCCTACACGTTCAATCGATTGGACGACTTCCTGGAGCTCTACGTCGCACATCAGGCTCCGATCAGCAACGCCGCGAACCTGAAAAACCTGATCGCGCCGTCGCTCTACGAATCGGCGATGGGTCTGCCCCACGGGGACCGGATCGAACTGCCCGACGACCCGATCCAGGAAATCAAGAAGTACACCTCGGCGCTCTCGGCGTTCGACGCGCTGCCCGAGATCCGTGTGCTCTTCGACAACGGGGCAGGGGCCTCACCCAAAGGCGAAACCGTCCCGGGCAACCCCTACCCCGCCTTTGAACACACGTTCTCCGCGTTCCCGGTGCCGGGCACCGAATCGCGGTCGTGGTACCTCGGGCCGGAAGGCACGCTCACGGACTCGCCCGCGGCCTCGGAAGGATCGGACTCCTACACCTCCGACGCCAACGCCACGCCGCGCGCGGACTACTCGAACAACACGGGCCCCGGTGGCCTGTGGGGCAACGCCTCGCAATGGGAATGGAACTGGACCCAGCCCCCGGCGGGCGATGCGGTCTCCTACGTGACCGCGCCGCTCAGCTCCGACACCACCGTGGTCGGTGGAGGCTCCGTGAACCTCACGGTGGAGTCCTCGACCCCGGATGTCGACCTGCAGGCGACGATCAGCGAAGTGCGCCCGGACGGGAACGAGACGTTCGTGCAGAACGGCTGGATCCGCGCGAGCGAGCGCAAGCTCTCGACGAACTCGGAAAACATGTTCTACGAGACGCCGACCGCGGTCGAACCGATCCCGACGTTCACCGCGGCCGACCAGCAGCCGATGCCCGCGGGCGAATTCGTCCCGGTCACGATCCCGCTCTACTTCGAGGGCCACGCATACCGCGCGGGCTCACGGATCAGGGTGACGATCTCCGCACCGAACGGGACGCAGCCGATCTGGTCCTTCAACCAGACGCAGCCCGAAGGGGGCACGGCCAACGTCTCGATCGCGTTCGGGCCCGGCAAGCAGGGCAGTCTGATCCTGCCGGTCATCCCGGGGCTCAGCGTGCCCTCGGCGCTTCCGCCGTGCCCGTCGCTCCGCAACGAGCCCTGCCGCACCTACCAGGCGATCGCGAACAACGGTTCCTGAGCGCCTCGCGCCACGGGACGGGGCCGAGCGCCTCGTCCCGTGGGCCGCGGCGGGTCTCCGGTGAGGGGCCCACACTCGCGGCTGCGCGCGTGAACGGGCGGGGCCGGCGCGGCTAGGATCCGCCGATGTTCGGCGGATCCCGCTCCGGCCTGATGTCCCTCGCCGTCCTCGCCGCGGGAGCGATCGGCTTGGGCGGGGGCCCTCGGCCCACCCACCCCCCGGCCGGCCGGGCGAGCGGCTCGAGCTGCCACGCGGGGGTCGCTCCGGTGCTGCACGACGGCTTCCCCGAGCCCCCCGCGCTCTACTCCCACGCGGGCCGGTTGGAGGTCACTCTGCGCGCGCAGCTGCGCAGCGTCGAGTTCGGCCACCGCCGCGTGCAAGCGATGGCCTACGACGGAACGGTCCCCGGGCCGACGCTCGTGATCTGCGCGGGGGACCAGCTCGTGGTGCATCTCCTCAACGAGCTTCCCGAAGCGACCAACCTGCACACGCACGGCTTCCACGTCTCACCCGAAGGCAACAGCGACAACGTCTTCCTCTCGGTCGCCCCGGGCCAGCAGTTCACATACGAATACGCGATCCCGGGAGACATGGAACCAGGGTCCTACTGGTACCACCCGCACCTGCACCCGACCGTCGAGCCGCAGATCTTCCAGGGGCTCGCGGGGGCGATCGTCGAGCAGGGCGGCCTCGACCGGCTCGCATCGCTGCGCCACGTACCGCAGCGCTGGATCGTGTTGCAGAGCACCGACCTCGCGGCGAAGCGGATCCTGACCCCGCAGCAGTCCACCGAAGCGGGCAACCGCATCTACGTGAACGGAACGCTCGACCCTGCCGCGCGGATCGCGCCGGGGCAGCTGCAGCGCTGGCGCCTGTTCAATGCCTCGGCCGACCGCTTCATCGTCCTGCGGCTTCCCTCTCCTCAGCGCTTCACCGTGCTCGCCCAGGACGGCCACACGCTCGAACGGCCGCTGCTCACATCCGAGCTCGTGCTCCCCCCGGGGTCGCGGCGCGACGTGCTCGTCCGCGGCCCGGCGCGCGGTGGCTATCCCGTGCGGGCGGTGCCCTTCGCGCAGTTCCCCGGCGCGACGAAGCTCTCGACCGGCGGCCCGCCCCCGAATCAGACCGTGCTCACGCTTCGCTCTCGCGGCGCACGCGAGACGATGCGCTCGCCGCGAGGCACCCTCAGCCATCCGCTCGACCTCCGAGCGCTCCCCGTCGATCGCGAGCGCACGATCGAGTTCGGGGAAATGGAAGAACCGAGCGGGAAGCTGCACTACACCCTGAACGGCATGACCTTCGACCCGAACCGGGTCGACGTCACGATGAAGCTCGGCGCGGTCGAGCGGTGGACGCTCGCGAACACCACCGCCGAATGGCACACCTTCCACATCCACACGAACGACTTCCAGGTGATCAGCACCGCCGGGCACGCGGTGCCCTACGTGGACTACGAGGACAACGTCGCCCTCGCGCCGCACTCCAGCACCGTGATCCTGATTCACCCGACAGATTTCACCGGCAAGTTCGTCTTCCACTGCCACGTGACCTTCCACGAGGACATGGGGATGATGGCGACCGTCCAAGTCGTGCGCGAACCCACCGCGGCGGAGTCGCGCAGCGCCCTCGAGCACGACGGTGGCTTCGAGATCGCCTCCTCCGCGCTCGGCTCGCGGCGCGTCCCCGCGCTTCGCCCGCTGATCTTCTTCTGCCGTCCGGGCGCGGCCCTGCGGGGCCTCGGCCACACGCTGTGAGGATCAGGCGGGCGAGCGCTTCGCGCCGCTGAGCGCCTGCGGCTGCCCGAGCTCGGCCGGCAGCGCCACGCGCAGCGAACGGTGATCGGGCCTCGCGAGGGTGAGTGTGGCTTCGCCCTGCGTGTCGAGCACGCCGCGCGCCACCGTCTTCCAGCCACCACCGCCACGAGCCTGGAGCAGCACGGGACCTGAGCGCGTCGCACTCACGTGCGCGACCGTCACCGCGGTTCCAGCGCTGCGGCGCACCGACAGGCGCAGCTCGATCTTGCCCGCGGGGAGGTCGAGCACCACCACGCTCCCCTTCATCCCCGGGTGAATCAAGCATTCGTAGTCGAAGGTGCCTGCCTTGGCGAACGTCTCCGAGTAGCTACCGCCCGGTGCGATCGAGCTCGATTCGAACAGCCCGCTCGTCGAGGTGACCGTGTGGTGGGTGATGCTGCGGTTCTGCCACACCACGGTCTGGCCGAGACCGACCGTGAGCTCGACGGGCAGGTAGGCGCGGCCGACCGTCTGCACCACCACCGGCGTTTCCCCCGTCGCGAGCGCGTCGCCACTCAGCAGCCAGACGGCCGCGAGGACCAGGGCGGCGGTGCAACGAAGCGGGATCCGAGCGCGCATCCTGCGCAGCGTACCTTCGCGCGGCGGTCCCTGAGCGCTCCTCCGATCACACCCGCCGCCGGCTCGCAACACCGGGTTCGCAAACTGACACATATTCATGGAGCTGAGCTTCACCGTTAAGCGCTGATACTCTTCGGCCGCTCCGGGGGGATGGCGCAGTTTGGGGACGCGCCGGCTCTGAGGAAGCTGGCGCCAGAGGGGATTCTCCTATCCGGAAATCCCTGCGGCGAATCTAGAAATCCGAAAGGACGATGCGCATGTCTGCAAACACTTCTCGGCGCAGGCCGAAGCGACTCGCGGTGCTCTTCGCGGCGCTGCTCGCCACAACCCTGACCGTCGCACTGCCCGTGGGGGCCGGCCAGGCCGCCTCGACCCTGCCCCAGCTCACACTCGTGGTCTCCTCGACGGGAGTCGCGGTGACCGGTACGCCCTCCGCGGGAGCGGTGAACGTGGTCACCTCCTCCGTCGGCAAGCTGAAGGAACCATCGGTTCTGCTCCTGCGTCTGAACCCCGGCGCGAGTGAATCCGAAGCGATCGCGGCGCTCAACAACCCGAAGCTCGACCCCAACGAAGCGAGCAAGTTCGGCTCGATCGTGTTCGACACCGAAGCACCCGCTCAGGCCATCGAAACCCAGACGGCGCTCGAGGCGGGCAAGTACCTCGCGGTGAGCGTGGGCGAAAAGGGCCCCGAAGGCAAGCAGACCGCGTTCACGGTCGCGGCCACAGCGACGCCCGTCGCGCTGCCCGCCGCCCAGGCGCAGGAGAAGACGATCGACTTCAACTTCAGGGGCCCGACCACGCTGAAAGTCGGCGAGCTCGTCGGCTGGGAAGACGGCGGCTATCTCGTGCACATGAACCTCGGGTTCCCCGTGAAGAACATCAAGGCCGCGAAGAAGGTCATCGCGGGATTGAAGAGCGGCCACGAACGCGGCCTGCAGAAGCTGATCGCGGGTCCGCCCGTGTCCTTCCAGGGCCCCGTCTCACCGGGCGGCTACCAGCAGGGAGTGCTTGCCGCACGCCCCGGGATCTACGTGCAGGTGTGCTTCATGGAAACGCAGGACGGTCGGCCCCACACCAGGCTCGGCATGGAGCGCGTGCTGCGCATCGTCAAGTAGGCGAGGGGAAGGGCTCCGTGGCGTGCGATCAGCGCCACGGAGCCCTCGCCGCCCGGCGCGCGAACCCCTCGCTGCTCGCGCCCGGAGGGAGACACGAGCGGCTTTGCCGAGGTATGAGGAGGTCTGCGCACCCGTTTCCGCCGAATCGGTGCCTCGACACCTGCAAACGCGGGAAGGCGATGGTGTCAGTGCGATAACCGCGGCGCAATTGACACTTGCGTTGTGAACCAGTTTTGACATCCTGAAGTCTCCAGCGAGCGGCATGGCTGCGCGCTCGTACCGACGGAATGGAGAATGGGATGAACGGATTCAAGCGCAGGATGAGCTATGCCAATGTCGCTGCGACGTTGGCGCTCGTGTTCGCGATGAGCGGTACGGCCGTCGCTGCACGGCACTACCTGATCACCTCGACCACGCAGATCAGTCCGAAGGTCCTCCGCGAGCTTCGGGCGGCGAGAGGACCGGCGGGCCCGGCCGGAGCGACCGGCGCGACGGGCGCCGCGGGCAAGCAGGGTGCGACGGGCAGCACGGGTGCGACGGGCAGTCCAGGCCCGGCGGGTCCCGAAGGCCCGGCCGGAGCGGCGGGAGCCGCAGGCGAACCAGGGGGGGCCACCTCGCTGAGCGAATCCGAACAGAAAACGCTCAAAGCGATCCTGCCCTACATCAAATTCGTCTCCTCCGGGGTCGGCGCCAAGCCCACGATCCAGTTCTCTGGGGCCAACGTGCAGATCGTCAACGGAGCCGGAAAAACCGCGTCGCTGAACGGCACGGGGAACCTCGTGCTCGGCTATGACGAAACGCCGGGCGCCCAGACGGGCTCGCACAACCTCCTGCTCGGTGGCACGCAGGCGGACACCAGCTTCGGCGGGATCCTCGCCGGCGCGAAGAACAGCGCGACCGCGCCGTATGCGGTCGTGTTCGGCACCGAAAACCTCGCAAGCGGGGAATTCGCGACGCTGGTCGGTGGAGGCAAGAGCAAGGCCTCGGGTAAGGAATCCTCGGTCTTCGGCGGCAACAAAAACGAAGCGAGCGGGGAAAACTCGAGTGTCTCGGGCGGCCAGAGCAACATCGCCGCGGGCTACGCCTCCTCGATCCAGGGTGGAGAAGGCAACTCGACCTCGAGCGTGTCGGAAGGCTCCTCGATCAGCGGAGGCAGGGCCAACCACACCGAAGGGAAGTTCGACTCGATCCTGGGCACGAAAGAACAGAAACTCAGTGCCGACTTCGCGACCTGGCCCGAATAGAGGTGGATCGCACGCTGAAGCGGTAGTCGTTCGCTGAAGCAGTAGTTCGCTCGCTGGGAGATGTCTCCCCCCTCCGCTGGGGGGGGCAGACCTTCTCCCCGCGCCCTGGGTCCGTGCTCGGCGGCGCCCCACGTCCTTCTCGATCGGTTCAGGCAGCGCCCTTCGGGTAGCTGACCCTCAGGAAGGAGGCCTCCATGTTCAAGAAACTCTTCGAGTTGATCACGCTGAAATGGCTTTGGGACCGACGCCGCGCCAACTGAGACCCTGCCTCGCCTAGTGCGCTCGCGAAGCCTCCTTCTCGCCGCTCTCCCACGCGCCGCCGGTCGCGTTCCGGGGCTCAGGAACCTGCCCGTGATGCGGCTGGTCGCGCTCGCGGAGGTCGCGCTCCTGGCTCGGGATCACTTCGAGCGGCTCGAACCCGATGAGCGCCGCCGCCTTGTCGAGATCGTCGGCCACGGGCGTCGCATCTCGGCGCCCGAGCGCGAGGAGCTGCGCGCGCTCGTGGGCAAGCTCGACATGCGCGCGTTTGCCGGTACGGCAGCGAGCCGGCTCGGTCCCATGCGACTCCCGAAGCGCTTCGGTCGCCGGGCTCCCTGACCGCCCGGGCCGCGCCCGTGGCGCGCCCGAGCTGCAGCTCAATGCCTCATTTCACGCGCCTGGCCACAGCTTTCGCTCCGCCCTTGATCGCCCGGCCGGCCGCCTTCGCCGACTGCTCGCCGGCGCTCGCCGCGCGCTTCGCTGCGCTCTTGGCGTCCTGGCCGGCGTCCTTTGCCGCGTTTCGCTGACGCGTCGCTGCCGCCTTCTTTGCTGCGGCGGAGCGCTGTGCTTTTGTCTGCGGGGCCATGGTGGTCCTCTCGATTGGAGCTGGACCATGGGACTACCCGGATCGCGGGTACTCGACCCGGTGTAACGCTGGGGGTCAGAGCTCCTCGTCGATTTTGATCGCGCGCTCGAGCATCGGATCGGCGTCGTCGCCCTCGCGCCGGATGTCCTCGAGCATCCCCGTCGCGAGCGCGTCGAGCTTGCTCTGGATCGCCGCCTCAGCGCGAAGCTCTGCGTTCTTCAACAACGCGACGAGCAGCAGCGTGACCGCGGTGAGCGCGGTGCCCAGCGCCTGCTCGTACTTCGCCCCCGCGCCAAAGACGTACCCCCCGAGCCACGCGAGCACCAGCGCGGCGCAGAGCACGAAGAAGGCCGGAGAGCTCGAGAAGTAGGAGACCCGCTGTGCGAAGCGGTCGAAGCCGCCCCGCCGGCCCGCCTCGCCGCGAGCGACCGGATGCCTCAGCGACATCAGCCGCCCTCCTCCGCTGACTCTCCGTGCACGATCATCACGGGAATCGGCGAGCGCGTCGCCACGGCGGAGGCCACGCTGCCGAGCAGGTGTCCGACCAGGCCGCTGCGGCGATGTGAGCCGAGCACGATCAGGCTCGCTCCGCGCTCAGCCGCGACATCGAGGATCCCCTTCCAGGTCGGGGCGCCCTCGATCGCCAGGCTCTCGGCGCGGAAGCCCGCACGCTCCGCGAGCGAGGCCCCGTGCGCGGCGGTCTCCTCGGCCGCCGCACGCACCTCGACCGCATTCGCCGCGTTGAGGTGACGTCCACCGGTCGGGAGGAACCCCACGTCCGCGGGCTGCCACACACAGAGGACCAGCGCCGCGCGGCCCGGTGCGAGCTGTCGCGCGGCCTCTCCGATCGCGCGCTCGGCGAGCGTGGATCCGTCATAGGTGAGCAGGACCGGGCCACCGGTCCCTCCCGATCTCTGCTCGGTCGCCCCCACCTCAGCTCTCGCTGTCGGTCGCGGTCCGCAGAACCGCGGGCGCTCCACGCAGGCGGGCGAGCAGCGGCGGCGAGTACCACGCAGGCGCTTCACCGTCGACGAAGCGCTCGATGTCAGGGGTTTGCGGGCGAGCGCCGCCGAGCGCGTAGATCGCCACACCGGCAGCCGCGCCGCCGAGCGCGAGTGCGAGCCCGATCCAGAGCGCTGTGCCGGTGCCGCTGTCCAGGCTCCCGCCGGTGGTCGCTGCGAAGTGGGCGAAGATCGGCGCGATCATGAAAGCCGCGACGGCCCTCATCAGCTCGACGATCGCGAAAACGCGCTGAAGGCTCGCCGAGGGAAGCGAGAACCCCGCGACGAACAGCGCCGGGGCGACGGTCGCACCGAGACCGATGCCCGTGAGCCCCGCTCCGATCAGCGTCGTCGCTTCGCTCGAGGGCACTTCGATCCGGAAGACCCCGATCCCGGCCGCGAGGAAGAGCATCCCCGCCAGTGGGAGGTAGTGGATCGAGCGTCTTCCCAGCAGCACGCCGAGCAGGATCGCGGTGATCACCGCGCCCGCCACCTCGGGGAGGTAGAGAAGGCCGAGATGGAGCGGGGCGTAGCGGCTCGTGAGCGCTCCCGCGGTCAGTGCCGTGGCCGAGACCGAGGCGGCCGCCGCGGCGAGCGCGACGACGATGCCGGCGACGGGCATCGTGCTCGTGAGCATCACGCGGATCGTCAGCAGCGGCCGCGCCGCGCGGAACTGGTAGACGATCAGCAGGACGATCACCGCGAGTCCGCCGAGCAGCGGGACGATCGTCTCACCGGAGAGGAAGCGGTGGGTCTCGAGCTCCGAGGCGCCGAAGAAGGCCGACACGCACCCCACCGCCGCCAGCGCGATCGCGGGCAGGTCGCGTGGCGAGTCGGGGTCCGCGGGAGGCGCATCGTCGAACGTGAGCAGCGCGAGCGTCAGGGCGATCAGGGAGATCCCGGCCACGACCCAGAAGAGCGGCCGCCAGGCGTGCGACTCCGCCTGCAGGCCACCGATCGTCGGACCGAGCGCGACCGCGCCGAAGATGCACATGTTCATGATCATCGCGGTGGTGTGCAGCCTGCGCGCGGGGAAACCGATCGCGAGTGGCGGCACCGCGGCGATCAGCAGCAGGCTCGTGCAGCCGCCTTGAAGCACGTGGCCGGTGATGAACATCGCCGCGTTCTGCGCGCTCGCCCCGATCACCGAGCCGATCACGAGCAGCGTCGCGTAGCCGACCATCATCCTGCGCTGCGGCAGGTGCTGGGCGAACTGCACAGCGAGCACCGTGCCCAGCGCGTAGGCCGCGTTGCCCATCCCCGAACCCAGGCTCATCGTCTGGAGGCTCATGTGCAGCTGCTTGGCGATGATCGGCGTCAGCGGCTGAAGCGCCGCGGAGAGCGCGAGGAAGGGGATCAGCGCGCACATCACCATCGCTGCAACGGCGGGATAGCGCCCGGCGAGGGGTCCTCTGCGCATCCGCCTTGATTTAGCAGGACCGCTCGAGCGCTCTGAGGCGAGCCTCCACCGGTAGGCTCGGCGGATGCCCGGAGTCGAGCGGTTCAGCTTCCGGTTCGCCGACGCCTACAGGCGCCCGGCGCGCATCTTCGGCGTCGCGCCTGAGAACGCCTGGGTTCAGGTCGGCGCGGGCTCGCTGGAGGCGCACTTCGGCCGCTGGAGCGTGAGGACGCCGCTCGAGAACATCAGCGCCATCGCGGTGACGGGGCCCTACGCCTTCCTGAAGACCGTCGGCCCCGCCCGACTCGCGATCACCGACCGCGGTCTCACCTTCGCGACCAACCGTGAGCGCGGAGTGCTGGTCTCCTTTCACTCACCCGTGCGGGGGCTCGGGGTCCTGCGCCACCCCGAGCTCACGGTCACGGTCGAGGATGTCGACGGTCTGGCCGAGCTTCTGCGCCGCAGCGAGGCGGAACGGAGCTGAAGGAATGACCATCGCACCGACGGCCACCAGCGAGATCGCCGCGCTCGCCCGCGAGCTCGCGCCGGAGACCGAGCGAGAGCGCCGGCTCCCGGACGCGCTGCTCGAGGAGCTCCGTCTCTCGGGGCTGATGAACGCGGGGGCGCCGCAGGACGTGGGTGGCCTGGAACTCGCCCCCGGTGAGCTGCTCCGGAGCTCCAGGACGATCGCCGCCGGCGACGCCTCGGCGGGTTGGTGCGTCTCGATCGCGGCGACGAGCAGCCTGCTCGCGGGCTTCCTCGGGGCGGAGGGGCGCACGGAGCTCTTCGCCGACCCGCGGGGGATCGCAGCTGGCATCTTCGCTCCCCGCGGAACCGCCGAGCGAATCGATGGGGGCTACCTCGTGAGCGGTCGCTGGCCCTACTGCAGCGGCATCACCCACGCGAACGTGCTCTTCGCAGGCTGCATGCCGAGCGCGCCGCCGGACGGGGAGCGGCCACTGCCGATCGTCGTCGGGATCCCGCGCGAGGAGCTCGAGGTGCACGACACCTGGCACACGCTCGGCCTCCGCGGGACGGGCAGCCACGACGCGGCTGTCACCGGGCTCTTCGTCCCCGCACACCGGTCCTTCTCGCTCTTCGACGGTCCGCGCCTCGACCGCCCGCTCTACCGGTTCCCCGTCTTCGGCTACTTCGCCGCGTCGGTTGCCGCGGCCGCACTCGGCAACGCGCGGGGGGCGCTCTCCGACTTCGCGGAGCTCGCGAAGGTGAAGGTCGGTCAGGGCTCCACGCGCACGCTCGCGGAGCGATCGACCACCCATTCCGCCGCTGCCGATGCCGAGGCCTCGCTCGCCGCCGCCGAGGCGCTCTTCGAGCGCGCCGTCGAGCAGGCCTGGGAGGCGGCGCAGGGCGATGAGCCCGTCGCGGTCGAGCTGCGCAACGCGCTGCGGCTCGCTGCCACGCACGCCGCGCGTACGGCCGCATCCGTCACGAGCTCGCTCTTCTCGCTCGCCGGCGGCCCCGCGATCTACGACAGCTCCCCGCTGCAACGCCGCTTCCGTGACGCCCACACGGCAGCCGCGCACTTCCAGGTGGGCGCCGCCTCACGCGAGATCCAGGGCCGCGTGCTGCTCGACCAGCCCGCCGACACGACGATGCTCTGAGCCTCCGGGGCGTGGCGCCCTTCGACTCAGAGACGCTTGGCGAGCTGGGTGCTCGGCGCGATGCGAACCACGTCCCAGGCGAGGCCGACGCGCTCGAGGCCGTCGATCAGCATGCCTCCCGGATCGAGCTGCCAGCGCGTGAGTCCGTGGTGCGCGGAGGTGGGGAAGGCGTGGTGGTTGTTGTGCCAGGCCTCGCCGAAGGTCGGCACCGCGAGCCAGGCGAGGTTGCGCGACTCGTCTCCGGTGGTGAAGCCGCGCCGCCCGAAGAAGTGACAGAGCGAGTTGATCGAGAAGGTCGCGTGGTGCAGGCAGAGGATCCGCACCGCTCCGCCCCAGAGCAGGCCCGTGAGACCGCCCACCACGGTGCCGGTGATCGCGACGCCGAGCCCGAAGGGAAAGGCGAGCCCGAGCAGGACCCAGAGCAGGAACCATCGATCGATCGCGCGGATCAGCGGGTCGGCGAGCAGGTCCTTCGCGTAGCGCTCCTCGCTCGCGAGCTCCTCGCCGCGGAAGATCCAGCCGATGTGAGCATGGACCAGGCCGCTGATGGCCCCGCGCCAGCCGGACCCGTGACCGGTGTGCGGGCTGTGGGGGTCGCCGGGAAGATCGCTGAAGCGATGGTGCTTGCGGTGGTTCGCCACCCACTCGATCACCGGCCCCTCGACGGCGGCCGAACCGAACGCCGCGAACAGCGCTCGCACGGGGCGCGTCGTCTTGAAGCTGCGATGCGTGAGGAGCCGATGGAAGCCCACGGTGATCCCGGCGCCGGTGAGCAGATAGGTCACGGCGAGGACCACGAGGTCCTGCCAGTGGAGCGCTCCCCCCCACGCGAGCCAGATCGCGAAGCCGAGCAGCAACACGGGCGCGGCCGTCACGAAGACGTTCGCGACGCGGTCCACGGTCGCGTGATCGTGGACGGGCGCCTCGGCCCCCACTGGATGTTCGGACATGGACTCCCTTTTGCGCGAGCGCGCCTGCCGAGCGGATGCTCAGCAGACGCGAAGCGCTCTAGACAGCCTGGACGTTCGCTGCCTTGGGACCCTTGTCGCCGGGTTCGGCGTCATACGTGACCTTCGCGCCTTCGGCCAGCGAGCGGTATCCCTCGCCGATGATCGCGCTGTGGTGGACGAACAGGTCCTTGGACTGGTCGTCGGGCGTGATGAACCCGAAACCCTTGTCGTCGCTGAACCACTTAACTGTTCCTGTAGCCATTGTTTCCTCCGGCGTCGGTGCGTGCTGCGAACGCGGAGATGCTGTGAGCAAGGCTACGAGCGCTGGCACTGCGGCGTTGGGCAGAGTGCCCAACCTGAGCGGCGAACGGTAGCAGGGCCTGGCCTCGCGACGCTCCCGCGCAAGCTTTCCGTCTTCCCGAGACCCCGGGTGAGCCTCTCAGCCGCGGGCCGGGATCTGCCGGAGCGGTGCGTGCCCGGTCGTCTCCGTGCCTTTGAGCACCGCGCCGCCGACGAGGACGAACACGATCACCGGCGCGATCGCGAGCACCGCGCTGGGGATCGCGACGCCGGCCTTGGTGAGCATTCCCAGGCCGGCTCCGATCAGCACGACGGCCAGCGCTCCGCGCAGCGCGCCCGTGGGTGCGCGCAGCGAGACCTGCGTGCTCAGCAGGATGCCCGGGATTGCGCCCAGCAGCAGCGTGCCCGCCAGGCCGTAGTCGATGTCGTTCGCGAAGACGTGGGCGATCGCAGCCGCCCACAGCACGATCGAGGCGTGGAACAAGTCGGTCCCCACCACCTTCGGCGGCTTGAGGCGGAACCAGACGATCAACGCGACGGCGATCAGCGCGCCGCTCCCCGCGGAGGTCAACCCGACCACGAACCCCACGAAGGCACCGGTCACGACCGCCTGCGCGCTCGCCGCGCGGGTGAGGCGCACCGACTCGTGCTCGTCGCCCGTGGAGCGGATCAGGATTCGTGCGAGCAGCGCCGCGCCCGATAGCAGCAGGGCCGCAGCGAGCAGGGTGAAGATCACCGTTTCGAAGTCCGACCCGAGGTGGCGCTGCAGGTACTTCAGCGTCTCCACTCCCGCCACCGCCGCGGGCACCGATCCGAAGGCCATCCTCGTCGACAGCGGCACGTCGACGTTGCCCGCGCGAAACTGGCGAACACCGCCCACGCTCTTCTCGACCGCGGAGTACGCGATGTCCGTGCCGATCGCGGTGGCCGGATTGATCCCGAAGACGATCACGAGCAACGGCGTCATCACCGAGCCTCCGCCCGTCCCGGTGATACCCACGAGCAGGCCGACCGCGAAGCCGAAGGCCACCATCGTGAGGCTCACCGCGTCGAGTCCCCACGATCGCGCAGGCCCGAGCTCCGTGCATTGTTCAGCTTCACGGTCGGGAACGTGCCCAATTCGTCCCGGCGACAAACCGAGAACTTCGTAAGAACCTGTGCCGCCCGCCGGGGTGTTGCGAATGGAAAACGTGCTTTGCGGCAGCGCGGACGGCGCGCCTAGCCTGCGCGCATGCCGGTCGGAGCGATCGCTGCGGGTGGCTCGGCGGGCGGCGCCGGGCGAGCTCGCCTGACGGTCGCGGTCGGCGCGCTGAGCCCCGCTGTCTCCCGCGCGCTCAGCGCATGTCTCACCGAAGCCGGTATCGCGACGCTCGACGCCTCGGTCGACGCGGAGACGCTCGCCGCGCTGCTCGAGCGGGTGCGCCCGGACGTCGCGATCCTCGGGGAGCGGATCGGGTACACCGCGCTCGGCCGGCTGCGCGCGAGCGCCCCGCAGATGGGCATCCTGCTGCTCGCGCCCGTGCCCACAGAGCTTCTGGGCGGTCTCGTCACCGAGGCCGGCATCTCCTGCGTGAACCTTCGCGTCTCCGAGCGCGAGCTCATCGCCGCGCTCCGCGTGACGGCCCGTGGCGAGCACGTCTTCCTGGCCACGCCCGAGCCGCGACGGGGCGAGCGCCTCCTCGCGCGTGCTCTGACCCCGCGCGAGGGCGAGGTGCTCGCACTGATGGAGCTCGGCTGTAGCCACGATGAGATCGCCTACCGACTCACGATCAGCGCGGAGACCGCGAAGGCTCACGCGAAGCGGATCTACCGAAAGCTCGGGGTCCACTCGAAGGCCGAGTTGCACGCGGCGCTGCTGCCGGGCAGCCCGGCCGTCCGCGAGGATCAGAGGCCCGCGGGTCCGGTTGATCCCCGCGCGACCTGAGGCACGAGCACGCGGTGACGCTCACCGCGGATGCCGTAACGCACCGCCAGCGGCGAGGGAGAGGACACCGCGTAGGCCCCATCGGCCACGCTCAGTCGTTGCAGCCGCCCGTTCGCGAGTTCGAGCGCCGCTCCCGCGCTCGGCGTCGGGAGCACGCCGAGCACATGGGTCACCTGCGCTTCGCCCGGAAGGCTCGTCCAACTCGCGATCAGGTGACCCGCACGCGCGCGGGCCGCCTTCACGCACTCGAGCGCGTCCTGCGTGCGCGCCGCTCCGAATCGCTCCGTCCACACCATGCAGAGTCCTTCGCGAGAGGGCATCACCCAGGCGGGCGCCGCTCCCGGGAGCGTCAGCCGCCGCGCACCCTCGCCGTCGGCGAAGGGGAGCCCCCTCGACGCGCCGCGATCCACGTAGCGCACGAGACGCCGGGCAGCCTCGGGCAGCCCGCTCGCCGTGCGCTCCGGTGCCGCGAGCACCGGGAAGAGCGTGGCGAGGGGGAGCTCGCGAGTCCCACCCCCAGCGCTCCGGCGACGGCCCGACGGTGAGGCGCCTCGCGCCGCCACCTTGCTGCTGCTTCGCGCCGTGTGGCGCTGTGCGGATGGAGCGGGGCGAGGCGTGCTCGCCACGCTCACGGGCCTCACCTCCGCAGCCTGCGATGAGTGCAGCGCCCGTGCCTGCGTAGTGCTCCTCGACCCCGCGCAGCCGAGCAGCGCCGTGGAGCCGCCGAGCAAGAGGGCTGCCGAAAGTGCCGGGATCCGCATCGCGGCGAAGCTAGCCGCGCCCGCACGCTCCGGCGAGGTGAACCCGGGGGTATGAGCGGGACGGAACGAGGCGGCCCGTTGCCGACTGATGGCGCTCGGAGACAGCGAGGCGACTTCGTGCCATTAACCCGCGGTTCACCTTTCGGCACGGAGCGGTCGTTGACACGCTGCCGCCGTCGATCGCCGCTCGATGAGGGGGGCGCCGGTCCGAACAGGCAACGAAACGAACGGAGGCGCCATGAGAGTGAAGAGGAGAGAGAACCGTCGGACCGGAGCGAGGCGCGCGGGGACGGTGGCGGGCTGCTTGGCAGCTGCGGCGCTTGCCGTGGGCGGGATCGGCGCGGGCACCGCGCAGGCCACCGAAAAAGCCTACGGCGGCGAATTCTATTGGGGCTGCACCTACTCCTGGGGCTCTCCATGCATCGAGCCTCACTACCACCCCAAGCTCGAGACGCTGCTCACGATGAGCGCTGACGAGTCCGCCGCGCTCTCGCCGGGCCGTCCGACCCAGAACCGTTACCCCGCCGCGAAACCCGATCACGTGGACCGCTGCGTGGCGGCCGCGGGATGGAACGGAGGTCAGATCACGCCGTGGAGCTCGGGTGAAGAACTCGTCGTCTCCGGCGGGGGCGGCGGCCCCGGGTACGGCTTGATCGGAACCTGCGCGGTCTACTACTCGATCTCGCTCTACCAGGTCGCCGACTGGGAGGGCGAAAGCTGAGACCTGACCCCTCACCGTCGCGCGAGCGGCCGCGGGGGTTCCTCCCCGGGGCGGGTCCGATCGCGGCCCGCCCCAGCTTTGCCCTGCGGCGATCCGCACCGCCGCGAGGATGGCCCGCGCGCGTCGCGGTGCTGGTCGTGCTCGCGCTCTGCGCCCTCGGAGCGCTGCGCGACGGGACCGCGCTCGCGGTCTCGATCGCGCTGCACCCGATCACGACTCCGGGCTATGAACAGACCGAAGCGATCCAGGGCTCGCCGGACGGCCTGCTCGTGAAAGCGGCGATCTCCCATCGCACGGTGATGGAGCGCGTGACGAGCGCCCCCTTCGCGCTGGGCCCGCCGATCGCCCTCGAAGCGCTCACGATCGGTCCGGGCCCCGACGGGAACGTGTGGGCGGTGGTGGCCGAGCCGGGGGCGTGGGTGCTCGGCTCGGTGCAGGCGAGCGGCTTTCTCACACACCACGTCTTCCCGCAGTCGCCCTCGGAGTGGCCCGACCTGCTCGCGCCCGCGCCGGACGGCTCGGAGTGGGTCGGCAACGAGCTCGGCGAAGACCTCCAACGCGTCGAGCCCGACGGAGCGCTCGCAACCTACGCCGATCCGTCGGGGGGCGGCTATCCGACCGGGATCGCGTTCACCCCCGACGGCAGCGCGTGGGTCACCACCGGGGGGGTGCGCGAAGGCATCTGGCAGATCGCGCCCTCGGGCGAAGCGCACACGCTCGAAATCCCGTCCGGGCGCAACCAGTTCGGGACCTGCCACTGCGACCCGCGCTCGATCGTCGCCGGACCGGACGGCGCGCTCTGGTTCGCCGAACGACTGCTCGGGCGCATCGGCCGCCTGGGCGGCGAAGGGCTCTTCACCCAGTACGCCGCACCCAACCCCTTCTCGCTCGCGCCCGGCGAGTGGGGTGCGCCCGCCCCCGAAGAGCTCACGCTCGGGCCCGACGGCGCGCTCTGGTTCACCGAAGAGTCGGCGGGCACGATCGGGCGGGCGACGCTCTCGGGCGGCGTGCAGATCGAGAGCTTCGCGCTCCCAGCCGCTCACCCCGGTGCGGAATTCGCGCTCACGGGACTGACCGACTACGCGGGCGAGCTCTGGGGTGCCGCAACCGAAACCGTCTCGGTCGCGGGCGTGACGAAGTCCGTGCGGAACCTCCTCTTCAGCGTCGACCCGGGCGGCACCGAACCCGCGCTCAGCGCCGCCCGAACTCCGCCGCCTCCCCGGAGCCGCCCGTCGCATCGCCCTCGCTGTAGGAGTGCGCGCCCGCGCCCGCGAGCTTCCCGCCGTCCACGATCAGGTATTCCTCGCGGATCGGCCGTCCCTCGAACCAGCACTCGAGGATCTCACGCGTGCCTGCGGCGTAACGCGCCTGCGCGGAGAGGCTAGTGCCCGACGTGTGCGGGGTCATCCCGTGGTGGGGCATCGAACGCCACGGGTGGTCCCTCGGCGGAGGCTGCGGGAACCACACGTCGCCCGCGTAGCCCGCGAGCTGGCCGCTCTCGCATGCTGCCGCGACCGCCTCGCGGTCGCAGATCTTGCCGCGCGCGGTGTTGATCAGATACGCCCCCCGTTTCATCTTCGCGAGCAGCGCTGCGTCGAACATGTTTTCCGTCTCCGGATGCAGCGGCGCGTTGATGCTCACCACGTCGCAGGCCTCGACGAGCGACTCGACGTTCTCGTGGTAGGTCACCCCGAGCTCCTGCTCCACCTCCGCGGGGAGGCGATGACGGTCGGTGTAGTGGAGCCCCACCTCGAAGGGCTTCAGACGGCGCAGCACCGCCGAGCCGATTCGCCCGGCCGCGACCGAGCCGACCTGCATGCCCTCGAGGTCGTATGAGCGCGAGACGCAGTCCGCGATGTTCCACCCTCCCTCGACCACCCACTGGTAGGAGGGGATGTAGTTGCGCACGAGGCCGAGGATCATCATCACGACGTGCTCGGCCACGCTGATCGAGTTCGAGTAGGTCACCTCCGCGACGGTCACACCATGCTCGATCGCGGCCTGCAGGTCGACGTGATCGGAGCCGATCCCCGCGGTCAACGCGAGCTTCAACTTCGGCGCGCGAGCGATCCGCTCGGCGGTCAGGTAGGCGGGCCAGAAGGGCTGTGAGATCACGACCTCCGCCTCTCCGAGCGCGCGATCGAAGGCCGAGTCCTCGCCCTCCTTGTCCGAGGTCACGATCAGCTCGTGGCCGAGTCCCTCCAGGAACGCACGCAGGCCGAGCTCGCCGGAGACGCTGCCCACGAGCTCGCCCGGCTCGAAGCCGAGCCCGTTCGGTGTCGGCGCGGTCTGTCCGTCGTGGTAGCTCTCGATTCGCGGCACGCCGTCGCGCGCGTACTGCGGTGGGTAGCCGCCCACCGGATCGTCGTAGAGCACGCAGAGCACTCTCGCCATCGCTCCTCCGCCTTTCCCTCGCCACGCCGGGAACCGCCCGGCTCGGACCTGCGGCAGCCCGCGAGCCGCGCTTGCCATCTTCGCGCAACCTCCGAGCACCGGTCGCGCCGAGGGGCCGAGCGCCGGCCGCTGGAGAGGCCCCTTGTCAAGCGCGTCCCGGTGGACTAGCTTCTTGTCAGTCAACGGACCTAAGAGGCATGGAGGCTCTGTCCTGGCAACGGCTAGGAGTACCGGCGGCCCGATCGGGCGAGTGGTGGGGGTACAGCGCAGCATCCTCAAGCGGATCTACCGAGCACTCGTCGGCGCGCGCCCCGAGGACCCGATGCGCGCGTGGCGCGCCACGGCGATCGAGGGTCGGCCCGCACTGAACGTGCTTCACGTGGGCGACTGCGGCGTGCGGCGCATGGACTACGGGCACGACCTGCTGGGCTCACCGGGCTATCCGCAGGGCGCCGCGCGCCTGCTGCTGCGCTTCGGTATCCGCCTCGCCTTCCTGCACTACTTCTGCGTGAACTTCGAGGAACTCCCTGAATTCGATGTGCTGCAGAGCTTCAACCACCTCGAGTTCATCCCCGACATCATGTTGATCCAGATCGGATCCGCCTACACGCGACGGGTGATCCTCCCCGACACCGCGCGCGTGCATCAGCTGCGCGACGAGCTCGGCCGCCGCGCGGGCCGCTCGGTCTTCGCGTTCTATCGCCTGATCCGCCCCCTCGTCACGCTGATCGGCCGCCACTCGACGCCCTACCTGGGGCCGGGTCGGCTCGAGCGCTTCATCGCGGACGCCCGCCGCGCATGGCCCACGACGCGCGTGGTCCTCGTACTTCCCTTCCGTCGCTCACCGGGTTACGCGAGCGGCGAGGCGATCGCGGCCCGCGTGGAGGCCGACCTCCGAGCGCTGGCGCGACTGCCCGGCGTCTCGGTCTTCGACGCCAACCCCGTGCTCGGACGCGACCCCACGCTGCGCTGCGCGACGGGCTACAACCTCAACGGGCGTGGCTCAGAGCTCGTCGGCGACGAGCTCGGACGCTGGCTGCACGAGCAGATCGCGACCCCGGCGCCGCGGACCACGCTGCTCGGCCGCGAGACCCAGGACGCCTAGACGCGGCAGGAGGCCGCGCGAAGCACTTCGATCCCCGTGCTCTCGCGACGGGTGACCGAGCAGTTGGCGCGCGCCCATCGCACCGCCGCGAGCCGGGTGGGTTCGCCCTGCTCTTCGGTGTCGATTTCGCCGAGCACGAGCCACACCGTGCCCCCGCCTTCTCGCGCCAGCCGCTGGACGAGCGCCACGCTCGGCGGGCCGTTCGGCGAGCGCCCGTAGCCCGTCGGGTCCTTGAAGGGGTGAACGCCCCGCGGCAGAGCGGTGTCCCGCCATTCCCACACGACGAGCTCGTCGGAGACCTTGAACTGGGCGTCGTAGTAGCCCATCGAGGGGAGCATCAGCGCGCTGTCCACCACCACCGGCTGACTCGGCGTGCGTTCCGCATGCAGCCAGCTCATCACCGGCGGCCAGTTCTGCTGCAGCGCGTTGCGCTGCTTCGCGTCGGCGTACGCGCCGATCAGCAGCAGCGCTGCGGCGCAGCCCGCGGCGAGCAGCCGCAGCGAGCCACGATCGAGCAGCGCACGGACCGCGAGCGCGGCGAGCACGCACAGGCCCGGCAGCGCGACGATCGCGTAGCGCGGCCAGAACACCGGGACCTTCGCGGAGATCAGGAGCAGCACGACCGGAGGCAGGACGCCCCAGGCCGCGGCGATCAGCAGCGTCTGGCCCTCGCGCGAGCGCCAGCGCCCGGCGCGTGTGAGCACGAGCGTCGCCGTGCCCAGCAGCACGATGCCCGTCAGGAGCGTGAGCCAGCGCACGGCCGTCACCCCGGAGAAGCCGCCGGAGAACTCCTGCAGGCCCAGCTCGACGAGACCTTTGTTGAGATGGGGCAGCCAGTAGAGCGCGTCGCGCCTGCCGTGGGAGATCAGCGCAGCGATCATCAGGGGGATGCAGAGGACGCCCGCGGCGAGCAACGCGGCGAGCATCCGCGTGATCCCGGAACGCCGCGCGCGCGATGCGATCAGGAGCTGGGCGGGCAGCACGACCCAGGGCGCGAGCAGATCGCTGTAGGCGAGCAGCGCCATCGCGAAGACGTAGAGCGCCCACATCCCGCGGCGAGAGGGCTGCTCGGTCGCCCGCACGAGAGCGCCGAAGGCGAGGCAGCCTCCGAGCACGACGAAGGCATAGGAGCGCGCGACCTGGCTGTACCAGACCGCCATCGGGTTCAGCGCAAGCAACGCGGCGCTGAGCAGCCAGACGCGGCGGTCTTCGACGAAGCCCTTCGCCGCCCAGTAGATCGCGGGCACGCTTGCGACCCCCACCACCACGGCGGGCGCTCTCAGCACCTCGACCCCCGTGCCGAAGATCCGCGTCACCGGCCAGAGAAGCGCGGGGTAGGGGGTCCCGTTCGCCTCCCATCCGAACAGGCCGAGCATATGACCGAACCCGCGCTCGGAGAGGGCGAAGGAGACGGTTTCGTCGTTGAAGAGGCTGCGCGAGAGGCTCGTGAGCCGCAGCAGGAGCGCGAGCACGGTGAGCGCCGCGAGCCACACGCCCTCGCGGCGCCAGGGAGCGCCCGAGCGTGGAGCGTCCGGGGCTCTCGTCTCGGCGGAGGCGATCGGCGGGCTCGTGGTGGGCGTTGCGCTCATCGGCTGCTCGAAGTGGGCGGGGCCGCCCCGGGCGTTTGCGCGCGAACACGCTCCCGTGGAGCCCTGCGCAGCTTCTATCGGATCGGCGCGCCGATCGCACAAGCCCCCGCACCCCGATTTGCAGCCGCCGCGCCGGCGCGAGCCGGGTTCCGCGCGGTACGGACGCGCCGCTCACGCGGCGAGCGAGCGCACCTCGTAGGTCTGACCCGCCGCCCGCAGGCGCTCGGCGAGCGGCGCGCCGAGCGCGGTCGCCGGCGTGAGCACCCCCGCGGCGGCCGGGAGCCGCTCTCCGTCGAACGCGAGCGAGAGCGCGCTCTCGCCGAACATCACGGCCGTCGCCTTGTAGCCCGGGTCGCCCTGCGCGGCGATCTCGCACACGTAGCGTGCACCCGTCGAGGTGCGCGTGTGCGTCTCGATCCGGAAGTGCCCGCGATCCCGCGCGCGCTCGCTCGGGCCCTCACCCGGCGAGGGGAGCACGCGGTCGAGCAGCGAGGCGGTCGGCGCGAACTGCAGCCCGGCGAGGAGAGCGCCGAGGCCCACCACGGTGGTTCCTGCGAGCGCCGGGGCGAGCGGTCCACCGCCGAAGGCCTGAACCTCGGAGTAGCGCATCGAGCGTCCGTAGGCCCAGCCGAGCAGGGCGTTGCTGCGGCGCACGACGCGGGTGTTGAGCTGCGCCATCACGAACGGCCCGGTCCACGCCCCGGTGAGCTCGTCTCGCGCCACCCCGATGAGGTCGCGCTCCGCGCCGAGGTCGGGCTCCGCCGCCCGATCGGGGCTCAAGCCGTACGGGTCGTCCATCAGCCGCCCGAGCCCGGGCTCGCGTTTGCGGTCCTCGATCATCCCCTTCATCGAGGCGAGCGTCCCGCCGCTCACGCCGCCCCGGAAGGAGCGAACGACGAGCGTCGTCCGCTCGAGCTCGCCGTCCCCCGCCGCCCGCGCCGCCTCGTGGAGGAGCAGCACCCCGAGATCTGAGGGGATCGAGTCGAACCCACAGCTGTGCACGATCCGCGCGCCGGAGGATCTCGCTGCCCCATCGAAGCGGTCGATCGACTCGCGCATGAAGACCACCTCGCCGGTGAGATCCGCGTAGTGCGTCCCCGCCTTTACGCACGCCTCGACAACGGGCAGTCCGTAGCGCCGGTAGGGGCCGACCGTGGTCGCGAGCACCGCGGTGCTCGCCGCGAGCGTCGCGAGCGAGCCCGGATCGGACGTGTCGGCAACCACCGTCGGCCAGTCCGTCCCCAGGGAACCGCGCAGCGCGGACAGCCGCTCCTGCGACCGCCCCGCGAGCGCGATCCGCGCGCCGGGTGGCGCTGCCCGCTTCAGGTAGGCCGCGGTCAACCGGCCGACGAAGCTCGTCGCACCGAAGAGCACTACGTCGAACTGGCGCTCGCTCATCCACGCGCACCCTACGCCGAACCCGCCCGCGCCGCCCGCTCGGTCGCTGCGATCGCTCCCCACCCCTCGCGACGCTTTCGGACATAGTGTCCTACAGTGTGTCCGACGGCGGGCGTGGCCCGCCGCGGAGGAAGGAGACCGGGATGGCAACGCAAGCGCTCGCCGACTTAGAGCAGGTCGATCTAGAGGAGGTGGACCTCTTCGACCCCCGCTGGCATCGGGACGGACCCCCGCACGATCTCCTCGCGCGGATGCGCGCGGAGTCGCCCGTGCGCTGGAACCCGCTCCCGGACGGGACTGGCTGCTGGACGCTGCTGCGCCACGCGGAGATCGCTCAGGTGAGCCGCGACTTCGAGACCTTCTCGAGTCACGCGGGCGGCGTGTTCGTGCACCCCGATCAGGTGCTGCCGCTCGAGGTGAACCGGAACCTGCTGCTCTACATGGACCCGCCCACGCACACGAAATACCGGGCGATCCTGCAGAGCGTGTTCACCCCCCACGCGGTGCGCGCACTCGAAGCACCGATCAGGGCGCGCGTCGACGCGACGATCGACCAGTTCGTCGAGCGCGGCTCCGCGGACATCGCTCGCGAGCTCGCGGTTCCCGTACCGATCGGCGTGCTCTCCGAGCTGCTCGGAGTGCCCGACGAGGATCGGGCGCGCTTTCTCTCGTGGACCGCGGACGTCGAGGCGGCGACGCGCTCGCCGGAGCCCGAAGCGGCGCTGGAGGCGTTCGTCGAGCTCGGTGGCTACCTCGGCGAGCAGATCGCCCGCCAGACTGCGGAGGGCCGCACCGACACGGTGCTCACACGGCTGCGCGACGCCGAGGTCGACGGGCGCCCGCTCGACGACGGGGAGATCCTCGTCTTCTTCGGGCTGCTCACCTTCGCCGGGCACGACACCACACGCAACACGACCTCGAGCGGGATGCGGGCGCTGCTCGACCATCCCGAGGCGCTCGCCGAGCTGCGCGCCGACCCGGAGCTGATCCCGGCCGCGGTCGAGGAGATCCTGCGCTGGACGAGCGTGGTGCAGTGGTTCAACCGCACCGCCACACGCGACACGGAGATCGCGGGCCGGAAGATCGCGGCTGGCGATCGCGTGGTGATGTGGTACACGAGCGCCTCACGGGACGAGGCCGTGTTCGAGCGAGCGGGCGAGTTCGACATCCACCGCTTCAAGCCCGACCACGACGCCTTCGGGGGCGGGGGACGGCACTTCTGCCTCGGCGCGGGGCTCGCGCGGCTGGAGCTGGTCGTGATCTTCGAGCAGGCGATCGCGCGGCTCGGCGATCTGCGCCTCGACGGCGAGCCCGAGCGCGTGGTGAACTCCTGGAGCAACGCCCTGCGCACCCTGCCCGTCAGCTTCACTCCCGGGGCGAGGGCCGCATCCTGAGCGAGGGAGAGAGGGCGTGCGCATGGGCTCGGTGACGAGACCGCGACGCGCCTCCGAGCGCCGGCGAGCGGTCGCGGAGCGCGTGGGCGAGACGGTCGAGCGCCTGCTGCGCGAAGGCCATGGCTACACGGGCCTCGGCGTGCAGCGCATCGCGGAGGAGGCGGGCATCGCGCGCTCGACCTTCTACCTGCACTTCCCCGACAAGCCCGCGCTGCTGATCGACGTCGCCGCCGCCGCGACCGAGGACCTCTTCGCCGCCGCGCGGACGTGGCTCGAGCATGGGTTCGCCGACCGCGCGATGCTCGAGCGCACGATCGCCGCGATCGTCGCGCAGCAGCGAGAGCACGACGCGGTGCTCGCGGCCGTCGTCGAGCTCGCTGCCTACGACGAGGACGTCGCCGCCTTCTGGCGCGCTCGCGTGGGCGGCTTCGTCGCCGCGCTCCGTGCGCGGATCGAGGAGGGCCAGCGTGAGGGTCTGATCGATGCCCGGCTCGACGCACAGACGACCGCCGCCTGGATCACGTGGGGCACCGAGCGTCTCGTCGCCCAGCACGTCGCCGAGCGAGGGCGCGAGGAGGACGAGCAGCTCGCCGCGGGGCTCGCGCGCGCGGTCCAGAGCACGCTCGGCCTCGGCACGCGCGGCACCTAGCAACGCAAGCCCCGATCCTTTGCGGTTAGGTTCGCTGAACCGGACCGAGAGACCACCCCGCGAGGAGAGGACGCCGATGAGCACCACGAGCATCGACCGTGTAGGGACCGTGATCGTGACGGTCGCCGACCAGGACGCAGCACTCGACTTCTACACACAGAAGCTCGGGTTCGAGAAGCGGACGGACATCCCGATGGGGGACAGCTATCGCTGGGCCGAAGTGGCGCCCGCGGGCGCGGTCACGACGATCGCTGTCGTGCCCCCGCCGCCCGGCGGCACCGCGGGCGGGGCGCAGACGGGGATCGCGCTCTCCTGCAAGGACATCGAGGCCGACCACGCCGCGCTGCGCGAGCTCGGGGTCGATGTCGATGCTGAGATCTCACGGATGGGCGGCCCGGTGCCGCCGATGTTCTGGCTGCGCGACCTCGACGGCAACACGCTGCTCGTCGTCGAGCGGGAGGACTGAGCCGCAGCGAGCGAGCGAGCGCGCGCGCGCCGCCGCACCCGCGCCGCCGCCTAGCCGGGCGGCGGCTGGCCGGGCGGCTGCGCCGGTGCCGATGGCGCCCCCGCGACGGCGTCAGCGAGGCGGCGCCGTCTCGCGCTCGCTCGCGTGTAGCGCTCCTTCGCACGCTCGAGCTTGTGGCTCTGCGGGGAGTAGAAGCGCCGCGCGTAGGGCGAGCTCGGGGTGGCCAGGCGGCAGATCGCGACGACCGAGACGGGCGGGAGGAAGAGCCCCAGCAGTCCGAGGAAGTGCCTGCCCTTGAGGATCGCCGCGCCCGAGAGACCGAGCGCGATCGCGACCGAGACCGCGAGCGAGAAGACCGAGGAGGTGTTGTTGGGCAGGTCGAAGGGCGCCACCCCGAGCATCACCAGGCCGCCGATCGTCGCGGCGACGACGACGGCGTCGAGCGAGGCGCGGCCCTGCTCGGCCCAGTACACGTCTTCGAGGTAGATCCACAGCGCGAACTCGTCGAAGGTCAGGCCCGCGCCGACACCAAACGCACCGGCGAGGATCTCGTTCCAGGGACTCGCGGGTGCGAGCGCGAACCCGAGGAAGCCCGAGATCAGCATCAGCACGATCCCCCAGACGAGGTGGTGCAGGTGCAGGCCGCTGTCCGTCGTCACGCTGCCGGGCCACCACGTGACCCGCGGGCTGCGCATCAGGCGCGCGCTGGTGCGGATGAAGAGGAAGGAGAGAAGGAAGGCGCCGAGCAGCGTGAAGCCTGCGCGTTCGGTGCGCCCGTCGAGGAAGCGCAGCGGCACATCGAAGTGCACGGTGATCGTGGCGGAGGCGGCGCCCACGTCTAACGCACCGCCACGACCGGCGTGGGCCGTTGTTCGCCGAGACCGTTCAACTCGCGCACAGCGCCGATCAGATCGCCGCTGTTGTAGAAGTCGGTGAGGATCAGGTTCGGCAGCTTGTGCCGTTCGCGCTCGCACTGGCGCGCGCGTTCGACGATGAACCCGCGCTTCAGCAGCGCGATGTTCGGGCTGCGTCGCGGCGGGAACACATCGGCCCAGTCGTTCATCATCAGCAGCGGGTTCTTCGCCTGCCCGCGCGAGGGTGCGCAGGTGAACTGGGCGGGCTTCACCGCGCCGAGCGGGGTGTCCTGGATCCACGAGCCGAAGGCGTACATGTCCCAGGGGTATCGGCCGCTCACCGGCTCCTGCGTGAAGACCACAATGTTGTGCTGCGAGCGGATCATCGCGCCGAGCGTGGGCAGCTCCTGTCCAGGGCGAAGCACCGCGAGGTGGCTGAAGAGCCCCGAGCGCTTGAACTGCTCTTCGAGCGAGAGCTCCGAGACGTAGTCCTCGTCGAAGAACACGAGCACCTCGTCGGGGTTCCGGCTGAGAAAGCGCTCGACGGTGCCGAGGAAGCTCCCCATGCTCGTCGCGCCCAGCTCACAGAGCGTGTGGCAGAGCCACACGCCAGGCTTGCCCTTCGCGCCCTTGCCGAACCCGACCGAGCCGCTGAAGCGCTGCAGCGCTGCGCGCGCCTGGGCATCGAGCTTCTCCGAGACGCGATTGAGCCGCTGCCCCTCCGCATCGATGTCGGTGGTGATGTGACCCGGCGAGCTGCCCAGCCCGTAGTGCGTGGAGATCTTGAACGCGCGGATGCCGTCGTCGAGCTGACGCGCAATCGCCCGTTCCTGGTTCGCGATCAGCCAGCCCGGGGATTCCGCGGCGGACATCGAGTTGTGCGTGCCCGCGAAGACGACCTGGTCGAGCCGCTTCGAGCAGAGCTGCGCGTAGCCGTTGCACGTGAGCGCGCGCGCGACGGTGCTCACGTGCGAGGGCCGTGGACCATCGGCCGCGAGCGCGATCACCGCACCGCCCACGAGCACCGCGATCGAGGCGAGCACGGAGGCGATCGGCGCGCGCCCGGCGCGGAGCGTGGGCAGCTCCGCCGCGGGCTCGAGCCCGAGCGCCGAGAGCACCTCACCGATCCCGTAGGCGACCAGCACGACACCCGCGGCGACGGCGAGCACGTCGAGCCCGAGCTTCGGGCGGCCGAGCAACGCGCTTCCCGCGAGCAGCGCGATCGCCGCCACGGCGAGCCGCACGGGTCGCGTGCGCGGTGGGGAGAGCCGCTCCCGCAGGCGTGAGAGCCGCTCTCCTGTGGTCTGCGGACGGAGCAGACCGCAGGACACCCCGGCGAGCACCGCGCCGAAGGCCGCGAGCCCGAGCATCCACGTCGAGAGGTCGCCCATGTAGGCGTCCCAGAGTGCGCCGGCCGCTTCGCGCACGTCGGTGTCGCTCAGCTCTTCTGCGCCGAACAGGTTGACGAGGAGGCTGTGGCGAAGCAGCCCGAGGTCCGCCCACAGCGCGATCGCCGCGACGGCGAGCGCGAGGCCACAACGCGTGACCGCAGCGCGCCTGCGTCGAGCGACCCCGACCGAGGCGAGCAGCAGCACGACCGCGAGCAGCGGCAGCACGATCCCGAGCAGGCGCACTCTGTCGGCGAGCCGCAGCGTGCGCACGGCGAAGCTCTGCTTGCGCAGGTCGAGCAGCGTCGCATCGAGCGAGGGCGGGATCTTCGCGGCGACCGTCGGTGCGAGCGTGCGCAGCGCGGAGATCACGACAGCGCCCGCGTCCGCGATGCTGAAGACGACGTTGCCCCCGCGCTCGAAGAGCAGCCGGTGAGCCTGTCCGGCGAGGGTGCGAACGATGCCACGGAACTCCTGCGTTCCGACGACGCCTTCGACGACGCTGTTCAGGACCGGTCTCGCCGCGAGCAGGTCGGGCGAGGCGCGATCGATCACCTGCACGACGAGCTCGCGGGCGATCACCCTCCGAACGGGCCCGCGATCGAGCGCGGCGACGGTGCGGTGGGCGAACGGCGTGCGGCTGAGCAGTTGCCCGCGCACGTAGAGGCATGAGCCTCCCGCGATCGCCGCTGCCGCCATCGCGACCGCGAGCGCGGCGCTGATCCACGCGCGCATGTCGCGCCCGCCCCGCCCGGCAAGCTCGCTTGCGACGACGTGCTCCACCCCCGCGAAAGCGTAGTGCTCTCCTCCACGGTCTCCCGATCCGGCCCCTCGAGGACGACGCGCTCCGCCCGAAGAGGACGACAGCTCCGTCGTCCCTCCGTCACGAACGCTCGGGCGAACGTCGAGCTTTCAGCGCGCCGAACGCGAACGGGCGCATGCTTGTGCTGCGAAACATCGAAGCCAGGCGACGGGAATCCGACGCAGGGCGAGGGATCAGAAGGGGGCAGCATGGGAATCTTGCGAGGGAACAGACACTCCGGGGGTGCGGCGATCGAGCTCACCCGCCGGGACGCCGACGACGGGCTGCTCACGCGCTGCGAAGAGACCGCGATCAGCCTGCGCAGAGCGCCCACCGACCCCTACGCCGCCTGGCTGGAGCGGCGTGAGGCCGAGGAGCGCCACGACCGTCCGCAGATCCGTTGGGTCTACCGCCACGAGGCGCGGACGCGAGCGGACCGTGCAAGCGGCGCGACGCCGGGGTACGCCACGAGGGAAGACGGCCCCGGTGACGCCGAGGGAGGGCTGGTCACCGCCGCCTGAGCGGCGGTGCAGGGCGCCGGCGGCGGCGTGGAGGCGTCGCCGCCGGAGCCACAGCTCGGTGCGTGGCCGAGCGGGTCCGGCTCGCCCCTGGCTGCATCCGTTCCCCCTGGCCAGGGGGCTCTGCGGCTGGGATAATCGGGGGCGATGACCGGGCCACGGATCAGGCCGCGGGCGGGAGGGGCCCTGGCCCTGCTCGCGGTCGCCGCAACCGTCTTTCTCCTCTTCACCGCCCTCGGTGTGGGCGAGTCCTCACACCGTCGTCCCGCGTCGAGCGCCGCGCCCGCGCCGCACTACGTGACGTTCTCCTTGGAAGCGCCACACGTGCGCAGCAGCTACGAGAACGTGCCGAGCGGAGCGATCGCACCCGTCTTCCCGAGCGCGCGCGTGAAGCTCGGCCCGGCTGCGTTCGTCCAGCCGATCGCGCGCTACCGCGCCTACGCGGGGGCGCAGCTCACCGCGATGCAGGTGCCGATCGCGAACCTGCAGCGTGCGCTCGCCGCGAACGACCGGCCCGCGGCCGAGGCAGCCTGGAGCGCGGCGTTCGCGCGCTACCTGCGGCTCGGGGCGGTGTACCTCGCGGGAGAACTCGCAACCCTGAACGCGCAGATCGACGGCACGCCCGGTGGGCTCCCCGGCGGGGTCGCAGATCCGCGCTTCGCGGGCCTTCACGAGATCGAATACGGCCTCTGGACGGGCCGCTCCCCGGCCTCCCTCACGGCCGAGGCGGCCGCCCTCTCACACGCCGTCGGCCGCCTGCGCGTGGCGCTCCCGCACGTGTCGATAACGCCGCTCGAATACGCGACCCGCGCGCACGAGATCCTCGAGGACGCGCAACGAGACCTGCTCAGCGGTACCGACGTGCCCTGGAGCGGCGAAGGCGTGACCGGGACGGCGGCGGGACTCGCGGCAACCGAAGAGGTGCTCGCCACCCTGCACCCCTTCCTGATCTCCGAAGACGGCACGGAAAACGGGGAACCCCCGATCGGCCCGGCGATCGAAACCGAACTCGCTCAGCTGCGCCGAACGCTCTCCGCGCTCGCGCGCACACACGGCGGGCGGCTGCCGACGAACGCGCAGCTCACAGGCGCCGAGGCCGAGCGGCTCGACGGAGCACTCGGCGGCGCGCTCGAGGCCCTCTCGACGGTGCCCGGCGAGCTCGAGTCCGAACCGGTGCTCCCGACCCCGGCGATCCCCGCGAGCGCGGAGCGGATCGACCCATGAAGCCCACCGACCGGCGAACCTTCCTGACCCGCTCGGCCGCCGTACTCGGAGCGGGAGCGGTCGGTGGGGCTGCCGCGATCGCGCGGGACGGCTCGAAGGCGAGCGGGGCCACCCGACCGCCGGGACAGAAGGAGCAATGGAGCGTCTCGCAGTCGCAACTCGGCGCGCGGGAGCCCTTCGAAGGCGAGCACCAGGCGGGGATCCTCACACCGTCGCCCGCGCAGGCCACGCTCATCGCCCTCGACGCGATCGCCCCCAACCGCGGCGAGCTCCAAGAGGCCCTGCAAGCGCTCAGCCACCGTGCGCGCGAGCTCACGGCTGGGGGCGCGATCCCCACGCTCGCGAGCGGCGGCCAGCCCGCGTTGCTCGAGCCCGACGATCCGCCGCCGGACTCGGGGATCCTCGGCCCGGTCAACACCCCCGACGCGCTGACCGTGACGATCGGCTTCGGCGCCTCGCTCTTCGACGGGCGCTTCGGCCTCGCCGAGGCGCGCCCGCGGGAGCTCGTGAAGATGCCCGTCTTCTCGGTCGATCAGATCGACCCGGCGAGGAGCGACGGCGACGTGCTCCTGCAGATCTGCGCGGGGCAGCGCGACACAGTGACGCACACCGTTCGCGAGCTGCTGCGCACCGTGCGCGGCTCGCTGCAGGCGCGCTGGTCGATCGACGGCTTCTCGGGGGCGGCACGCGGGCCCTCGCCCCACAACAGCCCGCGCAACCTCTTCGCGTTCCGCGACGGCACGGCCAACCCGCCGACGAACGACGCGGCACTGATGAACCGGCTCATCTGGCTCCCCGCGGGCTCGCCCGCGTGGACCGCGGGCGGGACCTATCAGGTGATCCGCGTGATCCGGATGCACGTCGAGTTCTGGGACCGGGTGGGACTCACCGAGCAGGAGAAGATGATCGGGCGAAAGCGGGCGAGCGGGGCGCCGCTCGGCGGGACCGACGAGTTTGAGGACCCGCGCTACGACCTCGATCCGAAGGGCGAGCGGATCCCGCTGACGGCCCACATCCGCTCGGCCAACCCCCGTACCGCGGCAACGGCCGATCAGCGCCTGCTGCGCCGCGGGTTCAACTACGACCGTGGGCTCGACGAGGCCGGCGCGCTCGACCAGGGGCTGATCTTCGTGGCCTTCAACCAGAGTCCTGAGCGCCAGTTCCAGGTGGTTCAGGAGCGGCTGCTCGAAGAGCCGATGATCGACTACATCACGCCCGTCGCCGGGGGCTACTTCTTCGCCCCGCGCGGGGCGCGAAACGAACTCGACTGGGTCGGCTCGGGCATGTTCGCCGCGAGCTAGGAGCCCGTCTCGTGCTGCTGCTCCGCGAGGCCCGCCCGGGCGACGAGCCGCTCGTCGCGGACGTGCACGTGCGCGCGTGGAAGGCTGCATATCCGGGCCTGATCCCGCAGGAGTACCTCGACCGCCTCACTCCCCAGGACCGCATCCGCGGCTACCGCTTCGACGCCCCGGCGGATGAGCGCACGGCGCCCCGCACCGTGCTCGCGCTCGATGCGGGGAGGCTGCTCGGCTTCGCCACCTTCGGGCCATCGCGAGACGAGGACATGCGCGCCGCGGGCGAGCTCTACGCGCTCTACGTCGATCCCGAGCGCTGGCGCACCGGGGCGGGGCGCGCGCTGCTCGCCGAGACCAGGCGGAGCCTGCATGCGAGCGGGCACGAGGTCGCCCTGCTCTGGGTGCTGCTCGGGAACGAGGCCGCGGAGCGCTTCTACGAGTCGGACGGGTGGCACCGCGACGGAGCGCGGCGGGAGGAGGAACCGTGGGGGGTCGTCTCGCAGGTGCGCCGCCTGCGTCGCGAGCTGCCCTGAGGTGCGTCGGCTAGGAGCTTGCTTTGATCTCGAGCGGTTCTTCGAGCGTCCCGGTGACCTTGCCCGCCCAGGTCGAGGGGGCTTCGCTCGAGGCCGATCCGAGCGGTTCGATCAGCACGCTGAGCACGTCGCTGGGCTGGCCTTCGAAGGCTTCGGGCTGCTGGTGGCCCTTCTTCGCGGTGAACTTCAGCGCGAGCGACTTCGACATCGCGTTGGCGGGCGCCGTCGCGATCACCGAGCCGTGTTCGATCAGACGAGCGCCACCCCCTCCGGCACATTCGTAGCGGGCGACCGCGCCGCTTTCGCTCGTCGCTTTCAGATCGATCCCCGCGGCAGGGGGTTCGCCGCCGTGGATCAGTCCGAGCCCGCCCTCGAGCGCTTCTGTGGCGATCACGCCGGCGGCAGATCCCGCCGTCTCGCAGGCTTCCTTGCCCTTCACGGTCTTGCACCCTTCGAGGCTCAGCGCGAGAGTCAGCGCGCCCGGCCCGCTCACCGCCCCGCTCACCGAGCCGTTCGCACAGCGTGCCTGCCACCGCCCGGTGGGCCCGAGCGTGACCGCGCCCACCTTGCCCGCGATCCCGCGCTTGACCGCGTCGGGGATCCATTCGAAGCCGCCGTTTTCGCCGGCGCTCGTGGCGATGCAGCCCGCGTCGGTGTAGCGCCCCGTCGCTTTGACGCTCACACACCGGCCGAGCTGCGGCGCGACTCCGCCTCCTCCGCCGCCCTTCGTCTGGAAGGAGCTGCCCGTGCCCGAGGTGCTCGCACCGTCGTTGTTCGTGGCGGTGAGACGGTAGAAGTATGTGTGGCCTTCGGCGAGACCTTCGAGCTGCGCGGAGACTGACTGCGCGGCTTCCCCGTATTCGGGCAGCGCCGTGCAGGGAGCAGACGAACCGTAGGACGCAGTGGTCCCGTATTCGAACTCGCAGCTGCTGATGATGCCGAGATTCGGGTTGACGGTTCCCGAGAGCGTCGCCTCGCTCGTCGTCACGCCGGTGGCGGCGCCCGTCTGCACCGTGGGGGGCTGCTGCGCGGTGCCGGGCGTTTTGGAGGGCGGTCCCGCCGTGGGGTGCGGCGAGAGCAGCAGCGGCGGCTGCGGCGGCTGCGTGAAGTCGAAGTCTTCGCTCAGGCTGCCCAGGCCCACGACTTCTTCCCGCGTGTCGGGGCGCGCGTCGGGCCGCCCGTCGGTCGCCGGGTTGAGTCGCTGTCCGCCGAGGAAGTCGTCCTCGATGAACTTCAGATAGGCGTCGTGGCTGAGCTGCTGTTTGTCGATGAACCCGCGCTTGGCGTACGGGCTGATCACGATCCCGGGGACGCGCAGGCCGTAGCCGTCGCCGTCGACCTTCGGCGGTGCGGCGTTGTCGTAGAAGCCGCCCCAGTCGTCCCAGGAGAGGAAGATCGCTGTGCTGCCCCAGCAGGGACTGCGCATGATCGAGTTGACGAGCGTTGTGACGTAGGCCTGGCCGTTGGTCAACAGGCTGCGCGGGTGTTCGGAGACCTTCAGGTTCGGCACGACCCACGAGACGTTCGGCAGCCCGCAGGATTCTTCGGAGTGCACGTCGGTGTAGAAGTTCGAGAGCGACTGGATGTTGCCGACCGTTTCGTCTTCTTTGACATCGGTGAAGTCCGGCAGGGGGTTCCAGATCCCCGGTGTGGCGGCGTTCTGCTTGACCGTCGAGCAGGAGGTCGATTCATCGAGCTGGCAGTCCGGCTCGTCGCCTTCGAGCAGGAAGTAGCGCCAGCTCACACCGTGGTGATCGAGCAGGTAGGGCAGGTCCGTCCAGGAGTAGGTGGTCTTGCCCGGGATCACCGGGCCGTAAGTGCTGTGCGCGGGCGATTCGGGGTTCACGTTGTTCACGCAGTGAAGCCCGTTGGGATCGTTGTGGGGGCAGATCGCCGACCAGCCCGAGACGAGGTAGAGGTGCTCGGGCAGGCTCCACGAGGCGACGGACGCGAACATGTTGTCCTGGAGCACGTACTTCTCCGCGTATTTCCAGTAGTTCGGTATCTGGCGCGCGTCGTGATAGCCCATCACGTCATCACAGCGCGCGTTCTTTTCGAGTTCAGATTCCGAGCACGGGCTGCAGAAGGGTTCGCTCGCTTCGCATTTCTTGCGCGTCTCTGCGGACTTGATGAAGCCGTCCATCGCGCCCCCGTCGACGTCCGTTTCCGCGGCTTCGGATCCGTGCGGACCGCCGTAGTTCTTTTCGCTCGCGTTGTAGAAGGGGGCGCGGCAGCCGCCGAACTGCGGGTCGGGAAGGCAGACCCCGCCGGGGATCCCGTTGACGCCCGGATAGGTCCCGAAGTAGGAGTCGAAGGACCGGTTCTCCTGCATGATCATCACGACGTGCTGGATCTTGTGGATCCCTTCGGGTTCCGCTGCCGCCGCCAGGGCGGGCGCGAGCAGCGCCGAGCCCGCGACCACCAGGGCGCAAAACGCGCGGGCGACCCACGCTCGGATTCCGTTCGCCGCGAAGATCGCACGGCAGCGTACCTTCCCGAGGCCCGCGGTGCGACGGTGCAGATCAACTCTTTACACGACGTTTGCAGGCGATACGCGTTCGCCGCGGACCCGCGAGGCTAGAGCTTCTTCGCGGCGGCGATGTGCTCGTCGGTGATCCGGCCGTCCGAGGGGACGTCGGGATGATGCTTGTGACAGAGGCGGTAGTGGCCGTAGCGGAAGCGCCCCCGACGCCAGCACCCGCTGCGATGACAGACGAGCGTCGAGACGACCCCGCCGATCCCGATCAGTGAGATCACCCCGACGATCAGGCCGATCCATTCCGCGTGCGAGGTCGTAAAAGGAAGCGAGGCGATCGCCACGCCCGGAAGCTACCCGCGCCCCCGGACACGGACCGGGTGTACGCGGTTTCGGCGCAGCTGGAACGGCCCAGAGGCATCGCGGGGCCATGCCGTTTATGATCCACGCTTCCGGGAAAGCACGAGCAACGAGGAAAATGCTCGCTTCAGCCCAAAGCCCCTCGACACGGATCGTCTCAAAGCTACTGCGGCCGCTGATCGTGGCCCTGCTGGGGCTACTCGTGCTAGCCGCGACAGCGCGCGCCGAAGGCGCCCCCGAAGGGACCTCCGAAGCACCGCCCACCACGCTCGAAGCGCCGGCCGAAGCGCCCTCGGGCGGAGGCACGGGGGAAGCGCCGCCGAGCGAAACTCGGGGCAGCGAAGAGCCGAGCACGGGCGAAGCGACGCCCACCGAACAGCACAGCGAAACCGTGCCCGCGGAATCCTCGCCGCCGCAGGAAACCCACACGGCGGAAAGCACGACGCCCGCCGAAAGCACCACGCCCGCCGAAAACACGACGCCCGCTGAAAACACGACGCCCGCTGAAAACACGACGCCTACCGAAAACACGACGCCTGCGGAAACGACGAAACCCCCCGAAGCGACGATCCCGGCGGAAACGACGAAACCCCCCGAAGCGACGGTGCCCGCGGAAACGACGACACCGAGCGAAATCAAGGCGCCGGCGGAAACGCCTGCGCTGGAAACGCCTGCGGCGCCGGTCGAACACAAACCCGAAGCGCCCGCGCACGGCGGCTCCGAAGAACACGAACGACTGCCCGAAACGGCCGTGCTCGTTCCGCTCGGCACGAGCGCCACCTCGGGCGGAGGCGGGGGCAGCGGCTCCAGCGGCGAACCGCTCATGGTCCTGCCCGTCTCAGCGCCGGCCACGGCGACGGGCGCGGAGATCGTCGAGCTCGGCAACGCGGGTACCGGCTCGGCGACGACCGAAGCGGCGGTCCCACCACTCAGTTCGGCCTCCGCTGTCGCGGAACTCAGACGCTGCACGCTCTCGGGCCTCGGCGGCCCCATGGACGCGACATGCTCGAACGGCTGGCTGACTCCGAGCGCCTCGATCGGCAGCGCTCCGGCGGAGCTCGCGGCGGTGGCGGGCGCGCTCGGAGTCACCGCGGAGCGCCCGCCGAACGACGGGGACTCAGGCGGGAGTGCGGGCGGCGGGCGTCCGCTCGATCCCACCCCGGGTCCCGCTCCCGGCGGCGCGGCGGGCGGCGCGGCCTCCGGGGTCGGCGGCGTGGGTGGCGGCGTCGGCCTCAGCGGCTTCTTGACCTTGGCGGGACTGCTGCTGCTCGCGGCACCCCGCGCTCTGCGGCGCCTGCGGCTCTTCTGCCGCCCCTGGCTCACCGCCTTCTTCGTTCTGATTCCAGAGCGGCCCGGCTAGCTCCTTCCTCGCAGTGCCCTGGGCGCGCGACGGCGTGTCGCGCGGATTGGAGACAACTCGAGGCTGCTCTGGAAGGAGCCGTGATGAAACGTCATCTGACGACATCGGCAGTGAACTCAGGAGGATCGAGCGGAGCGGGCGTGCTGGAGGAGCCGCCGGCCACGGTCTTGTTGGACCCGGATCCACCGGGGTCGGAAGCAGGCGAGCGCGAGCTCGTTCTGACGAGCGTCAACACCTGGAACCACACCCTGATCCTCACGGGCGAGCTCACGCATCGTTCGGCTCACGCCCTGGAGGTGGAGATAGAGCGCCTCTGCGAAGAAGGTGTGACCGACATCACGCTCGACCTGCGCGACCTCACGGGGGTCGATCCGGTCGGGGTGGCGGTGATCGCTTTCCGCTGCGGGCTGTGCGAGAAGCGGGGCTACGGATTCAAGCTGATCCGCGGGCCCCAGCCGGTGCAGCGAGCCTTCGAACAGGCGGGCGTTCTCGGGCTGCTTCCGTTCGAGGACGGCGACGAGGCGGGGGCGCGCCTCGGTGCGCTCGGACACCGCTCGCTGGATGCGTGCGAGCGGTGACCCGCGTGCAGAGGGAGGGGACAGGTACGTAATCGCTGCGTACCGTTCTGAGGGCCGGGCGGCTTCGCACATATGATCTTCGCTCGTGGGAGGGGGTCTCCCCTTCCCTGAAGGGACACATATGAGCTTCAAGACCGACCAGCTGCGCTACTTCGTCACGGTCGCCGAAGAGGGCCAGATCACCCGGGCAGCGCACAAGCTCTACATCGCTCAGCCGGCGCTCTCCCAGGCGATCTCCCAGCTGGAGACCGACCTGGGACTGAAGCTGCTCGACCGCCACCCGCGTGGCGTGCGGCTGACTGCCGCGGGCGAAGCGTTCCTCGAGAAGGCGCGCAAGGTCGTCGAGAGCGAGCGCGAGGTCCAGCTCACCGCTCAGGCGCTCGCCCGCGCTGCGCGCGGGGTGATCGAGGTGGGGTTCATCGGGCCACCTCCGCAGATGACCGCGCCGGAGGTGTTCGCCACGTTCGCTGACGCTCACCCCGATGCCGAGGTCTCCTTCCGCGAGCTCCCCTTTCCGCGCGGACCCACGCGCGCGTGGCTGGACTCGGTCGATGTGGCCTTCTGCCAGACCCCAGACGCAGCCGAGCGCGTCGAAGTGCACCCGGTGCGCGTCGAAGCGCGCTCGATCATGGTGCCCGTCGCACACCCCCTCGCGCGCGCGGAGCAGGCACTCGTCGAGCAGGTGCTCGGCGAGACGTTCATCAGCTATCACCCGACGGTGCAGAGCTCGTGGGCGGGATTCCACAGCCTCGACGACCACCGCGGCGGTCCACCCGCCGCGAGCACCGAAGACCACGTCGCGACCTCGCTGGAAATGCTCGGGCGCCTCGCGAGCACGAGCGCGGTCACCGCGCTCCCCGTCGCCGATGCGCAGCTCGTCGCCCAGGTGCTCCCCGGCATCGTCGCCGTACCGCTGAGCGACGCCGCCCCGGCCACCGTCTCGCTGATCTGGGATGCCGGAGCGGCGCACCCACTGGTGGGAGAGCTCGTCGCCTGCGTGCAGCGCGCGACGGCCGCGGGGACCGCCTAGGCCGCCGACTGCTGCGCGCGGACCCAGGCGAGAATCTCCCGCGAGGGGGCGAGCACGGTCCCGTCGGCGAGCTTCATCGCGGGCAGTTTCTCCGCACCCGTCGCGGCCCGCAGCTGCTCGCGCGAGCCTTTGCGCAGAAAGGGGATCGGGCTGCCGTGGGCGGCGATCACCTTCTCGTAGTCGATCCCCGCCGCGTGCATCGCTTCCTGGACTCGGCGGCAGGGGTGCATTCGCGGTCCTCCTTCATCGCCGTGGCAGACGTAGAGCGTGGGCTTCTCCGGCATCTTCCCTCCGATCGCTGGGCTCGAGCGCGAGCCTACTCGCCTGCGCTATGGCGCGGCGGGCACCACGATCGTCGTTCCCTCGCCACCAGGCAGCTCGGCGGTGTCGAAGCTGGAGCGATCGAGCCGCACCACATCGGGGTGGGCCGCGAGCAGCTCATCGGCGGTCTCGAGGAAGCCGATGCGCTCGGTGCGGTAATGCATCGGGACGGCCCAGCGTGGCGCGAGGCGCGCGAGCACATCGCGCGCTCCCGCGGCCCCGATCGTGGGGCCGCCGCCGGCGGGGAAGAAGAGCAGATCGACCGCGCCGATCGCCTCGGCCTGCGCCTCGCGCAGCTCGGCCTGGCCGAAGTCGCCCATGTGACAGACCCGCAGGCCGCCGAGGGTGAACACGAAGATCGTGTTCGGCCCGCGCGAGGTCCCCGCCAGCTGGTCGTGCTCGGAGGCGACCGCGGTCACCTCTCCGATCCGCGAGGGCAGCGTCCCAGCGGTCGAGCGCAGGACCTCCGGCTCGCCTGCGACGACCTCGACCGCGTTGTGGTCGAGGTGCTCGTGCGTGACGAGCAGCACGCTCGCCTCGAGTCCGGAGATCGCGGGGTAGTCCCACTGGATCCCACGCGCCTCGCTCAGCGGCGACATGTCCCCGAAGGGATCGACCGCCACCGTGGTCTCTCCGTCCGTGAGGCGGAAGGCCGACTGTCCGTACCACTCAACCTGCATCTGGTTGCTCTCCGATCGTCGCTGGTCGTTCTCCTCGGCTGTCGGTCTCCTCGGCTGCGTGGTGATAGCGCCCGCCGCGCAGCGCGGAGGCCGCGGCGGCGACGAGGCAGGCGAGGACCGCGAACAGGAAGGTCTCGTGGAGCCCCGACCGAAATGGGGCGGAGATCAGATGGGGGAAGAAGGAGCGCCCCGTGAGCACGGCCTGGTTGTGCGCGCTCAGCGAGGCGAGCACGTGCGGGCCGAGCAGGTGCTGGATCGGGTTGTAGCCGAGGAAGGCCGCGAAGAGGATCGAGACGGGCGGGAGCTGGGCGGCTCTGTGGGCGGCCGCGGCGCCGACGCCGTGCGCCTGCAGCCCGGAGGAGAGCGCGGCGGGCAGCGTCGAGGCGAGCCCGGCGATCATCAGCGTGAAGAACACGCCGATCGAGATCACCTGCGCGGAGTTCTGGAAGGTCTGGTTCATCCCACCCCCCGCGCCTCGCTCGGCGGGCGGAAGGCTGTTCATCACCGCGGCGCGGTTCGGCGAGGCGAACATCCCGAAGGAGAGCCCGGTGAGCAGCAGCACGAGCGCGAAGGGGAGATATGAGAAGTCCGTCGGCAGCAGCGCGAGCAGCACGAAGCTGAGCGCGGTACCGAGCATCCCGGCGGTAGCGAACGGACGCGCGCCGAAACGGTCGGAGAGGAACCCGGAGGTCGGTCCCGCGATCAACATCCCGAGGGTCAGCGGAAGGATGTAGATCCCGGCCCAGAGGGGCGTGTCGTTGAAGTCGTAGCCGTGCAGCGGCAGCCAGATCCCCTGCAGCCAGATGATCAGCATGAACATCAGGCCGCCGCGCGCGACCGCGGAGAGGAAGGTGGACAACGTGCCGAAGCTGAACGCCCTGATCTTGAAGAGCGGCAGCCGGAACATCGGGTTCTCGACCCGCGGCTCGATCACCGCGAAGGCCGCCAGGCAGGCGAGGCCGGCGGCGAGCAGGACGATCACGCGCGGACTGCCCCAGCCCGTCGCGTGTGCGCCGTACGGTCGGATCCCGTAGGTGACCGAAACCATCAGCAGGATCAGACCCGCGCCGAAGGTGAGGTTCCCCGCCCAGTCGATCGGCGCCCGGCGCGCGATGCTGCGCTCCTCGAGCTTCAGGTAGGCCCACACCGTCCCGAACAGCCCGACGGGAACCGAGATCAGGAAGACCATGCGCCAGTCGATCGGTGCAAGCAGCCCGCCGAGCACGAGCCCTACGAACATCCCGCTCACGCCGACGATGTTGTTGATGCCGAGCGCCATCCCGCGCTGGTTGGCGGGGAACGCGTCGGTGATGATCGCGGCGGCGTTCGCGAGCAGGCAGGCCGCGCCGACCCCCTGAACGATCCTGAACACGATCAAGAAGAGCGCTCCAGCCCGTCCGGTCATCCAGTCGACGGTCAGGAAGACCGAGGCGACGGTGTAGATCAGGAAGCCGAGGTTGTAGATCCGCACGCGGCCGTACATGTCGCCGAGCCGGCCGAGGCTCACGATCAGGACGCTAGAGACGACGAGGAAGCCGAGGATCATCCACAGCAGGTAAAAGCTGTTGGCAGGGACGAGCGGATCGAGGTGGATGCCGCGGAAGATGTCGGGCATCGCGATCAGCGTGATCGACGCGTCGAGCGTCGCCAGCAGCACGCCCAGCGTGGTGTTCGAGAGCGCGATCCACTTGTAGCGGTCGTCGGCCATGCGCTCCGCGCCGGGACTGCTGCGTGGGCTTGCGAGGGTCGCCGACATCCGCAGGAATTATACAGGCAAACTGTGCAGTTACCCTGTCCTTTATAGTCAGCTCGTGACCGAGGATCCCGATCTCGCGACGCTTGCGAGCGATCTGCGTGTGGTGCTGGGGCAGCTGATCAGGCGGCTGCGTGCTGAGCACCGGTTCCCGCTCGCACAGGGTGCGCTGCTCGGACGGCTCGACCGCGAGGGGACCGCGAGCATCGGGCGGCTCGCCGCCGCGGAGCGCGTGAGACCGCAGTCGATGGCGCAGACCGTCGCCGACCTCGAGGCGGCGGGTCTGATCAGCCGGCGGGCGGACCCCACCGACGGGCGACGAACGCTCGTCGAGCTCACGCCGCAGGGACGCGAGACGCTGCAGGCCGACCGGCGCGACCGCGTGGGCTGGCTCGCGCGCGCGATCGAGTCCGACCTCTCAGCGGCGGAGCGACGCCAGCTCGCGAAGGCCACCGGATTGCTGCGCCGGCTCGCCGAGCACTAGGCGAGGGCCGCGGCGGCGCGCTTGCGCACGTACATCGCGGCGTCGGCGCGCTGCAGCAGGTCCTCGACGTCATCCCCGTCGCCCGCGGCGGCGGTGCCGATCGAGAGCACGGGGGCGAGCTCGACGGCGCCGAGCCTCGCGGGTGTGCAGACGGCCTCCGCAAAGCGCTCGGCGATCCTCGCGAGGTCCGCGGCGTCCTCGAGCCCGGGGCAGAGCACGACGAACTCGTCGCCCGCGAAGCGCGCGACGAGGTCACCTGCGCGCGCGACTCCGGCGAGCCGCCCGGCGACGAGCTTCAACAGCTCATCGCCGATGTGATGTCCGAAGCGGTCGTTGACCTGCTTGAAGCCGTCGAGGTCGCAGAAGAGCAGACCGAGGTGATCGCCCGAGCGGCGGCGGCGGCGCAGCTCCAGCAGGATCGTCTGTTCGAGCATCGCGCGGTTCGCGAGTCCGGTGAGAGCGTCGGTCACCGCGAGCTCACGCAGCTGCTCGTTGGCGTGGGCGAGCTCAGCCGAGCGGCGGCGCAGCTTCAGGTGGGCGGCGGTCTGGCGCGCGAGCACCCGCAGCGCCTGAAGCGAGCGCGGATCGAGCTCTCGTGGCCCGCGCGTGTCCGCGACGCACACCGTGCCGAGCGCGTGCCCCTCGTCGTTGACGATGGCCGCGCCCGCGTAGAAGCGCAGTCCGGGGTCGCCCGCGACCATCGGGTTCTCGTTCCAGTCCGCATCGCTCCGCGTGTCGGGTACGACGAGCAGGCCGTCCTCCTCGAGGATCGTGCGCGCGCAGAAGGAGATCTCGCGCGGAGCCTCGGAGCTCTCCAGGCCGACGAGCGCCTTGCCCCACTGCCTGTCCGCGTCGATCAGGTTGATCACCGCGATCGGCGTCTCGCATATCGCCGCCGCGAGTTTCGCGACGTCGTCGTAGAGCTGCTCGGGCGGCGTGTCGAGGATCTCGAGCTCGTGCAGGGCCGCCAGCCGCGCCTGCTCGTCGCGGGGGAGGGGGACAGCCATTCCCCTTCTATCGACGCCGCCGCGCCGATCCTTGAGATCTCGACGGTCAGGATCCGGACGCTCGAGCGGGTCCTGCGCGCTCAGGACTCCTCGGACTTGGCGCGCTCCTCGCCGGGCCAGCGGCCCGTTAGCCGCGTGAACGCCTGGCGCGCGCCGTGATCGGCCAGGCCACGCACGGCGCGGAAGATCGCGCCCTCGAGCGCGAGCGCGGCGAGCAGCTTGGGAACCGAGACCCGCCGTTGCTCGGGATCGGGTGGCTGCTCGCGGTCGACGATCGACCACACCTTCTCGAACAGGTTCTTCGCCGTGACGCCGGCGAGCAGGCCACCGATGAGCCGAAAGGGAACGAACATCAGCTTCAACATCGTCTGCACCCTAGCTTCCCCACTGCGGCGAGGCCGAACCGCCGGCCCGGGAGAGCGACCAGCGCCGACTCAGAGTGTCAGAAGCTCGAACGCCAACTCGCCGGCGCGGAGCTGCAGCCTGCCCATCGTGTGCTGCGGCTGGCGGCGCCGGGCGGTCGGGCTGCCGGGGTTGAAGATCTGAAATCCGTTCTCGCTCTCGAGCAACGGGATGTGGGAGTGCCCGAAGATCACCGCGCTGCACGCCGGGAACGCGTCGCGCATCCGGGCCAACCGCCCCCGTGCCGGTCCCGCGTCGTGAAGGACCCCGCAGCGGACGCCGTCGAGCTCGAACTCGAGCCGCTCCGGAAGCTGCGCGGCGAGCTCGGGCTCATCGACGTTGCCGCGCACGGCAAGCACCGGCGGACCGAGCTCGCGGAGCTCCTCCAGCGCCGCGACGCTGACGACGTCGCCGGCGTGAACGATCAGTCGCGCGCAGAGGAGACGCTGCACGCACGCCGCGGGCAACCGCCCCCGGGCACGAAGATGCGTGTCCGCGATCACCGCCACGTCTCCCGATGCGACGGCGGCCGGCTCGCTCGCCGCCATCTACGCAGGCTACCCCCCGGCTCGCGGATCGGGTAATGAGTGTGCATGGGGGCAGAGCGCGAACGTCTCGGCCTGACCGCGCGGCTGGAGCGCCGGCCGCTGCTGCTCGGCGCCGCGGCGCTCGTGGTCGCGCTGATCGCCGCGACCGGAATGGCCTGGGCGACGGGCTTCGACGCCACCCGCACGGCGCTCGATCGCTTCGCGCCCGTGTGGCTCGCGGTCGCGGTGCTTGCACGCCTCGCCGCTTACGTGGGCTACGCGCTCGCACACCATCGCGTGATGAGCGCGTGCGAGGAGAGCGGCATCGAAGCGGAGACCGCCGCGCGGGTGGTCGCCTTCGGCGCGGGCGCGACCTCGCTGCGCGGGGGCTTCTCGATCGACTCCCGGGCGCTTCGCGGCGCGGGGGCGAGCCGCGGTCGCGCCCGCGCGCACGTCGCGGCTCTGGCGATGCTCGAGTACGCCGTGCTCGCCTCGGGAGCCTGGGTCTGCGCGCTGCTGCTGATCGGTGCGCGCCACGCTCAGGCCGCGGTTATCTGGCCGTGGGTGATCGGGGTGCCCGCGGGCACGGCGCTCGCCGCAGCGGCCTACGTGCTGCTTGCGCCGCGGCTGCGAGCCCGGGGGATCCTCACAAGCCGCCTGCGCGCGGTGCTGCAGGGTGGGGAGATCCTCGCCGCCCAGGGCTCCCGCCCCGTCCGGGCGCTGAGCGCGATCGCGGGAATGACGCTGTACTGGGCGGCGGAGATCGCCGCGCTGTGGGCGTCGCTGCGCGCGTTCGGTCTCGATGCGTCGACTCCGGTGGTGCTCGTGGGCTACGCGACGGGCTACGTGCTCACACCCAGGGGCCTCCCGCTCGCGGGCGCGGGGATCGCGGAGGTGCTCGTACCGATCGCGCTCCGCTGGCTCGGCGTGCCGCTCGCCGTCGCGGTGCCCGCCGCTTTCGCCGCCGAGGCGACGCGGCTGCTCGTCTCGATTCCCTTCACCCTCGCCGCGCGCAAGGAGGTCCAAGAGCTCGTCGAGGCGGCCTGAAAAAGGACGCGGGGGTGCGCCGGGTAGTACATACGTCGAGTTTCCTTGCGCACCCTGAAACCGTCCTTACACTGCCCGACACAGGCCGCACATACGACTGAAAAAGGGCAAACCCGCCGTGAGACGGGGGCGCAAAGTCAGAGGTCTCTCTCAGAGACAGCTCGACCGCCAGGTGACAAACCAGGGGAGGACGAGTTGTCCACAGCACGGATGCACGCAGCTGAGGGAGCGGAGGTCCGCAGGACGCGGAGCGTCCGTCGCAGCACCCGCGAGGAGGGCTTCTCGCTGATCGAGCTGCTGGTGGTCTGCCTCGTGATCGGCATTCTCTGCGCGATCGCGATCCCGCAGTTCCTCAGCCAGACCTCGAAGGCGAAGGACGCCTCCGCCAAGGAGCTCGCACGCACAGCGGAGACGACGGCAGAGTCGATCGCGACGGACAACGACGGCTCCTACGAAAGCGTCACGCCGAAAGAACTGCACAGCGTCGAAGTCGCGATCCCGATCGCGGAAGGCAACGGCGCGTGGATCAGCGCGACGACTCACACGCGCACCGAATACTCGGTGACCGCGACGGCGACAGACGGGATCGAACTGACGATCGCGCGCAACTCGAACGGCGTGATCACCCGCTCCTGCCACTCCCCGAAAGTGAAAACGGGATGCTCGGCGGGAGAAAACGGAACTTGGTGATGGGGGCCCGCCCGGCCGGTCGGGGGATCCTGCCGGGCAGATGACGACTGGGAGCCGGGCTCTTTACAGGGCGCCCGGCTCCCTTTCGTCGTAACGAACGCGCTGACGCGCACCGAGCGCACGCGTTAGCCTCCGCGCGGTGAGCGAGGCGAGTGGGCAGCTAGGGCGGGGAACGGGCGCGGTCGCGGTTGTCACGGGGGCGGCCTCGGGAATCGGACGCGCGACCGCCGAGCTGCTCGGTGCGAGCGGCTTCAGCGTCGCCGCCGCCGACCTCGAGGACTCGGCGCTCCCGGGCGCCGCTTACCATCTCGACGTCGCCGACGAGCGCTCCGTTGCCGCGCTGGCCGAGGCGGTCACCGAGGAGCTCGGCGTGCCGCAGGTCGTGGTGAACTGCGCGGGCTGGGATGAGACGAGGCGCTTCCTCGACACCGACCGGCCCTTCTGGGAGCGCGTGCTCGCGATCAACCTGCTCGGCGTCGTCGCGGTCACCCACGCCTTCCTCGGTGCGATGATCGAGCGCGGCGGCGGGCGCGTGGTCAACATCGCAAGCGATGCGGGACGCGTGGGGTCCAGCGGCGAGGCCGTCTACGCCGGAGCGAAGGGCGGCGTGATCGCCTTCACGAAGTCGCTCGCGCGCGAGACGGCGCGCCACGGGATCACGGCGAACGTGGTCTGCCCGGGCCCCACGGACACCCCGCTGTTCCGCGCGCAGCCGGAGCGGCTGCAGCACGCGCTGGAGAAGGCGGTCCCGATGGGCCGGCTGGGCACACCCGCCGACGTCGCGGGCGCGGTCGCCTTCTTCGCCTCCGAGAGCGCGGGTTACATCACCGGCCAGGTGCTGAGTGTCAGCGGGGGACTGACGATGGCGGGATGAGCGCGCTCGACCCCGAGAGCTACGAGCACCTGCGGTTCGAGCGGCGCGAGCACGGCGTGCTGCTCGTCACGATCGATCGCCCGGAGCGGATGAACGCGACCAACGAGACGCTGCACCGGGAGATCTCGGGCGTGTGGCGCGAGATCGACGCCGACGAGCAGACCCGCGTCGCCGTCGTGACGGGCGCGGGCCGCGCGTTCTCGGCAGGGGGCGACCTCGAGATGGTTCAGCGCATGGCGGGCGACTACGCGCGCGTCGCCGCGATGGCGACCGAGGCAGCGGCGCTCGTGACGAACATGCTCGACTGCGAGACGCCGATCGTCTCGGCGATCAACGGGACGGCGGTCGGAGCGGGACTCGCGGTCGCGCTGATGGCCGACATCAGCATCATCGCCGAGGACGCGAGGCTGACCGACGGTCATCTGCGGCTCGGCGTGGTCGCGGGAGACCACGGGGCGATCATCTGGCCGTTGCTCTGCGGGATGGCGAAGGCGAAGTACTACCTGCTCACCGCGGACTTCCTCGACGGGCGCGAGGCGGAGCGGATCGGGCTGGTGAGCCGCTGCGTGCCAAGGGATGAGGTCCTCTCGGAGGCGCTCGCGGTGGCCGAGCGGATCGCGACCGGTCCGCAGCACGCGGCGCGTTGGACGAAGCGCACTCTCAACCACTGGCTGCGCGCGGCGGTGCCGGCCTTCGATGCGAGCGTCGCCTACGAGATGCTGACCTTCCTCGGCGGCGACGTGCAGGAGGGCGCGCGAGCAATCGGCGAGCGGCGCCCCCCTCGCTTCGAGGGCTGAGCGCGCGGGCTCCACCGGGGAGAGCCCGCGCGCCGCCCACCCTCCTACTGGACCTTCGATTTCCCTTCGACCGTGTTCGGGTGATCGATCACTGTGCCGCTGTTGCTCTTCACTGTGAGCGACCCGTTGACCGTGTTGTTGCGCACCGTCGCACCGCCCGTGTTCGAGCTCACGTTGAGCGAGCCATGGAACATGTTTTCTTCGACCATCGAGGTCCCTTCGACGACGACGGCCCCTGTGCTCCCCTTCACGGTGACGTTCCCGAAGAACGTCGAGGCGGCGCAACTGCCGCCGGACTGCCCAATCGTCACGGGGCCGGTCGTCCCGGTCACTTTCACGGGACCGGAGGCGCTTGCGCCGCAGATGCGAACGACGGTTGCGCCGCTGGTGGTGAGACCGCCGGAGAGGGTCGCGCCCTCCACGTCGATCGCGCCACCGGACTTGACCTTGATCGCGCCGCTCACTTTCGCGCCCGAGGCGATCTCAACCCCCTGGCCTTTGGTGATCGTGAGTTTGCCTTTCACCGTGCCGTTGATGATCTGGCTGTATTCGACTGCCGTCGTGCACGACGCTTCAGCGCTGTGCCCGACGTTGTCGACGGCGGTCGCGGCGGTCGTCCGCGAGCCGACGGTCGTCGTGTCGATCGGCACCGTGCCGCTCGGGTCCACCGCCAGGCCGGACTGGCCGTCGGAGGCCACCACCGTTGCGCTCGCCGAGCTGCCGTAGACCGCTTTCGCAGGACATTTGACTTCGACCTGCGGCGGGCTCACGTCGACCTGCACCGTGAGGCTCCCCGCAGCGGACACGTTGCCCGCGTTGTCCGTCACCGTCCCGCTCGCGGTGTGCGAGCCGTCGGTGTTGAACACCTCGGGTGCGGGCACCGACGACGGGTTCACACCGCTGCCTGCGCTGCCGTCACTGAGGTTCGGGTCACCGGCGGATTCGAAGGACACGGTGACCGAGTCCTTGTACCAGCCGCCCGCGCCGGAGTAGTCCGGCAGTCGGTCGGCCGTGGCCGTCGGCGGGTTCGGAGCCGACTCGTCGACGACCACCGGTGCCGAGGCTTCCGACGCTTCGCTCGCGGGGCCTTCGTCACTGGCCGTGACGCGGTATTCCCAGGTGCCTTCAGCCTCAGGACTGCCGGCGGTGAACGCGTATTCGGTGCTCGACAGACCGCTCGCCACGACGCTCCAGCCGCTGCTCGCGTTCTTCGCTTCCAGCGTGTACGACAGTGCCGTCGCGGCCTCCGAGCCTGACCAGCCGAGCGTGAAGACGCCGGTGTTGTTCGGCGTCGAGCCGGAGGTCAGGTACGGCTGCCCGGGGGCGGTGGTGCGCTCGTTGCGCGCGAGCTTGTAGCCCGGGGGCAGATACGGCGCCTTCGGCGCGGTGATCGCCCCGCCGTCGCCGCCGGCCCCTTCGACCGTCGGCACCCGCAGTTCGAGGTTCTTGACCTGGATCGACTGCGGTGTCGAGGAGTTGCGCGCGTAGGTCGAGTCCTGCGCGAGCAGTTCCAGCCTCAGGTTGTGGCCGGGTTCGACCTTCCAGGCCTGCGGGTGCAGCTGGAACACCTGCTTGACGAAACCGCCGCCGGGGCTGATCGGACGGTACATCTGGCGACCGATCAACTGCTCGTTGGCGCCGTTCACGTCGTACAGACGCGCGATCACCTGAGCGTTTTCGCCCGGCGTCGAGATTTCGGCGATCACCGTGGAGGAACCCAGGAGGGTGAACGCTTCGCTCGCCGCAGATGTGGTGTAGGTCGCGGCCGAGGCGTTGGTCGTTGAGGAGGCCGTCGTGCAGACGGTGCCCGACGTGAACGCGTTGGCCGAGGCCGTGCCGGGCGCGACGATCGTCTGTTCCGCCGCTCCGCTCAGGTCGAGTTCACCGGAGGTGAGGCTCGCCCAGTTCGCCGCTTTGTATTCGTGGCCCGAGCCTCCCGCAGTCTGCGGGCAGAAGCTCGTGATCGCGGTCGCTCCGCCTTTTGCCGCGGCCGGTTCAGAGCCTTCGCCACGCAGGTAGTACGCGAACCATTCGTTCTGCGCCGCCTGCAGCTTGCCCACGTCCGTTGTGGAGACGGTCGAGGCGGAGCGCGGGTTGTGCCCGAGGTCCATGTCGAACAGCTCCATCGCCTGGTTCGGATAGGCCGCGCGCACCTTGTTGTAGTACTTCACCGTTTCGTCAACGGGGAAGAGGTCGTCGTTCCAGCCGTTCTCCATCAGCGCCGGAGCCGGAGGCTCTTCGAGGTTCGTGTAGTAGGCGCTGTGGTTCGGGAGCTGTTCCTCCTGCTGGATCTCGAGCGGTTTGCCGTTGTACGGGCCGCCCGTGATGTTGAAGTTGTGCCATTCGGTGATGTTCGCTTCCGGATCACCGGGGGGGCCGTAGTAGCCGAGCAGCTGGCCCGCGACGTACAGCGACGCGTTCCAGTTGTTCTTTTCGATCCCGTATTCGTGGTTGCCGAGCATCCCGCTGTAGGGAGCGTTTTCGACGTAGTCCAGCGTCGAGCCGTTGGGTTGGAGGGCCTGGGCGATGTCGCTCCACGGGTATTCCGGCGCGGTCGCCGCGATTTTCATCGCTTTGCCTTCGGGGCTGGTCCAGGGGATCAGTTCGCCGTTGGTGAGTTCGACGCGGTCCTTCAGCGAGCCGAGCTCGAGCGACATGCCGCCGCCGTAGCTGCCGCCGTTGGCGCCGATCTCCTGCGGGTTGATCACGCCTTCATCGGCGAGTTTGCCGAGCAGCGTCTGCGCATCGCGGACCTCATAGCGACGGCTCAGCAGATGGATGTAGCCGTGTTCGCACGGCGCCGCCTTGACCGTGTTGGCCGGTTTCGAGGGCCCTCCGCAGGAGGAGCCCCAGCCGCGGTCGGTGATCGAGAAGACCGCGTAGCCGAGTTTCAGGAAGCGCTGCGCCGTCGCGCTCGAGGGCGTGATCTTGCTCCCACCCCAGCCGTGGTAGATGCCCACCACGGGGTAGTTGTTGTCCCCACCAGTCGCCGGCGGGAACGCCACCGCAACGTCGATCGGCGTGCCGTCGAAGCTCGGCACCGTCGTGTTCGCGGAGTTCCCGCACCACCTCTGCCCAGCGTTTGCGCCGGTCTGTTCGGTGCACGCCACCGTGCCCCCGAAGACCGACGTGATCGCCGCGCTGGCGACCGACGGCACGGCCAGCATGCAAACCAGCACGCCCGCAGCCAACAACACCCTCCGCAACTTCGACATCCTCCACATCCCCTCTGATTGACTCCATCGACGCCCCGCAAGTACCGAGGCGTACTCCTCCGTGTACGCGGCCGTATCCTATACTGAGAGCCATGGACTCTGTCAAGATCGACGACGAGCTCCTGATCCCGGCGGGGCGCCACACGCTCGACCCCGACGAGGTCAGCGCGCGCCAGCGGGAGCGGCTGCTGCGTGCGATGGGCCTGTGCGTGAGCGAGCAGGGTTACGTCGAGACGACGATCGCCGACGTGGTGCGCGTCGCGCAGACCTCGCGGACCGTGTTCTACCGGCACTTCGCCGACAAGGAAGCGTGCTTTCTGGAGACCTACGGGCAGATGACACGCTCGCGGATCGGCGCCTCGCTGGAAGCGGCGGCGGCGGTCGAGAGCTGGCGGGAGAAGCTTCAGGCGGGGATCGGCGCGTACTTCCGCTGGATGGCCGACCACCCCGAGGTCGCGGTGACGACGGTGCTCGAGGTGCACCGCGCGGGACGCCGCGCGCTCGAGGCCCGCAGCCAGGCACTCGAGGACTGGACGCGAACGCTCGAGGGCGTCGCCGTGCTCGCACGGCGTGCGGGGGATCAGGTCGACCTCGACAACGCGGCCTACTCGGCGATCCTGCTCGCGGCCGAGGCCTATGTGCACGACTACGCCCTGCGCGGCCGCCTCGACGAGGTCGTCGAGCGCGCACCCGCTGTACAGGAGCTCGCGCGCCTGCTGTTCGAACGCGCGGGCAGCGCTACTCGAAGCTGAGGCGCTCCTGGCCCGGCAGCGGCTCCGGCGGGGGGTCGGCGTTGCGGTCGGGCGTCTCCCATTCGAGCAGCTCGTCCTCGACCGTCGCTTCGTGGCGTGCCGCGGCCGCCTGCGGCGCGGCCGCGACCGGGGCGTCCGTCTGCGCCGCGCCGGCGGCGGCGTCCTGCTCGAGTACCGCCTCCATGTCGAGCTCGGCCGTCTCCTGTCCGAGTCCGGTGAGGGCAATCGGCTCCGCCGCAGCTGCCTCGGGCGGGATCGCAACGGGAGCGGCGGGATCGAGCTGGGCCTCGGACGCGATGTGTTCGGCGGCGTCGGCGATGGGGTCACCCTGGGGGGCGGCAGGATCGATCAGCTCGCCCGCCTGAGGCTCGCCATCGAGCGCGGCGGGGCGTGGCTCATCGGGGAACACGGGCTCCAGCGCCTCCTGCTCCTCGCGCGCGATCTCACCCGGGTCCGCGCCCCGTCGGCGCTTCAGCTCCAAGTGTTCGCGTATGGCCTCATCGAGCAATCCCATGACGCCCCCAAACCATACTGACCTCGTCCCGCCACGTTCTGCGACTACACTTCCGAGGACCGAAGCGCGCCCTCAGGGACCGCGCACGCGGGGCTATAGCTCAGTTGGGAGAGCGCCTGGATCGCACCCAGGAGGTCGCCGGTTCAAGTCCGGCTAGCTCCATTCACTGACGCCGCGGGATCCCCCGTGACCTCCCACGCCCGGCGAGCGGGCTCGCGAACAGGGCTAGCCGATCTCTCCCGCGAGGATCGAGTCGATCTGCCCGAGGGCTTCGCGCATTCCCTGTTCCATTCCCATCTCCATCAACTGCTCCATGCCCTCGCGGCTGGCGAACCGCGATTCGATCGCCATCGTCGTGACGCCGTTCGACTCAACGAGCCTCACCGTCGTGACCGTCGTGGGCATCGCCTCGTTCGGCTCGCCCTGATCGTCGGAGAACCCGTCTGTGAAGCGCAGCCTGCTCGGAGGTTCGACCTCCTCGGTGCGCCACCAGCCGTGGTGCTTCTGGCCTTGGGGGCTCATCATGAAGTAGGCCGATCGTCCTCCGGGCGCGAGGTCGTGCTCGACGAAGGTCGCCGGGTAGGTGGGAGGCCCCCACCAGCGCTCGAGCCGGCGCGGGTCCGACCACATCTGCCAGACCCGCGAGGCCTCGGCGTCGAACTCTGCGGTGACCGTCATCGTCAGCGCGTCGGGGTCCCTCTTCACGTCGGTTACCGGCATCAGCTCTCTCCCTTGGCTTCGTCGAGGATGTTGTCGATTCGCCCGACGCGGCCCCGCCACTCGGACTCGAGCGCGTCGAGCGCCCGATGCGCCCGTCGCAGAGCGCCCGCTTCGGCGCGCACGATCGACTCGCGCCCGACGCGGTGCTTGCTCACGAGCTCGGCCCGTTCCAGCACGGCCACGTGCTTCTGCACCGCAGCAAGGCTGATCGGATACTCGCGGGCAAGAGCCGAGACCGAGAGCCGTCCCTCCTGAGCGCGCCGGAAGATGTCGCGACGGGTCCGGTCGGCCAGAGCCCCGAAGAGCAGATCGGCCGCTCTCTCGGCTACCGGGCCATCGACACGATCTACAACCATTTGGTTGTAGATTAGCAGCAGGCCCGCCGGGCGCGTTCAGGCCTTGCCGTTGCGCTCGCGGTGTTTGCAGCCCGGCCAGCAGCAGGGCCGGCGCATGCCTTCCTCGAGCTCTTCACCGGTGCGCCGAATGCGGCGTTCCCTCGTCATCTGCTGCTTTGCCTCCTCGACCCAGCAGATGAACTCGTTGCGCGCGAGCGGCGTGATGTCCCTCCAGGCCGCGAGCGCAGGATCGCTCCCGATCAGCGCCTCGCGCAGGTCAGGGGGCAGCTCGTGCACGACCCCGCCGGGGACCCTCGCGTCGGACATACACGTGATCGTAGGCCGGCCGCGCAACGCCCGCGTCGAGCTCCCGGGCAGGGCCACCGGCCCCGTCGCCCCCGCGGTCGCCGACGGGAACGAAGAGAGCCCCGTCGCCGGGGCTCTCCTCGATTCATATCCCGCGGCGCTCCGGCCGCCTGGCACCCCCGGCTAAGAACCGTTGTTCGCGACCGCCTCATAGGGCCTGCACGGCTCGTTGCGCAGGCTCGGGCAGGCGGGCAGCGCGGTCGGGATCGTGAGGCCCGGGACGACCGGGAGCGTCACGCTCGAGGGCATGCTCGAGGAGAACGCGACCGACTCCGTCGCCGTGCCTTCGCTCGGCTCGGTGTGGCTGAACGACCAGATCGGCTGCGTGCCGTTCGGCGCGGCGATCGTCACCCTGATGCGCGAGCCCGCCCGGTAGGCGTGACCCTCGAAGTAGAGCGGGATCGTGACCGGCACGAATTCGCCCGCTGGCATCGGCGATACGTCCGAGGGCAGCATCGTCGGGATCGGCTGGAGCACCGAGGGCTTCTCCTGGAGGATGTTCTTCTTGCTCGTCGCCAGCGCCCGCTCGCTCGCTCGCAACCAACCGTCCTGAACGAACGTCTCGTTGCCGTCGGGGCGAACTTCGCTCACCGTCGCCTGAAGATCCACGTCGGGCGTGGAGGACTTCAGCCATACCTTGACCGCGCCGCCGCCCACAGCGGTGGTGTTGCTCGCGAGCGGTTCGGAGAGGTAGGAGACCTCGTCGCCCGCGGGCGGCTGCTGCCATTTCCATTCCCACTGCGAGGCGTTGCCCCACAGCCCGCCAGAGCCCGTGCTCGGGCCGAAGTCGGTGAGCGGGACGGCTTTCGGATCCGAGGTGTAGGTGTCCACGCCTTCGGATGCCGGCGGTTTGCTCCCCAGTGTCCCGTTCGGCCCGAGGTACCAGCTCTGCGCCTTGACGCCGGGCACGGGGAACTTCGCGAAGGTGTGTTCGTAGCCGGGGTACGGGTTGCCCGCGGTCGATTCGCCCAGCGGCGAGGTGCCCGCGCCGTTGTCGAAGAGCACCCTGATCGAGGGGAGCGCTTCAAATGCGGACAACGCCCCTTCGTAGGTGGGCTGTTCCTGAACCGGATCGGAGGGGAGCGTGACCACGTCGGTCTTCGGCAACCCCATCGCTTCGTCGTAGATCACGGGCGAGGCGGCTTTCACCACCGCAGAGTTGATGATCGGCGCCTGTTTGGCGACGTAGAGCTCGAGGAAGTCGTACATCCGGTCGTATGTCCACGGATCGAGCGAGTCGATGTGCGCGCCGTTGGTGAAGGTGAACCACTTCTTGCTCGTCCCCGAGAAGTGCTCGGCGAGATCGGCGCAGTGGCCGCCCGTCTGCTCGTCCTCGAACTGGCACGCCATGAACGTAGGCACGTTGATCTTCTTCACGAACGTGACCGGGTCGAGCGGATCGGCCACGGCTGGGTTGTAGGTCGAGTTCGCTTCGATCTTCTGCATCAGGTTCGCGGCCTCGCCATGCAGCGCCTGGTTGGCCTTGCAGGTCGTGTCGCCTTCTTCGATCCGCGTCGTCGCCCACGCCTGCCCGTGGCCGGGGCTCGCAGGTTCGGCGTTCTGCTGGCGCTCAGCGGCCCATTCGACCGCGAAGCCGTCGTTGCGGATCCCGCCCGGGTAGAGCGTGGTGGCCGTCGCGTCGATCACGGACAGCGGCGCGATCGCGGCGAGGCCCTTCGGCTCGGTCTGCGCGGTGAAGAGCTGGCTGATGCCGCCGTAGGAGATGCCCATCATGCCGACCTTGTTGTGGAGCACCCACGGCTGGTGCGCGATCGTTTCGATCACGTCGTAACCGTCGAGGTTCTGCATCGTTTCGAAGAAGTCATAGGCGCCGCCGGAGCAGCCCGTGCCGCGCATGTTCACGTCGACCACCGCGAACCCCATCAGGTTCGCGAGCACCGCGATGCCGTTTTCAGGACCCTTCGGGTTCGCGTAGCCGTAGCCCGAGTACTCGATCAGCGTCGGGTAGGGCGCCGTGTAGCTCGGCGTGGGCACGCCCGGAATCGGCAGCGTGGGGAAGTGGAACATCGACGGCACCCCGGGCTCGCCCGCGGGGCTCGTCGGCGGGTGCACGTCGATCGACAGTTTCGTGCCGTCGCGCGTGGTCAGGTAGGTGTAGCCGTTGTCGGGGATTTCCTGGTTGTAGATGCTTGGATCCCACGGTTCGGAGGTGTCCTTGTGGACCGTGATCGGTTCGGAGGTTTCACCCGCGGAGGACACCGTGTACTTCTTGCCGGGCTTCACGTTGCGGAACAGCAGCCCCCCTTCGGAGTCCGCACTCTGCGTCGCAACCGGCGCGCCACCTTTGCCCAGAAGCGAGGCTTCGGCGTTCGGCGCGAGGCCCGTCACGTCGACCTGTTCGACGCTCCCCTGCACGCTGAAGGCCGAGGCGCCGGCCGCGCCGATCAGCGCGAGCGCGAGCGCGGCGAGTGCGACCAGCGCACCGATCCGCGTGCGGCGCCGCAGCGCAGATCCCGCGACACGGCGAGCACCCTCGACCGACCGCCCACCGACCACACACCCAGGTTCGACTCGAGCAACGCGCATCTTCTGTACCCCCATCCTGCGCGCCCCGCGCAGTGGTTCGATCCCTCGACCCGCCGGCACCCGGCCCGGCACTGGTCCTCAACGGGCATGTGGGTACCCACGCATGCGCGTTCTGAAACGTCAGGCCCCCCATGTGTTCAGAGGACTGACATGTCGAGGCGATCCTGTCGACCGTCTCCGCGCACGGTTGACCCTCGTTCATCTCGGGTACTGCCCACGCTGGACGGGGGCGCACGCAGCCGACCGCCGAGCCGACGCCGCTCAGAGCAAGCGTCGCGGCCGAGGCGCCGGGCGCCCGGGGCGAGAACCTGGGAGAAGACCTTGAGCGACGAGACGGACACACGCTTCACACGCCGCACCCTGATCGGCACCGCCGCCGCGGGCGCCGCGGCCGCCGCTATCCCCTCGGTCGCGCGCGCCGAAGAACCGAGCGAAGAAACCGCTACCCCGACAGCGAGCTCCTCAGCCCCCAAGAAGGCCGACGTCGCGGTCGTCGGCGCGGGCCTCGCCGGGCTCTCCGCCGCGAGGGCGATCGCGAAAGCGGGCCACTCCGTCGTCGTGCTCGAGGCGCGCGAACGCGTCGGCGGGCGCACCTGGAACAGGCCTCTGAACGACGGCTCCTACGTCGACGCGGGCGCCGAGTTCGTCGGGCCCACTCAGGACCGCGTCAAGGCGCTCGCAAAAGAAATGGGAGTGACGACCTTCCCGACCTACAACACCGGCTCGAACGTGTACTGGAAGGACGGCAAACGCGAAACCTACGCATCCTCCGGGCCGACGGGGATAGCGCCGCCCGACCCCACCTTCCTCCCCGATCTGCTGCAGCTGATCGAGCGGGTCAACCTGATGTCGAAGGAAGTCGACGTTGAGGCCCCGTGGGAAGCCAAAGAAGCGGTCGAATGGGACAGCCAGACCTTCTACAGCTGGGTCAAGGCGAACTCGATCAACCCCGAATTCCAGCGGCTCGTCACGACCGCGGTGCAGGCGATCTTCGGCCAGGAGAACCGCGACCTCTCCCTGCTCTACGTGCTCTTCTACCTAGCCGCATCGGGTGATGAAAACAACCCGGGAACCTTCGAACGGAACTTCCAGACCGCCGAAGGCGCGCAGGAAGAACGCTTCGTCGGGGGCAGCCAGCAGATCGCGCTGAAAGTCGCGGCCGAACTGGGCAGCAGCGTGGCCCTGAACTCGCGCGTCACGCGGATCGTCCAGGAAGCCAAGGCCGTGAAGGTGGAACTCGAAAAAGGCCACGTCAAGGCACAGCGGGTGATCGTCGCGATGCCTCCCGCGCTGACCGCGCGGATCGACTACGAACCGTTGCTCCCCGTGCTCCGCGACCAGCTCACCCAGCGCGCGCCGATGGGCACGTACGCGAAGGTCGACGTCGTCTACGAAAAGCCGTTCTGGCGCGAAGAAGGCCTCACCGGGCAGACCGTCAGCCTCAACGGCCCGGTCAGGACGACCTTCGACAGCTCGCCCGTGAGCGGGACCCCGGGCATCCTGCTCGGCTTCATCGGCGGCGCCGACGCCCGCGGCTGGTACGGCCTCTCGCCGGAAGCACGCAAACAGGCGGTGGTGGAAAACTTCGTCGACTACTTCGGCTCCAAGGCTGCCAACCCGGTGCAGTACGTCGAGAACGCCTGGGCCGAGGAACGCTTCACCCGCGGCGACCCCGTCGCGGGGCTCGGCCCCGGCACCCTGCTCGAATTCGGCAAGTTCCTGCGCGAGCCCGCAGGGCGGATCCACTGGGCCGGCACCGAGACCTCCGACTACTGGGTCGGCTACATGGACGGCGCCGTCCGCTCAGGCGAACGCGCCGCCGCCGAGGTGCTCGCCGAACTCTAGAGCTGCGCCGAAGCTCGGCCCGCCGGGCCTCGGCTGAGAGCAACGCCCGGGCGCGCGCCACCTCGCGGCGACGCCGCCCACGCCCCTTCCCCGTTTATTCCTCATAAAAATGGGTAGGAATGTGCGCGGAGGCTCTGGGGGCAGCAGAGGCACGCGGCGCGTGCTGCGCGAGCTCGCCCCGGGGCACAGACCGAAAGCCACCCCCCTCAGGAGGACCCAAAGTGCACAGGACGATGGACCGCCGTGCCTTCATCAAGCGGGCCGCGGCCGCGGGCGGCGGGCTCGTCGCGGCACAGTCGCTGGCCCCCTTCGCCGCGGCCGCTCGCTCGCAGCGACGCCCGAACATCCTCGTGGTGATCGTCGATCAGCTCCGCGTGCCGCGCTGGTTCCCCGCGCAGTCGCAGCTCGACACGCTGCTCCCCAACCTTGCCGGCCTTCGCAACCGCTCGACCTCCTTCGAGGGGCACTACACCGCCGCGAACATGTGCGTCGCCGCGCGCGGCACGATGCTCACCGGGCTCTACGCGCACCAGACCGGCTGCATGCTCACGAAGGCGGTCGCGGAAAGCAGCACGCTCAGCCACCAGTTCCCGACCTGGGGGACGATGCTGCGGGAACAGGGCTATGAGACGACGTGGTGGGGGAAGTGGCATCTCGGACCCAAGCCCGACAAGACCGAAGGGGGTCTCGAGGAATACGGCTTCGACGGCGGCACCTACCCCTCGCCCAACGGCAACCCCGAGCAGGGCAAAGAAAAAGACCCGAAGATCGTCGAACAGTTCCTCGCCTGGCTCGAAGGCGCCGGGAGCGGGCCGTGGTGCACGACCGTCTCGCTGGTCAACCCGCACGACATCAGCTGGTGGCCGCGCTTCACCACCACCGACGAATTGCTGGAACCGGCCGACTACCGCTTCACCGCGCCGCCCGCGAACGCCGAGACGGCCGCTCAGCTGAAAGCGAACAAGCCGCGGCTGCAGACTGCGTTGGAGCAGACGATGGCAGCGGTCTGCGGACCGGTCCCCAACGAAGGAGGCCCGACCGAAGAAGCAAGCTGGAAGCAGATGCTCACGATGTACCTGATCTACCAGCAGGAGGTCGACACGCAGATCGGCCGCGTGCTCGCCGCGCTCGCCGCGCGATCGGACCTGGCCGAGGACACGGTCGTCGTGTTCACCGCGGATCACGGCGAGTACGCCGGCTCGCACGGCCTGCGCCAGAAGGGCGGAGGGGTCTACGAGGAGGCGCTCAACGTGCCGCTCTACATCTACGACCCGCGCGGCAAGCTCTCCAGCGGCCCGAGCACGCGCTCGCAGCTCACCTCATCGGTCGATCTGGCGCCCCTGCTGCTGACGATCGCGCACGGATCGAACAGCTGGCGCGCAGACCCGAACTACGCGCAGATCGCATCGCGCGCCGACATCGCCGCGATCGCCCAGAGACCCGGCCACACGGGCCGCAAGTGGATCGCCCACACGACCGACGAGACGACGGTCGAGGAGCTCTCCTACACCTACAGCTTCGCTGACTCCGCGCCGCATCACGTCGTCGCCGTGCGCACACCCGAGGCGAAGTACGCGGTCTACTCCCCCTGGAAGAAGGACTCGAACGTCGTAGAGACGGCCGAAGGCGAACAGGACTTCGAGCTCTACGACTACTCCACCTCCGCGGGGCAGAGCGAGCTCGGCAACGTCGCGGGCTCGGCCTCGAAGCTGCGCACGAAGATGACGAAGCTGCACGAGCGGGTGCTCGCGGAGGAGGTCCGCGCCCCGCTCCCCAGCCGCCTCGTGGGTGCGCAGCAGGAAGGCTACGAAGACTTCTACGCGCGCAGCGACGAACTCGTCGGGTTCTGAGCCCGCGTGAGCTCCGTGGCCGCCTCCCGCTCAGCACGAGCGGGAGGCGAGCACACGGATCCCGTTCCGGCTACGGGCCGGTGAAGCTCCCCGCGTAGCAGGGGCCCTTGTTGCAGCGGTCGCTCTGCTGGATCGCCCCTTCGAAGAAGTCCGACACGAGCTGCTGCTCGGCGGGCGCGGCTCGCGGCGAGCTGTGCGGATCTTCGCCTGAGGTGTTCGGGAAGTTCGCCAGCGGGGGTGGGCCCACGCCGATGAATTTGCCCGACCCTTCGGGGCTTTCGCGGACCGGGCCGATGTCCCAGTAGTACGCCGCCGATCCCGTGTAGGGGTAGTGACCTATCGCTTTCACGCCCCACAGCACGTTGACGTGTGGCCAGCGCCCTTTGTAGATCACCGGCTTGTGCGCCTCGGCGCCGATCGTGCGCGCCTCCACGTCCGCCTCGAAGTCGGTCACCTGGTGATCGCCGAAGGCGATGTCCATCAGCACCTGGTGCGCGGGCGTGTCGGGCAGCGGATCGCTCGTCATGCGGTCCGCGTAGCCGTCCGGCTCACCGCGGTCCCAGAGCATCTGCATCAGGTCGATCACGAGCGGCCGCGAGGTTTCGTTCGGGTAGTAGGGATAGAAGACCTGCGCGAATTCCGCGAAGTCGACCGAGCGCGGCAGCAGCACCGAGTAGTTCATCGCGGGCACTCCGAGCGAGGCCCGCGTGAAGTCCGGCGAGATCGCGGTCAGCGCTCCGCCCATGATCCCGCCCTGGCTGTTGCCGTTGTAGAACAGGTGGTCGGTGTTCAGCACCGAGGGCGTCGCCAGCGTGCCGTCCTGGTGGAACGCCGCGTCGGTCGTGAAGCCCGAAGAACTGATCATCGCCCGGCCCAGGTAGAGCTCGTCGAGCAGACCCTGCTGCAGGCGGTCCGGGATCGCCGGGAACCGCGAGGCGTTCTCGAGCGCTCCGATCACCACCGGCACGTCGGATTCCGCCATCCCGATCTCGTCGGTCGCGCACTGCACGATCTTGTGTTCCTGGGAGAGGCTGCGTTGCGGGCTCGAGGCCACCTCGGAGGCGTCGCCGAGCAGGCCGTGACCGTAGAGCGAGGGCCGACCCTGTTCACCCGCGCCGGTCGTGACCGACAGCGGGATGATGCAGTCGAAGTTCGCCAACCAGGTGCCGTTCTGTTCCGGTTCGCCTTCGGCGTTCAGGTGCATCGTCCCGCCCGGACCGCAGGACGGGAACAGGAAACAGGGAACGGTGAAGGTCCCTTTCACGCGCCGCGCGATCTGTCCCGGGTTCGGTTCGTTTTCGACTTTTTCAACGTTGAACGAGGGCGAGACGCCTTCGACCACGTTGTTTTCGAGATTCGTGTCGCCGAGCTGCGCGAAAGCGTCGTTGCGCATCGAGAGCTCGCGCTTGGTGTTGTTTTCGTCGCTCGCCACCGTGAAGTCCCACGCGAGGTAGAGGCTCGAGCGCTGGATGCCCGCCCCTTCGAGCTTCGTGAACAGTTCTTCGAAGTGCCCGCGCCGCGCTTCGATCGCCGCGTTTTCGGAGAGCACGTCGTCGCGGTAGTAACGGAAGCCTGCGGGCGCTTCGAGGTGCTGATGCGCACCGTTCTTGAGGTTGCGCAGCGCCACGATGTAGCGGTGCCCCGCGGTGAAGTTCACCGCCGGGTGGATCTCGAGGTCGGCGTTCGCCGCATTTACCGTCGAGTCGATCTCGACCCAGATCGGCCAGCGCTGACCGGTCGTCGCGTCGATCACGACGACGGGCGCTTCGGGCTTGGTGTACGCGCCGAGGCGGTCGATCGGGACAGCTTTCATCGCCTTGACGTCGCTTGCCGTTTCGATCCCGGGGATCTTCGCGAGGATCACCGAGCCGGGGCTGAACCCGTCCGAGGCGTTCCACGCCCCCGCTTCGATGTGCTTGCCTTCCACGTTGGAGGGCGTGTCGGGAGTTTTGAAAGCGATCCGCCTGCCCGTCGCACTGGTGGGGTCGGCGTTCGTGTAGTAGTCGTCGGGGAAGGGCAGCATGCACACGCTGTTGCCCGGGTCGGCGATGAACTCGCACCCTTCGGTCGTTTCGATCGAAGGCAGCGCCTCCGTCCTCACATTGCGCGCCGCCTTCGCCGCGGCACCCGCGGCTCCCAGCGTGAGCATCGCGAACAGCACTGCCACCGCGATGCCGAGCCGCGCTCGCGCGCGGGCCGTCGTTGCTCGGTTCGTCATCCCCGTCCCTCCATGTTTCGTGTCCCCTCCTCCCGGCCTCGCGAGCTGCGCGCGCCGGAGGCTCTCTCAGCTCCCACCGTATTGCCCACGCTGGGCGCGGGTCGATGTGAGCGGACCCAGAATTGAACGCGGCGGATTGTGAGCGCTCACAACAACATCGGCCGACCGCGCGGGCGTAGACTGGCGCACGGTGGCGTCGATCCAGTCATCCGATCCGGCGGTAGTGACAGATCACGAGGCGTTCGCGACGGTCGTCAGACGCCTGGACTTCGCGAGCATCTCCCAGCAGATGCTCGCGAGCTTCCGCAACTCGATCAACGGCTACGCCCGGCTGCCGCGTGCCGTGCTCGACGGCGACATCGGCGAGATCGTCGTACACAACCTCGAGGCGTTTCGCAGCTCGACGCTCGCCGGACGCGAGCCCTCCGCGACCGAACTCGAGCCGTTTCGTGCCTCGGCACGGCTCAGAGCGGCGGAGGGGATGCCGCTCGAGGACCTGCTGCACGCCTATCGCCTCGGCGGACGGCTCGCGTGGCAGACGATCCTCGAGACCGCCGCGGCGGAGGAGCGCGACGGGCTGCTCGTGGGAGCAGAGCTGCTGATGCGCTACATCGACGTGGTCTCGGCCACCGTTGCGCAGGCCTATCTGGATGCGCGCCAGCTCGCCGTCTCCGAGGAGGAGCGACGGCTGCGCGGGCTGCTGCGCACGCTCTGCGAGGAGGAGGGGGTGGCCGCCGCGCAGGCCGCGGGCATCGCGGCGCTCGCGGGGGTGCCGCTCACCTCGTCCTACCGTCCGTTCGCGCTGTGCGTCGCCGACGACCGCGCGATCCGACACGGCCAGCTCGCCGCCGACCTGAGGGCGCAGGGCATCCTCGCGCTTACCGATGGGGATCGCGTGAGCGGTCTGCTCGCCGAGGGGCAGGAGCTGCACGCCGCGGCGGGCACGCTCTGGACGGTCGAGGCGGCCGCCCCGCGAGGGGCGCTCACGGCCGGGCTCGAGCGGGCGCGGCTCGTCGTCGACCTCGGCCACCGCCTCAGGCGCACGGGACGGATCGCGCCCGGCGAGGTCGCGCTCGAGCTGCTGCTTGCGAGCAGCCCCGAGACGGCCGCGCTGCTCGAGGCGCGGGTCTTCGAGCCGCTGCACGGCGAGCCCGGCCGCCGTGCTGACCTCGAGCAGACACTCGGGGTCTTCCTCGCGAGCGGCTCCGATCGCCGCGCCTCCGCCGAGGCGCTGCACATCCATCCGAACACGCTCGACTACCGGCTGCGACGCATCGAGGAGCTCACGGGGCTCGACGCGACAGTCCCCCGTGATCTCACGATGCTCGTGCTCGCGCAAAGCCAGCGCGAGCTTCAGCACGGCGCCGACGCCCCCGACTGATCGCGCCCCGAACGACGAAGGGCGCGGGGCTGATCGCCCCGCGCCCTCCTTCGAGGACCGCTCTGCCGGCCGATCGCTAGGCGAGCGGCGGGATGAAGCTGAGGTTCCCGTTCTGGAGCGTGATTTCTTCCAGTTCGCCTTCCATCTTGCCGTTGCCGAATTCGGCTTCGCCCGCGGCATTCAGGTGCGAGCCTGAGTATTTGCAGGTCGGCGAGAGTTTGACCGTCGTCGTTATGCCTTTCGCTTCCCATTCGACGTCCAGACGTTCGCGGAATTCGCCGAATTTCTTGACCGCGCCACCTTCCAGTTTTTCTTTTTCGGTGCCGTAGGTGTCGACTTCGAAGGTCTTTTCTTCGCCTTTGGTTTCAGCCACGGCCGGGACCCACTGCGGCGGGATCGTGATTTCGCAGGTGCTGTTCGACGCACCGAAGGTGACCGCCGCAGGGCCGAGTTTCATCGACCCGTTGGAGTGGAATTCCATGCCCAGCGTGAAGCTCGCCTGGACGGATTCTTCGAGGCCGCCGCCCGCGTTGCGGGTCGCTTCGCATTTCGAGAACTTCACTTCCTGGAAGAAGGTTTCGGATTCGCCCATCACGACGGTGCCCGTCGAGTGGAGTTCCTTTTCGCATTCTTCGAACTTGTAGGGACCGAGCTGCATTTCGCCCGCTTCCCCGATGCCCTTCGCGGTACCGGCCACACTTGCCTTGAATTTGCCGAAGACCGGTTTTTCTTTCGCGGCCAGGGCGGGCGAGGCGAGCGCTCCCAGTGCGCACACGACCGTCGCGATACCGGCCACAATCGATGTCCGTCGCATCCTTTGGATCTCCTTGTTCGCAGTCCGTTGGAGGCCCGGAGCTCTCGCGCGCGACTGGCTGATCATCGCCCGCGGTCCACACCCGCCGAGCGGCCTCCCTCTGATCGACGCGCGGAACATACCACGCGCCCCGCGGCCGGTTCGCCGCTCGCGCCGCGGAGCGGCGGAGTCAGTCGAGTTGGAACTCGCCGTCGCGGTAGATGACCTGCTCGCCGCCGCCGCGAAGCTCCGCGGTGACGACGCGGTCGGCGGTCGAGACGATGTCCGTGTGCACGCTCGAGTCGTTGAAGCCGAGACGGTCCCACTCCTCGCTCGACACGCCCGCCGGGTCGCCCGTGTAGGCGTCCTGGTAGGCGCGCCCGAGCGCGATGTGCGTGTTGCCGAAGGGGCCGCCCACGTTCTCGTCGTAGAGGGTGTGCGCCATGAAGCGCGTGATTCGCGAGAAGCGTTTGTCGGTGAGCGAGAACTCCCCGACCTTGTCCGCTCCCTCGGTCGCGATCATCTCTTTCAGGATCGCCTCGTTCTGCTCCGCGCTCGCCTCCGTGACGCGCCCATCCGCGAAGCTCAGGCTGATCCCCTTGACGAGGTTGCCGTAGCGGTAGAGCGGCTGGTCGAAGCGGATCCAGCCCTCCGTCCCGCGCCAGTCGGGACTCGTGAAGAGCTCGAAGCTCGGGATGTTCCGTCCGCGTCCACCGAGCCAGCGCCGGCCCTCGCCGAGCTTCACCCAGAGGTCGACGTCCTCGCCCTGCACGTGCACGCGCTCGATCTCGAGGGCGTCGAGCCGCTCGCGGGTCGTGTCGAGCATCCCTCCCACCTCGCGCCAGCGCGCGATCGGGTCCTGCTCGTCGAGGAAGCACGCATGGATGATCTGCTCCCAGTACTCCTCCACCGACATCTCCGCCTCGGCCGCCATCGCCTCGGTCCCGTAGAGCCCGAGCGTCCAGCTGAAGCGCCCCTCGTTCTCCTTCTCCCCACGCCAGTCCATCAGTGGGCGCATCGCCTCGCCGCGGCGCATGATCTTCGCGGGCTCGACGCTCTCCAGCGCGTGAGGGTCGGCTTCGGCGAGCACCGAGACCTGGTGGTCCATCTCATCGACGAGCCCGCGCGCCCAGTGCGAGGGGAAGTTCTCGATCTGCCGCTCGCTCGCGAGCTCGAAGAAGATCCGCGAGCCGCCGAGCCGCTCCTCCTCGTCGGGGTGGTAACCCCCGATCACGTTGCCGCCCGCACGCCATACCGCGCGGCAGAGCTCGAGGTAGAGCGGCTTGCCGCTCTCGGGCGAGGTCACACGGACGGTCTCCCCCGCCTTGATCCCCTCGCCCCCGCCGAGCGCGAACTCGACGAGCACCGCGGCGTAGCGCTCGAGGATCTCCTGCGGGGGCGTGTAGGCCACGCGCCGACTCTAGAACATCGATCCTCCGGCTACGCTGCGCCGATGGAGCTGAGCGAAGTCGATCTGACGCTCCGCGAGCGCGGAAGATGAGCGAGCGCCCCCCTACGCTGCTCGTCCTGCAGCACGCGGGCTGCGAGCCGCCCGGCGCCTACGAGCTCGAGATGCGCGCGCGGGGGGTCGACTTCGAGCGCCTGCTCCTCGATCAGGCAACCGCGCTCCCCGACTGGCGCGACTACGCGGGGATCGTCGTGATGGGCGGGGCGATGGGCGCGTATGAAGACGAGACCCACGCCTGGCTCGGCCCGGAGAAGCAGCTGATCGCCGCGGCGGTCGCGGCGGGGCTCCCCTACTGGGGCGTCTGCCTGGGCGCACAGCTGCTGGCCGCCGCACTCGGCGCGCGCGTGGCCCCGGGAACGGGGCCCGAGCTCGGCGTGATGGACGTGGAGCTCACCGAGGAGGCCGCGAGCGACCCGGTCTTCGCGGCCGCGCCCGCGCGCTTCCCCACACTGCAGTGGCACGGCGACACCTACGAACTCCCCGCCGGGGCGGTTCGTCTGGCCCGTTCGGTCCGCTACGAACAGCAGGCCTTCGCTCTCGGCCGCGCCTACGGCGTGCAGTTCCACCTCGAGGTCGACGGCGCGCTCGCACAGGAGTGGATGGAGATCCCCGAGTACATCGAGGAACTCGAGCAGCTCGACGGCCCCGGCGCTCCTGCGCGGATGCTCGCCGAGGTGCGCGAGACCGAAGCGCAGACCGTCCCGCTCGCGAGGCTGCTCTTCGGCCGCTGGCTGAGCGAGGTGGCGGGGCTCTGAGGGCCAGCTACTCGGCGACCACGCGCACGGTGCGCAGCTGCCGGTCGCTCGCGCCGCGGATCGAGCCGCCGAGCTCGAGCGTCCCGCGGATGTAGGCGAGCGTCTCCGCCGTCAGCCGCTCGCCGGGGAGCACGTTCGGGATGCCCGGCGGGTAGGTCGCAAGCGACTCGGCCGCGATCCGCCCGACCGCGTCATCGGCGGGGACGACCTCCTGGGCTCCGAGGTAGGCCTCGCGGGGGGTCATCGCGAGCTCGCCCCAGGGAGGGGCCGCCGCGAAGGAGGCCTGCTCCCCGCCGGGATCGAGCCCCACTCGGCGTGCCGCCTCGCGCAGCGCGTCGACGAGGCGCCGCGCCTCGGGCAGCCGCCGCTCGCCCATCCCGAACACGGCGACGATCACGTTCTGGCCGTAGAGCTCGAGATTGATGTCGTCGATCTCGCGGAGAAGCACGGCGAGCTCGTATCCGCTCGCGGCGATCCCGCGCACGTCCACCGCGAGGCGCAACGGGTCGTAGCCGAAGACCCCCGGGCGCCCGGTCATGCGCTCGTCGAGCACGTCGAAACCCTCGATCGCGCGGATCTGCGCGCGCGCCTCCGCGAGCGCGGCCATCGTGTACTCGAGCAGCTCACGCCCGTGCACCGCGGCCTGGCGTCGCGCCGCGTCGAGCGAGGCGAAGAGCAGCGAGTTGGGGCTCGTCGACTCGGTCAGCGTGACCGCGCGGTCGACCGTCTCCTCGGCGATCAGGCCCGCGCCGTGACCGAGGTGCAGCATCGCCGATTGGGTGAGGCTGCCCACGATCTTGTGCGTGCTCGAGATCACGAGGTCCGCTCCGCAGGAGAGCGCGTGCTCGGGGAGATCCTCGTGGAAGGCCATGTGCGCCCCCCAGGCCTCGTCCACGATCAGCGCGACGCCGCGTGCGTGTGCCACTTCGGCGAGCGATCGCACGTCCGCGGAGGCGCCGAAGTAGGTCGGGGAGATCGCCCACGCCGCCGCCGCGCGCGGCGTCGCGGCCAGGGCAGCGTCGAGCGCCTCGGGCGTAAGGCAGTGCGCGATCCCCAGCTCCGGATCGATCTCGGGGGCGACGAAGGTCGGACGCATCCCCGAGAGCACGAGCGAGTCGATCGTCGAGGAGTGCGCATTGCGCTGCACCACGACCTCCTCGCCCTGGTGAGCGAGCGCGAGGCCGGCGGCGAGGTTCCCCTGCGAGGCGCCGTTGACGAGGAACCACGCGCGCTCCGCCCCCCAGGCCTGCGCCGCGAGCACCTGCGCTTCTTCGAACGGCGTCGGGTCCGTTCCCACGTCGATCCCGTGGGTCAGCGCGGGCACGTCCATCGCCAGCGCGCGCTCGCCGATCCCGCCGATCAGCGCCGGGTCTGCGCCCGGCCCGCCCTTGTGGCCGGGGACGTGCAGCCGCGCGGGCACGCGGTCGGCGTAGTCGTTCAGCGCATCGAGGTAGGGCGTGCGCCGCTGGTCGAGCGGCTCGCTCATCGCGCCGCCACCTCGCCGTAGGACCTGCGCACGTCCTCGAGCCTCACCGCCGTGGCGCCGCGCCCGCCCTCAGGCGGCGAGGGATGCCCGTTCGGGGCATCGATCGTCGTACCGCCGCCGGTCGCCATCCAGGGCGAGTCTAGTGCCGGCTCCAGACACGGGCAATTTCGGCAGGCCGCCGCGCGGCCCGATCCACCCCCCATGTGTCCTCTGTGCAACCAGCGTTCCACCAGCGTGTCTGCAGCGTGCCAATCCTGTGGCTTTGTCGCAGCGAGGGCCTTCCGGCGCGCGGCGCGCGTCTAGCGTCGGTGAGATGCGAGCGCACGAGCGCACGGAGGAGCGCGAGCCCACGGACGAGGCGGTCCTCGCCGCGGTCCGCCGTGCGCGCGCGGAGGGACCGGCGCACTGGGCGGGCGCTCCGCTGTGGGCTCTGCGCGAGCAGCTCGCGCTCCCCCCGCGATCCGCTCGCGCGCGCAGGATGCGCGAGCGGGTCGCCGAGCTCGAGCGGAGCGGGATGCTCGAACGCTCGCGCTCGCGCGGGCTCGCCTACTGGTCGCTCTCTGGTGCCGGACGCGCGCGGCTCGCCGCCGCCGAGCGCTCCGATGCTCCGCCGCGGCTGCCCGAGTCCCCGTGCAGTCGCGCACGAGCGCGCGCCCTCGGGGACGCGCGGCGGGAGCTCCCGGGCCTGCTCGCCCGCTTCGCCGAGCACCTCGCCGAAGCCGCTTGGCTGCTCGGCGCCGAGCGCGAGGCGGCGCCCGGGGCGACTCGCGCGGATCGCTGGGAGTCACTCGGAAGAGCGCTGCTCGCGGACTGCGAGCGGATCGGCTCGGCCTCGCGCGCGCTGCACGAGCCGCGCGAGCGCGTCTAGGCCACGAGCGGTGCGCGCTGCTCTGCGGCCATGCGCAGGGCGAAGGCACCCGCGGGATGGGCGCGGCCGCGCGCGACGAGCTGCGAGGTCGGTCGATCGAGCGAGTCCAGCGACGGCAGCGCGACGCCGTACGGGGAGGGGAGCACGATCGGCGCGGCGAGCGCGGAGAAGGTGAGGTCGGCGGCGGTGAAACGCTCACCGAGCAGGAACGGGCGCCCGTCGGAGAGCATCTCCGCGACCCAGTCGAACTCCCGCCACACGAGCGCCTCGTCCTCGATCTCGATCCCCGGCTCGATCGCGAGCGCCCGGCGCAGGAAGCGCGTTGCGAAGGGGAGCCCGGCGCGAAGCGCGCGGTCCTCCCAGCGCGGCACCCCCTGGTTGTTCACGTTCAGCATCAGCTTCCGCTGCTCGAACATCCGCACGTAGATCAGCCGTCGCCCGGCGGGCCCGAGCCGGTCGTCCAGACGCGCGCAGAGCGAGTCGATCTCGGCGGTTTCGGCGCCTTCGCCGCCGAGCCGCAGCTGCGGAGGAAGCCGTGCGTCGACCCAGGCGATGATCTGCGCGGACTCCCCGATCGCTCCCTCTGGGGTGACGAGCACGGGAACGGTGATCCCGCCCCCCGCGCGCCGTGCGTAGAGGCGGTGCAGACCCTGGACGTGGCGCTCCTCGCGGTAGGAGAGTCCCGCGCGGTCGAGCGCCCAGCGCGCCTTCTCGCAGTAATGGCTGATCGGGATCGTGACCAGGCGCAGCATCCGCTCGCAAGTATCTCCCTTTGCTAGCGTCGGGGACGGTGGCGGAGTTCGAGGAGTGGGAGATCGTCCTGCACGGTCGGCGCGCGGTCTACCGCGTCGCGGGCGACGGCCCGCCCGTCGTGCTGATCCACGGCATGCTCAACTCCTCGAGCCACTGGCAGGGAGTCGCTCGCCACCTCGCCTCGCGCTACACGGTGATCGCCCCGGACCTGATCGGGCACGGCGACTCGGCCGCGCCACGCGGCGACTACTCGCTCGGGGCGCATGCCGCGAGCATCCGCGACCTGCTCGCCGCGATCGGGGTGGAGCGCGCGACGATCGTGGGGCACTCGCTCGGCGGGGGCGTCGCGATGCAGTTCTTCTACCAGTTCCCCCAACGCGTGGAACGCCTTGCGCTCGTCTCCAGCGGCGGCCTCGGACGTGAGGTCGGGCCGCTGCTGCGCACCGCCGCGCTGCCCGGCACCTCGGGTCTTCTCGCACTCACGATCCATCCTCGGCTGCTCGCCGCGATCCGCGATCTCGGTACGCGGATGCGGGAGCGCGGGATCGGGAGCGGCGCCTACCTGCAGGCGATCGCTCGTGCGCTGCGCCCGCTGCAGAGCGCGGGCGCGCGCCAGGCCTTCCTGCAGACGCTGCGCGCCGTGATCGACGTGCGCGGACAGCGCGTGAGCGCGACCGATCGTCTCTACCTGCTGGAGGCGATTCCCACCCTGATCGTCTGGGGCGAGCGCGACAACACGATCCCGATCGCACACGGCTTGAGCGCCCACGAGGCGATGCCCGGCAGCACCTTCCGCACGCTCCCGAAAGCGGCACACTTCCCGAACCTCGAAGACCCCGACGGCCTAGCCGCCGCGCTCGTCGAGTTCATCGAGTCGACCGAGCCCACGCCAGTCGAGGCGCTCGCCGACTGGGGCGCCGTGCTCGCCCACCGCTCACCGCGCACGCGGCGCGGGGAGCGCGCCGCCGTCTAGCGCGCAAGCGGGTCCGGGTCGCGCGCGAGGATGCCGCGCGGCTCGCCGTAGCCGACGGAGTCGAGCAGCTCCAGCATCGCCGCCACGCAGGCCGGATCGAACTGGCTGCCCACGCCGTCGCGCAGCTCGCGGCGGGCCTCCCGCACGGTGCGCGCGGTGCGATAGGGCCGCGGGTTGGTGATCGCGTCGAAGGCGTCCGCGACGAGCATGATCCGCGAGGCCTGGGGGATCGCCTCGCCGGCGAGGCCGTCAGGATAGCCCGTCCCGTCGAAGCTCTCGTGGGCATGACGGATCCAGGGCACGATCATGCCGAGCCCCTCGACGCGCCCCACGAGCTCCGCGCCGGCGATGCTGTGGCCCTTGACGGTCTCGAACTCCTCCGCCGTCAACGGGCCGGGCTTGGCCAGGATCCGGTCGGGGACCGTGACCTTGCCCACGTCGTGCAACATAGCCGCGAGCCGCAGCGTGCCGAGCATGTCCGGAGCCCAGCCGAGCAGTGCGGCGATCTCCACCGCCCAATCCGCGACGGCGCGTGAGTGCTCGTGCTCGGTGCTCATCCGCATGTCGACCGCGTGCGCGAGCGTCGCCGCCCAGCTCAGCCGCTCGTCGACGGTCGTCTCGCCCGCGCCCGGGCGCCCTTCGCGGGAGGCGTAGAGGCGCGCGTCGGCCGCTCGCATCAGCTCCTCGAGATCGATCCCGTCCATCGGGAAGGTCGCCACCCCGATCGAGCAGGGCTGTCGGCGCGTGAGCTGCTCGGCCAGGCGCGCCGAGGTCTCGACCGCCTCAGCGGGCTCAGTGTCCGCGAGCAGCACCGCGAACTCGTCGCCCCCGATCCGGCCGATCGCGTCGGCCGCGCGCAGCGTGCCGCGCATCGTCGTCACGACCCAGCGCAGCAGCTCGTCGCCCGCGGCGTGGCCGAGCCGGTCGTTGACCGCCTTGAAGTGATCGACGTCGAGCACGAGCACCGCTCCCTGCTGTGCGCGTCGCGTGGCGGATGAGATCTCGGCCACCGCTCGCTCCTCGAAGCCGCGGCGGTTCAGGCAGCCGGTCAGCGCGTCCGCGCGCGATACGTCCATCAGCGCCTGGTGCTGGCGGTCGTGGTTGCGCGCCTGCCAGGCGCTCATCGCCCCGGTGCAGAACAGCATCGCGGTGAACAGCGCCTGGTAGCTCCAGGGCGCGCCTCCCTCGGCGAAGGCGAGCACGACGTAGGAGGTCATCGAGAGGCCGCCGACGACCACGACCGAGTTCAGCGGGTAGGACATCGCGGCGAACACGACAGGCACGAAGAGCACCAGTGCGAGTGGGCTGCGCGTGCCGCCGTCCGCCGCGGTCGCGGTGACGATCAGGGCGAGATCGAGCACGCTCCAGCTGAAGAAGAAGGCCTCGCGGTAGCGGCTGCGCACGATCTGCGCCCGCGGCAGCTGCGAGATCACCACCGCGCCCAGGAACCCCGCGCCGAAGAGCAGCGAGATCAACAGGCGGTGCGGGCGGTCCCAGGTGAGCCCGATGTAGAGCGCGCTCGCGGCGACCACGACATAGCTCAGCCAGACTCCCGCGGAGAACGTCGCCTCGCGCATGCGCAGCGCAGATTGATCGACGATCCCCCGATCGTCGGAACCGGTCATAGCCTCTTATCGGGCCGAGGCAGCGAGACCTGAGCGCGGCAAGCCGCCACTGGACGCGGGGAGCGGCACGGCGCACGGCGGGCGCCCGGGGCGAGTGCTGGAAGAGGCTCAGCCCACCGCGGGCGCGGTGCGCCAAGCGGGCGGGTAGGGAAGCGGCTTCAGCGTGCGCTCGAGCTCCTCGCGCATCGGCTCGAAGGGGGCGGGCAGCGAAAGCCGCTCGCCGAGGTGATCGGCGGGCTCGTCGATCGCGAAGCCCGGGCCGATCGTGGCGATCTCGAAGAGCACGCCGCTCGGCTCGAGGAAGTAGACCGATTTGAAGTAGAAGCGTTCGATCACCGGTGTCGGTCGTGCGCCCGCCGCGGCAATCAGCTCTCGCCACTGCTCGATCTCCTCGAGCTTCGAGGCGAAGGCGACGTGGTGCACCGAGCCCGCACCCTGGCGCCGGTTGATCTCCGGAGGGGCGGGGTCGTAGGCGTAGAGGCTGCCGCGGGACTCGCCCCGCACCTCCCAGCGCTCGCCGCCACGGCGCGTGAAGCCGAGCGTCTCGCCGAGCAGGCGCTCGCTGCGCGGGGGTTCGGCGCTGTAAGCACGCACGCCGTCGAATCCGAGCAGCGCGTGCTCGGCGGGGATCTCAGGCGACTCCGCGCTGAGCCGTGCGTCCTCGGTGGTGTCCACCACGAGCTCGTGTTCCAGGCCCTCGGGGTCGGAGAACAACAGCGCGTCGCCCGTGAGCTCGGAGGTCACTCCGTGGCCCGCCAGGTGCTCCTTCCAGAAGCTCAGCGCCGCGGCCGAGGCGACGCGCCAGACGATCCGGTGAACCATGCCCGCGCCCGCGACGCCGGGCGCCGCGCCGGGATACTCGAAGAAGGTGAGGTCCATCCCCGGCGATCCCTTCTCATCCCCGTAGAAGAGGTGGTAGACCGCCGGTTCGTCCTGGTTGACGGTGCGCTTGACCATGCGCATCCCGAGCACGCCTGTGTAGAACTGAACGTTTCCCGGCGCGTCGCCGGTGATCGCGCTGATGTGATGTATCCCGTCGAGGCGCATCGGATCGGCCAACAGGCTAGCGAAGCCCCTCCGTGCGATGATCGGCGCGGTGCGTGACGGATCGCTCATCCCGCGCTTCGGGCGCGCCCGGCGCGAGCCCGCGATGGCCGTGCTCGAAGGGTTCCACCCCGTCAAGCACGCCCTGCGCTTCGGCGCGGAGCTCGAGGAGCTCGTCACCCGCGACGCGGAGGCGCTCCGCGCGCTGTCCGAGCGCCTCGCCCCCGACGTGGCCCCCGCGCTGCGCGCGGCGCGCGAGGTCGATCCGGAGCTGTTCGCGCTACTCGCCCCGCTGCCGCCCTCGACCGGCGTGATCGCCCTGGCCCGGCGTCCGGCCGTCGAGATCGCGACGATCCTCGCCCCGGGCGAGCGGCCGCTGGTGCTGCTCGAGAACCCGCGCGACCTCGGCAACATCGGCGCGTGCGTGCGCGTAGCCGCGGGGGCCGACGCGGGCGGTGTGTTGAGCACCGGCAGCCACGACCCCTGGCATCCCGACGCGCTACGCGGCGCGGCCGGCCTGCACTACGCCCTGCCCGTCGCGCGACTCGCCTCGCTCGATCAGCTCTCCGGCACCCCGCGCCCGCTGCTCGGGCTCGATCCCGACGGAGAGGACCTCGACCCCGGCGCGCTGCCCCCCGGGGCGATCCTCGCCTTCGGCACCGAGCGCGACGGGCTCAGCGCCGAGTTCGCCGCGCGCGCGGATGGGCTGTTGCGCATCCCGATGCGCGCGGGCGTCTCGAGCCTCAACCTCGCCACCTCGGTGAGCGCGGTGCTCTTCGCGTGGCGGCTCTGCGGCGGCGCCTAGGCCGTCTGCACCGAGTCGAGCAGCAGCCAGTTGCCGCGCAGCGCGCTCTGCGCCCGCCCGACCATCCGCTCGGTGTCCCCGGCGGCGTCTTCCGAGGAGGCGATCAGCTCCTCGATCAGGCTCGCGGCCGCATCGGCGTGGTCGATGTCGCGGACCGCGTGGAGCTCGAAGTACTCCGTCGCCGGGCCTTCCTGGACGTGGTCGTAGTGGGCTCGCAGGCCCTGCAGCTTCGTCTCGGAGATCGCGGGCTGCGAGGCCTCGATCGCGTAGAGCACCGCGAGCCGCTCGAGCAGGCTCTCGCCCGCCGTCCAGCTCGCCACGCAGTCCGTGGTTCCCGGCAGCGCGGGCGCCTCCGCATGAGCGCCGCAAGCCTCGGCGAATCCGTCCCACAGCGCGACGTGGGCGCGCTCCTCCTCGGCGTGGCGCGCAAGCCCCGCCCGGTGCTCGGGGCCGGCCTCTCGCGCGGCGAGCGCCGAGGCCTCGGCGAGGGCGAGCACGGCGTGGCGGTACTGACCCGCGTAGAGCGCGAGCTCCTCGGCGCTCAGCTCCCCCGCGCTCCAGCGCTGGTAGAAGGGGTGCTGGAGCACGTCGGTCGCGGCGCGTGCCCGGTCGAGCCTGGCAAGGACGTCCATTGAGGTCTCCCGTCTGTTGCGGTTCTCGGCGGCCGGCGGGAGGACAAAAGGCCCCCCGCGGAGAAATCTACGCGTAGAAGCCGACGCCCGGCTCCGCGGCCGCCGTGTCCGCGCACTGTGGGACTCTGGGGGGCAAGGGAGCAAAGGGCGGGAGAGGTCACTTGGGTGTGATGACCATCATCCTCATCTCTGGGGTCGCCGCGATCGTCTCGGTCGCCGCGATGGCGCTTGCGATGGGCAGAGCCGCCGCGATCGCCGACGACGAGCTCGACGAGCTGCTCGCCCGCCGCCTCGGCACCGCAGCGACCCGCGAGCTGCGGGAGAGCTACGCCGGGTTGGACGTGGCCCAGGCGACGATCTCCTTGGAGCCGTCGATCACCGAGCCGTCGTCGAGCACGAGTGCGGGGACCCAACGGTTCCCCGTCAGCTCCTGGACCTCGCGCCGTCCGCGTGTCTGGTTGAATGCCCCGGGCAACAGCCCCAGCCCGTAGGACTTCACCACCTCCGGATCGTGTCCGGACTCCTTCAGCGCGTGGTAGGCGTTCGCGCAGGGGTGACCGCCCGGCCGTGGCGTGGGGAACGTCCCCCAGCACACGTAGAGCTTCACGAGGAGACCGTCAGGGTTCCTTCCATGCCGGCCTGCCTGTGGCCCGGCACGGAGCAGTAGAACGTGTAGGTCCCGGGCTTCAGGTTCAGCGTGAGCGTCTTCGACCCGCCGACGAACGTCGGCGTCGCGCCGAGCACCTTGCTGCCCTGCGCGATCGTCACGTTGTGTTCGACCGGCGACATGTTCGCCATCACGATCGACACCGTCCCCGCCTTCGCGGTGAGCGCCTTCGTGTTGAACGCGAGTTGGCCCGCGGGGTCCGCCGCGAGCGCGAGCTTGGAGCTCTTGCCCGCGGCGGGGGATGACGCCGGCGCGGGCGTGCCCGTCGTCGCGGTCGGCGTGGAGCTCGCAGCCGTCGTCGTCGTTTCCGCCGGCGCGCTCGGTGTCGTTTCGGCCTGCGTGGTCGCGCTCGAGGCGCCCGGCCCCGTCGGGTTGGTCGACGCCGCCTCGGCCGTTTTACCCTCGCCGCCCGAGGTCACCACGGCCATCGAGACCGCCACGATCACGAGCACCGCTGTGACCGCCATCACCGCGCGCTGCTGTCCCGGACCGTTCGGGAAGTCCGGCCGGCGCATCCCGACCCCCATTGAGATCAGGAGCGCCCAGAGCACGAGCACCCCACCCGCGATGAAGAAGGGGACCTTGCTCTTCTCAGCGGCCAGCACGAGGCCGATGTGGACAGCGTTGTGCACGGGCGCGAGCCTACTTGATGAAGAACTCGGCCGGCGCTCCGTGCCGGCCTCGGGGCCCCGCCGATATGCTCCGCGGCGAGATGACCGACGCGGTGCGAACCCCCGACGGAGCACTCGAGGATCTGCCCGATTTCCCCTATGCCTCGCACTACCGCGAGGTCGAAGGGCTGCGCCTCGCGCACCTCGACGAGGGCGAGGGGCCGCCCGTGGTCTTCTTCCACGGTGAGCCGACCTGGTCGTTCCTGTGGCGCAATGTGCTGCCTGGGGTCCGTGACGCCGGCTTCCGCTGCATCGCCCCCGACCTCGCGGGCTTCGGGCGCTCCGACAAGCCCACCGACATCGGCTGGTACAGCTACGACCGTCACACCGCGCTCGCGGGCGAGCTGCTGGAGGAGCTCGATCTCCAGGGAGCGACGGTGGTGGTGCACGACTGGGGCGGTCCGATCGGCCTGCGTATCGCCGTCGAGCAGCGCGAGCGGATCGACCGCATCGTGATCCTCGACACCGGTCTGTTCACCGGGCATCAACGCATGACCGACGCGTGGACGGCCTTCCGCGACTTCGTCGAGCGCACCGAGGATCTGCCCGTCGGCTTCCTCGTCAAGGGTGCGTGCAAGAACGACCCCGGCGAGGAGGTCGTCGCGGCCTACGACGCGCCGTATCCGAACGCGGCCTCGAAGGCGGGCGCGCGCGCCTTCCCGTTGATGATCCCGCGCTCTCCCGACGCCGTCGGCGCCGCGGCGGGGCAGCAAGTGCACGCGGAGCTCAAGGAGGACCGGCGTCCGACGCTGATGCTCTGGGCCGACTCCGACCCCGTCCTGCCGCTCTCGACCGGCGAGCGCTTCGCCGAGTCGATCGGCCGCCCCGCTCCCCGCACGATCCCCGATGCGAGCCACTTCCTGCAGGAGGACCAGGGGCCTCTGATCGGCAGCCTGATCGCGGACTGGCTCACCGCGGGCTGAGCCTAGCCCTCCTCGTCGGAAACCGGTGAGATCTGCGCGGGCTCGGCGGCGGGCTCGAGGCCGGGCTCGGAGTGGGACGCGCGCAGCTCGTAGTCGCGGCGGCGATTGAGGTCCGCGCCCGCGAGCACGCGATCGGCCTTCATCGCGCGCGCCATCCCCTCGGAGAGCGAACGTGGCAGGACGACGCCGAGCACGCTCGTGCGCTTCGCCGACTTCGGCACCCACACGTCGACGATCCCGAGCTGCAGCGCCTCGACGATCGAGTCGGCCACGTCGGAGGGCTCCAGGTTCGTCATCCCGCGGGCTTCGCCGAGCCCCGATCCGAGCTCCGTGTTGACGACGAAGGGCATCACGTAGCTCACATCGATGTGCGCGCCCATCAGCCGGAGCTCGCCGCGGATCGCCTCGGTCAGCCCGACGACCGCGTGCTTGGTCGCCGAGTAGGTCGCGCCGCCGGGCGCACCGAACTTCCCGGCCTGGGAGGAGATGTTCACGATGTGCCCGCGGTCGCGCGGGATCATGCGGTCGAGCGCGAGCTTGCAGCCGAGGATCACGCCGTGCAGGTTGATGTCGATCATCCGGCGCGCGGTCAGATCGTCCTCGTCGATGAAGCGTCCCACCTGCATGATCCCCGCGTTGTTCACGAGGATGTCGAGCGGACCGAACTCCGACTCCGCGCCGTCGAGGAACGCGGCGAAGGAGGCGCGGTCGGTCACGTCGAGGGGGAGCGCGAGCACGTTCGGGCCGAGCTCCTCGGCCGTCTTCCTCGCGGCCTGCTCGTCGACGTCGCCGATCGCGACCTTCATGCCCTGACGCAGGAACGCCTGCGCGGTGGCTCGTCCGATCCCGCGCGCGGCGCCGGTGATGGCGGCCGTGCGGCCGGCGAGGATGCGGGGCTGCTTTGCCATCGGACTCCCTCCTGTGGGAAAACTCTCGGTGGCCCGCAACGCTACCGGGCCGGAGGACGGGGCGCTTGCGCGGCTTCGGCTCGAGGCTACGCGGTAGTAACCTGCGCGGCCATGCCGTTCTTCAAGGTGGAGGGAAAGCGGCTCGCCTACACGGAGTTCGGGGGCGGGCCTGCGGCGATCACGGGGACCGGGACGCGCGGACGGACGGCGCGGAGCGCCCGCTCATCGCGGCCGATCGTGCTGCTGCACGGCCTGCTGCTCTCCCAGGAGATGCACCGCCCGCTCGCCGAAGAGCTCGCCGCGCGCGGCAACCGCGTGATCACCCTCGATCTGCTCGGACACGGCAAGTCCGACCGTCCGCGCGACATGTGGCGCTACTCGATGGGCAACTACGCGCGCGAGGTCGTCGCGCTGCTCGACCATCTCGAGATCGACGAAGCGGTCGTGATGGGAACCTCGCTCGGGGCGAACACGGCCCTCGAGGTCGCCGCCCAGAACCCCGAGCGCCTACGCGGACTCGTGATCGAGATGCCGGTGCTGGACAACGGCCTGCTCGGCAGCGCGCTCGCGTTCACTCCGCTGCTCGTCTCGCTGACCTTCGGCGAGCCGCTGATGAAGCTGCTCTCCCGCGCGACGCGCGCGGTGCCGAGGCGTCTGCTGCCCCACTACGGCAACGTGATGCTCGACCTCGTCCGCCAGGACCCGGGCCCGAGCGGGGCGCTGATGCAGGGGCTCTTCTTCGGACGGATCGCTCCACCCCGCAGCGAGCGCTCGACGTTCACCACCCCCACCTTGATCCTCGGCCACGGGCGCGACCCGGTGCACCCCTTCTCGGACGCGGGGATGCTCGCCAAGGAGATGGAGCACGCGCGCCTGATCGAAGCGAACTCGCTCGTCGAGCTGCGCACGCAACCCGAGCGCCTCACCAACGAGATCGCGGGGTTCCTCGACGAGGTCTGGCGCGGCCGCGGGCGCAAGGGCGGCGCGCGCGAGACGAAGGCCAAACCGCGCAAGCGCGATGGCGCCGCCCGCGGCTAGCCCGCGGGGAAGAGTTCGAGTTCGTCGATCGTGATCTTGCCCGGCGCTTCGGGCGTGCCGAGCGCGGACTGCGGCGCCCTGCTGATCCACAGTGCGATGAACCGGTAGGACTTCTTCTGGTTGCGCAGGCCGATGCGCGCCTTGCGCTTCTTCACGTCGATCAGGCGACTCAGCGGCGTCCACGCCGGGTCCGTGATCGAGGCGGGAACGCTCTTTGCGGCGGACCCGTACACCTGGACCATGATCCCCGGCGTGCCCGTCACGAGCTTCACCGCAGAGAGCTTGTGCGAGGACTTCAGATCGAGCAGCACCCCCTCAGCGAGATCGGGCGCGGTCGCCGGGTTCACCTGGGCGGTCCAGCCCGTGGTGGGGTCGCCGTCGATCGTCAGGCTGGGGTCGCCGAAGAAGCTCGCCGGATAGTTGTAGGGGTTGTAGGTCGAGGCCGCGTTCGTGTCGAGCACCAGCGCGGTCGGTTCCGCCGGTTCCGATTTGCTGCCACCCGTGCTCGGCGTCGTCTGGGCCGGGGTGGTGGGCGTGCTCGCCGGTGTGCTCGGCGTGGTCGCCGGGGTCGTCACCGCCGGTGGGGGCGTCGCGGCTTTGAGCGGGATCTTCGGCGGTTTCGCGATCGAGGGGACCGTCGTGGGGGTCGTCGGAGTGCTCGCCTGGGGCACGACAGCCGTGGGCGTCGTCGCGGCCGGCACGGTGCTCGTCACCACGGGGGCGCTGCGGCCCTTCTTGCTGAGCGCCGCATAGCCCGCCGCCGCCGCTCCGAGCGCGAGAGCGAGCGTCGCCGCGAGCACGACAGCGAGCGGCTTCCATCCGCCGCCGCCCACGCCGCCCGGGGCTCCGGCGCCGCACTGCAGGCACCAGTCCTGCCCGGGGGCGAGCGGCGCGCCGCACTTGCCGCAGCCCGGGGCCTGCAGCTCCGGCGCGGGGACGGGCGGCTGCTCGGGGGCCGGCGCTCCTGGCGCGCCCTCCGTGCGCCCCTCTGGCGTGGGTTCGGCGAGCTGCGTTGCCACGAGAAGGGAGTCTAGCCCTCTCCCTGGCCCGACTCTCCGCTTCGGGCGCATGCACCCACGGGCCCCGAGGACGCCGGGGCGGGCAGGCGCGGCGCCCTCAGCTCGGGGCCGGGGGTCCGCCGGGAACGATCTCGCGTCCGGTCGGACGCATCTCCTCGTCGAGCTCGAGCTGCCAGTAGTAGCGCGTGAAGGTCGACCCCGCGCGGAACTCGCCCACGTGCGGCTCCACGGCTCGGCCCGCGGCCATCGCGACGATCAGCTCGGGGTAGGTGCGCCCGGGGAGCGCAGCGTAGGCGGGGGCCGGGAAGGCGCCGCCGAAGCGGGTGTTCACGTCGGTGATGCCGAGCCCCACCTCGGGGTCGCGGAACACCTGGACGGTCGCGGGACCGCGCACCCCGAGCGCCTCGACGACGAGGCGCCCGAGCGCGATCATCTCGGGATCGGCGATCACCGTGCCCTTGATCGACTCCCCTCCGCGCGACTCGAGCATCGTCCTGGGGATCGCGTTCAGGCAGCGGCCCTCCCTGTCCCCGAGGCAATCGATCGAGATCTCCGGGCCGCCCATCGCGCGCTGCACCATCACGGGCTCCTCGACGTAGTCGATGAAGAAGCGGGCCTGATCGGCGTCGCGCGCGAGATGGATCGAGCGCGCACCCGAGCCGCGCCTCGGCTTGACCATCACCGGGTACTCGATCGAGGCGAGACCCTCCTCGGGCAGCACGGTCGGGGGCGAGGGCAGGCCGAGCGCCTGCAGCAGCCGGTGCGTCTCGTACTTGTCGTAGGTCGCCGCGGCGACCTCCGCGGAGGGAACGAGCGCCGGCAGGACACCCGCTTCGCGGGCGCGCGCGAGGATCTCGATGTCGAGATCGGTCAACGGGAGCACCGCGCCCACGCCGTGGCGCTCGCAGAGCTCGGCGAGCGCGGGCACGTAGGCCTCGTCGTCCATTCGCGGCACGGTCTCCCGCACCTGTGCGGCGTACTGCGCGGGCGCGAGCGGCGAGGCGTCGGCGACGATCGTCCGCGTGAGCTGCGCGAAGCAGGAGACGATGTCGTAGCGCTTGCCGGCGGCCGTGAGCAGCACCGCCGGCGCGTCCGCGGGGAACCGCTCGGGCGTGCTCACAGCTCTCCCTCCCAGCCGCCGGTCGCACCCTTGTAGAGGCCGCCCCCACCCAGGACGAGGGCGGGCGTACGCGCGAGGATCCGCAGATCGAGCGCGAGCGAGCGATGCTCGACGTAGTAGAGGTCGAGCTCGATCCGCTCCGACCAGGGGAGCGAGGCGCGGCCGTTGACCTGCGCCCAACCGGTGATCCCGGGCCTGACGGCGAGGCGGCCGCGCTGGCGCTCGGTGTACTGCTCGACCTGTGCGGGCAGGGTCGGGCGCGGGCCGATCAACGACATCTCCCCGCGCAGCACGTTGATCAGGTTCGGCAGCTCGTCGACGGAGGTGCGGCGCAGCAGCGCACCGACGCGTGTCACACGCGCGTCCCCCGCGTCGATTCGCAGCCCGGCGCCGACGTGCTCAGCGCCCTCGACCATCGTGCGCAGTTTGAGCAGCTCGAAGGGCCTGCCCTCGAGCCCGGCGCGCTGCTGGCGGTAGAGCACTGGGCCGCGGCCCTCGAGGCGGATCGCGAGCGCGGCGAGCGCGAGCAGCGGCGCGGTGAGGACGAGCGCGACGGAGGACACGGCGACGTCGAGCAGTCTTCGGATCACGCCGGGGATTGTGCCAGCGCGCGGGATCCCGCTCAGCGCGTGCCCTCCGCCGCCTCCCAGGCGGCGTCGGTGCCGTGCCGCAGCCAGTCCCACAGTCCCGCTGCGGGCGAGGCCGTGGTGAGCACGTAGTAGCGCGCGAGCAGCAGCGGGCGCAGTCGCAGCGCGCCCGCGAGCAGCGCGCCCGCGAGCAGCGCCACCTGCACGGCGAGCGTGATCGCGTAGACGGCCCGCGCAGTCCCGCTCGTGCCCGCGACGAGTGCGACGTTCGTCGCGAGCGCGATCGTGTGCAGGGCGGGCGTGGCGTAACGCAGCAGCCGGTGCGAGAAGACCATCGCGGCGTATCCCGGCGGGTAGCCGCGCGGCGAGAGCATGCCGCCGCGCAGGAGGATCGGCCAGGTGTGGCTCATCATCCGGCGCTTGCGCGCGAACTCCCCCTCGATCGTGGGCACCATCTTCTCCGTGGCCCGCGCACTCGGAACATAGACCGCGCGCAGACCGCGCTTGACCATGTTGAAAGGGAGCGAGAGATCGTGCCCCATCACCGGGTCGACGACGATGTAGGCGTCGCGTCGCGTCGCGTAGATCGCCCCGTTTCCCGCCGTGACCGAGGAGAGGCGCGACTCGAGCGAGCGAACCGCGAGCTCGTAGCGCCAGTACAGCCCCTCCTGGTTCCCGCCCGCGCGTCCCACCGCCGCCTGCACGAAGCGCACCTGCCCGCAGGCGTATCCCACGCGAGGGTCCTCGAACGCCGCCGCGAGCTCGGCAGCCGCGTCCGGCTGCCAGCGCGAGTTCGCGTCGGAGAAAGCGACGAGCTCCCCGCGCGCGCGTTCGACCGCCCGGTCCTGCGCGCGGATCTTGCCGCCCCGCGGAAGCTCGAGCACGAGGTCGGCGCCCGCGCGGCGCGCCAGCTCGGCGGTGGCGTCCTCGCAGCCGTCGCAGGCCACGATCACCTCGAGCCGCTCGCGCGGGTAATCGAGTGAGAGCGCGTCTCGTACCTTCTCCTCGATCACCGCCTGCTCGTCGTGCGCGGCGACGATCAGCGAGAGCACGGGCAGCTCGCTGCCGGACGGGGGCAGCGCCCGGGAGGGCGGGCGCAGGACCCCTGCGAGCACCGCGAGCGCGAGCGCGTAGCCGAGCTGCGTCCACACGATCAGCGCGGCGCACAGCCAGAAGATCACGGCGAGAACTGTCACTTCGTGCATTCTCGCGGCTGGAGAGCGGGTAATAGAGTCGACAGCCATGAGCTACACGATCAAGAACCTCGACCAGACCAAGGACAGCGCTCCCGACTTCGGCTTCGGCGAGCTCGGCGAGGCGCACTTCCCGCGCGAGGAGCTGGACTGCGAGACGATCGGTTTCGCCTACCACCGGCTGCGTCCGGGGAAGCGCCAGGCCTTCGGGCATCGTCACGAGAACGCGGAGGAGCTCTACGTCGTGCTCGACGGTTCGGGGCGGATGCGCCTCGACGATGAGGTCCGCGAGATCGCGCGCCACGACGCGATCCGCGTCGCTCCGCCGGTCGCACGCGCGTTCGAGGCGGGCGACGACGGTCTCACGCTGCTCGCGTTCGGCCCCCGTCACGAGGCCGACGGCGAGCTGCTGCACGACTTCTGGACCGACTGACGCGCGGGCGCTCACGTCCCCCGGAGGCGCTCGTAGAGCGCCAGGGTGCGGCGCGCGATCGAAGCCCAGGAGTACTCCCCTGTGCCTGCGGCGGAGGCGGCTGCGGCCATCGCCGCGAGCGCTGAGGGATCGGCGAGCAACGAGCGGAGCTCCGCGCCCAGCGCCGCCGGGTCGCCCGCGGGCACGATCCGCGCCGCGCCGGTCCGGGCGAGCTCGGGGAAGCCCCCCACGTCGCTGAGCAGCAGCGGCTTGCCGAAGGCGAGCGCGGTGAAGAGCACCCCGGACTGATCGATCTCGCGATAGGGCAGCACGACGAGGCTGGCCGCGCGGAAGTAGGCGGGCAGCTCGCGATCGCCGACGAAGCGCGGGACGAAGCGCACCCCCGGCGGAGCGGCGGCGCGCAGCGGCGCGATGTCCATCCGCGGCATGCCCGCGATCCAGAGCTCCGCCTCCTCGATGCCCCGCCAGGCCTCGAGCAGCACGTCGATCCCCTTGTAGGGGCGCATCAGTCCGAAGCAGAGCACCACCGGCTTCTCCGATTCGAAGGGGGGGCGGCCGAGGGCGCCCTCGGGCACAGGCTGCTCGGCGAGGTGCGCGAAGACGCCGTGCGGGATCACGTGCACCCGCTCGCGCGCGACACCGACCTCCTCGGTCAGCCGCCGCCGGCCGTGCTCGGAGTGCGCGATGACCGCATCGAAGCGCGAGTAGAGGCGGCGCTGCGCGTCGCGTTGCCCGGGGCGCGCCTCGCGCGGGAGGATGTCGTGCGCGGTCAGCACCAGCGGACGCCCGGGGCGCCGATCGGGAAGCAGGCGCCCGTCGAGGTGCTGGACGGTCAGCCACTGGAAGTGGACGACCTCCGCGCCCGCTGCACGGCGCCGGTAGCGGAGCATGTCCGGGACGTGCTCGGCGAGCTTCACGATCCGGCGCGCGCGTGCGTCCCCGACCCGTGCTGCGAGGCGGTAGAAGAGCTCCTCGCGCCGGTAGCCCGCGGGCGCCATCACGCTGCCGTAGGCGAAACGGCTCGTGTAGAGCGCCACCTCCGCCCCCTCCGCCGCGAGCGCGCTTGCCAGCGCGTGGTCGTAGGGCGGCGTGAAGGCCGAGGGGTCGAGCAGGTGCACACGCATCTCGACGGACAATATGCGCGGCAGCGAGAATGCGGCCATGCACGACGGCACACAGGAGGACCGCGGGGTCGAGGTGAGCTTCTGCGTCGTGAACACCTCGCAGCGCGATCTGCTGCTGCGCGGACTGGACGCGGTCCGCAGGGAGCGCGAGGCGCTGCCGTTCGTGACCGAGACGATCGTGCTCGACAACGGCTCGCGCGACGGATCGGCCGCCGGCGCTCGCGCACATCCGGCGGTCGATCGCACGCTCGCGCTCGAGCAGCGGCGTGGCAAGGCGCTCAACGACAGCGAGCTGCTGCGCGAGGCGCGCGGACGCTTCGCGCTCTTGCTCAACGAGGACTCCGAGCTGCTCCCGGGCGCGACGCTCGCGCTCTGGGAGGCCCTGCGCGAGCACCCGGACGCGGCGCTCGCCGGGGCACGGCTGTTGCGCCCGGACGGTGCGCCGCAACCCTGTGCGTGGCGCTTTCCGAGCCCGCTCACGGCGCTCGCCGGAGCGCTCTTCCTGCACCGCCTGTACACCGTGCAGAGCCGCGGGGAGAGCACGCGGGAGGTCGACTGGTGCCAGTCCGCCGCGCTGCTCGTGCGTCGCGAGGCGGCCGCTGCTGTGGACTACCTGGACCCGGATTTCTTCGTCTACTCCGACGAGGTCGACTTCGCTTGGCGCCTACGGCGGGCGGGCTGGAAGAGCCTGTTCGTGCCGGGGGCGCGCGCGATACACCACGAGCAGCTCGCCACAGCGGCGGTGCCCGAGCGGCGGATCGTCGAGCTCTCCCGCAACCGCGACCTGTTCATGCGCAAGCACCACTCCGCAGCCGCCGCGCTCGCGGTGCGCTGGCTGACGGCCTGGAGCTACGCGCTGCGCGCGCTCGCCGCGCTCGCCCTGCCCGGGCGCGATCCGCGTCGTTTCTGGCGGCACGTCACGGCGACGCTCCTTCCCGCGCGCGGCGAAGGGCTGCGCGAGGCGGCCGAGCGATACAACGCGGAAGCGTCCTAGACGCCGAGCTCGGCTGTGAGCGCGACGACGACCGACGGGTCGAGCTGCTCGCCCGCCACGCGCCGTAGCTCCTCGGCGGCCTCGGCCGCCGAGCGCGCGGGCCGGTAGGGACGATCGGTGACGATCGCGTCGTAGGTGTCACACGCCGCGATGATTCGTGCGGCAAGCGGTATGCGCTCGCCGGCGAGCCCGTCGGGATAGCCCGCACCGTCCCAGCGCTCGTGACTCGAACGCACGGCGGGCGCGAGATGCGCGAACGCGTCTATTCGAGCGACGAGATCGCCCCCCGCGGCGGCATGAGCCCGCATCGTCACCCACTCCTCGTCGGTCAGCGGCCCGGGCTTCAAGAGGATCTCGCTCGGCACCGCGATCTTGCCGATGTCGTGCAGCATCGCGGCCAGCCGCACCTCGCGCGCTCGGGACTCCCGCAACCCCATTCGGAGCGCGACGCGCTCGGCGAGCTCAGCCACGTCCTCCCCGTGGGTTGCGGTGTAGTCGTCCTTCGCCTCGACCGTGCTGGTCAGGAGGGCGAGGGTCGTGGAGAACGCTCCCTCGAGCTCGCTTATCAGGCGTGCGCGATGCAGCGCCGAGCCGAGGCTCGCGGCGATCGCCTCGACGAGCACGAGGTCCGCCTCGCCGAAGGAGTCTCGCTCGGCCCCCTCGATGTTCAGGACGCCCCACACAGCGCCATCGACGAACACCGGCACGCTCAGCTCCGAGCGTGGGTCCGTGCTCGGATCGCGACTCACGTAGTCGGCGTCCTGCCTGGTGTCCTTCACGAGCGCGCTCTCACCGGAGCGCGCGACTCGACCGTTGACGCCGACCTCGACCGACTGCTCGGTGAGGAGGAACTCCTCCATCACCGCCGCGAGCCTGCCTCGCGCGGCGACGAGGTGCAGGGTGCCGTCCGGGTGAAGCTCCTGGATCGCAGCGAGGTAGAAGGAGAAGCTCTCGTGCAGCTCGTCGACCACGAGCGTGGCCATCTCCACGGGCTCCCGCGAGCCGGCCAGCCGGGCGTTGAGCGTGGCCGCAACGTCGAGCTGGGCGCGCAGATATGCGAGCTCGCCCGTCGCAGGGCGCGCGAGCTCGGTGATCTCCTCGCGGTGGCGCCGCAACGCCTCGGCGCGCACCTGCCGCTCGCGGGCGCCCGGCGGACGCAGTCGGTCCTTGGTAGGCGAAGCCATACCAGCTGATCGGACACCGGCGGTCTGGGCTTGAGGCTCGCAGACACCGCTGGACACCGAAGTTCCTAGACGTCGCGGAGCGGATCCTCCGCGTAGGCCTCGACCTCGCCGTGTCCCGCCCGGAAGGCCGCGACGCGCCTTCTTCCGTCGGCCCAGAGCCTCCGTGCCTCCTCGAACTCATGCGCGTGGACGAAGCGCACGGCGAGCAGACCGGCCGGGACGAGCAGCAAGCCAGGCCGCGCGGGCGAGCAGCCCGAGCAGCCCATGGTCGGGGAGCACGAGCTCGCCCGACACGGCGACCCCCGCGAGCACCGTCGCAAGCTTCGCGAGACGCAGCCATTCGAAGCCCACACGGAAGAGCCCGCGCGTGAGCGCGTACATCACGACGAGCATCGCGACGTAGGCGCCGCAGAGCGCGAGGCCCGCGCCCGCGATCCCGAGCCCGGCGCCGCTGTCGGGCACGAGCACGAGCAGGAGCACGACGTTGACGATCAGCCCGACGAGCGCTGCGGGCAGGTTGCGGTTCGTCACCTTGGCGCGGCCCGCGATCGCGAGGAAGACGAGGTAGAGGCCGTAGAGCGCCCAGCCGAGCGCGAGCCAGGGCAGCGCGCGATGCGCGTCGAAGTACCGGTGCGCGGCGAGCAGACGCACCAGCCAGCGGCCGAGCAGCGCGACGCCGCAGACCACGACGCCCGTGGCGAGCGCGTAGTAGGTGGTCACGAGCGAGTAGAGACGCGAGGCCTCCTCGTCGTCCTCGATCGAGTAGGCGAGCGGAGGCCAGGCGTACTGGAACCCGCGCACGGCGACGAAGACGACCGTGGCGAGCTTGATCGCCACCGCGTAGAGGCCCGCGGCGCTGTGCGAGTAGGAGCGGAACAGGTAGAAGCGGTCGGCCACCTGCAGCGCGTAGACGCTCGCGTCCGCGGGAACGGTGGGAAGCCCGAAGGCGAGCATCGCGCGCAGGTCGCCGCCGCGCACCCGGAAGGAGACGCGGCGGCGGAGCACCCACCAGAGCGCGAGCACGATCAGCGCCGAGGCGCCGAAGTTCCCCAGCAGCAGGCCGCGTGCGCCCTGGTCGGCGAACACCACGAGCGCGACCGTGAAGGCGACCGTGAGCGCGACGTTCGCCCCCGAGGCGTAGATGTAGGTGCGCGCGCGTTCGTCGACGCGCAGCTGCGCGTAGGCCATCTCGAGGTTGGTGAAGGACCACAGCCCGAGCACCGCGCAGTCGAACAGCAGCGGATCGCGGAAGTCGAGGATCAGCTTCGAGAGCGGGCCGGCGAAGATCAGCGCGAGCAGCGCCGCGAGCGTCGTCGTCCAGGCGACCGTCGCGGTGGCCGTGCGCGCGATGCGATCGCGGCGCTGCTCGTCCTCGTCGTCGAAGTAGAAGCGGATGAACGCCTCGCCGAGACCCACGCGGACGAGGATGCTCGAGAGGATCACCGCGGTGAGCAGCGATTCCGCCGCGCCGTAGGATTCGGGGCTGAGGTGGTGCGTGTAGAGGGGCAACGTGAGCAGCGCGAGCCCCTTCGCGAGGATGTCTCCGAACTGGTAGGCCGCGCCCGTGGTGACGAGGCGCCTGAGGTAGCCGAGCACGGCTAGACCGTAGTCGCGGGCGGGCGTGCGTCTGCTCGCGAGGCGCGCGCGAGCGCCACGCCGAGCGCAAGCAGCGCCCAGGTGAAGGGGTCCTCGAGGAAGTCGGCGTAGGTCCACGTGTGCAGCACGAGCGCGGCGAAGCACGCGGCGAGCGCGATCCGCGGAGGCGAGCGCCCCGCACCCTCGAACAGCACGAGGAAGGCCGCGACGATCAGCGCGATGTAGACCGCCAGCCCGATCACGCCCTGCTCGGCCGCGATCGTGACCGGGATCGTGTGCGAGGCCGAGGTGGCGTTCTCCGCGGTCGCGTCCCGGGCGCTCGCGTGACGCTTGAACTCGGTTTCGAATGAGCCCGATCCGTAACCCTGGATCGGCCGGTCGGCGAAGAGTTCGAATCCGGTTTCGATCAGGCTCGTCCGTCCGCTGGTCGCGGTGTTGGCCGAGCTGCCTTTGAGGTGCCAGCTCTTGGGCGCCGCGAGCACGAGCGCGCCCGCGAGGAGCGCGAGCCCTGCCAGCGCGAGCCCGGTGCGCCACCACCCCCAGCACCACCCCGCGAGGATCGCGAGGCCGACCACGAGCGCCGCGATGCTCGACTGCGAGAAGCTCGTGACGAGCCCGGCGAGCAGCCACAGCAGCACGAGCGCTCCGATCTTCGCCTCGCGCCTGCCGCCCCACAGCACGGCGGTCATCACGGCGAGCATCACGAGCATCAGGAAGCGCCCGTAGATGCTGGGGTCGAAGAACAGCGAGTTGACCCGGAAGAAGTTGTCGTAGTCGTTCGCGGCGACGAGCTTCGGGTTCAGGAACAGGCTCTTGCGGGCGTACTCGACGAAGCCGATCCCGGCGAGCACGACCGCGATCACGACGAGCAGCCCGAGACACCGGACCAGCAGCTCGCGCGTCCAGCGAACGTCGCGCAGCATCACGAACATCAGGCCGAAGGGCAGGTAGAAGAAGACGACGTTCTCCGCCGCCTTCGCGCGGTCCGGCGAGTAGGCGATCTGAAGGACGTAGAGCGCGACGGCGCCGAGCAGCAGCCACTGCAGCCAGCGAATCGCCTGCTCGGTCGCCGCGTCGCCCCGCGGGGCATGCCCGCTCTCGCCCGGGTCGCGCCCGAGCAGCTTCGGCAGCAGCAGCCCGAGGGCAGCGGCGCCGATCACCACATAAAGCGGGATCAGCAGGTTGACGGTGCGGCCCGACGCCGAGATCGGCACGCGGAAGGGCAGCGCGAGCACCGCGAGCAGCGGGAAGGCTTCGGGCCGGCGGCGCATCAGCACGGCGAGCGCTGCGGCGGCGATCGCGCAAACCGCGAGCACGACGGCGATCGTGCCCGCGGAGGGGAGGCTTCCGGCCAGGGGCGTGCTCATCGCGACACCAGCGTGAAGCTGCGCGGCGAGAGGATCGCGTTGGACTGGCCGCTGAGCGTGAGCCGTACGCGGTATTCACCCGCGGGAGCGAGACGGCCGGTGTTGAGAGGGACGATGAACTTGCGGCCCGCTTCGGTCGTGCCGCTGCGGTGGCTTCGCGCTGTCCCCCGGCGCCCGTTCCAGCGCACCGAGAGCTGTTTGTAGCGCGCCACCGGGTAGCTCTGCAGGAGCGTCGCGACGAGGTTGCCGTGTGAGTCGATCACCGCGATCGTCGCGCGTTCGGAATGCGAGAGCTTGAAGGAGATGTGCTCTTCTTTGTGCCGCCCCGAGGGCGTGGGCGCGAAGTTGGGCGTGAGTTCGAAGCGCTGGACGACCGTCGGCGAGTGCTTCAGGCGCTGGGTGAGGAAGAAGGCGGCGAAGCAGGCCAGCACGAGAACCGCGAAGACCCAACGGCCGAGGGGGTCGCGACCGCCGCGGATGCCCTCATCGGCGTCACCCTCGGCGCCGAGCGCAGCGCTCAATCCGCGCCGCCCAGCGCGAAGCGCTCGACGGTGTCCGAGCGCAGTCCGAGCCTGAGCGTCTCGAGTGAGAGCACGTCGGCCGGCGCGATGTTGCCCAGGTTGCACTCCGTCCCGAAGTGCTTGAGCAGCCACACCTGCTGACTCTGCTGCGGCGCGTCGAAGATCAGCCGAGCGGGATCGATCGAGTGCGCGATCTCCTCGATCAGCCCGGTGCGGGGTTCGCCGTTCGCGCGGTAGATGCCCGCCGTGCCCGACTCGCGCGCCTCCGCGATCACCTTCCACGCGCCCGCCTGCAGGTCGCTTTCGATCTGTTCGACCCACACGTACGGGGCCATGATGAAGTCGACGTCCTTGCTGCCGACCTCGGCGAAGACGGTGAACTCCTTCGCCAGCGTCTCGATCAGCTCGCGCTTGCGCTCGGCGGGGAGCTCGATCGTCCCGTCGGAGATCTCCACATGGTGCAGGCCGAGTTCACGGAGCCATGCGACGAGTCCATCGACGCGGCCCTGGCGGATCGCGACCTCGGTCAGCGTCCCGCCGAGCACCACGGGCACACCCAGCTCGGCGTAACGCGCGAGCTTCTCCTTCAGGTTTCCCGTCACCAGCGCCGTTCCCCAGCCCAGCTTGACGACGTCCACGCTCGCTCCGGCCACCTCGAGCAGGCCGTCGACCTCGGCGAGCGAGAGCCCCCTGTCGATCACGTGCGTGATGCCCTGCTCGCGAGGCTTGGACGAGCGCGCGGGAATGTCGAGGAAGCCCGCTATGGGGTCGTCGCCTTGTCGGCGCCGACGACGACCACCACCTTCGCTGAGCCCGCGAGTTCGGAGACCGCCTGTTCCATCGGCTCCACGTGGCTCACCGAGAGCGAGTGTGCGACGTTCTGCGCGTCGGCCTGGTGGCCGCTCGCGTACTCGACGACCGTCGCTTCGTTGGAGCCCGGCGGGTGGGCGAACTGCGCGGTCGCCTGCGAGAACCCGCTCTGCTGCAGTTCGACCGAGACGCGGTGCGCGAGCCCCGCGGTTTCCGTGCCGTTGAGCACGACCACGCTGAGTTCGGCCGGCGGCGTCGCCTTCGCGGTTTTCGCAGCGGGTTTCGCGTGATGGTGCTTGGCTTTCGCCGCCGTCGTCGTTGTCGTGCTCGTCTGGGTCGAGGTGCTCCCCGTGTGTTTCGGAGTGGACGAGCCACCTTTGGTGAGCAGCACCACGGCGAGCGCCACGACCACAGCCACCCCGACCGCGATCAGCACGATACGAGCGCGGGACCCCGAGCCGTCGCCTCCCCCGCGCGCGCGTCGCGCTTCCGATGCCGCGCGAGCGGTCTGTGGCGCGTCGGTCGTTGCGCCCGCTGTGCGTGAGGCGGTGGCCACCGCTCCCGCGCTCTCTCCTCGCGCCGGTGCCCGGCGCGGAGCGGCCGGCGCCGGGGGCAGCGGCGGACGCGTCCGCCCGGCTTCCGCCGCGGCGGCGCTCGGCTGGGCGACCGCGGGTGTGGCCGCCGCAGCGGGCGGTGTCGGCGAGCGCGGCGTGGCGGCGGCGGGAGCTGCCCCGGCAGGCACCGCCTGGCCCGGGGCGACGGCTCCCGAGGCGGCCGCGGCGGCGGCGGTCGCGGGCGCGGGCTGCGGTGAGGGCGCGGGCTCGGCGGGCGCAGCAGGCGGTGCCCCGTTCTGGGGTGCCTGGGTCTGCGCGCGCTGGGTGGCGGCTGCCGAGGCCGGCGCGCCGAGTGGAGCGCCGGAGGGGGACGCGGCGGCGCCGGGCTTCGTGCCAGCGGGCTGCTGCCAGGGGATCGGCTGCGGGCCCTCTCCGGGCGCCGCGGGCTGCACGGGAGCCCCGGGAGCGCCCGGGCTCGCCGGGGTGCTTGCGGGCGCGCCGGACGCGGGGGCCGTTGCGCCGGGGGCGGGCGGCGTGGCGGGCGTGGCGGGGGCAGCCGGTGCCGCCTGGCTGCCCGCGGCGCCCGGGGCGGCCTGGGCCGCCGTTGCAACCTGGACCCCGGCGGCGGCGGGGACGGCGGGGGGGGTGCCCGCGGCGCTCACCGCCTGACCCGGTGGGACCTGCGTCCCGGGCGCGCCGGGAACGGCCGGGCGCGCGTGGATCGGTTGCGTGCGCGGGACCGGCCGCACTGCCTGCGGCGTGGTCTGCTGCACGCGTGCGGCCGCTGCGGCCGAGACGCGCTGCTCCATGTCAGCGGCGCGCTCGGGGGCGCGACCCGCCCATTCGCGCAGGCGCCGGATCTCACGGGCCTGGGAGAAGACGAGCAGCGACAGCACCGCGATCCCGAGCACGGCTGCGAAGGCGACGACGGCGCCGATCTTCGTGAAGGTGCTCGATAGCGACAGGGCGAGCAGCGAGATGCTCATGAATCCGGGGAGTGTACGAGGGGCTCAGGCGCACCGCGCTGTCCGGGGGCCGCGGACGGGGTCGCGCCGCCGCGCTGCGACGGCGTGGCGGGGGCGGACGCCTCGGGCGTCGCCTCCTGCGCTTCTCCCCCGCGCAGCTCCCTGGAGAGCTCTGAGACCTTCGCCGCGAGTCCCGCGGCATCCCCCTCGAGCACGAGCAGTCGGATCTCGGCGAACATCGACTCGACCGCCGCGAGCCCCAGTGGCTCGCGCTCTGCGCGCAGGATCTTCTCCGCGTCGGTCGGGCGCGCGCGCTCGTAGCTGTTGAAGAGCTGCTCGTGGAGCTTCTCGCCCGGTCGGCTGCCGACGATCTCGACGTCGATGTCGCGGTCGGGGTCCAGCCCTGAGAGCTCGATCATCGCGCGGGCGAGCTCGACGATCTTCACCGGTTCGCCCATGTCGAGCACGAACACGTCGGCTCCGCTCTGTGCGATCCGGGGGCGACCCGCCCCGTTCTCTGGGACGCGCGCCGTCGCGAGCGAGCCCGAGCGGATGATCAGCTGCACGGCCTCGGGGATCGTCATGAAGTACCGGGTCATCCGCTCGTCGGTGACGGTCACCGGTCCGCCGCGCTCGATCTGGCGGCGGAAGATCGGTACGACGCTGCCGGAGGAGCCGAGCACGTTGCCGAACCGCACCGCCGCGTAGCGCGTCCGCGGATGCCGCGCGGTCGCCGCTTCGAGCGCGAACTCCGCGAGCGCCTTCGAGGCACCCATCACGGTCGCCGGCGCGACGGCCTTGTCGGTCGAGACGAGCACGAAGCGCTCGGTTCCGCTGCCCCCCGCGACGTGCGCGACGACCTGCGTGGCGATCGCGTTGTTGCGCACGGCCTCGACGGGGTTCGCCTCCATCAGCCCGACGTGCTTGTAGGCGGCGGCGTGGAAGACGACGGTCGGACGATGCTCGGCGAAGACCTCGCGCATGCGCTCCTCTTCCTTGCAGTCCGCGAGCACGGCGGCGAGCATCGACTCGGGGACGTGGCGCTCGTCCTGCAGCTCGCGCAGGATCGAGAAGAGGTTGTCCTCGGCGTGGTCGAGCAGCACGATCCGGTGCGGCTCCACGCGCGCGATCTGGCGGCAGAGCTCGGAGCCGATCGAGCCGCCCGCGCCCGTGACGAGCACGACCTGCCCCGCGAGGTAGGCCCCGACGCGCTCGAGCTCCATGTGCACGGGCTCGCGGCCGAGCACGTCCTCGACGCGCACCTCGCGAACCTGCCGTGCGAGCGCACCGCGGGTCTGCAGCAGCTCGAAGACGGTCGGCAGCGTGCGCACGGGGATCGCGCGCTGGCGGCACTCCCGCACGATCCGCGCGCGCGTCGAGCCGGGCGCTGAGGGGATCGCGATGATCACTTCGTCCGGCTCGGAGTCGTCGAGGATCCGCGGCAGGTCGCCTTCGGTGTCCCCGCGCACACGCACACCGTCGATCCGCAGTCGGTGCTTCGCCGGATCGTCGTCGAGGAAGCCGACGGGAACCAGGCCGAGCTCGCGGTTGCGCATGATCTCGCGCAGGACCATCCGCCCGCCCTCACCGGCGCCCGCGATCAGCACGGTGCGATCGCCCTTGCGCGAGGAGCGGAACGCGGCCAGCGGCCGCCGCTCGTAGATGGTTCGCGCGAGCGCGCGGATGCCGACGAGGAAGGCGAGCGCGAGCAGCGCGTAGAGCACGATCACCCCGTTCGGGAGAACGACGGCGACGGTCGCGTTCGCCTCGTGTCTGCCGTCGGCGAGCTCGGGGTAGGCGTGCGTCGGGCGGAAGATCTCGATCGCGACGACCGTGAGCAGCACGATCAGCACCACCGCCCGCACGACGGCCTCGTAGTCGCGCTGCCCGGCGTATCGCCAGCGGCGCTGGTAGACCCCCGAGAGGATCAGGATCGGCAGGCAGCCGCCGAGAACCCACCAGAGTGTCGCTGAGCGCAGCTCTTCGTAGTGCCGCGGAGGGCCGCTGTTGAATCGGAGCTGGAAGGCGAGGTAGTACGCGAGCGCGACCAGAGCCCCGTCCACTGCGAGCTGTGGCAGCGAGTGACGATGGATCGGGAAGGCCGCCGAGCGGATCCGTCGGCGCATTGTGAAGATTGTAAGCGGCCAGGGCGCTCCTGTCGCCCCAGCAAGGGGTCTTTGCGGCCCTACGCCGCGAGCGGGGAGAGCAGCAGCTCGACGAGCTCGCCGGGGTCGCGGCGCACGCGGGGCTGCGCCGCGTGCGTGGCGCCCGCCGGGATCTGGAGATCCGCGGCGCGCTCGAGCACGCGCAGGCGCCCCTCGGCGATCAGCCGTTCGTCCACCGCGCCCATCCTCCCCTGGAAGGTGGTGTAGACGGGCGTCCCGAGCGCTACCGCCTCACGGTTCATCGTTCCGCCCGCGGAGATCACGAGCGCGGCGGCGGCGATCAGCGACTGCGCGTCGATCGCGTGCTCCGGGACGAGGAACGAGGGGATCGCGGCGAGCTGCGCGCGCTGGGAGGCCACGCGCGGGAGCACCACGGTCTGCACGCCGTCCCGCTCGCCGGCCGCGCGCAGACGCTCGAGCACGTCCCCGAACAGGTCGTTCTCGAGCCGGTGGTAGAGCGCGAGCTCGGGGGGCGTGCGCACGACCGCCACGGGCCGCGCCGGATCGAGGCCGAGCTGCGGGAGGATCGCGGGGTCGGGCTCGAAGTCGGCGAGGTAGTACTCCTCCTTCAGGCCCTCGTAGCGACGCAGCTTGTGCTCCGCGCCGTAGCGGCGCAGGCGCTCGGGCGGGATCGCCTCGGGGACGACCACGGCGGAGGCGAGACGGCAGTTGACGTTGTGCTGCACGGTCGCCCACTCGTAGTCGAACATCGTCGAGCTGGGGATCCTCAGCATCGCGGCGGCGAGCGTGACGTCGTTCGATCCGTGTCCGAGCGCGATGTCGAAGGGGCGTCGCGAGCGCTGCGCCGCGGGTGCGGCGGCACGGGCGAGCTTCCCCGCGCGGCGCGCCCAGCCGACGAGCTCCGCGGTGCGCGAGGCGAGGCCACCCGCCTTCGCGGTGAGGCGTCCCCCGCGGTGCCGGCCGATCGCGGTGTGCGCGACACCGAAGCGATCGCACAGTTCGAGCGTCTGCGCGAAGTCTCGGGCGGTCACCGAGACCTCGTGCCCGTCGGCCTGCAGCCGCTCGATCACGGGACGCATGACGAGCACGTGCGGGCTGTTTGTGAGGTCCACCCAGACGCGCATCAGCTTGGGACGGTAACGCCCGCCTCGCGCGATCGCCGGGCGGCCCCGAGGGGATTCTCATCTCGCCCCACCGGTCGGCCGCTATCGTTGGCGCGCCTGTGCTGGTGCTCGCATCGATATCCGAAACGCTGGTCAACGAAACCTCGCATTTCGTGCGCGAAGCAGGGCTGCCGGGAATCTTCGCGCTGATGGCGCTCTCGAGCGCGTGCATCCCGATCCCCTCCGAGGTCGTGATGCTGTTCGCGGGCTTCGCCGTCGCGGACCCCGGGCAGAGCGCGTCTCACCACCATCTGACGATGGTCGGGATCGTGCTCGCCGGACTGATCGGGACGATGGTCGGGTCCTGGGTCGCCTACGGCGTCGGCCGAGGCGGACGCCTGGAGCTCTTCGAACGCCACGGGGCGAAGGTCCACATGGGTCCCGCGCAGATCGAGAAGGCCGACCGTTGGTTCCAGCGCTACGGAGACCCGGCCGTGCTCTTTGGCCGCTTCATCCCGGTCGTGCGCGCGTTCGTCTCGCTGCCCGCGGGAATCGCGAAGATGCCGCTCGGCCGCTTCACCGTGCTCTCCCTGATCGGCTCGATCCCCTGGGTGCTCGGCCTCGCGATCGCCGGGCACGCTCTCGGCGGCGACTGGAAAAGCGTCCGCAAGGGCTTCGAGTACGTCGACTACGCGGTCGTCGCGCTGGTGATCGTGGGCGTGGTCTACTGGATCGCCCGCAGGCGGCGGGAGCGCCGCGAGCCGGCGCGGAATGCCGCCGGCTGAACGTCGGCCCTCGCTTCGCCACGCCCTCGCACTGGGTCTGCTCCAGGGTCCAGCGGAGCTGCTGCCGGTCTCCTCATCCGCGCACACCACCCTGCTTCCGTGGCTCGCGGGTTGGCCCTACGCCTCGCTCGAGGGCCCGAAGCGCAAGTCCTTCGAGGTCTCGCTGCACGCGGGCGCGGCGCTCGCGCTCGCCGCGCGTCCGGGCTCGCTCGGGGCGGCTGAGCTGCTCCCCGCCAGGGTGGCCGCCGGCGCGCTCGCCCCGCCGGCGCTCGTGGGGGTGCTCGCGCGCGGGCCGATCGAGCGGCGCCTCGGGGGGCCGCGCTCGATCGCGGCGGGTCTCGCGGCGGGGTCGTTTGCGATGGTGATCGCCGAGGCCCGCGCGCGAGGAGTGGCGAGCCGACGTGGAGATGCGCGCGACGCGGACGCGCGCGATGGGATCGCGCTCGGTCTTGCGCAGGCGGCGGCGCTCGCGCCCGGCGTCTCACGCAACGGCGCGACGCTCTCGGCGGCTCGGGCGCGGGGCTTCGAGCGTCCCGCGGCCGTTGCTCTCTCCTGGCGGGCGGGGCTACCGGTGCTGCTCGGGGCGAGCGCGCTGGAGGCCGCACGGCTCGCCCGCGGCTCCTCGCGCGAGGAGCGCCCGGCGATGGCCGCGGGAGCGGCGGCGGCGTTCGTATCGACGGCGTTCAGCCTGCGTGTGCTCGGCCCGCGACTTCGCGAGGCGGCGTTGCTCCCCTTCGCCATCTACCGCCTGTTGCTCGCCGGGCTCGTCTTTCTGAGGCTCGGGCGCGCACAATAGGGACCGATGGCAGCGGTCGGAACCCTCATCGGCGGACGCTACCGCCTCGACGCGGTGATCGGACGGGGCGGCATGTCGACCGTCTACAAGGCCTTCGACACGGTGCTCGAACGGCCCGTCGCGATCAAGCTGATGCATCGCGAGATCGCAACGGACTCCGATCAGCTCGAGCGCTTCCGGCGTGAGGCCAGGGCGGTCGCGCAGCTCAACCACCCGAACGTGGTCTCGGTGATCGATGCGGGCGAGGAGCCCGTGCCCGAGGCGGAGCGCACGGGCGAGGGCGAGGGCGAGGCCGGGACCCCCTACATCGTGCTCGAATACGTCGACGGGGAGACCCTGAAGACGGTGATCCGCCGCGACGGCCCGCTGGAGATCCCGCAGGCGCTCGCCTACGCGATCGAGATCGCGCGCGCGCTCGGAGCGGCGCACGAGCGCCAGATCGTGCACCGCGACGTGAAGCCCCACAACGTGCTGATCGATCCCGAGGGCGGCGCGAAGATCACCGACTTCGGGATCGCGCGCTCGCTCAGCGAGGAGGGTCTGACGATGGCGGGTCGCGTGCTCGGGACGACCGACTACGTCTCTCCCGAGCAGGCGCTCGGGCAGCCGGTCACGCCGCAGTCCGACCTCTACTCGCTCGGGATCGTGCTCTACGAGATGCTCACCGGAGACGTCCCGTTCCACGGCGACTCGCCCGTGGCGGTCGCGATGAAGCACGTGCGCGAGCAGCTGCCCGACGTGCAGGCACGGCGGCCCACGCTCTCCGCGGCGACCGCCTCGGTCGTGGACCGTGCCGTCGCCAAGGACCTCGCCCACCGCTACCCCGACGCGGCGGCGATGACCTCCGATCTCGAAAACGTGCTCGCGATCGAGGCCTCGCGGACGGGGCAGACGACGGGCGAGGTCACGACCGTGCTCCGCAGCCTGCGCGGCCGCGCGCGTCGGCGCCTGCCCTGGCGCATGCGCCATCCGGCGCGCTGGCTCGCCTCGCTCGCGGTGCTCGCCGCGATCGTCGTGTTGATCGTGGTGCTCGCGGGCGAAAACGCCCACCGTGGAACCGGCGTCGCGCCGGGCGCTTCGTCGAAGGCGGGGCTCGTGGCGGTCCAGCTCGGCCAGTCCTCCGCGCACGACTACAACCCGTTCGGCACCGGGCCGGAAAACCGCGATCAGATCTCGAACGTCGTGGACAGCGACCCGAGCACGACCTGGTCGACCGAGCGCTACTACGAAGAGAACCTTCGCAAGACGGGTGGGACGGGCCTCGGCATCTATCTCGATGCCTCTCCGGGCGTGGTCGGGCGAGGGATCGAGATCCAGACACCGACGCCGGGGTTCGCGGTCCAGATCTACGTCTCCAACTCGATCAACCTCGCGCTCCCCTTCGGCGATTCGACGCCGCTCAGCGCACGCGGCTGGGAAGGCCCGGTGGGCTCCAGCTCCGACGTGCACGACGGCGAACGGATCCGCCTGCAAGCGAGCGGCGGGACGCGCCGCTACTACCTGATCTGGATGATCTCGCTGCCACCCCACATGCAGTCCGCGACGATCGCGGACATCACGCTTTTCAGATGAGGCGTGCGGACTCGCGTGCGTGGCGCTCGAGGGCGAGCCGGCAGAGCCGGTCCACGAGCGCGGGGTAGGGCACACCGCTCGCGTCGAGCAGCTTCGCGTAGACACTCGTCGGCGTGAAGCCGGGCATCGTGTTGAGCTCGTTGACGAGCACCTCCTCGCCGTCCACGAAGAAGTCGACGCGAGCGAGGCCCTCGCAGCCCACCGCGTCGAACGTGTCGAGCGCGAGCTCGCGGACGCGCTCGCGAGCGCTCGCGGAGATCCGCGCGGGGATCAGCAGCTCCATCCCTCCGGGTTCGTACTTCGCCTCGTAGTCGTAGAACTCCCCGCGGAAGACGATCTCCCCGGGCTCGGAGGCCAACGCGGTGGGCTCCTCCCCGGCGGGCGCTCCGAGCACGCCGCACTCGACCTCGATCCCCGTCGCGGCGGCCTCGACGATCGCGCGAGCGTCGTGCTCGAAGGCGAGTCCGAGAGCCGCACCGAGCGCATCTCGCGAGAGGACCTTGGAGATACCCACCGAGGAGCCGAGGTGCGCGGGCTTGACGAAGCAGGGCTGGCCGATCGCCGCGGCGCGCTCGAGCGCGCCCGCGCGATCGTGCTCGTACTCGCGCTCCTCGATCCCGGCGTATGCCACCTGGGGGACCCCACGGGCGGCCATCAGGTCTTTGAAGAGCACCTTGTCCATGCACACCGCGGAGGCGGTGACACCCGCGCCCACGTACGGTGCGCCGAGCGTCTCGAGCGCGCCCTGGAGCGCGCCGTCCTCCCCGTAGGGGCCGTGGAGCGCGGCGAAGACCACGTCGGCGCCGGCCAGCCCCTCGCCGGGGGTCACCGAGAGGACGGCTCCATCCCGGCGCCAGACGCCGTCGCGGCCGATCTCGATCGTGGAGACCTCGTGCCCGGCCGCGAGCAGACCCTCGCGCACGGCGGCCGCCGAGGAGAGCGAGACCTCGTGCTCGGAGGAGCGCCCACCCGCGAGCACGGCCACACGCAGCGTCGGCGTCGTGGCGGAGACCTCTCCGGGCGAGGCCCGGCCTCCCGTCGCGGCCATCTCAGCCACCGGGGCCGGAGGGCGGGGTCGTCGTGGTGGGGGTCGTCGTCGGGGTGGTCGGTGTGGTTTCGGTCCCCGCGGCGCCGACGGTGATGGTGACAACCGAGCCCTTCGGGGCCTGCGCGCCCGCCGCGGGGCTCTGTTTGAGCACCATCCCGACCTGCGACGCTTCGGTGCTCGGAGCGGAGGCGGTCTTCGGCTTGAAGCCCGCCTGGCCGAGCGCGACGAGGGCGAGCGTCTGGCTCTCGCCGACGACGTCGGGGACCGCCGCTTCCTTCGGTGCCTGGGCGACGGTGAGGTCGACCTTGCTTTCGGCCTTCTCGGTCGTGCCCGTGGCGGGTGACTGCGCGAGCACCGTGTCGGGCGCCTGCGAGGCCGAGGTGCGTTTCGTCACCGTGCCCACCTGCAGCCCCGCGTTCGTGAGCGTGGCTTCTGCGGCGGAGAGCGACTGCCCCGTGACGTCCGGGACCTTCACCGGGGCGGGTCCGCTGGAGACGATCACGATCACGGGGCTACCTAGCTGCTTCTCGGTACCGGCGGTGGGGTTGGTCGCGATCACCTTCCCCGCTGCGACCGTGGAGCTCGTTTCCTTCGTGCTTTTCGGCTTGAACCCGGCCTTCCTCAGCTTCGCGATCGCGTCTGCGGCGCTGAGCCCTTCGACATCGGTGACCGGCGCGCTCGCGGGTCCTCCGGAGACCACGATCCCCACCTTGCCGCCCTTTTCGACCCGCGCCCCGGCCGCGGGAGACTGGCTGATCACGACGCCGCTCGGCACGGTCGAGCTCGGTTGCAGCGTGGGTACCGGGTTCAGCCCGGCGCGCCTGAGCGTCGCGCTCGCGGCCTGTTCGCTCTGGCCCGCGACGTCGGGCACCACGACCTTGCCCGCGGGAGCGAGCAGCAGCACAGCCGCGACGACACCCGCGATCAGCACCGCGGCGGCGAGCGTCCACCAGAGCAGCCGGCGGTTGCGCCGCCGGCGCGGATCATCCTCGCCGGGCGGGTAGTCCTCGGGATAGGGCAGCGGCGCGGCGAGCATGATCCCGGTCGGCGGCTCGTGCTGCAGCTCCTCGGCCGGGTAGTGGCCGTCGTAGGGGTTGGCGGCGTAGGAGCCCAGCGCCTCGCGCTCGGTTTCGAGCGCGGAGATCAGCTCGTCGTCGTCGGCGTAGCGCTCGATCGGGTCCTTCGCGAGCGCGCGGAGCACGAGCGCGTCGATCGAGGGCGGCAGGGCGGGGTTCAGCTCGCTCGGCGGCCGGGGGGTCGCGGAGACCTGCTTGAAGGCGATCGCGACGGCCGTCTCGCCCTCGAAGGGAACGGCGCCGGTGAGCAGCTCGTAGAGGATCACCCCGACGGAGTAGATGTCCGAGGCGGCGCTCACCGCGTAGCCCTGCGCCTGCTCCGGGGAGAGGTACTGGGCGGTGCCCATGATCGAGCCGGTCAGCGTCATGTCCGAGGCGCCCGCGCGCGCGATGCCGAAGTCGGTGACCCGCGCACGGCCCTCGTCGTCGAGCAGCACGTTGTGCGGCTTGAGGTCGCGGTGGATCACGCCGCGACGGTGCGCGAAGCGAGCGGCGCGGAGGATCTGGATCACGGTGTCGATCGCGAGCGCGGGATCGAGCGGCCCGGTTTCGCGCACCAGCGCCTTGAGCGAGCGCCCGGCGACGTACTCCATCGCGATGTAGTAGGTCCCGTTCCACTCACCGCGGTCGAAGATGCCCACGATGTTCGGGTGCGAGAGCGCGGCCGCGCTCGACGCCTCGCGCTTGAAGCGCTCGACGAACTCCTGGTCTTCGGCGAAGTGGTGGTGGAGCACCTTCACCGCGACCTCGCGTCCGAGGAGCTGATCCTGGGCGAGGTAGACGTCGGCCATCCCCCCCGAGCCGAGCCGTGAGAGCACGCGGTAGCGGCCGTCGATGATCGTCTCGGGTTCAATCATTGAGCAGCGCTTCGATCACCCGGCGCGCGACCGGTGCGGCGAAGGTGGCGCCTTCCCCGGGCACGCCCTTCAGCGTCACGGCGATCGCTACGCGAGGGTTCGAGGCCGGCGCGAAGGCGACGAACCAGACGTTGTTGATCGTCTGTCCGAGCAGCGTCTCCGCGGTGCCGGTCTTGCCCGCGACCTGCACGCCGGGGATCTGCGCGGAGGTTCCCGTGCCTTCGTTGACGACCGCTTCCATCATCGTCGTGACCGCCGCGGCGGTCGAGGGTTTCATCACGTCGGATTGGACCTTCGGCGTGACCCTGAGCACGGTCTGCCCTTCGGAGTTGACGATCCGCGAGGTGATGTGGGGGACCATCAGCGTGCCGCGGTCGGCGACGGCCGAGGCGACCTCCGCCATCTGCAGCGGAGTCACGGTGAGTTTGTCCTGGCCGATCCCCATGCGACCCACGTCGACTCGTTCGCTGGTCGGCGCGACGATCCTTTCGCCTTCGCTCTCGCCGCTCGCGGACATTTCCGTCGCCGGGTAGTCGAGCCGCGGCTTGCGATCGAACCCGAAGCGGGCCATGTAGCGCGCCATCGTCGCCTTGCCCACCTTTTCGGCGACCTGCGCCCAGACCGTGTTGACGGATTTCGCGAGCGCTTCGGTGAGCGTGATCATCCCGAAGCTCTCGTTGCTGTCGTTCTGCAGCTTCACGCCTGAGACGGGGATGTTGTCGCGCCCACTGACGGTGGACTGGGTGGTGTATCTGCCGGTGTCGATCGCTGCCGTGGCCGTGACGATCTTGAAGGTCGAGCCGGGGGCGTATCCGAACTGCGTGGCGCGGTTGACGAGCGGCTGGCCGCTGCTGTCCCGGGCGAGCTTTTCGTAGGAGGTGGTGGAGCGCACGTCGTTGGGGTCGTAGCTCGGCGAGGAGGCCATCACGGTGACGGCGCCGGAGCGCGGTTCGAGTGCGACGACCGCGCCCTTGTGTTCGCCGAGCGCTTCCTCGGCGACGCGCTGGGCCTTCGGCTCGAGCGTCGTGAGGACCCGCTCGCCCGTGGGCTTGTGGCCCTGGAGCTGGTCGAGGATCGCCTGCAGCCCGGTGTCCGTCTGGCCGTTGAGAGCGGCGCTGCGGAAGCGCTCGAAGCCCGCGCTCCCACGGTCGGTGAAGTAGTAGCCGATCACGTTGCCGAACAGGCTGCCCGTCGGATAGCTCCGTTCGTAGACCCCTTCCGATCCACGGCGGCTGCGCGCGAGCACCGTCCCGTCTGCGGCGATGATCGGCCCGCGGTCGATTCGCTGCTGCTCGAGCAGCGACCTCGCGTTGAGATGGTTCTCGCGCAGCGAGGAGGCTTCGAAGATCGTCCACCGCGAGGTGAAGGCGACGAGCAGCGCGAACAGCAGCACCACGAAGCCGTAGAGGCGGACGATCGGTTTGTTCACCGCGTGGCACTCATTCGAGCTGGTCGAGTTCGAGGGAGCGGATCAGCGAGGCCGCCTTCCCTTCCGAGCGCAGCGAGTGGTCGAGCAGCGTGTGACGCTGAGTCGGGCTGAGCGTCGAGGCGCTCACGCCGGAGACGTACTGGCTGCTGTAGAGCTCCACGTTCCCGGGGAGCGAGAAAGGGACACCCTGGTAGAGCGTGACGAGCCCGCGGTTGTTCGTGCCGATGAAGTAGACCGACTGCAGCGCGAGGAACAGGCCCGCGCCGATCAGCGCGAGCACCACGAGCGCGCTCACGAGCACGAGCACGCGGCGCCCTCCCGCGCCGCCCTCGGGCCCGCGACCGGCGCGGCTCCCGGACGGACTCCGAGGCTGCCGTGGGGCGACCGACGCGGGCACATGAGCCTGCGTGGCGGGTCCCGCACCCGTGCCCGTCGCTGGGGCGAGCGGGGCTTCGACGGCGGGGATCCCCGTGAGCGTGGCCTGCTCGGCGACGGCGGGCTGCTCGCCGCCGACCTCCTCGAGCCGTAGCAGGATCACCGTGATGTTGTCCCTTCCCCCGGCCTCGTTGGCGGCCGCGATCAGCCGCTCTCCGGCCTCGCGCAGAGCAGGCGTGGAGGCGAGCACCGAGGCGATCTCCTGCTCGGTGATCATCGTGGTCAGGCCGTCGCTGCAGATCAGGTAGACGTCGCCCGCGAGGCCGCGGAAGGAGCGAGTGTCCACCTCGACCGTGCCCTCGATCCCGAGCGCGCGCGTGATCACGGAACGCTGCGGATGTTCGACGGCTTCCTCGGGGGTGAGGCGACCCTGGCGCAGCAGCTCGTCGACGAGCGAGTGATCGTCGGTGAGGCGCAGCAGCTCGCCCCCGCGCATGCAGTAGGCGCGACTGTCGCCGACATGGGCGATCGCGACCTCGAGCTCGCCCACGTAGATAGCGGTGAGCGTCGTGCCCATCCCCGCCTGCTCCGCGTTGGCGTGCGAGAGCTCGTGGATTCGGGAGTTCGCCTCCTGGACGAGCCCGGCGAGCGCCGCCTCGGGCTCGGCTCCGTCGGGGAGGCCACCCTGGAAGGTGTCCGCGGCGACCTTCGAGGCGACCTCGCCGGCCTGCGCTCCGCCCATCCCGTCGGCGACGACGAAGAGCGGCGAGCGGACCATCAGCGAGTCCTCGTTCGCGCGCCGTTGGCGCCCTGTGTCGCTACCGGAGTACTGCTCGGCGACGCGCAGCACCTAGTCGACCTCGAAGGAGAATTCGCTGTCGCCGATGCGCACACGATCGCCGGGATGCAGGGGGCGCGGGGTCTGCAGCAGCTCCTCGTTGAGATAGGTGCCGTTGGTGGAGCCGAGGTCTTCGACGACGACGCTGTTGCCCTGCTCGTAGATCCGCGCGTGGCCCGCGGAGGCGAACGGATCCTCGAGGCGGATCTCCGCGCGCTCGCCGCGGCCGAGCACGAGGTCGCCGTCGAGGTCGTAGATCATCCCCGGCTCGTGCCCGGGGGCGCGCTCGACCACGAGCCGGGGCGCGCGCCCCGTGTAGTCGACCGTGCCGAGCTTCGAGGCGGAGTACATCCCCGTCGCGTCGGGGGGCGCCTCGGCGGCGAAGGCCTCCCGCTGGACCACGCTCGCCCCGCCGAGATCGCGGCGTGCGCTGCGCGCGACCCAGAGCAGGAACAGGTAGAGCACGGCGAGGAAGCCGAACTTGAGCGCGACGGATGCGGGATCGAGACCGTTCATGCGAGCTCGAAGCGAGCCTCCGTGGAGCCGAACTCGATGCGGTCCCCGGCGTGCAGGGGCTCTCTCCCCTCGACGGCGAGGCCGTTGAGGAGCACGCCGTTGGTCGAGCCGAGGTCCTCGATCTCCCAGCCCGCGGCAGCGGGGCGGAGCTGCGCGTGCCGCCGGGAGATGCCCGTGTCGTCGAGCACGACGTCGCAGTCCCGGCTGCGACCGACGACAGCCCCGGTCGGGGGCAGCAGCAGGCGCTTGCCTCCGATGCTGAGCAGCGCGCGCGGGGCGCGCTCCGCGTGGGCGGCTTCGACGGGCCCGCGGACGCGGGCGGAGGTGCTGTAGATCATCGTCTTGCCGTGCTCGTCCTCCTCGCCGAACCGATCCGTGGGCTCGGCGCGCGGAGCGGAGCGTCGCTCCGCGGAACTCTGACCGTCGGGGCGGACCAACAGGGCCTGGATGCCGAACTCGCCGAGCGCGAGTCGCTCGTCGGTCTCGAAGGAGACGCGCACGGGACCCGCGAGGATCAGCTCCTCGCGGCGCGCGTGCTCGAGCAGATAGGCACAGAGCTCGTCGATCACCTCGCCTTCGACGCCCTCGTAGCGTTCGCGGTCCTCGACGGAGAGCCAGACGACGTACTCGCTCGGGGCGTAGACACGCGAGACGGAGACCGTCCTGTGCGCGTCCATCTCGCGCGTGAGCTTGCGCGCGAGTTCCATCGGGCGCACCTCCGAGCGGAAGGCCCGCCCGAAGGAGCCCTCGACGAGCCTTGCGATTGTGTTCTCGACGCTCTTGAGCAGGTTCATCGGCAGGTGAACGACGACCGCGGCGGCACTCGGCCGGCGGCCCTCAGGGCCATGCTACGCACACTCGGTTCCCGAACGGCCTACACGGGTCCGCGCAGGGCACGCGCACCGATCGCGAACAGGGCGCCGAGAACGGCACCGAGCAGCGCTCCTCGGGGCGAGGGATGCGAGCCCGTAGCGAGCAGTCCCGCGTCGAGTGCCGGAGCGGCGGCGCAGAGCGCGGCGGACCAGACGGTGGCGGCGAGGAGGTCGAGCGCTGCATGGGCGCCGCGCACGATCCAGGGGAGCAGCAGCGCGGCGAGCGCCCAGAGCGCGGCACCGAGCAGGCTCCCCATGCTGAGCAGCGGCCCGAGCACGTGGGAGGCGGCACTCGTGAGCGAGCCCTCCCAGACCGCCCTCGCGGGGGCGCCCGCGTGGGCGCCGAGCCACAGCCGCCGCCCGAGCAGAGGCTCGGCGAGCAGCAGCCACCAGTAGCCGAGCGCGCCGAGCAGCAGCCGAGCGCGCCAGCGCCTGGCCTGCCCGGCGACGGCGGGATAGGCCCCGGCGAGCCCGATGACGCCGAGCGCGGGAGCGAGCAGGCAGAGGAGCCAGACCGGCGAGACGCGCCGCGAGTAGGGCTCGGGGGGCATCGCGGCGAGCGGAGCGAGCGCGGCGGCGAGCAGCAACCCCGCGCCGGGGCGGCCGCTGATGCCGAGCCAGGCGACCGCGGCCAGGGCGAGCGCGATCCAGAGCGTGCGGGGAAGACCGCCGTGATCGGGCTCCGGACCGGCCGCCCGACGGGCGCGGCGTCCGCCGGCGAGGGCGCCGTCCTGCTCGGGCTGCTCATCGGGCGGTGCGTCGCGCGCGCCCACCGCAACGTCCGCCGGCGCTCCGACGAATCGAGTACGTGGCCTGCGCAGGGTGCGCAGCGCCGTGCGCTCGGGACCCGCGTGAGCGTCGTCGCGGTGCGGGGCGGCGGGGATCGCCCCCGGTTCGGCGGCGGCGGGTGCGGTGGCGGCGCGATCGGAGCCGCGACGCGCGCGGAGGATCCGGCGGGGTGGCGCGTCGAGGCCGAGCTCGAGCGCTTCCTCGAGGGCTTCGCGAAGGTCCTCGAGCGTGCCGCGCTGATCGGGATCCGGTCTGATCGCGTCGTCGAGCGCCCCGGTCAGATCGAGTGCTAGATCGCGCCGCACGCGCCCGAGCGGAGCGAGCGGGGTGCCGATCCGCCTCGCGGTGGCGGCCGGGGTGGCGCCACGGACGGGGTTTTCGCCGGAGAGGCCCTCGTAGAGGACGAGCGCGAGCGAGTAGAGATCGGCCTGCTCTCCGATCTCGCGCCCTTCGCTCTGCTCGGGGGCCATGTAGGCGAGCGTGCCGAGCACGTCGCCCGTACGCGTGAGCGCGTCCTCCTCGGCGATGCTCGCACCGCCGAAGTCGGTGAGCTTGGCGGCGACGGGGCGCCCACCGGCGGTGCGCGCGGCGGGGGCATCGGGAACGAGGACGTTCTGTGGCTTGATGTCACGGTGGATCACGCCGCGCTCGTGCGCGTGCTCGAGGGCATCGATCAGGTCGAGGCCGATCTCGAGCACCTCCTCGTCCTCGAGCTCGCCGGAGGCGATCAGGCGACCGAGGGTCTGCCCGCGGACGAGCTCGGAGATGAGATAGAAGGCCTCGCCCTGCGCACAGGCCTCATAGAGCGCGACGATCGCGGGGTGCGAGAGGCGCGCGGCGGCCTGCGCCTCGCGCGCGGCGCGCTCCGCGTGTTCGGGGTCGCCCCCCGATTCGAGCAGGATGCGCTTCACCGCGACCTCGCGCTGGAGCAGCTCGTCGTGGGCACGCCATACGACCCCGAAGCCGCCCGCGCCGAGCCGCTCGAGGAGCCGGTAGCGGCCGAGCACCAGCTGCGGCCCGACGGACGCTCCGTCCGGGGCCTGGGTCTGGAGAAGGGTGCGCGGCGACTCCACCGGCTCCCGCGTTCGCCGTCGCCGATCCCTCTCCTCCGCCTGCGCTGCAGGAATACTCACATTGAGCGAGAAGTTGCAAAATCGTCAGGGAGCAGGCCCAAAGGGCATACTTGGGCACTTCCAGGACCCTGCAAAGGAGCGGAGGCTTTTGTCGTTCTTCGATGATGGCGAGGAGACTGCTCCTCGACCGTCGACCCGTGCGCCGCGTGCGCGAGGCGCCGCCGGCCGAGGCACGGCCGCGCCCGGGCGCGGTCCGCGCCCGCGCCGCCCGGCCCGCTCGGGGGGTCCCTCCGGCTACGACCAGCACACGCTGATGATGCGGCGGCGGATCGCCGCGGGCGCGGCGGTGGTGCTGCTGATCATCATCGTGCTGGTGATCAACGGTTGCTTGAAATCCCAGAAGCAGCAGTCGTTGAAGGACTACAACCACCAGGTCGGCGAAATCGCCCAGGAATACGACGCGCAGGTCTCCAAGCCGTTCTTCACAGCGCTCGCGGGTGCTGCGGGTAAGTCGGGCCTCGACGTCCAGGTGCAGGTCAACCAGCTGCTCGTCGAAGCGCAGAAACTCACCGCGCGCGCGAAAGCGCTCAAGGTCCCGGGCGAAATGACGGACGCCCAGCGCGACCTGCTGCTCGCGCTCGGCCTGCGGATCGAAGGGATCACGAAGATCGCCGCGCTGCTCCCGACCGCGCTCGGGGGCCAGAGCGCAACGGTCGCGCCGAAGATCGCGGGCGACATGGAGACCTTCCTGGCCTCGGACGTGATCTACTCGCAGCGCGTCGCGCCGCTGATCCAACAGACCCTCTCGGCGAACAGCATCCAGGCGAGCACGCAGGGGACGCGCTTCCTGCCGAACATCGGCTGGCTCGAAACGAGCAAGGTCTCCGAACGCCTCACGGGTCAGGCGAAATCGGGCTCCTCGGCGAGCGTCACGGCGGGCACCCACGGGAGCGCGCTGATCGGGACCGCGGTGGGAACCAACAACCTGCAGCCCGAACCCACGCTGAACCACATCGCGGGCGGGGGAACCCCGACCTTCACGGTGACCGTCGAAAACGCGGGCGAAAGCGTTGAGACGAACGTGAAGGTCGAAATCGAAGTGACGGCGGCGGGCAAATCGCTGAAGGCCTCGCACTCGATCAACTCGGCCCAGCCGGGCACGAAGGTCAACGTGGAAATCCCGGTCAACGGCGTGTCGGTGGGCGTGGCCTCGAAGATCAACGTGAACGTCGCCCCGGTGCCGGGCGAGACGAACACGGAAAACAACAAGAGCACCTACCTCGCGATCTTCGGCGAATAGCCGCGGTCGCAGCGGTTAAACTTGTGGGCGATGGCCACGTCGGTCACCGATACACAGGGGATCATCGCGATCGCCGCCGCGGCGGTGGCGCTGCTCGCGCTGCTCGGCTGCGCGGTGCTCAGCCTGCGCGTGCGGCGGCTGCGCCAAGCGCAGCGGCTCGTGATCGGCGAGCGCGGCGAGCGGGACCTGATCGCGCACGCGGCGACGATGCAGGAGGCCTTTGAAGCGCTGCGCGACTACGTCGAGGAGACCGCGCTGCGGCTCGACGGCCGTCTGGGCGCGGCGGAGAGCACGCTGCGAGGGACCTTCGCCCACCGCGCGCTCGTGCGCTACGACGCCTACAACGAGCTCTCCGGCCGGCAGTCGATGTCGATCGCGCTGCTCGACGACGAACGCTCGGGGATCGTCCTCTCCTGCATCCACCACCGCGACCAGGCAAGGGTCTACGGCAAGCGCGTGCTCGCCGGGCGCGGCGAACTGGAGCTCTCGCCCGAGGAGGCGGAGGCGGTTCGGCTCGCGCTGAGCGGCGAGAGCGAGCCGGCGCTCGCCGCCCCCGATGAGCCCGCGGGCTGAGCGTGTAGGCCCGCCGCGTGCGGGCTTTCTCGGGCCGGCGGGCACGTTCAGCGAGGAGGCGCTGCTTGCGAGCGCGGCCCCCGGGGCGGTGGAGCCCGTCGCTATGCCCTCGATCTACGAGACGGTGCGCGCGCTGCGCGAGGGAGAGATCGAGCTGGCCGTCGTTCCGATCGAGAACTCGCTGGAGGGATCGATCAACGTCACGCTCGACCTGCTCGCGGAGGAGGCCCCGGGCCTGCAGATCGTGGGCGAGGCGCTGCTGCTCGTGCGCCACTCGCTGATCGCCGCGCGCGCGCTCGAGCTCGGCGAGATCGCGACGGTGCTCTCACATCCGGCGGTGCCGGGGCAGTGCACGCGCTTCCTGCGCAGCGAGCTCGCGGATGCGCAGATCCGCCCCGCGTCCTCGACCGCCGAGGCGGTGCGCACGGCCGTGGCGAGCGAGGAGCGCGGGGTGGCCGCGCTCGGGACGAGGCTCGCGGCGGAGATCTACGGCGGCACCGTGCTGCGCGAGGGCGTGCAGGACCGCGACGACAACGAAACACGCTTCGTCTGGCTCGCGCGCGCGGCGGCGGCGAGCGAGCCACCACCGCTTCGCGACCTCGCTGCGGCTTCGCCTCGACGCAGCGCGATCGTCTTCTGGGGACCGGGCGCGGAGCACTCGGGGTGGCTCGTGCGCTGCCTCGACGAGTTCGCATCGCGCGAGATCAACCTGACGAAGATCGAGTCCCGCCCACGCGGCGAGGCGATGGGCTCCTACATGTTCTTCGTCGAGCTCGAGGCGGGCATCGGCGAGACGACGCTCGCGGCCGCACTCGAGGGGCTCAGCTCGATCTGCGAAGTGGTCCGCGTGCTCGGCTCCTACGCGATCGCGCCCCCTTCCAACCAAGCACGCGGGGGCACTCCCGCCCGCTAGACTGCGGCGCGAACATGGAGAGCGCGATCCCACCCGAGCCGGTGGGGTCCGTGCCGCCAACTGAGCACCAGCGGCACGGGCCTGAGACATCGCCCCGCGCGGCGATGGGCGGTCGGGTGCTCGTTCTCAACGCGACCTTCGAGCCGATCAACGTGTGCACGGTCCGGCGCGCGGTGGTGCTGCTGCTGAAGGAGAAGGCCGAGCTGCTCGAGCGTGGGCGCTGGGAGCTGCACTCGGAGAGCTCCACGCTCGCACGGCCCGTCGTGATCCGGCTCGTCTCCTACGTCAACGTGCCGCGCGACGCGCACCGGCGCAAGATCACCCGGCGCGCGGTGTTCGCTCGCGACAGCTGGACCTGCCAGTACTGCGGCTCGCGCTCGAACCTCACCGTCGACCACGTGATCCCCCGCTCGAAGGGGGGCTCCTCGAGCTGGGAGAACATCGTCGCCTCATGCGCGCCCTGCAACCGCCGCAAGGCGGACCGCATGCCGCGCCAGGCGGGGATGCACCCGCGCCGCATCCCGCGCACCCCGCGCGCGGAGATCTTCATCCACGTCGCCAGCCCGACGATCCCGCAGGCGTGGCTGGCGTATCTGCCGCAGGCCGCGTAGAACGACGAGGGGCGCCCCCTGCGGAGCGCCCCTCGCTTGCTGCTCTGACTGGAAAGACCGAGATCGGCGGTGGTGCTGCCGGAGGGACCAGTTCCGGCGGCCGTCTCTCGGGGTGTCCCGGGTTGGTTTCCGCTAGGCGGACCAGCCTTCCCGACCTACCGGCCGGTCACCTCCAGGGTCCCGCAAATACGTTCAGACGACGTTTGGACCACCTCCTTTCTCTGGTCTCGCCAGAGTAGCGAACGTGGACGACGAGCGGGGGAGGTGCTATTCGACGATCAGCCCGAACTCCTGGGCGTAGGTCGCGCCGGGGTTGCCTTCGCCGAGCGACTGCGGGACGGCGGCGACCACGCCGATCCCCGTTTCGGTGTAGCGCGATTCGAGGATGTTCGCGAGGTGGCCGGGCGAGGCGATCCAGGCTTCGACGATCGCCTTCGGGGTGGAGAGCTGGTAGGTGCCCCAGGCGAGGTTCTCGCCGATCACGTAGCCGTCGGATGCGCTTTCGATGTAGCCCGTTTTTTTGATCCGTTCGACGGGCGTCTCGCCGTCCGGCGCCACGTGCTCGAAGTAGTCGAGTTCGATCATTTCCGCGTTGTGGTTTTCGGCGGCGGCTTCGAGCTCGGCGTTCCGCTTCAACGGAGAGAGCGAGTGTTCCGCGCGCTCGCGGTTGACGAGACAGAGAACGGCTTCGCGTACCTGGGGGAAGTTGCTCGGTTCGGGCGTGATTTCGGTGTTCTGGCAGGGCGTGGCGAGTACCGAGGCGATCGTCGCCGCCGTCTGCGCCGCGGCGTCGAGGCTCTTCGAGCCCGCGTTGCGCACCGCTTTTTCACGCACTTTGATGACTCGCTTGGGTGCGATCCCGCGTGCGTGGCGCGAGATGCGGAGGTGCTGGTGGCGGTGTGTGCCCCGCTTTCCGGCCCCTCTCAGCCCGTGGTGATGGGCGTGAATCGAGCGCGCCGCAGCGGGGCCCGCAAAGACGCTGAGGAGGAGGAGGGAGAGGGTGAGGAGGGTGGTTGGGAGAAGCTTGGAGGTATTGCGCACCCCCATGCTGTCGGACGGAGGTCGCGGCTGTCTGAGTCCGCATGGCGAAACCTGGACGCTTAGAACCCTCCCCGCCCGCGGACTGGGCGAGGTCTTGCGCGGCGGGGGCTAGGAGTCGGGCGAGGCCTCGTCGGCGGGATCGGCGAGATCGCCGGGCGCGAGGTCCTCCGCGGGCGCAGGCGGCAGCTCATCAGCGCCTGCCACGTCCTCATCGCCGGTGTCCACGACGAGCGCGACAGCGCTGACGAGATCCTCGTCCTTGAGGTTCATCACCCGAACACCCGTCGCCGAGCGGCCCTGCTGGGAGATGCCGGCGACCGCGGTGCGCTGCACCATGCCGCCGACGCTGATGAACACGAGCTCCTGGTGGTCGCGCACGACGAGCGCGCCGGCGAGCGCGCCCTTCTGCTCGGTGAGCTTGATCGTCTTCACGCCTTTCGCGCCGCGGTTCGTTTTGCGGTACTGGTCGATCCGCGTGCGCTTGCCGTAACCGTTCTCGGTGACCACGAGCAGGTCCATGTCGTCGCGCGCGACGTCCATCGAGATCACAGAGCCCTGCTTGCCCACGTCCATGCCGCGAACGCCGGTGGTGTCACGGCCCATCGCCCGCGCATCCGACTCGGCGAAGCGCACGGTGAGCCCGGCCTTGGAGACCATGATGATCTCCTCCTCGGGGTCGACCGCGCGCACCGCGAGCAGCTCGTCGTCGTCACGGATGTTGATCGCGATGATCCCGTCCGCTTTGATCGGCGTGTTGTAGGCGATCAGCTCGGTCTTCTTGACGGTCCCGTTGCGCGTGGCGAAGACGAGGTACTGCGTCTCGGAGAAGTCGCGCGTGGAGACCACGGCCTGGATCCGCTCGCCCTCGCGCAGCGGGAGGATGTTCACGAGCGCACGGCCCTTCGCGGTGCGCTGGGCCTCGGGGAGCTCGTAGACCTTCGAGCGGTAGACCTTCCCGCGGTTGGAGAAGAACAGCAGGTAGTCGTGCGAGGAGGTGACGAAGAGGTGCTCGATGAAGTCGCCGTCCTTCATGTCCATCCCGGTCACACCGCGCCCGCCGCGCTGCTGCTGACGGTAGGTCGCGAGGGGAAGCGACTTGATGTAACCGGTCTGCGTGATCGTGATGACCATCTGCTGATCGGCGATCAGGTCCTCGATGTCGATCTCGTCCTCGGAGTGGCTGATGTCCGTGCGCCGCGCGTCGCCGAAGCGCTCCGCGATCTCGGTGAGCTCCTCCTTGATCACGCCGAGCACGCGCGATTCGTCACCGAGGATCGCGCGCAGCTCGGCGATCCGCTCGGTCACGTCGGCGTGCTCCTGTTTGATGCTGTCCGCCTCGAGCGCGGTGAGCTGGGAGAGGCGCAGATCGAGGATCGCGGTCGCCTGGATCACGCTCAGCTCGAAGCGCTCGATCAGTTGTTCGCGGGCCGCCTCGCGGTCGCGTGAGGCGCGGATCAGTTCGATGATCTCGTCGAGGTGCTCGAGCGCGGTGAGCAGGCCCTCGAGGATGTGCGCGCGCGCCTCCTTCTCGCTCAGCTCGTGCTTGGTGCGTCGCACGATCACCTCGCGCTGATGCGCGACGTAGTTGTGGATCACCGACCGCAGGTCGAGTGTGCGCGGGACGTTGTCGACGAGCGCGACCATGTTCACGCCGAAGGTGGTCTGCATCGGCGTGTGCTTGTAGAGCTTGTTCAGCACCACCTTCGGGATCGCGTCGCGCTTGAGCTCGATCACGAGGCGCATCCCGCGCTTGTCCGAGTGATCCTCGATGTTCGCGATCTCGGTGATGCGCCCGTCTTTCACGAGATCGGCGATCTTCTGGATCAGGCCGCCGTCGCCGCCCTTCTTGACCTGGAAGGGGAGCTCGGTGACGATGATCGCCTCTTTGCCCTGCTTCAGCGGCTCGATGTGCGCGCGCGCCTGGACACGCACCCGGCCGCGGCCGGTCTCGTAGGCATCGCGGATCCCGGCGCGGCCGAGGATCACCCCTCCGGTGGGGAAATCCGGGCCCGTGATGTGCTGCATCAGCCCGTCGACCTCGATCGAGGGGTCGTCGATGTAGGCGATCGTCGCGCCGATCACCTCGCGCAGGTTGTGCGGCGGGATGTTCGTCGCCATTCCCACCGCGATCCCCGAGGAGCCGTTGACGAGCAGGTTGGGGAAGCGCGCGGGGAGCACCACGGGTTCCTGCTTTTTGCCGTCGTAGTTCGGCGCGAAGTCGACGGTGTCCATGTCGAGATCGCGCAGCATCTCGGTCGCGATCCGTGCGAGCCGGGCCTCCGTGTACCGCATCGCCGCGGCGGGGTCGTCGTCGATCGAGCCGAAGTTCCCCTGTCCGTCGACGAGCTCGTTGCGCATCGAGAACTCCTGCGCCATCCGCACGAGCGTGTCGTAGATCGCGGAGTCGCCGTGCGGGTGATACTTGCCCATCACCTCGCCCACGATCAAGGCGCACTTCGAGTAGGAGCGGCCGGGCCCGAGACCGAGCTCGTTCATCGCGTAGAGGACCCGGCGGTGCACGGGCTTGAGGCCGTCGCGGACGTCGGGGAGCGCGCGTCCCACGATCACGGACATCGCGTAGTCGAGGTACGCGGTCTTCATCTCGTCCTCGAGCGCGCGCGGTTCGATGCTGCCGCCGCCGATCACATCAGCCGATGCCATGCCTCACCTCCCTCCTATACGTCCAAGTTGGCTACGGCGCGTGCGTTCTCTTCGATGAACTCACGGCGAGGCTCGACCTGGTCGCCCATCAGCTTCGAGAAGATCCGATCGGCGGAGACCGCGTCCTCGAGCGTGACCTGCGCGAGCACCCGCGTCGTCGGGGACATCGTCGTTTCGCCGAGCTGGTCCGCGTTCATCTCGCCGAGCCCCTTGAAACGCTGGAGTTTGACCCCTTTCGCGGCCACCCTCATCACGGCCTCGTGCAGAGACTCGAAGGAGAGCGCGGTCTCCGCGGCCTCGCCGAGCCGCACGTCGAAGGCGGGCACCCCGGCGAGCTCGATCAGCTCGACATGGACCCGCGCGAGCTCGCGGTACTCGTGCGACTCGAAGAGCGCCCGGCCGATGCGGTGCGTGCGGGCGAAACCCGTCCTCGCCTCGACGGCCTTGACGCGGATCTCCTCGGGCCCCTGCTCGACCATCTCGGTGGTGTGCGCGTCGCCCGCCGCTCCGTCCCGGCTGAGCATCTCGATCGCGGCCTCCGCGGTTGCGATTCGCTCGCCGAGCAGCGAGGACTCCTCGAGGAACTGGACCACGTCGTGGCCGTACTGGCCGCGCAGGCTCAGCGCCCACCCTTCGTACTGCTTGAGCAGGCGGGTGAAGCGCTGCCAGCGCGCCTCGGTGAGCTTGAACTGCGTGCCGTGCCGGTCGAAGACGAGGAACTTCTCCCACTTGTCGGCGAGCAGCACCTCTTCGAGTTCGGACTCCTTCTCTATGTAGCGCTCGCGCGAGCCCTGCCCGAGCTTGTAGAGCGGTGGCTTGGCGATGTACACGTAGCCTTCCTCGATCAGCTCTTTCATCTCGCGGAAGAGCAGCGTGAGCGCGAGCGTCCGGATGTGCGCGCCGTCCACGTCGGCGTCCGTCATCAGGATCACCTTGTGGTAGCGGGCGTTCTCGATGTTGAACTCGTCGCGTACCCCCGTCCCGATCGCCGTGATCAGCGCCTGGATCTCCACGTTCTGGAGCACCTTGTCGATCCGCGACTTCTCGACGTTGAGGATCTTGCCGCGCAGCGGCAGCACCGCCTGGGTGTTGCGGTCGCGGCCCTGCTTGGCCGAGCCGCCGGCTGAGTCGCCCTCGACCACGAACAGCTCGGCGAGGCTCGGGTCCTTGACCGAGCAGTCCGCGAGCTTGCCGGGGAGGGTCGAGTTCTCGAGTGCGGACTTGCGCCGGGTCAGATCGCGTGCCTTGCGCGCGGCCTCACGCGCTCGCTGCGCCTGAACGGCCTTGTTGATCACGGCGCGCGCCTCAGCGGGGTTCTCCTCGAGGAACTCGGCAAGACCGGTGTTCACAATCGACTCGACGAAGCCGGCCATGCCGGGGTTACCGAGCTTCGTCTTCGTCTGGCCCTCGAACTGGGGGTCGGCGAGCTTCACCGAGACCACAGCGGTCAACCCCTCGCGCGCGTCCTCCCCGGAGAGGTTGTCCTCTTTCTCCTTGAGCAATCCGTGGTCGCGGGCGTACTTGTTGAGCGTGCGCGTGAGCGCCGAGCGGAAACCGGAGAGGTGGGAGCCGCCCTCGCGGGTGTTGATGTTGTTCGCGAAGGCGTGGATCGATTCCTGATAGGAGGAGTTCCACTGCATCGCCACCTCGGCGGCGCCCTCCTCGGAGTCGCCCTCGAAGAAGATCACCTTGCGGTGGACCGTGTCCTTGTTCTCGTTGAGGTAGGAGACGAAGTCCTCGATCCCGCCGTCGTACTGGAAGGAGGCCGAGTGCCCTTCGCCGCGCTCGTCGACGATCGAGATCTTCAGGCCGCGCGTCAGGAAGGCGGTCTCACGCAGGCGCTCTTCGAGCGTCGAGAAATCGAAGTCGAGCGACTCGAAGATGTCGGCGTCGGGGAGGAACGTCACGCTGTTGCTCGTGTGCTCCCCCTTGGCGAGCTTCTCGCCCTCGTGCAGCGGGGCGAGCGGAGCACCGCGGCTGTAGTCCTGCGAGTAGACGTGGCCGTCGCGACGGATCTCGACGTGGAGCTTCTCCGAGAGCGCGTTGACCACGGAGACGCCTACGCCGTGCAGTCCACCGGAGACCTTGTAGCCCCCGCCCTCGCCGAACTTCCCGCCGGAGTGCAGGACCGTGAGCACCACTTCGACGGCCGGTTTGCCCTCTTTCTCCATCATCCCCACCGGGATTCCGCGCCCGTTGTCGAGGACCGTCACGGAGTTGTCGGGGTGGATCGTCACCGCGACTTCGGTGCAGAAGCCCGCGAGAGCCTCGTCCACAGAGTTGTCGACGACCTCGTAGACGAGGTGGTGGAGGCCCATCACGCCGGTCGAGCCGATGTACATGCCGGGACGCTTGCGAACGGCCTCGAGTCCCTCGAGGACCGAGATGTCCTGTGCCCCGTAGTCGGCGGATCCCGCCGTGTTCGAGGTTTTGCTCGCGTCGTCCTTGCCGGCGCTGTCGCTACCTGGTGCCAATGGCCCTCCGGTGACGTAGAAACGCCCCGGATTCCGGGGCGCTAGGACCACGGCCAGGGCGAAGTGAATACATCCGTAAGGATAGCACGAGCGGGGGTCGAAGCCGCCTCTGCGAAGCGTTCGAATTACCCCAAAATGCAGGGAAAAACCGGGTTATGGAAACGCTCCGGGGGCGGTCGGCGCTCAACCCGTGCGGCAGCGCATCGAGCGCACCGCCTCGGCGCCGAGCAGCTCGTTGATGCGAGGGACGATCTCGCCTGCGAGGAGCTCGAGCTCCGAGGCCCAAACCGCGGCCTCGCAGACGACGGTGAGAACCCCCTCGTGCTCGGCCACCGGACGGGCGGCGGCGGCGATCGCGGACCCCGCGGCTCGCGGCCAGACCTCCTGAACCCGCGCGAGCGTGGTCGCGGGCGCAAGCCCACCGGTCAGCTCCCCGAGGGCCTCAGCGAGGGCGCGTGGGGCGCGGCGGCTCACGCGGCGCGCGCCTCTTGGAGGATCGCGCCGGGCGACACGGCGATCCTCGTCACCGTCGCGGCGGCGGCTCCGGGTACGTGGTCCAGGTCGGTGGAGGCGATCACGCTCTGCCCTCCGGAGGCGAGCTCGTCGGCGAGTCGCCGGCGGCGCGGCTCGTCGAGCTCGCTCATCACGTCGTCGAGCAGCATCAGCGGTGTTGCGCCGCGCAGCTCGGCGAGCAGCGAGCGCTCGGCAAGCAGGAGCGCGAGCAGCGCGAGACGCTGTTCTCCCTGCGAGCCGTAGACGCGCAGCTCCCGGCCGTCGCGGAGCAGCGCGAGCTCGTCGCGATGTGGGCCGTGTGAGGTGAAGCCGCGCTCGAGGTCGGCGGAGCGGCGCTCGAGGAGCTCGAGGAGGAACTGGTCAGCCTCGAGCACCCTCGACCTCGGCCTGTACTCGAGGGTCAGGCTGCCGTTGCATCCGAGCTCCTCTCCCCGTTCGCTGAACGGTGTGGCGAGCAGCGCGGTCGCCTCGTCGCGGTCGGCGCGCAGCGCGACGGCTGCGGCGGCGAGCTCGCGGTCCCAGGTGCCGAGCGCCGCGTCGGAGGCACGCCCGGCCCTGATCCGAGCGAGCAGTGCGTTCCGCTGTGCGAGCACCCGCGAGTACTCCCTGCGCCGCTCCGCGCGAGCAGGCCAGAGCGCGGCGACGAGCTGATCGAGGTGTGCGCGGCGCAGCGCAGGGGCACCCTTGAGCAGATCGAGCCGCTCGGGCATGAAGACGCTGATCAGCGGCCGCACGGGGACGTCGAGGAGGCGCTCGACGACGGCGCCGTCGCAGCTCATCCGCTTCACCGCGGGCTCCCCGGGCGCGGGCGAGGAGTAACCCACGCTCAGGTCGTGCTCACGGTCGTCCTGCTCCACCTTGACGCTGACGCGCGCGGCGCGGGTCCCGAAGCGGACGAGCTCGCGATCGCTGCGGGTGCGGGGCGAGCGTCCCGTACAGCCGAAGTAGAGCGCCTCGAGCAGGTTCGACTTACCCGCGCCGTTCGGGCCGTGGACGACCGTCAGGCCCGGGCCGAGCCGCGCTTCGGCCCGTGCATAGGTCCGGAAGTCGCGCATCTCGACGCTGAGCACGCGCATCGCATACAGCTAGACGTTGAGCCGGATCGGCATGATCAGGTAGACGAAGTCGCCTGTGTCCGGGGATTCGATCAGGCCGGGGCGAAGCGGGCTGATGAGCTTGAGGACGAGCTCCTCGGTGTCGATGCTCTCGAGACCGTCGCGCAGGAACTCCGGGTTGAAGCCGATCTCGAAGAGCTCTCCGTGGTAGGGAACCGGGATCTCCTCGCTGGCCTCGCCCACGTCCGGGGTCTGCGCGGAGACGGCGAGCGTCCCCTCGCTGAAGCCGAGCCGCAGCGGCGCGTTCTTCTGCGCGAGCAGACTGATCCTGCGCACGACGTCCGTGACCTCGGCGCTCGAGAGGCGAAGCTCGTGCTCGACGGACTCTGGGAGGAGCTGGCGGTAGTTCGGGAACTGCCCGTCGATCAGCCGTGAGGAGAGAACGATCTCGCCGAGCTCGAAGATCGCCTGGTTCTGCCCGACGCTCACCGCGACCGTCTCGGCATCGGTCTGCTGCTCGATCCGGGCGAGCTCCTGCAGTGCGCGGGCGGGGACGTTCGCCTCGAGGGTGCCCTGGAGGGGCGTCTGCAGCGCCGTCTCCTTCACGCTCAGCCGGTAGGAGTCGGTCGCGACCATCCGCAGCTCCTGGCCCGCCGCGGAGATCAGGATGCCCGTGAGCACGGGGCGCGTCTCATCGCGCGAGGCGGAGCGCGCCACACGGGAGATCGTCTCGACGAAGGCGGCCGCGGGGAGCTCGACGCGTGTGTCCGGCGAGGGCTCGGGGAGCGTCGGGAAGTCCTCGGCGCGAAGCGTGCGCAGGTGGAAGGTGGTTGCGCCGCAGATCAGCTCTACGTCCTGCTCCGCCGCGCGGAGCTCCATCGTGAGCTCAGCGGCCGCGAGCGAACGAGCGACGTCGAGCAGTAGGCGTGCAGGGAGCACGACCGAGCCGGGGCGGCTGACCTCGGCGGCGAGCGGCATCCGCAGCCCGACCTCCATGTCGGTGGCGAGCAGCTCTGGCGTGGCGTCCTGGCGCGCGGAGATCATCACGCCGGAGAGCGCCTGCACGGCGCTTCGGGTCGAGGCGACGCGCGTGGCTGTCTGCAGTTGCGTGAGCAGCTCGGCTGATGAGAGGGAGATCTTCATGCTGCTCTTCTAAATGGATAGTCGTAAGTAGGGCCTGTGTGCATGTGGACTTCGCCCGGGCGCTTGGGATCGGGGCGCGATCGCGGTGGACTGGCCTGTGGAGCGCCTGTGGAAGTCTCTCAGGCGGAGCGGTCGTGGGAGCTCGCCGCAGGTCACGGCGAGTCGAGCCCGAGGTCTGAGAGGAGCTTGTCCACAGCCTCGCGGGAGCCGTCCTCGGATGCGAGGCGGGCGGAGGCGCGCCTGCACGCGTGAAGCACGGTGGTGTGGTCGCGCCCGCCGAACTCCCGGCCGATCGCGGGAAGCGAAGCGCCGGTGATCTCGCGGGCGAGGTACATCGCGAGCTGTCGCGGCCAAGCCACCCGCGGCGTGCGCTTGGTGGAGAGCAGCTCCTCGGCGGAGAGGCCGAAGTGCTCGCAAGTGGCCTGCTTGATCTCGGCGATCGTGCGTGCCGGCCTGGTGCCGGGGCGAGGCGCGCGCGGGTAGAGGCTGCCGAGCACCTCGTGTGCGAGCTCGGTGGTGAAGGGCCGCCCGGTCAGAGAGCTGAAGGCGACGACCCTGATCAGCGCGCCCTCGAGTGCGCGCACGTTGCTCGCGACGTGCTCGGCGATCGCGTGTAGGGCGGTGTCGTCGGCCGGTTCGATGTCGTCGTGGTGCGCGCGCTTTCGGAGGATCGCGAGACGGGTGGCGAGGTCGGGTGCCTGGATGTCGGCGACGAGGCCGGCCTCGAAGCGCTCGCGCAGGCGGTCCTCGAGGGCCTGCAGATCGCGCGGAGGACGGTCGGAGGTGAGGACGACCTGTCGTCCGCCGTCGTGAAGCGCGTTGAAGGTGTGGAAGAACTCCTCCTCGGTGCGCGCCTTGCGCTCGAGGAACTGCACGTCGTCGACGAGCAGCACGTCGATGTCGCGGAAACGCGCCTTGAAGCTCTCCGTGCTGCGCTCGCCGAGCGCGCCGAGGAACTCGTTGGTGAAGGCCTCCCCGGTCGTGGCCCGGACCGTCAGGGTCGGGTCGTGGGTCGTTATGAGGTTGGCGATCGCGCTGAGGAGGTGGGTCTTGCCCACGCCGGGCGGCCCGCAGATGAAGAGCGGGTTGTATGCCTGCGCCGGCATCTCCGCGACGGTCAACGCGGCGGCGTGAGCGAGACGGTTGGAGTCGCCGATCACGAACTGGTCGAAGGTGAGCTTGGGGTTGCCGATCGCGCCGCCGGCGAGCGGGGCGGGCCGCGTCGGCCGCGAGTCGCCGCGGGGCCGGCGCTCCGCTGCTCCGCTCGGGGAGGACCGCCATGTGCTGCTGGGCTCTGCGCGGCTTGCGTGCTGTGGTTCCGCCGGACGCACCTCCACGCTCGCGAGCGGCCCGAGCACGAGCTCCACGCTCGCCTCGAGCACGCCCCCGAAACGCCCCTGTATCCAGCGCGCGGTCTGCGGCGGCGCGTGGAGGACGAGGCGCTCTCCGATCAGCTCGGAGGGCTCGAGCGTGGTGAGCCAGATGCGGTAGGTGGGCTCGTCGACGAGCAGAGCCAGCTGGCTCTGCACGCGTGACCATATGTGCTCGAGCTCGTCGCTCACGGCAGCGCTGATCCGCCCCTCCCAGGGTGCGTCGTTGACTATTCGAAGAGGGGCCCGGGGGCCCGGTCGGGCGACTATACCCAACGTCATTGGAGCGCCGTCGCGGGTGCTCGCATTTGGCGGAAAAAATCGGCCGCCGCGCCTCCGGCCTATACTTGACGGCCGATGTGGCGCCGCTCGGGCGTCTCGCGATCACACCCGCCCCGACCGAGAGCTATCGATGAAGCGCACCTACCAGCCCAAGAAGCGCAAGCGCGCACGCGCGCACGGTTTCCGCAAACGCATGAGCACGCGCGCCGGGCGCCTGACGCTCAAGCGTCGGCGTGACAAGGGACGCCAGCGCCTCTCCGCCTGAGGCCGAGCGCGGAGTGCGGATGAGAGCCGGCGGGCGCAGCGGACGGCTCTCACGCAGTGCGGAGTTCGAGCGCGTCTACCGTCAGGGTCGCTCGACGGCGAACCGTCAGCTCGTCCTCTACGCCTTCCCGAACCCGGCCGCCGAGCGGCCGCGTGTGGGGCTGTCGGTCTCGCGCAAGGTCGGCGGCGCGGTACAGCGGAACAAGGTCAAGCGGCTGCTGCGCGAGGCCTTCTCGCGTCACGAGGCGCACCTGGCGCCAGGTCACGACGTCGTCCTGCTCGCTCGTCCCGACGCGCTCGATCTCGCGGAGCGCGAGGGCCTCGAGGGCTTCGACGCCGCGCTGGGCGAGCTGCTCGGCCGTGCGGGTCTCGACAAGACGGCGGCGCAGGGTACGGACACCGCGAAGGACTCCTCCACCGGCGACGGCCGATGAGCGCTACGGCGCACGCCTCGGGTAGGGGCGAGGCGCCCTCGCGGGCGCGGGCCGCGCTGCGCACGATCTTCCTCGCACCCGTACTCGCCTACCAGAAGCTGATCTCGCCGGCGATCCCGCGGCGGTGCAAGTACGAGCCCACCTGCTCCCACTACGCGGTCGGCGCGGTGCGGGAGTTCGGCATACTTAGAGGCCTCGTGCTCGCGGTGTGGCGCCTGCTGAGGTGCAACCCGTGGAGCTACGGCGGATACGATCCCGTCGAGGCTCAGCGACTGTTCAGAACCCGCCCGGGCGGACAGAGCTGAGCGCAGAGCAGGGAGGCCAAGCGCCGCGCGGCGCAGGCCCCGCAGATCCCCGACAACCCAGAGCCGAGAGCCGCTAGAGCATGCCACCCATCGCCAACGTGATCGAGGACGCCTTCTCGCCGCTGATCACGCTGTTCGAACACATCATGGTGTTCATCCACGACCACGTCGTGGGTGGGAGCTGGGGCCTGGCGATCGTCGGACTCACCGTGCTGATCAGGGCGGTGCTCGTGCCGCTCACCTTCAGACAGCTCAAGTCGATGCAGGAGATGCAACGGCTCGCTCCACAGATCAACGCGCTGAAAGAGAAGTACAAGGAGGACAAACAGCGCCAGCAGCAGGAGCTGATGAAATTCTATCAAGAGAACAAAATCAATCCTTTGGCATCGTGCCTGCCGCTCTTGATGCAGCTCCCCGTGTTCGTCTCGCTCTTCTACATGCTGCGCACGGACCTCAAGAAGCACATCTGCGGTAACCAGCTCGTCGCCTACTACAACGCGCACTCCGCGACGCTCGCGACGAAGTTCAAAGCGGCTACGAGCATCGACGCGGTGAAGCACCTGCCGGGCAAGTTCGTCGAAGAAACCACCTGCAACACGGTCGCTCCGCACTCCGCGAAGTTCCTCTTCCTTCCTGACATCACCTCGAAGGCGACGGGCGTCGACCTCGTGATCCTGATCGTCCTCTACGTGGGCTCGCAGCTCGCCTCGACCCTGATCGCGACGGCAACGGCGGATGCCAACCAGCGCCGCCTGATGCTGTTGCTGCCGGTCGTGTTCGTGGTGATCCTCTACCGCTACCCGGCCGGGCTGCTCGTGTACTGGATCACCACGAACCTCTGGACTATCGCGCAGCAGTACCTGATCAAACGCCGGATGGGGCCGCCGGTGAAGCCCGATATCGAGCAATCGGGGGGCGAAAACGGCAAACCCTCGCGACTCACGCTGAAACCCGCGACCGTGGGGGCGGTCGCCGGCGGAGGGTCCTCTGCGCCCTCGACCCCGGCGGTCGCCCCGCCGAAACCGCCGCGCAAGAAGAAGAAACGATCGGGGAGGCGAAGATGAGCGACGACGAGGACTACGAGCGCGAGCTGGCGCCCGCGGAGGCGCTGGAGGAGCTGCTCGAAGAGATCGTCGAGGACCTGCAGCTCGACGCCGAGGTCGAGGTGCTCGAGGAGGACGGCCTGCTCACGGGCCGCCTCGACGGCGACAACGTGGGCCTGTTCATCGGGCGTCACGGGCAGACGATCGACGCCGTGCAGCACCTGGCCCAGCGCATCGTGTTCCCCGACGGGCCTTCCCAGGTCCGCGTGGTGATCGACGCCAACGGCTATCGGGAGCGACGCGCGGAGACCCTGCGCGACGACGCCGACGATGCGGCCGACCAGGCCGTCGCGACGGGCAAAGCTGTCGAGCTCGACCCGCTTCCACCCGCGGAGCGGCGGATCGTGCACGAATACCTGCGGGACCGGGACGATGTCGAGACGCACAGCGAAGGCAACGAGCCCGAGCGCTACCTCATCATCACGCCGCGCGCTGGCGCCACCGAGTAGCACCGCGTTTCACGTGAAAACAATCAGGCTCCGGTCGAGCCTGCGATGAGTCCTATCTCGGACCGCTCTGGAGGGGCGGATGCGCTCGCCGCGGTGACGGCGCGGTACGGGCTGGACACACGGGCCACAGCGCAGCTCCGGGTGCTCGCAAAGCGCCTTTCCAGCGACGAGCATGCACCCACCGCGGTACGCGACCCGGCGCTGGTGCTCGACCGGCACATCGCCGACTCGCTGGCCGGCCTCGAGGTCGAGCCCCTGCGTGCGGCTGGGACGATCGCGGATCTCGGGTCCGGCGGTGGCCTGCCGGCGTTGGTGCTCGCGGCGGCGCTCCCGGCGGCACAGGTGCTCGCGGTGGAGAGCCACGCGCGGAAGTGCGCCTACATCGAGGGGCTCGCGGAGGCGATGGAGCTCGGCAACGTTCGCGTGGTCTGCGCCCGGGTGGAGGACTGGGCGGACGGTCTGGGGGCGAACGAGGTGGTCGTGGCCCGCGCGCTCGCCGCTCAGCCGGTGGTGCTCGAGTACGCGGCGCCCCTGCTCGTGCCCGACGGGCACCTGGTGGAGTGGCGCGGGCGCCGCTTGGAGCACGAGGAGCGCGAGTCGCTCGCCGCGGCCGCGCTGCTCGGGCTGGAGCGCGAGGAGGTGCGGCACGTCGTGCCCTTTCCCGGGGCCGAGGAGCGCCATCTGCACGTGTTCCGCAAGAGCGCGCCGACTCCCGAGCGGTTCCCGCGCCGCGCGGGCGTGGCAAGCAGGCGTCCGCTGGGCTCCTGAACGGGGGCTTACCCCGGAAACTCGGCGTGTCGCCGCGCCCGGCCGTCCCCCCTCGCCGCTAGCTTGCCTGGGGTGAGCACGGTTTACGCGATCGCGAATCAGAAGGGTGGCGTCGGCAAGACGACCACCGCGGTCAACGTGGCCGCGTGCATCGCCGAGGCGGGTTACGCGACACTGCTCGTAGACGTCGACCCGCAGGCGAACGCCACGGTCGGACTGGGCATCCCCCGCTCGCGCGAACCGGGCCTCTACGACGTGCTCACGGGCGAGGCGAAGGCGCGCTCGGCACTGGTGGACACTCCCGTCGCCGGCCTCTCCGCCCTCCCCGCCGGCCCCGGTCTCGCCGGGGCGAACGTGGAGCTGCCTCGAATCGAGGGCTTCGAGCAGCGGCTCCGCGAGGTGCTCGAGCCGATCCGCGAGGACTTCGAGTACGTGCTGCTCGACTGCCCTCCCTCGCTGGGGCCGCTGACGGTCTGCGCGCTGGTGGCGGCGGACAAGGTGATCGTGCCGGTGCAGACCGAGTACTTCGCGCTCGAGGGGCTTGCGGGCCTGCTCGAGACGCTCTCGCTCGTGCAGCGCGAGCTCAACCCGCGGCTGACGATCGCGGGCATGCTCCTGACGATGCACGACGCGCGCACGAGGCTCGGCCAGGACGTGGAGCGGGAGGTGCGCGCGCACTTCCCCGAGTTGGTCTTCGACACCGTGATCCCCCGAAACGTAAGGGTCGGCGAGGCCCCGAGCCATGGGCTGCCGGTGACCCACCACGATCCCCACAGCGCCGGGGCAGAGGCGTATTTCCAGCTCGCGAAGGAGGTGGCTGCCCGTGGCTAAGCCGAAACCGGGAATGGGGCGCGGACTCAGCGCGATCCTCTCCGTGTCCGCCGAGGGGGGTTCGACCCCGGGCGAGGAGCTGCGCGAGCTCCCGCTCGAGCTGATCGTCCCGAATCCGAAGCAGCCCCGGCGCGACTTCGACGCGGAGACGCTTCAGGAGCTCGCGGGCTCGCTGGGCGAGCAGGGCATCCTTCAGCCCGTGCTCGTGCGTCCGCGTGCGGGCGGGACATACGAGCTGGTCGCCGGGGAGCGCCGCTGGCGCGCGGCGCGGATCGCCGGCCTCGAGCGGATACCCGCACTCGTGCGTGAGCGCGAGGACGCCGCGGCGCTGGAAGTCGCGCTGATCGAGAACATGGCGCGTGAGGATCTCAACCCGATCGAGGAGGCGCGCGCGTGCGCGGCGCTGGTCGAGGAGCTCGGTCTGACACGCAAGGAGATCGGCCGTCGCGTCGGGCGAAGCCGCGTTGCTGTGAGCAACCTCGTGCGGCTGCTCGATCTGCCCGACGAGGTCGTCGCGCTGATCGAGGATGGCGCGCTCAGTGAGGGCCACGGTCGCGCGCTGCTGCTCGCCGAGGATCACGGCGAGCGTCGATCGCTCGCGCGCCAGGCAGCGGAGCGGGGCTGGTCGGTCCGCCACACCGAAGAGCGCGCGCGCGAGGCGAACAACGCGCTCGTCCCGCGCGCGCGTCGCGCGAGCGCTCCGCACCCCGACCAGGAGCAGGCCGCCGCCGAGATCGCGCAGGCGCTCGGCGGCGCGCTCGGCGCGGAGGTGAAGGTGCGCGCGGGTGCGGCGGGCTACACCGCCGAGCTCCGCTTCACCGGCCCCGAGGAGGCGCTCGAGCTCGCGCGGCGGATCAGGCCGCGCGCGGTCGCCTGAGGCCCGCCCGCCCGCCGCGCGGCTCTCGCAGCGGCGAGCTAGCGGCGCTCCTCGTAGTAGTGCCCTTCGGCCAGGTCGGCGAGCAGGCCCTGGTGGGTGGGCTCCCAGCCCGTCTGCTCCTTCGTGATCTCCGCCGTGGCGGGGACGTCGAGCGCGAAGAAGCCGCCGATCCAGCCGAGCTGCTCGAGCGCCTGCTCGGGTGAGATCGACTCGCTCCGAACGCCGAGCCCGCGGGCGATCGACTCGGCGATCTCCCTCGTCGGCACACCTTCCTCGCCGATCGCGTGGAACACCGAACCGGCGGGCCCGTCCTCGAGCGCGAGACGGAAGAGCTTCGCCGCGTCGAGGCGGTGGACGGCGGGCCAGCGGTTCGCGCCGTCTCCCACGTAGCCCGAGACGCCGCGCTCCCGCGCGATCGAGACGATGTGCGGCACGAAACCGTGGTCGCCCTCACCGTGCACCGTCGGAGGGAGCCTGACCACGGACGATCGCACGCCCTGCGATGCGAAGGAGAGCGCGAGCTGTTCGCCCGCGAGTCGATGGTTCCCCCCCTCGGGGTCCGCCGAGTCGGCCTCGGTGACCGGGCGCCCCAGGCCGGGCAGCGCCGTGCCCGAGGTGATCACGAGCGGACGGTTCGAGCCCGCGAGGGCGCCGCAGAGCGCCTCGATCGCGCGGTGGTCGACTTCGCCCGCATGCTGCATCTTCGTGAAGTCGTCGTGGATGAACGCACAGTGGATCACGCCCTCGCTCTCGCCCGCCGCCGCCTTGAGCGCGTCGAGGTCCTCGAGCGACCCGCGGTGCGCCTTCGCCCCGGCCGCGGCGAGCGCCTCCGCGGACTTCTCCGAACGTGCGAGGCCCGTGACCTCGTGACCCGCCTCGACCAGCTCCGGGACGACCGCCGATCCGACGAACCCGGTCGCACCTGTTACGAACACGCGCATGATTGGACCTCCTTCGATGTTGGGGCGGCTCGACAACGCCTCATGTCAGCCGCTGCCATCACTATAGCGACCCTATGTCAGTCACTGTCATCGACTAGGATGGGGCGGTGGTTCGCTGGGATCCGGACAGTCGCGCGAAGCTCGAACGCGCCGCGCTCGAGCTCTACGGCGAGCGCGGCTTCGAGCGCACCACCGTCGCGGAGATCGCCGAGCGCGCGGGTGTCACCGAGCGCACCTTCTTCCGGCACTTCGCCGACAAGCGCGAGGTCCTCTTCGCCGGCGGGCAAGTCTTCGAGCAGACGATCCTCGACGGCCTCGCCGCAGCCCCCGGCGAGCTCGCGCCGTTCGGCCTTGCCGCCGCGGGCCTCGACGCTGCCGGTGCGCTTCTGCAGCAACGGCGTGCCTTCGCCGTCGAGCGCCAGCGCATCATCGCCGCGAGCGCGGAGCTGCGCGAGCGCGAGCTGATCAAGCTCTCCTCGCTCGCGGGCGCGCTGTCGCTCGCCCTGCGCGAGCGCGGGGTGCCCGCAGCGGAGGCGAGCCTCGTGGGGGAGGTCGCCGTCGCCGTCTTCAGGACCGCGTTCGAGCTGTGGGTGGGAGATCCGGCCGCCCCGGACCTCCGCGAGGTGATCGCGCGCTGCTTCGATGAGCTGCTTGCTGTCGCTACGAGCCCGGGCGGCGGCGATAAGATGGCCCGGCCTGTGGGCAAGGGCGATTAGCTCAGTCGGTTAGAGCGCTTCTCTGATAAGGAAGAGGTCCCTGGTTCGAATCCAGGATCGCCCACTGGGGGGCAGGACGGGAAACCGAGTAAACGCCCGTTTACTGTCAGACCGCGAACCTCATGCTGCTACCTCGCGGCGGCGATGGCCTTCGCGTGAGGAACGGACTGAAACTGGGGGCAGGGGTGGTGGCCGTGCTGGCGCTGCTCCTCTGGAGCGCGAGCATTGCCCTCGGCGCACCAACGCTCGAAGCGCTCGCGCCTCACGTCGAGCTCCCCGCGCTGCAGGAACCTGTCGCGGGCGGACCGACACCCAAAGCGCCGGTCGAACAGGGGGGCGGGAGTGCGCCGCAGCGCCAGCTACCCGTGCATCGCGACGCGATCGGGGGCGGCTCGGAGTCCGCCGGGGGGCCGGCCGTCGCCTGGGGTGAAAACTACTACGGCGAGCTCGGGACGATCTTCAGGGACAACTTCGAGGTGGCGCCGGTGCAGGTCGAAGGCCTCTCGAACATCACCCAGATCGCCGCGACCACCTCCTTCAACCTCGCGCTGCTCAGCGACGGGACGCTCGTCGCGTGGGGCGCGGACGCCCACGGGCAGCTCGGCGACAACCGCGCTCGCGGAAACTGGGAAGAGGGCCTCTCACACGTGGTCGTGCAGGAAGAAGACCCGATCACCCACGCCGTGCTCGGCGCTCTGCAGGGGACCAAGGCGATCGCGGCCGCGAACGAGCACGCGCTCACGCTGATGAGCGATGGCACGGTGATGGCCTGGGGCAACGACGAGTACGGCCAGCTCGGCGACGGGCTCCAGGGTTTCGAACGCACGCTCAACGTCAACGCCCGCCTGCCCAAACCGGTTCCGGGGCTGACGGGGATCACCGCGGTCGCGGCGGGGGGCAGCTCGAACTACGCGCTCACCGCCACGGGCTCCGTGCTCGCTTGGGGAAGCAACACCGAAGGCCAGTTGGGCCTCGGCAGACCGGGCCCCGACCACTGCTACACCGAAGGCGCGCGTTACCCGCGCTTCGAATATTGCAGCGAGCGCCCGCTGCCCGTGCTCTGGACGAACCCCGCGACCGGGCGCTCGGAAGAGCTCAGCGGGGCGAGCTCGCTCGCCGCAGGTGACTTCTCCGCCTACGCGATCCTGCAGGACGGCCACGTGCTCTCCTGGGGAGGCAACCACAAGGGCGAGCTCGGCACGGGCGCCGAAACGGTTCACGGTGACGAACTCCCACCGAGTGAAGTCCGCCGCTCCAATGGCGCTCCACTCTCGGGTGTGGTGGAAGTCGCCGCGGGCTTCGACTTCGCGCTCGCGCGCCTCGCGGACGGGGAAGTGCTCGGCTGGGGGAGCGCCGAACAGGGCTCACTCGCGGGTGTGCCCGGCGAAGAATGCGGGCATTCTCTCTCGCGCGGGAGCAGAGGCCCGCTGCATCCCTGCGTCCGCTTTGCCACTCGCATCCCCGCGCTCGAACGGCTCCACCCAGAAGCGCTCTCGGCGGGCAAACACTTCGGCCTCGCCCTCAGCGCGGGCTCGGTCTACGCCTGGGGCAACGACGAACGCGGCGAGCTCGGCAGCGGCGAAGGGCGCCAGGGCAAGTTCAAGCGACCCGGGCACTGGAAACGCCGCGCGGGGACCAGCAGCCCGGTCCGCGTCTCCGGGTTCGGGGCCGCCGCACTGATCGCCGCCGGCGGCACGCACGCGGTCGCCGTGCTCCAGACGCACGTTTCAGTGCCACCGCCACTGATCGTCGCCGCTCCGGAACCGCTCGCGCTCGATCTCTTCTGGCAGCCCCACACCTCCACCGGCTCGGAACTGCTCGCCCCCGAACGGCTGCTCTTCCGCGTCTCCGAACGACAGGGTGAACCGGAAGCCGCCGAACAGGGGCGCACCGAAAGCGAAGAAGGCCCCCCGGTCAACCTCTCCTCCGAACCCGCCTACCTCGCGCTCGGCGGAGAGCCGCTCGGAGACGACCCCCTGCTCGAAGGCGAGCGGCTGACCGCCGAACCCGGCGGCTGGAGCGGCGCGCGTCCGATCACCTTCACCTATCAGTGGCAGCGCTGCAACGCTCGAGGTGAAGCCTGCGTGAGCATCACCGGCGCGATTCACCCCGCCTACCAGCTCACCCCAAGGGACGTCGGGACGACCGTTCGCGCGCTCATCACAGCGAAGGGTGCCGAAGCCCCCATCGCCGAAGTCCCCACCGGCGCGAGCTCGGTCGTCGCGCGCGCCGTCGAAGGCGAAAGCTCGAGAGGGTTCACCACCAGCATCCGCCTCGCGCCCGGCGCCCACAGCTTCGCGATCCACCAGACCGTGCACAGGGTGCGCACGGACAAGGAACTGCGAGAAAGCTTCGCCGCGCTCGAACCCGTTCCCTACGAAGTGAAATTCACCGCGAGCGGCAAGCAGAGGGTGATGATCCTCACCCCGCTGGGCGAAGGCGCGGTCTTCTAGAGCGCCCTGCCGGGGTCGAGCACGCTGTCCTCACCCACGGGCCTTCCCTCCGCGTAGAGCGCCTCGCGGCTCAGGTCGCCCACCGAGGTGTTGCCCGTGAGTGCGAGCGCCACGTCGATGTCCGCCCGGATCACCTTCAGCATGCGGCGCACCCCCGTCTCGCCCTGCGCCGCGACCGCCCAGGCCCACGCACGCCCGAGCAGAACCGCGCGTGCGCCGAGCGAGAGCATCTTCACCACGTCCAGGCCCGAGCGCACACCCCCGTCGGCGAGCACCTCCACCTCGCCCGCGACCGCCTCCACGACGTCCGGCAGCGCGCGCGCCGTCGAGGGGACCGAGTCGAGCTGGCGTCCGCCGTGGTTGGAGACCACGATTCCGTCGACCCCTGCCGCCACCGCCCGGCGCGCATCGTCGGGGTCGAGCACACCCTTCACGAGCAGCTTGCCCTCCCAGTGCTCGCGCACCCAGGCGATGTCCTCCCAGGTCACGCTCGGGTCGAACTGCGAGTCCACCCACTCCTTGAACGCGTCCGGCGTCCCCGCCCCGGGCACCGCCTTCTCCAGGTTGCCGAAGGTCAGCGGCTTGCCTCCGAGCCCCACCTCTCGCACCCAGCGCGGGTGTGAGAGCAGGTCCCACGCGCGCCGCGCGCGCACCCATGGCGCGCCTGCACCGACGACCGCGTTGCGCGTGTCGCGGTGCCGCGCACCCACCACCGCGAGGTCGATCGTGAGCACCAGCACCGGCGCGCCCACCGCACGCGCTCGGGCCATCAGATCCTCGGCGTAGCTGCGATCGCGCATCACGTAGAGCTGGAACCACGGCGGTGTCGGGCTCGCCGCCGCGACCTCCTCGACCGAGCAGATCGAGACCGTCGACTCGACGAAGGGGATCCCGAGGCTATCCGCGGCGCGCTTCGCCTGGACCTCCGCACGCGGCGCGAACATCCCGCACAGGCCGACGGGGCCGAGGATCACGGGCATCGCGAGCTTCTGACCGACCACTTCGGTCGACTGCTCGCGCTCGCTCACGTCGCGCAGCACCACCTGGCGGAGCAGCAGCCGCTCGAGGTCGCCGACGTTCGAGCGCATCGTCGACTCCTCGTAGGCGCCGCCGTCGATGTAGTCGAAGAGCTGGCGGGGCAGCCTGCGCCGCGCGAGCTCGCGATAGTCGAGCGGCGTGGCCGCCGCGAGTCCCAGCGGCCTGTCGGGCGAGTACCGCACGCGGCCAGCCTACACCCGCCGCAGCCTCGCCCGGCCGCTCGTTCGCGCGCGCTCGCTCAGTGCGTGGGCGCGGTCCGGTGGCGGCGCTCGAAGCGCAGGCCACCGCGACCGATCCCCGCGACGAAACGCGAGATCAGCGCTCCGACGAGCAAATAGGCGAGCAGAGCGATACCCCAGTCCACCGTGATCGCTCGCTTCGGGTGGCCCGAGAACTTGATCAGCCCGGTGAACGACCCGGCGAAGAAGTTCGCCCCTTCGTGGATCCCTTTGACGATCGAGTTCGACGCGTTCGCGTCCACGTCGCGCAACACGATCGCGATCGCGATCAACAGCGCGATCAGGCTCGCCACGCTCATCACCAGACGCGCGAGCGTGAGCACACCCGACCCGATCGCTCCGGCCGTCGCGCCCGCCGCGTTGCGCGCCCCCGCCGCGCGGCGCCGGCGGCGCATGCGGCTGCGTTCGGGGGCATCCGTCGTCCCCTCGGGCACGGGCTGCGCCGGGCGCACGGCTGGCGGAGCTGCCGCGGGGGCCGTCGCGACCGTGTGTGGAGTCCGGCCGGGGTCGCTAGCGAGCGGTTCGGTCGCGCGTTCGCGCGCAGGCACGGCGCGTAGCGGGCCGGTCGTCGTCTTCGGGGGCGCTTCTGTCCCCTGGGGAGCTTCTGCCTCTCGGCGTCGACGCAGTCGCATCGCGCACCATCCCTTCCTCGAGCAGCACCCGGCGCGCCGATCGCGCCGGGCTCTGCTCAGATGGCTACCCGCGCTCGCCGCCTCTAAGCAGCGGTACGCCCGTCAGCCCGTCTTCGCGGGCTGCTTCACAATCCGGATGTAGGGGCGCGGGGACTCCCAGCCGTCGGGGTAGATCTCCTTCGCCTGCTCGTCGGAGACCGAGCCCGCGATGATCACGTCGTCGCCGTCTTTCCACTGCGCGGGCGTCGCGACTTTGTGCTTCGCGGTGAGCTGGAGCGAGTCGACCACGCGCAGCACCTCGTCGAAGTTGCGCCCCGTCGTCATCGGGTAGACGAGGATCAGCTTGATCTTCTTGTCGGGCCCGATCACGAACACGTTGCGCACCGTCTGGTTGTCCGCCGGTGTGCGCTCGAGCGCGTCGCCGGAGGCGTCCGCGGGGAGCATCCCGTAGAGCTTCGACACGTTGAAGTCCGAGTCGGCGATGATCGGGTAGTTCGGCGCGGTGCCCTGCGTCGCCTCGATGTCCTTCGCCCACTCAGAGTGGCGATCGGTCGGGTCGACCGAGAGGCCGATGATCTTCACGCCGCGGCGGTCGAACTCCGGCTTGATGCTCGCCATGTAGCCGAGCTCGGTGGTGCAGACCGGCGTGAAGTCCTTCGGGTGGCTGAAGAGAACGGCCCACGAGTCGCCCAGCCAGTCGTGGAATTTGATCCTGCCCTCGGTGGTCTCCGCCTCGAAGTCCGGCGCCGTGTCGCCAAGTGAAAGGCTCATCCTCGATCTTTCTCCTGTTCGTCTTCGCCCGCGGCTGCGGGCAGCATTGAAAGCTCACCTTCCAGACTAGCCGGATGCGGTTAGGATCCGGCGCATGATCGTCGTCACCGGTCGGGTCGCGATACCCGCGGAGAGCAGCGAGCAGTTCCGGGCCCTCGCAGCGGAGATGTGCGCCGCCTCAAGAAGCGACGACGGTTGCATCGGCTACCGATGCTACGAGGACCTCGAGCAGCCCGGGCGCTACGTGGTCATCGAGGAGTGGCGCGACGACGAGGCGCTGCAAAGCCATTTCGCCCAACCCCACACGGGGAAGTTCATGGGCGCGCTGATCCCGATGCTCGGCGAGCCCGCCGACGCGCTCTTCCACACCGTCGCGAGGACGCGGCTGCTCGATCCGGAGCGGGGCCTCGTCGAAGTCGACTAGGCCCCGCCCGCAGTTCCTCAGACGACTCCGCTCGGCTGAGCGCGCGTGCCCGGTTCCTGAACGGGCTGCGAGTTCGGCGGAACGCTGACGGGAGCTTTCGTGGAGCACCCGCCTTTTTCTGCTTCTGCCGCTGTGAGTTCGACCTTCGGCAGTTTTTTCGGCGCCTTGAAGATCGGCGGTGCGGCGAAGTTGAACGCCCCCGTGAGGTCGCCCGTCGTTTCACGCCGCCACGCGGTGAGGTTCGGGACCTCCACGCCGAAACGCGTCTCGAGGAAACGCAGGATCGAGGTGTGGTCGTAGACCTGCGAGGAGACGAGCCCGCCGCGGCTCCACGGCGAGACGACCATCATCGGGACGCGGAAGCCGAGTCCGATCGGACCGGTGACCCCGCCCGAGGCGTTCGTCACGTCGTTCACCGTGAGGTACTCGCCCGGCGTTTCCAGCGGGGCGGTCGGCGGCGCGACGTGATCGAAGAAGCCTCCGTTCTCGTCCCAGGTGATGAAGACCGCTGTTTTTTCCCACGTCGCTTTGTGGTGGAAGAGCAGCTTCAGCAGTTTGGAGACGAGGTTCTCCCCGACCTTCGCGCTCGAGTTCCCCGGGTGCTCGGTTTCCTGGAGCGAGGTGTTGATCCAGGACACCTGCGGTAGTTCGCCGCGCAGCAGATCGCGCTTGAACTGCTTGGGGTACGTTTCTTCGAAGGCCAGTTTGCCGAGCGTCGGGTTGGTCTTGAAGTTTTTGAAGAGCTCGAGCTCGTTGTCCTGGATCCCCGCGTCTTCGCCGTTGTAGACCTTCCAGGTGATCCCCGCCGCCTGAAGCTGCTCGGGCATCGTCGTCCAGGTGAAGGCGCCCGACTGCGGCGTCCCCGTCTTCTCGATCGTCGCGACGAGCGGGCCGCCCTGTTCGCCGTTCGGGTCGATCCACGCGCTCATCGAGTAGAGCCGGTTCGGGTCCGTGGGCCCGAGCACCGAGCAGTGGTACTGGTCGCAGAGCGTGAAGTTTTCGGCGATCGCCCTGTAGAAGGGGATGTCTGCCTTCTCGTAGTAGCCCATCGTCTCGACGCCGGCCTGTTCGCCGTCGACTTCGAGATGGGTGCGCACGAAGTTGTCCATCGCGCCGTTGTCCCAGCTGTGGTGCTGGGGCACCCAGCTGTGGGTGATGTCCGGGAAGCACTGCGCGACGTTGTTCGTTTCGAGGTGGAAGGGGAGCAGCTTGCCTTCGAACCCTTCAGCCGGGTAGCCGCCCTGTTCGTAGACCGCCTTCGCCGCGGCGCTGCCGAGACCCTCGACGCCGCTGTAGGTCCCGAAGTAGTGGTCGAAGGAGCGGTTCTCCTGGATCAGGATGACCACGTGCTCGATGTCGCTGAGTTTGCCCAGCGGCGGCGTGACCGCTGCGTTCGCGAGCTGTACCAGCGGGTCCGAGGCCACAGCGGCCGCGCCGGCCGCGAGTCCCGCCTGGATGACCTGTCGACGCGTGAGACTCGAATCCATCCCCGTGCTCCCTCCCTCAAAAGGCCCCTTCGGGCCTCCCCCTCGCTTGATTGCGACGGGCCGTCGCGATTCTTCCCCTCGTGCGGACCCGTGATGTAAACGGGAAGATACCGCCATCCGGTCATCCCCGGCAACCCCCCGTCGCGGCGCTAGGCGGCGCTAACCGCCGGGTTTCGCGCGCACGCGCTCGCCCTTCGGGTCGAGCAGCGGCTCGCGCGTGAGCGTTCCCGCGATCCACCGTCCGAAGATGTCCACCTCGACGCTCGTGCCGACGGGTATCTCCGTCGGCAGGTACGCGTAGGCGATCGAGCGCTCCACGCTGTAGCCGTAGCCCCCGCTCGTGACGCGTCCGAGCACCTCGCCGTCGAGGCGTACGGGCTCGTTGCCGAGCGCGACCGAGCGCGGATCCTCGAGCACGAGGCAGCGCAGTTTTCGCTCTGGTGGGCCCGCCGCGGCGAGCGCCTCCGCGCCGATGAACCCGTCTCCGTCCTTCACGCAGAAGCCGAGTCCGGACTCGCGCGGGGTCTCGTCGGGGGTGATGTCCGCCGCCCACACCCGGTAGCCCTTCTCCAGCCGCATCGAGTCGATCGCCCGGTAGCCCCCCGCCACTAGGCCATGCTGCTCGCCCGCCTTCCAGAGAGCGCGCCAGAGGCCGGCCCCGTACTCGGTCGGGCAGTAGAGCTCCCAGCCGAGCTCCCCGACGAAGGTCACACGGAGCGCCCGCACGGGCACGTCTCCCACGGTCAGCTCGCGCATGCTCATGTAGGGGAAGTCGAGCGGGTCCGGGGTGAGTGGGGCGAGGATCTCCCCGGCGCGCGGGCCCCACAACGCGAAGCACGCCCAGCGCGCAGTCACGTCGGTCGCGCGAACGCTGCCGTCGCGCGGGGCATGGCGGCGGATCCAGCTCAGGTCGTGGTTGCCGAAAGCGGTGCCCGTGACAATCGAGAAGACCTCCTCCTCCACGCGCGTGACCGTGAAGTCGCACTCGATGCCCCCGCGCCCGTTGAGCATCTGCGTGTAGGTGATCGCGCCGATGTCTCTCGCCACGCGGTTGTCGCACAGCCCTTCGAGGAACTCAGCCGCGCCCGGTCCCGCGATCTCGAGCTTCGCGAAGGAGGACTCGTCGAAGATCCCCGCACGTTCGCGCGTCCCGAGGTGCTCGGCGCCGATCGCGGGCGACCAGTGCATCCCCGCCCAGCCGCGCGGTCGCAGCGACTCGTCGCCCGCTCCGGCGTTGGACTCGTACCAGTTCACTCGCTCCCAGCCCGACTTCTCGCCGAACGCCGCCCCGTGCTCGGCGTGCCACGGATAGGCGCTCGAGGTGCGAAGCGGCCGCCCGGCGAGCCGCTCGTGCCCGGGATAGCGGATGTCGTAGTAGGTCTCATAGACCTCGCGAGTGCGCGCGAGCGTGTAGGAGGGCGAGCGGTAGTGCGGGCCGAAGCGCCTGATGTCCATCTCCCACATGTCCTGGCCGGGCTCCCCCGCGAGTATCCACTCGGCCATGGCCTTGCCGATCCCGCCCGCCCCCGCGAGTCCGTGGGCGCAGAAGCCCGCCGCCACGAAGAAGCCCGCCACCTCGCTCTCGCCGAGGCAGAACTCGTTGTCGGGCGTGAACGCCTCGGGACCGTTGATCAGCCGCGTGACCGTGATCTCGTCCATCACGGGAACGCGCTTGCGGGAGTTCGCCGCGATCTCCTCGAAGCGCGGCCAGTCCTCTTCGAGCAGGCGGCCGTTGAAGTCCTGCGGCACCGCGTCGAGCAGGTTCTCGTCGAGCGCCCACGGCGCCGAGGCGCGCTCGTATCCACCCATGATCAGGCCGCCCCCCTCCTCGCGGAAGTAGATCAGGAGGTCGGGGTCGCGGAGCGTCGGCAGGTGCACGATCTCCCCCGGCCCGCCTCGCTCGCGGAAGGGCTGGGTAACGAGGTACTCGTGAGCGAAGGGCACGATCGGCACACGCACTCCCGCCATGCGGCCGATCTCGGCGGCGAACATCCCCCCGGCGTTGACCACGACCTCCGCCTCGATCGGCCCCCACTCCGTCTGCACCCCGCGCACGCGCCGCGTTCCCGGGGCTGGTTCGTCGGTGTCGATCGAGGTCACGCGCGCGTGCGTGAAGATGCGCGCACCGCCCTCGCGCGCACCCTCGGCGAGCGCGGTCGTGAGCAGCGAAGGGTCGAGGTAGCCGTCGGTCGCGAGGTAGGAGGCGCAGCGCACGCCCGCGGTGTCCATCAGCGGGAAGGCCTCCTGCGCCTGCTCGGCCGAGATCAGCTCGAGCCCGAGTCCGAACGTCCGCGCCCAGGCGACCTGGCGGAGCACCTCCTGCTCGCGCTCCTCGGTGCAGGCGAGCCGGATGCCCCCCGACTCGACCCAGCCGCAATCGAGCCTCCGGTAGAGCTCGACAGAATCCATCATCATCCGCGTCAGCGGGAGGCTCGAGCGCAGCTGTCCGACGAGCCCGGCGGAGTGGAAGGTCGACCCGCTCGTGAGCTCGTTGCGGTCCAGCAGCACGACGTCGCGCTCCCCGAGCTGCGCGAGGTGGTAGGCGATCGAGGCTCCGCCCACGCCGCCTCCGATGATGACGACGCGCGCGCGGTCGGGAAGCTCGCGAGGGCGTACCATCGCTCAGCCTCCCGCCGTCGCGATCCAGGCGTCCACGCCGCCGCCGGAAACCGCCGCGCGGAGCCGCTCGAAGTGACGCGCCGCGTAGCCCTCGAAATCGAAGTCGAGCTCCGAGACGCAGGACTGCATCACACCCCAGGCCGCCTCCCGCACATCCGAGAGCACGCGCATCAGCTTCAGCGTCGCGCGCTCGCTGCGCGTCGGCTCGGCGCCGTGGTAGGCCCGAAGCAGGCGTTCGTCGGTGTCCTCGTCGAACTCGTTGTTGACCGAGAGGTTGCCGAGGTCGAAGCAGGGGTGGCCCATCCCCGCGTACTCCCAGTCGACGATCATCACGCGGTCCTGATCGCGCTCGCGCACGAGGTTCCCGGCGAGCAGGTCGTTGTGACACGGGCGGCGCTGGTCGTCGGGGAGCGCGGTCACGATCCGCGCGGCGAGCTCGCGTGCCTGCGAATACGCCGCGGGAGTCACGCCCCCGCGCGCGGCGACGATCCGCTCGTAGTCCCCGAGCAGATCGGGCACCCAGAAGGCGGCGGGCAGCGCGATCGCCGTGTCGTGGAAGGCGCGCAGCGCGACCGCCACCTCCTCGACGCGCGCCGCGATCTGCGCCGAGTCGAGCGGCGCGCACGCGATGTAGCGGGTGAGCAGCCCCCCCTCGAACGTCGCCGCGACTTCGGGGGCGATTCCCAGCTCGGCCGCCGCCGAGTTGGCGATCCGCTCGGCCTCGCGGCTGATCCCGAGCAGGTCGGTGTCCTTGCCGTGGAGACGCAGCACGTACTCCGTCTCGCCGAGTCGAACCCGGAAGTTGCGGTTGGTGATGCCACCCTCAAGAGGCGACGGCTCTCCGCCGACGCGACCCAGAGAGGGTTCGAGATCGTGCAGGATGTCCTTCAGCTCGCCCAGTGCTCCCACCCAGACCTGCCACCGTTGCCCGATAAGGCACACAACCTATACCTTCAGATGAGATGACCGGTCTCGACGCTCACGAGCAGGCCGGACCCGCGCTCGATGTCGAGCAGCTGATCGCCTCGGCCGATCTGGACGCCGCGGCGCGGGCGGTGTTCCCGATCGCCGTGCGCACCCCAACGATCGTGTGCCCCGATCTCGCGGCACTGCAGCCGGGCGGTGGAGCGGTGCTGCTCAAGGCCGAGTGCCTCCAGGCGACGGGCTCCTTCAAGCTGCGCGGCGCGCTCAGCCGGGTGGCCGCGCTCGGGGCGGACGCCGAGCGCGGGCTCGTCACCGCGAGCGCGGGCAACCACGCGCGCGCCGTCGCACAGGCGGCGAGGCTGCGCGGGGTGGGCTGCGACGTCTTCATGCCGCGCGACGCCCCCGTCTCGAAGGTCCTTGCGGCGGAGGCGCTCGGCGCGCGTGTTCGCCTCGAGGGCTCCTCGGTCGACGACACGCTCGAGCAGGCGCTGCGCCTGAGTGAGGAGCGAGGCGCGGCCTTCGTGCATCCCTTCGACGACATCGAGGTGATCGCCGGTCAGGCGACGGTCGGGATCGAGCTGCTGGAGGACGTGCCCGACCTGGCTCGGGTGGTCGTGCCCGTCGGCGGCGGCGGGCTCGCGAGCGGGATCGGCATCGCACTGCGCCGAGCCGGGAGCAGCGCCCAGCTCGTCGGCGTCCAGGCAGGAGCGTGCGCTCCGTTCCTCGATGCGCTCGCCGGCCGCCCGGTCACGCATGCCTCGGCGATGACGATCGCCGACGGGGTGGCGGTCAAGCGGCCCGGCACGCTAACGCTGCCTCTGCTCGGCGCACTGCTGGACGAGCTGCTCACCGTCAGCGAGGACCAGATCGCGGATGCGATGGTGTTCCTCGCCGAGCGCGCGAAGCTCGTCGCCGAGGGTGCTGGTGCAGTGGCCGTCGCGGCGGTCCTCAGCGGGCAGCTCCCGCCCCTCGCCGGCGCGACGGTGGTTGTGCTCTCGGGGGGCAACGTCGACAGCGGTCTGCTCGCCTCGCTGCTCCTGCGCCACGAAACCGAGGAGGGGCGCAGGGTGAGGATCTTCACGCGGGTCCCCGACCGCCCCGGCGGCCTCGCCGAGCTGCTCGGTGTGATCGCGACCGCGCGGGCGAACGTGGTCAGCGTCGAGCACCTTCGCGACGCCGTTCCGCTGCACGTACGCGAGACGGCTGTGGAGCTCACGCTCGAGACGCGCGGGCCCGGCCACACCGAGGAGGTCCTCGGGCTGCTCGCCGCAGGGGGCTACGAGGCCCGGATCGACTAGAGCGCCCCCGCGCGCTCGACGAAGTCCAGCCACCCCGCGCGCTCACGCTCGCGCTCGTGCGCTCCGCCACGCGGCGCCACGATTCGCGCGGGGCGCACCTCCTCGGCTGCGCGCTCGACGGAGGTGAAGACCCCGCAACCCACGCCCGCGAGCATCGCCGCGCCGAGGACGGTCGTGTCGGGGAGCCCTGCGGCGAGCGGTATCCCGAGCGCGTCGGCCTGGATCTGCAGCAGCGTCTCGTCATTGGTGAGCCCGCCGTCGACGCGCAGCGAGCTCACCGGGAGCTCGGCGCTGATCGCCGCGACGATGTCCGCCACCCGCCACGCGATCCCCTCGAGCGCCGCGCGCGCGATGTGCGCCGGTCGCACGCCGCCGTGCAGGCCCGCGATCACTCCGCGTGCATGTGGGCGCCACCACGGCGAGCCGAGCCCGGCGAGCGCGGGGAGCACCCTCACGCCGGCGCTGTCGGGGACACTCGCGGCCGCCCGGGCGAGCGCGGGGACGTCCGCGGCGAGCCCGAGGTCCGCGGCGAGCCACTCGAGCAGCGCGCCCGCGGTGAAGACGCCACCGTCGAGGGCGTGGCAGACCTCGCCCTGCGCCGACCACGCGACGGTCGGAAGCAGGCCGGGCGCCTGCGTCACGCCGGCGGTGCGTGCGAGGACGAACACGCCGGTCCCGTAGGTCGCCTTCGCCTCGCCCGGGCGGACGGCGCCCGAGCCCGCGAGCGCGGCCTGCTGGTCGACGAGCTGCGCACGGAGCTCCACCTCGCTGGGCCAGCGCTCGCTGCGGAGCGTTCCGAGCGCACCGAAGCTCGGGCCGAGCTCCGGCAGCCAGCGCCGCTCCACGCCGAACGCGGCGAGCAGCTCCTCGTCCCAGTCCGTGCCCCCGAGTGCGAGCAGCTGGGTGCGCGAAGCGGTCGAGAGGTCGGTCGCGTGGCGCGCGCCGAGACGGTCGGCGATGAAGGAGTCGACCGTTCCCAGGCGCAGAGTGCCCCGCTCGGCGGCGCGCGCGACGGCGCTCTCGTTGCGCAGCAGCCAGGCGAGCTTGCCCGCCGAGAAGTAGGGGTCGAGGGGCAGCCCGGAGCGCTCGACGGCGGCGGGCCCGATCGCGGCGAGCAGCTCCTCCTGGCGCTTGTCCTGCCAGACCACGATCGGCGTGAGCGCCCGCCCGGACCCCGCCTCCCACGCGAGCACGGACTCCCCTTGATGGGCGAGACCCGCGCAGATCCGGGCGTTCGCGGGCGCGCTCTGGAGCGCCTCGGCGACGGCCTCGACCACAGCGGTGAGCACCTCCTCGGGGTCCTGCTCCACCCGCCCCGGCTCGGGGTGGCTCGTCGCGACCGCTCGGCGCGCAAGCGCGAGCGGTCGCAGCGTGTTGTCGAAGAGGCCCGCCTTGACCGCGGTGGTCCCCTCGTCGATGCCGAGCAGCAGCGGCTCGCGCGCACCCGCGACGCTCACCGGCGCTCTGCCCCCGAGCGCTCCGCCGCGGTCCGCCACCAGGGGACGCCGGGCTCCGATCGCCCGAGTGGAACCCTCTGCGCGGGCGCGTGCAGCGCAAGCCCCGCTGCCCTGCTGAGCAGCGCGGCGACGTGCTCGGCGATCGCGGGCGCCGCGGTCAGCCCGGTCGAGCGGATCGCCGCGGCGTTGACCAACCCCGGAAGCCCGGCGGAGGCAGCGATCACGTAGTTGCAACCGCGACCGGCGGGCCTCAGCCCGGCGTATGCCGCGATCGGCTCGGCGCCATCGAGCGGCGGGAAGGCCGCCCGTGCCTTCGCGAGGATCAGCTCGCCCGCGTCCGCCTCGACGCTCCAGTCGCGCTTGTCGGTGCGCTCGCGCGCGGTCGGGCCCGCGATCAGATGACCGTCGAGGGTGGGGAAGACGAGCACCCCCTTCCCCGCGGAGGAGGGAACCGGGAGCAGGATCTCGCGCAGCGGCTCGGCGGGCTGCTCGAAGACGAGGAACTCGCCCTTGCGCGGATAGACCTCGAAGCGCTCGTCGCCCGCTGTCGCGGCGAGCTCGTCGGCATGGAGGCCGGCGCAGTTCGCGACGCCCTTCGCTTGCACCGAGCTCCCGCCCTCGAGTTGGACGCGCACCCCTCCGTCCGGGGCGCGTTCCAGGGCGCTCGCAGGGGAGTCCAGCCGAACCGCGGCGCCCGCGCGCACGGCGGCGGCGGCGAGCAAGCGCGTGAAGCGGACCGGGTCGGTGATCGCCTCGCCGGGGACGAGCAGCTCGCCCTCAGCGGTGAGCGAGGCCTCGACGCCGTTGCGCCGAGCGTTCGCTGCGAGCTCGGCGACGGCGCGCTGCTGCTCGTGACCGGTCGGGCGAAGGCGCGCTCCGCAGGCCCGCACCTCCGCGCCGAGCTCGTCGATCAGCGCGCCGCGCAGCTCCGCCGCGCGCAGGATCATCGCGGTCTCGAGCTCTCCCGGCTTGGAGTCGAAGCCGGTGTGCACGATCCCCGAGTTGGTTCCGCTCGCCGCTGTCGCGAGGGCCGCCTCGGCCTCCAGCAGCAGTGTGCTCACGCCGCGCAGCGCGAGCGCATGCGCGACCGCACAACCCACCACGCCGCCGCCGAGGACGACGGCCTCTGCGTCATGCGCGGCCATGGCACATGCTATGCATCGACGGTGCGGATCGAGCCCTTCGAGATCGAGCGCTACTACGAGCGCTGGGAGTTCAGCGCGGAGCTGATGCTCTCGAGCAGCGATTGCGAGTCACGCCCGCTCGGCGAGCTGCTCGCGTTCGAGCCCGATGCCCAGGAGCGGCTCCTCGGTCTGCGTCTCGGCTACACCGAGGTACCGGGCTCGGCGGAGCTGCGCGAGGCCGTCGCGGCGACCTACGAGCGGATCTCACCGGAGGACGTGCTCACGCTCGCGGCTGCGGAGGAGGGGATCTTCATCGCCTACCACGCCCTGCTCGAGCCGGGTGACCACGTGATCGTGGAGGCCCCCTGTTACGGGTCGGCGCTCAACCTCGCGCGCAGCACGGGCGCCGAGGTGACGCTGTGGCGCCGTCGTCACGAGCAGGGCTGGGCGTACGACCTGGACGAGCTCGAGGGGCTGCTGCGCGCGGACACCCGGATGCTCTACCTCAACAGTCCCCACAACCCGACGGGCAGCCAGATCTCGCGCGCCGGACAGGCGCGGCTGGTCGAGCTGCTCGCCGAGCGCGGAACGGTGCTCTTCAGCGACGAGGTCTATCGCGGCCTCGAGCACGACGAGGCCCACCGCCTCCCGGCTGCGTGCGATCTCTACGAGCGCGCGATCTCTCTCAACACCGTCTCGAAGTCCTACGGCTTGCCCGGTCTGCGGATCGGCTGGGTCGCCTGCCGAGACGCCGAGCTGCTTGCGCGCCTGCGCGAGCTGAAGCTCTACACCACGATCTGCTCTCCGTCCCCGAGCGAGCTGCTCGTCGCGCTCGCCCTGCGCCACTCCGAGCGGTTGATCGGCGAGAGTCGCGCGCTCGTGCTCGAGAACCTGCCGCTGCTCACGGAGTTCGTCGAACGTCACGGCGAGCTCTTCGAGTGGGTCCAGCCGGCCGCCGGTCCGATCGCGTTCCCCCGCGTGCGCGACGGGCGCGACGTGCGCGCGTGGTGCGAGCGCACCGCCGCCGACGCGGGGGTGTTGCTGCTCCCGGGCTCGGTCTACGAGCAGCCCGAGCACGTGCGGATGGGCTACGGGCGCGCCGGTCTGCGCGAGGCGCTGGAGCGCCTGGAGCCCCGGCTTTCCTAGCCCGCCGCGGGGCGCACGGCGAGGCCGTCGAGCCCGAGCTCGAGCATCCGCCGCCAGCTCTCGGGCTCGCGCCTGCGCGCCGCGCGAACCGCGCCGAGCAGCAGGCGGATGTCGCCGGGGCGCGCGTCGGAGCGCAGCGCGCCCTCCTCCCTCGCTGCGCGCATCAGCGCTTCCATCCGCAGCTCGCATTCGATCGCGCGCTCGGCCACCGCGCGATGTTCGCTGAGCGTCGCCATCGCCTCGGCGACGACGTCGTCGCTTGCCTGGCGCCCGGCGAGGCTCCAGAGCAGCGCGACGAGCGCGGACCAGGCGTCCCCGGGGGCCGCGAGCGCTGCGTCGACGTCGACCGTGATCGACTCCAGTCGCCGAACGACGAGCGCGGCGAGCAGGTCCTGCTTGGAGGAGAACTGGCGGTAGACGCTGCCCACCCCTGCCCCGGCCGCCGCGGCGACAGCGGGCATCGGCGCCTCGATTCCCTCGCGCGCGAAAACCTCCCCCGCCGCAGCGAGCAGCCGCTCGCGCTTCTGCTCGGAGTCAAGCTCCGCCCAGGCGCGCTCGTCGTGGACGTCGCTGAGGCTCGGCGGGGACGGAATGACCATTCCGCTATCATAGCGCCGGGAGGTCGCGGAACGAGCGTTCCGCCCTTTGTGGCCTGGAGCTCTGACGGGCAAGCCGGCCGCGCTGCGCCCAGCGAACACCGACGACCGAGACGAAGGACGGATGACGACTCAGAAGCGCATCGACCCGAACGTGACGCTCGCAGTTCTCGCGCTCTGCGGCGTGGCCTACGCACTGCTCAGCTCGGCGATCGTGCCCGCGCTGCCGACGATGCAGCGAGACCTGCACACGACGGAGACGGGGATCACGTGGCTGCTCACGGCCTACCTGCTCGCCGCGTCGGTGTTCACCTCGATCATCGGGCGCCTCGGGGACATGTACGGCAAGGAGCGGCTGATGCTCTGGACGCTCGCGCTGCTCGGCGCGGGGACGCTGCTCGGCGCGGTCTCCACCTCGTTGCTCCCGTTGATCGTCGCGCGTTTCATCCAGGGCGCGGCGGGGGGCATCTTCCCGCTCGCGTTCGGCATCGTCCGCGACGAGTTCCCTCGCGAGCGGGTGGCGGGATCGATCGGGTTGCTGTCCTCGATCCTCGGCGTGGGGGGCGGCGTCGGGATCGTGATGTCGGGCGTGGTCGTGGAGCACCTCAACTACCACTGGCTGTTCTGGATCCCCCTCGCGATGATCGTGCTCGGAGCGGTGTGCACCTGGCGCTTCGTCCCCGAGTCGCCCGAGCGCCGGCCGGGACGGATCAACTGGCTGGCCGCGCTGCTGATGACGATCGGGCTCTCGGCGCAGATGCTCGCAATCAGCGAGACGACGGTCTGGGGGTGGGGCTCACCGAAGACGATCGGGCTGCTGCTCGCGGGGATCGTGGTGAGCGGCGTGTGGATCCGCACGGAGATGCGCAGCTCAGAACCGCTCGTGGACATGACGATGATGCGCGTTCGAGGGGTATGGACGACGAACGCGGCGGCCTTTCTGCTCGGAGCGGGGATGTACGCGTCCTTCATCGTCTTCCCCCAGTTCGCCCAGCTCCCGCGCAGCACGGGATTCGGCTTCGGCTCCTCGGTCGTGGTCTCCGGGCTCTATCTGCTGCCCTGCACCGTCGCGATGACGCTGCTCGGGCTATATGCGGGACGGATCTCCGCGCGCTACGGGTCGCGCTGGGCGCTGCTCGTCGGGACGGCGTTCGCGGCCGCCTCCTTCGCATTGCTCGCCGTCGCCCACGCCCACCCGTACGAGCTGCTGATCGCCGCGGCCCTGCTCGGGATCGGGATCGGACTCGCCTTCGCGGCGCTCGGCAACCTGATCGTGCAGGCCGTGCCAAGCCACCAGACGGGCGTGGCAAGCGGTATGAACACGGTGATGCGCACGCTCGGTGGTGCCCTCGGCGGTCAGCTCTCGGCGACCTTCATCGCGGACAACACCGCGCACGGCCTGCCGACCGTGACCGGATTCACGATCACCTTCGTGATGGCGACGGCGTTCCTGATCGCGTGCCTGGGAGCGGCTGCGCTGGTACCCCGCGCGCTGGGGCGGGGCGAGCGTTCCTCGCCGCGGGTCGAGCGCGCGCTCGCAGACAGTTCGGCCTGACTAACGAGAAGGAGACCCCCATGTTCCGGAACATCCTCGTTGCGATCGATGGCTCCTCAGACGCCGATCGCGCGCTCGGTCACGCGATCGACCTCGCGGCGAGCGAGCACGCGAAGCTGACGATCTTCAGCGCGGTTCCCTCGCCGCCGCCGTTCGCCTACGCGACTCCCGGGGCGGCCGCGCTCTCCGACCTGGCCGAGCAGGCTCGGGCGGAAACCGAGCAGATCGTGCGGGACGCTCTCGCGCGCGTGCCCGATGACGTCTCGGTCACGAGCGTGATCAAGGACGAGCCGCCCAAGCCCGCGCTGCTCAAGCAGATCTCGAGCGGCGGACACGACCTGGTCGTGATGGGCTCGCGCGGTCGCGGCGCCGTACGCTCGGCGCTGCTCGGGAGCGTGAGCCACCACGTGCTGCACCACAGCGGCGTGCCCGCGCTGATCGTGCACGGCGAGCAGGACGAGGGCCAGCAGGAGGCCGCCGCCTACGCGGCCTCCTGAGCCGCGCGCCGAGCGAGCGCGGCGGCGGAGCCCGCCGCGGCTAGAGCACCTTGGAGAGGAAGGCTCGCGTGCGCTCGTGGCGCGGGTTGGCGAGCACCTCTCCGGGCGGGCCGGCCTCGACGACGACGCCCGCGTCCATGAAGACCACGGTGTCGGCGACCTCGCGGGCGAAGCCCATCTCGTGCGTGACGACGACCATCGTCATGCCGTCGGCGGCGAGCGCGCGCATCACGTCGAGCACCTCGCCGACGAGCTCGGGATCGAGCGCAGAGGTGGGCTCGTCGAAGAGCATCAGCTTCGGCTCCATCGCGAGCGCGCGTGCGATCGCGACGCGCTGCTGCTGCCCGCCGGAGAGCTGGGCGGGGTAGGAGTCGTGCTTGTCGCCGAGCCCCACCCGGTCGAGCAGCTCGCGCCCGCGCGCACGGGCCTGCTCGCGCGCGACGCGCTTGACGCGAAGGGGGGCGCAGGTGACGTTCTCCAGCGCGGTCATGTGCCCGAAGAGGTTGAAGTGCTGGAAGACCATGCCGATCTCCGCGCGCTTGCGGGCCACCTCGGATTCGCGCAGCTCGTGGAGCTTGTCACCGACCTGCCGGTAGCCCACGAGCTCGCCGTCCACGGAGAGCCTGCCCGCATTGATCTTCTCGAGGTGGTTGATGCAGCGGAGGAAGGTCGACTTGCCCGAGCCGGAGGGTCCGAGCAGGCAGAGCACCTCGCCGGGCTCGACGGAGAGGTTGATCCCGCGCAGCACCTCGTTGCGGCCGAAGCGCTTGTGCACGCCCGCTGCCTCGACCATCGGACCGCTCATCGCACGCCCTCCTCGTGGCGTGGGAAGAGCCCGAGTCGCATGCGCTGCAGCGGGGTGAGGGGTTCTTCACGCAGCGCGCCGCGGCCGTAGTAGCGCTCGAGGTAGTACTGGCCGATGTAGAGCAGGCTCGTCATCACGAGGTACCAGATCGACGCCACGATCAGGAGCTGGATCGTCTTGAAGTTGACCGAGTAGATGATCTGCGCGCCGTAGAGGAGGTCGGCGACGGCGATCACGCTCACGAGCGAGGAGGTCTTCAGCATCGAGATCGTCTCGTTGCCGGTCGGGGGGATGATCACGCGCATCGCCTGCGGCAGGACGATCCGGCGCATCGTCTGCAGCCGCGTCATCCCGAGCGACTGGGCGGCGTCGGACTGCCCCTCCTCGACGGAGATGATCCCGGCACGGACGATCTCGGCCATGTAGGCGCCCTCGTTCAGGCCGAGCCCCAGGATCGCCGCGGTGAAGGGGGTGATCAGGGTGTTGGCGTCGGCGTGAACGAAGGCTGGGCCGAAGGGGATCCCCAGGTTCACCTTCGGGTAGAGCGCGGCGATGTTGTACCAGAAGAGAAGTTGGACGAGGACGGGGGTCCCACGGAAGAACCAGATGTAGAGCCAGCTCCCGCCGGAGACGAGCGGATTGGGGGAGAGGCGCATCACGGCGAGCAGCACGCCGAGCACGATCCCGATGGCCATCGCGATCACCGTGAGCTCGACGGTCAGGCGGAGTCCTTCGAGGATCCGTTCGTCGGTGATGAAGCTTCCGACGACGTGCCATTCGAAGCGCGGGTTGGAGACGATCGAGTGAACGATCGCCACGGCGATGATGAGCACCACCGCCGCGGCGACCCAGCGCCCCGGGCGCCGCACGGGGACGGCCCGAATCTCGTCGGGCCGCCCCTCGGGGCCGGTGACCTCTTCAGAGGACACCGCTCACCCCCTAGCTGATCGCGCCGTTGATCTTCGGTTCGGTGATCGCCCCCGACTGGATCCCCCATTTTTCGAGGATCGCCTTGTACTTGCCGTTCGCGATCAGTTCCTTGAGCGCGGCGAGGATCGGCTGCGTCATGCCGCTCGTCTTCGGGATCGCGAGGCCGTAGGGAGCGAAGGCGTAGCTCTTGCCGGTGAGCTTGAACTGGCCTCCGGACTGCTTGATCTGGTACGCGACGACGGGAGAGTCGGCCATCCCGATTTCCGCGCGGCCGCTGGCGATCGCGAGGTTGACGGCGTTCTGGCCGGGGAAGCTGAGCACGGTGACGCTCTTCTTGCCTTCCTTCCCGCATTCCTTGCTCTGCTTTTCGGATTCTTCCTGCTCGACCGTGCCCTTCTCGACGGCGACGGTCTTGCCGCAGATGTCCTTCAGTTCGTTGACACCCGGGTTCGCGCTCGACTTCGCGTAGAAGGAGATGCCGGCGCTGAAGTAGTCGACGAAGTCAACGGTTTTCTCACGTTCCTTCGTGTCGGTGAAGGACGAGGCGCCGACGTCGTAGCGTCCCGCGGCGAGCCCCGGGATGATCGTTTCGAAGTTTGCGTTGACGAGTTTCACCTTCAGGCCCATCACTTCACCGAGCGCGTTCATCAGGTCCGCGTCCATGCCGATGATGGTGTGACCGTCCGGGGCGACGAACTCGTTGGGGGCGTACTGCGCTTCGGTCGCAACTGTCAGCGTGCCTTTCGACTTGATCGCCGCAGGCACCTGTGAGGCGATCGAGGCGACGGCGCCGCCGGAAGACGAGGATGTGCTCGCCGTGCTCGACGAAGTGCTCGAGCTGTTGCTCGAGCTCCCGCAACCCGCGAGCGCGAGAACACCCAACATCGGCAAGCCGATACGGGCGAGCAGCTTGATCATCGGAACCTCCTGAAGGTGTAAGCCCGACCCGGAGCGGCCGAGGCGCGGCAAGTATAAGTCGCGTCGGCGCCCCGGCGACTGTCGCCCCGCGCGGGAAACGCAGCGCCGCTCAGACCAGGCGGGCGTCGAGCGTGTCCGAGGAGCCGCTCAGGCCGAGCAGCCCCTCGATCACCTCGGCGGGGGTGGGCCTACCGAGGTGGTAGCCCTGGCCGAGCTCGCAGCCCATCGCGGTCACAGCCTGCTGCTGCTCGGCGGTCTCGATTCCCTCCGCAAGGACCTTCATCGTGAGCGAGCGACCGACGCCGACGATCGCGCGCAGCAGGTCGGCGCCCTGCTCGCCCTCCTCCAGAGCGGAGACGAAGGCGCGATCGACCTTGAGGATGTCGGCGGGCATGCGCTGGAGCTGCGCGAGCGAGGCGTAACCCGTGCCGAAGTCGTCGATCGCGACGCGGACGCCGAGCTGCTTCATCTGCTCGAGGTCCATGCAGGCGGCGGCGACGTCGCGCATCACGGTGGTCTCGGTGATCTCGAGGAGCAGCATCGAGGGGTCGAGGCCCGTCTCGGCGAGGACGCGCCGCACGTCCTCGACGAAGTCCTCGCGCCCGAGCTGGAAGGCGGACACGTTCACCGAGACTCCGAGCGAGCGCCCGGCGGCTGCCCAGGCCGCGCTCTGACGGCAGGCCTCCTCGAGCACCCAGCGACCGATCGGCACGATCAGGCCGGACTCCTCGGCGATCGGGATGAACTCGTCGGGGCCGACGATGCCGCGAACGGGGTGGCGCCAGCGAAGTAGCGCCTCGACGCCCTCGATCTCGCCGCTGTCGAGCGCGAAGATGGGCTGATAGAGGAGGTAGAGCTGACCCTCGCCGAGTGCCCCGGCGAGGTCCGCGCCGAGCGCGCGGCGATCCTGTGCCTCGTCCTGCATCGAGGCGTCGAAGAGCGAGTAACGGTCGCGCCCTGCGGCCTTCGCGGCGTACAGCGCGAGATCGGCGTCGCGGAGCAGAGCGTCGGGGGTGGCGTACTGGCCGACGGCGACGCCGATCGAGGCGGTGACCGCGACGCTCGCCCCGCCGGGCTCGAGCTCGACGGGGTCGCGCAAACCCTCGATCAGACGGTCGGCGAGCACGTCGGCTACCTCCTCGTTGGCGGCGGCTTCGACGAGCACGACGAACTCGTCGCCGCCCAAGCGGCCGACCGTGTCGCCGTCGCGCACGGTCTGGCGGAGGCGCTCGGCGACGGCACGCAGCAGGGTGTCGCCGGCGGCATGACCGTAGTTGTCGTTGACGTGCTTGAAGCCGTCGACGTCGACGAACAGCGCGCCCGCGGTCATCTCCGGCAGGCGCGCGGTGCGCGCGAGCATCTGGGCGGCGCGATCGAGCACGAGTGCGCGGTTGGGGAGACCGGTGAGCCCGTCGTGCAGTGCGAGGTGCGAGAGCTCGGCGGTCTTCTCACGGACGAGCGCGAGCGCGAGCGTACGGCCGGTGCCGAGCAGGAAGAAGAGCACTCCGAGCAGCAGGCTGAGCAGCCCGCCGACGATCAGCAGCGTGAGCGCGTGACCGTCTTCGGCGATCGCGTGTGGCGGGGCGGCCGCGGCGGTGCGCACCGTCCATCCGTTGTGCAGGTCGTTCTTCGCGGTCACCGCGCCGGAGGGCGCGTGCCCTCCGTGGAAGACGATGTGGTAGCCCGCCGCGTTGTAGGTGAAGGTGACGGCGGTTTCGCTGCGCCCCGCGAGCGCAGTCGCGAGCAGGATCCCGGGCTGGAGGCGCTCGCCGAGCCAGCCGATGAAAGCGCGTGCGCGGCCGGCGCTCGTCGCCGGGACGATGCCGCCGCGATAGACGGGTGTCTGGATGCCCAGCGTCGCCTCACCCGCGGCGCTGATGGGGGCATAGCTCGCCTGGCCGGACAGGCGCGCGCTGTCGAGGGTGCGCTCGAGCGCGCAGTAGTCGAGACCCGCGGGGAGGTAGCTCGCGAGGTTGCGAGCGAGTCCCGCGACGGCGAAGCAGTAGAAGGGCCGACTACCCGCGGGAAGCACCGCGAAGGGGAGCTTCGCCGCGCGCTTTCCCGCGCCGAAGGCTTCGACGGGATGGCTGGCAAGCTGCGCTTCGAAGGCGGGCAGCGCGGCGGCGGGGACGCGCTCGATCAGGCCGATGTTCTGCAGCTCGGGGTAGCGCCGCATCGCGCGCACCGTTTCGACCCAGCGATCGAACGCGCGGGCGCTCGCGCCCGGGTTTCCTGCGACGAAGGCGCTTGCGTTGATGACGAGGTCTTCCTCGTGCTGGATCGCGAGCTTCAGCTTCGAGGTGATGTCGGCGGCCGCGAGGTGGAAGCCGAGCCGGTCGCGCTCCGCATCGCTGTGCAGCACAGCACGGGCGCCGATCAACGCGGCGAGGGTCCCGATCGCGGCGATCAGGCAGGCCGCCGCGAGCCACGCGCTCCGGCGTGCGCGGGAGCGAGCGGTTGCGTGAGAGGTGCTCGGGGCCACGTGCTCTGATCGGCCGCGAAGGCGCGCGGCTGTAGCCCGACGCGGGAGCCGCCGCATCTCGGCCGAGCGGGGTCCACGGGCGCTAAGGGATCGGGCGGACGCTGCCGATGAGGCCCTCGTGACCAACTTCGCCCGCACCCCGGCCCGTGTCGCCGGACACCACCACCGCCTCTCCCTGCTCTCTCTTGCCGCGCTCCTCGCGCTGTGCGTGTGTGCCGCGCTCGCCGCGCCCGCGGGTGCGGTCGTGACGACGGTGTCGGGCACGACCGTGGGTGTGCAGCCGCGCGAAACCGCCCTTGCCCAGCCCACCGGGAACTTCAGCAACACGAACGGGAACGTGGTCGTCAGCGGCACGACGAGCCTCTACGTCGTCTACTGGGACCCGGGCGCGTGGTTCCATCACGAATGGGTCACGAACGTCGACAGCTTCGTGCACGATCTCGGCGCGAGCAGCGGGGAATCGGGGACGATCTTCGATGCGCTCCCGCAGTACGTCGACCGCGCCAACGCGCGGGCCAGCGACAGCTTCGTCTTCAAGGGCGCCTATCACGACTTCGCCCCCTACCCGACGGCGAAATGCACCGACCGCGAACCGCTCGTGTCCCTGCAGCTCGGCTGCGTGACCGACGCTCAGATCCGTGAACAGCTGCAGAGCTTCATCGCCACGCAGCACACGCTGAAGGGGATGAACGCGGTCTACTACATCCTCACGCCTCCCGGCCTGTCGGTCTGCCTCGACGAAGCGTCGACGCACTGCTCGGACTACACGCGCAGCGCTGAAGAAATCAGCGAAGGCGTCCGCGCGAGCACGAGCTACAAAAACAGCTTCTGCAGCTACCACGGCGCGATCAACCCCGACAACGCCGAACAGGGCGACGCCAACACTGTCCTCTACGCGGCGATTCCGTGGAGCGCCGGATTTGCGGGTCACCCGTGGGACTTCACGCCCGGAGCGGGCGAGGGAGTCCAGGCCTATGACTGCCAGGACGGCGGCTGGGAACTCAAGAACAACGAAGTCGTGCGCGAGAAACAGAAGGAACTGACGAAAGAAGAAGAAGAAACCTTCACCAAAGCGACGGCGGAAGAAAAAGCGAAAATCACCAAACAGCGCGAACTCGAAGGTCCCCACATCCAGGAGCCCAACCAGGAAGGCCTGGGCGAAGAAAAGGACTACGCAGCGGGGCTGAGCGACGTGCTCGACAACCAGATCGCTGTCGAGCAGGCCAACATCCTCACCGACCCGCTGCTCACCTCATGGCACGACACGGGTACCGGGCGTGAGGCCACCGACGAGTGCCGCGACGTCTTCGGCAACTACACCTCCCCCAGCGCGGTCAGCGGCTCGGCGAGCGCCGACGAACACACCGAAGCGGGCTCCGTCTCCAACGAGACTCTCGCCGGCCACCTGTACTACCTCAACAACGCCATCGACAACGGCGCGCTGCACGGCGCGGACTGCGTCGGGGGCGGCGGGCTGGTGCCGCGTTTCACCTCGCCCAACCCGGTGAACTCCGGCGAACTCGCGGACTTCGACGGCATGGAGTCGACGGTGAGTGAGTTCAAGGGAGTGCACTTCGGCGCGAGCGGTCCGCCGAGCACGACCTACGCGACCTTCACCTGGAACTTCGGCGACGGGACCACGGCCTCGGGCTTCGCGCCCGGCTCGCCCCCCTGCGAATCGCCCTGGCTCTCGCCGTGCGCAGCCAGCGAGCTCCACGCCTACACCTACGGCGGGACCTACGAAGTGACGCTCACGATCACCGACACCGGTGGCCACATCGCGACCGAAACACACTCGGTCACCGTCGACGGCCCCCCGCCCCCGGCACCCCCCGCCGCCACCTCGACCTCCGGCTCCGTCGCTCGGGCTCGGGCTCCGGTGCGGGCTCCGGCTCCGGCTCCGGCTTAGGCGCGGGCAAAGCGGGCATCCCCGCGCCCGTCGCGGCAGTCGCCGTCGCGAGCAAGTCGCTGAGCAGCGCGCTGCGCAAGGGCATCCTCGTCAAATACTCGGTCAGCGAGAAGGTCACGGGTCGCTTCGAAGTCCTGATCTCGAAGGCCCTCGCGAGCAAGCTGAAAGTCACGGGCACGCCTGCGACGGGTCTGCCCGCGGGCACGCCGCCCGAGCTCGTGATCGGGCGCGCACTGCTCGTCACGACGAAGGGCGGCCACAGCACGGTCGCGATCAAGCTCGCGAAGAAGGTCTCCGAAAGGCTGAAGCACACGCACAGCGCACCGCTGATGCTGCGCATGGTCGTGCGCAACGCTTCCTCGCCGACCCCGGTGATCGTGCTCAGCAAGATCACCCTCGCCGGCTAGCGCACCGCCGGGACGCGCGGGCGGTCCGCGCCGGGTCCTCAGGGCGGCGGGTCTTTTTCGCCGCGCTTGCGGCGTGCCTTCGCGCTGAAGACGAAATGCCAGAGGCAGAAGAGCAGGGCGTAGCCGAAGACCATCGAGACGAGCGAGATCACGGCGAGCCCCGAGTTCCCCTGGACCGCGGATTCGCCGTCGAGCGCGAGCGGGAGCGATGCGATCAACCCGAGCACCGCGTTCAGAGCCCCGGGTAGTGACGCACGACGTAGCCGCTGTTGTCCGTCCCGGTGACCTGCCAGCGAGACGCGTAGACGCCGCTGCGCCCGGCGGTGTCGTAGAGGATCCCGTCGACGTACATGTAGGTGTGCCCGGCGTTCGCGAAGACCGTTATGTACTTGCCCGGCCCCGGGGCGCCCCAGTTCTCGAGTTCGCCCGAGGTCTCGGGCTGATCGAGCAGGCCCCCCGCGGCGAGCGCGTAGCTCACCGAGCCCGAGCAGTCATAGGCGTTGTCCACGAAGGACGCGTGGCCGCCACCGAACACATACGGGAAGTCCGCGATCTCGTTCGCGCCCGCTACGACCTTCTGGACCGCTTCGGGGACGTCGGTCGGGATCGGGATCGTGCCGTTCCCCCCGATCGACTCACCGCCGGGCACCGGGGTGAGGCTCGCGTGGCGGGCCTGCTTGGCGCTCTTTTCGACCGCCGCCATCTGCTGCAGCTCGGCTTTCACTTCGGCGTCCGAGGGCGCTCCCGCCGCGACCACCGCTTCGCCGGCCTTGGCCGGGGAAGCCGCCGCAGCGTGGTGCGTCGAGGCGGGGGCGGGGAAGCTGTTCGATTCCGTCGGGTCGGCAACCTCGCGTGCGGTCGCCGCCGACTTCGTGCCTGCGCCACCCACGGAGGGTCCCGCGGCGATACCGGAGTGGCCGCTGGTCTGAGAGCCGTGTCCACCGCTCCCGCAACCTGCCAGCGCTGCGCACGCCAGCACGCCGCCGCAGAGCGCTCTGGCCTTGCCGGAATCGAGCATCCCGAGGAAGGCTAGCGTTCGCAACCGGGGGGATGGGTCGCTACCCTGTTGCGATGCCTGAGGAAGCCAGCGCCGTGGAGTTGCGCCCTCACGTTCGGCTCATCCACGGCATGCGCCGCCCCGCGAACTGGATGCAGCTCGTGCGCTTCGGCGTGGTCGGCGGACTGGGCTTCATCGTCAATCTCGCCGTGTACACGCTCTTCGTCCACGGGGTGCACGTCGAGTACCGGATCGCCTCGGTCCTCGCCTGGATCGTCGCTGTCGCGAACAACTTCTTCTGGAACCGGCACTGGACGTTCGATGCGCGCGAGGGCGTCGCCCACCACCAGGCGATGCGCTTCCTGCTCGTGAGCGTCGTGACCGAGGTGATCAGCCTGCTGCTGCTCACGCTCCTCGTCGAGTCCGGCGGCCTCTCCAAGGTGCTCGGGCAGGCGATCGCGGTCGCCGCCGCAACGCCTCTGAGCTTCCTCGGGAACAAGCTCTGGAGCTTCAGCGCGCGCGACTGAACGACCGGCTTGCGCACCGTCCCGGGCCTTGCGCGGACGCCGCCCGGCGCCTTGCAGAAGCCGGATCGGGCGCACCTATACTCTGACCTCGGCCCCTTTCGGAGGATCCTCGTGCAGGAGATGGTGATCTACGGCGTCAGCTTCGACATGGTTGGCAAGCAGCCGATCGTGCTTCTGAAGACCGTCGACGGCAACAAGTTCCTGCCGATCTGGATCGGCCATCCCGAGGCTGCCTCGATCCTGATGAAGCTCCAGGGCGCGGGCACCCCGCGCCCGATGACCCACGACCTCCTCTGCGACATCCTCGGGGAGCTCGACGTGAAGTGCACCCAGGTCTCCGTCACGGAGCTGCGCGAGAACACCTTCTTCGCCTCCATCACCCTCAGCGTCGCCGGCCGCGAGCTCGAGATCGACTCGCGCCCAAGCGACGCGATCGCGCTCGCCGTCCGCTCCGGCGCCCCGATCTACGCCGCCGAGGAGGTCATCTCCGAGTCCGCGATCGAGTTCGAGCACGACGTCGAGGAGTCTGAGGACGTCGTCGAGAAGTTCAAGGAGTTCCTGGATCAGGTATCGCCGGAGGACTTCGCCGCCGGCGACAGTTGAGCGCTGACGCGGGGCATCTCTGCGTCCTCGGTCGCTCGTGTGCAAAGCACACTTCGCTCCCTGCGTCCTTGAGCTGCTTGGTCAGCGACCAGCTGACGATGCGTTGGCAAGGAATGCGCGAACGGCGACCGGCTAGCGCGTGAACGCGCTCGCCAGGATCCGTTCGATCAGCTCGTCGAAGCCCACTCCCGCGGCGTCCGCGGCCTGGGGGAGCAGGGAGGTCTCGGTCAGGCCCGGGACGACGTTCGTCTCGAGCACCCAGAGCTCGCCGCTCTGGTGCTCGAGCATCAGGTCGACGCGGGCGAAGCCGTGGCAGCCGAGCAGCGCGTAGACCTGCAGGGCCAGCTCCTGCGCGCGCGCGGTCGTCTCGGTGTCTAGATCGGCTGGGCACACGAAGGTCGTGCGGCCGATCTCGTAGCGGGCCTCGTAGTCGTAGAAGTCCTGCTCGCGAGGCACCGCCTCGACCACGGGGAGGGCCTGCAGCTCACGCGCGCTCCCCGCCGCCGTGCGCGGCACGTCGAGTACCGAGACAGCGAGATCGCGCCCCTCGATGTGCCGCTCGATCAGGATCGTCTCGTCGTAGGAGAACGCCCCGACCATCGAGCCGGGCAGCTCCTCGCTCGCGCTCGCGAACTTCACACCGAGCGCCGAGCCCCCGCGCGCGGGCTTGACGACGAGCGGGAAGCCGAGGTCGCGCTCGAGCGAGGCGAGTGCGGCTCCGCCCCCGAGCTCGTTGACGACCACCTCGCGCAGCGAGTGGAAATGAGGGGTGGGGATGCCCGCCTCGCGCATCAGGTGCTTCGCGAGCACCTTGTCCGTCGCGCGCATGCAGGCCGCCGGAGGAGAGCCCGTGTAGGGGAGCCCGAGCGCTTCGAGCACTCCCTGGACCGTCCCGTCCTCACCGTCGCGTCCGTGCAACGCGATGAAGACCGCGTCCGGGGCGGCCTCGATCAGCGCGGGCACGAGCTCGCCGTCGGCGTCGATCGCGACGACCTCGTGACCGAGTCGCTGCAGCGCATCCTCGACCTGCGCGCCCGAGCGCAGCGACACGGAACGCTCGAACGAGCGGCCCCCCATCAGCACCGCGACCTTGCTCGCCGCGTTCATCGATCCTGCCGGCGCTGCGCCGATGCGGGGCGCTCGCGCACGGGCAGCGGCAGCACGTCGGCCATCGGCTCCTGAGCGGGCGGCGGCGCGCTCGCACGCTGCTCCTCGGGGCGCGGGGTGCCGGTGAGCGAACCGAGCAGGCCGAGCTGCGTGCGGATCGCCTTGCCGATGCGGCGGATGCCCTCGCGGATGTTCTCCTCGGGGATCCCCGCGAAGTTCAGGCGCATCGAGGATGAGCCGCGCCGTCCATCCATGTAGGCCGCCCGGCCGGGCACGAACGCCACGCCCTGTTTGGTCGCGAGCGCGAGCAGATCGGTCGTGTCGATGCGCTCGTCGAGCGTCGCCCAGATGAACAGCCCGCCTTCGGGCTTGGTCCACGAGGCGTGCTCGCCGAACTCACGCTCGAGCGCCTCGAACATCGCGTCGCGCCGCGTGCGGTAGAGGTCGCGGAGGCGCTCCACGTACTCCAGCCAGCCCGCGCCCGAGCCGCGCGACTCGTCGAAGTAGGCCGAGACGAACATCTGCGTCACCGGCGAGGAGCAGAGGTCCGCACCCTGTTTGCCGAGGTTGAGCTTCTCCAGCACCGGGCGCGGGGCGACCGCCCAGCCGAGCCGCAGGCCCGGGGAGAGGATCTTCGAGAACGTCCCGAGGTAGATCACCAGATCCGAGGCCGCCTCACGACCGACCGCCGCGGAGTCGAGCGAGTAGAGCGTCGGCAGCGGCTCGCCCTCGTAGCGGAGCAGGCCGTAGGGGTTGTCCTCGAGGATCAGCAGCTCGCGCTCGCGAGCGACCTCGACGAGGCGGCGGCGGCGCGCGAGCGACATCGTCACCCCGCCGGGATTCTGGAAGTTGGGGATCGTGTAGATGAACTTCGGCCGGCGCCCTTCGGAGTGGAGCCGGTCGAGCGTCTGCTCGAGCGCGTCGATCGGCATCCCGTCGGAGTCGATCTCGATCTGCTCCACCGCGGCCTGGTAGGCGCTGAAGGTGGGCACCGCGCCCGGGTAGGTCGGGGCCTCCGCGACGATCACATCCCCCGGGTCGATCAGCGTCTTGCAGACGAGGTCGATCACCTGCTGCCCGCCCGTCGTCACGATCACCTCGCCGGGGTCGATCTTCGTCCCCTCGGCCGCCATCACTTCGGCGATGCAGCGCGTCGTCGCCGCCATCCCCTCCGTCGGCCCGTACTGCAGCGCCCGCGCGGAGTCGAGCGAGACCTCCCTCATCACCTCCGCGAACTGCTCGGAGGGAAAGGTGCTCGTGTCGGGCAGACCGCCCGCGAGGGAGATCACCTCGGGCCGTTCGGTGAGCGCCATCATCTCGCGCATCGCCGAGCTTTTCATCCCGCGCGTGCGCGCCGCAAAGAGCGCCTCGTAGCGCGCGAGCTCGTGAGCGGTCGCGCGGGTCCCGCGCCCGTCTGCGCCTTTGGTGGTCGATCGCGCCATCAGCCTGGAGTTCTCCATCGGCCGTCCCGAGCCTGCCCGTGGGACGGCGGCCGCACGCTCGGCGGGTCGTCTATCGTCCCGCTCGATCTGCGAGCGTGCGGCCACGGTAGCGCACACGCCGATCGCGCGAACGCGATGCACGGCCTCTTCTTCTACATAGGTCTCGGTGCCGGGCTGGCAGCGGCCTGCGGGCTGCGTCCCTTCCTGCCCGTGCTCCTCGCGGGCGCGCTCGGATCGGCGAAGGTCCTCGGCATCGGCTTCCCCAACGGGCACTGGCACTTCCTGCAGTCGGGTTGGTGGCTGCTCCTCGCCGCGCTCGCCTTCGCGCTCGCCTACGGCGCGCAGATCCTGAGCGGGCTCTCACCCGTCTATGACCCCGTCACCCGCGAGCCCAAGCGCGATCCGCTCGCAGCCGCCCTCACGGGGCTCAGCTACGGCGCGGGCGCCGTGCTCTTCGGCGGCGTGCTCGCCGCGCACGGGGACGCCGCCTGGCCCGGGGTGATCGCGAGCTTCCCGATCGTCGCACTCGCCCAGCGGATCTCCGCCCCCGTGATCCTCGGCGCTCGCTCCCGGCTCGCCGAGAAGGGGCCGCGCGACGCGCTCACGCTCTATCTCGACTCCGCCTCCCTGATCCTCGCCGCGCTCGTCGCACTGCTTCACCCGCTCGGCTACGTTGCCATCGCCGCGCTGCTCTGGCTGTTGCTGCGGCGCCGCTCGCGCACGGATGAGAAGTATGCGGGCCTGCGCATCCTCGGACGCTGAGGCGCAGCCGTGAGCGGCCGGCCCCCGAAGCTCGTCCTCTGCGTGATCGACGCGATGGCGCCCGAGATGCTCGAGCGCACGATCGCCTCCGGGGCCGCCCCCGTGCTCGAGCGCCTCGTTGCCGACGGGCTCTACGTCCCGGACTGCGTCGCCGCCTTCCCCTCGGTCACCCCCGTGTGCGCGGCCTCGATCGTCACCGGCCTCGGTCAGGAGGACCACCGGATCCCCGCGATGAACTGGTTCCATCGCGGCGAGCACCGTTACATCGAGTACGGCTCGAGCTTCCGCGCCGCGCAGCGCTTCGGGATCGCCAGGCAGCTCACCGACACGGTCTACAACATGAACCGCGCGCACCTCGCCGAGGACGCGTTGACCGTCTTCGAGAGCCTCGACGACGCGGCCGTGCGCACCGCCGGGACGACCTATCTGATGTACCGGGGCCGGTTCCGCCACGAGCCCCAGCGCGACACCGCGCTGACCCGCGTGGCCTCCACGCTGATGCGCCATCCGGTGATGGGTCCGCGAGAGCTCTTCTACGCGGACATCTTCGCCTCGCGCCGCACCGGCTGCCGCTCCGGGCTGGGCATGCCCGGGGTGCGCGACCGTCACTCGGGCTGCGTCTCCTCCTACCTCGTCGAGCACGACCTCTTCGACTTCCTCCTCCTGTCCCTCCCCGACAACGACTGGCACTCTCACAAGAAGGGACCCGAGGGCCAGCTCGCCTCGATCGCCCAGGCCGATCTGCAGCTCGCCCGCGTCGCGAACGCCGCGGGCGGCCTCGACGCCTTCCTCGCCGAGCACGCGATGATCGTGATGGCCGACCACTCGCAGGCCCCCGTGACCGCGGTCGTCGCGCTGCAGGACGAGCTCGCCGAGCTCGGCGTGCTCGGACCCACGCGGCCCACGCGCAACGCCGCGCGCGCCGAATCGGTCGAGCCGAGGATCGCCGTCTGTCCTTCCCAGCGCGCGGCGATGGTCTACGCCCTGCACGAGTCCGAGCGCGACGCGATGCGCGCCTCGGTCGTCGCGATGTCGATGGGAATCGAGGGGATCGATCTCGTGATGTGGCTCGAGCGCGACGCCCAGGACCGGCCCCGCGAGGGCGTGATCGCCTCGCGGGAGCACGGCGAGCTGCGCTTCTCCCCCGGCGGGCGTGTGCCCGACCCGCGGGGACGGCGCTGGAACGTCGAGGGCTCGCTGAACGTGATCGGGGCCCGCGTGCAGGACGACGCGCTGCACACGCCGGACTACCCGGACGCGCTCTCACGCGTGTGGTCCGCCCTGCTCTGCCCCACCTCGGGCGAGGTCCTGCTCTCAGCCACGCCCGGCTACGAGTTCCTCGACTGGGGACGCCAGGCGCATGTCGGCGGCGGCAGCCACGGCTCGCTTCACGCGAGCGACTCGCTCGGCGCGCTCGTGATGGCGGGGGTCGATCTGCCCGCCGAGCCCCCCGCGCAATGGGCGATCCGCGACGTCGCCTCGCTGGTGCGCGCGCATTTCGGCCTCGTCGAGAGCGCCCTCGCCTGAACGCCCTGGAGGCGCGAACCGCAGGGCGGTCACGTACCCTCGCGTGATGCGAAGCCTCGCAGCCCTGTTCGCATGCCTGCTCGTGCTGCTGCTGCCCGCGGCCGCGCTCGGGCTGCCCGGGGAGGCCTCCTTCAAGCCCGGCCCGAAACTCTTCACGACCCCCGCGCAGACCCTGGGGAGCTCCCCCGCCGCGCCCGCGCCCGCCTCGGGCTCCGCCACGACCACCGCGACCAACCCCGAAGCGCCGATACCCGTCCCGCCCTCGAACGTCCCTCCGGCAGGCCGGCGACTCTCCGCCAACCAGGTGCTCGCGATCGCCGAACGGCTCCCGAAGATGGAAGCGGTGCGCCGCGAATACCCGGGCTCCTACGGTGGCGCCTACCTGAAGCCCGCCTTCCGCTGGCAGGTCTCCTACTTCTCCAAGAACGGCAACAAGGAGATCGGCCAGGTGAGCATCGACGACCTCAGCGGCCGCGTGCTCGAACAGTGGACGGGCTTCCAGGTCGCGTGGACGATGGCGCGCGGCTACCCGGGCGCGTTCGGGCGCCACGTCAACTCGCTCTACGTCTGGCTGCCGCTCTGCTTCCTCTTCTTCGCCGCCTTCTTCAACTGGCGCCGCCCCCTCTCGCTGCTGCACCTCGACCTGCTCGTCCTGCTCTCCTTCTCGGTCTCGCTCGCGTTCTTCAACCACGGGCACATCTACGGCTCCGTCCCGCTCGCCTACCCGCCGTTGCTCTACCTGCTCGCGCGGATGCTCGCGATGCTCAGACGCGGCCGCTCCGGCCGGGCTCGCGAGCCCGGGCCGCTGCGTCTGCTCGTCCCCGCGCCCTACCTCGCGATCGCGGTCGTCTTCCTGATCGGATTCCGCGTCGCGCTCAACGTGACGGACTCAAACGTCGTCGACGTCGGCTACGCCGGCGTGATCGGCGCGCAGCGGGTCGTCAACGGGGGACCGCTCTACGGGCACTACCCCACCGACAACGAACACGGGGACACCTACGGCCCCGTCAACTACGAGGCCTACGTCCCCTTCCAGCAGATCTTCGGCTGGAGTGGAACTTGGGACGACCTCCCCGCCTCGCACGCAGCCTCGATCTTCTTCGACCTGCTCGCGGTCGCGCTGCTCTTCCTGATCGGCCGCCGCATGCGCGGCCCCACGCTGGGCGTCGCGCTCTCCTATGCGTGGGTCTCCTTCCCCTTCACGCTCTACGCGCTCGAGAGCAACAGCAACGACACGCTTGTCGCCGCGCTCGTGCTCGCCGCCGTGCTCGCGGCGAGCTACCGCTCGAAGCTCGGCGTCGGCGCGCGCGGCGTGCTCTCCGCGCTCGCCGGGCTGACGAAGTTCGCCCCGCTCGCACTCGCCCCGCTGCTCGCCACCGACGCGCTGCGCTCTGTGCCCGCGCGGCGCAGGCCGCTGATGTGCGCGATCTTCATCCTCGGCTTCATCGGTGCGGGAGCACTCGCCGTGATCCCCGCCTTCGCCCACGACTCTCTGCACACGATCTACGAGCGCACGATCGACTACCAGGCCAACCGCGGCTCGCCCTTCTCGGTCTGGGGGCTCTACGGGCTGAAGACCGGCGAGCGGATCGCCGAGGGCGGAGCCTTCCTGCTCGCCCTCGTGCTCGCGCTGATCCCCAGGCGCGGCGATCTGGTCGGTCTCGCCGCGGGCTGCGCCGCGATCGTGATCGGCGCCCAGCTCGCGATCGAACACTGGTTCTACCTCTACGTCCCCTGGTTCTTCCCGCTCGTGATGATCGCCCTGCTCGGGCGTTACGCCGCCCCGGTCAAGCGCTCGCAGGGCGTGGCATCAGCACCTGCTCTATCGAGTCGGCGCGAAGCCGTTCTGAGCAGCTGACGAGCACGCCCATCAGCCACGGGTCCTCCTCGGAGGTCTCGAAGCGCACGGGCATCTGCGTGAGCAGCGACTGGATCGCCTGCTCGCGCTTGACCCCGATCACCCCTCCGCGGGGACCGGTCATCCCCACATCCGTGATGTAGGCCGTCCCACGCGGGAGCACGCGCGCGTCGGCGGTCGGCACGTGCGTGTGCGTGCCCACCACTGCGGTCACGCGCCCGTCGAGGTGCCAGCCCATCGCGACCTTCTCCGAGGTCGCCTCGGCGTGAACGTCGACGAGCACGTGGTCGCAGTCGCCGAGCTCGCCGAGCGCCACCTCGATCTCGGTGAAGGCGGAGCGTCCGGCGCGCAGGTAGAGGTTGCCGCTGATGTTCACCACCCCGAGGCGCAGCCCGTCGCGCTCGACCACCGTCGTGCCGCGTCCCGGCTGGCTGCGGAGGAAGTTGGCGGGGCGCACGATCGGCTTGCCGCCCTCCAGGTAGGGGTAGATCTCGCGGCGATGGTAGGTGTGGTTCCCGAGCGTGATCGCGTCGACCCCCGCGGCAAAGAACTGCTCGGCGTTCTTCGGCGTGATCCCGAGACCGCCCGCGGCGTTCTCGCCGTTGACGACGACGAAGGTCGGGTCGTGGCGCTCGCGGAGCACGGGCAGGCAGTCGAGCAGCGTCTGGCGCCCGAGTCCCCCCACGACGTCGCCCACGAACAGGATCCGCGCGGGCGCTGCGGTCCCCCCCGCGGATTTCGCCGCCTGGGGCTCAGCCATACTTGGCCGATGATCGGAGGTAGGTGATTCGCGGCTTCCGCAGACGCCCGAAGGCAGAGCCGCCGAGCGCCGAGGAGGAGAAGCTAGCCCAGACCGCCGATGAGACGGCGCACACCCCTCCGCGCGCGATCGTCCCGAGGTGGGTGCAGCTCGTCGTGCTCCCGCTCGCGATCGTCGCCGCCTGGGCGGTCGCCAAAGCGGCGGGCAAAGTGCTCCTGCTCTTCATCATCGCCGGGCTCATCGCGCTGATCCTCAATCCCGCGGTCGCGTTCGTGCAGCGGCCCCGCGTGCCCCGCGGGCTGGCGGTCCTTGCCGTGTACGTCGGGTTCTTCGTGACGCTTGCCGGCATCGGCTTCCTGCTCGCGAACCCTATCTCCCATCAGGTGCAGACGTTCAGCGACAACCTCCCGAAACTCGTCAAGGAAGCGAACAAGCAGCTCGCGAGCCTCGAAGGCGAACTCAACAAACACGGCATCCACCTGAAGCTCGTCAAACCGGGCAAAACAGCGCTCCAGTCGATCCAGGACAAAGTCGCAAAGAGCGCGGGCAAATTCGCGTCCTTCGGCACGGCGTTGCTGACCGAAGTGGCGAACGCGATCTTCGACCTCGTGCTGATCTTCGTGCTCTCCGTCTACATGCTCCTCTACGGCCCCGAGATCGGAGCACTCGTGCGCCGTCTGATGCCCGAGGGCGATGGCTCCAAGCCCGACGACTACCCGCTGCTCGTGCAGCGCGCCGTGTCGCGCTACGTCGGCGGGCAGCTGCTCTTCAGCGTGATCATGGGCCTCTCCACGGGTGTCGCGCTCTATATCTACGGTCAGGCAGGCATCTATCACGACGGCAGCAAGTACGCCGTTGCCTTCGGCGTCTTCTACGGCGTGATGGAGCTCGTCCCCTACATCGGGCCGATCCTCGGCGCCGTGCCACCGGTGCTCGTCGCGCTCTTCACGGATCCGATCAGCGCGGTCTGGGTGGTGGTGCTCTTCATCGGGTTGCAGCAGCTCGAGGGCCACGTGGTGGCCCCGCAGGTCTTCGGCCACACGCTGCGCATCAACCCGCTGCTCGTGATCTTCGCGCTGCTGCTCGGGCTGCAACTGCACGGCGTGATCGGTGCGCTCGTCGCGCTGCCGATCCTCTCCGTGCTGCGCGAGACGGCCGTCTACCTCGGCCGCCACATCGCCTTCGAACCGTGGGATCGCACCAAGCGCGAGCTGTTGTGAGCGAGGCGCTGCGCGTCGAGGCGCTGAGCAAGAGCTACGGCCCGCTGCACGCACTCGAGGAGGTGAGCTTCACCGCCGCGGAGGGTGAGCTCGTCGCCGTGCTCGGCCCGAACGGCGCGGGCAAGACCACGCTGCTCTCGATCCTCGCGGGCGCCCAGCCGCCGAGCTCGGGCACGGTCAGCGTCGCGCCATCGCAGGTCGGCTGGGCTCCGCAACAGCCCGCGCTCTACTCGAAGCTCACCGTGGCCGAGAACCTCGAGCTGTTCGCCCGCCTGGAGGGAGTCGCCGATCCCGCCGCGGCGGTCGCTCGGATGCTCGCGCAGACCGGTCTGCGCCAGCGCGCGCGGGAGCAGCTCGGACGTCTCTCCGGCGGCAACCGGCAGCGCGTCAACGTCGCGATCGCGCTGATCGGCGGGCCGCCCGTGCTCGCGCTCGACGAGCCCTCCGCCTCGCTCGACCCGGCGCAACGCGAGCGCCTCTGGGAGTTCGTCGCAGCGCTCGCCCGCGACGGAACGACCGTGATCTTCTCCACACACGGGCCCGGCGAGGCGCAGCGCCACGCCGATCGCGTGATCGTGCTCGACGGGGGACGCCTGACCTTCGACGGCACCCCCGCCGAGCTGATCAGCGTGGCCGGGGAGCCCGAGGCCGACCTCGAGCGCGCGCTCGTCTCCTTCCTCGGGAGCGCGGCTTGAGGTCGCTGTTGCGCAAGGACGTGCTGATCCTGCGGCGATCGCGGCTCACCGTCGCGCTGCTCGTGCTCTATCCCGTCGCGATCGCGCTGCTGATCGGCTTCGCGATCTCGCGCACCCCGAGCCGCCCCCACGTCGCGGTGGTCGACGAAACCCCCGTGGGGGAGAGCGTCCAGGTGGGGGGGCGGCGCGTACCCGTCTCGGCCTACGTGAACGACCTCTTCTCGGGTGTGGACGCCACCCGCGTCGCGAACCGCGGCGCCGCCGTGCGGGACGTCGAATCGGCGAGGTCCGTCGCCGCCGTCGTGATCCCCGCCGACGTCGCCGCGAAGGTCTCCTCGGCGACCGACCAGGCCGAAGTTGAGGTGATCTACAACGGCAACGCGCTCGAGCAGTCGCTCGTCTCCTCGCAGCTCCGCTCCGCCCTCTCGGAAGCGAACCTCGGCTTCTCCGAACAGATCCAGCGCGCCGCCGGGGAGGCGCTCGGACTGTTGCTGCGGGGCGGCAACCTCGGCGTGCTCGGCGCGCCCTCGAACCTCGTGGGCCTCGACCGCATCCCCGCGCTGCTCGCGGGCGTGATCGCGCACACCCCGAACGGAGCGGACCGCCGAGCGCTCGAGGCGGTCGCCGCCTTCGCGAGCTTCGCCGATCAGAACCTCAGCGTGAGCAAGCGGGTGCTCGCGACCGTCGGTCAGCCGATCCGCATCCACAGCGTCGTGCTGCACGGCCGGCGCACGCCGCTCGACACCTTCGCGGTCGTCGTCGCGGTCACCGTCTCGCTGATGTTCCTCGCCGTGCTCCTCGCCGCGGGGGGGATCGCGCTGGAGCGAGAGGAGAACGCGCTCGCGCGGCTGATACGCGGCCTCGTTCGGCGTGAGGCGCTGATCGCCGAGAAGGCGCTGCTCGCCGCGGCGTGCTCCTTCGCCGTCGCCTTCGCGATGCTCGCGGGGGTGAGCGCCTTCGTCTCGCTCGATTGGGGGCGCGTGGCGCAGTGGCTCGCGGCGCTCGCCTGCGGCGCGCTCGCCTTCGGCGCGCTCGGCGTGGCGATCGGCGCGCTCGCCAAGGAGGTGCGGGCCGCCTCCTTGCTCGCCTTCCTGCTCTCGCTGCCGCTCGCGTTCCTCGCGCTCGTCCCCGCGGGCGCGGTCGGGCGCGGCTTCTACGACGCGATCGGCGCGATCTCCTTCGTCTTCCCCTTCAAGGCCGCGCTCCAGGCGCTCGACGCCGCGGTCAACGGCGCACAGCCCGCGCTGGGAGGCCCGCTCGCCCATCTGCTCGTGCTCGCGCTCGTCTTCGCGGTGCTTGCGCGCATCGGGCTGCAGCGCGCGAGCTAACCTGAGAGGGGCATGGCCTACCCGAAGACGCGAATGCGCAGGATGCGCGCGACCGCGGGCCTGCGCGGGCTGGTGCGCGAGCACGATCTGCGCGCATCGCAGCTCGTGCTGCCGCTGTTCGTCGCCGACGCCGCGGTGATCGGCGGAGCCGAGCGCGAGGCGATCGACTCGATGCCCGGTGTGGCGAGGCTCTCGCTCGCCGCGGCTGTGGCCGAGGCGCAACTCGCCGCTGCGGCGGGCCTCGCCGGCGTGATCCTCTTCGGCCTGCCCGCCGAGAAGGACGAGCAGGGCTCAGGCGCGTGGGACGACGAGGGCGCGGTGCAGCTCGCCGCGCAAGCGATCAAGCAGGCCGTTCCGGGGCTGCTCGTGATCAGCGACGTGTGTCTGTGCGAGTACACCTCGCACGGTCACTGCGGCGTGCTCAGAGCGGACTCCGAGACGCCGACCGTGGACAACGACGCGAGCCTCGAGCTGCTCGCGAGGACGGCGCTCAGCCACGCGCGCGCGGGCGTGGACATCGTCGCGCCCTCGGACATGATGGACGGGCGCGTCGCGGCGATCCGCGAGGAGCTCGACGGGGAGGGCTTCGCGGAGGTCCCGATCCTCGCGTACTCCGCGAAGTTCGCCTCAGCCTTCTACGGGCCCTTTCGCGAGGCGGCGGACTCGACCCCAGCGTTCGGCGACCGGCGGGGCTACCAGATGGATCCGGCGAACGGCCGCGAAGCCGTACGTGAGGCCCTGCTCGACGTGCAGGAGGGTGCGGACATGGTGATGGTCAAGCCCGCGCTCGCCTACGGCGATCTGATCCGGGCGGTGGCCGAGGCCACGCAGCTGCCCGTGGCGGCCTACAACGTGAGCGGCGAGTATGCGATGGTCAAGGCCGCCGCGGCCGCCGGCCACATCGACGAGCGGGCGACGGTGCTTGAGATCCTCACCTCGCTGCGCAGGGCCGGTGCGGACACGATCATCACCTACCACGCAAAGGATGCCGCCGCATGGCTAGCCGAGGAGAACTGATCAGCGAGGGCGACCAGCGGCGCGCGGAGGCGGCGACGCCGAAGATCCGCAGCCGCAAGGACGGGGCGGCGGTGCCGCTCGAGGAGGTCGACCGCAAGCTGCTGAACCTGATGCAGGGCAGCTTCCCGATCGCCGCTCAGCCCTACCGCCACGTCGCCGGGCTCGCGGGCATCTCCGAGCAGGAGGTGATGAGCCGCGTCGAGCACCTGCTCGAGAAGCGGATCATCCGCCAGGTCACGCCGATCTTCGACACCCGCGCGCTCGGCTACTCCTCGATGCTCGTCGCCGCGAAGGTCGACCCGGAGTACCCGCACCGCGCCGCGCAGGTCATCAACGCTCACCCCGGTGTGTCGCACAACTACCTGCGAAACCACGAGTTCAACCTGTGGTTCACGATCGCGACCGAGCCGGACTCCGAGCTCGGCCTGCAGGGCACGCTCGACGTGCTCGCGCGGGAGTCCGGCGCGGAGTCCGTCCGTGAGCTGCCCACGCTCAAGCTCTTCAAGATCCGCATGGATCTGGAGATGGAGGGCGATACCGAGGCGCTCTCCTCATCCGCGGAGGCGAAGGAGCCCGTCGAGCTCGAGCCTCAGCCCTACGACGAGCGCGACATCGCGGTGATCCGCGCGTTGCAGGGCGACCTTCCGGTCGTCTCCGAGCCCTACGCCGCGGCGGCCGCCGCGCTCGGTCAGAGCCAGCAGGAGCTGCTCGACCACCTCGCCGCGATGCAGGAGCGCGGTCTGCTGCGCCGTGTCGCCGCGATCCTCTACCACCGCCGCGCGGGCTTCTCCGCGAACGGCATGGGCGTGTGGAAGGTCCCCGACGAGCAGATCCACGAGATCGGCTGCCAGATGGCGGCGGTGCGCGGGATCTCGCACTGCTATCAGCGCCCCACCTACGCGGACTGGCCCTACTCCGTCTTCACGATGGCCCACGGCCGCTCCAAGGAGCAGTGCGACGCGATCCTCGACGCGATCGCCGAGCAGACGGGGATCTCCGAGCGCGCCACGCTCTACTCCTCGACGGAGTTCAAGAAGGTCCGGCTGCTCTACTTCACCGAGTCCTTCAAGGACTGGGAGCGCGCGCACGCCTGAGCGTCGCCGCTGATGGCTTCGCTCACGGACAGCCGTTCGGCCGAGCTCTACCGGCGGGCGCAGGCGCGCCTGCCGGGCGGCGTCAACTCGCCCGTTCGGGCGATGCGCTCGATCGGACGCGATCCGCTCTTCATCGACCGCGGCGAGGGCGCGGAGATCGTCGACGTAGACGGCAACCGATTCGTGGACTACGTCTGCTCCTGGGGCCCCCTGATCCTCGGCCACGCGCACCCGGAGGTGCTCGACGCCGTGGGCGCGGCGGCCGCCAAGGGCACGAGCTTCGGAGCGCCCACCGAAGGAGAGGTGGAGCTCGCCGAGGAGGTCTGCTCCCGCTTCGAGTCCGTCGAGATGCTGCGCATGACCTCCTCCGGCACGGAGGCCTCGATGACCGCCGTGCGGCTCGCGCGCGCGGCGACCGGCCGCAGCCCGATCGTCAAGTTCGCGGGCGCCTACCACGGTCACGTCGACGGCCTGCTCGCCCAGGCGGGCTCCGGCCTGGCCACCCAGTCGCTGCCCGCCAGCCCCGGGGTGACCCCGGGGGCGGCCGCGGACACCGTGGTCGTGCCGTGGAACGACGCGGACGCGCTCCGGGCCGCTCTCTCCGAGCGCCCGCCGGCCGCGATCATCGCCGAGCCCGCGCCCGCGAACATGGGCCTCGTCCCCGCAGGCGAGGGCTTCCTCGAGCTGCTCCGAGCGGAGGCGAGCAGCAGCGGAGCGCTGCTCGTGCTCGACGAGGTGATCAGCGGCTTCCGCGTCGCGCGCGGGGGCGCACAGGAGCTCTTGGGGGTGCAGGCGGATCTGACCGTGATGGGCAAGGTGATCGGGGGCGGCCTGCCGGCCGCCGCGCTCGGGGGCCCGGCCGAGCTGATGCGCATGCTCGCCCCCGCCGGCGCGGTCTACCAGGCGGGCACGCTCTCGGGCAACCCGCTCGCCGTCGCGGCCGGGCTCGCGACGTTGCGGCTGCTCGACGAGCCCGCCTACCTGCGCCTCGCAGCGACCACCGAGCGGCTCGCCTCGGGGTTGCGCGAGGCCGCCGTCCGCGCCGGTGGCCCTCCGATCCAGGTGCAGAGCGCTCCCGGCCTGCTCACGGTGTTCTTCAGCGAGGAGCCCGTCGAGAGCTTCGCGCAGGCTCAGCGCTGCGATCTCGGCGCGCATGCGGCCTGGTGCCGGGAGCTGCTCGGCCGGGGGGTCTACCCGCCCCCGTCGCAGTTCGAGGCGTGGTTCCCCTCGCTCGCCCACGGCGAGGAGCACATCGAGCGCACGCTGCTCGCCGCCGAGGCCTCGTTTGCGGCGCTCGCCGCGCGGGGAGCGGGAGTGACGGAGGCCGCACGATGAGCGGGACCGCGTTGCCGCGCGCGAGGAAGGACACGGGGGCTCCCGCGACGATCGCGCCGAGCCCCGGCGCATCGGGCGGGGGCCTGGCGCGACTGCGCGAGCTGTTGCGCGACGGCGGCGGGCTGCTCGCGGGTCTGCTCGCGGAGGAGCCCGCCGAGGACGGGCCCGCTGCCCGGGACGACCTGCGCGAGGGCGCCCACCCCGCGCCGGCAGTGCTCGCCGCCTCGGGACCGCGCGCGGAGGGGCGCCGGGAGGAGTACGAGCTGCTCGTGGAGGCGATCTACGAGGGCTACCTGCTGCACTACTGCGCCCCGCGAGTGCTGCGCGAGCCCGAGGAGGACCTCGGCCTGCTCGCCGGCGACCGCCTCTACGCGATCGGTCTAGCGCGCCTCGTGGAGCTCGGCGACACCGCTGCCGTCGCTGAGCTCGCGGACACGATCACGCTCAGCGCGCTCGCCCACGGGGCCGATGCGCCCGAGCTCGCGGAGTCGATCTGGGAGGCGGGGGCGTACGCCGTGGGCTGGGGATCGAGCGAGCCGCACCGGGCGGCCAAGCGGATGGTCCTCGAGGGCGACGCGGGCGCGCTCGATGCGATGCGCACAAGTGTGCGCAACCCCCCAGCGCCGCGCTGATAGGCGCCTCGATATTGTTTGCCCGGAAGTGGCTGACAAGCGCCTAAAGCACAAGTCCAAATACACCCTCGACCGCGGGATCCCCGGGGCCTTCGAGGGCGAGACGATCACACGCCGGCGCTTCATGACAGGTAGCGCCCACACCGCCGGGGCGATTGCCGCAGGCGCGTTCACGCTGCCCGCCCTCGGTTTCGCGATCGGACCGATCTTCAAAAGCTCCCCTCACCGCTGGGAACCCGTGGGGACCGAGGCGATGTTCAGCGAAGACAACTACGTCCCCGTGGTCATCACGCTCACTCCGAACATCGGCGAGGCGGGCAAGTCGACGGCCTACGTCCGCAAGTTCAACCCGTCGATCGACACCGACCCCTATGACAAGGGCACGCCCTACATCGCGATCTCGAGCCGCTGCGCGCACCTCGGCTGCCCGGTGCGCTGGGTCGACGCGGCCGAGCGCTTCATCTGTCCCTGCCACGGTGGCGTGTACGACCTGCTCGGCCGCAGGGTCGGCGGCCCTCCGGTCCGTCCGCTCGACCGCTTCTACACCCGCGTGAACGGGGAAACGGTCGAACTCGGTCCTCGCTTCAGCGTCAACAGCGAGCTGCGGCGCTTCTCGCCACGGGACCCCGGCGAGCCGCTCGACGGCATCGGCCAGTACCTCTACCCCTCGCGCCCCGGCGCGCAGAAACTCTAGGCCCGAGCGATGCCGAAGCTTCCGAAGCTGCCCGCTCCGCCGATGCCCGCCGCGCTGAAGGCGCCGCCGCAGCGACCGGGCGACCCGAACGGAAAGAAAACCCCGCTCGAGGAGGCTGCGGGCGCGGGCATCACCGTCGTCGACTGGGTCGACGAGCGCACCTCGCTGAGCGGCGCCGCGCGCTGGATGATGTTCCGCAAGGTCCCGAAGGGGACCAACTGGTTCTACACACTCGGCTCGGCGACGATGTTCGCCTTCCTCAACCAGGCGGTGACCGGGGTCTTCCTCGCGATGTACTACCGGCCCGACCCCTCCGGAGGCGCGTACGAATCGATCCGCTACGTGACCAACGACGTCTTCCTCGGGCAGTTCGTGCGCGGGATGCACAAATGGGGCTCGAGCGTGATGGTGATCCTCGTCTTCCTGCACATGGGCAGGACCTTCTTCTTCGGGGCCTACAAGTACCCGCGCGAGCTGAACTGGGTGATCGGCGTGGTGCTGCTGATCCTGACGATGACGATGTCCTTCACGGGCTATCTGCTCCCGTTCGACCAGCGCGCCTACTGGGCGACGATCGTCGGGGTGAACATCAACGGGACGGGTCCCCTGATCGGTCCCTACCTCTCGGACTTCCTCCGCGGCGGCTCCGAATTCGGGGCGACCACGCTCTCGCGGTTCTATGCGATCCACATGCTGCTCGTCCCAGGGCTGCTGATCGCGCTGATCGGCGCCCACCTCTACCTCGTCGCGAAGCTCGGCACGACCGCGCCGCCGTGGCAGAAAGCCGAGATGCCCGAAGAGCTCCGCGAGGCTGAGGTATGAACCAACGGCAGAAGGAGGAGTACCTCCGCGAGTACGCGATCCTGAAGTCGAAAGGAAAGCCGTTCTTCCCCTACGCGGTGGCGAAGGACGCGGCTATGGCGTGCGTCGTGATGGCCGTGATCATCACGATGTCGCTCGTGCTCGGCGCCGAGCTCGGCTCGAAGGCGAACCCGACGACGACCACATACGTCCCGCGCCCCGAGTGGTACTTCTTCTTCCTCTTCGAGGTCCTGCGGATCATCAAGCCCCCGGGACTGGTGGGCCTCGCGACGATCGGCGTGCCGACGATCTGCATGATCCTGCTCTTCCTACTGCCGTTCTACGACCGCGGGCCCGAGCGTCGCCCCGAGCGCCGCCCGGTCGCGACCATCACCGGTATCGCGGTGATCTGCGCGATGGGGTACCTGACCTACTCCGGCGCGAACGCGGGCTCGCCGACCGCGATCGAAATGACCACTCCAACGCGGATACAGAACGCGGGCGGATCGCTGCTCGCCGAATACGAAGCGGGCAAGCGCGCGGTCGCGCAGAGCGGCTGCCTGGCCTGCCACAAGATCGGCGAGAACGGGAACGCGGGGCCGGGTCCGAACCTCACGAAGATCGCCGACCGATTGCCGCGACAGGCGATCGCGCGAACGCTCGTGAACCCGACCGCGCCGATGCCCTCGTTCAAGAACCTGCCGCCGAAGAAGTTCAACCAGATCGTCGGCTTCCTCTCCCAGCTCAAGTAGCCCGCCGATGGCGAGCAGTGTCCGAGCCGGCGCCGGAACGCTCGAAGCCGGGCAGGTCCGCGCGATGTTCGACCGCATCGCCGCGATCTACGACCCGATGAACACGGCGATGACCGCCGGGCTGCACCATCGGTGGCGCTCGCGCGCCGCCGACCTCGCGCGCGTCGGGCCGGGCAGCCGCGTGCTGGACGTGGCGACGGGAACCGGGGATCTCGCGATCGAGCTCGCCGAGCGCGTGTCGCCGGGGGGAGAGGTGCTCGGCAGCGACTTCTCCGAGGGGATGCTCGAGCGCGCGCGCTCGAAGGCGGCGCGGCTCCCGGCCGCGCTCGCGCCGCGCTTCGAATGGGCGGACGCGATGGGGCTGCCCTACGAGAGCGGCCTCTTCGACGCGGCCACGGTTGGCTTCGGCGCACGCAACTTCGAGGACCTGCCGCGGGGCCTCGCGGAGATGGCGCGCGTGGTGCGCCCCGGCGGCCGGGTGGTGGTGCTCGAGATCACGACGCCCACGCGCGCGCCGCTCTCGCACTTCTACAGGCTCTGGTTCGACCGCATCGTGCCTGCGCTGGGCGCGGCCGCCGGCCGCGGCGAGGCGGCGGCGGCGAAGCTGCGCCGGGCGGAGGCGGGCGTGGGGATCGCCGACGCCTACACCTACCTGCCGAGCTCGGTGAGGCGCTTCCCCGGTCCGGAAGCGCTCGCGGAGACGCTCGTGCGTGCGGGGCTCGTGGAGGTCGAATACATCATCACCGCAGGCGGGATCGTCGCGATCCACGCCGGCACCGTTCTCGGAACGCGGGCATGAGCGGCGGCGCGGCCGGGTTCCTCGCCGGCGGCTCGACGGTCCGCCCGGCCGAGCGGGGCGACGGGGTCGAGGCGATCATGGCGCTCGGGGGCGAGCGCCTGCGGAGGCTGATGGCCCGAACCGAGGCCCACCTCGACACGGTCACCGCGCAGGCGGGTGCGCCGCTCGCCGCGCACGCGAACGCGACGGTCGCGGCGGGCGGCAAGCGTCTGCGTCCGTTGCTCGTGGTCGTCGCGGCGGAGTCCGCGGGAGGCCCGCAGGGCGAGGAGGGTGAGGAGCGGATGGTGCGCGCGGCGGTCGCCGTCGAGCTGGTGCACTCCGCGACGCTCGTGCACGACGACCTGATCGACGGTGCTCGCCTGCGACGCGGCCGGCCGACCGTCGCAGCCGCGGCCGGACGCCGCTTCGCGGTGGCGACGGGCGACCTGCTCTTCTCGCGTGCCTTCGCCGAGCTCGCGCGCAACGGGAACGCCGAACAGCTCCAGGCGCTCTCGCAGGCGAGCTCCGCGCTGGCCGAAGGCGAGTTGCTCCAGCGCGAGGACGCCTGGGCCGCGCACGTCGCGATCGAGCGCTACATGCGCCGCTGCGAGCTGAAGACCGCAGCTCTCTTCGAGGCCGCATGCCGGCTCGGCGCGCTCAACGCCGGGCCCGGCTCGCCGCGCATGGCCGACGCGCTCGGCGCATTCGCGCGGCGGATCGGTCTCGCCTTCCAGATGCTCGACGACGTGCTCGACGTCTCCGGGCCCGTCGAGCGCACGGGTAAGGCACGCGGGACCGATCTGCTCGACGGGACCGTCACGCTCCCCTTCATCCTCGCCCGCGAACGCGATCCGGGCCTCGCCGAGGTCGAGCTGCGCTCTCTCGCCGGGGCGCGCCAGGTCGAGGCGCTCTGCGAGCGGATCGCCGCGACGGGCGCGCTCGACGAGGCGCGCGAGCGCGCTCTCGCCGTCGTCGCCGAGGCGAAGGGGTCGCTGCCCGAGATCCTGCCGGAGGGCCGCTCGGCGCTGCTCGAGCTCGTGGCCGACGCGGTGGTCGAGCGCTATCGCTGAGGCGGGAGTGATCGCGCGGGCCCACGCCGCGCGTATACACCGGTGATGCCGGGCGCCGCTCTAGAAATCGCTGGGAAGAATCAGGTCCGCGTCGAGCGCTCGGGAGAAGAACTCGATTTCCTCGGACATGTTCGCGTGGGTCATGCGGCGCAGATCGCCGAGCAGCGCGCTCGACCCACGGTCGAGCTCGTCGTCGAGCCGTTCCACCGCAGCCTGGTCGAACACGCCCTCGCGGCGCGACTCGCACTCCGGGCAACGAAGCACGATCCGCCAGTGGCGCGGTCCTTCCTCGGACCAGTCGAGCGGGTAGACCAGCTCGCCTGCGCAGTGGAAACAGATGTGCAGCTGGGGAGGCGAGCCGGTGGACTCTGAAGCCTGTCCGTGCTCGCCAGAGCCAACCTCGATCTGTTCCCCGGCAGGCAGCGGATTCCGCTGTTGAATGTCGGGTTCTTTTCCGGAGTCCATACCGTTTCTCAGTCGTCATCGACGGTTGAGGCGGAGGGCTTTAGCGCGCTCGCCGCTGCGGGCGCGGTGCTAGGTTCACCACTCTCATGAAGCGGTCGATCCGTGCGGTCGGCCACGAGGACCGGTTGAGCCTCGTGGACCACCTCGACGAGCTGCGCAGCCGCCTGATGATCTGCGGGGCCGTGCTGGCGGTCGCCTTCGGCTTCTGCTTCTGGCAGAACCACGAACTTCTGCGGATCCTCAACAAACCGCTCACCACCCAGACGGAGAAGCAGGTCAAAAAGGGTGAGGGCACGGTCGGCCAGGCGGTGCTCGCGCAGGAAGCGATCGTGAGGACGGCGGAGGACACGAGCCGTGCGCTGGAACGCCTCGCCGCCCCCGCCAGCGGGCTCTCGGCGACCACGAGGGCGCAGCTCGGCCCGCTCGCGACGAAGCTGCAGAAGGACATCTCGAGGGTGCCGCGCAAGCCCCAGGGCGACAAGCCCGTGACGTTGAGCGTGGGCGAACCCTTCACCCAGACGCTCACAGTGGCCTTCTACTTCGCGCTGATCATCGCGCTGCCCGTGATCCTCTTCGAGCTCTTCGGGTTCATCCTGCCCGCGTTGAAGCCGAACGAGCGACGAGCGACGCTGCCGCTGCTCACGGCCGTCCCCGCCCTGTTCCTGGTGGGTGTGGCCTTCGGCTACTTCGTCGTGCTCCCCGCCGCCGTGCGCTTCTTCGTGAACTTCAACGCGGGCGAGTTCAACAACCTCGTGCAGGCGAACCAGTTCTACAAATTCGCGGCCACGATCCTGCTCGCGATGGGTCTCGTCTTCCAGGTGCCCGTCGTGATCCTCGGGCTCACGCGCCTGGAGGTCGTGACCGTCAAGCAGCTCCGTCACAGCCGCCGCTACGCGGTCGTCGCGTGCGCGGGGATCGCGGCCTTCCTTCCGGGCGATGTGATCACGCTGCTGCTCGAGACGGTGCCGCTGTACCTGCTCTACGAGGCGAGTATCCTCCTAGCGGCGATCACCGGCCGGGCGCGAAGGCGCAAGGCCGCGAAAGCCGAGGCAGCCGGGGAGGAGGGGAGTCCGTTCGGTGACTCCGCGCCCGAGCCCGCGCCGCAGAACGAGCCGACCGTGCAAGAGATCATCGACCACACAGACGAGGACCTTTCCTGATGCTCTTCGACCTTCGCAGCCGCGGCAGGCGCCGTACGGTGAAGACGCTCTACATCGGCCTCGCGATCCTGATCGGGGTCGGCCTCGTCGGCTTCGGCGTGGGCGGTGGCCTCGGCGGCGGCGGCATCCTCAACGCGACGAGCAACAACGAAGGCTCGGGCGGCGCGTCCTTCGCGAGCAAGATCAAGAAGTACGAAAAACTCACGGTCAAAGAACCGAGCAACCCCAAGAACTACGAAGCGCTCGCGACGAACCTGCTGCACGAAGCGGGCAACGAAGGCTTCACGAACGCGACCACGGGGGCACCCACTAGCAAGGGCAAGGCGCTCTACCGCCGCGCCTCGCAGGCGTGGATCAGCTACCTCGCGCTGAACCCCCCGAAGCCGAACTCCGAACTCGCCCAGCTCGTCTTCCGGATCTACGGCGAAGAAGGCCTGAACGAACCCGCCAAAGCGGTGCAGGCGCTGCAGATCGTCGTCGCCGCGCGCCCGGAAAGCGCCTCCTACTACGCGGCGCTCGCTGAGTACGCCTACAAAGCGAAAAACGAACGCGTCGGCGATCTCGCCTCGGCGAAGGCGATCGCCCTCGCCCCCGCGACCGAACGAGCGCGCCTGAAAACGGAGCTCGCGGAAGTGAAGCAGTTCCCCAACGGGGGTCGCACCTACGTGACCACGACGAACGGCAAAGTCTACAAAGTGAAGAAAGCGCCCAACGGGGCCTACACCCAGGTCGGAGCGGCCACCCCAGCGCCCTCGACCGGCGCCTCCTCCACGAGCACCTCCACGACGCCCACCACCTCGACGGGCACGACGACGACGAAGAAATAGCGGCGGCGATGCCCGACGCGCCTCACTACACAGCGAGGCTGCTGGTCGCCTGTCCCGACCGCCCCGGCATCGTCGCCGCGGTCTCGGGGTTCCTCTTCGCCGCGGGGGCGAACATCGTCTCCTCGCATCAGTACTCCTCCGACCCGAGCGGGGGGCGCTTCTTCATGCGGATGGAGCTCTTCCTACCCGAGGGGACCGAACGGGAGGCGCTCGCGCGGAGCTTTCAGTCAGAGGTTGCCGATCGCTTCGAGATGGAGTGGCGCCTGCGCTGGTGGGGGGAGCGCCAGCGCACGGCGATCCTCGTCTCGCGCAACGACCACTGCCTGCTCGACCTGCTCTGGCGTCAACGGCGCGGGGAGCTCGAGACGGAGATCGTCGCCGTGATCTCCAACCACCGCGATCTCGAAGCGGAGACCGCCGCGGCAGGCTTTCCCTTCCACCACGTACCTGTCCCCCCAGGGCGCAAGGCGGAGGCCGAGGAGCAGATGCGCGCGCTGCTCGCGGGCCGCGCGGAGCTGCTCGTGCTCGCTCGCTACATGCAGATCCTGAGCGCGGACTTCCTCGACGCGGTGGGAATGCCGGCGATCAACATCCACCACTCCTTCCTCCCCGCCTTCCCCGGGGCCGAGCCCTACCGGCGGGCCCACGAGCGTGGCGTGAAGCTGATCGGCGCGACCGCACACTACGTCACCGAGGAGCTCGACGACGGGCCGATCATCGACCAGGACGTGGTCCGCGTCGACCATCGGCAGACCGCCGCGGAGCTCGAGCGGGTCGGGCGCGACGTCGAGCGCCTCGTGCTCTCGCGCGCGGTCTCGCTGCACCTCCAGGACCGCGTGCTCGCCGACGGCCGGCGCACAGTCGTGTTCTGAGGGGCACCCCGCAGGGCGGGGTCCGGCGCGTTCCCCCGCGCTCGCCGGCGGACCCGGGCTCGGCTAAACTCCCGGGCCGAGTCGGCACTCCGATCGCATCTGGTGTTGCCGGCGCCCTTCCCGGGCCGTTAGCTCAATCGGCAGAGCAGGGGCCTCTTAAGCCCAAGGTTGTTGGTTCGATTCCAACACGGCCCATGTCCTCCGGGCAGCCCGTCGTCGCGACGGGCCTGTCCGCGAGGCCGCTCCCACGAATGGGTTAGTCCGCGTCCTAACCGGGGGCCGGCAGCCGTCCCCGGCTAACCTTGACCGAATGGCCAATATGGAAACGGCGGCTCCGGACGTGCTCGCGCTCGGCGGCGGCGGGGTGCTCGGCGAGGCCTGGCTCTCGGCCGTGCTCGCGGGCATCGCGCAGGGTGGCGGATTCGACGCACGGGAGTCGAAGCAGCTGATCGGGACCTCGGCGGGTTCGATCGTCGCCGCCTCGCTCGTCGCCGGAATCGACCCTGCGGAGCGGCTCTCGCTGTCCGGTGCACGCTTCCCGACCGACGGTCACGCCGACCCTGAGCCGGCCCAGGAGGCGGGCGGAGCGCTTGCCGCCGCGCTCGAGCTCGGCGGCGCGGCCGTCGCGCCGCTGGCCTCGCTCGCGCTGCACTCGACCGCGCCCGGCGGGGCGATTCTGCGCCGCGCGATGCTGCGCCGGGTGCCCGTGGGCGAGCAGTCGATGGCCGAGCTCGGGCACATCATCGACGCGGCCGCCCCGGTCTTCGACGGGCGTCTGCTGATCGCTGCGGTCGAGCTCGGGAGCGGTCGCCGCGTGATCTTCGGGAGCCCGGGCGCGCCGAGCTGCACCGTCTCCCAGGCGGTGATCGCGTCCTGCGCGATCCCGGGTGTCTTCTCGCCCATGCGGATCGGCAACCGCGAGTACGTGGACGGTGGCGCCTGGTCGCCGACGAACATGGACGCGGTTCCCGTCGAGCGCGGCGCGCGGGTCATCTGCCTCAACCCCACCGGCTCGCTGCGACCGAGTCGCGGCGCCCTCGCCGGTGCGTTCGGTCCGCTCTCCCGCGCCGCCGCGAGCGGCGAGGCCCTCGCGCTGCGCCACCGCGGAGCGAGCGTCCAGACGATCAACCCCGACGCGGCAAGCGCTCGGGCGATGGGCATAAACCTGATGAGCCGCTCGCGGCGCGCGGCGGTGATCGCCGCGGGTCACGCGCAGGGTGTGCGGCTCGCGGGCGCCGCCGCACGCGCCGCCTAGGCAACTTCCTCACCGACCCGTGCGCGCCGGGACGTAGACCAGGCGACCGTCGCTGAGACGGTAGACGTTGCCCACCGCTTCGCCGCGACCGCGCGTGAGAGGCGCGCCGCTCGTCGAGGGCAGGGCGCGCGATCCCGTTGGGAGCGCGCGGCTCGGCGCCGCGCGTTGGCTGAGAGCGAGGGTGAGGCCCGCGACGAGGAAGGCGAGCGCGAGCACGATGCCGAGGTCGAAGAGGTTGACGAGACCTTCCAGCGGGTCGCCCGCCGCGTCCTCGAGCGAGCGGTGGCGGCCGAGGCCGGTGCGTCTCATCCGTGCTCCCGCACGAGCCCCGCGAGCGCGACGGCCCGCTCCAATGCGGCGAGGTCTTCGCCGTAGATCCGCGTGCGCGTGAGCGTGAGGGCGAACGCGACGGTGCCCACGAGCAATCCGATCGTGGTCGCCGCGAAGGCGGTCTTCAGGTCCGCGGCCAGTGCTGAGACATCGCCGCGGCCGAGCGCGCTGAGCCCGGGGGCGAGCGGGATCAGCGTCCCCATCAGCCCCAGCGCGGGGCCCGCGCGGACGAGCACGCGAGTGCGGTCGAGGCGGCGCTGAGCGGCGAGCTCGAAGTCGCCGAGCGCGTGCTCGATCAGCGGGGGCTGCCCGGCGGCGACCCCGCGGGCCATCGCCTCGAGCGCGCGGGCGGTCGCCCGGCTCGGTGCGCTTGGGGCGAGCGAGGCTGCCCGCGGCGGGTCGGCGAGGATCCGTCTGCCGAGTGCGAGCAGCGTGCCTCGGCCCGCGCGGCGGCGAGCGATCAGCTCCGCCGCGGCGGCGCCGGTCTCGAGCGCGCAGGCGAGCAGCGCGACGAGCGCGAGGATCAGGACAGGAATGTGCAGCGCCGCCGCGATCCGTGCGAGCGCACCATCGAGCGAGGAGGTGGCGAGCACGCTCATCGCCACGCACCTGCGCGGCGGCACTCGAGCAGGGCGCCGAGCGCGAGCGCGGCGAGCGCGGCGACCCCGATGCCGACCGCGAGCGAGGCGCCGGGCTCGCCGCTCGACGCGGCCGCGAGCCCGGGCGCGGCGGGTGAGCGATGCGCCGCGAGCAGCACACCTTTCACCTCGCGAGTGCCGGCCGTCGTGGAGTGCCGCGAGCGCGAGGCGGCGTCGAGCCCCTCGACGTTCCTCCGCACCCGTGAGCCGCCGCTGCGTCGGGCGGCCGGGGGGACGCTCGTCTCTCTCGCGCCGCCCGCACGTGCTCCCCGACTCTGCGGCTGGGGCCTGCTGAAGAGCGGCGCTCCGCTGCCTCCCCCGCCGGTGCGCACACCGGAGCGCTGCCGTTCCCCGGACGCTGCCGCGCTCACCGGCGAAGTCGACGGCGCCGCCTGCACCGGCGCGGCGGGTGATGGCAGCGGGGGCGAGAGCGCCCTCGGCACCGCCGCGATCGGGAGCGCGCGCCCGGCGAGAGCGGGCGCTACGTAGGCGGTCATCCAGACGGGCTCGCTCGACTGCCCGGCGCGCCAGTCGATGCTGCCGTCGCTCTGCTGCAGGGAGGCCATGAAGGTGAGCGGGTTGCCCTGTGGGGCCGCCCAGGCCGCGGGGTCCTGCCCGGCCGCCCACAGCGCCTGCGCGACCCAGGCCGTAGAGGCGACGTTCGCTTCGGATTCGGAGGGGTACTCGGGGAGTCCGCCGTCCGCGAGCTGGGAGCGGGCGATCCACTCGAGTGCTCTCTGCTGAGCTTCCGTACCCCCTAGCCCAGCGGCGTTCAGCGCCTCGATCGCGGCGGCGGTCGCATCGACTTCGCCGAGGGGTTCCCCTTCCTGCGTGCACCTCGGGACGGTTCGCGGGCATGCCGAGGGCCAGCTTCCATCGCGGTTCTGTGCGGCGATCAGCCACTCAGCTCCACGCTCGGTCGCCGCGTGCGCTTCGGGCTCGTCGACGGGGCTGAGGGCGAGCACGGCGAACGAGGTGTCGTTGACATCCGGAGTCGCTTCGCCCGCCCGATAGGGAAAGGACCCGTCTGGGAGCGCGGCGCCCAGGATCGTGGCGAGCAGATCGCGCCCTCCGAAGTCGCGTGGTGATGTCCCCGCCGCGTCAGCGATCAGCAGCGCCCGCTCGTAATCGGGGACGACTTCGAGCTGGCCGGCCTGCGCGGTGAGGTAGGCGTATGCGCTCTTCCCGTCGGGCACGCGCTGGTCCTGCGGGTTGGTTCCCGACGCTGCGATCGCAAGCGAGGCCCAGGCGCTGATCGAGGGATCCGAGGGGCGCCCGGCCGCGGTGCCGAAACCCCCGTCTGCGTTCTCCGCGCGTTCGAGGTAGGCGATCGTGCTCTCGAGTGTGCCCGCCGCCCGAGCGGGCGGCGCGAGCAACGCGGGCGCGCTCGCGAGCAGCAGCACGAGGACCGCCGCCCAGGCGCCGAGCGAGCGCGAGCATCCCGGTTCAGGGGAGAAGCGCAACCCCGTCCAGTCCGATCCTGCCGTGAAGCACGAGCAGTTCGACCCTTCCCGAACGGTCCCGGCGCGAGAGCAGCACGAGGCGCGAGCGATTGCGAGCGATCGCAGCCAGCGCGAGCCGACGCCGCACGCCGCCGGACACGCAGAGCACGGTCGCTCCTGCGCTCATGTCGCGCAGCACCAACGCGGGACGGCCGGCGCCGAGCGTGAGCGCGAAACGGGCTCCCCGAGCGCCGAGCGAGACGGTGCCATCCCACGCGCCGCGGTCGGCACGGCGGCTCCACGGACCAGTCAGGCGCAGGCTGCGCGAGCGATCGTCGATCGGGACTAGCGTGCGCCCGTCGAGGCGGAGTGTGTTCGTCGCCGCGGCCGCGGCCACACTGAGCGAGGGAGCGGAAGGGCTCGTCGTGCTCGTCCCGTCCGCTCCGGCTTCGCTCGAGGCCACCGGATGCTCGCTCGGGGTTTCGAGAACGCTCACGGGCGGCGTTTCGCCGGGCGGGGAGACGGAGCGGACCTCGTCTTCCGGCGGCAACGTCCCGCATCCCGCTCCCCCTTCGGCGACGCAGACGTCGAGTCGGTTCGAGCGCACGGCCCCGGAGCCGATCGCCTTCAGCCGGTGCCATCCGGCCGTCGCGAAGGTGATCGAGGCGATCCCTTCAGGGTTCGTCGTCACCGCCGCAGGGCTTTCGCCGAGGGTGCTCTCCACACCTTGCGCGCTCGTCTGCACCGGCGCGACCTTCGCTCCGGCGAACGCGCTCGCTCCCAGGCGCGTGGGTTCGGCGGGGGGTTCGCTCTCCGCTGCCGGGCGGTAGGCGATCACTTCGACCTCCAAGGGAACTCCGGGTTCGGCGCGCGCGGTGAGCGGCGGCGTGGCGCTCGTGGTACCTCGCGGCGCGAGCATGAGGAGCGGTCTGGCGGTGGGGAGTCCGAGCTTCCAGAGCACCTGGGCTCCGTCCCCGAGCTCGAGCTGGCATCCGCCCACGTTCGCGAGCGCGTCGTTGTCGAACAGGCTCCAGCTTTCGCCTTCGCCTTCGCCTTCGCTGCCCCAGCGGGTGATCAGGTAGTCCTCGAAGCCCGAGCTCCATCTGCCGTCGAAGCTCTGCGAGTCGAGTGCCATCGCATCCGCCGCGGCGGCGGTGGGGGTGGGGCCTGGTTCGCGGTTTCGCGCGTCGTTTGTGCCGTCGCAGGTGCGTTCGACGGTGTCGGAGCTCGCGCGCACGTCATGTCCTTCGGTGCGCAGCGGGCCCTCGAAGAGGGTGCTCGTCCGCCCCTCGATCCGCATCTCCACCACCGCGCTTCGCTCAGCCGCCACGGCGGGGACGGACCCTGCCGCGCAGAGCAGCGCGGCGAGCAGAAGCGCCGCCCACCCGCCCCCACGCGCTTGGCGTGAGGGCAGGCGGAGCGGTCCTGCAGGGCGCGTTTCGGCGCTCATCGGTGTCAGCTCAACCGTGGAGGTAGAGCGTGTCGCCGATGTGCACGGCGCTCTTCAGCTTCGCCGCCTTGGGGGTACCATCGTCCGCGCTCAGCGTCCAGGTGCCTTCCTGGCCGTTGACCGAGGTGATCGCGCCGCCCTTGCCGCTCGCCACGCTGCTCACGCAGCCGGAGGGCCGCGAGGCGGTCTGCGCGGCTTCGAGCACGACCGCGAGCGTCGCCTTCGCCGCCGTGGGCGTGAGCGCCACCGAGCAGACCGCGACCGGGGAGCTTCCGTGCTGCACGATCAGGCCGACCGAGGTCCTCTGTCCGGGGGTGAAGCTCTTTTCGTAGAGCACCTTCGCCGCGCCCCCCTTCGCCTTCGCGGGAGCGGCGGTGAAGCCCGCCCCGGCGATCGCGCGCAGCGCGTCCTGCGTGGAGTAGAGGTTCGGCGAGGCTTCGGAGGCTTCGAAGCGGAAGCCGCCGCCCGCGAGCTGCTGGGCGATCAGGTAGTCCAGCGGCGTGTGCCCTTCGCTGCTCGTGAAGGACGCACGCTGTGGCGAGATCCCGCAGGCGTCGAGGCCCTGAACGGCCCACGCGTTCGTGTCGGTGTTCGGGCCGAATTCGGCGGCGAACGCGCCGTCGCCTTCGAGGTCGGCGGCGAGGTAGTTGCTCGCCGCGACGATCGCGGGGTCGCTCGCGGGCACGCCCGCGCTGCAGAGCGCGGCGATCGACGCACCGGTGAATTCCGCTTCGGCGGGTTCGTCCAGTGCTTCAGGGTTGCCCGCCGCCTTGGAGAACGTCCAGCCGCCGTCGGTGTGCTGGTTGGCGCGGATCGCGGCGATCGAGGGTTCGAGCAGCGCCTGCGGCACCCGCTGGGCGCCCTTGCGGGTCCTCGTCTCGGCGAGCGCGAGCACGGCGAAGACCGTGCCGTTGAAGAGCCCCGGTTCGCCGTAGTAGCCCGGCGTGGCTGGCTGGTAGTGGCCGAGGATCTGCGCGATCAGGTTCTGCGTGGGCGAGACGCGGGCGGGGTCGATCCCCGCCGCGTAGGCGGCGAGCGCCGCGTTCTCGTAGTTCGTCACGGCGGGTTCCGAGCCGCCGGGCCAGGTGGCCGCGTTGCCGACGAGCCCGCGGTAGTAGGTGCGCGCGTCGGTCGTGCCGGACTTCACACCGGCGGGAGCGCTCCCGGCGGCGGCGAGTGCGCTGAGCACCCATTCGCCACCGAAGCCGGAGAAGCTTCCGTCGCTCTGCTGCTGTGAGCGCAGGTAGCTCACCGCGCGTTCGCTTGCTGCCTTCGCTTCCTGCGGGCTCGTGGCCGCGGATGCGGCCGAGGGCGCCAGCAGGGCGGCGCCGATGAATGCCGGCAGGAGCCGGCGGGCGATCGTTCGCATGAGGTGGGATCTCCTTCTGGTTCGAGGGCGGCAGACGCGCCTCGAAGACGCCGGAGGGCACCTCGGGTCACGGCCGGCCGTCCATTCGCGAGAACAGGGTCCGTATGTGTGCGCCACACAGCAGGTACTCGGACTCGGCTCGCGTCGCCCCCTGGGGCTCCTCGGCCATACCGTTGCGCGTCAGTCCCGGAATCTCACCGGGTTCCCCCGACCGCGTGGCGAGACCACCGTAGCCGATCGGCCCGAGCTCGTGTCGGCCGGGCTCGGCTAGCCTCCTGCTGTGGAAGTGGCCGACGACGGACTGCCCGTTCGCTCCTTCTCCTCAGCGGATGAGTGGCGCGCGTGGCTCGCTGAGAACCATCAGAGCGCGGCGGGGGTGTGGGTCTCGATTGCGAAGAAGGGCACCGGGATCGAGAGCGTGCGCTACCCCGAGGTGCTCGAGCACGCGATCTGCTTCGGCTGGATCGACGCTCGCCGCGAAGCACTCGACGAGCAGCGCTTCCTGCAGCGCTTCACTCCCCGGCGGGCACGCAGCCCGTGGTCGCGGATCAACCGGGAGAAGGCCGAGCGGCTGATCGCCGAGGGGCTGATGGCCGCCGCGGGCGAGGAGCAGGTGCGCCGCGCACGCGAGGACGGGCGCTGGGAGCGCGCATACGCCTCTCAGCGCAGCGCCTCGGTGCCCGAGGACCTGCGGCGCGGCCTGGCTGCGAGCGAGCGCGCCGCAACGGCGTTCGCGGAGCTGAGCGCACAGAACCGCTACGCGATCCTCTACCGCCTGGAGCAGGCGCGACGCCCCGACACGCGGGCGAAGCGGCTCGTGAAGTTCCTCGCGATGCTCGAGGCCGGCGAGACGATCCACCCGCAGTAGGAGCGGGCTTGTTCAGGCCGCGAGCGCGGGTTGCGCGGACTGCGCCGTGCGCGTGCGAGCGAACTCGACTCCCTCGTCCTCGAGTGTCCCCCGGCGCAGCAGGCGGACATCGAGCGGGTAGTTCTGGTTCAGCCGCCACGGGGCTGTGGCGCCCTGTCGCGGCAGCTGGTCGATTGCACGCTGGACGTACCCGGACTTCAGATCGAGGAAGGGGAGCGTGGGGAGCGAGGGGTCAGGGGCGAGCGGCATGCAGCGGTCATAGCCGCGGGCGCTCATGTGGTTGAGCACTCGGCACACGTACTCCGCGACGAGGTCCGCCTTGAGCGTCCAGGAGGCGTTCGTGTAGCCGAGCGTGAGCGCGAGATTGGGGACGCCGCTGAGCATCATCCCCTTGTAGCCCACGGTCTCGGAGAGCTCGACTGGGCGACCGTCGACGCGCAGCTCGATGCCTCCGAGCGCGAGCAGGTTCAGCCCGGTCGCGCTCACCACGATGTCGGCGTCGAGCTCGGTGCCGTCGGTGAGACGCAGCCCGCGCTCGGTGAAGCGCTCGATCTGGCCCGTGACCACCGAGGCGGCCCCGGAGGAGATCGCGGCGAACATGTCGCCGTCGGGCACGAAGCAGAGGCGCTGATCCCAGGGGTCGTAGCGGGGCTTGAAGTGGGTGTCGAGGTCATAGCCCGCGGGCAGCTGCCGTTCGACGCCGCGGCGCAGCAGGCGCTTCACCAGCCCTGGGGCGCGGCGGCTGAGGTTGAACAGCCCGAGCGCGAGCAGCGCGTTCTTCCAGCGCACGATCGAGTACGCGGTCTGCGCGGGGAGCAGGCGGCGCAGGAGCACCGCGATCGGGTCGCGGTTCGGGAGCGAGAGCACGTAGCTCGGCGAGCGCTGCAACATCGTCACGTGCTCGGCGTTGGGCGCCATCGCGGGTACGAGCGTGACGGCGGTCGCGCCCGAGCCGATCACCACCACGCGCTTGCCCGAGTAGTCGAGATCCTCGGGCCAGTGCTGAGGGTGGACGAGCTGGCCCTCGAAGTCCTCGACCCCCGCGAAGGCGGGCATGTACCCCTCCTCGTAGCGGTAGTAGCCAGTGCACCCGTGCAGGAAGGCGCAGGTCACGCTCGTGCGCTCACCCCCGGCGCCGCGCTCGAGCTCGACGGTCCAGAGGGCCTGCTCGGAGGACCAGCGCGCGCGGAGCACGCGGGTGTTGAAGTGCAGCTGCGGAGCGAGCCCGTGTTCGTCGGCGGCCTCGTTGATGTAGGAGCGGATCGAGTCGCCGTCGGCGATCGCCTCCGCTGCGCGCCAGGGCTTGAAGGAGTAGCCGAGCGTGAACATGTCGGAGTCGGAGCGGATCCCGGGGTAGCGGAAGAGGTCCCAGGTTCCCCCGATCGCCTCGCGTGCCTCGACGATCGCGAACGTGCGCTCGGGGCAGTCACGCTGCAGGTGGCAGGCCGCGCCGATGCCTGAGAGACCCGCGCCGACGATCAGAACGTCGACGTGCTCAGGGAGGGCGTGGAGGGGGGTCGGAGGCTGGCTGGGAGTGGGCATCTGCGGGCAGCCTATCAACACGGTGTTGGTCCTGTCAACACCCTGTTGAACTCGCGCGCCGGGCTGGTTATAGTCCGGTGGCGATGACGCTCGAGACAGCGAACACGGCGGCGCGCGGGCGCCGCGCATCCAGGGTCAGCGGGGAGGAGCGCGAGTCCGCGATCCTCGCCACCGCGGAGCGGCTGCTCGAGGAGCGCTCGCCCCAGCAGATCTCCGTGGACGACCTCGCGCGCGGCGCAGGCATCTCCCGTCCGAGCTTCTACTTCTACTTCCCCTCCAAGGAGGCTGTGTTCCTGTCGCTGATCGACAGGCTCGTGGAGCAGTCCCAGGCGGGGCGGGCGGCGGTGATCGAGCACCTCGCGGAGGATCCCGCGGCGCGTTGGCGCGAGGGTCTCGAGACGATCTTCGAGGTGTTCGGCGCGCACCGTGCAGTTGCGCTCGCGGGGGCCGAGATCCGCGCGGTGAGCGAGGAGGCACGGGAGCTCTGGTCGGGTGTGATGGAAAGCTGGGTCGCGGACACCGCGCTCGCGATCGACGCCGAGCGCGCCCGCGGGGCCGCCCCGCCGGGGGTGCCATCCCGCGAGCTCGCGATCGCGCTCGTGTCGATGAACGAACGGGTGCTCTACGCCGCCTTCACCGGCGAGGCACCCGCGCTCGCGGAGGAGCGTCTGATCGACGTTCTGCTGCCCGTATGGCTGAACGCGATCTACGGGACGGTCGAGCCCGAGGGGGCCTGAGCGCCCCCGGAGAGGGCGGGCGCTTCCGGCGCCTGAGCTCCCGCGGCGAAGCCGTAGCTGACGGTGAAGCTCCCGCCGGAGAGCGTGGAAGGGGTGGCCGAGACGAGCGCGCCGCGCGCGCTGCTCGCGCGGCCCGTCGTGCGGGGCTGCTCGAGGACGAGCGAGGTGACGGGCCAGGAGGTGTCCGCAGCGGTGCCTTCGAGGCTCGCGGTCCGCGCGGTCGCGTCTTCGAAGGCGACCGTGCTGAAGTCGCTCAGCGCGAGCGTTTCGCAGGCGCCTGCGCTCGAGCACCCCGAGGGGGCCTCGACGATCCACTCCGCCGAGCTGACGTCGAGGTTCTCGAGCGTGCGTGTGGCGGAGAAGCGCCTGCCGGTGGTGAGGTCGCGCAACCGCAGCGTGGCGTGCCTGCCGATCACGGTCACCGAGGCGATGATCTGATCGCCGGGCGAGACCTTCAGCCGCAGCGTCTGCGCCCCGGCGGGGAGCAGCTCCACCCAGCCGGTGTAGCTCGGACGGCCCGAGGCGGTGCAGTCAGCCCCCGTGCCGATCTGCTCGAGGCCCGTGGCCCTCTCGCGGTAGCCGCCGAGCCCGACCCAGACGGCGGAGTGTGTCTCCGCTCCGGGGGTGCAGCTCACCGCGGGCACCTTCCAGCTTCCGGAGACACTCTCGAAGCGGCCCGCGGCGCCGCTGCGTGCGACGTAGCCCGCCCAGTTGCTGCTCACGAGCGAGCCGGCGGCGGCGCCCGCGGGGGAGGCGAGCGCCGCCGCGCTGAGAACCCCGGCGAGCAGCGCTGCTCGCCTGGTCGCGGCGAATGCTCGGAGCGGGGTCCTCATCGGGGAGACGATCGCGCAGGACTTTGAGGATCGCGTAGGGACGAGCTAAAAAGTTCGTAGGATCCGCGCGCGCAGGAGCTCAGAGCCCGCCCGCGGCGGCGGCCCCGATCAGCGTCTCACGACCGGCATCGGTCCAGATCACCTGCTCGCGCCCCGGTCCGACACCGATCAGCGCAACGGGGGCGCCGGTGTGCTCGGCGATGAAGTCGAGGTACTCGCGCGCGCCCTGGGGGAGATCGGAGAGCGTGCGGCACTCGCCCAGATCCTCCTTCCAACCGGGCAGCTCGGTGAGCTCGGCCTCGGTGTGGTGGAGCACCGTCTGGTGGTAGGGGAAGTCCTCGAAGATCGCGCCTTCCGCGCCCCGATAGCTGGTGCAGACGTTGATGCGGTCGAGGCCCGAGAGCACGTCGAGCTTCGTGATCACGAGCGCGGTCATCGTGTTGAGCCTCGCGGCGTAGCGCAGCGCGACGAGGTCCAGCCAGCCCGTGCGGCGCGGGCGCCCGGTCGTCGTACCGAACTCCCCGCCGCGCGAGCGGATCGTCTCACCCATCTCTTCGTGCAGCTCGCTCGGGAAGGGCCCAGCCCCGACGCGGGTGGTGTAGGCCTTGGAGATCCCCCAGACCTCCTCGATCGCCTTCGGGCCGATGCCGCTGCCCACACAGGCCGCGCCCGAGAGGGGGTTCGAGGAGGTGACGAAGGGATAGGTGCCGTGGTCGATGTCGAGCATCGCGCCCTGTGCGCCCTCGAGGATCACGAGCGCGTCGTCGTCGAGCAGCTCCCACATCAGCTTCGAGGTATCCGCGATGTGCTGCTCGAGTCGGTGTCCGAAGATCAGGTATTCCTCGGTCATCGTGCGCAGATCGAGCGCGGGGTCCTTCTCGAAGGGGCGCAGCGAGAGCCGCTTGGGCTCCATCGCCGCGACGATCTTCTTCTTGAGGATCTTCTCGTCGAGCAGGTCCTGCACCCTGATCCCGAGCCGCGCGGCCTTGTCCGCGTAGCAGGGGCCGATCCCGCGGCGGGTGGTCCCGATCTGCAGCTTGCCGAGCTTCGCCTCGCCGGCGGAGTCGAGCAGCAGGTGGTAGGGCATGATCAGGTGCGCGTTCGCGGAGATGCGCAATCCACCCACGTCCACACGCCGCGCGCGAAGGGCATCGAGCTCCTCGATCAGGACGCGCGGGTCGATCACGACGCCGTTGCCGATCACGCAGCGCTTGCCCGGATAGAGGATGCCCGAGGGGATCAGGTGGAGCTTCCACTCCTCCTCGCCGCGCACGATCGTGTGCCCCGCGTTGTTGCCTCCCTGAAAGCGCACGACCGCGTCGCCGTGCTCCGCGAGCAGGTCGGTGATCTTCCCCTTGCCCTCGTCGCCCCACTGGGCGCCGACTACGACTATCCCTGGCATGAGTGGTGCAGTTTAGGCGGGCTCGCGGGGCGGACCCCACGCGGGCCCGGGACTCATGACGGGTGGCTCACCGCGCCGCTGGCTTCGGGCCGTATCCCGAGGCGCTTGTCGTCGCCGTAGAGCGGGATCAGATCGCCGCAGATCTCCACGAGCCGGGAGACGGTTCTCGCGCCGAGGCGCTCGGAGAGCTCGTCCGGCATCAGGTTCGTGGTCGCGACGATCGCGCGCTCCGCCTCGTAGCGCGCGTTGACGATCGAGTAGAGCTGCTCGAGCACCCAATCGGTCGTGTACTCGGCGCCGAGATCGTCGATGTGCAGGAGGTCCACCTCGGTCAGGCGATCGATCAGGTCGAGCTTTCCCCCGGAGGTCTCCATCGACTCGCGGAGCAGGTTCAGAAGCCGCGGCAGGGAGTAGATCGCGACCGACCGGTCGGCCTTGAGCGCGGCCTTGGAGACGAGCATCGCGAGCGTCGTCTTCCCGGTGCCCGTGTCGCCCTGGATCCACAACCCACGGCCGGAGTCGAGGTTCTCCGTGATCTCGCGGACGTAACGCTTGACCGAGCGGATCTGCTCGGGCGCGGCCCGCGCGATTTCAGGCAGCGGCGGGCGATCGAAGGAGACTCCCTCGTAGCGGCGCGGCAGACGTCCCTCCAGCCGCGCGGTCCGCCTCCGCGCGATCCGTCCCTCGCGGCACTCGCAGTCGCTCGCCGTGTTCGTAGCCTCGTCGATCACGAAGCCGCTCCCGTCGCAGATCCCGAGCGCGCACCGTGGCTCGCCGCCGCGCCCGCGGAGCACGCGCAGCTGCGGGAAATCCGCGTCGGGCTGCTCGATCCGCTCCTCGCTCACTGCGCGTAGCGCTCGCCGGCGTAGTTCATGAACTTCGGGTACTCCTTCTGGAAGGTCAGCGTGACTTTGCCCACCGCCCCGTTTCGATGCTTGGCGATGATCAGGTCGGCCTCCCCCGGACGCTCGGAGTCCTCGTCGTAGTACTCGTCGCGGTAGATGAACATCACCAGGTCGGAGTCCTGCTCGAGGTTCCCCGACTCGCGCAGGTCGGAGAGCTGGGGGACCTTCGGCGAGCGCGTCTCGACCGCACGGCTGAGCTGCGAGAGCGCGATCACCGGCACGCCGAGCTCGCGCGCGAGGATCTTCAGCCCGCGGCTGAGCTCGCCGACCGCGGTGACGCGGCTGTCGTAGCGGCTGTCCGTGCGCATCAGCTGCAGGTAGTCCACGATGATCAGGCCGAGGCCGCCCTCGCACTGGCTGTGCAGGCGTCGCGCCTTCGCGCGGATCTCGAGCATTCCCACGTCGGAGGAGTCGTCGACCCAGAGCGGCGCGGCGGCGAGCGTCTGCGAAGCGGCGAGGATCTTCGGCCAGCGCTGCTCGGCCACGCGGCCCTTGCGCAGCTCGTCGCCCTTGATCCGCGCCTGCGAGGCGACGAAGCGCTGGGCGAGCTCGGCCTCCGCCATCTCCAGCGAGAAGAGCGCGACGGGCTTGCCGTGCTCTACAGCCGCGTTCTCCGCGATGTTGCAGACGAGCGCGCTCTTGCCCATCGCGGGGCGCGCCGCGATGATGATCAGGTTGCCGGGCTGGAAGCCCCCCGTGATCTCGTCGAGGTCTTTGAAGCCCGAGGGCGTGCCCGTCAGCGCGGTGCCTTCGATCGAGAGCCGGTGCATCTTGTCGAGCTCGTCGTGGAGCACCTCCTCGATCGCGCGGAAGTCCTGCTGGCGGTCGTCGCGTGCCACCTCGAGCATCGCCTTCTCCGCCTGCTCGACGAGCTCGCGCGGCGGCGCGTCGTGGCCGAGGACGCTCTCCTGGATCAGGTAGGTGCTCTGCAGCAGGCGCCGCAGCAGCGCGTTCTCCCGAACGATCTGGGCGTAGCGCCTGGCGTGCCCGGCGGCGGGCACGAGGCCGGTGAGTTCGTCGACCGCGACCTCGCCGCCCACGTCGGCGAGCTTGCCCATCTGCTTCAGGCGGTCGATCAGGGTGACTTTGTCGACGGGCTCGCTTTCGTTGTAGAGCGAGAGCATCGCGGTGTAGATCGTGCCGTGGCGCTCGCGGTAGAAGTCCTCGGGGCGCAGCCCCTCCTCGATCACGAGCGCGTAGAGCGCCCGGTCGGAGAGCAGGATCGAGCCGAGCACGGACTGCTCGGCATCGAGGTTGTGCGGAGGAACGATCCCGGCGGTCGAGGCCTGGGAGTGGCCGTTGGTGGTGGAGATGGCGCTCATCGAAGGGGCGAGTTTAGGCGCGGCCGGACGGGGCTCCGGCGGCCTATCCCGCAAATCGCGGGAGGAAAAGAGGCGGTACCCCGGCGAACGTATGTTCGCAGGCGAGATGGACGGACTGGCCGCGCGCGGCGGCCGCCGCGTCAGCCCGCCTGCAGGGCGGGGGCGGGCACCAGCGTGGCGGGCTCGCCGCGCAGTGGCCGCGAGTACTCCGGCGTGCAGAGCGCGGCGCGCACGAGATCGAGATGTCGGCGGACCGTCTCGGCCGGGAGCGGCTGCTCGGCGGCCGGATGCATGCACAGGCCCTTGATCAGCATCATCAGGTCCGTTGCGGTCGCCTCGGGGCGGATCGCACCCACCGAACGGCCGCGCTCGAGCAGCGCTTCGAGCAGCGCCATCATCTCGACGTGGGTCCGCTGCAGCTCCGGGGCGACCAGCAGGCTGTCCTCGGTGAGAGTCTGCAGCAGCGCCCGGTTCTCGTCCTGCCTGTCGACGAGCTCTTCGACGAACCGGAATGCGACTTCGACGTCGTCCCGATCCTCCTCGAGCAGCTCGGCCCCGAAGGCGAGCACCTCGCCGATTCGCACCGCGAGCACCGCCGCGATGAGAGCGTCCTTGTTGGCGAAGTTGCGAAACAGGGTGCCGCGGCCCACTCCGGCGGCAGCCGCGATGTCCCCGACGCTCACGTCCACGCCGTGCTCGCGGAACATCGCATCCGCAGCCTCCAGCAGGCGCTGCCTGTTGCGCAGCGCGTCGCTCCTCATCGCCTCAGTCTCTCAGACCGCCGCCGGGATCGCCGGGGAATCGAGGTCGAGACCCGCGAGATGGCGGCGGCGAAGCAGCGCCAGCAGCAGCACGACCCCCGCCGCGATCATCAGTGCGGCCGCGAGGAAGGCGACGTGGTAGCCCGCGACCGTCGCGGCCACCTGGCTCGTCCCGCCGTGCCGGAGCAGGCTCGAGGTGTGATCGACCGCGAGCGTCGCGAGGATCGCGAGGCCGAACGACCCGCCGATCTGCTGTGCGCTGTTGAACAGGCCGGACGCGAGCCCCGCGTCGTCGTTCGCGACGCCCGAGGTGCCGAGCAGGGTGATCGGGACGAACACGAGGCCCATCCCGATCGCCATCGGGAGCAGCCCCACCAGCAGGTCGGAGGCGTAGTGGCCGTGCACGGGGACGCGGGTCAGGTAGAGCAGCCCCGCGCTCGCGAGCACGAGCCCGATCGCGGAGAGGTTGCGGACGCCGAGCCGCTTGATGATCGCCTGCGAGATGCCCGCCCCGACGATGATGCCGAGCGAGACCGGGAAGAACGCGAGGCCGGCCTTCAGGGGGCTGTAGTGCAGGACGTCCTGGACGTAGAGGGAGGCGAAGAAGAACATCCCGAACATCGCGGAGGCGACGAGCATCATGACCGTGTTCGCCGTCGTGATCGAGCGGACGCGGAAGATCGAGAGGCGAACCAGCGGGGCGGGCGAGCGCGACTCGAGTGCGACGAAGGCCGCGAGCAGCGCGACCCCGAGCGCGAGCACGCCGAGCGTTCGCCCGGAGCCCCAGCCCCAGGACTGCGCCTTGACGATTCCGAAGACGAGCGCGAGCAGCCCCGCTGTGACCGTGGTGGCCCCCGCGGCGTCGAAGCGCCGGTGCCCGAGGTCGGCGCGCGACTCCGGCACGAAGCGAAGCGCGAGCGCCACGGTCGCGATGCCCACGGGCACGTTGACGAAGAAGTTCCAGCGCCAGGAGACGAGGTCGGTGAGCACACCCCCGACCAACAGCCCGAAGGCGGCCCCGCCCGCGGCGATCGCCGACCAGACACCGAGCGCGCGGGTGCGCTCGCCGGTGTCCTGGAAGGTGGTCATGATGATCGAGAGCGCCGCTGGGGAGACGAGCGCCCCGCCGAGACCCTGCAGGCCGCGGCCGAGTATCAGCATCGTGGAGGACTGGGCGAGTCCGTTGAGCAGCGAGGCGCTCGCGAAGAGCACCACGCCCGCGATGAACAGACGGCGCCGGCCGAGTAGATCGGCGGCCCGTCCGCCGAGCAGCAGGAAGCCACCGAAGATGAGCGTGTAGGCGTTGACCACCCATTGCAGGTTCGCCGGGGAGAAGTGCAGGCCGCGCTGGACGGAGGGCAGCGCCACGTTCACGATCGTGTTGTCGAGCACGACCATGAACTGCGCCAGGCAGGCGATCACCAGCACCAGCCAACGGCTCGTCGAGTGTGTTTCCTGCGCCATGCGACCCTCCCGTGCTAGAACTGGACTCATCGGTCCGCTTGACGCTAGCATGAAGCGGACCGGGTGGTCCGGTTCCGTGACGAAGATCACACTAGGCAAGCCGTGAGCGAGCTGCTGGAGCCGCTCGTGAACACGATCGGGGAACTCGTGATGCTCGTCTTCCCGCGCGAGAAGCGTCGCGGGCGGCGCTGGAAGCGCTGGGGTTGACGGCGCGCGCGGCTACGCGGGGTCAGCCCGCGGCAAGGGCCCGGCCGGGCGCCTATTTCTTCGCGACGACCATCGTCTTGACGGTCGCGGGGACCCCGTCGACCACCTCGACGACGACCATGTAGGTGCCGACGTTCTTGATCGGCTCCGGGAGGTGCACGTTCTTTTTCTCGATCCGCAGGCCGCGCGCTTCGCGGATCGCGCTTGCGATGTCCTGGGCGGTGACGGAGCCGAACAGGCGCCCGTCCGCGCCCGCCTGCTGCGGGATCGTGAGCACGGTGCGATTCAGCAGGTTCACGTTCTCCTGCGCTTTCTCGACCGCTTCGCGCGCAAGGCGCTCCTCCGCGGCCTGGCGCTGGCGAACGGTTTCGATCGCACCCTTCGTCGCGGGCTGAGCGAGCTTGCGCGGGATCAGGTAGTTGCGCAGGTAGCCCTTGGATACGTCGATCACGTTGCCGCGCTCGCCGAGCTCCTCGACGTCCTTGAGCAGAATCGCTTCGGGCATCGTCAGTCCCGGTCGCGGTCCCGGCCGCGCCCTCGCGGGCCGTCCTCGCGGCCGCCCTCGTTCACGTAGGGCAGCAGCGCGAGCTCACGTGCGCGCTTGACCGCGCGAGCGATCTGGACCTGGTGGCGCCGGCAGGAGCCCGTGATCCGCCGTGAGCGGATCTTCCCCTTCTCGGAGATGAACTTGCGCAGCGAGGCGACGTCCTTGTAGTCGACCTGGTCGATCTTGTCGCGACAGTGCTGGCAGGGCTTGCGCCTACCGCTGCCCGGGCCGCCGCGCTTGTCGCGCCGACGGACCGGCTTGCCGCGACCACGTGCCTTGGCCATCAGGATTCACTGCCGGCTGAGCGCCGGGATCGGGCGGGGCTATGGGTCACGTCGAAAAACCTCTTGTGGCTAGAAGGGGATGTCCTCGTCGGCTGCGCCGCCGGCCGGTGCGGTCTGGAAATCCCCCTCGTCGACGGGGACATCGCTGCCTCTCGAGCCCCCGTTGGGAGTGAATCCGCCCCCACTGGAGCCCTCTTCACGACCGCCCAGGAACTGCACCGAGTCGGCAATGATATCGATTGCCTGCCGTTTCGCCCCCTCCTGGGTCTCCCACTCGCGCCACTCGAGGCGGCCGTCGACGGCGACGGGCCGTCCCTTGGAGAGGTAACGCGCCGCGTTCTCGCCCTGCGCGCCCCACACGGTGACGTCGAAGTAGTTGGGCTTGTCCTCCCATTCGCCCGTGCTGCCGTTCTTGCGGCGCGTGTTGCAGGCGACCCGCAGCTTGCACACCGAGGTGCCGCTCGGCAGCGAGCGCAGCTCGGGGTCGGCGGTCAGGTTCCCGGTCAGCACGACCCGGTTGATGTTCGTTGCGGCCACGGCTCCTCTTCCTTTCGGTGTTGCTGCTCCGGCTATCCGGTCCGGCCTGCGAGTCTAGAGCCGCAGGCGGGCGGGCTCAGCCCGCGTGCCGCGCGATCCCGCTCATTGCGAGGATCGCTTCGCCCGCGGCGAGGTGCGGAAGACGTCGTCCCAGTAGGGCGCGCTGATCCCGAAGCCCTTCGTGTCGTCCTGGAAGTGGTGGCGCATGTGGCGTTCGCGAAGCGTCCGGCCGAGGCTGCTGCGCGGGGCGAAGTGGTGCAGGTAGTAGTGCATCATGTCGTAGACCAGATACCCCGCGAAGAAGCCCGCCCCGAGGCCCGGCGCATATCTGTGCCCGGCGATCAGGTACATCAGGCCGAACACACCCGCGCCGAGCGGGATGCTCACCGCGGGCGGCATCACGAGCCGCATCGGATCGTTCGGATGATCGTGGTGGACGCCGTGGATGATCCAGTGCATCCGTGCTCCGAGGCCCTCCTCGGGCTCGAAGTGGAACACGAGCCGGTGCAGCCAGTACTCGAAAAGGGTCCAGATCGCGTAGCCCGCGACGATCAGCCCCGCGGTGCCGAGCACCGTGATCTCCGAGAGCGACCAGGCCGCCATCAGCGCGATCGCGGGGACGAAGATCAGCACAGGCACGGCGGGGTGCACCCGAGAGAGCGCATCGAGCACGCGCGACTCGAACATCGGCGGGGAGGCGCGCAGCACGTCCGTCCTCGTGCTCGATCCGTCGCCCATGTCCTCACGCCAAGCCATCGGCCCTCGATCTTATTACGCCACGCACCACTGCAAAAGCGCGGCGAGGGGGCTCGCGGACGGGCGCTACTCGGCGCCGGGCTCGTCCGCCGGCGGTGAGGCCTCGTCGGCCTCGGGCTCAGCGGACGCGGGCACGGCGGGCTCGGACGCCTCGGCGACCGGCTCCTCTGCGGCGGCGGGCTCGGCCGGCGCCTCCTCCGCCGCAGCGGGCGCAGCGGCCTGGGCGGGCTGCTCGAGCGGCGGCGGCGCGCTCGCGCCCATCGCGGGAGGCTCGCCGACACCGGGCTTGAGCTTGATGATGCGGTGGCGGAGCACGCCGTCGGTGATCCGCAGCGTGCGGTCTAGCCCTTCGAGCAGGGCGACCGAACCCGCGTGGAACTGCATCAGGTGATAGTCCGCGCTGGTGCGGCGGTCGATCGGGTAGGTCAGCGCGCGCTCGCCCCACTCGTCGTGGCGCACGAGCTCGCCGTCCGACTCGATCGAGCCGCGGGCGTCCGCCACGATCTTCTCGCGGGCGGGCTCCTCGGCCTGGGGGTCGAGCATCAGAACGAGGTCGTATGTGGGCGCGGGAAGCGTCATGCGACGGAGAAGGGTAGCGGGAATGGGGCAGCCTCGCCGCGAACGCAGCTAGGCGGAGGCGGGCGAGCGGCCCTTGGCCTTGATGTCGGCGAGCTGCTCGTCGATCCAGTCGCCGGGGTCGCGCGAGGTGACGATCTCCGCGAGACCCTGGGCGCGCCGGCGGCGCTCGTCGGGGGCCATCGTGAGTGCGGCGTGGATCGAGTCCGCGAGCTCCTGGATGTCGAAGGGGTTGACCGAGAGCGCGTACTCGCCGAGCTCCTCGTGCGCGCCCGTGTTCTCGGAGAGGATCGAGACGCCCTCGCGCTCGTTGACGATCGGGCCCTCCTTCGCGACCAGGTTCATGCCGTCGAACATCGCGTTCACGAGCAGCACGTCGTAGTGCTTGTAGGCCGCCATCGCCTCCTCGAGGTTGTCACGCAGCTTGAGCTGGATCGGCATCCAATCCGGCGTGCCGTGGCGGTGGTTGACCACCGCCACCAAAGCCTCGATCCGCTCGAGGTACTCCGCGTACTGGGGGACGTCGGTGCGCGAGGGCATCAGCTGCGCGATGAAGGTCACGCGCTCGGAGAACTCGGGGTGCTGCTCGAGGAAGAGGTCGAACGCGGAGAACCCGCGCAGCACGTTCTTGGAGAGGTCGGCGCGATCGACGCGGAGGATCAGGAAGTCGCGGCGGCGGCGCAGCAGCAGCTCCTCGAAGTGCGCGACCTGCTCACGGCGCGCGATCTGCCTGGTCGCGGCGTGGTCGATCGGGAGCGGGTAGGCGCGCACCCAGATCTCGCGCTCGCCGAAGTGGACGATGCCCTGCTCGAAGTCGACCTCGAGCTCCATCAGGTCGCGGCAGCACTGCAGGAAGTTGTGCCGGTAGGAGCGCGTGTGGAAGCCGATGATGTCGTTCGCGAGCAACCCCGTGAAGATCTCGCGGCGGATCCGCGAGGGCAGCACGCGCCAGGCGTCGGGCTGGGTCCAGGGGATGTGGATGAAGTGGTGCAAAAAGACGTCCGGGCGCGCGCGACGCACGAGGTCGGGGAGCGTGTAGAGGTGGTAGTCGTGGACCATCACCACGGGCTCCTCGTCGCCCTCGAGCTCCTCCACGACCGCCGCGGCGAGGTCGTCGTTGACCGCGTTGTAGCCGTACTCGAAGGCTTCGATCTCCTCGCGACGGATGTCCGGCGCGTTGGAGAGGTCCCAGAGGTAGTGCTGGATGAACCACAGCATCGGGTTCGCGAACACGTTGTAGAAGCGGTCGTACGCGTCGGGGTCGCTGACCACGAGACGCACCTGGTACTCGCCGCCGCCGGGCGCCACGACCGGGAAGGCTTTCTCGCCGTGCTCGCGGGAGACCTCGGCGTCGTGCTCGTTCATCGCCGATGCGATCCAGATCGCTTCGCGGTGGGAGGCGAGGCCGGTGAGCGCAGTTACGAGGCCGCCCGAGCCACGCTGCACCTCACCGCCCGCGTGGAATGTGACCGGTCCGCGGTTGCTGACCAGCACGAGCGGAGTCCGCTGTGCCGGCAACGGACTCAGTCCTCCTTGAGCTCGTTGAAGATGCGCAGGTAGTCGCGCAGATAGCGCGGGGTGAGGAAGTGCTGGCGCACGTGCTCCTTGCCGCGCCTCCCGAGCGAACGTCCCAGCTCCGGATCGCGCAGGATCTCGAGCGTGCGCTGCGCGCACTGCTCGACGCTCGAGACGAGGTAACCCGTGACCGAGTCCTCGATCTGCAGCGGGATGCCTCCCACGTCACCGCCGATGAAGGGACGGCCCTTCCAGATCGCCTCGGAGACCGTGAGCCCGAAGCCCTCGCGCGTGGACTTCTGGATCAGCACGTCGGAGTGCGACTGGAAGGCGTTCACCTCGATCGCACCGACGTTGTTGAAGTTGTTGAGGATGTGCACGTCGGGGTCGCCGTCCGCGTGGGCGATCGTCGCGTTGAAGAAGTCCCAGCCCTCGGGGTCGTCGCTGGCCATCGAGCCCACGAGCGCGAGCTGCACGTCGGGCATCTCCTCCTTCACCTGGCGGTAGGCGTCGATCACGCCCAGCGGGTCCTTCCAGGGGTCGAAGCGGGAGACCTGGCACATCAGCGGACGGTCCACGTCGATCCCGAACTGGCCGCACACGAACGCGCCGTCCTCGGGTGAGAGCGCCATGTTCTTCGTGGTCAGCGGGTCGATCGCGGGCGGCACGATGTTGACGTGGCCGCCCATGCCCTCGGGCACGTACTGCGCCATGTGGAAGACGCTCTGCGGGTAGTCCTCGATGAAGGGCATCAGCTGGGTGATCGTGTCCTGGTTGGGCGTCGAGAGGTCGATGTGGCAGCGCCAGACCCACCCCTTCGCCTTCTCGGGCACGAGCTTGTGAAGCGCGGCGGGCTGCGGGTCGTGCACGAGGCACACGTCCCAGCCGTCGGAGAGCTCGCGCGCGTTCATCTCGTTGAAGCGCTTCCAGGTCGCCCACTCCTCGGAGTTCAGGTCCTGAGGCGCGCCCTGCAGAGCGTTGTGCATCAGCTTGGTCGCGTTGAAGAACTCTTCGCGGCCGTAGATCACGTGCCACTCGCAGTCCAGCCCCACGTCGCGCATCAGCGGCACGAGCGTGTAGAGGATCTCCGAGACGCCCCCGCCGAAGGCGGTCGCCGAGAGGTGGACCACGCGCCGGCCCTGCAGGGGCTCCGCGAGCTCGCGGATTTCGGCGATCAGCTCGCGCCCGCAGATGTGCGTGTAGTCCGCGAGGGACTTGTTGGCGACGGCTACAGGCTGGAGCACCGCGGCGCCACGATACCTCACCGCCTAGCGGCAACGGGGACTATGGTCTATGCGCATGCTGAACGGGAGGCTCTACCGAGCGGCCTTCGTGCCGTTTCTGCTCGCGCTCGGCGTCTGCGCGTTCGCCCTCGGGAGCCGTCCCCTGCCGCTCACGAGCACGCTCGCGCCGGACGCCTTCGAAGGCACCCGTGCGTACTCCGAAATCGCCGCGCTCGCCTCCCGATTCCCGGAACGGAGGCCCGGCGGGCCGGGCGATCAGGGGCTCGCGCGCTACGTCGCCGCGACGCTGCAGGGCCTCGGTGGCACGGCCGGGGGCGGCTTCACGGTGCACGTGCGCCACGTCGAAGGGCAGACGATCGACGGGGAGCGCAACCTCGAGACGGTGATCGCCGTGCGTCCGGGCTCCACGAGCGCCGCGCCGATCCTGATCCTCGCTCACCGCGACGCGGCCGCGGCGGGCTCGCGCGGCGAGCTCTCGGGCACGACCGCGCTGCTCGAGCTCGCCCGGGTCTTCGCCGCGCGTGAGACCAAGCGCACGATCGTGCTCGCCTCCACCTCCGGTGGGAGCGGTGGCGACGCGGGCGCGGCGGCGCTCGCCGAAGGCCTCGAAGGCGCGGGCGTTCGCGGACCATTCGACGCGGCGATCGTGCTCGGCGACCTCGCCGGGGCGAACCTTCACCGGCCGCTCGTCGTGCCCTACTCCGACGGGCTCGGCTCCGCGCCGCTCGCGCTCCAGCGCACCGTCTCCGACGCGATCGCGCACGAGGCGGGCTGGGACGCGGGCGCGCCGAGCACGCTCGGGCAGCTCGCCCATCTCAGCTTCCCCGTCGCGGTCGGCGAACAGGGGGTGCTCGTCGACCAGGGCCTGCCCGCTGTGCTCGTCGGGGCGAGCGGCGAACACCCCGTGGCGGCGAACGAGCCGACGAGCCCCGAACGCATCGAAGAGCTCGGCCGCAGCGTGCTGAGCGCGGTCGATGCGCTCGACACCGCGCCCGACATCTCCGCGAGCCTGCAGAGCGGGCTGCTGCTGCACGGCAAGACGATGCCCCCCTGGGCGCTTCGGCTGCTCTTCGGAACCCTGCTCCTGCCTCCGCTCGTCGCGGGGGCGGATGGGCTCGCGCGGTTGCGCCGCCGCCGCAAGCCCACCGGCCGCTGGACGCTCTGGACGCTGAGCTGCGCGCTGCCGTTCCTCTGCTGCGCCGTCTTCTGCTGGCTGCTCGGGGCGGTGGGGATCATCGGAGCGGCGCCCTCGGTGCCCTCCCCCGCAGGCGGGATTCCCTTCGACGGCGCTGCGCTGACCGCCGTGATCGCGGTTGCGCTCACCTTCGTGCTCTCCTGGCTGCTCTGGGGGGCGCTGATGCGTCGCCTCGGCACAGCCGCACCCGCGCGCCGCCCCGATCCCGGCGTGGCGGGCCTGATGATCCAGCTCGTGCTCACCGTGCTCGCGGTGGTGGCCTGGATCGGCAACCCCTACACCGCGCTGCTCGCGATCCCCGCGCTGCATCTCTGGCTGCTGCTCGCCGATCCCGAGCTGCGCCCGCGCCGGCCCTTCGCCCTGCTGCTCGTCGCGCTCGGCCTGCTCCCGTTCGCGCTGCTGCTCGGCTTCTACGCCCGCCAGCTCGGGCTCGGCCCCGGAGAGCTCGGCTGGAGCGCGGTGCTGATGCTCGCCGGCGGGCACGTCGGCCTGGGCTCCGCGCTGCTCTGGTCGATCGCCTTCGGATGTGGGGCGGGCGCGTTGATGCTCGCGGCGCAGGGGATCGATGTGCTGCCGGGCAGGGGCGTCGAGGAGGGCGTCGAAATCTCCATCAGGGGCCCGATGTCCTATGCCGGACCGGGCTCGCTTGGTGGAACGGAGTCGGCTCTGCGACGATGAATGCGGTGAGCGAGGTGTCAATCAGCTCCGCGGGCCCCGCGAGGGGCCTGGGCTCGCCACGCTCGCGCTCCTCACGGGCCGCGCGCTGGCTGGCGATCGCGATGATCGCGATCGGCGCGCTCGCGCTCACGGACGGAATCGTCACGTTGGTCTGGCAGGAGCCGATCTCCGCGCTGATCGGCAAATTCCGCCAGGACCACCTGAAGAGCGAGCTCAAACAGGTCGAAGCTGTGCGGCCGAGCGCGGCCGAGCAGCACGCGCTCGCCGCGATCTCGAGCGAGCGCAATCGGATCGCCTACCTCGCCGCCCAGCTGCAGCGCTCCGCCCACAACGGCAGCCCGATCGGGCGGATCGAGATGCCCACGATCGGGGCGAGTTTCGTGATGGTCGACGGGACCGACACCTCCGACCTCGAGAGCGGTCCGGGCTTCTTCAAGGAAACGACCTTCCCCGGGACGGACGGGACGACGCTGATCTCCGGGCACCGCACGACCTACCTCGCGCCCTTCCGCCACATCGACTCGCTGCACGTCGGCGACGAGATCCATCTCGAGATGCCCTACGCGCACTTCACCTACACCGTCATCGGGCATCGTGTCGTGCAGCCCGAGAACGTGCACGCGGCGACGGCCGACGTGGGTTACAGCCGGCTCGTGCTCTCCGCGTGCACGCCGCTGTTCAGCGCGGCCAAACGGCTGCTCGTCTACGCGCGGCTGACGCGCGCTGTGCCCGTCGGCCCGGCGCGCTACCTCACCCAGGGCCAGCTGCCGCAGGCGCTGACCTACCCGCTGCGCCCGCACCGTTCGCGCGAACTACCACCGGTGCTCAAATCCCTCGGCCCGTACTACGTCGCCCCCGCGACCTAGCAGCCGCACGCCGGGCTCGCCCGCGAACGACCTCCCCGATCCAGCGCACCGGCGCGAGCTCCTCGGCCGCGAGCGCGCGCTCGATCTCCTCGCGGCGCTCCGGCGGGGCGGTGAAGCAGAGCTCGTAGTCTTCGCCCCCGCTCACCGCGAGCTCGGCCGCCTCGCCGCCAAGCGCTCCCGCGATCTCCTCGAGGCCCGCGGCGAGCGGCAGGTCGTCGAGGCGTACTCGCAGTTCCACGCCGGAGGCGCGGCCGATATGGGCGGCGTCGGTGGCGAGCCCGTCGGAGAGGTCGATCATCGCGCTCGCTCCCGCGGCCGCGAGCGCGCCCCCCTCGGCCAGGCGCGGCTGTGGCGCACGCGCCCGGCGCATGCAACCCTCCACGGCGGGCGTGGCGGGTGCCCTGCCCTCCATCACCGCAAGCGCCGCGCCGGCCGCACCGATCTCGCCGGTGAGCCCGACGAGATCCCCGGCTCGTGCGCCGTCACGCCCGATCAAGCGGTTCTCCTCCTCCGCCCAACCTGTCACGGTCACCGAGACGAAGAGCACGGGGGCGGCGACCACGTCGCCGCCTGCGATCGCGGTTCCCGTGCTCAGGGCGAGCCTGTCCGCCGCGGTGACGAGCGCTAGCGCGTCCTGCTCGCCGATCCCCGGCGGAAGACCGAGCGCGATGTAGGCCTCGCCCGGGTCGGCGCCCATCGCAGCGAGATCGGAGAGCGCTCCCGCGAGCGCCCTGTGACCCACCTCCGCCGCTGTCGCCCAGCCCGGATCGAGCCGGAAGTGGACTCCCTCGACCATCGCGTCGATCGAGGTCACCGCCCAGGGGCGCGCGCGCACGACGGCGGCATCGTCTCCGCTGCCGCGTCCCAACCGAGTCGATTCGCGCGGGCTCTCGAGCGCCGCACGGATCGTCTCGATCAGAGCGCGCTCAGCGATGCCGGTAGACGATCCGTGCCCGATCGAGATCGTACGGAGAGAGCTCGCAGCGCACGCGATCGCCCGGCAGGATGCGGATGCGGAACCGCCGCATCTTGCCTGCGACGTGTCCGAGCACGACGTGGTCGTTGTCCAGCTTCACGCGGAACATCGCGTTCGGGAGGGCCTCGATCACCTCGCCCTCGAATTCAACCTTGTCCTCCTTGGCCACGCTCTTCCAATCCGGCCGCCTGGCGGCGGCCTGTTCGCTTTCTCCTCGGCCCAAACTACCAGCGCGACGCTTTCCGATGGGAGAAACCCGCTCGCCACGCCGCCGCCGCGGCGCGCGCTAGCCCGGTTCCAGGCCACCCGTCTTGTTGACCCCGGGCGTCGCGCCGGGGGCCGCCCCCGCGCCGGGTGGGGGCTTGGAGTGCGCGCCCCCTTTCTTGGGCTTCGGCTGTTCGCCCTTTTCGGTTTCAGCCGCTGCGGCCGCGAGCCCGGTGCTCGCGTATTTGCCGTAGAAGGGCTCGAACGTGAGCCCCGCGTTCGATTCGTGCAGCGGCGCGCAGGCCTTGCCTTCGGTGACCGCTGCCATGTACGCATGCCAGATTTCCGCGGGGAGGTAGCCGCCCTGCTGGGGCTCTCCGTGCACGTCGGTCATCGAGACGCGCCGGTTCGGGTAGCCCATCCAGACGACGGTGGAGTACTGCGAGTTGTAGCCGTCGAGCCAGGCGTCCACGAGTTCGCTCGTCGTTCCCGTCTTCGCCGCCGTGGGGCAGTTGATCGCGGAGCGTCCGGCCGTGCCGCTCTCGACGTTGAGGTGGAGGATCCTGGTCTCTTCTCCGGTGACGCCTTCGCTCAGCACCTTGACCCGATGCGGCTGGCCCCAGTTCGTGTCCACGCGCCCATCGGGGAACACGACCTTCGTGATCGCGATCGGGGAGTTTCGCCATCCCCCGTCCGCCAGAGTCGCGTAGACGTTCGCCATCTCCAGCGGCGTGACGCCGAGTTTCAGACCCCCGAGGGCCTCGGCCGCGTAGCTCTGCAACGGGCTCACGACACCCATCTTGTGAGCCATTTCGGTGACCGTGTTCTCGCCCAGGTCGGCGGCGAGCTGCGCATACACGGTGTTGTCGGAGGTGAGCGTCGCCTGCACGAGGTTGATCGACTTGTTCAGCGAGGTGCCCTCGAACGTCTTCACTTCGTAGGTCGGGTAGGCGGGCAGCCATCCGGCCTGCAGCGTGTGCGAGAGGTAGTAGGTCGTGTTCGGGTCGACGCCCCGCGAGAGCGCGTCTGCGAGGTCGATCGCCTTGAAGGTCGAGCCGGGCTGGCGGTGGCCGTCGGCCGCGAGGTTGTACTGCGACTTCTCGTAGCTCTCGGACTCCGCCATCGCCTCGATGTCGCCGTTGGCGGGGTCGATCGTGACGATCGCCGAGGCGGGGTCTTCGGGCTCGTTGAGCACTTCAGCGATCGCCTTGCGCGCGAGCCGCTGCATGTTGAGGTTGATCGTCGTGTAGACCTTCAGCCCGCCCTGCGCGACCGCTTCGCGCCCGTAGCGGTGGTCGAGCAGCTCGCGGACGTATTCGAAGAAGAAGTCCTCGCGGCGCTGGGAGTAGAAGGTCCCGTGTTCGACTTCCAGCGGGGCGCGCTTGGCCGTGTCCGCCGCGGAAAGCGAGATGTAGTGCAGTTCGGCCATCTTCCCGAGCACCTCGTTGCGGCGCCTGCGCGCTTCGGAGGGGTCGCCGAAGGGGTTGTACTGCGAGGGGGCCTGCGGCAAACCCGCGAGCAGCGCGGCCTGCTGGAGGTCGAGCTGAGAGGCGGGTTTGTTGAAGAAGATGCGCGAGGCCGCCTGAACGCCGACGGCGGTCTGCCCGCCGACCGTGCCGTAGGGAACGCTGTTGAGGTATTCGGTGAGGATGAAGTGCTTGGAGTGTTCCTTCTCGTAGTCGAGCGCCATCTTCGCCTCGATGATCTTCTGCTTCAGCGTGTGCTTGTCGCCGCCGAGGTAGAGGTTGCGCATCAGCTGCATCGTGATCGTCGAGGCGCCCTGCAGGGCCTGTCCGTGGACGACGTCCTTGACGGCCGCGCGGAAGATCCCCGTCACGTCGACGCCGTCGTGTTTGTAGAAGCGCTGGTCCTCGATCGCGACCGTTGCGTTGCGCAGGTTGGGCGGGATCGAGCTCCAGCCCACGGGGGTGCGCAGCTCATCGGACTGGATGAAGCCGAGCCGTGTGCCGTCGGAGGCGAAGACCTGCGATGAGCCCCCGGTCACGAGCGGCTTGAGGTCCTTCGGCGGCGTCGCTTCGTCGGCCACGTTGAGCACGTACGCGACCGCGGCGATCGTGCCGATGATCAGCGCCGCGACGAGCGTGCCTCCGCCGATGAGCAGGAAGCGGACGCCCGTGCCCCGGCCGTTGCGTCGCCGCCTCTGTCGAGCTTGTCGAGACATCTGGGGATATTCGAGATTACCGGGCGAAACCCGCTATCAGCGCACGTTCCCCGTCGCCCTCTAGGCTCGGGGACTGGTGAGCGCTCCGGAGACAGCTGAGGTGGCGAGGATCGTCGGCGCGCCGCGCGCCTCCGCGCTCGCTCGGCTGCGCGCGGACCCCGCGCGTCGCGCCGCGCTGCGCGATGTGGCGCTCGCCTTCGGGAGCTCGCGGCTGATCGTTCTCCTCGCGGGCGTGGGCACGGTCCTGATCTTCGGCTACGGCCCGCTGCGCGGAGCGTTCAATCCCCCCGGGGTGACGGGTGGATTCGGCCCCGTGGGCAACGCGCTCGCCGCGCCCGTCGCGCGCTGGGACAGCGCGTGGTACCTCGTGATCGCGCACTACGGCTACAAGCCCGCGCTCGGGCACCTCACCGCCTCGCGCACGGCCTTCTTCCCGCTCTACCCGCTCGGCATCAAGGCACTCGCCTGGCTCGGCTCCCCGCCGATCGTCGCGGGCGTGGTGATCTCGCTGCTCGCCTTCGCCGCCGCGCTCTACGGGATCCATCGCCTCACCACGCTCGAGCTCGGCGCGGGCGCGGGCGATGCGGCGCGGCTCGCGGTGCTCGCCACGGCCTTCGCCCCGATGGCCTTCTTCTTCTCCGCGGTCTACTCCGAGTCCCTCTACCTCGCCCTCTCGGTCGGGCTCTTCTGGGCTGCGCGGAGCGGGCGCTGGGCATGGGTGGGCGTGCTCGGTGCGCTCGCCGCCGCGACCCGGAGCACCGGCGTCGTGCTGATCGTGCCCGCGCTGATCATCTACCTCTACGGCCCCCGCGAGGATCGCCCCGTGGACATCCCGCGCGCGGTCGGGCGAAGGCTGCTGCCCCGCTACCGGCCGCGCGCCGGGATCTGGTGGCTGCTCTTGATCCCCGCGGGCGCCGCGATGTTCGCCCTCGGGCTCGCGCTCGCAGGGGGTGAAGCGCTCGCCCCCTTCCACGCGCAGGGGATCTGGGGACGGCACTTCGCCGGGCCCTACGTCGCCCTCTGGGACGGGCTGCGCGCGGCCTTCGAGGGCGCGCGCCAGCTGCTCTCCTTCCAGCGTGCTCACCTCTACTTCCCGGCCGCGACGGGCAGCCCGACCGTCGCCGCGGGGCACAACCTGATCCAGTTCGCTTTCCTGATCGCGGCGCTGCCCGCGCTCGTGCGCTGCATTGCGGCGGCTTCCGCTCGCTTACGGCATCTACGCGCTCGCCGCGCTCGCCCTGCCGCTCTCCGAGCCCGTCGCCGCGCAGCCCCTGATGTCGCTCCCCCGCTTCCTGCTCGTGCTCTTCCCGCTCTCGATCGTCACCGGCGCCTGGCTTGCCGAGCATCCCCGTGCGCGGCCGGCGCTGCTGCTCCTCTCGGGCGCGCTGATGGTCCTCTTCCTCGCGCAGTTCTCGACGTGGCACTGGGTCGCATGACAGACCCCGCCGAGCACCAGCCCGCCGCGCCCGAGGGCTCGCCGCCGAGCGGAGCGCTCCCCGAGGGCGAGCTGCCCGAGACGCTCGAGGGCGACACCACGCGCTCACCGGACACGAGCTGGCGCCCCTGGACGGCGCCGCTCGCGCTCGTCGCGGGCGTGGTGCTCGCCACGGTCGCCGCGCTCGTCGTCGACTTACCCGCGCTCGCGCTGGGCGTGCACATCTCCAACGAACACACCCCCGGGGGGCTCGTGATCGCGGACACCTTCGTGCAGGATGTGGCCTTCGTCGTGGCCGCGGTCTACTGCGCGAAACTCGCGGGACGCCCCGTGCGCTCGTGGATGTTCGGGCTGCGACGCCCCGGAGCGGGTTGGGGGTGGGCGGCGCTGCTGGTGTTCTGCCTGATCGTCGGCTTCGTCGCGCTCGACCAGGGCTGGTCGGAAATCCTCCACCCGACGAAAGAGAAGCTGCTCGAAACGCTGGGGACGAAAGAAAGCAAATCGCTGCTCGTGCTGAGCGCAGCCCTGACCTGCGTGATCGCCCCGATCGGCGAGGAGATGCTCTTCCGCGGCTACATGTTCACCGCGCTTCGCAACTGGCGGGGGACGCTTCCCGCCGCGCTGATCGTGGGCCTGCTCTTCGGGGGCATCCACGCGACCTCCGCGCCCGCAGCCGACCTCGTGCCGCTCGGCGCGCTCGGCGTGGGGCTCTGTCTCATCTACCGCTTCACGGGCTCGCTCTATCCCGGGATCGCCTCGCACGCGCTCAACAACTCGATCGCGTTCGCCGGGCTGGAGGGGTGGAACCTCGGGCAGGGAGTGCTGTTGATCGTCTGTGCGCTGCTCGGCGTCGCGGCGATCGCGGTGGCCTGCACACGGGTCGGCCTGATCGCTCCTTCGAGCCCTGCGGAGGGGTCTGCGGCAGGACTTCCGCGTCCGGCCGCGTAGGATCGTTGACATGAAAACGATCCTTCGTCTGCTCGCGGCCATCTCCGCCCTCTGCTGCCTCGCCGTCCTTCCCGCCGCCGCCCTCGCCGAAACCGCCCCGCCCGCACCCGCGCCCGCCCCGGCACCAGCCCCCGTACCCCCGCCGGCCGCCGGGAAGATCAAGCTCGTGATGCAGAAGGTGGGCGGCGATCCGCTGTTCGCCACCGCGGGGTCTCGCGTGGTGGTGCGCGGGATCGTGATCCCCTACGTGGCCGGGCAGACGGTCAACGTGAGCTTCTACCTCGAAGGGCGCAAGATCGGCGTCCAGAAGGTCAGCGTGCTCGCGCTCGGCAACGGCGCGGGCCAGTTCCACGTCGGCGTGACGAGCCACTACTCGGGCCTGCTCCAGGTGCGCGCGGCGCACTACGCCACGCCCCAGCAGGTCGCCTTCAACGGACGCTCGGCCGCCGTGCGGATCGTCAACCCGAACGTGGGCCCGGGCTCATCGGGCCTGTCGGTGCGCACGCTCCAGGACGAGCTCTACAACCTGCACTACTACGTGCCCACGAACGGGAGCTTCGACGAAGCGACGGGCCGGGCGCTCGTGGCCTACCGCAAGATGACGAACCTCAACCGGATCGCGGCGGCGGGGCCCGAAGTCTTCAAGCTGCTCTCCCACCGCGCGGGCGGCTTCGTCGTGCGCTATCCGCACGACGGGCGCCACGTCGAGGCCAACCTCACCAAACAGGTGCTCGCCGAGATCGAACCGCACGGGCGCGTGTACAAGATCTTCACCACGAGCTCGGGCAAGCCTTCGACGCCGACGGTGATCGGCCACTTCGTCGTGTACTCCAAGACGCCCGGCACGAACAGCGAGGGCATGGTGGACTCGAACTACTTCATCCGTGGCTACGCGATCCATGGCTACGCGGAAGTGCCCACCTATGCGGCGAGCCACGGCTGCCTGCGCGTGCCGATCCCGGATGCGGCCACGATCTACGGCTGGGTGCGCGAAGGAACGCCGGTCGACGTCTACAACCAGACGGGTGGCGGCAGCACACACGTGCGCGGCAACGCCGGGCCCTAGGCCCGGCCCGCCGCCGGGCTCACCGCGCTGAGCTCCCGCCCGGGGCTCAGGTCCCCACGCGCAGCACGCGCGCGAGGTAGCCGAGCCCGAAGCCGTAGACGAGCAGCGCGAAGATCAGCCGGATCGCGTGCTCGCCCCATTCGCTGCTCGATGAGACGAGCCCGGAGACGGGAGAGGTCACTTCTTCGGCGACTTCGTCGACCGCCTTGTGAAATCCGTTCTGATGCGGGTGCGCGGTGCGCGTGACGGGTGCCTTGCCGCTGAGTTCTTCCTGCTGGTGGCCTGAGGCGGTGCTCGTCTGGTTGAGCGCGAAGAGCAGCGTGGAGAGCGCGACGATCAGGCAGAGCAGGATCGAAGCGGCGCGCAGAAGTTTCACGAGGGCAGGGGTCATCCCTCAATAGATCGGCGCGGACGCGCTTGTAGATTAGGGGTGAGCATGAGCGCCCTGGACGGAGATACCAACGAGCTCGCCGCCGCGCGTGGGGAGCTGATCGCGGAGTTGCGCGAGCACGCGCTCGTGATCGGTCGTGTGACCCTCACGAGCGGGGCGGAGGCGGAGTACTACGTGGACGCGAAGCGCGCGATCCTGCGCCCGGAGGGCTTCGCCGCGCTCGCGAAGCTCGTCGCCGCGCAGGTCGCGGAGTGGGGCGGGACCGCGGTCGGGGGGATGACGATGGGCGCGGACCCGGTGGCCTGCGCGGGGCTCGCGGGTGGCGCTCGCGCGAAGGGCTTCTTCGTGCGCAAGGACGCCAAGGCGCACGGGCTGCAGCGCCGCGTGGAGGGGCCCTTCCTCGATGCGGAGGATCGATGCGTGGTCGTCGAGGACGTCGTCACCACGGGCGGCTCCACGCTCGCCGCGATCGCAGCCCTGCAGGAGGAGGGAAGGAACATCTGCGGCGTGATCAGCGTGCTCGACCGCCTTGCGGGCGGCGGTGCGGCGATCGAGGCGGCGGCCGGGGCGCCCTACCGTGCGCTGAGCACGATCGACGAGGTCTACCCCGACCGGCCGGACAGGGCGGGCGCGTGAGCGCAGCGGTGCTCGTCCGTGAGGCGCGCCCGGAGGACGTCGGGCTCCTGCTCGGGCTGATCGGAGAGCTCGCGGAGTACGAGCGGCTCGCCGATCAGGTCGAGGCGACGGAGGAGCTGCTCGAGCGCGCGCTCTTCGGCTCCCCGCCCTCGGCCGAGGCGCTGATCGCCGAGCGGGACGGTGAAGCGATCGGTTATGCGCTGCACTTCTCGACCTTCTCGACCTTCCTCGCGATCCAGGGGATCTGGCTGGAGGACCTCTACGTGCGCCCCGCCGCGCGCAAGGCCGGTGCGGGCCGCGCGCTGCTCGCGGCGATCGCCGCGAGGCTCCGCGAGCGCGGGGGCGAGCGGCTCGAATGGGCGGCGCTCGACTGGAACGAGCTCGCGCTCGGCTTCTACCGCGGCCTCGGCGCCCGCGCGCAGAGCGAATGGATCACACACCGGCTGGTCGGCGAGGACCTCGCCCGTCTCGCCGCCGAGGCCCCCTCGCTCGCCGCGCAGCCGCCCCGGTAGCCTTCTGATCCACCCGCGCCCCGCGGGCTGCGTGCCCTCGTAGTCCAATGGATAAGACGACCGCCTCCTAAGCGGTAGATCCAGGTTCGACTCCTGGCGGGGGCATGAGCGCGCACCCTCGGCGCTTGAGGAGTCCGTGCCGCCGACCGATAGGGCGGGCATGCGACGGAACCAGATCGCGGTCGCCTCGCTGCTCGCGGTCATCGTCGTGGCGGGGCTCACCGCGTTCTTCACCCTTCGCTCGGGTGGCTCCACCGCGCGCACCGCGCCCGCCACCCGCACGGCCACGATCAAAGGCCTCACCTTCCAGGCCTCGGTCCCCGCGGGCTGGGTGGTGGTCAGGCAGCAGACCGACGCGCGGGGCGCCCTCGGCATCCAGCTCAGCTCGACGGGCGCGAAGCTCAGCGCGCTAGGGATCGGCCCCGCGGGCACCGCGGGCGTCACGATCTTCGAATCCCAGAACGGTGCCGCGCTGCACGGGCGCGCGGCGGCGAGCATCGCGCCGGTGGCGCTGCTCCCACACGTGATCGGAACGCCCGCGAAGGCGGTCTCGGTGGTCGCCGGTGAGAGGCCCACACGAACCAAGCTCACGGGTGCCCGGGCCGCCGAGGAGGCGTTCGGGTACGGCTTCGCGGGCCGCGGAATGATGCAGGTCGACCTGCTCGCCGTGCGCCGCCGCAAGGTCTTCACGATCGAGCTCGACGCGGAACCGGGCCTCTCCGGGGTCAGCCAGACCGCGCTCGCGCACATCGTCTCCTCCTGGCGCTGGCGCTGATCCCGCGCGCCCGAGGGCGTCGCTGCGCGCTCGACGGATGCACTACTCAAGTTCGCCTCCGCGGGACCCGATGGGGGTCAGAGCGCGCACCATCGCGGTGCGCAGGGGAGCCAGAAACAGCGATGTCAGACAACCAAGATGCCTCGCCCGCCCCGCAGGGGCCCGAGCAGCCGCAGCCCGCAGCTCCGATCGTGAGCGCGAGCGCGAGCGCCAACGGCAACGGCAACGGCAGCGGGGCGGTCCACGTGCCCGCCGCTGAGGCTTCCTCCGAGCCCGCCGGGCGGCGTCTGGGAATGCCCGCCGCGCGCTGGGTGCTCGCGCTCATGATCGTCGTGTGCGGCGTGGCCGCGAGCATCGTGGGAGCGCGCGCGATCGCCCGCTCCGACGCGCGCAGCGCGCGTCACACCTTCACCCGCAGCGCGGCCGGCGTCGGGGCCGCGGTCAAGCTCGCGATCGCTCACCAGGAAGGGCTCGCCACCGCGGCGGGCACCTACCTCTCGCGCAACCCCGAAGGCAGCACCGCGGAATTCGAGGCGTGGGCCCGCTGGGCGCGTGCGCTGCGCAACCACCCCGAGCTGAACGTGCTCGGGCTCGTCGCGCTCGTCCGTGCTCCCGAACTCTCCGCCTTCCACGACCAGCTCGCGGGCCACCCGGACAAGGCCGGCGCGAAGACGAACACCCCGGCGAGCCCCGGCGTCCCGGCCGTCTCCTGCCTCACGGTGGGCCAGACCGGCCGGAGCCCCGTCGCCGAAACGCCGCTCGCGACGAACCTCTGCAGCTCGCACCGCGCGCTGCTCGCCACGCGCGACAGCGCGCACACGCTCTACGCCTCGGCCTCGCTCGACGGCTCGCCCGCGCTCGAAGAGCTCACGCCCGCCTACCGTGGCTCGACGACGCCGAAGAGCGCGGCGGGACGCCGCGCGGCCTTCGTGGGCTGGGTGCGCGAGGTCGTCGCGCCCCAGGTGATGCTCGGCGAGGCGCTCGAGGGCCTGCCCGCAGGGGCGCGTCTGCGCCACCGCAGCACCGGAGCGAACACGCTCTTCACCCTCGGCGCGGAGCCCCCGAGCGCGCAGGTCGCGACCGCGGCGCTGCACGGCGGCTGGTCGCTGAAGCTCTTCGCCGCGCAGCCCTCTGAAGCGGTCGGGCAGGACGGCGACGCGCTGATCGTGCTGATTCTCGGGATCCTCGCCTCGCTGCTCGCCGGCGCGCTCGTCGCACTTCGCACGCGGCGGCGAGTCCGCCCCGGTGGCAGCTCCGCTCGCCCTGGAGTCCCACCCGCCCGAGGAGCTCTACGACGTGCTCACGGGGCTCCCCAACCGCGGCCTCACGATCGACCGTGCGGAGCGCATGCTCGCCCGTGCCGGACGCAACTCCGCGATCATGGTCGGAGCGCTCTTCATCGACATCGACTGGTTCAAGGACGTCAACGACAAGCTCGGCGAGGAAGCGGGCGACCAGCTCCTGCGGATCGTGGCCGCACGGCTCGAGGACGTGGTGCGCACGCACGACACGGTCGGGCGCTACGCGGGCGACGAGTTCGTGGTGATCGTCGAATCGCAGGTGCGCGGGATGCGCCTGGACTCGCTCGCGCGCCGCATCATCGAGGCGCTGCACAAGCCCGTCGACCTCGAGGGCTTCGGCCCGAGCTTCTGTCTCACCGCGAGCATCGGCGTGGCCTTCGGACGCTACGCGACCGCTGAGGACCTGCTGCGCGACGCGCACATGGCGCTGTTCGCCGCGAAGGCCGCAGGCAAGGACCGCTACACGCTCTTCAACGCCAACATGCGCTCGATCATCGAGGGCCGCGGGGTGCTCGAAGTCGACCTCAATACCGCGCTGCAGGACAACCAGTTCTCGCTCCTCTACCAGCCCGTCTACGACCTCAGCGCGGGCCGTGTTGTCGCGCTCGAGGCGCTGCTGCGCTGGGTCCACCCGACGAAGGGCGAGGTCGCCCCGTCCGACTTCGTGCCGCTCGCGGAGGAGAGCGGGCTGATCGTGCCGATCGGTCGCTGGGTCCTCGAGGAGGCGTGCACGCGCGCGGCGGCGTGGAACGTGGCGGGGAATCAGGTCGCCGTCGCGGTCAAGGTCTCCGCGAAGCAGCTCGTCCGCGAAGGGTTCGCCACCGACGTGCTGCGCGCCCTTCAGATGTCCGGCCTCGATCCCTCGCTGCTCGCGCTGGAGATCGCGGAGACGACCGTGATGGAGGATCGCGCGACCGCCTCGCGCCGCCTCGAGGCGCTCAAGCAGCTCGGCGTGAAGATCGCGATCGACGACTTCGGGAGCGGCTACGCCTACCGCTCCGACCTCCAGCAGATGCCGATCGACTTCCTCAAGGTCGACCGCGCCTCGCTCGCGGCCTCCGAAGACGAGGACTACCGCAGCTGGTTGCTCGAGGCGATCCTCGTGTTCGGACGCGACCTCGCGCTGACCGTGATCGCGAAGGGCGTCGAGAGCCAGGAGCAGGCAGCCGCGCTGCAGGCGATGGGCTGCACGATGGCCCAGGGCTACTTCCTCGGGGAGCCCGCACCGAGCGAGGAGGTCGAGCGCTTCTTCACGCTCGCTCCCGCGCACGCCGCGCCCGCTCCGGGCGTCGTTCCCGACGGCCTCGCGCCGCTCGCGGACCAGCCCCCTCTCAGCTGAGCACGCCGCGCGTCAGCGCAGCCGTGCGTGCCAGACCTGCACGACCACTTCGTGCTCGACACGCTCGACCCCGTGCGCGTCGAGGACCTCCTGAACCCGCGCGAGCAGCCGCTCGCGCTGCTCGGGCTCGAGCACGGCGACCCAGCTGAAGGACGCGATCCAGGCGAGCAGCTGGGGGGGCTCGAGCACCTGTGGGGTGGTCAGCCTGCTCGCGGTGACCGCGCCGAAGTCGGCGTCCTCCTCGAGCGCGGCGGCGGGGCTGCGATCGGTGAAGGCGGGATGGTGCGGGCGGCTCGAGAGGATGATCTCCCCGAGCTCCTTGCTCCAGGACTGGTTGAGGCCCGCGATCATGCGCAGGATCGCCACGCCCCCGCGCGCACGGAGCACGCGCTTGATCTCGGGCATCGCGCGCGTCTCGTCGAACCAGTGGAAGGAGTCCGCGGCGAAGACCGCGTCCACGGAGCCGTCGGCGAGCGGGATGCTCTCCGCGCGACCCTCGCGCACGTGCTCGGCTCCGATCGCGGCGGCGAGCAGCTCGCGCGTGGGCCCGAGCGGCTCCACCGCGGTGAGGTCGAGACCCGCGGAGAGCAGCGCCTCTGAGAGCTGGCCCGTGCCCGCACCGAGCTCGAGCACGGGTGCTCCCGCGCCGAGCTCGAAGGCCTCGATCAGCTCGTGGGCGACGCTCGCGTCATAGCGGGGACGGCCCGCGTCGTAGGCCGCGGCGTCCGTGAAACCGCCCACGAGCGGGTGCAGATCCTCGCTGTTCGGTGCGCCCATCGCGCGGATTCTCGCAGCCCTCCGGGTAGGGTTCCGCCGACTCGGCCTGCCGCCACCCATGCACCAGCGCGCGGGCGCCTTTCCAACGACATGGGGGGACGGATGAAGATCAAGCACCTCTCGATCGCGCTCGCCGCCATCGCCTGCCTGCTGCTCCTCGCGGCCTGCGGGAGCTCGAACAGCTCCTCGAGCACGAGCTCTTCCAGCTCGACACCCGCGCAGTCGGGCTCGACGGCGAGCTCGCAGACCTCTAGCGCCCCGGCCGCCCCCAGCGGCGCGGGAGCGAACAGCGCGGAGGTGAAGGAAGCGGTCGCCGAGTGCAAACAGATCATCCAGTCGGAGACGAAACTCACCTCCGGCGCGAAGTCGAAACTCGAAGGCGCGTGCGCTCAGGCGGCCAAAGGGAACACCGCTGCGGTGAAGACCGCCGCCCGCGAAGTGTGCGAAGAAGTGATCGACGACTCGGGCGTGCCGAACGGTGCGGAGAAGGAAGCCGCGCTGAAGGCCTGCCAGAAGTCCTGACGACGGGCGCAGGGCGGGGCCGCGAAGCCCCGCCCTCCCGTCTCGCTGGGGCCCCTAGCCCGAGATGCCTTCGAGGTAGGGGACGAGCCCGGAGTAGAACGCGTTGCCTTCGATGTTCCCTTCGGGCTCGGCAGCTGCCGGGTCGTTGTGCGCGTATTCCGTTTCCTTGTCGATCAGCGTGAGGTTTTCGGCCGGGATGCCGGACTGTTCGGCGAGCACCTGCGCGGCGGTGAGCGTGCTGAAGCCGGGGCCGATCGCTTTGTCGAGTTCGGAGTTGATCGCGAGGATCTTCAGCGAGGTGGGCAGTTCGTGCCCGTGGATCGCGTGCTCGCCGAGCACTTCCTGCGCTTCGTTCGCGTTGCCCTCCGCGACCGCTCCGGTGTCGATCGTGAGCCGTTCGGGGAAGTACCACTCGTCCCCGTCCGCCCCCTTGACGCCGGTTCCCGCGAGCATTTCGGCGTATCGGCGCAGCGGCGAGAGCGCGCCCGTGCCGTTCCAGCCGTAGAGCCCGTCTTCTTTGGCCGTTTCTTCGAGCCCCGCCCCGGCGTGGATCTGCGCGGCGATCAGCGCGGGCGGCGAGCTCCCCACGTTGACCCCGTAGCCGAACTCCGCTTCGTTGGTCACCGGGAGCAGTTCGCCTTTTTCGTTGTGCGGCTTCAGTTCCGGCGGAAGCAGCGGGAAGTGCTCGGCGAGCGAGGCTTCTTCGGGCCCCTGGACCACGGCCTGCGCGCCGAGCGAGGAGAACAGGCCGAGGAAGGGAGAGCTGATCCCGCCGAAGGCGAGCCAGGGCGTCTTGCCCGCGAGTTTGCTCAGATCGGATTCGGCGGTTTCCTTGCTGATCGGCGTGGGCGAGCTGCCCCCGTCGTCGTAGACGAGCCCCGAGAGCCCGTCCGCCCCCGCTTTGCCCGCGAAGTCCCAGGTCGCGTAGGCGGTGACCACCGAGCCGCCGAGCGAGTGCCCGGCGAGCACGACCTTGCCGCCGAGCCCTTTCGCCGCTTCGATCACGGTGTGGAGGTCTTCGACCGCCACGTTCATGCCCCATTCGCGCGCGAAGCCCACGTCGCCCGCGGGGAGCAGCGTCATGTGCGGCGCTTTCGTGGGTTCGGCGAGGTATCCGAGGTAGTAGTAGAAGAGTTCCTGAGGCGTCGCCTTGCCCGCCTTCGCGCGGTCGAGCATCGACTGGTCCTCGAGCAGGTTCTCGCGGCGTTCCACCGACCACACCTGCCAGTCCGGGAGTCGTTCGACGAGCGAGCGCGCGAAGGGCAGGATGTACGGAGCTCCCGCGGAGGTCCCGGGCTCGAAGACGAGCACGTTCTTCGCGCTGCGCCTCCCGATCTTGATGATCCCCACCTGATTCAGGTCGAGGTTCGGTTTGAGATGCGTTCCTTTGACGTGGAACGTCGCCGGAGTGCCCGGCGCCGCAGGCGCGGGCATCCACTTGCGCTGTACACGGATCGGCCCCGCGCTCGCCGTCGCAGCGATCGCGGCGCAGAGCAGCATGGCGGCCGCCAGCGCCAGCGCGAGCCGACGCGGCCCAAACCCAGTCCTTCGCATTCCCCTCACTCCTCTCCCTGACCTCACGGTCTACGTGCGGGGCCGAGAAGCCCCCTCCTCTGCCGCAGACCGTACCACCGCCGACCGCTCGGGGTTGCGGCTCACTCCCCCTCCTCTTCCTCCTCCTCGCCCGCGTAGAGGGACTCCGCGGCGAGCTCGCGCCAGGAGCCGTCGAAGAGCCTGATGTCGAGCAGGTCCTGGCGGTAGTCGTCCGGCGCGATCAACGTGAAGCGCTCGTCGGTGACGACGCACTGGTCGACCGCGAGTCCCGCGAGCTCAGCGGTCGCGATCGTCCCACCGGAGACGAGCGGCCTGCCCCAGACCAGGGTCATCGCCGCGACCGCCCCGCCCTCCCCGCGCCAGCTCCCGATCACCTCGTCGCAGATGTCGAGCTTCCAGTCGGGGTTGCGCTCGGCGGTCTCCTCGGTGAAGTCGACCTGCGCGGTGAAGTCGGTGGGCTCCCCGTCCTCGCCGGCGGGCAGGTAGCGCACGTAGCCGAAGAGCTCGTAGCCCCCGGAGGTCTGCGCTGTCGCGGGCACGTAGGTGCGCCCGTGCCAGGTGCGGTCCGGGAACCACGCGATCGGCCCGGGCTCGCCGAGGTCGTCGGGCTCCCCGTCGAGCACGAGCGCGGCCGCGAGGAACTCCTCGCGCAGGCGCTCCTCCCAGCGGCCGTAGGGGAGCGCGTCCTGCGGGGGCTCAGCGGCGAAGCGGGGGACGAAGCGTTGCTCGGGGGGCATCCGGGGCGGAGCCTACCTGGCGCTCAGCCCCTCCTCATCACCGGTAGCTGCTTTCGCTACCGCACTCTCAGAGGTCTCTCACCCGATGCGACGTAGATACGACTGCAAATACAAGCGGCGCCCCGGAGGGGACATCCACAGCCTCAAGCCTCCCGCAGCAGCCGAGCGGCATCCTCCGGCGCGACGATGTTCAGGTTCAGATCGGTGGAGAGCTCGAGCCCCGCGAGGTGGGTGAGGCGGGGCATCACGTCGATCCGCCAGCAGAAGTCCTCCGCGCCCAGCGGCGCGGTACGCACCCACATGTTCAGGGGCGGACTCGAGCCGAGCCGCCGCGCGAGACGCCGCAGGCCGTCGTGGAGCAGCGCGGCTCCGCTCGGCCCCTCCGCCTCGAAGCGCGGCCGCGGAGTGCGCGGCGCGAGCATCAGCTGAAAGGGCAGACGCGAGGCGAAGGGGGCGAGCAGCACGGCCTCGTCGTCTATCGCGACGACCCGCTCGGCGCGGCGAACCTCCTCGGCGACGAGGTCGCCGAGCAGGCTCTGGCCCATCGTGCGAGTGGTGTACGCCGCCGCGCGCTCGCGCTCGCGAGCGACCGCGGCGGGAACGAACCCGAGCGCGTAGAGCTGGGCGTGGGTGTGCGGAAGCGAGGCGCCCGCCTCGCGGCGCTCGTTGACGATCAGCTGCACGTAGGCCGCCTCGGATTGCGCGCGCATCCGCTCGCGCCAGACCTCGACCGCGGCGATCACCTGCTCGACGGGCATTTCGGCGAGCGAGAGCACGGACTGGGGCCCGTTCACGATCACCTCGTGCGCACCCGTGGCGGGGAGCGAGGTGAAGAGGTCGGGCGCCCCGCGCGCGCCGAGCTCGGCGGGCGGCTCGGGCGCGGCGGGACCATCGCCCGCCGGGTCCAGTGCGGGGTAGAGGTTGGGAACCACACGCACCCTCCAGCCGGGGGAGTCCGCGGGGCCCCCGCCCGGGCGAAGCGCGTAGAGCTCGGGCGGGGTGCGGTCCTCGTGGCCCTCCGCGAAGGGGTCGGCCGCAGGGTCGATCGGATCGGCGGGGGCGCAGGTGGGCTCGCCCCCGGGCCGCCGCGAGCGCTCGCCCGCCACGATCGTGCGGTGGCCGCTGAGCGGGTCGATGCGCAGTTCGGGCATGGCTAGCCGAGGGCGTAGCGCGCGACGGCGCTTTCGAGCTTGGCCGCCTGCAGGTAGGGCCCCTGGTGTATGAACTCGCCGCCCTTCGCGTTGAAGAACACGGTCACGGGGGTGAAGCTCGAATCTGTGATCGCCTCCCCGGCCTGCCCCGAGGCGTCGTAGTAGCTCGGGTAGCTCACGGGGAACGAGCGCAGGAAGGCCGCCGCGCTCGAGCGGGAGCTGTCCCCGGAGTCGATCCCGATGAAGGCCACCGAGCGACCGCGCGCGAGCGACACTTGCTGGAAGACCCCGAACTCCGCCCGGCAGGGCTCACACCAGGACGCCCACTTGTTCACCACCACGGGCATCCCGTGCAGCGCGGCGAGGCGCGCGCGCAGCGCGGGCAGCCCCCCGGAGAGCAGCGTGCCCGCCTGCGTGTGGAGCGCGGCGAGCGGCGCGGGCGAACCCGCGAGCGAGCTGCGCATCTGCGCGAGCGTGAGCTTGGAGCGTGGCGCGGAGCTCGAGCCGCCGCCGAGCTGGAGGAGGCCGATCACCAGGAGCGCGCTCACGGCGATGGCCGCGAGGGCGAGGGCGATGCGCTGGGGCGACACGCGGTAAGGGTCGCAGATGCGTCCATTCCGCCCGGCCGATGTGCCGCCCCGACGTGCTATATCCTCAGGGACGTAGGCCGGAGTGCCGAGGGGCATCCGGCAAAATGCGCCGAACCGGGCGCCCCTTCTTTCGAGCCGCGACGAAACGACCTCGCCGGCGGTTCTGTCTCGAAGTCCAGGTCCTCAATGGCCGAGCCCACCTCAGTGGCCCTCGTGGCCGCGCCCATTCCGAGTTCCGCCGATATCGCGCGGGCTGAGAAGCTCGTGCGCGAGCGCTTCCTGCACGAGGGCGAGGATCCCGCGCTCGTGCTCGCCGAGGGCACACCTCGCCGCCGTGCGCTCGACGGCGCGCTCGCGGAGCTCGAGGAGGACCCGAAGGCGAAGTCCCCGTCGACCGAATGGCGGCGGGAGTTCTCGCTGCTGCTCGGGCTCGAACGGATCCTCTCCGAGGAGGAGCCCGTGCTCGTCGACGGCACCGTCCTCTCCGCGCACCAGGTCGACGCGCTCTCGGGCACGCTCACCGCGTTGCTCGCCGAGGCCCAGCGCAACGCGCCCAACGGAGGCGCGAGCGACGCGGCCTCGCCTGAGCTGCTCGCCTCGGCGGACATCCTCGGCCCGGACGAGCCGCCCCCCTCCGAGGAGCCGCAGGCCGAGCAGCGCGAGGAGGAGCCGGAGGAGGAGGACGAGGAAGAGGAAGAGGAGGAGGAGGAAGAGGACGACGAGGATCTCGGTCCGGTCCAACGCGCCGCCCCCAGAGGAGGAGGACGAGGAGGAGGACGACCTCGAGGACGACCTTCCCGAGGAGGACGCGGAGGAGCTCGATGCCGAGGAGGACGCGGCGACCGGTGCCGAGTCCGACGAGGAGCCCCGCGACTGGGTCGATGAGGAGGACGAGGAGGAGTCGCTCGGCGAGCAGCCCGAGGACCCCAACGCGGCGAAGCGCTTCTGGTTCGAGCACGCCACGGGCGCGGGCAAGACGGTCGCCGCGCTCGGATTCGTCGAGGCCTCGCAGACGGGCGGCGTGTTGATCCTCACCCACCGCCGCAACCTCGTCGACCAGTTCCTCGGCGAGCTGCGCGACCGCGGCTACTCCAAGCGCATCAGCAGGCCGCTGCTTCAGGGCGAGGACGCGCTGAAGGGGCCGGTGACCGTCGAGACCTACCAGTGGTTCGTGCGCAACGCGGGCAAGATCTCGAGCGCCTACACGATCGTGATCTGCGACGAGGCGCACACCGCGCTCGGCGAGAAGACCTCGAGCGCGATTCGCAACTGGACGGGGCCGATCTTCATCGGCATGACAGCGACGGGCGCGCTGATCGCGCGCCACGTCACCGACCTCTTCCCCACGCAGACCTCGCGCTTCGATCTCGCGCTCGCCGCCCGCCGCGGCGTGATCGCCCCGCTGCGCTGCGTGCGCATCTCCCCCGGGGTGGGTGTGCGCACGATCGCCAAGGTGCCGTTGCGGCGCGGGGAGATCGACACCGAGTTCGACCAGGACGAGCTCGCGAAACTGCTCGATCAGCAGCCCTTCAACCTGGCCGTGGCGAACCTCTACAAGACCCGCTTCAACGGCGTCCCGGGCGTGGTCTACGCGGCCGGCGTGCGCCACGCCTACAACCTCGCCGAAGCCTTCCGCGCGGAGAACATCAAGGCGCATGGCCGTCTCCGGGGAGACGCCGAAGAAAGAGCTCGTCGAGATCCTCGCGCGCTACGAGCGCGGCGACATCGACGTGCTGATCAACGCGCAGCTGCTCGCCGAGGGCTGGAACAGCCCGCGCGCGACCGTCTGCGTGCACCTCGCGCCGACCGCCTCCAAGCGCATCTACCAGCAGCGTGTCGGGTCGCGTGACCAGGCGTCACCCCGGCAAGGAGGCGGGTCTCGTCGTCGACTTCGTGCACCCCGCCACCAAGCACGACGACCCCGTGGTCACGCTGCACTCGCTGCTCGATCGCGACGTCTACCGCGGCGGCGCGATCGTCGTCGGGCCCGGTGCGCCGCGGCCGCGGGCGGCGGATGCGCGTGGAGCGCCGCGTGCTGCCCGTGTGTGCGGAGGAGGAGCGGCGCTTCGCGGTCTTCGAGCGCGAGCTCTGGCGGATCGCGGTGGAGCATCTCGACTACGGCGAGCAGCACCTCTGGGCCGCGCTCGCGGGAGCTCGCGTCGCCCCCAACGGCTGGCGCCGCGCCCGCGCGATGCTCCACTTCGATCGCAGCGGCGAGCTCAAGGGCCGCTTCCTGATCACCGCCGTGCAGCGCAACAAGAACGCGCAGCTGCGCCTGCGCGCGCTCGCCGACATCGCCGCGCTGCGCGATCCGGACGCCTTCGACGAGGCGATCGACATCATCGGGAGCTGGCCGCGCGACGAGCGCAAGGAGGCCACGAAGATCATGCTGCGCGCGCTCGTCGAGCGGCGCATCGGCCGCCGCGACCAGGCGAACGCCTGGATCTGGCGCCTCGCGGAGTACACCCGCGACGTGCACGAGGAGTACGCCGTGCAGCGCTGGCCCGAGACCAAGCGCCTGCTCGGCCTGCTCGTCAACTCCGCCGGCGGCGCGCACGCCCGCAACGCCCGCCGCCTGATCCACGCCGCGCGCAAGCAGGACCGCCGCCTCGCCGCGGCGCTGCTCGCCGCCGCGCTCGCTCACACCCCCGAGGCCGAGGAGGCGCTGCGCGGAGCGCGCACGCGCATGGCTCGCAAGCCTCCCGCGCTCGCGCGCGAACTGCTGCGCAACTTCCCCAAGCGCCGCGCGCGCAACGCGCGCCGCCGGCGCAAGGGCGCGCGCGGCGGCCAGTCCAACGGGGCGGCCGATGCGGCCGCGCGCCGAACGGCGCCGCCGAGGGCGAGACGCTCGCTCGCGCAAGGCGACGGCGCGCCGCGACGGAGCGCTCGGGCAAAGCGAGCGCCAGCCCAACGGCCGGCGCTCGGCAAACGGAGGACGCCCGAGGAGTCGACGCAGGTCGCCTAGCTCGCGCTCGTCTCTCGCGGTCGCGCTCGCCGCGCTCGCCTGGCCCGCCGTCGCGACCTCCGCGGCGAGCACGCCCCCGAACCCCTGCCACCGGCCGAGGCTGCATCTGCGCTGCCCCGACCTGATCATGTCCGCTCCCGCCGAACTCGAGCTCGACCGAAGCACGATCCCGGGGCGGGTGCTGCTGCGCGCGACGAGCTCGGTGGACAACCGCGGGCTCGGCCCGATCGAGCTCGACGCGCACCGCCTGGGCCGGCACCACTTGGCACGTCTACCAGGCGATCTACGACCGCCGCGGGCGGCGCCACCTGTTCCCCACCCACGCCTCGCTCATCTACAAGCACGTCTCCGGGGAGCGCTACGGCTACGGCAACGTCGGCGACGCGAGCTACTGGAAGGTCGCTCACCTCGCCGCCTTCCAGCTCTGGTCGGTCGGGCCGCACTTCCGCGCGCTGCGGCTCGTGCGCACGGGGCCGAAGGTCGACTACTGCTTGCGCGATCTCTCCGCAGACGAAGCCCTCGTTCCGCTCTCCGGGCGCGCCCGTCTACGGCGCGTGCAACCAGTCCGAAGGGATCCAGAGCGACCGCTTCGGGACCTCCGTGGGCTGGTCGGACATCTACCCCTACAGCTACCCCGAGCAGTGGATCGACGTCACCGGCCTGCACGGGCGCTTCGCCTTCGTGCAGATCGTCGACCCGCGGCAACTCTTCCACGAGACGAACGAGCGCAACAACGTCTCCGAGGTCTACGTCCAGCTCCCCTCCGGACGCGTGCTCGGCAGTCGCGTCGGCGTCTCGCGTCCCTAGCCCACGAGTCGCGCCGGGTGGGCCGCGCGACCGCAGCTCCGTTCAGCGAACGGGGCGCAGGTGCACCTCGCCGGAGCCGAGCGCTGTGCGCCCCCCGCCCTCCAGCGCCACGACGAGGCGCCCGTCGCCGTCGATTCCCTGCGCGACGCCGCTCCCTCCCGCGCTGCGCCCGCATCTGGGAGGCCCCACGCACCGCCGCCCGCGCAGCGCGTCGCGCTGCGCTCCAGGCGGCGAGCGTCTCACTCGGGCGGCTCGGCGAGCCGCCGCGAGAGCGCCGCGAGCAGCGCGGCGAGCAGCGGCTCGCGCTCGCTCGCGGTGCAGGCCGAGCGTGGCGGCGGTCTCGTGCAGCTCCGGCGGAAGGCTCGCGAGCGCGACGGCCGCGTTGAGGCCGATCCCGAGCACGGCCCAGCCCTGCTGGGGGCGCGCCTCGACGAGCAGCCCGGCGAGCTTCGCCATGCCCGACGCGCGTGCAAGCACGACGTCGTTCGGCCACTTGATCAGAGCGGCGGGCGCGCTCGTTCGCGCCCGGGGCCGCGTCGGCCGCGTCGCAGACGGCGAGCGCCGCCGACGAGCGGGAGCAGCCGCGGCGCCTCGCGCAGCACGAGCGAGAGCAGCAGCGAGCTGCCCGCGGGAGCGGACCAGGTGCGCCCCTGACGGCCGCGGCCGGAGGTCTGCTCATCGGCGGTGACGAGCGCGCCGTCCGGCGCGCCGGCCGCCGCGAGTCCCCGCGCGCGCTCGTTGGTCGAGTCGGTGCGGCGCAGGTGCAGCCGCGGAGCTGCCGAGCGCGGGAGCGCTCATCCCTTCCCGACGAGCATCTCGTCGTGGCGCGCCGCGCCCGAGCATCTCCTCCGCCGAGCCGCGGTTGACCGCGAGCGCGAGCATGCCGAGGCCGTCCTGGTAGAGCAGCAGCCCGCCCGGGTGCACATCGGCGAAGGTCCTCGCCACGGTCGCGCTGTGCCGCCGCGCGCCGCTCTGCACCCAGACCTCATCGCCGAGCTCCACGCCGAGCTCGGCGAGCTGATCGATCTGGCCGTCGAGGATCAGGTTGCCGAACGTGTCGTGGTGGAGCACGTGCAACTCGAGGCCTTCGGGCGTCATCACCGCGACGGGGATGTTCAGGCGCCGCAGCTCTGACGGGTCCACCCGCTCGCCCAGCGCGGCGAGATCCGCCCCGTCGGCCAGCGCGGCGGCCACGGGCGCGAAGATGTCGCGGCCGTGGAAGGTCGCCGAGACGGGCTCGAGGCGCTCCGCGCTCCCGCCCACCTCGACGGCCTCCGCCACGCCGCCGAGGCGTTCGCAGACGGGCATCAGCAGGCCGTTGTCGGGGCCCACGAGCAGCCGCTGCTTCTCGACCGTGCGCACCGCGACCGCGCGACGGCCGCGCGCGCCGCTCGTCCCCACGCCGGGGTCCACGACCGCGAGGATGATCGCTTCGGGCAGATAGGGCAGCGTGCCGCGCAGCACGATCGCCCCGGTGTGCACGTCGTGGCGCGGGATCGCGTGCGTCAGGTCGATCACGCGCGCGGCCGGACAGCGCCGTGCGATCACCGCGTGGCACACACCGACGAACTCGTTGCCGAGGCCGTAGTCGGAGAGGAACGTGATCACCGGCGGGGGTGTCATTTCGCTAACCACTTATCAGTCGGAAGGGACGGCATCCGTTGCAGGCGCTCGGGCTTGCCGCGTCTTCGCGGGCGTCCGCGATCAGCGCGTCGAGGAGGCCGTCGACGTCGTGGCTCGCCGCCTCGACGTGTGGCGTGAGGCCGTGCTTGCGCAGCTCCGCGCTCGTCACCGGACCGATCGAGACGAGCTTGCTCTGCGGCGAGAGCCGCTCGGTTCCGCCCGCCGCCTGCAGGAAGAAACGGACCGTCGAGGCCGAGGTGAAGGTGATGTAGTCCGCCGCGAGTGCCCCCTCGAGCACGCCCGGCGCGGGCGTGTCCGCAACCGTCTCGTAGAGGTCGAGCACATCGACCTCAGCCCCGCGGGCGGCGAGCTGATCGGGCAGCACGTCGCGGGCGCCCGCCGCCCGCGCGATCAGCGCGCGCTCCACCGGGACGCCTGCCAGCGCGGTGAGCAGCGACTCGGCGACGGAGCGCTCGGGGACGATGTCCGCGAGGATCCCGTGCTCGGCGAGCGCGGCCGCGGTCCCAGGCCCGATCGCGGCGATCCTCGCGCCCGCGAGCGAACGGGCATCGCGGGGAGGCTCCGCAGCGGCGAGCCGCGTGAACAGGCCGCGCACGCCGTTCACGCTCGTCACGCAGATGAGGTCGTATGGAGCGGGGTCGAGCGGAGGGCCCTCGAGCATTCGCACCCGGATCGCGGGAGCCTCGACGCACGCTCGCACCGAGCTCGGCGAGCCGTCGCGCGAGCCCGCTCGCCTGAGCCCGCGCGCGCGTGACCGCGACCGTGCGTCCCGCGAGCGGCAACGGCTCGCGCCAAGCGAGCTCCCCGGCGAGCGCTGCGACCGCACCGACGACGGTCACCGAAGGAGCGCGCACAGACTCGCGACGGGCGATCTCGGCGATCGTCGCGAGCGTCCCCGTGACCGTGCGCTGCGCTGGGAGCGTGCCCGATTCGACCAGCGCGACGGGCTCCTCCGCGGCACGGCCCGCCGCGATCAACCGCTCTGAGATCAGCGGCAGTGCGCTCACGCCCATGTAGAACACGAGCGTCCCCGGGAAGGCGGCGAGCGCCCCCCAATCGATCGTCTCGCCCTGCTCGGCGCCGCCGTCTCTGCGCGTGTGACCGGTGACGAGCGCGACCGCCGTGGAGATCCCGCGGTGGGTGACGGGGATCCCCGCGTAGGCGGGCGCGGCGAGCCCGGCCGTGATCCCGGGGACGACCTCGAAGGGGATCCCCGCCGCGCGCAGCGTGAGCGCCTCCTCGCCGCCGCGCCCGAACACGAACGGGTCCCCGCCCTTCAACCGCACCACGCTCCTCCCCGCGCGTGCGTGGGCGAGCAGCAGCTCTTCGGTCTCCTCCTGGGGTACGGCCTCGCCGCCGCCCTGCTTGCCCACGAACACGAGCTCCGCATCCGGACGCGCGCCGTCGAGCGCCCCGGGACCGACGAGCCGGTCGTAGAGGATCACGTCCGCGCTCGCGATCAGCTCGAGCGCTCGCGCGCCGAGCAGCCCGGCGTCGCCCGGTCCCGCGCCGACGAGGAAGACCCGCCCGCCCTCTCCCTCAGCGGCCACCCGCCGGCCCTCCTTCCGCGGCCATCTCGCGCGCGCCGGCGAGCAGCTCCTGTGCGCCGACCGCGCGCAGGCGGTCGGCGACGGCTCGCACCGAGCGCGACGGGGTCCGCGAGCTCGCCTTCGAGCTCGTCCGAAGCCCAGGCCGAGCCGTCTGGAAGCCCCACCCAGGCGTGCAGCCGCAGGCCGCCGCCGGAGGCCACCGCGTGTGCGCCCAGCGGGGTGTCGCAATCCGCTCCGAGCGCCGCGGCGAGCGCGCGCTCCGCGCGCAGGCACGCGAACGTCTCCTCGTGGGTGATCGAGCGCGCCGCGCCCGCCACTCGCTCGTCGTCCGCGCGCCCCTGCAGCGCGAGCGCACCCTGGCCGGGTGCGGGTACGAAGCGGGTCGCGTCGAGCGAGCTCGTCGCCTCCGACTCGCGCCCGAGGCGCGTGAGGCCCGCGCGCGCGAGCACGATCGCGTCGAGGTCCTGCTCACCCGCGGCGAGCTTCGCGAGACGCGTGTCCACGTTCCCGCGCAGGGGGAGCACCTCGATGTCCTCGCGCGCCGCACGGAGCTGGGCGATGCGTCGCAGGCTGCTCGTGCCCACACGCGCGCCCTCGCGCAGCCCCTCCACGCCCGCTGCGCCGCAGAGCACATCCTCCGCGGGCGCGCGCGCGGGCGCCCCGAGCAGCGCGGTGCCCGCGGCGAGCTCGGCGGGCACGTCCTTGGCGGAATGCACCGCGAGGTCCACGCGCTCCTCGCTGAGCGCGAGCTCGAGCTCAGCGACCCAGCGCGACTTGTCCCCGGGACCGCTGCCGCGATCGCCGTCGGTGACGATCTCCACGATCTGCACGGGTCCCGGGAGGGACCGCGCGACGAGCTCGGCCTGGGCGAGCGCCAGGGCGCTGCGCCGCGTCCCGATCCGCATCAGCGCGGGTTGCGTCTCGCTGGAGCCGAGCGGCGGCGCTGCAGGTCGTGTACCTCGGCGAGCGCCTCGCCGGGCGGTGTGGCGGCGCCGTCCTCGCGCAGGCCGAAGAGCTCGCGCACGAGCTCGAGCCCTGCGTGGCCACCCGCGCGCTCGCCGTCGAGGCTCCGCAGCCTGATCGTGGGCTCGTGCAGCAGCCGCGTCATCACCGCGCGCGCGACCGCCTCGACGCGCGCGACGTCACGCGAGGAGGCTGACTCCCAACGCCCCGCGTTCTCCGCGAGCACCTGCTCGACGATCGTGTTGCCGTGCTCGCGCAGCGCGCTCACGGTGGGCAGCGCGTCGAGCTGGCCGAGCCAGCGCGCGAAACGGTTGATCTCTTCCTCGACGATCTCGAGGGCGCGCGGTGCCTCCTCCTCGCGCGAGCTGAGGTTCCGCGCGACGACGGCCTGCAGATCGTCGATGTCGTAGAGCGTCACGCCCTCGAGCTCACCGCAGGCCGGGTCGACGTCGCGCGGCACGGCGATGTCGATCAGCAGCAGCGGACGTCCCTCGCGCTGCGCCATCACGAGCTCGAGCTCCTCGCGTTCGACGATCGGATGCGGGGAGGCGGTGGAGGAGAGCACGATGTCCGCGGCGAGCAGCTGCTCGGGGAGCTGATCGAGCCCCACGACCGTTCCGCCGAAGCGCTTCGCGAGGCTCAGCGCGCGGTCGGCGTGGCGGTTGGCGAGGAAGATCGTTCCCGCCCCCTGGTCGGCGAGCGCGCGCGCGGTCAGCTCGCTCGTCTCACCCGCCCCGAGGATCACCACGTGCTTGGCCTGCAGGGCGCCGAGCACGCTCGTGGCGAGGTCGACCGCCACCGAGGGAACGCTCACGCGGCTCGCCCCGATCGCGGTCTCCGAGCGCACCCGCTTGCCGGTCGTGAGCGCGGCCGAGAAGAGGCGGTTTGTGAGCGGGCCGGTCGCTCCCGCGCGCATCGCGGCTTCGTGCGCGCGACGCACCTGGCCCTGGATCTCGGCCTCACCCACGATCATCGACTCGAGCCCCGCGGTCACGCGGTAGAGCTGGCGCGCCGCGTCGCAGTTACGCGGCGAGTAGATCGCCTCGGCGAGCTCGGTGGGCCGGATGTCCGCGCGCCGTGCGAGCAGCCCGAGCACGTCGGCCTCCGCGCGCACCGGATCGCCGACGACGAGGTAGATCTCGGTGCGGTTGCAGGTCGAGATCACTACCGCCTCGCGGACCTCGCTGGAGGCGCTCGCCGCGCGCGCGAACTCCTCCGCCTCGCGCTCGCTGAAGGCGAGCCGTTCGCGCAGCGAGACCGGGGCGGTCTTGTGCGAGATCCCCAGCGCGAGCAGCTCGCTCATCGCGGCTCCTCCGCGGGCGGGCTCTGTGCCGCCCGCGTGGGCGGGGTGCTCCCCTGCTCGTCGAGCGCTTCGAGCAGCTCGCCGAGCTCGCGCTCGGTCCGGCCCATCCGCACCGCCATGATCGCGACATAGACGAGCACCATCGCGAACAGGACGATGTAGGCCGCGGCGACGTACTTGCCCGCGGTGTGCAGTGGGAGCGCGGGAAGCTCGGCGAGCATCAGCTCACCGTCCCCGGCGCGGAGCCCGCGCCGAAGCCCGCGCCGCGCGGCTCGGCAACCTCGCCCGCGGGCCGTGGCGGAGCGCCGTCGGCGATCGCGCTCGGTGCTGCGCTCCGTCCTCGCGACGGGGCTTCGCCGGCGAGACGGCGACGCAGCGCGCGGACCTGGGCGCGCGTGTGCTTCACGGTCAGCTCGTACTTGCAGAGCGTCGCGTAGAGCAGCGCGATCGCGAGCAGCGAAACCAGGAAGGTGAGCGCCATCGGCCCGGGCAGGTTGGAGGTGGACCCGAGCACCCGGGGGTGCAGGTACTGGGTGGAGAGGCGCACGGCGATGAAGTTCATCGGCACGAACGCGCCTGCGGTGACCGCGAAGACGGATGCGTAGCGCGACTGGCGCTCGGGGTCCTCGATCGCGAAGCGCAGCGGCTGGTAGGTCGCGTAGAGCAGGAAGACGATCAGGAAGGAGACGAGCGTGGGCTCGTTCCAGACCCACCAGTGGCCCCAGGACCCCTTCGCCCAGATCGAACCCGTGATCAGCGTGGCGAGGCCGAAGATCAGCGCCATGTGGATCGCGACGTAGGAGCGCATGTCCCAGCGCGGGTCGCGCGTGCGCAGGTGCTGGATCGCGAGCAGACCGCCGAGCACGAAGCCGCAGAGCGAGACGATTGCAAGCGGAACGTGGACGTAGAAGATCTTCTGGAGGAAGCCCTGTTCGGCTTCGAGCGGCGCGTAGAAGAAGGCGAGCGCGAGCGCCGCCGTCATCGCGACGACGGTGGAGATGCTCAACGAACGCAGGCCTTTGCCGTAGGGCCGTGAGGCCATTAGTCCTCCAGCAGGAAATCGAACAGGGCGTAGGCGATCAGCCCGAAGAGCAGATCATAGACCCCGAGAGTGGCCAGCCAGCGGGCCGGCGGTCCGCTCGCATGGGCGGCGACGAGCAGCGGCTCGCTCGCTCGCGCCCCGCCGATCACGATCGGGACGAAGAGCGGGAGCGAGAGCATCGGCCCGAGCAGGTCGCGCGCACGGGTGCGGACGGTGATCGCCGCGACGAACGTGCCGATCACCGCGACGCCGAGGTCGGCGAGCGCGAGCGTGGCGATCAGCCCGGGCAGGGCGGGACCGACGGGCGGTCCGAGCAGCAGCAGCGAGAAGGCGGGGACGGCGACGATCTCGAGCGCGATCAGGTAGCTGAGCAGCGTGAGCACCTTCGCGATCAGCAGCGCCGTGCGGTCGACGGGGGCGAGCAGGAAACCGTCGAATCCCCCCTGGTCCGCGTCGGCGACGAACAGGCGGTTGACCCCGAGGATCGCGGCGAAGAGCAGCGTGACCCAGAGCACGCCGGCTCCGAGGTCTCCTTCGACGCTGCCGCGGTTGAGCGCGAAGTGGAAGACCACGAAGGTGGTCACCGCGAAGAGGGACATCCCCGGAACGGACTCGAACGTGCGCAGCTCGACGAGCAGCTCCTTGCGCAGAACGGTCGCGACCGTGCGTGCGAGTCCGACCTGCGTGGGCACGCGGTGCGGCGCGGACGCGCTCGCGGGCGGGCTCTCGCCGAGCGTCGCGCTCATCGGTAGAGCTCCGTGATCTGAGCGGCGCCGAGCGCGGCCGCGGGGGCGAGCAGCGCGGGACGTCCGCCGCGCAGACCGAGCACCACGTCGGCCTCGGCCAGCCCCCCTCCAGGGTCGTGGCTGCAGACAACGCGGGTGCGTCCCGAGGATGCGCCGATCAGCGGCGCGACGAGCTCGATCGCGGCGGGGTCGAGGTTCGCGTAGGGCTCGTCGAGCAGCAGCAGCTCCGGGTCGTGGAGCACCGCGCGCGCGACCGCCACGCGCTGCACCATCCCGCGCGAGAGCGTTCGCAGCGGCTCCTCCGCGCGCCGCGACATCTCAACGGCCTCGAGCAGCTCGCCGATCCGCTCCTCGCCGACGCCGTGCAGGCGCGCGTGGTAGCGCAGGTTCTGCGCTGCGGTGAGCTCGCGGTAGAGCAGCGGCTCGTGCGCGAGCAGCCCGATCCGCCCACGAACCGCCCACGCTTCGTCGGGGAGCGCGCGCCCGAGCACCCGCACCACACCCTCGTGCGGGCGCAGCAGCGTGGCGAGCACACGGAGCAGCGTGGTCTTTCCCGCGCCGTTCGGGCCGAACACCACGAGCGTGCTGCCCGCCGCGAGCGAGAGCTCGACGCCCCCGAGGGCCTCGCGTTCGCCGAAGCGGCGGACGACCCCGCTCAGCTCGAGAACCGGCGCGGCCGCCGGTGTTTGCCGGGGGGAGCTCACCTGCGAAGCCTAGACCGTGGAATCGCGGCGCAACTGCGGCGCCCGCCGGGGGTTCGAGCAGGCGGAGGGCGGGATCCGCCGATGTCGCTCAAGGAGCGCAGTGATGGAACCGGAAATCTGGCCGTTGGACCCCCAGTCAGCCGCAGCTCTCGTGGCGCGGGTGATCGACGAGGTCGACGAGAGCAGCGAGGAGCAGCGAGATGAGCTGCTCTGCGAGCTGCTCTACACGGCCTGGGGCAACATCTGGGCCCAGAACCAGTGACCGATGCCTGCCCGGCGATTCAGACGCTTACGGCGTGTGCTCGCTGGGCAGCCTCGATCAGCGCCCGCACGGCCTGATCGCCGGCCTCGGCGTCCGCGGCCTCGCGCAGCAGCGCAATCGGGTCCGGCTCGCCGCCCACGATCCCCTCGAAGAACTCCTTGCGGTCCTGGTAGGTCGGAAGCGTCCCCTTCGCCCAGCCGCGCACCTCGTTGAGGAGCACTGCGAGCCGCGCGTAGGGCTCGCCGAACTGGCCTTCGACCTCGCGCTTGATGCGCTTCGCGAGCGCGGGCGAGGCGCCCGCGGTGGAGATCGCGATCGCGAGCGGTCCGGTGCGCACGATCGCGGGCAGGATGAAGTTGCAGAGCGGTGGGACGTCGACGACGTTGACGAGCATCGCGCGGCGCTCCGCGTCGTCGTAGACCGCGATGTTCACGTCCGTGTCGTTGGTCGCCGCGATCACCATGAACACACCCTCGAGATCGTCCGGCCCCGCGTACGCGCGCCGCTCCCAGCGGATCGATCCCTCCGCGGCGTACTCCGCGAGCGCAGGCTCGGCCTCGGGCGCGATCAGCGTGACCTCGCCGTCGCAGGCGAGCAGCCCGTCGACCTTCTCCAACCCGATCTCACCGCCGCCCACGACCACACAGCGCCGGCCGGAGAGCTTCAGGCAGGCGATGTAGAACGGGGTGTCGAGCATCCCCTGCACGCAGCTCTGGTCGCAGATCCCCTTGCGGAGCTGGCAGACGCACTCCTTGCCTGCATAGGCCTGGGCGGGCATCGCTCCAGAGTAGTGGAGGCTGCCGGAAAGGCCCGTTGCTACCGCGGGGGCAGGCCGCGCCCGAAGGCGCGCGCGAGCAGCCGCGCCAGCGTCACCGCGCCCGCACGCCAGGCGTGCTCGCGGTCGGACTCGCGCTGGGACCGCAGGCGCGCGACAGCGCGTGCGGCGCGGACGGTGCTCGCGTCGTACGGGCCCCACCAGAGCCCGCGCATCGCGGGCGGGTCCCAGGTGATCAGCTTCTCCTGCGCGCAGGCGCGGAGACCCGCCTGACCGAGCGTGCGCCCGAGGCCGCTGCCCGCGGACGCCCCCCAGGGTCCGCGCGAGACGGTGGGGCCGGGGAGATGGTCGTTGAGCCAGACCATGCCCGCATGCAGCTCGCGGGCGATCCTCGTGCCGCGGTAGCGGTCGGCCGTCCAGACGGAGGCGGCGAGGCCGTAGTCGCTGTCGTTCGCCCGGGCGATCGCCTCCTCCTCAGAGGCGACGGGATAGACGGCGATCACGGGTCCGTCGACCGGCTCGCGCGCGAGCCGCGCCTCGGGGGGGACCCCGCTGAGCACGCTCGCCGCGTAGTAGGCCCCACCGCTCGCGAGCGGCTGCGCGGGACCCTCGAGCGGCCCGCCGCAGTGCAGGCGCGCGCCGAGCGCGACGGCCTCCTCGACGAGCTCGCCCACGCGCGACAGGCGGCCCGGCGAGGAGAGCGGGCCGAGCTGGGTGCGCTCGTCCGCGGGATCGCCCACGCGCCACTGGCGCGCGGCGCGGACGAGGCCGGCGAGGAAGGGCTCGTAGACCTCGCGCGCGACGTACACGCGCTCCACCGAGCCGCGCGCCTGCCCGGCGCCGGCGCAGCCCGCCCAGAGCGCTCCCGCCACCGCGCGAGGCACGTTCGCGTCGGCAAGCACGAGCATCGCGTCCTTGCCGCCGATCTCGACGGTGACCTCCTTCTCGCGCGAGACGCAGGCGCGCGCGACCTCGCGGCCGATCGCGGGCGAGCCCGTGAAGAGGATCTTGCCCGCGTCCGAGCGCGCGAGCGCGACGCCCGTTTCAGGTCCTCCGTGGAGGATCCGAACGAGTCCCTCGGGGAGCCCGGCGCGCGCGAGCACGCGCCCGATGCGCTCGCCCGCGAGGCAGGCCCGCGCGGCGGGCTTGAAGGCCACGCCGTTGCCCGCGAGCAGCGCCCCCGCGATCTGTCCGAGCGGTTGGGCGAAGGGCGCGCTGCCCGCGCCGATCACGCCCACGACCCCGAATGGCTCGTAGGCGATGCGCCCACGCTTGGCAACCGCAAGCGAACGGCTGACCGCGACTCGGCGGCCGCCGAGCGCGTTCGCGCCGTCCTCCGCGATCCACCGCAGCGCATCGATCGCGGCGAGCAGCTCGAGCGCGGCGATCTCCGCGCGCGGGCGGCCCCCCTCGGCGACGAGCAGGTCGGCGAGCTCGTCGAAGTCGTCGATCACCGCCTGGGCCATGCGGTGCATGTAGCGCGCACGGTCGGACAGCCGCAACAGCGCCCAGAGCGGCTGGACCTTGGCGATCGCGGTGACCACCGACGCCACATCGGCGGGCGCGGTCAGAGCGACGCTCCCGAGCTGCTCGCCGGTCGCGGGGTTGTGCGAGGGCAGGCGCGGCTCGCTCTGCTGCGTGGCGATCGCCATCACCGGCGATTATCCATCCTCATCCGCGTGGCACCGCTCGTGGGGCCCGCGCTCAGGAGGCACCGCGCTCACGGCGGATCCGCGCGAGCCGCTCGGCGAGCGCCGCCTCGGCCTCATCGGGGCTGTAGAAACGCTGCCCGGCCACGCCCTCGGGCAGCAGCTCCTGTGCGTTCAGATGCCCTGGGGAGCGGTGCGGGTTCTCATATGTGCCCCGGTCCTGCCCCGGCCTCGGCCCGGAGCGGAGCCACGGCGGAGCGGCCTGCGCGCCATGGTCGCGAACGTGTGCCTGGGCGGCCGAGAGTGCGCGCCCTGCCGCGTCCGACTTCGGGGCGAGCGAGAGGTAGATCGCGGTCTGCGCGAGCGCATAGCGCGCCTCGGGCAGGCCGACGTGCTCCACCGCGGCGGCCGCGGCGGTGGCGAGCGTGAGCGCGGCGGGGTCGGCGTTGCCGACGTCCTCGGAGGCGAGGATCACCATGCGCCGGACGATGAAGCGCGGGTCCTCGCCGCCCTCGAGCATCACCGCGAGGTAGTAGAGGGAGGCGTCGGGGTCCGAGCCGCGTGTGGCCTTGATCCAGGCGGAGATGTAGTCGTAGTGACGGTCTCCCCCTTTGTCGTAGAGCACCGCGCGGCGCTGCAGTGCGTCCTCCGCGCGGGACAGTCCCACCTCGGCCTCGCCGAGCTCCGCGGCCGTCTCGATCGCGAGCTCGAGCGCGTTCAACGCCGTGCGCGCGTCGCCTTCGCTGCGCGCCGCGAGGAATGCGAGCGCATCGGCCGCCACCGTCGCGTCGGAGGGCACCGCGCGGCGCAGCACCTCCTCGAGCTCCTCCGCGCTCAGCGCCTGCAGCGCGTAGACGCGCAGCCGCGAGAGCAGCGCGCCGTTGACCTCGAACGCGGGGTTCTCGGTCGTCGCACCGATCAGCGTGAGCAGCCCTTCCTCCACGGAGGGCAGCAGCGCATCCTGCTGGGCCTTGTTGAAGCGGTGGATCTCATCGAGGAAGAGCACGGTCGCCAGCGGTGGCGTGCGCCCGCGCCGCTGTGCGGCGCGCTCGATCACGGCGCGGACCTCCGCGCGGCCGGCCTGGACCGCGCTGAGCTCCTCGAAGGCGGCTCCCGACCGTGCCGCGACGATCCGCGCGAGCGTGGTCTTGCCCGAGCCCGGCGGCCCGTACAGGACCATCGAGTGGGGGCGGCCCTGCTCGATCGCGGTCCGCAGCGCGGAACCCTCCGCGAGCAGCTGGGACTGCCCGACGAAGCCCGCGAGGTCGTGCGGCCGGCTCCGTGCGGCGAGCGGCTGTCCCTCAGCGTCCGGGCCGTCGCGCTCGGGCTCGGGGTTGGCCTCTTGCTCAAAGAGGGTATCCACGTGTCTGAGTATGTCTACAGCGATCCGGACCGGTGTCCAGAGTTCAGCGGAAGGTCGCGTCGGGACCCCGTCGAACGTGTAGATTCGGGGTGACGTTGCGAAACCTTCACAACCAACAAGGGAGTAGGGGCTAGTGGCCATCGGCGGATCCGAGGCGCTAGAGGTCTCCGCCGACGCGGGGGCCCAGCTCGACTTCCTCGACCTCGGCGGCCAGATCGCGGCCCGCTCGCCGCTCCAGCTCTTCTGGCGCCGCTTCCGCCAGGACCGCGTGGCGCTCGTATCGGGGGCCTTCATCCTGCTCCTGATCGTGATCGCGCTCGCCGCGCCGCTGATCATCAAAATCCTCGGGCTCCCCGGCCCGAACGTGCAGAACCTCAACCTCACCGACGAATTCGGCTCGCCGCTCGGGCCGACGGGCGCTCACCCCTTCGGCGTCGACCAACTCGGCCAGGACGTGATGTCGCGCGTGATCTACGGCACCCGCGTATCGCTCGAGGTGGGGATCATCGGCACCGCGATCTCGACCGTGATCGGCGTCACCTTCGGCCTGATCGCGGGCTTCTACCGCGGCTGGGTGGACACGGTGATCTCCCGCATGATCGACGTGGTGCTCTCGATACCGCTGCTGCTGCTCGGGATCGGCATCGGCGCGGCCTGCGCGGTCAAAGGCTGCATCGGCGGGGCGATCCAGCCTGGGCTCTCGGTGATCATCTTCCTGATCGTCTTCGCCACATGGCCCTACATGGCGAGGATCGTGCGCGGGCTCGTGCTCTCGCTTCGCGAGCGTGAGTTCGTCGACGCCTCGCGTGCGCTCGGCGCGTCGAACACGCGGATCATGGTGCGCGAGATCCTTCCCAACCTGACCGCGCCGATCATCGTCTTCGCGAGCCTGCAGATCCCCTCGAACATCCTGATCGAGGCCGCGCTCTCCTTCCTCGGCGTGGGAATCCGCCCGCCGACCGCGAGCTGGGGCCAGATGATCGCCTCGGCGACGCCGATCTTCAACACCGCTTGGTGGTACATGGTCTTCCCCGGCACAGCGCTGCTGCTGACGGTGCTGGCCTTCAATCTGCTGGGGGACGGGCTCAGAGATGCCCTGAACCCGAGGGGCGCCCGATGAGGGGCGTTCGATCAACACAAACAGGAGGCGACTCAATGAGGTCGATTAGAACGGTCGTGGCTGTCGCGGCCGTAGCCGTGCTCGCGGTGGTGCTCGCGGCGTGCGGCTCGAGCTCGAGCAAATCGTCGAGCGGCGGAAGCAGCTCGTCGGCGGGCGCGGGCAGCGTCAGCACAGGCGGGTATGCGAATCCCGAAACCGAGTCGCTGACCGGCGGCAAAAAGGGCGGGACCCTGCAGGTGCTGGATGAAACGGACTTCGAACACATCGACCCAGGGATCGCCTATTACTCCCTCGACTACGAGGTCGTGTACGCCACGCAGAGCACGCTCTACATGGACAAGCCGAACACCGCGTCCGAACCGACGCCGCTGCTCGCTGAAGGGCCGCCGGAAATCTCCTCCGACAGCAAGACCGTGACGGTGAAGATCAAGAAAGGGTGGAAGTTCTCGCCCCCGGTGAACCGCGAAGTGACATCCGCGGATGTCAAGTACGCGATCGAGCGCGGGGCCAACCCGAACGTGGCGAACCCCTACCTCCACGCCTACTTCGAATCGGTCGAAGGCGTGCCGAAGGCCAACGGCGGCCCGATCTCGGGCATCACCACGCCGAACAAGTACACGATCGTCTTCAAACTCACCGAACCGAAGGGCCAGCTCGTCGCGGATGCGCTGCAGCTGCCCGACACGGCCCCCGTGCCCCAGGAATACGCGGCGAAGTACGACGCGCACAAGCCCTCGGACTACGGCAACTACCAGGTCGCGACGGGTCCGTACATGTTCAAGAACGACAGCTCGGGCAAAGTGCTCGACGTCGGCTACTTCCCCGGGAAGTCGGCGACGCTCGTGCGCAACCCGAACTGGACGGAATCGCTTGACATCCGTCCGGCGTACCTGAACGAAATCCAGATCAAGATCGGCGGGACCAACGACGTGATCGGCAAGCAGGTGCTGGAAGGCACCAACGTCGTCGAGAACGAACCGCCCGCCCAGTCCAACGTCCGCCTCGCGGCCGAAAAATACAAGTCGCAGCTGCTGATCTCGCCTGGTGCGGGCTCTCACTACATCGGCGTCAACAACGCGCACGGTCCGTTCAAAAACGAAAACCTGCGCAAGGCGCTGTGGGCTGCCCTCGACCGTACGGCGATGGACAGGGCCCGCGGCGGGAAACTCGTCACCGATGTGATGACGCACTTCATCTATCCGACGATCCCCGGCTTTGAACAGGCCGGTGGTCTCGCGGGGCCGAAATTCGACTTCAACGAACACCCTGAAGGCGACATGGCCGTGGCCGAAAAGTACATGAAGCTCGCGGGTTACCCCTCGGGCAAGTACACCGGCAACGAAACCGTGACGATCGTCGGCGCGAAGGGCAACCCGGCCGAACAGGACGCGGAAATCGTCAACCAGACGCTGAAGAACCTCGGTTTCACCACGAAGTTCACCCTCGTCGAAACGGCGACGATGTACGCGAAGTACTGCAACGTCCCGAAAGAAGAGATCGACATCTGCCCGTCGGTCGGCTGGATCGCCGACTTCGCGGACGGCCAGACGGTCCTCAACATCACGTTCAACGGCAAATACATCAACGCCACGGGGAACGTGAACTGGAGTCAGGCGAACAACCCTGAACTCAACAAGATGATGACCGAAGCCGAATCGATCACGGGCAAAGGCGCCCGCGCGACCGCGTGGGGCAAGATCGACGAAAAGATCGTCGAAAAAGCCCTCTCGGTCCCGTTCGACTGGGACAAGCAGGCGAACATCGAGGGAAGTCAGGTGCAGGGCGTCGGCGACCTCTGGGACGTCGGCGAGTGGGACTACGGCTGGACCTCGCTGAAGTAGAGAGGCCCAGCAGCTGCTGATGCGGCACGGCCGGGGACCCGCCCTTCGGGGTCGGGCCCCGGCCGCCGCACCCGCACCGCTCGAACGCCGGGAAATTCGATGAGCGCTTCAACACACATCTCCGAGAGAGGGTCGTTCCGCCGGTGACCGCCTACGTGATCCGCCGCGTCGTCTGGGGCATCGCCCTGCTGATCATCGTCTGCGCGCTCACCTTCCTGCTCTTCCGCATCATCCCCACGGGCAACCCCGCGGTGCTGCGCGCGGGACGTGACCCGCAGCCCCACCTGATCAAAGAAATCGAACGGGTCCTCGGGCTGGACAAATCGTTGCCCTCCCAGTTCTGGGACTACCTGAAGGGCATCTTCCTCCACTTCAACTTCGGCTACAGCTACTACAGCCAGCAGTCCGTGATCAGCCTGATCGGCGAACGGCTCCCCGCGACGATCTCCCTCACGCTCGGCGCAGCCGTCGTCTGGATGATCGCCGGCCTCGCCGTGGGCGTCGTCTCCGCGCTGAAGCGACGCACCTTCTGGGACCGCGGCTCGATGGGCTTCGCACTCGTGCTGATCTCCGCGCCCGAATTCTGGCTCGGGCTGCTCGCCCTGCTGCTCTTCTCCAACGACATCGGCAAACTGCGGATCTTCCCCGGAGCGGGGAGCTACGTGGGCCTCACCGCGGACCCGTGGAAATGGTTCACCTCGCTGATCATGCCCTGGTGCGTGCTCGCCGCGGGGAGCGCGGCCGTGTTCGCGCGGCTGATGCGCGGGAGCATGATCGAGACGATGGAGGAGGACTACATCCGAACCGCGCGAGCCAAGGGGCTCACCGAGCGTGGCGTGATACGTCAGGGCATCCGCTCCTCGATCAACCCGATCGTCACCCTGCTCGCGCTCGAAGTCGGCGTGCTGCTCGGCGGTGCGGTCCTGATCGAGTTCGTCTTCAACATCCCCGGCGTCGGGCTGCTCGCCTACCACTCGATCGTGCAATCCGACTTCGAGGTGATCCAGGGAACGGTGCTGCTCGCCTCGATGTTCATCATCCTCGCGAACATCGCCGCGGATATCGGGTATGCGTACCTCGATCCCAGGGTGAGGTACTCATGAGCATCAGCACGTCGTCATCGGAGGTCGAGCCCCTTCTCCGCGTGGAGGAGCTGCGCGTCGAGTTCCCGAGCGAGGACGGTGTGGTGCACGCCGTCGACGGGATCACCTACCAGGTCCAGGCCGGCAAAACGCTCGGGATCGTGGGCGAGTCGGGCTCGGGCAAGACCGTCTCCTCGCTCACCACGCTCGGCCTCACGCGCCGCCAGGGCGCACGCATCTCCGGGCGCATCCTGTTCGAGGGGCGCGACCTCGTCGCGCTCCCCGAGGGTGAGCTGCGTTCGATCCGCGGCAACGACATCGCGATGATCTTCCAGGACCCGCTCTCCGCGCTGCACCCGCTCTACAAGGTGGGAAAGCAGCTCGTCGAGGCGCTGCGGGCTCACAAAGACATCTCCAAGCAGAAGGCGCGCGAGCGCGCGGTCGAGCTGCTCGGGCTCGTGGGTATCCCCGACCCGAAGCGCCGGGTCGACGAGTACCCGCACGAGTTCTCGGGCGGCATGCGCCAACGCGCGATGATCGCGATGGCGCTCGCGAACGAACCCAAGCTGCTGATCGCGGACGAGCCCACCACCGCGCTCGACGTGACCGTCCAGGCGCAGATCCTCGCGCTGATGGAACGGCTTCAGAACGAGCTCGGGATGGCGATCATCATCATCACGCACGACCTCGGCGTGGTCGCCGAGATGGCCGATGACATCGCGGTGATGTATGCGGGCAGGATCGTCGAGACCTCCTCCGCGGACTCCCTCTTCTCGGGTCCGGAGCACCCCTACACGTGGGGTCTTCTGAAGTCGATCCCAAGGCTTGAGCACGACCGCTCGGAAATGCTCGTGCCGATCCCCGGCACGCCGCCGAGCCTGATCCGCCCGCCCTCGGGCTGCCACTTCCACCCGCGTTGTGCCTACGCGCAGCCCGACCACGCGCGCATCGACCCGGATCTCGAACCGATCCCGGGCGAACCGCATCACTTCGTCGCCTGCCTGCTCGAGCCCGACGAGCGCAAGCGCCTGTGGGCCGACCTGCAGGCGGGCCGCGTGCCCGAGCAGGCGCTCGCCGACGCGACTGGGAGGCCTGCGCCGTGATGGCCGATCCCGAGGTGCAGGTGGCGCCCGTGACGGGCGCGGGCGCTCAGGGCCCGTCCGTCGCCGACGGCGAGCCGCTCGTCCAGGCTCGCGATCTCGTCAAGCACTTCCCGATCACGCGCGGTGTCTTCCTGCAGCGCAAAGTCGGCGCGGTCAAGGCCGTCGACGGCGTGAACTTCGAGGTCCGCCGCGGCGAGACCCTCGGCATCGTCGGCGAGACGGGCTGCGGCAAGAGCACGACGGCGCGGCTCGTGATGCGGCTGCTCGAGTCCACCTCGGGCGAGCTGAGCTTCGAGGGCAAGGACATCACCCACCTCAAGGGCGCCCCGCTGAAGGCGGTTCGCCGCGACATGCAGATGATCTTCCAGGACCCGTACTCCTCGCTGAACCCGCGCAAGACGATCGGCTCGATCATCGCCGAGCCCTTCGCGATCCACGGGATGCTCACGGAGAAGGGTGAGCGGCGCAAAGCGGTCCAGGAGCTGATGGAGACGGTCGGCCTGAACCCCGAGCACTACAACCGCTACCCGCACGAGTTCTCCGGTGGCCAGCGCCAGCGCATCGGTGTCGCGCGCGCGCTCGCGCTGAAACCGAAGCTGTTGATCGCCGATGAGCCCGTCTCTGCGCTCGACGTCTCGATTCAGGCGCAGGTCCTGAACCTGCTGCGCGACCTCCAGGAGCGCTTCGGTCTGACGCTGATCTTCATCGCGCACGACCTCTCGGTCGTGCGTCACATGTGCGATCGCGTCGCCGTCATGTACCTCGGACGGATCGTCGAGCTCGCGTCGAGCGACGAGCTCTACTCGTTCCCCCGACACCCCTACACCGGCGCGCTGCTCTCCGCCGTGCCGGTCGCCGACCCGAGTCGTCACGGCAGCAAACGGCGCCTGCTCACAGGCGATGTGCCGAGCCCCGCGAACCCGCCGAAGGCTTGTCGCTTCCACACCCGCTGCCCGAAGGCCCAGGAGCGCTGTTCGATCGAGGACCCGCCGCTGGAGGAGAAGGACCCCGCACATCCCGGCGCCCTCGCCGCGTGTCACTTCCCGCTGACGAGCGAGGAGGTCGCCCAGATCGGGCTGACTGCCTCCCCGCCGTCGCGCCCCTCCGCTTGATGGCGGATCTCGCCGCTGCGGCGGAGGCCGAGGACCTGCTGCGCACGCTGCTCCGCTTCGACACGGTCAACCCTCCGGGCAACGAGCGCCCCGCCCAGGAGCATCTCGCCGCGCACCTCTCCGCCGCCGGCTTCGACTGCGAGCTGCTCGGCGCGGAGCCCGAGCGGCCGAACCTGGTTGCGAGGCTGCGCGCGCCCGAGGGCGCACCTGAGGGGCCGACGCTCTGTTACCTCGGGCACGTCGACACGGTGCTCGCCACACCCTCCGAGTGGACCCACGACCCCTGGTCCGGCGACCTCGCCGAGGGTTACATCTGGGGGCGCGGGGCGCTCGACATGAAGGACCAGGTGGCCGCGGAGATCGCCGCCGCCGCGTCGCTCGCCCGCTCGGGCTGGCGGCCCGCCCGCGGCGAGCTGCTGATCGTGAGCGTCGTCGATGAGGAGACGGGGGGCGCGCTCGGGGCGCAGTGGATCACCGAGAACCACCCCGAGAAGGTCCGCTGCGACCTGCTCCTCAACGAGGGCGGTGGAGCGGTCTTCGAGTACGGCGACCGCCGCTGCTACGGCGTGTGCTGCGCGGAGAAGGGGGTCTTCCGCTTCACCCTCACGACCTCCGGTGTGGCGGGGCACGCCTCGATGCCGGGGATGGGCGAGAACGCGCTGCTGAAGATGGGCCCGCTGCTGGAGCGTCTCGCAGCGCGCCAGCCCGGCTACCGCCCGACCGCCGAGCCGCTCGAGTTCCTTCGTGGCATCGGCGAGGACCCCGCCGATCCGCAGGGAGCGATCGCGCGCCTGCGCGAGGCCGACCCGCGCCTGGCGATCATGTTCGAGCCGATGCTCGGCGTGACCTTCACGCCGACGCGGATCCGCGCTTCCGAGAAGGTCAACGTGATCCCAAGCCTCGCCGAGCTGAAGGTGGACTGCCGCGTGCCCCCCGGCCTCGGGGAGGAGGAGGTGCGCGCGGACGTCACCGAGATCCTCGGGCCCGAGGAGGGCGCGGACTGGCGCCTGGAGTTCACCGAGCGCGTGGTGGGCAACCGCTCGCCCGTGGCCGGCGAGCTGATGGACACGATCGCCGCCTGGATCGAGGAGCACGACCCGGGCGCCCGCGCGGTCCCCGTCGTGCTCCCGGGCTTCACCGACTCGCGGCACTTCCGGACCGCCTTCCCCGATTGCGTGGCCTACGGGTTCTTCCCGCAGCGCCACCAGTCGCTGCTCGAGGGCGCGCCCCTGGTCCACGGGGCAGACGAGCGTATCGACGTGCGCGACCTCGCCTACGCCACGGAGCTCTTCACCGATCTCGCCACACGCATCCTCGGCTAGCCGGGTCGTTCGCTGACACGTTGCATCCCTCGACAGGAGGACGTCGAGGCCGCATAATCGAAGAGATGCCAAGGATGGTACGTCAAGCGAGAGGTCTCCTATGAGCAAGGAAGCAAGCGGCACCAGCAGCGCCAAGACCGCTGCCCACGGCTCGGGCTCGCACACGGCCGCGCACAAGGGGGCGGCATCCGCCAAGGGCTCAGCAGCGGCCAAGGGCTCGACCGCGGCCAAGGGAGCCGCGAGCGCGAAAGGTGCGGCGGCAGCCAAAGGAGCGGCTGCGGTTGCGGGTGCGCACCACGTGACGCACGCGGTCGTCGTACCGCCCGCGGTCCACACCTCGCTCGCTCAGGAAATCCAGAACTTCGCCTACAACTGGGAGCCCGTCGTCGGCGTGCTCTTCTTCGTCGTGATCATCGGCGTGATGCTGCGGATGTTGAAGGTGATGCCGCGCGTCAAGCCGCAGCGCATCAAGCCCGCCTCCAAGCAGAAGGTCTCCTTCGCCGACATCGCGGGCGTCGACGAGGCGAAGGCCGAGCTCCAGGAGATCGTCGACTTCCTGCGCGACCCGAAGGAGTTCCAGAAGCTGGGGGCGAAGGTGCCGAAGGGGATCCTGCTGCACGGCCCCCCGGGCACGGGCAAGACGCTGCTCGCAAAGGCCGTCGCCGCTGAGTCGGGCGCGGAGTTCTTCGCGCAGTCCGCGGCCTCGTTCGTTGAGATGTTCGCGGGCCTCGGGGCGGCGCGGATCCGCCGTCTGTTCCAGGTCGCGCGCAGCCACGAACCCGCGATCATCTTCATCGACGAGCTCGACGCCGTGGGCGGACGCCGCGGCTCTGACATCTCCGGGGAGAAGGACCAGACGCTCAACCAGCTGCTCGTCGAGATGGACGGCTTCGAGTCGAGCGGGAGGGTGGTCGTGATCGCGGCGTCGAACCTGCTCGAGAAGCTCGACCCCGCGCTGCTGCGCCCGGGCCGCTTCGACCGCCAGGTCTTCGTGATGCCCCCCGACGTGAGAGGGCGGCTGGGGGTCCTGCAGGTGCACACGCGCGAAAAGCCGATGGGCGACGTGGACCTCGAGGTGATCGCGCAGCAGACCAGCGGCCTCACCGGCGCGGATCTCGCGAACATCTGCAACGAGGCGGCGATCTTCGCGGCCCGACGACGTGCCAAGTCGATCACCACCGCGGACTTCGACTCGGCGATCGAGCGGGTGATCGCGGGCGTGCAGTCGATGCGGGTGATGAACAGCCACGAGAAGCGCGTCGTCGCCTATCACGAGGCCGGGCACGCGCTCTGCGGCGAGCTGCTTCCCTCGGTCGACCGTGTGCACCGGATCTCGATCGTGCCCCGAGGCCGCGCGCTCGGATACACGCTCAATCTCCCCGCGGAGGACCGCTATCTGAAGACGCGCGAGGAGCTGCTCGATTACATGACCGTGCTGATGGGTGGTCGCGTCGCCGAGCAGGCGGTCTTCGGCGCGATCACGACGGGCGCGTCGGACGACCTCAAGAAGGTCGCGGCGATCGCTCACTCGATGGTGCACGACTACGCGATGGGCACCGCCGGGATGGGGCGCTCGCCGGACGGCGACGTCCAGCTCTCGGAGACGATGCTGCGGATCCGCGACGAGGAGCGCCAGGACCTCGTCGAGGAGGCGCGCCGCGCCGCGCAGCGCCTCGTGCTCGGCCATCGCGCGCAGCTCGATGCGCTCGCCGCGGAGCTGCTCGACCACGAGGTACTCGAGCGCGACGCGATCGAGGAGATCATGCGCGACGTCCCGCGGCTCGAGCGCGCGCCCGGAGTGGGCCTACGCGTCGTCGCCGCCGCGAGCAGCAGCGCAGCGCCCCCCGCGCCGGCGCCGATCCCACGCCCGGCCCACCCGACCGGAGGCGAGCCCGAGCGTCTATAGACTGCGCCTCGTGTTCAGCCGCATCGACCACGTGGGCGTCGCCGTGAGCGAGCTCGAGCCGGCGCTCGAGCTCTACGCACAGACGATGGAGCTCGTCGTCGCCCACCGCGAGGTCGTCGCGGAGCAGGGGGTCGAGGCGGTGCTCCTCGACGTCGGCGAGAACCACGTCGAGCTGCTCGCGCCGCTCGGCGAGGACACGCCGGTGGGCAAGTTCCTCGCCAAGCAGGGCCCCGGGCTGCATCACGTCGCCTACCAGGTCGCCGATATCGAGGCGACGCTCAGCGCGCTGAAAGCGGCGGGCATGCGGATGATCGACGAGCAGCCCCGCACAGGCATCCGGGGCTCTCGCGTCGCCTTCGTGCACCCGCGCTCGAGCCTCGGCGTGCTCACCGAGATCGTCCAACCCGCGGAGGTTCACTGATGGCATCCAGCGCACGTTTGAGCATCGGCTTCCAGGGCGGCCAGGTTCTGGCCGTCCGGCTCTCCGAGTCGCAGCTGGGGGCGCTCGAGAAGGCGCTCGGCAGCCAGGGCTGGCATGAGATCCAGAGCGAGGACGGGCCCGTTCGGATCGATCTCGGCCAGGTCGTCTACGTGACCTCCGAGAGCGAGGAGCCGCGGGTCGGCTTCGGCTAGGCCCGCGCTCGCCTCACCCGGACGAGCCGCGCCGCACAGGTGTTCCGAACCGATCTGAACCTCGAGGAGCGCCTGCTCCTGCTGATGCGCACGCGCGGGCACACTCCCGCGGCCGAGCGCGCCGTCGCCGCCTTCTCGAAGCTCGGCGAGCACAGCGCCGTGTGGCTCGCGATCGGCTACGCGGGCGTGCTCGCAGACCGGCCCCGTGCTCCGGCCTGGCGCCGCGCGCGGCGCACCGTGCTCGGCGTGTACGCGGTCAACACCGCGATCAAGTTCGTGGTCCGCCGCCGCCGTCCCCAGCTCCCTGGCCTGCCACCGCTGCAGGGCACCACCACCGCACTGAGCTTCCCCAGCGCCCATGCGGCCACCTCCTTCGCGGGCGCGCTCGCCTACAGCCGTCTCGGACTTCCCGCTGCTCCGCTCTACGCGCTCGCCTCGGGGATGGCGCTCTCGCGTCTCTACCTCGGTGTGCACTATCCATCCGACGTGCTCGCGGGCGGGCTGCTCGGCTCGGCGCTGGCGGCCGCGACCGTGCCTCGTCCGTCGGCGACCCAGGCGGCGCCCCGATGAGCACCAGGATCGGCATCGTGGGCATGCCCAACGCGGGCAAGTCCTCGCTCTTCAACGCGCTCACCAAAGCGGGCGCGGAGGCGGCGAACTACCCCTTCACCACGATCGAGCCGAACGTCGCCGTGGTACCCGTTCGCGACGAGCGCCTGGAGCAGGTTGCGGCGACTGTCGGCGCGTCGGAGATCGTCTGGGACACGATCGACTTCCACGACATCGCGGGCCTCGTGGCGGGGGCGCACAAAGGGGAGGGCCTCGGCAACAAGTTCCTCGCGAACATCCGTGAGACCGACGCGATCGTGCACGTCGTTCGCGCGCACGGCGATGAGAACGTGATCCATCCCGAGGGCCGTGTCGATCCGCTCGCGGACATCGAGACGATCGAGGCCGAGCTGATCCTCGCCGACCTGGAGCAGGCCGAACGCAGGATCGAGCGGGTCGCCAAACAGGCGCGCGGAGGCGACCGCGTCGCCGCTGCCGAAGAGGGCTGGCTGCGCGAGGTGATCGAGGCGCTCCAAGCAGGTAGGCCGGTGCGCGGCGTGCCGCTCCCCGAGGAGGCACCGCACGCGGCTCGCGACCTCGGCTCGCTGACCGCGAAGCCGGTGCTGTTCGTCGCGAACGTGGACGAGGACTCTGCGGTGGTGCCCGCAGCGGTCGCAGAGCACGCGGCGGCCCAGGGTGCACGCGCGGTCGCGGTCTCCTCGCGGATCGAGTCCGAGCTCTCCGAGCTCGACGAGGAGGAGGCCGCGTCGATGCGGGCGGAGATGATGGGCGAGGAGGAGTCCGGCGCGCCGCTCCAGCGTGTGGTCGATGAGGCCTTCGCCCTGCTCGAGCTGCTCGTCTTCTTCACCGCCGGGGAGGCGAAGCCCGCGCAGTCCTGGCACCTGCGCCGCGGGCTCTCGGTGTGGCATGCGGCAGGTGAGATCCACACCGACATCCAGAAGGGCTTCGTGCGTGCCGAGGTGATCGGTTGGCGCGAGCTCGTCGAGGCCGGCGGCTACGCGGGCGCGCGCGACCGCGGCACGCTGCGGCTCGAGGGGCGCGACTACCCGATGGCCGACGGCGACGTGATCTCCGTCAAGTTCACGCCGTAGCGACCGCGCCCGCGGTGCGCAGCCCGCGCCCGCGCCCTAGGCGGCGGCGAGCGCGGCGAGTCGTGCGGCGAGTCGCTTCATGCCGATCTTCGCCGTGAGCTCCGCGCCCGCGGCGAAGTCGGTCGGCCGATCGGCGGGAAGCTCGAGCTCGATCTCCTGAAGCGTGGCGACGTGCTTGAAGATGCGCAGCTCGTGCTCGTTCTCACGCAGGATCGCCGCGGTTCGCGGGCGCATCTCATCGGGATCGCGGCGCGGAGTGCTCTCGGCGGCCCGGGCGGCCTCGAGCACCTGCTCGAGCGGCCCGTAGCGGCGGATCAGCTCGGCCGCGGTCTTCGCCCCGATCCCCGGCGCTCCTGGAAGTCCGTCGGAGGGATCGCCGCGCAGCGCGATGAAGTCGGGGACGAGCTCGGGCTCGATCCCGTAGCGCTCGCGCACCTCGGGCGCGCCGATCAGCCCGTGGTGCCCTCCCTTCAGCAGCTCGACGACGGCGACACGCTCGCCGACCGCGCCGTAGAGGTCGCGGTCGCCCGTGAGCAGCAGCGCGCTGCCCCCGGCCCGCTGCTCGGCGCGCGCCAGCGAGAACATCACGTCGTCGGCCTCGAGATCCTCGCTCGGCGCGACGCTCCAGCCGAGCGTGGCGAGCAGCTCGGGGGCGCGGTGCCACTGCTCGGCGAGCTCGGGGGGCATCGGGTCGCGGTGGGCGTGGTAGGGCGGATACAGCTCGACCCGGTAGTCGGCCTGCTCGGCGCCCATGCACGCAACGACCGCGCGCGGGTCTCGCGCCGGACCTGCGCCGGGCGGGGGGTCGATCAGCGTGAGCAGGGCGTTGACCGTCCCGAGCAGGGCGTTGACGGGCCTCCCCTCGGTGTCGGTGATCGTGCTCGGGAGCGCGAAGAAGGCGCGGTAGAGCAGCCAAGGCGTGTCGGCGAGCAGCAGCGGGGCGTCCATCGCCGCAGCCTACGTCGGTCGGCTCGCGGAGGGAAGCGTGTCGCGCTCAGTCCGGTTCGGTGCCGCCGGTGGGCCCCACCGTGGGCACGCTCGCGGCTGCGGCCGGCGCTGGTTCGACGCCGCCCGAGGGGGCAGGCGTGGGAGCGGGGGCGGACGCAGGGGCGGGTGCGGCGGGCGAGAAGGTGCGCGCCTTGCCGCTGTGGTCCGGCTCCTCGACGAGCGCCGAGCCGCGGCGCACGTCGAAGTAGGCCCAGGTGCTCGAGAGCCCGAGGCGCGCGGCGAGCGCAGGGCCGCTGATCGCATCTGCGGCGGTGCTCCCGAGCACGCGCGCGCTGAGGATGCGCGGAGAGGCTCCGCGCTCGAGCACTTCGATCCCGTGGAAGGCGCCCTTGTAGAGCCCGCGCAGCCGGCGTGCGGCGGTGGCGAAGGGAAGTTCGATCTTCCAGCGCGAGGCGGTTCCTTCGTACTCGTCTGCGACAGCGACGAGCCAGGGTTGCGGTTCGCTGCCGGGAAAGCCGTTCTGGACGGACTCCGTCATCCCCCCGGAGCTCGCGAAGAAATAGGTGATCGCTGGCTTGCCCGCGTACTCGACGATCTGCCCCGCGGTGGCTGCGACCGCGGCGTTCGTCGTCGCGGTTTCCGCGACGCCGCTGCGGTAGACCTGCGAGCGCGTGTCGGAGTAGACGTCGAAGCGCGAACCTCCCGCGTGCGCGGTGAGCGCGTAGGTTCGGCTCGCGACGGCCTGCGCCTCCAACGCGGCGGCGGGCCAGCTCGGGGAGGCCTCGTTGCCGATCACCCCTTTCACGTAGCGCTCGAGCGGGACGCGCCTGACCTTCGTCCCGATGAGCACCTTCACGACGGTCTTCGGCGGGGCCTCGGCGATCGTGGTGCCGGTGTAGTAGTGCGCGAGGATCTGCGTGTAGGTGAAGCCGTGCTCGGCGTAGCCGAGCGCGCCGTCCTGGCTCATGCCCACACCGTGACCTTCCCCGGCGCCTTCGATCACGAGCGTCGACGGGGCGCCCGCGGCGACGGCGTCGGGCGCGGGGCCCGCCCCGCAGAGCAGCAGCGAGAGCAGCGCGCAGAGCGCGACCGCGGCCCGCGCCAAGAGCCGGGCGAGCAGCTGCGCACGCACCGCGGAGGCACCGTCTGAGCGGTGGTAGGTTGCGTCCGTGCGGGGCATCTGCCCCCCTGAGAACACGCGAGGCATGGCGCCGGCGCGGTCGAGGATGGGAGGTCCCATGGTTGTGAGGTCGTCTCTGGGCAGGGTCGCTTTGAGGGATGCAGGATGACTGGCGAGTCACGCGAGCGCGCCGTGCTCGACGCGGTGCCGACGAAGCTCTTCATCGGCGGCGAGTGGCGCGAGGCCGAGGGCGGAGGACGGTTGGGGGTCGAGGATCCCTCGACGGGCGAGACGCTGATCGAGGTCGCCGACGGTCAGCCCGCTGACGCGCTGGCGGCGCTCACGGCCGCGGCGCAGGCGCAGGAGGAGTGGGCGAGATGCGCGCCGCGCGACCGCGGTGAGATCCTGCGGCGGGCGTACGAGGCGATCGTGGAGCAGGCGGAGGACCTTGCGCTGCTGATGACGCTGGAGATGGGCAAGTCCGTTTCCGAATCGAAGGCGGAGATCTCCTACGCGGCCGAGTTCTTCCGCTGGTTCTCCGAGGAGGCGGTGCGCATACACGGCCGCTACATGGTCAACACGACCGGCAAAGGGCGGATCATCACGATGCGCCAGCCCGTCGGGCCCTGCGTGTTCGTCACGCCCTGGAACTTCCCCACCGCGATGGGCACGCGCAAGCTCGCGCCCGCGATCGCGGCGGGCTGCACGATGGTGGTCAAGCCCGCGCAGCAGACGCCGCTCTCGATGCTCGCGCTCGCGAAGATCCTCGAGCAGGCGGGGCTGCCGGGTGGAGTGCTCAACGTGATCACCGCCCGCCACTCGGGCACGGTGATCGAACCGCTGCTGAAGGACCCGCGCACGCGCAAGCTCTCCTTCACGGGCTCGACGGAGATCGGGCGGAAGCTGATCGAGCAGTCCGCCGAGCAGGTTCTGCGCGTGTCGATGGAGCTGGGCGGCAACGCGCCCTTCCTCGTCTTCGAGGACGCCGACCTCGACGCGGCCGTCGAGGGCGCGATGCTCGCGAAGATGCGCAATGTCGGCGAGGCATGCACGGCTGCGAACCGCTTCCACGTGCACGAGTCCCTCGCGGAGGAGTTCGCGCGCAGGCTCGCGGAGCGGATCGGCAAGCTGAAGGTCGGCCGCGGCACCGAGCCCGGGGTCGATGTCGGCCCGCTCGTGGATGGGGCGCAGCGCGACAAGGTCGCGGAGCTCGTCGGCGACGCGGTCGAGCGGGGAGCGGAGGTGCTCGTCGGCGCGCATGCGGGCGAGGGGCCCGGGTACTTCTACGAGCCGACCGTGCTCGCGTCCGTGCCCGCCGACGCGCGACTGCTCGACGAGGAGATCTTCGGCCCGGTCGCACCGGTCGCGAGCTTCAGCACCGACGAGGAGGCGATCGCTGCCGCGAACCGCACCGAGTACGGGCTCGTCGCCTACGTCTACACGCGCGATCTCGAGCGCGCCTTCCGGGTGAGCGAGGCGATCGAGACCGGCATGGTCGGGCTCAACCAGGGGGTCGTCTCGAACCCCGCGGCCCCCTTCGGCGGGGTCAAGCAGTCGGGCTTCGGCCGCGAGGGCGGCTTCGAGGGCATCGACGAGTACCTCGAGACGAAGTACGTCGCGCTGAGCTTGTAAGCATTCGGCCAACCTCTTTGCCGCACGCCTGATCCGGGGTTATTGTCCCCCTGGTCACGCCCGCCCACCCAAGGGCGCGACGCCCGGGAAGGAGGCCGCCGGGTGGGGTTGATGAGCAGAGCGATCGGCGGATTCGTGCTCGCCGCGGCGCTTGCCGCGGCTGGAGCGAGCACGGCCTTCGGTGCGAGCGGCGAACCCGTCGCCTGGGGCAACGGGCAGTTTGGACAGCTCGGCGCGGGTCAGGCCCCGGGCAGCAACGAAGGAACCTCCAGCGACCGCCCGATCCACGTCAGCGCGATCGGCGCCGTCAGTCAGCTCGCCGTCGGCGAAGAGCACACGCTCGCGCTGCTGCCCGGGGGCACGCTCGAGGGCTGGGGAGCGAACAACGTGGGCCAGCTCGGCCGGGAAGCATCTTCGGAGCTGAGCTACGTCCCCGTTGCCGTGCCCGGGGTCGAAGGGGCGAGCGCGATCGCCGCGGCGGGCTTCGACAGCTACGCACTGCTCGGCGGCGGAACCGTCGAGGCGTGGGGGTCGAACGTCGAAGGCCAGCTCGGCCGAGGCACGATCGGCACGTTCAGCCCGACGCCCAAACCCGTCGAAGGCCTGAACGAAGTGGTCGCGATCGCGGCGGGCGCGCGTTTCGCTCTCGCGCTGCGCGCGAACGGGACGGTCGAGGCGTGGGGCGCGAACGGCTCCGGCCAGCTCGGCGACGGCACGACCGAAACGCGCGATCTCCCGGTCGCGGTGAGCGGCCTCTCCGAAGTCGTCGCAATCGCGGCGGGCGCGGAATTCGGGTTGGCGCTGCTCGCCGACGGCGAAGTGCGCGCGTGGGGCTCGGACCAGTTCGGCCAGCTCGGCGACGAACAGAGCTGCACCTGCCGCAGGAGCACGGTCCCCGTCCCGGTTCTCGGGCTGAGCGGCGCGAGCGCGATCGCCGCGGGCAAAGCGCACGCGCTCGCCCTGCTCGGCGGTGGGACCGTCGAGGCCTGGGGTGAAAACAAGTTCGGGCAGCTCGGGGACGGCACGACCTCCGAGCGCAACGTCCCGGTCGCGGTGGCCGGGCTGAGCGGGGCGAGCGCGGTCTCCGCGGGCGGCTTCCACAGCGTCGCGCTGCGAGAAGACGGCACAGTCGAGGACTGGGGCGGCAACGAACACGGACAGCTCGGCACGGGCAGCGAAGGCGCGGGCGAACACTCGGCCGTCCCGGTCGCCTTGGGCTGTGCGCTGCATGGCGTCAGCGGGATCGCCTCCGGGCTGAACGTCAGCCTCGCCTTCGGCGTGGCGAACGAACTCTGTCCGGTGATCGCCTCGGTCACGCCGAAGGAAGGCGAACCGGGCACCGTCGTCACGATCGCGGGCAGCGGCTTCGCCGAAGCGAGCGCCGTCACCTTCGGGGGCGCTCCTGCGACGAGCTTCACCGTCGAATCGCCGACGCGGATCAGCGCGACGGCCCCTGCGGGCACGGAAACGGTCGACATCCAGGTGAGGACCCCGGTCGGGGCCAGTCAGCCGAGCCGCTCCGACCGCTACTCCTACCCCGGTCAGCCCGTCGTCAGCTCGCTCTCCGTGAGCAAAGGCGTGGAGCCCGGCTTCAACACGATCATGATCCGCGGCAAGAACCTCGCCTCCGCGACAGCGGTCTACTTCGGTACCGAACCCGCGCGGAGCTTCACCCCGGGGCTGAGCGAACTGAGCGCCGTGGTGCCCGCCGGATCGGGCACCGTCGACGTGCGCGTGGTCAACCCCAACGGGGAGAGCGAAGCGACGAGCGCCGACCGCTACGCCTACTTCTCGCCGCCCGAATTCGGACGCTGCACCGCGACGAAAGCGGGACAGGGCGAATTCCTCAAGTCGAGCTGTGAGGTCGGCGCGAGCGAATTCGGGCCGGGCAAGTACGAATGGTGGGCCGCCTTCAGCCGCATGGAGCTGGAAAAGACGGGCTTCACGCTTGCGGGGAGCTCGCTCACGCTCGAGACCGCGGGCGGCACGAGCATCGCCTGCGCGTCGATCGAAGGCAGCGGCGAGTACGAGAGCGCGGCGGCGCTCGCGACCGGACCGCTGACGTTGAGCGGCTGCAAAGAGGCGAAGGGAGCGCTCCAGGGCGCTGCCTGCCAGAGCCCGTCCGCGGCGAGCGGCGTGGTGATCACGAGCGCCCTCGAAGGGACCTTGGGCCGCTACCTGCAGGGCAGCACCGCGAAGGTCGGGCTCTCACTCGAGCCCGCGAGCGGCGAAACCTTCGCGCAGCTCTCCTGCGGGGCGAGCACGATCGTTCTGGAGGGCGGCCCGATCGTCGAAGTGCCGCACGGGAAGATGAGCGCGAGCGCGCGCTGGAAGGCACTGGAGAAGAAGGGCCTCCAGCAGCCCGCGAGCTTCACCGGCGAGCCCGAAACGACGTTGCACGCGAGCATCTCGGGAGGCGCCTCGCAGGCGGCGGGCCTGAAGGCGAAGGTCACTCAGACGAGCGAAGAAGCGGTCGAGGTGAACAACGCGTACTGAGCGGGGCTAGTCCCCCGCCTCGAGCAGCTCGTCGAGCACGCGACCGTACTCGCCCAGCAGGATCGTGAGATGCCCGTCGCCCTCCAGCAGCCGGGCGCTCGCGCCCTGGACGTGCTCGGCGAGCCAGCGGCCGTGCGAGAAGGGCACCATGCGGTCCTCCGACCCCTGCCAGATCGTGACGGGCACGGCGATCTCCGCGAGCGAGAAGCCCCAGTCGGCGACGAATGCGAGATCGTCGTCGAGCCATCCCCAGATGTCGGTCTCGAGCGCGCGATGGAAGAGCGCGGCGAGGTAATCCGCGAACTCCCCGCTCGTCGCCTCGCGGTCGACCGGAGAGAGCAGCTCCCCGAGCGAGGCGTGGATCTCGGCGCCGCCTGCGGCGAGCATCTCCGCGCGAGCCGCGCGCAGGTACGGATCGAGCGCCACGGGACCCTCCACGGCCGCGCCGAACTCCTCGTGGTTCTCCTCGCCCATCCCGGCGAGGAAGTCGAGGCCCTCGGCACCGAACGGCGCGACGGAGGCGATCGTCGCGGCCGCGACCGTGCGCTCGCCGAGCAGGGCCGCGCAGGCGAGCGCGTGAGGACCGCCCCCCGACCACCCGAGCGCGCGGAAGCGCTCGATCCCGAGCGAGTCCGCGACCGCCACGACGTCGGCCGCGCAATCGGCCACGGTGCGCCCCTGCGCGCGTGTCGAGGAGCCGTAGCCCGGCCGTGAGTAGGTCACGTGGCGCACGCCGCGCTCGGCGCCGAGCGCGACCATCGCGTCGGAGAGCAGCCCGGCGCCGGGGGTGCCGAAGTGGAAGAGCACAGGGAGCCCGCGCTCGGGCCCCGCGACTTCGACCTCGAGCCGCCGCCCGTCGGCCGTGAGCACCTCGCTGCGCCGCCGAGCCTCGCTCATCGAGCACCTTTCAGAAGCTCCGCTAGGAAGCCGCGACCGATCGAGCTGAGCGTGAGCAGCGAGCCGAAGAGCACGACGGCGTCGATGCTCTCGCGGCCCTGCTTGGTCCAGTAGTCGTCTTCGAGGTTGAGCCACAGCGCGAACTCGTCGAGCGTGAGCGCCGCGCCGCTTCCGTAGGCCGCCGCGGTGAGCTGCGAGGCGCGACGGCCGTCGACGATCCCGATCTCGAGCAGCCAGAGGTAGCCGACCACGAGCAGGCCGCTGATCCCGAAGGTCATGTGATGGATGTGGCGGCCGCCAGGAGTGATGTTGCGGAAAGGGCCGCGTTCCGCGCGGATCGCGTGCGTGATCGCGCGCACCGCGGCGAAGGTCGCGAAGAACGAGGCGGTCGAGAGCAGTCGACGCTCGCGGCGGCGGTCTTCTCCGAAGTGCTTCTCGTACAGCCCCGCGAGTTCCTCGCGGCTGGGTGTCCTCTCCGGCATGGGGCGAACGCTAGTCGGTCGCGCCTCGCCCGGGGCGGGCGGCGTCCCGCGTCGGGCGACTGGGCCTCTGGGTAGAGTTGCCCGATGCGCTACCAACGACGCCTCACCCTCGCAGCGGCGCTTGCGCTGCTGATCGCCGTGTTGCTCGTCTCGGGCTGCGGAGGCTCCTCCTCATCGTCGGGCAACGGCGTCGAAGCCAAGAGCGCCACGCAGATCCTCGAATCCACCAAAGCGGCCGCCGCGAAGGCGACCTCGGTGCACATCGACGGCACGATCACGAGCAACGGCAAGCCGATCTCCCTGGACATGGAACTGCTCGCGGGCAAGGGCGGCAAGGGGAAGATCTCCCAGGAAGGCTTCACGATCCAGCTGATCCAGACCGGGGGCTCGGTCTACATCAACGGCAGCGCGGCCTTCTACCAGCACGTCTCCGGCTCGGCCGCCGCTCAGCTGCTGCAGGGCAAATGGCTGAAGGCCCCCGCGAACAGCGGCGAACTCGCCTCGCTCGCCGAGCTCACCGACCTCGGCAAGCTCGTCGACACCGCTCTCTCCGACCACGGCACGCTCGCCAAGGGCTCGGCGGCCACGGTCGAAGGCCAGAAGGCGATCGGCCTGAAGGACACCACCAAAGGGGGCACGCTCTACGTCGCCACGACGGGCACTCCGTACCCCGTCGAGATCACCAAGGCGGGCAAGGAAAGCGGCAAGGTCGTGCTCGATCGCTGGGATCAGCCCGTCACGCTGAGCGCTCCCGCGGGGGCAATTGACATCAGCAAGCTACAGAAAGGCGGCTGAACAGCCGATTCGTCTGTATGTCTAGATGCGCTGAGCCCTCCTCATGGGTGCTCGCGGCCGCGCCGAGTCCGTTTGCGACGACACGCGACGCGAATCTGGGACCGGTCAAGGATGCGAGAGCTCTCAGTGGATGGAGTCATGCAGCAAAGTCTTCTTCAGCGGCTCCAGGGCGGGGCCGCTTCGGGCAGTCACGGGCCTCTGCGCCCTCCTCGGAACAGGCCGATGGGCGGCTCTGAGCAGAACCACCAGAGCGCTGCGGGCCGCCCCTCGGGCGGTCCCAAAGGGGCGCGCCTCGGGCTGATCGCGTGGGCCGTGCTCGCGGTGATCGCCGCCGTGGGCGTCGCGATCGCGGGCGCCTCGCTCGCAATCGCGGGCTGCGTGGTGGTGCTCGCCGGTGCGACGCTCGCGATCGGTTGGCGCGCCGGCGAAAAAGGCATGGGGGTGCTCGAGGACGAGATCGAGAACCGCACCAGCGAGCTAAAACGCGCCCTCTCCGAGCTCGAGATCGCGCAGGCCGAGACCGTGCAGCGCCTCTCGATGGCGGTCGAGTTCCGCGACGAGGACACCGGCGCGCACATCGAGCGGATCGGGCGCTTCTCCGTGCTGCTCGCCGAACACATCGGGATGGACGCGGACTTCTGCGAGCGCCTCCGCCACGCGGCCCCGCTTCACGACGTGGGGAAGGTCGCGATCCCCGACGCGATCCTGCTCAAGCCCGGCCCGCTCACGCCGGAGGAGCGCGCGATCGTCGAGACGCACGCCGAGGAGGGACACCGCCTCGTGCGCGGCTCCTCCTCCTCGATCCTCGACATGGCCGCCACGATCGCCCTGAGCCACCAGGAGAAGTGGGACGGGACGGGTTACCCCCGCGGCCTGAAGGGGGAGGCGATCCCGATCGAGGGCCGCATCGTCGCCGTCGCCGACGTCTTCGACGCGCTCACGAGCGACCGCGTCTACCGCAAGGCCTTCTCCGTCGACGACGCGATCCAGATGATGCGCGAACAGCGCGGCCGCCACTTCGACCCGGTCCTGCTCGACGCCTTCATGGAAGTTCTCGGCCGCACCGGCCCGGACGCCCGCGAGGAGATCCGCCAGGATCCCACGGCGCTCGTCGAGAGCACGCTCGAGACCTTCGCGACCGCGCTCGAACGCGGCGACGCCGAGACGGCCGAGGGTGCGATCGCAACCGCAATCGAGGACGGGATCTCCCCGACGACCCTTCACGCCGAGGTGATCGGCCCAGCGCTGCGCCGCCTCGACGTGCTCTCCGACGCGGGCGAGCTCGCCGCCGAAACGGAGCTGCGCGCATCGACGATCGTGCGTCGCGTGCTCGCCACGCTGTACCGCTACATGACCGGCGGCACCGAGCCCACGCGCGAGCGGGTGCTGCTCGCCGCCGTCAGCGGCGACGAGCACACACTCGGGCTGCAGATGGTCCACGACCAGCTCGCCGCAGCCGGCTTCCAGACGATCTTCGACACCGATCTCTCCGGCGAGCGCCTGGTCCAACAGGTGGAGAGCCGCGCTCCCGCGCTGATCGTGCTCGGCGCCACGGCCGGCGACTCCGATTCCGTGGAGATCGCCCTGCGCGACCTGCGCTCCAGCCACCCGGACATCCCGATCGTCCTCGGCGGTCCCGCCGTCGGCGGCAGCCTGCCGCGCGAGCGAGGCGGGATGCGGGTGCTCGAGCGCATCGACGAGTCCGTGCAGGCCGTCGAAGAGGAGCTCGCAGGGACCGCCTCCGCCGCCTCCGTGTAGTCTCGCGGCGCATGAGCACTCGCGCGATCGTCACCGGCGGGGCCGGCTTCATCGGCTCGCATCTGGTCGACCTGCTGCTCGCAGAGGGCGTTGGCGTGACGGTGATCGACGATCTCTCCACCGGCCTCGCCGAGCGTGTTCCCGAGGGCGCGGAGCTGCGGGTCCTCGACATCGTCCAGCGCGAGGCGCTCCAGAAGGTCTTCGAGGAGGTCCAGCCCCAGTCGGTCTACCACCTCGCCGCGCAGGCGAGCGTGGTCGCCTCGGTCCAGGACCCCGGACGCGACTGCGACGTGAACGTGCGCGGGACGCTCAACGTGCTCGACGCCGCCGGCGGCTTCGAGGCGCCTGTCGTGTTCACCTCGACCGGCGGCGCGCTCTACGGCGACGAGGCGCCGATGCCCACGGTCGAGGACCGCATCCCCGCGCCGCTCTCCCCCTACGGAGCGTCGAAGTGGGCGGCGGAGTCCTACGTGCGCACCTGGGCGCTCTCGTCGGGGATCCCGCACACGGTCTGTCGTCTCGGGAACGTCTACGGACCGCGCCAGAGCCCGCACGGCGAGGCCGGTGTCGTGGCGATCTTCAGCGGCCACCTCTACGAAGGCCGCGCGCCAAAGCTCTACGGGCACGGCAAGCCCACGCGCGACTACATCTACGTCGCCGACGTGGTCGACGCGCTGCGTGCCGCCTCGGGGACGGCGGGCGTCTACAACATCGCGACGAGCGTCGAGACCGACGTGCTCGGGATCTGGAAGGGGCTGAGCGCCACGGCGGGGGTCGAGATCGAGCCGGAGCTCGCGGACCTGCGCCCCGGCGAGCTGCAGCACAGCTGCCTCTCGATCGAGCGCGCCGAACGCGAGCTGGGCTGGCGCCCTCAGGTGCCGATCGCCGAGGGTCTCGCTCGCACCTACCGCGCGCTCGTCGAGGAATTCGAGCGCGGCTAGCCGCCCCTCGCGGGCGCATGCAATAAGCCGCTCAGCGCTCGCGACCCCCCCGGGGGGAGTCGAGGGAAACTGCATGAGACCGCTCCGCAGCAGCGGGATCGGAGCGCTGAGCGCCGCGATCCTCCTCCTCAACGTCGCGGGCGCCCAGGCGCTTGCGGGCGAACCCGGAGGCGTCGCAGCGCCCGCGAGCGAACCGGCCGCGGGCGGTAGCGAGTTCGGCGTGCCCGCGAGTGTGACGCGCCCCTTCCTCAGCGAACTCGCCGTGCCCTCCAGCGCGACGGCCGGGAAGCCCCCGCGGATAACGCTCGAGCTGATGGAGAGCCACGTCGCGACCGTCTACCTGCGCGTGCTCGTGATCGATCTCAGCGCTCACAAGACCGTGGTCACCGCGACGATGGGGTGGGTGCACACCTCCCATCGTCTCGCCGTCGTCTGGCCCTCGGGTGCGCGTCTCGCGGCGGGGAGCTACCAGGTGACGGTGAGCGCACACGACCACCGCAACGGCAACATCCTGCGCAACGCGAGGATCTCCGGCGAGAGCACGCTGACCGTGAAGGCCGCGGTCGCACCGGTCACGGCCGCGCCGCCCACGGCCGAAGCGGGCGTGCCCACGCCCGCGCAGACGGTCGCCGACGGCGCCGTCTTCCCGGTTCGCGGCCCGCACAACTTCGGCGGCCCGGAAAACCGCTTCGGCGCTCCGCGCGCCGGCCACATCCACGAGGGGCAGGACGTGCTGACGGCCGAAGGCACACCCGACGCGGTGCCGCTCGCGGGCACGATCACCTCGACGGCGAACCAGCCCGAAGGGGCGGGCTACTACGTCGTCGAGCACACGCTGATCGGCTTCGACTTCATGTTCGCCCACTGCGAGGCCAACTCGTTCACCGTCACCGAAGGCCAGACGGTCGCCGCGGGCCAGCAGATCTGCAAGGCCGGCCAGACCGGCGACGCGACCGCGCCGCACCTGCACTTCGAGATCTGGGTCGGGGGCTGGCAGGCGAAGGGCGGGCACCCGATCGACCCGCTGCCCTTCCTCGAAGCGTGGGAACACGCCGGCTCCTGAGCCCAGCGAGCCCGATCTCGCTGTGGGCCGTGAGCGGGCGACTCGGTAGCATCGGGCGCGCTCCAACCACGGCGAGATAGCTCAGCTGGTAGAGCACACGACTGAAAATCGTGGTGTCCCCGGTTCGAATCCGGGTCTCGCCATGCCGTACACCGCAGCCATCTCCAGGCGCGCGCGCGGCGCTCTCGCAGCGCTCGGGCTCGCAACGCTCTGCGCGCTCCTCGCGCCGCCCGCGCCCACGGGCGCGCAGACGGCGGCGAGACTCACGGAGGACAGCGCTTGCACGAGCGCGCTCGCCTGGCGCCCGGACATGCGCACGGCGATCGCCTACGCGCACTCACGCGCCGGCGACATCGCCTTCGCCGTGCGCACGCCCCGCGCCTTCTACGGCTATCGGCCCGATCACGCGGAGTGGTCGGCGAGCGTGCTGAAGGCGATGCTGCTCGTCGCCTACCTCGACCGGCCCGGCGTGGCCTCGCGACCCCTGAGCGGGAGCGAGCGCGAGCTGCTCACAGCGATGATCACGCGCTCGGACAACGAGGCCGCGGACACCATCGACACGATCGTCGGCGCCGGCGGGCTGCGCGCGCTCGCCGCCCGCGTGGGCATGAACCGCTTCGCTCCCGCCGAGCCGATCTGGGGCGAATCGCTGATCACTCCGCGCGATCAGACGCGCTTCTTCCTGCACATCGAATCGTTCCTCGCGCCACGCCATCGCGCGTATGCGATGCACCTGCTCGCCTCGGTCGTGCCGGCCCAGCGCTGGGGGGTGGGCGAGGTCGCGCCACGCGGATGGCAGCTCTACTTCAAGGGCGGCTGGGGCTCGGGGACCGGCCTGATCGACAACCAGGTCGCGCTGCTTCGCCGTGGCTGTATGCGGCTCTCGATCGCTGTGCTCACGATGCACGACGGCTCGCACGCCTACGGCAAGCAGACCCTGCGGGGCGTCTTCGCCCGCCTGCTGCGCGGGCTCGCCGCTCCCGCCCGCCGATCGGGCGCAGCGCACAGGGGAGCCTTGTCCACCCCGGCGCCGATGCGATCGGCCCGCTGGCCCTAACCTTGACCGCAGGCGGCACTCGCGCCGCCTCGAGTGAAGGAGGACGAGATGGCCCCGGAGACGACCGTTGAGCTCGACCGCGCACGCGTGCGCAGCCTGATCGAGCGCGAAGCAGCGCGCCTTGACGAGCGCACGCAGGGCAGCGCGAAGATGTACGAGCGCGCGCGCAAGTCGCTCAGCGGCGGCGTTGCCTCGAGCTACCAGGCGCGGGACCCGTGGCCGATCTACCTCGTCCGCGGCGAAGGTCCGGTGGTCTACGACGTCGACGGCAACCGCATGTGGGACTTCCACAACGGCTTCGGCTCGATGGTCCAGGGCCATGCGCATCCCGCGATCGTGCGCGCGGTGAGCGAGCGGGTCGCGGAGGGCACGCACTTCGCCGCCACGACCGAGGACGGCGTGATCGTCGCGGAGGAGCTCCAACGCCGTTGGGGGTTGCCGCGCTGGCGCTTTCTCAACTCGGGCTCGGAGGCGACGATGGACGCGATCCGGATCGCCCGCGGCCTCACCGGACGCGACACGATCGTCAAGATCTTCGGCTCCTATCACGGCCATCACGACGCGGTGATGGTCTCGATCGGCGTCGAATACGACAAGATCGGCGACCGCGAGAACTACGCCTCGCTCCCCTACGGTGCCGGCATCCCGAAGGCGATCTCCGACCTCACCGTGCCCGTGCCCTTCAACGACGCGGGCGCGATGGAGCGGCGGATCGAGAAGCTCGAGGCCGAAGACCGCAAGCCCGCCTGCGTGATCATGGAGGCGGCGATGATGAACCTCGGCGTGGTGCTCCCCGAGGAGGGTTACCTGCAGGAGGTGCGCGAGATCACCAGGCGTCACGGCATCGTGCTGATCTTCGACGAGGTCAAGACCGGCCTCGCGATCGCGGCGGGCGGGGCGACCGAGCGCTTTGGCGTCGAGCCCGACATGGTCACGCTCGCGAAGACGCTCGGCGGTGGGCTTCCCTCCGCGGCCGTGGGCGGGACCGAGGAGGTGATGAGCGTGGTCGAGGACGGGAGCGTCTACCAGGTGGGCACCTACAACGGCAACCCGCTCGGAATGGCGGCGGCGCGCGCGAGCCTCGAGGAGGTGCTCACGCCGGAGGCCTACCGCCACATGGACGCGCTCAACGACCGCATCGTCAGCGGCTGCGACGGAGTGATCGAGCGCTACGGCCTGCCCGGCTACGCGGTCGGGATCGGCGCGAAGGGTTGCGTCACCTTCTCGACCACGAAGGTCGTCGACTACGAAACGTTCAAGGCCAACCAGGACGTCGACGTCACGGAGCTCGCCTGGCTCTTCAACATGAATCGCGGCATCTTCATGACGCCGGGGCGCGAGGAGGAGTGGACGCTCTCGGTAACGCACACCGACGAGGCGATCGACGCCTACGTGCAGGTCTTCGACGAGATGGCCGCCGAGCTCACCGCGTAGCGCCCTTTCGTATCGCCCCTGCGCGCCCCGCTTTCGCGTGCGCGCGCCCCTGTCGCTCGGCGCCCGTGTGGCCCGAGCGGCCACACGCCACCCGTCTTCTCTGCCGTCCAGGCGAAACGTTCTCCCCTGCCCAACCTCCTCGCGCCCCCGGCGTTTCATGGGCATGGCTTCGATCGTGGTCTCGGGAGACGTGCTGAGGCGCCCGCGGGGTGCCAATGTGGCGGCGCACCTGCACTACCTGATCGGGCTGCGCAAGCTCGGGCACCAGGTCACATACCTGGAGGATCGGGGGACGGGCCCGGAGCGTGAGGGGGGCACGGGGGTGCCGCGCGCCGGGCTCGTCCTGATCCGCGACATCCTGCGTCGCTGCCGCGTTGACGTGCCCGTGGTGTGGGTCGACCCCGACGCGGGCCTGGTCGGCGGAATGGTCTGGCCGCAGCTGCGCAGGCGGCTCTCGAAAGCCGATCTGCTCGTCGATCTGGGCGGGCACTGCTGGCTGCCCGAGCGCGCGCTCGCACGGCGCCGCGTGCTGATCGACGTGGACTCCGCCGAGCACCCCCGTGCTCTCGCCGAGCCCGGGCACCAGCTCGAGCACGACCTCTACTTCTCCTACCGGCGGGAGCCGGCCGCACTCGCAGATGCGGATTGGCTCCCGACGATTCCCCCTGTGGTCCCCCGTCTCTGGTACGGACCACCCACCCGCCGCGAGCTGCCGCTGCGGGTGTGGGCTGACGCCGCGGGCGCGCCCCCTGGCCCAGTCGACGCTGGAGCGTGCGGCCTCTCCGCCGGGCAGTTGCTGGCGCTGCCCGGCCGCCTCTCGCCGCGTCCCTGGATGGCGCTGCCCGCGGCCGACGCCGACCTCGCCGAGCGGTTGCGCGCAGTGGGCTGGCTGGTCCGTGACGAGCTCGAGGCGGACGGCTCGCTCTCCGCTCATCGCGCGCAGATGATCGGCTCGCAGGGGGCGCTCAGCTTCCGCGGCGAGGACTCGCACGAGATCTGGTTCACCGGTCAGGACGCGTGCTACCTGGCGGCGGGAAGGCCGATCATCGCGGGCGATGAGAGCCTCGACAGCTGGCTGCCCACGGGGGCGGGCGTGATCACGTTCGCCGACCTCGACGAGGGGCTCGCGGCGGTCGAGCGGATCCAGGACGACCTTCCGCGCCAGGCCGCCGCGGCGCGCCGCGTGGCCGAGAGCGTCTTCCACTACCGCGTCGTCCTTCCCAGCCTGCTCGCTCAGGCGCTGCCGCGCCACCTCCAAGCGGTCGCCTGAGCGCTCAACGCCCGCCGAGCGCCTCGCGCACCGCGGCCGCGCTCGGCGCGAGATCCGGCGAGAGCCGGTCGAGCAGGGTGAGCCAGCTCGGCTTCACCTCGGCTGCGCGCCGCACGAGCTCCACGCCCCGGTCGAGGTCCTCCGAGGCGAGACCCAGCCCTGCCCAGAAGGTCAGCTCGTCGGCCTCGGGCGCGAGCTCCGCGGCGCGGATGTAGAGCTCGGAGGCTCGCGTGTGCTCGCCCTCGGCGGAGAGCTCGTCCGCGACGCCCGCCATCTCGTAGGCGCGCGCGAGACGCAGCAGCCGCTCGAGCTCGCCGAGCGGGTCGGCGTGATCCTCCACCCGGATGTCGATCCGCGTCCGCCACGCCTCGCCCGACGCGGGAACCACGAGCATCGCCGCGGACTGGCGGCCGCGCACGTCTCCGCCCTCCCCCTCCGCCGCGAGAAGCGCGGCCATCATGCGCTCGGCGAGGTCCCCCTCGGCTGCCGCATAGGCCGCCGCCATCGCCGCGGGGACCGTCTCGGGGCCCATCATGTTCGCCTGGCAGGCGAAGCCCTCGCCGACATGGTGGCCCGCGAAGGGAATGCACTCCGCCCCGGTGTGCGAGGCCGCTTCCCCGTTCGCGGCGATCACCCCGAGCTGGCGATAGTGCGCCTGCTCGTCGGCGGCGAGCACCGCCTCGATCGCCCCCTGCGCTCCCAGCCCCTGGGCGAGGCGATCGAGCGCGTTCGGCCCGTGGGCGATCTCCGCCACCGACTGCGTCGCCACCGCGCCCACACCCGGTCGCGCCCACGCGACGACGCCTCCGACGGAGAACCAGTGCGACTGGACGGCCACGCCGAGCTCCCCGCTGGCCGGGTCGCGGGCGACGATCGAGTAGGTGCCGCGGCGCACCGGCGCATCATCGCATCAGCTCGCGGCTATCGTGAACGGCGATGGGGTCGACCCCGCAGCCCTCCTCAAACGGTGGCGCGTCGTCCGCCGCCGAGGTCGCCGCGGACGGACCCGAGAAGGTCAGCGACGAGCTCGACCGCTGGCTCGCGAGCGACTCGCCGAAGACGCTCGACAGCCTGATCGAGCTGTTCGGGCAGAAGAGCTTCGCGCTGCTCTTCGTGCTGCTGCTCGGCGTCCCCGCGCTGCCCCTGCCCACCGGTGGGGCTACGCACGTCTTCGAGATCATCGCGATCCTGCTCGCCGCTCAGCTCGTCGCAGGAAGCCGGCGCATCTGGCTGCCCAGGCGCTGGCGCGCGCTCGAGCTCGCTGGGCCCCGCCAACAGCGTTTCCTCGCCGGGCTGATGAAGCTGATCAGGAAGCTCGAGCGCATCTCCAAGCCGCGCCTGCGCTTTCTCTTCAATCACCGGTTGTCCAACGCGATCTTCGGGCTGCTCGTGGTCGGCGGCTCGATCGCGGCGTTCCTCGCGCCTCCCTTCACGGGGCTCGACACGCTTCCCTCGCTCGGCGTGGTGCTGCTCTCGCTCGGCGTCCTGCTCGAGGACATCCTCGTCGTGGTCGCCGCGCTCGCGGTCGGCGTCGCGGGCGTCGCGCTCGAGATCGTCCTCGGCAGCGCCGCGGTGGGCGGGATCGAAAAGCTCTTCTGATTGCCCCCTCCTCCGAGGGCAGGTTCGCGTTCCACGCGAGCGCGCCCGCCGCCGGCAACTAGGCGCCGGCGAGCTTGCGAAGCAGGCCGTGCAGGGTTCGCAGCTCCTCTTTGGTCAGGCGGCCGAAGAGCTCGCTCTGCAGGTTGGCCGCGAGCCCGCGCACGCGCTCCAGCGACTCCTCTCCCTGCGCGGTCAGGTAGATGCTGCGCGCGCGGCGGTCGCCGGGGTGGGGGCGCCGCTCGGCAAGACCGACGGCTTCGAGCTCGTCGATCACCGCGACCATCGAGCTCGGGTCGATCCCGCTCTTCTCGTGCAGCTGCTGCTGGGTCAGCCCCGGCTGAGCGTCGATCAGCGTCATCACACCGAAGTCGCGGGGGTGCAGGTTCTGGCCCTCGAGCTCCTTCGCCCAGCGCCGCCTCGATGCCTCTCCGAGGCGTGCGAGCAGATAGCCCGGGAAGCGGGCGAGCTCCACGGGTATCGGGCCTCTGTCCCACATCGCGCGCGCATTCTACGCCGAGCCGATCGTTTGTGATACAAATGATTCCAGTCAGATACGAACACATCAAGGGGGAACGATGGCATCGGTGACCCGCTGGGTTCTTGCGCACAAACGCCTCGTCGTGGCCTTCTGGGTCGTGCTCACGCTCGTCGGAGCCGCCTCCGCGGGGTCCGCGACCAAAGCGCTGAAACAGAAATTCTCGGTTCCGGGCAAGGAAGGCTGGGTCACGAACCAGTCGATCAACGCTCACTTCGGCGGGACCGGTGGGAACACCTCGCCGCTGCTTCCCGTGGTCACGCTCCGTCCCGGCCGGACGGTGTCCTCGCCAGGCGTCGCGTCAGGACTGGCCACGATCGAAGCCGAGGTCCACAGGGTCATCCCCGGCGCTCGTGTCGCGGGCTACGCGAGCACGCACGACCCCTCGTTCGTCTCCCACGACGGGCGTACCACGTTCATCGTCGCCTACCCCCCGCCGGAACGCAACGAAGCCTTCGGCAACAACCCCGACGCGGCGAAGGCGCTCACGCGCGCGCTGAGAGGAGCGACCGTCGGCGGTGCGCCCGTTCACGTCACCGGCTACGACGCGCTCTCGGTTCAGAGCGGGGGCGGCAACGGCCCGGGCGTGCTCGTCGAGGCCCTGCTCGGCGGGGTGGGGGCGCTGCTCGTGCTCGCGTTCGTCTTCGGCTCGTTCCTCGCGCTCGTGCCGATCATGATGGCGATCACCTCGATCCTCACCACGTTCCTCGTCGTCTGGGGGCTGACGACGATCACCGAAGTCTCGCCGATCGTCCAGTTCCTGATCGCGCTGATCGGCCTGGGAGTCTCGATCGACTACGCGCTGCTCGTCGTCGTCCGCTGGCGCGAGGAGCGCGCGCACGGCGCGAGCGACGACGCGGCGATCGAACGCGCGATGGCGACCGCGGGCCGGGCTGTGCTCTTCAGCGGCACGACGGTCGCGATCGGCCTGCTCGCGCTCGTCGCGCTGCCGCTCCCCTTCCTGCGCTCGGTCGGCTACGGCGGGATGCTGATCCCGCTGATCAGCGTGCTCGTCGCGATGACGCTGCTGCCCGTCGTGCTGCGCAAGCTCGGCCCGCGGCTCGACTGGCCGCACCGGCGCGACGACGACCGCGCGAGCCGCTCATGGACGGCCTGGGCGAACCTCGTCGTGAGGCGGCGCTGGGTCGCCGCTCTCGGCGCCGCGCTGGTGCTCGCCGCGCTGGTCTTCGCCGCCACGAACCTGCAACTCGGCCTCTCCAACCTCAACACGATCGCCAAGCAGGGCGACGCCAAGCAGGGACTGGTCGCGATCGAGCGCTCGGGGATCGGAGCGGGAGCGCTGGTCCCTCACGAGGTGCTCGTCGAATCGCGCAGCCTCTCGCCCGAAACCGTCGCCGCGCGGCTCGCCGCTGTTCCCGGTGTCCACGGGGCGGTTGCGCCCGCCTCGCCCGAGTGGCGGCGTGGCGGGCTCGCGGTGGTCGACGCCTTCCCCACGCCTGACGGGTCCTCCTCGGCGGGACGCGACGTGCTCGACCGCGTGCAATCGACCGTTCGGGGTCTCGGCGACAGCGCGCGTCTCGGCGGGCTGCCCGCGCAGAACAAGGACTTCATCGAAGCGGTCTACGGCAACTTCCCGCTGATGATCCTGCTGATCGCGATCGTCACCTTCGTGCTGCTCGCGCGAGCGTTCCGCTCGCTGCTGCTGCCGCTGAAGGCAGTGATCCTCAACGTGATCAGCGTCGGCGCGGCGTGGGGAGTGCTCGATCTGATCTGGCAGCGCGGGCACGGCTCGGATCTGATCTGGGGGATCACCGCGACGGGGTCGATCACCGCCTGGATCCCGCTGATGGTCTTCGCCTTCCTGTTCGGCCTCTCGATGGACTACGAGGTCTTCATCCTCGCGCGCATGCGAGAGGAATGGGACGCGACAGGATCGACCGACAACGCCGTGATCCGCGGGATCTCGAGGACCGGACGGCTCGTCACGAGCGCGGCCCTGATCCTCTTCCTCGCCTTCGTCTCGCTCGCCTCGGGCCCGGAGACGGAAATCAAAGTGCTCGCGACCGGGCTCGCCGCGGGGATCATTCTCGACGCAACCGTGATCCGTGCTCTGCTCGTCCCGGCCGTGGTCTCGCTGTTCGGACGGTGGAACTGGTGGCTGCCCTCGCTGCCCGCACGGCTGCTGCGCGTGGAGCCGTCGCTGCCGGGGACGGCCGCCCCCTCCGAGAGCCCGGGCTAGGCCCCCGTGCGCGGAGCTGCGAGCCCGCTCGGCTCCGGCTCCGCGCGGCGGCCCGTCGTCGCACTCGACCTCGCCGCGGCGATACGCTCTGACGATGAGGGATCTCGCCGGATATGAGGACTGGCGCGAGACCTGCGACACCCTGCACGCGCACACGCAACTGCTCGGCAAGCTCGCCGTCGCGCTGGCGCCGCCGGAGCCCCAGCTCCAGCACGCCGCGCTCGTTCTCAGCTCGCGCGGCTGGGAGACGCGGCCGCTGCGAGCGCCCGACGGCTCGGGATCGTTCAGCGCGCTGCTCGACCTGCACGTCCACGAGGCGGTCCTCGAGCACAGCGACGGGCGCAGCGCGCGCTTCTCGCTGCTCGACGCCTCCGTCGGCGAGGTCGCGCGCGCGGTGATCGGTGCGGCTCGTGAGCTGGCGGGTGAGTTCGAGATCGACCTGCGGCCCCAGGAGGTCGCATGGACCGCGCCGCTGGACGCGGACGAGGAGCACCGCACCTACGAGCCCGAGCAGGTCGCCGCCTACTTCGCCGCCGCAGCGAGAGCGGCGCTTGCGCTCGCGGCCTTCCGGGCGCCCTTCCGTGGACGCTCCACACCGGTGAACGCTTGGTGGGGGTCGTTCGACCTCGCGGTCAGCCTGTTCTCCGGGGAGCCCGCCGAGCCGCCCTCGGAGGACTTCATCATGCGCAACGCGATGGACTCGCAGGAGGTCGCGGTCGGCTGGTGGCCCGGAGACGCGCGCTACGGACGGCCCGCGTTCTACGCATACGCCCACCCCGCTCCGGGGAGCTTCGGCGAAGCGCAGCTCGAGCCCGCGGCGAGCCGCTGGGAGGGAGCGCTCGGTGAGTACGTGCTCGACTGGAGCGACGTCCTCGCCGCACCCGACCCGCACGGGGCCGCGGTGAGCTTCGCGCGCTCCGCGTTCCGCCACGCCTGCATGGTGTGCGACTGGGATCCTGCGCTCGCGGCAAGCGCGGACGGCACGCCGCCGCCCGTCGTCTGAAGAGCGCGCGGCTCTGGCGCTCCGCTGTGTGCCGGAGGCCCGATCTACTCGGGTGCGGGAGCGGGGGCGCGTTCGGGTGCGGCCGCGAGCACCGCGGTGCCGAGCGCGGCTACGGCGGAGAGGTAGAAGACGGCCGGATAGCCGGCGAGCGCAGCGGTCGCTCCTGCGATCGGTCCGCCGAGGCCGACGCCGATGTCGAAGAACGCGGTGAAGGCGCCCATCGCCGATCCGCGCCTGTCGTCCTCCACCTCTCCGACGACCATCAGCGCAAGCGAGGGGAAGAGCATCGAGAAGCCCACGCCGACGATCAACGCGCCGAGCAGCGCCATGCCGAGCGAGTGCGCGGCAGCGATCACCGCGAGGCCGAGCGCCTCCAGCAGCCCCGCCGCCGTCGCAGTGCGGCGCGCGCCCGCGCGGTCGGGGACGCGGCTGAGGACCAGGCGGCTCGCGAAGACGGCGACGGCGAAGGCTGTGAAGACGCTCGCCCCACCTCCGATCCCGCGCGCCTTCAGCGCGAGCACGACAAAGCCCGCGAGCGCGGCGTAGCCGATGTTCGCGAGCGCGAGCGCGACACCGGGACGATGGGCCGCGCGCGGGAGCAGCGCGACCTCGCTCGCCTCGGCGAGGAGCGCGGGGACCTCGGGCTCGGGCAGGCGCATCGCGATCAGCGCTCCTGCCGCGGGCAGCGCGGCGGTGAGCGTCCACACCGCGTCATAGCCGGCCTGCGAACGCAGCAGCTCGCCCGCGAGCGGACCCAGCGAGAGGCCGCCCCACACCGCCAGCCCGAACAGGCCGAGCGCTGTCCCACGCCGGTGCTCGGGAGCGAGGTCGACCGCCCACGTCGCCCCGGCGGTGTAGACCGAGCCCTCGCCCATGCCGACGACGAGCCGCGCGAGGATCAGCGTCGCGACGCTGTCGGAGAGCAGATAGAGGATCCCTCCGAGCGTCATCGCGAGCGCGCCCACGACGAGTACGACGCGTCGCCCGCGACGGTCCGCCTGGCGCCCCGCGATCGGACGGCAGAACACCGAGGTGAGCGCGAAGGCGCCGACCACCACGCCCACGGAGATGTCGCCCGAGTGCAGCGGCCCGCGCACGTAGGTCGGCAGCGTGGGCAGCGCAGCTCCGATCGCCAGGAAGGCGAGCAGTGCCGTGAGGAAGATCCCGACCGAGGCCGCGAGGCCGGCGCGCGAGGTGCGCAGCGCTATGCGCGAGCCTTCATCTTCGACCACTCGGCCTTGTGCGCGCGCTTGGCGGCCTGGTAGTCGAGCAGCGCCTGCGGGGAGTCCACGTCGCCGAGCGTGGGGTGGGGCGGGACGAGGCTCTTCGCCTTGGCGAGCTTGTAGCGCTTCGCGAGCACCGCGCCGAGCGACTTCGTCTTCATCTCACCGAAGCCCGGGAGCGCGGCGATGTTCGCGCGCAGCTCCTCGCCGTTCTTCGCGTCCTTCCAGACGCGCTCGGCCCTGCCGTCGTACTCGTCGCGCACGTGGGCCGCGAGGTCGTGGACGCGCTCGGCCATTTTCGCGGGAAAACGGTGGATCGCCGGTTTCTCGCGGAACACGCGCTCGAGGTCGGCCTCTGCGAGCTTTGCCGCGTCGAGCGTGCCGAGCCGCTGCTCGATCGCGAGCGGGCCGCTGAAGGCCTTCTGCACGGTCACCTGCTGGTCGAGCGCGAAGCCGATCAACAACGCCATCGGATCCTTCGCGATCAGCTCGTTGGCCTCGTCGGAGTTCGTGTAGTAGAGGCGGGCTGGCACGGATCCGATCCTAGCTAGGCGCCACGTCCGGCCGCGCGTCTCCAGACCCTCAGGAAGCTCTCGCTGGAGACCCCCTCGAGGCCCGCTGGGGTCACGAACCGCTCCATGTAGGTGGCGATCATGTCGATCACCTCGAGCACGATCTTCTCCTGCTCGGCCGCGCTGCGCTCGACGCGGAAGATGTGCTCGAAGGTCCGATCCCACAGACGCACCAGCAGACCCGCGCCGAAATGCGGACCTTCGCGGATGAAGTCCGCCCCACGCGTCGCCGCGTGAATCGAGGAGGCCATCCGCACGTCGAGCTCGCGGACACTGTCGTGGACGGCCGCGTTCAGCCGGGTCCCGAACCACACGGGTACGCCCTCGGGGTGAGCCTGGTGGTGGCGCAGGTGCGCGAGCGCGACCGCCGCTGTCATCGAGCGGAAGGTCACGCGGTCGAGCGCGGCGAGCGCCTCCTCGACAGCCTGCTCGATCGACGCGAGCTCGTGGTCGAGGTAGGCCGCGATGATCGCGTCGCGGTCCTCGAAGTAGCGGTAGATCGTGGCCACCGGGATACCCGAGAAGCTCGCCAGGGAGCGGGTCGTGAGCGCCTCCACGCCGCCCTCCGCGAGCAGCTCCTGGGCCGCGGTGAGGATCGCTTCGACGCGCTCACGGCTGCGTTTCTGGACGGGCTCGCGCCTGGTCATCCGCTCACATCCTCGCTCAGTCCGGCGTCTCGCGCTCGGTCGCGGCCACGTACATCACCGCCTGCGCGCGCGCGACCGCGGCGACCGCCTGATCGGGGGGGAGCAGCTCGGGGTGGTGCAGCGGGCGGGTCGCGAAGCCCGGTGCTCCGTCGAGTCCCACGAATGCCATTCCGAGTGGGGCGTGCCCGCCGTAGAAGGAGAAGTCATCCGACCCGCAGGAGCGCCACCGTGCAGCCGCGGAGAAGCCCGCCACGTCGAGCAGCGAGCGCGCCGCGGCGACGATCGCCGCGTCGTTCTCGAGCACGGGCTCGCCCGGCGTCAGGCGAACCTCGCCGCGACAGCCGTGTGCGGCCGCGACCCCCGCGACCACCTCGCCGGCGAGCTCGCGCAGCGCGCGGCGCTCCTGCTCACGGTGGGCGCGCAGGGCTCCTCGCGCGAGCGCGCGCGCGGGGATCACGTTCTCCGCGCTTCCCGCCTCGAGTACCCCGATCGTGAGCGTCGCCGGGTACAGCGGATCGACACGCCGTCCCACCGCGGCATGGAGCGCGAGCACCGCCTCGCTGAGCGCGAGCACCGGATCGCGTCCCCGATGCGGGTAGGCCCCGTGCGTGGGCTCGCCCTCGATCTCGATCTCGATCGCGTCGCAGGATGCGTTGACCGGACCCGCGTCGATTCCCACCGACCCCCAGGGGAGCTCGGGGTGGACGTGCGCCGCGACCACCGCTCGTGGCGCGAGCGCTCCCAGTGCCTCCTGCGCAACCTGCGCCGCTCCCGAGGGGTAGGCCTCCTCGCTGGGCTGGAAGATCGCGAGCAGCGGCGCGCGCAGCTCGGACTCGACCGCGCGCGCAGCGCGCGTGAGCGCGACGAGGGCGGCCATGTGCACGTCGTGTCCGCAGGCGTGCATCCGCCCGCCGGTCGCACCGAAGCTCGCACCGGTCGCCTCGCGCACGGGGAGCCCGTCGAGCTCCGCACGCACCGCGACGGGCGAGCGCTCCGTCGCTCCCACTCGGGCCAGCAGCCCTGTCCCCGCGACGCTCTCGCTGCTCACGGGGAGCTCCGCCGCGAGCCTCCGCGCGGTCGCGCGCTCCTCGTGGGCGAGCTCGGGAGCGCCGTGCAGATCGTGTCGCAGGGCGACCGCCGCGTCGAGCTCCGAGTCGAGTGCGGCGAGCAGCGCTCGGAGCGCCTTCGCCCCCGCGTGCTCGCTCTGCTCAGTAGACCTCGGCATAGCGAGCGCAGAGCTCCTCGATCTTCAATCCGGCGCTCGCCTCGATCTCCCCGTGCTTGAGGCTCAGGTAGGCCTCGCAGAGCGGCTCCCCGAGCCACGAGCGGGCCTCCTCGTCCGCTTCGAGTGCCGTGAGCGCCTCGCCGAGCGTGGCGGGCAGGGCGCCGACGCCGAAGGCCTCTGCCTCCGCGGCGGAGAGCGTCGCGGGGTCGCGCTCGAGCAGCGGGGGCGCGGGCAGTTCGGCGCGGATCCCCGCGAGGCCCGCGCTGAGGATCGCGCCGAGTGCCAGGTAGGGGTTCGCCGCCGCGTCCGCGCCGCGATACTCCAGCCGGGTCTCGCCCGTCCCCTCGCGGCCGACCCCCACGCGCGGGGGGATCCGCAGCAGCGTTTCGCGGTTCTGCAGGCCGAGGCACGCCGCCCCCGCGCTCCAGCGGTGCGGGCGCAGGCGCTCGCCCGAGATCGCGCTCGGCGCGCAGATCGCGCTCAGCGCGGGGGCGTGCGCGAGCACACCCGCCGCGAAGCTCCCGCCGAGCTCGCTGAGTCCGCCCGGGGCGTCGGGATCGTGGAGCAGCGGCTGCCCCCGTTCTCCGACGAGGCTCAGGTGGATGTGCACGCCGTTACCCGCCTCGCTCGGATCGAGCAGCGGCGTGAAGCTCGCACGCATCCCCGCACGGGCGGCGACCTCGCGCACGACCTCGCGCATCACGATCGCCCGGTCCGCAGCGCGCAGGCCCTCGGCCGGCGCGACGGGCAGCTCGAACTGGTGGCTCGCGAACTCGGCGAAGAAGCGCTCCGGTTCGACGCCCGCCTCGACCAGCGCGTCCATCAACGAGCTCGCGAAGGGCTCGGCTCCGCGCATCGCCGCGAGCGAGAAGGGCAGCGGCGCCCGTCCCTCGCGCAGCAGCTGGAACTCCTGCTCGAAGCTCGCGCTCGGCACCGCTCCGCAGCCCTCCGCCAGGGCGGCCAGAGCGCGGCGCAGGAAAGCGCGCGGGCAGCAGGCCCACTCGCGCCCGTCGGTCTCGACGATGTCGCAGAGCACCAGCTCGAGCGCGGTGTGCTCCGGTGTCGCGCCGACGCGGACGTGGGTGCTCGCATCGCCGAGCAACCGCACATCCCCCGTCGAGCCGAACGGGTTCGGTTCCGCCAGGGGCCCGAGCGGTGTGAGCGCGAGGTTCGCGGGTACCCAGCCCACGCCCGCCGCGAGGTGCTCCTCGAGCTCGGCGGCGAGCACGCCACGGCCGCGCACGATTGCGCCGAGGTCGCATGCGACCAACGCGATGAGCTCCGAGGAGCTCACCCGGCCGCCTCCGTGATCGTGCCGTTGTCCCAGAGGCCCTCGCGCAGGCCCAGCGACCCGGCGCGCGCGCGGATGCTCTGCGCGTCCTGTGTCGCGACGACCACGATCACCCCGCCCGCGGGCTTGTCCTCACGCGCGATCGCTGCCGCGAGCCGCTCGCGCGGTTGGAGGTGCACGCCGCGGTTGCCGAGCGCGGGGTAGGTGTCGGCGACTGCGTAGAGACGCCCGCGGGGTCCCTCCGTGCTCGCGACCACGCAGGAGAAATGACCCACCGACCAGTCCGGCGGCGGCCCCTCCAACTCACCCTCGAGCAGGTAGGCGAGCAGCTGCGAGGGACTCGCGCCGCCGCCCCAGAGATGGTGCGTGGCGAGGTTCGCGATCAATGTCACCGGATGCTCGAGGGCCGCGGCCGCATCGAACATTCCGTCGAGCGCCTGCGCGGTCCAGTCCCCGCTGTAGGGGATCGCCTCCACCGTGCCCGCGCCGAGCTCCGCGACCGCCCGCCAGACGCCCTCGGCGGTGGTACCCGACAGATCGGCGTCCGCGATCGTGGGCAGCGCGAGACGGTAGTCGCGCCGTCCGCCACCGCCGCCGGGCAACGTCGCGGGGTCGCGCGAGGTCGAGACGATCGAGCCTGCCGCTAGCGCGACCGTGTCCTGATCGGTGGGCTCCTCGCCCCTGCTCGTGATGCCGGCCGCGTTCAACGCGAGTGCGCCGCAGAACGCGCCGCACAGATCGTCGCGCTGGGGGAGCTCGCGCGCGTGGTAGTCGAGCAGCGCGCGGGCGCCGGGGAGCAGGATGCTCTCCAGCCTGCCCGCCCCGCTCATCTTCAGCCTTCCGTTTCCCGCGGCGCGTAGCGGTGGTGGAGCATCAGCGCGTTGCCGTCGGGGTCCGCGAAGAACGCCATGTGGCACACGCCCGTGTCGAGCGTCTCCGCGGAGAAGCTCACGCCCTTGGCTTCGAGCGCCTCGCGCGCCGAGGGCACGTCCTCGACGTGGAGGGCGATCGCGTTGCGGTTGACGTTGTGCCCGATCCCCATCTGCTCGCCGTTGACGATCGAGAGCGTGAGGTTGCCCGTCTCGAACTCCGAGTAGTTGCGCTCGGGCATGTAGACGGAGCGGGGAAGGCCGAGCACCTCGCCGTAGAAGCTCGCCGCCGCGGGCAGGTCGTGCGTCGAGAGCGCGACGAAGTCCACCCCGCCGACGATCCCCGTGCTGGTGCTCATCCCTGCCTCCTCATGTCGATCTTCACAAGCCCGGCGCCTCTGGTTGATAGCACGTAGGCTGAAGCGTGCAGATCCGCGCCGCCCGACCGAAGAAAGGACGCCACAGATGAGCTGGGACTTTCAGACCGAGCCCGAGTTCCAGGAGCAGCTCGACTGGATGGACGAGCTCGTGCGAACGGAGATCTGGCCGCTCGAGGCGATCTGGCACGAGCTCGGACTCGACGGTCTCACGCGCGCGATGGCGCCGCTCCAGGAGCGCGTCAAGGAGCGTGGCCTCTGGGCCGCGCACCTTCCCCCCGAGCTCGGGGGTCAGGGCATGGGGCAGGTGCGTCTCGGGCTGATGCACGAGATCCTCGGCACCTCACCGATCGCCCCGCTTGCGTTCGGCAACGCGGCGCCCGACTCGGGCAACTCGGAGATCCTCGCGATGGCGGGTACCGAGGAACAGAAGGACCGCTGGCTGCACCCGCTCCTCGCGGGCGACCTGCGAAGCGCGTTCAGCATGACCGAGCCGCACACCCCCGGCTCGGACCCGACGCAGCTCGCCACCAGCGCCGTGCGCGACGGCGAGGGCTGGGTGCTCGACGGGCGCAAGTGGTTCTCCTCGAACGCCTCGATCGCCGATTTCCTGATCGTGATGGCGGTGACCAACCCCGAGGCCCGTGCTTCGCAGCGCGCCTCGATGTTCCTCGTCCCGACCGACACGCCGGGTGTCGAGATCCTGCGCGACGTACCCACGATGGAGCATCCCTGGGAGCAGTTCGGGGCCTACGGCGGCCACGCCGAAATCGCCTACGAGAGCGTGCGCCTTCCGGCCGAGGCGCTGCTCGGCGGCGAGGGCGAGGGCTTCATCCTCGCCCAGCACCGGCTCGTCCCCGGTCGCATCCACCACTGCATGCGCTGGCTCGGGGTCGCGCGTCGCGCCTTCGACATGATGTGCGAGCGGGCGACCTACCGTCACGCGCACGGCTCGCTGCTCGCCCAGAAGCAGACGGTTCAGAACTGGGTCGCCGACAGCGCCGCGGAGATGCAGGCCGCGCGGCTGATGACGCTGCACGCCGCCTGGACGATGGACACGCAGGGAGCGAGCGCGGCGCGCACACAGGTCGCGCTGATCAAGTTCTTCGGGGCGAAGGTGCTGCACGACGTGGTCGACCGCGCTCTCCAGCTTCACGGCTCGCTGGGCTACTCGACCGACCTGCCGCTCGAGCAGATGTACCGCTTCGCTCGCGCCGCCCGGATCTACGACGGGCCCGACGAGGTGCACCGCCAGTCCGTCGCGCGTCACATCCTCGGCGGCTACCAGGCGCCAGCCGACGGTGTGCCCACCGAGCACCTGCCGACCCGCCGCGCGAAGTCGCGCGAGCGCTTCGCGGAGCTGCTCGAGACGGTCACCGCGAACGACTGAGCCGCCGGGGCGACAGCCTTACGCCGAGGCCCACACGCCCGCTTCGGGCGCTCCGCGGCGTGCGCTTCTAGGCTGAAGGGCGATGACAGCGGGCGCTCAGCAGTCGCAAGCCCTGTTCGACCCGTCGCGCTTCGAGAGCTTCCGCTTCCTCGCGCACGAGCTCGACGCGAATGGCGTGGTCACGCTCCGCTACGCGCTCGACGAGGAGATCGAGTTCAGCGAGCGGATCGAGCTTCCCGTGCCGGCCACGCTCACGCCCGAGCGCATCGCGCGCGCCGAGGGCCTGCTTGCCCTGCTGCACTGGGTGGCCGGCGTGAGCTACTTCAAGACCGCGCTGCCCGCGAGAGTCCTCTGCGAGGCCGGCGTGCCCGGCCCGGCCTGCTCGGCGCTGCTCGAGGCGCTCTACTCCGAGGGGCTCGGCGAGCTCGCCTACGTGAACTCGCTCGAAGCGCTACCCCGCCCGCGGTTCTCGACCGCGTCCACGGAGCGAGCGGCCGCCGGGGACACGCCGGCGGTTGAGGTCGCTGGACGCGGGGAGCCCGCGACCGTGCTCGTGCCCGTCGGCGGCGGCAAGGACTCGATCGTCGCGATCGAGTCGGTGCGCCGCGCGGGCATCGAGCCCACGTTGTTCTCGATCGGCGAGGCCACCCCGATCGAGCGCACGGTCGCGGTGGCGGAGCTTCCCTGGCTGCGCGCGCGCCGCACGCTGGACCCCCTGCTCTTCGAGCTGAACAGGTCGGGTGCGATCAACGGTCACGTCCCCGTCACCGCAATCGTCACCTGCGTGGCGTTGCTCACCGCGTCGCTCCACGGGATCGACGCGGTGGCGATGGCGAACGAGCGATCCGCCTCGGCAGGCAACGTGAGCTGGGGCGGGGTGATCGTCAACCACCAGTTCTCCAAGAGCCTCAGGGCCGAGCGCCTGCTCAGCGCGGCGGCGGCCGAGCAGGGCTCGCCCGTCCAGCACTTCTCCATCCTGCGCCCGGCCTCGGAGCTCGCGATCGCCCGCACCTTCGCTCGCCTCGAGCGCTACCACGCCGCCTTCACGAGCTGCAACGCGATCTTCCGGATCGACGAGTCGCTGCGCGCCTCCTCGTGGTGCCGGGACTGCCCCAAGTGCCGTTTCGTCTACCTCGCGCTCGCGCCCTTCATGGAGCCCTCCGCGCTCAGCGCGATCTTCGGCGCGGACCTGCTCGAGGACGAGCGCCAGTTCGAGGGTTTCGCGCTGCTCGCCGCAAGCGGCGGGCACAAGCCCTTCGAGTGCGTCGGCGAGGAGCAGGAGAGCCTCGCCGCGATGCGGCTGCTCACCGCCGAGCCGCGATGGCGCGAGCACGCGGTCGTGCGCAGGCTCGCCGCCGAGGTGCTCCCGCAGCATCCCTTGCCCGAGGGCGATCCGGCCGTCGTCCTCGCGCTCGGGGAGGATCACGACGTGCCCCCGTCGCTGCTGGCAGGAGTGCGTGCGCTTCTCGGAGCTTGAAGGCGCGCGCGTCGGCGTCTGGGGCGCCGGCCGCGAGATCGTCTCCTTCGCCACGCAGCTGCAGCAACGGCTGCCCGCCGCACGGATCGCGGTCGCCGTGTTCGACGGCGACGCGCCGGCCGACGTAGCCGGCCTGCTGCACGCCCCGGAGGTGCGGGTCGTGAGCGGCGAGCGCGCGGTCGCGCCGCTCTCCGCCTGCGAGCTGCTCGTGCGCTCGCCGGGCGTGTCGATCCACCGTCCCGAGCTCGTCGCGCTCCGCGAGGGTGGCCTGCCCGTCACCACCGCGACCTCGCTCTGGCTCGCCGAGCGTGCGGGCGGGCGGACGATCGGGGTGACGGGGACGAAGGGCAAGTCCACCACCGCCGCGCTCGCGCACGCGCTCGCGCGGGCCGCCGGCGAGCCCGCGGAGCTCGCGGGGAACATCGGGCGCCCCGCGCTCGACCTGCTCGACGCCGATCCCGCAACGCTCGTGGTGCTCGAGCTCTCGAGCTACCAGATCGCAGACCTCGCGGTCGGCCCCGAGATCGCGGTGCTCACGAACCTCTACCCGGAGCACGCGGACTGGCACGGCTCCGAGCAGAGCTACCGCGCCGAGAAGCTGCGACTGCTGGAGCTTCCCGGCGTCGCCGAAGCGGTGCTCCCGGCCCGCTCGCCGGAGCTCGCAGAGGCGCCCGGCGTCGCGGCGCGCAGGCTCTTCGGCCTGCCGGGCGGCTGGGACCTGACCGCCGAGGGCGGGGTCGGGTTCGCAGGTCGCGAGCGGATCGCCCGCGAGGAGCTTCCGCTGCGTGGCGAGCACAACGCTCTCAACCTCTGCGCGGCCCTGACCGCGCTCGAAGCCGCGGGTGTCGAGCCGCCCGAGCTGCCCGCTGCGCTCGCGCGCTTCGAGGGCCTCGCGCACCGATTGCAGGTCGTCGCCGAGCGCGACGGGGTGCTGTGGGTCGATGACAGCATCTCGACCACTCCGGAGTCCGCGCTCGCCGCGCTCGCGAGCTTCGCGGGGAGCCCGATCGTGCTGCTCGGCGGCGGGCAGGACCGCGGACAGGACTACTCCGCGCTCGTCGCCGAGCTGCGGCGCCTCGATGGCACCCTGATCGCCACGGGCAGCACCGGTCCGCGGATGCTGCAGGCCGCCCGCGATGCCGGGCTGGCTGGGGAGCGCGCGCTTGCCGCCGAGGATCTCGCCGCCGCGGTCGCCGCCGCGCGGCGTCTGGCCCGCCCGGGCTCGGTCGTGCTGCTCTCACCGGCCGCGCCCAGCTACGACAGCTTCGAGAACTTCGAGCGGCGCGGCGAGCTCTTCACCGAGCTCGTGAGCGCGGGCTGAACGCCCTCGGCGCTCGGCAGATCGATCCGCGCGGCGGGCCCGCTCAGTCCGGCTCGGGGCCCTGCTTCTGCGGCTCGTCCCGATCGGAGTGCTCGGGAGCGGGCAGATCGCCGGCGCCCGCTTCGGCGGCCGCGCGGTTCTCGGCCTCCACGGCGAGCCAGATCTCCTCGCGGTAGATCGAGATGCCCTCGGGAGCTTCGATTCCGAGCCGCACCGTGTGGCCGCTCACGCCCATCACCGTCACAAGGATGTTCTCCCCGATGACGACGCGTTCTCCGGGGCGTCGCGTCAGGATCAGCATGCGAGACGAGTATGAAGCACCCGCCGGGCGGGCCCGCGAGGGCGGGGGCTAAGCAGCGTCGGCTGAGCGAGCGGGCGCGGGCGCGAACTCGAAGAGCGGCGCACGCAGCGCGGCCGATTCGATCGTGTTGAGAAGCTGGAAGCCGCGGCCCTCGCAGATCACGATCGGCGCTCGCAGGTTCGCGGTGATCTCGCGGGGATCGGGCGCGGCGCGGACGGTCACGTACACGCTCGCGGCCGCGAGGTCGGCGATCCCGCTCGCCTCGAGCTCCTCGGACCCGACCCGCAGCTCGAAGTCGGCGAAGAACGCGGAGGGCGGAACGACGGGGAGTGCGAGCGCCGCGTCCTCGGTGCTGTGCAGCCAGCGGAAGTCCGTGCCGGGGTTGCGATCGAGCAGCGCGTAGCCCCGTCCGGGCAGGCCCACGAGTCCGAGCGGGAAGTCGATCAGCTCATCCTCCGCGATCTCGACGCTGCCGAAGCGGACGCTCTCGAATCTGACTGCCATGGGCGATCGGTCTCCTTGCGTGGCCTAGTGGAGGAAGTTGAGCAGCGATTCCTGGACGATGTTCGCGCCGGCACGCAGGGCGGCCTCGTAGGCCGCCTGCTGGTTGGCGTACTCGATCGTGGTCTTCGCCACGTCCGTGTCGATCGTGCTCGAGAGGCCCTTTTCGATCGAGCCCTGCAGCCCTTCGATCCGGGACGGCCGGCCGGGGGGTAACACAACGCTTCGGCGGCCAAAGAGGCCGGCGTAAGCCATATACCGCCGATTCATCGAGGGAACGGTGGTTTGGACGGGCGGCGACGGCCGCCCGTCCTCTTTTGACCCCCCTGAGCTCAGAGCGCGAGCGCGAAGCGGATGCTCACGCGGCCTCGCGCGCATTCGAAGGAGACCGGGGGTTCGCTGAGCTCCGGGTTGTACCCTTCGCTCCCGCAGAAGAGGCCGCCGGATTCGAATCGTCCGCCGGTGTGCAGGTAGCTGACCGCGGGTGAGCCCGCAACGAGTGCGAGCGCGGCGGTGCAGGAGATGCCCTGTGCGGAGACCTGATCGGCATACCCCTTCGGCGAGGAGACCGGGGTGGGTCCGCATTCGGTCGGCGGTGTGTAGTGGAAGCTCGGCACGCTGTCGCTGCAGGTGCCCTGATACTCGGAGGGTTCGAAGCTCTGCCCGTACTCCGGGAAGTACCACGTGACCTTCAGGTAAGCGCGGCGGCCGTGGCAACTGCGCAGGTCATAGGCGACGATCTTGGCCGGCGCGAGAACACTTCCGCCGGCGACGCTCTGCCCGGGCCAGACGAAGTCCGCGATGCCCGTGCCGAGCGCCTGCGGCCTTCCCCAGCTCGACCAGGAGATGTGTTCCACGAGCCCCGTCGGGTCGCCGCCGAGGTAGATCGTTCGCGGCCGGACCGCTCCGAAGCCCCGCTCGCTCGGCGCGTGCGCGCGCCCGAGCGTGGGGGCGCTCGCCGCGGGCGCACTCGAGACGCCGAAGAGGAGGACTGCAGCGCCGGCTGCCATCGCCGCGATCGCTCGCCCTCGTGCGCCTCGCCTTGTCCTGCCCATCGGTCGGCCTCCCGTCCCCTGCTCCGCGCCTTGCCGAGGCGTAAAAGCTATCCGAGCACGGCGACGCGCACGCGGGGCCGCGCGCTCAAGACAGGCTCAGAGGTGCCGATCACCCGGGGCGATGTCCATCGAAGCGACGATCGCGCGCGTCGGGGCGATCCGCCAGGCGCTCGCCGACCCCTCCGAGCTGCTCGGCACGAGCGGCGCGACCGGCGGCACCGAAGCTCCTTCCGTGAGCACCGCCTCGGCGGCGTCCACAGCCTCGCCGTTCGCATCCGCGCTCGCCGAGGCTCAGGCGGAGTCGGGCCAGGGAAGCTCGACGGCCTACGCGATCGGGGAAGGGGTCCCGGGGGCGGGGGTCGAAGGCGCGATGGGTTCCTACGGCACGCTCGGTAGCGAGCCCGCGGCCGGATCGCTCGGTGGCGGATCGGGCGCGCGGATCGTGGCCGCCGCCGAAAGCCAGATCGGGCAGTCCGAGCAGCCGCCGGGATCCAACGAAGGCCCCGCGATCGCGGCGTACCGCTCCTCGACGGCCGGCGCCGCGCCGGGTGAGCCCTGGTGCGCGTACTTCGCCTCCTGGGCGGCACGCCAGGCCGGCGAGCCGATCGGTGCGGCGGGCGAAGGGCTCGGCTCGGTGTCCGCGATCTGGTCCTGGGCGCAGTCCGCGGGGCGCGCGGTTGTGAACGCGCCCGGCGTCGAGCCCCGGCCCGGTGACCTGATCGTCTTCGGTGGCGAGCATGTGGGCATCGTCCGCGGCGTCCTCCCCGACGGGCGCATCGCGACGGTCGAGGGCAACTACGAAAACAAGGTCTCCGCGAACGTGCGCAGCGCGAGCGAAGCGACCGGCTACGTGAGCATGAGCTGATCGCCGTCGAGGGTTAGACTCGCCTGTGGGGGGCGAGCTATGGGCGAGCAGGATGCGAACAAGGCGCCGGACTCGGGCTCGGTCTCCTGGCCGAAGCTGATCCCCGCGCTGCTCGTGCTGCTCGTCCTCGTGGCTGGGCTGAGCGTGCTGCTGATCGGCGGGCCGAAGGGGTCGAGCCTGCCCGGAGGCGCGCGCGAAGCGGGCCCGGGCAGCGGCTATCAGGGGACGCTCACACTCCCCGCCGGTCCCGCCCCCCCGATCGCGCTGCGCAACTACCTCGGACGGCGTGTGACGCTTTCGCAGTATCGCGGCAGGGCGGTGCTCGTCACCTTCCTCTACGCGAACTGCCCCGACGTCTGCCCCTTGATCGCGGCCAACCTGCGCGTAGCGCTCGCGCAGCTCGGTCCGCGAGCGGCAGAGGCGCAGGTGATCGCGGTCTCCGTCGACCCCCGCGGCGATACCCCGAAGGCGGTGGCGCGCTTCCTCGCTGCCCACAGCATGACCGGGCGCATGCAGTATCTGATCGGCGACGCCTCCGAACTCGCGCGAACCTGGTCGGCGTGGAAGGTGGGCTCCAAACGCGAGGCGGGCCAGCCCGACCTCGTCGCCCACGACGCGCTCGTCTATGGCGTGAGCGCCTCGGGCAAGCTCACGACGGTCTACCCCTCCAATTTCCAGCCGAGCGAGATCGCCCACGACGTGCCGAAGCTCGCCGCGAGCTGAGCCCGGCCTCGCCTCGCGCGCGGGCGATGCCCGCCGGCGGGCGTTCCGCTCAGCGTTCGCCGGTGCCGCGCCGCCAGAGCACGACGTACCAGACCGCCACGAAGATCAGCACGCCCAGCGGCAGCGCGAGCGTGAGGATCGAGCCGGTCAGGAAGCTCGAGGCGAGGGTAAGGGCGATCGGCATGGCCTTCCTCCTAGTGACCGCTCACGAGCCGCGGCGTTCCCGTCGGGGAGGCCTGCGGCGCGAGCCAGCGATGGACGTAGACGAAGATGATGAGCACGAAGGTGATCGAGCCGGGTACCCACATCACGCCGGCGGCGAGCTGCTGGTCGGCGAGCGCGGAGATGCCCCCGGGGCGGGAGGCGAGGTTGGCGTAGTGCGAGTAGAGCGGCGAGGGGGCGATCGCGAGCACGACCGCGAGCACCCAGCTCACGGTCATCGCGGCGACGACGTAGAGCAGGCGCTGCGCGTCGTCGAGGCGCGCGCGCAACGGCGGCGAGGGGATCACCTGCTTGAACATCAGCACCGCGGAGGCGAAGAACAGCGTGTGCTCGAGCGCGTGCAGCGCGCCCGAGCTGAGCGTCGCGTCGAAGAGCACGGGCACGTGCCAGCCGAGCAGCACGGCGGAGAAGATCACGAGCCCGGCTCCGGGTGCGCCGAGCGTTCGCGAGAGCGCGCGCAACGGCGCCGCGCGATCGTCCTGCACGAGCACGCGCGCAATGCGCCGTCGTCCCGCGAGCGGCAGCGAGCGCCAGAGCCGCACCCACGGACGCGCATAGACGACGAGCGGGGCGGCCACGAGCATCAGCAGCACGTGCTGGACCATGTGCACCCAGAAGAGGTCCTCGCTCAGCTTCTCCAGCGGTGAGGCGAGCGCGATGGCGAGCACGACCATCGCCGAATAGAAGGCCGTGTCGCGCAGCAGCTGCGTGCGTGCGGTGCGCGCGGGCGTGACGGTGCGCCGGCTGCCGAGCCAGTAGAGCAGGCAGAGGTCGGCCACGAGCACCAGCGGCGGATCCAGCGACCAGTCCCAGAACCCCGGCGTCGCTGGCGCTGCGGCGAGCACTAGAGCAGGTAGAGCACGACGTAGGTGATCACGCCGATCGCCGCGAGATAGCTCCAATAGAAGACGGCGGCGTCGAGTCCAGGCGCGATCAGCCTGTCGGGGTCCTTGATGTCGCCGTCCGGGTCGGCGGGTTCGCGGCTCGCTCGCATCTCGCTCGCGATCTGCGTCTCGAGCCAGTACATCGTGAGGAGCATTGCGATCATGTAGAAGGCGGTCCACGTCACGAAGACGCTCGCGAAAGCGCCGTTGGTCGGACCGAATTTCTGCACCGTGTACTCGATGCACTGCAGCGCGATCGCCGCCAGCCCGAAGATCAGTCCCGCCCAGGCGGGGCGCAGCCAGCCGGGTGTGCGGCTCTTCATGCCGCGCCCCGCGACGATCGAGAATCCGCGCGCTGAGCACGATGCACACGATGAACGCAACGCCGAGACCTGCGTTCGGTTTGACGTGCGCGGGGCGCCACATGTGGTCGATGTTCAGCGAGCGCAGGTAGAAGTAGGCGAAGACGAAGGCGAGGAAGAAGAACGTCGTCGCGCCCGCGAGCAGGCGCGAGGCAACGGACAGCGCGCGCGCCCCCACGTCGGGTGGCTCGGGTGGGATCTCGACGCCGGGGGCGACCGCGGGGATCTGCAGCCCGAGCGGCTTCTCTTCGTGCGGCAGCGCCATCTCAGCCGGCCCCCGCGGGCTGCGCGCCTCCGACGGCTAGCGGCGTGCCGTAGTCGTAGGGATCGGAGTCGAAGATCGGGATCTGCTCGAAGTTGTTCACCGGCACAGGCGTGGGCACCTGCCACTCCAGCGACTTCGAGCGCCAGGGGTTCTGCTCGGCGCGAGCGCGCACGAAGATCAGCGAGTAGACCGTGTTGAAGAGGAAGATCAGCATCGAGAAGCCGAGCACGAAGGCGGAGACCGAGACCCACACGTTGAGCGTGTGGAACTTCGGTTCATAGAAGCTCGCGCGCCTCGGCATGCCCTCCATGCCGAGCGCGAAGAGCGGCAGGAAGGTCGAGTTGAAGGCGATGAACATCAGCCAGAAGTGCGCCTTCGCGAGCTTCTCGTTGAACTTGAAGCCGACCATCTTCGGCACCCAGTAGTAGATCGCGGCGAAGAAGGTGAAGATCAGCCCGCCCATGATCGTGTAGTGGAAGTGCGCCATCACGAAGAAGCTGCCGTGCGTGTCGGTGTCACTGGGGGTGTCTGAGAGGAAGACCCCGGAGAGCCCGCCGATCAGGAAGTTGAAGGTCCATCCGAGGCAGAAGAGCATCGGCACGCTGAACGAGGTGCGTGCCTTCCAGAGCGTGCCCATCACGCACAGGAAGATGAAACCCGTGGGGATCGAGATGATCTCCGTGGAGAGCATGTAGAAGGGGCGCAGGTCGGCGTTGATGCCGCTCACGAAGAGGTGGTGCTGCCAGACGAAGAAGCTCAGCAGGCTCACGCCGAGCATCCCCGAGATCGCGAGTCGGTAGCCCCACAGCGGCTTGCGCGTGAAGACGGGCAGCAGCTCGAGCACGATGCCGAATCCGGGCAGCGCGAGGATGTAGACCTCGGGGTGCCCGAAGAACCAGAAGAGGTTCTCGAACAGGTAGGAGCTGCCACCTCCGCCGGAGATGAAGAAGGAGGTGTCGATCGTGCGGTCGAGCGCGGCCATCAGCAGCGTGGCGACGAGCATCGGCGCGGCGAGCACCATCAGCACCGAGGTCGCGAGCACCGACCAGACGAAGATCGGCAGCCGCGACCAGGTCAGACCGGGCGCGCGCATCGTGATGATCGTGGCGAGCATGTTGAGGCCGAGCAGAGCCATCGAGAGCCCGACCAGGGCGAAGAACATGATGTAGGAGTCCATCCCCATCACGGCCTGGTCGTTGAGCGGCTCGTAGCCCGTCCAGCCGGTCGGGAAGCCGCCGAAGAAGATCGTCGAGGTGAGGATGAAGCCGGCCGCCATCAGCAGCCAGAAGGTGAGCGCCTCGATCCTCGGGAAGGCCATCCGCCGTGCGCCGATCATGATCGGCACGAAGTAGTTGGCGAACGGCCCCAGGATCCCTGAGGTCATCATCCCCATCATCATCGTCCCGTGCTCGCCGACGAGCGAGAGGTACTGGTTGGGGCCCACGAAGGTGGGGCTCGAGTGCAGCAGCTCGGTGCGGATCAGCATCGCGTTCAGCCCGCCGATGAAGAAGAACAGGCCGATCCCGCAGAGGTACTGGATGCCCACGACCTTGTGGTCCGTGCACAGTCCGAAGTAGCGCCCGATGCCGTGTTCCTCTTTCTCGCGCAGCGAGGCGGGGCGGCCGAGCATCCGCGAGATCGGGTAGTTCGCGAAGCCGAGGCCGACCAGGAAGCCGATCACGCCGCCGAAGTAGGCGAGCAGCAGCGCGGTGTCGTTCTCGTCGATCGCCGCCGTGTATTCGAAGCTTTTGCCTTCGGTCACGAGGTGGCCGATCCACCAGCCGAGGTAGTAGCCGCCCACGCCGAGGATCACTGCGGTGAGCAGGTTGAAGCCGATCAGCCGCCGCCACAGCGGCCGGCTCGTCGCGGGGGGCTGGGTTGTGGTGCTCTCGGCTGTGCTCATTCGCCACGCCTCGTGGGTTCGGGGAGGTAGGTAGTCGAGTACTTCGGCAGCACCTTCGTCGTCGCGGCGAAGCGCGTCTGCTGTTCGTGGATCCAGCTTTCGAAGTTCGCGTCGCTGACGACGTGGCCGTGGTCGAACATCGCGCCGTGCCAGATGCCACAGAGCTCGGCGCAGTGAACTTCGAAGGTCTCGATCTTCGTCGGCTTGACGAAGGCGATGTTGTCGGTGTCGGGGTTCGCGTCGGCCTTGACCCCCAACTGGTAGGCCCAGAAGGAGTGGATCACGTCGAGCGAGGTGACGTGCAGTTCAACCATCTTGTCGACGGGCAGCTCGAGGTGGGTCGTCTCCACGCCGCCGTAGGTCGGGTAGCGGTAGGTGAAGGCCCACTGCTGCGCGATCACCTGCACGGGAAGCTTTTCGCCCTTCGGCACCGTGAGCGGTTTCGGCCCGCTGCCCGAACCCGCCCCGTTGTCGGCGACGAGCCGGACGGTCCCATAGGCGGCGAGTGAGAGGACGAGCGCCGAGGTGATGACGATCCACGCGGTCTGCAGGCCCTGGTGCCCGCGCACGGCCGGCCCTTCGAGCGCTCCGCCCGCGGGCTGGCGGAAGGCGATGACGGCGTAGAGCAGGTAGATCACCACGAGCAGCAGCACGGGCGTGGCCATCGCGAGCAGCACGGTGTTGTCCGTGACGTGGCCGGAGGCCTGTTCTGAGCCGTTGCCCGGGGGCAGGTCGGGACCGAGCACGAAGATCACGAGCGGGAGCGCGATCAGGGTGGCGAGGATCCAGATCGTCGCGAAACGGCGCATGTGGTTGGGCTCGCCCGCGGGCGGTGACTGCTCGGCTCCTACGCCGCTAGACGACATCGATGAACCCGTCCATGTAGCCGAGCGTCTGCATCGGCCCGCCGAAGCCGAAGTAGGTGCCCGCCGCGCAGGGCACGAAGCACTGCCAGCGGTAGCGGCCCTTCTTACCCGTGCGGAAGGTGAATTCGATCGTGCGGTGCGCCATCGTGGCCGGGTCGCAGGGGCCGTATTCGCATTGGTTCTTCGCTTCTTCGGGCACCCCCGGCAGCGGCACGAAGACGCCGAGCTGCGGCACGACGAAGGTGTGCGAGGCTTCTTCGGGGTCGATGTGAGTGGCGGCCTTGCCGTCGATCATCTCCACGCCGCCCTGTGTTCCCTGGACGGCGGAGAGGAAGGGGTTGCGCAGGCCGGAGTCGCCGTCGAACTGGTAGACGGTCACGTGCACGAGCGAGTGCGCGGGCACCTTGAAGATCGTGCTTCGCACCCAGCTCCCACCCCGCTTGACGAGGTAGGAGACCCAGTCGGGATGGGCGGGGCTCTCCTGCGGCCCGACTGCGGCGTCGGTCTGCAGCGTGAGGTCCGTCGTCGGCCCTGCGGCGGTGGCGACCCCGACGGTGCCGGGGATCGTCTTGGGCAGGACGGTCGCCCAGCTCGAGACGTAGAGGCCGATCAGCACGCCGACCACGACGACGGCACCGATCACGGCGGTCAGCTTTCGCGCCGTGACGCTCAACCCTGTCTCCCTGCGGCCATACACCCCTCCCCAGCCGTGTCTCCTCAGACGGGGCGATCCTATATCTGCGAATGACGCAATCGCAACTTTTTTGTAAGAAACTGATGAGAAAGAAGCCCGCGCGCGAGAAAAACCGATGAGAACGGAGTCCGCGCGCGAGACCCCCGCAAGCGCTCTCGCCACCCCCGAGCCGAGGACCTCGCTGACCGACCTGGGCGGACTCCCCGAACTGCCCGCGGCTACGATCAGCCCTTGTCCTCTGCGAGCCCACCCGATCCGCGCGGGGTACCCGAGCGCCCCACGCTCGAGGGGCTCGAGCAGAAGTGGAGCGATGTGTGGGAGCGGGAGGGCACCTACACGTTCGACCGCTCGGCGCCGCGCGAGCGCGTCTTCTCGATCGACACGCCCCCGCCGACGGTGAGCGGCTCGCTGCACGTAGGGCACGTGTTCTCCTACACGCACACGGACGCGGTCGCGCGTTACAGGCGGATGCAGGGCCGCGAGGTGTTCTACCCGATGGGGTGGGACGACAACGGGCTGCCCACGGAGCGTCGCGTGCAGAACCACTACGGCGTGCGCTGCGACCCGTCGGTTCCCTACGACCCCGCCTTCGAGCCTCCCGCCGAGCCCTCGGAGAAGGAGCCCGTCTCCGTCTCGCGTCCGAACTTCGTCGAGCTCTGCCTGCGGCTCACCGAGAGCGACGAGCAGGCCTTCGAAGACCTCTGGCGGACGCTCGGGCTCTCGGTGGACTGGACGATGACCTACACGACGATCGGACCGCTCGCCCAGCGCATCTCCCAGCGATCGTTCCTCGGCTTGCTCGCGCGCGGGGTCGCCTATCAGCTCGAGGCGCCCACGCTCTGGGACGTGGACTTCCAGACCGCGGTCGCCCAGGCGGAGCTCGAGGACCGGGAGCGCCCGGGTGCGATGCACCGCGTGCGCTTCGCCCGCGCGGACGGCGAGGGCGAGCCGGCGCTGATCGAGACGACACGGCCCGAGCTGATCCCCGCGTGCGTCGCGCTGCTGGCGCACCCCGAGGACGAGCGCTACACCGCGCTCCTCGGTGGCGAGGCTTTGACGCCGCTCTTCGGGACCACGGTGCCGGTGCTGAGCCATCCGCTCGTGGAGCGCGATAAGGGCACGGGCCTGGTGATGGTCTGCACCTTCGGCGATCTCACCGATGTGACCTGGTGGCGAGAGCTGGGACTCCCGGTGCGCTCGGTGCTCGCTCCCGACGGCCGCCTTGCGGAGGTGCCCTGGGGCACTCCGGGATGGGAGTCTCGCGACCTCGAGCGCGCGAGAGAGAGCTACGCGGAGCTCTCCGGTCGGACGATCAACCAGGCGCGCCGGCGGGTCGTCGAGCTGCTCGAGGAGTCCGGCGACCTGATCGGGGAGCCGGAGCCGGTCAACCGCGCGGTGAAGTTCTACGAGAAGGGGGACCGCCCGGTCGAGATCGTGACGAGCAGGCAGTGGTTCATCCGCACGATCGAGCATCAACCGGAGCTGATCGAGGCGGGGCGACAGCTGCGCTGGCACCCCGACTACATGAGGGCGCGCTTCGAGGACTGGGTGAACGGGCTGAACGGAGACTGGTGCATCAGCCGGCAGCGCTTCTTCGGCGTGCCCTTCCCGGTCTGGTACCCGATCGATGCGGAGGGGAACGTGCTGCACTCGAGCCCGATCGGAGCGAGAGAGGAGGACCTGCCGGTCGACCCCTCGACGGACGTGCCGCCCGGCTACACCGCCGAGCAGCGCGGCGTGCCCGGCGGCTTCGCGGGCGACCCCGACGTGATGGACACCTGGGCGACCTCCTCGCTGACGCCGCAGATCGCGGGCCAGTCAGGTGAGGACAGCGCGCTCTTCGAGAAGGTCTTCCCGATGGACGTGCGCCCGCAGGCTCACGACATCATCCGCACCTGGCTCTTCACGACGGTGCTCCGCTCGGAGCTCGACGAGGGCGAGCTGCCCTGGGCGAACGCGGCGATCTCGGGCTGGGTGCTCGACCCGGACCGCAAGAAGATGTCGAAGTCCAAGGGGAACGTGGTCACGCCGATGCATCTGCTCGAGGAGCACGGGGCGGACGCGGTCCGCTACTGGGCGGCGAGCGGACGGCCGGGCACGGACACGGCCTTCGAGTCTCAGCAGATGAAGGTCGGACGCAAGCTCGCGGTCAAGCTGCTCAACGCGTCGAAGTTCGCGATCGCAGACCTGCCACCGCAGGCCGACGAGCTCGCGCATCCGCTCGACCGGGCGATGATCGCCCGTCTCGCCGCGCTCGTTGCCGAGGCGGGGGAGAGCTTCGAGGCCTACGACTACGCGCGCGCGCTGCAACGCACAGAGGCGCTCTTCTGGTGGTTCTGCGACAACTACCTGGAGCTCGTGAAGGGCCGGCGCTATGACCCCTCCCCCGAGATCTCGGGGCCGGTGAGCAGAGCGCTGCGTCTCTCGCTGTCGGTCTTCCAGCGGCTGTTCGCGCCTTTCCTGCCCTTCGTGTGCGAGGAGGTCTGGTCCTGGTGGCAGGAGGGCTCGGTGCACCGCGCTGCGTGGCCCTCCGCCGAGGAGCTGGGCGCGGCGGCCACGGGCGACGGCGAGTGGGCGCGCGAGGAGCTCGCGCTCGAGGTCACAGCCGAGGTGCTCGCGGCCGTGCGCAAGGCGAAGTCGGGGGCACAGGTGCAGATGCGCGCCCCCGTCGCGCGGCTGATCGTGCGCGACACCCCGGAGCGTCTGGAGGCGCTCGAGCTCGGCGCGGAGGACCTCCGTCAGGCGGGCTCGATCGCGGAGCTCGTCTACGAGCATGGCGAGGAGCTCGAGGTCGAGGTGGTGCTCGCGGAGGCCCCGGCCTGAGCCGCGGGCGGGGCGCGGGCGGATCGCCGCGCGCTCCTCTATAGGCTGGCGGGCATGCAACGAACCCTGATCGAGGCGCTGCCGCAGCAGCTCGGAGAACGCGTGACGGTGCGTGGCTGGGTGAACGCGCTGCGCGACCAGAAGCGCGTGCAGTTCGTGATCCTGCGCGACGAAACCGGGCTCGCGCAGGCGGTGCTCTCCAAGGGCGAGACGCCGAGCGAGCTCAACGATGCGATCTCCGCGCTGACCGCGGAGTCGGCCGTCACGATCACGGGCACCGTGGCGGGCGACGAGCGCGTGAAGCTCGGCGGCCTGGAGCTGAAGATCGAGTCGCTGCAGGTCGACTCGCTCGCTCAGCCCGAGCTGCCGATCGCCGAGGACTCTGCGCTCGACAAGCGAATCGACTGGCGTTACCTGGACCTGCGCCGGCCCGACCGGCGGCTGATCTTCGAGGTCCAGACGGCGGTCGAGCGGGCGATGCGCGAGTTCTGGCGCGAGGAGGGCTTCATCGAGCTGCACTCGCCGAAGCTGATGGGCTCCGCGAGCGAGTCGGGCGCGGAGCTGTTCCACGTGGACTACTTCGACGGTGACGCCTACCTCGCGCAGTCGCCGCAGTTCTACAAGCAGATGGCGATGGCAGCAGGCTTCGGGAAGGTCTTCGAGGTCGGGCCCGTGTTCCGCGCGAACCCCTCGTTCACCTCGCGCCACGACACGGAGTTCACGAGCGTGGACATGGAGCTCTCGTGGATCGACTCCCATGAGGACGTGATGGCCGTCGAGGAGCGCTGGCTCGCTCACGTGCTCGCGGCCGTCGCCGAGTCGCACGGCGAGCGAATCCGCGACACGTTCGGAACCGAGCTCGTCGTGCCGAGCCTCCCGTTCCCGCGCGTGACGCTCGCCGAGGCGAAGCAGATGCTCGCGGACTCCGGCCACGAGATGTCCGGACCGGCGAACGACCTCGACCCGTCTGAAGAGCGGGGGCTGTGCGCGCTGATCGCGGAGCAGCAGGGGCACGAGTTCTGCTTCGTGAAGGACTACCCCCCGGGGGGTCGCGCCTTCTACCACATGCGCCACGAGGACGATCCCAATTTGACCAAGGGCTTCGACCTGTTGTGGCGCGGCATCGAGCTCACGACGGGTGCACAGCGCGAGCACCGGTACGAGCAGCTCCGAGCACAGGCCGCAGAACGCGGCGTAGACCCGGAGACGATCGGCTACTACCTCGACTTCTTCCGCTTCGGCGCCCCGCCGCACGGCGGCTTCGGGTTCGGGCTCACACGACTGCTGATGATGATGCTCGCCCAGGAGAACGTCCGCGAGGTGACGTTCCTCTACCGCGGCCCGCATCGCCTGACGCCGTAGGCGAGTTGCGGGCATGGCCCGGATCCTGATCGCGACCCCGCTCGTGCCCGACGCGCTTCGTGCGCTCGACGGCCACGATCTCGTGCCCGGAGAGCCGGGCGAGGACGCTGCGGCGGAGGCGCTGATCTGCCCGCCGACGGTGCCCGTCACGGCGGCGGCGATCGCGGCAATGCCGCAGCTGCGTGTGATCGCGGTCGCGGGAGCGGGCACCGACGCGGTCGATCTCGGCGCGGCCGAGGGGCGAGGGATCGCGGTGCTCAGCGCGGGCGAGGCGCTGGTCGAGACGACCGCGGACCTCGCTTTCGCGCTGATCCTCGCGGCGGCGCGCGAGACGAGCGAGGCCGAGGGCGTCCTGCGCGCGGGACGCTGGGAGGGGTGGGGTTTCCTCGAGACGCGCGGGCGCGACGTGTGGGGGGCGACACTCGGGCTGGTGGGTTACGGACGGATCGGGCGAGCGGTCGCGCGCCGGGCCGAGGGCTTCTCGATGAGAGTGCTCCACCACACCCGCACGCCCACCGGCGAGCCGGGTTGGCGCGAGGACCTCGACGCGATGCTCGCCGAGAGCGAGATCGTCTCGCTGCACGTCCCGCTGAGCGAGTCGACCCGCGGTCTGATCGACGCGCGCCGGATCGGGATGATCGGGCCGGAGGGCGTACTCGTGAACACCGCGCGCGGAGCGGTCGTCGACGAATACGCGCTGGCGGGCGCGCTGGAGCGCGGCGAACTGCTCGCGGCGGGACTCGACGTCTATGAGCACGAGCCGCTGCTGAAGCCCGAGCTGCTCGCCGCTCCTCGCACGGTGCTGCTCCCCCACATCGGCTCGGCGACCCGCCGCACACGCCTCGCGATGCTCGCGCTCTCGGCCGAGCGCGTTGCCGCGTTCCTCGCGGAGGACGTGTGAGCGCCGAGCCGAGCCGAGGCTCGGACGCAAGCAAGATCGAGGGGTTCTGGCCGGCCTCTCCCGGGGCCGAGCAGGAGCGCGCCTAGCTCACCAGCAGGGTTCGAAGCGCTTGCCGTTGAGCGCGAGGTTGAACCTCGCCCCGACGATCCCTAGCGCTTCGTCGGCGGCGCAGAAGCGGCTCGTCTTCAGTTTGTACTCGGCGTCGATCACGGGCTTGCCCGCCTGCAGGTAGGGCTCGAAGTCCGCGCATTCGTGGAACTGGTTGCATTCCTCGCTGAGCGCGCCGTCGAAGTAGGGCTCCTGCTCGGGCGTCTGTTCGCCGTCGTTCTTCTGCAGCACGGCAAGCCCGAGGGAGTGCGCCTCCTGGGCGATCCACTCGTTGTAGGTGAGCTGCTCGGCGGCGGTGATCGGGAAACCGCTCTTGTTCGAGAAGGCTTCGATGTTGTCCGGCTCCAGGGCGTCGAACCCCTTTTCGCGGCACATCTGGAGGCGCGCGGCCATGATCGGCTCGAGCACGGAGAGCCGGCGGATGTCGAGCCACTTCTCACCAGGCCAGCCGTTTGAGTGCCCGAGCACGGACTTCGGGAACTCGCCGTAGTCCGGCCTGAAGTTCTCGGCGGTGCCCACGTCGATGTAACACACGACGTGCTTGCCCTGAGCGTGCAGCGCGGCTACTTCGGCGGCGCTCGTTTCGAAGCCGTCCACGTCGTAGACGGCGGCGGGAACCGTGGTCTTGAGCTGGCCCTGCAGCTGCCAGTAGAAGGTGGGTTGCGAGGGGGGCTGCCAGTAGGCGGACGCGACCGCCGCGGAACACGCGAGCAGGGCGACGGTGAGGAGCACTGTGCGTGCGGCGGTCGCAGCCGGTTTCATCTTCTTCAATCGTAGGCGCTGGGCTCGCTGGTGACGCCGGTGGGCCGTCCGCACCCCTCTCTAACTTCAGATTCGTGCTTCTCAGCGAGCTCACAGACGGCGCGGAGATCGAGCAGGCGCTGCTCGTCAAGGAGGCCGAGCTGCGGCGCAGGCGTGACGGCGGGGACTACCTCAGGCTCGTCGTGGGGGACCGCACGGGGTCCGTTCCCTGCATGGTCTGGGAGGACTACGAGGAGATCGCCGAGGTCGCGCGGGCGGGGGTGGTGGTGACGGTCTTCGGCCGCTACGTGGTGCACCCGAGGTTCGGGCCGCAGATCAACATGCGGCGAGTCGAGATCGCGATGCCCGGCACCTACGTCGCGGAGGACCTCAAGGACGGACCGGGCCGCTCGGCCACGCAGATGGAGGCAGAGATCCGCGAGCTGGTGGCGACGATCCAGCAGCCTCATCTGCACGAGCTGCTCGAGCGGATCCTCGGCCCGGGAACCGAGCTGTGGCGGCGCTACCGGGATGCGCCGGCGGCAAAGCATTACCACCAGGCCTACGCCCACGGGTTGCTCGAGCACTGCCTCGGCGTCGCACAGGCGGTGAGCGCGATCAGCGCGACCTTCGGGGGGATCGACCGGGATACCGCCGTGACGGGCGCCCTGCTCCACGACATCGGCAAGCTCGAGGCCTACACGGCGGAGGTCGGGGGGGATAGCGTCTTCGACCTCACGGACGCGGGCAAGCTCCACGGTGAGATCGCACTCGGCTACTACCTGATTCGTCGCACGATCGAGGAGATCGAGGGCTTCCCTGCGGAGCTCGCCCAGGCGGTCGGGCACATCATCCTCTCCCACCACGGGTCGCTCGAGCACGGCAGCCCCGTCGTCCCCTGTACTCGCGAGGCCACGCTCGTGCACATGATCGACAACCTCGGCGGCAGGCTGGGGAGCTTCGACCGGCTCGAGAAGCAGCTCGCTCCGGGCAGGCGCTGGTCGCCCTTCGACCGCGCGATCGGAGGCGGCGCGTTCTTCGCCGAGCGTGGCGCGAGCGCCGCCGAGCCCTCGCGGGAGTCGGACCTCGCGCGCGAGGCCGCCTGAAAGGTCGCAAATAGCGGCACGGCGCCTGCGCCCCGCCGCTCGCGCCTCGTCCCCGGCTTCTATCTTTGGGGGCCGATGGCAAAGGACACCGAGAAGCTGATCCGCCAGCTCTCCCTGATCTCCTACCTGATGGCCGAGCGACGCCCTGTGACGGCGCTCGAGATCAGGCGGGACGTGGAGGGCTACAGCGGCATGAACGAGGACGCCTTCGCGCGACGCTTCTACGCGGACCGTTCGGAGCTCGAGTCGCTGCGCATTCAGCTCACCGTGGAGCGCCCCGCCGACGGTGCGGCCGAGCAGGAGAACTACTCCCTGCGGCCCGAGAACTTCCACCTCCCCGCAATCGCCTTCACCGACAAAGAGCTCGCGGCTCTACAGACCGCGCTGACCCTGCTCGACGGTGAATTCGCCTACGCCGAGCCGCTGCGTCTCGCGTTGCAGCAGATCACCTGGGGCCGGCCGAGCCCGCTGCGCGCACCCGAGCAGCGCTCGGTCGCGCTGGGGATCACCGCCTCGGCGGGCGGCCACGAGCTCTCCGCCCGGCTCGCGAAGGTGGAGACCGCGATCTTCCGCAACAAGACGATCGTCTTCGACTACTACACGATGGGCCGCGACGAGGTCTCCACCCGCAAGGTCGATCCCTACCACCTGCTCTTCCAGGGCGGCGAGTTCTACCTCCTCGGTCTCTCGCACGAGCGCAAGGCGATCCGCGTCTTCCGCCTCTCCCGGATGCGAGGCAAGGTCTCGTACGCGACCAAGGCCGAGCACGACTTCCACCGTCCGGAGGACTTCGATCCGCGCGCCTACGCCAACCGCGCGGACTGGCAGCTCGGCGACGAGCAGGGCGTCGCGCGGGTGCTCGTCTCCGAGCGCATCGCCTGGCAGATCGAACGCCACTTCGGGCGCTACGGCCGGATCGTCGACCCCGCCGAGACGCTCGGCGAGGACGAGCAGCTCGACCCCGGGACCGCCCTCGAGGAGGGCGACCGCCTGTTCCTCACGAGCTACTCCGATCCGCGCAGCCTCGTCTCGTGGGTGCTTGGGCTCGGTGTGAACGCGCGTCTGCTCGGCCCCGCCGAGCTCGCCGCCGAGCTCTGCCGCCGCCTCGACCAGCTGCGCGAGCGCCACGAGGAGGAGCCTCCCGCCTCACGCCGGCGCCGCGCGCGACCGGGTGCGGAAGAGGAGGCACGGCGTCACGCGCGCAAGGACGAGCGAGGACAGCCGGCCGGACACGGCGATCCGTCCCGAGCGCTTCGCTCGCCTGGTGACGCTCGCGAGCATCCTGATCGATGCGGGGCGTCGCGGCGAGCGCGTGGGCATCGCCGATGTGCGCGAGCGGCTGCAGATCAGCGACGAGGAGCTGCGCGAGGACGTCAACGTGCTCAACGTCGTCAACTTCGGCGGCGGCTCCTACGTGCTCTACGCGGAGATCAAGGAGGAGGAGGGGGAGATCGAGGTCGACCCGGAGCCCTACAGCGACAACTTCGACCGCCCCGCGCGGCTGCTGCCCGTCGAGGCGAAGGCGCTGGTGGCCGCGATCGACCTGATCGGCGAGCACATCCCCGAGGGCTCGCTCGCCTCGGCCCGCAAGAAGATCGTCGCCGCGCTCGGCGAGGATCCGATGGAGCAGGGCCTGCAGGTCGCGCACGGCCGCCGGGGACGACTCCGACGTGGCGCGCACGATCTCCAAGGCGATCATCGGGCGACGGCTGATCGAACTCGAGTACTTCAAGGAGAACGAGGACGAGATCTCGGTTCGCAAGGTCGAGCCCTACGCGCTCACCAACGGCCGCGAGGGGTGGTACGTCGCGAGCTTCGACCCCGAGCGCGACGGCGTGCGTCACTTCCGCCTCGACCGCATCAAGAGCGCGAACGTGAGCGACGAGCGCTTCCAGCCGCGTCCCGAGGTCGATCCGGCCGCGGAGGTCGACGGCTGGCTGCGGACCGGCGAGGTAGAGGCGTCGCGCACCGCGCGCGTCTGGGTCTCGCCCGAGCGCGCACGCTGGGCGCGCGAGGCGCGGCGCGTCGTCGAGGAGCGCACCGACGGATCGGTGATCGTCGAGCTGAGCTTCGCGGGCGTCGACTGGCTCGTGCGCGAGATCCTGCGCGAAGCGGGCGACGCGGCGGTGCTCGAGCCCGAGGACGCGCGCGAGGCGGTGCTCGCCGCCGTCAGCTCGCTGCGCGAGGCGGCCGCCTCGCCGGCGGGCGTCTAGGCCGCCGCGCGGTGGCCCGCAGACGCCGCCGGGCGCGCGTCGCCGACGCCTGCGCGAGCGGGCCGCGCGAGCGCGCCGAGCAGTCGTCTGCGCCTGGGAGCTGCGGCCCGAGAGCTTCAGCCCGCCGAGGTCCGCCTCCGGGCCGAGCGCGGCCGCCCACGCGCGCCAGTCGCCCGCGATCCGCGCAGGTCCTCTCGGGCGCGATGCGGTCGGGCGCACCGCGCCACATCTCGACGCCGCCCGCCGCGATCTCGGCGAGGTAGCTCTTGCGCCCGCCGCGCTCGTCGAGCACGAGCTCCACCGCGCCGTCGGGCGCCCGCACAGGCCGGCCGAGCAGGCTGGGCAGGGATCGCAAAAGCGCCGCGGGGTCGAGCAGCTCTCCCTCGCGCGGCTCGGTCCAGGCCCAGCGCAGACCCCACTCGCTGAGCGCGGCGATGATCGGCAGCAGCTCGCGCCCGGCCTCGGTGAGCTCAACTTCGACGCGCGGCGGCATCTCGCGAAAGCGGATCCGCGAGACGAGCCCGGATTCGTTCATCCTCGCGAGGTAGCGGTCGAGCACGCCCGCGCTCACGCCCGCGAGCCGCTCGCGCAGCGACGGCGAGCCGCATCCGGCCGCCCGCGAGCTCGGCGACGATCGCAAGCGTCCAGTTGTCGCCCGCCACGTGCAGCGCACGACCGAGCGGAGTCCACTGCCGGTGCGAGGGAAGCGGCCGCGCTCCTCGCCGCCGCTCGAGGCCCTGCCGCTGAACTGGGCTGTCCACGGTAAACAGCGCTAGTTCCGATCTTCGGATTTTCCAGCTTCGCGGGACGATTGTCTCCGACGCGTCGCGCCTCTCGGCTCGGGTCGCATGCCTTCGGCGGCGAGCGCCGCGGCGATAATCGCGGCCCACTCGAACGAGGACGGTGCGATGAGCCGGCGCGAGCAGATCAAGATGAGCGAGAGGAGGCGGCGGCCTTCCTCGCGGAGGAGCGCACCGTGACCTGCGCGACGGCGGGTCCGCGCGGCTGGCCCCACCTGATGCCGCTCTGGTACGTGCTGCGCGAGGCGGCCGGCGGCGAGCCGGGCGCCGCGGCTGTGGGCGTGGACCTACGGCGTCTCGCAGAAGGTCCGCAACCTCGAGCGCGATGCGCGCGCGACGCTGCAGGTGGAGGCGGGGGAGATCTACCAGGAGCTGCGCGGCGTGATGCTCGAGTGCGACGTGGTGATCCACCGCGAGCTCGAGGTGGTCAAAGCGCTCGGGCACGAGATCTTCGCCCGCTACGCCGTGCCGCGCGGCGCGCCGCCCGTCGGCCGAGCTGCCGCCCGAGGTCGGCGAGATGATCGACGCGCAGGCCGCCAAGCGGGTCGGGCTCGAGTTCGTCGAGCGCCGCCGCGCGAGCTGGGACCACCGCAAGCTCGCCGGCGTCTACTAGCGCTCGAGCGGCGTCTTCGCGGCGGCCGCGTGCGCGGCTACTGGGTGGCTCTTCGGCGCGTGCGGCGGGGCGATCAGCGAGGCGATCTTCCACTTGCCGCCTTCCTTCACGAGCGAGACGCTCGCTTCCGGCACTTTCTTGCCCGCGTAGACGCTCTTCACCTTCGCCGTCGCCGTTTCGCCGCTGACCTTGACCGATTCGACTTCGAGTTCGGTGTTGTCGATCTCGGCGACCTGGTCTTTGACCGCCGATTCGCACGCGCTCTTGCCGCCCAGCTTCGCGACTACGACGGCAGCGGCGAGATCGGTTCCGCAGATCTTCTTCTGTTCGCCCGAGGTGATGTCCGACTGCAGGTTCGCGATCGTCTGCGCGACCTTCGTGTTCGGCGCCGTGGAAGCTCGCGGTCGAGGTCGTCGTCCCGCAGGCCGCGAGCGCCGAGCGAGAGCAGGGGCAGGCAGATGAGCGGCGAGGCGGCGCACGGGCCGCAAGGCTATTTGTTAGTTCCGCTCGTCGTCGCGCCGGTAGCCGAGCCGCGCGGAGATGCGGTCGGCGGTCGAGACGAGGTGCGGGCCGAGCGCGTCGACGAGCTCCTCGAGCGCGATCAGTCGAGCTCGGCGCGGCGAGGCTGACGGCGGCGACCACGTCGCGGCGTCTCGTTGCGGACCGGCGCGGCGATCGCGTAGAGGCCCGCCGCGAGCTCTTCGTCGTCGACGGCGAAGCCCGCGTCGCGGACCTTCTCGAGCTCGGCGCGCAGCGCCTTCTTCGCGGTGATCGTGTTCGGGCCGCTGCTTGCGTGGGCTTGATCTCGGCGAGCAGCGTCGCGCTGCTGGCTCTCGGGCAGGTAGGCGAGCAGCAGCTTGCCCATCGCGGTGCAGTAGGCGGGCACGCGCGAGCCGGCCTGCAGGCCGAGGTCGATCTGGTTCTGTCCGCGGCGGTAGCTGCGCGCGCGGTCGACGTAGAGGACCTCGCTGCCGTCGAGCACGCCGAGGCTCGTCGGTGTAGGAGCTGCGCTGGCGCAGCTCCTCCAGGTAGGGGCGCGCGTGCTCGCGCAGCCCGGTGGAGTTCAGCGCCGACATGCCGAGGTCGGTGACGCGCAGCCCGAGCCGGTACTTGCGCGAGGCGCCCTGCTCGAGGTAGCCGAGCGCGACGAGCGTGATCACATAGCGGTGCGTCGTCGAGCGGCTCATGCCGAGCTCGTCGGCGATGTCCGCGATGCCGAGCACCGGACGCGCGGGGGTGAAGCAGCCGAGGATCGCGAGGCCGCGCTCGAGCGACTGCGAGTAGCGCGGTTCGCGCAGGCTCGGGATCGACCAGGCGGGCTCCTGCTCGGTCGGCTTGGTCGGCGGGGGCTTTGGTTCGGGGCATGTGGGAGAGCCTCCACTGTTGACGTTTGCAGACCCTACGTCTCTGGCGGGGTCGAGAGTTTCGGCGATGATAGATGGAAATATCGGCTGATCGGGTTAAGGAGCTCGAGATTCAAGTCATCGGCCCTACTCCGAGGACGCTGAACGCCGCGTCCGCGCGGCGGGTCCGCAGCCCCGGCCTCCCGCTAGGGTTCTCCGACGATGGAGCCGCTGAAGGGACTGATCCTGTCGGGGGGCAAGGGCACGCGCCTGCGCCCGATCACCCACACGAGCGCCAAGCAGCTCGTGCCGGTCGCCAACAAGCCCGTGCTGTTCTACGGGATCGAGGCGATGGCCGAGGCCGGGATCGAGGAGATCGGGATCATCATCGCGCCCGAGACCGGCGCCGAGATCGAAGCGGCCGCCGGCGACGGCTCGCGCTTCGGCGTGCGCATCACCTACATCGTGCAGGACGAGCCGCTCGGGCTCGCGCACGCGGTGCTCACCGCCGAGCCGTTCCTCGGCGACGAGCCCGTTCGTGATGTACCTCGGCGACAACCTGCTGCAGGGCGGCATCACCGAGCTCGTCGGCGCCTTCCGCGAGCACGAGCCCGACGCGCTGATCCTGCTGACGCCGGTGCCCGACCCGGAGAACTACGGCGTCGCCGAGCTCGACGCGGCGCCGAGCCGGGCGAGTCGGCCGGGTGCGTGCGCGCTGGTCGAGAAGCCCGCCGAGCCCGCGCACCGACCTCGCGCTCGTCGGCGTCTACATGTTCACCGCCGGCGATCCACGACGCGGCGCGCGCGATCGAGCCCTCGCCGCGCGGCGAGCTCGAGATCACCGACGCGATCCAGCACCTCGTCGACAGCGGCCTGCGCGTCGAGCCGCACATCGTGCGCGGCTGGTGGAAGGACACCGGCCGCCTGGAGGACATGCTCGAGGCCAACCGCCTGATCCTCGACAACCTCGTCGAGCGCGTCGACGGCGAGCTGATCGACTCGCAGGTCGACGGGCGCGTGGTGGTCGAGGCGGGCGCGCGGCTGGAGCGCACGCGCGTGCGCGGCCCGGCGATCATCGGCGCCGGCGCGCGAGCTGACGCGACTGCTACATCGGCCCGTACACGGCGATCGGCGAGGACTGCTCGATCTCCGACGCCGAGGTCGAGCACTCGATCCTGCTCGCGGGCTGCACGGTCCGCGGCCTCGACGGGCGCATGGAGTCCTCGCTGCTCGGGCGCAACGTGACGGTGCGCCGCGGCGAGCGCCAGCCGCGCGCGTACCGCTTCATGGTCGGCGACAACTCCGACATCTCGATCCTGTGAGGCTGCTCGTCACAGGCGCGCTGCGGCATGCTCGGCCACGACGTGATGCGGGCCGGCGGCGCGGGCCGGGCACGAGCTCGTGCCGGTCGACCTGCCCGAGCTCGACATCACCGACGCGCCGGCGGTCGCGACGCTGCTCGAAGCGCTGAGCAGGCGGCCGGCTCGACGGCGATCGTCAACTGCGCGGCCTGGACCGACGTCGACGGCGCCGAGAGCAAGCCGGAGGCGGCGCGCGCCGTCAACGCCGACGGCGCCGGCGTGCTCGCGCGCGGCGGCGGCGCGCGGCGCGGGTGCCGCTGCTGCACGTCTCGACCGACTACGTCTTCGACGGCATCGCGCCGCTCGACGGCGACGGGACACCCGCGCCCTATCTGGAGTCCGACCCGACCGGCCCGCGCTCCGTCTACGGCGCGACCAAGCTCGCGGGCGAGCGGCTGGTGCTCGCGGCCTCGCCGCGGCACACGCGTCGTGCGCACCGCCTGGCTGTACGGCGTCGACGGCGCGCAACTTCGTCGGCCACGATGCTGCGCCTCGCCGGCGAGCGCGACGCGGTGCAGGTCGTCACCGACCAGGTCGGCTCGCCCGACCTGGTCCGGGCATCTCGCGCCGGCGCTGCTCGGGCTGCTCGAGCGCGGCGTCAGCGGGCCTCGTCCACCTGACCGGCGGCGGCGCAGGTCTCCTGGAACGGCTTCGCCGAGGAGATCTTCCGCCAGGCCGAGGTCGACTGCCGCGTCGAGCCGACGACGAGCGACGCAGTTCGCGCGCCCGGCGCCGCGCCCGGCCTGGTCGGCGCTCGAGTCCGAACGCGACGATGTGCTGCCGCTGCCGCCCTGGCAGGACGGCCTCGCGGGCTACCTGGCTGCGCGCGCTGGGATGATGCGCGCATGAGGCTGCTCGTCTGCGGCGGCGCCGGCTTCATCGGCTCGACCTTCGTCCGCCAGCGCCTGCGCGAGCACGGCGACGAGGTGACGGTGCTCGACAAGCTCACCTACGCCGGGCGCGAGGAGAACCTGCAGGAGCTCGCAGGGCGACGAGCGCTACCGTTCGTCCGCGGCGCGATCGAGGACCCGGAGGCGGTCGCCGAGGCGATCGACTCGGCGGCGCCGAGGCGATCGTCAACTTCGCCGCCGAGACGCACGTCGACCGCTCGATCGCCGAGCCCGACGCGTTCGTGAAGACGCACGCGCTCGGCACCTACGTGCTGCTCGAGGCCGCGCGCGAGCGCGAGCTGCGCTACGTGCAGGTCTCGACCGACGAGGTCTACGGCTCGATCGAGGAGGGCACGTTCACCGAGGAGAGCCCGCTCGCGCCCTCCTCGCCCGTACTCGGCGACCAAGGCCGGCGCCGACCTGCTCGTGCAGAGCTACTTCCACACCTACGGCCTGCCGGCGCATGATCTGCCGCGGCTCGAACAACTACGGGCCCTACCAGTACCCGGAGAAGCTGATCCCGCTGATGGTGCTCAACGCGCTGCACGGCGACTCGCTGCCGGTCTACGGCGACGGCATGCAGGTGCGCAACTGGATCCACGCGACCGACTTCGCGCGCGCGATCGGCCACGTGCTCGAGCACGGCGTGCTCGGCGAGGTCTACAACGCCGGCGGGCCCGACGAGGAGGCGAACATCGACGTGGTGCGACCGGATCATCGAGCTCACGGGCGCGAGCGAGTCGCAGATCGAGCACGTCGCCGACCGGCCGGGCCACGACCGGCGCTACTCGCTCTCCTCCGAGAAGGTGCGGGCGCTCGGCTGGGAGCCGCGGGTGCGCTTCGAGCGAGGGTCTCGAGGAGACGGTGGCCTGGTACCGCGAGAACACGTGGTGGTGGGAGCCGATCCGCTCGGGCGAGTACCGGGAGTACTACGAGCGCCAGTACGGGCGCGCGCTGGGGTAAACGCCCGGGCGTGCTCGTAAGAGCCCGGTCGGTGGGGGCCACGCCCTGAACGGCGGCCGGCACCGGCGAACCTCATCTGCACCTACGCTGCACCGAGTCGGGCCCCCACCCTCGTTCCCGCCCGCGGCCCACGCTTCCCGGTGCCGTTTGCTACCCCGGGAACCCTTGAAGATCGCAGGGGTGCGGCAAGCTGTCTCCAACTAATTGATCGGTTCCTCCACTATCGGATTGATTCGATCAGCAGTCGTTCTCGCCCGCGCCGCACGTTCTTGACAAAGTGAAACCCGGGGTACGCATTTGGCGGCGGACTTGCGCCTGGTTAGCGTCACTGCCTGTCGCTCGGAGAGAGGGCACACAGGACGTGTGCAGCCCGGCGACACTATCCAACATGAAAGTGAGGAAACGTGTCACGTAAGGTGCTTGTTCTGCTCTGTGCAGGGCTGATGGCTTTGTTCGCCGTGGACGTCGCCAGCGCGTCAGCGGACGTAAATGGGGCTTTCGCGGTCAAAGCGACAGGCGAAGAATCCGGCATCACGAAAACGCACAACCTCGCCACGAGCGCTACGAAGACCAAAAACTTCGTCCTCGAAGGCAACGAGCTGAAACTCGAATCGACCGGGGCGACCGTCGGTGTTGCGGGTGGCGCGATTGAAACGGGCGGGAAAGCCAAAGCCTCTCTGGCTCACGTTCACCAGCGTGTCGGTCCTCAACGCTCCGACGAAATGCGAAGTCGCGAACAACGAAGTCGTCACGAAAGCCGTTGTGGCGCAGGTCGAATGGGACAGCGCGACGAAGGGCGAAAGTGAAGGCGAGCTGACCTTCACGCCTACCGTGGAAAACGCGGAAAAAACAGAAAAAGAATTCGTCGAAATCAAAGTCAAATCCAAGGCGGGCCAGACCTGCGGCGTCGCGGGGACCTACCACGTCACAGGTACGGCAACGGCCGTAGTCGTCAAACCCAAAGTCTATGGGGCGGCGAAGGAACTCGAATTCCCGACGACAGGCTCTGAGAATGCTCTGGCGATCAACAAAAACTACGCCGCTCGTTCACCGGCGGTGCGACCGTCAGTCTCTCGGGCGGCGAAGAATTCAAGGAGGGATAAAGTTGACGCTCGGCGACAGCGGTAGAACGCCTATGCACAAGCGCGGAACGGGGCGCTCATGGGTCCACCCGTGAGCGTCCCGCGGCGCCTGCGTCCCGCTGGCGCCTGCGGGAGGCGACGCCATCTGCCCACCGCTCGCAACCGCGTCATGCGGCCGCGCGGACGGTGCTCACGCTCTCGCGGACCGGAGTGAGAAACGCGAGGTACGTCCGCAACGGCGAGCTAAGTTGCGTGCCGCACTCAGATGCGTAGAGTGCGCTCAGGTCCGCGCTGGTAGCCTGCGGAGCAGGTAGAAAAGGAGAGGCCGCCGCGATGCGGGTGCCGAACGCGAGTTGCTTTGCCAGTGCCAGGGGACTTCGTTCTGCATCGCACCATCAGCCGCGACGGTGTGCTCCGCGATGGCACTGGGGGCTCCCTCGGCGCAGGCGCCGCGACGCCAACGAGGCAAGCTGCGCAGAAAACGAAGCGGCGGCGGGATTCCGCGAACGGCTACCGGACTGCCGTGCCTACGAGATGGTCAGCCCACCGTTCAAGGACGGCTTCCCGATCGAGGCCCAAGGCTTCACGTCCGATGAAGCGTCGGGTGGCGCGCCGCTCCTGCAGGCGTCGTCGCTCGGCGCTTCTGGGGTGGCCGACGATCGAAGAGGCGTTTGGCAACGACTACGCATTCGTTCGGAGCTCAGCGGGCTGGCGCACGCTTCCGCTCGATCCCCTCCCCCAGTGAACTCGTCGTCAACCCGGTCCCCGCCGAAGTCGAAGGCGGCGTGATGGACGTTGAACCAGATGGGACCGCGCTCTTCGCCACGCACAGCCCATCGGAATCGATCTACGCGGCGAACCTGACCCGTCGCGAACCGAACGGGAGCTTCGTGCGCATCGGGCCGATGAACCCCGAAACTCCCGCAACGCCGACGGGGTTGCGCTCCCTAGGCGCGCTCGAAGCGATCTACGCAGGAGCGTCGCCCGAATTGGGCCGCGTGTTCTTCTACATCCGCGGGAAAGCCCACAACGAACTTCCCGCCGGCGTCAACAGCAACACCTGGCCGTTCGATCCCAGCGTGTTGAACGACGTGGTCCGCTCGCTGTACGAATACAGCGGCACCGGGCAAAGCGCCCCGTTGCTAGCAGGGCAGGACTCCGAAGGAAAGCTCCTCAGCGAGTGCGGTATCGGCCTCGGCGGCCCGCCCGCCACGGGCAACACACGTGGCGCCGTGAGTGAAGACGGGAGCCGTCTCTTCATCACCGCGATGGCCGGCGGCTGCGCTGGCGAAAACCACGCGGGCGAATCCGTCGTCGGCGAAGGCCCGCCGGCGACCGAGATCTTCGCGCGTGTCGCTCCGCAGAGCTTCGTCCCGATCTCAGAGTCCTCGAAAGCCGATTGTGAATCGTGCGACACGTCGGCACCGGCTGAAGCAACTTTTGCGGGGGCGTCGAAGGACGGAAGCAAGGTCTTCTTCGTGACAGAACAGGCGCTCCTACCCGGGGCGAGCGGGCCGAACCTCTACGAGTTCGACTTCTCCCGCCCAGCCGGACGTCGCGTGATTCGCGTGTCAGCCGGCGGTGCCGAAGCGGGGGTACGAAGCCGTGGCCGGCATCTCGGACGGCTATGGTTCCGCACGCCTACTTCGTGGCTCACGGCGCGCTCACGGGGGCCAACCGCCGAAGGCGTCGCTCCGGTCGAAGGGCAGGACAACCTCTATGTCTTCGAGCAGGACGCGGGAACGGCTGAAGAAGAAGGGCATCCCGAAGGGAGGCTGAAGTTCATCGCCACCCTGAGCGAAGAAGACGCGTTCCAATGGACCGCGAACGGCGAACTGCCGATCAATGTGACTCCCAACGGCAGGTACGCCCTGTTCGTCTCGGAGGCAGACCTCACCGCGGGCGACACGAGCAGCACCTACCAGGTCTTCCGCTACTTCGCCGACCAGACCGCGGGCGAAGAAGCCGACGAGCGAGAAGGTCACGGCGCTACGCCACTTGTTCGCGTGTCCGTCGGGGAGGGAGGCTACAACGACAACAGCAACACCGCGTCGAACTTCGCGTTCGTCCGCCAAGCCATCCTCGCGAGAAAGCTCTTTCCCGCCGTCGATACCCACCCGTCGATCTCTTCGGACGGCAGTACGGTCGTCTTCGAAAGCGCCGACGCGCTGACCCCCAACGCCTTCGAAGCGCCGAACAACGAAGCGACGAACGTCTACGAGTATCGCGAAGGACACGTCTACCTCATCTCGGACGGCACGACGCGTTCCGGTTCGCCGCTGCTGTTCTCCGGGTCGCGCTTGATCGGCATAAGCGACTCGGGGGCGGCGACATCATGTTCAGCACCTATGGCGCGCTGCTGCCCGAAGACACCGACACGTTGGCAAGTTACATATATGACGCCCGAGTCGCCGGGGGATTCCCAGCCACGGGTTCGAGTGCCTGCTCGGGGTCGTGTCAACCGACGAGCGAAGGCGCCGGAAGCTTCGAACCGCCCGCAAGCATCACAGCCCTTCCTGGCGACCAGTCGAAACCGACGACCGGTCCGCCCGCGAAACGCAAGCTGACGAAGGCGCAGCTGCTGACGCCGCGCGCTAAACGCCTGTCGACGCCTCGAGGGCAAGCGACGCCACCGATGTGGAAGCCGCCGCTCGCGCCAGGTACGGCCCGAAGAAGAAGGCGAAGAAGAAAGCGCCGAGCGCAGGAGGTAAACGGTGAGGGCCGCGCTGATGCGTGTCTTCCTCGCCCTCGCCCTCGTCACGTTCGGCGTGGCGTGCTTCCCGCTCGGCACCGTCGCGCACGCGCAGACTGTGCCCGCCCCCGGCTGGCAGATTCACTCGGTCGCGATGCCGACGATCCTGCCCACGACGCGTGAAGGCCATCTCGTCATTCTCGTGACGAACGCGGGCGGAGTTCCGACCGACGGGTCCACCGTCACGATCGTCGATACGCTGCCGGCGGGGCTCGAAGCGACGGGAATAAATGCCGGCGGCATGAGCTGCGAAAACAACACCCCGGTCGTCACCTGCATCGCGAGCAGCACCATCACGCAAAGCGCCCGCTCCTCGCTTCAGGTGATCCTGACGCTCGCCCCGGCGGCCGCTGGAAGCTATCCCGGCAACCTCGTGACGGTGAGCGGAGGGGGCGCGCGGAAGCGCGGCAGACGTTGGACTTCCACGCGGGATCCGAAGAACCGCCGTTTGGGGTCAGCAGCTTCCTGTTCGAATCGCTCGATGAAGCCGGCCGGCCGAGCACCAGGCGGCGGGAGCTCATCCGAACGTCCTCACCGCGGGGCTCGATTTCAACAGCGCCTACAGCACGGCGCCGGGATTCGAAACGGCGATCCTCTTCTTCTCCTCAACCCCCGAGCCGTACCGACGTCGAACTACCAGGTCGGACTCGTCGGCGACCCCCAGGCCGCGGCGCAGTGCCCGGAGTACCTGCTCGCACAGAACCTCGACGGAGTCGGATAACTGCCCCGACTCCAGCATCGTCGGCATGGTCTACTTCAGCGGCTCGTCGCCAAACTACGCGTTCTCGTTGCACGAAGAATCGGCGACGGTGTCACCGCTCTTCAACGTCACGCCGGAGCACGGCGTCCCCGCCGAGTTCGCCTTCACCTACAGCGGCTTCGCCGCGTTCATCTACGCGCACCTGGCAGCATACCTGGTCCGGCTACGTCATGGCGCGCGAGCATGCCCGCAATGCCGGAGGCGGCGCCGATCAAAAGCGCGATCCTCACGTTCTTCGGAGATCCCGGCCGCGAAGACGGAGGCGCCACGGCTTCCCTGCCGTTCCTCAGCAATCCGGCAGACTGCAGCGCGACCGGCCACTCCGCTACGGCGACGGTCGGATCGTGGGCCGAACCGCTCGGCGCCCCCGGCGTGAGCGCTGTGGTCCCTCAGCCCGCGGCCACGGAATGTGCATCCGTCTCACCTTCGATCCATCGATCACGACGACCCCGTCGACGACTCAAATAGACGCCCCGACGGCGGTGAACGTCAGCGTGACGATCCCCCAGAACGAATCTCCCGAAGGTCTGGCGACTCCGCCAGGCTGAGGAACGCCACCGTGACGCTGCCCGCCGGGCTCTCGGTCTCGCCACCGTCGGCAAATGGGTAAAGCGCCTGTCCTGCTGCGGGTCCCGAAGGGATAAACCTCTACGAAGAAGGGCCCGCGGGCCCGACGGAGTCCGAGCGGTCTACAGCATCTCGTGCCCTGGACACTGCCCCGCCGCCTCGTCGGTAGGCGCTGTGAAGGTCACGACCCCGCTGCTGCGCGAACAGCTTAGTGGGCATCTCTACCTCGCCGCACCCGGGTGCGACCCGTGAGCGAAGCGGATGTCTGAAGAAGGCCGCATGATCAAGCTCTATCTGGAAGTCGAAGGAGGTGGGGTCAATCTCAAGCTCCCAGGGGTCGTCGAAATAGGAGGCGCCGGCCCGCACAGCGCGGAGGCAGGGCTGCGCCCAGGACAGCTCCGCACGTCGTTCGAGGACGCGCCGCAGCAGCCGGTGAGCTCGATGAGAGAAGTCGCGCTGAACGGCGGCGCGCAAGCCTCTCTCGCGACGCAGCTGACGTGCGGCGGCGCAGTTGACGACGGCAGCGCTGACGCCGTGGAGGACCCGCCGTCTCCGGTCCAACGATCCTCGCTCTTCGTCTCAGACTACGACGGAGCTGGCTCCGGGTGCCCGAGTACGCTCCCGTTCGCGCCGACCGCCAGCGCGGGCGTCGACAACCTTGGCGCGGGAGACGAAACGGACTTCCGGCTGGACGTGAGCCGGTCGGATCGCGAGGCGAACCTCGGGGAGCATCGCGGTCAAAATGCCGAACGGGCTGCTCGGCTTTATCGCTCACCTCGAACGCTGCGCGAACGAGGCGGCCGAAGCGGGCTCATGAAGCCCCGGCAGTCTGATCGGCACGGCGCAGGTCGCCGTCGGCGCAGGCGGCGCGCCCCTGTGGCTCAGCGGAAAGGTCTATTTCACCGGGCCATACGGTGCCGCCCCGTTCGGTCTCAGCGTCGTTGTGCCGGCCATCGCGGGACCGTTCAACCTGGGCACACAGGTCGTACGGGCCGGCATCACCGTCGACCGCGAAACCGCGGCGGTGAGTGTGACGTCGCCAGTCGTCCCACAGCAGCGTGACGGCATTCCGATTCGTGTTCGCGATGTGAGGATCACCGTAAATCGCCCCGGCTTCTTGCTGAATCCCACCCGATGCACCGCTGAGTCCGTTGAAACGACGGTCGGCAGCGAACCGACGGCGGGTTCGCGCGAAACGAGGCAGGTGGCCCGTTCGCAGACCCCCTTCGCCGCGCGCGGCTGTTCCCGCCTCGCCTTCACCCCCAGTCTGGCCGCGAGCGCTGGGGGGCGCTCGAGCAGGATCGATGGGGACAAAGTTCATCTGACGCTTACGGCGGTGAAAGGCCAAGCGAACCTCGCCGGGGTCAAGCTCGTCATCCCTCGTACGCTGCCCTCGCGCCTGAGCACTCTCCACAAAGCCTGTCTTGCGGCCACGTTCAACGCCGACCCGGCGCGGTGCGCCGCTGCGGCCGTTGGCACCGCTACCGTCCAGACCCCGATCCTTGCGCATCCGCTGAGCGGCCCCATCTACCTGGTCTCACACGGGGGCGAGGCGTTTCCCGACACCGAGCTCGTGCTCCGAGGGGGAAGGCATCACCCTCGTCGTCGATGGTGAAACGCACATCTCCAAAGGCGTCACCAGCGTCTCGTTCCGTACCGTCCCCGACGCTCCCTTCACGCGGTTCGAATCTGACCTGCCCTCAGGTCCCAGCTCGATCTTCGCCGGTTTCGGGAACCTCTGCAAAGAGCAGCCGAAGATCTCGGTGGCCTTCGTCGGTCAGAACGGCGCACGCACCAGCGAGACAAAGGCGATCGCCTTGTCCGGTTGCGCGAGGCCGCACCGAGCGGCGAAGAAAAAGCGCAAAGCCAAACGGATGTCGCGTTAGAGACCCGCGCGAGCGACCGTCGAAGCTCTGCGCCGCGGTCCCAAGCCAGTGAGGAGGGGCCCCCTCGAACCTGGGAAGGCAGTCGGAAACAAGTCTTGTTCACCATATCTCCCAAGTCTACGCTCGGCGGGTAATCGGGGGAGCGCGTCAACTCCGGCCCTTGCGCAGCCTGGGCCTCTCTGCTGCTACGCGGTCGCATAGCCCCAGTGTTCACCCACGCGAAAATGAGGATAGACATGCCAAAGAGTGAGGCCCGACCGCAGCGCCGACGAAGTGTCCTGAAGCTTGTTGTCACGTCACTGGCCGTTGTCATCATCGTCAGTGCAGTGGCGGCGGCAAGCGCGGCCGCGAAGGTCCCGACCGGAAAATACGCAAACTTCAATCAGTGCCCGCGCTTCACCGGGGAGTCTCCCTGTGCATCTGGTCGAAGGTCAGCAGCGGCAGCGTGAAACGCTCGACAAACAGACGGTCCCGGTATTGAACCCGATCGTGCTGCAGGGAGGGATCGATCGCAATGAAGAAATCGAAGCCGAAACGTTCGCCGGCGCGATCAACGGCGAAACCCTGACCAAGGCGCCGCAGAAAGTTCCGGGGGGTCTCGCGGGGCTTTTCAACTGCCCCGAAATCTCGAACTTCATCGAGCGGGTGGCCTGCGAAGTCGTGTTCGAAAACGGTCTCACCGGTGTGAATCGCGACGACGGAACTCGCGGCACCGGCAAGCACGATCCAGATCAGCAAAAACAACCTGATCAACGGCGAAGGCGTCGCGCTCCAGCTTCCCGTGAAGTTGCACCTGGAAAACCCGCTGCTCGGAAGCGAATGCTACGTCGGCTCGAAGCTTTTCGCACCCGATCCTCTGGCAATCTGCGGACCGGCACCACGAAACCGCCGGCGCCGAACAAACCGATCAGCGGTAAAACCGGCGAAGTGATCATCGAAGAAGAAGCGAACTTCGTGGAAATCCGCAACAACACATTGGTGGACAACTCCTGGGCAGCGCCCGAAGCCACCGGTTGCGGCGGCGTATTCGCCTTCGCGATCGACCCGCTCATCGACAGCAAAATTACATTTTTCCCTCCGCGGCGGGCAAAAACACCGCGATCCTGAATGGGACGATTCAGCAGGGCATCGCAGAAGCAGTTATCGCAAGTGAAAAATAAGTCGCGCAGGCTGACGCCTGGCCTCTGAGGCAAACGGGCCCCGCCGTCGTAGGCGGGGCCCGCTGTCGCTCAGGGCGAGTGGCGGACGTCGCCGCTAGGCTCGAAGGGTGTCGTCTACTCCGTTCAGGCCGTTGTCCAAGAGTGGCTGCGCCAGGCTTTCCGGCCCTGACTCCCGTCCAGCTGCAGGGCTGGCCCGCCATCGCGGCGGGCCGCACACGCTGCTTCCTCGGCGCCGACCGGCTCGGGCAAGACGCTCGCCGCGTTCCTCTCGGCCCTCGACGGGCTGGCGCGCGAGCCGAGCGAGCGAGGGCACCCGCGTGCTCTACGTCAGCCCTCTCAAGGCGCTCGCCTACGACATCGAGCGCAACCTCCGCGCGCCGCTCCGCGGGCATCGGCGCCGAGCACGTCAGCGTCGGCATCCGCACCGGCGACACGCCCCAGAAGGAGCGCGCGGCGATGCGCGCAACCCGCCCGACATCCTCATCACCACGCCGGAGTCGCTCTACCTGATGCTCACCTCGCAGGCGCGCGAGATGCTCGCGGGCGTCGAGACGGTGATCGTCGATGAGATCCACGCCGTCGCCGGCACCAAGCGCGGCTCGCACCTCGCGCTCACGCTCGAGCGGCTCGAGGCGCACGGCGCGCGTCGAACCCCGAGATCGGCCCGGACGACGCGGCCTCCAGCGGATCGGCCTCAGCGCCACCCAGAACCCGCTCGAGGAGATCGGCCGCTTCCTCGTCGGTCCGGGCCGCGAGGTCACGATCGTCGACGCGGGCGCGCGCAAGGAGCTCGACCTGCGGATCGAGGTGCCGGTCGAGTCGATGACCGAGCCCGGCGGCCGCCCGCTCCGGCGAGCGCGACCCGCTCGACCCGGTGCCAGGGCTCGAGGCCACGCGCGCCTCGATCTGGCCGGCGATCTACCCCGAGCTGCTGCGAGCTCGTGCGCGAGCACACCTCGACGATCGTGTTCGTCAACAACCGCCGCTCGGCCGAGCGGATCGCGCTGCGGCTGAACGAGCTCGCGACAAGGAGCTCGAGGACGAGCACGGCAACCTCCCCGAGGGCGTCGCTCCGGTCGAGCTCGCCCGCGCCCACCACGGCTCGCTCGCGCGCGAGGAGCGCACGAAGGTCGAGGAGCTGTTGAAGGTCGGGCGGCCTGCCCTGCCTCGTCGCGACCTCCTCGCTGGAGCTCGGGATCGACATGGGCGCGGTCGACCTCGTGCTGCAGATCGAGTCGCCGAAGTCGGTCGCGCGTGGCCTGCAGCGGATCGGCCGCGCGGGTCACGGCGTCGGCGAGGTCAGCCGCGGGCGGATCTTCCCGAAGTTCCGCGGCGACCTGCTCGAGTGCGCGGTCGTCGCCAGGCGCATGCACGAAGGCGCGATCGAGCCCACGGTCGTACCGAGGAACGCGCTCGACGTGCTCGCCCAGCAGATCGTCGCGATCGCGGTCTCCGCGGAGCGAGGAGGGGATCGAGGTTGACGAGCTGCACGCCCTCGTCAAGCGCACCCACTCCTACGCCGAGCTCTCGCGCGAGCTGCTCGAGAACGTGCTCGACATGCTCGACGGCCGCTACCCCTCGAAGGAGTTCGGCGAGCTGCGCGCGCGGATCGTCTGGGACCGCCTCGCCGGGCGTGATCCGGCGCGCGCAAGGGCTCGCGCCAGCTCGCGATCGCCAACGCGGGCACGATCCCCGACCGCGGCCTCTACGCGGTCACGCTCCCGGACGGCCGGCGCGTGGGCGAGCTCGACGAGGAGATGGTCTACGAGGCGCGGCCCGGCCAGGTGTTCCTGCTCGGCGCCTCGACCTGGCGGATCGAGGAGATCACGCGCGACCGCGTGATCGTCACGCCCGCGCCCGGCGCGCCCGGCGCGGTGCCGTTCTGGAAGGGCGACTCCGTCGGGCCGCCCGAAGGAGCTCGGCGCGGCGATCGGCGCGTTCTCGCGCTGGGCCGTCGAGCAGGACGCCGAGACGCTGCAGCGCGAGCACGACCTCGACCGGCGCGCGGCGCAGAACCTGCTCGCCTACCTGCGCGAGCAGCAGGAGGCCACGCGCGTGCTGCCGAGCGAGCGCACGCTCGTGCTCGAGCGCTTCCGCGACGAGATCGGCGACTGGCGGCTGTGCCTGCTCTCGCCCTTCGGCGGCCGCGTCCACGCGGCCTGGGGGCTCGCGCTGTCCGCGCGCATCCACGAGCGCTTCGGCCTCGAAGCCGACCCGATCTGGACCGACGACGGGATCATCATGCACCTGCCCGACCTCGACGCGGAGGACGCCGAGTCCCTGCCTTCGGCCGCCGAGCTGCTGATGATCGAGCCCGAGGAGGTCGAAGCGGCCGTCGTCGCCGAGCTCGGCGGCTCCGCGCTGTTCGGCGCGCGCTTCCGCGAGAACGCCGCCCGCGCGCTGCTGATCCCGCGCGCCTACCCGGGCAGACGCACGCCGCTCTGGCAGCAGCGGCTGAAGGCGCAGAACCTGCTCGAGGTCGCCCGGCGCTACGAGGACTTCCCGATCGTGCTCGAGACCTACCGCGAGTGCCTGCAGGACGTGCTCGACCTGCCCGGGCTGAAGGAGATCCTGCGCGGCCTGCAGACGCGCGAGATCTCGCTCGTCGAGGTCGAGACGCCGGTCGCCTCGCCCTTCGCCTCCTCGCTGCTCTTCGACTACGTCGCGACCTACATGTACGAGGGCGACACGCCCACCGCCGAGCGGCGCGCGGCGGCGCTCTCGCTCGACCGCGACCTGCTGCGCGAGCTGCTCGGGCAGGAGGAGCTGCGCGAGCTGATCGACCCCGGCGCGCTGGAGCGCGTCGAAGCGGACCTGCAGTGCCGCTCGGAGATGACGCGCGCGACCGACCGCGACGGCCTGCACGACGTGCTTCGCCGCGTCGGCGACCTCATCGCGCGAGGAGATCGGCGCGCGCGTGTTCGCCGGGGTCGACGCGCACGCCCTGATCGAGGCGCTGCTGCGCGAACGGCGCGCGGTCGAGCTGCGGATCGGCGGCGAGCGGCGCCTGATCGCCGCCGACGAGGCCGGGCTCTACCGCGACGCGCTCGGCGCGGCGCCGCCCGGCGGCCTGCCCGAGGCGTTCCTCGCCGACGTGCCCGACGCGCTGCGCGAGCTGATCGCGCGCTTCGCCGCGCACGCACGGGCCGTTCTCCGCGGACGAGCGTTCGCGAGCGCTACGGCGTCGACGCTCGCGCGGTCCTGCGCGAGCTCGAGCGCGACGGGCAGCTCGTGCGCGGCGAGCTGCGCCCGGGCGGCAGCGAGCGCGACTGGTGCGACGTCGAGGTGCTGCGGCGCCTGCGCCGCGCCTCGCTCGCCGCGCTGCGCAAGGAGATCGAGCCCGCCGACCAGCGCCGCCTCGCCGCCTTCCTGCCCTCCTGGCAGGGCGTCGACCGCCACACCGCGTGCGGGCGCGGGGATCGACCGGCTGCGCGAGGTGCTCGTCCCGCTCCAGGGCCTCGCCCTGCCCGTCGAGACGCTGGGAGCGCGACGTGCTGCCACGGCGCACGGGCGCCTACTCGCAGACCTGGCTCGACGCGCTCTGCGCGAGCGGCGAGCTCGTCTGGGTCGGCGCGGGCCCGCTGGGGCGCTCGGGCCGGGTGGCGCTCTACTTCCGCGAGGACGCCGCCGCGATCGGGCCTCCCGCCGCGCGCGCGCGGGGCGGAGCCGCCCGCGAGGGCGCCGAGCACGAGCTGATCCGCGCGCGCCTCGCGCAGGGGCCCGCGCTTCTTCACCGACCTGCTCGCCGAGCTCCAGGCCGCGCCGGAGGCGCTGCGCGAGGCGCTGTGGGATCTCGTCTGGGCGGGCGAGGCGACCAACGACGCCTGGGCGCCCCTGCGCGCGCCGCGGCTCGCGCTCGCCCGCGGCGAGGGCGGCGCGAGCCGGCGGCGGCCGCGCGCACGATGCGCCGCTCGCGCTTCGCCTCGCGTCGCTCGAGCGGGGCGCAGTCGCAGGTGCAGGGCCGCTGGTCGCTCACCGCGCTCGGTCTTCGGCGGCGAGCCCGACGCCGGCGCGCGCGGTCGAGCGCCGGCGCGCGCTCGCCGAGCTGCTGCTCGAGCGCTACGGGATCGTCACCCGCGAGCAGGTGCTCGCCGAGGGCGTCAAGGGCGGCTTCGCGATGCTCTACGACACCTTCGCGAAGCTCGAGACGCTCGGGATCTGCCGCCGTGGGTACTTCATCGAGGGCATGGGCGGCGCGCAGTTCGCGCTCCCCGGCGCGGTCGAGCGGCTGCGAGCCGGCCCGTCTCCGAGCTCCCGGCGAGGGCCGCGCGCACGCTCGTGCTCGCCGCCGCCGATCCCGCGCAGCCCTACGGCGCCGCGCTGCCGTGGCCCAAGCGCGACGGGGGCGGAGCGCCGGCCGGCGCGTGTGGCGGGCGCGTACGTGGTGCAGCGTCGCGGAGCAGCCAGTGCTCTACGTCGAGCGAGGCGGGCGCGGGCTGATCACGCTGATCGAGGACGCGCGCCCGGGCGCCGCCCCGCCGGCGCGGGGCAGCCCGACCTGCTCGGCGAGGCGCTCGCGCGCGCTCGCCGAGGCGGTTCGCGCCGGCCGCGTGGGCAAGCTCTCGCTGGAGCGGATCGACGGCGAGCCCGCGATCGCCTCGACGTTCGTCGGAGCGCTGATCGAGCTCGGCTTCCAGAGCGGGCCGCGCCGCCTCACGCTCAGCGCCTGACGCTCGTCGGCGAAGCTCGAAAAGCGGATCAACGGTCGTCGTGGGGGCGTCCACGGCGTCCTGCGGTGCGTTGTCTGTCAGACGCTGCGCTGCAAAAGAGACACGGGTTGAGTGATTGGAATGAGTGTGTAGTTTGATCTCCCGCCGGCGTGTCTCCGGCCCAGGGGGAATCCAGTAAGTTGGAACTATGAGGATGGCTCAAACAGAGGATCAGCTATCGCCGCTGTACCGTCGGCTTCCTCACGGCCCCAGCGGCATGGGACGCTCGGAGGTCGAGCGCAACCAGCGCAGCCGCCTCTGCGGAGCGATGATCGAGGCGGTCGCGCGCAACGGCTACCAGGCGACCACCGTCGCTCACGTGATCGCCCTTGCGGGCGTCTCGCGGCGCGCCTTCTACGAGCTGTTCGCGAACAAGGAAGACTGCTTCCTCGGCACCTACGACGTAGTCGTCGCTCAGCACCGCAAGCGTCTCCTGCAGGCGTGGCTCTCCGAGCGCGGATGGGAAAACCGCATGCAGGCCTCCTGCACGGCACTGCTCAGCGGCGTGGCGCGCGCACCGAAGGGGCCGCGGCTCGTGCTCGTGGAGTCGCTCGGGATCGGCCCGCGAGCCCGTGAACGCATGCAGCTCGCGGGGCTCGTCTTCGAGCGTGTGATCGCCACAGCCTTCAGCCTCGCGCCCGAGGAGATCGCCTTTCCGCAGCTCACCGCGCGCTCGGTCGTCTCGGGCGTGCGCCACCTGGTCTTCCTGCGTCTGCTCGAACGACGCCATCGCGAGCTCGCCGCGCTCTCCGACGAGGTCCTCGACTGGGTGGGGTCCTACCGGATCCCGCCCGACTCGCGCCTGCGGACGCTGAGCCTCGCGCGCCCCGTGCACCTGCCGCCGATGCCGGCGGCCTTCCTGAGCGGGGACGACAAGCGAGCGCGGCTGCTCGGGTCGGTGGTGCACCTGACCCTCGACGAAGGCTACGCCTCGCTCACCGATCCGCAGATCGCGCAGTTCGCGGGCGTCTCGACAGAGGCCTTCCATCGCCAGTTCGCCAACAAGGAGGAGTGCTTCCTCACGGTGCTCGACGAATTCGTCGCGGAAGTGCTCGCGAACGTGCGGCCGGCGATGGAGAGCGCGGACTCCTGGGCGCAGGCCGTCTATCGCGCGATCGACGCGTTCGTCGTGCAGCTGGTGGCTCACCAGGCGCTGCTGCGGATCGCCTTCATCGACCTGTTCGAAGTCGGTCCCGCGATGATCGAGCGGATGACCGGCTCGGTCGCGGGCTTCACCGCCCTGCTCACCGAATCTGGCCCGGCTCCGTCCGGGGCCCCGAGGTCGCCCAGGAGGCGGTGACCGGTGCGCTCTGGGGGGTCATCTCGAGCCTCGTCGCGAACAACCGCCTCGCGCGCCTGCCCGCGCTCGTGGATCACCTCGCCTTCATCGTGCTCGCCCCCTACGTTGGCGCTCGCGCCGCGTTGGAGGCGATCGCCGCGGGCCATCGCTCGCTAGGCAACGCCTGAGCTGCCCCGGGCGTGGCGCGCGGCGCCCTCCCGCCCTTCGCCCGCCCGGGGCCGGCCCGCCGGTGCCGTTTCGGTTCGCGCAGCTCGCCGGCGCGGGGTCGGGGCGATCTGCGAAGGTGCGCGCGATGAGCGCGAGCACGCAGCGGCCGCCCGCGGCGGGTCGGTCACAAGGGCGCCGCCCGGATCGAGCGGGGCAACACGCTCGCAAGCTTCGACGCGGCGCTGCAGGCGGGCGTGGAGATGATCGAGTTCGACGTGCTCTCCGAGCACGAGGGCGGCACCGGGCGCCTGCTCGTGGCCCACGACCACGAGGACGCGCGCAGTCGTGCGCCCGTCACCTTCGAGCAGGCGCTCGCGCACCTCGCCGGGGCCGCGATTCGAGGGCATCGAGCTCGACGTCGACGTGAAGCTCCCGGGCTATGAGCTCCGCGTGCTCCGCGCTCTGCGCGAGCACGGGATGATCGAGCGGACGCTGATCAGCGGGATGTTCCCCGAGGGGCTCGCGCAGATCCGCGCGGCGGAGCCGACGCCTGCGTCTGGGATGGTCGGTGCCGCGGGTGCGGCGCGACTACACGACGGACATGCTCACCGCGATCCCCGCGCTCGCGATCCTCACCGGCTATCGAGCGATGCTCCCGCGCCGCGCACGCGCCGCGCTGCTCGCGGGGCGCTTCGACGCGATCATGGCGCACTGGCGCGTGGTCACGCCCGCGCTGCTGCGGGCGGTGCGCGAAGGGGGCGGCGAGCTCTACGTCTGGACGGTCGACGATCTCCGCACGATCGAACGTCTGACCGCCCTCGGCGTGGACGGGATCATCACCAACGACCCCCGGCTCTTCACGAGATCAGGCAACTGGCCGCGCTGAATCCCGTCGGGTCCGCGCCGGCAAGGCTCTTGTGCGGCGCGGAGGTCGCGCGGCTCCCCGACTGGAGCACCGTCTTGCCGCGCCGCCACTGGTAGTCGACGACGCCCGCGCAGCGTGGAGCTCGGCTTGCCCGCGCGCGGAACGAGCTGAAAGGAGCGCCCGCCCTGTCGCACGGCGTTGCCGGGACCGACGTAGAGGTAGGAGGGGGACTTCGCGCTCGCGAGGTCGACCCAGTGCTTGTTCGTGGGGTCCATGTACTGCAGGCGGAAGGCCATGTACATCTTGTCGTGCGCGTGCTTGTCGCCGGGCATCGAGCCACGGATGCCCACGTAAGTCCGGCTGGTCGGAGGGGTTGCAGACGTCGATCGTCGCCCACAGTTCGCGCGAGTGCAGCAGCGCGTTCATCAGCGTGGATTCGCTGCCCGAGCGGGGTGCGGCCGAGCTTGCCGACGCTGGTGCGCAGAGGAACGTCGCGGCGAGTAGGGCGAGCAGCGCCGCGGCCCGCACTTGCGTGGTCGCAGACATGCCTCGGACGATAGCGGCGGCACCTGTCAGCGCCCCCCGGTTGTGGTATTCCGTTCGTACGTGGATACGCGCCCTGGCGACGTCGTCGAGCTGCTCGCGCGCGTCCCTGTGTTCTCGACGCTCGAGCCGGCCGATCTCGAGCGAATCGCGGAGGTCTCGGTGCCGCGCTCCTTCGAGCCCGGGCAGGCGGTCTTCCGCGAGGGCGATTCGAGCGACACCTGCTACGTGGTCCGCGAGGGTCACGCGCGCGCGATCCGCTCGCACGGCGACGGACGCACGATCACGCTCGCGACCTTCGGCCCGGGGGACATCTTCGGCGAGCTCGCGATGTTCGAGGACGAGCGGCGCTCGGCGACGGTCGAGGCGATCGAGGAGATGAGCGTGATCGGCGTGCTCGGCCCGGACATGCGCAGGCTGATGGGGGAGCACCCGCAGATCGCGATGCGGCTGGTGATCGCGCTCGGCCGGCGTCTGCGGGAGACCAACGAGCGCCTCAGCCGCCAGTCGTTTCAGACGGTGCAGAGCCGCGTGGCGGTCGTGCTCAGCGACCTAGTGAAGGCGGCGATCGAGGACGGACGCTCGGGCGAGGACGTGCTCGTCACCGCGACGCAAGCGGACCTCGCCCAGCTCGCGGGCTCCTCGCGCGAGTCGGCGAGCCGCTTCCTCGCCGTGCTCGAGCGCGCCGGCGTGATCTCACAGGGACGGGGGCGACTCGTGGTGCACGATCCGCAGGCGCTGCAGCAGTATGTCTTCTGAGGAGCACGCACCCGAGGGACGGCCATCGCGCGCCCAGGCGCGCGAGTTCTCCGCCGGGGGCGTGGTCGTCCGCGATCGGAGCGAGGTGGTGGTGATAGTGCCCACGCGTCGCGCCGCGGACGGCTCGCGTGTGCTCGCGCTGCCGAAGGGGCACGTCGATCCCGGCGAGACCCCTGTGCAGGCTGCGCGTCGCGAGGTACGCGAGGAGACGGGCATCCTCGCCGAGCCGGTTCGGGAGCTCGGTCAGACGCGCTACTGGTACCGGCGCGGGGGACGCACGATCGGCAAGGAAGTCCAGTTCTTCCTCTTCGAGCACAGCGGCGGCGACACCTCCGACCACGACGACGAGGTCGAAGAGGTGCGCTGGGTCTCGATCGAGGACGCCGAAGCGGAGCTGAGCCACGCGGCCGAGCGCGAGATGGTGCGGCTGGCCAAGTCCTATCTGCAGCAAGACCGGTAGCCTGCCCCCGGTGCAGGTCCTCAACTTCTACTCGACGATCTTCGCCGACGAGCTCAAGCGTGGGCGCAAGACGGCGACGATCCGTCTCGGGGACAAGTCCGGGAAGTACCGCAAGAACACGCTCGTGCTCGTCACGATCGGCTTCCAGTACTCCCCGCGCCAGCGGATCTTCGAGGCGGTGATCGACCAGGTCGAGGTGATGAAGCTCGCCGACCTCTCCCCGCGCGACATCAAGCACGACAACCCCGAGTTCCGGCGCCACGAGGAGCTGATCAGCTTCCTCGAACAGATCTACGGACGCTCGGTCTCCCCGGAAGACGTCGTGACGGTCGTGCGCTTCTCGCAGATCCTCGACACACCGTCGGGTATGACCGAGGCCATGAAGGGCTTCGGCGGCGCGCAGAACTAGACACGTAGCCCCGCGACAACGCCTCGAACGGGCTCTCAGAGGTGTGGCACTCGCGCACACAGAGTGCCAGCACTCGCGGAAAGCACCCCAGATCTTCTATATATTCAGGAGCACGTTGGCACTCTCCCCCCGAGAGTGCCAAAAAGCGCGGCTCGGCCTGAGGATGGGCCACGAGCCGACAGACGCATTCTTTCTAGATGGAGGTTCTGAATATGCCGTTGAAGCCCTTGGGCGATCGTCTGATCGTGCGGGCGATCGAGGAGGAGCAGACCACCGCGAGTGGCCTCGTGCTCCCCGACACCGCCAAGGAGAAGCCCGTCATTGGTGAGGTCATCGCCGCCGGCGATGGTCGGCTCGACGACAGCGGGAAGCGCATTCCGCTCGACGTGAGCAAGGGGGACAAGATCCTCTACAGCAAGTACGGCGGGACCGAGACAAAAGACCCGAAGACGGGTGAGGACCTGCTCGTGCTGCGCGAGTCGGACGTCCTCGCCATCGTCGCCTAGGTATCAAGGAGATCTGAGAAGAACATGGCTCACAAGGACATCAAGTACAACGCCGAGGCGCGCTCAGCGCTCGAGGCAGGCGTGGACGCGGTCGCCAACGCGGTCAAGGTCACGCTCGGCCCGAAGGGCCGCTATGTCGTGCTCGACAAGAAGTTCGGCGCCCCCACGATCACGAACGACGGTGTGACCATCGCTCGCGAGATCGAGGTCGAGGACGTCTTCGAGAACCAGGGCGCACAGCTCGTACGCGAGGTCGCCACCGCGACCAACGACGTGGCCGGCGACGGCACGACCACGGCGACGGTGCTCGCCCAGGCGATCGTTCGCCAGGGTCTGAAGAACGTCGCTGCCGGTGCGAACCCGCTCGCGCTCAAGCGTGGCATCGAGAAGGCGGTCGACGAGGTCGTCAAGAACATCGCCTCGCAGTCCAAGGAGGTCTCCGGCAAGGACCAGATCGCCCGCGTGGCGACGATCTCGGCCGGCGACGAGGAGATCGGCGATGTGATCGCCGACGCGATCGAGAAGGTCGGCAAGGACGGCGTGGTCAACGTCGAGGAGGGTCAGACCTTCGGGATGGACCTCGAGTTCACCGAGGGCATGCAGTTCGACAAGGGCTACATCTCGCCCTACATGGTCACCGACCAGGACCGCATGGAGGCCGTGCTCGAGGACCCCTACATCCTGATCGCCAACCAGAAGATCGGCTCGGTGCGCGACGTGCTGCCGGTGCTCGAGGCCGTGATCCAGTCGGGCAAGCCGATCCTGATCATCGCCGAGGACGTCGAGGGTGAGTCGCTCGCGACGCTCGTCGTGAACAAGCTCCGCGGCACCTTCACCGGCGTCGCGGTCAAGGCCCCCGGCTTCGGCGACCGCCGCAAGCGGATGCTCGAGGACATCGCGATCCTCACCGCCGGCGAGGTGATCACCGAGGAGATGGGTCTGAAGCTGGAGAACACGCAGATCTCACAGCTCGGCCGTGCCCGCCGTGTGGTCGTGGCGAAGGACAACACCACGATCGTCGACGGCGCGGGCGATGCAGCCGCGATCAAGGGCCGGATCGGCCAGATCAAAGGCGAGATCGAGAACACGGACTCCGACTTCGACCGCGAAAAGCTGCAGGAAAGGCTCGCGAAGCTCTCCGGCGGCGTGGCGGTCGTGAAGGTCGGCGCTGCCACCGAGACCGAGATGAAGGAGAAGAAGCACCGTGTCGAGGACGCGCTTCAGGCGACCCGCGCGGCGCTCGAGGAGGGCATCGTGCCCGGCGGTGGCGTTGCGCTGCTGCAGGCCTCCTCGGCCGTGACCGTCGCCGAGAACGGCGCTTCGGTTGACGGCTCCGACGACGAGCGCACCGGCGCCCGCATCGTCCTGCGCGCGCTCGAGGAGCCTCTCCGCCAGCTCGCGGAGAACGCGGGCCTCGAGGGCTCCGTCGTGGTCAACGACGTTCGCAAGGCGAAGAAAGGCCACGGCCTGAACGCCGGCACGAACGAGATCGTCGACCTCGTCGCCGCAGGGATCATCGACCCCGCGATGGTCACGCGCTCCGCGCTGCAGAACGCAGCCTCGATCGCGAAGAACATCCTCACCACCGAGGCGATCGTCGCCGAGGTCCGGAGAAGGAAGGCGCCGGCGTCGGTGGCGGCGGCATGCCGGACATGAGCGGGATGATGTAGGGAGCGCCTGCTCTCGGTAGTGGCTTTGAGGGCCCGGCCTTTGCCGGGCCCTCTTTTTTTAGATGCGGCCCGACTTGCTCGGCGTGTCACGTGATCTCTTCGCGGCGAACCTTCGCCGACTGCGCGAGGAGCGGGGGATGACCCAGGAACAGCTCGCCGACCTCGCGGACGTTCATCTCGACACGGTCTGGAAGATCGAGAACGGTCACCGAGAGCCGAAGGTCACGGTGATCTCGAAGTCGCACGGGCTCTGAACGTTCCGCTCGGGCCGCTGTTCGGGCGGCGCGAGCGTTAGCGGCTAACCGACCGCGTCCGCCTCGCGCGGACCCTCACCCACGTACTTCGCGGTCGGGCGGATCAGCTTCGCCTCGCGCTTCTGCTCGAGGATGTGCGCAGACCAGCCCGCGACGCGCGCACAGGTGAACATCGGCGTGAAGAGGTCGGCGGGGACTTCGGCGAGGTCGAGCACGACCGCCGACCAGAACTCCACGTTCGTCGCGAGCACGCGGTCGGGCCTCCGCGCCTGGAGCTCGGCGAGCGCGGCCTTCTCGAGCGCCTCGGCGGCCTCGAAGCGCGGCGAGCCGAGTTCGCGGCAGGTGCGGCGCAGCACCCGCGCGCGCGGGTCTTCGGCGCGGTAGACGCGGTGACCGAAGCCCATCAGCCGCTCGCCGCGGTCGAGCGCGTCGGAGACCCAGCGCTCCGCGTCGCCCATCGCTTCGACCTCCTCGAGCATCTTCAGCACGCGCGAGGGCGCGCCGCCGTGCAGCGGTCCAGAGAGCGCGCCGACCGCGCCGGAGAGCGCTGCCGCGACGTCTGCGCCGGTCGAGGCGATCACGCGGGCGGTGAAGGTCGAGGCGTTCATGCCGTGCTCCGCCGCGGAGATCCAGTAGGCGTCGATCGCCTTGACGTGGTCCGGGTTGGCCTCGCCGCGCCAGCGGATCAGGAAGCGCTCGGGGATCGTCGTGCCCTGGTCGATCTCCGCCTGGGGCACGGGCGGCTGCCCGACGCCGCGCGCGGACTGAGCGACGAAGGAGAGCGCCATCACCGAGGAGCGCGCGAGGTTGTCGCGCGCCTCCTCATCGGAGATGTCGATCAGCTGGCCGAAGCCCCACTCGGGCGCGAGCATCGCAAGCGCGGACTGGACGTCGACACGGTGGTCGCCCGAGCGGACCGTCAGCGCGTGCGGTTCGGCCGGCGGCAGGCCCGGCTTGAACTTGCCGTCGACGAGCAGGCCCCAGACCTGCTCGTAGGGGACCTGCCCCACGAGGTTCTCGATGTCGACGCCGCGGTAGCGGAGCGCGCCGCCCTCTTTGTCGGGCTCGGCGATCTCTGTGGCGAAGGCGACGACGCCTTCCAGGCCGGACTGGACCTCGGGGGACTGAACCGCGCTCATGGCACTCGCTTTCTGGGCTTGATGCTCGACGGGGAAGCTGCCTTGTGGGCAGGCACACATCCTCGCAGGAAACCGTGGGGGAGACGGTCGAGAGAGGCTCTGCTTCCACCTGGCGAGGACTGAGCGGGACCGGGCTGAGCCGAGCCTCACCGACGCCCGTACGCAGGCGCGAAGATACGCTTCACCCGCCGCGCGCGTGGAGCGCTGCGGGCTACAAGCGACAGCGAGGAGGGTCCATGTCCGACAGCGATCTGATGTTCCGCAGCGCCGTCGAGCTCGCCGCGATGGTGCGCGGAGGGGAGGTCTCCGCACGCGAGCTCGTGGAGATCTCGCTCGAGCGCATCGAGGAGCTCAACCCGGCGCTGAACGCGTTCGTCGACGTGGACGCCGAGCGCGCGCTGCACGACGGCGGAGCAGATCGCTCCGGGCGACGAGCGACCGTTCGCGGGGGTGCCGGTCGCGGTGAAGAACAACCGCCCCGTCGCCGGCCTGCGCCTGACCTACGGCTGTGCGCTGATGGAGCAGAACATGTGCGATTACGACCACAACGTCACGCGGCGCCTGCGCGAGGCCGGTTTCGTGATCGTCGGCACGACGACGCTGCCCGAGTACGGCATCCTGCCCGTCTCCGAGGCGCGCATCTTCGGCCCCACGCGCAACCCCTGGGATCTCGGCCGCACCCCCGGCGGCTCCTCGGGCGGCGCGGCGGCGGCGGTCGCCTCGGGGATGGTTCCCGTCGCCCACGGCAACGACGGCGGCGGCTCGATCCGGATCCCCGCCGCCTGCTGCGGGCTGGTCGGCCTGAAGCCCGCGCGCGGGCAGGATCTCCGTCGCGCCCGAACTCGGCGACTCCTCGCTCGGCATCGACGGGATGCTGACCCGCACGGTCGCCGACACCGCGGCGATCCTCGACGTGCTCGCGGGCTACGAGCCGGGCGACGCGACCTGGGCGCCGCCGCCGTCGAAGCCCTTCGCGCAGGCGGCGGCCTCGGACCCGGGCCGGATGCGGATCGCCTTCAGCGTGCAGCCGCCGACCCCCGACGCCGCGCTCGACCCGATCTGCGAGCGCGGCGCGCGCGAGGCGGCCGAGCAGCTGCGCTCGCTCGGCCACGAGGTCGTGGAGGTCGATCCGCCCTGGCGCGAGGAGGGGCTCTCCGAGCTCTTCGGGCTCGTGTTCTCCTCGCAGATCGCGCTCTCGATCGGCTACTCCGGCCAGGTCGGCGGGCAAGGTGCCCACGGCGCGAGGACATGGAGCCGATGAGCTGGGCGATCTTCTCGATGGTGGGCAAACTCGGCACGCTCGAACAGCAGGCTGCGGCCGTGCGGCTGCAGGCCTACGCGCGGCGTCTCGTCGCTTGGCTCTCCGACTACGACGCGCTGCTCACGCCCGCGCTGGCGGAGCGCCCGCTGCCGCTCGGCACGCTCGACACGGCGGCCGAGAACCCGATGTCGACGTTCACGCGCTCCGGCCTCTTCACGCCCTTCACGCCGGTCTTCAACGCGAGCGGGCAGCCCGGCATCTCGCTGCCGCTCTACGAGGGCGAGGACGGGCTGCCGCTCGGCGTGCAGATCGTCGGCGCGTCCCGCGGGCGAGGAGCGCCTGCTCGCGCTCGCCACGCAGCTCGAAGCGGCGCAGCCCTGGGCCGCGCGGAGGCCCTCGATCGGGCAGCCGGTGACGGGCTGAGCGCCGCTCGGCGCAGACGCCCCGCCACCGGGCAGGGCGCTCAGGCGGCCTCGAGCACGGCGGACATGCGCTGCGGGCTGACGCCGAGCGCCTCCACGTCCGCGCTGCCGCGCGGCGAGAGCATCGACACCTCCATCAGCTCGGCCTCGTCCCAGGTCGCGAACGCGCGCGGCCCCATCGCGCGCTCGAGCGTGCGCAGCCCGCGCGAGACGACCGGCGTGGGCACGCGGCAGCGATCGGCCGGCTGCGGCCCTGCGCGGCGCAGCACGGTGCGGATGATCTCGGCGTGGCTCAGCGTCTCCGGCCCGGCGAGCTCGTAGCGCGCGCTCGAGCCGCCGGCCGAGCCGCGCAGCGCGGCGACGATGCAGTCCGCCACGTCCTCGGCCCAGATCGGCTGAAAGCGCGCGCGGCCGCGGCCGGACATCGGCATCACCGGCAGCAGCGCCATCCGTTCGAGCAGCGTGAGCCAGGCGTCGCCGGGCGCGTAGACGATCGACGGAGCGAAGACGATCGAGTGCAGGTCCGCCTCGCGCGACGGCCTGCTCGGCGTGCGCCTTCGCGCGCAGGCAGCGGGTGCGGTGGTGGGTGGAGGCGCCGAGCGCGGAGAAGAAGACGAAGCGCTCCACTCCCTGGCGCTCGCGCCGCCTCGACCATCCGCCAGGTGGCGATCCCGTCGAGCTCCTCGATCGACCCCTGCGGGCTGGTCGCGGATCGCCGCGGCGAGGTGCACGACGGTGTCCACGCCGCGCAGCGCGTTGCGGAAGGAGGGCGGGTCGGTGAGGTCGCCGAGCGCGATCTGGACGCGCACGCGCTGCGTCCCGAGCCGCCTCGGATCGCGGACCAGGCAGCGAACCTGCGTGCCTTCGGCGAGCAGGCGGCGCAGCAGGTTGGAGCCGACCAGGCCGGTCGCGCCCGTTAGCAGCAGCATGATTCGTAGAATATGCCCCTCTCGCTGAGAGCCCCCCGCAAAACCGACTGAGAAAGAAGCGAATGGCCTACGTAATCGCCGAGCCGTGCATTGGCACCAAGGACAACTCCTGCGTCGAGGTCTGCCCCGTGGATTGCATCCACCCGACGCCCGACGAGCCCGGGTACGACGCGGCGGAGATGCTCTACATCGATCCCGAGGAGTGCATCGACTGCGACGCCTGCGTCGAGGCCTGCCCGGTCGATGCCTGCTTCGCCGAGGACCAGCTCCCCGACGAGTGGGGGAAGTACACGCAGATCAACGCCGACTACTTCCGCAGCGGGGGCGCGGCCGCGGCAGGCTAGGCAGCGGGGAGCGCCGCGCCGGTCGGCTCATCGGCGCCCGATGCCCCGACCAGCGCGTCTCCCTCGGAGGAGCGCAGGTAGAGCACCGAGCGGGCGACGCGCCGCCCGCAGACGAGGCCGGCGTCGCGCAGCACGCCGAGGTGCTGTGAGACGCCGCCGGGGGTGAGGCCGAGCTCGCCCGCGAGTTCGGTCGTCGAGCGCGGCGAGTCGAGCGCGGTGAGCAGCGTCGCTCGCGTGCGGCCCGACGAGCCGCTCGAGCGCGTCCGGCGGAGCGGTCGCGTCCTCCGGGCTCCACAGCATCCCGATCCCGCGCGCGGGGTAGGCCAGCGTCGGCTGCCAGGGCTCGAGCGTGAGCGATCGTCACCTTCGGCCAGACGAACACGCTCGGCACGAGCAGCAGACCGCGCTCGTCGAGGTCGAGGTCTTCGTCGCACTCGCCGCAGTCGATCTTCAGCACGCCCTCGTTCCAGCTCACCGACGGGTCGAGATCGCAGAACAGCCGCGCCGTGCCGCCGTCGGCGATCTGCCGCGAGCGGTAGAGCACGTCGTGCTCGAGCAGCGAGCGAAGCCGCGGCCAGTGCTCGGCGTGCGTGCGCTGCCAGTACTCGCGCATCAGCTCGGCGAGGCCTTCGGTCGCGCTTCTTCGGCCGCTCGACGAAGGGTTCGAGGACGGGCGGCAGCTCGGGCCCTCGCCGAAGGCGAAGCGGATCTCCGCCGCGATCTGCGCGCGGCGGCGTGGAGACCATCACCGCGAGCTCGTCCTCGAACTCGACGAGCGGGCTGCTCGGCGGCGGGATTGACGAAGTCGGGGTTGTAGTGCGGCGCGGACTGCAGCGCGAAGAGCGGCGAGAGGTCGAGGTCGCCGACGGCGGGCAGCGCCTGCTCGACCCAGGGCAGGTGCAGCGCGGCGCTCGCCGGATCTTTGAGCGCCTTGATGCTCCGCATCATCTCGAACATCGGCGAGATCGCGAAGCGAACCCTGGTCAGGGCCTCGGTATGGAATCTCGCGAGGATCATCTCGGCTCTGTCCCGATGATCGGCCATGTTGCGCGCATGTGATGAACCATTTAGTCCAGTCTAAATGTGTTAGCTCGCGAACTTAACCCCACGAGAATGCTCTACATGGTCATCAGCCACCACATAGCAACAGAGCTCGCCGCCGAGCGTCAGCGCGATCTGCGCTCCTCATCTCGTCCCGGGTGGCGTTTCTCGTTCCCGTTCGGCAGGCGTGCCGCCGAGCTCGAGCCCGTCCCGCCGGTGGAGGTCGCCTCCGCCACCGGCGGCGACGGGCCGGGCCCGGCCCCCGCACCGCGTCCCGAGCTGCGCGTCAGGCGCGGCCCGGCGCGGCGTGGGCACGACGCCGCGCCCGCGGCGAAGCGCGCCCGCGAGCGCACCGGCGTCTAGGACCGCGAGGCCGCTCCGCGGCGCGCCATCATCGGCGGCGCGCCCGAGTAGGAGGGGTGCAGCACGTCGAAGATCGGCACGCCCGCGACCTTCTCGCCGAGCAGCGCGCGCAGCCGCGCGGAGTCGAACTCATGCGACTGGGGCGCCACCGGGTTGACGGTCAGTGCGCGCAGGTCGATCGGCTCGGAGACGAGCAGCTCGATGCCCGCGCGCGCGTAGAACTCGGGGCCGTGACTCGGCGAGGAAGACGCGTCGTGGGGTCTCGCGCGAGCACCTTCAGCGGCGTGCGGCCGCGGCGCACCGCACCGATCAGCTTCTCGAGCAGCGCCTCGGGGACGGCGCCGCCGATCACCAGCCATCGCGCGATCGGCTCCTCGCGCAGAAGCGCGTCGAGCTGCGGCTGATCGGCGGTGAGCGCGAAGCGCGGCGGCAGCACTCTCCTCTGGAGGTCCTCGCCGAGGACGAAGCTCGCGCTCGGATCCTCGGCGGCGAGCTCGCTGACGCGGCGCTCTTCCGGGGTGCCGGGCGTCGAGGCCCGCGAGGCGCACGAGCGCCACCGCGTCGGCGGTGCGCGTCACGACCTCCTCGATCTCCTCGCTCAGGATCGCTCCCGTGGACATCACGAGCGCGTCCGCGATCTCCGGCGAGGAGGCGGCGCGGCGGTCGATCGCGCCGTCGATCAGCACCTGCTCGGCGCCGTGGGAGAGCATCGTGTCGGCCACGCGACGCGCGTCCGCCGCGGCGGAGGGTCCCGCGACCTCGATCTTGCCGGCCCCCTTCAGACGCGCGACCAGCACCTCGCCCAGCGGGGTTCGGATGCCCGTGCGCTCGAGCAGCTCGTGCGGTACGCCGCTCGCGCGCAGCAGCCCGTCGGTCGTGGCGACGAGCGCGCCCGCGTCGAGCTCGACGGGCGGCTTGGCGATGCGGAAGTCGATCACGTCGTGCTCCTCGCCGTCGCGCCCGACCGAGGTCACGCCGACCGTCCGCCGTGCCGCCGCGAGCTCGGCGAGCAGCGCCGCGAGCGCGACGGTCTTGCCCGTGTTCTTCGCGAGCCCGACGAGCGCCAGGCGCGGCGCTGCGGCGGTGAGCTCGGCGAGCGTCGCCAAGGCGGCTTAGCCGGCCGCCGGGACGCGGTCGCCCGACTGGCGCGCGCGGCCAGCTCGCGCACGATGAACGTCGCGAGGTGATGCGGGTAGGTGCCCTTCGAGAAGCCGGCGTCGTAGCCGAGCTCCTTGGCGAGCTCGTTGGAGACGCGCGGCCCGCCGCAGGCGAGGATCATGCTGGCTGCGCCGCCCCTCCGCCTCGACCATCTCGACGAGCTCGGTCAGGTTGTGCACGTGGAGGTTCTGCTGGGTCACCGTCTGGGAGACGAGGATCGCGTCGGCGCCGACCTCGATCGCCTTGCTCAGCAGCACGCTGTTGGGGACCTGGCTGCCGAGGTTGTAGGTCTCGAACGAGTGGTAGCCCTCGAGGCCGTGGTGGCCGTGGTAGCCCTTCAGGTTGAGCATCGCGTCGATGCCCGACGCTGTGCGTGTCCGAGCCGGTGCTCGCGCCGACGACGACGATCTTGCCGCCCGACGTGCGCTCGGCGAAGCGCTCGATCTCGTCCTCGCTCATGTACTCGATGTCGAAGCCCTCGCCCTGCAGCGAGGCGAAGTCGACAGTGCTGCACGCAGCGCCCGTACATCACGAAGTACGTGTAGCCCTCGGTCAGCTCCTCGTAGTGCACGACCTCGGGCTCCTCGAAGCCCATCGCCGCGGCTAGCTCCATCGCCGCCTTGCGCGCGGCGAGCGAGTAGGGCACGGGCAGCGTGAAGCTCATCTGCACGAGCCCGTCGCCGAGGTGGTCGGCGTAGGGGCGAACGGCTCTGAGGTCGACCTCCCTAGACATAGCTCGGCCTCCCCCATCAGCTCGACGACCGGGTTGAAGTAGCCCTCGCCCGTCTCGACGATCCCCTCGATCCCGCGGCCCTCGTCGACGCGGCGGCTGACGTCGCCGAAGGTCGCCTGCTCGATCGCGGCGAAG
>CAVSSW010000007.1:0-14264 GCA_963730755.1 uncultured Solirubrobacteraceae bacterium
ACAGCACCTGAGCAGCGCTCGTTTTCCCATGCGGGGCTACGGGTAGGCGGAAGCGCCGCGCGCTAGGCCCGCACTGCACCCGGCTCGGCCCCGGGAGCGAGGATCGCGAGCAGGTCGCCGACCTTCTGGTTGCGCGCCAGCGCATCGGGCAGCGGACGCTCGGAGTGGATCAGGTAGGCGTTTCGCCGCCCCGTTCGCTTGCGCGTGATGTAACCCCCGTCTGCGAGCTCCGTGACGATGCGGTGCGCTGCCCGTTCGGTGATCCCCACACGCTCACTGATGTCACGCAGGCGAACGCCGGGCTCATCGGCGATGCAGACCAGGACCTGGCCGTGGTTGGTAAGGAACGCCCAGCGACCGCGCGGCGTGTCGGGCATGAACGGAAGATTACCAATACCGGATATTCGTTTCATGTTATGTTGATCAGTAATGACGGGCCGAGAGTAACCGAAGCCGGGCACGTGATCGATCTGGAGCACGGCGCGAGCGAGGCATCGACCGAGGCAGCCGATCGCACGGCGGCCCTGGTCGGGCGGTTGGCGCGCCCGCACACATCTGGAGGAAGGGTGATCGAGCGCGCGGTGATCCTTGCCGAGGGCGACAGGTCAGCTGCGATCCTGAGCTGGATCTCCGAGCACGGGGGCATCGCCGAGGCGAGCGCCAAGTCCACGCGCACACAGGGACTGCACGGCGAGCGCGCGGGTGCTGCGGGGGACGGCGGGCCGCCACGGAGGTTCCTCCTGCCGGCGAGCGCGTTCCCAGCCCCCACGACATCGTGAGCAGCGCGGCCGACCACCTCGAGGATCTTCGCGCGCAGGCGAGGCACAACCGCGACCGCTATGAGCTCTACAGGGCGAGGAGCTTCGGGACGCGACCGACCAGTGAGGCGCGTCTGCGTGAGCTCCAACGCGTGTGCGAGCTGGCTGATGAGCGACTTCGGTTCGCCGAAGCGGAGGAGCGGCGCACGGTTCGGGGCACGGCGTGAGCGCCGGGCACCATCTCGGCTGCCCAACGTGCCGGATCCGATTGCGCGCGGACGCTCCCGCGGTCGCCCTGCTGGAACACCGGTGCCCGCTCTGCGGCGAGGCGCTGCAGGCCGCCTCCGCGTCGGACGTGGTCGGCTTTCGCTGCTTTGACCTCGACGCCCTCTCCGCGCCGGAGCCGGCCGTGCAGCGCCACCGCGTCGACTGACGGACTCGTCGCTCCTGCGCTCCTGAGCGCCTGGGCGCGAGACGCCGCGTCCCCGCGCTAGCGATCGGTCGTGGGTGCGTCGCGCGCGCCCTGCTGGGCGCGGTGTCGCACCTCGTTCTCCTCCGTCCGGCGGCGTGACTCCGCGTCCGATGCCTGTCGGCGCAGCTCGTTCTCGCCCGCTCGGCGCCGAGCGTCCGCGTCGGAGGCCAGGCGGCGCGTCTCGTTCGCGGCGGCCTGGCTCTTCGCCTCCTGCTGCGCAGCCTCGCTGCGAGCTGCGTTCTCGGAGCTGCGGCGAGCGTCATCGGCGCGACGAGCGCTCTCCGCACCGCTCTCGGCGGAGTCCGGGGAGTCGCGACGCGCGCGCCTGAAGAGACCTGGCATCTGAAATCCAGTCTAGGTGCGCAGAGCGGACACCACCGTCTCCACGATCCCGGTGAGGACGTCATAGACGTGGCCGGAGACCGCGACGCGCGGCGAGATCGCGCTCGCAGCGCGGAGGATCTCGACGTCGTGCCGGACCGTCTCCGCGGGCGCGATCACGGCGTGCTCGTGCAGGGTCGTCTCCTCCACGCCGATGCGCTCCGCGTAGCGGTGCCGGAAGCCGTCGTCGGCGAGTGCACCGGTCCCGCACTGGTTGTGGTGGATCACGGCGACCTCGAAGAGCGGGCCGTCGGGCAGCGCGCCCTCCGCGAGCTGGCTGATGAACGCCACATCGCGGATCACCTCGGGCGTGACGCGCCCGCCCACGTTGCGCTCCACGATCGCCTCGCTGAGGCCGAGGCCGAGTAAGTGCGCAGGGTCGACGCGTGGATCGAGGCAGGTCAGCACGAACAGCCGCAGCGTCGGGAACACCACCGCCCCCTCGTGCCCTCCTTCCGCGGCGAAGCGGCGGTTGCGCTTGAGCACCGTCGCCATGTTCCCCACCAGCCGCTCGCGCCCGCCGGTGAGCTCGAAGCCGCTCGCGCTGCCGACCCGCGATGCCGTGCGTGTCCCGCGTGATGTGTGACCCTCGCTCATGCCTCGATCCTCCTCTCGCTCGGGCGTCGCTAAGCGCCCGTGGCCGGTGCGGGCGAGGGTCGCCTTCGCACCTCGGTCGCGTCCGCTCCGTCCGAGGTCGGGTGTGAGGGGAGCAGCAGCAGCGCCATCACCGCGCCCGCCGCCGCGACGCCCGCGGCGAGGTAGTTCGCGGTGCTGAAGCCGTGAAAGAACGCGGCGTTGGTCGCCTCGTGGATCGCCGATGCGAGCGCCGGGTGGCCGCTGTCGCGCAGCTTGCTCGCCGCGCCGAGCGCCGCGCCGACCGATTCGTGTGCGGTGCGGCCGAGGCCGGCCGGTAGGGCTCTGGGGAGCGCGCTCGTGAGCCGGCTCGCGTATAGCGAGGCGTAGACGCTGCCGATCACCGCCACCCCGAGCGTGCCGCCGAGCAGTCGGGTCGCGTCGTTGACCGCCGAGCCCATGCCCGCCTTGTCCTTCGGGACGACACCCATGATCGCCTCGGTCGCCGGCGCGCTCGTGAGTCCCATGCCGGTCCCCAGCACCACCATCTGGGCGGCGATCGTGCCGTAGCCCGTGGTCGCCGAGGAGCTGGAGACCCAGAGGTAGAAGGCGGCCATCGCGAACAGGCCGCAGGCCACGATCAGCTTCGTGCCGAGCCGCACGGCGAGCTTCGCCCCCACGATCGAGGAGATCGCGACCGAGGATGCGACGGGAAGCAGCCGCACGCCCGTCGACAGCGGCCCGTAGCCCTTGACGAACTGGAACATCTGTGTGACGAGGAAGATGAAGCCGGAGAGCGCGAAGAACGAGATCGCCACGGACGCGCTCGCAGCGGTGAAGCGCGGGTTCGCGAACAGCCTCACGTCGAGCATCGGCTGCTCGGTGTGACGCTCCCAGGCGACGAAGGTCACCGCGAGCACCGCGCTGAGCGCGAAGCCGCCGAGCGATCGGCCGCTCCCCCACCCGTGCCCCGGCGCCTCGATGATCGTGTAGACGAGCAGCGCGACAGCCGCGGTGGAGAGCGCGAAACCAGCACGGTCGGTGCGCGGCGCCTCGGGATCGCGAGAGGCGGGGACCTGACGTGCGGCGAGCAACGCTGCGAGCGCGGCAATCGGCACCATCGCGAAGAAGATGCTGCGCCAGTCGGAGATCTCGAGCAACCAGCCGCCGACGATCGGTCCGAGCGCGATCGCAGCCCCGGTGATCGCGCCCCAGAGGCCGATCGCCCTGGCGCGCTCGCCGCGCTCGGTGAACGTGTTCGTGAGCAGCGAGAGCGTCGAGGGAAAGACCATCGCAGCGCCCACACCCATCACGGCCCGAGCGGCGATCAGCTCGCCCGGCGTGCTCATCAGCCCGCCCACGAAGCTCGCGAGGCCGAACACGGCGAGGCCGGCGATCAGCATCCCCTTTCGTCCGAAGCGGTCCGAGAGGCTGCCCGCCGCGAGCACGGACGCGGCGAAGAGCAGGTTGAACGCATCCACCACCCACTGCAGCTGCGTGTTCGATGCGTGCAGCTCGCGCACTAACGAGGGCAGCGCCACGTTGACGATCGTCGTGTCGAGGTTGATCACGAACGCGGCGAGGAGCAGAGAGACGAGGATCAACGGCTTGGACTTCATGGCTTCTCCTCCGTCGCGGTCGGGCGGCCAGCTTTTTTCATGCAAGGCAACTTAGCGCTCAGGTCTGGCTTTTGTCAAGCAAGTCGGATAGTCTGGGTGCGTGCTGCAGCGCGACTATCCGAACCAGGTCTGCTCGATCGCCCGCTCGCTCGAGGTGATCGGAGAGCGCTGGACGCTGCTGATCGTGCGCGACGCGCTGCTCGGCGCCGAGCGCTTCGAGGAGTTCCAGGAGTCGCTCGGGATCGCCTCCAACGTGCTCACGAGCCGGCTCAAGCTGATCTGCGAGGAGGGCTTGCTCGAGCGGCTTCCTGACGAGCAGCGTCCGGGCCGGCCGAAGTACGTGCTCACCGAGAAGGGACGCGAGCTCGGACCCGCGCTGATCGTGCTGATGAAGTGGGGCGACCGCCACTACCCCGCGCCCGGTGGGCCGCCGCGGCTCACGCTCCACGCGGGCTGCGGTGGCGAGATCGGAGCCGATCTCTGCTGCAAACGTTGCGAGCGGCGCGTCGGGCCGGGCGAAATCGAGCTGCCGCTCGGACCGGGGAGCACCGCGACCCGCCGCGAGCGCGTGCCCGCGGCAGGCGCCTGAGCGCTTCGCACCGGCGGCGGCCCGGCTCCGTGCCAGGCTGCGAGCCCTACGGCGCGAGACGGAAGGGCGGGTAGCGATCGGTCACCAGCACGTGCGCGTAGCCGATCACGCGGTTCGTCCAGCGGCCGACGCCGACGAGGAAGTCGAACATGCCGCGAGGAAATCGCCCGGTGAAGAGGATCGCGAACCAGGCCGCGATCACGACGAACACGGCCGCGATGTAGAGGAAGAAGAGCGCGATGTAGTGCGGGATCGCGAGCAGCCACTTGACGAGCGGCAACCAGCGGTTGAGGTCCTCGTGCGCGTCGGGGTAGGAGAGCTCGAGGTGAACCGACTGCTCCTCGTCCGTGGAGGGGTAGCGGTCGTCCATCAGCGCCACGTAGACACCCACGCGGGCTGAGAGCCGCATCAACTGGAGGTTCCAATCGAACCACCAGCGCGGGTACTTCTGGCGGAACAGGATCAGCAGCAGAGTGGGCAGCACGATCAGACCTGCCGCGCCCACCGCCCCCGCGGCCCGTCGCCCGCCGTAGGCGTAACCCCCTCCCTCGATCAGCGCGAGAACGATCCCGATCGGGATCACCATGAAGATCCGGAAGAACGTCGTGAGCCGGTTGAGCGGCCGGTCGGGGTAGTCGACCGAGTACTGGATGGGATACGGAGCGTCGGGGTTCATGCGGTGCCTCTCTGTTTTGGTGTACGGAGTACACTCGTCAGCGAGACTATAGGTGTACGGTGTACACTTGTCAAGGCCGATGACGAAACGGACGAACCCGACCCGCAAGCCCCTGAGCAGCACGCGCGTGCTCGAGGCCGCCGTCGCGCGCGCGGACGATGCGGGCCTCGCGGCGTTCAGCATGCGCGGCCTCGCACAGGAACTCGGCGTCGTGCCGATGGCGCTCTACAAACACGTGGCCAACAAGGAGGAGCTGCTCGATCTCATGATCGACCTCGTCTTCAGCGAGATCGTGCTCCCGTCCGGCGATCTCGACTGGCGAATCTTCATGCGCGAGCGCGCCAACTCCACGAGGCGAGCGTTGCGGGCCCACCCCTGGGCGATCGGGATGATGGAGTCCAGGCAGCCGGGACCGGCGAACCTGCGCAACCACAACGCCGTGATGGGCTGCCTGCGCGAGGCGGGCTTCCCCTTCAGGGCCGCGATCCACGCCTACTCCGTGCAGGACTCCTACATCTACGGCTTCGCTCTGCAGGAGCGCGACCTGGGATTCGAGACGCCCGCGAGCGCGGGCGAAGCGGCCCGGCGGAGAGCGGCGGCGATCGGCTCCATCGCGTCCTACCCCTACCTCGCCGAGATCGCCGCCGAGCTTCCCGAGTCCGGGTACGACAGCGCCGTCGAGTTCAGCTGGGGGCTCGATCTGATCCTCGAGGGACTCGAGCGGCTCCGCCGCTCGGAAGCCGCGTCGGCCTGAGCGGCGCAGGTCCGGACCGCTATAAGCTCGAGCGATGAGACGGCTCATGGTCGCGAGCGCTTTGGCACTCGTCGCCGCGGCAGCCTCCGGTGCCCTCACGATCGGCGTACCGGCCGCGCTCGGGGCGGGGCTCGAAGGGGCGAGCGTGATCGCGCTTATCAACAGGCAGCGAGCGGCCAACGGCATCCCGCCGATCACGACTGATGACCAGGAAGAGGCGAGTTCGTGGTGCCCGCGCGAGTTCGAAGCGCCCTTCGCGCACGGAGAAACCGGCCGCGTCTCAGCCTCAGAGGATGAGTGGAGCGCTGTCGCGACGCCCTACAGCACCGCGCCACTTCACCAGTACATCCTCTACAACCCGCTCGCAACAGTCGCCGGCGATGTGCACACCGCGAGCGGCATCGACTGCCTGGGCGACTCTGAGCCCAACCTGCTCGCGCCGATCGACACGCCGTCGCCGACCTTCTATGCGTTCGTCAACGAGCGCGGGCCACGCTACGCGCGAGCCTCAGAGGTCGCGCGCGAGCTGCCGACCACGCCCCAGCAACAGCTCGGCGAGCCCGCGAGCCAGCGCACCGGCCCGCAGATCCTGCTCTACGCGATCGGGCTCGGATTCACCCCGCACGCGAGCACGGTCACCCTCGCCACCCGCTCCGGCAAGGTCGTGGCGGGAACGAAGGTCGCGGCGGAGACGCTCGGCGGAGTACTCGTCCCACCGCCGCTGAAATCGGACACCTCCTATGTGCTCACGATCGGGTGGACCGGCGAACCGGTGCCGACGATCGAAGGCTTCGAAGTCACCACCCCACCACCGAAGACGGCCACGGAGACGCTCAGCTTCGCAACCGCACCCGCGCCGCGACCCGTGCACCCGCGGCGACGGCGCCACGGCTGAGGCGGCTCTCCCGAGCGCCTGCGCGGGCGCTGGCGGTCCACTCGCGCGCGGCCGCGCGGATGTGACGACGGCCTCGTCCACCTGTCCAGCGCCACGTTCGGCGCACGCGGCGGCGCCTACGCTCGCGAGAGGATGCGACTCGGCCACCCCGCGCTGCGCGGCGGACTCCTCTGCCTCGCCTTCGCGCTGCTCGCGGCGGTCGGCGGCCCCGGCGCCCAGGCCTACACGCCCGGCTGCGGACAGGTCCCGATCGTCCCGGGCATACCGCCGTGGGGCTTTCACACCGGGCCGCCGATCGGCTCGACGGGCAGCTTCGCACGTGGTCACGGCGAGATCGACCTGGCCGCGAACACCGTCTCGGGCATCCTCTGTCAGGAAACGCGGAGCCGCGGCGAGGCCACGCAGGCGATCACGATGAGCGTGGCGCACCGCCTCGACCACCACTCGCACCTCGCCACGATGTGGGGCTATCCCGGCAACGTGATGAAGATCCACGTACGCGTGCTCGCAAGCAACGACCCCGGATGCCGGGTCGGGACGATCGGACGCGCCACGCTGTTCGCCAGCTACAACGGCGTGCGCAGCGACAGCGTGCAGTTCTTCTTCCCCGCTGCGTGCCGGAGCGAGGACCACCTCTACCACGGCTCGCAGGTCGACAACCAGGTGCCACCGCTCTAGCGCCGCCCGCGCAGGAAGCGGCTCGAGCGACTAGCGCTCGAGCACGCAGAGCACCTCCCAGAGGTGCCCGTCGGGATCGCTGAAGTAGCCCGAGTAGATCGGCCAGGGGCGCTCGTGCGCCTCGCCGTGGATCGTCGCGCCCGCCCGCTCGGCGAGGCGGAGCGTCGCATCGACGTCCTCGCGGCGCTCCACGAAGTGGCCGATGCTGTGGCCCGAGCCCGCCGTGCGAGCGCAATCGACAGCGGCGTCCTGCGCGAGAGCGGCGCGCGGGTAGAGCGAGAGGATCAGACCGTCGTCGAGGTGGAACATCGCCGTGTCGCCGGGCGGGCTCTGCTCGGTAGCGCGGTACTCGGTGCCCACGATCCCCTTGGTGGGGAGACCTAGGCCGTCGCGATAGAAGCGGACCGAGCGCTCGAGATCGCCCACGCCGAGCGTGATCGCGTGGATGTGCGGCTTCAGTGCGGTGATGGGTGCCTCTCGCTCGGACATCGGCCCAGCCTATGCCACCCGTCCGCAGCCCCGCGGAGTCCGTAACCCTCGCCTCTATGATCGCGAGGGTGCTGCGCCCGTACCGACTGCTCCGGCGCCATCGCCACGCGGCCGCCCTCCTCGGCGTGACGATCCTCTCGGGGGTGGCGGCGCTGAACGTGCATGCGGCCGTGCCCCACGAGCACGATCGCGTCGGTCACAGCGACGACCAGACGATCTGCATCGCGGCGCACTCTTCCTCGGTGCTCGCCTCCGCCCCGTGGCGCCACCGCGAGCCGACCGGGCCGAAGCAGGCGCACTTCCCACCAGACTGCAAGCCGCCCGCACGCGCGCGATGCGCCGCCCGGTGGCGTCCTGCACGCGAGAAACCCGACGCTCCCCTCGTCCTGCGCTGCTGAGGGCCTCTCCCCCGCCTGTACGGCGGGATCGCAGAGGCCCATGCCCGCGCACGCGCGGGCTCCGAACAGCGAAGGGAGCAACCGATGGAAATCGGAGAGAACACGCGGGCGGAGCGCTTGCCGCACCGGCCGCCACCGAAGGGCAAGGAGCTGGTCAAGCGGCTTATCGGGCCTAGCTGGCAGCGGCGCGCGCACCGGCTCAGCCGGCTCAGATGGCTCAACAAGCTGGCGCTCGTCCGTCAGCTAGACGGGAGCGCGAGCCTGCGGCGGCGCGTAGCCTACGTGCTCCTGGACCCTGAGACAGAGAGCTTCTCTTACGAGCTCGACAATGAGCAGGAGATGATCGACGGGATCGCGGCCGCGCTGGGCAGGAGCAGCGCCGAGCTTGCGGGTTACGCGGCCGAGGCGCGCGAGGACGCCGAGCTGCATTCTCAGCTCGCCCGTCACCTGCGCTTCAGGTTCGCGATCAAGCACAAGCTGCCGCTGGGTCACCGGCTCGGTTGGTACGTGCTCGCTCGCGTGCTGCGGCCCAGCACGATCGTCGAGACGGGGATCTACGACGGGCTCGGCTCGCTCGCGATGCTCCGCGCGCTGGAGCGCAACGCGCTCGAAGGCACGTCGGGGGAGCTGATCTCCTTCGACATCGACCCTCGCGCGGGCTCGGTCGTCCGTGCGGGGCTGAGAGGTCGCTGGCAGCGCCACGTCGGCTCGACCGGGATGCTGCTCGAGGCCGCGCTCGCGGGCCGCGAGGTGGGGCTGATGATCCAGGACACCGGGCACGACGAGCGCAATCAGCGCTTCGAGTACGGCGTCGTGCTCGCGCACGCCGCTCCGACGCTCGCGCTGATCGACGGCAGCGGCGGGTGGGCACCGGCGCTCCCCGCGCTCTGCGAAGAGCGCGGCGGCGCATACCACCGCATCCCCGTGCGCTCGCGAAACCACGTCCACGGCGGTGTGGACATCGCGCTCGGCGTGTTCGAAAGGGGGCGCTGAACCGGCCCAGCGCGGCTAGGACTCAGGCAGCTCGGAGGCGCTCATCAGCGCGAACGCGCTCTCCTCGCGCAACCCCGCGAGCATCTCGAGCGCCTCGCGGACGCAGCCCGTGGCGGCTGAGAGGTTCGTGCCGAAATCCCCGTTCAGCTCAGGGGTGACGATCGTGCGAAAACGCGCGATCAGCCACTCGTCCCCGATCTGGTCGAGCGCACGGACCGCGCCGAGCTCCCATTCCCCCCGGCGCAGTCGCCAGAGGTCGAAGTCGTCCGCGTCGCCGATCATCCGCGTCGCGTCCAGCAGATCGCGGCCGCGATCGATCGTGCGGTCGAAGTCTTCGCCGTGCGCTGCCCCCATGAACATCTGGCAGTGCATCGGTCGGCCCGGCCGCGTGACTTGAGAGCCGCACTAGACAGCACTGTTACTTGTCAGCAGTCTGACGCTCCTTGGGCCGGTCGTTCTCGATCGCATCCGCCGCCGCTTACGACCGGCCCGCGGACGGGCGGCCCGGTTCGCGCAACCGTTACGCGACTTCGATCACGAGGCCGGCGGACGCTTTCTGGTGCGCCTTCTTCGTCGCGTCCGTGACTCCGACGGTGATCGGGAAGGACCCGCCGCGCGGGTATTTCTTCGCGTTCACCGTGCCCGAGATCAAGCCGGATCTGCTCAGCTTCAGACCCTTGGGGAGCTGGCCCGAGAGGCGCTTCCAGTGGTACGGAGCGAGCCCCCCCGCGGCGGTGAGCTGCGCGCTGTAGGGGGTTCCGGGCGTCACCTCCGGAAGCGAGGAGGTGCTCACGTGAAAGCCCTCGACGGTCAGCGTGAAGTTCTGCGTGCTCGGCTGCCCGACTCCGTTCTCGGCGCTGAAGGAGATCGGGAAGGTGCCCGTTTCGCTCGGCGTCCCCGAGAGCGTGCCGCTGAACGGTTCGAAGCTCACCCCTTTCGGCAGCGCGCCGGACTCGGAGATCGAGGGGCTCGGCGAGCCGCTCGCTTCGACCGTGAAGGTGCCGGGTTCGCCGCGTGTGAACGTGGTTTCGTCGGCCGAGGTGATCGTCGGCCCTTCGCCCACGTTCTCGTTCAGCGAGCCGCTCGAGCCCGCGTAGTTCGTGTCACCGGAGTAGCTCGCGCTCACTTCCTCGCCGCCCGCGGGGGCCTCGTGCGTGGTCTTGCAGCTTGCCGTGTCGGGCGAGCCTCCGCTGAGCGCGACTTCCGAGCAGTCGGGGATCGGCCCGTGGCTGTCGGAGAAGGAGACGCTGCCCGTTGCGGGCCCGGTGCCCGGAGGGGTCGCGCTCACGGTCGCGGTGTATGTCACTTCGGCGCCGAGCACCCCGTTGCCTTTGTCCGAGCTCACGAGCATCGTGCTCGTCGCAAGGCGCGGCGTGGTCGAGGAGCTGAGCCGCATCGTGAGGATGTTCCGGTAGAGCGCCGGGTCCTTTTCGCTCACGGTGTACTGGGCCGCCGCGTTCGTCCCGACTTTCGTCCCCGCGCTCGCGATCGGCTTGGGCAGCCGGTAGCCCGAGAAGACCATCGTCAGCGAGCCGTCGGGGTTCTGGACCACGGCCGGGCCGTAGGCGCGCCCGGAGTAGTAGGCGCTCACGCCGAGCGGCGCGTCGGTGCCCCCGGCGAGCGCTTCGTCCTGTTCGCGCGAGGCGTTGAACGCGTATTCGGTGCTCAGCACCACCTTCGGGACCGACCATTCCTTGCCGTTGCTCGATTCCGAGTAGAAGATCTGGTTGAACGCGTCGCTGTCGCCGTCGCTCGCCCAGGCACCCGAGAGGAACATGCCGAGCGTCCCGTCGGGGTTGGTCACGATCGCGCCGCGCGAGCCGATGTAGCGAAGCTCGATCTGGTCGCTGCTCCCGCTCGGGAGGTTCGCCGGGCTCGTGGGCGTCGGGGTCGCGGTGCTCGCTTCGGCGCTCGACTTGGGGCTGCTCTGCTGGTCGGGGTTGGACACATCGTCGTAGGAACCAGTGTCGTTCCCCGCGCCCGAGGTCGAGCCGCTGATCGCGCCGAGGTCGTGGAAGTTCACGCCGTCGGTCGTGTAGGCCGCGCGCAGCTCCGTCAGGTCCTCGTTGTTCCCGAAGAGCTTCTGCGGGCCCTTGCTTTTGCTGTTCGTCCCCTCGCCGATCTGTTCGAGCGCGGAGTAAGGGGTGATCGCCGAGTTCGGGCCGCCCACCCAGTTGCCTTCTTTCACTTCACCCGTTCCGCCGGTGCAGCCCGTGAGGTTCCGGCTGCCCGAGGGCACACCCGCCTGCGTGGCCGTGCTCACGCCCGTGCACGTCACTTCCTGGATCGGCTGACCGACGGCCGTGCCGAGGTAGATCTTGAAGGAGCCTTCCGGGAGCGGCTGCTCGCTTTCGGTCACGGAGGGCGTGTAGTTGATCGTCGCTTTCGGCAGCTTGATCGTCTTCTTTTCGAATTTGGAGCCTTCGATGAAGCCGTTCGTGGTGCCCTCGATGAAGTAGGAGAGGATCTTCTCGGTGTAGAGGACGACCGTCGCGCCTTCGGGAGCTCCGGGGTAGGAGGGCAGCGTGCCCACGATCCCGTCGGGCGCCTTCAGGCCGGTCGTCACCTGCGTTTCAGCGGGCACGATCGGGTCGGCCGTGATCGCGTCGCCCGCGTGCACGATCAGTTCGCTCGAGCCCGGAGTCGTGCAGTCCTCGAGCTTCGTGGTGGGGTTCGCGTTGGCCTGCGTGCAGTACACCGCCTGCCCGTCGACGTAGACCCGGTTCGGTGCGTTCAGATTCATGATGTAGGTGGTCAGGGGCGAGACGCTCGGGTTGCCGTTGGTGAACTTCAGTTCGGCCAGACCCCCTTCGCCGCTCGGCACGTTCGGCCCCTTCGGGATCGTCGCGCCCGCTTCCGCTTTCGCGATCACCTGCAGGAGGTCGGCGCTCGGCGCCACCGTGAGCGGGCTCGCCCCGGCGACCGTGCAGCCGGTCAGCGCTGCGGGGCTCGAGCTCGTGCCCGTGCACGTGATGACCGAAGCGGAGGGGTTGGCCGCGCCGGAGTCCTCGTAGGGACCGGCCACGATGTGCTCGGGCGAGCCCGCTTCCCCGAGCGTCGAGACGGGGATGCTCACGCTCGTCCCTTCAGCGCTGTCGGGCACCACGGTTTCCGCGGTGGCGAAGGTGTTCGGGTCCACACCGACGGGCTGGTTCGCGGGCAGACCTTCCAGCGGATCGGCCGCCGCCGGGTGAATGCCGTGGACGAGCAGGCCGATGCCCGTGTTGTCGCCCGCGGGCCGCTGCAGCGTGTACAGGCTCGTGTTCGAGCTCGTCGACATCACATACGGGTGTCCCTGGCCATCGTCGTTCGCGTCCGCGGTCGGGCAGTACCCGGAGTTCTCTCCGAGCGTCTCGCCCTCGCTGACCCAGCTCGCGCCGTTGTCGGTCGACCGCGCGACGACGATCGCCTCTTCGGCGTCCTTCGGGCGGTAGTCGAAGTAGCCCGTGAGCGAACCGTCCGCGTTGCGCACGATGTCGGGGAAGTAGTAGGGCGCGAACGGCAGCGGACGGCCGGGTTGGGGGACCGGACTCCCCGTCTCGGGGTACGCACCGAGGCTCGAGCAGTAGCCGTCGAGCGGTCCCGGCGTGCCCGCCACCCCGCTCGGGTAGGGCACTTTGGTCGCTTCGCTCGCCGGGTAGACCGCGAGGTTCGGCTCCTGCACTCCCCCGAGTTCGGTGAAGCTCCCGCCGGGCACATAGCTCGGCAGCAGGTCCGAGCCCGGGTACGCCGAGCCCGCGGAGGAGTCGCCCTGCGAGCTGTTCCACGGACCGCCCGTCACGGAGTCCACGCTCGGCGTTCCGGGCGTGTAGCTCGTCGCCGCGGACGCGGTCGTCGCGAACGTGAGCGCAGCGCTCGCACAGAGCGTGGCGGCGATGCAGGACTCCAGACGGATGCGCACAGGTGTTCCCCCTTCGGGAGCTCGGGTTGGCGCTTTCTATCGCCGCCCGGACCTCCCGGGAAGGGGGGATCACCGAATGGTCACCAGTTCCCCGGCAGGTCGCTGACCCCCACCCCGCTCGTGATCGAGCAGCCATCGCTTGCGCTCCAAACCGCCTCCGTAGCCGGTGAGCGCACCGCGGGCGCCCACCACGCGATGGCACGGAACGACGATCGCAAAAGGATTGCGGCCGTTCGCGAGCCCGACCGCTCGTGCCGCTCCGGGCTTACCGAGGCGCAGCGCGAGCTCGCCGTAGGTGGTCGTCGCTCCGTAGGGGATCTCGAGCAGCGCCTGCCACACGCGGCGCTGGAACGGGCTCCCCTGCAAGCGCAACGGAAGCTCGAAACGCCTGCGCTCGCCCTCGAAGTACTCCCCGAGCTGGCCGCACGCCTCGGCGAAGGGCTCCACAGCCCTGACCCAGCCCTCGCCGACGCCGCTCCTCCAGCGCTGATCCTCCATCCAGATCGAATGCAGCGCGTCCTCCTCGCCCGCGAGCAGCAGCTTCCCGAGCGGGCTCGGCACGTGCGTGTAGAGCACCTCGCGCAAGACCGCGCTGCTCATGCCGCACGCTCCAGCTTCCAGGGCCTGGCCTCGCGCGCGCTCGGAGCGCGATGCGCCGTGCGGGCCGAGGGCGCCGTCGCGAGGCGCGCCCATAGGTGCTGGACGGCGTAGGCGCGGTACGGCCGCCAGGGCTCGCCTTCGCGCTCGAGCGTCCGCCCCCGGTCGGCGACGCCGAGAGCTTCGAGCGAGCGCCGCACACCGAGATCGGCGGCGGGGTAGGCGTCGGGGTCGCGCAGCGCACGCATCGCGATGTAGCCCGCGGTCCAGGGACCGACTCCTCGCAGCGCGAGCAGCGAGCGCAGGCTGCCCTCGCGGTCCGCTCCCTCGCCGAGCTCGATCGTGCCGTCGGCGAGCGCGGCGGCGAGTGTGACGAGCGTCCTCCCGCGGGCGCGGGGCATCGCCAGCGCCGCGGGGTCGAGCGCGGCGAGCACCTCGGGCGCGGGGAACCTGTGTGTGACCGCGCCGACAGGGCTGGCGAGCGAGCTCCC
>CAVSSW010000008.1:0-208601 GCA_963730755.1 uncultured Solirubrobacteraceae bacterium
GGGACTCACCCCGACGCTCGTCACCGAAGCCGCTCCGGAAGAGGCCTCTGAGGCCTCCCCGCAGCAGGAGTCAGCCTGAGCGCAAGGGCCCGCGCGCCCGAGCGCCCGGCCAGCCGCTAGGATCGCGACATGTCTCGCAGCACGAAGAAGAGCTCCACACCGGTCGACAAGGCCAAGGCACTGCCCTGGGCGGCGCTCCTGCAGGGAGTGCTCGTCGTGGGCCGCCGCTGGAAAGGTCTCTCGGCGAAGGACCGTGAACGCATAAAAGAGCTGCTCGCAGAGTCGGGTGGGCGCGTGAACTCCCTCAGCGCGAAGCAGCGCAAGGAACTGCGCAAGCTCGCGGGCAAGCTCGACCTCAAGGGCATGGGCCGCGAGCTGATGTCGCTGCGCGGCGGCCGTGGTCGCCGGGGACGGCGCCGCGGCGCCTAGCCGCGGGTCCGCCGGGCAGCGCATGCCAGAGGGCGCTCAGCAGCTCGAGGATCTCTCGACCACGGAGCTGCACGACCGCGCGGTCCATCACGCCGAGCGCCATCTCGACGTTCGCTTCTTCTGGTCGCTGCTGCGTGTGATTCCGGCAGCGAAGGCCGTGACGGGCGACGAGGGCGAGGCCGAGTACGACATCCAGTCCTCGAAAGGGCTGATCTGGGACGCGCTGCGCAGCGGCGAGGGAGAGATGGCTGACGCGCTGCGGCCGCTGTTCATCGACTACCTGCGCAGGCACCCCGACGCCTGAGGAGCTGGGGAGGGGCGCCGAGCGTGACGAGTCAAAGGGGGCAGGGGGGAGGCTGGAGCGAGGAACGCGCAGAGGGCAAGCTGCGCTCACTCGAGCTGTTCGGGATGCGCTTCGGGCTCGACCGGATGCGCCGCATGATGACCGTGTTGGGCTCGCCCGAGCGCGCCTTCGAGACGATCCAGGTGCTGGGCACCAACGGCAAGACCTCGACCACGCGCATGACCGCGGCGATCCTCGAGCGCCACGGCCTGAGCACCGGCGCCTACACCTCCCCCCACCTCACCGCCTACCGCGAACGTGTGCTGATCGGCGAGCGCGAGCTCGACGCGGCGAGCTTCGGCGAGGCGATAGCGCGCGCCGACCGTGCGGCCGAGCAGGTCAACCGCACGCTCTCCGAGGACGATCACGTCACCCAGTTCGAACTGCTCACAGCCGCCGCGCTCTGGGAGATGGCGCGCCGCGAGGTGCAGGTCGGCGTCGTCGAGGCGGGGCTCGGGGGCCGCTACGACGCGACGAGCGTCGTCGAGGCGGGCGTGACGGTGCTCACCAACGTGGGGCTCGAGCACACGCGCTGGCTCGGCCCCACGATCACCGACATCGCCGAGGAGAAGCTCGCGGTCGTGCGTCCCGGTGCGACGCTCGTGATCGGGGCTGACCTCGCGCCCGACGCGCTCGCCGTCGCCGAGCGCATCGCGGCCGAGCGCGAGGCGCGGATCGTGCGTCCCGAGGAGCTCGCACCGGAGGTCGAGCTGCGCTCGCGCGGCCCCTTCCAGCGACGCAACTTCGCGCTCGCCCGAGCAGCGGCCGAGGCGCACCTGCGTTCGCTGGGCATCGAGCTCGACGAGCGTGCGGTGCGCGAGGCCGCTGCGCAGACCGAGGTCCCAGGCCGCCTGCAGACGATCTCCGAACATCCGCTCACGGTGCTCGACGGCGCGCACAACCCCGACGCGGTCGCCGCGCTCGCCGAGGCGATGCCCGCCGTGTTCGGGGCTGTCCCGCCCGCGCTCGTGATGGGCGTGCTGGAGGACAAGGACGCCGCGTCGATGCTCCGCGTGCTCCTGGCGCTCTGCGCGCGCACCTGGTTCACCGCGCCACCGAGCGGCCGCGCGCTCTCGCCGGCCGCGCTCGAGTCCCAGGCGCGCCAGCTCGGCTTCACTGAGACCTCGTGCGAGCCGCGCCCCGAGCGGGCGCTCGCCGCCGCGAGCGAGTGGGCCCAGGAGCACGGACGTGCGGTGCTCGTAACGGGCTCGGTCTACCTCGTCGGTGACGTGCTCGCGCGCCGCAGGGGCGAGGAGGAAGGGACCGAGATCGAGGCGACCGGCCCGCTCGGCGCAGAGCGCGCGGGGGGTGGTGGCCGGTGAACGACGAAGGCCCCTCGGTGCTCACGATGATCGGCGCTGTGGCGCTGATCGTCGCGCTCGTGATCCTCGTGTTCTTCGCGGCTGGTTACGGCTTCGGCCGCCTGTTTCTCTAAACTCGACCGGCCGATGATCCCGCTCGCGTACTTCGGAATCGAAAGCAGCGGTCTGAACCTGGCCATCGACCTGCTGATCCTGTTCGTCGCGGTCCTGTACCTCTCGCTGATCTACTGGACCTACGCCGATGCACGGCGGCGAATCGAAGACCCGATCCTGATCTCCTGCGCGACCGCGGCCGCGATCTTCCCCTTCGTCGGACCGATCGTCTACATGGTCCTGCGCCCGCCCGAGTACCTCGAGGACGTGCACGAGCGTGAGCTCGAGACGCAGGCCGCCGAAGCGCGCCTGCACCAGCTCGACCAGACGCTCTGCCCGCACTGCGACTACCGGATCGAGGCGGACTTCGTGCGCTGCCCGAGCTGCCTGCGCAAGCTCAAGGAGCGTTGCGTGAACTGCTCGCGTCCGCTCGACCAGGCATGGACGATCTGTCCCTACTGCGAGGCTGACGTCCCCGGCCTCGGAGGCTCGCGCACGCGGCGCCGCCGCTCCACCGCTGCAAAGCGCGAGGAGGAGATCGAGCTCGAGCGTCCGCTCACCACCGACGAGCAGGATGCGGAGAGCGCAGTCGAGCCGGTCGCGGCAGCCGAGCCCACAGGACGCGCGCGCCCGGCCGGACGCTCGACCCGCCCCGGTGGCCGCGCGCGGCCCACCTCCTGACCCACCCTCCGAGAAAAGGAACCCATGGACCGAACCCTGATCCTCGTAAAGCCCGACGCCTTCGCGCGCAACCTCAGCGGTGAGATCATCGCCCGCTTCGAGCGCAAGGGCCTGCGGATCGTCGCGCTGCGCCACATGACCGTCACGCGCGAGCTCGCCGAGCAGCACTACGCCGAGCACTCCGAGCGCCCCTTCTTCGGCGAGCTCGTGGATTTCATCACCTCCGGTCCGATCGTCGCGATGGTGCTCGAGGGCACCGACGCGGTCAAGGCTGCCCGGCAGGTGATCGGCGCGACCAACCCGCTCGAGGCCTCGCCGGGATCGATTCGCGGCGACTTCGCGATCGAGATGGGCCAGAACATGGTCCACGGCTCGGACTCCCCGGAGTCGGCCGCGCGCGAGTCCGCGCTGTTCTTCGGCGAGCTCTAGAGCCCACGCCCGCACCGCCGCTCGCCCTCGTTCTCGCGTCCCGCTCGCCGCAGCGGCGGGAGATCCTCGCGCGTCTGAACCTCGACTTCAGCGTGAGGGTCACGGATGCGCCGGAGCTGGAGGAGGGCGATCCCGCGGAGGTGGCGCTCGAGAACGCGCTGCGCAAGGCGCGCGCCGCGCGGCGTGAGGGCGAGCGTGAGCTCGTGATCGGATGCGACACGATCGTCGCGCTCGACGGGCGCATCTACGGCAAGCCCGCCGACGAGGCGCAGGCGGCCGCGACGATCCGCGCGCTCGCCGGGCGCACGCAGCGGGTGATCAGCGGCCTCGCCGTGCTGCTCGGCGAGGAGGAGCGCACCGCGGTCGCTGTCACGGAGGTGACCTTCCGAGTGATCGACGAGCAGACGCTGCGCTGGTACGTCGGGACGGGGGAGTGGCGCGAGCGCTCGGGTGGCTACGCGGTCCAGGGCGAGGGCTCGCAGCTGGTCGAATCGATCGAGGGAGAAGTCGAGAACGTGGTCGGTCTGCCGCTCGGGACGCTGCTCGAGCTCTGCCCCGAGCTCGTACCCTCCGCCTAGCCGCGGCGCCTCGCCGCGGCCGCAATTCGGCTCGCACCGTTTGCTGGAATCCAGGGGGTGTCCGCTAGACTGCGCCGACCCGGTCGGCCCGGTGGAGCGTCGGCCGCCGAATGCTTTCAGCAGGGCACGCGGCGCCTCGGCGAACGGGCAGGCCACCTCCTCAATATGAGCATCTTCAGCTATCTGACCGGATTCGGCGGCCGCGACATGGCGGTCGACCTCGGTACGGCGAACACGCTCGTCTACGTGCGCGGGCGCGGCATCGTGCTCTCCGAGCCGAGCGTGGTCGCGATCGACTCGCGGTCGGGCGAAGTGCACGCGGTGGGCATCGAGGCGAAGCGCATGCTCGGCCGCACGCCGGGGACGATCCAGGCGATCCGCCCGCTCAAGGACGGCGTGATCGCGGACTTCGACGTGACCGAGCAGATGCTCCGCCACTTCATCCAGAAGGTCCACCAGAACCGCTGGGCGCACCCGCGTGTGGTCGTCTGCGTGCCCTCCGGAGTGACGGGCGTGGAGAAGCGCGCTGTCGAGGAGGCCTGCCTCTCGGCGGGCGCGCGCACCGCCTACCTGATCGAGGAGCCGATGGCCGCCGCGATCGGCGCCGGCCTGCCCGTGGGGGAGCCCACCGGCTCGATGGTCGTCGACATCGGCGGCGGGACCTCCGAGGTCGCGGTGATCTCGCTCGGCGGGATCGTCGTCTCGCAGTCGATCCGCGTGGGCGGGGACGAGATGGACGAGGCGATCATCAACTACGCGAAGAAGGAGTACAAGCTGCTGATCGGCCAGCAGACCGCCGAGGAGCTGAAGCTCGAGATCGGCTCGGCCTGTCCGATGAGCGAGGAGCTGCAGGCGGAGATCCGCGGGCGGGACATGGTCGCGGGACTGCCGAAGACCGTGGTGCTCACGAGCGAGGAGATCCGGCAGGCGCTCGAGGAGCCGCTCAGCCAGATCATCGACGCCGTCAAGGAGACGCTCGATCGGACACCGCCCGAGCTCGCCTCGGACATCATGGACCGCGGCATCATGCTCGCGGGTGGAGGCTCGCTGCTTCAGGGCCTCGACGTGCGTCTACGGGAGGAGACGCAGATGCCCGCGCACCTGGCTGAATCGCCGCTCACGTGCGTGGCCGTCGGATCGGGGCGGTCGCTCGAGGAGTTCGAGGCGATCCACCGCTCCAATCGCACCTCCCGAAACCGCCGTCGCCGGTGAGCACCCGGCACCGCCGAACGCAACGAGCCACGCCGCGCCGCGCCCCGGTTACTCTTTGCGCTGAACGAACCGGAAGGTAGTTCCTGGTGTACGACAAGACCGTCCGTCGTCGGCGCGCCGTCCTGGCGCTACTCGTGGTCCTCTCGCTGCTGCTGCTGACCGCCTACTTCGGCGAGTCGGGCGGAGGAGCGCTGCATGGCGTGCAGCGGACGTTCCTCACCGTCGTCTCGCCGATCCAGGACGGTGCGAACAAGGCGCTGAAGCCCGTTCGCGACCTGTTCGGGTGGTTCGGCGACACGCTGCACGCGAAAGGACAGCGCGACGAACTGCGTAAGCAGATCGACCACCTGCGCCCGGAACTGGTCGCGGCCCAGGCCGAAAAACGGACCTACCAGCAGCTGCTCGCGCTGTACCACCTCAATCAGCTCGGCGTCTCGAGCTATCACCCCGTCGCGGCCACCGTGGTCGGAAAAAGCCCGAACATCTGGTATTCGACGGTGACGATCGACAAGGGATCCCCCGACGGTGTGCGGGTGAACGACCCGGTGATAAACGGCGAAGGCCTCGTGGGCAAGGTCGTCGCGGTCGAGCCCGACGGCGCCCAGGTCGACCTGATCACCGACAGCTCGATGGGGGTCTCGGCACGGATCGGGACCGGGACCGCCACGGGCATCGTGCAGCCGAAGGTCGGCGAACCCAACGACCTGCTGCTCCAGTACCTGCCCGCGAACACGAAGGCGAACAAGGGCGAATACGTCGTGACCTCGGGCACGGTCGCCGGGCCCAACGACTCGCTCTACCCGCCGGGCCTGCTGATCGGTCAGGTGACCTCGGTCAACGAAGAAAGCGCCTACGAGTCGGTCAACGTCCACCCGATCGCGAACCTCCACAACCTCGACGTGGTCGAGGTGCTCACCTCCCACGCCGGTGGGCAGGCCGCGAACACCAAAGCGCTCGTCGCCTCGCTCCCCGCGGGCCAGTCCTCCGAAGCATCGACGCAGGGCGAACAGCTCGCCTCGACCGGGGGAGGGTGATGACAGGGACGCCCTCGACAGCGCTGCTCGCGCGCGTCGCCGCGCTGATCCTGGTCGTGGTCTTCTTCCAGATCGGCGTCGTCTCGGAGGTCCCGATCTTCGGGATCAACGCCGACCTCACGCCGTTGCTCGTCGCCTTCGTCGGCCTGCTCGCAGGCTCCACGCTCGGCGCGGCCTGCGGCTTCGCCGTCGGCCTGCTCGTCGACCTCGCGCTGCTGCAGACGCTCGGCCTCAGCTCGCTCGTCTTCACCCTGATCGGCTACTGGGCGGGGAGGCTGCGCGAACTTCGCGACCCGCAGGCCGCGCTCACCCCGGTGCTCGTCGGCGCGAGCGCCGCGCTCGCCGCGCTCGTGGGCTACTCGCTGATGGAGTTCCTGCTCGGCGTCGACGCCCCCGTCAGCCTCGATCTGCTTCGCCAGATCGTGCTCGGGACAGTGGTCGACACCGTCGTCGCGATCCCGACCTGGGCGATCGTCCGCCGCTCGCTCGAGGGCGCGCTCCCCGAGGATCCGCGTCGCCGCCGTCGTCGCCGTGCCTACACCACCGGCGGGCTCTCGCCGCTGAGCAAAGCGTGATCTCGTGAGCGCGATCGAGCCGGTCAAACGCCGCACACCGAACCTGCCCGTCTCGCAGGGCATCGCGGTGCGCGTGGCGATCATCAGCGCGCTGGCGATCGCGCTGTTCAGCGTGATCTTCTTCCGTCTCTGGTACCTGCAGGTGCTCTCCGGCGAACAGTACGTCCAGCAGGCGAACTCGAACCGCGTGCGCGATCTGCCGATCCCCGCTCCGCGCGGTGAGATCCTCGACCGCGAAGGCCAGCCGATCGTCTCCAGCCGCACGACGAACGCGGTGCAGATCGTGCCCTCCGCGCTGCCTCCCGCGGGGCCGCGGCGGATCGCGCTCTACAGCAAGCTCGGGCGGCTGCTCGGGATGAGCGCGGGGCGCATCGAGGCGATCGTGGTGCGCGAGCGCTCCGCCGTCCCCTACGCGCCGGTGACGATCAAGACCGACGCGGGCCCCGACGTGCTCACCGTCCTCGGTGAGCGCCAGAACGAATACCCCGGTGTCGTCCAGCAGCCCGTCTCGATCCGCGCCTACCCCTTCGGAGAGATGGCTGCCCAGGTGATCGGCCACGTCGATCAGGTCTCAGAAGAAGAGCTCAAGCTGCGCGCCTTCCGCGGCGTGGTGCCCGGCACGATCGTCGGGCAGGAAGGGCTCGAGTACTACTACGACCGCTACCTGCGCGGCAAGCCCGGCGTGCGGCGCGTGGAGGTCAACGCCGAAGGGCTGCCCGTCGACGCGCGCCTCGCGCCGACGCAACCCGTCGCCGGGCACAGCCTCAAGCTCACGCTCGACCTCGGCCTCCAGAAGGAGGGCGAAAAAGCGCTGCTCGAGGGCGAGGAACGCGCTCGCGCGAGCGGCAAACCCGCGCCCGCGGGGGCCTTCGTGGCGATGGACCCGCGCAACGGGCAGATCCTCGCGATCGGATCGCAGCCGAGCTTCGACCCGAACAAGTTCGCCAAACCGCTCACCAAGGGCGAATACAAGCAGCTGATCGGCACGGGCTCGAACGGCGGACCGCTCACCGATCGCGCGGTCAACGGCGAGTACCCCACCGGCTCGACCTTCAAGCCGATCACCGCGATGGCCGCGCTCGAAGGCGGCGTGATCACCCCCGGAGAAGGACTCGGGGCGGGCTCGTGCATCCACGTCGGCCCGCAGGAATTCTGCAACTCGGGCCACGCGGACTTCGGCGCGGTCGGGCTCGTCGAAGCGCTCAAGGTCTCCTCGGACACCTACTTCTTCGAAGTCGGCGAGCGAGCGAACGCGGACGGCAACGTGATCCAGCGCAAGGCGCGCGAACTCGGGATCGGCGAGGCGACGGGGATCGACCTGCCGAGCGAGTTCGAAGGCGTGATCCCCGACAAACGCTGGCGCGAACGCGAGAACAAGCTCGAGCTCGCCTGCGAGCGCAAGCGCCACGTCTCCAACTGCGGCATCGTCGAGGAACCCACCGGGGTCTGGACGGTCGGGGACAACATGCACCTCGCCGTCGGCCAGGGAGAACTGCTGACCGACCCGCTGCAGATGGCGGTGGCCTACTCGACGCTCGCGAACGCCTACATGAACGGCGGCACGGGCACCGTGGTCACGCCCCACCTCGGCATGGAGATCGACGAAACCACGGGCGGCGAGCTGCAGAGCCTCAGCTACCGCGCGCGGCGCCAGGTCCACCTCGACTATGCGGACCTCGCGCTCGTGATGGAAGGCATCCACGAGGCCGCCAGCCAGGCGGGGGGAACCTCCGCGGAAGTCTGGGCGGGATGGAACCAGGCCGCCCACCCGGTCTACGGCAAGACAGGCACCGCTCAGCACACGGGCCGTGAAGACCAGTCCTGGTACATGTGCTACATCGGCGACCCGAAGCGTCCGATCGTGCTCGCCGTGACCGTCGAGGAAGGTGGCTTCGGCGCCGAAACCGCGGCCCCGATCGCGCGATTGATGGCCTCGAAGTGGTTCGGTGTGAAGGGCAAGTTCGTCGCCGGGAGCTCGAAGACCTTCTGATGCCCCTCAGCCCGATCACGCCCGGGGACTACCCGATCCCGGGGAACAAGCAGGCCCCCGCCGCCACGCCCCCGCGCACGCTGCGCCTGCCCTTCGACCCGCTGATGATCGTCGCCGTGGTCGGCCTCGGCATCTGGTCGGTCGTCACGCTCGGCGCGGCGACCAAGCACCTGATCGCGGGCAGCCCGCGCTATTACGTCGACCGCCAAACGGTCTACCTCGCCGTCGGCTTCGTGCTGATGCTCATTGTCAGCCGCATCGACTACGGGCTCCTCGCGCGCTGGAAAACGGGGATCTACGTCGCGCTGATCCTCTCGATCCTCGCCGTGATCGGCGCCGGGCACTCAGCCGAAGGTGCGACCCGCGCGATCAAATTCCCGCTCTTCTCCTTCCAGGCCTCCGAGCTCGGGAAGATCCTGCTCACCGTCGCGCTCGCCGCGCTGCTCGTGGATCGCGCGCGCGAGCTGCGCAGCCGCGACACGACGATCCGCGTGATGATCGCCGCGCTGATCCCCGCGATGCTCGTGATCGTCCAGCCCGATCTCGGCTCGGGACTGGTCTACATGGTGATCGCCTACATGCTGCTCTTCATCTCGGGCGCGCCCTGGCGTCACCTCGTCGCGCTCGCCGCGCTCGTCTCGGTCTCCGCGACCTTCGTGCTCGTCGCCGCTCCCGCGGCGGGTGTGCACCTGCTCAAGCCCTACCAGGTGCAGCGCCTCACGGCCTTCCTGAACCCGTCGGCGAACCCCAAAAAGGAAGGCTGGCAGCAGCTCGAGTCGAAGATCGCGATCGGCTCGGGGCAGAAGACGGGGAGGGGGTTGAACAGCAACCAGACCTCCAACGGCTTCGTCCCGGAGAGCCAGACGGATTTCATCTTCGCCGCGGTCGGGGAGCGGTACGGGTTCCTCGGCGCGGGCCTCGTGCTGCTGCTCTACGGCTTACTCATCTCGCGCGCGCTGCGCGTGCTCGTGATGGCCAAGGACCTCTTCGGCTCGCTGATCGCAGCTGGCGTAGCGGCTATGCTCATGTTCCAGGTCTTCGTCAACGTTGGAATGACGATCGGGATCATGCCGATCACCGGCGTCACGCTGCCGCTCATGAGCTACGGCGGGTCGTCGGTCATCACCACGATGTTGTCTGTGGGCCTGCTGCAATCCATATACGTGCGGGCGCGAGCATCAGCCGCGCTGAAGGGCCGCGTCCCGCGCTTTTAAGGCATCAGCCGAACCGAGATGAACGCCTCGCACCCGCAATCGCACCGGCAGCCCACCAGGGGCGCGCGCTTGCCGACGGGGGGTGCGTCCACTGCGACGCTCAACATGCGTGCAGGCGCCGGTCGCGGCGTCGCTCACGGGATGGCAGCACGCCACCCGGGCGACCGCCCCGCGATCCGGTGGCCTCGCACCTGCTCGTGCTCGGCGCACTCCAACACCGAACGACTGGAACACATTGAAAAAGCAAGTGCTTGTCAGCGTCGACCGCGCGGAGACGCGCGTCGCGCTTCTGGAGGCGAGCGGCTCGCCCGCCGCCTCACGCACGCCCGCCGCATCCAAAGCGCAGTCGGGCAAAGCCTCCTCCTCTCGCGCCGCGAAAGCGGCGGGCAAACGGACTTCGAACCCCGCCGCCGGATATCGCGTAGCTGAGCTCTACGTAGAGCGCCGCGGCGGGCGCTCGATCGTGGGCAACATCTACAAGGGCAAGGTCGACAACGTGCTGCCCGGCCTCGAGGCGGCGTTCGTCGACATCGGCCTGGAGAAGAACGGCTTCCTGCACGTCGACGAGATCGTCCTGCCGGGCGTCGAGGCCCCGCGCCGCGGGCGCGGGGGAGGGGGCGGGCGCCGCATCACGGACCTGCTCAAACCGGGCCAGGAGATCGTCGTGCAGGTCGTCAAGGACCCGCTCAAGACGAAGGGCGCGCGCCTCTCGATGGAGGTCACGATCGCGGGCCGCTACATGGTCTACGCCCCGACGGGCGAGGGAGTGGGCGTCTCGCGCCGCCTCGAGGACAAGGAGCGCGAACGGCTGCGCCGCCAGACCGCGAAGCTGAAGCTCGAGAGCGGCGGCGTGATCATCCGCACCGCTGCCCACGGCGCCAAGCGCGAGGACTTCGAACGCGAGCTCAAGTACCTCGAAAAGCTCCACGAGGTGCTCGACAAGCGCGTCGCCGACACCGCCGCGCCGGACCTCGTCTTCCAGGAGGCGGACCTCTCCGTGCGCGTCGTGCGCGACATCTTCTCCGCCCACTTCGAGCGTGCGATCGTCGACGACGAGCAGCAGTACCACCGGCTCGTCTCGTTCTTCACCCGCACCGCCCCAGAGCTCGTCGAGCGGGTCGAGCTCTGGAAGGAGGAGGAGCCGCTGTTCGAGGCCTACGCGGTCGACAAGGCGATCGAGGGAGTGCTCTCGCGGCGCGTCGATCTCCCCAGCGGGGGCTATCTGATCGTGGACTACGCCGAGGCGCTGACCGTGATCGACGTGAACTCGGGGAGCTTCATCGGCAGAGGCAAGAGCGCGGGTCTCGAGGACACGATCACCCGCACCAACCTCGAGGCCGCCGAGGAGGTCGTCAACCAGCTGCGACTGCGCGACATCGGCGGCATCATCGTGATCGACTTCATCGACATGGCGCGTGCGCGCAACCGCGACGCGGTCATGAAGGTGCTGCGCAAGACGCTCGACGAGGACCGCACGAAGACCTTCACCGCCGAGATCTCGAAGCTCGGGCTCGTTGAGATGACGCGCCAGAACGTGACCGAGGGCGTGCGGGAGATCATGAGCCGGCCCTGTCCGACCTGCGAAGGCGAGGGTGTGATCCGCTCGGAGGAGACGATCGCGATCGAGTTCGAGCGCCGTCTGCGCGACGTGGCCGCCGAGCATCCCGACGCGGAGGCCTTCCTCGTGCAGATCAACCCGCGCGTGAGCACGCAGTTCACGGGCAACAGCTCGCGCGTGCTGCACGCGCTCGAGGCCGACACGGGCAAGTCCTTCCTCTTCGAGGGCTCCGAAGGCCTCGCACTCGATCACTTCGCGATCACCTTCACGGGCACGCGTGCCGAGGTCGAGGAGCGCGCGCTCCCCTTCCGGCAGGGCGATGAGGTGCTCGTAGAGATCGTCGAGCCGCACATGTACGACGTCGACGACGCGGTTGCCAAAATCGACGGCTACATCATCTCGATCGCGGGAGCCGCCGCGCACGTCGGCGAGAAGCGGATGGTGCGCATCGACGCGGTCGGGCGCACCGCCGCGAGCGCGCTGCTGCTCGACGAGGAGGGCAATGTGCTCGTCGCGCCCACGCGCGAGAACGGCTCGCGCTCACGGCGCTCGGGTTCCGGCTCGGGATCGGGCTCCGGCTCGTCCTCGGGGCGCTCCGGGCGCGGGCGGCGCGGACGCTCGCAGGCCGACGGCGAGGGCGAGGAGGCGCGCCGCGAAGCCGGCCTCGCAGGTCCGATCGAGGCGATCGAGGCCGAGCCCGAGCAGCCCTCCGGCAACGACGCGGAGGCGGGCGAGGGCGGCGAGAGCACCGAGGATGGCCTACAATCCAAGCCTCGGCGTCGTGGCCGCAGAGGCGGGCGACGCCGTTCCGCTGCAAAGGCGAAGGCCGCCGAGTAGCGCCACCCCCGTCCCAGACCAGAGATTCGAGAGCAGAGCGCATGTACGCGATCGTGAAGACCGGCGGCAAGCAGTACCGCGTCGAGCGGGGCCAGACCCTGCTCGTCGAGCGGCTCCCCGCCGATGAGGGCGCGGAGGTGGCGCTCGAGCCGCTCTTCTACCGCTCCGATGAGTCGATCCTCGACAAGGCCTCGCTGGAACAGGTGAAGGTCACCGCGAAGGTGCTCGCCCACGAGCGCGGCGAGAAGCTGCGCGTGTTCAAGTTCAAGCCCAAGCGCGGCTACAAGCGGCGCACCGGCCACCGTCAGGAGCTCACGCGCATCGAGGTGACCGAGATCACCGCGGGCAAAGCGAAAGCGGCCGCGAAATCCAAAGCTGCACCGAAAGAGACGGGCGAGACGCCGGCGGAGAAAGCCCCCAAAGCGACGAAGGAGACTGCGGCAGATGGCTCATAAGAAGGGGCTCGGCTCGAGCCGCAACGGGCGCGACTCCAACGCGCAGCGCCTCGGCGTCAAGACCTTCGCGGGGCAGGCCGTGACCGGCGGCGAGATCATCGTTCGCCAGCGTGGCACGCGCTTCAAGCCCGGCGCGGGCGTGGGGATCGGCAAAGACGACACGCTCTACGCGCGCGCGGCGGGCACCGTCAGCTTCACCACTGGCCGTCGCGGCCGCGTGGTGAGCGTGCTCCCCGACGGCGAGTAGGGAGTTGAACCCGCGCCTCGGCGTGCGGCTGCTCGCCTACGGGCGTGCGGCGATCGGTGCGGCGGTGCTGGTGGCACCCGAGGCCGTGATGACGCGCTGGCTCGGGGAGGAGAACGCTCGCCACGGTGGCGTGAAGGACCTCGGCCGTGGCCTCGCCGCGCGCGACATCGGTCTGGCGCTGGCCGCTCTGCAGACCCTGGATGACCCCGTGATCGGGCCCCGCGTGCAGGTCGCCTGCGCGCTCGCCGACGGAGCCGACGCTCTCTCCACGCTGATCGAGCGGCGCGCGCTACCGCGGATCGGCGTCGTGAGCACGGTCGCGGTCGCCGGTGGCGCGGCCGTCGCAGGCCTCTACTTCGCGCACCTGCTCGCACACGAGGACGCTCAGCGTCCTTCCGCGCCGAGCTCCTAGCTCCAGCGCTTGGGCTCAGCCCTGCTGGGCGGTCGGCCTGATCAGGATCTCGTTCACGTTCACGTGGGCGGGCTGCTCGAGCGCGTAGATCACCGCGCGCGCGATGTCCGCGTCCTCGAGCGCGTCGGAGGGGCGGTTCTCGAAGAACGGGGTGTCGACCATCCCGGGCTCGATCAGGGTGACGCGGATCCCCGTGCCGTGCAGATCCTGGCGCGCGGCCTCGCCCATCGCGGTGACCGCGTGCTTGGTCACGGAGTAGAGCGAGCCCGGGAGCACGCGCCGCCCCGCGACGCTCGACGTGAGCAGCAGGTGGCCCTTTGACGCGGTGAGCGCGGGGATCGTCGCGCGGATCGTGAGCGCCGCACCGTAGACGTTCGTGAGCACCATCTCGCGCCAGTGCTCGGGGGTGTCCTTCAAGAACCCTCGCGCGCCCCCGAAGCCAGCGTTGGCGAAGGCCGCGTCGATCCCTTCGAAGCGCTCCAGCGCGGCCGCGACCAGCTGCTGCTGCTGCTCCCAGTCGGTCACATCGCAGCGCACCGCGAGCGCGACCTCCGGACCGCCCAGCTCCTCCGCGAGCTCTTCCAAACGCTCCTCCGAGCGCGCGGCGAGCACGAGCCGCCAGCCCGCCGCACGTGCCGCGCGAGCCGTGGCCGCCCCGATCCCGGAGGAGGCGCCCGTGATCAGCAGGACAGGGTCCACCTTCGATGAGGACGCCACCTTCGATGACGCTGCGGTCGGATCGGTCTCTGCGTTGGCCATCGGCTCGGCGCTCCTCGCTCGCGGTTTGCGCGACAGAGATACCACCTCGCGGCGGGACCGACCCTCGCGGGGTGTCACGATTGCCCGATGCTGCACGACAAGGCGAGGATCCGGATCGAGGCCGGAGCGGGCGGCGACGGCTCCACGAGCTTCCGTCGCGAAGCGCACGTGCCACGCGGCGGACCCGACGGCGGCGACGGGGGGCGCGGCGGCGACGTGCTGCTCGTGTGCGACTCCTCCTTGCGCGACCTGCAGTCCTTCCGGCGGGCGAGCCGCTTCCAGGCGGGCCGCGGCGGTCACGGCGGAGGCTCACAACGTCACGGGGCCGACGGTGAGACGCTCGAGATCCGTGTGCCGCCGGGGACCGAGGCACACGCGGCCGATGAGGAAGGCGAGGACCTCGCCGGCCGCCGCTGGGAGCTGCTCGCCGACGGCCAGCGCACCCTCGTCGCGCGAGGCGGCAACGGGGGCAAGGGCAACAAGCGCTTCGCCACGCCGACGCGCCAGGCGCCACGCTTCGCCGAGCGCGGGCTGCCGGGGGAGACGGGCTGGATCGAGCTGCGCCTGAAGCTGCTCGCCGACGTGGGTCTTGTCGGGCTGCCCAACGCGGGCAAGTCCTCGCTGCTCTCACGGCTCACGAGAGCAGCCCCGAAGATCGCGGATTACCCCTTCACCACGCTCACCCCCGTGCTCGGCGTGCTCGACGCCGACGAGCGCCAGCTCGTCGTGGCAGACATCCCCGGGCTGATCGAGGGGGCGAGCGAGGGAGCGGGCCTCGGCCACGACTTCCTCGCCCACGTCGAGCGCACGCGGCTGCTCGTCCACGTGCTCGACATCGCGCCTGAGATCAGCCAGGGAGAGGGGTCCGACCCGGTGGTGAACCACGAGACGATCGAGCGCGAGCTCGCCGCCCACGATCCCCGTCTCGCCGCGCTGCCTCGCGTGCTCGCGCTCTCCAAGGCCGATCTGCTGCAGCCGGACGAGCGGGAGGCGGTGGCGGCCGAGTGGCGGCAGCGGCTCGGGGCAGAGGTGCCCGTGCTGCTCACCTCTAGCGCCACGGGTCTCGGCCTCCCCGAGCTCGCCGCGCAGCTGCTGCGCAGCGTCCCCGCCCGTCCGGAGCCAGGCTCCCCCGAGGAGCTCTCGGGCCCGGCCCACCGGGGCGGGCTCGTCCCGGCGGCGCTCGGCGCAGAGGGAGAGCAGGAGCTGCTCGAGCACATGGTCTTCCGGCCCGCCGGTCCGGGGGGCTTCACCGTCGAGCAGCTCGCCCCCGGCTCCTTCGCCGTGCGCGGCCGCGGCGTCGAGATGCTGCTCGCCCGTCACGACATCGAGAACGAGGACGCGATGGCCTACCTGGAGGGGCGGCTGCGCCGGATCGGCGTGATCCGTGCGCTCGAGGAGGCGGGCTTCGAGCCGGGAGACGAGATCGAGATCGGCGGCGTGGCGTTCGAGCTCGACCCAGCGGAGGAGCGCGGAGAGCCCCCCGCCTCCGGGCGCCACAAATAAGCTCCAGCGCGATGAGGCGGATCGTCGTCAAGCTCGGGTCGAGCGTGGTCGCGGGGAACGAGGGCGAGCTGCGCATGGACGCGCTCGCCGCGCTCGCCGACGAGCTCGCCCTGCGCCACCGTGCGGGCGAGGAGATGATCGTGGTGACGAGCGGCGCGATCGCGCGAGGGATGCGTGAGATGGCGCTGCCGCAGCGTCCGAGCTCGATCGGCGACCTGCAGGCCGCGAGCGCGGTCGGGCAGGGCAAGCTCTACCGCGTCTACGACGAGCTGCTGCGCGAACGCGGCGTGACGAGCGCGCAGGTGCTGCTCACCTTCTTCGACATGAGTGCGCGCACGCACTACCTGAACGCGCGACAGACGCTGACCACGCTGCTCGAGTGGCGCGTGCTCCCGGTGATCAACGAGAACGACACGACCGCGACCGATGAGATCTCCTTCGGGGACAACGACTTCCTCGCCGCGCAGGTCGCGGTGCTCGTGGGCGCGGAGGAGCTCGTGCTGATGACCGACATCGACGGTCTCTTCACCGCGGACCCCCGCATTCACCCGGACGCACGGATCGTCAGCGAGGTGGAGAGCTTCGCCGCGCTGGGGGACCTCGAGATCGGCCACACCACCTCGCCGCTCGGCTCGGGTGGGATGCGCTCGAAGGTGGTCGCCGCCGAGATGGCGACCGCGGCCGGGATCGGCACGGTGATCTGCAACGGGCTCGGCGCGGGAGTGCTCGGCGCGGTGCTCGACGGCGAGCGGGTGGGAACGCGCTTCCCGCCCCGCGAGGCGCGCTACTCGAGCTTCAAGCTGTGGCTCAAGTACGCGAAGCCCTCGCGCGGGACGGTGGTGGTCGACCACGGCGCCGCCCGCGCCCTGCGGGACGGGAGCGCGAGCCTGCTGCCCGTCGGGGTGACGGAGGTCCGCGGGGAGTTCGACGCGGGCGACGCAGTGGAGATCGTCGAGCGCGACGTCGCCGAGGGAGGTCGGGTACGCCCGCTTGCGAAGGGGATCTGCAACTACTCCGCGCCGGAGCTGCGCGAGGTGCTCGGGCTGAAGTCCGACGCGGTCCGCGAGGTGCTCCCGCGCGCCACCGACGAGGCGGTGCACCGCGATTACCTCGTGCTCGACTGAGCGCGCGGGCTACGCTTCACGGATGGCGGTCGCTGTCAGATCGGTTGCGCAGGTGTGTGAGCAGGCACGCGAGGCCTCGCGCCTGCTCGCGGGCGCGCCGACATCGGTGAAGGACGCCGCGCTGCTCGCGATCGCGGACGCCCTCTCCGAGCGCGAGGAGGAGATCCTCGCCGCGAACGAGCTCGACATGCGGGCCGGGAGCGAGGCGCAGATCGGCGAGGCGCTGCTGGACAGGCTCGCGCTCGACACGGGGCGTATCGCCGCGATCGCGGCGGCCGTCCGCCAGATCGCGGCGCTCGCGGACCCGGTCGGCGAGGTGATCGAGGGCAGGCGCCTCCCGAACGGGCTCGACGTGCGCAAGGTGCGCGTCCCGCTCGGCGTCGTCGCGGTCGTCTACGAGGCGCGCCCGAACGTGACGATCGACGCGGCCGCACTCGCGCTGAAGTCGGGCAACGCGATCGTGCTGCGGGGATCCTCCACGGCCGCGCACTCCAACGAGGCGCTCGCGCGGATCGCCGCCGAGGCGGCCGTCTCGGCGGGGCTGCCCGCGGGGTGCGTGTCGCTCGTCGCGGGCGGGGGGCGCGAGGAGCTCGCGGAGCTCGCGACGCAACGCGAGTTCGTCGACCTGATCATCCCGCGCGGCGGCGAGAGCCTGAAGGAGGCGCTGCAGGCCGTGGCGAGCGTGCCTGTGATCTACGCGGCGTCGGGCAACTGCCACGTCTACGTCGATCGCAGCGCGGACCTCGAGATGGCCGAGCGGATCGTGCTGAACTCAAAGACGCAACGTCCGGGGGTGTGCAACGCGGCGGAGACGCTGCTAGTTCACGAGCACGCCGCCGCGGAGTTCATCCCGCGGATCGCGTCGGCGCTGAGCGCAGCCGGAGTGCGGCTGCACGCGGACGAGCGCGCGCTCGCGCTCGCCGCGCCCTCGGCCGGCGCGCTCGCCGAGCGTGCGAACGAGGAGGACTGGGACACGGAGTACCTCTCGCTGACGCTCGCGGTCGCGGTCGTGGACTCCGTCGACGAGGCGATCGCGCACATCGGCCGACACGGGAGCGGGCACTCAGAGGCGATCGTGACCCGCGATCAGGGCGCCGCTCGGGCCTTCCAGCTGCGCGTCGACGCGGCGTGCGTGTACGTGAACGCCTCGACGCGCTTCACCGACGGTGGCGAGTTCGGGATGGGCGCGGAGATCGGCAACTCGACGCAGAAGCTGCACGCGCGCGGACCGATCGGACTGCGCGAGCTCTGCACCTTCAAGTACCTCGTCGAGGGCGACGGGCACGTCCGAGCTTGAGCTCCCCGTGCCGTCACTGGGCATTCTCGGGGGCAGCTTCAACCCGCCCCACAACGGCCATCTCGCGCTCGCGGAGGACGCGCGCCGCGAGCTCGCGCTCGATCGGGTGCTGCTGATGCCGCTCCACACCCCACCGCACAAGCCGGGCGGCGAGGATCCGGGCCCGCTGCATCGCCTCGAGATGTGCCGTCTCGCCGTGGCGGGCACGGAGGGGATCGAGGTGAGCGCGCTCGAGATCGAGCGTGGCGGCCCGTCCTACACGGCCGATACCTTGAGCGAGGTACATGCGAGCGATCCCGAGGCGGAGCTGACCTTCATAGTGGGCGCGGACACGGCGCTCACGCTCCCGGGTTGGCGGCGGCCCGAGCGCGTTCTCTCGCTTGCGCGCCTCGCCGTCGCATCGCGGCCGGGGAGCGACGAGGGCGCGGTGCTCGCGACGCTCGCGAGGATCCCGCTCGACGGGCGAACGGGCGAGCGGGCCTCGCCGCAGGTGGTGTTTCTCTCGATGGCGCCGGTCGAGGCGTCCTCCTCGCTCGCGCGCGAACGTCTCGCCGCGGGAGCGTCGACCGAGGGGCTGCTCGCGCCGGCGGTGGCGAGCTACATCGCCGAGCAGGGGCTCTACGGGGCGCGCGCATGATGGAGCCCGAGCAGCTCGTCGCGGAAGTCGCGCGCTACGCGGCGGACAAGAAGGCGCTCGACCTCGTCGAGCTCGACCTGCGCGGGGTGCTCGGCTACACCGACTACTTCATCGTGTGCTCGGGCAACACTCCCCGGCAGGCCAAAGCGATCCAGGACGGGATCCTCGCGGGGCTGAAGCAGGACCACGAGACGATCCCACGGCGCGTCGAGGGCACCCCCGACGGGGGCTGGATCCTGATCGACTACATCGACGTGGTCGTGCACATCTTCACTCCGCAGGCGCGTGAGTTCTACCGGCTCGAGCAGCTCTGGGGCGAGGCGCCCGCGCGCGCCGCGGGCTCGGGCTGAGAGGGCGCGCAAACCCCCATTGACCTCCCGCCGAGCGAGCGGTTAGGGTCGGCCGGACAGCGCCGCAGGAGGGCGGCGCGTGGAGAGAGGGGTTTCTATGCATCACCCGATCGCAACCCGGCGGGCGTCTCTGCTCGCGGTGGGGCTGGCGTTCACCGTCTCGGCGATGGTCCTGTTGCTGGGCGCGCTCGCCACCCCGGCGCGCGCAGAAGGGCCCGGTTCGGGGTCGCCGTGGACCGTCAGCCTGGGCGACTCGTTCATCTCCGGCGAGGCCGGCCGGTGGGCGGGCAACACCGATGAAAGCTCGTCCAAAGCGGACGCGCTCGGCTCGAGCGCATACGACGACAACGCGGCGGGGAACGGCGAACTGATCGCCCACTGCCACCGCTCCAAGTCGGCTGAGGTCTACATCGGCGGCGGCGTCAACGGCGAGAACCTCGCCTGCTCGGGCGCGAAGACGTCGAGCTTCACCGAAGGCGAAACCTTCAAGCCGGGGATCGACTTCTACAACTCCGGCGGCAAAGAAGGCCAGGCGCTGATGCTGCAGCACTTCGCGGCAGCTCACAACGTGAAGCTGATCGCGCTCTCGATCGGAGGCAACAACTTCAACTTCGCGGGGATCGTGCAGACCTGCGTCGAGGACTTCCTGGAGTCGACGATCTTCTACGACTTCTACTGCAGCAAAGAAAGCTCGGTCACGAACAACTTCACGGCCGGCAACGCGAGCCGGATCCAGGGCGAAATCACGACCGCGATCAAGAACGTCGCGACCGCGATGACGAACGCGGGCTACTCGAGCTCGCAGTACACGATCCTCGTCCAGGACTACCCCTCGCCGATCCCGAACGGGTCGGAATTCCGCTACACCCAGAGCGGCTACAGCCGGCAGACCACGGGCGGATGCGGGTTCTGGAACAACGACGCGAACTACGCCAACTCGACGATGTTGCCGACGATCGACAACACCGTGCTCGCGGCAGCCTCGGCGTCGGGACTCTCGAACGTGAAGACGATGGAACTGAGCTCGGCGTTCAACGCGCGTCGGCTCTGCGACAACACGGTGGGGCTGATCGAGAAGGAGGGCCTGTCGAGTTGGAAATCGGCGGGTGCGGTCGACAAAACCGAGTGGTTCAACCAGATTCGTACGCTCGAAACGATCTTCGGGCCCTACGAACTGCAGGAAGACATCCACCCGAACTACTGGGCGCAGCTCGCGCTGCGGAACTGCCTCACCCAGGCCTACAACGGCGGAACGCCCAAGGGCGGCACGTGTACGATCTCCGCATCTGGTCTGAACTCAGCGGGCGAGCCGAACATGTCTCTGCACTGATCGGCAGGCGAGGGCGCCGGGGATCGAGGGGCGGAGCGGCCCCGGCCCCGGCGCCGAGCTCGCAGGCAGCGCGGCCGCGCGATCCGCGCGCGGCCGCTGGGGGGAGGGTGTGAGCGAGCCCGAGCACCATCTCGGCGCGCGCGCCCGGGTGAGCGCGGTGATGCGCGAAGAGGAGCAGGTCACTCCGCTGGAGCTCTTCTTCGACCTCGTGTTCGTGCTCGCGCTCACGCAATGCACGACGCTGATGACCGCGGAGGGGAGCTGGGAAGGGTTGCTGAAGGGCATGCTCGTCCTCGGGATGCTCTGGTGGTCCTGGGTGGGCTACGCCTGGCTGACGAGCGTGGTCAACCCCGAGGAGGGGCTCGTGCGACTCGTGATGTTCCTCGCGATGGGGGCCTTCCTGATCGCGGCGCTCTGCGTGCCCAGCGCGTTCGGGGCGGAGGCGCTGCTGTTCGCGCTCGCCTACGCCCTCGTGCGCGTGGCGCACATCCTGCTCTTCATGCTCGCGAGCGGCGAGGACGCGGCGCTGCGCCGCTCGGTGCTCGGGCTCGCGCTGAGCACGGCGATCGCAGCGGGGCTGCTGATCGTCGCGGCGTTCACCTCCGGCGCGGTGCAGCTCTCGCTCTGGGGCGTGGCGCTCCTGCTCGATGCGGGGGGCCCGTTCGTCACGGGGATCGAGGGCTGGCGGCTCGTCCCCGCGCACTTCTCCGAGCGCCACGGGGCGATCGTGATCATCGCGCTCGGCGAGTCGATCGTGGCGATCGGGGTGGGGGCGCACGAGCACGTCGACGTGGGGATCGTCTCCGCCGCGGTGCTCGCCCTGGTGGGCGCTGCCTGTCTGTGGTGGGCGTACTTCGATGTGACCGCGATCGTGGCGGGGCGCTTCCTCGAACGGGCCGAGCCGGGGCGCGAGCAGAACGGGATCGCGCGCGACTCCTACTCCTACCTGCACTTTCCGATGGTCGCGGGGATCGCGCTGCTCGCGGTCGGAGTGAAGGAGACGCTCGCGGGGGTGACTGACCCGCTCGGGATCGTGGGTGCGTTCGCGCTGCTCGGAGGCACCGCGCTGTTCCTGCTCGGTCAGGTCGCCTTCAGATTGCGCAACGTGCACACGCTGAGCGCGAGGCGGCTCCTGGTCGCCCTGGCGCTGCTCGCCGCGCTCGGGCTGCACTCGGCTGTCTCGGCGATCGCGCTGCTCGGGATCGCGACCGGCCTGCTCGTGGGGATGATCGGCTACGAGGCGCTGCGCTACGCGGATGTCCGCGACCGCGTGCGCCACCGCACGCTCGACAGCGCCTGAGGCGAAGGCAGCCCGGGGCGGGTGAGCGTGAAGGCGATCGCCTGCACGAGCAGCGCGATCGCGGTGGCGAGCGCGAAGGCGGGTCCGGTGCCGAGTCCGCGCAGTGAGACGGCGAGCGTGAAGAAGAAGAGCGCGAAGGCGACGAAGCCGGAGACCATCCCGCGCACGAGCCTCAGCATCTCATCCACGCCGCGCTGGCCGTGGGTGAAGGTGGCGAGCACGGTGGCGATGATCGGGAAGGGTGCGAGCAGGCCGCTGAGCTGCGGCCCGAGCCAGCCCGCGATCGCGGTCAGGGTGAGGACGAGGGCGAGAGCGCAGACGGCGCGCAGCGGTAGGTCCCAGCGCGGGAGCGGCTCACCGGGCGGACCGGGCGGCGCGGGCCGAGGGAGCAGGGCGAGGCCCGCCACGATCGCGAGCGCCGCGAGCGCGAGCGAGACCCCCGCGGGGATCGAGAAGGCGCTGAAGATCAGCGTCCCGAGCGCGAAGGCGAGCCATCCAGCGAGCATGCAGGGGGCCCAGGGCAGCCGCGAGGCGAGCCTTCCGTAGACCACCGAGAAGGCGATCAGCGAAACGAGGCCGAGCAGCGTGCCGGAGGCGGCGCTCGCGGCGAAGGACTTGCCGTGCGCGAGCGCGTAGGCGAGCAGAATCGGCCCCGCGACGACGGGGAGACCGGCGACGAGACCCCCCACGCGCGGTCCGAAACGCCGCGCGGTGAGCGAGGCGCCGACCACGAAGGAGGGCGCGAGCAGCAGCTTCACGAGCAGTTGCGTCACCGCTGGATGATCCCACTCCTAAATCGCGCGGGTGGTGGAGGGCGGCCGCAGAGGCCGCCCCAAAAGAGACGGGCGGCGGATCCGAAGATCCGCCGCCCGTGGGAAAAGGTGCTGCGTGAGACTCGACCTAGCGGCCTATTTGCTGCCTTTGGCCGCCTTTTCTTTTTCCTTGATGAGCTTCTTGTCGTACTTGGCGACCCACTGGGAGAACGTGTTGTAGAGGTTCCCTTCGAGGATCGCGACGTTCTTGCCCGGCGCGGAGGGCAGACCCTCGGCGGCGTTCACAGCGGCGGTGATGACCGGTTCGAGCAGCGCGTTCGTCCCGCAGTTTTTCGCGGCGGGAACTTCGAACGTGTTGTCGACCTGCTTGTTGCCGATGAAGGTGAGCAGACGGCCCTTGTCGCGGCCTTCGTTGGTGCCCACTGCGCCGCTGATCGGTTCGGTGCCCGCGGGGGGTTCGGTCGTGCCGTCGGTGAGGCGCAGCACGATCGGTTCTTCGTCCGAGCCGATGTAGCAGTTCGGTCCGAGCTCTTCGTTTTCGAGGTGCACCTTGATCGGCAGCTTGATGCCGATGTTTTCGCCGAAGCTGATCGCGTCGGGGCGCAGCAGCACTTCGCCCGCCACTTCGGCGGTCGCGTTGACGGGGCCACCGATCTGTTCGCTGAGGCCGGTGAGGCCGCCCGGAACGGGCTGGGAGGTCTTGGAGACCGCTTCAGCGCCGTAGAGCGGCGGGTCCAGGGGGTAGACGCCGAAGCCGAGTTCGAGGTAGCCGCCCTGCATGATCACGGGGTTCGTGATCGGCACCGACTTGCTCCCGAACTTGAATTCGCCGGAGAGCGTTTCGCTGTAGACGCACGCCTTGTCGATGTTCGTCGGGCAGTTGACGAACTTCGCGAATTCTTCCTTGTGGATCACGTTCAGCGGGTTTTTCGCTGCCGAGGCGGAGGAGCTCATCAGCACCAGCGCGAAACAGGCGGCGGCGAAGACGGCGAGCGTGCGGCGCACAGGCCGACTCGCGCGATCCCCAGGGGTCTTCAACGGTCTCATCTCTCCACTCGTCTCCTTGTTAGAAACGGGGCCGTCGCCCGACCCCCTCAGTCCGTCTGGTTCCTCTCCAGGCCCTCAGTGGCCGTTCCAGGAGACGAGGCAGAGCCTCTGCGAGCGCCACGGAGGAGGGGTGTGTCGCGACGCTCGCACAAGCTCTGACTCTGTCATCCGGTACGACCCGGTCGAATGCTCGCCGTACGGGGATGAGATGGAGCTCCTTGCCCCTTCCCCCCGTGACTCCCCGACGAACAGTCTGACCATTTGAGTGCCAATTTCCCCACCCAAACCGATCTCAAACATAAATTTTGAAACCCGCGGGCTGTGCTTCTGAACGACGACGAAAGCTAAGCACAACTGGTTATTCGTGTCAACCCCTCGGACAAGCTACGCGGTCAGTGACACGTCAATGGCCCGTAAAACCGGGAGATTCATGGCCGTGGAGGGCTTGACGGCCTGTGCGGGGGCGTCGTGTGGGGGAGGCCGAAAAAGCCGACGGACCCCGACCGGAAACGTTGGCGGTGGCTCGAAGCGTGATGTATCTTCGGAGCGGCGATGCCACAGCCCGCCCGCAGATCGTCTCTCATGCGCTCCCCGCAGCAGCGTCGCGGCGTGGCGGTGGGCCGAACCGCCCGGCAGCGTCCGAGCCAGCGCGAGCGTCTGATCGACGCGATCACCGAGCTCGCGGGACATCACGGCTACCAGGGCCTCAGCATCGCCCAGATCAGCTCGCGCGCGGGAGTGTCCAGCGCGACCTTCTACGAGCAGTTCGCCGATCGCGAAGAGTGCATGCTCGCGGCCTACCGTTCGGCGACCGAGCGCACGCTCGCGCTGATGGCGAGCTCGCTTCAGGAGGGCGAGTGGGCGAGCGCCGCTCGCCCGGCCTTCACCGAGCTGCTCGCGAGCCTCGAGGCCGATCCCGACGCGGGGCGCGTGATGTTCGTCGAGGCCCCGGCGGGAGGGCCGAAGCTGCGCGCGGAGATGCGCGCGGTGCTCGAGGCGATGGAGCAGAACGCCGAAGTGCTGCTCGACGGGGCGCCCGCGGGCGGGGCCACGCTGGACATCCCCGGCCGTGCGCTGCTCGGCGGAGTGCGCCACGTGGTCTCGCGCCACCTGCGCACGCACAGCGAGGATCGCCTGCCTCAGCTCACCGAGGAGATGCTCGCGTGGATGGCGTGCTACGCGGTGCCCGCCTCAGCGGGGCGCTGGAGCGCGAGCGGCGCGGCGCTGCTCCCCACCTCACCCGTGCGCGCGCGCGATGGGTCTGCGGAGGCACACGAGCCGGAGCGGCTCCCGCGCGGACGCCACGGGCTCCCGCCCGCCGCGGTCGCGCGCAACCAGCGCGGCCGGATCCTGCTCGCGACCGCGGCGGTGACGATGGAGAAGGGCTACGCGGGCACGACGGTGGCCGACATCGTGTCCTCCGCGGGCGTCGCCAAAGAGGCGTTCTACCGGCACTTCCGCGACAAGGAGCACGTCTTCCTCGAAGCGCAGGAGCATCCCACCCAGCAGATCCTCGACACGCTCGTGATGGCGTACTTCTCCGCGGAGGAGTGGCACGAGCGGATCTGGCGTGGGCTGGGCACGCTGCTCGAGCTGATTGCGGCGAACCCGGTGATGTCGCACCTGCGCCTGGTCGAGGCGTACTCGGCGGGATCGGAGTCCGCGCGCCGCGCGGAGGAATCCACGCGCTCGTTCACGATCTTCCTCGAGGAGGGCTACCGCCGGCGCAGCGAGGCGGGTGAGCTGCCGAGGCTCTTCTCGCAGGCGATCGCCGGCGCGATCTTCGAGCTGATCCAGCGCGACGTGGCGCGCGGGCAGACGGCCGAGCTGCCGCGCCGCCTGCCGCAGCTCGCCTACATCGCGATGGCGCCCTTCCTCGGCCCGGCCGCGGCGATCGAGGCGATCGCGGCGAAGCGTTCGAGCTAGTCCCTGCGGCGCGAAGTGGAGCTAGTCGGGATCGAACCGACGACCTCCGCCATGCCATGGCGGCGCTCTCCCAGCTGAGCTATAGCCCCAGGTGGGCCAGATGCTATCGCGCCGGAGCGGAGGGGCTCAGCTGCGCGGGATGAACTCGGGGACGTCGAGATCGTCCCCCGAGCCGGCCTCGCCGGGGTCGCCACGGCCCCGGCGTTTGCCGCCCGAGCCCCCCTGGCCTCCGCCCTTCTCGGCGGGAGCGACCTGGTCGAGCGCGGCGGTCATGCCCCCGTGGGCGAGTCGCATGTCACGAACGAGGCGCTCGGCGTTGCTGCGCAGCGAGGTCGAGAGGTCGCGGAGGTTCTTCGCGATCTCCGTGCCGTCCGCGAGCACCTCGTTGGCCACCGCACGCGCTTCGGATGTGATCTCGCGAGCCTCCAGGCGCGCCTTCTCTTTGACCTCGGTGGCCTGCTGCTCGGACTCCTCGGCGAGGCGCGCGAGCTCTTCGCGCCGCGCGAGCAGCAGCCGCTCGGTCTGCTCGCGGGTCTCCGCGCCGATCCGCTCGGCCTCCTTGCGTGCGGTCTCGATCTGGGCGGCGGAGTCGCGCTCGGCCTTTGCGCGGAGCTGCTCGACCTCCGTCGCGGCCTCCGCGCGGAGCAGCGCGACCTCGGCGGCGGCGTCTGAGCGCAGCCGCTCGGAGGTGCTGCGGGCCTCGCCGAGCAGGCGCTCGGACTCCTGCTGGGCAGCGCCGAGCTTGGCGGCCGCCTCATCGCGCGCGCTCTCGGCCTCGGCGGTGAGCTTGGCGGCCTCGGCGAGCGCGTTCGAGGAGGTGGTCTCGGCCTGCTCGCGCGCGCCGGCGAGGGTCTTCTCGGACTCCTCGCGTGCCTCTGCGAGCGTGCGCTCGGACTCCTCACGGGCGTCCGTGAGCGTGCGCTCGGCCTCCTCGTGTGGCGGAGGAGATGATCTCCTGCGCCTCCTCCTCGGCCGCGCTGACGCGGATGTCCGCGGCGCGGTCGGCCTCGGCGATCCGCTCGCGCGTGCGTGTCTCGGCCTGCTCGCGGAGCTCTTTCGCGGCGGCTTCGGCGGCGGCCACGATGCTCGCGACGCGCCCGGGCGCGGAGGCGAGCGAGTCGGGGTCGGCTTCGTCGGCCTCCTGGGATGCGATGAAGCTCGGCTCCTCCACGCGGCGCATCGTAGTGCCCGCGGTGGACCCAACGGCGGGCGCGGGGAAGGAGGAGGAGAAGGAGAGGGGAGAGCGTCGTCTGGATGCCACGCGGTACTGGCAGTAAAGGTGGGGTATCTGTCCTTGCGGACAGCGAGCGGGTGAGGGAAGATCGCTCCGTGAACTCGCCTGCCGAGCCGCGCCGGATCGCGATCCTGATCTACCCGGGGGTGCAGAGCCTCGACGTGACGGGGCCGCTCGAGGTCTTCTCGGCGGCCAGCGAGGCGATCGCGGCGAGCGGGCGCTCGGACCCGGGCTACGAGGTCTCGACGGTCGCGCGCTCGCCCGAGCCCGTGCGCACCTCGAGCGGACTGCGCCTGCTCCCCGACGGACCGCTTCCCCGCGCGAGCGCGGCGATCGACACGCTGATCGTCCCCGGCGGGAGCGGACGCGAGCGGGCGGGCGAGGACGAGACGCTGATCCGTTGGCTCGCGCGCTCCCCGCGCTCGGCTCGCCGCGTGGCGGCGGTGTGCACGGGCTCCTTCCTGCTCGCCCGGGCGGGCCTGCTCGAGGGGCGCCGGGTGACCACGCACTGGGCCTTCGCGAGCAGGCTCGCGCGCGAGCATCCCGAGGTCGAGGTGGACGCCGACCCGATCTTCATCCGCGACGGGTCTCTGTGGACCTCCGCGGGCGTGACCGCGGGGATGGACCTCGCTCTGGCGATGGTCGAGGAGGACCTCGACCGGGAGATCGCGCTGCTGATCGCACGCCACCTCGTGCTCTTCCTGCGCCGCCCGGGCAACCAGTCGCAGTTCAGCGCGACGCTGCACGCGCAGGAGCCGCGCTCGGAGCCGCTGCGCGAGATCCAGCGGGTCGTGCTCGAGGACGTGGCGGGCGATCACACCGTCGAGGCGATGGCCGCGCGCGCCCACATGAGCCCGCGCAACTTCGCCCGCGCGTTTCGAGCCCAGACCGGGGTGACCCCCGCGCGCTACGTGGAGCGGGTGCGCCTGGAGGCGGCGCGCCGCTGGCTCGAGGAGACCTCCGAGCCCGTCGCGGCGGTCGCGCACGCATGCGGCTTCGGGACCGCGGAGACGATGCGCCGCTCCTTCCTGCGCGCGCTGCAGGTCGGGACCGTCGGAGTACCGGCGGCGCTTCAGAGCGCCGTCGGGAGAGGATGCGCTCGCGCCCCCTGCGGCCTGAGCGCACGATCACAAGGCAACCGAAGGGAGCACACCGATGGAGATCGCGATCCCGCTCTACGACCGCTTCACCGCGCTCGATGCGATCGGGCCCTATGAGGTGCTGAGCCGCCTGCCCGGCGCGCGTGTGACGTTCCTCGCGACGCAGGCGGGGCCGGTGCGCACGGACAACGGGATGCTCACCGTGCACGCGGAGCGTTCCCTGGCCGAGCTCACGAGGCCGGAGATCATCCTCGTGCCCGGTGGCCCCGGCGAGGTGGCGGCACGGGCGGGCGATGAGATGATCTCCTGGCTGCGCGAGGCGGACCGCACGAGCACCTGGACGACCTCGGTCTGCACGGGCTCGCTGATCCTCGCGGCGGCGGGGCTGCTCGACGGGGTGCAGGCGACGAGTCACTGGCTCGCGATGGACGCGCTCGCGGCGCTCGGGGCGGAGCCCACGTCGGAGCGGGTGGTCTTCCAGGGCAAGGTGGTGACCGCTGCCGGAGTCTCGGCGGGGATCGACATGGCGCTCGCGCTCGCGGCGCGGATCGCGGGCCGCGAGGTCGCGGAGGCGATCCAGCTCGGGATCGAGTACGACCCGCAACCGCCCTTCGACGCGGGGTCGCCCGCGAAGGCTCCGGCGGCGGTGCGCGAACGCCTGGAAGAGGCGAGCCGCTTTCGCGAGCGGACGGAGGCGAGCTAGCAGGCGCCCCGCCCGGACGCTGCCGGGAGGCGGGGTCGGGCGGGGGCCGTAGATAACCTGCGGGCGGATGAGCGAGCAGCGTTATGACCCGCAGGAGATCGAGCCCCGCTGGCAGCGGCTGTGGGCGCAGGAGCGCACCTGGGAGGTGGAGAACCTCGACCCGGAGCAGGAGGCGGCCGAACGGCTCGAGCACCCCGCGGCCTACGTGCTCGAGATGCTCCCCTACCCGAGCGGCGAGCCGCACATCGGGCACCTGAAGTGCTACGCGCTCGGCGACGCGATCGCGCACTTCCATCGCCGCCTCGGCCAGCGCGTGCTGCACCCGATGGGCTACGACTCCTTCGGTCTGCCCGCGGAGAACCACGCGATCAGGACGGGGGTCCACCCGCGCGTGTCGATCGCCGAATCGATCGAGTCCTTCCAGCGCCAGTTCCGCTCGTGGGGGATCTCGATCGACTGGTCGCGAGAGCTCGCGACCTCCGAACCGAGCTACTACCGCTGGACGCAGTGGATCTTCCTCGAGCTGTTCCGCGCCGGGCTCGCATATCGCCGCGAGGCGGCTGTGAAGTGGTGCCCGAACGACCAGACGGTGCTCGCGAACGAGCAGGTGGACGCGGAGGGACGCTGCGAGCGCTGCGGGGCGATCGTCGAGGTGCGCCAGCTCGAGCAGTGGTTCCTGCGCATCACCGACTACGCGGAGCGCCTGCTCGGGGACCTCGAGGGGATCGACTGGCCCGAGCACGTGAAGACGATGCAGCGCAACTGGATCGGGCGCAGCGAGGGAGCCGAGGTGACCTTCCGCTGCGAGGAGCTGGGCGTGGACTACCCGGTCTTCACCACGCGCCCGGACACGCTCTTCGGGGCGACGTTCTTCGTGATGGCGCCCGAGCACCCCGACGTGATGCGCCTCGCGGCGGGCACGGAGCACGAGCAGGCAGCGCGCGAGTACGTGAACAGCGCGCTGAACGAGACCAACGAGGAACGGGGCAACGCGGACAAGGTCAAGACGGGGGTGGCGCTCGGGCGCACCGTGACGAACCCCGTGAACGGTGAGCAGATCCCGATGTACGTGGCGGACTACGTGCTGATGGAGTACGGCACCGGCGCGATCATGGCGGTGCCCGGCCACGACGAGCGCGACTTCGACTTCGCGAGCACCTTCGGGCTGCCGATCAAGCGCGTGATCGCCGCGCCGGAGGGCGCAGAGGACGGGGCGGGCGATCTGCCCTACACGGGCGACGGGGTGCTCGTGAACTCGCACGCGGAGTTCGACGGGATGGGCAACCGCGAGGCGCTCTCGGCGATCGTCTCCTGGCTCGATCGCGAGGGCAAAGGGCACTCCTCGGTGAACTACAGGCTGCGCGACTGGCTCGTCTCGCGCCAGCGCTACTGGGGCTGCCCGATCCCGATCGTGTACTGCGAGCGGTGCGGGATGGTGCCCGTCCCCGAGGAGGACCTGCCCGTGGAGCTCCCCGAGATCGAGGACTACCAGCCGAAGGGGCGCTCGCCGCTGGCGGCGGCGGAGGACTGGGTGCGGACGACGTGCCCCTCCTGCGCGGGACCCGCGCGGCGCGAGACGGACACGATGGACACGTTCGTCGACTCCTCCTGGTACTTCCTGCGCTACTGCGACGCGCGCAACGAAGAGGCGGCCTGGGACCCTGCGGCGCTGCGCGAGTGGATGCCCGTGGACCAGTACATCGGGGGCGTGGAGCACGCGATCCTGCACCTGATGTACGCGCGCTTCTTCTGCAAGGCGCTCGCGGACCTCGGGCACCTCGACTTCCAGGAGCCCTTCCAGGCGCTCTTCACGCAGGGGATGGTGACGAAGGACGGGGCGAAGATGAGCAAGTCGAAGGGCAACGTGGTCTCGCCCGCCTCGATCGTCGACCGGGTGGGCGCGGACACCGCACGCTGCTACGTGCTCTTCGTGGGGCCACCCGACCAGGACGCGGACTGGTCGGACGAGGGTGTCGAGGGGGTGCACCGCTTCCTCGGGCGGCTCTGGCGGCTCGCCGCTGAGACGGCCGAGCGCGAGGGTGGCTCCCAGCCCGGGCTGCACGGCCCGGAGTACCCCGAGGGCGACGATCTGCTGCTCGCACGCAAGACGCACTGGGCGATCGACAAGGTCTCCGGGGACCTGCGCCGGTTCGCGTTCAACACGGCGATCGCGGCGGTGATGGAGCTGCTCAACGAGTGCTCGCGCCTGCGCGAGAGCGTGTCCACGCAGCAGATGCGATTCGCGCTCGGCACCGCGGCGTCGGTGCTCTTCCCGTTCGCGCCGCACACGAGCGCGGACATCTACGAGCGCCTCACCGGCGAACGGGTCTGGGAGCAGCCCTGGCCCGAAGCGCAGGAGGAGCTGCTCGAGTCCGACTCCTACGAGCTCGTCTGCCAGGTGAACGGCAAAGTGCGCGATCGCGTGCAGGCGGGCTCGGAGGCGAGCGCCGACGAGCTCAAGGAGCTCTGCCGCGCGGCCCCGAACGTGATCGCTCACCTCGAGGGCAAGGAGCTCGTCAAGGAGATCGTGGTGCCGGGCAAGCTCGTGAACCTCGTCGTGCGCTGAGCTCGTGGCCGAGCTCAAGCCCGCATACCTGATCCACGGCGACGATCACGGGGCGGTGGGGGAGCGGCGCGCGGGGTTGCGCGCACTCGCTGAGGCGGACGGCGGCGCGGAGTCGTTGGAGGGCGAGCAGGCCACCCCCGCGGGTGCTGCTGCGGCACTTGCGGCGATGACACTCGCGGTCGGGCGCCGGGTGATCATCGTCGAGGGCGCGGAGCGCTGGCGTCAGGCAGAGGTGGAAGAGCAGCTCGCTCCGGCGCTCGCGCAGATGCCCCCCGAGACGACGATCGCGATCTTCGCACGGGAGGAGGCGCGCGCGAAGGCGCCCGCGGCTCTGCACCAGGCGGTCAAGGCGGCGGGAGGGCAGATCGTGGCCCAGCTCACGGTCAAGCCCTGGGAGCTCCCGAAGTGGGTGCGCGAGCAGGGCGCACGGCTCGGCCTCGCGCTCGACGCGGCCGCAGCGAAAGCGCTCGTGGCGCAGGTGGGGGAGCGCCAGCAGCGACTGCTGCGCGAGCTCGAGAAGCTCGCGCTCGAAGGCGACCCCGCGGCGCAGGGAGGTGCGCGGTCGGTGGGCACCGAGGAGATCGAGGCGCGCGCGGCGCACTCGGCGGAGTGGCGCGCGTTCGGCCTGGCGGACGCGCTCGTGGGGGGCGAGGTGCGAGCGGCGACCCTCAGCTACCTGCGGCTGCGCGAGCAGGGCGAGCGCCTCTCCGGGCTCACCTACCTGATCGCGGGCAGGTTGCGCGACGCACTCGCGGTCTCGCTGCGGCTGGCCGCGGGCGAGTCCGCGGCGGAGGTCAAGCGTGGGCTGCGCATGCCCTCGCGTGCGGCCGACCGGCTGATCGCGGACATCGCGCGCTCGGAGCCCGAGCGCTTCCGCCGCGCGCTCGCGGCGATGGCGCGGATGGAGCTCGACTCCCGCGGCGGCGCGGTGCTCGGCCCGGAGCGCGGCGCGATGGCGAGCATGAGCGAGGACACGATCGCGCAGCGGGCGTTCGAGGAGATCGCGGGTTAGCCGCTCGGGCCTGGCCGCGACGCTCGCGCTCGTTGCGGTGGCCGACCTTCGCGCGCTCGTGCGCGTCCGATCGGCGGGCGGGGCTAGGAGCCGGAGCCGGCGAGGATGCGAGCGGCGCGGGACTTCTTGCGGGCACCGGTGTTGCGGTGCATCGCGCCGCGCTTGACGGCCTTGTCGATCGTCGAGACGAGCTCGCGATGGGTGGCCTCGGCGGCGGACTTGTCCCCGCCCTCGCTGTGCGACTGAAGGCTGCGCAGGTGCGTCTTGATCGCGGAGGTGTAGCGGCGGTTCTCGAGCCGCTCACGCTCGGTGCGGAGGATGCGCTTCTTCTGTGAGTGGATGTTGGCCATAACTCGGGTCCTGCGGGCGCCTGCGATCGTCCCGGGCGCGCCGCGGAGCGCCGTACTATAGCGGCCTTGAGCGGTCCCGCCGAAGACGCCCTGGAGGAGATGTCAGATCCCGCGGCGCCCGGCGGCGGGCGTGTGGCGCGGAACACGGCGGTGTTCTCGATCGCGACCGGGATCTCGCGTGTGGTGGGGCTCGGACGCGAAGTCGCAACGGCGAGCTTCTTCGGCACGGGCGGCCCGTACTCGGCGTTCACGCTCGCCTTCCAGGTGCCGAACTTCGTGGCCCAGTTGTTCGCGAACGCCGCGCTCTCAGCGGCCTTCGTGCCGGTGTTCAGCGAACTCCTCGCCCAGGGCAAGCGCAAAGAGGCTCTGAGGCTCGCCTCGACCCTCTTCTGGATCATGTTGATCGCGCTCGGGGCGATCACCGCGGTCTTCATCCTCGCGGCGGGGGCGATCATGCCGCTGTTCGCGGGTACCTCGTTCACCGCCGATCACGGAGCGCTCGAATCGCTGATGGTGGGGCTCTCCCAGATTCTCTTCCCGGTCGTCCTGATCCTCGGGCTCAACGGGATCCTCGTCGGGATCCTGCAGTCATACGACCACTTCACGATCCCCGCGATCTCGCCGGCCGTGTGGAACGTGGTGATCCTCGTGCTGCTGCTGCTGCTGCGCCCGCACTTCCACGGGGGCTACGAAGAAGGCAACCAGATGCACGCCTACGCGATCGCGATCCTCGTGGCGACGTTCACGCAGCTGCTGCTCGCGGTCGCCGCGCTGCGTCGGATCGACTTCCGGCTGCAGTTCTCGATCGACTGGCACGACCCCCGTGTGCGGCAGGTCTTCACGCTGATGCTCCCGGTCACGATCGGGCTCGGGATCGTGAACCTCGACCAGCTCATCAACTCCGTGTTCGGGACGCTCGTCAACAAGGAAGCCCCGCGCGCGATCGAAAACGCGTTCCGCGTGTACATGCTCCCGCAGGGGCTCTTCAGCGTTGCGGTCGCGACCGTCCTGTTCCCCACGCTGAGCCGCATGGCCGCGCTGCGGGACGTGGGCGGGATGCGTCGAGCGGTGGGCACGGGGATGCGCCAGATCAACCTGCTGCTGATTCCCGCGGCCGCGTTCATGGTGGTGCTCACCACCCCGATCGTGCGACTGCTCTTCCAGCGCGGGCACTTCACCGCGCACTCCACGCACCTCGTCTCGGTCGCGCTGTTCTGGTTCGCGTTCAGCCTGCCCTTCGGCGGGATCAACCTGCTGCTCACGAGGACCTTCTTCGCGGTCCAGCGCCCCTGGATCCCGACGGGGCTGGCGGCGATGAACATCGTGGTCGATGTGATCCTGAGCGTGGGCCTGTACAAGCCGCTCGGGATCGCGGGGCTCGTGATCGGGACGGTGGTGGCCAACGCCGTGATGACCGCGCTCCAGCTCCACCGCCTGCGGATCGGCTTCAACGGGCGCCTGGAAGGTGGCCAGACGACGATGATCACGGCGCGGATCGTGCTCGCCTCCGCCTTCCTCGCGGGGGTCTCATGGGTGATCTGGCGACTGCTCGACGATCTGCTCGGCGCCTCGCTACCCGCACAGATCGTGAGCGTGGGCGCGGCCGGGCTCGCTGGGCTCTACGTCTACACGCGGGCCGTGCTGAGGATGCGGATCCCCGAGGCGCATCAGGTGAGCACGCTGGTGCGGGCGCGACTCGGGCGCGCCTGAGCGGTTCGCGCCAGAGGCCGGGTGGACCGAAGCCCACCCGGCTTGCCGCCGGACATGGATCGCCGCTTACTGCATACGTCCCAGGAGTGTGTTTCGCCTGGGCGGCTTAACACTCTCGACACCTGGACAGGCCGCCGGTCCGAAGACCGGCGCGTAGCCGCGGCTGGATGATCCCTTGTCGAGTTGGCGATCCGCCGAGGGGTTAACGCTAGCGCGTGCGCTCTACCCTTTGGGCTCGCGATGGACGTGACGAGCTACGAGGAGATCGAGGCGTTCACGACCCTCGACGGGTCGGAGATCCGCGAGTGGGCCGGGCCCGCGGGGCCGCCCTCCTCGCCTGCGCGCAATCAGAGTCTCGCCGAGGCGACCGTCCCCGAGGGCGGCGCGACCACGGCGCACTTCCACCGCACCACTGAGGAGCTCTACCTCGTGAAGGAGGGACGCGGCCTCCTGATCCTCGAGGGGGCCGAGCGAGTGCTCGCCGAGGGGGACTGCGCGCTGATCCCGCCGGGGGCCGTGCACAAGATCTACAACGTGGGCGCGGGCCCGCTGCGAATCATCTGCGCGTGCGCGCCTCCCTACTCCGATCGGGACACCGTGCTGGTCGAGTGATCGACGAGTGCGCGCTGATCGGGGGCCGCGAGCGGCGCGAGATCGTGATCGTCGCTCATGATCCTGCGTGGGCGGTGCGCTACGAGGCGGAGCGGCAGAGGATCTCGGCGGCGCTCGGCTCGCGTGCGCTTGCGATCGAGCACGTGGGTTCGACGGCCGTCCCCGGACTCGCGGCGAAGCCGATCGTGGACGTGCTCGTGAGCGTGCCCGACCCCGATGAGGACGCCCTCGTGGAGGCGCGCGAGCGCGCGGGCATTCCGCGACCGTCTGCGCGTCGACGAGGCGGACCGGGCGGCCTACGAGAGGCTCAAGCACGAGCTCGCGGCCCGCGAGTGGAGCGACATGAACGAGTACGCCGAGGCGAAGAGCCCCCTGATCGCGGAGATCCTCGAACGCGCGGAAGCGTAGGGATCGGCGCTTCCCCCGGCGCGCGCGTGGGCGGGTCCTCGGGAGGCCCACCATCTATCGTGACCGAGGCCCATGGACCAGGCTCACATCCGCAACTTCTCGATCATCGCGCACATCGACCACGGCAAGTCGACGCTCGCTGACCGCATCCTCGAGCTCACGCACACGGTGGCGGCGCGCGAGATGCGCGCGCAGCTGCTCGACTCGATGGATCTCGAGCGCGAGCGCGGGATCACGATCAAGGCTCAGGCGGTGCGCGTGTTCTTCACCGCTCGCGACGGGGAGACTTACCAGCTGCACCTGATCGACACGCCCGGGCACGTGGACTTCACCTACGAGGTCTCGCGCTCGCTCGCGGCCTGCGAGGGCGCGCTGCTCGTCGTGGATGCGGCGCAGGGCGTGGAGGCGCAGACGGTGGCGAACACCTACCTCGCGGTCGAGTCCGGCCTCGAGCTGATCCCTTGCCTGAACAAGATCGACCTCCCCGGCGCCGAACCCGAGCGCGTGGCGGGCGAAGTGGCGGAGCTGATCGGCGACGATCCCGAGTCGATCCTGAAGATCAGCGGCAAGACGGGTGACGGGCGTGGGGGAGGTGCTCGAGGAGCTCGTCGCGCGGGTACCGCCGCCGCAGGGCGATCCGGAGGGTCCGCCGCGAGCGCTGATCTTCGACTCGGAGTTCGACCAGTACCGCGGGGTGATCGCCTACATCCGCGTGGTCGACGGGGTCTTCCGCAAGGGGGAGGCGATCCGCGCGATGGCCACAGGGACCGAGGCTGACATCGACGACATCGGCTTCTTCAGCCCGCAGATGATGCCGACGGACCAGCTCGCCGCCGGGCGAGGTGGGCTACCTGATCACGGGTCTGAAGGACGTCACGCTGCTGCGCGTGGGGGACACGCTCACCACCCGCCGCCGCGGCACACAGCAACCGGGCGCCGAAGCGGAGGAGGCGCTGCCGGGCTATCGCGAGGTCAAGCCGATGGTCTTCTGCGGCCTCTTCCCGATCGACTCCGACGACTACCCCGACCTTCGTGACGCACTCGAGAAGCTCGTGCTCAACGACGCCGCGCTCTCCTGGGAGCCGGAGACCTCCGACGCGCTCGGCTTCGGCTTCCGCTGCGGCTTCCTCGGCCTGCTCCACATGGACATCGTGCGAGAGCGCCTCGAGCGCGAGTACGACCTCGAGCTGCTCGCCACGATGCCCTCCGTCGAGTTCGACGTGACGCTCACCAACGAGCAGGAGCTCGAGGTGCACAACCCCTCCGACATGCCCGATCCCGGCACGATCGCCGAGATCCGGGAGCCCTTCATCTCCGCTTCGATCATCGCCCCGAAAGAGTTCGTCGGCGCGGTCATGGAGCTCTGCCAGGAACGGCGCGGCGAGCACACCGGGATGCACTACCTCTCGCCCGAGCGCGTCCAGCTCAACTACCAGCTGCCGCTCGCCGAAATCGTGCTCGACTTCTTCGACCAGCTCAAGTCGCGCACCAAAGGCTACGCCTCACTCGATTACGAGCTGAGCGGGATGAAGGCCTCCGATCTCGTCAAGCTCGACGTGCTTCTTGCAGGCGACACCGTCGATGCGCTCTCGATGATCGTGCACCGCGACAAGGCATACGAGGTCGGCCGCACGCTCACCGAAAAGCTGCGCCAACGCATCCCGCGCCAGCAGTACGACGTCCCGATCCAGGCCGCGATCGGCTCGCACATCATCGCCCGCGAGACCGTCAAGGCGTTCCGCAAGGACGTGATCTCGGGTTGCTACGGCGGTGACATCACACGCAAGAAAAAGCTGCTTGCCAAACAGAAGGAGGGCAAGAAGCGGATGAAGCAGGTGGGCCGCGTGGAGGTGCCTCAGGAGGCCTTCCTCGCGGTGCTCGAGCTGGGGGAGGAGTAGCGGTGGCGGCGGACGGGCCGCTCGCGGAGCGAGCGGAGCGCGCCGCGGGCTCCGGACCCAGGTGCAGCCTGCTCTTCGTGTGCCTCGGCAACATCTGCCGCTCCCCGACCGCCGAGGGTGTGATGCGCTCGCTCGTGGAGTCCGAAGGTCTCGCGCAGGAGATCGAGCTCGACTCGGCGGGGACGGGCGCATGGCACGTGGGTTCCTCGCCCGACCGCCGCGCGACCGCGGCCGCCGCCGCGGCGGGCGTCGCGCTCGCGGGCGAAGCGCGGCAGGTCGTCCCCGAGGACTTCGAGCGCTTCGATCTGATCCTTGCCATGGACTCCTCCAATCTGCGTGACCTGCGCGCCGCCGCGACCTCGCCGCAGGCGCGCGAGAAGGTGCAGCTGCTGCGCGAGTTCGACCCCGAGAGCGCCGCGGGCGATCTCGATGTGCCTGACCCCTATTACGGCGGCGAGGACGGTTTCGGGACGGTGTTCGAGATGGTCCGCGCGGCCTGCGCGGGTCTGCTCGCGGAGATCCGCGCGGGCCGCGTCCCGACGGGCTCCGAGCGTTGAGCCTCCCGCCCGGCGCGAGCGACGCCCGGTCCGTCGGCGGGGGCGACATCAACGAGGCCTACCGCGTGCGGCTCGCGGACGGGCGCGAGGCGTTCGTGAAGACGCGCGCGCAACCCGTGCCGGGCGAGTACGCCGCGGAGGCGAACGGGCTCGCGTGGCTCTCCGAGCCCGGACACCTGCGCACACCGGCGGTCTACGAGCAGCAGGAGGAGTACCTCGCGCTCGAGTGGATCGAGCGGGGCGGGCTCTCGCCCGAGGGCGCGGAGGAGCTCGGCCGCGGGCTCGCCGAGACGCATCGCGCGGGCGCCGAGCACTTCGGCGCGCCCCCCGGCGCTCCCGCGCAGACCGGCTTCGGCTCGCTGCGGCTGGCGAACGAGCCCGCGCCAGGACTGGCCCTCGTTCTACGCGGACCAGCGGCTCCTCCCGCTGCTCGCGCTCGCGCGCGAGCGCGACGCGATCTCCGCGGCGGGAGCACGCGCCGTCGAGCGGGTCTGCGCGCGGATCGGCGAGCTCTGCGGCCCGCCCGAGCCGCCCGCGAGGCTCCACGGCGACCTCTGGTCGGGGAACGTGATGGCGGGGTCCGACGGTGTGCGCCTGGCTGATCGACCCGTCCGCCTACGGGGGCCATCGCGAGGTCGATCTCGCGATGCTGCGCCTCTTCGGCGCGCCCTCGGAGCGGATCTTCGCCGCCTATGAGGAGACCGCGCCGCTCGCGGACGGAGCGCAGGAGCGCGTCGAGCTCTACCAACTCGCACCGTTGCTCGTGCACGCGGTGCTCTTCGGCGGCTCCTACGGCGCCGCGGCCGAGCGCGCCGCCGCGCGCTACGTCTGACGCTAGCCTCGCCTGAGATGGCGCCGGTCAACCTGCACAGCGACACGCAGACGCAGCCCACCGCCGCGATGCGCGCGGCGATGGCGAGCGCGGAGGTGGGCGACGAGCAGCGCGCGCAGGACCCGACGACGGCCGCGCTCGAGCGCCGCGTCGCAGCGCTGCTCGGCCAGGAGGCGGCCGTCTTCCTGCCGAGCGGGACGATGTGCAACGAGATCGCCCTGCGGCTGCACATCCGCCCCGGCGGCGACGAGCTGATCCTCGACCGCACCGCGCATCCGGTCGTCGCCGAGGCGGGCGGTCCGGCCGCGCTCGCGGGCGCGATGATCTCGACGCTCGAGGGAGAGGGCGGGATCTTCACCGCGCGCGCAGCTCACCGCGGCGCTCCATCACCGCAGGGCGACCGCTACGCGCCGCGCTCGCGGCTCGTGTCCGTCGAGCAGACGAGCAACATGGGCGGCGGACGGGTGTGGCCGCTCGCTCGCGTCGCGGAGGTGCTCGGCTGTGGCCCGCGAGAACGATCTCCGAACGCATCTCGACGGGGCGCGCCTGATGAACGCGGTCGTCGCCTCGGGTGTGCCCGCCGAGCGCTGGGCGAGCGGCTTCGACACCGCCTGGATCGACTTCTCCAAGGGCCTCGGCGCGCCGGTGGGCGCGGTGCTCGCGGGCTCCGCGGAGCTGATCGCGGAGGCCTGGCGCTACAAGCAGATGATGGGCGGCGCGCTGCGCCAGTCGGGGATCCTCGCCGCGGGCTGCCTGCACGCGCTCGACCACCACGTCGAGCGGCTCGCGGAGGACCACGCGAACGCACGCCGCCTCGCCGAGGGGCTCGCCGGGCTGCCGGGAGTCTCGATCGAGGTCGAGGAGGTCGAAACGAACATCGTGATCTTCGAGGTCCCCGACGCGCCCGCGCTGGAGCGGGCGCTCGCGCCAGAGGTCGACGTGATGGCGCTCGGCGCCCAGCGGATGCGCGCGGTCACGCACCTCGACATCGACGCGCTGCAGATCGAGCGCGCCCTGGAGGCCTTCGCCGCCGCGCTCTGAGCGCTTCGTCACGTCCACTCCGGCGCGCGTCGGAGTGGGAGGGGTGCGGAGTGCGACCTCAGCGGCCAGGAAGGAGCTCTACGAGCAGGCGCACGAGCTGGTCGCGCGCGAGTACGCCCGTCCGCTCACGCTCGCCGCGGTGGCCGCCGCGCTCGCGAGCTCGCCGCGACAGATCCAGCGCGCGTACGCCGAGCAGGGCACGTCCAGCTTCCGCGAGGACCTGCGCGCGCGTCGGGTGGGGGCGGCAGCTGAGCTGCTCGCCTCAGCAGTCCGCGCTCGCGGTCGCGCAGGTCGCACGACTCGTGGGCTACCGCCAGCCGGCACATTTCGCGCGTGTCTTCGCGCGCCACTACGGAACGACGCCCGCGGCCTTCCGCGAGCAGAGCCTCGCGCGGCGGCGCGATCAGCTCCAGCGGCCCGAGGGGCGCGCGGAGCCGTTCGTCGCGGCGGCGACCGGCTCGCCGACGATCTCCTCGTCGAGCTCACGCGCGCCGCCCGCGTGTTCCGAGGCGACGGGCTCGATCCCGGGCAGGCGCAGGCGCATCAGGGTTCCTCCGCCAGGTGCGGGCTCGGCGCTGATCGCGCCGCCCTGCTGGGCGGCGACCTGACGCACGATCGCAAGGCCGAGTCCCGATCCGGGACGCCCACGAGCCTCGGCGCCGCGGTAGAAGCGGTCGAAGATGTGGGGGAGGTCCTCGGCGGCGATGCCGGGGCCGTGGTCGCGGACGGTGAGCTCCTTGTCGCGCAACGTGATCTGCACGGGCCGATCCGGCGGGCTGTACTTCAGAGCGTTGTCGATCAGGTTGCTCACCGCGCGCTCGAGGCGCGCGGGAACGCCGGGAACGATCGCGGGCGAGAGGTCGAGGTTCAGCGGCGTTTCGGGCGCACGCACATGCGCCTTCTGGGCGGCCTCGTCGATCAGGATGTCGAGCCGCACGTCCTCGACCTCCGCGTTCGGCTCCTCGCCACGGGCGAGATCGATCAGGTCGTTGATCAGCCGGGTGAGGTCCTCGAGCTGCTCCACGACGTCGTCGAGCAGACGGCTGTGCTCCTCCGCGTCCATCCGCGGGCCGAGCTGCTGGAGCAGCTCGATGTTCGTACGCAGGCTCGTGACGGGAGTGCGAAGCTCGTGCGAGGCGTCCGCTACGAGCTGGCGCTGTGAGCTCACGGATGCGTCGAGTGCGTTCATCGAGCCCTCGAGCGCGTCGAGCATCGCGTTGAAGCTGGTCGCGAGCCGACCGATCTCATCGACGCCCGCGGGCTCGATCCGACCGCTCAGGTCCTGCGTGCGGGTGACGTGCTCGGTGGTTTGGGTGAGGTGCTTGAGGGGGCGCACCGCGGCCCCCGCGACGAGCCGGCCGAGCAGCGCGGCGAGCGCGATGCCCCCGACCACGACGAGCGCGAGGATCAGACGCAGGCGACTGAGCAGGCTGTCCACTTCCGAGAGCGGCAGCGCGATCTCGACCGCGCGGTTGCTTCCGAAGCCCGCGGCGAGCACGCGCATGTGCACGCCGCTCACGTTCACGTCGCGGTAGAAGGGTTCGCCCCCTTCGCGCGCGAGCCGGGTCGTGCGCGGATCGACCGGGAGCGTCACGTTCGAGACCGAGCGTGCGAGCACGCGGCCGTTCGCTTCGACCACCTGCTGGTAGCCGCGGACCTGCTGGGGGTTGGGGGGGAGCTGGCCGAAGAGGCTGCCCGGACGGCTCCCGTTTTCGGGCACGGTCGGGCCGTAGGGGGTTCGCGTGGCCGACGCCGCGGCGTACGCGCTCGCCTTCGGCGTCCTTCGGGTTGATGTCGCCTTCGGCCTCCTTCGCCGCGATCGCGAAGGCGCGCGGCGCGTTGATCACGATGCTCGCCGAGCCGTCCTTGTTGACCTTGATGTTCGCCGCCGCGAAGAGGCGTTTGAGGCGGTTCGTCTCGTGCGCGTGCGTGCGCAGCTGGTTGTCCACCTGGGAGTGCAGCTGGTTCGCGGTGAGCACGTACACGAGCAGCGAGGCGAGCACCACCGCGACCGCGACCGCGGCCGCGGAAACGATCGTGATGCGACGACGGAAGCTCATCCGATCCTCACTGCGGCGGACGCAGCACGTAGCCCACGCCGCGCACCGTGTGGAGCAGGCGCGGCTCCTCGCCGTCCTCGGTCTTGCGACGCAGGTAGCCCATGTACACGCCGAGCGAGTTCGAGCTCGAGCCGAAGTCGTATCCCCAGACGTGCTCGAAGATCGCCGAGCGCGTGAGCACCTTGCGGGGGTGGCGCAGGAACATCTCGAGCAGCAGGTACTCCGTGCGCGTGAGCGCGAGCGCGCGCTCACCGCGCCAGGCCTCGTGCGAGCGCAGATCGAGGCGGATGTCCTCGAAGCTGAGCGTCTCCGCCTCGGCCGAGTCCTCATCCTCCGCGCGGCGCAGCAGCGCCCGCACGCGAGCGAGCAGCTCGCGCAGCGCGAAGGGCTTGACCAGGTAATCGTCCGCACCCGCGTCGAGGCCCGCCACGCGGTCGTCCACCTCACCGCGCGCGGTGAGCATCAGCACCGGGGTCCGGTCCCCGCTCTGGCGCAGGCGCCGGCAGACCTCCAGCCCATCGACACGGGGCATCGCGATATCGAGGATCACCGCCTCATAGGGCGCGGCGCCGAGACGCTCCAAGGCCTCCTGTCCGTCGGCGGCCTGAGCGACCTCGTACCTTTCCATCACGAGCGCCCGCGAGAGCGCGCTCTGTACAGCGGGCTCGTCGTCCACCACGAGTATGCGTGCCTGCTCAGCCATGCCTCTGCGCTCCGGCGCTCGAACCCTCCGATCCCGGGTAGCGGGTGAAGGGCCGGTTATCAGGCTAGCGTGACAGCGCACAGCCGAGAACTTCTAAAGGGCGTTGAAGCAGATGGTAAGAGAGTCGCGCGATGGGGAATCCGAGCAGGCAGATGACCGGCGCGAGGCGCAGGAGTCCGAGCGCGGCGAGGGGGAGGGCTCGCCCGCCGCGGAAGGCGATGACGTTCTCGCCTCGCAATCGCGCACGCTGCGCAACAGCCTGATCAGCCTCGCGGTCTTCTTCGCGATCGTGGTCGGACTGCTGCTCGCCGTGCCCGGCCTGAAAACCGCCGCCGAGCGGCTCTCCGACGCGAACCCCCGCTGGGTGGTGGTCGGGGTGGTCTTCGAGCTCCTCTCGTGCGTGGGTTACATGGTCCTCTTCGATCTCGTCTTCGGGCGGATCGGCCGGCGCCTCGTCACCCGGCTCTCGCTCTCCGAGCTCGCGGTCAACTCGGTCGTCTCCGTAAGCGGCCTCGCGGGGCTCGCACTCGGCGCCTGGGTGATGCGCTCGAAGGGCTTCTCGATCGAGCGCATCGCCAAGCGCACCGTGCTGATCTTCGTTCTCACGAGCGCGGTGAGCGCGGTGGCGGTGGTCGTGATCGGCCTGCCGATGTGGGTCGGCGTGCTCCCGGGCTCGACCGACCCGCTGCTCACGCTGCTCCCCGCGATCGTCGCGGCGTCCGCGATCCTCGCCACGATCCTCGCCGGGCGCTGGGCGGGCCGGCGCGCCGATCAGCTCTCGCAGCGCCGATCGCGCAGCGCGGTCGCGCTGATCGCGATCGGGGGAGGTGTGGATGATGCGCTCACCGAGATCCGGGGGCGCGACCGGCGTCTGCTCGGAGCGGTCGCTTACTGGCTCTTCGACGTGGCCACGCTGTTCGCCGCGCTTGCCGCCTTCGGGCACGTCGCGTCCTTCTGGGCGATCGCGATGGCCTACCTGATCGGGCTGATCGCGAACGCGCTCCCGATTCCGGGCGGCTTCGGCGCGGTCGAAGGGGGCCTCGTAGGGATGCTCGACCTCTTCAAGGTCGCCCCCGGCTCGACGGTGGTCGCGGCGGTCGTGCTCTACCGCGCGATCTCGCTCTGGGTCCCCGCGCTCACCGGCTCGGTCGCGTTCGTGAGCCTGCGCCGCGAGCTCGGCAGACCCACCGTCCGACCCGCGGGAAGCGGCGCGGCCTAGGTCGAGAGGCTGCTCGCGAAGGCCTGCTCGGCGGCGTCCTGCTGGCAGGCGTGGCGCGGTAGCGCGGCCATCACCCGCGCGAGCGCTGCGGTCTGCGCTCCGGAGAGCCCGGGGCAGTAGACCGGCGGGGGGAGGTTCCCGCTCGCCGTCCCCGGGGCGTTGATCGGCAGCAGGCGCTGCGCAGCCGCGAGCGCGTGAGAGAAGCGGTCGGAGAACACGTCGATCGCGACGCGTCCCGTGTAGATCTCGATCGAGCGACCTTCGTCGTAGACCGTCGCCGGAACGCCGCGCACGAGGATGTTCCGCTGCGGACCGAGCGGCGCGTTGGAGTGCAGCCGGTAGATCACCGTGGTGACCTGCAGCGGCAGCACGCAGCTCCCGCCGCCGAAGATCCCCTTCGACTTCACGCAGTCCCCGTAGTACACGGAGTCGCCGATTTTTTCGATGTACCCGCGCAGGCCGTCGGCCGCGGAGAGGTGCTCCCCTCCGAAGCTCGGACCGACCCAGTAGACGCGGTAGTAGGGAAAGGTCTGCGCTTCGGCGAGTTCGCGCGCTGAGATCGGGCTCGGATGGCCCGTGCCGCAGGCCGCGAGCCCGAGCACGGCGATCAGCGCGGCGGCTGCGAGCAGGCCGCGCCGCATCGTTCTCCTGAGGCTCATCGCCGTCATTATCCCGTGCAGTGCGCGGTCCCATGCCGATCCGCCGGGCCCCGGTCGAGCTCCCCAGCCGTGGCGGCGAGCCCCTGTCCGCTGCCGCGCCCGCGCTTGGGCTCGCGCTCGTAGCGATCCTCGCCTGGCTGATCGCCGATCCTCACACCCCGGACCTCGCCGCGCAGGTCTACCGCGTCGGGCTCTTCAGGCAGAGCGGCTTCGCGATCTGGGACGAGCACTGGTACGCGGGCCACCACCTCCCCGGCTACAGCCTGCTCTTCCCGCCGCTCGGCGCGCTCTTCGGGGTGCGCGCTGTGGGGGCGGCGTGCGCGCTGCTCTCGACCGCGCTGTTCGCGCTGATCCTCGCCGAGGCCTACCCACGCCGCGCGCGCTGGGGGGCGGCTGCGTTCGCGGTCGCCGCCGTGGGCGACATCTGGCTAGGCCGCCTGGCCTTCGCGCTCGGCGTGAGCCTCGCGCTCGCCGCGGTGCTCGCCTACCGCCGCGGGCGAGGGGGTCCGGCCGTCCTTCTCGCGGCGCTCGCCGCGGCGGGGAGCCCCGTGGCGGGGCTGCTGCTCGGGGTGGGAGCGTTGAGCGGATCGATCACCAGTCGCACGCTGCGCCCTCTGCTCGTGCTCGCGCTCCCCGCTGCGGCGGTCGTGCTCCCGCTCTCCGCGCTCTTCCCCGAAGGTGGGACCGAGCCCTTCCCCTTCTATTCCTTCCTTGCCACCGCGGGAGCAGTGCTCGCCTTCGTGCTCGCGGTCCCTCGCGAGGAGCGCGCACTTCGTGCGGGAGGCCTGCTCTACCTGCTCGCCTGCGTGGCCTGTGTGGTGATCCACTCCCCCGTGGGGAGCAACATCGAGCGCTACGGCGTGCTGCTCGGCGCTCCGCTGCTGATCGCCGCGCGGCCGCGGCTCGGCGCGGTCGGCGCGGGCGCACTCGCCGCGCTCGCGGTCTGGGTGCTCTGGGGGCCGGTGCGCGAAACGGCGGCGGTCGACGGCGGGGCGGCGACGAGCGCGGCCTACTACGTCCCGCTCGAGCGCTTCCTCGACGGGCTCGGCGGCCCACCCGTGCGGATCGAGGTGCCGCTCACACGCTCGCATTGGGAGGCCGCGCTGCTCGCGCCGCGCGTCTCGCTCGCGCGCGGCTGGGAGAAGCAGCTCGACGAACGATATGACCGCGTGCTGCTCGGCCACGGCCTCCACGCGGCGAGCTACGAGCGCTGGCTGCAGCGCGAGGCGGTCGCCTACGTCGCGCTCCCCGACGTCGCCCTGGACCCCTCGAGTGCGGCCGAGGGACGCCTGATCCGCGGCGGGCTTCCCTACCTGCGAGAGGTCTTCACGAGCGCGCACTGGCGCGTCTTCCGCGTCGAAGGCGCGCGCGGGATTCTGAGCGGCCCCGGGCGGCTGACCTCGCTCGGACACGACTCCTTCTCCTTCCTCGCCGCGCGCGCGGGCACGTTCCTCGTGCGAGTTCACTCCACGCGCTACTGGACGCTCACCGAAGGAGCGGGCTGCGTGGGGGGCGGGCCCGAAGGCTTCACCGAGGTGCGGGTCTCCGCGCCCGGGCCCGTGCGGGTCGCCGCGCGCTTCTCGCTCGCGCGTGCGTTCGGCTCCGGCAGCTCCTGCAGGCGCTAGCGCGGGGCGAGCCCGAAGAGGCCGGTGAAGCCCGTGAGGTAGATGTTCTTCCCGTCGCTGATCACGGGGTCGAAGGCACCAGTGTTCTTTTCGAAGAGCAGCCGCCCCGTGGAGATCCCGAGCCCGTAGGTCCTGTGCTCGCCGAGGTCGGCGAAGTACACGAGCTTGCCCACGATCGTGGCCGAGCCCGAGATGCGCCCATGCGCGTTGAACGTCCAGCTCACGTGCCCGGACTGGGCGTTGAGCGCGTAGAAGCGTCCGTTGTAGGAACCGAGATAGATCGTGGGCCCGAGGCCCGGTGCGTTCGTCACCGCGGGAGACGCATATACGTAGGAGCCCGTCTGCACGGCCCAGTCGAGCTTGCCCGTCCCCGCGTCATAGGCGTAGATGCGCCCGTCGGTGTTCCCGAGGTAGACGCGCCCGTAGTAGACCGCGGCGGTCGAGTAGAAGGTGCCGCTCCCGAGCAGCGTTCCCCCCGAGCCGCTTCGCCAGATCCGCCTGCCCGTCTGCTCGGAGATCGCCTGCACGTGTCCTGAGTAGTCGCCGAAGTAGAGGACACCCCCGGAGAGCGTGGGGCTCGCCTTGACCGAGCCCGAGGCGTGATAGGCCCAGATCACCTTGCCGTTGCTGTCGTTCAGCGCGTAGACCGTGCCGCTCTGCGAGCCGAAGTAGATCCGGCCGTGGTCGATCAGCGGGGAGGACTCGCTCGGCGAGGGAAGGGAGCGGAACCAGCGGATCTGACCGTTGCTCGAGTTCAGCGCGACGATCCGCCCGGGGTGCTTGGGGTGACCGCTGTTGAGCACCGTGACGTAGACGGTGTTCGACGTGACCGCGGGCGTGGAGGCGGAGAGCGTGCCCACGTGTTTGCCCCAGATCAGATGGCCCGTGTGCTTGTTGATCGCGACGAGTTCGCCGTTGTCGCCGAGCTGGTAGATGCGCCCCGCGTAGATCACGGGCGGGAACTCGAGCAGCGAGTGGTTGTTGCGCTCCCAGAGCTGACGAAACGGCGGGCGCACCTTTTCGGGCGCGGGGAAGAAGCGCGTGTGTTCCTTCGTGTAGCCGTAGATCGGCCAGGAGAACTGGTCTTCGGGGCGTTTCGGCAGCGCGGTTGGGGTCTTCTCCGGGAAGAAGCGCGCGTGCGGGTGGTACACGCTCCCCGCGCGGTCGTGCTTGGCGAGGTAGGCCACGATCCCGCCCGCCACGAGCACGAGCAGGACCGCGCCCGCGATCCACCAGCGCACGCGCCTTCGGCGCATGAACAAGCGCCTGCGGCGGGCGCTCACAGCTGCTCGGGGCCGCGCCTCAGGCGGCGAGCTTGCGGGAGGCGGCTTCCGTGCCCGTAGCGCTCACCGGGGACTCGCCCGGGGCGAGACGGTCCGAGCGGGATGCGGCGCGGCGGCTCGCCCGCCGTCGCATCGCCGCATCGCGGAGAGCTGAGCGCCGTTGCGTGAGCGCGCCGAGAATCCGTGCGCAGCCGAGCGCGAGCAGCCACGCGGAGACCAACGCGAGCGGCGGGAGCGTGAGCCCGGAGGCGAGCGCGATGATGTCGTGGTTGCTGTTGAGCGACCAGTTCCACAGAAGGTAGTCGCCGAGGGTGAGTCCGAGAACGAAGACCAACGGTCTGCGGGCCACGTGAAAACCCTAGAGGCGTCAGGGGACGGACATCAACAGGAGAGGACGATGAGGCGGTGCCGGGCCTATGATCGCGGTCGATGAGCGCCCCGGCCCCGAGCTCGGAGATCTTCGCGCCGGGCCTGCTCAGCGGGCGCTCCGTGCTCATCACCGGTGGCGGCACGGGGCTCGGCCGGGAGACCGCCTTCGAGCTGGCGCGCTGCGGCGCGCACGTCACGATCACCGGTCGGCGCGAGGAGGTGCTCGCGGAGGCCGCCGCGCAGATGCAGGGCGCGGCGGGGGAGATCGGCTGGATCGCGGGGGACGTGCGCGAGCCCGCGGAGGCACGGCGCATCGTCGCTGAGGTGCTCGCGCGCCGCGGGCGCCTTGACGCGCTCGTGAACAACGCGGGCGGGCAGTTCTTCAGCCCGGCCGAGATGATCGTGGCGAAGGGCTGGCGCGCCGTGTGGCGCCTGAACGTGGGGGGGATGCTCAACATGGCCGAGGCCGCCCACGAGCTCGCCTTCGAGGCGGCGAAAGGCGGGGCGGTGATCAACGTCACGCTATCTCCACACCACGGGATGCCCGGGATGGCTCATTCAGGAGCCGCGCGCGCAAGCGTCGAGGCGCTCACCTCCGAGCTCGCCTCGCGCTGGGTCTCTGACGGCGTGAGTGTCGTCGCGGTGGCCGCGGGGCATTTCGCCACCGAGGTCACCGCGAAGTACCCCGAGAGCGTGCGCGCCGGCGCCTCCCGCACGGTGCCCATCCAGCGACTCGGCACGCCGATCGAGCACGCCTGGCTCGTCACGATGCTCGCCTCGCCGCTGGGCCGGTCCTTCAGCGGCTCGACCGTCACGCTCGACGGAGCGCGCGACAACTGGTTCGGGCCGTGGCCGCCGCCCGGGTTGGCCGACGAGGCGGGGGAGGTGCCGCAGGAGGCTCGGAAAGGGGCTGGGGCTGGCGGGGGGCGGGGGTTGGAGTAGGGGGGCGCGAAAGCCCCGCGGTGCCGGGGGCGATGCGGCTTTAAGCGGCGGACGAGAATTGAACTCGCATCATCGGCTTGGAAGGCCGAGGCTCTACCATTGAGCTACCGCCGCGCGAACGAATCCGCCACGACGGGCGGTCCGGCGCCGGTGACAGTTTGCACAAACGACCTCGCACTTGTCGATCTCCCGCAGAACCGCGGACCATTTGCGTGTTCTGAGTCCTGCCGCGATGCCGAACTCCTTGTCAGCCAGGTGATCGAACTCGAGGACGATGGGGTCGCTCTCTCCGCAGTCGACGCATGGGCGGGCGCGAAGGAACTCGACGAGGAATCGCATCCGCTCGAGAACGAGAATGTCTTTGCGGCGGTTCGCTTCGGCGATGTAGCGCTCGCGGTTGGCCAGATAGTGCTCGCGTTTGTACGCGGCACGGCAGGGTCGGCAGTAGGTGTCCCGCTCGCCTCGCTCGCGGCGATGCCACGCGAACAACGAAATCGGCTTGTGCTCGCCACATCGCGAGCACCGCTGTGTGCGTAGATCGTCGCGTTCCATTGACACGAACACATGTTCGCATGTGCTGTGGACGGAGCGGCGCGGCCGTTAGCCGTAGAATCGGGGTCCGAAGTGCCACGGGGAGTGGCGCAGTCTGGTAGCGCACCCGGCTGGGGGCCGGGCGGTCGCAGGTTCAAATCCTGTCTCCCCGATTAGGTTGTGGTTGGTTGCGGGAGGGGGCGGGGGAGGGCCCAGAGCGCAGGGATTGGCTCTGGGATCAGGATTTCGGCGGATGTGAATGCGGGGGTGTTCATTTCGCGTCGCGAGGCGGTTTCGGCCGGGACCGCCCACGAAACCGCCCACGCCGGGGGTCGTGAGCGGTCGCGCCCGCGCGGACACTGGACGCAAGCCCGCCGGTTCCGCGTCGTCCAGAAGGCGACCTTGCCATGGCGAGGTCGAGGTACGATTTCTTCATCCGCTTGGAGCAAAGCGTGCAAATCATCGGCTTTCTGCTGTTCCCGAAGGCAGGAGAGCAGGTTGCCCGCCAGCATAGGTAGTTGGCGGTCCCAGGTGGTACCCCAGGGGCGCTTGTGGCTGTGGCTAGTGCGGGAACGGACTAGGCATCGATCTGGTCGAGTCGGAATGCGTCGGCGAAACCCGCTAGGTCGGGGAACAGGAAGCGGCGTCTCCGGTTGTAAGTGCCACGCAGGCTGTTGAGTATTCGCCACTTCAACCTTGGCGGGACCACTAGGACCAAAAACGCGAGGCGTCGCGGGCGCCCTGGCCGGCGATCGTCAGCTGCAAAGAGGGCCTCCAGTGAGCCGTCGGCCGGTGGCTGATCGGCACGGACAGGGAAGCTGTCCACCCCGACTATCGAGGGCGTGGCGGGCGTAGACCCGGCGATAAAGAGGCCTTCTTGCGCCGTCATCCGGGGATCAGGCAGCGACGGCCGGACCAGAAACGGGCGTTGCTCGTTTGCGGATGCCTCAAGCGCCAGTTGCAGGCCAGCACCGAGCGGATTTCCCACACCAGCCCAGGTGAGCCCTCCGAACTCGATCGTCGGCTGTTCTGGCATCGCCGTCACGTCGAATGCGAACAGTAGACCCGCCGCATCCCGGTCTACCGAGGCGCGCTGGCACGCAAACCACAGAGCTGTCATTGGATTGCTCGTGACATCGAGTAGTCGCGTGGGAAGTCCATGGTGCTGGAGCATCGCCAGGACGTGTAGATCCGTTGCCGCGGTGGCGAGCTCGGCGCCCACGCCCCAAGCGCGCGCCATGGCGATGATCTCGACCTCGCGGGACCGCACGATTCGCTCCTCAGGGACTGGGCCATCGCTGCCGGCGAGATTCCTCAAGAGCGAGGAGCGTACGGAGAAATGCCGACTCGACACGCCGCGCCACACGTAGCGGCGCGAGGCTTCGAGCGTCCCGACGCGGCTGATCGCGCGAAACAGCTCGTCGCGGCTCGAGACCTCGTAGCCCCACGGCATCGTCTTCCACCCTGGATCCATCTGCCGAGTCTAAATCGCGCATCTGCAACTAAGCCGCCCTTGGGCGTCCTACGTAGACCGCCGCCCCGATGGAGTCCCGGTTACCCGCGAGGGGTGAGCGGTCGCGGGAGCGCCCAGTCAGGCCAGCAGACGAGGGCTTCGGCTGGTGCTGCGCGGGGCGGATATGGCTGGCGCAGAGCGACGTTACTGCCCCGCCCGACGGCCGCGGGCGGTCGCGGTACGGGCCTGTTCAAGTAGGGAGCAGGTGGAGAAGGTCTCCGACGCCAGCGCTGATCCCCGTCGCCAAAGCTCCGCCCACGCCGCTCACGGCAATCTTTGCGAGCAACGCTTTTGCCCGCTGGCGGTCCGGTTCCTCGCTGCGGATGACTTCGCTGCTCACCTGTTGCACCTCGTCGAGTTCGATGTCGTCGCGTTCATCTATCGCCTTCGCGAGAGCGGCAGCGGCGGCACCGTTCCAGTCCTCGCTGAGCCCGGCGCGCACAAGCGCCGCGACGGCGGCGAGAACATCCGCCTTGTCGACCGTGTTGTGCACGTTGATCTGCGTCGATCCGATATTCACGTTGCTTCCCGTCATCTGAGCTCCGGGCGCCATGTGAAGAGAGAACCGTTGATCTTGGACCAGAAGCGTGACCCGTTCGTGCTCTGGGACGGGGTTCCCGTCCCCGATGGCATCTGAGATGGCGCGTGCGACCACCTCCCTTGTCAGCCCGTGTCGGTCTAGGAAAAGCGATGGAACCTCCGCCGCAAGACGGTCCGGTTGGATGCGACCAGCCGACATAGCAGCATCGACGATGCCGCCGGCGGTCGTGGGGTCGTAGCTCCACCCGCGCCGATCGAACTCGGCTGCGAGCAATCGGCGCATAACGCTCGGTGTTACGTCCTTCATCTGGCTTTGCGCACCTTGTTCGTATTGCGCGTTGGACCGATCGGAACGATGGCTCCTTCGTCGGTCAACCAGGTCTTGATCTTGCTTGAGAGGTTCAGCATCTTCTCCATCTCCGCGTCCCGACGATGCACCTTGACATTCTCGGACTTGACGAGCACAGCGATGCCGTGCTCGGTCTCCATCGCCGAGATACGCCGGGACACCGTCGGCTGGCTCGTCTCGATCCCCCAGGTCCCGAGCATCTCGTGAACCTGCTGTTGCGTGCGCTCTCCGTCGAGCAAGAGATAGATCTGACCGAGTAGGTGGTCAGCTCTGATCGTTTTCTCGAGTATCGACACGAGTCGATCGCGGTCGGCACGAACAACGAGGTTGACCTTGCCCTCGATCGTGCCAAGGCGACTGTGAACTGCCCAGAGTGCGTCTTCCGCATCGGGAGCAGTCATCTAGCTCCTCTCCGGCAACGTGAGGTCAATTCCGAGCGAGCGAAGGCTCACAAGGTGCTGGGTCATCCTGGCGTCGGTCTCGAACGCGATGCCGAGGTCGCGCCATCTCCGCGTCCATCCAGAAACGCTTGCCTTCGATGCGTTAACGAGCGCGGCAATCTCTGTGCCTGATGTCGTCCCGTCGCAGAACTCGTACGCTTGACGGAGCTGATTTGTCGTCAAGGTGCGCTCGATGGTGTCGCGCAGTTGTGGCAGTACCGCGACCTTTTGCCAACGCAACTGATCTTCTGCGATCGCGACCAGCCGACGCAAGACTTCCTCCGCCGTTTCCTCTCCACCCACCGCGTCAGCTCCGTTCAGCGCCGCGGGCCAGCCCTGCAGGGGCAGCACGCGACCCCGTCGTTGAACCGTGGGCCTCAGGCACGGCCGCGCCTTTTCGGGTCTCGTCGTGCCCGGCTGAGTGTCATGCGGACGGCCGACGGCTGCTTGCCGGTGAGCTCCGCGATCTGGCTCGCCGCCAGGCCGGCGTCGGCGAGGAGCAGCTCGGTTCGACGCGTCAGCTCGGGACCGGGCCGGGTTTCGCGTTGATCAACCATCAGCGCGAGAATCGCTTTTAGGAGCGCTTCGGTGTTCTCTCCCGTGGCCATCTATGTACGAGGTTTTCGGGACGCTTTTGGTTTGCGGCGTTTGATAGCCGATTTCGCGGTGGCGGCTGTCGTGCCGAGGAGTTCGCCGATCCGTGTGGGGCCGAAGCCACACTTGTCAAGCTCCGAGATGGCCTCCGCCTGGTTCGCGCTGTTCTGTCTGACGATCGTTGCGAGCAGTCGGATGATCTGCTCATCGGTACTCATCTCATCGCTCTTCGGTTTGGGTGCCATCCGCTACTTCGCTCGTCGCATCCGACTTTCGATTGTCTTGCGATTCCCTCCGATGAGTCCATGGACCTCTCCGACGGTGAACCCGGCGGCGGCAAGCACGGTCTCCGAGTTTCGTGGATCGGTGCCGTTCGCGCGCTCGTCTCGATCGGCGGCGAGCAGGACAAAGGTCGCGTGCGCAATCCGGTCGGGACTGGGTGGTGCAGCGCTTTGGTCTTTTGCCGCCATTCAGTTAACCGTAGCACCGCCAGGCACGGCGCAACCAGCGGCCTTCACTCGTCTTATCGATTTATCCCGCATATAGCGGAAATTCTTGGCTTCCAAAGCTGTCCCGTTGCGGTAGTCGACATTCAACGCTACGCGCAATAGGGTGGGTTCCCCGTGTTCCGGCCTTGGTTACCCGCTCCGAAAGTGCCAGAGCTGCCCGTTGCGCAACGGACGGCCTTCGCGGTCACTTGTTCGCTTTGGCTCTGGCGATCGTCTTGCGGACGGCGTCAGGGCTCTTGCCAGTCACCGTCGCGATTTGCCCGTGGCTCATTCCCGTCTCGGCGAGCAGCACCTCAACCTTGCGCTTCGCCAGCGCTTGGTCCTCACGCTCTTCGCGCTCGCTAACGGCTAGACGCAGCAACGCCATGAGCGTTGTCTCGATGTCAAGTGGCTCGGACACGCGTCCCTTTGGCTTTCGGATCCTTGGCGCGCTTCGCCTTCTGAATGGCCTGATTGATCGTGTTCGGGGTGGTCGCGAGCAACGCGGCGATTCGCGCGGTGCTGAAGCCGACTGCGTGCATTTCGCGCGCGAGTTCGCTCTGCGAGCCAGCGCTTCGCCGTACGAGAAGCACGGCGAGTGCGACCAGCTCGTCGGTGGGGGTCTCGAGCGTCTGTCCGCTCGTCGTCTTCCGGGCCACGACTCCTCCTGCTTATCGAGGACGCTTAATCATCCGCGACGAACCGGACGGAAGGCCACAAGTACCGGATGTCTTCCCGACACGAGCCGAGCGCACGTCCGACGAGCAGTGCTCCTCGTCGCGCTGCCTCTACGTTCGAGCGCAGTCCCGAGCAGACGCTTGTGCAAGGACGGACAATCTCGACGGACTAGATGCACGGGGGTGCGATGAGGGACCAATCGGTACCTCCCTCGAAGGCTCCAGGTGCCCGTTTGAACGCTGCTCCGGGGCTCGGGCGCTCGTGGTGGCGCGTGCCTCCGTCGGGCCGGCGAGTCAACCCCTAAAGGGGTCCGCGGCCCTGCGGGCCGCTTGACTAGCCGGCCCGCCTCCGGCGGATGGCGATCAGGTCGGCAGGGAGGACCCTGCCGACCCTTCGGGACGGCCGACTCCCCAAGTTGCAGGCGTCCTGGCTGGTGCCATGACGCCGTCGCGATCGCGGCGATCGGGCGGCGGCGTCGGATTCCATCGCACTCGCGCGGTATGAACGATCGCTACGACTAAATGAAGTGGCCCCGGCGCTGCTTGAACAGCCCGGGGCCCGGCACGGAAAAGAGGCTTTCCATGCAGGACGAGACTAGCCGTGAGGCAAGGTCGGGACGCGGCGACGTCAGGCACGTGGTCCTGGCGCTGCTGTTGACCGAGGAGGACCAGCGGCCCTGGCTGCCGAGCGAGGTCGAGCTGGAGATCGGTGACCGGGTTGCGACGGTCGACGCTCTGAACCGGTTGTACGCCGAAGGCTTGGTTCACCGCCTCGGGGAGTTCGTGTTCGCGACGCGAGCCGCCGTGAACATGGAGCGCATCGCACCGTGAGCGACCGCGTGCCGGACGCTGTGGGCTTTCGCGTGGCTTCGCGGTCATCACTGGCGATGGCCGCACCCGCGCCTGAACGCTCTCATCGCCCTCTCGTGGAGCCCTACGTCACGCGCCGCGAGCTCGCCGCGCTGATGGGCGTCAGCGTGGACACGGTCGACCGGCTCGTGCTCGAGGGGATGCCCTCGGTGACCTGGGGAAGGCGCACGCGACGCTTTCGAGCGTCGGTCGCCATCGGATGGGCAGCTGAGCGGGAGAGGGTGGCATGAGCCTCACTCGTCTGCCCTCGGGCCGGTGGCGGGCCCAGGTCTACGATCCAGCTCGCGGACAAAACGTGAGCGTCTCGCGTCTGCTCGGCGGCTCGGGCACCTTCGCGACGAAGGCAGAGGCGAAGCGAGCGCGAGAGCTGGCGCGGTGGCGGCTCCGGGAGGCCAAGACCCAGGACGTTACGGTTGCTGGCTTCTGGACGCGCTGGACTACCGATCCGCTGTTCGCCCGGCCGAAGCAGTCCACGAACATCCACAACCGGGAGCGGACGAAGGCGTTCGTCGCCAAGTACGGCGACCGGCCTATCGACGCCATCGGTGACGCCGTCGTCGCAGACTGGCTCGCGGGAGGCTTGCGCAATGGCACAGTCCCGGCGCTGCGAGCGATGTTCAACGACGCGGGATCCGCAAAGGCCGGCCGGCTCGTGAGCACCAATCCGTTCGCCCGGCTCGGGATCGCGCGTGGTCCGGGGCGTCGCGACGAGCAGCCGCCGAGCGAGGAGGAGGTCTGGAAGATAATCCGTTGCGCCCGCGAGCTGGCAACGCCGTCGTTCGCGGCATGGCTACAGGTCGCGGCCTTCACGGGGCTCCGGCCCGGCGAGCTGGACGCGCTGCGTCGTGTGAATGTCGAGCTCCAGTGTGCGCGGATCCGGGTCGTGGAGCAGTTCAGCGCCGCTACGCGGACGTTCACGCTGCCGAAGAACGGAAAGACTCGGGAGGCGCCGCTGACCGATCCCGCTCGCGAGGCGCTCGCGTCGCTACCGATAGAAAGCGAGTTCTGCTTCGCGCCGATCCGTGGCGAGCATTGGACCGCATCAGCGCGCGCCTACCACTGGAAGGCGGTCAAAGCAGCGGCCGGCTGGGAGGGGAGCCTCTATCTCGCGACTCGGCACTTCGCCGGTTGGTACATGGTCAACGTCCTCACATTGCCCTCGGAGGACGTTGCGATCGCGCTCGGGCACACAGACGGAGGCGAGCTAGTCAGACGGCTCTACGGGCACCGAGACCGCCACCGCGCCCTCGACCGCATCGTCAGTGCCTACGCCTCCCACGGCGCACCGGCATCCCCAGCCCGCGACGATTCCGAAACCGGTCGAACGCAGGAACGCTTGTTCTGAGCCATCAGGCGCCGTTCGTCCCACCATGACGAAGCCACGGCCACATCCACCCGAGGGACTCCCGGGCGAGGAGCTCGTCGCGCAAGGGCTCTCCGATCTGGCGAGCAGCCGCGAAACAGAGGCCGCGGTGCTCGTCGAAATCGCCGCGCCCAGGCTCGGCGCGCTTGGCGTCACGATCCCGTGTGCGTGCGTTGCGGGCGATCAATCGCCCGAGCACCGGCTCTACGCGCTGCTCACAACCGCGCCCGACGCGCACAGCCGCTACAACGCCCTGCTCCGGCGGATCGCGAGCTACGCGGCAGCAGCCGAGCGCGAGATGAGCTAGGCGGTGACGCGCCGACCCATGTGGTTCTGAAAGGCGACGACCACGTCGTTCCACGGGAGCGACAACAGCTCGAGCTCGATCGTCAGTTGGTCGATTCCCGCGCCGTCCTCGCGTGCCACCTGGCACGCGAGGCGATGCCGAGTTACGCCGAAAGCGCTTCGGTACTCGACAAGCCGTACCTGCTGAAGATCGCGCCAAGGGACTGTGCGCGCCGGCCAGCCGACCGTCAGTCCAGCTCCGTCGACCGAGAGCACCGGTCGACGGAGCAGCGCCCGCTTGCCATAACTGCCGGCGAGCCACGCCATCAGCACGCCACAGAGGGCGAGCACCAAGCTCTCGCCACCAGCGTTCGTTTCGACCGCCCTGACCGCCACAGCGACCGCCAACCCGCCGAACAAGAGCGCATAGAAGACGCTCGCCTTGAAGTTCGCGCGGACGACGACACGCTCATCGGATTCCTCAAGCGGAGCGGCGAGCTGCTCCGCGATGTGCTTCCGTTCGCGGCGGCCGTGGGCGAAGACGAACCACAAGCTCCACAGCAGCCCGGCGATGATCCCGATGTCGATGATGGCCAGCACGAGTTCGCGCACATGTCGAGAATCGGCGTGGTCGGCTGTGAGCCTTACCTCCGTTGCGTCACGCTCGCCGCGCAACAACGACCCGGGCGCCCACGCAACTGCCCACGACGGCCGAATCCGGCTCGGCAAAGCCAATCCCTACCTGTCTCCCCGATCAAGAGAAACACCGGCGAAAGACGGTGCCGCTGTTTGGCACACGCTGGGGCCGTTCGGTGAGGCTCCTGAGCGGTTTGGCCCGCGACATCGAAGCGGCGTGTCAGCCGTTCACAGCCCCGCCACGGTCCTCGCAGTAAACGAAACCGTTGCATCGACTTGACGATACGATCAACGCCGTGCACGTCGTGGCCAACCCAAGAAGCGCCGATTCGCACGGGTGCGCGCACCGCCGTCCACGCGCGTTGGCCATCGCGCTCCTGCTCGCCTGTGCCTGCCTCCTCGTCCCGTCCGCCGCCTCCGCCGCCGACCCCTCCTATGTGGGAATAGGCGATTCCTACGCCGGCATGGGCATCCCCCTCGAAGGCTGCCATTCCCCGAACGACTTCGAGCACCAGATCGCCTCCGCGCTCGGGCTCAGCCTCACCGACGTGAGCTGCGGCGGCGCGACGACCTCGGATGAGACGAAATCGCAGGCCGAAGGGGTGCCGCCTCAGGACAACGCCCTCACACCCACGACGGAAGTGGTCACGGTCGCGATGGGAGGCAACGACCACGGCCTCTTCGGCACGGTGGCGAGCACCTGCACCCAGCTCGACGCCACCGAACACGTCGCGGGCAAGGCGCCCTGCAAGAAGCGCCTCTCCGGATACGTGAGCCAGACCTACTCCGAAGACGAGCCCGCCGACGTGGCCGCCGTGAACCACATCAAACTGCTCGCCCCGAACGCCAAGGTCTTCCTCGTCGCCTATCTGGAGATCACGCCGAGCACGGGCCTCTGCCCGGGCCGTATCCCCTGGTACCCGGGCGACCTGAGCTGGTTCCACAAGCTCGAGGCCAAGGGCACTGCGTTGGAGCGCAAGGTCGCAAAGGCCACCGGTGCGAACTTCGTGAACATGTTCGAACTGAGCGCGGGCCACAACGCCTGTCAGGGAGCCGGCGAACGCTGGGTCGAACCGCTGATCGAACCGCTCACCGGCGTCCCGCTGCATCCAAGCGTCGCCGGTGTCGAACGCGTCGCGCTCGACACCGAGCAGGCGATGCGCGCGGCCGGGGTGCTCTGAGCTCCCGATTCGGCCTGTAGCCTCGACGCGATGCGCTCCGGGGCCTGGAAGAGCATGTCGTTCCGGCTGCTGGTGGTGGGGCAGGGTGTCTCCTCGATCGGTGACGGCGTCGCCCCGGTCGCGCTCTCCTTCGCGATCCTCGATCTGACCGGCTCGATCCGCGACCTCGGCGTGGTGCTCGCCGCTCGCTCGGTGCCCCTGATCGTCTTCGTGCTGATCGGAGGGGTGCTCGCCGATCGCTTGCCGCGCAAGGCGATGATGCTCTCCTCGGATCTCGTCCGAGGAGCGACCCAGGGCACTTCCGCCGTCCTGCTGCTCAGCGGCGTCGCCCACATCTGGGAGCTCGCCGCGCTGCAGGCGCTCTACGGCGGCGCGCAGGCGTTCTTCGGCCCGGCCTCGACGGGCATCGTCCCCGAGCTCGTCGACGAGGAGTACCTGCAGGACGCCAACGGCATCATGGGTGTCGCCGAAAACCTCTCCTCGATCGCCGGCCCCGCGCTCGGCGGCGTGCTCGTCGTCGCCGCCGGAGCGGGTTGGGGGCTCGCCTTCGACGGTGCCGCGTTCCTCGTCAGCGCGCTCTCCCTCCAGCTCATGCGCCTCCCCGACCTGAGCCGCCCGGAGCGTCGCAGCACGCTGGTCGAACTGCGCGAGGGCTGGCACGCCTTCGCAACCCGCAAATGGCTGCTCGTCAGCGTGATCTCGCTGCCGCTGATCCTCGCGGTCGTCTTCGCCCCGCTGGAGGTGCTCGGGCCGCAGGTCGCCAAAGCGCATCTGGGCGGCGCCGGCGCGTGGGCGGCGATCAGCACCGCGATGGGGGTGGGCGCGGTGCTCGGTGGGGTCGTCGGTTACCGCTGGCATCCCCGCTTCCCGCTGCGTGCCGCGTTCCTGATGACGATCCTCGGCGAGCCCGCGCTGCTCTTCCTGCTCGGGCGCGCAGAACTGCTCCCGCTGATCATCCTCTTCGGGCTCTTCTCCGGGCTCTCCGCGACCGTCTTCAACGTGCTCTGGTTCACCGCCATGCAGCGCGAGATCCCCGCCGATGAGCTCTCCCGCGTGAGCTCATGGGACCACTTCGGCAGCTACCTCCTGCAGCCGATCGGGCTCGCCCTCGTGGGACCGCTCGCGATCGCGGTCGGCATCTCGACGACGCTCTACTTCGCGGCCGGGCTCGCGCTCCTGCTCACGCTCGCGGTCGTCTCGGTGCGCGATGTGCGCGACTTCCAGCTCTCGCCCGCAACCCCCGCCGCCGAGGAGGTGGATCGACCCCCCGCCGCGGCCGACACACCGAGGGTCTACGCCGACACGGTCGCCCAGCAGAATCCCGGTCTGGGCCCGGAGGGCGGCGGTCCGCCCTCGCGAGGTCCGGCCGGCTAGGCGCCTCTTGCGCCCCTCAGTCGCATCCCCACCATCCATGCCCACGCTCGCAGCGGAGTCCTGAAGGCGAGGCGATCCAGGGCCTCGAGCCGTCGGAGCGCGGGCTCGAACGCCGCACGCCCCGCGAGCGGCAGCGCGAGCGGGGTGAGCATTGAGAAGTAGCTCAGCTCGACCTCTGCGAAGCGGCCTCTCACCGTGTCCAGGTCCTCGCCGCGCAGCGGCTGCTCGTCCGCGCTTCGCTGCGTCGGGGTGCCTCTGCGGTAGAGCCGGAGCACCGGGTTGTGTGCGAGCGGCTCGACGAACGCTGCGACGCCCCCCGGCCTGCAGACGCGGCCGACCTCCTTCAGCGCCGCTTCCAGGTCGAGGTGGTGGAGCACGCCCGTGCCGCAGACGAGATCGAAGGAGTCCGCGGGGAGGTCGAGCTGCTCCGCGTTCATCACCGCGAACTCGATCCGCTCCGCAGTCCCCTCGTGCGCGGCCCGCTCGCGCGCGTGCTCGATCGCCACGGGCGAGAGATCCACAGCGCTCACCGCGAGCCCGCGCGCGGCCGCCTGACGCGCCGCGTAGGCACCGTCGCCGCAACCGATCTCGAGCACGCGCGCCCCTGCGGGGGCCGCCGCGAGGATCGCCTGCGTGTATGCGTTCGCCGCTCGGTTGACCACGTAGAAGCGGTCCGCGGGGCGCGGGCCGTGGTCGTGTGCGAACCGTGTGTCGTGGAACTCCCGCTCGCGGGCGACGCGGTCGTTCACGGGCTCGGGCGCCCCGCCGGCAGCGAGTCCTCGTCACGGTCGGTGAGCCCGTAGGAGCGCGCGATCGCCGCCCAGGGCACACCGTGCTCGGCCATCCCCCCGAGCAGACCGAGGCCGTGTCCCGCGTGCATCGCCAGCAGCGCCGCGGGCACGAGCAGTCCTTCGGCTGGGTCCTTGCCGCGGCGCAGTCGCATCCCCTCGAGCACGAGCGCCGCCGCGTAGATCGAGCACACACGCCTCGCGCGCTGGCCCACGCGCCCCGATGTCACCGCGAGCGCGCCACCCGCCACCAGCGCGGGCGGCGCGAGATGAGAGCGCCGCAGCGAGTTCGGGTGGCGGATCGCGGTGCGCATCCGGAAGCGCCCGTACCCCAGGTACTGCTCGAACAGCGAGCGCAGCGATCCGCGCGGCACCCAGTCCGCGGACATGCTCTGCAGGCACACGAGACGCTCGCCCCGCTCGAAGAAGCGCGCGGCCAGCTCCGAGTCCTCGTTCTTGTGCCAGCGCTCGTCCCAGCCCTCGAACTCGAGCAACGTCTCCCGCCGCCAGATCCCGCCGAACACGCCCGTGTCGAGTTCGTACTCCGCGCGGCTCTCGCCCTCGCGGTGCCAGCGCAGCGAGCCTCCCTGCCCGAGCGGTGAGCGCAGCGCCGTCGCCACCGCGCGCGAGACCGCGTTGTCACCGACGGGGCGCTGCGGCCCGCTCACCCAGCGCGTCCCACCGGCCTGCAGGCGTGCCACTCCGTCGGCGAGATAGCGCGGTGGGTAGAACGCGTGCGCGTCCATCCGCGCGACCCAGGTGCCCCGCGCCGCGGCGAGCGCGATGTTGAGGCCGCTCGCGGTGTGCACCGCGGGGTTGTGGTGCAGCTCGATCCGCGGGTCCTCCGCCGCGACACGTCGGATGATCTCGAGCGAGCGGTCGGTCGACCCGCCGTCGGCGAGCACGAACTGGAGCTCGCCCTCGTAGACCTGCGCGCGCATCGTCGCGAGCATCGCCTCGAGGTGGCGCTCCTCGTTGAGCACCGGGACGAGCACCGAGCAGTCCACGGTCGCGCTCATGCCGCCGCCTGCAGGAAGCGCGCGAGCTTCGCCGACTCCACCGGGAGCGTGTGCGCCGCCGCGTACTGCGCCCCCGCCGCCACGTATCGCCGCCGCAGCTCCCGGTCCTCGACGAGGCGTTGGAGCGCGCCCGCCGCCGCGGCCGCGTCGCGCGGCGCCACGAGCAGGCCACGCCCCTCGACCGCCTCGCCGACCCCGCCCACCGCCGTCGCGACCACGGGCAGGCGCGACGCAAACGCCTCCAGCAGCACCTGCGGGGTCCCCTCGGTCATCGAGACGTGGATCAGCGCGTGTGCCCCGCGGTAGTGCGCCCAGAGCTCGCCTCCGAAGGCGACGTGCCCGTGGAGGCGCAGGCGGTCAGCGAGGCCCATCTCCCGCGCGCGCTCGGAGAGCTCCGCGAGCATCGGACCGTCCCCGCAGATCTCCAGCCGCCAGCGCGAGTCGCGCAGCCTGGCCTCCCGCAGGACGTCGAGCAGCAGCAGCGGGTTCTTCTCCGGGTCCGCCCGGCCCACGCTCAGCATCTTCAGCTCCTGCCCCTCGTAGCCGCGCGTGTCATCGGTCTCGGAGAGCAGGTCCTCCGGCTCGACGAGCGAGACGACCATCTCGTGCACCGCGCGGCCCTTTTCGTATGAGCGGCGCAGCGGGCCGCCCACCGCGACCACGTCCGCGAAACGCGCGAGCAGCTTGAAGGCGCCCTCGAGCAGCCCGGCGCTCCACCACACCAGACGGCGGCTGGGGTGGCGGTGTCGCACGAGCTCAGGGAGCTGCTGGCGCACCCCGAGCACCACGCGCCTGCGCCGCAGCAGGCCGAGCAGCGCGAGTGCGATCGCCTGCGGCGGGTTCGGGCCGAGCACCCAGACAACATCAGCTTCGCCGAGCAGCCTCCAGAGGCGCCGGGTCGCGCGCGGGAGCGACCGCAGCACGGCGGTGAGGTGGGCGCCGCTGCGGTAGTAGGGGAGGGGGGCGAGCTCGACACCCTCCATCTCGTAGGGGAAGCGCGGCGCCGATGTGTCGAGCCTGCCCGCCACGGTCACCTTCGCGTACTGCGATGCGAGCGCGCGGAGAAACAGCGCGAACGGAAGCTCGGCCGTGAGCAGCTCTCCGTCGAGCCGGTAGGAGAAGTCGCAGTAGACCGCCAGGCGCGGCCCGGTCCCCGGCGCGCTGAGGCCGCGGGCGCTCATGCCTCCGCCCTCCCGAGCGTGCGGGCGCTCGAGCCGAGCGTCTCGTCGACGATCGCGAGCAGGCGCTCTGCGTAGCGGCTCATCGTGAGCTCGGCCGACGCGTGGCGGCGCGCGCTCTCGCCGAGCCCTCGTCGCCGCTCGGCGTCGCCGAGCAGCGATCTCACGGCGCAGGCCATCGCCGCTGCGTCACCGCAGGGCACGATCAGGCCAGTCTCGCCGTCCTCGATGTAGTCCCGCACCCCTGGCGCATCGGTCACCACGATCGCCTTCCCGAGCGCCATCGCGTTCACATACGTCGTCTGGCCGGAGCTCCGGTCCGGGCGCGCCTGCAACGGGACGACCACCACCGATGCGGCTCTGAGCATCGCCTCGTACTGCTCCGGGGCCACGCGCCGGACACTCACATTCGTGGGATGGTCGCCCGCCGGGCTCGCCGGCGAGCTCGTCGCGATGTCCACTCCCGCACCGATCTCCCGCGCCGCCTCGATCAGCGGGCCGTATTCGCGCAGCGAGTTCCCCCCGGCGAAGACGCGGCCGTTCTCGGCGGGGCCGCCGATCGCCTCCGCGGGTGGACGGGTCACGGGCCAGGGCGTGAAGCGAACGCGGCTGCGTCGCAGCGCCCAGGTCGCTCCGAAGCGCTCCGCCTCGACTCGCGTGAGCACGCAGAACGTCGTCCGCTCGCCGTCGATCAGCCGCATCGCGGCGAGCTTGCCGCGAGCCGCAATCGCCCCGGGCGGGACCTTCCACGTCGCATCCGCGATCACCAGAGGCGGACCGCCTCGGCGCCGGCGCAGACGCAGCAGGGTCGCCGCCACCTGGTCGCTGCGCGCCGAGCCGTCGAGCACGAGCGCGTCGTAGCGGCGCGCGCGGAGCAGCACACGTCCGACCGTCACCGCGAGGCGGCGCGACGGACGCAGCATCCTCACACGCTCCTGCCACAGCGGGATCGGCGGATCCGAGCTGAAGAGCGTGGAGAGAATCCTCACTCGGTGTCCCCCCATTCGGCGCGAATCTACCAGCGCCACCTGTGACGCCCCGCAGCGCTCATCCCAGCGGAGCGCGGTTCCGCGCTCCTATCTCGCGCCGGTCACGGCTGCTCGAGCGCCCTCAGCGCGTCGAGTGTCTCGGCGGCCTCCGCGGGCGGGCTGCGCAGCCATTCTCGATCGAGCCCCGCACGGCGCCCGGCGCGGCCCGCGAGCAGCCGTGCGCTGCGCAGCCTCGAAGCCAGGGGTGCCTCGCCCGCTGCGATCGCGAGCTCGCGCTGTGCCGCCGCACGACGCTCGAGCAGCAGCTCGCGGGTCCGTTGCGAGGGCATCTCCGCGGGGTCGAGCATCTCGTAGACGCGCGCCCAGGTGCCCTTCATCTCGATCACACGGCGGGTCGCCTGGCGCTCGTGGATGCGGTACATCGCCAGCGGGCCGCCCATCCAGAGGGGATCGAACCCCGCGATGAGGATCCGCAGCCAGAGGTCGTAGTCCTCGGAGGTTCTGAGCGTCTCGTCGAAACCCCCGACACGCTCGAGCACGGCCGCCGGGACGGTCGTCGCGGTGAAGACGAAGTTGCGCTGGAGCAGGGCGGCGAGGAACGGCTCGCGCTCCCGCGGCGGATCATGCGGCGCCTCCATCGCAGTCGTCCGTCGCACCCGGCCCGTCACGTCGAAGGCGTAGGCGTCGGTGTAGGCGAACCCGGGGTTCGTCGCCGCTTCGAGCACCGCGCTCGCGCGCGCCGCGTAACCGGGTAGCCAGAGGTCGTCGCTGTCGAGAAACGCGACGTGCTCACCGCGCGCCGCGGCGATGCCGGTGTTCCGAGCCGCGCCCGGACCGCCCTGCGCGCGCTGGATCACCCGCACCCGGGGGTCGTCGATCGCCGCGGCGAGGTCCGCCGTTCCGTCGCTCGAGCCGTCGTCGACCACGATCACCTCGAGCACGGGGAGTGTCTGTGCGAGTGCCGAGGCGACGGCCGCGCGAATCGTCGGAGCCGCGTCGTGCGCGGCGATCACGGCGGACAGGCTCGCTGCGGGCATCTCTTACCGGGCGGCGCTCCCGCCGCTCAGGGCCTCACGCGCCGGGGCTCGCAGCGTCGCCCGGGCTCGTCTCGGTGCGGGTCCCGATCGGCGCGGCCGGGTTGCCCCCCACGATCGCGAACGGCTCGACGTCCCGTGTGACCACCGCGCCGGCGGCGACCACCGCCTCGCGGCCGATCACCCGGCCGGGAAGGATCGTCGCGCGCAACCCGATCCAGGCGCCGTCCTCGATGCGCGGCGGCGCGAGCAGCTCGTAGCCCTGCTCGCCCGATCGGCACGTCCACGCGGTCGAAGCGGTGGTTGCTCGCGAGGAAGGCGACCTCCGGTCCGACCATCACCTGCTCCCCGACGGTGAGGCCCCCGTAGACGCGGCATCCGCGGCCGAGTCCGGAGCGGCTGCCGATCCGGATGTCCCTGCCGTCGCCGAGGTGCACGTCCGGGCCGATGCTCACCGATTCCCCGCACGCCTCGAGGAACACACGGCAGAGCCTGAGGCGGATCGCCTGAGCGGGGGCGGAGAGCGGTCCGCGCCCCGGCAGCTTGATCGCGAATCCGTAGTAGAGCGCGAGCGCGGCGATGCGAGCGATCCGCGGCCGTGGCATGGGCGGAGAATACCCGCGCTGCAGACGCGGCCACGCTCGTCCGATGGGATCACGGATGGGTCCAGATCGCCCGTTCGGCCGCATCCGGCACGAGTACAATCCGCCGTTCATGGCGGGGGTTCACACGACCGCCCCCGGCCTGGCCGGGCCGTCGCGCAACGAACTTCACAAAGGACCGCCAGTGCCGATTTCAGAGCTCGACCTCGGATCACCGCCACGATGCTGACGCGCAGCCGGATGGAGAACGAGCCGGAGGTGCTCCACTACGCCCGCGTTCTGCGCGGGCGCTGGAAGCTGATCGTCGCCTGCGTGGTGCTCGCGCTCGGCGCGGCCGTCGCCTATGCCGAGCTCGCCCCGCGCAGGTACCGCGCCGAAGCGCAGATGCTCGTCGCCCCCGCGAGCCCCTCGGACGTGGCTCTCTCGACGCTGCCGGTGCTGCACTCCAGCCAGGAACCCACACGCGACACGCTCACCGCGGCGGGGCTCATCACCGACCTGCAGATCGCGCAGGCAACGGTTACGGCGCTGCACCTCGACGAATCCGCGGGCGCGCTCCTCGGTGAGGTGAGCGCGACGCCGATCGGGCAGAGCAACCTGATCTCGCTGCAGGCCACCGCCGGCTCCGCGGCACGTGCGCAGCTCCTGGCCAACGGGTTCGCGCAGCAGGTTCTCGCAACGCGACGCACGGCCTTCCACGCGGCCGTGGCAGCCGAGCTCGCGAGCCTCCGCACGCAGCTCACGGCCGAGTCCTCCGCCGCGAGCGCGGCCGACACGACGGTCAACTCCGAGATCTCCGAGCTCGAGCTCTATCTGCACCGGCCCGATCCCACGATCACACTCGCGGCGCCCGCGGGGCTGCCCGCGGCGCCCTACACGCCGCGGACCAAGCTCGCGATCGTCGCGGGCCTCGTCGTCGGCCTCGTGCTCGGGGTCCTCGGCGCCCTCGCCGTCGATCTCTTCGACCCGCGCCTGCGCCGCGAGGAGCAGCTCTACGAGCTCGCCGACGCCCGCGTACTCGCCACGATCCCCCGCGAGCGCGTCGCGCGCCGCAACGGCACGCCGCTCCTCCCCGAGAACCTCTCCTTCCCCGCACGCGAGGGCTACAGGACGCTGCAGGCGATCCTCGCCGGGCGCGCGGGTGGGGTCTCGCGCGCGATCCTCGTCACGGGCACCGCGCCGCGCGAGGGCAAGACCACCACCTCGATCGGCCTCGCCACCGCGCTCGCCCAGGGCGGTGCGAGCGTGATCCTGATCGAGGCCGACCTGCGCCGTCCCTCGATCGCGCGCGCGCTCGGGGTGGAACCGACCGCGGGCACGGAGGACCTCGTCGCCGGGCGCGTCGCGCTCGCCGATGCGCTCGTGCGAGTGCCCGTCGACGGAGGCGAGCTGCGAGCTCTCGCCGTACGCAAGCCGAGCCCCCGTCTCGCCGAGCGGCTCTCGCTCGCCTTCTCAGCCCGGCTGCTGGACTCTGCGAGGCAGCTCGCCCAGTTCGTGGTCGTCGACTCCCCTCCCGTGACCGCCGTCGTGGATGCGCTTCCGCTCGCACGCTTCGCCGACGATCTGCTGATCGTCAACCGGCTCGGCGTCTCACGGATGGCGAAGCTCAACGAGCTCTGCGAGATGCTCGTCGACTACGGAGCGCCGACTCCCGGCTTCGTGGTGATCGGCGGGATGCAGCTGCCGAACTCCCCTTACTACGGGCCCGTCGGTGGGGGCGAGAACGGCGCCGAGAGCCGGCCCGCGCGGCCGGTGGCCGAGCTCTGAGGAGAGCACGGTGCTCGAACGGGCGCAGCTCGAGGAGGCGGCCGGGCCGCTCCTGCTGCTGAGCGGTGCGCTCGTCTCGGGCGTGCTCGCGGGAGTTCAGCCTCTGCTCGGCGTGAGCACGGCGCTCGCCGTCGCGTTCACCGCGGTCACGCTCAGCGACGTGACCGCGGGGGTGGTCCTCTTCACCGTCCTCTCTTTCCTCGACGTCTTCAGCGCCACGAGCACCGGCGCGGCGAGCTTCATGAAGATCGCCGGGGCTCTGCTCTTCGGCTCCTGGTGCTTCGCCCGGCTGCTCGGACGCGCGAAGACGCGCGGAGCGGTCGAGCGGATTCCCCTGGGGATCGCGCTGAGCGTCGTGGCGCTCGCGCTCTGGGCCGCGCTGAGCATCACCTGGGCGCAGAGCTCGCACTCGGCTCTGACCGCGACGCTCACGTTCGTGCTCGACATGCTGCTGATCCCGATCGTGATGGCCGCGGTGCGCAATCGCGAGCACCTCTCGTGGGTGATGAGCGCGTTCGTGCTCGGCGCGATCGTCTCCACGGCCTATGCGCTGCTCGATCCCTCGGGGTCCGGCGCGGGCGAATACGGCAGGCTCGCCGGCGGGATCGGCGACGCCAACGAAGAGGCCGCCGTGCTCGTCGCCGCGATCCCGCTCGCCGTCGCGCTCGCCGCCTCCTCCTCGCGAGCCTGGATGCGCTCGCTCGGGCTGATCGGCGGCGTCGTCTGCCTGATCGGGGTGTTCGCCACGCTCTCCCGCGGAGGGCTGATCGCGCTCGGCGTGGTGCTCCTCAGCGCCGTGATCTTCGGCGGGCGCTGGCGTGCGCGAGCGGGGCTGCTGCTGCTCGCCGCGGTTCTGAGCACGCTCGCCTACTACACCGTGATCGCTCCGCTCGCCGCACTCCAGCGCGTGACGATGACGAAGTCGAACGGCCGCCTGGACATCTGGCACGTGGGCTGGCGGATGGTCGAGGCCCATCCGGTGCGGGGGGTGGGCGCGGGCAACTTCCAGATCGCCGCGGTGCACTACGTGCAGACGCCCGGGTCGATCACGAGCGCGAAACTGATCGTGGACAGCCCGCACGTCGCCCACAACGTCTACCTCGAGCTGCTCGCGGACCTGGGGATCCCGGGGCTGCTCGCCTTCCTGGGGATCGCGGGCTTCTCGCTGCTCGCCGGCCTGCGCGCGGCGCGCACGTTCGCGCGCGCCGGCGATTCCGGGCTCGAGCTCACGGCGCGCTGCGTGGTGCTCGCGTTGATCGGGTTCCTCGCGGCGGATTTCTTCCTCTCCGGCGAGTTCTCCAAGCAGCTCTGGCTCACCTTCGCGATGTGCGCGGCGCTGCTCGGACTGGCGCGTCGCGGCGAGGCGGAGCGCCGCGGCCCGGTCGGGGATGGCACACGGGTCGCGCTCGATGCGGGCTGAGTGATGAGCGAGGCGAAGGGGCGCCTGCGCGTGCTCACGCTGCTCGATCGCGCGACCGACCAGGGAGGAGCGGAGCGCTTCGCGCTGGGCCTCGCCGCGAGCCTCCCGCGCGATCGTTTCGAGCCCTGGGTCTGCGCGACCCGTGCCGCCACACCGGAGACGGTCGCCCAGCTCGACGCCGCGGGGGTGCCGCTCGTCGTGCTCGGCCGCCGCGGGCGGCTCGACGTGCACCGTCTCGCTCCGCTCGCCGCGCTGCTCCGCCGCGAGCGCTTCGACGTGATCCACGCGCACATGTTCGGCTCGAACGCGTGGGGAACGGTGTTCGGCCGGTTGAGCGGAGTTCCGCTCGTGATCGCGCACGAGCACAACTGGTCCTTCGCCGGGAGCCCCGCGCGCCGCCTGATCGACCGTCACCTGATCGCCCGGCTCGCCGCGCGCTTCATCACCGTCTCCGCCGCGGCGCGCGAGCGCATGATCGAGCTGGAGCGGATCGAGCCCGGGAAGATCCTCGTGCTGCCCACCGCCTACGTCCCGTTCGGCGCCGCGGCCGCGTCTGACCTGCGCGCCGAGCTCGGGATCGACCCCGATGCGCGGATCGTCCTCGTCGCGGCGAGCCTGCGTCCGGAGAAGGCGCTCGAGGTGCTCGTCGCCGCGCACGAGCTGCTCGCGCGCGAGCACGCGGAGGTCCACCTCGTGATCGCCGGCGAGGGGGAGTGTCGCCCCGAGCTCGAACGGCTGATCGCTGCGCGTGGCGGGGCGCGGAGCGTGCACCTGCTCGGGGCGCGCCACGACGTCGGAGCGCTGCTCGCCGCGGCCGACGTGGGCGCGCTCTGCTCGGACTGGGAGGGGATGCCGCTCTTCCTGCTCGAGTGCATGTCGCTCGGCGTGCCCGTCGCCGCGACCGAGGTGGGCGGCGTCCCGGAGCTGATCGAGCACCTGCGCACGGGACTGCTCGTGCCCCCGCGCGACCCGGCCGCTCTCGCGGGCGCGATCGGTGCGCTGCTCTCAGAGCCCGAGCGCTCGCTCGCGCTCGCGCAGGCCGCGCGCGAGCGCGTGCGGGATCTGGGGATCGACTCGGTCGCGCTGCGCTTCGGCGAGCTCTACGAGCAGCTCGCGGCGCAGCGCGCTTGGCGCTGAGCGGTGCGGGCCCTCAACCCGCGACCACCCTCACCGGCGTACCCAGCGTGACCTCGGGCGCGAGCCGCGCCAGGTCGGAGGAGCGCATCCGGATGCAGCCGTGGGAGGGGTCGCCGGGGATCAGCTGAGGTTCGCCGTAGGGACCGTGGATCCCGATCACGCCCCCGCCGGGCCATTCGCTGAGCGTTGAGTAGTCCGCGGTACCGAGCGCATACGGCCAGTAGGGGCTCGCCGGATCGGTCACCCGGAAGCGCTCGCGAATCCAGAAGCGGCCCGTGGGGGTGGGGGTGCTCGGCTTGCCCACGCCGACCGGCGCGACCATCCGCAGCCGGCCCTGGTAGTAGGCGCTCAGGCGTCGCGCGCCGAGGTTGACGGTGATCGCCCAGTGCGTGAGGTGGAGCGGGCCGAGCAGTTCCTTGAGCATCCATCCCTGGCGCCCGTTCGGCCGTCCGGGAATCCGCGTCTTGACCCATTCGCGACCGGCGCTGTCGACCCGTTCTGCGAGCAGCAAGTAGACCTCGGGGAAGCCGTCCTCGGTTGCGAGTCGGATGTGCGCGAGCAGCTTCGAGCGCGCGGTCGGACGGCTGTAGATGCCGCCCGCGATTTCGGGATGGGCCCAGCGCGTGAAGGTCCGTTCGTTGGAGAGCGTGCGCGTGCGTCCGGCGTGCGGCGGGCTCTCGGGTGCGGGCGCCGGTGCAGGCGCTTCGGGGATCGGTTCGGCGACCGCGACGAGTTCGCTCTCAGACGGGACGCCCACGAGCGTGGCGGGTTCGCTCGGGACGGTGAGAGCGGGAGCGATCTGCACGGCCGTCGCGCCGCTCGCTCCCGCCGTGGGCGCAACCCACGCAGCGAGCGCGAGCAGCGCCGCGCCCAGGCGCAGGATCCTGGCCCGCCCGTGGCCGCCTGCGCCTGGCATCAGCTTCTCTCGATCTCCGGTCTCAGCCGGTGAACCTCGGCGCGGGCACTTTGTGCGCGACCGCCGCACAGCGCGCGAGCGTCTTCTTCAGCGTCAGCGGTTTCGTCGCGCTTGCCGAGCTGAACTTCACCTCGATCGCGAGGTGATGGACCTTGCCCGCCGCCACGTGCACCCGCAGGCTGAAGGCGCCGTGGGAGTTCGCCTTGCTCAGCGTCCGCAGCCTGTGCCCGTCGAGCCGGTAGGTCACGGTCGCGATCGCCTTGCCCGTGACCGATGCGAGGTAGCCGTTGCTCGCCACGCACGCCCGGGCCGAGGTCCGTGCCAGATGCGCCGCCCCGAACGCGAGCACCCCGGCTTTCGCTTTCGGTGCGGGGACCGGCGTGGCCGTTTTCGCGGGCGGCGAGCTCGGGGGTGTGACGACGGTCGTTTTTTCGCCGATGCAGGTGGCGGTGTAGTCGCCCACCCAGGTGAGCTTCACTTCGACCGCGCCGAGCGTTTCTTTCTCTTCGTTGAGCGTGAAGAGGAACTGCGGCAGCCCCGTCGCCGTGTTCAGGCCGAGCCCGCTGAGGCTCGCGCTTCCACTCGCATCGAGCCCGAGTTCGGGCAGACCGATCGGGTTGCCGTCGCCGTCGTCGAAGCCCACGGTTCCGCTCGCGTAGGTGCCTCGCGCGGGCTTCAGCACCTGCACCGAGACGTAGGAGGCGGGGGTGCATTCGGGTTTCGCCACGACGAACTGCGAGGCGAGCGCACGGATCGTTCCCTGCCCGCACGCTTCGCCCGTGTAGGCGTCGAAGTTCTGGATCTGCGAGCTGCCGCCGTCGGCGTTGACCCAGATGCAGGTCGGCCGCTGCGGATCGGAGTTGACGGTGTAGAGGAGCTCGAGGTTTTCGATCGGCTTCGGGAAGTGCGCGCACGTCGCGCCCGTGGAGTAATCGAAGCAGTCGATCTCGTCGGCCTGCCCGTTGGGCACGTACACGCGCGGGCCGAGCGTGAGCGACGGCCCGTTCCATTCCTCGGTTCCCGGGATCGCCCCCGTCATGCCGGCCGGCGTGGGCACCGATTCGCCCTGCAGGTTCATGCACTGGTCGATCCCCGTGGGCAGGCACAGGCCGGTTGTGGCGCCTGCCGCCGTGAGCAGCGGGAAGGGCGCGCCGTAGGAGTCGGTGTAGGGGAAGGAGAGCGTGACCGGCCAACTGCCGCCGCAGCTCGACTGCGTCGCGTCGTCGAAGCACACGAGGCGGCTCGAGTTGTTGATCTCCAGGGGGATGATCGCCTTGCCGGCGATCGCCGCGGACTCTCCGACGGGGAGGTTCGCCACGGTGGTCACGTTGCCCGCCCCGATCGCGACCGAGTAGGGCTGGTTCGCACAGGCCGTGTCGGTCGAGACGTCGAAGCAGCTCAGCGTGTTCTTCGTGCCGCTCTGCGGCCCTTCGGCGAAGTTGAAGGAGTACCAGTGGGTGCCGATCAACATCGGCGCGCTCATGCCGCTGATCTCACGGTCGGTGGTGAAGGGCGCTTCGCCGACGCCCGTGAGCGGCGTGAAGCCGCAGAAGGGATCGGCTTCCGTTGAGGTCGTGTCGATGCAGACCACGCCACCGGTCTGGTCGCTGGAGCGCGTCGCGAAGACGTAGAGCTTGCCGGTCTTCTGGTCGAGGTAGAGACCGGGCTGACCCTGCGAGCGGAATTCGCTGCCGCCCGGTTCGCTCACGGTCTTGGGGTAGCCCGCGCAGGGCGAAGCGTCCGCCTGCAGGTGGCAGGCGACCTGGATCGTGGGCTGGTGGTGGAAGACGTTGTAGACCGCGTTGTCGGAGAGCGCGACAGCCCAGCCGTCGCCGCCGCCGCTGCCCGAGAAGTTCGACGCGGGCGGAACGGGGATCGTCTGCGTGGCGCTGAAGGTCGTGAGTTCGGCCTGCGCCGAGGTGGCCGTCGCGGCAAGCCCGAGCAGGCAGAGCAGTGCGACTGCAACGGTGACGGCGCGCCCCCGGCGCGGCCGCTGGGTGTGGGCGCGCTCGGCGCGCCCGAAGATCGATGGCCTCATGGCGTCATTCCCCCTAAGTTGAGTCTCCAGGCGCGACTGCGAAGCTGGGTCGCCCCCTGTTCGCGATCCGCGTGCCCTGTCATGGAGCGGACCAGAAAAATACAGCTTGTGGGGCAGCTCGATCGTGCAGATCGAGTGCGGGCTCGCCTCGCCGGCGCGCTCAGGCGCGCTGCAGTGCGGCCGGGCCGGCGGTGCGCCGCGTGCCGGCTCCCTCGCGGTGCTCGGCCCCCGCGCGCACCTGGACGTCGAGGGTGCGCCCCGCGCGGTCGACGCTGAGCACGGCGGTGTCGTGCGCGATCAGCTGTGTGCGTGCCGCTTTCAGGACGCGTTCGCGACCCTCCTCGTCGAGACCGCTCGCGCGCAGGTAGGAGCTGAGGTGCCCGCCGTCGAGGGCGCGCCCGTCGACCTCGAGCTCCTCGAGGTCGAGCGTCGGGCCGCGCGTCTTCAGGTGGGGGGTGAGGATGCAGGCGGCCATGTCGTCGGGCGTCGCCGCCGCCGCGGCGCGGACGGCGGCGAGCAGGTCCTCCGCCGAGGCCTCCGCGGGGAGCGCGGCGATCATCTCGGCGAGCCGCTCGCGGCCGAGCAGGTCCGGGTGCCCGTCGACGGGAGCGGTCGAGCGTCGTGCCTCGATCAGGCCGTCGCTGAAGAGGCACACCCGCGCGCCGGGTTGGAGGCTGATCGTGCGCTGGCGCCGGCCCGTGGGGATCTCGCAGCCGACGGGCGGGGAAGAGCAGACGGTGGGCACGTCGGCCGCGTGTGTGCCGAGCAGGATCGGGGGCGGGTGACCCGCGAGTGCGTAGGTGAGCGTCCCGCGCCGCTCGTCGAAGAGCGCGATCGCGACCGTCGCGAGCTGCTCGACGCCGGGCTCGGAGAGCGCGTGGCCCGCAAGCGTGAGCGTCGTGCGCGGCTCGCTCGTCTCCTTCAGGAAGGCGCGGAGCGTGTATCGGGTGAGCGCGGCCTGGCGGACGGCATCGTGGCCGTGCCCCGCGACGTCACCGAGAATCACGGCAACCAGTCCCGGCGCGAGCGCGAAGACGTCGTAGAAGTCTCCTCCTGCCGCCGGCCCCTCCGCGGGCCGGTAGGCAGCGGAGATCCCCAGCCCGTCGAGCAGCTCGGGAACCTCGGGGACGAGCGCGGCCTGCATCACCTCGATGTCCCGCAGCAGGGTGTGTTGGCGGCGCTCGAGGCCCTGCGCGCGCCGCGTGGCGAGTCGCCAGCGGAGGGCGAGCGCGAGCACCAGCAGCAGCAGCAGGAGGATGATCGGCTTGCTCCAATCCGGGACGGGCAGCGGCAGCGGCAGGCTGCTTCCGAGCGAGGCGAGCGGGTCGCTCGATCCGCTCGCACGATGGTCCGTCGCCGCTTTCTGCGCGGTCCCGCTCCCACCCGCGGCAGGACCGCCGGGGGTGCGGGCCCGCTGGGCGGTCCCGGTGCCCGCGGCGGCGCCTCCGGCGGGCGTGGACTTCGGGGATCCCCGGTGCGCGGCGCTGGAGTTGTGCGTGCGCGGGGTGGGCGCGAGGACGGGCTGGGCGGCCCGGCTGCTCGCGCTCGCGGAACGGGCGTCCGAGCCGGAGCCCGAGCCGGAGCTTTCAGACCCGCCTGAGCCCGACCGGGCCCCCGAACCTTCCGATCCCGAACCGCTCGACCCGGAGCCGCCCGAGCCCGACCCGCCGACCGAGCCGGTCGATTTCGTGACTTCTTCGAGCACCGGCGTGACGGGGGTGCTCGGCGTGTGCGGTGCTTCGACCTTGGGGACCGTGACTTCGACCGGCGGCGTGACGGGGGTCGTGGCTGTCGCGCCTTTTTCGTTCACCGTCACTTCCGCGAGCGAGCTGCCGCCGGTGGGCGAGGGGACTTCGACTTTGACGCCGGGCAGGCCCGCCACCGGCGAGGACCCTTCGATCGAGATCAGCGAGGCGTGCGCGCTGAGGGTGCGCAGCGCTCCGACGGGCTCTTGTGCGAGCGTGGCCGCGAGCACCAGGACCACCGCCGTCGCCGCCGGCGAGGCCCAGACGAGGCGTCTGAAGTTGAGATGTCCGATGTCCATCTCGATCGCTTCCCCAATGCCTTCTTCGGATCGACTTTCGACGGCCGCTCCTCAGTACCTATCGGAAAGACTAGCCATCCGAACTGAGCCGATCGGGAGCGCCTGGCCCTTTCGGCGGCCCCGGACGCCCGCAGCGCTGCGCTCCGCCCACCGCGAGGGGCCTCAGGGCGGGCTCTCGGCGATCTCGGCGAGCGTCCTGCCGCTGAGTACGGAGCGTGGCTCCTCGGCAACGATGTCCGACCCCGGCCGGGCGAGCTCGTCGCGGCGCTTGAGCAGCAGCCATTGAGGTTTCTCGCCCGGTCGGGTGCGCTGCAGCGCGAATCCTCCCGCGAGCTTCTCGCCGTGCAGAACGAACACCGCGTGCCCGCGCGCGAGCGCCTCGGGCCATGGGACGCGGCCGCCCTGCTCGTAGGTCCCCCGGTCCCAGATCGAGACACCACCGCGACCCGTCGCGCCCTCGAAGTCGTTGTGGGCGATCGAGTGGTCCTCGACCTCCACCGCGAGGCGCTTCACCGCGGGGTCGAGAGAGGGACCCTTGGGGACGGCCCACGAGCGCATCGCGCCCTGCACCTCCAGGCGCAGGTCGAAGTGATGCGTGCTCGCGAGGTGCTCCTGGACGACGAAGACGCCCGCGCTCACGCCGCGGACGGCGAACTGCTCGTGGCCCTCGGGGCGGGTCGGGGCGATCTCCACGCACTCGACCTCGGCACCACGCGGTCCCTCGGAGAGGAAGTCGAGAAACGCCTCCACATCCTGCTCCGGACCCTCCACGTGTGCGGCGAGCGTGCCGTCTTGCTCGTTGCGCACCCATCCGAGCACGGCGAGCGCCTCCGCCGTTCGCAGCGCCGCCTCGCGGAAGCCCACGCCCTGAACGCGGCCGCTCACCACGGCGCGGACGGCGCGCGTCCCCGGGGCGGGCTTCGGGCTCGCGGGCATCGCGCGGGAAGATCGCACACCACCACGGCGCCGTCCACGTAGGCTGTCGAGGGTGAGCGCACCCGACCCCCGCGCGGCGCTGGCCCGGCTGGCCTCGATCGAGCGCGGCTCGGCGAGCGCGGGCGAGGAGCGAGCGGCGGTCGTGCTCGCCTCGATGCTGCGAGAGCACGGCCTCGAACCGGAGCTCGAGAGCGAGCGTGCGGTGGGGGGGTTCTGGCAGTCCAACGGGATCGCCGCCGCGGCCGCGGCGCTCGCGGGCTCGCTCGGGGGCAGGGGCGCGCGCGGGAGGGTGGCGAGCGTCGTCCTCGGCGCCGCGGCGGCCGGTCTGATCGCCGATGACGTGGACAGCCGCGGGCACCTGCTCAGGAGGCTGCTTCCGAAGCGCCAAACCACGAACGTGCTCGCCTGGGCGGGTGACGGGCGCGCCACCGAGACGGTGGTGATCGTCGCCCACCACGACGCGGCTCACACGGGCCTGCTCTTTCACCCCGGCCTCGTCCCCGTGATCGCGCGGCGCTTTCCCGCCTGGTACGACAAGCAGCACACCTCGGTGCAGACGGGCCGGCTGCTCGTCACCGGTCCGCTGCTCGTCGCGCTCGGGGCGTTGCTCGGCGCGCGCCCGTTGCGCAGGCTCGGTGTCTTCTGGAGCGCGGTCACAGCCGGGCTGCTCGGGGACGTCGCGCGATCGCGGGTGGTCTGCGGGGCGAACGACAACCTCAGCTCGGTCGCGGTGCTGCTCGACATGGCGCGCAGGCTCTCGAACAGGCCCGTCTCGGGCCTGCGCGTGCTCCTGCTCTCCACGGGCAGCGAGGAGTCCTTCATGGAGGGGATGCGCGGGTTCGTGCGCCGACACGCCGGCGAGCTCGACCCGGCGAGCACGCGCGTGATCGCGCTCGAGTGCGTGGGCTCGCCGCACCTGATGCTGATGGAGGGAGAGGGGATGCTGCTGATGCACGATCACGACGAGAGCCTGCGAACGGAGATCCAGGCCGCCGCGGACCGCGCTGAGGTGGGCCTGTGGCGAGGCCTGCGTCTCGGCGCGGGTGCGACCGACGCCCTCCCGGCGTTGCACGCGGGCTACCGAACCGCGTGCATCGCGGCCTGCACCGATCTGAAGACGCCCGCGAACTACCACTGGCCGAGCGACGTGCCCGAGAACCTGGACTGGAACACGATCGACGCCGCCGGGGATGTGCTCGAGAGCCTGATCCGCGGCCTCGCCGAGGAGTCCGCGCCGCTGGGCGCCACACCGGCCCGCGAGCAGGGACGCTGATCAGCGCGGGGGCTCGGCGAGGAACCGAGAGCGGCAGCCCTCGGAGCAGAAGTGGTGGGTGCGCCGGTCGCGGGTCGCGCTGAGCGCCTTCTCGCGGTCGACCGTCATGCCGCACACGGGGTCCGTCGCCCCGCGCGAGCGCGTGAGCGCGAACAGCGCGAGGAAGACGAGCAGCCCGAGCAGGTTGAGCACGAGCTTGTAGTCGACCTCCACGCTCGCGAAGACTTCGCCGCGGGTCGGTCGCGGGCCCGCTCGGAATCAGCCCGAAGACGCCGAAGATGCCGTCGACGGCGAGCGCTGCGAGCACCATCGTCACGAACATCAGGGCGAGGATCCTCGCGGCGTAGAGCGTGCCGTAGTACTTGCGGTAGATCACCGCGATCGGCAGCACGATCAGATCGGCGAAGAGGAACGCGAGCACGCCGGCGAAGGAGATGCCGCCCGACCAGAGCACCGCGGCGAGCGGCACGTTGCCGACCGAGCAGACGAAGCTCAGCACCGCGATCAGCGGACCGACGAGCACGTTCTCCACGGCGCTGAGCGCGCCGCCGGTGTGGGTCAGGAAGAGATCGCCCAAGAAGTTGTTGCCGAGCTGCGCGACGAACCCGGCGAGCAGGAAGCCAGATCGCGATCTCCCGGTAGAGCATCTGCCAGTCGCCGCGGAAGTTGTGCGCGACATCCGACCATGCCGAGAGCGAGAGCAGTCGCTCGGCGCAGGGCCATCGGCTCGCCCGCTGCGTGGTGCGCATGGCCGCGTGTCGGCGCGCTCGGCGTTCGCCCGGGCTGCTGCTTCGAGCGAGCGCGAGACGAACGGCGCGCAGCAACAGCGTCATCAGCGCGATCATCACGAGCGCCGCCGACGAACTCGGCGAGCGTGAACTGCCAGCCGATCAGCACCCAGAGCACGAACCCGAGCTCCCAGACGAGGTTCGTCGAGGCGAACTGGAAGGCGAGGCTCGTGGCCGCGGAGGCGCCCTTCTGGAAGAGGCTCTTCGCGATCGCGACCGCGGCGTAGCAGCACGAGCTCGACGCGGCTCCCAGCGCCGTCGCGAGCCCCACCGCGCGCGGGCCCGAGCCCGAGAGCGAGCGCTCGATCCGCTCGCGCGGCACCCACGCCTGAACGATCCCCGAGACGGCGAAGCCGAACACGAGCGCCCACCAGACCTCCCATGCCATCAGCAGCGAGTCGCGCAGACCGTGCCAGAGGAAATCGATCGCGCCCACCCGAGGAGTATACCCCGGGGGGTATCTGCTAGATTGCGTCCATGAGCGGCGTGGAGACGGCTCCGGTGCGTGGTTACACCGCGAGCAAGGCACAGCTTCAGCGGCGGCTTCGACGGGTCGAGGGGCAGGTCCGCGGCGTCGAGAGGATGGTCGAGGAGGACCGCTACTGCGTCGACGTGCTCACGCAGATCGCCGCCGTGCAGGCGGCGCTCGACAAGGTCGCGCTCGGATTGCTCGACGGGCACGCGCGCACCTGCGTCCTCGACGCGCCCGAGGCGCTGCGCGACGAGCGCACCGCCGAGCTGATGGCGGCCGTCGGGCGTCTCACGCGACGCGGCTGATCGGCCGCCAGCCCTCGCGCTGGCGGCGCCCCGTCCGGTCCTGTGGACAGGTTGTAAAGCACTCCACCCGCTGTGCCGATGGGGAGGGATGAGCGCCTTTGCTCTGAGGTTGGTCACCGGTCTGACTGGATCGGGGAGCGGTTCGGCGCCCTCGGCGCGCGAGCAGTACTCGCGCCGCGAGATCGTGCTCAGGCTGACCGCCGGGCTGGCCCTGATCTGCGGCCTGATCCACATCGGCGCGGGCGTCGATCACTACCGGGAGTTCGCCCTCTACACGCTCGTCTTCTCAGCGCTGGCGTCGCGCAGATCACCTGGGCGGCGCTGCTCGTGTGGCGCCCACAGCCGCGGTGGATCCTGCTCGGCTGTGCGCTGCAGCTCGGGATCGTCGCGCTGTGGATCCTCTCGCGCACCTCGGGCGTTCCGATCGCGCCGAAGGCGTGGGTGCCCGAGGAGATCGGCGTGGCCGATCTCACCGAGACGGTCTGCGAGCTCGTGACCGTATTCGCGGGCTTCGCCCTGCTGCTCTCGCCACGCTCGCCACGCGCCGAGCGCGTCGTGGCGGCGCTGCTGCCGCCGTTCCTGCTCGCGGCGGTCCTCGCCGGGGCGCTGTTCGGAACGGGTGCCCATGCGGGCTGAGCGCGACGCTTCGCGGCGCCATCGGCCGAGCGCTGGTTCGCGCGGATCCGCGCGATGCTGCCCCGCGGTGGCGGCCTCCCGCTCGAGGAGTGGCGCCGCCGCCACGCCGGGATCATGGTGCTGCTGTGGATCAACGTGCTCGCGGTTCCGATCGTGAGCCTTGCGGGCGGCCGCTTCACCGTGGTGCACGCGATCGAGAGCGGCCTCGGCGTGGGCGTGCTCGCGACGTTCGCGGCGCTGCCGCGGATGCCGCGTCAGCTGCGCATGGCCTCCGCCTCGCTCGGTCTGCTCAGCGCCGCGGCGATGCTGATCCACGCGCTCGGCGGGCTGCTCGAGATGCACTTCTACTTCTTCGTGCTGATCATCGTCCTCACGCTGTACGAGGACTGGATGCCGTTCCTGCTCGCGCTCGTGTTCGTGCTGATCCACCACGGCGTCTACGGCACGATCGATCCGAAGGCGGTGTTCGACCGCCGCACGGAATGGGAAGACCCCTGGCTGTGGGCCGGCATCCATGCGCTGGCTTCATCGCTGCGGCGGGAGGCGCGGCGGTCGTCACCTGGCGGCTCAACGAGGACGTACGCGCGCGGATGCGCAAGGCGCACGCGCTGCTCGAGCTCGCGTCGGAGACGGACAGCCTGACCGGTCTTGCGAACCGGCGGCGGCTGATGGCGGATCTCGACACGCTCGTCGCCTCGGGGAGACCGGGGCTGCTCGTGATCCTCGACCTCGACGGCTTCAAGGCCTACAACGACACCTTCGGGCACCCCGCGGGTGACGCGCTGCTCGCACGGCTCGGCGCGCGGCTGGACGCGGCGCTGGCGGGCAACGGCCGCGCCTATCGCCTCGGCGGCGATGAGTTCTGCGCGATCTGGACCGCCGAGGAGGCGACCCGCGAGACGGCCGAAGCACACTGCGCCGCGGCGCTGACCGACAGCGGCGAGGGGTTCAGGATCAGCGCAGCGCACGGCGGGGTCGCGATCCCCGCCGAGGCGGCGAGCGGGGAGGCCGCGCTGCACGCGGCGGACGTCCGCATGTACAGCCGCAAGCACGGCTCGCGCGCCTCGACCGGAAGGCAGAGCCGTGACGTGCTCCTGCAGGCGCTGATCGAGCTGCACCCCAGACCTCGGCGAGCACGTGGACGCGGTGACGGTGCTCGCGGAGGAGGTCGCGGAGAGGCTCGGCCTCCCCTCGCACCTCGTGGAGCAGGTCGGCCACGCCGCACAGCTGCACGACATCGGCAAGATCGCGGTCCCCGCCGCGATCCTCGAGAAGCCCGGTCCGCTCGACGCGGAGGAGTGGGAGTTCATGCGCACCCACACCATGATCGGCGAGCGCATCGTCGGCGCCGCGCCCGCGCTCGCCGAAGTGGCGCGGCTGATCCGTGCGAGCCACGAGCGGCTCGACGGTGGGGGCTACCCCGACGGCCTGAGCGGTGAGGAGATCCCGATCGGCGCGCGGATCATCTCGGTCTGCGACGCCTTCGACGCGATGACCTCCGATCGCAGCTACCGCTCGGCGATGACGCCGAGCGCGGCGCTCGCCGAGCTCCGCGCCTGCGCGGGCACGCACTTCGATCCGGACGTGGTGGAGGCCTTCGCGGCGACGCTGCATGCGCCCGCGCCGCAGAGCAGGCCGGCGTCTCGGCGTCTCACCGGCGGCGCGGAAACGTCGGGCCGGACGCGCACGCAGGTGGGTTAGCTCGCGCCGTTCGATGTGCGCCGCGCGCTAGGGTCCCGCGAAGCGGAGGGAGCCTCCGCAACGGAGGCCGCACACGCACTAGCGAAGTGCCTCCGCTTCCCATGAGCGCCGCGAGGACAGCAACAGCAGAACCGCTCGAGGATCAGCGAGCGTCAGGCGATCATGCCTGCGGCTCGATGCGGGCGGATGCTCGCCGCAACCGCGAGAAGCTGCTCGCCGCGGCGGTGGAGCTGTTCGGCGATCCGGGGCCCGATGTGGCGCTGGAGACGATCGCCGAGCGTGCGGGCGTGGGCATCGGCACGCTCTACCGTCACTTCCCCACGCGCGAGGCGCTCGCCGAGGCGGCCTACCGCAACGAGGTCCGCCGCCTCTGCGACTCGGCCGCGGAGCTGCTCGCCGAACGGACCGCGCAGGAGGCGCTCGGCGAGTGGATGGGGCTGTTCGTCACCTACGTCGCGGCGAAGCGTTCGATGGCGGGGGTGCTGCAATCGGTGATCGCCTCGACCGACGGCGCGCTCTACACCGACGCGCGGGCGCAGATGTCGGGCGCGATGGCGCTGCTGCTCGGGGCCGCGGAACGAGAGGGGACGATCCGTCCGGGGGTCGAGCCCGAGGACGTGCTGCGGGTGATGAGCGGCATCTGGCTGGTCGCCGAGGGCCCGGAGTGGGGCGAGCGCTCGCGCCGGATGCTCTCGCTGCTGATGGACGGCATGCGCTACGGCGCGCCGGGCGCGTGATGGCGGGGCCGCGCGGCGATGAGCCCACGCTCGTCGACCTGCTGCACCTCGGGCGCTCCCGGGTGATCGGCGCATGGCTGCTCGACGACGTGATCGTCGACCCCGGCCCGGCGTCCTGCCTGCCCGTGCTGCTCGACGCGCTCGCGGGTCGTGAGCCGCGCGCGCTCGCGCTGACCCACATCCACCTCGATCATGCGGGAGCCGCGGGCTCGCTCGCGGCTCGCTTCCCGGCGATGGAGGTCTGGGTGCACGAGCGCGGCGCCCGCCATCTCGCGGACCCGAGCAGACTGCTCGCGAGCGCGACGCGCCTCTACGGCAGCGAGATGGAGCGCCTGTGGGGCGAGGTGCTCCCCGTCCCAGCCGAGCGCATCCACCCACTCGCGGGCGGTGAGCGCCTCGCGGGCATGCGCGTGGCCTACACGCCGGGGCACGCCTCCCACCACGTGAGCTACCTCCACGAGCAGACGGGCTGGGCGTTCACGGGCGACGTGGCCGGCGTGCGGATCGCGGGCGGGCCGACGATCGCGCCGACGCCGCCGCCGGACATCGACCTCGGCGCATGGCGCGAGTCGATCGCGACGATCGAGGGCTGGGCGCCGCGCGCGCTGGCGGTCACGCATTTCGGGGCGCACACCGACGTCTCCGAGCAGATCGCGGAGCTTCGCGCCTACCTCGATGAGGTCGAGGCGCTCGCCGCGGGCCTCGACGAGGAGGGCTTCGCGGCGGCGGTGCGGGCCCGTGTCGCCGAGCGTGCGAACGAGGAGATCGCGGCGACCTACGAGCAGGCGATGCCGCCCGACCAGAGCTACGCCGGCCTGCGCCGCCACCTCGATCGCGCGTAGGCCGCGCGGCCGCCGCGCCGGCTCCGACCGGGTTGGGGGCGCGGCTCAGGCGGCGAGCACGCCGGGCTGAGCGGCGGTCACGCGCAGGGCGAGGATCGCGATGTCGTCGCGAGCGCCCTGGCTCAGGTCGACGAGCCCGAGCAGCGCGGCGATCGTGGCCTGCGCGGTCTCGGGCGGGGTCCCCGCGAGCGCCTCGATCATCTCGCTCGTGCTGAGCAGCCGCGCGGGGGCATGGGCCTCGGCGAGCCCGTCGGTGTAGAGCGCGAGCGTGTCGCCCGTGGCGAGCACGGTCGAGGACTCGCCGATCCGCGCGTCGGGAAAGATCCCGAGCAGCGTGCCTCCTTCGCCGAACTCCTCCGTGCGCCCGCCGGCGCGGGTGACGAGCGCGGAGGGGTGCCCGGCGGCGGCGACGGTCAGCGCGACGGCGCCCGAGGCGAACTCGAGCCGGGCGAGGATCGCGGTGGCGAAGCGGCCTTCGAAGTCCTGTTCGAGCATCGCGCGGTTGACCCGCGAGAGCACGCTCGCCGGACTCGATGAGTCGCGCGCGTAGGCGGCGGCGGTATGGCGCAGAAACGCGGTCATCACCGCGGCCTCGGCGCCCTTCCCGCAGACGTCGCCGACCACGAGCCAGCAGCCGTTGCGGTCGGGGAAGACGTCGTAGAAGTCGCCCCCCACTTCGCTCCCCGCGCCCATCGGCCGGAAGTAGCAGTCGAGCTCCAGGCCGGGGAGCTTCGGCAGCGCTGCGGGCATCAGGCTGCGCCGCAGCGTCTGCGCGACGCTCGCGCGCTCGGCGTAGAGGCGCGCGTTGTCGTAGGCGAGCGCTGCGCGGCCGGTGAGGTCCTCGAGCACCCGCAGCTGCCCCTGCTGCGGGCGCCCGGGGTGCACGAAGGACATCACCCCGAGCATGCGCCCGCGAGCGACCATCGGCACGACCGTGGCCGAGCGCGCGGAGGCGTCCTGCCCCGCGAGGATGCCCGCGGTCTGGATCGCGGCGCCGAGCGCGGGCGCATGGGTGAGGTCGTCGACGACGTTCGAGGTGCGTTCGCTCAGCGCGCGTGCGACCGGGTGTCCGGCGAGCTTCTCGGGGCGCTCCTCCGGGCGGGTCGCTTCGACATGCTCGGCGACGCGCGGATCGATCGCGGCGGCGACGGTGTTGGTGATCGCGCCGTCCTCGTCGACGAGGTCGATCACGCACAGCTCGGCGAGGTCGGGGAGCGCGGTGCTCGCGATCCGCCTCAGCGTCTGCTGCGGGTCGAGCGAGGTGTCGAGCTTCGCGGTCGCGGTGATCAGCAGCTCCAGGCGGCGCCGGTCGGCGCGCATCCGTTCGAGCGCGAGGTGGAGCACGACGGTGGTGAGCATCGCGAGCACCGCGCCCACGCAGGCGATCGCGGCGAAGTTCGCGTCGACGTCGGAGTAGACGAGCGGAGCGAGGAAGGCGAGCAGCCCCCCGACCGAGGTGAGCGCGAACCGGCCGCGCGGCTGGAAGGCGGCGGCATGGCCGATCGCGAAGAAGAAGAGCAGCGCGAAGGGGCTCGTGGCTCCGCCGGTCGAGGCGCAGAGGACGGTGATGATCGTGACCCCCCAGAGCTCGGCCGCCCAGGCGAGGCCGAGGCTGGCGCGCCCGCGCTGCACCGCCCAGACCAGCGCGGCGGCGGTCAGGTAGGCGTCGCCCGCGACGGCGGCTGCGCCCGCGGGCGAGCTGACTTCGGGCAGCAGGAAGGAGGTCGCGATGAGCGTGCCGCCGAGCAGGTAGAGGCCCGCGGCGCTCGCCACGGCAAGCCGTGTTTCACCCCCGCGTCTCGCGCCTCTAGCGGTGCCTCTTTCGCTGCCTGCCATTGCTGAATCGCTCCCGGGGACGGCGATTCACCCCGGACCGTCGCCGGTGTGCCCTCCGCCCTCGGGGAAAGCCTAGAGCCAAGGACGCCGAGCGGCGTGGGGTTGGGCAAAACCCTGCGCCGGGCGATCAGCCCCCGGAGAGTCCCTGCAGCCCGAGGTTCGTGGCGTCGAAGGTTTCGCTGCTCGACGGCGGGTTGACCGTGGGCGTGGCGCCGAAGCCGAAGAGTTCGTAGTCGATCGAGGCGCTGCCCGCGCTCCCGAGGGGGATCTTCATCTGCATGCGCCGGATCAGGTGCGCGTGGTCGATCCAGACCGTGACGGGGAAGCTGCTCACCCCGGCCTGGGTGATGAGCTTCTGCACCGACTTCTGCAGCGCCGCGCGATTCGAGGAGGGGATCGATTCGGCGAGCTTGTCGAGATCGATCGCGCCTTCGTAGCGCGTCGTCGGGGTGCCGCGGACGGTCTCGGTGCCCGCGGGCTTGACCACGCCGCCGCTCGCCTGCAGGAACTGCAGGTACTGCGCGGGGTTCTGGCCGCTCGTGAGGTCCTGCGGGTCGATCCCGAGACTCGACTCGAACTTCGCGAGATCGAGCTTCATCCACTTCGCGCCGCCGGGGAGCTTGCCTTCGAAGAGCGGTGAGCTCATGTAGATCACGCCCGACTTGTAGAGCTCGGTGATCGTGAGGTTGCCGGAAGGGAGCGAGGCGAGCGCGGAGGCGGGGAGCCCGTTGAGCGTGAAGAAGAGCTCTCCTTCCTCGGTGGCCTGGTTGAAGTCGCCGTTGCCCTTCACGGTGACCGGCGAGGAGCCGAGCTGCGGCGAGGAGATCGAGACGGTCATCATGATCTGCGAGCCGCCCGAATGGGTCGTCGCCTTTGCTGCCTGGGCGATCGGGTCGAGCGTGGTCGTGGCGCTCGATCCGCAGCCCGCGGCGCCGAGCGCGAGCGCGAGTGCGGCGAGCAGCGGGGCGAGGGCTCTGGCGGTGAGTGAGCTCATCTTCTGGGGATCGGCGGCTGCGCGCGGGTCCATTAGCCTGGATGCGTGACCGACGACAAGTTACCCGCGTCGCCCGACCCTCACGCGGGCGCGGTGAACGTCGCGCCGGCGGGCGAGCAGGATCTCGCGGAGCTGCTCGTGCTGATGCGCGGGTACTGCGAGTTCTACGAGGTCGACCCGCCCGACGATCGCCTGCTCGCGCTGATGCGAGCGCTGATCGCAGACCCGCGCCGCGAGGGGGTGCAACTGCTCGCGCGCGACGAGCGGGGCGCGGCGGTGGGCTTCGCGACGATCTACTGGAGCTGGTCGACGGCGCGTGCGGCCCCACTCGGCACGATGAACGACCTGTTCGTCTCCGACGGCGCACGCGGGCGCCGCGTGGGTGAGGCGCTGATCGCGGCGGCGCTCGAGGCCTGCGCGGCTCACGGTGCGTGCGCGCTCGAGTGGCAGACCGCACGGGACAACCTGCGCGCGCAGGCGCTCTATGACCGCGTGGGCGGCGTCCGCGAAGACTGGCTCTCCTACTCGCTGGAGATCGAGTCGGGAGCCGCGAGCTGATGGGCACCGCAAGGCGATCGAGGAGGAGAAGAAGGAGCAGGAGGAGGGGAGAGGCTCTGTCGCTGGCCCTCGCGCTGCTCCTGCTCTCGATCGCCCTCGTGTTCGGGGCGAGCGCGGCCTCCGCGCAGTCGCCGCTGCTCGCCTCGCCCTACGAGTACCTCGGTTGGGGCGATCCGCAGCCGCCCGCGTCGGTGATCGAAACGACCGGCGTGCACGACCTCACGATGGCCTTCATCCTCTCCAAGGGCAACTGCAACCCCGAGTGGGACGGCCGGCGCCCGCTGCTCGGCGGGGGCGACGCGGCGGCGATCGAAGCGGTGCGCGCGGCGGGCGGCGATGTGGTCGTGTCCTTCGGCGGCTGGAGCGGCAAGAAGCTCGGGACGGCTTGCAAGACGGTCCCCGCGCTCGCGGCGGCCTACCAGAAGGTGATCGACGCCTACTCGCTGAAGGCGATCGACATCGACATCGAGCACGGCGAGTTCAACAACAAGAAGACCCGTCAGCGGGTCGTCGAAGCGCTCGCCGTGGTGCAGCGCGCGAACCCGGGCCTCGGCATCTCGATCACGATGGGAACGGCCGAAAGCGGTCCCGAAAAGGCCGGGCTCAGCCTGATCTCGGACGCGGCCGCGATCGGCTTCCAGCCGAGCGTGTGGACGATCATGCCGTTCGACTTCGGGTCCCCGGCGACCGACATGGGGCACGCGTCGATTCGCGCGGTCGAAGGACTGGAGCGCGACCTCGCCGCGGCCTACGCGATCGGCGCGTCCTCCGCCTACGAACACGCGGGCATCTCATCGATGAACGGTCAGACCGACGAAAGCTCGGAGGAAGTGTCACTCGAAGACTTCCAGACGATCCTGGGCTTCGCCCAGGCGCATCACCTCGGGCGCCTGACCTTCTGGGCGGTCAACCGCGACCGGCCCTGCAAGGCAAAAGGTGGCGCGCCCGAAGAAGAATGCAGCGGCATCGAACAGTCGCCCTTCGCGTTCACCGAGGCCGACGCGGCCTTTCACGGCTGATCCGCCCGCGCACCCGCGCGCGGCGGCGGTGGGTCTACGCGCGCGCGCTCGTCTGCGGGTCCAGCCGGGACATCTTCACGTTCGCCTCCAGCCCCGAGGAGGCGCCGCCCATGTAGAGCCCCTTGACGGGCGGGACGTCGGAGTAGAAGCGCCCGTGCCCGATCTTCACGTGCGTCTCGCCCGCGAGCCGCCGGTTGGTCGGGTCGGCGCTGACCCAGACGGGCTCGCCCTTGCCGTTGCTGCCGGGGAGCAGCGCCTCCAGCCAGGCGTGGGTATCGAGCTCGAGCGAGTCGTTGCCGCCCTCCGCGGGAGCGGCCCAGAGATAGCCGGAGACGTAGCGCGCGGCGATCCCGCGACGCCGCAGCAGCACGAGCGAGAGGTGCACGAAGTCCTGGCAGACCCCGGCGCCCGCGGCGAGCAGGTCGCGCACGCTCGAGCCCACGTAGGTCACGCCGGCGCGATATTCGAAGCGGTCGGGCACGAGCTCGCAGAGCGTGCGCACCGTCTCGAGCGGGCTCCCTCGGTCGAGTTCGGCGTCGAGCTCGTCGAGCCCCTCGATCGCGGGCTGGTCCTGCCATGGCAGGGCGAACTCCCCGGCGGCGTCGAGATAGGCGGAGCTGCTCAGGCTCTCCCAGCTTCCCTCCGGGGGCTCGGGGGGCTCGGAGGTGACGACGCGCGCGCGCACGTCGATCGTGAGGTGCTCGTGGCTCGCGGGGATGCCGAACTCGATCACCTCGGTGCCGAAGTAGTCGAGGTGGCGGCTGACCCGTGCCTCCGGCTCGATTCGGGTGTGGAACTCGTCGCAGCGCTGCGTGGAGGTGGTCGCGGGGCGCACGCGCAGCGAGTTGAGGTTGTCGGTCACGGGCGCGTCGTAGCGGTACTCGGTCAGGTAGCGGATCGCGAAGTGCACGGTGCGCTCACCTCCTCAGTCCCGCCGAGGCGGCACCCGCGAAGTAGCGCTCGGCGACGTCCTGGTCGATGCGCGCGAGCTCCTGCTGGGTCTGTTCGCAGATTCCTGTCAACTCGGCCCCCTCGGGCAGCGCCCGCCGCTGGAAGTCTAGGTCGGCGGCGAGGCGGCTCACGCGCAGCACGGGCTTGGAGTTGCGCGGCCCCGCGTCGGCGAGCGTGAAGCGCTCGTGCAGCGAGTCCACGCATGCGGCGACGCTGTCGGGGTATGCGCGCTCGAAGAGCAGGAAGCGCGCGACGGGCTGGGCGTTCGGGGGCGCGGTGACGGCGCGCAGATAGGCGTGGAAGCCGCCGACGGCCTGCAGCAGGATCAGCGCCTGACCGTCCGAGGACGCGGAGTCCGCGGCGGGAAGCGCGACGCGGAGCATCCGCAGCACCATGTCGGCGATCTCGATCTGCCCGCCGGCCTCGAGGAAGGACTTCGCCTCGTCGCGCAGCATCGAGCGGTTCGCGACGCCCCAGATCAGCGCGGTGCGCTCCTTGACGTACTGCGAGGTGGCCGAGGTCCCCGTCGGGCCTTCCCAGCGCGGCGCGGCGACACCTTCGCGCAGCTCCAGGCTCGTGGTGTTGATCGCCTCCCACATCTCCGCGCTGATCACGTCACGCACGGTGCGCGCACCCTCGCGCGCGCGTTCGATCGAGGCGAGCATCGAGCCGGGGCGCGCGGGGTCGAGCGTGAGCTGGTCGAGCGCGGGACGGCCGTTCTCGGGCGCGTCGACGTCGCCGAGCATCGCGAGCAGCCCGCCCGAGCCGAAGCTCACGCCCGGCGCGCCGTCGCTCGAGCCCTGAAGCTCGGAGCGGAACACGGCCTCCACCGCGCGGGCGGTGAACTCCGCGCGGGCGAGGTTGCGACCGAGCCAGTAGAGCTCGTGTGCGATCCGCGCGAGCATCAGCGGCGCGGGGTGCGATCGTGTCCCTGCTGCTGCTGCTGCTGCTGCTGGCCGGTCCAGCCGCCGTAGCGCAGGTCGGGGAGCGCGGGCGGCGGCGGTGTCGGCGATCGGCGGGCCGGCGCGGTCGGCGTCGTCGGCGCTGTCCTCGAGCACCCAGGTGTCCTTCGAGCCGCCGCCGCGCGAGGAGTTCACGATCAGCGAGCCCTCCTCGAGCGCGACGCGGGTGAGCCCGCCGGGCACGATGTCGATCCGCTCGCCGAAGACCGCGAAGGGACGCAGATCGACGTGGCGCGGCTGCAGCACGCCGTCCTCGCCGACGGTCGGAACGGTCGAGAGCCGCACCACGTCCTGGGCGATCCAGCGATCGGGGTGGGCGGTGATCACCCCGCGCATGCGCTCGATCTCGCGCTCGGAGGCGTGCGGGCCGATCATCACGCCGCGCCCGCCGGACTCGCCCGTGGGCTTGACGACGAGCTCGTCGAGCCGCGCGAGCACGTGCTCGAGCTCTTCGGGCTCGGAGAGCAGGTAGGTGCGGACGTTCTCGAGGATCGGCTCCTCGCCGAGGTAGAAGCGGATCATCTCCGGGACGAACGTGTAGATCGCCTTGTCGTCGGCGACGCCGGTGCCGAAGGCGTTGGCGATCGCGACGCTGCCCGCGCGGTAGGCGCGCACGAGGCCGGGCACGCCGAGCAGCGAGTCGGGGCGGAACTCGAGCGGGTCGACGAAGTCGTCGTCGAGGCGCCGGTAGACGGCGTGCGCGCGCTCGAGCCCGCGCGTGGTGCGCATGTAGAGGACGTCGTCGCGCACGACGAGGTCGGAGGCCTCGACGAGCTCGACGCCCATCTGGCGGGCGAGGAAGGCGTGCTCGAAGTAGGCGGGGTTGGCGGGGCCCGGGGTCCAGACGACGACCGTCGCCTCGCTCTCGGCCGAGGGGGCGACCGAGCGCAGCGCGCGCAGCAGCAGCTGCGGGTAGTGCTCGACGGGCCGGACCCGGTAGGAGGCTGAAGAGCTCGGGCACGAGCCGCGCCATCGCGGCGCGGTTCTCGAGCACGTAGGAGATGCCCGAGGGGATCCGGACGTTGTCCTCGATCACCTTCCAGGTCCCGTCGCTGTGGCGCACGAGGTCGCAGCCCGCGACGTGCGTGTAGACGCCGCCCGGCGGGCGGATGCCGTGCACGGCGCGGGCGAAGTGCGAGCAGGAGGCGACCAGCCGCCAGGGCACGATCCCCTCGCGGACGATCTCGCGCGCGTGGTAGACGTCGTCGACGAAGTGGTTCAGCGCGCGGATGCGCTGCGCGAGGCCGCGCTTGATCGCGCGCCATTCCTCGCCGCTGAGCACGCGCGGGACGAGGTCGAGCGGGAAGGGCCGTTCGTGGCGAGCCGCCGCCGGTCGAGCTGGTCTCGAAGGTGATCCCCTGCTGCATGAAGATCGCGTCGCGGCGGCGGCCCGCCTCGGCGAGGCCCTCGCGTGCCGAGCCGCTCGAGATCGCGGATCAGCGCGCTCGGCGGTCGGCCGCGGCGTGCCGTCGGGCTCGAACAGCTCGTCGAGGAAGGGCGCCTGAGGGCGGTATGCGGCCATCGGCGGTGTCTCTACCCGCGAGCTCACCTCGCGATTCTCGCCCGCGCTCGGCGGAGCCTCGCCTTGGACGGTTGGAGAAACGCCGGGAGTCACGCCGCGGCACCTGTCCAGGCGCGCGGCGCGCTCAGCTCAGTCGGGCCACCTCCCGTGACGGTCGAAGTACTCGCGCGCCGCGTCCTCGCGTTCGCGCTCGTCATCGCCCGCCGCGCCGGTGCGGAACAGCCAGTTGATGAAGAAGATCGCAAGGCCCGCGCTGACGATCCCGCCGCCGCCCTCGAGGTCGGCTTCCGAGCCGAGCGCCATCACGATCGAGCCGCCGAGCACGACCGCGGCAGGGAGCACGTAGCGCAGCAGCACCATCAGGGCTGGCCGCGCGGGGGTTGGCCGTGCTCGCTCACGACCCCGATGCTAGGCGGAAACGTTCGCGCCGGGCGCGGCGGACTGCGGCGCCGAGCTCGGCGGCGGCGCGCGCTGCGGTCGCGCGCGCCCAGGTGCTCGTGGAGGCGAGCGCGAGCGCGAGCACTAGCGCCGCCGCAGCCCGCGATCGCCCACCAGGCCGGGTGGCTGGCGGCGGCGAGCCCGGTGCCCGCGGCGCCGCCGCGGCGGCGCCGAGGATCGAGCCGATCACCGCGACGCCGAGCGTCTGGCCCGACCTGGCGGCTGGTCGAGGCGACGGCGGCGGCGACGCCGGCCTGGTTGTCGGGCATCCCGGAGACGGCGGTGTAGGTGATCGGCGGGTTCATCGAGCCGAAGCCCATGCCCGTAGAGCGCGTAGACGCCGAGCAGCAGCGCGAGCGGCGTGGTGCGCGGTCAGGCGAGGTGAGCAGCAGCGGCGCGACGAGCATGCAGACGCCGCCGAAGAGCGAGCGCGGGACGCGCGCCTCGACGGCCGACGACGCGCCCGGAGATCGGCGCGAAGAGGCCGGCGAGCACGGCCATCGGCAGCGTGCAGAGGCCCGCGTCGCAGCGCGCGTGTAGCCGCGGACCTCCTGCAGGTAGAGCGTGTTGAGGAGCAGGAACCCGGCGAAGCCCGGCGAAGGCGCTGACCGCGATCAGCGTCGCGCCGGAGAAGGGGACGCTGCGGAAGAAGCGCGGCTCGATCAGCGGGCTCGCGGCGGCGCAGCTCGTAGGGGACGAGCACGCGCCAGCGCGGCGATCGCGAGCGCGAACAGCGCCGACCGTCTGCGCCGAGCCCCAGCCCGCGCGCGGGGCCGTCGATGATCGCGTAGGTGAGCGAGGCGAGCGCGACGATCACGAGCACCTGGCCGACGGGGTCGATCCGGCGCGGCGCGCGGCGCGCGCGACTCGGGCACGTAGAGCGCGGTCGAGCACGATCGCGGCGAGCGCGATCGGGACGTTGATCCAGAAGATCGAGCGCCAGCCGATCGTCTCGGTGAGCGCGCCGCCGACGATCGGCCCGAGCGCGAGGCTGACGCCGACGGTCGCGCCCCACACGCCGATCGCGCGGCTGCGCTCGCGCGGGTCGGTGAAGACGTTGGTGATGATCGACATCGCGACCGGGTTGAGCATCGAGCCGCCGATCGCCCTGCACCGCGCGGGCGGCGATCAGCCAGCCGAGCGTGGGCGCGAGGCTGCAGGCGAGCGAGCCCGACGGCGAAGAGCGCGAGGCCGGTCTGGAAGGTGCGCCGCCGCCCGAGCCGGTCGGCGGTCGAGCCGGCGAGCATCAGCAGGCTGGCGAGCACGATCGTGTAGGCGTCGACCGTCCACTGCAGGCCGGAGAGCGAGGCGTGCAGGTCGCGGCGGATCGAGGGCAGCGCGACGTTGACGATCGTGTTGTCCATCGCGACGATCAGCAGGCTCATGCAGCAGATCGCGAGGATCGCGTTGCGTCGCGGCTCGCCCGCGGTGCGGTTCGGAAGCGAAGGCATAGTTATTATGAAAGCATAACTATGCGGTGTCCTGAACCCCTCGGGGGCGAGATCGCGGGGACGGTCTAGGAGCTGGGCGTTCCGAGGCCTTCAGGATCCGCCGCAGGCTCTGCAGCTCCTCGAGGCCCAACGCGTTGAGCATCGCGGGCGGCTGGGCGAGGATCTCATCGGCGCGGGCGGCGAGCTCCTGGCCCTGCGGCGTCGTCTCCACGAGCTTCGCGCGGCGGTCGCTGGGGTGCGGCCGCCGGCGGACGAGGCCGAGGCGTTCGAGATCGTCGACGACGGCGGTCGCGTTCGGGGGGTCGATCTGCAGCGCGGCGGCCAGCTCGCCCATCGCCATCGGGCGGCGCGCGATGCGGCGCAGGGCGCGGGTGCTGCCGAAACTGATGCCCGACCGCGTCGGCGACCTCTTTGCGGCGCGCGTTGTCGAGGACGAGATCGGACATCAGCAGCCAGACCTCGCGCGTGATCGCGCTCGCCTCGTCCTTGTGGGAGTCGGCGCCCATCGTGGGCTCAGCCTAGTGCGCCGGTCGCTCGGCCCGCCCGGGTGTAGCGTTCGAGCAGATGCCGACGATCGACGAGATCAACATCGCAGACGACCCGGCAGCGCTGGGCCGCGCTCGGGCTTCGACGTCGACGGGCGAGGAGCTGCTGCTCGGCGGCGTGGCGCTGCGCCTGAGCGGCGCGCTGGAGACCGAGCCCGAGGGCGGCGCGATGCGGGGCTGGTCGCTGCGCGAGCTCGCGAGCACGCGAGCTCGACGGGCTGCCCACCGAGCGCTCCGAGCGCCCGGTGAGGCCGCCCGCGCTGCCGCATCCCAACGGGGTGGTGTCGATCGATCACCTCGTCGCCGTCTCGCCATCCTTCGAGCGCTCCGTGGCCGCGCTGCAGGAGGCGGGCCTCGACCTGCGCCGCATCCGCGAGGAGCCCACTCCGGCGGGCGCGCCGCGACAGGCGTTCTTCCGTCTCGGGCGCGAGATCCTCGAGATGGTCGCCGAGCCCGAGGAGGTCGTGGAGGCGAAGGGCGGTCCCGAGCGGCCCGTGCGCTTCTGGGGGCTCGCGCTGCTCGTGGACGACCTCGACGCGACCGTCGCGCGGATGGCGCCGCACGCGGGCGAGCCGCGCGCGGCGGTTCAGCCCGGGCGGCGGATAGCGACGTTGAAACGCTCGGCGGGGTTGGCGGTGCCGGTCGCGCTGATCACGCGCGAGCAGGACCGCGGCGAGGTGAGCGTGGGTGAGCTGAGCGGGACTGGGAGGCGGTCGACGAGTACGTCGAAGGGGTGCTGTTCGAGCCGGACCCGGTGCTGGAGGCGGCGCTGCTCGCGAGCCCGGCCTCCCGGCGATCGCGGTGACCGCGCCGCAGGGACGGTTCCTGAACCTGCTCGCCCGCATCCACGGCGCGCGGCGGATCCTCGAGATCGGCACGCTCGGCGGCTACAGCACGATCTGGCTGGCGCGCGCGCTGCCGCCGGAGGGCGGGCTCGTCAGCCTCGAGCTCGATCCCGGGTACGCCGCGGTGGCGGAGCGGAACGTGCGGGCGGCGGGTCTCGCCGATCTGGTCGAGATCCGGGTCGGGCCCGCGGCGCGAGTCGCTCGGCGCGCTCCGCGAGCGAGGCCGGCGAGCCGTTCGACCTGGTGTTCATCGACGCGGACAAGCGCGGCACCCGGAGTACTTCGAGCTGGCGCTCGAGCTGTGCCGCCCGGGCGCGGTGATCCTCGCCGACAACTCCGTGCGCGCCGGCGCGCTCGCCGACCCGGAGACGCGCGATGAGGGCGCGCGGGGCATGCGCCGCTTCCACGAGCTGCTCGCGGCCGAGCCGCGGGTCGAGGCGACGACGATCCAGACGGTCGGGGCAAGGGCTGGGACGGCTTCACGCTCGCCCTGGTCGGGCTTGACATATAGTCCCCCGCGATGGCGGGGGAGCTGAAACTCGGTCTGAACACGGGCTACTGGGCCGGCGGGCCGCCGCCCGGCGTCGAGGAGTCGATCGCGGAGGCGGAGCGGCTCGGCTTCGACTCGATCTGGACGGCCGAGGCCTACGGCTCGGACTGCCTGACGCCGCTCGCCTGGTGGGGCGCGAAGACCGAGAAACTGCGGCTGGGCACGGCGATCGTGCAGATGTCCGCGCGCCAGCCCGCGGCGACGGCGATGGCGGCGATGACGATGGACATCCTCTCCGGCGGGCGCTTCATGCTCGGGCTCGGCGTCTCGGGGCCGCAGGTCGTGGAGGGCTGGTACGGGATGCCCTTCGCGAAGCCGCTGGCGCGCAGCCGCGAGTACATCGGGATCCTGCGCGACATCTGGGCGCGCAAGGGGCCGGTCGTCGCCGACGGCGAGCACTACAAGCTGCCGCTGCCCGGCGGCACGGGCCTGGCCAAGCCGCTGAAGTCCTCGATCCACCCGCTGCGCGAGGACATCCCGATCTTCCTCGGCGCCGAGGGCCCGAAGAACATCGCGATGTGCGCGGAGCTGTGCGACGGCTGGCTGGCGATGCTGTTCGCGCCCTCCGAGCAGGATCACTACAAGGGCTACCTGGAAGAGGGCTTCGCGCGGCCGGGCGCACGACGCTCGCTCGAGGACTTCGAGGTCAACGCGACGGTGCCGCTGATCGTCTCCGACGACCTCGACGCTGCGGCCGACGCGCTGCGGCCGTTCTACGCGCTCTACTTCGGCGGGATGGGCGCGAAAGGCACGAACTTCCACGCGAACGTGGCGATCCGGATGGGCTACGAGCGCGAGGTCGACGAGATCGCCGAGCTCTACCTGAGCGGCAAGAAGGACGAGGCGGGGGCGAAGGTGCCGCGCAAGCTGATCGAAGAGATGTCGCTGATCGGCCCGAAGGAGAAGATCCGCGACGAGCTCGCGCGCTGGCGCGAGTCGATCGTGACCACGCTGCTCGTCTCGGGCGACGCCGCCACGCTGCGCACCGCTGCCGAGCTCGTACTCGGCTGACGGCGCCCGCTGGGCTCGGCTGGCGCGCGGGCGCAAATGTACGGACTGCCTATTTGTCCATAGGCGCTTCGGGTGTTCCCGATTGTGGTATCCGCGGCCGATGCCTCACCCGTATGAGTGACCTCGCCGCTGCTCCCGCATTCCCGAAGCCGGTCCCGGCCGCACGCCTGGAACCGACCCCGGTGCGCGACGGCGAGCCGTCCCGCACGGGCGCGGCCGACGCCGGAGCACGCCCCCGTCTCGTGGCTGATCAGCGACGGGATGGACCGCGAGCGGATGCTCGACATGGACCGTCTCGTCGCGCCGGTGCGGCGCAAGTCCTTCGTGGTGATGGCGCTCGCGCTGCTGTTGTGCGGGCCGTGGCTGGGCTGGTGGACGGTCGCCCTGCTGGCGGTGCGCCGGCGTGCTCTTCAAGATCGCGGACGACGCGATCGAGCGGGTGACGCACCCGGAGTACCTGCTGTTCGCGGCGTGGGCGGGCTCGCAGCTGATGATCGCGCTCGCGGTCGTGCTCACCGGCGGGCCGCACTCGCCCGCGATGGCGTGGTTCGCGATCCCGATCGTGACCCTCAGCGCGCGCTTTCCCACGCGCGGCGTGATCCTCGGGCCTGGCGGTGACGGTCGACGATGATGATCGCGGTGGCCTTCGGCTCGGACGCGCACGCGGTGATCGCGAAGCCACCGCTGCTGATCATGCCGCTCGCGCTCTCGATCGCGGTTGCGATCCTCTCCACGGCGCTGATGCGCTCGGACGTGGCCCACCGCTCCGAAGCGGTGATCGACCCGCTCACGGGGATGCTCAACCGCAACTCGCTGAAGGACCGCACCTACGAGCTCGCGCACCAGTCCAAGCGCACGGGACAGCCGGTGGGGTTGATCGTGGGCGACCTCGACCACTTCAAGCAGGTCAACGACAACTTCGGGCACGCGACGGGCGACGCGGTGCTGCAGGACGTGGCCTACCTGCTGCGCAAGCAGCTCCGAGCGTTCGACCTCGCCTACCGGATCGGCGGTGAGGAGTTCCTCGTGCTGCTCCCCGGTGCGAACCTCGAGCAGACCGCGGCGATGGCGGAGCGGCTGCGCCAGGGCGTCCAGGCGGACACCGTCGGCGGGGGACTGCGGGTGACGATGAGCTTCGGCGTCTCAGCGTCCGTGCACGAGGCGGCCTTCGACTACCAGCGCGTGTGCGAAGAGGCCGACGAAGCTCTCTATGAGGCCAAGCGCTCTGGACGCAACCGCGTCTGCGGCAACCCCGGTGCGCCTCAGCTCGCCGTGCTCGCAGGCGCCTGAGCGAAGCGCGCCGCCGCGGGCGGCTACCGTAGCCACATGGAGGCAGGGAGCTCAGCGGCGGCACGGCGACTGACGCTGATCGCGTGCATCCTCGGCTCGGGGATCGTGCTGCTCGACGGGACGGTGGTGAACGTCGCGCTGCCGACTATCCAGCGCGCGCTCGGCGGTGGGCTCGCGGCGCAGCAGTGGGTGGTGAACGGCTATCTGCTCACGCTCGGCTCGCTGATCCTGATCGGCGGCTCGCTCGGCGACCTCTACGGCGAGCGCCGCGTCTTCGCGCTCGGCGTGGCGGGATTCGGGGCGGCGTCCGCGATCTGTGCGGCGGCGCCCGTCTATCGGGGTGCTGGTGGGCGCGCGCGCGCTGCAGGGAGTGGCGGGCGCGCTGCTCGTGCCGAGCTCGCTCGCGGTGATCGTGAACACCTTCCCGGAGCAGGAGCGCGGACCCGCGATCGGGACATGGACGGCCTGGGGCGCGATCGCGGGGGTGCTCGGCCCGCTCGCGGGCGGCGAGCTGCTCGACATCGCCTCGTGGCGCTGGATCTTCGTGATGAACGTGCCGCTCGTCGGCGATCTGCGTGACGCTGATCCTACAGCGATCCCGCCGAGCGCACCGCGCGCGGCGGGTGCGCGGCGGGTGGACGTTCCCGGCGGCCTGCTCTGCGCGCTCGGCCTCGGCGGTCCGGTGTTCGCGCTGATCGAGCAGCCGCGCCTGGGCTGGTCGAGCGCGGCGGTCTTCCTCCCGCTCGCGGCGGGCGGGTTGCTGCTCGCGCTCTTCACGCTCTACGAGTCGCGCACGGAGGACCCGATGCTGCCGCTGCGGCTGTTCCGCCGCCGCAACTTCTCGGCGGGGAACGTGGAGACGTTCGCGATGTACGCGGGCCTGTCGATCCTCTTCTTCTTCCTCGTTCTCTTCCTTCAGCAGATCGGCGGCTACTCGCCGCTGAAGAGCGGGCTCGCGACGCTGCCGGTGACGGTGGTGATGTTCTTCCTCTCACGGCGCTTCGGCGCGCTCGCGGATCGCTTCGGGCCACGGTTCTTCATGGGCGCGGGACCGCTGCTCGCCGCCGCCGGGCTGCTGCTGTTCCAGAACGCGGGCGTGAAGGTGGGCTACCTCTCCGAAGTGCTGCCGCCGCTGATCCTCTTCGCGCTCGGCCTCTCGATGACGGTCGCGCCGCTCACCGCGGCGGTGCTCGCGGGCTCCGAGCGCGAGGCGGGAATCGCCTCGGGGGTGAACAACGCGGTAGCCCGTGTGGCGGGCCTGCTCGGGACGGCCGCGGTGGGCGCGGCGATCGCGTCCTCCTTCGCGAGCGCGATGAACAGCAGGCTGATCGGCGTGCAGCTCGGCCCCGCGGCGCAGGCGGCGGTGCGCGAAGCCAAGCGCCTGCCTCTCGGCAAGCCGAAGCTCACGGGCATGCCCTCGGCGCAGGCCCATGCGGTGCGGGTGGCCGCGGAAGGCGCCTCGCTGCACGCGTTCCACCTTGGGATGATGATCGCGGCGGCGCTCGTCGCGATCGGTGGGCTGATCGGAGCGGCTGGGATCCGGAACCCACGGCGCGCGGAGGTGAGGGCGAGCGAATGCGCGGGAGGTCAGCTCGTTGGGGTGAGCAGCCCGGAGCATCACGCGAGCGGGCGTGGAGAGGAACCCGAACCCGCGCCGGCTGCTTGAATCGCGCCGTGCTCAGTAGGGCGCAGAGATCGGGCCTGGCCGTCGTGGGGATCGTGCTGCTCGCGTTCCTGATCGCCCCGGTGGCGGGGGCGACGGTGTACTGCGTGAACGAACCAGCCTGTCCCGCGGGCGGGGTCGACGAAGGGAGCTCGGGCGCGGCGCTGCAGCGCGCGCTCGACGCGGCGGCTGTGCACGCGAACTCCGGCGGCCCCGACCGGGTGCTGATCGGCTCGGGTACCTACACGCGCGCGGGCGGGTTCAGCTACACGGGCGACGCGGTCGCGGTGCAGGGTGCGGGGCCGGGGCTCACCACGCTCACGCGCGACGCGATCGAAGGGGGGACGGCGCTCACGGTCGACGCGGCCGAATCTCCGAGCCCGAGCGTGAGCGCGCTGCGGGTGCTGCTCCCGGCGGGCCGCGCGATGACGGGCGTCGCGCTGAGCGCGGGAAGGCTCGAAGGGCTCGCGATCGAATCGCCGTCGGGAGCGGCGGGGGCGACGGATCTGAAGCTCGAAGGCGGCACCTTCGCGGGCGGGCAGATCGAAGCGATCAGCGGGACGGGGATCGACGCGCGTGGGGGAGAGGTGAGCTCCTCGACCGTGAGGGGAGCGAGCGAGGGCGTGGCAGTGGCGGGAGCGGGGACGCTCCTGCGCGGGGACGTGATCTCCGGAGGCCTGCCGCTGCTCGGAGACGACGCGGAAGGGCTGGTGGTCGAAGACTCGCTGGTGGAGATGCTCGGGGCGAGCGTGGGGGTGGAGCTGATCGCGAACGGGGCTGGGGCGACGAGCGCGGCGCTGCGCAACGACGCGCTCGTGGGAGGCGGGGGGACGGGTGTGCTGCTCGACGGCGAAGGAGCGCCGGTGAGCGCAACGCTCGTGAGCTCGATCGTGAGCGAAGCGGCCACCCCGATCGCGGTGGGGGGTCAGGGGTCCGGGACCGCGCGCGTGTCGACGAGCTACTCCGCCTACGACGCGGGGAGCGTGCGCACGCTGCCGGGCGGAAGCGTCGAATCCGAAGCGGTGCTCGCGTCGAGCCCCGAGTTCGTGTCCCCGCTCGGGGGCGACTTCCATCTCGCCCCGGGCTCACCGCTGATCGACGCGGGCCGGCCCGGCGCGCCCGCCGCGGGCGAATCGAGCGTGGACCTCGGCGGCGATCCACGAATCGTGAACGGGCGGCGCGACGTGGGGCCATACGAGTACCAGTGGCGGGGTCCGGTGGCGAGTGCGCTGGCCGACCATGCCCGGATCGAAATCGGCGAGCCGGTGAGCTTCAGCGGCACGGCGTCGACGAGCGAACCGGGGGACTCGGTCGCGTCCTACCAGTGGAGCTTCGACGACGGAGCGGAAGTGGCCCCGGGCGCGAAGGCGCTGCACGCGTTCTCCTCGCTCGGGATGCACCAGGCGACGCTCAGGGTGAGCGACCTCGCGGGCCTCAGCGCGAGCGTGTCGGTGGAGGTTCACGTCGAAGCGCTCTCGATCTGCCGCGAGGCGGCGTGCGGAGGTTGCGGGGCGGGCGAACCGAAGGAATGCGTGCTCGGCCGGTCGGTGGCTGCGCTGCGGATCAGGCCCGGCGCGTTCACCGCCGCGCGACGCGGGGGCACGATGGGAGGGAACCACGGGGGCGAGGTGAGCTACCGGGTGCTCGGCGGGGTGAGCCTCGTTGAGTTCAGCGTGCGGCGGATGCTCCCGGGTGTGAAGAGCGGAGCGGGATGCGTTGCGCCGCGGAAGTCGCTGCGAGGGGTGCCCTGCGTGCGCAGCGGCCCGGTGGTCGGAGGGTTCTCGCGCATCAGCCCGGAGGGGGGCAACTCGTTCCGTCTCACCGGGCGCATCGGTGGCCGGGCCTTAAGCCCGGGGCGCTACGCGCTGATCGCGAGGACCGCGAGCGACCGCTCCGGCGCGGGCGCGCAGCGTGCGCTCTTCCGGATCGGCAGCTGAGGTCCGGTGGCGTCAGCCTGCGACGTTCGCGTAGTCGCGCATCGCCTCGATCAGCGGGGCGAGCCGACGGCCGCGGTCGGTGAGGCGGTACTCGACGGTGGGCGGACTGGAGGGAATCACGTTGCGCTCGACGAGGCCCGCCGCCTCGAGATCGCGCAGGCGCTCGGAGAGCATCCGCGGTGAGATCCCGGCGACGGCCTCGGCGAATTCGTTGAAGCGCAGCGCACCGGAGAGCGCGGCGTAGAGGATCGAGAGCTGCCAGCGCCGCTCGAGCAGGGAGGCGGTCTCCCTGACCTCGAGCGGCACAGGCTCACATCTACGCGTGCGCGACATCGCGGGCGGGCTCCAGGGCGCGGTCGAGGACCTCCTGGACGGTCATCACCGGATGGAAGGTCATCTGCTTGGAGACCTCCTCCGGGATGTCGTCGAGGTCGCCTCGGTTGCGCTCCGGGAGGATCACGTCCGTCAGTCCCGCGGCGTGCGCGGCGAGCACCTTCTGCTTCAGGCCGCCGATCGGGAGCACCTTGCCCTGCAGGGTGACCTCACCGGTCATCCCCACGGTGTGCTTGACGGGGCGCCCGCTGAGCAGCGAGGCGAGGGCGGTGACCATCGTCACGCCCGCGCTCGGGCCGTCCTTCGGGATCGCTCCCGCGGGGACGTGGACGTGGAACTCCCTGTTCTCGAAGGAGTCCTCCTCGATGCCGAGCTCCTCGGCGTGGCCGCGCACGTAGGAGAGCGCGATCTGCGCGGACTCCTTCATCACGTCGCCGAGCTGCCCGGTGAGCACGAGCCCTCCCTTGCCGCCGTTCTTCATCGCGGTGGCCTCCACGAAGAGCACATCGCCTCCGGCGCCTGTGACCGCTAGCCCGGTGGCCACGCCCGGCGTGGCCGTGCGCGAAGCGGACTCCTGGAAGAACTTCTGGCGTCCGAGCGCGTCGCGCACGGCCTCCAGGTCGATCTTCACGGGGATCTCGATGCTCTGCGTCGCCTCCGCCGCGGCTGATGCCGTGCCGTTGGGGACGTTGGCCTGCGCCTCGGCCGCGGCTGATGCCGTGCCGTTGGGGACGCTCGCCTCGGCGACCGCAGCGGCTGCGGCGGTGCCGTTCTGAACCGGGGCCTCGGCGGCCTCAGCGGTCCCGGTGACCTGCGCGGATGCGATCTTCGTGGCGGTCTTTCGCAGGATCGTGCCGAGGTTGCGCTCGAGGTTTCGCACGCCGGCCTCGCGGGTGTACTCGGTGATGATCGTCTTCAGGATCTCGTCAGAGACCTCGACCTCGTCCTCACGCAGACCGTTGCGGTCGCGCTGGCGGGGCCAGAGGTAGCCCTTGGCGATGGCGAGCTTCTCCTCGGTGGTGTAGCCATCGAAGGAGATGACCTCCATGCGGTCGAGCAACGGTCCGGGGATCGTGTCCGCGACGTTCGCCGTGGCGAGGAACATGACCTGGGAGAGGTCGAGCTCGACGTCGAGGTAGTGGTCGCGGAAGGAGTGGTTCTGCGCGGGGTCGAGGACCTCGAGCAGGGCGGCGGAGGGGTCGCCTCGCCAGTCCGCTCCGACCTTGTCGACCTCGTCGAGCAGGATCACCGGGTTCATCGTGCCCGCGTCGCGCAGCGCACGCACCAGCCGGCCCGGGAGGGCGCCGATGTAGGTGCGGCGGTGACCGCGGATCTCGGCCTCGTCACGGACGCCGCCGAGCGACATGCGCACGAACTCGCGGCCGGTGGCCTTGGCGATCGACTCGCCGATCGAGGTCTTGCCGGTGCCCGGGGGCCCGATCAGGGTGAGGATCGCGCCGGACTTCGGGTCGGCCTCGATGCCACGCTCCTGGCGGAGCTTGCGCACGGCGAGGTACTCGGTGACGCGGTCCTTGACGTCCTCCAGCCCGGCGTGGTCGGCGTCGAGCACGGCACGCGCGGCCACAGGGTCCAGACGCTCCTCCGAGCGCTTGCCCCACGGCACGGCGATCAGCCAGTCGAGGTAGGTGCGGATCATCGAGGACTCGCCGGTCTGCTCGCCCATGCGCTCCAGGCGCGCGAGCTCCTTGTTGGCCTGCTCGCGGACCTCGTCGGGCATCCCGGACTCGTCGATCTTCGTGCGGTACTCCTCGGCGACGGACGCGTCGTCCTCGCCGAGCTCCTTGCGGATCGAGTCCATCTGCTTGCGCAGGAAGTACTCGCGCTGCTGGTTCTCAGCGCCCTCCTGCACGTCCTCGCGGATGCGCTTGCGCACCTGCAGCTCTGCGAGCGAGTCGCGCTGCAGTTTGACGGCGAGCTCGAGGCGCGCGGTCACGTCGATCGTGCGCAGCAGCTCGACCTTCTGCTCGTAGGTGAGGCTGGGCGAGTAGCCCGCCGAGTCGGCGAGCGAGCCGGGCTCGGCGATCGCGCGCAGGAAGGCGGAGATGCGCCCGTCATCGCCACGCAGCTCGAGGATCTCCTCGACGGTGGCGCGGTACTCACGCTCGAGCTCGCGGGTGCGGCCGTCGACGGGTACCTCGTCGGGGCGCTCGTCCACCTCGACACGCAGCTCGCCGCCGGGACCCGTCTCGGCCTTGCCGATCAGGGCACGGTGCTCGCCGGAGAGGGCGACCGCGCGGCCGCCGCCGGGGAGGCGGATCTTCTCGGAGACCTCGGCGATCGTGCCGACCTCGAGGAACTCGTTCTCGTGACGGGGGACGAGCACCACGCGCTCGTCATCCCCCACGTCGATCGTGAGGGTGATCCCCATGTTGGGGAAGACGACCGTGTCGTCGAGCGGGATCAGGCGAAGGCGCTGGGGGGAGGGGTCGGACAGGGTGTTCTGATCTGGGGGAGAGGCAGGTGTCATAAAGGTTCTCGCTCCATATGAGCTTACGAAAGTTTAGTTAGTATAGCGCGAGTGATTGCAGGCGCAAGTAGTTTCTGGTGATGGCGAGAAAGCGCATTGCAGAGCCGTTTTTCGTGGGCCGGGGCGGGGAGCGGTTGCGGTTTCGGCCTCTATGTGCGGCAGATCAGCCCGCGTTGAACGGGTCGTAGGGCTCGGGCTCGGGCTCGTCGGCAGGGTGCTCCTCGGCCGGGGTTCGAGGCCGCGCGGGAGCGGAGCCCACGCCGGGGAGGACACCGTGCTTGGCGCGTTCGATCGCGCTGCCCTTGCCGATCAGCCAGCGGCCGGCGATCCGCACCGCGATCAGGATCGCGAAGATCGCGGCGAGCGTGGCGATCTGGGCGGGAGTGGAGAGGGCTAGGGGCATCGAGGGTGCGCGCACCATAATGCGCCGTCCCCGCACAACACCCAAGGAGAAGACCGTGTCGAGCTACAACATCGTGAACTTCCGCGACCTCCCCGACTCCGTGGGCGACCGCGCGCCCGAGGTGGAGGGACGCTTCAGTCGCAGCGCGATCGCCTCACGCGATCTCGGGGTGAGCCTCTGGGAGTACAAGCCGAACTTCCGCAGCCCGATGGGGCACAGCCACAAGGTCCAGGAGGAGGCCTACGTGGTGGTGAGCGGCTCCGGCCGCGTGCTGCTCGACGGTGAGACGCACGAGCTCAAGCAGTGGGACGTGGTCCGCGTGGCCCCCGAGGTGGTGCGCGCCTTCGAGTCCGGCCCCGACGGGCTCGACCTGATCGCGGTCGGAGGCCCGAAGCCCGAGGAGGGCGACGGCGTGATGGGCGAGGCGACCTGGCCGGAGTAGGGGGTAGTGCGGCGCGTTCGTGTGCGCGGCGGAGGTCGTGAGCGCGAGCGCGCCGGGTTCAGGTCTTCATGCCGGTTGGCGGGGGAGGCGGCTCGCCGTATGCGGACGGAGGACGGACGGGCTTGGCCCCCTCTACGGTGCGCTCGTCTCGGAAGAGGCACAGGACCAGGCTGCCGGGACGGGCGGCTGAGGGGGCCAGCACGCCCCGATAACCCTCGCGGTGCAGCCTCTCGCCGCACTGCTGGAACGGCTCCCAGCTGCTGCGTCCAGGCACGGGGACCGGAAGGTCGACCTTCTCGAGCCTCGCCGTTGAGGAGAGGTCGGCGATCTCGTTGATGCGGACACGCCACCTCCAGAGGTCGACGGGAACGGCTCGCGATGGCGGCAACGCGACCTCGGCGAGGAATCGGTACCACTCGGCCCAAGCGGTCTCCGGTGTGTCGGCGAAGTAGACCGCGCGAACGACCGCGCCGCGCTGCCAGCGACCCGAAGGAGCCGGTTCCGGCGCGAGCTGGGGGTCAGCGCCGTGCGGGATCTGTCGCCACCAGATCCCGGCAACGGAACGTCGCTCGGCGCTCGTCCCCATCGGGACTCGCTACGCCAGAGAGCCGGTTTCGATTGCTGAGATCAGTTCAGCCACAAGGACATATTCGCCGTTGGCGATGACGTCTACGGGCTTGCGCTCGTCGAGCGCTGGAACCGGGCGCCGGAGCCACACTCCGACGTAATCCGGCTCCATCACGCGCATCAGGCGTTCGGCGAGGGCCGACAGCTCGATCAGGCGCTCGGCTCTCTCGTTGGTCGGCGTCCGGGTGCCGGCCAGCCAAGCGCGCGCGGTGCTGCGCGCTACGCCAGTGGCACGAGCGATGTCGGCATCCGACAGTCCGACGAGGTCGCGGAGCGAGCGGGCCTCGCGGATGAGAGGGGGAGGTACGGTGGCTTGAGCACCCATGCCTGTAGCAGAATAGCAACTAGATAGTAGCGTCTCCTGGTCCGACCGGCTCTGCGTAGGCCGGACGGGATCGACGCGCGCGGCACCTAGCCGGGCGACCCGCCGGTGGGGTCGCCGGCCTTCTCGTCGAAGGTGACCTCGACGTTCTCCTCGTGGATCCGCTCCTCGGTCTCGGCTGAGTGGGTGAGCGCGCGGCGGTCCGCCTCCAGCAGCGGGTTCGAGAAGAAGCTCCGTGGCCACAGGCGTCGTGCTTTGACGACGTTGACCTCGGCCGAGATCATCGTGAGCTGCGCTCCGAGGTAGAGCCATGCGAGCAGACCGAGCACGACGGCGAAGAAGCCGTAGAGCGGGCTGGTGCGCTTGAGCGCGTGGTCGACGTAGTAGCCGCCGAGGATGTGCAGCAGCTCCCAGAGGATCGATGCGGTGATCACGCCCGGGAGCAGTTCGCGCCAGTGGAGGTCCACGGCCGTGAGCAGTTTGAAGGCGGCCATGAACAGCGCGAGGTTGGCGACGAGCGCGACGAGGACGCCACCGATCACCGCCGGGGCGGAGTGGTCTGAGGTGCCCACGAACCCGGCGGCGACGGTGGAGATGATCGAGATCGTGCCGAGCACCGCGAGAAGCCCGAGGCCCCGCAGCCGTGAGCGCAGGAAGTCGGGGCGGTGCTTGAAGGGCACGCTCCAAATCCGGTTGAAGGCCATCTGGGTGGCGCCGGTGAAGCCCATCCCCGCGAGTAGCGAGCCGACGACGCCGACCGTGAGCGCGACGGTGCTGCCTTCGATCGCGTGCAGTTTGAGGTAGTCGCTGATCAGCGGGAACTGCCCGAGCGTGCCTTTGAGGATTTTCTGCTGCTCGCTGGGATCGCCCTGCAGGATGAAGCCCAGCACCGTCACGAAGACGAGCAGCAGCGGGAACAGGGAGACGAATGCGTAGTACGTGATCAGGGCGGCGAGCTGCCCGCCCTGATCGTCGCCGAACTTCTTGATCACCGCAGCAAGGAAGCTCACCCGGGGGCGCGTCTGCTGCTTGCGGTCGAGCTCGTGGAGGCGATCGCCCAGGCTCATCTCGGGCCGCGCTTTCGGCTTGTTCGAAATTGGGAGGGGGGTCTGAGAGGCCCTTCGCTCGACATCTTGGTGTGTCTACCCGATTTCAAGGACGAACAGGGGAGCGGTGGCCGGGCGCGGGTCGAATCGCCGACCCGGCGGAGATGGTCGCCCTGGTCGCAACAGCCAAGCGAGAGGTGCTTCTGCGCGTTCACAGACATCGCCTGCGGCCAGAGGATCTGGAGGACGCCTACTCGCAGGCCACGCTGGAGCTCGTCGCGCTCTCGAGACGCGGTCGCGCGTTCGTTAGCAGGTCGCATCTCGCAAACACACTCGAGCAGCGATTTCTCGCTCGAGTCCAGGATCGGCGGCGCGCGATCAGCGGTCGCAGCCCGATCGCTGCGGCAATGGAGGGTGCGGTCCCTTTCCTCGCCGAGGACGAGCCGCTGGAGATTGCCGACACGACGACAGAGCCGGAGCGCCTGGCCCTCGCTCGCGACGAGCTCAAGCGACTGCTCGGGCACATGCACGCGCTCACTCCCGATCAACGCGACGTGGTGCTGACGCAGTTGATCTTCGCAATGCGCTGCGAGCAGTTCTGCAGTGCCCGGGGATGGACCCCCGAGAAGTACCGCAAGGTCGCGCAGCGCGCGCGGGCGAGATTGCGCGGACTCACGGCGGAGGAAGAGCGCACAAGAGAGTGTCCCGAGTACGGGGTCCGCGTCGGAGCAGAAACCAGGGATCGCCTGTGACGTCAACTCCCCCCACTCATAGGAAAACCGATCCCCGGGCCGCTGCTGGTTGGTTTCTCGTACGACCAAGTGGCGAAGCCCAGTCACGCGAGCTCGGTCGGCACCCGGAGCACTGCCCACTCCGGGTGTCGGCCGGCCGCGACGCTTCAGCCGGCTGGAGCGTCCAGGGATGAGGGTGCACCGCGAACCCGCGGATCGGTACCGCGTCCACGATGAGGGCGATTACCTGCTCACGCACGATCTGTCGACCCCTGCGATCGGCGACCTGCCGAATGAGGACGCGGAGCTCGTGGGCGACTTCCCCCCGATCGCAAGCGCTGACCGCCGATCTCGCATTCGCCCGTCGATGGTCGCCGCCGCAGTGACCGGTGCGGTGGTAGTCGCAGCTATCGAGAGCCATTTCGGCCAGCCGCACGGGGCGACTGCACCCGCCGGGACTCCCGTGCACGCAGCAGACGGTGGTGCGCGAACGGTGAAGGCGAAGGGGAGATCGACTCCACGCTCGATGGCTGTGCCGACGGTCGTCCACAGAGCACATGCCCGTCGCACCTCCGCTCTAATAAGCGCGAAGCCGGGTGTGTCTCGCGCCGCGCGTGAGCCCACGGTCGTGGTGCCGCGCAGCTCGCAGGCGCCGGCGGTCCCTGTTGCGGAGTTCGGGTTCGAGCAGTGATTGCTCCGGCCTCACAAAGGGCGCGTGTCGTTTCGCGGTCGCTACCGATGTGGCGGATTCGGCTCGCTCGCGAGGCGCACCGCTATCTGCTCGGCCTCGCTGCGGCATTCGGTCTGCTGGCCAGCGCGCGATACGCCCTCGATCCCCCGCGTGCGACGAACGCTGTCACACGTCCGTCTCCGGTTCAGACGATCGACCCTGCCGCCGAAAGCTATGCGGTCGAGTTCGCTCGCCGCTACCTGACCTGGAGCGCGGCGGAACCGGCCGCAAGCCCTCTCGGACTGGAAGCCTTCACCGGATCTCAGATGGAGCCGGCGGCCGGCCTCGTGCTTCCTTCTCGAGGAAGCGAGCGTGTCGATTGGGCCGAAGTTGCCCAGCGCCGCGAACCGGTCCGCGGGGTGCACGTGTTCACGATCTCCGCGGAAACAAGTCCTGCGGGCCCGCGTGATCTTGCGGTGACGGTCGAGCGCAACGCGCAGGGATCGCTCACGCTCGGCGGATATCCGGCCTTTGTCGGTCCACCGGCGACTGCTGCTCCCGCGAGCGCGCCGCGCCTCGCGACGGTGTCTGACCCGGCCCTTCGGCTCGTGGTGCGGCGCGCGCTGACGAACTACCTGGCCGACTCCCCTTCCGAGCTCGCCTCCGATCTCGCGGAAGGCGCGACCATCGCCCCACCTGCGTTTCCGCTGCAGCTCACTTCGGTCACGCGCGAGGCCTGGGCCGCGGGGGGCGGGACCGTCTCCGCTCTTGTAGAGGCGAAGGATGGGCTCGGGGCGAGCTACAGCCTCGCCTATGAAGTCGAAGTCCAGCGAGCGCAGGGGCGCTGGCTGGTGTCCGCGATCGAGACCGATCCAGATGCGTGACGTGCGGCTCTCGCGCTTGTTGATGCTGTCGCTGATCCTGACGACTACGTTTGCAAGTGAACCCGCGAACGCGGCGGTGAAAACTGCCGAAGCGGGCAGCGCCGTTCGCGCACAGCCCGGCGAAGGGGGGAGCTCGCTGGAAAGTGCGGCGGCGAAGGCGGGGAACACGGGGCGTGCGGTGGCGATGAGCCTGATCGGGCTCGCACTGGCGGTTGCAGCGACTGTGCTCGCCTTTCGCCGGGACTTCAAGGAGGCCGCGGGTGTATTCGCGGTCGGGATAGTCGCGGTGTTACTCGCGACGCCGACCGGCGTGACTCTGATCCGCGACACCGTCGCCTCGCTCTTCGGAGGCCCGTGACCGACGTCCGCTCGTTCCGGCGCGTGTTCGACCTCGAACGACGGATCTACACGATTGATCGGCTGCGGCTGAATCCCGGCGGAGTACCGGTTCGAGGAGTCGTCTACTTCCTCGTCTCGATCCTCACAGCGTTCGCGTTGGGAGGTCTCCCGATCACCCGTCTCGCACTTCACGCGATCCCTTGGTACCTGCGAGATCTCGCGCTCCCCGGGTGTGCTGCAGCGGTGCTCACCGCCATCCGGGTGGACGGGCGCACCGCGCACCTCGCGGTACGCGCGGCCGTGCGACTGTGGGTGGCTCCGCGCAGGGTCAGCGGTCTGCAGCGGAGCTCGAGTGTGGGTGTGCGCTGGCGGCCGCCGGAGCTTCTTCTCCTGCCCGACGGGAGCGATCCGCGCGCACGGGCGCTCAGGTACCGAGGTCCGGGCGCAGTCCGTGTGCTCGCCTCACATGCCCTCGCGCGGTCGAGTCCGACGCGGCTCACACTCGTGGCGCGCAGTCACGGAGGCGCGCGAGGGCAGGTCGTCGAGCTCGCCGGTGGCACCGAGCTGCGAGTGGAGCGCGAGCGGATCTCGTGAGGCCGCCGATCTGCTTCATCTACGGAAATTGCATTTTCGGCACCGGGCTCTCCGACGGATGGGCGGCCTTCGCCGTTCGGCTCGAGTCCTACCAGTGGCTCCGTGAGGACGAGAAGCGATCGCGCTTTCTCGGTCTGGTGGGGGCGCTCGAAGCGGCACGCGCGGATGTCCAGCTGCTTCGTGTGGCGAGCAGCTGGGAGGAGCCGGCATCCCAACCCGAGTCATCTGTCCACGCCAAGGCGAACCGGCGGTATCTCTCATCGCAACGAGGGCAACGCGTCGACGAAGCGACGACGCCTGCCCTGTACCTGTTCGTGAGTCTCCGCGAGCCGGACCTCGATGTGGCCGCGTTCGTCTCGCGCGCCGCGTCCGGCGACTCGCGAGGCTGGCTGGACTGGGCGCGGCGCGGCCTGAGTTCCCAGGGCCGACGGACGATGTCGGTCCGTGAGCTGGAGCGCGCTCGGGTCGCGGCAGATCGCGCGCATGCGCGGATCGGCGACTTCCTACCACTGCGACCCGCACGCGGGACGGAGCTGCAGTGGCTTGTCCGGCGCTCGTTCTGTCGAGGCCGCGGCGAGCCGAAGGTCGACGGGTTGCATTCTCCGCCCGCGTTGATCTTCGAGCGCAACGGCACCGCACTCCTCGCGCCGCTTGAAGGAGACGTGCTGCGCTGGTTCGACAGCGAGATCGAGCATCGCTCGCGCACTCTGCGCGTCGAGTCCGAGATGGGCGTGAGCTGGCAGGCGCAGCTCGTGCTCGGGGCGGTCCCCGAACTTGTCCAGTTTCCCGGCGCGCGCGCCGAGCTGATGTTCTCTCCGCCCGAATCGCTCGGCTTTGGGATCGACATCAGCATCACGGCGAGGTACCTGCCGAACGAGCTCGCTCTGCGTCTCGCCCGCCGCAAGATTCAAGACGCCGACCAGATCATGCGAGCCGAGTCGGGCGGCGAGCAGGGCGTTTCGGACCTTGGGTACGAGCGCACCCAGGAGGCGCGCGACCTCCTCTCATATCTCCAGTCCTCGAGCCGCCCAGCGCTTCTGAAGATGACGGCCGGGATCGCCGTCGGAGCAAATTCGGAACACGAGCTGGAGGAACGCGTGGAGCTCGTCCGGCGGGCATACGGCGAGATTCGCCTGCACCGTCCGCTCGGCGACCAGCTCGAGTTGTTCATGCAGCATCTCCCCGCCCAGCGCACGCGGATCACGGGTTACGAGGACATCTTCACCGCTGAGCAGATCGCGGCGATGATGCCAACCGCGACGCATGTGGTCGGCGCGCGTCGCGGCTATCGCCTCGGCCGGACGCTCACGGGTTCCCGTCGGCGTGTTCTCTTCAACCTCCGCGAAGGCTCCGATCGCAACTCGAACGCGACGATCCTGAGCGTCGGGGCGCTTGGGTCCGGCAAGACCACGCTCGCCCAGAAGCTCCAGTACGAGGGTTTCCTCCAGGGAGCGCGCGTGATCGACTGCGATCCCAAGGGCGACCATCGGTTCCACGAGCTCGAGGACGTCGCGGCGCACGTCGAGGAACTCGCCCTGCGTCCCGACCCCGCGCTCAGGGGGATGCTCGACCCGCTTCGCGTCGCGCCGCCTCACATGCGTCAGGAGGCAACGGTCTCGTTCCTGCGGGAGCTGCTGCCCCAACGGTCCGAGCCCGCATGGGAGACCTCGATCGTCGCCGCGGTCGATCGAGTAAGTGCTCGTTCACGAGATCCAAGCTGCCTTCAGGTCGTGCGCGCCCTCGAGGAGGGGGATGAGATCGATCGCCAGGTCGCGCGTACGCTGGAGGTCTACTCACGCTCGGGGCTCACCCAGCTCGGGTTCGCGGACCCCGGGGTCGACCTGCCTTCCCTCGGCGCAAAGCAGGTGACCTATCTGAGGATCCGCGACCTTCCGGGTCCAGCTGCAGGCGTGGATCGCTCCGCCTATTCACAGGCCGAGCGCGTCGGTGAGCAGATCGTGCGGCTGATCGCGATGTTCGCCTTCAACCTGATCGCGGCCGAGCGTGAGCGCTTGAAGATCTTCTCCTTCGACGAGGGCTGGAGACTGCTAGGAGATCCAGTCGGACGCGCGCTCCTTGAGTCGATCCAACGCCTCGGGCGCTCCGAGCTCGCAGTCCCGATTATCAGCACCCAGCTCGTCGGCGATGCTCTGAGCGGGGACCACGAGTCGCTGGAGAACCTGATCGGCGCGACGTTCGTATTCGGTGTGCGTTCGGATTCCGAGGCCGGCCGCGCGCTCTCCCTACTCGGACTGGACCCGGAGGATCGAGCGTCGCGAGCTTTGCTGCTCGCGCTAGAGGAAGGACGCTGTCTGTTTCGCGACCATCGTGGGCGCATCGAGGCGATCCAGGTCGAGGTGCTCGTTCCCGAGCTCGCAGCGGCGTTCTCGACCACCCCGGTCGCGTGAGTCGGTCCTCTCACAACGGCGCCATCTGCAGCTTCGGTCTTCTGCTTCTGGCTGGAGTTCTTCTCAGCGCTCCGCTCGCCCACGCGGCCTTCCGCGGCGTCAGCCCGCACCCGCTCGCCGACTCTCGGCCGCAGGTGCCGAGCGTGCGCCTCCCTCAACGAACGAGCACGACGGAAAACCGCGCGCCGAGCGGCGCGCCGCTCGTCTCCGCGATCGGACCGAGTAGCGGCGAAGAAGGCGGCGAGGCCGGAGGCCGTGCCGAAGCCGACCCGCTCGTCAGCAACGGGCTCGGGAGCCCTACCTGCGCGTCATCGCTGGCCGTCGGCCTCGACGCGGAGGCCAGGCGCAATTGCGAAACGTCCGGTTTCCTCGCGGCCGCCGCGCCGACCGGGAACTACGGCCTGGACGTGCACATCGACACCGGGATCGTGCCCGTGGGGGGCAGCGAGCTGATGACGATCGTCCAGGACCTCTTCGTGACGCCCGTTTGGATGGGATTCGTCTGGCTCATTCACACGCTCGTCGTGATGCTGGAGTGGTGCTTCGGTCTCGACCTGCTCGAAGGTGCGCGCGGCGGGCTCGGCTCCGGGCTCGCGCGTGCCGAGGAAAGCTTCACCGTCCCTCTGCTCGCGCTTGCTCTTTCGATCGCGGGGGTGAGTGCCGCCCAGAAGGGGCTGCTCAGGAGGCGCATCGGCGAAGCGCTGGGTGACACGCTGCTCGCGCTCGTGATGATCGGCGGCGGCCTTTGGCTGATCGCCGATCCGTCCGGCACGGTGGGCGCCCTGAGCCGCTGGAGCGATGAAGCGGCGCTGGGCACCCTCGCCGTCTCTTCGGGCACACCCGGCTCGCCCGCCGCCGCGCTCGGCTCGCACTTGGGCGGGCTCTTCGCAGATGGCGTGGAAGCCCCCTGGTGCTATCTGGAGTTCGGCAACGTGAGCTGGTGCCGCGACCCACGGTCGCTCGACCAGCCGCTGAAAGAAGCAGGACAGCGCATCGCAGCGGCCGAGTTGCGAGAAGCTCACTGCAATCCAACCGGACGAGCGTGCGAGGCGGGTGAGAGCTCGCGGCTGTCGGACAGCGCGCGTTTGTTGCGCGAAGCACGCACGAACGGTGCGCTCTTCCTCGCGTTGCCCCCCAACGGGCCGGCACGCAATTCGATCAACGAAAGCGGGTCGTTGTTGCGGGCGCTCTGCGGCGCCAGCGATGCAACGAACTGCACGGCACCAACCTCAGCGGAGGCCGAGTTCCGGACGCAGACAGGCACCTGGCCTCGCGTCGCCGGACTCCTACTGATCGCTGTCGGTCTCGTCGGGATGTTGCTGCTCTTCGGTCACATCGGCTTGAGGCTGCTGCTCGCCGCGACGCTCAGCCTCTTCCTCTTGCTGCTCGTGCCAGGCGTGGTCCTCGCGCCCGCGCTTGGCGAGCGCGGACGCGAGCTGTTCCGGCGTTGGGCAACACGGCTCTTCGGAGCCATCGTCGCGAAGGTCGTCTACGCCTTCTTGCTCGGTGCTGCATTCGCCGTGACGAGTGTCGTCGAGGATCTGAATGGACTGGGTTGGTGGGCGCAGTGGCTTCTCGCGGGGGCGTTCTGGTGGGGTGCGTTCCTCAAGCGTCATGAGCTTCTCGCGATCCCGCCCGCCGTCGGCGCGCTCGATGGGCGCGTGGCCGCGAACCGCCACAGCGAGCTTCGGCAAACAATTCGAAGTGCACGCAGTGCCCGAGAATCGATCCGGCGGCGAGTCGAGAAGCGGGCGATCCGTCTCGCGCAGGAGGTGGCGGCACCCGGTGCCCCGCCGGGCTTGCCGGCAGGTTCACGACTCTCCCCGAGGCACCCGCCCGCTCTGGATCCGCAGGTGAAGCGGATGCTCAGCGTGGAGCGTCGAGCGGAGGGAACTCTCGTGCGCGCCGCGCGTCAGGACATCGCCGCGCGCGCGCCAAGGATCGCGCGGCTCAACCGGGAGCATTCCGCCGCGGTTTCTGCGGGCGACTCACGCCGCGCCGCGAGCCTGGAGGCGAGGCGGTCCACGCTCATCGGGGCGACCGCGAAGGACGAACCATTCCTAAGGAACGTTCGCGATTCGACGCAAGAGCAAACGCGTCTCGCGGCGACGGCGCGCCTGCTCGACGAGCAGGCCGCGTTGCCTCCCGCGCGTGAGCGTCCAAGCCGAAGTGACCGGCGCGACTACGGCGCACTGGCTGGGCTCGCAAACCTGGGGCGAGCGGAATACGAGCGTCTCGATCCGCGCACGCAGAGGGTCGCTCGTTTGCAGATCGATCGAGAGCTCGCCGCGCGTGCGTCGGTCAAGCGCGACGCCGGTGCGCATACGCGGAGCGGTGATCGAGACGCAACACAGGCGCGCCCCACGCCGCACGCATCGATCGCGCGGCGGCGCAGCCGTCCGCCGGAGACCTCACGCCCTGTGGTGCCTCGAGCGCGAAGGGACCTACGCCGCGAAGCAGAGGAATCCGAGGTGATGCGAGATGCGCGCGAGGTGGAGGCGGGGCGCAAACGGCAGCTCGGATTGGGCCGTCCATGAGCGGCACGGTCCCCAGTCCCTCGGCGTGATCGCCGTTCCCCAGCGGGGCGCCCGGCCCACGCCGGGCCGCGGCCGAGCGTGGTTCCTCGTGCTTGCCCCGGCCGCCTTGCTCGCGCTCGCCTTCGCGGCGATGGGGGTCGTGGCGGGCGTCGACGGCGCGTCGCTCGCGCCGGACCTACCCGAGCCGGGTAGCGAAGGGGTGTCTTCGGTCGGGTTGGCCGATATCCCAGCGGGCTACCTGCAGCTCTATCGTCGTGCCGCGGCACGCTTCGGGCTCGACTGGTCGGTGCTCGCCGCGATCGGAAAGGTGGAGTGCGATCACGGCCGCGATCCCGATCCCTCGTGCACGAAGCCGGGTGCGGTCAACGAGGCGGGAGCGGGCGGCCCGATGCAGTTCCTCGCCTCGACGTGGGCCAGATACGGAGTCGACGGAGACGACGACGGCCGGAGAGACCGCTGGGATCCCGCAGACGCGATCTTCGGTGCCGCAAATTACCTTCGCGCGAGCGGCGCCCCGGGGGATTACGCGCGCGCGATCCTTGCCTACAACCACTCCGACGCCTACCTGCGGTCAGTCGAAGCGTGGGCCGGACGATACGGCGGGGCCGCCGCGAGCGGTGCGCCCTCCACGCCCCTGACCTTGGGCAGCGACGGCGAATCGTCGCTCGCTGCGATGCAGGCGCGCACCGGCACGCGGGTCGAGGTGATCCCGGGACAGACCGCTCGCCTCGATCCTCTCAACGGGCATCTCGCTTTGATCCCAGCCGACGCCCCTGCCGTCGTTCAGGCGATGCTGATCGCGGCAAACGAGCTTCAGTCTCTGCCCTATGGACCGGACGGCCACCCGAACCCCCTCGGCGCTCCACAGGAGGACTGCTCGAGCACGCTGAACTACATCCTCTACCGCTCGGGAATCCGACCCCTCGCTGAAATCGTCCGCGAGAACCCACTCGCGCAGGACTACGTTCACTGGGGAGCCCCCGGCCCGGGCCGCTGGATGACGATCTACGCGACTGACCTTCCAACCCCGCACGTCTTCGCGACGATCGCGGGACTGCGGATCGACACGAGTCACAACGGTACCGACGTCGGACCGAATCGAGATGAAGACGGTCCGCGCTGGCGCGTCTTCGGAGGGATCCCCACATGGGCCCACTGGTCGGTTCGCCATCCACCGGGCTTGTGAGCGCTCTGCCCGAGTAGTGTCCGACACATGCCCGACCGCGACGTCGACTTCCTCCTGATCGGCGGTGGCCTCGCCTCCGCGAACTGCTCGCGCTGGCTGCGCGAGGAAGGCGCGGAGGGCTCGATTCTGCTCGTTGGCCGCGAGCCCGACGCTCCGTACAACCGCCCCGATTGCTCGAAGGGCTACCTGCGCGGCGAGGAGAGCCGCGAGCAGCCACTGTTTCGCCCCGCGTCGTTCTGGGAGGAGCAGGACATCGAGCTTCTCACCAGGACCTCCGTGACCGCGCTGGACCTGGAGGCGCGCACGGCCAAGCTCTCGACCAAGGAGGAGGTCTCCTTCGGCAAGGCGTTGCTCGCCACCGGATCGAATGTGCGGCGCCTGAACGTGGAGGGCTGCGATCTCGAGCAGATCCACTACCTGCGCACGCTCGGCAACGCCGACGCGATCCGTGAGGGCGTGAAGGACGTCGAGCGCGTGGTGATGATCGGCGGCTCCTACATCGGCTGTGAGGTCGCTGCCTCGCTCACGAAGCTCGGCAAGCAGTGCACGATCGTGATGCAGGAGGAGATCGTGCTCGAACGCGGCTTCGGTCCGACAGCCGGCCGTTTCTTCCAGGGCCTGCTCGAGGAGCACGGCGTGACGATCCACGGCAAGGACGAGCTCGAGCGCTTCGAGGGAGAGGGGAGCGTCGCCCGTGTGATCACGCGCAGCGGGCTCTCGATCGATGCCGAAGCCGTGGTCGTCGGGGCGGGCGTGACGCCCGACGTCTCGCTTGCGAGCAAAGCGGGCCTCCCGATCGGCGAGCGCGGGGGAGTGAGCTGCAACTCACGCCTCCAGACGCCTGTGGACGGGGTCTTCGCAGCCGGTGACATCTGCGAATACGACTCGCCCGTACACGGCGGGCAGCCCGTGCGCATCGAGCACTGGGACGTCGCGTTCAACCACGGCAAGACCGCCGCGCTGAACCTTCTCGGCCGGGACGTTGCACACACCACCGTGCCCTACTTCTTCTCCGATCTCGCCGACTGGGGCGGCCTGGAGTACGTCGGCCCCGCCTACGGCTGGGACGAGGAGATCCTGCGTGGCTCCCACGCGGAGGCGAGCTTCACCACCTTCTACCTCGAGGACGGCGTGCTCAAGGGCGCGCTCACCGTCGGGCGCTCCGACGACCTCGATCACGCTCGGCGTCTGATCAGCGGGGGCACCTCACTCAGCGAGTCCAACCGCGCCGCGCTCGGCGACGAGGGCAGCGACCTGGGGGAGATCGGCTCTTAGCCGAGGACGCAGCGTCGTGATCGGGGAGGTGACGACGTTCACGCGGGAAGCCCAGCATCTGCTGCGCCATCCCGGGATGTTCGACTGGTCGACGGTCACGCTGCTTGCGCTGGTCGTCTACGTCTACGCGGTCGAGGTCGAGCGCGCGAACTGGGATGCCGTGCTCGCGGGGATCGCCTTCTGGTTGATGGACTGGGCGAACGAGATCGCCAACGCGCTCGTCCTTCACTTCAACGGCCACGCCGCGCTCTGGACGGTCACCGGCCACTCGAGCTACGTGATCCTGATCGGGCTCACCGTCGAGATTTCGCTCTTCTTCGCGATCAACGGCGTGGTCTTCGTGAAGCTGCTCCCGCGCGATCGCAGCACCCGGATCCTCGGGCTCCCGAACCGCTGGGCGCTCTCGATCGGGCTCTCGCTCGTCTCCGTCGGCGTCGAGCTCCTGCTTCATGCCGACGGGGTCTTCCACTGGTACTTCTGGTGGTGGAACGTCGCGAGCTTCCCGGTGATCGTCGTCCTCGGCTATCTCACCTTCTACGTCGTCTCCTTCACCGTGCACGACATGAGCAGCCGTGCACGGCAGATCCGCGTGGTCGGCGCGCTCGCCGGTCTCGATCTCGCAGCGGGCCTGATCTTCGGCCCGCTGCTCGGCTGGATCTGAGCGCTAGGCAGCGCGGCGCGTCTCGACCTCGGCGACGAGGCCGCGGGGGAACTGGACGACCTCTACGTTCTCGGCTGCGGGCTCGTGGGCCTCGAGGAGGGTGGGACGGGACATCACCCAGGCGAGACCGGCGAGCAGGCCGCCGTCGAGGATTACGTTGAGGGCTATGACGAGGGAGAGGGACATGGTTTCCTTCCGTTGCTTTCTCTGTGCGATCTACCTTCGACGGACGGGCTGAGCGCAACCTTGCTCGTTCCTCAGAGGTCGCTGAGAGTCCGCGGTCCTCGCCACCTACCCCCGTCCCGGCGGAGTTTTCGTGAGCCTTCTCTCAGATCGTCCGATTGCAGACAGCCCCCGGACAGGTGTCGATGCTCGCCTCATCCCACCGCCTCCTCCTCCCGCGCCCCGAACCCCGTGCGCATGCGCGTGAGCTCGTGCGAGCTGATCACACGGTCGATCAGGCCGTACTCCCGGGACTGCTCAGCGGTGAAGTAGCGGTCTCGCTCCATGTCCTCGTGCACGCGCGCGACTGACTGGCCGGTGTGCTCCGCGTAGATCTCGTCGATCCGGCGGCGAAGCTCCAACGTCTCCTGGGCGTGGATCTCGATGTCCGCCGCCTGGCCCTGGAAGCCTCCCGAGGGCTGGTGGATGAGGATGCGGCTGTTCGGGAGCGCCATGCGCTTGCCCGGAGCGCCGCCCGCGAGCAGCAACGAGCCCATCGACATCGCCACGCCGAAGCAGATCGTCTGCACGTCGGGCTTGATGAACTGCATCGTGTCGTAGATCGCGAGGCCCGAGTAGACCACGCCTCCGGGAGAGTTGATGTAGAGCGAGATGTCCTTCTCGTCGTCCTCGCTCTCGAGGTGGAGCATCTGCGCCACGACGAGGTTCGCCACCTCGTCATCGACGGGTGTCCCCACGAAGACGATGCGCTCGTTGAGCAGGCGGGAGTAGATGTCGAACGAGCGCTCCCCGCGCGCGCTCTGCTCGACGACCATCGGAATCAGCGGCATGGGCTATCCTTTCGACAACTGCATGGTTGTCAACGACCATAGCAACCAATCGGTTGTCAAGAAGGAGGCGGCGATGTCGGAGCGCGTGCAGGGGCAGACCGAGGTGCGGCGCGAGGTCGAGGTCGACGCCTCACCCGAGGAGGTCTTCGAGGCGCTGATCACGGAGGAGGGGAGGGAGCGTTGGCTCGAGGAGCCCGAGCGCGAGATCCACATCGAGTCCGCCGACCCGCCCAACCGTCTCGTCTGGTGGTGGTCCTCGGAGGAGCAGGCCGCCACCCGCGTCGATTTCCGCATCCTCGCGCTGCCGCGGGGCACACGTGTCGTCGTCACCGAGAGCTCGCCCTCCTTCCCGATCGCCGCGATGGCTGCGAGCCTGGAGCTGGTGGCGGCTTGAGCGACGCGCTCGGAAGCGTCTTCGCCGCGCTCGCCGACCCCACGCGGCGAGGGATGGTCGACACGCTGCTGCGCGAGGGCTCCACGAGCGCGCCCGCGCTGAGCGCCGAGCTACCGATCAGCCGCCAGGCGGTCGCGAAGCATCTCGCCGCGCTCGAGGACGCAGGGCTGCTCGAACGTCTCCCCGGCGCAGGGCGCGAGGTGCGCTACTCGCTGCGCGGTGAGGCGCTTGCGCCCGCCACCGCGTGGTTGCGCGATGCCGAAGCCGAGTGGGACGGGCGTCTCGGCCGCCTGAAGCGTGCCGTCGAGCCGGGCTGAGTCCGCCCCGCGCGCCTCAAGCTCGGTAGGGCACGAGCACCCTGTGGTCGCAGCCCACCATCCGCCAGTGGCGGTTGCGGGGCAGCAGCCGCATCACGAGTGTCTTCAGACCCGGTCCGTTGCAGTGGATCGTCCCCCAGCCGTAGACCAGTGCGAGATGGTCATCTCCCGCCCCCGTCCAGATCTGGTTGTAGCCGTGGCTCGAGTAGATCCAGTCCGTCCCGGGGCCGCCGTGCAGCGCGTCGAACTGCGAGGCGCGCTGCCCCGAAGGATGGTAGTCCCCCCAGATCACATCCCCCGCCTCGCCGGCCCAGATCGTGTCGTTGCCGTATCCCCCGAGCAGGTAGTTGTGGACGTGCGCCAGGCCCACGAGCGTGTGCAGCTTGCCGTAGGTCCCCTTGTCCATCTTCAGGCACTGCAGCGAGGGCCAGCCCGTGTGATTGGCCATCGCCGAGCTCGCGCGCGGCAGCGGCGAGAGCTCGCTGTCCGGTTCCCCTGGCCGCCGGCAGTACGCCACGAACAGCCCGTCTTCGCTGCGCGCATGCGCGATCAGCGCGGGTTCCTGGGGCAGCGCGCCCGAGAGTCCTTCTAGTGCTCCCGGCGCCGTGCTTTCGGTGGTCGTTTCTTCCTGCGGGTCGCCCGTCGTCGTGAACGACCCGATGCTCCCGTGGGCCACGCCCGCCGCGTTCCTCGCCGCAAGCCGCCACTGGTAGGTCGTCCCGGGGAGCAGTCCCCACGCCCGTCCGCTCGCCACTGAGAACACGCCTTCGCTCTGGACGGCACCGCACGGCGAGCTCGCTTCGAACGGCGGTGCGCTGCCCCATTCGAACCAGCACCCCGCGAGCGGCGACGCGCTCGAGATCGTGCCCGTGAGCGACGCTCCGGTGAGCGACGCTTCGCTCGCTGCCCCCGTCGTCACGATCGGGGGCGATTCCGCATGAGCGGGGGCGGCGAGGGCCAGAGCGAGGAACGCGATGGCGATCGCCGCTCCTCTCGCCCTTCGCCCTCGCCGAGGCGCATTCGCTGCGCCATGCGCGGGGATCTGCATCGGCTCCTTCGGTTGCGGGTGAGGAGCACGCACGTTATGAGCGGGGAGCGCGCCGTTGTTGACGTTCCTGTGAACACTCAGCTCGGGTAGAATCCCCGCGTCCAAAGGTCGGTGGTAAAGGGAAGCCGGTGTGAGTCCGGCGCGGACCCGCCACTGTGATCGGGGATGCCCACCGCAGCGCGCGAAGAGCGCGAGCCACTGGACCGCGAAGCGGACCGGGAAGGCGCGGCGGGTAGGCCCGGGAGCCAGGAGACCTACCTCCGGCCTAAGCCCGCAGAGCCCTCGCGGAAAGGGGTCGGCTCCATGACCAGCGCTCGCACCATCCTTCTAGGCCTCCTCGCCGTGCTCTTGCTCGCGCTCGGCGGCGCTCAGTTCGCCTCGGCCGAAACCGCCACGGTCAGTGTGCGCGTCGAGGGCTCGAGCGCCACGCTGCTCCCCCCGACCGTCGTCACCACCACCGGCGCGCCCGTCGTCAAGGACGGGAACAGCGAACACGCCTGCTCGGGGGCCAACGCCGTTGGCGCGCTCGACATCGCCACCGGCGGTAACTGGAGCGGAAGCTGGTTCCCCGCCTCCGAATTCGGTCCGGGCGAATACGCGGTCGAAACGATCCTCGGTGAGAGCCACCTCTTCACCGGCCCGACCTACTGGGAATTCTGGATCGACAACGCTCCCTCCACACAGGGGGTCTGCAGCAAGCAGATCCACAGCGGCGACACCCTGCTCTTCTTCCCGAGCTGCTTCGGCGCCGAATGCCCGCCGCCGCAGAGCCCGCTCGGGATCGAAGCCCCCGCCGACGCCGCCGCCGGCGCGAAGGTTCCAGTGACCGTGACCTCCTACGCGAACGGCAGCGGCGCCCCCTCGCCCGCTCCGGGCGCGACGATCGCCTACGAAGGCAAGACCGCGGAAACGGACGCCGCTGGCCACGCCACGCTCGAATTCGCGCATCCCGGGAGCCAGGAAGTGAAGGTCACGAAGGCGGAATCCGTTCGCACCGAGACCACCGTCTGCGTGCACGCCGGGGAAGACGGCACCTGCGGCTCATCGACCCCCCGTGGCGGCGTGTCGGGCTTCACGAGTGAACTGCTCCCCTACAAGGGCCCGTTCGCGCTCGTCGCCGACGTGACGAGCCTGCGCGACGGACGCACCTATGGCGCCGGGCACGCCCCGCGGTTGATCGCCGGGCGGATCAGCGCGCACGCGAGCGTGACCTCGGTCAGCCTCGCTCTGCGGCGCAGCTACCGTGGGCGCTGCTCCTCCTTCGACGGCAAGCGTGGACGCTTCCGCCCCGCGCGCTGCGGCGTGGAGAGCTTCTTCGCCGTCTCCAAGGAAGGCGCCTTCTCCTATCTGCTTCCCGGCTCGCTTCCGCCGGGCCGCTACGTGCTCGACGTGCGCGCATCCGATGTCGGCGGGGAACACGACGGCGCTCGCGCGGGGGACCTCGCGGCTCGTCTTCTATGTCCGCTGAGCGTCTCATCAGGCGTGGCGGCGTGCTCGCCGCAACCGCGCTGAGCGCCTTCGCCGGGCTCGCCTCCGCGCCCGCCCTCGCCCGCAGGCAGCACGACGCCGGCGTAGGGCGCACGACGGCACGGGTGCACGTGGCGGACCTGCCGGTCCCGGGCCCGACCGTCCAGGTGATGATCGTGGGTGCGGGCAACATCATCCTCCGCCCCGCCGAGGCGCTGAACGTGCCCGTCTCGACGGTGACCACCTCCCACGGGACCTGCGCGCTCGCCGCCGGCACCCCACTCGCCGCGCTCGCGGTCCTGCACCGCAGCGGCGGGCCCGCCTTCTCCGTTCGCGACTACGGCCACTGCAACAGCTCGCCCTCCAACTCGGGGCAGCTCTTCGTCTACTCGCTCGACGGCGAGACGAACCACGGCCAGAACGGCTGGGAGTACAAGGTAAACGGCCGCTCGGGCACTACGGGGGCGGCCGATCCCTCCGGGCCAGAGGGCAACGGGCGCAAACTCGCTAGCGGCTCGCGCGTGCTCTGGTTCTGGTGCCAGGCCTTCGACGGCGGCTGCGAGCGCACGCTCGAAGTGAGCGTCCCGTCCAGCGTCGCGCGCGGCGCCTCCTTCAGCGTGAAGGTCACCGGCTACGACAACGAAGGCCACGGGCAGGCGATGTCGGGCGCGCGCGTCTCGCTGCTCTCGAGCTCCGCCGTCACGAGCGCCTCGGGCCGCGCGACGTTGCGCGCACCCGCCAAGGCGGGGCTGTACTCCGTCCACGCGACTCGCACGGGCTCCGTGCCCTCCTTCCCCGAAGTGGTCCAGGTCAGGTGAGGTCACCGCTCGCTGCGCTCCTGGCGCTCGGCGCTCTGATCGCGCTCGCCGGCTGCGGCCTCGGCGCTGGACCCGCCCCGACCGCGGTGCGGCTGCTCGTCACGAGCGAATTCGGCGCGAAGGTCCTACAGGAAGCGCCCACCCCGAAGACGAGCGGGCAGGAAACGGTGATGAGCCTGCTGCTCCGAAACGCGCGCGTGACCACTCGCTACGGGGGAGGTTTCGTCCAGTCGATCAACGGGATCGGCGCGGACAGCGCGGGGGGCAGGCCCATCGACTGGTTCTACTACGTCAACGGCGTGGAGGCAGAAAAGGGAGCGGCCGCCACCAACGTGCACCCCGGCGACCACATCTGGTGGGACCGCCACGACTGGAGCCAGACCGACGACGTTCCCGCGGTCATCGGCTCCTTCCCCGAGCCCTTCCTCAACGGGATCGCAGGAAAGCGGCTGCCCGTACGAGTGGAGTGCTCAGCCGAGGCGGGGGCGGCCTGTCAGACGGTCACCCGCCGCCTGCAGTCCGCGGGTGTCCCCGCCGCCACCGCCGCGCTCGGCTCGGGTGGCGGCACGGACATCCTGCGCGTGCTCGTCGGTCCCTGGGCCGCTCTGCGCGCGGACAGCAGCGTCGCCTCGATCGAGCGTGGTCCGCGCGCGAGCGGCGTCTACGCGACCTTCCACTCCGGAGGCTCGACGCTCACGCTGCTCGGCCCCGACGGTCAGTCCGTGCAGAGCCTCCAGGCCGGTGCGGGCCTGATCGCGGCCACGCGCAGCGGCGAAGAAGCTCCCGCCTGGGTGGTCACGGGGACGGACAGCGCGGGCGTGCAGCGCGCCGCCGCGCTCTTCGCCGAAGGCCCCCTGCGCGACCGCTTCGCGCTGGCCGTCGCTGCAGCCGGAGCGGTCCCGCTGCCCGACACGAGCGGCGCTCATGCCGCGCAGCCCCAGGACACGACCTCAGGGGCGGCAGGGTGAGCGCGCTCGGCGCAAGCGCGCAGATCGCCTACCGGCGCCGGGCGAGCCCGTTGCACGCCACGCGCGCGACGATCGCAGCGGCTTACGGCGGCGCGATCGCGCTCTCCGCGCTGCTGCTCGAAAACCCGATCCTGCTCGGCGCGCTGCTCGTCTCGGTGCTGCTCGCAGCCGCGCGCGCGGGCGTGGGAGGACCGCTGCTGCGCGCCGCGCGCGCGACCACGCTTCCCGTCCTGATCGCGACGGTGCTCGTCAACGTGCTCGTCAGCCGCAGCGGCCTGACCGTCTTCGCCCGCCTCGGTGATTGGGGGGTGCTCGGCCAGGTCAACCTCACGCTCGAGGCGGTCGTCTACGGCCTCGTCTTCGGGCTGCGTCTGCTCGTCGTCACGCTCGCCTGCCTGCTCGTGGTGTGCTGCGCGGACCCCGACGAGCTGCTCGTCGCCCTGCGTCGCATCTCGCCGAGCTCCGCGCTCACCGCCGCGCTCAGCACGAGGCTCGTTCCTGTGCTCGCCGCCGACGCGCGCCGGCTCGCCGAGGCGCAGCGCTGCCGCCCCGACGGGGGGGCGAGCGGGACGCGCGGACGGCTCGCCGTGCTGCGCGCCACGATCGCGGGAGCGCTCGACCGCGCGCTCGACGTCGCCGCGGTGCTCGAGATGCGTGGCTACGGCGCGAGCGTCCCGCGCGATGCTCCGGGGGCGACACGCCGCGCCCGTGTGCGCGAACGGCGTGCCGCACGCCGCCGCGCCGCCGCCGGCCGCCACGCTCGAGCGCTCTCGCGCCACGACCTCGCCTTCGCGGCCGCCGCGCTCGCCCTGCCCGTGCTCGCGCTGATCGCGAGGCTCGGCGGGGCGGGGGGCTTCCACGCCTACCCGCTCGTCTCGCTCACAGCCGAACCCGCGACCTTCCTGCTCGCCGCGCTGCTCGTTCTCGCCGCGCTCGCTCCCTTCGCAGACCGCAGGGGGATCGAGCCGTGAGCGTGCTCAGCTTCGAGCGCGTGAGCTACACCTACCGGGGCGCCCCCTCGCCCGCGCTGCGTGAGGTTTCCCTGAGCCTCTCGCCGGGAGAGTTCTGCGTCCTTGCGGGGCGCTCGGGCTCGGGCAAGTCGAGCGTGCTGCGCGCCGCTGCGGGGCTCGTGCCCCATTTCCACGGCGGGACCTTCGCGGGCCGAGTGACCGTCTCAGGGCTGGACACGCGCGAGCACGCCCCCGCTGCGATCGGGGCGGTTGCCGGGACGTTGCTCCAGGACCCCGAGACGCAGGTCGTGATGAGCACCGTCCACGCCGAGCTCGCGCTCGCCGTCGAGAACCAGGGACGCGGGCCCGGCGCGGTCGCGCGCGCCGTCGAGGAGGCCGCGCTCGCGCTCGGCATAGCCGAGCTGCTCGACCGTCCGACCGCGGAGCTCTCGGGCGGCGAGCTGCAGCGTGTCGCGCTCGCCGCAGCGCTCGTCGCAAGACCCCCGCTCGTGCTGCTCGACGAGCCCACCTCGCAGCTCGACCCCGTCGCCGGGGACGAGCTGATCTGGCAGCTGCGCAGGCTCAACCAGGAGTCCGACACCGCCGTGCTGCTGATCGAGCATCGCCTCGAGCGCTGCCTCGGCGCGGCCGACCGCGTGATCGCGATGGAGCGGGGAGAGATCGTGTGCGACCGCGATCCCTCCGGCTTCCTTGAATGGGCGGCGGTCGAGCAGCGTTCGCTGCAGACCCCCGCCGCGCGGCTGATCGAGGGCGTCGGGCTCGGCCCCGCCCCCGCCGGGGTCAAGCAGGCGCGGGCCACGCTGCGTCGTCACGCGCTGTTACCCGACTCGCACCCGCCCGGTGAGGGCGCGGGCGAGCGCGCCGAGGTTCATGCGAGACCCGCGCGCGGCCCGCGCGCGCTGCTCTCGCGCATCGCCACGCGGCGCGAGCGCGACGCACCCGCATTGCGTGCCAGGGGGGTGTGGCACGAGCTGCGCGAGGGTCGCGCGGTGCTGCGGGGGGTGGAGCTGAGCATCGCCCCGGGGGAGACCGTTGCGTTGATGGGCAGAAACGGCGCGGGTAAGTCCACGCTGCTCCGCCACGCCGCCGGACTGCTCGAGCCCACCCGCGGGAGCATCGAGGCCCGGGGCCGCGTCGCGCTGCTGATGCAGAACCCGGGCGACTACCTGCTCCACGAGCGTGTCCGCGATGAGGCACCCCTGTCCGCGCTCACGCTGCTCGGCCTTGACGCGCTGGCCGAGCGCCACCCCCGCGATCTCTCCGGCGGGGAGCGCCAGCGGCTGGCGCTTGCGGTGGTGATCGGCGGCGGCGAGGCACCCGGGACGCTCGCCCTTGACGAGCCCACGCGCGGGATGGACCGCGAGGCCAAGGGAGAGCTCGCCGTCTGGCTGCGCGCCCGCGCATCCGAGGGCACCGCGGTGCTCGTCGCCACCCACGACGCCGAGTTCGCCGCCGCGCTCGCCTCGCGCGCGGTGCTGCTCGCGGAAGGCCGTGTGATCGCGGACGGCCCGATCGAGGAGATCCTCTCGGGAGGCTGGTACTTCGCCACGGAGACCGCCCGGGTGCTCGGCGGCGCGGGCGGAGCGCTGCTGCCGGAGCAGGGTGTGGAGCTTCTGCGCAGGGCGCGCGCGGCGCCCGCGCTGCTCAGCGGCGAGCGTCTGGCGGCGGGCGGATGAGCTGGCAGCTCGGTTCTTTCGCGATCGTCCTCGCCTCGCTCGCGGGCGCCTTCTGGTGGTATGAGCGCAGCCATCCTCCGGCGAAGCTGCTCGCCGTCGTTGCCACCCTTGCCGCGCTCGCCGCGCTCGGCCGCGACGCCTTCGCCGCAGTTCCGGACGTGAAGCCGATCACTGCGATCGTGCTCGTCGGCGGGCTCGCCTTCGGCGCGCGGCCCGGCTTCGCGATCGGCGCGATCTCCGCGCTCGCCTCGAACATCCTGCTCGGAGAGGGGCCCTGGACCCCGTGGCAGATGCTCGGCTGGGGGCTCGTGGGGATGCTCGGTGCCGCGCTCGGCGCTCTGCTCGCCGGGCGCCGACCCCCCGCGTTGCTGCTCGCCCTGGCCTGTGCGGCGGGAGCCGAGCTCTTCAACCTCGTGCTCGACGTCTACACCTGGACCGGGACCGGCAACCACACGCTCGCCGGACTCGGCGTCGTGCTCGGCTCGGCGAGCGTCTTCGACCTCACGCACGTCGCCGCGAGCTTCATCTTCGGTCTCGCCTTCGGAAGCGTCCTGCTGCGGATGCTCACGCGGGTCCGGAGCCGTCTTCAGATCCGCTGGCTGGAGAGCGATCCGCTCGCCGGCGGCACACCCCCGGAGAGCGGCCCTCCGGCGGGAAGGCTGCGTCCGGGACGCGCGGCGGCGCTGCTCGGCGGTCCGCCCGCCGCACTCGCGCTGATGCTCTGTGTGCCGCTGCTCGTGCTCGGCCTCGCCGCCTGTGCGCAGGCCACGAAGTCCGCCACGGACGAGACGAGCGCACACAGCGCGCGGGCCACGATCTCCCGCGAGCTCACCTACCTGACGGGTGCGCAGAACACCGATGGAGGCTTCGGTGCGGCCCCGGGTCTGCAGAGCAGCGAGCTCTACACCGCCTGGGCGGCGATCGGCCTCGCTGCCGCCGGACGCAGCCCGCTCGCGCTGAGCCGCGACTCGCACACCGTCCTCGACGCGCTCGGCGGCGAAGCCTCGAGCCTGAGCGGCGCGGGCGACGTCGAGCGCACGATGCTCGCGCTGCACGCCTGCGGGGTCTCCGCGCGCGTACTCCCGGGCGCGGGGAGCGGGGGAGACCTGCTCACCCGTCTGCTCGCCTACCGCAAGCCCGACGGGTCCTTCGGGGATCTCTCCAACCTCACCTCCTTCGGCATCCTCGCGCTCCGCTCGGCCGGGCTCTCGCCGAGCTCGGGACCCGTCGCCGCGGCGGGTCGCTGGCTCGCTCGCCAACAGGACTCAGACGGCGGCTACAGCTTCGCCACCCGCGGCGCGGGGAGCGACGTGGACGACACCGCGGCCGCGATGCAGGCCCTGGCCGCCACCGCCCCGCGGCGCACCGCGCTGCTCGCACGCGCGCTCGGCTTTCTGCGCCACGCGCAGAACCTCGACGGGGGGTATCCGCAGGAGCAGGGCGGGGAATCCAACGCGCAATCGACCGCCTGGGCCGTCCAGGGCCTGATCGTGGCGGGCCTCGACCCCGCGAAGGTGCATCGCTCGGGGAGCCTCAGCCCGCTCGGCTATCTGGAGAGCCTCGTGACCGCCAACGGCAGCGTGCGCTACTCACGCACGGGCGCCCAGACACCCGTCTGGGTGACCGCTCAGGCGCTCACCGCGCTCGCCGGGCGCCCGTTCCCGATCGCGGGGCCGCCTTCAGGGGTCGTTAACAAAGCCTCCTAACCTCTTTGGGGATGAATGGAGCCGCCGTTTCAGCTCACGCACGCCCTCCCCGAGCGCTCGCGCCGAGCGCGGAGGGACCGCGCAGCCCGTCCAAGCCGCTCGCGCTGGCAGGGCTCTGCGTGCTCGCGCTCGCGGCGATCTGGTCGCTCGCGGAGCTCGTCCCCGCGATCCATCTCAAGGACGCTGTGGCGCTCTACGAATTCACGACGCTCGGCCGCCCGAGGCTCGACAAGGGACTCGAAGTCCTGCTCGAACTGCTCAACCCCGCGGAGTTCGTCCTCTGGGGCGTGGCGCTCGTAGCGGTCGCGATCGCGCGCGACCGCCCGCGGGTGGCCTTCGCGGTCGCGCTCGTCCTCGGTCTCGCTCCGCTCTCCGCTGAGGAGCTCAAGCCGCTGCTCGCCCACTCCCACGACCACATCGGCAACGTCTCGATCGGCGCGGCCTCATGGCCGAGCGGGCATGCGACCGCAGCCACGGCGCTCGCGATCTGCGCGGTCCTCGTCGCGCCGCGCCGAGCGCGGCGCCCGGTCGCGATAGTCGCCGCAGCCTTCGTCCTCGCGGTCTGCGTCGCGCTGCTGGTGCTCGCGTGGCACATGCCGAGCGACGTGCTCGGAGGGATCCTGCTCGCCTCGCTCTGGACCGCGCTCGCCGTCGCGGGGCTGCGCGTGGCCGAGCGGCTGAGGCCCACTCGCGCCGCGCTCGAGCGCTCGCCGCACGAGGCCCGCGGGGGCCGAGCGCTCAGCGCCGCGCGCTGAAACCACCCACGCCTCGGCGCGCCTCCCGCGCGCGCCCGGCGAGCTACTCCGTGGCGCCCTCGCCGCCGTGCGCACCCGGCTCCCAGAGCGGCTCGGCCGCGCCCTCGCCCGTCGCGTTGGCCGCGCGGCTGAGGATGAAGAGCAGGTCGGAGAGGCGGTTGAGGTATCGAACCGTCTCCGCGTTGACCCCCTCGACGGCGATCGTGCGCCGCTCCGCGCGGCGGCACACGGTGCGACAGACGTGCAGCTGCGCGGCGGCGGGCGTGCCCCCGGGAATCACAAAGGAGCGCAGCGGCGGAAGCGTCTCGTTGACCTCGTCGCAGGCCTGCTCGAGCCAGGCCACGTAGTCGGGGGTGACGCGCAGCCGCTCGCGCGCCTCCTGGGCGGATACGCCCTCGGGTGCGGGCACGCTCAGGTCCGCGCCCACGTCGAGCAGATCGTTCTGGACGCGGGTGAGCCACTCGGCGAAGCGCACGGGCATGCCCTCGGCGAGCAGCGCCACGCCGAGCTGGGCGTTGAGCTCGTCGACGGTCCCGTAGGCCTCGACGCGCGGATGGAGCTTGGAGACGCGGCTCATGTCGCCGAGGTGCGTCTCGCCGCCGTCGCCGAGCTTGGTGTAGATGCGGGTGAGATTGACTGTCATCGCGGGCCTCCGGGGCTGGCCGGGACGGATCTGTTCACGCGATGTTAAAGGGCCAGCCGCCGCGGATCGGCGGGATCGGGTACGTTCTCGCACCTCAGATGCGGATCGGTGTCCCGAAGGAGACGGCGGCCGGCGAGCACCGTGTTGCGCTCGTGCCGGAGGTCGTCAGCAAGCTGCAGGCGAAGGGCCTCGATGTTCTCGTACAGAGCGGAGCGGGCGCGGACGCGCTGCTCGGCGACGACGCTTACACCGCGGCCGGCGCGAAGATCTCCACCGATGCGGCGGAGGTCTGGGCCTGCGACGTGGTGCTCACGATCGCCCCGCCCGACCCTCAGGCGATCCGCGGCCTCGGCCGGGGATCGATCCTGATCGGCTTCCTCGCCCCGCTCACGAGCCCGCAGACGACGAAGGCGCTCGCCGAGGCGGGTGCGACCGCCTTCGCGATGGAGGCGATCCCGCGTATCTCCCGCGCCCAGTCGATGGACGCGCTCTCCTCGCAGAGCAACGTGGCGGGTTACCGCGCGGTGCTGCTCGGCGCCGAGGAGATGGGCCGGTTCTTCCCGATGCTGATGACCGCGGCGGGGACGATCCCGCCCGCGAAGGTGCTCGTGCTCGGGGTCGGCGTGGCCGGCCTGCAGGCGCTCGCGACGGCCAAGCGGCTCGGCGCGCGCACGACGGGCTACGACGTGCGGCCTGAGGTCGCCGAGCAGGTCGAGTCGCTCGGCGCCCAGTGGCTCGACCTCGGCCTGGAGGCGAGCGGCGAGGGCGGATACGCGCGCGAGCTCACCGACGAGGAGCGCGCCCAGCAGCAGCAGGCGCTCACCGACGCGATCAAGGGGTTCGACGTGGTGATAACCACCGCGCTCGTCCCGGGGCGGCCCGCGCCTCGCCTGGTCACCGCGGAGGCCGTCGAAGGGATGAAGCCGGGCTCGGTGATCGTCGACCTCGCCGGTGAGGCGGGAGGGAACTGCGAGCTCACCGAGCCGGGTCAGACGACGATCAAGCACGAGGTGAAGATCGTCTCCCCGCTGAACCTGCCCGCCACGATGGCCGAGCACTCCTCGCAGCTCTTCGCGCGCAACGTGCAGGCGCTGCTCGAGCTCTTCGTGGGTGAGGAGGGAGCTCTGCAGCTCGACTGGGAGGACGAGATCGTGAAGGGAGCCTGCGTGGTGAAGGAAGGCCAGATCGTCAACGAGGGCGCGAAGGCCGCCGTGGAGAAGGCGGCGTGATCCTCGCGAGCACCCTCACCACGAACCTCGCGATCCTCGTGCTCGCGGGCTTCATCGGGTTCGTCGTGATCTCGAAGGTCCCGAACACGCTGCACACGCCGCTGATGTCCGGGACGAACGCGATTCACGGGATCGTCCTGCTCGGCGGGCTGCTCGTCGTCGGGCTCTCGGGGAACTCCGCCTTCAACAAGGTGATCCTCGTGATCGCGATCGCCTTCGGGACGATCAACGTGGTGGGCGGCTTCCTCGTGACCGACCGGATGCTCGAGATGTTCAAGTCCAAACCCAAGGCGAAGGGCGAGGGCGAGGAGAAGAGCAAGGGATGAGCCTGCCGATCGCCTCCTCCTTCCTGCAGGACGCCTCCTTCCTCGACGTCCTCTACATCATCGCCTTCGGACTTTTCATCCAGGGGCTGCGGGGACTCTCCGGACCGACCACGGCCGTGCGGGGCAACCGCATCGCCGCGGTGGGCATGGGGATCGCCGTGGTGGCCACGCTGCTCAACCAGAACGAGGGCAACTGGGCGCTGATCGTGATCGGTGTCGCGCTCGGCACCGCCGTTGGGGTGCCCGCTGCGCGCCGCGTGAAGATGACCGCGATGCCGCAGATGGTCGCGCTCTTCAACGGCGTGGGAGGCGGCGCGGTGTTCCTGATCTCATGGGCCGAGTTCCGGCTCTCCGGGGGCTACGCCAACACTCCCACCTACATCGCGGTCTTCTCGCTGTTCGCCGCGATCGTGGGGTCCGTTTCCTTCTGGGGCTCGAACATCGCGTTCGGCAAGCTTCAGGAAATCATCCCGGGTCGCCCGATCACACTCGGCGCCTCCCAGCAGTTCGTCAACGCCCTGCTGCTGCTGGTCGCGGTGGGCTGCGGTGTGGCGATCGCGGCCGGGGAACACTCCGAAGTCCTCTTCATCGTGCTGCTGCTCTCAGCGGCGCTGCTCGGCAACGCGGTGGTGTTCCCGATCGGCGGTGCCGACATGCCGGTCGTGATCTCGCTCCTGAACGCGTTCACCGGGCTGTCCGCCGCAGCCACGGGCATCGCGTTGAACAACCCCGCGCTGATCGTCGCGGGGATGATCGTGGGCGCCTCGGGCACGATCCTCACGAACCTGATGGCCGTGGCGATGAACCGCTCGATCCCCGCGATCGTCGCGGGCGGGTTCGGCGGCGGGGGCGCCGTGGAGGGCGCCGAGGGGGCGGGGGAGCATGCCGGAACGGTGCGCTCGACGACCGCCGCCGACGCGGCGATCCAACTCGCCTACGCGAACCGCGTGGTGATCGTCCCGGGGTACGGGATGGCCGTGGCGCAGGCTCAGCACGCCGTGCGGGAGCTCACCAAGGAGCTCGAAAAACGTCAGGTCGAGGTGAGCTACGCGATCCATCCCGTGGCGGGGCGCATGCCCGGGCACATGAACGTGCTGCTCGCCGAGGCCGATGTGCCCTACGACCAGCTCAAGGAGATGGAGGAGGCGAACCCCGACTTCCAGCGCACCGACGTCTCGCTCGTGATCGGCGCGAACGACGTGACCAACCCGGCCGCCAAGTCGAATCCCTCCTCGCCGATCTACGGGATGCCGATCCTCGAGGTCAACGACAGCCACGCGGTGATCGTGATCAAGCGCTCGATGAACCCCGGTTTCGCGGGAATCGAAAACGAGCTCTACTACGACCCGAAGACCGAGATGCTCTTCGGCGACGCGAAATCAGCGGTCGCCGACATCACGGCCGAGCTCGCGAACATCTAGAGCGGACGCTCCTCGGCGCGCTAGGGCGCCTTGTGACAGACGGCCTCGATGTTGTTGCCGTCGGGATCGAGCACGAAGGCGCCGTAGTAGGTGGGGTGGTAGTCGCGCAGCCCGGGCGCGCCGTTGTCGGTCCCGCCGGCCGCGAGCGCGGCAGCGTGGAAAGCGTCGACGGCGGGGCGGTCGGGTGCGGCGAAGGCGACGTGCAGCGGGGCCTCGGGCGGGCGACGGTCGCCGCGCAGAATGAAGAAGGGGAGTTGCCCCTCGCCGAAGGCCGCGAGCACGCCCTCCTGCTCGAAGAGCCGCGTGACGCCCAGCGGTTTCAGGGCCTGCTCGTAGAAATCGGTGCTGCGCCGGTAGTCGCCGACGCCGAATGCGACGTGGTCGAGCATCTCTTGTCTGCCTCCCTGTGGATCGTCGGTCTGAGTGGCATGCGATCGTACATCTATATGCACATGCTAATGTATGCACATGTTGGAGCACCGTCTGCAAATCTTGCTTGACGACGAGCGGCACAGACGGATATCCGCGATCGCGCGTGACCGTGGCGTCTCTGTGGCGGCTGTGGTGAGGGAAGCGATCGATCGCGGCCTGGCCTCGCCTACAGGACGCCGTCGCGCGGCGGCATCGCGGATTCTGGACTCGCCCGGGATGGAGGTGCCTGACCCCGAGGCCCTGCGCGCCGAGCTGAACGACCTGCGCGCGCGGCGGGCGTGATCCTGCTCGACACGACCGTTCTCGTCTACGCGACGGGATTGGATCACCCGTTGCGCGGACCCTGCCGCGAGCTCGTTGCGGCAATAGCGGACGGCGACGTGCGAGCCACGACGACGGTCGAGGCGATCCAGGAGTTCGTTCACGTGCGGTCTCGACGACGTGACCGCAGGGAGGCCTCGGAGATCGGGACGGACTACGCCGAGTTGCTCGCACCGCTGCTCTCGCCCGGCCAGGACGATCTGAGAGCGGGACTCGCGATCTTCGCGCGCACGCCGCGCCTCGGCGCGTTCGACGCCGTGCTCGCGGCGACGGGTCTGAACGCGGGTGTCACGGCGTTGGTCTCGGCGGACGCATCGTTTGAGGCGGTACAGGGACTCGAGCACGTGGTCCCCGATGCCGCGGGCGTTACCAAGCTGATCTCGGCCTGACCGGCCCGGTCCGCCGCCAGGCCCTCTGCGAGACTTGGCGCCGTGATCGAGCGCAGCCAGGCTCTCGCCGCCCTGCGGGGCGAGGAGTTCGACGTCGTCGTCGTCGGCGGTGGGATCACGGGCGCTGGGGTCGCGCTCGACGCGGCCTCGCGCGGCTACAGCGTGGCGCTGCTGGAGCGAGCTGACTTCGCCTCGGGCACCTCCAGCCGTTCGAGCAAGCTCGTCCACGGCGGTCTGCGCTACCTCCAGAACTTCGACCTCGGACTGGTGCGCGAGGCGCTGCTCGAGCGCCAGCTGATGGTCGCGCTCGCGCCGCACCTCGTCAAACCGCTCCCGCTCGTCGTGCCCGCCTTCGACGGGGCGAAGCCAGACCGCCTCGTGGGCGTGGGGCTGAACCTCTACGACGTGATGTCCGTTGACCGCGACCGTCTTCGCTCGCGACGCTCCCGTCGCACGCGCGGATCGCAGAAGAGCGCAGATAACCACGCGACCGAGCAGGCGGAGCACCCCGGCTCCAGGCAGGAGGAGTCCTGGAGCCCGGCGCGCCATCGCGTGATCTCCGGGGATGAAGTGGTCGAGCTGCTGCCGGCGCTCGCAGGGCGCGAACCGACCTCCGGGTACCTCTTCTACGACTGCCAGACCGACGATGCGCGTCTCGTCCTCACCGTGCTCGGCGAGGCGGAGCGCTTCGGGGCGGTCTGCGCGAACCGGCTCGATGTCACGGGGCTCGTCCAGAACGGCGGTCACGCGAACGGGGTGCACGTGCGTGACGTGGAGACGGGGGAGAGCTTCGACGTGCTCGCCGCCAACGTGGTCAACGCGACCGGGGTGTGGGCCGACCAGCTGCGCCCCGAGGAGCTCGCGCTGGAGGCGGAGCTCCCCTCGATCCGCCCGAGTCGCGGAACCCACATCACGATCCGCAACTCCGACCTGCCGCTCGTCGGCGGGGCGATCGTGCCCGCGGGCAGCGGCCGGTCGATCTTCGCGCTGCCGTGGCTCGGCCACGCGCTGATCGGGACGACGGACAACGACTACGAGGGTCCGCTCGAGCACATCGAGCCCTCCGGCGAGGACATCGCCTACCTGCTCGATGCGGTCAACGAGTTCTTCGGGAGCGACTTCGGCCCGGGCCAGCTCACCGGTGCGTTCGCCGGCGTGCGCCCGTTGATCTCGACGGGAGATCCGAAGAAGTCGGTCGACATCTCGCGCAAGGCCGAGCTCTATGAGACCTCCTCGGGGATGATCACGATCACCGGCGGCAAGCTCACGACCTGGCGGCGGATGGCGAAGATGACCGTCGACAGGCTCGTCGAGCGAGACGCCCGCGAGGCCGCCTGTCGCACCCACGAAATCCCTCTTGGCCAGGCCGTTCCCGTCGAGGAGCTGCCCCGCGTGGAGGGCATGGCCGAGGAGGCCTATCCCGCGCTCGCAGGCCGCTACGGCCACGGCGCGCACACCGTGCTCGCGATCGCCGCTGAGCGCGGGGAGCTCGCGCAGCCGATCGTCCCCGGCTGCCCCGACCTGCTCGCCGAGGTCGCGGTCGCGGCCCGTCACGAGCAGGCGCGCAGCATCGGCGACGTGCTGCTGCGTCGCACGCGGCTCGGCCTGCTCGCCGCGCGTGAGTTGAGCAGCGGCGCGGAGGGACCGGTGGGCAGGGTCGCCGACGTGCTCGCGCGCGAGCTCGGCTGGGACGAGGATCGCCTCGCGCGCGAGCTGCACGCCTTCGCGGTCGAGGCGGTCGCCGAGGGGATCGCCGCAGGCGCGGGCGAAACCGCGCCCGGTGCGGCGCCGTGAGGATCGAGTCGCGGCGGCTGCTCGCCGCGGGACTCGACGTCGAGATAGGTCCGCGTCCCTGGCTGATGGGGATCGTCAACGCCTCGCCGGATTCCTTCAGCGACGGCGGCATGCACCCGCGCCCGGACGATCAGCTGCAGCTCGCCGAGCGACTGCTCGCCGAGGGTGCGGACGTGCTCGACGTGGGGGGCGAGTCCGCCTCGACCGGCCGTCTGCCCGTGGACGCCGAACGCGAGGTGGAGCTCGTCGCCCCGCTGATCGCGCGAATCTGCGCGGAGCTCGGGGCGATCGTCTCGGTCGATACATACAAGCCCGCCGTCGCCGCGGCCGCGATCGAGGCCGGAGCGAAGATCGTCAACGACGTGAGCGGCCTGCGCGACCCTCGGCTCGCCGCGCTCTGCGCGCGCACGGGCGCTGCGCTCGTGCTGATGCACACTGCCGCTGCGCCGCGCGAACGACGCCAGGACCCGGCGCTCTACGAGGACGTGGGCGCCGAGGTGCTCGGCTTCCTGCGCGAACGCATCGAGCTCGCGGTCGCGCAGGGCGTCTCGCGCGAGCAGCTGATCGTCGATCCCGGCCCGGACTTCGCGAAGACCCCCGCCCAGACGATCCGCCTGCTCTCTGAGACGGAGAGGCTCGCGGAGCTCCAGCGCCCCGTGCTGATGGCGATCTCGCGCAAGGACTTCATCGGTGCGCTGACCGGACGTCCGCCTCGCGAGCGGCTCGGCGGAACGCTCGCGGCGCTCGCCCACGGCCTCGAGCGGGGCGCGCACATCTTCCGCGTTCACGACGTAGCGGCCGCGGCTGACTTCCTCGCCGTGCGCGCCGCCCTGAGGGGGGAGAGCGATCCGGACGATGAGCTGCGGTTGACCGAGGAGATCCGCTACCAGCGCTCAGGCGAGGCGCAGCGCTCCTGAGCGTGCGGCGCAAGGGCGCCCGGGTCATCGGGTAGGCTGGGCGCGTCAACGGGTGCCCGCCGCTGTCCAACGCGCCGGGACGCCAACCGCCCATCCACAGAAAGCGAGACCCCATGTCCGTGCTTGACCGCTCCGAGCTCGAGGCGAGCCCACTGGCCGACCTCCACGCGATCGCCGACCAGATCGGCCTCGAGGGCTTCCGGCGCCTTCGCAAGGCCGACCTGATCGACACGATCCTCGGCGAGTCGCCCGCCAAGGGCTCATCGGATGATGAGTCCACCGAGGAGGAGAAGCCGAAAGCCCGCCGCCGCGGGTCGCGCCTGCGTCGTGGCCGCACCGCGGCGGACGAGGAGGAGGGTGAGGAGCCCACGGCGGACTCCGCCGAGGACGAGGACGACGGCGCCGAGGAGGACGAGGAGGACGCGCCCACCCGCGGGCGCGCGCCGCGACGGGGCCGCTCGCGCAGCGGTCGCGGCGAGGGCGGAGCGCGTGGTGGACGTGGCGAGGGCGGTTCGCGTGGCGGTCGCGGTGAGGGCGGTTCGCGTGGAGGACGTGGCGAGGGCGGCTCGCGCGAGGGCGCTTCCGAGCGCGAGGAGGGACGCAACGCCGAGGGCGTCGTCGAGGTGCTCCCCAACGGCTCGGCCTTCCTGCGCGTCGACCCGCCGGAGCCCTCCGACGAGGACATCTACATCTCCGCTGCGCAGGTGCGTCGCTGCGAGCTCGTGTCCGGCGACCGCGTCGCGGGGCCCGTGCGCACGCCGCGCCGTTCCGAGCGCTACCCGTCGCTGGTCAGGATCGACACGATCAACGGAGCATCGGCGGACAGCGTCGGCGACGGCGCGCGCTACGAGGATCTCCCTGTCGCATGGCCCTCTGAGCGGATCGAGCTCGGCTCCGAGGACAAGACCCTCGAGGCGATCGAGGTGCTCACGCCGCTCGGCAAGGGCTCACGCGCGACGATCGTCGGGCCGCGCGGGGCGGGCAAGTCCGAGACGTTGCGCCACATCTACGAGGCGCTGAAGGAGCGCGAGGGCCTCGAGCTGAGCGTCGTGCTCGCAGGCGTACGGCCCGAGGAGATCGCGGACTGGCAGGAGCTCACGCCCGCACCCACGGCCGCACTGAGCTTCGCGGCCTCGAGCGACTCGCAGGCGCAGGCCCTCGAGCGTGCGCTCGACGCGGGGCGCAGGGTCGCAGCGCGGGGGGAGACGCGGTCGTGCTCGTCGACAGTCTCGACGGGGTCCAGCCCCCGGCCGCGCGCCGTGCGCTCGCCTCGGCCCGCAACCTCAAGGAGGGCGGCTCGCTCACGATCCTCGCGACCGCGACCGAACCGGTCGGTGGGGAGACGACGGTGATCGCGCTCGACGCCGCGCTCGCCGCGGCCGGCGGTGGCGCGCCGATCCTCGACCTCGCCGCGTCGGGCACCCTGCGTGTCGAGCTGCTCGTCGGTGAGAAAGACGCCGCCGCGATCGCGAAAGCGCGCGCGAAGGCGTTGAAGGACTGAAATCTCGGGGAGCGCTTCTGGAGCGCCGCCCTAGCGGCGGTAGGCGACGCGGCCCCAGGAAGGCTCCGGCGCGAGCTCGATCGGCTCGCCGGGGCCTGGGGCGCCGCTGGGGCTGGGCTGCACGTAGGAGAAGGTCCCGGTGGCCTCGTCGAACTCGACGTTCAGCTCACCCTCCTTGACGCGCTGGTCGAGCCACGCGCCGCGGAAGACGAGACGCCGCAGCCAGTGCACGAGCGAACGCTCGGCGGGACCGACGAGCTCGGGCCAGCAGTCGTTGACGTGTTCGCCGAGGGCCGAGGCGGGATCCAGGATCTCACCGTTGACCGCGAGGTTCACGAGGTCTTCGAGCTCCTCCTGACCGAGTCGCCCGCCCACGAAGCCGAGCTTCAGCGCGGCCTGCTCGCAGCGCTGTGAGAAGTCCGCCTCGTTGAAGGTGAAACGCAGCTCTCCGTATTCGAGGACGAAGTCCTCACCGGAGTCGTAGTTTTCGCGTCGAGCGGTTTCCATAGCGCGTGTGGCGGATGGAACCGCCTCGTCGGGATCATAAGGCTGGTTCCTTCTCGGACGTCTGCGATGCATGCGAATTTGCACGAGACGTGGGGTCGCGGCTCACGGTCAGAATCGGAGCTCGCGTGACTTCGCTTGAGAACTGGACGGGTGGGCCGCGTGGGGCCTGCTCGCGGGTGCTTGGCTGGGTGCCCCGCTGTCCACGCCGATAGCCTGCGCGACGGTGGCGAGGCTGACCCAACACGGACTGCGGCGGGTACTCGGGACGAGCGCGCTCTTCTCGACGGCCTACGGCAACGTGGGCTCGTCGATCTACTACGCGCTCGGCCTCGTCGCCTCCTACGCGCTCGGCCTCACGCCGATCGTCTTCATCATCACCGGCGTCATCTTCTACCTCACCGCCGCGACCTACGCGGAGGCGACCGCGATGTACCCCGAGGCGGGGGGCTCCTCGTCCTTCGCACGGCACGCCTTCAACGAGCTCTGGTCCTTCTTCGCCGCGTGGGCGCAGATGCTCAACTACACGATCACGATCGCGATCTCCGCGTTCTTCGTGCCGCACTACCTCGGCGGGCTCTTCTGGCCCGCGCTCGAACACGGGCCGGGGGACATCATCTTCGGGATCGGCGTGGTCGTGGTGCTCTCGATGATCAACGTCGTCGGCGTCAAAGAGGCCGCGCGGCTGAACATCGTGCTCGCGATCACCGACCTCGGCACGCAGCTGCTGCTCGTGGGCGTGGGGTTGGTGCTCGTGCTCTCCCCGCACACGCTGATCCACAACGTCCACCTCGGGCGTCGCTCCGAGCTGGAAAAACTTCCTCGTCGCGATCCCCGTGGGGATGATCGCCTACACGGGGATCGAGACGATCTCGAACATGGCCGAGGAGGCGATCGACGAGACCAAGACGATCCCGAAGGCGATCAAGGCCGTCGTCGCCGCCGTGTTCGCGATCTACGCCGCGCTCCCGATGGTCGCGCTCTCCGCGCTGCCCGTCCACCGCGCCGCGGACGGCAAGTACACGACCCTGCTCGGCACCGACGAGGCGCACGGGGGCTTCGCCGGGGATCCGGTGCTCGGGATCGTCAAGCACCTGCACCTCGGCCCGCTGCAGTCAGCCGGTGAGATCTACGTCGGGATCCTCGCCGCCACGATCCTCTTCATCGCCTCCAACGCGGGCATCATCGGCGCCTCCCGGCTGATCTACTCGATGGGACTGCACCGGCAGGTACCCGATCGCCTCAGCCGTCTGCATCCGCAGCTTCTCAACGCCCTGGATCGGGATCCTGCTGTTCGGCGCCGTCGCCTGCCTGACGATCATCCCCGGCCAGGCCGAATTCCTCGGCAACATGTACGCCTTCGGCGCGATGCTCTCGTTCACGATCGCGCACCTCGCCGTGATCCGGCTGCGCGTCAAGGAGCCGACCAGCGACCGGCCCTACCGCGGCCCCGGGACGCTGCGCATCGCGGGGCGCGAGCTGCCGCTCTTCGCGGTCCTCGGCGGCATCGGCACCGGGCTCGCCTTCGTGGTCGTGACGATCCTGCATCTCGCGGTCGCGGCGGCGGGAGTCTTCTGGCTCGCCCTCGGGATGCTCGTCTACGTGCTCTTCCGGCGCCGCCAGGGACTCGACCTGCGCACGACCCACAAGGCGCCGCGGCCCGAGCGCCCGGCGGAGTTCGCCGAGTTCGACTACCGCACCGCGCTCGTGCCGATCTTCGGCGGCGACGTGAGCGCGACCGCGCTCGGCGCGGCCTCGAAGCTGATCGGCGAGGAGGGCGTCGTCTACGCGGTCTTCGTGCTGCCCGTCCCGAGCCAGCTCTCACTCGAGGAAGGGATGGAGGCCGAGGAGGCACAGGGACGCTCCGCGCTCGAGAGCGCGCGCATCCAGGCGCGGCGCGCCGGGATCAAGATCCACACCGGCCTGATCCGCACGCGCAACCCGGGCTCGGCGCTCGTCGAGCAGGCCGAACGCGTCCACGCCGACGTGATCTACTGGTCGACGCTGCACGCACCGCTCGGCGAGCAGCGGATCGGGCCGACCGCCGCCTACCTGCTCGCCAAGCGTCCCTGCCGCGTGATCATCGAGACCGAGAACCCGGCATCGCCGACCGCGACGGGGTTCCCGCGCTCGCCTGAGCGCGACGCGCGCGCCGTGCGCGCGCGCTCGGCTGCGCTCCGCGGCCGCCTTGCGCCAGCTCGACCCGCGCCCTGGCATGCTGAGAGCGTTGTGATGCGCGCCCGAGCCCTCTCGCCGATGCTGCTTCGCGCGGAGCGGCCCTCGCGCGCGCTCGGCGTCGTCGTCTCGCTCTCCACGGTCGCGATCTCGACGCTGTCTCGTCTACCCGCTCAAGCACGTCGCGCCCGCGCAGACGCTGGGCGTCGTCTACCTGCTCGCGGTCGTGGTCGTCTCCATCTTCTGGGGCCTCGGCTTCGGCGTGGCGACCGCGGTGCTCAGCGCCGCCTGCTTCAACTACTTCCATCTGCCGCCGGTCGGTCGCTTCACGCTCGCGCACGGCCGCGACTGGGTCGGGCTCGCCGCGTTCGTCGCCGTCGCCGTCGCGGTCGGCCTCGTCGCCGAGCTCGCGCGCTCGCGCGCGCGCGAGCTCGAGGAGCGCCGCCGCGAGGCGGATCTCGCGAGCGAGCTCGCGCAGCTGCTGCTGGGCGCGGAGCGGCTCGCGCGACGGCGCTCGCCCCGCCGCGCAGCGGCTCGCCCAGGCGCTCGGCGCGCGAGTGCGGCCGCAGATCCGGCTCGGGCCGGCCGCGCCGCGCGCGGGCGCGGTCGTGCTCGCGCTGAGCGCCGCCGGGCGCCCGTCGGCGCGCTCGAACTGCCCGGCGGCGTCTCGGCGAGCTGATCTCGATCGCGCGCGCGAGCGCGTCGTGCCCCGCGCTCGGCTCGATCCTCGCCGCCGCGCTGCACCGCGAGGCGCTCCAGCGAGGAGGTCGTCGAGACCGACGCGCTGCGGCGCAGCGACGAGATGAAGACCGCGCTGCTGCGCTCCGTCTCCCACGACCTGCGCACGCCCGTGACCGCGATCCTCACGGCCGCCGGCGCGCTCGACCCGGCTGCGCCCGAGCGCGCGAGACGGTCGGCGAGGTGCGCGACGTGGTGCTCGACGCGGCCACGCGGCTGTGGCTGCTGATCGAGAAGCTGCTCGACCTCTCGCTGCTGCAGGCGGGGCGCCTCGAGCAGGGCGCGGCCTGGTGCTCGATCGAGGAGGTGCTGCACGAGGCGGTCGAGCAGACCGGGCGCGCGCGAGGTCGACTTCGCGATGTCGATCGACCGCGATCTGCCGCCGCTGCAGGGCGATCCCGCCCAGCTCGAGCGCGCCTTCGTCAACGTGCTCGAGAACGCCGCGCGCTACTCCGCGGGCAAGCCCGTCTCGGTGCGCGCGCGCGCGGTCGGCGGCCGTCTGCGCGTGCGGTCGTCGACCAGGGCCCGGGGATCGAGATCGACGAGCGCGAGCGCGTCTTCCTGCCCTTCTACCGCGGCGCGCACGCCGGCCAGCGGCCACCACGGCTCGGGCCTCGGGCTCGCGATCGCACGCGGCTTCGTGGAGGTCAACGGCGGGCGCATCGCGGTCGAGTCCGCGCCCGGCCAGGGCACGAGCTTCGTCGTCGAGTTCCCGCTCGCACGCGGAGGCGCGATCCGACGCCGGCGAGGCGGCGAGCCGCCCGTCGCGGCACCGAGGCGCTGATGGCGGGCGAGCGGATCCTGGTCTGCGACGACGACCCGCAGATCCAGCGTGCGCTGCGGCTCGTGCTGCGCGAGGCCGGCTACGAGGTGCTCGTCACCGAGACGGGCGAGCAGGCGCTCGACCGCGCGGCCGTCGCCGGGCCGCACGCGGCGATCGTCGATCTGATGCTGCCCGACATGCACGGGATCGAGGTCTGCCGCCAGCTGCGGCGCTGGAGCGAGCTGCCGATCATCGTGCTCTCGGCGCTCGGCGAGGAGGCGATCAAGATCGAGGCGCTCGAAGGCGGCGCCGACGATTACGTCACGAAGCCCTTCGGCCCGGGCGAGCTCGTCGCGCGTGTGCAGGCGGCGCTGCGCCGCGCCGGGCGCGGAGCGCGCCGAGCCGCGGATCGAGCTCGACGGGCTGGTCGTCGATCTCGCCGCGCACGCCGTCTGGCTCGACGGCGAGGAGGTGCGCCTGACGCCGATCGAGTTCTCGCTGCTGCGCGTGCTCGCCGTCAACCGCGGCCTGCTGATGACCCACCGCCAGCTGCTGCTCGAGGTGTGGGGACCGGAGCACGCCGACGCCACGCCGCTGCTGCGCACGCACATCGCGAACCTGCGCGGCAAGCTCGGCGGCGGCGAGGCGGCGCCGCTCCTTCATTCGCACCGACGCCGGCATCGGCTACCGCTTCCGCGCCGCAGCGACACTGGCCGCGCCCGCGACGCGGCTGGCAGCCGCAAAAACCGCCTCCAGCAGGCGATCTTCATGAAATCGTGATGCCGGCAGGCCGCTTCTCGATGCGATCTTGACGGGGCCGCATCTAGCGTCGAAGTCATGGCGCGCCTCTCCGAGCAGGGGCTGCGCAAGACGGTCGGCGTCTCGGGGATGTTCGCGACCGCCTACGGCAACGTCGGCTCCTCGATCTACTACGCGCTCGGCCTCGTCGCGGCCCACGCGCTCGGGCCTCACGCCGCTCGTCTTCGTGTTCGCGGGCGGGCTGTTCGCGCTGACGGCGAAAACCTACGCCGAGGGCGCCTCGATGTTCCCCGAAGCGGGCGGCTCCTCCTCGTTCGCGCGCCACGCCTTCAACGACGTCGTCTCGTTCTTCGCGGGCTGGGCGCTGAGCCTCGACTACATCCTCACGATCGCGATCTCCGCGTTCTTCGTGCCCCACTACCTGAGCGCGTTCCCCGGGCTGCACGCGCTCAAGCACAACCCCGACGACATCATCGGCGGGCTCGTCGTGGTCGTCGCTGCTCACGGCGCTGAACATCCGCGGCCTCGGCGAGTCGGCGAAGCTCAACTTCGTCCTCGCGATCGTCGACCTCTGCACGCAGGTGCTGCTCGTCGGGCTCGGCGTCGTGCTCGTGCTGGACCCGTCGCTGCTGGTCAACCAGGTGCACCTCGGCATCGCGCCGAGCTGGAAAGAACTGATCTTCGCGCTGTCGCTCGCGATGCTCGCCTACACGGGGATCGAGACGGTCGCGAACATGGCCGAGGAGTCAAAGGACCCGGGCCGCCAGGTGCCGAAGGCCGTCAACCTGGTCGTGATCGCGGTGCTCGCCGTCTACGCGGGCATCTCAGTGGTGGCGCTCTCGGCGCTGCCGGTCGTCCACCACGGCGTCGGCTACAGCGCGGAGCTCAAACAGACGCTTCTCCCAGCCCGGCTACGCGACCTCGCTCGGGCACTTCTTCGAAAACGACCCGGTCCTCGGCGTGATCGAGCACCTCGGCCTGCACGGCACGGTGCTGAAACTCGCCGAGTACTACGTCGGCATCCTCGCCGCCACGATCCTGTTCATCGCGACCAACGCGGGGATGATCGGGATCTCGCGGCTGTCCTGGTCGCTCGCCGAGCACCGCCAGCTGCCGCGCATCTTCTCCCAGCTGCACCCGAAGATACCGCACGCCCTGGTTCACGCTCGTCTTCTTCTCGGTCTTCGCCTGCGCGCTGATCCTCTACGGCGAACACCGAAGTGCTGGGCAACCTCTACTCGTTCGGCGCGATGCTGTCCTTCACGACCGCGCACGCCGCGATCGTCGCCCTGCGCGTCAAGGACCCCGACCGCGAGCGGCCCTACCGGAGCCCCTGGGGCGTCCGCATCCGAGGCGCGTGATCCCGATGACCGCGGTGATCGGCGGCATCGGCACGGCCGCCGCCTGGGTCGCGGTCGACGGCGCTGCACGGCGAGGCGCGGATCGTCGGCATCCCCTGGATGGTCGTCGGGATGGCGGGCTACTACTACTACCGCCGCCGCCAGGGCCTCGACCCGAAGAAGTCCTACCGGCTGCCGCGCCCCGAGCGGCCCGAGGACTTCCAGGAGCTCGACTACCGCACCGCGCTCGTGCCGATCTTCGGCGGCGACGTGAGCGCGCGCGGCGCTGCACAGCGCGGCGCAAGCTGATCGGCGAAGACGGCGTCGTCTACGCGGTCTTCGTGCTCCCCGTGCCGCGCCAGCTCTCGCTCGAGGCGGGCCTCGAGGAGGAGGAGGCGCACGGGCGCTCGGTGCTCGAGAGCGCGCGCATCCAGGCGCGCCGCGCGGGCATCAAGATCCGCACCGGCCTGATCCGCACGCGCAACCCCGGCTCGGCGCTCGTCGAGGAAGCCGAACGCGTCGGCTCCGACGTGATCTACTGGTCGGCGATCCACGCCCCCGCGGGCGAGCACGGGATCGGCCCGACTGCCGCCTATCTGCTGCAGCCGCGGCCCTGCCGCGTGATCATCGAGACCGACAACCCGCGCTCGCCGCGAGCCGCCGGCCGGCGCAGGAGCCGCGCGGAGCGCCGCTCGCGGCGCGTCCGGCGCTCAGCTCGCGCGAGCGCCGAGCTCAGCGCCTCGTCGAGCTCGGGGTGGCGGAAGGCGTAGCCGAGCATCAGCGGCCTTCGCCGGGCACCACGCGCGCGCCGCTCGGTGACGATCTCGCGCCATCTCCCCGTAGAGCGCCCGCAGCGCGAAGCCCGGGACGGGCAGCAGCGCGGGACGGTGCAGCGCGCGCCCGAGCGCGCGCGAGAAGTCGCGGTTCGAGACCGGCGTCGGCGCGGTCGCGTTGACCGGGCCGCTCCAGCGCTCGTCCTCGAGCGCGGCGCGGTAGATGCCCGACGACATCCTCGGCGTGGATCCAGGGCATGAACTGGCGCCCGCCCGCGACCGGGCCGCCCGACGCCGAGCCTGAACGGCGGCAGCATCTTCTCCAGCGCGCCGCCGTCGCCGTCGAGCACGACGCCCGTGCGCACGAGCACGACGCGCATGCCGAGCTCGCGCGCCCTTCTCGGCCTCCTCCTCCCAGGCCTCGCAGACCTCGGCCAGGAAGTCATCGCCCGGGCGGCGCCTCCTCGTCGATCGGCTCGTCGCCGTGCGGCGCCGTAGTAGCCGACCGCCGAGGCGCTGACAGGAGCACGCCGGGCGCGTCTCGTCGCGGCGCGCAGCCCGGCGAGCAGGTTCTCGCGTGCCGAGCACGCGGCTCTCGCGGATCGCGCGCTTGGCGCTCGCGCTCCAGCGCTGGGCGACCGGTCTCGCCGGCGAGGTGCACGACCGCGTCGCGGCCGCTCAGCGCCGCGGCGGGGCCGGTTCGCTCGAGCGGGTCCCAGCGCGCCGCCTCGCACGTCCGTCGCCGAGCCGCTCGCGGCGCGCGCGCGGGTCGCGGGCAGCACCGTGACCTCCCAGCCGCTCGGCTGAGCAGCTCGCCCACGAGGCGCGCGCCGATCAGGCCCGGTCGCGCCGGTGAGGGTGACGCGGCCTGCGCTCATGCCGAGACCTTAGCGGCGCCCGTCGGCTCGACGGCCCTGCCGGCGGCGCCCGTGCCGTGCGTGTCGCCCGTGCGCGAAGCCGACCTCCTGGCCGGCGAGCGCGGTGCCCGCCGCGCGGGCCTGCTCGCCGACGGCGGCGGCGACCGCGGGCGCGACGTCGCGGTTGAAGACGGAGGGGATGATGTAGTCCTCGCGCAGCTCGCTCTCGTCGACGATCGCGGCGATCGCGCGCGCCGCGGCCATCTTCATCTCCTCGGTGATCGCGCGGGCACGCACGTCGAGCGCGCCGCGGAAGATGCCCGGGAAGCAGAGCACGTTGTTGATCTGGTTCGGGTAGTCCGAGCGGCCCGTCGCCATGATCCGCACGTAGGGCGCGGCCTCCTCGGGGTTGACCTCGGGGTTCGGGTTGGCCATCGCGAAGACCATCGCGTCGCTTGTTCATCCGCGCCAGCGCCTCCGCGGGCAGCACGCGCGCGCCGGAGACGCCGATCAGCAGGTCGACGCCGTCGATCACGTCGGCGGGCGCGCCGGCGCGGCAGCTCGGGGTTCGTGACCTCCGCGAACCAGCGCTTGATCGAGTTCATCGAGCCGTCGAGGTAGTCCTCGCGCTCGACGTGCAGCGCGCCGCGCGAGTCGGCGCCGATGATCTGCGTGACGCCGGCCGCGAGCAGGATCTTCGTGACCGCGATGCCGGCCGCGCCGAGCCCGATCACGAGCACGTTCAGATCCGCGAGGTCGCGGCCGGTGAGCTTGACCGCGTTCAGGACGCGCGGCCATCACGACCACGGCGGTGCCGTGCTGGTCGTCGTGGAAGACGGGGATGTCGAGCTCCTCCATCAGCCGCTCCTCGATCTCGAAGCAGCGCGGGGCGGAGATGTCCTCGAGGTTGATCCCGCCGAAGCCCGGCGCGATCAGCTTGACGGTGCGGACGATCTCGTCGGTGTCGGTCGTGTCGAGGCAGATCGGGAACGCGTCGACGCCGGCGAACTCCTTGAACAGGCAGCACTTGCCCTCCATCACCGGCATCGCCGCCTTCGGGCCGATGTCGCCGAGCCCGAGCACGGCGCGTGCCGTCGGAGACGACGGCGACGGTGTTGCGCTTGATCGTGTACTGGAAGGCCTTGTCCTCGTCTTCGGCGATCGCCAGGCAGACGCGGGCGACGCCGGGCGTGTAGGCCATCGAGAGGTCGTCGCGCGTCTTCAGCGGGTGCTTGTTGGACTGTTCGATCTTGCCGCCGACGTGCAGCAGGAAGGTGCGGTCGGTGGTGTCGATCACCTCGGCGCCCTCGACCGCGTTGATCGCGGCGAGGATCTGCTCCCAGTGGTCCTGGCCGGAGGCGTCGACGACGATGTCGCGCAGCGCTGTGGCCGGCGTCGGTCTCGACCACGTCGACCGCGCCGACCACGCCGCCGGCCTCGCCGATCGCGCTCGTGACGCGCCCGAGCACGCCCTGGCTGTCGTCGAGCTTGACGCGGATCGTCAGGCGGTACTGGGCGCTCGGTGTGGCGCTCACTTCGGCGGTGCTCCCTCGGTCGGTGGGCGGCAGGGGATGTTAGGAGGTATCCGCTGCCGCGCCGGCAGTACGTAGAGTCGGGCGGCGCCGATGGCGCTCGCCGAGCACAGCGCGGCTCGAGAGCAGCCTCGCGCGCGAAGCCGGCGCGCGCTCGGCGGCGGCTCGCGGCGAGCAGCGGCTGTTCCTGATCGACGGCCCGAGCCTCGTCTACCGCGCCTTCTTCGCGCTGCCCGAGTCGATCGCGACCTCGACCGGCGTGCCGACCAACGCGATCTTCGGCTTCGCCTCGATGCTCGTGAAGATCGTCACCGAGTACGGCGTCTGCCCGACGGTCGTCGCCTGGGACGCCGGCACCTCGGGGCGCAACGAGCTGTTCGCCGAGTACAAGGCCCAGCGGCGCTCGCGGCCCGGACCTGCTCAAGCAGCAGTGGCCGGCGATGGAACCGCTGGTCGAGGCGTTCGGCTACACGCAACGTGCGCATCGAGGGCTACGAGGCCGACGACGTGATCGCCTCGCTCGCCGAGCGCGCGCTCGCGCGCCGAGCCGCCGGTGCCGGTGATGATCGTCACCGGCGACCGCGACGTCTTCCAGCTGATCGACGAGCGACGGGCTCGTCAAGGTGATGGCGACCGCGCGCGGGCATCACCGAGACGAAGATCTACGACCGCCAGGCGGTGATCGACCGCTACGGCATCCCGCCCGAGCTGATCCCCGACTTCTACGGGCTGAAGGGCGACACCTCCGACAACATCCCCGGCATCCCCGGGATCGGCGACAAGACCGCCAGCGAGCTGATCCAGTCGCTTCGGCACGCTCGAGGACGTGCTCGCGCACGTCGACGAGGTCAAAGGCGCCAAGCGCAAACAGAACCTCGATCGAGCACGCCGAGGACGCGCGCGTCTCCAAGCAGCTCGCGACCGTGCAGCGCGACCTCGAGGTCGACCTCGACATCGCCGCTCGAGGCCGCGCGCGAGCCCGACCGCGTCGCGCGTGCGCGAGGTCTTCCGCGAGTACGAGCTGCGCGACCCGCTGCGGCGCCTGGAGGAGGCGCTCGGCGACCCCGACGTGGCGGCGCCGGCCGAGCGCCGCCGAGGTCACGCTCACCGCGCGCCTGCGCAGCGGGCTCGCCGGCGGACATCGCGCGGCTCGGCGAGGCGCGGCAGCGAGCTCTGCGTGGTCGTCGCGCGCGAGCGAGGCGCCCGAGGGGGAGCTGTTCGCCGAAGGGCCCGCCTGGCGGTTCGCGTCGCCGCGCGGGCGGCGAGGTGCTCGACGGGCGAGTGCGCCGGTCCCGAGGAGGTCGTCGCGGCCTGCGCGGGCGCGGCCGGTCGTCGCCCACGACGCGAAGGCGCTGCGGCACGGTGCCCGCCGAGCTCGCCCACGACACGCTGCTCGGCGCCTACCTGCTCGAGCCCGCGCGGCGCGGCTACCCGTTCGCCGAGCTGTGCGAGGAGCGCGGCCTCGCGAGCGACCTCGAGGACCCGCTCGCCGCGCGAGGCGGTGATGCTCGGCGCGCTCGCCGACTGGCAGCGCGAGCAGATCGCCGAGCGCGGCCTGGAGCGCGCTGATGGCGCGAGATCGAGCTGCCGCTCGTGCCGGTGCTGCGCGAGCTCGAGCTGCTCGGCGTGCGGCTGAACCTCGAGCGCCTCGCCGAGATCACCGCGCGCGTGCGCGAGGAGATCGACGGCCTCGAACGCGAGATCTTCGCGCTCGCCGGCGAGGAGTTCACGATCGGCTCGCCGCAGCAGCTCGGCGAGATCCTCTTCGAGCGGCTCGGCCTGTCGCGCAAGCGCCGCGGCAAGACGGGCTACTCGACCGACGCGCGGGTGCTGCAGGCGATCCGCGCCGAGCACGAGATCGTGCCCGAAGATCGAGCGCTGGCGCGAGCTCTCGACGCTGATCAAGACCTACCTCGACGTGCTGCCCGAGCAGGTCGACGAGCGGTCGCGGATCCACACGACCTTCCTGCAGGCGGTCGCGCAGACGGGCCGCCTCTCGAGCACCAACCCGAACATGCAGAACGTCCCGATCCGCACCCCGCTGGGGCGCGAGATCCGCGGCTGCTTCGAGGCCGAGCAGGGCGCGGTGCTGATCTCCGCCGACTACTCCCAGATCGAGCTTCGCGTGCTCGCCCAGGCGGCCGGCGAGGAGGCGCTGATGGAGATCTTCGAGCGCGGCGAGGACGTGCACACGGCGACCGCTTCGCGCGTCTTCGGCGTCTCCGCCGAGGAGATCGACCCGGGGATGCGCTCGAAGGCGAAGATGATCAACTACGGCATCGTCTACGGGCTCTCCGACTACGGCCTCGCCGACCGGCTCAACATCCCGCGCGAGGAGGCGAAGGAGTTCATCGACGCCTACCTCGAGCGGCTTCCCGCAGGTCGCGGCCTTCATGGCGGCGACGATCGAGCAGGCCAAGGAGGAGGGCTACGTGAAGACGCTCTGGGGGCGGCGCCGCCAGATCCCCGAGCTGCGCGCCCGCAACTACCAGGTGCGCACGCTCGGCGAGCGCCTCGCCGTGAACACCGTGATCCAGGGCACCGCGGCGGACATCATCAAGCTCGCGATGGTGCGCTGCCACGCCGCGCTCGCGGCAGTCGGGGCTCGCAGACGAAGCTGCTGCTGACGATCCACGACGAGCTGCTCTTCGAAGGGCCGCCGGGCGAGGCCGACGCGGCGCGCGAGCTGATCGAGCGCGAGATGGTCGCCGTGTGGGAGCCGCACGAGCCGCCGATGGCGGTCGACATCGGCGTCGGGCGCGAACTGGCTGGAGGCGAAGTGACGCGCGGGCTCGCCGTGCTGCTCGGCGCCGGCGCGGGCTGCCTGGTGGGGATGCAGGCGCCGATCAACTCGCGCCTCGGCAAGACCGTCGGCGGCGGTGCAGGCGGCGAGCTTCTCGTTCCTCGTCGGCACCGCCGCGCTCGTCGCGATCAGCTTCATCCTGCGCGGCGGGCTGGGCTCGCTCGGGCCGGTCGGCAAGGTGCCCTGGTGGGCGCTCGTCGGCGGGCTGCTCGGCGCGGTCTACGTGTTCGTCGCGCTCGAAGCGGTCAGAACGCTCGGCGCGAGCGGGCTGACGGCCGTCGTGATCACCGGCCAGCTCGCGATCTCGGTCGTGATCGACCGCTTCGGCCTGCTCGGCGTCGCGCGCAGCGCCGATCGCGCCGCAGCGCATCGTCGGGCTCGTGCTGCTCGCGGCCGGCGTCGCGCTCGTCGTCCGAAAGTAGGCCGTGCGCCGAGCGCCGGCGCGATGCCGACGCGCGCGCAGCGCTCGGAACCCCTCGCGCCAGCTCGGCGTAGCTCAGGCGCCCAGCCGAGCTCGCTGCTTGGCGCGCGCGTTCGAGGCGCCCTGCGCGCGGGTCATGACCTGCACGCCGTAGCTCGCCCGCGAGCGGGCGGGCGAGCCAGCGCGGGCACGCGCCGCGGCGGCTTCGCGCCGACCGCGGCGGCGAGCGCCGGGCAGCCACTCGCGCACCGGCGGCGGGCTCGTCGTCGACGATGTTGTAGGCGCTGCCGGGAGTGCCGCGCTCGAGCGCCGCGAGCGTCGCCGTCGGCGGCGTCGTGAACGTGGACGAAGGACCACACGCCCGCTGCCGCCGCCGACGATCGGGCATGCGCCGGCGCGCAGACGTCGTCGGCCGATCGAGCCGTCGCGCGCGATCGCCGCGCCGGGCCCGTAGAAGTAGCCGTAGCGGAGCACGATCCCGCCTCGCGGCGAGCACGGTCTCCTCGAGCGCGCAGAGCGCCCCGGCCGAGCGGCTGTAGCTGCTGGCCGGCTTCGGCGGTCGGCGATCAGCGGGTCGCTCTCGGCGTGCAGCGTGCCGGGCGGGCCGGGCGCGTAGGAGAAGGCGATCGCACTGCGCGAGGATCCGCTTCGCCCCGGCCGCCTGCGCGGCGTCGACGAGGATCCGCGTGCCCTCGGTGCGCAGGCGGTCGTTGAGCGCGAAGTCGCGCGCGATCGTGCGCGGGTCGATCCGCGCGGGCAGCGCGGTGAGCTGGTGGATCACGGCCTCGGGCGCGGCGGCCGCGACGGCGCGCGCGCACGGCCGCTCGCGTCGAGCGCGTCGCAGACCACGCGCCTCGGCGCCCGAGCGCGCGCAGCTCCTGCGCGCGCGCTCGGTCGAGCGCGTGCGTGCCGGTGACCTCGTGCCCGGCGGCGAGCAGCACCGGCACGAGCTGGCGCCCGATCACGCCGCTCGCGCCGGCGAGGAAGACCCTCACGCGGCGCGACCGCGCCGTCGCGACCGCCGTCAGCGGCGGGCTCCATCCGCGCGCACGCCATGCCCTCGCTGAACCCGGCCGCGCCGAGCCCGAAGGCGGCGTTGAAGCGCGAGCGCAGGTTCTCGACGGCGATCAGGTGGACGAGCTCGACGAGCTGCGCGTCGTCGAAGTGCGCTGCGCAGCGCTTCGATCAGCTCGTCGGTGACGCGCACCGGCGTGAGCGTCATCGCGACGGCGAGGTCGAGCACGAGGCGCTCGCGTCTCGTCGAACTCGCCGCTCTCGCGGTAGCGGTGGAGCTCGCGCAGCTGCGCCTCGCTGACGCCCTTCGCGCGCGCCTCGTAGGAGCCGATGTCCTGGCACATCTCACAGCCCTGCATGACCGCGGACTTCAGCACCGCGAGCGCGCGCAGGCGCTCGGGGACACGGGCCGCGCGGCGACGAGCGCTCGAGCATCGCGTAGCCGACGAGCAGCTCGGAGCGGTGCGCGCGCACGGGAGGTCGGGCGTGAGCAGCGGCTTGCCGGTCATGCGGCTGATTTCGCGGCGGGCGCCGCGTAGGTGAGGCGGGCAGCGGGTGGCGCGTGCGGGGACGCCCTCGATGCGGCTCATGTGGCTCCTTTCGGTCGTCGGGTGCGGCTTGGGCCGGAGGGGCGGCCGGTCCGCGCGCGCCGCCGCGCGCCACAGCCAGGCGAGCAGCACCGTGCCGACGAGCAGCGAGACGAAGTCGAACTAGCCGGTCCAGGCGGGGTGGGCGTTGGCGATGTCGACGAGGTGGTTGACGCTGTGCAGGGCGAACTGCACCGTCGAGCACGGCGAGCACGGGCACGCGCCAGGAGGGCCGGCGCAGCGCGACGCGAGCCGACGCCGAGCGCCGCGTAGAAGGTGGCGACGTCGCGGATGTAGTGGGCGGTTGAGCGCGCCGAACGGGCCCGATCGCCGTTGAAGAAGGCGTGCGGTGCGATCGCCATGAAGAGCGGCGAGCGCGAGGTGGTAGACGGCGAACGATCACGAGCCCGAGCCGCAGTCGCGGCGGCAGGCGGGTCCGTGCGTCCCGGCGTACTCGGCGGCGCTGGTGCGTGGTCGCGTCGGTACTGCCATCGGCCGCACGATATGGTCGAAGATGGTGCACCGTAAAGGACCAATTCGGGCATAGAAATGGGTACCAATTCTGGCGCGCGAGCTGCTGCTCGAGCTGGACCGCAGCAACGGCCGGCCGCTGCGCGCCCAGCTCGAGGACGGACTGAGCGAGGCGGTCCGCACGGGTCGCCTGCCGCCGCTCGGCCGCCTGCCGCCGACCCGTGCGCTCGCGACCGACCTCGGCGTCTCCCGCCGGCTGGTCGTGGACGCCTACGCCCAGCTGCTGGCCGAGGGCTACCTGCACCGCACGCGGTGGGGCGGGCACGTTCGTGGCGGAAACGGCCGCTCAGCCGCGAGCGCCCTGCCTCCGAGCGCAGGCGAGCGCGCGCTGCGCTTCGACTTCTTCCCCGGGCTTCCCCGACCTCGTCGAGGTTCCCGCGCGCGGCTGTGGCTGCGCGCGCTGCGCGAGACGCTGCGCGAGGCGCCCGACCGCGCGCTCGGCTACCCCGACCCGCGCGGCGCGCCCGCGCTGCGCCGCGCGCTCGCGGGACACCTGCGGCGCGTCCGCGGCGTGGCGGCCGACCCCGAGTCGATCGTGATCTGCTCCGGGGCGGCCCAGGCCTTCGCGCTGATCGCGGCGGCGCTCGCAGGGCGACACGATGGCGGTCGAGGATCCCGGACTGCCGGTGCACCGCTCGATCCTCGCCGCGCATGGCGCGCGCGCTGGTCGCGCTCGCCGGTCGACGAGCAGGGCGCGCGCGTCGCCGAGCTCCCGAAGCTCGCCGCCGCCGCGCCGGACGGGCACCCGTTGCGACGCGGTGCTCGTCACGCCCGCGCATCAGTCGCCCACGGGCGTGGCGATGTCGCCCCAGCGGCGTGCGGAGCTGCTCGCGTGGGCGGCCGCGGCGGACGCAGTGGTGATCGAGGACGACTACGACGCGGAGTTCCGCTACGACCGCGCGCCGCTCGGGCGCGATGCAGGGCCTGGCGCCCGGACCGCGTCATCTACACGGGAACCGTGTCCAAGACGCTCGCCCCCGCGCTGCGGCTCGGCTGGATGGTGTTACCCGCGCGGCTGCTCGAGCCGGTCGCGCATCGCAAGCTGATGGCCGACCACGGCTCGCCGACGATCGATCAGCTGGCGCTCGCGCGGCTGCTCGAGAGCGGGGCCTACGACCGGCATCTGCGCGTCGCGCGCCGCCGCTACCGAGCGCGTCGCGACGCGCTCGTGGCGGCGGTCGAGCGACACCTGCCGGGGGCGAGGGTGACCGGGTTGGCCGCGGGACTGCACGCGACGGTGCGCCTCGCCGAGCCCGTCGACGGCCTGGCGCTGATGGGGGCGGCGGCGCGCGAGTCGGTCGGGGCCTATCCGCTGGGCTTCGGCTACATGGAGCCGCGCCCGATCGACGACGGCCTCGTGCTCGGCTACGCCAACCTGGCCGAGCCCGCCATCGAGGAGGGCATCCGGCGGCTCGCCCGCGCGCTCGCGGAGCTGCCGCCGGGACCCGCTCCGACGTAGGAGGGCGGAGCGATCGCGAGGTAATGGTCGAAGGCCCACTGCGTGAGCCGCCGCGACTCGAAGGCGCGGACGATGTGGGTGACGGCGCGACTGGGGGTGATCTGCCCGATCGCGCGCTGCACGCCGAGCAGCCAGCGGAACTTGCGCTCGTGTGAGTCCGAGAACGCGCCGTAGCCGCGCAGCGCCTGCTCGCGGCTGCGCGTGCCCGTGACGACGGCACGCAGCTCGCGTCCACAGGCGATGCCGAAGTAGAGCGCGGTGCGGATGCCCTCCGCGGTCAGCGGCAGGCAGTGCCCGGCGGAGTCGCCGGCGAAGAACACGCCGTCCTCGGTCGCGCGGCGGAGCTGGTGGGGGATCCAGTTGCCCTGATAGCCGAGTGCGGGCAGCCCGAGCTCGCCGGCGAGGCGCACGGTGGGCTCCTTGACGTGGTGGGCGGGCCAGAAGGAGCCGACGCCCACGCGCAGCTCGTCGCGGGCGGGGAAGCTCCAGGAGTAGCCCGCGCGCACGTAGTTCGGGTCGATCCAGAGCTCCATGTCGCGCCCGGTCCCGGGCGGGTGGACCTCCAGCCCGCGCGAGAGGCGCGCGTTCGGTGGCTGGATCGGGGTCGCGTTGGAGAGCACGCGCCGCCAGCCGAGCGCGTCGACGATCAACGGCGCGCGCAGCTCGCCGCGGTCGGTCGTCACGGTGGAGCCTCGCCGCCCGGTGACGGTGGCGGTCTCGAACTCGGCCTCGCCGGCGCGCTCCCAGAGCAGCGCGCACATCTCGCGGTAGTCGAAGGTGGAGAAGGACCAGGGCAGCGGCCAGCGTGCGGTGCGCCAGGGCGTGTGCACGACGAGCTCGTCGAAGCGCTGGCGTTCGGAGCCGAGGAGATCCATCGCGGCGAGCCACTGGGTGGGGATGCCGCAGGCAGAGGTCTGGCGCTCGCCGATCTCGTAGCGGTCGACGATCAGCACGTTCGCCCCGGAGGCCGCGAGCTCACCGGCGACGGCGAGCCCGGCGAAGCTCGCGCCGCAGACGAGCACGTCGCAGTCGCGCTCCAAGCGGGTGCGGTCCGTTCCCCGCTTCGTCGCTCTAACAGGCATAGGCCCGGCAATGATACGGCTGCGCTACGCTTCGGCCGGTGACAACTCTGATGGAGAACCCGCAGGCGCGAGTCGTCGACGGCTCGAACGGCCTGCTGCTGGAGATCGACGGCCAGATCGTCCCGAACTACGACGCGACCTTCCGCGACATCGAGGAGGGCGAGGTCGTCACGGGCCACGTCGTCCGGATCGACAAGGACGAGGTCCTGGTCGACATCGGTTACAAGTCCGAGGGCGTCATCCCGGCCAACGAGCTCTCGATCCGCAAGGCGGTCGATCCGGCCGACGAGGTGCACCTCGGCGAGGAGGTCGACGCGATCGTCATGACCAAGGAGGACCAGGACGGTCGCCTGATCATGTCGAAGAAGCGCGCCCGCTTCGAGAAGGCCTGGCGCCGCATCGAAACCGCGGCCGAGTCCGGCGAGCCCGTCGAGGGCACGGTCATCGAGGTCGTCAAGGGCGGCCTGATCATCGACCTCGGAGTGCGCGGCTTCCTGCCCGCCTCGCTCGTGGACATCCGTCGCGTGCCGAACCTCGACGAGTACATGGGTACGAAGATCGAGACGAAGGTGATCGAGCTCAACCGCTCGCGCAACAACGTCGTGCTCTCGCGCCGCGCGGTCCTCGAGGAGGAGCGCAAGGAGGTCCGCCAGCAGATCCTCGACCGCCTGCAGCCCGGCCTCGTGGTCGAAGGCCAGATCTCGAACATCGTGGACTTCGGCGCGTTCGTCGACCTCGACGGCATCGATGGCCTGATCCACATCTCCGAGCTCTCCTGGTCGCACGTGAACCACCCGAGCGAGATCCTTTCGATCGGCGACACCGTGAAGGTCAAGGTGCTCGACATCGACCGCGACCGCCAGCGCATCTCGCTGGGTCTCAAGCAGACCCAGGAGGACCCCTGGCAGCGGATCGTGGACACCTACAACGTGGGCGACGAGCTCGCTGGCAAGGTCACGAAGGTGGTCACCTTCGGTGCGTTCGTCGAGATCCTCGACGGTGTCGAGGGGCTCGTGCACATCTCCGAGCTCGCACCTCACCACGTGGAGAGCCCGCGCGAGATCGTCCATCCCGGCGATGAGATCCGCGTGAAGATCCTCGAGATCGACTCCGAGCGTCGCCGTCTCTCGCTCTCCGCGAAGCGCGTCGAGGACCAGATCCTTCCCGTCTCCCGCCCCGAGGGCTCCGAGCCGGACATCGACGACGCCGGCGAGGGCGCACCCGTCGCCGAGGTCGACGCCCCTGTGGCCGAGGCTCCCGCCGCTGAGGCCGCGGTCGAGACCGCCCCCGCGGAGGAGGCCTCCGTCGCCGAGGTCGCTGCGCCCGCCGAGGCTGCCGCGCCCGCCGAGGAGGCTGCCGCGCCCGCCGAGGAGCCGGAGGCTCCCGTCGAGGAGGCCGCCGCTCCCGTCGAGGAGCCCGAGGCCGCGGCCGAGGAGCCGCTGGGCGAGAACGTCGCCGGCGACGCCGTGCCGCTTCCCGACGCTGCAGCCGCCGAGGCGGAAGCCGCGGGCGGCCCCGAGCAGGGCTGAGGCGAGCCCCGCCGCCACTCGAGGTGCCGGGCCAGGTTCCCTTCGTCGGCCTGACGGGCGGACTGGGCGCGGGCAAGTCGACCGCACTCCAAGCGCTCGCCCGCCTCGGGGCGGAGACGATCTCAAGCGACGGGATCGTTCACGAGCTCTACGGGGGCGCGCAGCTGCGCGACGCGGTGGTCGCGCGCTGGGGAGAGGAGGTCGCCCCCGAAGGCGTGGTCGACCGCGCGGCCGTGGCCGCGCACGCGTTCGCGAGCGAGGACGAGCGGCGTTGGCTCGAGCAGCAGATCTGGCCACTGGTCGGCGCCCGGGTCGCGGCGTGGCTGCTGGAGGCACGGGCGCGCGAGCCCGCGCCGCCGGCGGCGGTGGTCGAGGTGCCGTTGCTCTTCGAGGCGGGGCTCGAGGGGATCTACGACGCGACGATCGCGGTAATTGCGGAGGAGAGCGTGCGCAGCGAGCGTGCGGCGGCGCGCGGCCACGCCGCAGTCAGCGAGCGCGACGCGCGTCAGCTCTCCCAGGAGGAGAAGGCCGCCCGCGCGACCTACGTGGTGCGAAACGAGGGCACGGTGGGAGAACTGGAGGCTCAACTGTCGGACGTCCTTGCCAAGCTAGGGAGATGAGCCACGTCGCGACACACGCACGCGTGAGCCGCCGGCGACGCGGGAACGGCACGATCCTGGTGCTCGTCGGTGCGCTGGTGCTCGCCGCGATCGCGGTGCCGCTCTTCTCGGGCGGGGTGCAGCGCAACGGTCTGCCCCTCAGCGACACCGCGATCATCCGTAAGCAGGCGGCGGAGAAGCACCTCGACCCGGCGCTGATCGCGGCGGTGATCTACGCCGAGAGCAAATTCGAACCGCGCCCCTCCTCGGCGGGGGCAGAGGGCCTGATGCAGATCCTGCCCGAAACGGCTTACTACCTCGCCCATCTCTCGGGGGGCCACTCCTTCACCGCGGCCGACCTCGCCACGCCGGAAATAAACGTGGCCTACGGCAGCTACTACCTCCGCTACCTGCTCGATCACTACGAAGGCAACGAGATGCTCGCGATCGCGGCTTACAACGGGGGGCTCACGAACGTCGACCGGTGGGTGGCGCAGGCGCGCGCCTCGGGCCGCTCGCTCGCGATCTCAGCGATCCCCTTCCCTGAGACGCGCGAATACGTGCAGCGGGTGCTCGACGCCCAGCAGGAATACCGCGAGACCTACTCCCGCGAGCTCGGGCTCTGAGCACGACGCCGCCTGGCGAGATGTTCGACCATCTCAAGGTGGGCGTGAGCGACTGCGCCCGCAGCCGGGCGTTCTACGAGGCGGCGCTCGCGCCGCTTGGGATCTCGCCGGTCGATGGACCGCCTCGCGGCTCGGTCGGGTTCACGCACGACGGGCAGACGGAGTTCTGGATCGACGAGCATGCGCCGCTCGCGGAGGGCATCCACGTGGCGTTCCTCGCGGCTGACCGCTCGAGCGTCGATGCGTTCCACGTGGCCGCGCTCGCGGCGGGCGGGGTCGACAACGGCGCGCCCGGCCTGAGGAGCTACCACCCGAACTACTACGCGGCCTTCGTGCTCGACCCCGACGGCAACAACATCGAGGCGGTCTGTCACCGCCCGGCCTAGGCGGCCGATTGCGGCCAGTCGCAGGCCGGAATCGTCGCTAGGCTCGTTCGATGCCCGACTTCAAGCTCGACTCCGTCTTCACGCCGACCGCCGACCAGCCCCGCGCGATCGAGGCGATGGCGGAGGGGATCGTCTCGGGGGAGCGATTCCAGACGCTGCTCGGCGCGACGGGAACGGGCAAGACGATGACGATGGCGGGCGTGATCGAGGCTGTGCAGCGCCCCACGCTCGTGATCGCGCACAACAAGACACTCGCGGCCCAGCTCTGCAACGAGTTCCGGACCTTCTTCCCGGACAACGCGGTCGAGTACTTCGTCTCCTACTACGACTACTACCAGCCCGAGGCCTACGTGCCGAGCCGCGACCTCTACATCGAGAAGGACTCGGCGATCAACCAGGAGGTGGACCGCCTGCGCCATGCCGCCACGGCGGCGGTGTTCGCGCGGCGTGATGTGATCGTGGTTGCCTCGGTCTCGTGCATCTACGGCCTCGGCTCGCCGCAGACGTATGAGATGAACATGCAGATCCTCAAGCGCGGCGAGGAGATCGACCGCGACGGGCTGCTGCGCAAACTCGTCTCGATCCAGTACACGCGCAACGATCAGGTGCTCTCGCGCGGGACCTTCCGGGTGCGGGGGGAGACGCTGGAGGTCTTCCCCGCCTACGCGGAGACGGCCTTCCGGGCGACGATGTTCGGCGATGAAGTCGAACGCCTGCAGCACTTCGACCCGCTCACCGGCGAGCTGATCGCGGACGACCTCGAGCACGTGGCGATCTGGCCCGCGACGCACTACAACGTCAAGGAGGGGTCGATCGAAGCGGCCGTGGAAGCGATCGGCGCCGAGCTGAACGCGCGCTGCGAGGAGCTCGAGAGCGAAGGCAAGCAGCTCGAGTCCCACCGCCTGCGCCAACGCACGCAGTACGACATGGAGATGCTGCGCGAGGTGGGCTTCTGCTCGGGGATCGAGAACTACTCGCGGATCCTCGACGGGCGCAACCCCGGCGACCGGCCGTACTGCTTGATCGACTACTTCCCGAAGGACTTCGTCTGCTTCATCGACGAGTCCCACCAGACCGTGCCGCAGATCGGCGGCATGTTCGAGGGTGACCGCTCGCGCAAGCAGACGCTCGTGGACTACGGCTTCCGGCTGCCGAGCGCGATGGACAACCGGCCGCAGCGCTTCGAGGAGTACCTCTCGATCACGCCACAGATCATGTTCGTCTCGGCCACGCCGGGCGAGTACGAGCGCGCGAACTCGACCCGTGTGGTCGAGCAGATCGTGCGCCCCACGGGAATCGTCGACCCGGTGGTGGAGGTGCGCGAGACCAAGAACCAGATCGACGACCTGATGAACGAGGTCCGCAAGCGCGTCGATCGCAACGAGCGCGTGCTGGTTACCACCCTGACCAAGAAGATGAGCGAGGACCTTTCGCAGTACCTGCTCGAGATGGGCTTCAAGACGCGCTACCTGCACTCCGAGATCGACACGCTCGAACGCATCCAGATCATTCGCGACCTGCGCCTAGGCGAGTACGACGTGCTCGTCGGCGTGAACCTGCTGCGCGAGGGGCTCGACCTGCCCGAGGTCTCGCTCGTCGCGATCCTCGACGCGGACAAGGAGGGGTTCCTGCGCGGGGAGACCTCGCTCATCCAGACGATCGGCCGCGCGGCGCGCAACGTGGACGGCACGGTGCTGATGTACGCGGACAAAGAGACCAAGGCGATGCACGCGGCGATCTCCGAGACCGACAGGCGCCGCGAGATCCAGGTCGCCTACAACGAGGAGCACGGCATCACCGCGGCCACGATCGTGAAGGGGATCTCGGACATCGCGGACTTCCTGCAGGCCGAGTCGAAGGTGCCGCGCGGGCGCAAACGCCGCACCGCAAAGCGCGGTACCGCGAAGGAGCTGCCGCAGAACGAGCTCGAGAAGATGGTCGTGGAGCTGGAGGAGGAGATGCTCGCGGCGGCCGAGGATCTCCGCTTCGAGTACGCCGCCCAGCTCCGCGACGAGCTGCGCGAGCTGCGCCGCGACCTGCAGGAGATACGTGCCGAAGAGGCGCCCGTGGGAGACTCCGCCCAAGGCGATGTTTCCACCGGGGAGATGCCCTAGGATGCCGCCCGTGGACTTCGATCGGCAGGCAATCGAGCGTCGCGACTTCCCCGTTGGCCGCCGCGGCTACGACCCGGCGGCCGTAGATGCCCACCTGCGCGCGCTGGCCGCCGAGTTCGAGGACCTGCAGCGAGCGGCGGCGAGCGGCAAAGGCGATCTCTCGCTCGCCTCCTCGGCGGGTGCCCAGGTTCAGACGATCCTCGAGGCGGCCGAGTCCGCCGCCGCGGACATCGAGCGCGCCGCGCAGGACAACGCCCGCCAGGTTCGCGACCAGGCGAACCGCGAGGCGCGAACGCGTACGTGACGAGGCCCTCGAGAAGGCGCGCGCACAGGTGGGCGCCGTCGCCCAGGTGAGCTCGACGCTGCTCGAGCGCGTGGGCTCGATGGACGCCGAGGTCAACGCGCTCGTCGCGAGTCTGCGGGCGGGGGCGGGTCGCCTCGCCGCCGACCTCTCCGCCGTCGAGGCCGGGATGGGCGAGCTCTACGGCGCCGCCTCCGGGCGTGCGGAGGCCGCGGCGCAGGAGTCCGTGCCGAGCGCGCAGCCCGCGCAGGGGGCCTTTGAGTCGGCGCTCGACTCCGCGCTCTCCGCGCCGACGGCGCAGCCCAAGGCGGCCGCCGCGCCCGAGCCCACCGAGGAGGCCGCGGGCGGGGGAGACCTCGACGGAGCACGCCTGATCGCGCTGAACATGGCGCTGAACGGGGAGTCGCGCACTGACACTGAGCGCTACCTCGCCGAGAACTTCGAGCTACCCGATCGCCTGAAGCTGATCGACGAGGTCTACGCGGCGATCGAAGGCTGAGCGCCGCCCCTGCGAGCTTCTCACGCTTTGTTGCGGAGGGTTGACTCGGACAGGTCCAAAGGTCTATGTTCGGTCCAGCTCGGAGGACGAGAGTATCGCGACTGGAGGGGCGATGGGGATCAGGGGAGCAGGACGGAACTGGCTGTGCGCGCTGATCGCGGTGACGGCCTCCGGGGTGGTGGCGCAGCCTTCGCAGGCGACGACAGGCTCCTTTGCCTTTGGGTCAAACGCTTTCGGCGGCCTCGGAGTGGGCTTGGAAAGCAAACAGCTCGAAACGTCCACTGTGCCGCTAGCGATCACGGGCCTCGACGAAGTCACGCAGATCGCCGGCGGCGAAGTGCACGGGCTGGCTGTGAAAGCGGACGGGACGGCCTCGGCCTGGGGCGCGAACGGTCACGGACAACTCGGCAACGGCTCGACGACGACGAGCGACGTCCCCGTGGCGGTGAGCGGGTTGGACGGCGCGAAGGCCGTCGCGGCAGGCGACACGTTCAGCCTGGCGCTGCTGGAAGGAGGCACCGTTGAGGCGTGGGGAGCGGACGGCGAAGGTCAGCTGGGCCTCGGCTCCTCGAGCGGGCCTGAAACGTGCGCCGGCAAGGCGTGCAGCACCACGCCTCTGACCGTGCCGGGCCTGAGCGGAGTGACGGCGCTCGCCGCGAGCGGCGACCACGCGCTCGCGCTGCTCGAAGGAGGCACCGTCGTGGCCTGGGGCGCGAACCAATTCGGACAGGTCGGTGACGGCACCACGACGACGAAAGACGCTCCCGTTGCAGTCCAGGGCATCACGGAAGCGGTCGCGCTCGCCGCAGGCACCAATTTCAGCGTGGCTGTGCTGCGCAACGGGGAAGTGCGCACCTGGGGCCGGAACCTTCACGGCCAGCTCGGCAACGGCTCCCTGAACGACAGCGACGTTCCGGTGGCTGTCAGCGGCTTGTCTGAAGCCACGGCGGCGGCGGCCGGCGAAGCGCATGTCCTCGCGCTGCTTGCCAACGGCAACGTGACTGCGTGGGGCTCGGACGAATCCGGCCAGCTCGGGGACGGCGAAAAAGCGGGCTTGCGGAGCGAGGTGCCGATCGCGGTCACCGGCATCTCGGGTGTGAGAGCGCTCGCCGCCGGCGGGACCCACAGCCTCGCGCTGCTCGCGGGCGGCACGGTGGAGACGTGGGGGCGGCCCGACCTCGGAGACGGGTCGGTCAACGGAGCCAGCAAGGTGCCGGCGGCGCTGGCCTGCGGTCTGAGCGGCCTGAGCGGCGTCGCGGCGAGCTCCAAGTCCGGCTTCGTGTGGGGCGAAGCTCAGGAAGCCTGCCCGGTGGTGTCGGCTGTCTCACCGGCCGAAGGCCCGCCCGCGGGGGACACAGAAGTGACGATCGCCGGCGGCGCTCTCGGAGAAGTGACACAGGTGCTCTTCGGCGCCGTTCCGGCGACATCCTTCACCGTGCTCTCATCGACGGAAATCGCGGCGACGGCGCCGGCGGGCAGCGAAACGGTCGACGTGACGGTGAGGACCGCGCGAGCGAGCAGCCAGACAGCTCGCGCCGACTGGTTCACCTACACCGCTCAGCCGACCATCGGCGCGATGCTCAATCGCAAAGGCCCCCACGAAGGCGGTTCGACGGTCGCGATCCAGGGCACGAACCTCGCCAACGTGCTGGCCGTGCATTTCGGCGCCAACCCGGCCGCCTCGTTCCATGTCGTCGGTGACCATGAAGTGCTCGCCGTCTCCCCACCCGGAGCGGGCGGGATCGTGGACGTGACCGTGACCAACCCGGCGGGCACGAGCGAAGCCACAGTGGCGGACCACTTCACATACGAGGAAGCGCCCGAATACGGGCGCTGCGTCGGCGGCGGGGGCGGCAGCTTCTCCGACAAGGGCTGCGAGATCGAAGGGGAACTCAGACTCAACTTCGAATGGTTCCCCGGCTTCGGCGGCGCGCGACCGCTCGTCAAACGGGGTTTCGCGCTCTCGAGCGGCTCGATTCAGATCGAATCGGTCGGCAAGCGGAAGATCAAGTGTGCCGGCGCCCACGGCGCGGGCGAATTCACGGCAGCGCGGACGAGCACCGTCCCGAGTCTCGTGCTGACAGGGTGCAGCGGGGGCACGCTGGGCGCGTGCCACAGTGCTTCGGCAGCGGAAGGCGAAGTGCGTCTCGAACCGCTCTCCGGGCGGCTGGGCTTCACGACGAAGAAGACGCAGATCTTCGACTCCGGCCTGCAGCTCGCCCCGGCCTCGGGCGAAACGCTCGCGCAGTTCTCCTGCGGCATCCACACCGTGAAGCTGACGGGCTCCTTCGTGGGTCTCTATGGCAAGGAAGATGTCACGAGCACTGCGATGACGCTGACCACGAAGGAGAAGAAGGGCGTCCAGGAACAGCACCAGTTGAAAGAACAGCCAGAAGCGTCGATCGCGCTGCAGTTCGACGCCGGCGTCCACGAACAGGCTGCTGTCAAGGCGAAGCTCGCGCAGACCAACGAAGAAGGCGTCGAGATCAACACCGAGCAGTGAGCGGCGGTCGCGCTCGCGCCTCGCGGGCCTACGTCGTCCGATCCGCTCCCCACCCGAACGTCTGTTCGCCGTCATAGAATGGCGGTCCAATGGCTTCGGGCAACAAGATCGTGGTCTCGGGCGCCCGGGAGCACAACCTCAAGGACATCTCGCTGGAGCTGCCGCGCGACGCGCTGGTGGTGATCACCGGCCTCTCGGGCTCGGGCAAGTCGAGCCTCGCCTTCGACACGATCTACGCCGAGGGGCAGCGTCGCTACGTGGAGTCGCTCTCGGCCTACGCGCGCCAGTTCCTGGGGCAGATGGACAAGCCCGACGTGGACTCGATCGAGGGGCTCTCGCCGGCGATCTCGATCGACCAGAAGACGACCTCGCGCAACCCGCGCTCGACCGTGGGCACGGTGACGGAGATCTACGACTACCTGCGCCTGCTCTGGTCGCGCGTGGGCAAGCCGCACTGCCCGATCTGCGGCCGGCCGATCGTGGGGCAGTCCGCCGAGCAGATCATCGATCAGGTGATGGAGCTCGCGGAGGGCACGCGCTTCATGGTGCTCGCGCCCGTGGTGCGCGGACGCAAGGGCGAGTACGGCAAGCTGCTCGACGAGCTTCGCGCGGACGGCTTCGCGCGCGTGAAGATCGACGAGCGCGTGCGCATGCTCGAGGAGTCGATCGTGCTCGACAAGCGCTACAAGCACGACGTCGCGGTGGTCGTCGACCGGCTCGTGATGCGCCACGACGTGCGCAAGCGTCTCGCGGACTCGATCGAGACCGCGGTCGGCCTGGCCGACGGGCTCATCGAGGTCGAGATCGTGGGAGCGGGCCGCGCAGCGGCCGCAGCAGCCGGAGATGAGGAGCCCCACCACGCGACCGGGGCGAAGGGAGCGCGCGCGACCGCTGCGCGGATCACGCCGGGCCTCGCTCCCGAGGAGGGCGAGATCTTCACCTTCTCCGAGCGCTTCGCATGTCCCGAGCACGGCCCCTCGCTGGTCGAGCTGGAGCCGCGGATCTTCTCCTTCAACTCGCCGCACGGCGCGTGCGACCGCTGCACGGGGCTCGGGTCCCAGATGGAGATCGACCCCGAGCTCGTCGTGCCCGACGCGTCGCTCTCGATCAACGAGGGCGCACTCGCGCCCTGGCAGGGGAGCTCCTCCAACTACTACGAGCAGGTCACCGAGGCGCTAGCGGAGGCATACGAGGTGGACCTCGACACGCCCTGGGAGGACCTCCCCGAGGAGGCGCGCGAGGTCTTCCTGAGCGGAACGGGCGGAGAGCCGATCGAAGTGACCTACCGCAATCGCTACGGACGCAGGCGCACCTATGCGACGCGCTTCGAGGGGATCGTGGGCAACCTCCAGCGCCGCTATCGCGAGACGGACTCGGAGTGGACGCGGGAGAAGATCGAGGAGTTCATGTCGCTGCGCCCATGCCCGGTCTGCCACGGTGCGCGACTGCGCCCGGAGTCCCGCGCGGTGCTCGTGGCGGGGACGAAGATCGAGGAGTTCACCGCGCTCTCGGCACGCCGCGCGCTGCGATGGCTCGAGGAGGTCGAGCTCTCCGAGACCGACCGGCACGTCGCGCGCCTGATCCTGCGGGAGATATCCGAGCGGCTGCGGTTCCTCGAGAACGTGGGGATCGGCTACCTCTCAATGGACCGTGGGGCCTCGACGCTCTCGGGCGGTGAGGCGCAGCGGATTCGCCTCGCGACGCAGATCGGATCTTCGCTCGTGGGGGTCCTCTACATCCTCGACGAGCCCTCGATCGGGCTGCACCAGCGCGACAACTCGAAGCTGATCGCGACGCTCGAGAAACTGCGCGACCTCGGGAACACGGTGATCGTGGTCGAGCACGACGAGCAGACGATGCGCGCCGCGGACCACCTCGTCGACCTCGGCCCGGGCGCGGGCGAGCACGGTGGGGAGATCGTCGCGCAGGGCACCGCCGCACAGGTGCAGCGGGTCAAGCGCTCGCTCACCGGGCAGTTCCTCGCGGGCACACGGAAGATCGACCCGCCCGAGCGGCGCCGCAAGCCGAGCGGGTACGTGGAGATCCTCGAAGCGAGCCAGCACAACCTGCGCGGGATCGACGTGCGCGTGCCGCTCGGGGTGCTCGCCTGCGTCACGGGAGTGTCCGGCTCGGGCAAGTCGACGCTCGTCAACGACGTGCTCTACAAGGCGGTCGCGAACCGGCTGCACCGTGCGCGCAAGCGTGCGGGCGCGCACCGCGCGATCCACGGGCTCGACCAGCTCGACAAGATCATCGCCGTCGACCAGTCTCCGATCGGGCGCACGCCGCGCTCGAACCCGGCGACCTACACCGGCCTGTTCGACGTGATCCGCGACCTCTTCTCGAAGACCCAGGAGGCGCGCGCACGGGGCTACAAGCCCGGCCGCTTCAGCTTCAACGTGAAGGGGGGACGCTGCGAGGTCTGCCGCGGCGACGGGCAGATCAAGATCGAGATGCACTTCCTGCCGGACGTCTACGTGCCCTGCGAGCAGTGCCACGGCAAGCGCTACAACCGCGAGACGCTCGAGATCCGCTTCAAGGGGCGTTCGATCGCGGACGTACTCGACATGCCGGTCGAGGAGGCGCTCGATTTCTTCGCGCACATCCCGAAGATCCGCCGCCGCCTGGAGACGCTCGATGCGGTCGGCCTGGGCTACGTGCGCCTCGGGCAACCCGCGACCACGCTCTCGGGCGGAGAGGCGCAGAGGATCAAGCTCGCGACCGAGCTCTCGAAGGTGGCGACGGGCCGGACGCTCTACATCCTCGACGAGCCGACGACGGGTCTGCACTTCGCGGACGTGCAGCGCCTGCTCGAGGTGCTGCAGCGGCTCGTTGCGGCCGGGAACAGCGTGGTCGTGATCGAGCACAACCTCGACATCATCAAGAGCGCGGACCGGATCATCGACATGGGCCCGGAGGGCGGCGAGGAGGGCGGCCTGGCGATCGCGGTGGGGACGCCCGAGGAGGTCGCGGCCGAGCCGCAGTCCCACACCGGCCAGTTCCTCGCGGAGCTGCTCACGCCCGCGCCCCCGCGCGCGAAGCCCGCGCCGCGCAAACGCCGTACGAAGCTCGCCGCCGCGGCCTAGTCCTGCCGCTGATGGCCCGCTCGAAGCTCTGGCTCCAGAAGTGGCGTTGGTATCAGCGCAACTCCCTGCCCTGGAACAGGGCCGCGATCCATCTCCAGCTGATGCGACGCGGCGCCTTCGCGCGGTGGCCGCTGGAGGGCAACGTGCTCGAGGCGATGCGCGAGGGGCGCCTGGAGCTGGGGGAAGGGGTGCTGTTCGAGCCGGGGGTGTGGATCACGATGCCCGGCTCCGCGCGAGTGAGCATCGGCGAGGGAAGCTTCCTGAACCGCAACGTGATGGTCGCGGCGGAGACGCTCGTGGAGATCGGGGCGCACTGCATGCTCGCGAACGGCTGCTTCGTGACCGACGCGAATCATCGCTTCGACGACCCGGAGCGGCCGATCACCTGGCAGGGGTTCGACAGCAAGGGGCCAACGCGGATCGGCGATAACTGCTGGCTCGGCGCGAACGTCGTGGTGACGAGCGGGGTGACGGTCGGCGAGCGCTGCGTGATCGGAGCGAACAGCGTGCGTCACCCACGACGTTCCCGCCTTCTCGATCGCCGCGGGCGCCCCGGCGCGCGTGCTGCGCCAGATCTCCTACGAGAGCGGCTAGAGGGGTCGCGCTCAGTCGAGCAGCGCGTGCAGCTCTGCGAGCTCGGCGGGGTCGATCTTGTAGGTGTGCTCCGGGCCGGGATAGCGGCGCGTGCGCACGTCCTCCGCGTAGGCCGCGACGCCGTCGTTCATCTCCTGCTGGAGGTTCGCGTAGCGCTTGACGAAGCGCGGCCCGAGGCCGTCGCGGATGCCGAGCAGGTCGTGGAAGACGAGCACCTGGCCGTCGGTCGCGGGGCCCGCGCCGATGCCGATCACGGGCACCTCGATCAGCGCCATCAGCTCCTCGGTGACCGCGGCGGGGATCGCCTCGAAGACGATCGCGAAGCAGCCCGCCTCCTGCAGCGCGAGCGCCTCGCGCGGCGATTCGTGCGGCGGCCTGCGGCCGTGCGGCCCTGCGCCTTCCAGCCGCCGAGCGCGGTCGAGGTCTGCGGCGTGAGCCCGACGTGGCCCATCACGGGGATGCCCGCGCTCACGATCGCGCGCGCGCGGCGCACCGAGGTCTCGCCGCCGCCCTCGAGCTTGACGAACTCGCAGCCGGCCTCCTTGACCATCCGCATCGCCGTCGTGATCGCCTGCTCGTCGGAGATCTCATAGGAGCCGAAGGGCAGATCGCCGATCAGGATCGGCGTGCGCAGGCCGCGTCGCACGGCGCGCGCGAGCACGAGCATGTCGTCGAGCTCGACGGGCGTCGTCGCGCTGAAGCCGAGCACGGTGGTGGCGGCGGAGTCGCCCACGAGCACGAGGTCGACGCCCGCCGACTCGGCCGCGCGGGCGCTCGGGTAGTCGTAGGCGGTGACCATCACGAGCGGGTCGCCGAGGCGCTTCTTCTCGATCAGCATCGGCAGCGTCATCGGCAGGCGCTCCGCGGGCGGCACGTGCTGGCCGGTGGTGTGAACATCGGGATGGCTGGACATTTGTGCTTCCTCTCTGACTGGTTGACGCGCGCGGGCGGGGCGTAGCCCTCAGCTCAGCAGCGTCGCCACCTCGTCGTCGATGGTGATGATGCGGTTGGTCTTGGCTTGCACGTGGACGACCTTCGGCTCGTAGCTTTCGAGGTCGGCCTCGTCGTATGAGGCGTAGGAGATGACGATCACCGTGTCGCCGTGGTGGACCAGGCGGGCCGCTGCGCCGTTGACGCAGATCTCGCCGGAGCCGCGGCGTCCCGGGATCGTGTAGGTCTCGAAGCGGGCGCCGTTGTCGACGTCGACGACGTGCACCTGCTCGTGCTCGAGGATGTCGGCGGCCTCGAGCAGGTCCGGGTCGATCGTGATCGAGCCGACGTAGTGGAGGTCGGAGTCGGTCACCGTCGCCCGGTGGATCTTCGACTTGAGCATCACGCGCTGCACGGCTGCATCGCCTTTCCTGAGCGGGTTTCCCCGGCCACCGGCCGGAGCGTCGTGTTGTCGATCAGGCGCACCTCGCCCACGCGCGCGGCGATCGCGAGCAGAGCCGGAGCGTCGAGGCGCTCGACCGGCTCGAGCGTCTCGGGGTCGACGAGCGCGAGGTACTCGAGCGCCACGCCGCTCGCTTCGATCGCCTGCTCGCCGGCGGCGAGCAGCGCCTCGGCGGAGCGCTCGCCCTGCGCGGCGAGCCGCTCGGCGGCGGCGAGCGCGGCGGACAGCGAGAGCGCGCGGGCGCGATCCGGGGTCGAGAGCAGCGCGTTGCGGCTCGACATCGCGAGGCCGTCGGGCTCGCGCACGGTCGGCAGCGCCTCGATCTCCACGGGGATGTTGAGGTCGGCGACGAGCCGCCGGATCACGACGACCTGCTGCGCGTCCTTCTGGCCGAAGTAGGCCACGTCGGGCCCGGCCATCCCGAGCAGCTTGGCGACGACCGTCGCGACGCCGCGGAAGTGCTCGGCGCCGCGCGCCTCGCCCTCCAGGCGCTCGCTCACGCCGAGCACCTCGATCGAGGTGGCGAAGCCCGCGGGGTAGACCTCCTCCACGGCGGGAGCGAAGAGCACGTCGGCGCCCGCGGCGGCGGCCGCCTCGAGGTCGTGCTGCTCGTCGCGGGGATAGCGGTCGAGGTCGCCCTGCTCGTTGAACTGCGCGGGGTTCACGAACAGCGAGACGACCACGAGGTCGCACTCCGCGCGCGCGCGGCGGATCAGCGACAGATGGCCCTCGTGCAGGGCGCCCATCGTCGGCACCAGGCCGATCCTGCGCCCGTCGCGTCGCGTCGTCGCGCGAGCGCCGCGCGCAGCTCCGATACGGTCCGGAGGAGCCTCATCGGCGGCCGGCGGTGGATTGCGGTGTGCTCATGGTCTCGGTCCAGTTCCTCGTGGATACCGGCGCGAAGTCAGCTGCGAAGCGAGTCTTGAAAGGTCCATCCCGGGAATCGCCGGTGACGGCCTGAGACCGATGATACAGACGGGTCACCGTGACGCAAGAGGTCTGCGCCGCTGTGTGTCGAGCATCACAGAGCGAGCGTGGCCACGAAGCCGGAAAACGGCTTCGCAGAGCGCTTTCGGGACATCATGTCGAGCAACGCGAAAGGACGCGAAGTGGCGGTCACAGGCGCAGCGAGAGGGCCCGAAGGAGGCCTACATCTCCTTCTCGGGCAGCATCCAGCTCGCCGAGTCCGACGCGCTGATCGACAAGGCGATCGAGGCTTCTGAGGCGGGCGTCGAGCGGATCGTCCTGTGCCTCGCCTCCTTCGGCGGCAACTTCGCCCGCGCGGTCAGCCTCGGCCACACGATCCGCGCGCTGCCGCCGCGACTGCGTCACGTTCAACGTCGGCTTCATCGCCTCCTCCGCGAACACCCTGTTCCTGGCGGGCGAAGAGCGCTACGCCGCGCGTCAGGCCACCTTCGGCTTCCACCCAGCTCGATCGTGCTCGAGGGCCCGCAGAACCCGACTGCTCTAGCTGAGCGACGCGCGCGCAGCTCACCGCCGACGACGATCGCGAGGAGCGCATCATCGCCGCCGCGACAAGAAGCTCAGCCGCATCGAGGCCCGGGCGATCGTCCAGGCCTCGCGCGTGATCTCGCGCGCGGGAGGCGCTCGCCGCCGGGATCGTGGACTCGATCGAAGAGCTGAAGATCCCGCGCGGCGCGATCGTCCTGCGCGCGACGCCCGTCGGCGAAAGCGTCGCGAAGGACCGGCTAAGCGGTGCTCGTCGCCCTGCGCTTCGCGGCCCGCCTCATCGCTCAGCCGCGCGAGCTCCTCGTCGCTGAAGGGCGGCTTCCTCGCTTGCGAGCACCTCCCGCGCGCGAGACTCGCTCGCGCTCCTCGACGAAGATCATGCGGCCTCCGCCGGCACCGAATTCGACGTCGCCGCGTCGAACGTCTGCGAGATCGCGTGGATCCCCGCGTCCGCGAGCCGGCGACTATCAGCTCGGCCTCGGGTTCGTTCGTTGTTCCCGCGACGGTTCGAGCATGCGCGAGTCTCTCAGACGCGCCGGGCCAGGCTACGCCCGCGCCACCGTCACCAGGCGTCGACGTTCGGGCGCTTCTTGCCGTCGCGCGCGCGCCACGTCGCCGGAGCGCTCGTCGAAGAGCGTGCGCGATCCAGCGGCGCGAGTCGGCCGGGTCGATCACGTCGTCGATCTCGCCGTAGGCGGCCATGTTGACGCCGCGGCCGCGCTCGTAGGCGGCGGCGACGGTCGCCTCGAAGACGCGCTCGCGCTCCTCCGGGTCCTCGATCGCCTCGAGCTCGCGGCGCATGCCGAGGCGCACCGCGCCCTCGAGGCCCATCGCGCCGAACTCCGAGGTGGGCCAGGCGACGGTGAAGAGTGGCGCCTTGAAGCCGCCGCCGGCCATCGCCTGCGCGCCGAGCCCGTAGCCCTTGCGCAGCACGATCGTGCCCGTCGGCACGCGTGAGGTTCGCGCCGGCGAGGAACATGCGCGAGAAGTGGCGCACGGTCGCGGTCTGCTCGGCGGCGGGGCCGACCATGAAGCCGGGCGTGTCGCAGAGCAACAGCATGGGCAGCTCGAAGGCGTCGCAGAGCTGCATGAAGCGCGCCGCCTTGTCGGCGCCGTCGGCGTCGATCGCGCCGCCGAGGTGGGTGGGGTCGTTGGCGATCACGCCGAGCGGCCGGCCCTCGAAGCGCGCCAGCGCGGTGAGCATGCCCGCGCCGAAGCCGTCGCGCAGCTCGAGCACCGAGTCCTCGTCGAACAGCGCCTCGACCACGCGGCGAACCTCGTAGACGCGCTTGCGCTGCTCGGGGATCAGCCTCGCGCAGCAGCTCCTGGTCGGGCAGCCCGCCCGGCGGGCTCGCGCGCCGCGGAAGTAGGAGAGGTAGCGCCTGCGCGAGCGCCACCGCCTCGCGCGTCGTCGGCGGCGCGCAGGTCAACGACGCCGTTGGCGTGCTGCACGTCGATCGGGCCGACCTCGCGCGGGCGTCGAACACGCCGAGCCCGCCGCCCTCGATCATCGCCGGGCCGCCCATGCCGATGCTCGCGTCCTCGGTGGCGATCACGACGTCGCAGCAGCCGAGCAGCGCGGCGTTGCCCGCGAAGCAGTAGCCCGAGGCGATCCCGACCAGCGGCACCAGGCCGCTGAGCGCGGCGAACAGCTCGAAGGCCCGGCAGTCGAGCCCGGCGACGATCGGCATGTCGACGTCGCCCGGCCGCCCGCCGCCGCCCTCGGCGAACAGCACGACCGGCAGCCTGCCGCCGCTCGGCGAGGTCGAACAGCCGGTCCTTCTTCAGGTGGTTGCGCATCCCCTGCGTGCCCGCGAGCACCGTGTAGTCGTAGGACATCGCCACGCACGGCTCGCCATCGATCTCGCCGACGCCGCCGACAAGCCCGTCGGCGGGCGTTCGCGCGATCAGCTCCTCGCGCGCTGCGGCGCTGCTCCTGGGCGGCGAACAGCAGCGGCCCGTACTCGACGAAGCTGCCCTCGTCGAGCAGGTCGGCGAGGTTCTCGCGCGCGGTGCGCCGCCCGTGCTCGTGGCGGCGCGCGACGGCCTCGGGGCGCGCCGCGTCGAGCCCGACCTCGTGGCGCTCGCGGACCGCGCGCAGGTCCTCGCGCTCGCCGCCGTGGCGACCGGCCCCGCGGCTCGCGCGCCGGCTCTGCCGCGCGCGCCGCGCCGGCGTCATCGTCAGCAGCAGCTGGCCCTCCTCGACCGCGTCGCCGACCGACACCGCGAGGCTCGCGACCGTGCCGGCGCGTCTCGGCGAGCACCTCGTGCTCCATCTTCATCGCCTCGAGCACGACGAGCGGCACGCCCTCGCCGACGTGGCCGTCGCCGTGGAGCGAGACGACCACGCCCGCGAAGGGCGCGGTCGACGCTGATCTCGGTAGATGCGGCCATTTTCAGATCATCGCTCACCGGGGCAGGAACTAGCATGCGCCGATGGCCTCGCCGGCCGCCAGCGCACCGCCGCCGAGCGCCGCGAGGCGCTGAAGGGGGTGCTCGCGCAGGCGCGATCGTGCACCCGCTGCGCCGAGCTCGCAGCGACGCGCAAGACGGTGGTGTTCGGCGCCGGCAACGCGAACGCCGACCTGATGTTCATCGGCGAGGCGCCGGGGGCGACGGAGGACGAGCAGGGCGTGCCGTTCGTCGGGCGGGCGGGCAAGCTGCTCTCCCAGCTCCTGGAGGAGATCGGCCTCTCAGCGATCAGGTCTTCATCGCGAACACCTAAAGTGCAGGCCTCCAGGCAACCGCGACCCGCAGCCGGTCGAGCTCGACAACTGCCACGAGTACCTGCTGCGGCAGGTCGAGCTGATCGAGCCCGCCGTGATCTGCAGCCTCGGCAACTTCTCCACGAAGCTGCTGCGCGGGGATCCGACGGGGATCACGCGCCTCCACGGCCGCCCCGAGGTGATCCAGCTCGGCGCGCGCGCGGTGCGCCTCTACCCGATCTACCACCCCGCGGCCGCGCTCTACACCCCGCGCATGCTCGAGACGCTGCGCGAGGACTTCGCGCGGCTTCCCGAGCTGCTGGCGATGGGCCGCCGGAGCAGCCAGAGCCCCCGAGGAGACCGCGGAGAGCGGCGCGCCGCCCACGGCGGTCGGATCCCGAAGCTGTGCCCGAGCCCGCGGAGGGCGAGCTGCAGGTGGCGCAGGGAGCCGGCCGGGAGGGCGCGCCGAGCGCACCGGAGAGCGCCCCCGAGCCCGATCAGCTCGGCCTGTTCTAGTCGCGGCGCGACACGCCGTCCAGCAGTGTTCTAGTCCGCGTCCAGCGCCGGACGCGCAGAAACGCCTGCAAAAAAAGGAGTTTTCGCCGGGCGTCGAAAAAAGCGTCCAGGGCCTAAAGTCGTTGTCGGCGTCTGCCGATACAGGTCCTGTCTCCATCCCTCCAGGAGTAACGACCGGCCCGCGTTCATTCTCCCGCGGGTCGGTCTATTTCTGGGCCGCTCGCATGGCTGCGGCGGCACGGGCAGGCTCTAGAGTCACGGGGATGTCGTCGCGCAGGGTTCAGACGAGCGGTCCCGAGGAGACCGAAGCGCTCGGCGCCGAGCTCGCCTGCTCGCTGAGCGCCGGCGACCTCGTGCTCGTGCGCGGCGAGCTCGGAGCGGGCAAGACGACGCTCGTTCGCGGCGCCGCGCGCGCGCTCGGCGTGGTGGACCCCGTGACGAGCCCCACCTTCAGCATCGGGCATCGCTACCGCGCGCGCGAGACGACCGTCTCGCACCTCGACCTCTACCGGCTTGGCGGGCCTGGAAGCGGAGGACCCCGACCTGCTCGCCGACTACCTCGGCGAGGGGCGGATCGCCTTCGTCGAGTGGCCGCCCGAGGGCGAGCCGGAGCTCGCGGGCGCGAGCCTCCTCGTCACCCTCGCCCACGCCGGCGGGGACGCGCGAAGCGTGGAGGTCGAGACGCTCGCCGCGCGCGCGGAGACGGCGCGGTGATCGTGCTCGGCCTCGACACCTCGACGCTCGCGACGGCCTCCGCGCTGCGGCTCGGCGACGGACGCACACGTGAACTGCGCGACGACCCCGTGGCCGGCTCGCACCCGGGCCACGCCACGCGCCTGCTCGCGATGGTGGACGCGCTGCTCGCCGAGGCCCAGATCGAGGCGGAGCGGTCGAGCGAATCGCCGTGGAGCGGGCCCCGGACCTTCACGGGCCTGCGCGTGGGGATGGCGAGCGCGCGCGGCCTCGCGCAGTCGCTGGGCGCCGAGCTGGTCACCGTCTCAAGCCTGCACGCGCTCGCGCACGTCGCCCAGGCCGACCCCGAGGCGGCGGGCCGCGCCGTGCTCGCGACGATCGACGCGAGGCGCGGGGAGGTGTTCGCGGCGCCCTACGGCCCGGGCGGGCAGCTGCTCGCCGCTGCGCGCGCGCTGGCGCCCACGGAGATCGCTGAGCTGCTCGCCGAGGCCGGCCTCGGCGCGCGGCGCGGGCGAGGCGCCGCTCGCCGTGGGCGACGGCGCGGTGCGCTACCGCGCCGAGCTCGAACGGCGGGAGCGCCGCCCGCGCCGGACGGGTCGCCGCTTCACCTGCTGCGCGCCGCGGCGGTCTGCGAGCTCGGCCGCGATGCCGCCCCCGCCGGGTACGCCCGCGCGACTGCCCGACTACCTGCGCCGCCCCGACGCGGAGCTCACGCTCGAGGCCGCCACGCGAGGAGGCGAGCGGAGCGCGCGGCGGCGGGAGGCCGATGAGCGAGCGCTCGACGATCCCCGCGCCCGCGCAGGCGGAGCCGCCGGTGCAGATCCGCGCGCTCGCCTACCCCGACCTGCCGCAGGTGATCGCGGTGGAGCGGCGCGTGTTCCCGACGCCCTGGTCGCTCGCGATGTTCGTGCTCGAGCTCTCCAAGCAGTCGGGCATCTGCCTGGCCGCGGTCAGCGAGGAGCGGCTGGTCGGCCTACCTGATCTGCTCGCGCTACGACACCGTCTGGCACATGATGAACATGGCCGTCGACCTCGACCACCAGCGGCGCGGGCTCGCCTCGGCGCTGCTCGGGGAGCTGTACGAGCGCGTCGACGACCGAGCCGCGCGCTTCACGCTCGAGGTGCGGCGCTCCAACGCGGTCGCGATCCACCTCTACGAGCGCGAAGGCTTCCGCGCGGCGGGGACGCGCCGGCGCTACTACCAGGACAACGGCGAGGACGCGCTCGTGATGTGGCGCACGCCGGCGACGCTCGCGGGCTCGCTCGACGACGTGCCGAACCCGAGCCCGCCGTGAGCGATCCTCGCGCTGGAGACGAGCTGCGACGACACCTGCGCGGCCGTGCTCGACGAGGAGGGCCGCGCGCTCTCGAACGTGATCTCCTCCCAGCACGTGCACGACCGCTTCGGCGGGGTCGTGCCCGAGATCGCCTCGCGCCATCACCTCGAGCTGGTCAACGCGGTCGTCGACAGCGCGCTCGAGGAGGCGGGCACGAGCTCGACGACTCGAGCTGGTCGCGGCGACGCAGGGTCCCGGGCTCGTGGGCGCGCTGCTCGTGGGGCTCTCGACGGCGAAGGCGCTCGCGGCCGCGCGGCGGCTGCCGTTCGCGCCGGTCGACCACCTGCAGGGCCACGTCGCCGCGAACTTCCTGCGCGGCGAGCGACGGCCGCCGCCGTTCGAGCCGCCGTTCCTCTGCCTGATCGCCAGCGGCGGGCACACGCTGCTCGCGCGCGTGAGCGAGCACGACGGCTACGAGGTGCTCGGCCGCACGCTCGACGACGCGGCCGGCGAGGCGTTCGACAAGGGCGCGCGGATGCTCGGCCTCGGCTACCCCGGCGGCGCCGCGCTGCAGCGGCTCGCCGAGGCGGCGACGCCGCCGCCTTCTCCTTCCCCGGCTCGCCCGGCGAGCGTCGGCGCCGCGGCGCGCCGCGCAAGGCGTTCGCCGACGGCCTGGACTTCTCCTTCGCGGGGCTGAAGACGGCGCTGCTCTACGCGACTGCGCGAGCTCGGCGAGGAGGAGCGCGAGGCGCGCGCGCGCCGACCTCGCCGCCTCCTATCAGGCGGCGATCGTCGAGAGCTGATCGTGCGCACCGGGCGGGCGCTGGAGCGGACGGGCATGCGAGCGCCTGGCGGTCGGCGGCGGCGTGGCGGCGAACGGCGGAGCTGCGCCGGCGGTGGGCGAGCTCGGCGTCGAGGTGCACGTGCCGCCGACGAGCCTCTGCACCGACAACGCGGCGATGATCGCGAGCGCGGCGCGCTACGCGCGCGCAGCTGCCTACCCCGAGTACCTCGCGCTCGACGCCTACGCGACGCGGCGAAACGCCGCGCTGAGCGCCCGCGGCGTGCGCGATCGGGCACCAGATGAGCGCAGCCCCAGATCACCGTCTACACCACGCCCGAATGCCACCTGTGCAAGGACGCGCTGGAGGTGCTGCGCGCGCTCCGGCAGGAGCTCGGATTCGAGCTGGCCGAGGTCGACATCACCGCCGACGAGCGAGCTGCACCGCGCCTATTTCGAGCGGATCCCGGTCATGCTGCTGGACGGGGAGGAGCTGTGTGAATACTTCGTGCAGGAGTCGCTCGTGCGCGAGCGTCTAGAGTCACGGCGATGAGCTACGGAGAACCGGCGGCGGGGGCCGTCGAGCCCGGCGCAAACGCAGCGGGATCGTCGAGCGAGCGGCTCTCGCTCGGCGTCGCCGCGCGGCTGTCGCGCTACCTGCAGGTGCTCACGCAGGCGAAGAAGATGGGCAAGGAGACGATCTCCTCCCAGGAGCTCTCGGACTACACGCACGTCAACTCCACCCAGATCCGCCGCGACCTCTCGGGCTTCGGCAAGTTCGGCAAGCGCGGCGTGGGCTACAACGTCGAGGCGCTCGTCTCGCAGATCCGCAAGATCCTGCGCACGGCGGGCCAGCACAACATCGCGCTGATCGGCGCGGGTCACCTCGGCCGGGCGATCGCGGGCTCGGAAATCTTCGCCGACCACGGCTTCCGCGTGGTGGCGATCTTCGACAACGACGCGGCGAAGGTCGGCACGAAGGTGGGCACGCAGGCGATCCGCAGCATCGCGGAGCTGCGTCAGGTGGTCGAGGACGAGGACATCGTGGTGGGCGTGCTCGCTGTTCCCAACCAGGCCGCGCAGGGGCTCGCGGACGAGCTCGTGGACGCGGGCGTGAAGATCATCTTCAACTACTCCGAGTCGCTGCTCGACGTGCCGCCCGAGGTTACGGTCCACACCTCGAGCCCGGCCGTCGATCTGCTCTACGCGCTGTACTTCTATCTGACCTGAGCGGCGGCCGCCGCCCATGCGAAGAGATGAGATGGAGATCGAGGATCTAGACCGGGCCGAGGAGCGCTTCGCCGAGTCGGTGGACCTGACGGTGGGGATCGAGGAGGAGTTCTCGATCCTCGACCCCGAGACGCTCGAACTCGTGCCGCGCTACGAGGAGCTGCGCGCGGCCGCGGACGCCTACCCGGGGCTCGCGGAGGCGGTCGCGGGCGAGCTGATCTCCTCGGAGATCGAGGTGATCTCCGGCGCGGGCGCGAACTTCGCCGACGCGGTCGCCCGCCAGCGCGAGCGCCGCGGGCGGATGTTCTCGCTCGCCGCCGAGCACGGCGTGGCGCTCGGCGCGACGGGCACGCATCCCTGGGCCGACTACCGCGCGCCAGCCGATCATCGACACCGAGCACTACCGCCGCGTCGAGGAGGGCCTGCAAGTACGTGGCCTGGCGCAACAACACCTTCAGCCTGCACGTGCACGCGGGCGTGCGGGACCTCGACCGCGCGGTGCAGGTCTGCGACCGGCTGCGCCCGGTGCTGCCGCAGCTGCTCGCGATCTCCGCGAACTCGCCGTACCTCGACGGCCGCGACAGCGGTCTGCACTCCGCGCGCACGCAGTCCTTCACGAAGTCCTTCCCGCGCTGCGGCGTGCCCGACCACTTCGGCGGCTGGGCGGCCTACCGCTCCTACATCGAGTTCCTGCTGCGCACGCGCTCGATCGTGGAGTTCACCCAGGTCTGGTGGTCGGTGCGCCCGCACTTCAGCTTCGGCACCGTCGAGGTCCGCATCTGCGACGCGCAGGCGGGCGCGGGCGAGTCCGAGGCGCTGGCGGCGCTGATGGTCGCCTGCATCGCCCAGGCGCTGCGCGACGTGGACGAGGGCGTGCCCTTCGAGCCCCCCGCGCCGCGGATGATCGAGGAGAACATGTGGCGGGCGATCCGCTTCGGCCTCGACGGGCGGCTGATCGACCTCGCGGCGGGCGAGGAGTTCCCCGCGCGCGCGGCGATCGAGCGGCTGCTCGCATGGAGTGAGCCCGTGCGCGGCGAGATCGGCATCGACCTCGTCTTCCCCGAGCGCAACGGCGCGCAGCGCCAGCGCGCGATGATCGAGTCCGGCGCGAGCCGCGAGGAGGTCTTCGCGGCCTCCGTCGCGGAGACCGCGCGGACCTATCCCCAGGAGGTTCCCGTATGAGCGATCCCGGCACCGGACCCGGCGGCCCGGGCGGCCCCGGCGCCCCCAGCGAAGAGGAGCTGCGCGCGGCCTACGAGGCCGAACTCGCGCGGATCACGGCGATCGACATGATCGCCCAGTCGGCGATCTCGCTGCTCAACATCGGCGCGCGCCGGATGGGTCCGCCGCCGGGCGCGAGCGAGGCCGAGCAGGCGGCCGCGGGCCGCGACCTCGAGCAGGTGCGCGACGCGGTCGACGGCGCGCGCGGGCTGCTCGCGATCCTCGAGCGGCGAATCCCCGCGCAGGAGCTCGCGCCGCTGAAGGACGCGCTCTCGCGCCTGCAGATGGCCTACGCGCAGGAGCTCGGCAGCGGCGGGCGCGGGGCAGCCGGCGTCCGCGCCAGGAGGCCGGGGCGACGGAGCCGCAGGCGACGCCTGCAGGGGCCCCGCGGCGGGAGCCGCCAGGCGCCGGCACAGCCCGGGGCGAGCAGCAGCAGGGAGACAAAGGGCCGGGACCCGCGGAGTCGAGCGGCCGCCTCTGGGTCCCCGGCCGCTGAGCGGCCCGCGACCGCGCGCTGAACCGCGGTGACGTTGATTCGACGCGGGCAGCACGGGGCATACGTGTCGCTGCGCTGACCAGCGCGCCGACCGGGCGCACCGGATGCGAGCGGCGCGTGTTGGAGTGGGCGCATGCACGCGCTCGCCACATCCCTGCTTGCAACGGTGGCGTTCGCCGCGCCCGTGCATGTGGGCACGGTCGGCGAGGTGCCCGAAGGGCGGCCCGCTGCAGACTCCGATCGCGACGCGGCGGGGAGTGGCTCCAGTTCCCGCAGGACGGGCAGCCGAGCAGCTGCTGCAGATCAACGAACAGGGGGCGCGGCGGCGCGTGGAGCTGCCCACGAAGCTGCGCGGCTACGGCCTGCAGATCACGCCGCTACCCGGAGGATGGACGGCTGCCGTGGCGCGAGTATCTGCCGGCGACCCGCGGCAGGAACTCGAATGCTGCCGGGGGATCGAAGAACCCGAACCGGGCGACCCCTCGTGCTGCGCGGAATGGGTCTTCGCTCAGCGGAGCCCCACGGGGCGGTGGACGAAGCGTCCAGCGGCTGCCGCTCTCGCGAGGGACGCTCACGCATGTGAGCTCGCCCGGCGCTGCACGCGGGCAGGGTCGAGATCGCGTGGGGCAGGACGCGCTCGGGCGAAGACGTCCACGTCGCCTCCGCGCCGCTCGGCGGAGCGCTCGGGCGGGCGCACTACGCCGAGACGCTGCTTCCCGGCCGCCACTCCGAAGAGACCTACGCGGAAGCGAGCGGAGGGAGGCTCTACGAGGTGGGCGAATACGGAGCGCGAAACAGACCAGTACAAGCCCGCCTACATCGTCGAACGGGAGCTCCGCCCGAACGGGCACCTCGGGCCGGGCGCACATCCTCAGAGACCGCCTGCTCGCTGAGCGCGGCACCTCCCTCGCGGCCGCGAGCGGCGGCGGAAGACTACGTCTTCGAGGACGAAAACGGGCAGCGATCTCTACGTCGCCTTCCGCTCAGCCCCACGCTCGGCACTGTCGATCGCCCACTTGTGCTGCTGCGCCACACCTAGGGCTCGCCCGAAGAACATCCCTCGGTTTCGCTGAACGGACGCGAGCTGCTGATCGCCGAAGGGGGAGGAGAGAATGCGCAAGCATCGTCGCGGCGACGATCTCGCCCCGTGGTCGCCCGGGCCCACGAGCGCTTGGTGGAACGCCAGCCGGGCGAGGCGACGCGCAGCTACACAGGCGCGATCGACGACCGCGGGGACTGGCTCGTCGCGACCACGCCCGCAGGAGGAGGTGCGATCTGGCTGCACCCCTCCGCGGCGGGGTGCCCCTACGCCCCGGAGCGGATCCGCCTCGGGGGCGCACGCACCGGGAACTCGGGCTGGATCGCGCTCAGCGCAGGGCGCGCGGGGACGTTCCACCTCGCCTTCATGGCGCCCGGGGAAGCACTGGAGCTCAGCACCGTTCGCGTGCGCTGCGCCGCTCGAAGAGGCGCCTGAGCGGGCCCGCCGCACGGCAGCGCGCCGCCGCGCACGATAGACTCCCGCCGCGTTTGCGCCGGGTTCAAGGCTCGCTGCGAGCGAACCGGCCGACATTCGTGCGCGCGACGATCCTCGCGCGGCACTCCAATCAGACCGCGGAGGATTTCTGTTGAGCAGCTTTCTGACGAACCATGGGGTCGTCGTCGCCCTCGTATGTGCCGCCTGTGCGGTCGTCTACGGGGTCCTGACGACCCGCTCCCTGCTGGCGCTCTCGCCGGGCAACGAGCGCATGCAGGCCATCTCCAAAGCGGTCCAGGAGGGTGCGCAGGCCTACCTGAACAGGCAGTACGCGACGATCGCCGTCGTCGGCGTGGTGCTCTTCGTCGCGCTGATCTTCGTCCAGAACATCGCGGTCGCGGGTGGCTTCGCGATCGGCGGTCTGCTCTCCGGAGCGACGGGCTACATCGGCATGAACGTGTCGGTGCGCTCGAACGCCCGCGTGGCTGAGGCCGCGCAGGGCGGCGTCACCCCCGCGCTGCGGGTGGCGTTCCGCGGCGGCGCGATCACGGGCATGCTCGTCGTGGGCCTCGCGCTGCTCGGCGTGGCGGGCTACTACGGCGCGCTCACGGCGATCTTCAACGACTCACCGAAGACGGCCGTCGACGCGCTCGTGGGCCTCGGCTTCGGCGGCTCGCTGATCTCGGTCTTCGCCCGTCTGGGCGGAGGCATCTTCACGAAGGCGGCCGATGTCGGTGCCGACCTCGTGGGCAAGGTCGAGGCGGGGATCCCCGAGGACGACCCGCGCAACCCCGCGACGATCGCGGACAACGTGGGCGACAACGTGGGCGACTGCGCAGGGATGGCGGCCGACCTCTTCGAGACCTACGCGGTCACCGCGGTCGCGGTGATCCTGCTGGGGGTGCTCACCTTCCACGAGGCGACGCGCGTCGCGCTCTACCCGCTCGTGATCGGGGGCATCGCGATCATCGCCTCGATCATCGGCACCTACGCGGTGCGCACGAAGACGGACAACGTCGAGCGCGCGCTGCTCCAGGGCCTCGCGGTCTCCGGCGTGATCGCGGCGGCGGCGTTCGCGCCGATCACCTACTGGCTGATGCGCGGCCTGACCTTCAAGGCCGCTCCGATCGTCGGCGGCTCGGTGTCCACGCCGAAATGGTGGCACCTGTACCTCTGCTCGCTGATCGGAATCGCCGTCACAGCGCTGCTGTTCGGACTGACGGAATACTACACCTCGACCCGTTTCAACCCGGTGAAGAAGACGGCCAAAGCGTCGATCACGGGTCACGCGACGAACATCATCCAGGGCTTCTCCTCCGGGCTCCAGGCGACGGCGCTGCCGGCGCTCGTGATCGTGCTCGGCGTGCTCGGCGCCTGGAAGCTCGCGGGCGGTGGCGTGACGGGGATCTACGGGATCGGCGTCGCGGTGATGGGGCTGCTCTCGCTCACGGGCCTGATCGTGGCGCTCGACGCCTTCGGGCCGATCACCGACAACGCGGGCGGGATCGCCGAGATGGCAGACCTGCCCGAGGACGTGCGCAAGGTGACCGACCGCCTCGACGCGGTGGGGAACACGACCAAGGCCGTGACGAAGGGCTACGCGATCGGCTCGGCGGTGCTCGCCGCGGTCGTGCTCTTCGCGGGCTTCCAGAAAGAAATCGAAGCGAAGGCGGGCCACGCGATCTCCTTCGGGATCAACGAACCGCCGGTCCTGATCGGGCTGCTGCTCGGAGGCATGATGGTGTGCCTGTTCGCATCGCTCTCGATCGAGGCGGTCGGGTCGCGCGGGCGGCGCGGTCGTCGAGGAGGTGCGCCGCCAGTTCCGCGAGCACCCCGGGATCATGGACGAAACCGAACAGCCCGACTACGCGGCCTGCGTGGACATCGTCACGCGCACCGCGCAGCGCGAGATGATCCTGCCCTCGCTGCTGCCGATCGCGCTCACGCTGATCGTCGGCCTGATCGACGAGCAGGCGCTCGGCGGACTGCTGATCGGCGTGATCGTGGTGGGCTTCTTCTTCGCGGTGATGATGACCGCGGGTGGTGGAGCGTGGGACAACGCGAAGAAGCTCATCGAGGACGGCGCCTTCGGGGGCAAGGGCTCCGATGCGCACGCGGCCTCGGTCACGGGCGACACGGTCGGAGACCCCTTCAAGGACACCGCGGGCCCGGCGATCAACCCGATGATCAAGGTCGCGAACATCGTCGCCATCCTCATCATCCCGCTGATCACCTGAGCAGAGCGCGGCGCGGGGCGCGGACTGCAGGCGCCAGCGACGGGAATAAGCTCAGAAGAGGATGAACGGTCCAGGGATCCACAGCGCGAGCACGCGGCTCCTCTCGGTGGCGATCATCGCGATCGGCGTGGTCGTCGTGGTGGAGTCGCTCGCGGAGTCGACGAGCGCGCTGGCCGCGCGACTGCTGATCGGCGTTCTGATGGTCGCCGCCGGGGCAGGTCGCCTGTACGTGGAGATCAGGCGGGGACGCGGGGCGTGAGCGACGCCGAGGGCAGCGGGGAGCCCGAGGCCGAGCCGGGGGGCTCCGCGCCGCAGGAGCACGAGCGCGTGACGGCGGAGCTCGCGGCGAGCGCGCGGGTGATCGCGCGCCGCTCGATCGGCTCGCCGATCCTCTTCACGATCGTCTACTCCTCGCTCGCGAGCGCGATCTACTTCTCGCTCGGGGTGATCGCGGGGCACGCGCTGGGCCTCACGCCGGTCGTGTTCCTCGCGGCGGCGGGGCTGTTCGCGGTGACGGCGATGACCTACGTCGAGGGCGCCTCGCTGCACCAGGACCGCGGTGGCTCGACGGTCTTCGCGCGCTACGCCTTCAACGAGCTCGTGAGCTTCGTGGCGGGCTGGGCGATCCTGCTCGACTACGTGATCCTGATCGCGGTCACGGCCTATTCCGCGACGCAGTACCTGCAACGTCTTCTCGCACCACCTGGGGGAAAGCGGCGAGGCGCTCGGGCTCGCGCTCGCCTTCATCGCGCTCGTCGTGCTGAGCAACATCCGCGGCTTCGGCACCCGCCGCATCCGCCGCGTGGGGATCCTGCTGATCGGCGACATCGCGGTGCAGTCCTTCATCGTCGTGCTCGGGTTGATCCTGTTCTTCGATCCGCACACGCTGACCGCGCCGATCCACCTCGGGAGCGCACCCTCGGTGAGCGACCTCGTCTTTGCGCTGACCGTCACCGTGATCGCGTTCACGAGCCTCGAGTCCGCCTCGGGGCTCTCGGGCGAGGTTCGGATCAGTCGCGCGGGGCTGAAGCGTCTCGTGGGCTCCACGACCGCGACGGTGGCCTTCCTCTACGTGGGGATCGCGCTCGTCGCGGTCACCGCGCTGCCCGTGCACCACGGCCACACCGCCCTGGGCGGGCGCTACCTCGACGCGCCGATGATCGGCGTGGTCACGCCGGTGCACCCGCATTGGCTGCAGCAGACGCTCCGCTACGTGGTGGCGGGGCTCGCCACGGTGACGCTGCTCGCCGCTGCGAACTCGGCGATGCTCGGGCTCTCGCGCCTGGCCTACTCGCTCTCGACCAACCGTCAGATCCCGAGCGGCCTGGGCAAACTGCACCCGCAGCGCTCGACGCCCTACGTGCTGATCGTCCTCGCGGGGCTGATCGCGGCGGGCCTCGTCGCCTCCGAGGACCTCTCCTTCCTGATCGGGATCTACGCCTTCGGGGCGACGCTCGCCTTCACGATCGCCCACCTCTCGATCATCCGCCTGCGCTACACCGAGCCCGAGCGCGACCGCCCCTACCGGATCCCGATGTCGATCCGCGTACGCGGAGGGAGCCTGCCGATCCCCGCGGCGCTCGGAGCGCTGCTGACGGGGGCCGGCTGGGTGGCGGTGATGATCGTGCACGAACCCGCTCGCTACGTGGGTCTCGGCTGGATGGTCTTCGGCCTGCTGCTCTACGTGATCTATCGCCGCGCCGATGAAACCTCGCTCTTCAAGCGCGTGACCGTCTCACCCGAAGTGCTGCGCTCGGAGTACCACCGCGAACGCGACTACGGCTCGGTGCTGGTGCCGCTCTTCGGGACCCCGCTCGACGACGACATCGTGCAGACGGCCGCGCTGCTCGTGGCGGGCGAACCCACCGACGAGGCGGCGATCGACGAGGCCACGATCGAGGCGATCTGGATGTTCGTGATCCCGATGTCGCTGCCGCTCGATGCGAGCCTGCCCGACTCGCAGATCAAGCACGCCCGCCAGGTGCTCGCGCGGGCGAAGGCGGTGGGGGAGGAGTACACGGGCGTGCAGGTCGCCACCGCGACCGTGCGCACGCGCCGGGCGGGCTACGCGATCGTCGACGAGGCCAAACGCCGCGGGGTCGAGGCGATCGTGCTCGGGGCAGAGGAACCCTCCACGATCCGCGGCGGCTCGCGGCTGGGCGGGCGTGGCGGCCCGCTCGAGGGCTACGTCGGAGACATCACGAAGTACGTCGTGCGCAAGGCGACGTGTCGCGTGATCGTGACCGCGCCGGCGGCAAAGGACTCGCCGGTCGAGATGGCGCGGCGGGCGCACCGGGGCAGCGCCCCCATCCACTAATCTCCGGCGCATGGGCTCCTCGAGGCTGAGATGTTCGTTCTGATCGTCGGCGCCGGCCGCGTCGGGTCGGCCGTCGCCAAGTCCGCCCTCGCAGCCGGCCACGAGGTATCCGTCCTCGACGCGGACCCGCTCTCGCACGAGCGCCTCGACGCGGGACAGAGCCAGAGCTGGGAGGACTCGGGCGGGCAGTTCACCGTGGGCACCGCGCTCGAGGTGGACGCGCTGATCCAGGCGGGGATCGAGCGCGCAGACGCGTTCATCGCCTCGACCGCGGGAGACAACACCAACCTCGTGATCGCGCAGATCGCGCAGAAGCGCTTCGGCGTGGCGAAGACGATCGTGCGCGTGATGGACCCCGCGCGGGCTGAGTGGTACGGCGAGCAGGGGATGCAGACGATCTCCCCGACCAGGCACGCGATCGAGATGTTCGAGCGCACGCTCGCCGGGGGCGAGGGCTAGATGTACGCGATCATCGCGGGGGCGGGCAAGGTCGGGTCGCAACCTCGCGCGCGAGCTGCTCTCCAAGGACCACGAGGTCACGCTGATCGAGTCGAGCCGACCGACCTACCTCGCCAACGAGGAGGAGTTCGAGCACGCCGTCCAGTACGGCGACGCGACCGAGCTGTGGGTGCTCGAGCGCGCGGGCATCCAGCGCGCCGACCTCGTGATCGCGGTGACGGGCGACGACGAGGACAACATCCTCGTCTGCCAGGTTGCGAAGGAGAAGTACCTCTGCGACCGGGTGATCGCGCGCGTGAACAACCCCCGCAACCACGACCACTTCCGGCTGCTCGGGATCATGCCCGCGGTCTCGGCGACCGACCTGATCCTGCGCCTGATCGAGCACGAGGTGCCGCGCTACGGCCTCGTCCACCTGCTCGCTCTCGAAGAGGAGCGTCTCGAGATCATCGAGCTCGAGGTCGCCTCCGACGCACCCACGCTCGGCCAGAAGGTCAGCGACATCGCGCTGCCCGAAGGCAGCCTGGTCATCTCCGTGCTGCGCGGCGGCACGGGGTTCGTTCCCAAGCCCGACACCGTGATCGAAGAGGGCGATGAGGTCCTGCTCGTGCTCGACCCGGGCCTCGAGGAGGCGATCACCGCCTTCTTCGCGCCGAACGGCCACCCCGCGACCTACTACGCGCACTCGCGCGCGGCCTCGCTGCTGGCCGGTCGGAGGACCGGCCTCGCCACCGCGCCTACTATCCTTCGACTCGCTTTCCGGGATGGTGTAATTGGCAACACGCGACACTCTGGATGTCGAATTTGGGGTTCGAGTCCCTGTCCCGGAGCTCCGCGATTCGCCCCCTGCTAGAACGCCGGGGACCGGGACCGACGAACAGGGGAGAGCGCGATGGCTGATCCGAACGACTTCAACGCCAAGGTGATCGAGGAGTTCCGCGCCAACGAGCGGCGTCGTGGGCGGGATGTTCGAGGGGATGCCCGTCGTGCTCGTCCACCATCGCGGCGCGAAGAGCGGCACCGAGCGCGTGAACCCGCTCGTCTACCTCAAGGACGGAGATCGCATCGTGGTCTTCGCCTCGAAGGCGGGCGCGCCCACGAACCCCGCCTGGTACCACAACCTGCTCGCCCACCCCGACACGAAGATCGAGCTCGGCACCGACGAGCTCGTCCGTCCACGCCGAGCGAGGCAACCGGCGAGGAGCGCGACCGCCTCTTCGAGGAGCAGAAGCGCCTGCAGCCGCAGTTCGCCGACTACGAGACGAAAACGGAGGGGCGCGTGATCCCGGTCGTCGTGCTCACTCCGCAGGGCTGAGCTCCCGCGGGCTCGCCCGGCGGGACGCGCGCGAGCGGTTAGGTTCTGCCGATGAGCACGGGGGAGACGACGGGCCGCGTCCACGGCGAGCACCGCTGGGACCATGTCTTCGCCGCGGTCTACGACCGCATCATGCGCCGCGGTGAGGAGCGCGGGATGCGCAAGAAGCGCCGCAAGCTGCTCGCGCAGGCGCGTGGGCGCACGCTCGAGATCGGCGCTGGCACGGGCGCGAACATCGGGCTCTACCCCGAGGCCGTCGAAGAGCTGATCCTCGCCGAGCCCTTCGAGCCGATGCGCCGACGGCTGCAGCGCAAGCTCGCCGCGAGCGGCCTGCACGCGAGCACGCTCGACGCGAGCGCCGAATCGATCCCGCTCCCCGACGACTCGCTCGACACCGTCGTCTCCACGCTGGTGCTGTGCACCGTGGATTTTCCCGACCGTGCGCTCGCGGAGATCTCGCGCGTGCTCCGCCCCGGCGGTCAGCTGCTCTTCATCGAGCACGTCCGCTCGGGCTCGCCGCGGCTCGCACGCTGGCAGGACCGCCTGGAGGCCCCCTGGAGGCGCTTCGGCGCGGGCTGTCGCTGCAACCGCGACACGCTCGCCACGATCGGGGCGACGGGCTTCGCGCACACCGAGGAGGAGATCCGCTGGCCCGGCGTGCCCCCGATCGTCTCCCCGCTCGTCACCGGCCGTGCCTGGCTCGATGGTGGGCATGTGTCAGGCCTCTGACAGGAGATTCGCGATTCGTCTCTTCTCCGGGTGAGTGGCGCGCTAGCCTCCCCTTCCCGATGCGCCTGATCAAAAGCGAGATCCGTCACCTGAACCTGCACGGCGAGCGCATCGCGTTCAGGATGGCCGGCGAGGGCCCGGTGCTCTTGCTCGTCCACGGAATCACCTCCGACTCCTCGGTCTGGGAGCGAGTGATCCCAGGGCTCGCCCGGCAGTGCACGGTGATCGCACCCGACCTCGCTGGTCACGGCGAGTCCCACCGCTCCCGCGGGGACTACTCGATCGGCGCGCACGCGAGCACCCTGCGTGACCTGCTCCTCTCGCTCGGGCAGACCCGCGCGACGGTCGTGGGGCACTCGCTGGGCGGGGGCATCGCGATGCAGTTCGCCTACCAGTTCCCCGAGATGTGCGAGCGCCTCGTGCTCGTCGACAGCGGCGGTCTCGGCCGTGAGGTGAGCCCGCTGCTGCGCGCCGCCACGCTGCCCGGCTCAGAGCTCGTTCTGCCGCTGCTCGCTGCCTCGCGGCTGCTCGACGCGGGCGCCCGCGTGGGCGGACTGCTCGGGCGCGTCGGGCTACGGCTCGGCACGGATCTCGAGCAGATGGCCCGCGGGCACGCAACGCTCGCCGACGGGGAGAGCCGCGCCGCCTTCCTCCACACGCTGCGCTCCGTCGTCGATCCGGGTGGCCAGCGCGTGAACGCGAAGAACCGCCTCTACCTCGCCGAGCACGTCCCGTTCCTGATCGTCTGGGGCGAGCACGACGCGATCATCCCCGTCTCGCACGGCATCGCCGCGCACGAGGAGCTCGCGAGCAGCGAGCTGGTCGTGCTCGAACGCTCCGGGCACTTCCCGCAGCTCGACGAGCCCGAGCGCTTCCTCGAGGCGGTCGTGGACTTCCTCGCCGAGACCGAGCCCGCCGCCGACGGGCTCGAGCTCTGGCGCGGGCGCCTCGCCGAAGCGCGCGGCTGAAGCGCGCCCCGCCGGCTCAGGCCGCGGCCTGGGCGGCCCAGTCGCGGTAGAGCTCGTAGTAGCGCCCTTCCGCTGCGATCAGCTCGTCGTGGGTGCCCTGCTCGGCGATCCGGCCGTGCTCCAGCACGACGATGCGTCCCGCCTGGCGGATCGTCGAGAGGCGGTGGGCGATCACGATCGCGGTGCGTCCCGCGAGCAGTCGCCGCAGCCCTGCCTCGATCTTCGTCTCGGAGTGCAGGTCCACGTTCGAGGTCGCCTCGTCGAGCACGAGGATCCGTGGGTCGGCGATCAACGCACGGGCGAAGGCGATCAGCTGGCGCTGCCCGGCCGAGAGCTGCGCGCCGCGCTCGCCCACTTCGGTGTCGTAGCCTCGCGCGAGCTCTGAGATGAACTCCTCGGCACCGACCGCGGCGGCGGCCGCGCGGATCTGCTCGGGCGTGGCCCCCGGGCGGCCGAAGGCGATGTTCTCACCGACCGTGCCCGAGAAGAGGAAGGCCTCCTGTGGGACGATCCCCATCTGCGAGCGCAGCGAGCGGCTGGACACATCGCGCAGATCGTGGCCATCGACGAGCACGCGTCCCCGCGTGGGGTCGTAGAAGCGCGCGACGAGCTTCGCCATCGTCGACTTGCCCGCGCCGGTCGCCCCCACCAGCGCGACGGTCTGGCCGGGGGGGATGCTCAGATCGACGTGCTCGAGCGCGAGCACCGTCTCGGTCCTCTCCTCGTCCCCGCGCCGCTTCGCGTAGGCGAAGGAGACGTCCTCGAAGCGCACCTCGCCGCGGATCGTCTCGAGCTCGAGTGCCTGCTCGCGGTCGGTGAGGTCGGGGCGCACGTCGAGCAGCTGGAAGATCTTCTCGAGCGCGGCCATCCCCGATTGGTAGGTCGCATAGAGCTGGGAGAGCTGCTGGATCGGTTCGAAGAGGTTCGAGAGCGCGGCCACGAAGGCGACCACGGTGCCGACCGTGATGTGGCCGTCGATCGCCTGCACGCCGCCGTAGATCACGATCCCCGCGACGGCCAGGCCGGAGAGCATTTCGACGCTCGGGAAGTAGGCCGCATTGAGCTTGACCGTGACCATGTTCGCGTCGCGGTTGTCCTCGTTGAGGTGCGCGAAGCGCTCTGCGTGAGCGGGCTCCTGCGCGAAGGTGCGCACGATCCGCACGCCCGAGAGGCTCTCCTGCAGGTCCGCCGTGATCGCCCCGATCGTCTCGCGTGTGCGGCGGAACGCGCCGGCGGAGACGATCCGGAACCAGAGCGATCCCGCGAGCAGGATCGGCAGCACGCAGAAGGTGATCAGCGCGAGTTTGATGTCGAGGTAGAGCAGGATGCCCACCGTTCCCACGAGCGTGAGCCCGGACTGGAAGAGCGTGACCACGGAGTCCGTGACGAGCGAGTCGAGCGCCTCGACGTCGTTGGTCATGCGTGAGATCAGCACGCCCGCCGGGCGGCTCTCGTAGAAGCCGATCGGCAGGGTCTGCAGGTGCTTGAAGATGCGGATCCGCAGGTCCGCGAGCGCGCGCTGCCCGACCCAGCCCACGAGATAGGTCTGCACGTAGGTCATCAGCCACACCAGCAGCGCCGAGGCGAGGAACGCGACGACCACGACCACGAGCGTGCTCGTGTCGTGCTTGTGGATGCCGTCGTCGATCGCTGCCCTCGCGAGCAGCGGCGGTGCGAGCGAGGCGGCCGTGCCCACCACGAGCGCCACGAGCATCAGCGTGGCGCGGCCGCGGTACGGGCGCAGCAGCCCGAGCAACCCGCGCAGGCTCTGCCCGCGCGTGCCCTTGCTCGCCCGCGCGCCGTCCCACTGGGGGCCCGGTCCCCGACCGACCATCGGGCTCACAGGCCGCTCACCTCCGGCTCGAGCGGCTTGCGTGTGAGGAAAACCTGGTCGGGCAGCCCCTTTGCGACGATCTCCTGGTAGAGCTCTGAGGCCTGGAGCAGCTCCTCGTGATCGCCGTGGGCGATGATCCGGCCGTGGTCGAGCACGACGATCTCATCAGCGAGTGAGATCGTGGAGAGGCGGTGGGCGATCACGAATGTGGTGCGCCCCTCCATCGCCGCGTCGAGCGCGAGCTTGATCTGCTGCTCGGTCGAGGCGTCCACGGAGGAGGTCGCGTCGTCGAGGATCAGCACGCGCGGGTCGGCCACCAGCGCGCGCGCGATCGCGATCCGCTGGCGCTGTCCACCGGAGAGCGAGAGCCCGCGCTCGCCGACCCGGGTCTCATAGCCCTGCGGCAGCGCGCTCACGAAGCCGTGCGCCTGCGCCTTGCGGGCGGCCTCCTCGATCTCCGCGCGGCTCGCCTCGGGGCGCCCGTAGGCGATGTTCTCAGCGACCGTCGCCGAGAACAGGAAGGGGTCGTCGCTCACGATCGCGACCGCCTGGCGGAGCGGGCGCAGCGCGACCTCCCGCACGTCCGCGCCGTCGAGCAGCACCTGCCCCTCGCTCACGTCGTAGAGACGCGAGATCAGCGAGACGAGGCTCGACTTGCCGGAGCCCGTGCCACCCACGAGCGCGACGGTCCTGCCCGCGGGCACGTCGAGGTCGATTTCGCTGAGCGCCGCCCGGGGGCTGCGCGCGGGCGGGGCCACGCTCGGCGCCGAGCCGTTGGCCTGTCCGTTCGCGCTCGTGGCCGCGCCGTTCGCGCTCGCGCCGTTGGTGTGGGCAACCGCGCCGGGGCCTTCGAGCCCCGATCCCTCGTGGGGGGCGCTGTAGGTCGCACCGAAGTCGTCGCTTTCGTCGTAGCGAAGCGTGACTCCGCGCAGCTGCACGTGTCCGTTGCCGGCGGGGAGCGGCCGCGCCTCGGGCGGCTCGACGATGCGCGGCTCGCGGTCGAGCACCTGGAAGATGCGCGCGCCGGAGGCGGTCGCTCGCTGCGCGAGGCCGAGCGTCACGCCGAGCGAGCGCATCGGCCCGATCAGCATGTTCAGGTAGAGGTAGAACTGCGTGAACTGGCCCACGTTCAGGTGGTGGTGGATCACGCTGTCGCCGCCGATCAGCAGCACCGCGGCGAGCCCGAGCTGCGGCAGGAAGCCGATCGCGGGGTTGAACGTGGCCTCCAGGCGCGTGGCGACCATCGACTGATCGAACACGCGCGCGACGCTGTGGCGAAAGCGCTCGAGCTGGTAGGACTCGCGCGCGAAGGACTTCACCACGCGTACCCCGGAGATGTTCTCCTCCGCGTCAGCGGTGAGCTCGGCGATGCGCTGCTGGACCTCCTGAACCGCGGGCCGAGCAGTGCGCCCGTAGCGCTGTGAGATCACGACGACGAAGGGCACGGGTGCCATCGCGATCAGGCCCAGCTCGGGGTTGATGGCGACCATCGCGACTCCCGCGAGCACGATCGTGAGTCCCGCCTGGAGGATGAAGACCAGGCCGTAGCCGAGGAAGAAGCGCACCGCCTGCAGGTCGACCGTCGCACGCGACATCAGCTGACCCGTCTGCTGACGGTCGAAGAAGCCGAGCTCCAGGCGCTGCAGCTGCGCGTAGAGCGTCTCGCGCAGGTCGTACTCGATCCCCAGCGAGATCCGCCCGGCGACCATCCGGCGCATGTAGGTGAGCCCCCAGCGCAGGAGCACCGCGCCCGTGATCACGAGCGCGAGCACGAGCAGCGTGTGGCGATCGTGCGAGCGCTTCGCGAGCTCGTGCAGGCGACCGTGAGTCGCACCGTGTTCGATCGATTCGACCGCGAGACCCGTGACGTAGGGAATCGCGACGCTCATCACCATCGCGACGCTCGCAAACGCGGCGGAGATCGCGACGCCCCGCTTGTAGGGACGTAGGAAGCCGAGAAGTCTGTTGAAGGTGCCCATAGTTGTGCAGTCAACGATTATCGCACGGGTGCGGTCGCGGCGGCCATAAGCTGGGCCGATGTCCGGCGAGCCCGCCACCGCGCCCACGCACCCGATCGGCGCGGGCCTCTGCGACAGCTGCGCCCATCAGCAGGTCGTCCGCAACACGCGCGGCTCGAGCTTCTCGCTCTGCCGGCGCTCCCGTTCCGATCCAGCCTATCCGCGCTACCCGCGCGTCCCCGTTCTCGCCTGCCCGGGTCACGCGCCGGCCGCAGCGCCGGGCGAGAGGGAGGGGGGCGGCGACGCTTCGCCGTAGACGAAGAACTCGCCGGTCTCGGAGATCCGCGCGCTCCAGCCGAGCGAGCCGATCAGCTCGTTCAGCGGCTCCGCCCGGAACCAGTGCTTGACGATCGTGAACTCGCGTCCGTCGTGCAGGCGCCGGCGTGCGAGCTCGCCCGGTTCGCTGGTGTCGTGATCGTGCGCGGACGCTCGCTCGTTGGGCGCGGAGTCGATCAGGAACACACGCCCACCGGGCGCGAGCGCGCGGCCCACTTTCGCGAAGAAGCCACCCATCAGCTCGTGCGGGACGTGGGAGAGCCAGAACGAGAAGAACACCACGTCGAAGCGCTCCTCGGCCTCCCAGGCGAAGATGTCCGCCTGGGCGAAGCGCACGTTCGCCGCGGGCACTTTCTCGCGCGCGAGCGCGAGCACCTCCTCTGAGGCGTCGAGTGCGGTGAGATCGGCCGCGCGTGCCGCGAGGCGCTCGGTCCAGAGCCCCGTCCCGCAGGCCAGCTCGAGCACGCGGCCGGTGGCGGCGAACGCATCGAGCGCGGCGTTGAGCTCGGCGACCTCCGACCACCAGCGCGCGTTCGCCTCGGGCCCGTGGTCGTAGCGCCCGCGCCGCAGCCACCAGTCCTCGTACTCGCCCGCGCGCTCGCGGTAGTAGCGCCGCTGCTCGGCGAGGATCTCCTCCGTCGGGCGCTCCATCGCGCTCAGGCCGCGAGCGGGCGCGGCGTCGCCCTCGCCACCGGCCTGCTGCGGCGCTTCGTCGCCGGCGCCGGCACGAAGTCGCTGCTGCGCACGAGCAGCGACCGCGAAGATCGAGCCGATGAAGGCGATCGCGACCGCGATCTCGAGGATGCTGGTGAGCGCGCCCGTGAAGCCCACTCGGTAGGCGTGAAGCAGTTCCGCTCCCGGCCCGGGGGGGAGGTGCTTGACGACGCCGCGCACGCCGCCGGAGACGAGCGCGCCCTTCAGCCCGAAGGTGTGCACGCCCGTGTGGCTGAGCGCCGCGGTCGTCTTCGAGACGACCTGGTGCTGGAAGACGGCGCCGAGCCCGGCCACGCCGGTTGCGATGCCCACCTGGCGGAAGGTGTTGTTGATCCCCGAGGCCATGCCCGAGCGCGAGTGGTGCACGACCCCGACGGCGGTCGAGGCGAGCGGCGGGTTGATCAGCCCGATTCCCGCTCCGGCGAGCAGGAAGCCGGGGATCAGCACGGTCCAACCGGATGCGGCGTCGACAGCGCTCATCGTGAGCAGGCCTGCGCTCACGAGCAGCAGGCCGATCCCGAGCAGCAGCCGGATCGGGAAGCGCACGGAGAGCCGTCCGGCGACCGGCGCGACGAAGAAGGAGAGCAGCGTGATCGGCAGGAAACGCACGCCCGCGGCGAGCGGGCCGTAGCCGAGCACGTCCTGGATGTAGAGCGTGAGGTAGAGGAACATCGAGAACATCGACGCGGAGATGCAGAAGGCCACGATCGAAGCGCCCGTGAAGGCGCGCCGACGGAACAGCGAGAGGTCGAGCATCGGCCGCTCCTGTGCGCGCTCGGCGTAGATGAAGACGACGAAGAGCACGACCGAGGCGATCAGGAAGCCGACGATCTCGGTCGAGCCCCAGCCCTTTTCGTTCCCCTGCACGAGCGCGAAGACGAGCAGGAAGAGCGAGGCGGAGAAGGTGATGAAGCCCACCCAGTCGATCCCGCGTGCGTTCGGGTCGCGCGACTCCTCGACCTGGTTGAGCGTCAGGAAGACCGCCCCGATCCCGATCGGGACGTTGACGAAGAAGATCCATTCCCAGCCGATCCCGGAGGTGATCAGCCCGCCGACGACGGGACCGACCGCGACGGCCGCGCCGATCACCCCGCCGTACACGCCGAAGGCGACCCCGCGCTCCTTGCCGTGGAAGGCCGAGGCGATCAGGGCGAGCGAGGTCGCGAACATCATCGCTCCGCCCGTGCCCTGGACCGCACGGAACAGGTTCAGCTCGAGCGGCGAGCTCGCAAGGCCACACGCGGCCGATGAGGCGGTGAACACGACCAGCCCCGCGATGAAGACGCGGCGGCGCCCGACGAGGTCCGCGACCGCGCCGGCGGTGAGCAGGAAGGCCGCGAGCGTGAGCGAGTAGGCGTTGACGACCCACTGCAGGTCGCTGAAGGACGAGCCGAGCGAGCTCTGGATGTCCGGCAGCGCGACGTTGACGACGGTGATGTCGAGCAGCAGCATGAACATCGCCACCGAGACGGCGATCAACGTCCACCACTTGCGCTCCACCCAGGCCTCCTCCGCTCGTCATTCGGTCGTGCGACTCGCACTATATGAACGCTCCGGGGGCTCTCGGATTAGCCCGCGGCGGTTGCGGGCACCCGCGGCGGGTAGATTAGAGGCATGGCCGACGCCGATCCGAGCATCGCGGAGGAGCCCGCGCAGGGAGCCGCTCACAGCCCGCGCGGTGGCGGCGGACCGGGGATGCTCCCCCAGCGCACGTCGCGCCCGCCGCTGGAGTCCGCCTTCGTCCGCCTGATCGCCACGGGCGGTGTCGTCGGGATCGGCGTGGCGCTCGGAGCGATCCTCAGCTCGCAGAACGTGGCGGGCTGGATCGTGGGGCTCGTCGTCGCGCTCGTCGCGGTGATCCTCAGCGCGATCCTCTGGTCCTCGCGGCGCCTCTGAGCGCGCGCACGCGCACGGGGCAGCGCGGGCACTGCGCGTGTGCCTCTAGAGAATCGCCTTCGGATATGCGCGCGTGGCCGCGGCGAGCATCACGCCGAAGAAGCCGATCACGACGAGGAAGTCGAGCCAGACCTCGCCTGAGCCGCCGACGCCGACGAGCATCTGGCGCAGGCCCTGGACCTCGTATGTGAGCGGGTTGATGCGCGCGATCACGTGCAGCCAGCCCGGCATCAGCCGCAGCGGGTAGAGCGCGCTGGAGGCGAAGAAGAGCGGCATCATGATCAGCTGCCCGATGCCCATGAAGCGCTCGCGCTCCTTGACGACCGAGGCGAGCAGCATCGACATGCACGCGAAGGACGCGGTCCCGATCACGAGCAGCACGAGCGTGCCGAGCACGCCGTCGACGCTCCAGCGCACGCCGATCCCCGTCGCCGCAAGCACGATCAACAGGAGGATCGCCTGCACGAGCGCCCGGACACACGCGCCGGCGGCCTTGCCGAGCACGATCGAGCTGCGCGAGAGCGGCGTGGCGAGCAGTCGCTGCAGCTGGCCCACGTCGCGTTCCCAGATCACGGAGAGCCCGTAGAAGATCGCGATGAACATCGCGGCCTGGGCCATCACGCCGGGGGCGAGGTAGGCGCGGTAGTCGCTCGCCCCGGTGGCGAGCGCCTTGTTGTTGCGCAGCGCGGTCCCGAAGATGAAGAGCCAGAGCAGCGGCTGGACCGAGCGCGTGACTATGTCGAGATGGTCGTGGCGGAGCTTGCGCATCTCCGCTTGGGCCATCGCGAGCGTGCCCTCGGCCATCCGCGAGAGCGGCCCCGCGGCGAGGATCGCCGGTGCGCCCGCGCGTCGCTCAACCGAGCCGACGGGCTGTCTTGCGCTGTGCGCGGACATCGCTGAGCCTCCCTTCCTCCTCATCGCCCTCGGCGGTGAGTGCGCGGCCGGTGACGGCGGTGAAGACCTCTTCGAGGCTGTCCGCCCCGTGTCGCTCGATCAGCTCGGCGGGCTCGCCCTGCTCGACTAGCCGTCCGGCGTCGATCACGCCGAGGCGGTCGCAGTGGCGCTCGGCCTCCTCCATCAGATGTGTGGTCACGAGGATCGTCGTGCCCGCCTGCTCACGCAGCGCGGCGAGGCGCTCCCAGACGAGGCGACGCGCGCTCGGGTCGAGGCCGACGGTGGGCTCGTCGAGGAACAGCACCTCGGGCCGGTTGAGCAGCGCGCTCGCGATCTCGAGCCGGCGGAGCATCCCTCCCGAGAGCGTTCGCGCGAGCCGGTCCAGCATCGGCTCGAGGCCCATCGTCTCGACCACCTCGGCGATCCGCCCGCGCCGCTCGCGCCGCGGCACGCCCGTCACGCGGCCGTAGAAGTCGAGGTTCTCCCACGCGGTGAGCGCGCCGTCGACGGAGATCGCCTGGGGGATGTAGCCGATCGAGGCGCGCACCGCGAGTTGGTCGGTCCGCACGTCGTAGCCCGCGACGAGCGCCCGGCCCTCGGTCGGCGGGAGCAGCGTGGTGAGCACGCGGATCGTGGTCGTCTTGCCCGCCCCGTTGGGGCCGAGCAGGCCGAAGACCTCGCCGGGCGCGACCGCGAAGGAGACGCCACCGACCGCTTCGAGCTCGCCGAAGCGGACGACGAGGTCGTCGATCAGCAGCGCCGGGGCTTCGCCGCTCACGAGCCGCCTCGGGCCGCCGGCGCGAGCGGGGGTTCCGGCGGGAAGGCCCCCTCGGTCTGCGCATCGAGCTCGCGCAGCTTGCGCCGCACGCGCTTGCGCGTATCGGAGAGCTCGTCCTGCAGCTTCGAGAGCTCCGCGGCGCGATGGCGGACGAGCTCGAGCTGGCGGTCGAGGTGGCCGCGCGCCTCCACGAGCAGTTCGCGGCGACGCTCGGGGGCAACGTCCTCGCGGCGCAGCTGCGCACGCACCTCGGCGCGCGCCTCCTCGGCGGCGAGCAGCTCTTTGAGCGACTCGAGCGTGAGGCCGAGCAGATCTTTCAGGCGCATCACCTCGCGCAACCGCTCGAGCTCGGCCTCGGTGTAGAGGCGGTGCCTCCCCGAGGCGCGCTCTCCCGTCTCGGGGAGCAGCCCGACTTCCTCGTAGTAGCGGATCGTTCGCGGGGTCGTGCCCGCGAGCCTTGCGAGGTCGCCGATGCGCAGCGACTCGCGCTTCGGGGAGGGCTCGCGTGCGCTCATCGTTAGCGCGCACCGACGGCGACCGGCGCGGGTCGCTCCTCGACCTGCGCGCCGGTGCCGTCGGACCCCTCTCCCGTGGGCTTTTCGAGCTTCTCCTCCGCGCTCGGCTCGGCGACGTGCGCGGGACGCAGCATGCAGACCGCGACCCCGAGCAGCGAGACGGCGGCGAGCACCCAGAGCGCGATGTGCATGTTCGCGATGAAGGGATCGAGGCGGGCGGGGGAGAGGCCTTTGGCCACGCCCGAGAAGATCGCGAAGAGCGTCGCTTTCGGTATCGAGGAGGTGACGATCGCCATCACGAAGGCGATCGAGAGGACCGCTCCGGTGTTCTGCAGCAGCGTCCGGGCGCCGGCCGCGATGCCGCGGCGGTGCGCGGGCACGACGCCCATCATCGCGGCCGTGTTCGGGCGAGTTGAACATCCCCGAGCCGATCCCGACGAGGGCGAGCCAGGTCGCGCTCTGCCAGTAGGGACTGTGGACCTGGAGCGTCGTCATCAGCGCGAGACCGATCGCGCTGATCAGCATTCCGATCGCGGCGAGCGAGCGTGAGCCGTGGCGGTCCGCGTGGATGCCCGCGAGCGGCGAGGCGATCAGCATCCCGAGCGCGAGCGGGATCAGCTTGATGCCCGCGGTCACGGGCGAGTCGCCCTGTGCGCCCTGGTAGTAGAAGACGAACACGAACATCAGCGCGAAGCGCGCGAGGCCGTTGATGAAGGCGGCTGCGCTGGCCGCGGCGAACAGCCGGTTGCGGAAGATCGTCAGGTCGAGCATCGGCGCGCGGGAGCGGCGCTCGATCGCGACCCAGGCGGGAAGCAGCACCGCGGCGAGCGCGAGGCCGACGATCACGATCGGGTCGTTCCAGCCCGAGAGCCCGCCGCGGGAGACCCCGAGCACTAGCCCAGTCAGACCGATCACGAAGGTCGCCGTGCCGAGCACGTCGTAGCCGCGCACGGTGTCCTGTTTGGCGAGCTCGCGCAGGATCAGGGCGCCCCAGAGCGCGCCGCCGAGCGCGAACGGGACGTTGAACCAGAAGACCCAGTGCCAGGAGATGTCCACGAGCGCGCCGCCGAGCACCGGCCCGAGCACGAGGCCGACCGCCGCGACCATCGTGTTCGCACCCATCGCGAGACCGAGTTCGCGCTTCGGAAAGGCGTCCGTCACGAGCGCGGCCGCGTTCGCGAACAGGAACGAGGAGCCGATGCCCTGGAGGACGCGCCAGACGATCAGGACGGTCACGTTCGGCGAGAAGCCCGCCCCGAGCGAGGCGAAGGCGAAGAGCACGAAGCCACCCACGTAGGCGCGCTTGCGTCCGAACAGGTCACTCAGCCGGCCCGCCATCAGGACGAGCACGGTGGCCGCGATCAGGTAGGCGAGGATCACCCAGACGAGCGCGAGCAGGCTCGCGTGCAGCGAGCGCTCGAGATCGGGCAGGGCGATGATCAGCGTGCCCGAGTTCGTCGCGGCGAGCAGCATCCCGAGGCTCGTGCAGGAGAGCGCCCACCAGCGGTAGTGCTCGTGCTCGGCGGAGACGCCGAAGCTCCTGCGCCGCGTGATCCGATCTCCCTGCCCGCTTGCCGTCGCCACTGTTCGACCTCTCTGAAAGCTTACGTGAACGTAAGGATCAATATAGCAGCGGCTGTGAGGCTCCCGAGGATCGGCGGCGGTGCTAGAACATGCAGATGGCAGAGAACGAGCGCGCGGTCGTGAAGTCCGACGAGGAGTGGCGCGAGGAGCTCACTCCCGAGCAGTACGAGGTGCTCCGCCGCGCGGGGACCGAGGCGCCCTTCACGGGCGAGTATGTCTACAACAAGGACGCCGGCGACTACCGTTGCGCGGCCTGCGGGGCGACGCTCTTCAAAGCGGACACGAAGTTCGACTCCGGCACGGGCTGGCCGAGCTTCACCGAGCCGGCCGTCGCCGAGGCGGTCGAGCTGCGACCCGACAACAGCCTGTTCATGCGTCGTACCGAGGTCGTGTGCCGCAACTGCGGCGGGCACCTCGGCCACGTCTTCGACGACGGCCCCGGCCCCGAGGGCCAGCGCTACTGCATCAACTCCGCGGCTCTCGACTTCATGCCCGAGGACGCCGCCGCCGCACCCGCGGCCCAGCCGACGGGGCAGGACGCCTCGGCGGGCAGCTAGCCTTCGAGCGCATGGTCATGCACGAACAGGCGCGGCGGGTGCGCGAGCCGCTGCGCTGGGGACGGCGGGAGAAGTCGATCGTGGGCGTGGTGCTTGCGATCGTCGCCGCCACCGCGATCGCCCTGGCGGTCTACGGGGCCTCGAGCGGGGCTCCTGCGCGTGCGGACTGCATCAGCCTCACCTTCCCGAGCACGCTCGGCGCCGCCGAGATCCACGGCTGCGGAAGCCACGCGCGTAAGCTCTGCGCGTCCGGGGCATATAAGGACATACGCGTGGAAATGAGGACGGCCTGCGAAAAGGCCGGCTTCGCTTTCCGCGAACCCCCCTCCTGAGCTTCCGGCCCGCCCCAGCGGGCCGTTCTGAGGCTGTCTCGACATATGTCGAAAGGGGCAGCGGAAGTGTTGGCCAAGGTGGCCCTACCGGCCCCTGCGCCCCATGGTTTTCATACCGGGCACTGTCATCGGTGCCCGGTCCCCGCATACGCGCGGCCTCGGCGCCTGTCCACCAAACCGTAGGAAACGGAGGCATATGGGGACCTGGAATGCATACCCTCACTGGCTGGTAGCCGGTGACAACGCGTGGCAGATGACTGCCGCGACGTTCGTCGGGCTGATGAGCCTGCCCGGCCTGGCGGTTCTGTATGGCGGTGTCATGCAGAAGCGCTGGTCGGTGAACAGCATGATGCTCACGTTCGTGGCCTTCTCACTCGTGCTCGTCGCATGGGTGCTGTGGGCGTTCAAGATGGGCTTCGGCTCGCCGATCGGCGGTCTCGGGAAGCACGGGTTCCTCGACTCCTTCTGGGGCAAGTCGGGAACCGTCCTGTCTTCCGGGGCCGAGGAGGGACAGGCGATCATCCCGTCGATCTCGTCGGGACCGCCGTTCCACTTCCCCGAGGCGTCGCTGGTCTACTTCCAGTTCGTGTTCGCCGGGATCACACCGATCCTGATGCTGGGCTCGGTGCTGGGGCGGATCAGCTTCAAGGCGTGGATCCCGTTCGTCCTGCTCTGGATCACGTTCGTCTACACGGTGAACGCGTTCCTGATCTGGGGCGGCGGTTACTTCGCCTTCCACGGGGCACTGGACTACTCCGGTGGGTACGTGATCCACCTCGCGGCAGGGGTCTCCGGATTCGTCGCGGCGGCGGTGATCGGGCCACGGCTACAGCGAGATCGAGAGGTCGACGCACCGAACAACCTCTTGATGGTCGCGTGTGGTGCGGGGCTGCTCTGGCTCGGCTGGAACGGGTTCAACGGTGGTGACTCCTACTACGCCGGCGCGAACGCCTCGGCGGCGGTGATCAACACGAACCTGTGCACGGCCGTGGCGATGCTGGTCTGGATCGGCTGGGACTACGCGTTCCGCGACAAGCCCTCGCTGATCGGATCGGTCAACGGCATGATCACCGGTTTGGTGGCGATCACGCCATCGGCCGGGTTCGTGGACGGCTGGGGCGCCCTGTTCATCGGGATCATCGCTTCCACGATCGTGTGGATGGCGATCAGGTTCCTGAGCCGAGCGCCCGTGTTCAGAAACGTGGATGACACCTTGGGGGTCATCTACACGCACGGGATCGCGGGGTTGACCGGAGGCCTGCTGGTCGGGGTCTTCGCGAACCCGAAGGTGATCGAGTACATCGGCGTCAACGGGGCAGAAAACCTGCCGGGCTTCCCGAGCCTCATCCACGGAGGCAGCTGGAAACTGCTCGGCTGGCAGGCCCTGGCGGGCTTGTGGGTGATCGGGTTCAGCGGGATCATGACGTTCATCCTGCTGAAGATCGTGGGGATCTTCATGCCCCTTCGTCTCTCCGACGAGGAACTGGAGATCGGCGATCACGCGATCCACGGCAACGAGGTCTACCCCTCGGACGTGCCGACTCTCGGCGGGCCACACGCTCCGGCGTGGCAGCCCGGCTCGGGCTCGGCCGCTCCTGCGGGGGCTGGTGCCTAACGCATAGGCGCCGGCAACAAGCGTTGGCCTGCGTGTCTCGCCCCAAGAACGGGCGCGCAGGGCAGCGAACGGTGGACAGTCAGCGGCCCCGCCTCCCCGGCGGGGCCGCTGTTGTGTCCGCGCCCGGACGCGCGTCGATGTCCGCGTCCGAGCCACCCGGTCTCGGCTACCACGGCGCCGCGGCCCGCTGGTACATTCGGGACGAGGCAGATGTTCGGGTCTTCGAAACTGCGTCGTGGGGCCCTGGTGACGCGTTCGCGCGGGGAACCGAGCGCAGACGCTGCGACGCGGGGACGAACCCTGCTGATCCTCTGGGCGACGTTCGGCCTGCTCGCGCTCTACGACCCCGCCTCTGCGCTCGCCACCCCGCACAGCGCCTGTCGTGTGCCAAGGCTCACGGGGCTGACCCTGAAAGCGGCAAGCGCCCGCGCTCGGCGCGCAGGCTGCCGCCTGCGCGTGGAGGGAGCGGCACACTCGGGCACGGTGGTCAGGCAGACCCCGCGCGCCCGTCGCAGCTCCGCGCAGGTGATCGTCTGGCTGAGGGCGGCGGTCCGCCCTCACGGCGCCCTGCCGGTGCCGGCCCCGACGCCGCCCCCCGGCGGAGGGGAATCCTCGCCGCGGTCGTGCACGGGAGGGCTCGTGCCCAGGGGCACGCACGACTACGAAACCGAAGGCCCCTATGCGACGGAACACCTGACGGAAGGGCCGAGCGAGCTCGTGGTCGGATTCTTCCTCGACGGCGGCCCCGCCGTGCCGCCCCCCTGCGAACGGCCGCCGACTCCCGACGCGGGGACAGTGGAAGTGCTCGACTCGGGCGGAGGCGTGGTCGCGACCCGTTCATCGCAGTACGAACAGCTCGCGGCGATCGCGCTGGCACCGGGGTCCTACACGGTGAACGAGACCTTCGACGCGGCGACGATCTGCTCGACCGGAAGCGCGGGCACGAGTTGCGATCATCCGACGCAGACGCGGACGGTCACGATCCCCGCGGGCTACACGGTCCGAGTCGACTTCGAGCTCGACATCCCGTAAGCGCCCCGTTGGGCGACGCGCGCCGGTGAGGGTCAGCCGGTCTGGGTCGCGCCTGTGGCGGGGAGCTTCAGCCCGATCGGGCACGAGACGCCCGTGCCGCCGAGACCGCAGTACCCGCCGGGGTTCTTCTCGAGGTACTGCTGGTGGTAGTCCTCGGCGTAGTAGAAGGGCCCCGCTTTCGCGATCTCAGTGGTGATCTCGCCGTAGCCCTCGGCGCTGAGCTTCTCCTGGTACATCGCGCGGCTCGCCTCGGCGGCCGTGTGCTGGGCCTCGTCGAACCAGTAGATCGCGGAGCGGTACTGGGTGCCGATGTCCCCACCCTGGCGCATGCCCTGCGTGGGGTCGTGGCCCTCCCAGAACTGGCGGAGCAGGTCCTCGTAGGAGATCTTCGCCGGGTCGTAGGCGACGAGCACAGCCTCGGTGTGCCCGGTGGAGGCGCTGCAGACCTCCTCGTAGGTGGGGTTCGGCGTGAATCCGCCGCTGTATCCGACCGCGGTGGTGTAGACGCCGGGAAGCTGCCAGAAGCCGCGCTCGGCGCCCCAGAAGCAGCCCATCCCGAAGATCGCCTGCTCGACGCCCTCGGGGAAGGGCGGACGCAACGGCGTGCCGAGCACCGCGTGGCGCCCGGGCACCGGCATCTCGTTCTCGCGGCCGGGGAGCGCGCCCTCGGCGGGGATCATCTTCGTCTTGTCCTTGAAGAGCATCTCGACGATCCGGTTCATGTGATCCAGGCTAGCGCGGCTCGAGTACGAACACGGCGATGTCGCGCGAGGTCTTGGCCTCGTAGTCGTCGAAGCCCGCGTACTGCGCGTTCATCGCTCGCCACAGGCGCTCGCGCTCCTCGCCCTCGGCCACGCGCGCACGCACGTTGCGCCGCTCCGCGCCGATCTCCACCTCCGCGTCGGGGTTGGCCTTGAGGTTGAAGGACCAGCCCGGCTCGTTCTTGTTGCCCGCGTTGGAGCCGATCACGATCGCGTTCGCGCCATCGGCGAGGTAGACGACGGGCGCGGTGCGCAGCTGGCCGGAGCGCCTTCCCTTCGAGGTGAGCAGCAGCACGGGCGCGCGTCCGACCTTGCCCATCAGCCGACCCCGCGTGGCGCGGTAGACGGGGATGTTGAGCTTGCCCGTGATGCGCAGTCCCGTTGCCCCCATCGACATCGAGAAACGCGACCAGAAGTGATCGCTGAGCATTCTCGGGAGTATCCCACGGCGGCGCTCGACGCGCCTGTAGAGTGGCCGCGATGAGCGACCAGGCGCCGGTCAGCTACGAGGTGGACGGTGCGATCGCGCGGATCACGCTCGACCGGCCCGAGCGCGGCAACGGGATCACGCGCAGGCTCGTGAGCGAGCTCGCCGCGGCCGTCGAGCGCGCCGACCTCGATCCCGCCGTCCACGTGATGCTGCTCTCGGGGCGCGGCGAGGGGTTCTGCGGGGGTTATGACCTCGTCGAGAGCGCAGAGGGGATGGGCGCGGCCGCGGCGGCGGAGCTCGGGGCGGCCCCGGAGGGCTCGCCGCTCGATCCGGCGGTGATGGCGGCGAACCACGACCCCGCGGGGACCTGGGACCCGATGGTGGACTACGCGATGATGAGCCGCAACGTCCGCGGCTTCATGAGCCTGTTCCACGCGGACAAGCCGGTGGTGTGCATGGTCCACGGCTTCTGCGTCGCGGGAGGCACGGACATGGCGCTGTGCTCCGACCTGCTCGTGATCGAGGAGCACGCGAAGATCGGCTACCCGCCCGCGCGTGTCTGGGGCTCGCCGACGACCGCTCTGTGGGCTCACCGCGTCGGGGCTCAGCGCGCGAAGCGGCTGCTGTTCACGGGCGACTCGCTCTCCGGCGCCGAGGCCCTCGAGTGGGGACTCGCGATCGAGGCGCCGCCCGAAGAGCGGCTGCGTGAGCGCACGGAGATCCTGCTCGAGCGGATCGCGCGCATGCCCGTCAACCAGCTGATGCTGATGAAGCTGCTCGTGAACCAGACGCTCTACGCGCAGGGCCTGCACGCGACGCAGGTGCTCGGGACCGTCTTCGACGGGATCACCCGGCACACAGCCGAGGGGTACGGCTTCCAGCAGCGCGCCGCGCAGGGGGGCTTCCGCGAGGCGGTGCGCGATCGCGACGAGCCCTTCGGCGATCTCGGACGCTCGACCTTCAAGGGCTAGCGAGGGCGTCCCGCGGCTCCCGCCCGCTGCGAGGCGATCTTGCGCGCCTGGACGCGGACCCGGGACGAGGGCTAGAATGCGCCGTTCACGCGGATGTAGCTCAGCTGGCTAGAGCGTCGCCTTGCCATGGCGAAGGTCGAGGGTTCGAATCCCTTCATCCGCTTCAGGCAAAACCCCCGGTGATCCCGGGGGTTTGTCGTTCTGAAGGACAGCACTCCGCAGCGGAGGCGCCCATGGGTAGCAGGTTTGGGTAGCAAACGCGGGGGAGAATCCGGCGATGCTCTGGGCACGCGTCCTGACGTCTCGGGCCGCGGATAGTCTCCGGGCGAGCGACGGCCAGCTCAAGAAGGACTACAAACAGCTGATCGAGTTCAACCGCGCGATCACCGACGAGCGGCGCACGGAGCTCATCAAACAACGAGCCGACGCCGAGGAGGCCATCAGCCGGGTAGAGACCGAGCTCGCCGAGCTCAACGACAGGCGCTCGGAATCGCTCGCCTTTCTCCGCGAGACCGACAGCCTCGAGAAGTACAAGCAGACCTCCCGGGAGCTGAGCAAGCTGCAAGCGGAACTCGGCGTGCTCGAGCAGCGACGTGAGGCGGCGTCAGGTCTCGCCGAGCTCCGCAGGAAGGTCCGGACCCTCAGCCAGGAGTTCGACCAACTTCAGACCGTCGTTGAAGACGAGCTCGATGAGCTAAGTCAAGACGACGACAGTCGGTTCGGTGAGATCCGCCGGTACTTCGCGGACATCGTCGCTGCCGTGATCGGCGAGCAGGCAATCCTTTCGATGACGCTGAACAAGTCGGGCGGCGTTGAGTTTCGCGCGGAGCTCATGGGAGCGTCCGGTGCGGCCACAAGTGGCGATAAGGGAACCTCATATCGCAAGCTTCTCTGAATCGCATTCGACCTTGCGATCCTCCGCGCCTACCTCGATGTGTCGTTCCCGAGATTCGTTTATCTAGACGGCGCCCTCGAGCAGCTCGCCCCGCGGAAGCGCGAGAACCTCATCGAGGTCTTTCGAGAGTACGCGCAGGCAGGCCTACAGCCGATCATCTCGTTGATCGACAGCGACCTGCCCGCCGAGCTCAGTGAGGACGCGCAGACTCTCTCGCCCGAGGACGTCGTGCTCACACTGCACGATCAGGGCGAAGATGGCCTCCTGTTCAAAATGTCGTCGTGGTAGGTAGGGCCGGTCGAGCGTGGGACTGCCGGTCGAGTTACGCCGCGGAGCCGGCGTGATCCTCCAGCAGAAGCGCTTCGATCCGCGACCGGATATAGAGCCTACGTCGGCCCACCTTCTTGGACGGGACAATGCCGCGCCGCGCCCAATCCTCGACTGTGGACTTCGAGACATGCATGAGTTCGGCGACCTCGGCCGCGCTCATAACGTCGGCGGCGGCGAGCGGAGGACGCCGGGGCGGGAGAACTCGACCCGTCCGTCCGTAATCAGCAGCCACTCGAACTGCCTGCTCGTGTTGAGCGCTCATGGGCAACGGTTCTCGCCTATGACGGCTCGCGAGCCTAGCCTGCACTTGACCTGACTGACCGTGGGAGTGCTCATCTCGTGTTACTGACCCCAACCGCCCGGAACCGGCAAAGAACCTTCTGAGGGCCTCCAGTGGTGCAAGCTTGAGGTCGCGGGTTCGAACCCCGTTCGCAGCGAGAAAGGCCAGAGCCGAAATGTGGCTCTGGGGAGCGCTATTTGGCTCCGTAGTCTGGGAAAGCCGGGAGGTCAGATACGGACCAATAGCGGGCAGCCGGAGACAGATCTGCAGTAACGGTGCGGTAACGGCGAGCCCTGGTCTGAGGCCGTTCTGCTCGCGCAGCTTCGGGGCCGCCTGCAGCCGGGTGGGCTCATCAGCGGCGTGACGCAGAGTCGTCAGTTGCCGCGCCGTCGCCACGATCGCACCGAGGGAACCCGCCCGCCACCTCCCGTCGGCCCGAAAACGTTGGTCTCCAGCCACAACACATGCACTCGAGTGGACTCAAACCATCGCGGGGCGTTAACCCCACAAGGCCCTCAACCTCGTACACGCCCCCGCGACATGCTTGCAGAAGCGTCGAGATCGTCCACACAGCGCGGTTTCCGGATGGATCCGAGGTATCTGGAACAGCGAGTGTTGCCACGGACGTCGCCGTTCCGTTTGAGTCGCCGAGGTAAGAACCGGGTGACAAGCCGACGCTAGAGCACCGCGACTATCTCAACGTCGTCACCGGAATCGGCGTCCTGCAGGGACGTCTCCCCGCGGTCCTTCAGCTGGCCGCGTCAGAAAGGAGATCCGGATCATGCTCTGCTACTCATGCGCCGGGCAAGGAACAGACCGCCCGGCGGTCGCGTTGTGCCGCGTCTGCGCCGCCGGGCTGTGCCTGGAGCATCTGCTCGACACCGCGTCCCGGCTCGCGACGGCCGACATTCTCGAGGTGTGCCACCACGACACCTGGGCGGTCCGAGACCCTCGCGGTGCGCGGGTCAGATGCCGCGGCGAGCCAGCGAGGACGCAGCCTGGGCGGCTGACCGGCTGCCCGAACGCACGGGAGCGCGGCCGCAACGGGGCTCGCCTGTCAAATCCCCCAGGGAGTGTGCCGCTTAGGCGCAACAGGGTCCGCCGTTTGCGCCGGAGGGGCCGGTTTTCTCGCCTAGCACCGAGGGTAGCCAAGATCCGGGAGCATTGCGACCCTGGTTGGCTGTGCCGATCTGGGCATCGCGTGTTTCTCACATGGCGCGAAATCAACGAGAGGTGGGGCGGTGTCCAATACAGCGGTCGCATCAGGCCCCGAAGGTGCGGGCGTTACCGCGCCTGAGTGCGAGGAGTCGTCTGCCGCTAGCTCTCACCAGCTCGACGGCGAGTCCCAGCGTGGCTCGAGCGCCTGCACGCCAGCCAGCCGATCCGAGGCTGGGCGATCGCCGAGCTACACGACCGACTCCGTCACGAGGCCGCTTTCCACATCCGTCGACGCGTCCGGGGCTCGACCCGTTTCCCGAACAGCGATATCGAGGATCTAGCCACCCAGGCCGCAAGCGACGCCCTTCTCGTCCTGTTGCGCAAGCTCGATGACTTTCGAGGAGAAAGCCAGTTCTGGACGTGGGCGCGGAGGTTCGCCCAACTCGAGGCCCCTGTCAGCATTCGCCGGCGTCTCGGACACGAGCCGGCAGGGATCGCCGAAGATCCCGAACAGATGGAGATGGTCGTCGACCCCGGGTGCTCGCTGGAAGACCTGGCAGAGATCCGTGAGCTGCTCCATCAGGTCAGCGACGGCATCCTCGGCCAGCTGACGACACGCCAGCGAACCGTATTGGTCGCCGTCGCGATCAACGGAGTCCCGACCGAGCAGCTCGCCGCCGAGCTCCTCGTTACCCCGGGTGCGATCTACAAGATGCTGCACGACGCTCGCGCCAGCCTCAAGCGCCACGTATCGCAGCCGCATGCCGAACCTCGGCGATCTCCCGCGGCTCCTCGACCGGCACCCCGGCGCCGGCCCGACCACGCCGCGCGTAGAGCCCGAAGCGGTCTGGCCAAGATCTCCTCCGGCTCGCACCGCGACGGTGAGCCCGACGAGGACGAGCGAGCACGCCTGCGTCGATGCATTCCTGCCGAGGGGTAAGAAGCACGGCTCGCCCGACGCTGGAGAGGAAGACACCCTGCCGCCGCCTGCCCAGCCTCATCCGAGTTGCCGGCCGCCGACGCAGAACCTCGAAAGGCAAGCACATGAGCAAGACCGCAGCGGACAATCTCTGTGAGAGGCTGATCGAATGGGACGTCAGCACGATCTATGGCTTCCCGGGGGACGGCATCAACGGGATCCTCGGGTCGCTGCGTCGCCACCAGGAGCAGCTGCGCTTCGTGCAGACGCGCCACGAGGAGATGGCGGCGTTCATGGCCTGCGGGCACGCGAAGTTCACCGGCGAGGTCGGCGTCTGCATGGCGACGTCCGGGCCGGGCGCGATCCACTTGCTCAACGGCCTGTATGACGCCAAGCTCGACCATCAGCCCGTAGTCGCGATCGTCGGACAGACGTTCGTGAGGGCGATCGGCGGCGACTTTCAGCAAGAGGTCAAGCTTCTGCAGCTCTACAGTGACGTCGCCTCGGCGTTCTGCGAGCAGGCGAACGAGCCCTCGACGATCCGCCACCTCATCGACCGGGCGATACGGATCGCCCAGACCGAGCGCACCGTCACCTGCGTGATCGTCCCCGCCGACGTGCAGGACATGGAAGCGGTCGAGGCACAGCCGCACAAGACGCACACCGTTCACTCCGGTGTCGGCTACTGGCCCGGCCGGCGCATACCCCAGCAGTCACAGCTCCAGCAGGCAGCCGACATCCTGAACGCAGGCGAGAAGGTCGCGATGCTCGTCGGGCAGGGGGCGCTGCACGCCACCGATGAGGTGATCGCGGTCGCCGACGCGCTTGGCGCCGGGGTCGCCAAGGCGCTTCTGGGCAAGGCCGCCGTCCCCGACGACGTGCCGTTCTGCACGGGCAGCATCGGTTTGCTCGGCACGAAGCCGAGCTGGGAAATGATGCAGGGCGCCGACACGCTGCTGATGGTCGGCTCGAGCTTCCCCTACTCCGAGTTCCTTCCCAAGGAAGGACAGGTCAAAGCCATTCAGATCGACCTGTTGGGTCGAATGCTCAGCATCCGCTACCCGATGGACCTCGCCCTGGAAGGCGACAGCAGGGAGAGCCTCAAGGAGCTGCTCCCGCTTCTGCAGCGCAAGGAGGATCGTTCTTGGCAGGAGGAGATCAAGGAGAACGTCGCCGAGTGGTGGGGGCTGATGGACGACAGCGGCGAGCCCGCCGACCGCAACGGCCGCGTCCGGCCGCAAGGGCTGTTCTCGGCACTGTCACGCCGACTGCCCGATAAGGCGATTCTCTCGAGCGATCAGGTTCGGCGGCGAACTGGTACGCACGCCAGATCCGGATCCGGCGGGGGATGAAGGCGATGCTTTCCGGCAACCTCTCGTCGATGGTCCCCGGCGTTCCCGTCCGCTATCGCCGCGAAGTTCGCCTTCCCCGACCGCGTGTCGATCGCGATGGTCGGCGACGGGAGCGATGCAGATGGGCGGCATGGCCGAGATGCTGACCGCAGCGAAGTACTAGCGAGACCTGGGCTGAC
>CAVSSW010000009.1:0-14638 GCA_963730755.1 uncultured Solirubrobacteraceae bacterium
AGCAGTCGCAGCCAGGCGAGCACGTCACGCACCTCGGCGCGCCTGAGCAGAGGGACCCCCGCTCCGCCCGTCCCCCCGGCGCCGGCCGATGCTGGCGAGGGGGCGGCGGTTCTTGCGGCAGGCACGTGCCAAGGATACGCGGGCGCGGCGGTGCCGCACGGCTACGCTCTGGTGGTGGACGCGATCGACTGGGGCACCGCTCAGAGGGTCGGCGAGCTGATCGCCGGCTCACCCCCGTACGGGGGTGTCCGCGCCGACTCCGTCGAGCCCCTCGCACACGACTTCGCCGCACGTGTGAGCGCCTACAGCGGGCTCCCGCTGCAGGGTGAGCTGCCGGCGCTCGAGATGGTCGACCGGCCGACCTGGATCGCGGCGAACCTGCAGACGATGCGGCCCCTGCTCGCCCCGCTGAGCGAGCGCCTCGCCGAGCAGCGCGGCCCTCTCGGGGGCGCCCTCGGCTCTGTGTCCGGGCTGCTGCTGGGCGCCCAGGTCGGGGGGCTCACCGGGATGCTCTCCCAGCGGGTGCTGGGCCAGTACGACCTCTCGCTTCTCGACGCGAGCGTCACGCCGCGGCTGCTGCTGCTCGCGCCGAACCTCGCCCAGGCTGCGTCGAACCTGGAGCTCGACCGCGATGAGCTCGTGCTCTGGGTGACGATTCACGAGATCACCCACGCGGTCCAGTTCACCGGGGCGCCCTGGCTGCGCGAGCACATCGGGGGAATGCTCCGCGAGCTGCTCGACGGCCTCGAGGTCTCACTCGTTGGTGCCGGCCCGAACGGCAACCCCCTACGGCTTCCGAAGGTGCCCGACCTCTCCTCGCTCCGCACGCTGGTGGATCGGGCGCGCGAAGGGCAGATCCTCCGCCTGACACTCGGCGAGGACCGCTGGAAGCTCGTCGAGCGCATGCAGACCGCGATGTCGCTGATCGAGGGGCACGCGGAGCACACGATGGATGCGGTCGGCGCCGAGGTGCTCCCTTCGCTCCCGAAGCTGCGCGCCGCAATGACCCGGCGCCGGACTCAGAAAGGGCTTCCTTGGCGCGTGCTCGAGAAGCTGCTCGGACTCGAGCTGAAGATGCGCCAGTACGAGACGGGACGGCGCTTCTGCGACGCGGTCGTGGCCGAGGGCGGCCCCGAGCTCCTCGCCCTCGCCTGGCGCGGCCCGGACTCGCTGCCCACGGCGCAGGAGCTCGAACAGCCGCACCTCTGGGCAGCGCGAATCGGCGCCCTCGCGGTCTGATTCCCCGCTCCGCCTGATCGAACGCACGTTCCAGCTGTCACAAAGTCGGAGGCGGGACGGCCCGTGGTTACAGGCTGTTCACCGGATGGTAGGATGTCGCTGTAACGATCTTCGCGGAACGGGTTACAAACAGGTGTTCGCATATCCGGCCTAACGGGTAGAGGCGAACAAGAAAAGCCATAGGCCCCGTCCCTCGCACCCAGGCGAGGAGGAAATAGGAGATCGCACCCAAGATGCCCACCGCCCCGACTGCTTCCAAACCCCGCGCCAAAGCCGCCCGTAAAACGGCCGCGCGCAAAACGACCGCTCGCAAACCGGCCAAAGCCGCTGCTCGTCGTACGAGCGCGAGCAAAGCGAAAGCGACGCAGGCGAAGGCCGCGCGCACCCGCGCAGTCCACCAGACCGAGGCTGCTGCCCGCTCGACCGAGAAAGCCGCCGTGCAGAGCGTCGGTGTGATCGGTGACTACGCAGAGCGCGCAGTCCTGATTCCCGTCGGCGCCGCCCTGATCGCGCGCGACCGTGTCGTGTCCTCCGTCACGGAGACGGTCTCGACCTACTCCTCGGGCACCAAGGCCCAGGCTCAGCTGCGCAAATTCGAGCGCCGTGGCGCGACCGCCCGCAAAAGGCTGGAGCGCGAGGTTCGCAAAACTCGCGTGCGCGTCGAGCGTGACCTGCGTCAGCGCCGTAAATCGATCGAGAGCTCGTTCAACGAGACGGTCTCCGAGTTCGAGAACCGTCGCGAGCGCATCACGAAGAACGGCAGCGAGCTCGCGAACCGCGTTCCCGAGCTTGCGGGCGAGGTCCAGGAGCGGATCCTCAGCCTGGTCTAGGCCCACCCCTTACCCCGCCCGGTCGGAGAGGCCGGTAGCGGGAGAGTCTGCCGGCCTCATATCCCGCCGGCAGTAGTAGCACCCTCTCCTCCCTCGACCCCCGGGCGGCCCCCACTGCCCGGGGGTCACTTTTTAATCAGGAGGAACGATGTTTTTGCTCGTGCAGATCGCGGGCTCCGCGCTCGTGCTAGTCGCCTTCATAGCGGGGCAGGCGGACCGCCTCACCCCGCATTCACTCACCTACCTCACGCTCAACCTCATCGGCTCGATCGCTCTCGCCGCGAGCGCGATCGCGGAATCGCAGTGGGGTTTTCTCGTGCTCGAGACGGTGTGGTCGGCCGCCTCGCTGATCGGTCTGCGCCGGAGCTTGGCGAGGCGGGCCGGGCGCGAGCGCGCGTAGCGCGCATCCCCGCTCGGGCGCCCCGCTCAGCGGCCGCCACCCAGGCCTCCTAGAATGGGTCGCCGGATGGTTTCCAAGGCCGAGATACTCAAGTCGCTCGAGGTCGTGATCGACCCCGAGCTGCACCGCTCGATCGTCGAGCTCGACATGGTGCGCTCGATCGACCCGAGCCCCAACGGGGTCGTCGACGTGACCGTCTCCCTGACCACGCCGGGCTGCCCGATCAAGGGCCACTTCCAGACGGGCGTCAAAGACGCCGTTGCCAAGCTCGAGGGCGTCACGCACGTCAACGTCTACTTCGACGTGCTCAGCGACGAGCAGAAGTCCGCGCTCCAGCAGAAGCTCGGGCGCGGCGCGCTTCCCGCGGGCTCACTCGCGCAGGTCGCGAACGTGATCTGTGTGGGCTCGGGCAAGGGCGGGGTGGGGAAGTCCACGCTCACCGCGAACCTCGCCGCCGCGCTCGCCGCGGAGGGCAAGCGCGTGGGCGTGCTCGACGCGGACGTGTGGGGCTACTCGATCCCGCGCATGTACGGCCTCGGCTCGACGCGGCCCTCCGTCTCCGCGGAGCGGAAGATCATCCCGCTGGAGTCCCACGGAGTGAAGGTGATGTCGATCGGCTTCTTCGTCGAGGAGGACGCGGCCGTCGTGTGGCGCGGTCCGATGCTTCACAAGGCGCTCACCCAGTTCCTCCAGGATGTCGAATGGGGCGCGCTCGACTACCTGCTCGTCGACCTCCCCCCAGGCACGGGCGATGTGTCGATGACGCTCGCGCAGCTGCTCCCGCAGGCGCGCTTCTTGATCGTCACCACACCGCAGGCGACCGCGCAGAAGGTTGCCCGGCGCGCCGCCCAGATGGCGGAGAAGGTCTCGCTCGAGATCTGCGGCGTGGTCGAGAACATGGCGGGCTTCACCACTCCTTCGGGCGAGCGCTTCGCGATCTTCGGCGAAGGCGGCGGCGAGGAGCTCGCCGACGAGCTCGACGTCCCCCTGCTCGGGCGCGTGCCGCTCACGATGCCGCTTCGCGCGCAGGCCGACGCGGGCACGCCGCTCACGATCGAGGACCCCGATGACGCCGCCGCTCAGGCGATCCGTCATACCGCTCGCGGCCTGATCGCGATCGCACCGGTGCAGCTGCCCACGCTGCCCCTCGTCCAGGTCGGCGCTCCCGCCGTCGCCGAGGAGAGCCGCAAACCCGTGGGCATGTCGCTGCCGATGGCCTGAACGGGCCGTAAGAGCACCCGACATGCCCGCTTCCTCCCGCCGGACCGCAAGGTCGGCGCGCGCCCGCTCGCGTTACGAGCGTGTGCGACGCGCTTGACAAGAGCAAGCCAACTAAAGGATCGTTTTTCGAGATGGCCACTCAGGAGCAAGAGGACAACCCCGCTGAGGGGAAGGAGCACGCCGAGACCGGGGCGCCCAACGGGGCGGCTCCCGTGGAGGAGGCCGTCGGCGGGGAGGCGGTGGCCGAATTCGACGAACGCCGCGCGAAGATGGAGCGGCTGCGCGAGGAAGGGATCGACCCCTACCCGCCCGTGACGCTCTGGGGGCGGCGCACGCGGATCGCCGAGATCCTCGAGGCGCACGAGACCTCCGAGTTGGAGCAGGGGGCCCACCCGGAGATGCGCTATCTCGTGGCCGGGCGCCTGATCTCCAGGCGCGGCCACGGAAAGCGATCGTTCCTCGATCTGCGCGACCTCTCGGGCTCGATCCAGATCGTCCTTCACGCCGACGAGCTCGGCCAGGAGGCATACGAGCGCATCCTCAACCTCGACATCGGCGACATCGTTTCCGTCGATGGCTGCGTCTACGTCACCCAGCGCGGGCAGCTCGCGCTCGAGGCGATCGAGGTCACGCTGCTCACCAAGACGCTGCGCCCGCCGCCGGACAAGCATCACGGGCTCGGCGACACGGGCACGCGCTACCGCTACCGCGAGCTCGACCTGATCGCCAACAAGGAGACGCGCGACCTCTTCATCACGCGCAACAAGATCGTGCTCGCGATCCGCGAATGGCTCGCGGAGCGCAACTTCGTCGAGGTCGAAACCCCCGCGCTTCAATCGCTCGCCGGCGGAGCGGGCTCGCGTCCCTTCACCACGCACCACAACGCGCTCGACCGCGACCTCTACCTGCGGATATCCGTGGAGCTCTTCCTCAACCGCCTGATCGTGGGGGGCATGGAGAACGTCTACGACATGGGCAAGGTGTTCCGCAACGAGGGCATCTCCCCGAAGCACTCGCCCGAGTTCACGATCATCGAGTTCATGTGCGCGTACTCCGATTACAACGATGTGGCGACGGTGACCGAAGAGATGTTCCGTGACGTCGCGCAGAAGGCGCTCGGGCGGACGACGATCAAACGGAACGGCGAGGAGATCGACCTCGCGAAGCCCTGGAAGCGGATCACGATGCGCGAACTCATCCTCGAACGCTTCGGGCTGGACTTCATGGAGTCCACGCGCGAGCAGCTCGCGGAGGTGCTCGACGAGCCGATCGATCCCCGCGCGAGTTGGGCGGAGGTCGTCGCCGACATCTACTCCGAGAAAATCGAGTCCACGATCAACCAGCCCACCCACGTGTTCGACTTCCCGCTCGAGCCCTTCCCGATCACGCGGCCGCACCCGGAGCATCCGGAGCTCGCCGAACACTTCGACTCGGTGATCGGAGGGATCGAGCTCGTCAGCGGGGACACCGAGCTGAACGACCCCGTCGACCAGTGGCAGCGCTTCGTCGACCAGCGCAAGCGGCGCATGATCGACGACGCGGACGTGCCGCACCCCAACGACGAGGAATACGCGCGCGCGATCGAGTACGGCTACTCGCCCACCGCGGGCGGCGGCATGGGCGTCGATCGCCTCGTGATGATCCTGACCGAACGCGACACCCTGCGCGAGGTCATCCCCTTCCCGATCGTGAGGGACCTGCGATGAGCTCGAGTGGCTCGAAGCTCGGCCTCGACCCGGGCGTTGTCGCGGCCTGCCGCCAGGCCGCCCGGCGCATCGCTGACGATGTGGGCGAGCAGATCGCCGGCAAGACCACGGTGTCGGTGGAGCGCAGCGTGACGAGGCTGCTCGGCGTGGACGGCGCGGACGGGCTCGAGGTGCCGCTGCCCAACGTGCTCGTCGACCACGTCCACGAGCACGGCGGGCTCGATCGCGGCGTGGCCTACTGGGTCGGCAACGCGATGCTCGCCGAGGGCCGCACTCCGCAGCAGATCGCTGAGGCGGTGAGCGCGGGGGAGCTCGAGCTCATGAGCCTCGAGCAGGGCGAGGAGGGCGCGATCCGCGAGCGGGTGCTCTCGGAGATGCGCGCGCGCCTCGATGAGATCTCAGCGCGCTTCGAGGAGCGGGCGGCGATGCGCGCGCGCCTGGGCGACCGCAACGGCACGTTGCGCTACGTGCTCACCGCGACGGGCGACGTGTATGAGGACGTGGTGCACGCGAAGGCCGTCGCGCAGGCGGGCGGCGACATCGTCGCGGTTATCCGCTCGACCGCGCAGAGCCTGCTCGACTACGTGCCCTACGGGCCCACCACCGAGGGCTACGGCGGCACCTTCGCCACCCAGGCCAACTTCAGGATCATGCGCGAGGCGATGGACGAGTGGTCCGAGGAGCACGGCCGCTACGTGCGCCTCTCGAGCTTCTGCTCGGGCCTGTGCATGTCGGAGATCGCCTCGATGGGGGCGTGGGAGGGCTTCGACAACATGGTCAACGACGCCCTCTACGGGATCCTCTACCGCGACATCAACATCGTGCGCGGGCTGATCGATCAGCGCGTCTCGCGGATGATCAACGGCCACTTCGGAGTGACGATCAACACCGGGGAGGACAACTACCTGCGTACCGCCGACGGGGTCGAGGCCGCGCCCTCGGTGACCGCCTCGCAGTTCATCAACCACCAGCTCGCGCGGGATTCGGGCGTACCTGACGCGCAGATCGGCCTCGGCGACGCCTTCGAGATCGACGTCCCGGTGACCAACGGCTTCCTGTTCGAGCTCGCACAGGCGCAGCTCACGCGCGAGCTGTTTCCCGAGTGTCCGGTGAAGTACATGCCGCCCACGCGCCACATGGACGGCAACCTGTTCCGCACGCACGCGGCGGACACGATGTTCAACCTCGTCACGATCGCGACGGGCCAGGGCATCCAGACGATCGGGGTGCCCACCGAGGGGATCTTCACGCCCCACATCCACGATCGCGTGCTCGGCCTGCAGAATGTGGACTACGTGTTCAACTCCGCTCGCGACCTCGGCGAGGAGATCGAGTTCAAGTCCGGTGGGATAATCCAGAGCAGGGCCCAGCAGGTGCTCGCGAACGCGCAGGCACTGCTCGAGCGGATCGCCGAGCAGGGCCTCTTCGCCGCGATCGAGCAGGCTACCTTCGGCGACGTGAGTCGCCGCATCGACGAGGGTCGCGGGATCGAGGGCATCGTGAGCACGGCGGAGGGCTACATGAACCCGGTGGTGGAGCTGATGGGAGAGGCGAGCTATGCCTAGGGAGGTCGACCTCAGCGCCGTGCGCCCGTACGCAGACCACCTCGGCGACGGGCTCGTGCAGATGAGCTTCACGCTGCCCGTGCCCCACTCGCTCGCCGCGCGCAAGGCGGCCCTCGAGCTCGCCTCCGCAATGGGCTTCGAGGAGCCCGAGGTGGTGCACTACGAGGAGCTCACGGAGGGCTACACCTACTTCGTGATGTACGGGCGCTGCGTGCGCACCGTCGACTTCGCCTCGCTGCAGGGCGAGGGCTTCGACATCGAGTACATGAGCGAGGACGAGGTCGAGCGCTTCGCCGAGCGGACGCTCGGGCGGCGGATCGTCGTGGTGGGCGCGAGCACGGGCTCGGACACGCACAGTGTGGGCATCGACGCGATGCTCAACCTGAAGGGCTACCACGGTCACCACGGCCTCGAGGGCTACCACTCCTTCGAGACGCACAACCTCGGCAGCCAGGTCCCCAACAGCGTGCTGCTGAGCAAGGCGATCGAGGTGAACGCGGACGCGATCCTGGTCTCCCAGACCGTGACCCAGCAGAACCTGCACGTCCACAACCTCACGGAGCTCGTCGAGATGGTCGAGGCGGAGGGTCGGCGCAGCAGTCTGATACTCGCGTGCGGCGGCCCGCGCGTGTCCAACGAGCTCGCCAAGGAGCTCGGCTACGACGCGGGTTTCTCGAAGGGAACCTACCCCCATCACCTCGCGACGTTCATCGTCCGCGAGCTCGCAGCGCGCCAGTCCGGAGACCGCGTCCCGGCGGCGGGCTAGGCCGCCTTGGCGACGCTCGCCGAGCTCACGGCCGCGGCGCCCCGTCTGGCGCTCGTCGGTCTCGCGAAGAACACGGGTAAGACCGTCGCCCTCGCCGCGCTGCTCTCCGAGCTCTCGGCGGCGCGACGGACGGTCGGCGTGACCTCTGTGGGGCGCGACGGCGAGGAGCACGATGTGATCGACTTCCGCATCGCCAAGCCGCCCGTCGAGCTCGACGCGGGCGCGCTCGTCGCGACGACCGACGGCCTGCTGCGCGCGAGCGGTGTCCCGCACGAGCTGCTCGAGCGCACGGGCATCCGGACACCGCTCGGCGAGGTGCTGATCGCGCGCCTGAAGGGCGCGGGCAAGATCGAGGTCGCGGGACCCTCCGCCGCGGCGGACGCGCGTCGTGTTGCGGACACGATGCTCTCCCACGGCGCCGAGCAGGTGCTGATCGACGGCGCGATCGACCGCCGCGCCGCCTCCTCGCCGGAGATCGCGGACGCGCTCGTGATGTCCACCGGGGCGATTCTCAGCGAAGAGATCGATGAGGTCGTGACGCGCACCGCCGACGCGGTCGCGCTCGTTCGCCTTGCGGGCCTGGACCCTGGCACGCCGGAGGAGCGCCGCGTCAGCGAGCTCGCCGCCGAAGATCCGAGCTCGAGCTTCGTCCTCGGCGAGGACCTCGACAGAAGAGTGCTGCCGCCGCGCTTCGCGCTCACCGCCGATCAGCCGCAGCTCGACGCGCTGATGCGCGAGGAGCGGGGCGCACGCTGGCTGGTGATCGCCGGCGCGGTTCCCGAGGCGCTGCTCGAGAAGCTGATCGGTGCGGTGCGGCGCGGCCGCACGCCGCTGAAGGTGCTCGCGCGAGACCCCACACGGCTCTTCCTCGCGAGCCACGGCCCCGAGTTCTACTCCCGCGCGGGCATCGAGCTGCTCGTCTCCGAGCCGATCGACCTGCGTGCGCTCACCGTCAACCCGGTCGCGCCGCAGTCTCATGAGTTCGACTCCGCGCGGCTGCGCGCGCTGCTCGGCGAGAAGGTTTCGGGCGTGCCGATCTTCGACGTGCTTCACCCCTCCTACTCGAGCGCGCCGCCGATGATGGCGCGCCGTGGAGCCGCCGCGCGGTTCTAGACGCCGCTGCGCTCGCGGGCGCGCTTCGCCGCGGGCGTTGGCGCGAGGTGCCCACGCCGCGCCGGGCCGCGCCTGACGCGCGGCTCGGAACGCGGAGCGGGGGCCGGGCCCGGCCCGTCGCCGCCGGTGGCGGAGGCGACCTCCACCGGCGGGACGGGCTCGAGCTCGGCGGCACGCCTGCCGAACGGGAACGAGAAACGCCACCCGGGACGGGACGAGGAGCGCAGCTCGCGCTGACGCTCGGCGGCGAGCTCTGTGGCTATGTGGTGGCTGATGACCATGTGGAGCATTCTCGCGGGGTTAAGTTCGAGAGCTAACACATTTAGACTGGACTAAATGGTTCATCACATGCGCGCAACGTGCCCGATGATCCGGGAAGAGCCGAGATGATCCTCGCGAGATTCCATACCGAGGCCCTGACCAGGGTTCGCTTCGCGATCTCGCCGATGTTCGAGATGACGCGCAGCGTGAAGGCGTTGCAGGACCCGGCGAGCGTTGCGCTGCACCTGCCCTGGGTCGAGCAGGCGCTGCCCGCCGTCGCCGACCTCGACCTCTCGACGCTGTTCGCGCTGCAGTCAGCGCCCTCCTACAACCCCGACTTCGTCAATCCCCCGCCGAGCAGCCCGCTCGTGGAGTTCGAGGACGAGCTCGCCGTGATGCTCGCCACGCCGCCGCGGCAGATCGCGGCGGAGGTCCGCTTCGCCTACCAGGGCGTCGAGCTGCCGACGGTCCTCGAGCCGTTCGTCGAGCGTCCGAAGCGGGCGATCGAGGCACTCGCGGAGCTGATGCGGGAGTACTGGACACGCACGCACGAGGCGCACTGGCCACGGCTGCGCTCGCTGCTCGAGCACGACGTGCTCTACCGCTCACGCCAGATCGCCGACGGCGGCACGGCGCGGCTGTTCTGCGACCTGGACCCGGGCGTGAGCTGGTCCGACGGTGTCCTGCGGATCGAGTGCGGGGAGTCCGACGCTGACATGGACCTCGACGAGCGCGGCCTGCTGCTCGTGCCGAGCGTGTTCGTGTGGCCGAAGGTGACCACGATGACGCTCGAGCCCTGGCAGCCCACGCTCGCCTACCCGGCGCGGGGCATCGGGATGCTGTGGAGCCCCGAGGACGCGAACACCCCTCCCGACGCGCTCGAGCGGCTCGTTGGCCGCACGCGCGCGACGCTGCTCACCGCGCTCGACTCGCCGCGCTCGACGACCGAACTCGCGGGCGAGCTCGGCCTCACCCCCGGCGGCGTCTCACAGCACCTCGGCGTGCTGCGCGACGCCGGCCTCGTCTGCGGGCGGCGCGTCGCCCGCTCGGTGCTCTACCTGCGCTCCTCCGAGGGAGACACGCTGGTCGGGGCATCGGGCGCCGATGAGCCGACCGGTGCGGCGCTCCCCGCTGCCTAGCCTGCCGCGGCTGCACCCCCGCTGCGGAAGTAGTCAGCGTTGATCTGGGTGTACTTCCCCCACTCGTCGGGGAGCTGGTCCTCGGCGAAGCACGCATCGACCGGGCAGGCCTCGACGCAGGCGTCGCAGTCGATGCACTCCTCGGGATCGATGTAGAGCATCTCCGCCGCGTCGTACCCGGGCTCGTCGGGCGTCGGGTGGATGCAGTCCACGGGGCAGACCTCGACGCAGGAGTTGTCCTTGGTGCCAATGCACGGCTCGGCGATTACGTAGGCCATTCGCTTCTTTCTCAGTCGGTTTTGCGGTGGGCTCTCAGCGAGAGGGGCATATTCTACGAATCATGCTGCTGCTAACGGGCGCGACCGGCCTGGTCGGCTCCAACCTGCTGCCCCGCCTGCTCGCCGAAGGCAGGCAGGTCCGCTGTCTGGTTCGCGATCCGAGGCGGCTCGGAACGCAGCGCGTGCGCGTCCAGATCGCGCTCGGCGACCTCACCGACCCCCCTTCCTTCCGCAACGCGCTGCGCGGGGTGGACACCGTCGTGCACCTCGCCGCGGCGATCCGCGACCAGCCCGAGGGCTCGATCGAGGAGCTCGACGGGATCGCGACCTGGCGGATGGTCGAGGCGGCGCAGCGCCAGGGAGTGGAGCGCTTCGTCTTCTTCTCCGCGCTCGGCGCCTCGACGCACCATCGGACCCGCTGCCTGCGCGCGAAGGCGCACGCCGAGCAGGCTGTCGCCGAGGCCGACCTGCACTCGATCGTGTTCGCTCCCTCGATCGTCTACGCGCCCGGCGATGCCTGGCTCACGCTGCTCGAACGGATGGCGCTGCTGCCGGTGATGCCGATGTCCGGCCGCGGCCGCGCGCGCTTTCAGCCGATCTGGGCGGAGGACGTGGCGGACTGCATCGTCGCCGCGCTGCGCAGTTCAGGCGGCGGCTCGAGCGCTCGCTATGAGCTCGCCGGTCCGGAGACGCTGAGCCACGCCGAGATCATCCGCACGGTGCTCGCCGCCCAGGGCCGCAGCCGGCCGATCCTGCCGGTACCCACGCCGGTCGTCTCGCGCGGGCTGCGCACGCTCGAGCGCACGATGGGGCCGCGCGCCTTCGCGACCTGGGACGAGGCCGAGCTGATGGAGGTGTCGATGCTCTCGCCGCGCGGCAGCGCGGACGTGGAGGCGCTCGGCGTGAGCCCGCAGCGCATGTCCGCCGTGCTCGAGGCCGCCTGAGAGCCCTGCCCGGTGGCGGGGCGTGTGCGCCGAGCGGCGCTCAGCCCGTCACCGGCTGCCCGATCGAGGGCCTCCTCGCGGCCCAGGGCTGCGCGGCTTCGAGCTGCGTGGCGAGCGCGAGCAGGCGCTCCTCGCCCGCGGGACGGCCGACGATCTGCACGCCGAGCGGCAGCCCGTCCTCGCCCTCGTAGAGCGGCAGCGCGATGCCGGGCTGCCCGCTCGCGTTGAAGACCGGTGTGAAGGGCGTGAAGAGGCCGGAGCGGGTGAACGTGGACATCGGGTTCTCGGCCGCCGTGTCGAGCGTGCCGAGCGGCAGCGGGCGCTCCGCGAGCGCGGGCGTGAGTAGCGCGTCGTAGTCGGAGAGCCAAGCGACGAGACGCCGCGCGTAGGCCTGCAGCCGCACGGCCGCAGCCTGCTGTTCGAGCGTGCCGAGTTTGCCCACCATCGAGAAGATCGCCCAGCTCATCGGCTCCATGTCCTGCGCCGTGGGCACCTTGCCCGCCACCTGGCCGGAGTAGCCGATCGAGAGCGCGATCTGCGAGGAGAACACGAGTCCGAAGAGCTCGGAGAGCCCCTCCTCGCGCCAGGGCGGATCGACCTCCACGACCTCGTGGCCGAGCGTGCGAAGCTGCTCGGCCGCCTCACGCGCGCCGCGCTCGCAGATCGGGTCGAGCGCGGCGTCGGGGGTGGGCGGCTGAACGCTGAAGGCGATCCGCATCCGGCCCGGGTCCGAGGCCGCCGCCTGTGCGAATGGCTTGGACGGCGGCGGCGCCCAGGTCGCATCGCCCGGCTCGTAGCCCGCGAGCACATCGAGGATCGCCGCGGTGTCGGCCACCGTGCGGGTGAGCATCCCGTCGATGCCCAGCGAGGAGTCGCCGAGTTCGGGCGCGGCGGAGATCCTGCCGCGCGCGGGCTTCAGCCCGACGAGCCCGCAGCAGGCGGCGGGGATCCGGATCGAGCCGCCGCCGTCGTTGCCGTGCGCGACGGGAACCATCCCCGAGGCCACCGCCGCCGCCGCGCCGCCCGAGGAGCCGCCGGGGGTGCGGCCGAGATCGTAGGGGTTGCGCGTGGGGCCGAAGATGCGCGCCTCGGAGACGGGCAGGATGCCGTACTCGGGCAGCGTCGTCGTACCAACGATCACGAAACCGGCCTCGCGCAGGCGCCGCGTGACGTTGTGGTCGTAATCGCACATGTTCTGCTCCATCAGCGCACAGCCGTAGGTCAGGCGCAGACCGGCGACGGGTCGGTTGTTCTTCACCGCGACGGGCACCCCCGCGAAAGGTCGATCGTCGCCCGGAGCGATCTGCTCCGCCGTGTGCAGCGCGCGCTCGGCGTCCACGTCGACGAACGCGTTCAGGGCCGGGTTGAGCTCCTCGATGCGCTCGAGAGAGATCTCCACGAGCTCGCGGGCGGACACATCCCCTCCGCGCACCATCGCGGCGAGCTCGACGGCGCTGCGGAACATCAGATCGCTGTCGGACATGGACCCTCCTCGCTGTCGCTTGTAGCCCGCAGCGCTCCACGCGCGCGGCGGGTGAAGCGTATCTTCGCGCCTGCGTACGGGCGTCGGTGAGGCTCGGCTCAGCCCGGTCCCGCTCAGTCCTCGCCAGGTGGAAGCAGAGCCTCTCTCGACCGTCTCCCCCACGGTTTCCTGCGAGGATGTGTGCCTGCCCACAAGGCAGCTTCCCCGTCGAGCATCAAGCCCAGAAAGCGAGTGCCATGAGCGCGGTTCAGTCCCCCGAGGTCCAGTCCGGCCTGGAAGGCGTCGTCGCCTTCGCCACAGAGATCGCCGAGCCCGACAAAGAGGGGGGCGCGCTCCGCTACCGAGGCGTCGACATCGAGAACCTCGTGGGGCAGGTCCCCTACGAGCAGGTCTGGGGGCTGCTCGTAGACGGCAAGTTCAAGCCGGGGCTCCCGCCGGCCGAACCGCACGCGCTGACGGTTCGCTCGGGCGACCACCGTGTGGACGTCCAGTCCGCGCTCGCGATGCTCGCGCCGGAGTGGGGCTTCGGCCAGCTGATCGACATCTCCGATGAGGAGGCGCGCGACAACCTCGCGCGCTCATCGGTGATGGCCCTCTCCTTCGTCGCTCAGTCCGCGCGCGGCGTCGGGCAGCCGCCCGTGCCCCAGCCGGAGATCGACCAGGGCACGACGATCCCCGAGCGTTTCCTGATCCGCTGGCGCGGTGAGGCCAACCCGGACCATGCCAAGGCGATCGACGCCTACTGGATATCCGCGGCGGAGCACGGCATGAACGCCTCCACCTTCACCGCCCGCGTGATCGCCTCGACCGGCGCAGACGTCGCCGCAGCGCTCTCCGGAGCGGTGGGCGCGCTCTCTGGGCCGCTGCACGGCGGCGCGCCCTCGCGGGTGCTCAAGATGCTCGAGGAGGTCGAAGAGATGGGCGACGCGGAGCGCTGGGTCTCCGACGCGCTCGACCGCGGCGAGCGGCTGATGGGCTTCGGTCACCGTGTCTACCGCGCCGAAGACCCTCGCGCGCGAGTGTTGCGCCGCACCTGCAGCGAACTCGGCTCACCGCGCTTCGAGGCCGCCGAGGCGCTCGAGAAGGCCGCGCTCGCCGAGCTCCAGGCGCGGAGGCCCGACCGCGTGCTCGCGACGAACGTGGAGTTCTGGTCCGCGGTCGTGCTCGACCTCGCCGAAGTCCCCGCCGACCTCTTCACGCCGATGTTCACCTGTGCGCGCGTCGCGGGCTGGTCTGCGCACATCCTCGAGCAGAAGCGCGAGGCGAAGCTGATCCGCCCCACCGCGAAGTACGTGGGTGAGGGTCCGCGCGAGGCGGACGCGGTCGGTTAGCCGCTAACGCTCGCGCCGCCCGAACAGCGGCCCGAGCGGAACGTTCAGAGCCCGTGCGAGCTTCGAGATCACCGTGACCTTCGGCTCTCGGTGACCGTTCTCGATCTTCCAGACCGTGTCGAGATGAACGTCCGCGAGGTCGGCGAGCTGTTCCTGGGTCATCCCCCGCTCCTCGCGCAGTCGGCGAAGGTTCGCCGCGAAGAGATCACGTGACACGCCGAGCAAGTCGGGCCGCATCTAAAAAAGAGGGCCCGGCAAAGGCCGGGCCCTCAAAGCCACTACCGAGAGCAGGCGCTCCCTACATCATCCCGCTCATGTCCGGCATGCCGCCGCCACCGACGCCGGCGCCTTCCTTCTCCGGA
>CAVSSW010000010.1:0-27204 GCA_963730755.1 uncultured Solirubrobacteraceae bacterium
GACTCCCGCGCCGGGCACGCGCCCCTTATAAGCCGCGCAGACGCTCGTCTGCAAGGCGTGTCTCTCGGTCCTACCCCCCGGCCACCGGCAGCACCGGCGTACAAGCGAACCCGACGGGATGCTTGGGATCGAGCGCGCTCAGCACGTCGGCGTCCGCGATGTGGTCGTAGGGCATCGAGAGGTGCTCGCCCTGGTCGAGCGCGCACTGCGACTGCAGCAGGATGTTCGTCACGTGCTTGCCTGTCATGAAGGCGGAGATGTAGGGGGTGACGACCTCGTCGTTGTCGGACTCGATCACGGTGTAGTCCACCTTGCCCACCGTTTCGCCGCCCGCGTTGAGCTTCGTGAGGAAGGGCGAGCCCGCTTCCTGTTCTTCGCAGGCCTGGCAGACGCCGAGGAAGGAGTTCGCTCCGGGGAGCATCTTCCCGAGCGTGAAGAGACCGTTGACGGTCGTGCCGTGGTTGGAGGGGGCCAGGCCGACGAGCGTTCCGACCTTTTCCGCGCCCCCCAGGAAGCGCAGGTAGTAGCGAGGCATCATCCCGCCCTGGGAGTGCCCGACGAGGTCGACCTGCTTGGCACCGGTCGCGGCGAGCACCTTCTGCACGAAGGCCGCGAGTTCTTCCGCGGATGTGGCGATCGGCCCGGTTGCGTCGACCCCCACTGCGCCGCTCCCGTTCGAGGGCCCGTAGTTGAGAGCGAACACGCAGTAGCCCTGGTCGTAGAGCAGCGGGGAGAGCGCCTGCCAGCTGTCGGCCATGTCCGCGAAGGTCCCGTGCACGAGCACCACGGGCCGCGGGTGCGCCTTGCTCGGCTTGCAGCTCCAGTTGTTCGAGCCGGGCGGCGAGGCGGTCGGGCTCGCGTGCGCGTAGCCCGTGATCCCGTTGTATTCGACGGGCAGCGTGCTCGCGCCCGCGACCGCGACGGAGGCCAGCAGGCAGGCGAGGACGGCGAGCAGCAACACGGCGGCGCGTCGGGGCATGATCGGGCTTCTCCCTCTGTGGTTGGCTCCGCGGCCTCGGAGCCCACGACACCCCGGCGCGGGTGAGACAGGCCGCGCGCCCTTTGTATTAGAAGTTGACGCGCCCCCGCGCGCCTGTCAGCGCTAGGCCGCGGCGGCGGCGAGGCTCGCCATGTCGATCCCGATCACCTTCAGGCGCCTGCTGAGCGCGTTGAACGCGAACGTGTTCGTTTCCTCGGCGGTGTAGTCGTCGAGGATCGCGTAGTCCTGCGGGTCCGCGCCGGGCGGCACGAGCACCGAGGCGGCGAGCGGGATCAGCTCGGCCAGGCGCCGGGCGATGCGCTGCTTGAGCGCCGGGTCCTTCGCCTTCTCGCGCAGGAACCAGGTCCCGTAGGCCACGTGCCTGTGCTCGTCCTGGGAGATCAGCTTGAAGCCCTCCACCCAGCCGGGCAGGATCGAGTTGCGTTCCATGTAGTCGGTGAGGAACCACTGGCCCGTGAGCGCGAGCGTCCCCTCGATGATCATGTGGTAGAGCGTGACGAAGTCGACCTTCGCCTCGATGTCCGCGGGGTTCTCGATCAGCCGCTTGCCCCAGTCCACGAGCACGCCGTCGAACATCTCGATGAACGCAGGGTTGAGGTCGCCGCGCGCCTTCTCGAGACGGTCCTCGAACGTCCCGTCGATGCCGAGAACCTGCTCGTAGAAGCGGTTGAAGTGCTGCGCGTGGCGCGCCTCGTCCACCTGCTGGGTGGTGAGGAAGGCCTCCTCGCTCTGACTCTCGTACGCCATCACGAGCCCGGAGAACTGGGTGGTCACGCGCTCCTCTCCGATGAAGAAGGAGGAGAGGTTCCAGGCGAGTTTCTCGCGCAGCTCCGCGCTCATCTGCTCCCAGTCGAGCCGGTCCCGGGAGAGGTCGATCGTGTGCGAGGCCCAGCTCTGGCGCTCCCAGAGCTCGTAGAGCTGCTGGGGTGTCATCAGTGTGACCGAGCTGAGCTTGGACTCGTCGGCGATCGTGCCGACGTCGCCCTGGCTGGTCAGGTCTAGAAGCGAGGGCATCGTCCTGCGGCCTCCTCTGCGTCGTCTGAGAAACCCCGACGGCGCGCCGTCGGGGCCCCGTCGCGCACCCTGCGAGCGCCCGACAGGCTTGTCAAAAGCAGACCGACCATAACCGCTCAGAGGTGCTCAAGTCGAGGCCCGTGGACGCCGATGCGAGAGCATGCGTCGGCTTCTCCGCGAGAACGCCCTCTGCGCCTCCCTCGCCCTGCTCGGCTGCGCCACGCTCGCCTGGCTGGGGCTCTACGGTCTCGGCTGGAACGACTACGAAACGGAGGCGCGCCCTGCGGTCGAAGCTCTGATCGGCGGTCACCTGCACGCCTTCCTCGAGCTCGCCCCGCTCTACGGCGGCTCGCTGATCGAGCGGGCTCCCTTCGCGTTGCTTCCGAGCCTCTGGGGAGGGGGCGCGCTCGCGGTCTACCGGCTGCTCGCCCTCCCCTGCCTGCTCGCTTCCGCCGCGCTCGGGGTGTGGCTGGTCGCGCGGATGCGCGCCGAGCGCCGGCCGCGGCTCGCGCGGGCCGTCGCGCTCGGTCTGATCGTGGCCAATCCGATCACGCTGCGCGCACTCGAACTCGGGCACCCCGAGGACCTGCTCGGCGCGTGCGCGTGCGTCGCCGCCGTGCTCTTCGCCGGTGCGCCCTCCCCCACCCGCCGCCGCGCGATCGCGATCGGTGTGCTGCTCGGCCTCGCGATCGCGAACAAGCAGTGGGCGGTGCTCGCCGCGGGCGTCGTCCTGCTCGCTCTGCCCGCGGGCCGCCGCCTCCCCTGCGCGCTCGCCGCCGCCGGCGTGGCCGCCCTGCTGCAGGCACCGTTCGTGCTCGGCTCCGCGGGGAACTTCACCACCGGCGCGGGTGACGCGGCCGCCTCGGGCTCGGCGATCTTCCAGCCCTGGCAGCTCTTCTGGTTCCTCGGCCATCACGGCGCGCTCGTCCACGGCCTCTACGGAGTGGCGAAGCCCGGCTACCGCGTGCCCCCGGGCTGGGTGGGCAGCGTCTCACACCCGCTCGTGCTGCTCGCCGCGCTCGGCATCGCGCTCGCTCTGTGGCGTCGCACTCGCGGGCGTCCTCTCCCCGCTCGGGAGGCGATGCTCGCGCTCGCCCTGTCGATGCTCGCGCGCTGCCTGCTCGACACCTGGGACACCGTGTACTACATGCTCCCCGTGATCTTCGCCCTGCTCGCGTGGGAGGTGAGCGGGGACTCGCGCCGCCCCCCGGTCGTCGCGCTCGCCGCCACGGTCGCCGCGTGGGCGCAGTTCCAGTGGCTCCCCGGCCGGCTCTCACCCGACCTGCAGTCGCTGATCTTCCTCGCCTGGACGCTACCGCTGCTCGTCGTGCTCGGGCGGTTGCTGCTCGAAGCCACCGCGCCCGCACACGCGATCCGCGCCTCGGAGCGAGCGCGTACCCCGTCGAGCGCGCAGCGTGGGCGTTATGCGGGATCGGGCAGGCCGCCGCTGCGGCTGCCGCCCGCGGCGAGCACCTTCTGAGTCAGCCGACCACGGTGAGGGCCTTGTCGAGGCCCGTGAGCGCCTCACAGCCCTCGGCGCGCACCACGGTGAGGTCCTCGATCCGTACGCCGAGCTTCTCCGGCAGGTAGACCCCGGGCTCGACGGTCACGATGTTGCCCTCCGCGAGCACCTCCTCGCCCGCCGTGCGGGAGAGCCGTGGGGCCTCGTGGATCTCGAGCCCCACACCGTGGCCCAGGCCGTGGCCGAAGTGCTCCCCGTGCCCGCCCTGCTCGATCACCTCGCGTGCTGCCGCGTCGGCCTCGCGCCCGTTGATGCCCGCCCTGACCGCGGCGAGCCCCGCGAGCTGCGCGGCGAGCACGAGCTCGTAGACCTCGCGCGCCTGTGCGGAGATCGCCTCACCGGTCGCGTAGGTGCGCGTGCAGTCCGAGCAGTAGCCCTCGTGCTGGGCGCCCCAGTCGATCGTCACGAGCACGTCGCGAGGGATCTCGACCTCGCGGGGCTGCGCGTGCGGCAGCGCGCCGTGCGCGCCCGCCGCCACGATCGAGGGGAACGAGGGCGCTTCCGCGCCGAGACGGCGCATGTTCGTCTCCAGCTCGAAGGCCACCTCGCGCTCGCTGCGGCCCGCAAGCCCGCTTTCGAGCACCCCCGTCAGCGCCTCGTCCGCGAGCGCGCAGGAGGCCGCGATCAGGGCGATCTCGCCGGGCTCCTTGACGATCCTCAACGCCTCCACGAGCCCGCTCGAGTCGATCATCTCCCAGCCCGCGGGAAGCTTCTCGCGCAGCCGCTCGTGCGCTTTCACGCTGAGCTTCGCCGCGTCGAACCCGATTCGGCCGCTCGCGCCCGCGAGCAGTCCGGGGATCGCGTCGCGAAGCTCGCCCGTGACGATGCTGCGCGCGAAGTCCGGCGCGACCTCCGCGGTGGACTGCGCGACGTAGCGGAAGTCCGTGAGGAACACGGGACGACCGTCGCTCAGCGCTGCACCCCCGCTCGGTGGCGGCAGCAGCGCGAGCCCGTTGCTCCCCGTGTAGCCGCTCACGTAGCGCAGGTCCACGGGCTCATCGACGATCAGCACGTCGAGCTCGGCCTCGCCGACCCGCTGCTGGAGCGCCGCGAGGCGCGCCGCCATAGTCGCGCTGTCCGCACGAGGGCTCACGCGGCCTCGGCCTCCAGGTGCTCGCGTAGCAGCGCGAGCGCGTCGAGGTACCCCTGCGGTCCGCGCCCGCGCACGGACTCGAAGCAGAGGTCCTCGACCACCGAGAGGTGGCGCCAGGGCTCGCGCGAGAGCGGATCGGAGAGGTGCACTTCGACCGTGGGGATTGCCGCGATCTCGAGCGCGTCGCGGATCGCCCACGCATAGTGGGTCCAGGCCCCGGGGTTCACGATCAGGCCGTCGGCCTCGCCGCGCAGCGAGTGCAGCCGCTCGACGAAGGCTCCTTCGGCGTTGGACTGGAAGCAGTGCACGTCGAGCCCGAGCGCGCGGCCCTCCTGCTCGACCGTGCCCTCGAGCTCGGGGAGCGTGATCGTCCCGTAGAGCGCTGGGTCGCGGTTGCCGAGCTGGTCGAGGTTGACCCCGTTCATCACCTCGATCCTGAAGGCTCGTCCGGTCATAGCGCGAGCTCCTCGACCGCCGCGCGCAGATCGGAGGCTGCGACGTGGTGCCCCTCGCTGACCTTCCCGACGCCCTCGACGAGAACGAACGGAACCTCCGCGCCGGTGCGCTTCTTGTCTCGGCGCAGCGCCTCGAGAACCGCCTCGACGCTCGCGCCCTCGAGGCGCCGCGGCAGCTCGCGCGCACGAAGGAGCTCGCTGACGAGCTCGCGCAGCTCGGGCTGCCCGGAGAGGCGCAGTGCGGCGAGCAGCCCCAGCCCGATCGCTTCCCCGTGGCGGTAGCGCTCGTAGCGCGTGGCCGTCTCGATCGCGTGTCCGACCGTGTGTCCGAGGTTGAGCACCTGGCGGCGTGCGCCGTCGCGTTCGTCCTCGGAGACGATTGCGAGCTTCGTCCGGATGCACGCGAAGATCGTCGCCGTGGTGAGCTCGCCGCCCGCCCCGACCTCCTCCCAGAGCTCGCCGCCCGCGATCATCGCGGTCTTCAGCACCTCGACCCAGCCGCTCGCCCTCTCCGCGGCCGGAAGCGTTCTGAGCGTGAGCGGGTCGACCAGCACCGCGCTCGGCTGGTGGTAGACGCCGACGTAGTTCTTGGCCTGCGGCAGGTCGATCCCGGTCTTCCCGCCGAACGCCGAGTCGACCTGGGCGACGACGGTGGTGGGGACCTGCACGACCGGGATCCCGCGCTGGTATGTGGCCGCGCAGAAGCCCCCGAGGTCGCCCACCACGCCTCCGCCGAGCGCAACGAGATGGTCGGAGCGCGTGACCTCGGCCTCGGCGAGCGCGCGCCACAGGATCGCCGCGCCGTCCAGGGTCTTGCTCTTCGCCTCGCCCGCCTCGACGACCACCTCTCCGGAGAGTGAGCCGAGCTTCGCGATGAAGTGCGGGGCGACCTCGGTGTCGCTGACGGCGAAGGCCCGCGAGACCTGCCGGTCGAAGGGCCACGATTCGAGCAGCTCCGGTCCGTGCTCGGTCAGGAGCCCGTCGCCGACGAGCACCGGGTAGTCGCCGGACTCCGCACTCGCCCAGAGCAGGCGCGCGGTCGCAGGAAGTGCGCGCAGGGCGCGCAGCGAGGGCGCCAGCGAGGCCAGACGGTCGATTCGGAGCGGTCCGACGACCGCCGCGGCGAGACCCTCATAGAGGCCGCGACGGTCTGCGTGCAGCTGCTCGAAGCTCGCACGGTCCGCGGCCAGGGGACGAGTCGGCCCCGCACCGTTCTCGCTGCTCACGCGCGCCCAGGCGCGCTCCGCGTCGATGTCGAGCAGAACGGGGACGTGACCCGCCGAGAGCGCCGCACGCACGCTCTCGGAGAGCACGCTTCCACCGCCGAGGGCGATCACGTCCTCCGGGCCCGCGCTCTCGAGCAGCTCGAGCACGAGCTTCTGCTCAGCCTCCCTGAAGCGGGCCTCCCCGTGCAGCTGGAACTCCTCGGCCACGGAGCGCCCGAAGCGCTCGGCGAGCAGCTCGTCGCTGTCGTGCGAGTTCGAGCCGAGCTCGCTCGCGAGCTCGCGGGCCGCCGTGGACTTCCCGGCGCCCATGAAGCCGATCAGGACGAGGGCCAACCGATCCGCTCCCGGTAGGCGCGCGTGGCCTCGAGCACGTCGTCGATGTGATCGCCACCGAACTTGCTGCGGTAGGCGCCCGCGAGGACGTAGGCGACCATCGCCTCGCCGACCACCCCCGCCGCGGGGATCGTCGCGGAGTCCGTGCGCTCGCGGAGCGCCTGGGCGGGCTCGTGGGTCTCTGTGTCGACGGAGCGCAGCGGCTTGGTGAGCGTGGGCAGCGGCTTCATCGCGCCGCGCACGATCAGCGGCAGGCCGTTGGTCATGCCTCCCTCGAGCCCGCCCGCGTTGTTCGTCTCGCGGTAGTAGCCCCGCTCGGTGGAGTAGAAGATCTCGTCGTGCGCCGCTGAGCCCGGCAGCCCCGCAACTTTGAAGGCGTCGCCGATCGAGACGCCCTTCATCGCCTGGATCGAGCAGATCGCCTGGGCGAGGCGGCCGTCCAGGCGCTCCTCCCAGGAGACGTGTGAGCCGAGACCGGGGACGAGCCCGAAGGCCTGCACCTCGAAGACCCCACCGAGCGACTCGTTCGCCTTGCGCAGCTGATCGATCTCCTTGACCATCGCCTTGCCGGCCTCGGGGTCGAGGCAGCGAACGGGGGAGCTGTCCACCTCGGCGAAGTCCGCCGCGCTCAGCGGGGTCTCGCGCTCGGCGGCCTTCACGGAGGCGATCTGGATCACGTGCGAGTGGACCTCCACTCCGAGCGCGCGCAGGAACGCCTTGCAGATCGCGCCGCCCGCGACGCGCGCGGCCGTCTCGCGCGCGGATGCGCGCTCGAGGATGTTCCGCACGTCGGAGTGCTTGTACTTCTGGGTCCCCACGAGGTCCGCGTGGCCCGGCCGGGGGAGGTGGACCTCCGCGATCTCCTCCTCGATCGGCCAGGGGTTCATGCGCTCTTCCCAGTTGGCGTAGTCGCGGTTTCGCACCTGCATCGCGATCGGGCCGCCGAGCGTGCGCCCGTGGCGGACCCCCGCGGTGACCTCGGCGGCGTCGCGCTCGATCTTCATCCGCCCGCCGCGGCCGTGACCGAGCTGGCGGCGCGCCATGTCCTCGTTGATCTCCTGCTCGGAGAGGCGCAGCCCGGCGGGCATGCCCTCGACCACGCAGGTGAGGCCGGGGCCGTGCGACTCGCCGGCGGTTATCAGTCGGAGCTCCACGGCCCCTAGCTTATTTGCTGCCCCGCGCGGGGCTCAGCCGTGCAGCTCGATGACGGCCGTGTGCGCCTCGGCCGCGTGTGCCTTGTGGGGCGAGAAGATGAGCACGCCCGGCTGTGAGGAGTAGTGCAGGTAGGGAAGCGCGGTGAGGCCGCTCTGGCGGAGCACCTTGATGCCCGCCGCGGACTCGCCCCAGCCACCCGCCGAAGCCTTCTTGGCGGTCGCCTTTTCGGCGCTGATACCGAGCACGCGCAGTTCGTAGACGGTCGATTCGCCGTTCGCCGCGAGATAGCTGAGCTGCTCGGTCTCGCCGGGCTTGAGGTCGACCGCTTCACACTGGGTCGAGCTGGGCAGGCAGGCGCCCGTGCCCGAGAGGATCGCTTCGCCCACGAGCGTGAAGGTCGCGCTCTTGCCTTTCGCGGTCACACCGCGGAAGACGAGCAGCGGGGTCTGCGCGGAGGGCAGCGGGGTCTGCAGCTTGAGCTTGGAGAACGGGGTGAGCTGAGCGGTCTCCGGGGTGGTGCCCGGGGGAAGCGCTCCGAATTCGATCGCCACGTTGTAGACCACTTTGGGCTTCTTGGTTTCGGTTTTCGTTTCGGTCTTTTCCGAGCTGCCCGAGCCGCCGGAGGTCCCGCCGGAGGAGCCGCTCGTTTTTTCGCCGCTCGCTTCCGACCCCGAGGAGGAGGAGGAGGAGGAGGAGAAGGAGCTCGATCCTGAGGACGAGCCCGACGAGCCACCCGTGGGGGTCGGTGCGACGAGCAGCGAGAAGGGGTTGCGCGCGGTGCCCCCGCGCTGTTCCTTGAAGCCGTCGGTGGTCTCGGCCACGGCGTGTTCGGGCGTGGCCCCGGTCACGGCGATGCCGGTCGTGGGGACGCTCGGCGTGGAGGTGCTCGCGACGGGGTTCGGCGCGCTGCTCGATCCTCCGAGCACCGCGTAGGCGATCGCGGCCACGAAGCAGAGGCCGACGAGGGCGACGATCGGGAGCAGGCGGCGGTCGGTGAGGTCCGCGCGGATCGATGCGACGAGCTCGTTCATGGGGTCACCTTCGCCACGGCGGCGGGCGTGCTCGGGGAGCTGCTCGAGCCGCTTGCGGGCGTCGTCGCTCCGGTGGGAGAGGTCGCTGTGGCGCCGTTGGTCAGCGTCTGCCCGGCGGGCAGGACGTAAGCCGTGGCGGTCACGCTCCCGCTCAGTTGCGGTGTGAGCGAGGGGTGCGTCGAGGATTCCGATTCGGGGGTGAGCTTGACCGACTGGATCGTGAGCAGGCGGCCGCTCACGTTGAGCGTTCCGTCACTGCCGTGCGAGGTGAACGAGGTCAGCCCGCGGAAGAGGTGTTCGAGGTCGAAGAAGCTGCCGCTGAAGCCGAAGGTGAAGGGCATCTGCGTGAAGCCCGCGCTCGCCGCAGCCGCGCTCGCGGCGGTGCTTGAGCTGGAGCTGGAGCTGGACCCCGTGCCCGTCGTGGAGACGATCGAGTCGAAGCTCACGTTGCGGGCGTTGGAGACTTCTTCGAGCTGGTAGACGAGCGAGGCCACTTCCTGGCTCGGCGGAACGGCTTTGCCCATGCTCACGACCGAGGCGTAGGCGGCCGCGTACTGCGACTGCGCGGCCTGCGCGCTCGAGAGCTCGCCCTGCGCGGTGGAGAGCTGCTGCTGGGCCTGGGTGACCTGTTCTGCGTACTTGGTCGCTTCCTTGCCCTTCGGCTTGACGAGCATGATGTAGCCCGCTGCGCCGACGGCGAGCACGAGAAGGACCATCACGACGATGCGATCGCGGCCGGTCATCAGTTGTTCCCTCCGCCTGAGGTCGAGGTGCTCGCGGCGCTCGAGCTCGTGCTCGTGCTCGCGGTCGAGGAGCTGGCCGCGACGGTCGTCTGCTTCGCGCCCGCTGCGGCGGCGCTCGCGGACGCGCTCGGGAGCGGGTCGAAGGAGACGGTCACGGCGAAGACGGGCGCGGTGCTCGGGCAGCCGCCGGAGTTGGAGGTGGCGCCGGCCGCGGTCGAGCCCTTCGTGGAGCTCTGCAGCGTGACTTCCGCGACGCCGTCGATCAGCCGCAGGCGCTGGAGCATGTCGGCCACCGCGCGCTGGCTCTTCGCGCAGCCCGCGAGCTGGAAGGTGGGTACCGACCCCGCGGGGGTGGCCGAGGAGACGGTGGCGGAGGGTTTCGCGGCGGCGGCGGCCGCGGCGGTGCTGCTCTCTTCGCCCGCCGGGACGATCGTGCCGGTCAGGCCCGTGATCGAGGTCTGCCCGGAGAGCACGCGGCCGAACTCGTGGAAGGCGTGAGCCCAGTCGAAGCGGGTGTCGACGAGCGCGGCGACGGCCTGCGCGCGCTGTTCGCGCAGGCTCACGAAGGACGTGTAGGGAGCGAGCGCGCTCGCGCGAGCCTGCGCGGCCTGCGCTTCAGCGGTGATCGTGGCGGCCTTCGACTTGTTCGAGGAGACCGCGCGGCTGTCTTTGCCGTAGAGCAGCGCGAGCAGCGCGATCACGGCGAGCAGGGTGAGCACCGCGTACGCGGCGCCTTCCGAGCGGCCGGAGCCGACGGACCCGCTCTTGCGCTGGTCGCCGGGGATCAGGTTTACGGCTCTCATTGCGGAGCCTCCAGCGCGGCGAGGCCGGTCGCGACCGCGAGGCGGTGCGGCGAGACGTCACCTTCGAGGCCGCCTTCGGCGACGCCCACGTCGGCGGGGCGAACCTCGACGCCGAGCGAGCCCTGAAGCGCCTCGGCGAAGCCCGGGATGTCCTGGGCGGCGCCGCTGAGCACGACGTGGGAGACCTCGCCACCGCCGTCCTGGGAGCGGTGGAAGTCGAGCGAGTTGCGAACCTCGCCGGAGATTTCACGCACGCCGTTGTCGAGCACCGTCCAGACGTCCGCGTCGGAGGCGGCGGGCAGATCGGCGTCGACCTCGGGGTCGGGCTCGGGCTTGCCGGCGAGCGTGGAGAGTTCCTCGTAGCTCATCGAGCGCTCGCGGGCCTCGAGCTCCTCGTGGCTGAGCGTGGGCTCATCGGGCGAGTCGTACGGCTCGGCGAGCGGCTCGGACTCGAGCTCGGGGGCCGGCGCGACGGGCTCGGGAAGCGGCGGGCGGGTGAGGTCGGCTTCGGAGAGCCTCGTGCGCGCATCGACGAGCGCGATGCCGCGACGCTCGGCGAGCTCGACGGCCATGCCCTCGAGACCGCTGCCCACGACGCGAGTGAAGCGACAGATCTTGCCCTCGGCGATCGCGAGGTTCGACAGACCGTCCACGTTGAGGTAGAGGACGCGGCCGGTCTGCTCGGGGTCGTGGCGGTAGAGCGAACGGATCAGCGCGAAGGCGGAGAGGTCGACGCCCTCGGCGGTGAGGCCCGCGGCGCGGACGGCGGCGAGCAGGCGCTCGACCATGTCGCGCTGAGCGGCGACGAGGACGACGCGCTGGCGCGGCCCGGAGGGGGTCTCGATGATGCCGAGCGGGTGGAAGTCGAGTACGGCGTTGCCGAGCGGCATCGGGACCTGGTCCTGAGCCTGGAAGGCGACCGCGGCGGCGAGCTCCTTGTGGTCGGTGACCGGGGGAAGCTCGAGCGTGCGGAGCACGGTGCGCTGGTTGGCGACGCCGACGCGAACGCGCTTGCCGAGTTTCGCCTCCTCGAAGAGCTCGCGAATCGCCTCGCCGAGGGCGACCTCGTCGAGCACTTCGCCGTCGCGCATCGTGTCCGCTGCGAGCGGCACGATCGCGGCGCGCTCGGCGAGGATCGAGCCGTTGACGCGGGCTTTCACGGCGGCCACGAAGCCGGGCTGGATGTCCAGGCCGACGACGTCGGCGCCTGCGCGGCGGCCGAGGCCGATCGACTTCAGGCTCGGCGCGCCGAGCTTCAGGTGCGGAGCCCCCAGCTTGAAGTTCGGCGAACCGAGCTTCAGGTTCGGCGAGGGGAGCTTGAGGTTCTTGGAGGAGAGGTTCTCGGGAAGTTTCATTGGTGTAGCCGCTCGGGCGGTGTGCGGATCGCTCCGCTGGGGGGGTATCGGCGCCAGCCTCGCGCCGCTTTAGTGCAGGAAGTGATTGACGTAGACATGGACCAGCGACGGTCCCGCGAAGATCGCGACGATCGCGCCGAGCGCAAGAAAGGGCCCGAAGGGCACGGCAGTCTTGCGACCTGCGCTCGCGCCCTTGCGAGCGATGATCACCGCGCCCACGGCGGTGCCCGATAGGAGCGCGACCAGCACGGCGGGCGCGACGGCGGAACCGAGGAACAGCCCCATCATCCCGGCGAGCTTCACGTCGCCCATGCCCATCCCCCCGGGGTAGGCGAGCGCGGCGATCAGCAGGAAGCCTCCCGCGGCCGCGGCCGCGATCAGGCGCGTGGGCTCGCCGCTCGGATCGAGCGCGAGCCCGAGCGCGAGCGCGAGCACCGCGCCGGGGAGCGTGAGGCGATTGGGGATCAATCGTGTCTCGAGGTCGATCAGCGCGATCGGGACGACGAGCAGGATCAGTCCCAGCCCGAGCGCGGTGCGCGCGGCGGAGTAGCTGGGCACGACGACGGCCAGGCAGAGCGCACCGGTGGCGAACTCGACGAGCGGATAGCGCACCGAGATCGCGGTCCCGCAGCTGCGGCAATGGCCGCGCAGCAACAGCCACGAGAGCACCGGGATGTTGTCGTAGGGCTTGACCGCCGCGCCGCAGCCCGGGCAGTGCGAGCCCGGGGTGACGACGGACTCGTGCCTGGGCAGCCGGTAGACGACCACGTTCAGGAACGAGCCGAAGATCGCGCCGATCACGCCGGCGAGGGTTGCGGCCTCCATGGGCTTCTGATCGGCGCCGCGGAGCGCCCACTTGAGCCTCCGCGACCGAGGTGACCGCGCGCGCGGGCGCGCTCAGCGGCGAGGCGCGTTCAGGCTACGAGCAGAGAGGGGAGGTGTGAGCGGAGGAGGCGGTGGCCACGATCGTGGCTGTGCCCCGCGCGGTGGTCACCGCGCCGGGGCGTCAGCGGCGGTTCTCACCAGCTGCCCGTCGGACAGCCCTTGCCGCCTTCGGCTTTGCAGCTTCGAACGACGGTCGCGTTTTTGTCTCGTGCGATCTTGTAGGTCGCGCCGCTCACAGATTCGGTTTCGACTTCGTAGCCCGCGCCGGTTTCTTTTTCGGCTGCTTTCTTCACGCAGGCGTAGCCGAGTTCGGACGCTTTTTTGGTGCATTCCTTCAGCGTCGGCTCGTATTTTTCGAGTTCCGTCTTGGAGACGCTCCCGTACGTGCCTTCGTGGTCGGTCGCAATCGACTCTGCGGTCGTCTGCGCGGTGCGAGCAAGCTCCTTCGCCGAAGCGTCGGTCGCCTTGCTCCGCTGTGAGAGGAAGGAGGGGATCGCGATCGCGGCGAGGATGCCGATGATCAGGATCACGACGAGGAGCTCGATCAGAGTGAAGCCCTGCTCGCCTTTGCGTCGGTTGGTTAGGAGTTGTGCTCGCATGTTGCTCTCACATCGGCCCGTGAGGCGGGAGCCTTTAGGTTTCTTTGCAGCAGCTACGGGGTTTTTCGATCAACCGGTTTGAAAGCGGACCACTTGACATTTAGCTCCCGTGGTCGAACCGCCAGAGCAGTTCCCGGAGCCCGTCCGGGCGGTGCGCGCGGGTGGTCTTGGCGAGACGGGGGCTCAACGCAGCGAGGGCGGCCCGAAGGCCGCCCTCACCGTCCAGCTCAGTGCTGTTGTGTTACTACCAGCTGCCGGTCGGGCAGCCCTTGCTGCCTTCCGCTTTACAGCTGCGAACAACGTTCGCGTTTTTGTCACGCGCGATCTTGTACGTCGCGCCGCTGACCGATTCGGTTTCGACTTCGTAGCCGGCACCGGTTTCTTTTTCGGCAGCAGCCTTGACGCAGGCGTACCCGAGTTCGGACGCTTTTTTGGTGCATTCTTTCAGCGTCGGCTCGTATTTTTCGAGTTCCGACTTCGAGACGTTCCCGTACGTACCTTCGTGGTCCGTCGAGATCGTCTCCGCCGTCGTCTGCGCAGTACGGGCAAGCTCCTTCGCCGAGGCGTCGGTGGCCTTGCTCTTCTGCGAGAGGAAGGACGGAATCGCGATCGCGGCAAGAATGCCGATGATCAGGATGACGACCAAGAGCTCGATAAGGGTGAAGCCACCCTCTTCCTTCGAGCGCTGGCGCAGTCGATACATCACTTTGATCCTCCTAGGATCCGGTTACAGGGCGCCAGCCCTCGGTAATCGCCTCATGCGGCGATGCGCCTCCCCTTCAGCGAGAGCCGCCGGCTTTGCTACGCATCTCTCGATGCTCTGCCTTGGCACCTCGGTACTGGCTCTATTTCACGCGATGCATCGACCCGCGTGAAAAGCGCCTTTACAGGTGCACGGAACCTTGGACGACTGTGTCAGTCGTTCTAAGACTGACCGCTTGCAGGCTCGCTCTCAGCCTCAGCGGTTGGGTCCTCAGGCGTCTGCTCTTGTCCACCCTCTGTGGTGGCGCCCCAATGGGCCTGCGCGTCCACTTCTGCTGGACGGACCCCGCTGCCCGAGCACCACGGACAGTCGACCGTGCTCGGGGACCCGCCGAGGTTCGAGATCACCCGTCCCGTGCCGCGGCAGGCCATACACTCCCGCGGCTCATGGATTCCCTCGGTCAGATCCTCTGTGTCGGCGCTGTCGCTTGCCACGAGTGGATGAGACTAGCGTTCCCGCGATGAAGAGGAGCGGGCGCGCGCCGGTGCGCGCGGCACAGTGGGCGATCCTCGCCCTGATCACGCTGGGCGCGGCGATCCTGCGGCTGACGCAGATCGGCAAAGTGCCGCCGGACCCCTTCTACGACGCGGCCGTGCGGAGCATGACGCTCTCCTGGCACAACTTCTTCTTCGGCGCCTTCGAGCCCGGGGGAAGCGTGTCGATCGACAAGCCCCCCGTAGACCTCTGGTTGCAGGTCGCGAGCGTGAAGGCGCTCGGGTTCACCTCGACGACGCTGAAGCTGCCCGAGGCGCTCGCGGGAATCGCCTCCGTTCCGCTGCTCTTCGAGGCGGTGCGCAGGATCTGGGGCGCGACCGCGGGGATCGCGGCGGCCGCGGCGCTCGCCGCGCTGCCGGTCGAGGTGATCACCGCGCGCAGCGACACGATGGACGGGGTGATGATGCTGCTCTGCGTGATCGCCCTGCTGCTGATCATCAAGGCGGCCGAAACGGGGCGCACGCTGTGGCTGCTCGCGGGGGCGGCCGCGCTCGGGATCGCGTTCGACGTGAAGCTGCTCGAGTCGCTCGTCGCCCTGCCCGGCCTCGCGCTGCTCGCCGCGCTCGGCCTGCCCGGCTCGCTGCGCCGTCGCGCGCTGCAGCTCACAGCAGCGGGAGCGCTCTACGCGGTGGTCGCGCTCGCCTGGCTCACGGCGACGCTGATCGCGCCGGCGAACGACCGCCCCTGGGCGATCGGCTCGACGAACGGAAGCGCGTGGAACGCGGCCTTCGTGTTCAACGGCAAGGACCGGCTGAGCGGCAAATCCCCCGAACCTCAGGGGACCGTCTACGAACCCGGCCACGTCTACCCCACCGCGACGCAGTCCGAGCGCGACCACATCCCGATCCTCCCTCCTTCCGCGACACGCCTGCTCGCGCGCATCGGGCCGCTCTCCGGACAGCGCCTCGGGATGGAGATCCTGATCGGGCTGATCCTCGGCATCCCCGCGCTAGTGCTCGGCGTGCGGGGTCCCCCCGAGGCGAACGAGGAGCGCCGCAGCGAGGTCGAGTCGCACCCGGCCGCGGACGGCGCGGACGTGCACGAACCGCGCCCGGTCCCGGCGGATGGCGCAGAGGCGGCGCGTGTGCTTCGCATCCGCCGCGCGGGAGCGGCGGGGATCTCGCTGTGGATGCTCACGGGGCTCGTGCTCTTCAGCCACATGGCGCGTCTTCACCCCCGCTACACCGAGGGCTTCACGCCCGCGGTCGCGGCGATGCTCGGAATCGGGCTGGCGTGGGCGTGCACCTCCCGCGGCCTCCTTCGCCTGCTCGCGCTCGCGGTCGCGATGATCGTGACGGTGTACTACGCGGAGCGACTGCTCTACGGCACGCCCGCGGTCTGGGCGATCGTGCTCGCCGGCGCACTCGCGGCGGTCGCGCTGGGAGCGGCCTCGATGCTCAGCGGTCACGGCACGAGCGCCGGAGTGCTCGGGGCGGGAGCGCTGCTCGGCGCGCTCGTGGCGGTGCTCGCGGTGGGGGTCAAATCGGATCTGACCGCGATCAAAGACAAGGTGAGCGACGCTGGCTTCGTGGGACAGCTCGCGGGCGACGTGGAACGCCCGCTGAGCGCCTACCTGCGCGCACACAGAGATGGCGCGAAGTACGAGGTGGCGGCGGAGTCTGCGACGCAGATCGGCTCGCTGATCGTCAAAGACGCGCTCCCGATCGCGGTGCTGACCACATACAACGGGCGGGTGTACACCACGATCGGCAAGCTCGAACGGATGATCGCGGCGGGCCAGGTGCGCTACGCGTACCTGAGCACCTTCTGCACGCACAAAGCCTCGACGGTGAACGCGGCGTGCGCGAAGCCGGTGCTCTGGATCCGCGAACACGGTAAGGACGTCTCGCGCGCTGCGGGCCTGCCGCGCGGGGGACTGCTCTACCTGCTCCCCGGGGCCAAGCCGTGAGCGCGGCGGAGCTGATCGGGCGCGGCCAGGCGGCGGGCCGCCTCGCGCTCGACACGGAGTTCATGGGCGAGGGGCGCTACCGGACCCTGCTCTGCCTCGTCCAGCTCGCCGTTCCGGAGAACGCGGGCAGCGGCGAGTCGATCGCGCTGATCGACCCGCTCGCCGAGGAGCCCGGGCTCGACGAGCTCGCGGCGGCGCTCGAGGACCCGGCGGTGCGGCTGGTGGTCCACGCGGGCCGCCAGGACATCGCGCTGCTGCGGCGCGAGCTCCAGTGCGAGGTGACGAACGTCTTCGACACGCAGGTCGCCGCGGGCTTCGCGGCGCTCGGAGCGCAGTCCTCCTATGACTCGCTGCTCACCGAGGTGCTCGGGCTGAAGGTGGCGAAGACGGCGAGCTTCACGCGCTGGGACCAGCGACCGCTCTCCGCGGAGCAGCTCGCCTACGCGCGCGAGGACGTGGTGCACCTGCTCGATCTCGCGGCGGAGCTCGAAGGGCGCCTGGAGCGGCGTGGGCGCCTGGAGTGGGCACTGGAGGAGTGCCGCGCGCTCAGCCTCTCGAGCGACGAACGCGACCCGCAGACGATCTTCGAACGGCTGCCGCGGGTGGGCGGGCTGAACGCATCCGCGCGCGCGGTCGCGCGCGAGCTCGTCGAGTGGCGCGAGCAGACCGCTGAGCGCCAGAACCGCCCCGTGCAGAGCGTGCTGAGCGATGCGGGCCTGGTCGAGGTTGCGCGGCGGCGCCCGGTCTCCCAGGAGGACCTGGGCAGGATCCGCGGCATCGGTGCGTCCTCCTCCGGGCGCCGCGCACGGGATCTGCTCGACGCGGTCGCACGCGCGCGCAGGCGCCCGGACGAGCCGCCCCCACAGGGCGGCCGGGCCGCCCCGCCGAAGCCCGAGGACCTCCCGCTCGTGGCGCTCACCGAGGCGCTCGTTCGCACCCGCGCCCGCGAGTCCGGCCTCGCCTACGAGCTGCTCGCCGCGCGCGCGGACCTGCAGGCGATCGTCGCGGCGGTGCGCGTGGGGGCCGAGCCGCCGGACGTGCGCACCCTGCGCGGCTGGCGCAAAGAGCTCGTCGGCGAGGAGCTGCTCGATCTGCTCGACGGCCGTGTGCGCCTCTCCGTGGAGCAGGCCGAGGGGACGCGGCGGCTGCGGATCGAGCGCGAGGCAGAGCGCCGCGCGCAGGACTGAACTCCGCTCGAACCCGGCTCAGCCGGCGGGGGCCGGACCGAACGGCAGCTTGCGAGGCCCGACCGGCTGATGGGAGGTGTAGAGGAGATCGGCGGTGAGGTCGGGGCGATGGCGCTCGAAGTACGCCGCTTCCTTGGGGTTCCACTCCTGCTCCCAGATCGGCAGGTCCTCGGCCCCGACGCCCGCGTCGCGGTCGCGACGCTTGCCCTGCGCTGCGGCGCTCTCCAGGTCGCAATCGATCCACACGCTCAGATCGAAGAACGGGGCAAGCTCGGGACGCAGCAGCCGGACGCCCTCGACGATCACGAGCGACGCGGGCTCCTCGTCGATCGGGGCTCCCCGTGGATTGCCTTCGAAGTCGTTGGGCTGGTAGCAGATGCGCCGACCCTCACGGACGTCCTCGAGCACCGCTTGGAATCGCTCCCAGTCGAACCCGCCGAGCATCCCCTCCCCCCTTCCCATGTCGACGATGAACGAATCGAGGCGCAGCACCTGTGTCTCGCGGAGCGCGTAGTGATCGCGCAGCCGGTCCGCGAGAGTGCTCTTGCCCGCACCGCCGAAGCCCGAGACGGCAAGCACCGCCCACTCCCGGGTGGCGAGCGCACCATCGATCGCTTCCAGGAGTGCGGCGAACACCAGCCCAAAGCTAGTCGCTGATCACGCCCCCAGCCCACGGCGCGCGCGAGTCGCCGGGAGCTTTCGTGGAGCCGCTCCTCAGCCTGCGACCGTCGGCCGCTTGCGAGGACCGGCGTGGGAGTCCCGGCGTTCGCGGTCGAGAGCATCTGCGGGGGCGGGAGGAGCGTCGCCGCCCCGCTTGCGTACGAGGAGACCGATCTCGGGCGAGGAGTCCACGATCGAGAGCGGATCGGCGAGCTCAGCCGCGGTCGGCTCCGACCACTCGACCTCGGAGCCGTCCAGCGGAAGGCCGACGCGGAGCCGGTCGCGCTGGGCGCCGCTCAGCCACGAGGCGGAAGCGCGGCGCTTGCGTCAAAGTCGCATCGCCTTTCGATCGGCACGAGCCGCGCCGATCGCGATCTCTTGCGCGTGGCGCGGACGGATGTCGAGTAACGAGATCCCGGCCTCAGGCGGGCGGCGCGGGCTTGGCACCGCGTGGGCGCAGCGCTTCCTCGACTCGCCGCTCGCGGTCTCCAGCGCGTTCTTCGTTGGCGCGCTCGGACACCATCTCCGTGAGCCAGTCCGCCCGCGCGAGCAGGTCAGCGCGTCTGCGGCCGCGGCCGGTGTCCCACGCTCGCCTGACCGCGTGCTCAGCGGACCGAAGACTCCCCATGAACAGATCAATACCCGCTCCAGGAGCCAGATATCGGCACGTCGAGCCGCGTTGTCCGAGTCCGGACCGCTGCCCGGACTGATGGCCCGGATATGACGCCACAGAGCGCACAGCCCCCGCTGGAGGGGCCCTCGGGCCTGAGGTCGTCAATCATGGCCACGCCTGCTCGCGGCGCGCCCATGCCCCACTTCGCGGCGCGCCGCGAGCGCTGCTCGGGGGCTTCGCGGTGATGCTCAGGAGCCCTCTCATTTGGCTCTACAGAGCCGAAATGGCGCGGTGGTCTATTCGATGTGGTTGTAAACTTCGAACAGCGGCAGGTACATCGAGATCACGATGAAGCCCACGATCGAGCCGATGACGATGATCATGATCGGCTCGAGGATCGAGGTGAGAGCCTTGACCGAAGCTTCGACCTGTTCCTCGTAGAATTCGGCGATCCGGTCGAGCATCGAGTCGAGCGCGCCGGTCTCCTCGCCGACGCCGACCATGTGCGTGACCATCGAGGGGAAGATCGGGGCGGCGGCGAGCGGGGCGGCGATCGTGCCACCGCGCTTGACGGAGTTGATCACGCCGTCCATCGCTTCCTCGACGGCGACGTTGCCACCGGTGCGGCCGGTGATCTCGAGCGCCTGCAGCAGCGGCACACCGGCGCTCGTGAGCGAGGCGAGCGTGCGCGACCAGCGCGCGACGGCGACCTGCTGAACGATCTGGCCGATCTTCATCGGGACGTGCAGACGGAAGTGGTCCCACTGCTTGCGCCCCCAGGTGGTGCGCTTCCAGCGGATGAACGAGGCGGCGGAGACGCCGGCGACGGTGAACATCAGCCACCAGTAGCCGGTGACCGCTTCGGACATGAAGACGGAGACCTTGGTGAGCGAGGGGAGTTCGCCGCCGAACTGCTTGAAGACGCCGACGAAGACGGGCACGAGGAAGGCGACGAGCGCCATCATCACGCCGATCGCGAAGATGATCACCATCGTGGGGTAGACCATCGCCGATTTGATCTGGCGCCTCAGCGCGGCATCCTTCTGGAGCTGGTCGGCGACGCGGAGCAGCGAGCCCTCGAGCACACCGCCCGTCTCCCCCGCCTGCGTCATCGCGACGAACAGCGGGCTGAAGACCTTGGGGTGGCGTTCCATCGAGGCGCTCAGCGAGAGGCCGGCCTCGACGTCCTTGCGCACAGCGACGATCGTCTCTTTGAGGAATTTGTCCTCGGTCTGCTCCTCGAGCACGTAGAGCGAGCGCAGGATGCTCATCCCGGAGGAGATCATCGTGGCGAGCTGGCGGGAGAAGATCGCGAGGTCGTTCGCCTTGACGCGCTTCAGAAACGCGATCTCGATCTCTTTGGAGGCGTGCTTGTCGCTGATGTCGAGGACGATCAGCCCGCGCGACTTGAGCTGGTCTGAGACGGCCTGCTTGGAGTCCGCCTCGACCTCGCCGCGGGCCTTGCCGCCCGAGAGGTCGATCGCCTTGAAGACGTAGGTGCTCATCGCTCAGCGGTCCCCCGGCCTAGGCGGCGGCGAGGGAGGGCGCGCCGAGCAGGCGGCGCAGCTCTTCGGGGGTCGAGGACCGAGCTTCTGCGAGCTTCTGGCTGATCTTCCCCGCGCGCACGAGACCGGCGAGCGAGGTGTCCATCGTCTGCATCCCCACCGAGGAGCCGGTCTGCAGCACGGAGTAGATCTGGTGGGTCTTGCCCTCGCGGATCAGGTTGCGCACGGCGGGCGTGGGCACGAGCACCTCGGTTGCGACCACGCGCCCCGAGCCATCGGCGTTGGGGAGCAGCTGCTGGGTCATGATCCCCTGCAGCGCGACCGAGAGCTGGACGCGCACCTGCCCCTGCTGGTGAGCGGGAAAGACGTCGATGATTCGGTCGATCGTCTGCGAGGTGTCCTGGGTGTGAAGCGTTGCGAACACGAGGTGACCGGTCTCTGCCGCGGTGAGCGCGGTCGAGATCGTCTCCAGGTCGCGCATCTCGCCGACGAGGATCACGTCGGGGTCCTGGCGCAGGGCGGCGGTGAGGGCCATCGAGAAGGACTGCGCGTCGGAGCCGAGCTCGCGCTGGTTGACGAGGCACTTCTTGTGCCCGTGCAGGAACTCGATCGGGTCCTCGATCGTCATGATGTGCTCCTCGCGCGTCTCGTTGATCGCGTCGATCATTGCGGCGAGCGAGGTGGACTTCCCCGAGCCCGTGGGGCCCGTGACGAGCACGAAGCCACGCGGCTTCTTGGTGAACTCGTGGACCGCGGCGGGCAGGCCAAGGTCGTCGATCGAGGTGAGACCGAAGGGGATCAGGCGGAAGGCCGCGCCGATCGCGCCGCGCTGGAAGTAGGCGTTCACACGGAAGCGAGCGTGACCGGGGATCGAGTAGGCGAAGTCGAGCTGCCAGTTCGTCTCCAGGCGCTGGCGCTGATCGCCGGTGAGGATCGAGTAGACGATCTCGCGTGTGTCCGCGCTCGAGAGCACGGGGTACTCCTCGAGCGGGGAGAGGCGACCGCGCACGCGGACGGTCGGGTTGGCGCCAGCGGAGAGGTGGAGATCCGAGGCACGACGGTTGACGACCTCCATCAGCAGGTCTGCGAAATCGATGTCCATGGACTGCCTATCGGCTCGAAACGCGGTTTTCAGGAGGGGCAGTTCGCGCCTGGACGAAAAATTGACGCTGCTCCCCCGCTCCCAGAGTCGACGGGCAGGATCAGTTGCTACCGATGACGCGCGCGATCTCGCTCATCGAGGTGCGCCCCATGCGCACCTTCAGCAGCCCGTCGTCGCGCAGCCGGACCATCCCCTGCGAGCACGCAACCTCGCGGATTTCCTCCGAGGGACGGCGTTCGAGCGCCATCGTCTGGATCTCCGGAGTCATCGTCATCACCTCATAGAGCCCGATCCGCCCGCGGTAACCCGAGCCCCCGCAGCGCCTGCAGCCCACGGGTTCGTAGGCCTCGAGCTCCATGTGCGCTTTGTAGCCGCTCTCCTGGAGGACCTTCGCGGGGATGATCGTGCGCCGCTTGCAGGAGGAGCAGAGCTGGCGCGCGAGGCGCTGGGCGACCACGCACTCCAGCGCCGAGGCGACGAGGAAGGGCTCGATGCCCATCTCGATCAGCCGGGTGATGGCGGACGGAGCGTCGTTGGTGTGCAGCGTGGAGAGCACGAGGTGGCCGGTGAGCGCGGACTCCACCCCGATCTGAGCGGTCTCGCGGTCGCGGATCTCCCCGACCATGATCACGTCGGGATCAGCGCGCACGATCGAGCGCAGGCCCGCGGCGAAGGTGAGGCCGGTCTTGACCGAGACCTGCAGCTGAGTGAGCCCGGACATTTCGTACTCCACGGGGTCCTCGACGGTGATGATGTTCTTCTCCGGGGTGTTGAGCATCTGCAGCGCGGCGTAGAGCGTGGTGGACTTCCCCGAGCCCGTGGGGCCCGTGACGAGCACCGCCCCGTGGGTCTGGCCGCAGGACTTCTCGAAGCGCTCACGCGACTCGTCTGACATCCCGAGCTTGTCGAGATCGACGACCACGTTCGTCTTGTCGAGGACGCGCATCACGATCCCCTCGCCGTGCACGCTGGGGAGCGTGACCACACGGAGATCGACGTGGCGCCCGTCGACCACGAGCCCGATCCTCCCGTCCTGCGGGAGGCGCTTCTCCGCGATGTCGAGTTCGGCCATGATCTTCACGCGCGAGACCGCGCCCGCGGCCATCCGGCGCGGGACCGTGGTGATGTCCTGGAGGACGCCGTCGATGCGGAAGCGCACGCGCACCTCGCGCCCGTCGGGTGCGAGGTGGATGTCCGAGGCGCCGCGCTCCACCGCCTGGCCGACGATCTGGTTGACGAGCTTGATGACCGGGGCGTCCTCGGAGCTCTCATGCAGCGCTACGACCTCGGCGCCGTCTTCCTCTTCGATCAGCTCGTCGGAGCTGCCCACCACGTCTTCGAGCCGGTCCAGGCGCGAGATCAGCCCGACGATGTCATCCGGGGGAGCGACCGCCACGCGCACCTCGTGTCCGGTCATGATCGCGATGTCGTCGACCGCGAGCACGTTCGAGGGGTCGGCCATCGCGACGAGCAGCGTGCGCTTGTCCGCGAAGCCCACGGGAACCGCCTGGTAGCGCTTGGCCACGGTGGTCGAGACGAGGTTCGCCGCGGCCATGTCGACCTGGAACACGCCGAGGTCGAGATGGTCGAGGCCGTAGCGCTCCGCGAGCGCGCGGGCCAGACCGTCGTTGGTCAGGGCGCCCTGGTCGATCAGGATCCGCTCCGGCGCCGCCCCCGAGTTGCGTGAGGTCTCGACCGCGTCGTCGACCTGGCGCTTGCTCGCGAGGCCCATCTCCACGATCACGTCGGTGAGGAAACGCGGCGAGGAGCCACGTTTCGAGGGGCGCGTGATCCCCTTCCACCCCTCCTCGCCCTCGTCCAGGGGCGTGGGAGGCTGATCGGGCGGGGCGCTCCACTGCTGATCCGCGGGTCCACCGAAGTCATCGCTGCTCCCCGCGCCGAAGTCGGTCGGAGCGGCGGGCTCGGAGAGCTCGGTGGGGGCCGCGCCCGCGATCGCGCCCGGGCTCGAGCCGTAGCTTTCGAACCCGTTTTCCGAGCGCGTCCCGATCGGTTCCTCGGTGGCGGTGCGCTCCTCCAGCGGACGCTCGACGGAGATCACGGGCTCACTCGACTCGGCGGGCTCGCCCTCGATGCCGAAGATCGCGTGCAGGTCCGGGTCGAAGGGCTCTGCGTCGCTCATCGAGCGAGCACCTCCCCGCGGTGGTTGCGGCTAACCCTCCCGCGCAGCGCTGAGCATGACCTCGGCCGGGGGCTCGCGGCCGGTCCACAGGGCGAGGCTGAGCGCGCCCTGCGCGACGAGGATCTCGAGGCCGTCGGTCGTCTGCGCTCCTGCGGCCTCGGCGGCGACAAGCAACGGGGTGGGTGATGAGCGGTAGACCAGATCTGCGACATGTGAGTACTCGTGGATCTGATCGCCTCCCAATCCGAGTTGGTTGAGCCCACGATCCTCAGTGGCCGAGCGTTCTACGGAGAGCCCCACCGAAGTGCAGTTCACGAGCAGATCCGCGCTCTGAGGCGAAATAACCGCGCTCGCCCCGAGTTGCTGGGCGAGCGCCCGCGCGCGCTCCGCGGTGCGGTTCCAGACGTAGACCTCCGCCGCTCCCGCACGTGTCAGAGCCCAAACAGCTGCGCGCGCGCTGCCCCCTGCGCCGAGCACCTGCGCGCGCAGCCCGGCGAGCTCGATCCCGAGCGCGGCGATCAGGCCCGGGGCGTCGGTGTTCTCCGCGGCGATCGTCCCGTCGGAGGCGAAGGAGAGCGTGTTCGCCGCTCCGATCTCTCGCGCCGCCTCGCTCGCCTCGGCGGCGAGAGCGAGCGCGGCCTCCTTGTGGGGGATCGTCACGTTCGCTCCGAGGAAGCCCGCTCCGGGCAGCGCGCGCACCGTCTCGGCGAGCAGCGCGGGAGGCACGGGCAGCCGCTGGTAGTGCCACTCGCGCATTCCCAGCGCGGCGAGCGCGGCGTTCTGCATCGCGGGCGAGCGGCTGTGGGCGACGGGCCAGCCGAGGACGCCGAGACGGGGCATCAGTGTTTCTTGCAGGTCGGCGGCTTGCCGCCGTTCTTCCGCTTCGCTTCTTCGTAGGCAGCCACGTTCGCTTCGAAGGACGACTGACTCGTTGAGAAGACCTGCTCCCCGCACCCGTCCGCGCCCGCCACGTAGTAGAGGTAGGACACATGCGCGGGGTGCGCGGCCGCCTGGATCGAGGCCGTTCCCGGGTTGGAGATCGGGGTCGGAGGCAGGCCCGTGTGGGTGCGCGTGTTGTAGGGCGAGTCGATCTTCAGCTGCGATTCGGTGAGTTCGTGCGTGTAGGTCGCGACGTTCTTCTCCATCTCCACCGCGTAGTAGATCGCCGCGTCGATCCCGAGCGGCATCCCCGCTTTGAGCCGGTTGTAGATCACCGCCGCGATCTTCGCGCGGTCGCCTGGGACCTGCGCCTCGCGCTCGACCATCGAGGCCACGGTGAGCAGCCCATAGGGAGTCACGCCGAGCGCTTTCGCCCGGCTCACGTCTTCGGTCCCGAAGTTTTCCTGGAAGGCGGTGAGCTGCTCTTCGACGAGCCGCGAGGCGGGCGCGCCCTTGTCCATGTCGTAGGTAGCGGGGAAGAGGAAGCCTTCGAGGTCGGGCGTGCTCGCAGGAGCGCCGTACTGCTTGGGGTTGAGCAGTTCCGACTTCTTCGCCGCCACTCGATAGCTCCCCTTCAGCCCCGCCGCCTGCGCGATCTGCGCGATCTGCACCCGCGTCTTGCCCTCCGGGATCAGCACCTTCACCACCGGGACCGCCGCCGGCGATTTCGGGTGCGAAGACCCTTTCAGCGAGTGCACGAGCAGCACCACCGCCACCGCCACCGCTGCCAGTGCGACGAGCGCCGCCAGGCGCGAGGCCACCCCCCGCCGACGGTTGCGTCCCGCGCCGATCGCCGAGGGCGCCGCGCCCGCGACGACGGGTGCGCTCCCGCGCCGGAACGCGCGTCGCGTGGGACGCTCCCTCGGCTCGCGGATCCGCGGCGGCGGCGCGGGAAGGCCGCTCGGCGCCACCGACTCGCGCCGCTCACTCGGGTCGTCTGAGGCCTCCCGCTCCGGCGGCGGCGGCGCCGGGTCCTCGGGGGGCACCCCGGGGATCTCGTAGGCCTGGGTCGCATGCGGGTCGACGGGCTCGGCCGGCTCCGGCTCGGCGTGGGTCGCGGGGTCGAGCGCGGGCTCCTCGTGGGTTTGCGGCTCGGGCTCCTCGTGGGCTTCCGGCTCGGGCTCCGCGGCCGGCGGAACCTCCTCGGCCGCGAGAGGCTCATCGGCGAAGGGCCCGTGTTCGGGCTCCGCCGCGGGCGGAAGCTCGATCGCGGCGGGCACCGGCTCGGGCTCGGGCTCGGGCGCTGGCGCGACAGCCTCGGGCTCCGGCTCTGGCTCGGCCTCGGGCTCGGGCTCTGGCGCGACAGCCTCGGGCTCGGGCGCGACGTGCTCCGGCGGCGCGACGGGCTCCAGAGGCTCGGGGACGGGGTTCGGCTCGACGCCCAGCTCCCCCTCGACGCCGGGATCGGGGGCTTCGAGATGCGGCGGCTCCTCGAAGGGGAGCGGGTCGGCGGGGTCGGGCTCGGGAGGCGGCTGAGTACCCGCGCGTTCAGCGCGGCGGCGTTCGCGCTCGACGCGGTCGCGCTCGCGTTCCTCGCTGGTTCGTTCGCTACGTGATCGATCGCCGCGAGCCAAGGTGATGGACCCTAACGAGATCTGGCTGCGAGCCAGCTCTCGAGCAGGTGGGCAGCGGCGCGGGAGTCCTCGGAGGTGCGCGCGGCGCCGAGGCTGTGAGAAGAGCGCTGAGCGAGACGGGTGGTGAAGCGCTCGTCGTAGAGCTCGATCGGGAGGCTCTCCTGCATCCCCTCCTCTCCTCCTCTCAGGAAGTGGCCGAGCCGCTCGGCGAAGTCGCGCGTCTCACGGGTCTGCGCGGTGTCAGTTCCGTTGAGCGAGAGCGGAAGCCCGATCAGCAGCAGCGCGGGCTCGCGCGCACGGATCAGCTCGCGCAGGCGGATCAGCCCGCGCTTGGAGGCGGGCCGGTCGATCGTCTCGATCGGGGTGACGATCGTGCCGCTCGGGTCGCTGATCGCGCAGCCGCAGCGCGCGCTGCCGTAGTCGAGGGCGAGCACCCTCAAGCGCCGAGCGCCGCCTCGATCGCGGCCGCGCCCGCGGCGATCGCCTCGTCTAGCTTCTCCGGGTCGCGACCGCCCGCCTGGGCCATCGTGTCGCGCCCCCCGCCGCCACCGCCCACGACCTCGGCGGCGACCTTCACGATCGCGCCCGCCTTCAGGCCGCGCTCAACGAGCGCGGGCGCGACGGAGGCGACCAGGTGCACGCGTCCCTCCGCGGCGGTACCGAGCAGGATCGCGGCGTCCGGAAGCTTCCCCTTCAGCCGGTCGACGAGGTCGAGCAGGGCCTTCGCGTCGTGGACCTCGACCGCACGGGCGAGCACCGTCGCCCCGCCCTCATCCGTCGCGCTCGCGGCAAGGCCCTCGACGTCTGCGCCCGCGCCGCCTGCGGTGGCGGCCTGTGCGAGATCCTTCTCCAGCTTGCGCCGCTCCTCGGCGAGACGGCGCACCGCGTCGAGCGCTTGCTCCGGGCGCGTGCGCAGCTCGCCCGCGATCTCACCCAGCGCACTGTCGTGCGCGCGGAGCAGCTCGACTGCGGCGGGCCCGGTGAGCGCCTCGATGCGGCGCACGTTCGCGGAGCTCGATGTCTCCGCAATGATCCGGAAGGGGCCGATCTCGCCGGTGTGACTCACGTGCGTGCCGCCGCACAGCTCGCGCGAGTAATCCCCG